>NZ_CP151993.1:0-3946222 GCF_038593405.1 Psychrobacillus sp. FSL W7-1457
TTGGAACACTTTGAAGAACTTTGGGCTAAAGTTCTCTCTGAAGTAGAAAAGAAAACATCGAAACCAAGCTTCGAAACCTGGTTAAAATCAACAAAGATGCTTTCTTATAAGGGAGACACTGTAACCATAGCTGCGCCCAATTCCTTTGCTAGGGATTGGCTCGAAAATCACTATGTTCATTTAATTGCTGGCATTCTTACTGAACTTACTGGCAATGAACTATTAATTTCTTTTGTAGTACCTAAGGGTCAGGACTTTGATGACTTTGAAATACCAAAGCCAAAAACACCGGTTACTCCAGATGATCAGCCAGACTTTTCTCCTGGAATGCTTAACTCAAAAAATACATTTGATACTTTTGTCATTGGTTCTGGTAACCGTTTTGCCCATGCTGCCTCTTTAGCTGTAGCAGAAGCACCTGCAAAAGCATATAATCCTCTTTTCATTTACGGAGGAGTTGGATTAGGAAAAACCCACTTAATGCACGCGATTGGACACTATGTTCAAGAACACAATCCGAATGCAAAAGTGGTTTATTTATCTTCTGAAAAATTCACGAACGAATTTATTAATTCTATTCGCGATAACAAAGCAGTAGACTTCCGAAATAAGTATCGAAACGTAGATGTTCTCTTAATAGATGATATTCAGTTCCTTGCCGGAAAAGAATCAACTCAAGAAGAATTTTTTCATACTTTTAATGCATTACATGAAGAATCTAAACAAATTGTTATCTCTAGTGACAGACCACCTAAAGAGATTCCCACTTTAGAGGATCGTTTACGCTCCCGTTTTGAATGGGGCTTGATAACAGATATAGCACCACCTGATTTAGAAACAAGAATTGCTATCTTACGTAAAAAAGCACGCGCAGACGGTTTAGATATTTCTGATGAAGTTATGGCCTATATCGCAAACCAAATTGACTCGAATATAAGAGAGCTTGAAGGTGCACTTATTCGCGTAGTGGCCTATTCCTCGCTTGTTAATAAAGATATTAATATCGACTTGGCTGCTGAGGCATTAAAAGATATTCTGCCAAATGCACGTCCAAGAATTATTACCATCTTAGATATTCAAAAGGTTGTAGGAGAGCATTTTCATATTAGATTAGAGGATTTTACTGCAAAAAAGCGTACTAAATCTATCGCATTCCCTCGTCAGATAGCTATGTTTCTTTCCCGCGAGCTAACTGATTTCTCATTGCCTAAAATTGGCGAAGAGTTTGGTGGACGTGATCATACTACAGTAATTCATGCACACGATAAAATAGCAACGATGCTAAAAACAGATATGAACCTGCAGGATGATATTAAGCAAATAAAATCTATCCTCGGTAGATAATTAGATTGTGGATAAGTTCCTATTTTAGATCCATACTTAAACACAAGTTATACACATGGGGATATGTAGCGAAATATAGCGAAATATGCACTTATCAACATATCCACAAGCCCTATTACTATATCTATTAATCTTTTAATAAATAATAAATATATAAGTGAGGTACTAAAATGAAATTTGAAGTAATGAGAGATAGTCTATTAAATGGACTAAATGATGTAATGAAAGCCGTAAGTTCTAAAACAACAATTCCTATATTGACTGGATTAAAATTAGAAGTAACAAAAGAAGGTTTGTATTTAACTGGTAGTGATTCAGATATTACGATCCAAACATTTATACCAGTTGAAAAAAATGGAGAACAAATTATAAAAATTGTAGAACCAGGATCAATAGTTGTCCAAGCAAGAATGTTTAGTGAGATTGTTCGTAAATTACCTACAAACGATGTAGAAATTGAAGTTACAAACCAATTCCACACACATATCCGTTCGGGTAAATCAGAATTTAACTTAATAGGCATTGATGCTAGTGAATATCCTTTGTTACCTCAACTTGAAGAAGATCGACAATTCTACATTCCTTCTGACTTGTTGAAATCTATTATTAAAGAAACAGTTTTTGCTGTTTCTACATCAGAAAGCAGACCGGTATTAACTGGAGTGAATTGGCAGGTTATTGATGGGGAGCTCCACTGTGTAGCTACAGACAGCCATCGTCTAGCAAAAAGAAAAACAGCATTAAAAGATTTACCTGAAGAAAAATATAGCGTAGTAATTCCAGGAAAAAGCTTAAATGAATTAAATAAAATTCTAGAAGAAACTTCTTCTGAAGTAGCTATAGTTATGACTCAGCAGCAGATATTATTCAAAACAGAGGATGTATTATTTTACTCTAGATTGTTAGAAGGAAATTACCCTGACACATCTAGACTGATCCCAAGCGAATATAAAACAACTATTGTCGTTAACGGTAAATCTTTATTGCAAGCAATAGATCGTGCTTCCTTATTGGCACGAGAAGAAAGAAATAATGTTGTTCGTTTTTCAACTCTAGATTTAAATTCCTTAGAAGTTTCCTCCAACTCTCCTGAAATCGGAAAAGTAGAAGAACAAATTCTTGCGGAAACTATAGAAGGCGAAGAGCTTAAAATTTCTTTCAGTGCTAAATACATGATGGATGCACTAAAGGCGATTGATGGTCAAGATGTTAAAATTCTTTTTGCAGGAACTATGAGACCGTTTGTTTTAAAATCTGTACATGACGATTCAATCTTGCAATTAATCCTTCCGGTAAGAACTTACTAAACAGCATAAACAAGAGATAGTCACCAATAGTGGCTATCTTTTTTACTTATTTGCTTTATTAGGGTAAAATGGTGGGATAAACAAAATGAGAAGAGGTTGAATAATTAGTGGAAGAGATTCGTTTTGATTCGGAATTTATTACCTTAGGTCAATTACTTAAGATGACAGACGCAATAAGTTCAGGTGGAATGGCTAAATGGTTTTTGAGCGAAAATACCGTATATATAAACGGAGAAGCAGATCAACGAAGAGGTAGAAAAATAAGAAACAAAGATGTAGTGAATATTCCAGGAGTAGGAAAATTTCTAATGATTGGACCTGAGAACGGAGAGTAATATGTATATTGAACGACTTGAGCTTAAAAACTTCCGTAATTACGATTCAATAGAATTGGATTTTTCCTCCAAAATAAATGTGTTGATTGGGGAAAATGCCCAAGGTAAAACTAACTTAATGGAATCCCTATATGTATTATCAATGGCGAAGTCTCATAGAACTTCTAATGATAAAGAATTGATACGCTGGGAAGCAGAGTATGGTAAAATAATAGGGGATATACACAAAAAATATGGACGACTCCCCTTGGAATTAATACTCTCCAAAAAAGGAAAAAAAGCAAAGGTGAATCACCTAGAACAAAATAGACTCAGTGACTACATAGGTCAGCTTAATGTTGTCATGTTTGCACCAGAGGATTTGTTTTTGGTTAAAGGTAGTCCTCAAGTCAGAAGACGTTTTCTAGATATGGAAATAGGACAAATATCTCCTAGGTATTTACATGATTTGCTTAACTTTCAAAAGATTTTAAAGCAAAGAAACCATATTTTAAAAAAACATCAAGGTCAATCTAAGTTAAATGATGTCATGTTTGACGTTTATACAGAACAATATATAAATGCTGCAGTAAAAGTAATTCAAAAAAGATTCCAATTTATGGAATTACTTCAAAAGTGGGCAGAACCAATTCATTTTGGGATCTCTCGAGGATTAGAAAAACTCACAGTTGCATATGACTCTACTATAGGTATTAAAGCAGACTATTCAGAAAGTCAGATGAAGGCAACTTTAGAGACAAAAATATTTGAAAATCAAAAAAGAGAATTAGATCGCGGAGTCACTTTGTATGGTCCACATCGTGATGACCTTAAATTTTTTGTAAATGACTATGATGTTCAAACTTATGGTTCGCAAGGACAACAAAGAACAACAGCCTTATCACTTAAATTAGCCGAAATCGAATTGATAAAACAGGAGGTAGGTGAAGCTCCTGTTTTATTGCTGGATGACGTTCTATCGGAATTAGATGATTACCGACAATCGCATCTATTAACGACTATTCATGGTGACGTTCAGACGTTTGTTACAACGACAAGTATTGAAGGAATAGCCCATGACACAATTAAACAAGCAAAGATGTTTCATGTGGAACAAGGGGCAGTTATAAAATAAAATTCACCAGTATTGAAAGTAATGAAAGAGTGGGTGAGCAAGTTGGCAATGGAAGAGAAAGATTTACAACCATCTTATGATGCTGATCAGATACAAGTATTAGAAGGTTTAGAAGCGGTAAGAAAACGTCCCGGAATGTACATAGGGACTACTAGCTCTAAAGGACTTCACCATCTTGTATGGGAAATCGTTGATAACAGTATTGATGAGGCGCTCGCTGGTTATTGCGATCATATTATTGTAACGATTGAAAAAGACAATTGGATTCGTGTGGAAGACAATGGCCGTGGTATACCAGTTGATAACCAAGAAAAAATGGGAAAACCTGCAGTTGAAGTTATTATGACTGTTCTTCATGCTGGTGGTAAGTTTGGCGGCGGCGGATATAAAGTGTCCGGCGGGCTTCATGGTGTTGGTGCATCAGTAGTAAATGCCTTGTCAGAGTATACGGAAGTTTATGTTAAACGCGATGGAAAAATTCATACGATTAAGTTTGAACGAGGAGCTGTTGCTTCACCTTTAGAAGTAACGGGAGAAGCATTAGAAACAGGAACTACTACAAGATTTAAAGCAGACTCGCAAATTTTTACGGAAACAACTGTTTATGAGTATGATATCTTAGCGCACCGCGTAAGAGAATTAGCTTATTTAAACCGTGGTTTGACCATCACTATTGCAGATGAACGAGAAGGCCAAGAAAAATCAGTTAAATACCTTTACGAGGGTGGTATTAAGTCTTACGTAGAGGATCTAAATAAATCAAAAGAGCCAATTACAGAAGAAGCTATTTTTGTAGAAGGCGAGAAAGACGGAATATCTATTGAAATTGCCATGCAATATAACGCTGGATATTCATCAAATATTTTATCTTTCGCAAATAACATTAATACGTATGAAGGCGGAACACATGAATCTGGCTTTAAAACTGCCCTTACTCGCGTAATTAATGATTATGCAAGAAAAAATGGTTTACTAAAAGATTCAGAAACAAACTTGTCTGGTGATGATGTACGAGAAGGTTTAACTGCTATTGTTTCAGTAAAACATCCCGATCCTCAATTTGAAGGACAAACCAAAACAAAACTTGGTAACTCCGAAGTAAGCACTATTACTAATAGTTTGTTTGCTGAAGGTTTTGACCGATTTTTATTAGAAAACCCTCAAATTGCTAGAAAAATTGTGGATAAAGGGCTGATGGCTGCTCGTGCACGTGTAGCTGCGAAAAAAGCACGAGAATTAACTCGTCGAAAGTCAGCTTTAGAGGTATCTAGTTTACCAGGGAAATTAGCAGATTGTTCTTCCCGTATTCCAGCAGATAGCGAATTGTATATAGTTGAGGGTGACTCAGCAGGTGGATCAGCGAAATCAGGGCGAGATCGTCACTACCAAGCTATTCTTCCATTACGAGGGAAAATATTAAATGTGGAAAAAGCACGTTTAGATAGAATACTTGGAAATGCAGAGATTCGCACTATGATTACAGCTTTAGGCACTGGCATTGGGGAAGAGTTTATTTTAGAAAAAGCTCGTTATCATAAAATCATTATCATGACCGATGCCGATGTAGACGGAGCTCATATTCGAACATTATTACTTACATTCTTCTTCCGATTTATGAGACCATTGATTGAAGCAGGTTATGTGTATGCAGCACAACCACCTTTATATCAAGTGAAACAAGGAAAGCATGTAGAGTATTGCTATAACGATGAACAACTAAAAGAAATTTTAGATCGATTGCCTAAAACGTCTAAGCCAAACATTCAACGTTATAAAGGACTTGGAGAAATGGATGCGACCCAACTTTGGGAAACAACGATGGATCCAGATAATCGAACATTGCTTCAAGTTAACTTGGATAATGCAATGGAGGCAGACGAAGTCTTTACACAGCTGATGGGCGAAGAGGTAGAACCACGTCGTCAGTTTATCGAAGACAACGCTGTATATGTGAAAAATTTAGATATTTAAGAATGCGTTTAACTGGAGGTCTTTAGGATGTCAGAAATACCGAATAAAGGTGTCAGAGGGATCAATATTAGTACAGAAATGAAAACATCTTTTCTTGACTATGCGATGAGTGTTATTGTATCCCGTGCATTACCTGACGTACGAGACGGGTTAAAGCCTGTACATCGTCGAATTTTATATGGGATGCAAGAACTAGGAAATACACCAGATAAGCCTCATAAAAAATCTGCTCGTATCGTAGGAGACGTAATGGGGAAATACCATCCCCATGGTGACTCCTCCATTTATGATGCAATGGTTCGTATGGCGCAGGATTTTAGCTATCGTTACATGCTGGTAGACGGTCATGGTAACTTTGGATCTGTCGATGGAGACGGAGCAGCAGCTATGCGATATACAGAATCACGTATGTCCAAAATTGCTTTAGAATTATTACGCGATATAAATAAAAATACGATAGATTATAAAGATAACTATGATGGTCAAGAAAAAGAGCCAGTTGTGTTACCAAGTAGATATCCGAATTTACTTGTAAATGGAGCTTCAGGAATTGCCGTAGGTATGGCAACTAACATCCCTTCCCACCACCTTGGGGAGGTAATAGACGGGGTTTTGGCTTTAACGGAAAACCCAGCCATCACTATTGAGGAATTAATGAATATTATTCCTGGTCCTGATTTCCCAACAGGCGGTATCATATTGGGCCGTAGCGGGATCCGTCGTGCTTATGAGACTGGGAAAGGCTCTATCCTAATCCGTGCGAAGGTCGAGATTGAACAAAAGCCTAGCGGTAAAGAAGTAATTATCGTTAAAGAAATTCCATATCAAGTAAATAAAGCTCGTCTAATTGAAAAAATAGCAGAGCTTGTACGTGATAAGAAAATTGATGGAATTACTCATTTGGCTGATGAATCAGATCGAAACGGAATGCGTATTGTTATTGAAGTTCGTAAGGATGCAAATTCTCACGTGCTCCTCAATAACTTATACAAACAAACTGCACTTCAATCGAGCTTTGGTATTAATATGTTAGCGTTGGTGGACAACCAGCCTAAAGTGTTGAACCTAAAAGAAATGCTTTACTATTATCTAGAACATCAAAAAGTAGTAATTCGTCGCCGTACGCAGTTTGAATTGAACAAGGCTGAAGACCGCGCGCATATTCTAGAAGGTTTACGAATTGCATTAGATCATATTGATGAAATTATTAAGCTAATTCGTTCTTCTCAAACAGGAGAAATAGCAAAAAACGGCTTAATGGAGCAGTTCGATTTATCAGAACGACAAGCACAAGCGATTCTGGATATGCGTTTACAACGTTTAACTGGATTAGAGCGCGATAAAATTGAAGAAGAATATAAGGCATTAGTTCAATTAATAGAGGAACTAAAATTCATCTTAGCTAATGAATATCGAGTAATTGAAATTATCCGTGAAGAAATTACAGAGATTAAAGATCGCTATGCAGATAAACGCCGTACGGAGATTGTTGCAGGAGGAGCAGAGGTCTTTGAAGATGAAGACCTAATACCTGTAGAAAATTCTGTACTTACTTTAACAAATAAAGGGTATATTAAACGTTTACCTGCAAATACGTATAAGAGTCAAAAACGTGGTGGTCGTGGGGTACAAGGAATGGGAACTAATGAAGATGATTTCGTTGAGCATTTATTGTACACATCCACCCATGATACGATTCTATTCTTTACGAATAATGGTAAGGTATACCGTGCAAGAGGATTTGAAATTCCAGAGTATGGCCGCACAGCAAAAGGCTTGCCACTGGTTAATCTTCTAGGCATTGAGAAAAACGAGCATGTAACTGCGATGATCCCAATGGCTTCATTCGAAGAAGATAATTACTTAATCTTTACGACCAAGCATGGTGTAACAAAAAGAACACCAGTATCAGGTTTTGCACATATCCGTGCTAATGGTTTAATAGCTATCTCTTTACGAGAAGAGGATGAACTGATAGGAGTTCGTTTAACCAACGGTAAAAAAGAGATTATCATAGGTACACGCCAAGGTAAGCTAGTAAGATTCGAAGAGACAGATATACGTTCTATGGGCCGGACTGCTGGAGGAGTAAGAGGAATCCGTTTGAAGGATGACGATTATGTAGTAGGAATGGAAATTATAGAACCTGGACAAGAGATACTAGTGGTTACAGAGAATGGCTATGGTAAACGTACACCAGAATCTGAGTATAGATTGCAAACTAGAGGTGGTATGGGTGTGAAAACATGCCAAATCACTGATAAGAATGGACCTTTATGTGCCGTGAAGGCAGTAGATGGCTCTGAAGACTTGATGCTAATCACAATTAATGGCATGTTGATCCGTATGGATGTAAACGACATTTCTATGACAGGACGAAGTACACAAGGTGTTCGTCTAATGAGATTATCTGGCAGCGAGTTAATTGCTACCGTAGCAAAAGTAGAAAAAGAAGAGGAAGAAGAAGTAATAGATGCTGATATTGAAGAAGCAGCTGTTACTCCTGATGAAGATTCATCCTCAACAGAAGAAATAGAAGAATAAGTAAAAACTACCCTTAGACATTGTTTAAGGGTAGTTTTTTTAGTTAGATAACTGCAGCTAAGTGTAAATACGATTTATATTAATTATAGAAACATAGAATTCCCATATACAAGAATCAATAGAATTTAGTATAATTAAGGAAAATAAAAGAAAAAGCAGGGTAACAAATGGAATATATCTTACAAAATCTAGAAGAGGTTAGAATTGGTAGTATAATAGCCGAAGATCTGTTTGTGAATACAAAGTCCCCAGTTGTGCGTAAAGATACAAAAGTTTCTAGGGAGCATATTGAGGTACTAAGAGCATTTAATATTATTAAAGTACCTATCTCTGTTGAAAATATCTTTAATAGGTCAGAAGAAGAAATTCTCGAGTTAAACAATAAAAAACAAGTAGATGAGCAGAAAAATAGTAACTCCTTATCGAATAAAACAAACTTTAATACCTTATATAACCAAGCAGTAAATAACTTCTTTAAAGAGTTTACTGCATGGGAAACAGGAATTAAGGTTGATGTAGCAAAACTAAGAAATATTGTTATGCCTTTAGTAGATCGTGCGATGCAGGAGAAGCATATATTTTCTCTTTTAAATAGTTTTTCTTCTATGGATAAATATGTAGCTCACCATTCTATAGCTGTAGGCATATTATCGGGAGCTATTGCTAAAAAGCTTCGTTACGAGCCGGGTCTTATCAACCAAATAGCGACTGCTGGCTTATTAGCTGACGCTGGAATGGCCAAGGTAAACTATAAGATTCGAGACAAAAAGACGCCACTTACGGAAAATGAGTTTTCCGAAATCAAAAAACATACTATTTTTAGCTTCCAAGCTATTAAAGATAGTCCTTTACTGAAGCCAGAGATGAAACTAGCAATCTTTCAGCACCATGAAAGATTAGATGGAAGTGGTTATCCAAAAGGAGAAAGAATGAACAATATATCTCTATTCTCTCAGATTATAGCTGTGGCTGATGTTTATCATGCAATGACATCAGAACGAATATATCGGGCTAAAGCTTCCTCTTTTAAAGTGTTAGAGATGATTAAAGAAGAAGAGTTTGGTAAGTATAATATAGAAGTAGTCAATGCTCTCATCTCGCTTGTCTGTGACTTACCTATTTCCACAAAGGTGAGATTGTCAGATGGAGAACTGGGAGAGATTATCTTTATTCATAGAGATTCTCCAATGAGACCTATGATCCGTCTCTTGGAAACTGGCCATATAATTGATTTGGCAGGAAAGAGATCCTTGCATATTGAAAGTGTAATCAATTGATAAGATAATGAAGTACCCTTCTAAATTAAAGAAGGTAACTCAAGCACTAGAACCTTTTTAAAACGGCTGTTATATAGAAGAATCACTTAGAACTTATATAAGTGATTCTCATACTTTAAATAGTTCTAAAGTTTATTCTTAAAAAGTATTGACGAATAGGTTCAAAGGATGGTATAGTAATCAAGTTCTCATTTTTAATTCTTATTTGCAAAAAAACAATTTGAATAAAGTTGTTGACAACAAGATAAGAATTTGATATGATAATAAAGCTGTCGGAACAAACGACACAATGAACATTGAAAACTGAACATGCAAAACGTTAAGACATACAGCATCAACAAGCTTCGGCTTGATTGACGCAAAACAATTTTGACATCATTTAATGATGATGCCAGCAAAACAAAATGAGCTTTTTAAGTTCTCTATTATGGAGAGTTTGATCCTGGCTCAGGACGAACGCTGGCGGCGTGCCTAATACATGCAAGTCGAGCGGATGATGAAGAAGCTTGCTTCTTCTGATTTAGCGGCGGACGGGTGAGTAACACGTGGGCAACCTGCCCTGTAGATTGGGATAACTCCGGGAAACCGGGGCTAATACCGAATAATCCATTCCCTCACATGAGGAAATGTTAAAAGACGGTTTCGGCTGTCACTACAGGATGGGCCCGCGGCGCATTAGCTAGTTGGTGAGGTAACGGCTCACCAAGGCGACGATGCGTAGCCGACCTGAGAGGGTGATCGGCCACACTGGGACTGAGACACGGCCCAGACTCCTACGGGAGGCAGCAGTAGGGAATCTTCCACAATGGACGAAAGTCTGATGGAGCAACGCCGCGTGAGTGAAGAAGGTTTTCGGATCGTAAAACTCTGTTGTGAGGGAAGAACAAGTACGAGAGTAACTGCTCGTACCTTGACGGTACCTCATTAGAAAGCCACGGCTAACTACGTGCCAGCAGCCGCGGTAATACGTAGGTGGCAAGCGTTGTCCGGAATTATTGGGCGTAAAGCGCGCGCAGGCGGTCCTTTAAGTCTGATGTGAAAGCCCACGGCTCAACCGTGGAGGGTCATTGGAAACTGGGGGACTTGAGTACAGAAGAGGAAAGCGGAATTCCAAGTGTAGCGGTGAAATGCGTAGAGATTTGGAGGAACACCAGTGGCGAAGGCGGCTTTCTGGTCTGTAACTGACGCTGAGGCGCGAAAGCGTGGGGAGCAAACAGGATTAGATACCCTGGTAGTCCACGCCGTAAACGATGAGTGCTAAGTGTTAGGGGGTTTCCGCCCCTTAGTGCTGCAGCTAACGCATTAAGCACTCCGCCTGGGGAGTACGGTCGCAAGACTGAAACTCAAAGGAATTGACGGGGGCCCGCACAAGCGGTGGAGCATGTGGTTTAATTCGAAGCAACGCGAAGAACCTTACCAGGTCTTGACATCCCGCTGACCGGCCTAGAGATAGGCTTTTCCCTTCGGGGACAGCGGTGACAGGTGGTGCATGGTTGTCGTCAGCTCGTGTCGTGAGATGTTGGGTTAAGTCCCGCAACGAGCGCAACCCTTGATCTTAGTTGCCAGCATTCAGTTGGGCACTCTAAGGTGACTGCCGGTGATAAACCGGAGGAAGGTGGGGATGACGTCAAATCATCATGCCCCTTATGACCTGGGCTACACACGTGCTACAATGGACGGTACAGAGGGTCGCAACCCCGCGAGGGTGAGCAAATCCCATAAAACCGTTCTCAGTTCGGATTGTAGGCTGCAACTCGCCTACATGAAGCCGGAATCGCTAGTAATCGTGGATCAGCATGCCACGGTGAATACGTTCCCGGGCCTTGTACACACCGCCCGTCACACCACGAGAGTTTGTAACACCCGAAGTCGGTGGGGTAACCCTTTTGGGAGCCAGCCGCCGAAGGTGGGACAGATGATTGGGGTGAAGTCGTAACAAGGTAGCCGTATCGGAAGGTGCGGCTGGATCACCTCCTTTCTAAGGATATATTCGGAATACAGATCTTTATCTGTATCTTAACGTTTTGCAGTTCAGTTTTGAATGTTCATTCTATATGAGCATTTAAAGCTTTTTAACTTGTTCTTTGAAAACTGGATAAAACGACATCAAAAAAAGAAACAAACGCAAGATATTCAAATTGTGATCACTTACGTGATTGCAAGTGTAGTACTTTTAACTTTTAGGTTAAGTTAATAAGGGCGCACGGTGGATGCCTTGGCACTAGGAGTCGATGAAGGACGGCACTAACACCGATATGCTTCGGGGAGCTGTAAGTGAGCTTCGATCCGAAGATTTCCGAATGGGGAAACCCACTGCCCGTAATGGGGCAGTACATTTGCGTGAATACATAGCGCATCTGAGACACACCCAGGGAACTGAAACATCTAAGTACCTGGAGGAAGAGAAAGAAAATTCGATTCCCTGAGTAGCGGCGAGCGAAACGGGAAGAGCCCAAACCAAGAGGCTTGCCTCTTGGGGTTGTAGGACACTCTATACGGAGTTACAAAAGAATGAGCTAGACGAAGCGATCTGGAAAGGTCCGCAGGATAGGGTAAAAGCCCCGTAGTCAAAAGTTCATTCCCTCCAGAGTGTATCCTGAGTACGGCGGAACACGTGAAATTCCGTCGGAATCCGGGAGGACCATCTCCCAAGGCTAAATACTACCTAGTGACCGATAGTGAACCAGTACCGTGAGGGAAAGGTGAAAAGCACCCCGGAAGGGGAGTGAAATAGACCCTGAAACCGTGTGCCTACAAATAGTCAAAGCCCGTTAACGGGTGATGGCGTGCCTTTTGTAGAATGAACCGGCGAGTTACGATTACATGCGAGGTTAAGTTGAGAAGACGGAGCCGCAGCGAAAGCGAGTCTGAATAGGGCGAATGAGTATGTGGTCGTAGACCCGAAACCAGGTGATCTACCCATGTCCAGGATGAAGGTGAGGTAACACTTACTGGAGGTCCGAACCCACGCACGTTGAAAAGTGCGGGGATGAGGTGTGGGTAGCGGAGAAATTCCAATCGAACCTGGAGATAGCTGGTTCTCTCCGAAATAGCTTTAGGGCTAGCCTCAAACGTTAGAATCTTGGAGGTAGAGCACTGTTTGGACTAGGGGCCCATCCCGGGTTACCGAATTCAGACAAACTCCGAATGCCAATGATTTATGTTTGGGAGTCAGACTGCGAGTGATAAGATCCGTAGTCAAGAGGGAAACAGCCCAGACCACCAGCTAAGGTCCCAAAGTATTTGTTAAGTGGAAAAGGATGTGGCGTTGCTTAGACAACCAGGATGTTGGCTTAGAAGCAGCCATCATTTAAAGAGTGCGTAATAGCTCACTGGTCGAGTGACGCTGCGCCGAAAATGTATCGGGGCTAAACAAATCACCGAAGCTGTGGATTGATACCTTTGGTATCAGTGGTAGGAGAGCGTTCTAAGGGCGTTGAAGTCAGACCGGAAGGACTGGTGGAGCGCTTAGAAGTGAGAATGCCGGTATGAGTAGCGAAAGATGGGTGAGAATCCCATCCACCGTATGACTAAGGTTTCCTGAGGAAGGCTCGTCCGCTCAGGGTTAGTCGGGACCTAAGTCGAGGCCGATAGGCGTAGACGATGGACAACAGGTTGATATTCCTGTACCACCACCCCACCGTTTGAGTGATGGGGGGACGCAGTAGGATAGGGTAAGCGTGCTGTTGGTTATGCACGTCCAAGCAGTGAGGTGTGAGTGTAGGCAAATCCGCACTCTGTAACATTGAGCTGTGATGGCAAGGACGTATGTCCGGAGTTCCTGATTTCACACTGCCAAGAAAAGCCTCTAACGAGGTGGGAGGTGCCCGTACCGCAAACCGACACAGGTAGTCGAGGAGAGAATCCTAAGGTGAGCGAGAGAACTCTCGTTAAGGAACTCGGCAAAATGACCCCGTAACTTCGGGAGAAGGGGTGCTCTTTTGGGTGAATAGCCTAGAAGAGCCGCAGTGAATAGGCCCAGGCGACTGTTTAGCAAAAACACAGGTCTCTGCAAAACCGTAAGGTGAAGTATAGGGGCTGACGCCTGCCCGGTGCTGGAAGGTTAAGAGGAGTGCTTAGCGCAAGCGAAGGTGCGAATTGAAGCCCCAGTAAACGGCGGCCGTAACTATAACGGTCCTAAGGTAGCGAAATTCCTTGTCGGGTAAGTTCCGACCCGCACGAAAGGCGTAACGATCTGGGCACTGTCTCAACGAGAGACTCGGTGAAATTATAGTACCTGTGAAGATGCAGGTTACCCGCGACAGGACGGAAAGACCCCGTGGAGCTTTACTGTAGCTTGATATTGAATTTTGGTGCAACTTGTACAGGATAGGTAGGAGCCTTAGAGCCCGGAGCGCCAGCTTCGGAGGAGGCGTCGGTGGGATACTACCCTGGTTGTATTGAAATTCTAACCCATACCCGTAACCCGGGTAGGAGACAGTGTCAGGCGGGCAGTTTGACTGGGGCGGTCGCCTCCTAAAGTGTAACGGAGGCGCCCAAAGGTTCCCTCAGAATGGTTGGAAATCATTCGAAGAGTGTAAAGGCAGAAGGGAGCTTGACTGCGAGACCTACAAGTCGAGCAGGGTCGAAAGACGGGCTTAGTGATCCGGTGGTTCCGCATGGAAGGGCCATCGCTCAACGGATAAAAGCTACCCCGGGGATAACAGGCTTATCTCCCCCAAGAGTCCACATCGACGGGGAGGTTTGGCACCTCGATGTCGGCTCATCGCATCCTGGGGCTGTAGTCGGTCCCAAGGGTTGGGCTGTTCGCCCATTAAAGCGGTACGCGAGCTGGGTTCAGAACGTCGTGAGACAGTTCGGTCCCTATCCGTCGTGGGCGTAGGAAATTTGAGAGGAGCTGTCCTTAGTACGAGAGGACCGGGATGGACACACCGCTGGTGTACCAGTTGTTCTGCCAAGGGCATCGCTGGGTAGCTATGTGTGGACGGGATAAGTGCTGAAAGCATCTAAGCACGAAGCCCCCCTCAAGATGAGATTTCCCATTACGCAAGTAAGTAAGATCCCTCAAAGACGATGAGGTAGATAGGTTCGGGGTGGAAGCGTGGCGACACGTGCAGCTGACGAATACTAATCGATCGAGGACTTAACCAAATGGTTTGTTTCTAATATGATGTCTTTTATCCAGTTTTGAGTGAACAACTCAAAAGTCTAGTGATGATGGCGAAGAGGTCACACCCGTTCCCATACCGAACACGGAAGTTAAGCTCTTCAGCGCCGATGGTAGTTGGGGGTCTCCCCCTGCAAGAGTAGGACGTCGCTGGGCAACTAAAGGAAGTCGTCACCGAGTAATCGGTGGCGGCTTTTTTGTTTTGTTTAAAATGAAAAAAAAAGCCGAAGGCACTCTCTCCCTAAGCAAGTAGGCGAGAAGCCGGAGGGGCAAAGAGTTCGAGGAAGCAAGGAAGAGAGGCTCGGAGCGTATGGCATACGCGAGAACCGAACGACTGCGGCTGACGAAGAAATCTGCCGCCCATCTGGTTTCGCAGCCGCCGATGGTAGTTGGAGGGTCGCCCCTGCAAGAGTAGGACGTCGCTGGGCACCAAAGAAAGTCGTTACCGAGTAATCGGTGGCGGCTTTTTTGTTTGGTCTTTTTATTTTTAAAGGAACAAGCCGAAGGCTATCACTCTCCCTAACCACAGATGTGAGAATAGCTTAGAAGCTCTTTGCGATTTTCTAGTTTCAAATAAACTTTCATAAGAATATTACATAGGTAAAAATTAATGATATATATAGCAATCTACCAGTAAAATACTTACCAATAGGCAGTGACACAAGCAGGTATAGTGAGGCAGATAATACATCACACCTGTGCGGTCTAATGCTCACGCCACAGGAAGCGTCTGTCAGAGCAGACATCAATTAAAAGCATATAAATATCGATATTACTCTTAGAGAAAGTTCAGTTTATATATTTATCTATTAAAATAGGTGTTATGGACTCAAACCTAGTTTCAACTTAATAGTTTTTAATCTTTTAATAGACAAAGTAATAAAATAATTGCAAGAAAAGTCGGAATATATATATTATTTATCGATTCTTGACAGTCTATGTGCCCGCTGATAACCTTGTAATAATATTTAATTATAGAGGAGGAAGTCAGCGTAATGTGGGAATCGAAATTTCAAAAAGAAGGTTTAACATTCGACGATGTTTTATTAGTTCCAGCTCAATCAGAGGTTTTACCAAAGGATATTAATTTATCAGTACACTTAACATCAAAAATCAAATTAAATATTCCGGTGATCAGTGCTGGTATGGATACTGTTACAGAGGCGAAAATGGCTATTGCTATGGCACGCCAAGGTGGACTAGGAATTATTCATAAAAACATGAGCATTGAGGAACAAGCAGAACAAGTGGAAACAGTTAAACGTTCAGAGAATGGCGTTATCACGGATCCTTTTTATCTAACACCGACTCATCAAGTTTATGATGCAGAGCATTTAATGGGGAAATACCGCATCTCTGGGGTTCCTATAGTAAATAATGAAGAAGAACTAAAACTAGTTGGAATAATTACGAATCGTGACCTACGTTTCATTCAAGATTATTCTTTACCAATTAATGAAGTAATGACTAAAGAACAGTTAGTGACTGCTGCAGTTGGTACTACATTAGAACAAGCTGAAAAAATCCTTCAACAATACAAAATAGAAAAATTACCAATCGTTGATGATAACGGAATCCTTAAAGGCTTAATAACTATTAAAGACATTGAAAAAGTAATTGAGTTTCCTAACGCTGCTAAGGATCAACACGGTCGATTGTTAGTAGGAGCTGCAGTTGGAGTAACAAGTGATACAATGATTCGTGTACAAAAGTTAGTGGCTGCACAGGTAGATGTAATTGTTATTGATACAGCTCACGGACATTCTAAGGGCGTAATAGATGTAGTGAAGGAAATAAGAGCAACCTATCCAGATTTAGATATTATTGCTGGAAATGTCGCAACTGGTGCTGCTACAAAGGCTTTATACGAAGCTGGTGCAGATGTGGTGAAAGTCGGGATTGGTCCAGGTTCAATTTGTACTACTCGTGTAGTAGCAGGAGTTGGTGTGCCACAAATTACAGCTATCTATGATTGTGCTACTGAAGCTCGCAAGGCTGGAAAAACGATTATTGCCGATGGCGGTATTAAATTCTCTGGTGATATTGTAAAAGCTTTAGCTGCTGGAGGACATGTAGTTATGCTAGGTAGTCTACTTGCTGGAACTACGGAAAGCCCAGGGGAAACAGAGATTTTCCAAGGGAGACGTTTTAAAGTTTACCGAGGAATGGGTTCTATTGCTGCAATGGAAAAAGGTTCTAAGGATCGCTATTTCCAAGAGGATGCAAAGAAATTAGTTCCAGAAGGTATTGAAGGTCGTCTTCCATACAAAGGTCCACTTTCTGATACAATTCATCAGCTTCTTGGTGGAGTTCGAGCAGGTATGGGGTATTGTGGTACAGGTACTTTAGAAGACCTACGAGAAAATGCACAATTTATTCGCATGACTGGTGCTGGCCTACGAGAAAGTCACCCACACGATGTACAAATAACAAAAGAAGCACCAAACTACTCTATCTCTTAAAATAAGTAGAAACTTTCGCACCCATTTCACGTCTATATATAGGCCGAATGGGTGCTTTTTTAAAGTGTTATGCACCTAGTTCAAAAAGTATGATAAAATGAGCATTGATAATAGAAAAAGTGGAGGTACAGTAGTGAAGAAATATTGGAAAACAACAATGGTAAAGTGGCTAGTACTTCCGATGTTGCTTGTGTCTTTAGTAGGTGGAATGCCAACTAACACAAAAGCAGAGGAAAGTTTAAATTTAAATGTTGATGCAGCAATCTTAGTAGATGCTGATTCTGGAAAAATTCTTTTTGAGCAAAATGCAGATGCAGCTTTAGGAATTGCAAGTATGACAAAAATGATGACCGAATATCTTCTTTTTGAAGCAATAGAAGAAGGTAAAATTTCATGGGAACAACAATATTCAGTAAATGAATATACATATAAAATTTCTCAAGATCGTCGTCTAAGTAACGTGCCTCTACGCGAGGATGGTACTTATTCAATTCGTGAATTATATGAAGCAATGGCAATCTATTCAGCCAATGCAGCAACTATTGCAATAGCAGAAACAATTGCTGGAACTGAAGAAAACTTTGTGAAGTTAATGAATGAAAAAGCTTCAGAAATGGGCTTAGAAAACTATAAATTTGTAAATTCAACAGGCTTAAACAACGCAGATTTACAAGGCATGCATCCGGCAAGCACAGGAGCAACAGATGAAAATGTCATGCCTGCTAGCTCGGTGGCAAAATTAGCTTATCTTCTGATGAAAGACTATCCAGAAGTGTTAGAGACAACAAAGATTCCTCATAAAATTTTTCGCGAGGGCACATCGGATGCTATCAAAATGAGTAACTGGAACTGGATGCTACCAGGACTAGTTTACGAATATGAAGGCGTAGATGGTTTGAAAACAGGAACAACAGATTTTGCAGGACATTCCTTTACCGGAACTGCTGAAAGAAACGGTATGAGAGTAATCGCTGTAGTCATGAAAGCAGTAGACGCTAACGGAAAAGGAAGTTATGAAGCTAGATTTGACGCAACTAGAGCGTTATTTGATTTTGGTTTTGCCCAATTTACTAAAGTAGAGCTAATACCCGAAGGATATAAAATTCCTGGTCATAAAACTTTGAAAGTAAATAAAGGAAAAGAAGATACGGTTGCAATTGCAGTGAAAGAACCTATCTCTATGCTGATCAAATCCAGTGATAAAGATCTGTACAAGCCTGTTTTCACTCCATTAGAAGACAAGCTAGAAGCAGAAGTCAAGAAGGACACAGTAGTAGGAAAAGTCCATCTTGAAAAATCTGAAGGTACTGATTATGGGTACATTACTGGCGATCAAGGAAGTGTTGATGTAGTAACAACAGAAGCTGTAGAAAAAGCAGGTTGGTTTAGTTTAATGCTACAAGGCATCGGCAAATTCTTTAGCGGATTATGGGATAGTACAACAGATTTTGTTGGTGGTTTATTTTAAATCTCTATAAAAAAGCACTGAAACTCTATATGGGTTTCAGTGCTTTTAGTTTGCAATGGATGTTATGACTTCTCTATTTTGATTGCCCGCATAAGTTCATGTATGGAGGACGAAAGATTTGTAAAATCTAGTCCACCGAAACCTAAAACTAACCTTGGAACAGTTTCGTCAATGGGAGAGGTTATATACTTATGCAAACCATAGATTTGAATGTTAGCTTGTTGGGCAAGAGAAACAAGCTCCTCTTCCTTCCTATCTGTCTGGATGGTTAATAGAAGATGCATTCCTGCCTGTTCCCCTGAAAGTTTAACAATAGGCTCATACTCTGAAAGTGTCTTCGTGACAATTTCCAGCTTTCTTTTATAAATTTTACGCATTTTATTTAAGTGCTTTGCAAAGTGACCGTCCTCCATAAATTTTGCAAGTATATGCTGATCCATGCGTGGTACAGTAGCAGAATAATAATAGTATTTGTCCTTATATTGCTTTATAAGCGTGTTTGGAAGGACAGCGTAGGCAATCCTTAAGGAGGGCATGAGAGACTTCGAAAATGTGCTTAAGTAAATTACACGGTCGTTTTGATCCATACCTTGTAAAGAAGGTATTGGTTTTCCTGTATATCTAAACTCACTGTCATAATCATCTTC
This sequence comes from Psychrobacillus sp. FSL W7-1457, assembly GCF_038593405.1. Taxonomy (NCBI): domain Bacteria; kingdom Bacillati; phylum Bacillota; class Bacilli; order Caryophanales; family Bacillaceae; genus Psychrobacillus; species Psychrobacillus sp. FSL W7-1457. Next base: position 19,598 of record NZ_CP151993.1, read on the forward strand.
AATAATATATCGTTTCTCTTCCTGATAAGCCCATGCTAGCAGTTGACTTCTGCGTGAGGCTGACATAACAGAACCAGTTGGAAATTGATGAGATGGTGTAACATACATAACCGTTGTATTAGTTTTCTCCAGCTCCTCCACCACTAACCCTTCCTCGTCTACTGGAACAGCAACAGACTTTTCCTCATTCTCTAAAAAAAGGTGATGGGATAATGGATACCCAGGATTTTCGTAACCATAAACGGCTTTGTCACCAAGAAGACGAACGAGAAGTGGCATGAGTTGTTCTGTACCTGATCCTAAAATAATTTGCTCTGGTCTGCTTTTTACACCACGGGATTGATAAAGATAGGACGATATTTGTTGTCTTAGTATATAGTCTCCCTGAGGATGTCCTAGCTGCAATAGATCTTTATGGTCTTCATGAGCTAATTCTTTTGCGTATTTTCTCCAAAGAGTAAAAGGAAAAGAATCTTCATCTATCTTTCCCGGTGAGAAGTCTATATGGAAGGAAGTAGCTTTCTCTTCTTTTCCAACAGGAGTATCTTCCTTTTCAATCAGAGCTAGCTCTTCTATGTTTTGGACAAAATACCCTTTTCTTGGCTCCGAATTAATATATCCTTCTGCGACAAGCTGACTATAGGAAAGCTCGATCGTTGTTTGACTTAGATCTAGGTATTCAGCTAGCTTTCTTTTAGATGGAAGCTTTTCTCCTTCCTTAATATGACCTTGCACAATGGCATCTTTTAAAAATTTATATAATTGTTCATATAATGGCAGATTTGTGTTCTTTTCTAAAGGAAGCATGAGAAAATCCATTGTATCATCCAATCTGACCATGTTCATTTTATTGTTTCTGGCACTTTTCATATGGTCAAATACCATTATACTAAATTTTATAACAATTAGGAGGTATATAGGATGAATTTACATATGACAGGAACAGAGCTAGTAAAAAGAGGTATGGCTGAGATGCAAAAGGGTGGAGTTATAATGGATGTTATTAATGCGGAGCAGGCTCGTATTGCAGAGGCAGCAGGAGCCGTGGCAGTTATGGCATTAGAACGTGTGCCATCTGATATTCGTGCTGCGGGCGGAGTGGCTCGTATGGCCGATCCTCGCATAATGGAAGAGGTAATGAGTGCTGTAACGATTCCAGTCATGGCTAAAGCGCGTATTGGACACATCACGGAAGCCAGAATGCTTGAAGCAATGGGTGTGGATTATATTGACGAATCAGAAGTACTGACCCCAGCGGATGAGGAGTATCACCTTCGAAAAAGTGAGTTTACTGTTCCATTTGTTTGTGGGTGTAAGGACCTGGGAGAGGCTGCTCGACGTATAGGAGAAGGTGCATCCATGCTTCGCACAAAAGGGGAGCCTGGGACAGGGAATATTGTAGAAGCAGTTCGTCATTTGCGTAAGGTAAATGCCCAAGTGAGAAAGATTGTGCATATGGATGAGGATGAATTAATGACAGAGGCAAAAATTCTTGGAGCACCATATGAAATTTTATTGCAAATTAAGCACAAAGGAAAATTACCAGTAGTAAATTTCGCAGCAGGAGGAGTTGCAACTCCAGCAGATGCTGCACTAATGATGGAGCTAGGAGCAGATGGAGTGTTTGTCGGTTCAGGTATATTTAAATCCGATAATCCAGAGAAATTTGCTCGCGCTATTGTAGAGGCAACTACTCATTATCAAGATTATAAATTATTAGTGGAGATTTCAAAGGATTTAGGAATCCCTATGAAGGGAATAGAGATTTCTCGTTTATCAACTGCTGAGCGTATGCAAGATCGAGGGTGGTAAGATGGTCACAATAGGAGTGCTTGCTCTTCAAGGAGCTGTTACGGAACATATCCGTTCAGTGGAGGAATGCGGAGCAAAAGCAGTAAAGATTAAAACAAAAGAAGACTTGAAAGGAATAGATGGCTTAATCCTACCTGGTGGAGAAAGTACCGCAATGCGCAAGCTTATAGACCGTTTTGATTTACTAGGTTGTTTAAAGCAGTTTGCAGATTCAGGCAAGCCTATATTTGGTACTTGTGCTGGTCTAATATTATTAGCAAAGCAAATTCAAGGTCAGGATACACATCATATTGGTGTGCTACAAGCAACTGTCGCAAGAAATTCCTTCGGTCGTCAGGTGGATAGCTTTGAAACTAATTTAGATATTCAAGGGATAGCGACTGATTTTCCAGCCATTTTTATAAGGGCTCCACATATTGTCGAAGTAGATAAGAGTGTAGAAATTCTTGCTACCCATGAAGAACGAATCGTAATGGCAAGACAGAATCATATATTGGGATGCTCCTTTCATCCCGAATTAACAAATGATCATCGTATAACTGCCTATTTTATACAAATGGTTCAGGAATCGCTTGCCAAACCGGTCAACCTATAGTAAAGTATGGTTAATTTCATGATTTAAAAAACGATGATAGGAAGTAGTAGCAAGTAAGTTTTTTTTAGAGAGTCAGCGGCTGGTGGGAGCTGATAAAAGCGCTTGTGAATCCGTCCTTTGAGTTGCGCAGCTGAAAAATAGGTAAGCTGTGGCCGGTTGAAAAGCCGTTATTAGACAAGTGGATCTGAGATGTCAGATCAATCAGGGTGGCAACGCGGGTAGCTCTCGTCCCTTTTATAAGGGATGGGGGCTTTTTTGTCGTTTTTTATGAATTTAAATCTGGTTAATAGGCCAAAAATATCAAGAGGAGGAAATCATATGTTAGATGTAAAATTTGTACGTGATAATTATGAAGAAGTGAAAGCTAAACTTGCGAAGCGTGGAGAAGATATCTCCGAGTTCGATCAATTTCTTCCTTTAGACCAAAAGCGTAGAGAATTAATAGCAAAAACAGAAGTACTAAAGGCAGAAAGAAACGAGGTTTCTCAAAAAATCTCACAAATGAAACGAAATAAAGAGAATGCTGATGATGTAATCGCTCGCATGCGTGAAGTAGGCGATGAGATTAAAGCATTAGATGAAGAACTACGCCAGGTAGAAGAAAAATTTGAATATATGATGATGCGCATTCCAAATATTCCACATGATGACGTTCCAATTGGCGATTCTGAGGATGATAATGTTGAAATTCGTAAATGGGGAGAGGTCCCTGCGTTTAACTTTGATACAAAGGCTCATTGGGATATCGCCACAGATTTAAAAATTGTGGACTTTGAACGAGCTGCAAAAGTAACTGGAAGCCGTTTTGCTTTTTACCGTGGTTTAGGGGCAAGATTAGAGCGCGCGCTATGGAATTTCATGATGGACCTTCATTCAGAAGAGCATGGCTATGAAGAAATGCTACCACCATATATGGCAAACCGTATGAGCCTAACAGGTACTGGACAGCTTCCAAAGTTTGAAGAGGATGCTTTCTTAGTTAACGAGGAGGATTATTTCTTAATCCCAACGGCTGAGGTGCCAGTAACTAACTTCTACCGGGATGAAATTTTAGATGGAGCTGATCTTCCACAAGCCTTTACTGCTTTTAGTGCTTGTTTCCGTTCAGAGGCTGGTTCTGCAGGTAGAGATACACGCGGGCTAATCCGTCAGCATCAATTTAATAAAGTTGAGCTGGTACGTTTTGTTAAACCAGAGGATTCATACGAGCAATTGGACCTTCTAACAGGACATGCAGAAAAGGTTCTTCAGCTTTTAGGACTTCCATATCGTGTGCTACGTATGTGCACAGCAGATCTTGGATTCACTGCAGCGAAGAAGTATGATATTGAAGTATGGTTACCAAGCTATGGCGAATATAAAGAAATTTCTTCATGCAGTAACTTCGAGGACTTCCAAGCTCGTCGTGCTGGAATCCGTTTTAGAAGAGAACCGGGTGCTAAACCTGAGTTTGTACACACATTAAACGGTAGTGGACTAGCAATCGGACGCACAGTAGCTGCCATCCTAGAAAATTATCAGCAACCAGATGGATCAGTTAAAATCCCAGAGGTCCTACAACCATACATGGGCGGAAAAACAATTATTAAATAAAGAAAAGCGGAACCGCCTATGTCTGCCCCGACAGGCAAATGGGGAAAAGTGAGGAGGCAGCTCTTCAGCCACCAGAACTTTTATTCATTTGACCCCGAGGGACAAGGTGCTGGAGCTAGCCAAAAAGAAAAGCGCAAGCACCTATCTCTGCCCCGACAGGCAAATGATCCGTTATAAGATACTTTTAATGATATAAAAGTAAGAACCAAAAACGCCTAGAGTTCTAAGCGTTTTTGGTTCTTTTTCTTTAGTCGTAGCTCTCGAAAGAAAGTCGTTAGTAAGTTACCACAGGTTTCCGCAAGAACCCCTTCCGTTACCTCACAGACATGGTTGAATCGAGTATCATTTAAAAGCGTATACAGAGAGGCTACACACCCTGCCTTCATGTCTCTCGCACCATATACTACTCGAGGGATACGTGACTGTAATATTGCTCCTGCACACATAGGGCAAGGCTCTAAAGTAACATAAAGGGTTGTTTCTTCGAGTCTCCAGCTACCAATTTTGGCACATGCCTCTTGAATAGCCAGAAGTTCTGCATGTGTCGTTGCATTTTGGGTCGTTTCTCGTAGATTGTAGGCACTCCCAATTACCTCATTTTTATGTACGATAATAGCTCCGATCGGAACCTCACCTATGGCAGCAGCCTTTTTTGCTTCCTCAATTGCTAAATTCATATAATATTCATCCATTTGGAGTCAACTCCTTACGCGTATTTTAGCATGTTTTGTAGATAACGTGCATATTCTGATTTGAAGGAGTGATGCGATGATTTATACAGTTAAGTTAGGTGATAGCTTATATTCTATTGCAAGACAAAATGGTACTAGTGCGGCTACTATTGCTTCCATCAATGGCTTGCCGAACCAGGATGTATTGGTCGTTGGACAATCATTAGTCCTACCCTCTACTCCAAGTCCAAATCGGCCAATGATTGAAACCAATTTATATGTGGAATGGTATACCGAGGCACCATCTGAAACAGTTATTAGCCAAGTAGAAAATGTAGCCTCTCTATTAACCTACATGATGCCATTTGCTTTTGAAGTTAAAAGAGATGGATCATTGACTAAAATGGATTGGGGAAGGTTGCCAGAAGTTGCTGCGGCAAATAACGTGGAAGAAGTTGTTATAATAGTCAATATTGAAGAAGGTGCTTTTAGCGACACATTAGCTCATACCATTTTTACGAATGAGGAAGTGAAGCAAAGAGTATTTGAAGAGACAGTTGCTGAGGCTAATAGAAGAGGAACGAATCATATTCATACTGATTTTGAATATATAGATCCAGATGATCGGGATGAATACGTAACTTTCTTAAAAGAGTTTCGGGCTTTTGCTCCTAGCTTTATTTTTTCTGCAAGCTTAGCTCCAAAAACAAGTGCTAACCAGCCTGGTAAGTGGTACGAAGGACATGACTATAAGGCTCTAGGTGAGGTGTTAGACTTCGTCGTCATTATGACGTATGAATGGGGCTATAGTGGAGGACCTCCGATGGCTGTGTCACCAATAGGTCCAGTAAGAAAAGTTTTAGAGTATGCCATAAGTGAAATACCTTCACAAAAGGTTATGATGGGGCAAAACCTGTACGGCTATGATTGGACATTACCCTACAAAGTAGGCAATCCATTTGCAAGAGCAATTAGTGCCCAAGCAGCAGTTCAACTGGCAATCGATCGAAATGCCGCGATAGAATATGATGAAGTTGCCCAGGCACCTTTTTTTAATTACTGGAGGGACGGGAAAGAGCATGAAGTGTGGTTCGAGGATGCTCGTTCTATTCAGGCTAAGTTCAATCTTTTAAAGGAACTGAACCTTTTAGGAATCTCCTACTGGCATAGTGGCTTCAATTTTCCTCAGAATTGGTATCTTTTAAATGATATGTTTCGTATTAAGAAAAAATAGGGGGTATTTGTCTTTCTCTGGAAAGACAAATATCCTCTATTTTTCATCATATCCCTATGCTAAAATAGAGGATACGACTTGAAACTTTAGAGTGAGGTTAGAGATATGTCTGTTCCATTTATAACGGTAGAGGGTCCAATAGGTGTTGGTAAAACCTCATTGGCCAAAGCAATTGCTAATACATATCAATTTGAATTGTTAAAAGAGATCGTAGACGAAAACCCCTTTTTAAATAAATTCTATGAAGATATAGCAGAGTGGAGCTTTCAAACTGAAATGTTCTTTCTTTGTAATCGCTATAAGCAATTAAGTGATATTGAAAAAAAATACTTATCTAACGAAACAGCAGTTGTTGCGGATTATCATATTTTTAAAAATCTTATTTTTGCAAAACGCTCCCTAAATGAGGTCGAGTATGAGAAATACGAGTCCATTTATCATATTTTAACGAGGGATATGCCAATCCCGAACATGGTAATTTATTTAGATGCAAGTATAGACGTGTTAGAAAATCGTATTGATTTACGTGGGAGAGAGTTCGAAAAGAAAATTAGTACAAGCTATTTAGAGCAACTTTCATCGGACTATAGAATGTTTATAGATGACTTTGAAGCAAAGCACCCAGACGTTCCTGTTATTCGTTTCAACGGTGATGAAATGGATTTTGTACAGAACAGCCAGGATTTAAATATAATTTTAGAAAAAGTAAGTGCTACACTACATAAAAGGAGTAAATAACATGAACTTAAGAGAAAAGTATGGCATCCCAGCCAATGCTGTCATTACTATTGCAGGAACTGTAGGTGTGGGGAAATCTACTATGACAAAAATGCTTGCTGACGCATTACATTTTAAGACTTCGTTTGAAAAAGTAGATACTAACCCATATCTTGACCGTTTTTACGAGGATTTCTCTAAATGGAGCTTTCATTTACAGATTTACTTCCTAGCAGAGAGATTTAAGGAACAAAAGAGAATGTTTGAATATGGTGGGGGATTTATTCAGGATCGTTCTATCTATGAGGATACTGGCATTTTTGCTCAAATGCACAAGGAAAAGGGAACCATGGATCCAATCGATCATGAGACATATACAAGCCTATTCGAGGCAATGGTGATGACACCGTATTTCCCGCATCCTAACCTTTTAATTTATTTAGAAGGCTCTCTGGACAGTGTAATCGATCGTATTCATGAACGAGGTCGTCCGATGGAGCAGCAGACGCCAATCGCTTATTGGGAAGAAATGCATGGTCGTTATGAAAAGTGGATTGATGGATTTAATGGTTGCCCGGTGCTTCGCCTTAACATTAATGATTATGATATCGTAGAAAATCCTGAAGATGTCGAGCTAATTCTTGAAAGAATTGGACATTTTATGGAACAAACACAGACAATTACCTTACGTAAATAATGAAAGCTTCCGCATTTATTGCGGAAGCTTTTTTGTTACAAAGGATGATATTAATGGAAAGCTTGGGGGCGACTAAGTATGTTGAGGATATCATTATGAATCAATTCATAAAATAAAAAAGAAGCTGACCCATAAAAAGTCAACTTCTTAATATTCTGAACATGTATGGCTAAGAAAAATTCGTTACAAAAGCAACGAATTCAATCTCAAATTTATGCGTGTGTGTTGTTAAAAAATGGAGGAGGAAGAGGGATTCGAACCCCCGCGCGGTATGACCCGCCTGTCGGTTTTCAAGACCGATCCCTTCAGCCAGACTTGGGTATTCCTCCGAAGTACAAGAACTAATTTATCATGGATGAAATTCAAAGTCAACATTTTTGAAAAAAATATAGTGTTTTTTTTAGAATAGAGTTATAGAAAAAGAGGAAAAGGATATTTCCATTGATTTCTCAACGAAAAAAGCTTATACTGAATATTGCCGTGCTAGGTGGGAAGGTAGCGGTGTCTTGTAACTCGCAATCCGCTCTAGCGAGACTGAACCCCTTCTCGAGGTTGTTTATATGTAGGGTCTGGTATTTGCACGTGATGTTGACGTCTGGGTCCTGCGCAATGGGAGCCCATGAACCATGTCAGGTCCGGAAGGAAGCAGCATTAAGTGGTGCATTCTCATGTGCCGCAGGGTTGCCTAGACTGAGTTAACGACAAAGGTGCCGCCTATGTGTATCAATCGAAGGAAGGTGCACGGCTTTAAATTATATAATTCAAACTCATTCATCTTCGGAGGAATGAGTTTTTTATTTGTCTATATTAGAGTTTGGAGCAGAAGTACAGTTCTCTTTATGATATAATTAGTCCATACTTTACTTAAACAAAAGAGGGAGGGAAACTTGTTGTCGTATCAAGCTTTTTACCGCGCTTATCGACCTCAGTCGTTTGCGGAAATGTCCGGTCAAACTCATATCAAGCAAACCCTTCAAAATGCCCTCCTTTATAATAAAACTACTCATGCATATCTATTTTCGGGACCAAGAGGAACAGGAAAAACAAGTGCTGCAAAAATATTTGCAAAGGCTTTGAACTGTGAAAATGGCCCTGCAAAGGAACCATGTAATGAATGTGAGACTTGTAAAAGCATTACAGAGGGTTCCAACACAGATGTAATTGAGTTCGATGCTGCTTCTAATTCTCGTGTAGAGGAGATAAGAGATATTATTGAAAAGGTGCGTTTTGCTCCTTCCAATGCTCGTTTCAAAGTTTATATTATAGATGAAGTGCATATGCTTTCTACAAGTGCCTTTAATGCTTTATTAAAAACATTAGAAGAACCACCGGCACATGCCGTCTTTATACTGGCAACCACAGAGCCACATAAGATACCATTAACCATCATTTCTAGATGTCAGCGTTTCGATTTTAAACGTATTACCTCAACTGATATCGTTTCTAGAATGATAGAAGTGCTGACTGATGCACGAATTGAATACGATGTAAATGTTTTGAAAATCATTGCCCAGGCCGCAGCAGGTGGGATGCGAGACGCTCTCAGCATGTTAGATCAGGTGGTATCCTTTAGTGGCGAAACAATGACTATAGAAGATGCTTTACTTGTAACTGGTTCAATAGGTCAGGATGTATTTTATCAGCTTGCAGAAGCATTGAGTGAAAGAGATGTTGCCCATGCATTAGGGAGCATTGAAAAGCTCGTAGATGACGGAAAAGATCCTGTAAGGTTAACAGAGGATTTTATCACGTTCTATCGAGATTTGTTAGTACTACAGGTAGCTCCCGATCAAGCGGAATTGTTAGAGATTGCTACGGGAGATGAGCATTTTAGAGAACTTGCCTTTAAGTTTCCGGTAGAAACTCTTTATAAGAGTATCTCGATTCTTACAAACACCCAACAAGAAATGCGTTTTTCTAATCATGCGAAGGTCTATTTAGAAACTGCCATTATACGATTGGCACAAGTACCTCAAGATGCAAACGTAGGTAACGTTAATACCACTGAATTAGAGAATAAAGTTCAGTTGCTTGAAGGGCAATTACAACAACTTCAGCAGCAATTAAGCCAAGGCACTTATACTACAGGAAACAGTCAAGGGGCTCAGCAGGAACAACCAAAGAGAACAAGACAAAAAGCTTCAGGAGTCAAAGTGTCTAGTGGGCGTATTCAAGAAATTTTAAAAATGGCGACAAAATCAGATATCCAAGCCATTAAATCTCATTGGGCAACTATCCTACAACAGCTACAAAAGTCACATGCAGCGTTATTAAATGATGCGGAGCCAGTTGCAGCATCTTCTACTGCATTTGTGTTAAAATTTAAGTATGATATACATTGTCAAATGGCAATGGAGAATAAAACATTCTCAACTTCTTTCCCTCAGCTTATCGCGAATCTTACTGGAACGATGTATGAGGTAGTGTATGTACCTGAAGAAAGTTGGTTAAAGATTAGAGAAGAATTTATTCAGCAAAATGGATTAAAGAAAGATTCAACAGAGTCAGAGGCGACGTCTTCTTCAGAACCATTAGAAGCGATGGAGTTACTGCAAGGAATGGAAGAGATTTCAGAAGATCCATTGATTGTGGAAGCTGAGAGGCTTTTCGGCAAAGATTTTGTAGAAGTACATGATGACTAAGGAGGAAAATAATTATGCGTGGAATGGGAAATATGCAAGGTATGATGAAACAAATGCAAAAGATGCAAAAGAAAATGGCTGAAGCTCAAGAGGAGTTAGCAACTCAACGTTTTGAAGCGGTTGCCGGTGGTGGAATGGTGAAAGTTACTGTTTCAGGACAAAAAGAAGTATTAGAGGTAGCTTTAGACCCTGCTGTTGTAGATCCAGACGATGTGGAAATGCTACAAGACTTGATCGTAATTGCAACCAACGAAGCAATGAAGAAAGCGGAAGAAACAGCTAATGCCACTATGGGTCAATTCACGAAAGGATTGAACCTTCCTGGCATGTTCTAGGAGGACAAATCATGCATTATCCTGAACCGATATCAAAGCTAATTGAAAGCTTTATGAAATTGCCAGGAATCGGGCCCAAAACAGCGGCCCGTCTGGCATTTTTTGTGTTAACTATGAAAGAAGATACAGTACTAGACTTTGCAAAAGCTCTAGTAGATGCAAAAAGGAACTTGAGCTACTGCTCGGTTTGTGGACATATCACGGACATAGATCCTTGCCATATTTGTCAGGATAAACAGCGTGATGGATCTATGATCTGTGTAGTACAAGATACAAAAGATGTAATTGCAATGGAAAAAATGAGAGATTACAACGGCTTATACCATGTACTGCATGGGGCTATCTCACCGATGGATGGAATAGGTCCAGAGGATATTAATGTACCGACCCTTTTAAAAAGATTACAGAATGACCAAGTAGAAGAACTGATTTTAGCAACAAACCCAACTATAGAAGGAGAAGCAACCGCGATGTATATATCTCGTCTAGTAAAGCCCTCAGGCATTAAGACTACGAGGATTGCACATGGTTTGCCTGTAGGTGGAGATTTAGAGTATGCAGATGAGGTTACTCTTTCTAAAGCATTAGAAGGACGTAGAGAGCTATAAGGAGATGTAGAGCTGGATGTTTTTTAAAAAGGGGAAACTAAAAAAAGAATTTGATGAACGATTTGTAGAGCTTATTAAAGCTACCAAAGAAGATTGGCAACAAGCTCAACGAATTGAAGATTACTTGAATGACTATGATCTAGATGCAGTTGCTAAAAGGAAAATGGCAGAGAGTATACACTTCTATCTATATAAAGAGGCAAAGATTCGAAATGTAATTATAAAATAGAATATTAATAGTACTAGCTTCATATAATAAGGATATTGATTTTATGGAGGGATAATAACATGAAGTTAACCATTATTGTGTGTTCGCTAGTATTATTACTTTTTTTAGTATTGAAGAGTTCGTCTTCTAATTTATTTGAGAGTATTTCTATCTTGTTATTTCGTTTAGGGTTTTCTATTTTACTGTTATTCGGAGTTCATTTATTACTTGGAACAGCAGGATACGCGGTTCCGATTAATCTTTTTACAGGCGCAGTAGTAGCAGTGTTAGGAGTTCCAGGAGTAGCGTCAGTAGTAGCTATTTCTATACTAATATAAAAAAATAAAAAAAGTTTTTAAAAAGTGTTGACGTAAGTTTAAAACGAGTGTAATATAGTAGAAGTCGCCAAGAGGTAAACAAGTTTGGCTGACACAATGAACATTGAAAACTGAACATGCAAAACGTTAAGACATATAGCATCAACAAGCTTCGGCTTGATTGACGCAAAATAATTTTTGACATCATTTAATGATGATGCCAGCAAAACAAAATGAGCTTTTTAAGTTCTCTATTATGGAGAGTTTGATCCTGGCTCAGGACGAACGCTGGCGGCGTGCCTAATACATGCAAGTCGAGCGGATGATGAAGAAGCTTGCTTCTTCTGATTTAGCGGCGGACGGGTGAGTAACACGTGGGCAACCTGCCCTGTAGATTGGGATAACTCCGGGAAACCGGGGCTAATACCGAATAATCCATTACCTCACATGAGGAAATGTTAAAAGACGGCATCTCGCTGTCACTACAGGATGGGCCCGCGGCGCATTAGCTAGTTGGTGAGGTAACGGCTCACCAAGGCGACGATGCGTAGCCGACCTGAGAGGGTGATCGGCCACACTGGGACTGAGACACGGCCCAGACTCCTACGGGAGGCAGCAGTAGGGAATCTTCCACAATGGACGAAAGTCTGATGGAGCAACGCCGCGTGAGTGAAGAAGGTTTTCGGATCGTAAAACTCTGTTGTGAGGGAAGAACAAGTACGAGAGTAACTGCTCGTACCTTGACGGTACCTCATTAGAAAGCCACGGCTAACTACGTGCCAGCAGCCGCGGTAATACGTAGGTGGCAAGCGTTGTCCGGAATTATTGGGCGTAAAGCGCGCGCAGGCGGTCCTTTAAGTCTGATGTGAAAGCCCACGGCTCAACCGTGGAGGGTCATTGGAAACTGGGGGACTTGAGTACAGAAGAGGAAAGCGGAATTCCAAGTGTAGCGGTGAAATGCGTAGAGATTTGGAGGAACACCAGTGGCGAAGGCGGCTTTCTGGTCTGTAACTGACGCTGAGGCGCGAAAGCGTGGGGAGCAAACAGGATTAGATACCCTGGTAGTCCACGCCGTAAACGATGAGTGCTAAGTGTTAGGGGGTTTCCGCCCCTTAGTGCTGCAGCTAACGCATTAAGCACTCCGCCTGGGGAGTACGGTCGCAAGACTGAAACTCAAAGGAATTGACGGGGGCCCGCACAAGCGGTGGAGCATGTGGTTTAATTCGAAGCAACGCGAAGAACCTTACCAGGTCTTGACATCCCGCTGACCGGCCTAGAGATAGGCTTTTCCCTTCGGGGACAGCGGTGACAGGTGGTGCATGGTTGTCGTCAGCTCGTGTCGTGAGATGTTGGGTTAAGTCCCGCAACGAGCGCAACCCTTGATCTTAGTTGCCAGCATTCAGTTGGGCACTCTAAGGTGACTGCCGGTGATAAACCGGAGGAAGGTGGGGATGACGTCAAATCATCATGCCCCTTATGACCTGGGCTACACACGTGCTACAATGGACGGTACAGAGGGTCGCAACCCCGCGAGGGTGAGCAAATCCCATAAAACCGTTCTCAGTTCGGATTGTAGGCTGCAACTCGCCTACATGAAGCCGGAATCGCTAGTAATCGTGGATCAGCATGCCACGGTGAATACGTTCCCGGGCCTTGTACACACCGCCCGTCACACCACGAGAGTTTGTAACACCCGAAGTCGGTGGGGTAACCCTTTTGGGAGCCAGCCGCCGAAGGTGGGACAGATGATTGGGGTGAAGTCGTAACAAGGTAGCCGTATCGGAAGGTGCGGCTGGATCACCTCCTTTCTAAGGATATATTCGGAATACAGATCTTTATCTGTATCTTAACGTTTTGCAGTTCAGTTTTGAATGTTCATTCTATATGAGCATTTAAAGCTTTTTAACTTGTTCTTTGAAAACTGGATAAAACGACATCAAAAAAAGAAACAAACGCAAGATATTCAAATTGTGATCACTTACGTGATTGCAAGTGTAGTACTTTTAACTTTTAGGTTAAGTTAATAAGGGCGCACGGTGGATGCCTTGGCACTAGGAGTCGATGAAGGACGGCACTAACACCGATATGCTTCGGGGAGCTGTAAGTGAGCTTCGATCCGAAGATTTCCGAATGGGGAAACCCACTGCCCGTAATGGGGCAGTACATTTGCGTGAATACATAGCGCATCTGAGACACACCCAGGGAACTGAAACATCTAAGTACCTGGAGGAAGAGAAAGAAAATTCGATTCCCTGAGTAGCGGCGAGCGAAACGGGAAGAGCCCAAACCAAGAGGCTTGCCTCTTGGGGTTGTAGGACACTCTATACGGAGTTACAAAAGAATGAGCTAGACGAAGCGACCTGGAAAGGTCCGCAGGATAGGGTAAAAGCCCCGTAGTCAAAAGTTCATTCCCTCCAGAGTGTATCCTGAGTACGGCGGAACACGTGAAATTCCGTCGGAATCCGGGAGGACCATCTCCCAAGGCTAAATACTACCTAGTGACCGATAGTGAACCAGTACCGTGAGGGAAAGGTGAAAAGCACCCCGGAAGGGGAGTGAAATAGACCCTGAAACCGTGTGCCTACAAATAGTCAAAGCCCGTTAACGGGTGATGGCGTGCCTTTTGTAGAATGAACCGGCGAGTTACGATTACATGCGAGGTTAAGTTGAGAAGACGGAGCCGCAGCGAAAGCGAGTCTGAATAGGGCGAATGAGTATGTGGTCGTAGACCCGAAACCAGGTGATCTACCCATGTCCAGGATGAAGGTGAGGTAACACTTACTGGAGGTCCGAACCCACGCACGTTGAAAAGTGCGGGGATGAGGTGTGGGTAGCGGAGAAATTCCAATCGAACCTGGAGATAGCTGGTTCTCTCCGAAATAGCTTTAGGGCTAGCCTCAAACGTTAGAATCTTGGAGGTAGAGCACTGTTTGGACTAGGGGCCCATCCCGGGTTACCGAATTCAGACAAACTCCGAATGCCAATGATTTATGTTTGGGAGTCAGACTGCGAGTGATAAGATCCGTAGTCAAGAGGGAAACAGCCCAGACCACCAGCTAAGGTCCCAAAGTATTTGTTAAGTGGAAAAGGATGTGGCGTTGCTTAGACAACCAGGATGTTGGCTTAGAAGCAGCCATCATTTAAAGAGTGCGTAATAGCTCACTGGTCGAGTGACGCTGCGCCGAAAATGTATCGGGGCTAAACAAATCACCGAAGCTGTGGATTGATACCTTTGGTATCAGTGGTAGGAGAGCGTTCTAAGGGCGTTGAAGTCAGACCGGAAGGACTGGTGGAGCGCTTAGAAGTGAGAATGCCGGTATGAGTAGCGAAAGATGGGTGAGAATCCCATCCACCGTATGACTAAGGTTTCCTGAGGAAGGCTCGTCCGCTCAGGGTTAGTCGGGACCTAAGTCGAGGCCGATAGGCGTAGACGATGGACAACAGGTTGATATTCCTGTACCACCACCCCACCGTTTGAGTGATGGGGGGACGCAGTAGGATAGGGTAAGCGTGCTGTTGGTTATGCACGTCCAAGCAGTGAGGTGTGAGTGTAGGCAAATCCGCACTCTGTAACATTGAGCTGTGATGGCAAGGACGTATGTCCGGAGTTCCTGATTTCACACTGCCAAGAAAAGCCTCTAACGAGGTGGGAGGTGCCCGTACCGCAAACCGACACAGGTAGTCGAGGAGAGAATCCTAAGGTGAGCGAGAGAACTCTCGTTAAGGAACTCGGCAAAATGACCCCGTAACTTCGGGAGAAGGGGTGCTCTTTTGGGTGAATAGCCTAGAAGAGCCGCAGTGAATAGGCCCAGGCGACTGTTTAGCAAAAACACAGGTCTCTGCAAAACCGTAAGGTGAAGTATAGGGGCTGACGCCTGCCCGGTGCTGGAAGGTTAAGAGGAGTGCTTAGCGCAAGCGAAGGTGCGAATTGAAGCCCCAGTAAACGGCGGCCGTAACTATAACGGTCCTAAGGTAGCGAAATTCCTTGTCGGGTAAGTTCCGACCCGCACGAAAGGCGTAACGATCTGGGCACTGTCTCAACGAGAGACTCGGTGAAATTATAGTACCTGTGAAGATGCAGGTTACCCGCGACAGGACGGAAAGACCCCGTGGAGCTTTACTGTAGCTTGATATTGAATTTTGGTGCAACTTGTACAGGATAGGTAGGAGCCTTAGAGCCCGGAGCGCCAGCTTCGGAGGAGGCGTCGGTGGGATACTACCCTGGTTGTATTGAAATTCTAACCCATACCCGTAACCCGGGTAGGAGACAGTGTCAGGCGGGCAGTTTGACTGGGGCGGTCGCCTCCTAAAGTGTAACGGAGGCGCCCAAAGGTTCCCTCAGAATGGTTGGAAATCATTCGAAGAGTGTAAAGGCAGAAGGGAGCTTGACTGCGAGACCTACAAGTCGAGCAGGGTCGAAAGACGGGCTTAGTGATCCGGTGGTTCCGCATGGAAGGGCCATCGCTCAACGGATAAAAGCTACCCCGGGGATAACAGGCTTATCTCCCCCAAGAGTCCACATCGACGGGGAGGTTTGGCACCTCGATGTCGGCTCATCGCATCCTGGGGCTGTAGTCGGTCCCAAGGGTTGGGCTGTTCGCCCATTAAAGCGGTACGCGAGCTGGGTTCAGAACGTCGTGAGACAGTTCGGTCCCTATCCGTCGTGGGCGTAGGAAATTTGAGAGGAGCTGTCCTTAGTACGAGAGGACCGGGATGGACACACCGCTGGTGTACCAGTTGTTCTGCCAAGGGCATCGCTGGGTAGCTATGTGTGGACGGGATAAGTGCTGAAAGCATCTAAGCACGAAGCCCCCCTCAAGATGAGATTTCCCATTACGCAAGTAAGTAAGATCCCTCAAAGACGATGAGGTAGATAGGTTCGGGGTGGAAGCGTGGCGACACGTGCAGCTGACGAATACTAATCGATCGAGGACTTAACCAAATGGTTTGTTTCTAATATGATGTCTTTTATCCAGTTTTGAGTGAACAACTCAAAAGTCTAGTGATGATGGCGAAGAGGTCACACCCGTTCCCATACCGAACACGGAAGTTAAGCTCTTCAGCGCCGATGGTAGTTGGGGGTCTCCCCCTGCAAGAGTAGGACGTCGCTGGGCACTAAAGGAAGTCGTCACCGAGTAATCGGTGGCGGCTTTTTTGTTTTGTCTTTTAGAGGAAAAAGCCGAAGGCACTCTCTCCCTAAGGAAGTGAGCGAGAAGCCAGAGGGGCAAAGAGTTCGAGGAAGCAAGAAAGAATGTTATAATAAAAATCATTAAAAAAAGGTCAACCAATTCAGGCTGACCTTTTAATACGAACGGGGTAGACAGTTGTGTAAATGAATTTGTGGGTAAATTGGAAAATATTATTGTTAGGAGGTATCTCATGGAACTCATTAATATTGTTGTCGGATTTATAGTATGTATTTGTATTGGTTCTGTATTGAATATACTACTTAAAACAACTCAAAAAAGAGATTGGCTAATTACATTCTTAATAAGTGTAGTGTTATCAATAATAATAGTGCCTTTGTTAGGTTAACGATATAACTATTTTATGGAACTAACAGTGTAATATTTAGCCGAAAAAAATTCCCTAACCCCCCCATGAAAAGTAGAGAGACAGAAGTTATTTGTTTCGTACATTTTCAAATCGACTTTTATCTTTAACATAGCTATAAAAATCAATCTCCCGCTAAGTCAGTGTGAAAAAAACATAAAAGAGACATGGGAGTAGTCCATGTCGTCTTGTCTGAAATTCATTATGTTAAGAATTAACTTTCAGTAGTTTTGTTACAGCTTGCAGGTGGACCAATAAATGTGGAAGGGACTACTGGTGCAATTGCTTTTTCCCAAAGAGTTTTATCTAAACAATAGGTCTGGGCCATAATATTCGTTGGAGTTAACTTCAGGATATCTGATCCGAGTATTACTTCGGGTGTTGGAGCATTAAAAATGGCTAGTAGATGTGTATGTTTCTCTGTAGCTACTTCATAATGCCACCATCCTTGAGGTACATTCGCTACTTGGCCAGGTGAGAGCGGAAAATGTTGCATTTGCTTGGTAAAGGGATTCAATAATGAGACGGTTAATCCACCAGAAATACAATAGACAAGTTCGGATGCATTTTGGTGGTAATGGGGCTCGATCACATTGTTTGGACTAAAAAAAATATCAAGTAAGGATACATTATCTAGTGTGTTTAATTGCTGAATCCCTAAAACATTAATAAAGTTTTGGCTATCTTTTTTAAACAAGGTACTTGTGTTCACATCAAAAGTGAATTGAGCGGATGGGGAGGTGTAATCAAACGGGAAAACCATAGGGCAGCTCCTTTCTATATCGTCATTGCTATACATTCTTCGCATAATATGTGTTAATCCAATTTGTTGTGCAGTAGGAGCCATATTCATACAATAAAATAATTTCCCGGAAAATAAATATTTAATAAAGTTCTACCCTTTCTGGCCAAAAATAGGTTCAAATCATCTATCCTTATTTCATGTCTTATTTCATGTATAATAGAAAGATAATAAAGTTTGGTGAGGTATAAGAAATGCATGAAAAACGACCTTTAGTAGAAGCGCTTGAAAAATTTCATAGTCAAAAGAATATCTCCTTTCATGTACCAGGACATAAACATGGGGTGTTATCCAATCTTCCTGAGGTTATTAAAGAGGCCTTATCCTATGACCTTACAGAACTTAAAGGCTTAGATGACTTACATCATCCAGAAGAAGCTATTAAAGAAGCGGAAGAATTGTTAGCCTCTACATACGGGGCAAAAAAAAGTTATTTTCTTGTCAATGGAACGACTGTTGGCAATTTAGCTATGCTATATGCAACATGCCAGTATGGAGAACAGTTAATAGTCCAGAGGAATGCTCACAAGTCAATTTTTCATGCAATTGAGCTTGTAGGTGTTGAACCTATCTTTGTTACTCCAGAATGGGATTCTCGCACAAAAACAACAACCTTTGTTTCTGCCAACACCATTAAAAGCGCAATAGAAGAGTTTCCTTTAGTAAAAGGTGTTCTACTCACTTACCCAACTTATTATGGATTGGCTTCTAATGAAATAAAAGAGATTATCGATTATTGCCATACAAAAGACATTCCAGTCCTAGTAGATGAAGCACATGGAGCACATTTTAAGGCAAACAGCGGTTTTCCATTATCTGCTCTTGATTTCGGTGCAGATATAGTAGTACAATCTGCACACAAAACATTACCATCTATGACAATGGGTTCTTACTTACATATGAATTCTTCTATTATAAAAGCTTCTAAAGTAAACAAGTATTTAAGGATGCTTCAATCAAGCAGTCCTTCTTATTTATTAATGGCATCCTTAGATGATGCAAGAAGCTATGTACAAAGATACAATGAAATGGATTTCAAACAATTAATATATAAAAGAAATTTGTTCATTCAGGCACTCCAAACGATTAAGTTAGTGGAAGTAATAGAAGTAAATGATCCACTGAAATTACTAATACGTGTTGGGAACTATTCTGGTTTTCAAGTTCAACAGGCTTTAGAAGCACAACATGTATATGCGGAGCTTGCGGATACTTATCAGGTATTATTAATTCTTCCTTTACTAAAAAAGGACCAAGACTACCCTTTTGCAGAGGTAAGAAAACGAATTAAAATGGCCGTAGACGAGCTTAAAAAAGAAACACCGATAATTCCTAAAGATATAAGAAATAAATCGTTTAAATCTGTTTCTACGATTGAAATGAATATGAGCCTCTTAAATGAGAAAAAAGGCGAGTGGGTTCCATATGTTCGCTCCATAGGAAGAATAGCTAAAGGAATACTCATTCCGTATCCACCGGGAGTACCATTGTTCATTCCAGGAGAAAAGATTACGATTTCTATGTTAACTGAACTGGAGGAATGGATTGATAAAGGAGCTACCTTCCAGGGGGATCATAGACTCGATGAAAAGCTAATTTATGTTGTGGAGGATTAATAGTGCAAAAAAAAGGGTATTTTATAACAAGCGAGGGTCCAGAAGGTGCAGGCAAGACAACTGTCATGCAATTACTTGGAAAAAGATTAATGGAAGAGGGCTTTGAAGTCGTGATGACAAGAGAGCCTGGAGGCATTAATATCTCGGAGAAAATAAGAGGAATAATCTTAGATAACGAGCATACAATGATGGATAGCCGTACGGAGGCATTATTATATGCTGCAGCAAGGAGACAGCATTTAGTTGAAAAAGTTTTGCCTGCTCTAGAAGCTGGTAAAATTGTTATTTGTGATCGTTTTATTGATAGTTCGCTTGCGTATCAAGGGCATGCAAGAGGTATAGGGGTAGAAGAAATATTAGCAATCAATCAATTTGCAATTGGACAGACTATGCCCGACCGCACGATTCTTTTTGATATAGAACCAAGTCTGGGGTTAGAAAGAATTAATGCACATAGCAGTAGGGAAAAAAATAGGCTAGATGTAGAGAGTCTTCAATTTCATGAAAAGGTTAGAGAAGGCTACCTTAACTTAGTAAAACAATATCCAGACAGAATTAAAGTAATCGATGCTTCTCAAAAGCTCGAAGAAGTATTAGAAGCTACCTATAAAGTAGTAAAAATGGAATTAGAAATTTTTAGGTAATTAATGCTATAATAAAATAAACAGAATAGAAAAGTGGGAGTGAGTAGCGATGAAATTAATAGTAGCCGTAGTGCAGGACCAAGATAGTAATAGATTGTCAAATGCGTTAACGAAAGCAAAGTTTCGTGCAACAAAACTTGCTAGTACAGGTGGGTTTTTAAGATCTGGAAATACTACATTTCTGATCGGTACAGATGACTCCTTAGTATCTTCTGCGTTAGAATTAATAAGAGACAATTGTAGAGCACGTGAACAGATGGTAGCCCCGGTTTCACCTATGGGAGGAAATGCTGATTCTTACATTCCGTACCCAGTGGAAGTAGAGGTAGGAGGAGCTACAGTATTTGTTCTTCCAATTGAACAATTCCATCATTTTTAATAATGAAGGAAAGGATCGAAAAATTTGAAGATAAATCAAGATGTACGAGTAGGGATAGATAAGATACGCAAGGATACTATGCAGAATAATATTCAATCTGCAAAGTTTGGCCAAATGATTACAAAGCAGGATCAGCGGATGCAAACCGAAGCCTTAACGAAACTGTTAGGAGATATTACTACAGCAGGAGATCGTTTAGCAAGATCTAGAAATCTACGTGATATGGCTAAGTTTAAAATGCTGATTAAAAAGTTTCTAGAGGAAGCTGTAGATTTTGGAATGGGATTAAAGCAATCTCATACATGGAATCGATTTGGTGAAGGAAGAAAGTTAAAAATCGTAGAGACTATTGATGAAAAATTGGTAGAGCTAGCAGAAGAAATTTTGAGCCAAGAAAAAAGCTCTATAGAATTATTAGATAAAATAGGCGAAATTAAAGGATTACTTATTAATCTATATACGTAATGTTCCCGTGTTATCGCACCGTGCGAAACACGGGATTTTTTAGAGAGGTGGAACCACTATGAGCATGGAAGAAGAATGGTCCATTGAAGGAATAGAAAAAATACAACCTACTGCTATTAAACAAATTCAATCCATAGTAGCAAAAAATCGTATTGGACATGCCTACATTATTGAAGGTGCTAATGGTACAGGTAAAACGAAAGTTATGCAATTTTTTGTACAGCTTATGTTTTGCGAAAATTCGACAGAAAATGTTCCATGTGAAACATGTCGAAACTGTAAAAGATTAAAATCATCTAATCATTTGAACATTATTCAACTGGAGCCAGATGGTCAAAATATAAAAAGAAATCAAATTGATGAATTAATACATGAGATGAGCAAAACCTCTATTGAAAGAGGAAGAAAGGTTTATGTAATACATGAAGCAGATCGATTGAACACAAGCTCCTCTAATACATTACTTAAATTTTTAGAGGAGCCTCAGAGCGAAATTACTGCCATCTTATTGACCGATAAGATGCATGCCTTATTACCAACAATACGGTCCAGGTGTCAGCATATAGGTTTAGCCACCATGCCACAGGGAGTATTAAAAAAGAAGTTAATGGAAGAGGGAATTACTGATTCAATGGCTTCTACAGTAAGTAGAATGACGAATCAAGTAGAAGAAGCTCTAATTTTAGCGAAAGACGAGCAATTTGGACTTGCAAGGAAATCAGTGATAAAATTGGTGGAAGCAAGTGAAAAAAGTGTTCAGGATGCGCTTATGTGCATACATGAAGATTTTGGTCCCTTGCTAAAAGAAAAGGAAAGTGCAGAACAAGTATTAGATTTACTACTATTTGCTTATCGTGATATAGTAGCTATAAAAGCAACTCCACTCGCAGTTTGTACCTATCCAGATATGATTTCATTCTGGAAACAGATAGCATTACACAAGACGTATGAGCAATTGTCTAAACAGTTAGAATTGATTTTAGATGCAAAGCAAAATTTGCATAGAAATATGAACCGGACACTGATGATGGAGCAGCTGATGCTTAACCTGCAGGAGGGGTATAGTTTTGTATAATGTTGTAGGAGTCCGCTTTAAGAAAGCGGGTAAAATATATTATTTTGATCCAGTAGACTACGCTTTAGAGAAAGATGACTATGTAATCGTTGAAACTGCTCGTGGCGTAGAATATGGGAAAGTCGTCGTACCTATTAAACAAGTAGGAGAAAACGATGTCGTTTTACCTTTGAAGCAAGTAGTCCGTCCTTCTACGGAGAAGGACAAAATCCAAGTGGAAGAAAATCGTTTAGAATCGGCTCAGGCATTAGCATTGGGAACCGAAAAAATATTACAAAGAGAATTAGAAATGAAGCTTGTAGACGTTGAATATACATTCGACCGAAACAAAATTATCTTCTATTTCACAGCGGAGGGTCGAGTAGACTTTCGTGACTTAGTAAAGGATCTTGCTTCTGTATTTAGAACTCGTATTGAACTCAGACAAATAGGAGTGCGAGACGAGGCAAAAATGCTAGGTGGTATTGGTCCTTGTGGAAGAATGCTTTGCTGTTCAACCTTTTTAGGTGATTTTGAGCCAGTATCTATTAAGATGGCAAAAGATCAAAACCTATCATTGAATCCTTCTAAGATTTCCGGATTGTGCGGACGTCTAATGTGCTGCTTAAAGTATGAAAATGACGAATATGAGGCTGCAAGAGAGCAAATGCCTGACATTGGTGATAAAATTGAGACACCAGATGGATTCGGAAAAGTAGTTAGCATGAATATTTTAGAGAGAATTTTACGTATTGAGTTAAGTGATCCACTTCGTATATTAGACTATACGTTAGATGAGGTTGTAAACTATGCTAAAAATCCAGTATAATGGACGGGGCAATGAGGTGAATAGGTGATGGACCGTAATTTTTTTGATACAATTATAGAATTTGAAAAACAGTTAGAGTCCACGCAGCTCCAATTTCGCGCTTTGAAAGAATTTGTAGCGATTATGATAGAAGAACGTCAAGCGTTACAAGAAGAGAACAATCATTTAAGACAAAGACTTGATGAAATACATGGAAAAGAAGTAATGGACGAAAAGATACGAGAGAAACGATTAAACAAGGCAGACATAGGTGAAGGCTATGATAACCTAGCAAGGCTTTATCAGGAAGGTTATCATGTATGTCATGTTCATTTCGGAAGCGCTCGGAAGGAAGAAGATTGTTTATTTTGCTTATCTTTTTTAAATAAACAAAATGTCTAATCAATTGACTGATGCCACTCCATAGGTGGGTGTCAGTCTTTTGTTTTATGGAGGTTTAAGTTATGGAGCAATGGCTAAAGGATGATGAAAGGCTAGACTATTTATTGGCAGAGGATTTAAGAATTATACAAAGTCCTTCTGTTTTCTCCTTTTCCCTAGATGCAGTTTTATTAGCAAGATTTACATATGTCCCATTTAAAAGAGGAAAAATAGTAGATTTATGTACTGGAAATGGAGCTATTCCTCTTTTCCTAAGTGCACGATCACAAGCTGAAATAGTGGGTATTGAATTGCAGGAAAGATTAGCTGATATGGCAAACAGAAGTGTCAAGTATAACAATCTAACAGAACAAATTCATATTATGCAAGATAATGTTATAGGTATAGCAAGTAAAATTGGAACTGAAAAATATGATGTGGTAACCTGTAATCCTCCTTATTTTCCAGCACATGAAGCAAGTGACAAAAATCTCAAGGAACATCTAGCTATTGCAAGGCATGAGATACATCTTACCCTAGAAGAGGCAGTGCAATCAGCGAGTGAGCTACTCAAACAGGGAGGGAAGGCTGCATTTGTTCATCGCCCTGGTAGGTTGTTAGATATTGTTACCTCTATGCGAGCCAACCGACTTGAGCCAAAACGTATTCGGTTTGTTTATCCCAAAAAAGGTAAGGAAGCTAATACATTATTGATTGAGGCTATTAAGGACGGAAAACCAGATTTAAAAATTTTACCTCCTCTTTATGTGTACGGCGAAGATGGACAATACACAGATGAGGTTAAAGAGATGCTGTATGGAGACAATTAAAGAGCATACTTTTTATGTATTACAATGTAATGACGGCTCCTACTATGCTGGTTATACGAATGATTTGTTTAAGCGTATTAAGGTTCATAATGAAGGAAAAGGAGCAAAGTACACGAGGGCAAGACTCCCAGTTAAGTGTATTTATAAGGAAATTTTCGAGTCAAAACAAGAGGCAATGCAGGCAGAATATGCTTTTAAGCAACTTACAAGAAAACAAAAAATAGCTCATATGAGAGGTGAGTCAGCCAATGAATTCACAAAAATCAACAGAACATGAAAACAGTAGTTGTTTGTATTTAGTAGCTACCCCAATAGGTAACCTAGAGGATATGACAATGCGTGCTATTCGTATTTTGAAGGAAGTCGACTATATAGCAGCAGAAGATACTAGGAATACGAAGAAGTTATGTAACTATTTTGAGATATCTACGCCTTTAACAAGCTATCATGACCATAACCAGCTAGCTGGTGGAGAGAAAATATTAGAAATATTGAGGGATGGGAAACAAGTTGCATTGGTAAGTGATGCGGGTCTACCGTGTATCTCAGATCCAGGAGCAGATATTGCTGCAAAAGCAATAGCAGAAGGATTTGCAGTGGTACCCGTTCCAGGAGCAAATGCTGCTATAAGTGCTCTAATAGCCTCAGGAATGATTACGCAACCGTTCTTTTTTTACGGATTCCTTAGTAGAAATAAGAAGGAAAGAAAAGCGGAAATTACAACGCTAGAAAAGAGACAAGAAACAATTCTATTATATGAGTCTCCTCACCGTCTGAAGGAATCTTTAAAAGATATGAAAGCAATTATGGATGGAACACGTCAAATTGTATTAGCGAGAGAGCTTACAAAGAAATTTGAGGAGTTTTTAAGAGGTACAATAGACGAAGCGGTCGAATGGGCAGAAACAAATGAAATTCGTGGTGAATTTTGTATAGTGCTTGCTGGCAATGAAGCTAAAGAGGAAATAGAAAAAGCTTGGTGGGCGGATTTAAGTATTGAGGAGCATGTCGAGCATTTAATACAAGAAAAGCAACTAAAGTCGAAGGATGCCATTAAAGAAGTATCCATCCAACGAGGGTTACCTAAAAGAGACGTTTACCAAAGCTATCACGTAGAATAGCTGGATCAGATCTTTTGAATCTCCATTGCTGCATTAAAAGCTGCATTAAAAAAAACATCCGTCTGCACGGATGTTTTTTAGGTCTTATTTTAAGCTGCTTTGAATTTCTTTGATTAATTGTTCTGCACCTTCTGGGCTTAAAATTAATTTGCCCCCAACAAGACGAAGATTTTCATCTGATACTTCACCAGTAACTGCACAAGTCATGTTTGGCATATATTTTTTTAAGATGATTTTATCATCGTCAACATATATTTCAAGCGCATCTTTTTCTGCTATACCTAGTGTACGACGAAGTTCAATAGGAATAACAACGCGTCCTAACTCATCAACTTTACGAACTATACCTGTAGATTTCATTATTAAAGTTTCTCCTCTCAAGAGTATATATTTTTCGCCAAAATTCGACATTAACCTCTTTTATGTACTTAATCATACCAAGTACTACCATATTGGTCAATAATTATTCTTCTGATTTTATTAGAATGGATGATAAAAATATGACTATGTTTACATAATATACCTAATAAAAATAAATATTATATCATTCTTAGGAATAATCTTGCTATTAATGGAAATAATGTAAGTCATAAAGAAAATTCGACAAAATTGCTTCAGAGGTATAGATTGAAACAACTACCCCATTTCGATAGAATAAAGTATATAGAAGATTCAGCATTGGAGGCAATTAGCATTGAGCGCACAAGATAAAACATTTTATATTACGACCCCTATTTACTACCCAAGTGGTAAATTCCATATTGGAACAGCTTATACAACGGTAGCTTCCGATGCAATGGCACGCTATAAACGGTTAAGAGGCTATGACGTTCGCTTTTTAACTGGGATGGACGAGCATGGTCAAAAAATACAGGAAAAAGCTCAAGAAGCGGGAATGGAGCCACAAGCATATGTGGACGAAATTGCATTAGCTGCTAAGAAGACTTGGGCAACTATGGATATATCTTATGACGATTTTATACAAACAACAGAAAGCCGTCATACAGAAGCAGTAGAAAAAATCTTTCAAACCTTCCTAGACAATGGAGATATATACAAAGGAGAGTATGAGGGGTCCTACTGTACGCCATGTGAGTCCTTCTTCACAGAAACTCAATTGGACGAAGGAAATTGTCCGGACTGTGGTAGACCAGTTCACAAGGTAAAAGAAGAATCGTATTTCTTCAATATGAAGAAGTATGCAGGACGTTTATTGGACTACTACGAAAACAATGTAGAATTTATAGAACCGGAATCCAGAAAAAATGAGATGATCAATAACTTTATCAAGCCTGGTTTAGAAGATCTGTCAGTATCGAGAACTTCCTTTGACTGGGGAATTCGTGTTCCAGGAGATGCAAAGCATGTCATTTATGTGTGGGTAGATGCTTTAACAAACTATATTACATCCTTAGGCTATATGTCAGATGACGACGCCCTTTTTAAAAAATATTGGCCTGCAGATGTACATGTAGTAGGGAAGGATATAGTACGCTTCCATACAATTTATTGGCCGATTTTCTTAATGGCATTAGACTTACCTCTTCCGAAAAAAGTGTTTGCACATGGATTTATCATGATGAAAGACGGTAAAATGTCAAAATCAAAAGGAAATGTTGTATATCCAGAGATGCTAGTGGAGCGTTATGGACTTGATGCGACACGTTATTTCCTACTTCGTGAGCTTCCATTTGGACAAGATGGTGTGTTTTCACCGGAATCCTTTGTAGAACGTACGAATTTTGACCTTGCCAATGATCTTGGGAATCTTTTAAATAGAACAGTCTCGATGATCAACAAATACTTTGATGGTAAAATTCCTGTTAACCAAGGAGAAGCGACAGAATTTGATGCAACTTTACATCAATTTGCTAAAGAAGCAATAGAAAAATATGAAGTCAATATGGAGAAAATGCAGTTTAGCCTTGTATTAGGAGATTTATGGTCTCTTGTGTCTCGTACAAACAAATATATTGATGAGACTCAGCCATGGGTTCTAGCAAAGGATGAAGCAAGAAAAGGGCAACTTGCAAGTGTTATGATCAACTTAGCGGAAAGTCTTCGTCAGATAGCGACCTTAATCCAACCATTTATGCCAAATAGCCCCAAAGAAATTATGGAGCAACTAGGCTTAACGGACGCTCAGCTACAATGGGAGAAACTTGGCGATTTTAATGTTATCCCTGAGGGTACACAAGTAATTAGTACAGGAGTGCCAATTTTCCCTCGTTTAGACGTAGATATAGAAGTAGCTTTTATACGTGAGCAAATGCGCGGTTCTGTCAAAACTCTACAAGAAGAGGTGGAGGAAGAAGCAGAGGAAGAGCAATCAGAGGAAATTTCTATTGATGACTTCTTTAAAGTTGATTTAAGAGTAGCAACAGTATTGGAATGTGAAGCTATTCCTAAAGCAGATAAGTTATTAAAACTACAATTAGACTTGGGATATGAAAAACGTCAGGTTGTCTCAGGAATAGCAAAGCATTATAAACCAGAGGAGCTAGTAGGAAAAAAAGTAATTGTAGTAGCTAATTTGAAACCAGTAAAACTTCGTGGAGAACTTTCCCAAGGGATGATTTTAGCTGGTGAAAAAGATGGATACTTAACTCTAGCAACTGTTGATGAAAAACTAGAAAATGGTGCACAAGTAAAATAATAAGCTAATTAAAACTGTCGCGTGAGCGGCAGTTTTTTTGTTGTTTAGGAAATTACAAAGTTCTGAACCTGTGGATAAATTGATGTCTAGCTCCACCGCCTTGCCCCTCGGGGTCAAATGGGTAAAAGCTCCGGTGGCTGAGGAACTGCCTCCTCGCATTTCTCCATTTGCCTGTCAGGGCAGATATAGGCGCATGCGCTTTTCTTGTGTAAATAAAAAATTAAACGCCTATGTTATAGGCGTTTAAATATGATTCCTAAAATAGTATTGGCAGTATAACTTGTATATTAATGTTGAAACATACAGTGGGATGAGTAGGCAGACAAGCCTTCACAACAGCGTAATCCTATAGTAAATCTTACCTGCTCTTCTCATTCACTGCTTCCACCATAGCGGAAATTAAAGACATGTTACTCTAATTAATACATCTTAAAATTATTTGTCAGTTACTAATAAGCAACGTTGTTTTTCAGTCATCATTCTTTTTTTCGGATGTCGGATCAATAAATTGGTCCACTTGTAAGGTTAGTTCTTCCACTAGTTCTTTGAGTAATTGCTTTTGCTCAGTGGATAATTTTCCTTTAACATCATCAAGATCTACGCCATTTTTACGTAGTGTATCACTCACTATTAAATCAATGACCTTATTAGGAATTGCATTTGCTTTTTTGGGTATCTCGCTCACGTCTTTCACTCCTTCTCTAATATCATTCGTATTATTATATGCAACTATAATTTAAGAGGAGCGTGGAATCTTTTACGTTTTCAAACCCAACGAATAGACCGTCTCAACAATAACCTTAATTGGAGGTTAATTAGAAAATATTTTAAAAGTGACTCGCTCAAACCAAATTTGAAGCGCACTTACTCAAATTAAATATTTCTAAATTGATTCGATATATTATAAAATATCTAACTTAGCTACTAAAGATACAAGAACTTGAAGCATAGCCTGAATGTTTATTGCTAGATCTGTGTCTGTAGTTGTAACTTTTACATTTTTGGATCCCTCAATAATAGTTTTTTGGACATTTTGTTGTTTAGTTTTTATAAACTGCTTCATGTCTTGGGCAACAGCTCTAGCTTGATCTGTATCTCCTAAAGTAATGGTTATAACTGCAGCAATAGCTGCTTGAATTCCTAGTTGTAAGGACAATGCTGCTTGTGTGTCTGTTGTTTGGATGTCTACGCCTTCTGAATTCTTTACAACAATCCACTCATATGATTGTTGCTTAGTAGATACTACTTGTGCTCCATTTTGCTGTACATCCGCATTATTATGATCATTGTCATCGCAATGATCTAATGCTTTCCATTTATTCATATTTTCACCTCTTTTCTTCTTTTTAAAAAATTTAAAGAACGTCTAGTTTAACAACTAATGAAACTAATACTTGAAGCATAGCCTGAATGTTCACGGCTAAATCTGTATCGGTAGTCACGATATTAACGTCTTTTGAGTTATAAATAATGATTTTTTGCTTATTGGATTGTTCATCATTAAACTTTTGGAATATATCTTGTGCAATAGCTTGACCCTGATTAGAATCACCAATTGCAATACTTACTACTAGAGCAATTGCAAGTTGTAGTCCAATTTGAAGAGACACGGATGCTTGAGTATCAGTTGTTTGAACTGTTACGTTACAGGAATCCTTAATCCAAATTAGTTCATCGGATTCTTGATCTACAGATATCAATTGATCGCCTTCCTCAACAACAGCTGCCTCACTAAAATCATTATCATGATGATCACTAAGTTCGTGATGATTCTGATAATGATGGTTTTTTAGCTCGCTATCTTTGGCATCAAGGCTGCTACATAGTTGGCAGTCTCTTACTGGTTGATAACTAGTGTCACTATATCGTTTACTTTGTGGTTGACTCATTCTAAAATCTCCTTTCCTATTTTCTAGCTTGGTTATAAGAAATGAATCCTTTCAACCTCACTTCTGTATCATATGAACAAGATATTTATTGACATAGTTTGTTTGACTATTAAAAAGACTATGTTTTTTACGCTTAATTATTTTGTGAACGCATAATTGTTGTGATAATCTTGACGATTCGAGCAAACTAAATAATCTTGCCTATAGAAAAATAAGCAAGATTAATTAGATTTAAAGAAAATGGGTGAATAGATTTTTATTAATCAACTAAACCGAGCAATTATTTTCAAACATAGGTGGGTTAATTTCATAATACCTATTATGAAGTGAAGGGGGAGGTTGCGACTCTAGGGGGGATTGAGACAGTTGTGCACTTCAAACGTTCGCAAGTGACGGTTTACTTAACCCTGCAAATATTGTTCAAGTTCTTACAAATTAACAGAAATGATGAAAATGATTCAGGAAATTTATTGTTTTATCGTATGAAATTAATCAAAAAATTTAAAAATGTGACTCATTTAATGTAATTGTAATAATATTGTGATGTATGTAAATTAAAAAGATTGTAAAATAAATATCAGATAGGAGAATGTATATGCTAATAGATACACATGTCCATTTAAATGCAGATCAATATGATGAAGACCTTCAGGAAGTAATTGATAGAGCCTTAGAGGCAAATGTTCAGAAGATGGTCGTAATTGGTTTTGATCGGAAAACAATTGAACGTGCAATGGAGTTAGCAGAAACATACCCGTTTATTTATGCCGTAATTGGATGGCATCCAGTGGATGCAATTGATTGTACGGAAGAAGATTTACAGTGGATCGAAGAGTTATCTGCACATGAGAAAGTAGTAGGTATTGGTGAAACAGGGCTAGACTATTATTGGGATAAGTCCCCTAAAGAAATTCAACAGACTATTTTCCGCAAGCAAATACGCTTAGCGCAAAAGGTTAACTTGCCAATCATTATACATAATCGAGAAGCAACGGAAGACGTGATTAGGATTCTTCAAGAGGAGGAGGCTCATCTAACAGGGGGAATTATGCATTGCTTTGGGGGAAGTGTAGAAACAGCAAAACAATGTATTGATATGAACTTTATGATTTCACTTGGTGGACCAGTAACCTTTAAAAATGCGAAGAAACCTAAAGAGGTCGCAACGGAGATTCCATTAGAGCATTTATTAATCGAAACAGATGCTCCTTATTTGGCTCCACATCCTCATAGAGGTAAAAGAAATGAACCTGCACTTGTTGCACTTGTTGCAGAAGAAATTGCTCGATTAAAGGGTATTTCAGTGGAGGAGGTAGCAGAGGCCACAACAAGCAATGCTATGCGTTTTTTTCACTTAAATGACTAACTAATGACCCTTATTTTTGTATAGTAAACCACCTTGAGGTAAAAATTGGATAAAAACCTAAAGTGTTGACAAGCTTAAAAGTACTCTATATAATCACACGAGTGAACAAGGAGGCGTTTTTCATGCAAAATAATACCATGAAAAACCTGTTCTTTCATTCATTGAGGAGCAAGAAAACACTAGTAACGATTGCATCTTTACTATTGTTTTTTGCAGTGGTTTCGTTCGTATTATACGAAGGAACAAAGAAAACTGTTGCTATAACAGTTAACGGAGAACAACAAGAAATAACAACACATGCCAATACCGTTGGAGAACTACTAGAGGAAAATAATCTAGTGGTCTCTAACGATGATTTTTTACATCCCTCAGTGAACACTTCAATCAAAAATAATCTTAAGATTGAGTGGGAGCAGGCAAGACAAATAGAAATCACAGTAGACGGTAAAATTCAAACTGTCCAGACTACTGATGATGTAGTATCAGAAATACTAGCAAAGGCAAATGTTGCTTATACAGAACATGATGCGATTACCCCTGCTGCAGATGCAGAGGTGGGACCCGATAATCGAATTGCAATTGAAAAAGCATATGAAGTCACGCTTATAGATGGCAAGGAAGAACAAAAATTATGGTCCACTTCGACTACGGTCGCTGACTTTTTAAAAAAACATAACATTTCATTAAATGAATTGGACCGTGTAGATCAGAAAATGGATGAACTTATACTTCCTAACTCTGAAATACAAATAGTGAGAGTAGAAAAGGTCACCGATGTAGTTGAGGAAGAAACAAACTTTGCAGTAGTTACAAAGAAAGATGATTCTCTGCTTAAGGGAAAAGAAAAAATCGTTGAAACAGGTGAAAAAGGTTCTGTTGCGCGCACTTATGAGGTAGTTAAAGAAAACGGGGTGGAAGTTTCCCGTAACATAGTGAGTGAAAAAGTCACTAAAGAGCCTAAAAAGAAAGTTGTAGCAGTTGGAACTAAAGTAATGACTGCAAGTGCGAATGTATCTCGTGGGACTAAAACCTCGGCTGCCCCATCCAAAGGAAGCGAGTTTTATGTCACAGCTACAGCGTATACAGCTAACTGTAATGGGTGTACAGGTGTGACAGCAACTGGTATTAATTTAAAGTCTAATCCAGAGGTAAAAGTGATCGCTGTAGATCCTAGTGTTATTCCTCTTGGGTCTAAGGTGTGGGTCGAAGGCTACGGCTATGCAGTGGCTGGAGATACTGGTGGTGCTATAAAAGGAAAGAAAATAGACTTATTTATGGCTTCCAAATCGCAAGCCTATGATTTTGGGCGTAAAAAAGTTCGTGTAAAAGTTTTAAAATAATATAAAAGGTATGTAAAGCAGGTGTAGATACAGATATCGGGTAAACTACGTACTCGCTTTATACGACATTGTATATCATTTTTCGTATAGCTTTCCCTCTCGTTGATAGGGAGAGCTTTTTTGCGTTATGATAGAGGCTAGTATAGAAGTGGAAAAGAGGTAAAACGCTTGCGAATAAATGAAATAATCGTCGTAGAAGGAAAAGATGATACGACTGCTATAAAAAGAGCAGTTGAAGCTGATACTATAGAAACTAATGGTTCTGCCATATCAAAAGAAACACTTATCAAAATTCAGCACGCTCAAGATAAAAGAGGTGTCATTGTATTCACTGACCCAGATTACCCTGGCAGAAGAATTCGTGCCATTATAGAACAACAAATCCCTGGGGTGAAGCATGCTTTTTTATCAAAAGAAAAAACGATAGCTAAAAATGGTAAGGGACTAGGGATTGAACATGCTAAAGATGAAGATATTCGACAAGCTCTTAGTCATGTGTATACCCCTAAAACTGACATGGAAACTACTTTTCCGGCCATTCCACTAGAAGTGCTAATAGCAGGAAAGCTTATTGGACACCCACATGCAAAAGACAGAAGGACTCGACTTGGAGAGTTATTAAAAATAGGCTATACCAATGGAAAGCAGTTACAAAAGAGACTAACTATATTTCAAATAAATAAGGAACAGCTGGAAGCAGCGATTCTGCAACTCGATTTGGAGGACAATACGAAATGACACAAAAAGATATAGCAACTCCTATACGCACACAGGAAATACTAAAAAAATATGGTTTTTCTTTTAAAAAGAGCTTAGGACAAAATTTCTTAATAGATCCTAATATTCTTAGAAATATCGTTAGTCATGCCAATTTAACAAATGAATCAGCCGCAATTGAAATTGGCCCGGGAATAGGAGCTTTAACAGAACATCTAGCAAGAGAAGCTGGAAAAGTAATCGCTTTTGAAATAGATCAGCGTTTGTTGCCTGTGCTAGCAGATACACTCTCACCATATAACAATGTAGAAATCATTCACAAGGATATTCTAGAGGCGAATATGCTAGAAGTATTTGAGGAAAAGTTAACTGATTATAAAGATGTCATGGTTGTAGCTAATTTGCCATACTATGTAACAACCCCAATTTTGCTGAAGCTATTAATGGATCGTTTGCCTATAAGGGGGATGGTTGTGATGATGCAGAAGGAGGTGGCTGATAGAATTACCGCTTCGCCGGGGACCAAGGCTTATGGGTCTTTGTCAATTGCAATTCAGTATTATATGAAAGCCGAGGTGGCTATGACTGTTCCTAGGGCTGTCTTTATGCCACCGCCAAACGTAGACTCTGCGGTAATTAAGCTAACTCGCCATGAAACTCCGCCAGTACAAGTGATAGATGAGGATTTCTTATTTAAAGTTTCAAGAGGTTCTTTTGTGCAACGAAGAAAAACTATAATAAATAACCTACAATCCTCCCTTCCTAATGGGAAGGAGAAGAAGGAACTAATCATTCAAGCACTGGAGAAGGTAGGCGTATCACCCACACGTAGAGGAGAAACGCTGAGTATTGAAGAGTTTGGAAGGCTAGCAGATGAGCTGTATCCAAATTTCCATTAAATTTACTTGTTACAATATTAGTAATGTTAATAAATAAAGTAGTAAAAACGATTAATAAAAACGTTGACAAGAGTATGTGTAAGTTGATAAAATGTTTTGTTTGACAAAAAAATGGATATGTGTTAGGATTGAGTCAGTGAGGTGTAAGCGGAATGCCAAAAACTTTAGCTGATATTAAAAAGTCATTAGATCATCATTTAGGGAAACGTTTGCAATTAAAAGCAAACGGAGGTCGTAAGAAAACAATTGAACGTGCAGG
The DNA here is from genome assembly GCF_038593405.1 of Psychrobacillus sp. FSL W7-1457. NCBI lineage: Bacteria > Bacillati > Bacillota > Bacilli > Caryophanales > Bacillaceae > Psychrobacillus > Psychrobacillus sp. FSL W7-1457. Next base: position 53,806 of record NZ_CP151993.1, read on the forward strand.
GGTGTTAAGAGAAACCTATCATGCAGTGTTCGTAATCGATTTGGATCAAGATGAAAATTCTTTTGAACGGGTATCTTATAGTTACGCAGACATTTTGACAGAAGCAGTAGAAATCACTATTTATGATGAAGCAAATAATTCAATTGTAGTAAAATGATTGTTTAGAACTTTTATTTTTACGTTTTTATATGGCAAAAACTCCTATCCCATTCGAATGAGTGGATAGGAGTTTTTTTCTTTTAAATGCACATACTAACGTTGCTAGTTGTTTTGAGGAGGATTCACCATATGGCTAGAAGAGGGATTATGTCTAAGGAATTAAAAGAAGAGATTGCCAAGGATCTTGGATTTTATGATGTAGTCAAAACAGAAGGCTGGGGTGGGATTAAATCCCGAGACGCAGGTAATATGGTAAAACGTGCAATTGAAATGGCTGAACAACAAATGAACAACCAAAGTAAATAAACAAGATTACCTAAGTTCGATATCCAAAATAAAATACAACTAGCAAAGAAAAGGCGATCTATGCCTTTTCTTTTTTTAATCACCTCTTCCATTCCCATTCCACCATTCGTTTAATGGGTAGAGTCAATGCTTATACTTTTCTTATTGTTCTCATTTTTTTCAAAAAGGAAGGACTATGGTAAAATAGGGAACAGCATAAGTAGGAAAAGGAGCAGATGGGATGTACTATGTGAAAGCACCTGCTAAGATAAATTTAACACTTGATGTATTACATAAACGCCCTGATGGCTATCATGAGGTGGAAATGATTATGACCACTGTAGATTTAGCAGACCGCATCGGGTTAGAAATGAGAGAAGACGGAGCTATACATATTATTTCAGTCGATCGTTTTGTTCCAAATGATCATCGTAACCTTGCCTATCAAGCGGCAAAGATACTTAAAGAAATGTACAAGGTGAAGTCTGGCGTCTCTATTAAAATCGAAAAGAATATACCAGTTGCAGCAGGACTTGCAGGTGGTAGTAGTGACGCTGCGGCAACTTTAAAGGGGCTAAATGTTCTGTGGGGATTAAATCTCACTTTAGACGAGCTAGCTCAAATAGGAACAAAAATAGGGTCAGATGTGGCATTTTGTGTATACGGTGGGACTGCATTGGCGACCGGGCGAGGAGAAAAAATCCAAGAGCTTCCGGCACCGGCCAACTGTTGGGTTATATTAGCTAAGCCAACATTAGGGGTATCTACTGCAGATGTATATGGAAATTTAAAAATTGATCAAATAGTTCATCCGAAAACAACAGCAATGGTAAATGCTATTAAGGACAAGGATTATGATTTGATGTGCAACTCACTTGGGAATGTTTTAGAAGATGTAACACTAAAACTATACCCTGAAGTAGCTAACCTAAAAGAGCAAATGCAACGCTTCGGAGCTGATGCTGTATTAATGAGTGGTAGTGGTCCAACTGTTTTTGGACTTGTAAACCAAGAATCACGAGTACAGAGAATATATAACGGGCTACGAGGATTCTGTGATGAGGTATATGCCGTTAGGCTAATGGGAGATAGAGAACCACTTGCTTAAACACGTATAATTGTGGTAAGTTTTGTTTAAAATATTCGTGATTAGAGGTGGAAAATGATGAAATGGAAAAGAAGTGAACGGTTAGTGGACATGACTCAATATTTAATGGAGCATCCACATAAACTAATCCCTTTAACTTATTTTGCTGCTTTATATCAGTCTGCAAAATCTTCTATTAGTGAAGATTTAACGATAGTAAAAGAAACATTTGAAGAAAGAGGCAAAGGTATACTTGTGACTGTACCTGGTGCAACAGGGGGAGTTAAATTTATTCCAACTATGACAGACCAGGATGTTAAGAAAATCGCTCAGGAATTAATGGACCAACTTTCTAAAGCGGAACGTCTCTTACCCGGTGGTTATTTGTATATGACTGACCTTTTGGGTGAACCAATGCTAATGAACAAAATAGGGAAGGTATTTGCATCTGCATTTGTCGATACAAAAATCGATGCTATTATGACAGTTGCAACAAAAGGTATTCCTATTGCTCATGCTATTGCAAGACACTTAAATGTTCCTGTAGTTGTAGTGCGACGGGATAGTAAGGTCACAGAAGGACCTACTGTCAGCATAAATTATGTTTCTGGTTCAGCTAGAAGAATTCAAACAATGGTTCTTTCTAAAAGAAGTATGGAAAAAGGCCAGCGTGTGCTAATTACCGACGACTTTATGAAAGTTGGAGGAACTATCAATGGTATGAAAAGCTTACTTGAGGAGTTTAACTGTGAGCTTGCGGGCATAGCTGTCTTAGTGGAAGCGGAGCATACAGGGGAACAATTGGTTGAGAATTACTTGTCTTTATTAAAGTTACATGAAGTAAATGAAAAAGACGGTACGATCGCTTTAACTGAAGGTAATTATTTCACGAGGGGTGGAAAATCAAATGAAAATAGTATCAACGAATAAGGCTCCAGCTGCAATAGGTCCATACGTACAAGGTATGGTAGTTAACGGAATGTTTTATAGCTCAGGTCAAATTCCATTAACGCCAACCGGAGAAGTAATTGATGGTTCTATTACGGAACAGACTGACCAAGTTTTCGCTAACTTAGAAGCTGTTCTAACTGAAGCTGGTTCTTCCTTGTCCAAGGTAGTAAAAACTCTTGTCTTTTTAAAAGATATGAACGATTTTGTTGAATTCAATGCTGCCTATGAAAAACATTTTGGTGATCACAAGCCTGCTCGTTCAGCTGTAGAGGTTGCTCGCTTACCTAAAGATGTAAAGGTAGAAATTGAAGTTATAGCAGTTATTTAAAGCTAAGGCACATGCTTTCTTCGGAAATTATGTGCTTTTTTAGATTTTCTTTAAGTTTACTTTATTGTCACTCCCACAAGCATTTCATCGAACAATAAGGATACAAGAACCTCAAGTCATACTCCAAATAAGTTTTGTAAAATCCCCTCGTCTTTTATACTATTTTTTGATAGTTTTTTAATGTATATAATATTAAAAATATTCTAAAACAAAGCAGGAATTTTTAAATTTTTGTGGAATAGTAAGTTAATATAGATATTTGCAACTAGGGGGAAGGAGAGATTATATGGAAGTGACAGATGTGAGATTGCGTAAAGTATTAACCGATGGGCGTATGAGGGCAATCGCTTCTATAACACTAGACAACGAGTTTGTAGTCCATGACATTAGAGTTATCGAAGGAAATGCAGGGTTATTTGTGGCTATGCCAAGTAAGCGAACACCAGAAGGGGAATTTCGAGATATAGCTCATCCTATAAATGTAGGCACACGATCTAAAATTCAGGATGCTGTGCTATATGCCTATCATTTAAGTGATGATGTAATAGCGGAAGTGGAAGAAGCGACTATATAAGACTATCTTCAGTTGTAGTTAGCGTTCAGAAACAGGCTATAAGAATCTTATACTTTTACTTTACTAATAAACAACTATATAATATCCATAATAAAATACTTTGAATGTTTTCTAGGGTTCCGCAACCGTTGTGGTTGGTCTGGACCGAGAGAAAACTCACAGCTTTGCTGTGTCACGGAAGGATAAAAGCCTGGGAGAAACTGTTTAATAGTTTCTCTCAGGCTTTTTTTTGAGAATAATAATATATTGGAGGTTTTTTTAGATGGATAAGGCATGGATTAAAGTGTTCATTGCTGCATTATTTGAGGTTTTTTGGGTTATTGGATTAAAGTATGCAGACGATTTTTGGACTTGGGCTGGAACAGTTATTGCTATCTTTATCAGTTTCTATTTAATGATTATGGCTGGTCGAGAACTTCCTGTAGGTACTGTTTATGCTATTTTCGTTGGTATAGGTACAGCAGGGACTGTATTTTCTGAGATTCTATTCTTTGACGAACCATTTCAAGTAGAAAAAGTATTCTTGATTGTACTATTACTTGCTGGAGTAATTGGGTTGAAATTAATTACAAAGGAAAAAGTTCAGGAAAGGAGTGAATCTTAATGGCTTGGATTTCATTAATTTTAGCAGGTGTTTGTGAAATGTTCGGAGTGGCGATGATAAGTAAATTGCATAAAGATCGTAATTGGCAAGCGGTAGTACTCTTAATACTCGGATTTGGAGCAAGTTTTCTTCTTTTGGCTTATTCCATGAAAACTCTTCCTATGGGAACAGCGTATGCTATTTGGACAGGTATTGGAGCCTCTGGAGGAGCGATATTAGGTATGGTTTTATATGGAGAATCTAAAGACCCGAAACGACTAATTTTTATTGGAATGATTTTAGGCGCCGCTGTTGGCCTAAAACTCGTATCATAAGATGATACGTGATGGATATATCTTTAAGCTAAATGTGGAATAATTATTTATAGGCTGCCTCTCCCTTCCTAAAAAAATAATTTCACTATAATTTATTTAGCAAATGAGTCAATTTTATAAATATCATCATTCTGGGAAAGTTATTACAATAAAGCAGAAATCAATTATTAAAAAGCATATATATGTCATATTCAATCTAATCGTTAAGATTTGTTATATAAAAATAAAGTATGATTTAACAAAAAAATATATATATTACTTGTTTTGTCATGTATTTGTCAAGAGATAATTCCTTGAAAAAAACCCTCTTTTCCTATATAGTCAAAAGAGGAAATTAGCCCACTGGAGGGAATATCAAATGACAAATACCTATGCAGTTGTTTTGGCAGCTGGTAAAGGCACTCGTATGAAATCTAGTCTATATAAAGTATTACATCCTGTGTGTGGAAAACCAATGGTAGAACATGTTATTGATAACATGGATCAGGTAGGGGTAGAAAGAATCGTGACTATTGTTGGTCATGGTGCCGAATTAGTGCAAAGTAAGCTTGGAAGCAGAAGCGAATATGCTTTACAATCTGAGCAACTAGGTACAGCACATGCTGTTTTACAAGCAGAAGAAGCTCTTTCTAACCTGAAGGGAACAACTATTGTTGTGTGTGGCGATACTCCTTTAATAACAGCAGAAACTATTAAGGAATTGCTTAAACATCACAAAGAAACAAATGCAAAAGCTACTATTTTGACTGCAATAGCAGATGATCCAGCTGGTTATGGACGAATTATTCGTACTGAGCAAGGGAACGTTAAGTCTATAGTAGAAGACAAAGATGCAAATTCAGAAGAGAAGCTTGTCAAAGAGATTAACTCTGGTACTTACTGCTTTGACAACGAAGCATTGTTTAAATCATTAAAGTTAGTAAAAAATGAAAATACTCAAGGTGAGTATTATTTACCTGATGTTATTGGAATTTTACAACAAGATGGAGAAGTTATTTCTGCATATGCAGCGAAAGACTTTGATGAAACGCTTGGAATTAATGATCGTGTTGCACTATCGCAAGCAGAACAAATTATGCGTGCTAGAATAGCCAAACACCATATGCGTGAAGGGGTAACTATTATAGACCCTCAAAGTACATATATAAGCAGTGAAGCAACAATTGGCTCTGACACTGTTCTACAGCCAGGAGTTATCATTGAGGGTAAGACAATTATCGGAGAAAAATGTACAATTGGCCCAAATAGCCACATAGTCTCTAGTGTCATTGGTGATGAAACAACTATTCACTCTTCTGTTGTATTATCAAGTGAAGTTGGTAACCATACCTCAGTAGGCCCATTCGCACACATACGACCAGACTCTGAATTGGGTGACCAAGTTAAGATTGGTAACTTTGTGGAAGTGAAAAAATCGGTAGTTGGCAATGGGAGTAAAATCTCTCACCTAAGCTATATGGGCGATGCATCTATAGGAACTAATGTGAATATTGGTTGCGGAGCTATTACGGTTAATTACGACGGTAAAAATAAATTTGTAACAACTATTGAAGACGATGCATTTGTTGGATGTAATTCTAATCTAATAGCACCTGTAACAATCGGTAAAAAGGGATATATAGCAGCTGGATCTACGATTACTAAGGATGTTCCAGGTGAAGCACTTGCTATTGGTCGTGCTCGACAAGAAAACAAAGAAGGCTACGTAAACAAACTCAATCTAAAATAACCAATTACTATTCAGGAGGATTATCATGACTCATCGATATGAAAATGCCAAACTAAAAATATTTACTCTTAATTCGAATAAGAAATTAGCAGAAGAAATTGCAAAAGAGGTTGGAGTTCCGCTAGGGAAAAGTACTGTAACAAGATTTAGCGATGGCGAAGTCCAAATTAATATCGAAGAGAGCATACGTGGATGTGATGTATTTATCGTTCAATCCACTTCAGGTCCTGTAAACGAAAATATAATGGAATTATTAATCATGTTAGATGCAGTTAAACGTGCTTCTGCTCGTACCGTAAGTGTTGTATTACCATATTACGGATATGCTCGACAAGACAGAAAAGCTCGTGCTCGTGAACCGATCACAGCTAAGCTAGTAGCTAACCTGCTAACTTCTGCTGGAGCAACTCGCGCAATTGTTTTAGACTTGCATGCACCACAAATCCAAGGTTTCTTCGATATTCCAATCGATCATTTAGTAGCTGTGCCTATCTTATCTGACTACTTCTTAACGAAAAACCTAGATCCTTCTCAAATTGTTATTGTTTCACCTGACCATGGTGGAGTTACTCGTGCACGTAAAATGGCAGACCGTTTGAAAGCGCCAATTGCTATTATTGATAAACGACGTCCACGCCCTAATGTTGCAGAAGTAATGAACATAGTTGGTAATGTAGAAGGAAAAACGGCAATTTTAATCGACGATATTATTGATACTGCGGGAACTATATCGATTGCTGCTGCGGCCTTAATGGAAAGCGGTGCAAAAGAAGTGTATGCATGTTGTACACACCCAGTGCTATCGGGGCCAGCAATTGAACGTATAGATAACTCTGTTATTAAAGAATTGGTTATTACAAACTCTATTCAATTACCAGAAGATAAGCACTCACCAAAAATTAAAGAACTATCAGTTGCAAAATTATTAGGTGATGCAATTGTTCGTGTATTTGAAGAAAAATCTGTAAGTACTTTGTTTGATTAATCTCATAGATGTTTGAATCATCCTCCCGAAGGGTATCTTATCTTTAGTTACCAATTACATCGGGAGGATGATTTTATTTATGGCTACGATTATTAAAGCACAAAAGAGAGAACATAAAAACAATACCAAGCTAAGAAATAGTGGGTACATACCGGCAGTTGTATATGGTTTTGAAACAGAGTCTCAACCAATTGCGGTAGATGAAAAAGATTTAATAAAAACATTACGTGAAGTTGGTAGAAATGGCGTAATGAAAATTGATGTAGAAGGTCAATCTCTAAACGTTGTATTGAATGATTATCAAATGAATATATTAAAGGCTCAAATGATTCATGCGGACTTTCTCGCGATTAATATGAAGGAAGAATTAGAAGTAAGTGTAACAGTTAACACAACTGGAACTTCTGTAGGTGTCTCAGAGGGTGGATTACTTCAACAGCCAAACAGAGAACTTACTGTTATTGTAAAACCTTCCGATATTCCAGATTCTATAGAAGTAGATGTAACTAATATCGCTATCGGTGATACGCTAACAGTTGGAGACGTTCGTGAAAAGGTAGATTATAAAATAGTCGAAGATGACGACTATACTTTAGTAACTGTATCTGCTCCAAGAGTTGAGACAGAATCGGATACTGAAACAGAAGCTGAGGCAGATGCCGAAGGAACAGAAGAAGCATCCTCAGAGGAATAAAGTAATAGGGTGAGTCCCTACTAAAATTATGCAAGCAATCCTAAAGGCGAGAATGATGTTTAATCGACATTCTCGTCTTTAGTTATGCACCGATACAATTATTAGTTTAGGAACTGGGTTCCATTCTTTTGCTTTAAAAGAAGGTGATGTTCCAAGTGAACAAACTGATTTATGGGCTTTACTCATCCCTCTTATGTTAAAATAAAAGAAATAAGGTTAAAAGGAATGGAAAGAAATGAAAATGATCGTTGGCCTAGGAAACCCAGGCAAGCAATATGAAGGAACAAGACATAATATTGGTTTTCATGTAATAGATGAACTGTCCAAGCGTTTAAACATTCCCCTCAATCAATCAAAATTTAATGGAATGTACGGCGCTGGCTTTGTAGGAACTGAAAAAGTGATGCTTCTAAAACCTTTAACATATATGAATTTATCGGGAGAATGTATCGTTCCGATGATGAATTATTTTGATGTAGAGGATGAGGAATTAGTTGTTATTTATGATGATTTAGACTTACAAGCTGGGAAGCTACGACTTCGCCAAAAGGGAAGTGCGGGAGGTCATAACGGGATTAAGTCCATCATTCAACATTTGGGTACACAGGAATTTAATCGAATTCGAATCGGAGTGGACCGTCCAAAAAACGGGATGAAGGTTCCAGACTATGTACTCTCCAATTTCACCAATGAAGAAAAACCAGAAATTGATTTAGCGATTAAAAAGAGCGCGGATGCTTGCGAACAATGGTTTACGAAGAGCTTTCTTGAAGTAATGAATGTTTTTAATGGTGCATAAAAGTTGAAGTAAAAGCCTATACTTCCTAAAAAGGGGGTTAATGGCTATGCCGATTCGTTATAGATGTCGCCATTGTGAAACAGAAGTTGGTCAGCTACCATTCGATTCCATAGACGAGGCTTTTTTAGAAAAACACAATATTGAGCCAGAAGAACAACACATATATATACAAACGGGGGCTGAGGGAGATTATACGATACAGTGTATTTGTGAAGAGTGTCAAACCTCTTTGCAAAAGTTTCCTAGCTATTATGCATTAAAAAAATGGATACAGTAAACGCTTTGGCACACTTCGTGCACAAAGCCTTTTTCTGTTTTTAATTGTAGCGTAAATCGTTTGTATGTTTATTAGATAAGGGTGGGTGAAAATGGAATTACTAAGTAATGTATTAATCGAAGATAAACAAATGCAAAAGCTAGTGAAAGATTTAGAGAATGGTATAGACCAAACATTAATCACGGGTCTATCAGGAAGCGCACGTGCTGTCTTTACTAAAATGCTTCATAAGGAATTAGATAAACCCATTCTGATTGTTACACCGAACCTTTTACACGCTCAAAAGCTTGCTGAGGATTTAGTCAAGCTAATTGGAGAAGACTTAGTTCGTTTATACCCAGCCGATGAATTGATAGCTGCAGATATAACTATTGCCAGCCCCGAATTGCGTGCACAACGTTTAGAAACATTAGATCACATGTTAAATATAAAAAAAGGTGTCTATATTGTTCCAGTGTCTGGCCTGAAAAAGCGAATGGGGAACGTAGAGGATTGGAAAAATAGCTCCATCTCCCTGAAGGAGGGAGAGGATCTTGTATTAGACAATTTCCTGCAAGGTTTAGTAGACATGGGTTATGTACGTCAGCCGATGGTTACCACTCCAGGAGAGTTTGCATTACGAGGCGGTATTATAGATATATATCCACTATATTTGGAAGATCCTATTCGGATAGAGTTATTTGACACAGAAGTAGATTCCATTCGTACCTTTTCTGCAGAGGATCAACGGTCATTAAAAAAATTAAAAGACGTTCGTATTTTACCTGCGACTGAATATGTTTTAACAAAAGAGAAAAAAATGATGCTAGCACAAAAGCTCGAGGAAGCATTAGCGGAAAGCTTGAAAAAGGTTAAGCTGTCGGATATTAAAGAAAAATTTTATCAAAATATACAACAGGATATAGAACTTTTAAAACAAGGAGAACAACCAAAGGAGTTTATGAAGTACATCTCCTTGATAGAAGAAGACAGCTTTTTAGGAAGTTATTTTGATCCACAAGGAATTGTTATGTTCGATGAGCTTGGAAGAATCCAAGAAGTAACAGAGACTTTGGAAAAAGAAGAAAATGATTGGTATCTTTCCTTATTAGAAGAAGGGAAGACTGTCCATAGTGTAAAACCGTCGTACCACTTGAAAGAAATCATTCATATGCTTTCTAACTATAAGGTGTACCTATCATTATTTTCACGTACTTTTTCTGGCATTGTTATAAAGAAGGCGATGAGCGTTTCGTGTAAGCCTATGCAAAATTTCCATGGACAAATGCATCTGCTAAAAAATGAAACAGAGAGATTTGCTCAAGGTAAATTTAGAGTAATTATTTTAGCAGATGGTAAAGACCGTGTTCAAAAAGTCCATACGGTTCTAGAAGATTATGAAATAGTTTCCCAGATTGGTACGTCTACAAATGATTTAAATAACCCAGGAATTTTTATCGTAGAGGGAGATCTGGAAGCAGGTTTCGAATTACCTCTTCAAAGAATAGCCGTCATAACGGATTCGGAATTGTTTAAGCAAAAGAGTAAGAAAAAATCTCGTACACAAAAAGTGACGAATGCTGAACGTATAAAAAGCTATTCAGAAATAAAGCCTGGAGATAATGTTGTACATATCCATCATGGGATAGGGAAATATATAGGAATAGAAACCTTGCTTGTGAACGGCGTTCATAAAGACTATTTGCATATACGTTATCGAGGCGAGGATAAACTCTATGTACCAGTAGATCAAATAGATCTTATCCAAAAGTATGTTGCTTCAGGGGAAAAGGATCCGAAGCTTCATAAATTAGGCGGAACCGATTGGAAGAAAACAAAATCCAAAGTTTCAGCGGCAGTTCAAGATATTGCAGATGAGCTGATCAAGCTCTACGCTAAGCGTGAGGCTGAGGTTGGATATGCTTTTGAGCCTGATGGAGAGATGCAGCATACCTTTGAGGCAGCTTTCCCGTATGAGGAAACTGAGGATCAGCTACGGACAATTCAAGAGGTTAAACGAGACATGGAGAGACCAAGACCGATGGATCGTCTAGTTTGTGGCGATGTGGGCTATGGTAAGACCGAGGTTGCGATCCGTGCTGCTTTTAAAGCTGTGATGGAAGGAAAACAGGTAGCATTTCTATGTCCTACTACCATTCTTGCGCAACAACATTATGAAACGATGTTGGAGCGTTTTCAAGACTTCCCAATTGAGGTAGGGATGCTAAGCCGTTTCCGCACAAAGAAGCAACAGGCAGAAACAATTACCGGACTGAAAAAGGGTCTAGTGGATATAGTAGTTGGAACTCACCGTATCCTGTCAAAGGATGTAGAATATCAAGATTTAGGGCTATTGGTAGTGGATGAGGAGCAACGTTTTGGAGTTAAGCATAAAGAAAAGATTAAGCAGCTTAAAACAAACGTTGATGTTTTAACGCTTACTGCCACTCCAATTCCTCGTACCCTCCATATGTCGATGATTGGAGTTCGGGATTTATCCGTTATTGAAACTCCCCCTAAAAACCGTTTCCCAGTGCAAACATATGTAATGGAATATAACGGAGCTTTAGTTAGGGAATCTATTGAGAGAGAACTGGCTAGGGGAGGACAGGCATTTTTCCTATACAACCGCGTTGAGGACATCACTCGAAAGGTTGATGAGATACAAATGTTAGTCCCAACGGCTAGAGTAGGCTATGCACATGGGCAAATGTCCGAGACGGAGCTAGAGTCTGTCATTATCAGCTTTTTAGAGGGAGAGTATGATGTCCTTGTGACAACTACTATTATAGAAACTGGAATTGATATACCGAATGTTAATACGTTGATCATCCATGATGCGGATAAAATGGGGCTGTCCCAGCTGTATCAGCTACGTGGACGCGTAGGTCGTTCTAATCGTGTGGCTTATGCCTACTTAATGTATCAAAGGGACAAAGTGTTAACTGATGTAGCAGAAAAAAGGCTACAGGCGGTTAAGGAATTTACAGAGCTTGGATCTGGCTTCAAGATAGCGATGAGAGATTTATCTATCCGAGGAGCAGGAAATCTATTGGGCTCACAGCAGCACGGATTTATTGATTCGGTAGGATTTGATCTATATACGCAAATGCTAGAAGAAGCTATACAAGAAAAACAAACTGGAACTAAAAAAGAAGAAGTACAAGATATTGAAATTGTATTAGGAGTAGAAGCATATATTTCAGATGAGTATATTGCAGATGGATATCAAAAAATTCAAATGTATAAGCGAGTCAAGGCAATGGAAACAGAAGAAGAGTATTTGGACATTGTTGAAGAATTACAGGACCGTTTTGGAGATATGCCTCTAGAAACGGAAGTACTTCTTAGAATTGCTCGTATGAAGGTCTGGGGTAAAATTGCTGGAATAGAATCTATTAAAGAAGCCAATAAGATAACATCCATTAGGCTGAGTGAGTCTGGAACACAATCTATTGATGGTGCATTACTGTTAGAGGAAACGATGAAGTTTGGTCGTGCTGTAGGCTTTAATGTAGATAAGGGCAACTTAGTTGTCACCATAGATGAGCGTAAAATAGGAAAGTTAAATACGTTTGATGTATTAGAAGAAATAATGAGTTTATTACCTAAAGCAAAAAAGAAATTAGAAGTAAATTAACGTATTGCATATTATTGGGTAATGTGAGGCATACTATGGCAGAAATGAACTTTAATTTCCATTCTGTCGAAAGAGAGGCACACATTACATGAAAGCAACAGGCATAGTACGTAGAATTGATGATCTAGGTAGAGTTGTAATTCCAAAAGAAATACGTAGAACCCTTCGTATACGAGAAGGTGATCCTTTAGAAATCTTTACAGACCGAGAAGGAGAAATTATCCTAAAAAAATATTCTCCAATTAGTGAGCTTGGAGACTTTGCAAAAGAGTATGCTGAAACGCTTTATGAAACGTTAGGTACGCCAGTACTTATTAGTGATCGCGATGAAATGATTGCTGCAGCAGGGTTATCTAAGAAGGATTATTTAAAACGTCGTTTAAGTTCCGACGTTGAGGATGTAGTGAATAATAGAACAATGGTAGTGGAAAAGCATGAAAACTCAGTAGAATGGGTACCGGGAGTAGTTGAAACAGTTAAATCCTACTGTATCGCCCCAATCATTGCTTCTGGCGATCCGATAGGCGCTATATTCCTATTCTCTAAAGTGCATTTTATCGGAGAAGCAGAAATGAAAGCTATCGAAACAGCAGCTAATTTCTTAGCAAAGCAAATGGAGAGCTAAATGAACCTTCCTCTTGTACAAGAGGAAGGATTCTTTATATTCATGTATAATAGTGCTATTGCTGGATGGAAGAAGGATTTAAAAATGAGTAATGATTGGAATATGAAATCGTATATGAAGGGCGCTGCCATGCTAACGGTGGCAGCAATTATCGTGAAACTACTTAGTGCAGTTTATCGCGTACCCTTTCAAAACCTAGTCGGCGATGAAGGCTTTTACATTTACCAACAGGTTTATCCTTTTATTGCGATTATTACAACTTGGACTTCTTTTGGCTTTGCTATAGCACTTTCCAAAATTTTGTCTGATTATAAAGCGAATGGGAAAACCTTTGCAATCCCTAAAATAAGAAAAATTGCTTTTTATTATATCGGAATTATTTCTATTATATTTTTTGTTTTCTTATTTTTTGGTGCAAATTTATTAGGCAGTTTTATGGGGGATGTCCAACTAGCTCAGCTTTTAAGAGCAGGATCCTATGTCATTCTGCTTATGCCACTCCTTGCAGTCCTAAAAGGAGAATTTCAAGCAGAGGGACGAATGGGGACAGTTGCTTATGCTCAGATACTAGAGCAGGCCATTCGTGTTTCGGTTATTTTACTCGGGACCTGGGTAGTTCTCTTAAATAGCTCTGATTTATATAAAGCGGGTAGTATGGCGATGTATGGAGCAGTTGCTGGAGAATTGGGAGGAGTAGTTTTCTTAGGAATAGTCTATTGGAAGATTACAAAGAAAACAGGTAAAGAAGAGAGTGTAGGATCGGTGCCTGTATGGCCCATCGTAAAGCAACTGACGATGCTAAGTATAAGTGCAAGTATAAGTGCATTGCTATTTTTACTTCTTCAACTGGTAGACTCCTTCACAGTATTTCAGTTACTAATAGATAATGGAATGGGTAGACAAGAGGCGATGGAGAAAAAGGGCGTATATGATCGAGGCCAACCACTCGTACAGCTTGGTATTGTCATCGCCTCTACCCTTTCTCTTTCTATCGTGCCTCTTGTTGCACATCGTTTAAATAAAGACAAAGGAAGAACGGCCCAACCATTTATGCAGTTGACGTTTAGAATAGCCTTTACGTTTGGAATTGCTGCCGCATTAGGACTTATTGCAGTACTTCCATATTTAAACGAAATGCTGTTTAAAACGCGTGCAGAATCTATTACTCTCATGGTATTTTCTTTGCAGATAATTTGGATGTCTTTAATATTAACATTCATGGCCATGCTTCAAGGAGGGGGGAAGGTGAGAGTTCCAACCCTAATCCTATTACTTTGTGTGTGCTGTAAATGGATATTAAACGGTATACTAATACCTAGTTATGGTGTAATTGGTGCTGCCTGGTCGGGGAATGCTAGTTTAGCTATTGCATGTATGTTGATGTTGCTTTACTTTAAAAAACAGTGGAAAATACGCTTCGCTCCCAACAGTTTTTATAAGGGAGTTGCTCAGGCATCATTAGTTATGTTCGTAATCGTTATTGCTTATACTAGGCTTATAGATCATTTTCCAGTTGAAATTTTATCTAGCAGAGTGGAGGCAGTAGTCATTTCACTTAGTTCGGTAATGCTTGGTGCAATAGTTTTTATCTTTCTATTGACGAAAAGACGTGTAATTGCAGAGAAAGAATGGTTCTTACTTCCCTTTGGAAGAAGAATGGCCAAGCTCCAGCTTTGGCTAAATAAAGAAAAGTAAGGTTGTGAGAAGATGCACGAGATTACAATAATCGGACTTGGGGCCGGTGATTTAAATCAGCTTCCACTAGGGATTTATAAAAAGTTAAAAAATGCAACCCATTTATATGTTCGTACAGAACAGCATCCAGTCCTTCAAGAGCTTCAAACAGAGGGCGTAACATGGACTAGCTTCGATGCTATTTATGAAAAGAATGATCAATTTGAGAATGTGTACAAAGAGATAGTGGAAAATCTTCTGAAGCTGTCAGCTGTAAATCCAATAATTTATGCTGTTCCTGGCCACCCTTTAGTAGCGGAGCAAACCGTGCAACTATTGGTTCAGGCTGAAAAACAAGGCAAGGCAACGATTACTATAGAGGGCGGGCAGAGCTTTCTAGACCCTATTTTTGGAGCTCTTCGCATAGATCCTATAGAAGGATTTCAATTGTTAGACGGAACTAGCTTTAAGCGAGATGATATACAGATGAATTCTCACGTTTTAATAGGGCAGGTTTATGATTCCTTTAGTGCTTCAGACGTTAAGCTAACACTAATGGAAAAGTATCCGGACGATTTCGAGGTCACAATAGTGACAGCGGCAGGTTCCTCCGAAGAAGTTTTAAAAAAGGTGCCTTTATTTGAACTGGATCGGGAAATGGAATTAAATAATTTAACCACCTTATACGTTCCACCTATTCATGAAAAAGAAAGTCGTGTAAAGGAATGGCAAACTCTTCGAGAGGTGGTAGCCCAGCTGCGGGGTCCTAATGGGTGCCCTTGGGATAAGGAACAAACTCATACAACCTTGAAAAAATATGCAGTAGAAGAGGTTTACGAGCTACTTCAAGCAATAGACGAGGAAGATGACGATCATATTGTAGAAGAGCTGGGAGATGTACTGTTACAGGTTTTCTTACATGCTCAAATAGGAGAAGACAATGGATACTTCAGTTTAGAGGATGTACTAGCTTCTATAACTGAAAAAATGATTCGAAGACATCCGCATGTTTTTGGAGATGTAGAAGCAAATAGTACAGAACAAGTATTAAGTAATTGGCAAGAGATCAAAGCAAAAGAAGGTAAGAAAACGTCAAAATCTTTATTAGAGGATGAATTACGAACGGAATCGTCTCTACTGACCTCCTTTAATTATCAAAAAAGAGCTGCCAAAGTTGGCTTTGATTGGCCAGAGGTTTCTGGAGCTTGGGAGAAGTTTGAGGAAGAACTGCAGGAGTGGAAGGCTGAGCTCTTGTCTAATGATAAAGAAGCGCAAACAGATGAGCTGGGAGATTTATTATTTACCGTGGTGAATTTAGCACGTTTTTACGGACTATCTCCAGAGCTTGCCATGATGCAAGCAAATCAAAAATTCAAAAGAAGATTTGAATATATAGAACGATGTGTTCAACAAAACAGAGGAAGCTTTGAAGATTATAACTTAGAGGAGCTTGACCAGTTTTGGAAGGATGCCAAAAAATTAGAGAGGCAGTGAGGATATGAGATTAGATAAATTTCTAAAAGTTTCAAGACTTATTAAAAGAAGAACATTAGCTAAAGAGGTAGCGGATCAAGGACGTATTACCATTAATAATAAGGTGGCAAAGGCTAGCTCTGACGTTAAGGTTGGTGACGAGCTATCTATTCGTTTCGGCCAAAAGGTTGTGACTGCATCCGTGGACGGGATTAAAGACTCTGCTAAAAAAGAAGAAGCTGCATCCATGTTCACCATTATTAAAGAAGAGAGATTAGAGAAGGTAGATCCTCAGTTCATTGACGATGAAGATTAGGAGAAAGATTATCTTGGTTTTCAAAGATTACGTTTAAAGTGGAAGATGATAGTCTTCCTTTCCGGCTAAATCTATTAAGAATAAATTCTTTTAAAAAAAAGCATGAGATTGTGTCATGCTTTTTTTATATGGAGCATACAATAGATTAGGACAAGGAGAGGAGAGAGTATATGCAATATCAAGCAGAGAATCAAACTATCACAATTCCGTCGGGGGATCACTTAATTTCACTAAGAAATCGTAAAAGAATGGACTTAACATCTGTAAAAGCAATCGAACGATTTGATCAGCAGGAATTTTATGTACGTACATCTCAAGGAACCCTTCATATCAAAGGAGAGGACTTGAAGATTGTCCATCTAGATGTTGATAAAGGACTTCTAACTTTGGAGGGCATTGTACGATCTATGGAGTACGATGAGGAACAAAGTTCAGACGGTGCTAGAGGATTACTTCATAAATTATTCGGATGACACTTTCTCTACAGTTTTATAGTTTAATGCTAATGATCGGCAGCGGTATTTTAGTTGGTGCTGTAATAGAAGGAACGCGTTTTATAACGGAGCATACTCCCAAGCGTTCCTTTGTTTTTAAATATCAGGTAGTGTTAGAAATAGTTATTTGGATTTTAATGGGACTAGCGACCTTTTACATTCTTTTTAATGTACGAGACGGGATTTGGAGAATTTATGATCCACTTGCACAAGTGTTAGGAATTCTCCTTTACCAGTTATTTTTTCAGCCCGTCTTTCGGTTAGCTGGAAGAATCTTTTTGCGTTTGGTAGTAAAGCCGATTTGGTTCATAATTCGGACCATTTTTAGGATTCTTGGAAAAATTATATCTTTTATCATACTTATTATCAGTTTAATAATAAAACCATTCCGTACTCCATACAAAAAATTAAAGCTATTGGCACTACAGAAATTGCCAAAAATAAGTTATAATAAAAGATACCAAAAATATAAGAAAAAATATAAGAAAAGATAGGAGAGAACGATGTGAGGCAGAGACAAATACAAAAAGAACCATATGAAAAACAAGTGGCATCTATAAATACAGATTATTTACGCTCTGTTCAACGTCGCGAATCTCGTATAAAATCTAAAAAAGTTCGGTTATTTAGACGGTTAGCAGCATTCTTTATCGTTTCAATCGCGGTAACTGGATTTTTAATAATGACCCTTGTGAACAGCCATCAAACATTAGCAGAGAAAAAGGAACAGCAGGTCCAGGTAGAAGAAGAACTAGCAAAAGTTCAAGAAGACCAAGAAATGCTCAAAATTCAAATCTCTAAGTTAAATGATGATGATTACATCGGAAAGCTATTAAGAAAAGAGTTTTTCCTTTCAGAGGACGGCGAAATTATCTTCTCTCTTCCAGAGGAAAATGATAAGTAAATTAAAAAAAACCAATTTGAAGAGAGTGGTCTTGTTGACACTCTTTTTTTGTTAGCTATAATAAAAGATAGGATATGTATAAAAAAACTATACAAATTCATTTTTTAAGGACCGCTTAAATTTTAAGGAGGAGCATTTTTTTTATGTCAATTGAAGTAGGCAGCAAGGTACAAGGTAAAGTAACAGGAATCACTAACTTCGGAGCATTTGTCGAGCTTCCAGGAGGCTCAACTGGTCTAGTTCACATTAGTGAAGTTGCAGATAACTATGTGAAGGATATTAATGATCATTTAAAAGTGGGCGACATGGTAGAAGTTAAAGTGATGAATGTTGAAGCGGATGGCAAAATCGGCTTATCTATTCGTAAAGCAAAGCCACAAGCAGAAAGACCAGAGAGACCAGAACGTCCTCAGCGTCCACGCAGTAATAACCGCCCGAACGATCGTGATCGTCCGAGCAAAGAGAATTTTGAGCAAAAAATGGCGAGATTCTTAAAGGATAGTGAAGATCGTTTGACTACGTTAAAACGCGCAACTGAATCTAAACGCGGTGGTAGAGGCGCAAAACGAGGATAACATGCTGTCTGTTTTATCGGTAGAAAAAATGTTTAATAGATGTAGAAAGGTGCTAGCTTAGCTAGTGCCTTTTTTGTATTGGCTATGTTAAAGGTTAGGGTTGATTTATGATGCAAAGAAATCTTAAATCAGAGAGTAGAATTGATTTCCGCACCAGCCGGACGCTTTCCACGGGGTGAGCGATAAGCCATCACCCATCGCTTACGCGCGTGGTTGTGATGTCTTATCTGTCTCACTCATCCCGTAGGAGTCGCCGTCTGGCGCTCCAATCAATAAATGGGAACTAGCATCGGTAAAGCGCTAATAAATTTACTCGCATAAACAAAGCTAAAAACTGTCACCAACCCCAATTTCATCATCTATTTATGTTCTTAATAGCCATTTGAAAGTTCCTTTGTTTATGTTTACAGTCACTATAAAAAAAATTTTCAGTCAAAATCAACCAATAACTTAAACAAAGCTTTTGTATTTAAAATATTTTCAAAATACACACAATTAAGGTAATATTTAATTAGTACAACCATGAAAAAGAGTATGAATAGTTAATTCTAGGAATTTATTGTAGGAGGATGAGTGATGACTAAGGATGAAATTCTATATGCACATCAAAAATACTTACATTGGTTAACTTTTCTTGAGAAGATGAGTGAAGATGAAGGGAATACTCCTTATAGAGAAGGGAAATGGACTCCAAACGAGATTGTAATGCATCTGGCAGAGTGGGATAAGTTTACCTTGCAGGAGCGTCTACCTCTAATGAAAGAAGGGGAAAAACATCAAGCGTACCCGAATTTCGAAGACTTCAATGCAAAAGCTGCAGCCCTTGCTCATGAACAAACATTTAAAGAAACCCTTGCTCATGCAAAAAAGCAACGTGAAGCGATCATGGCAGAGCTTCAGAAAATTGATGAAGTAGAATGGGATAGATACTTTTATATTGGTGACCATTCAAGTACTATACGAAATTATTTTACAGACTTCATCGAGCATGATCTACATCATCAAAAACAAGTAACACCGGAATATAATAACTAACCTCTCAAAAACCCGTTAGACAATTTTCAAAAGGTCTACGGGTTTTGTTCTTTGGGAAGTAAATAAGAAATTGCGATTTCCGTTCCAGTCGGACGCTTTCCGCCGGCATGGCCTCAGCCTCCTCGTCGCTGCGCTCCTGCGGGGTCTTCACCTCATGCTATTCCGGCAGGAGTCGCCGCCTTTCACTTCAATCACTTAGTATTCCTACTATGCAAATTAATGTTCTGCACAATTTCAAGCAATATAAAAATACATTCTGGAAAGATTTAAGTATCCTACTACAAAATTTTAGAAAGAATTAATATTTGAAGATTCTAATATGAATCAACTAATTAAACACTAGGTTTAGAAGATTATAAATGATCTACAATATGATAATCTCCATTTTTCTTTGCAGGCGCATAGTCTTTCCGATATATTATCGTACAGATATATCTCCAACTGTTGCATTAGGTTAACTATGCTTAGTGATCATCACTGGTAGGCTTGCCTAAAGAAAACCCTTCAAACAAGCGCCCACCATAAGGCTGAAGCATCTCGTCGACAATCTCGACAATCTTCTCTTTTTCACGATGCTTGTAATAGGCATCGAAGGCTTCCGTAAATTTAATTGCAAATGATTCGTCAAATTGTTTCAAAGCACGATACCCCCATTTAGACGTACCCGTCCACTGCCGATTTGTTCTTAATACAAATTCATTGGCTAGATCTAAGAGGGAATGGACGACAAATAGCTCCTCTTGGGTATTTGTACAGCCAATAAAATCATCTAAAACATCTGTAAGAAAATAGCGTTTCATCGTAATAGTCTCTTTAGACCATTCCCTCGGTCCATTCGACAATAGTACGCGAGCCTCTTCTTGAATAGGGGACAATACCCCTTGCCCCTTTAATACCACTCCCTCCGCGACCATCTTTGGAAGGGAAGGCTTAGCCCTTTCACAATCCAGCTCAAAGAATTGCTTGTAGGAGCTCAAACTATGGGCAAATACCTCTATTGGCCATCCTTCTAAGTATAGAGATTCTCTATAGGAGGTGAGAATGTGCTCATCGAATATTACAATATCCAAATCAGAGGTGGAGGTACCTTCTCCTCGAACAACACTCCCAGCTAAAATGGCTCCTAGACAATGAGGAAAGTATTGCTGAACAAAATGCTCAGCTACTACAAGTGGATCACTTTTCTTCTTAAACATTTACCTGCCTCCTTTGATAAAAGGATAACAAAAAAGAGGTTGCAAGTATGCAACCTCTTTTTAAAGATGACCCCTACGGGATTCGAACCCGTGTTACCGCCGTGAAAGGGCGGTGTCTTAACCGCTTGACCAAGGGGCCGTATAAATGGCGGCCGAGGGGATCGAACCCCCGACCTCACGGGTATGAACCGTACGCTCTAGCCAGCTGAGCTAGGCCGCCGTTATAACAACAAATATCATATTACAAGCGTTTGGACAAAGTGTCAATACTTTTTTAAAAAGATATTCATAAATATTCATTTACGAAAAAAACTGACAATTTATGTGCGGATAATAACCTAGGAATACGTTGGTTTTCGAGTGGTCCAGGGCCAAATGCATCATTCAATATTTCAGGGAATTCAAAACGTGGTATATCAGGTCGAAAAGTTTTTGAGAGTGGTGCCAGGAAGAGACATACTTTTTGAGATCCACTAGGTATACTTCGAACATGAGTTGAATAGGGAGGAATACAATATGAAAACTATTTACGAACAAGAGCAAAAAAGAAGTTTCACATGGAGAAGGGTAGTTGAAAATATTCAAGCAAGAAAGGTCACCTTAACCTTAATGGTGACATTCTTTGTTCTTTCATTTTTCTTAGCCCAGGTTGTTCTATTCGAAGCGTCAGTACCATTTTTCTTGCCTATTTGGGCATTGGTTAGCTTAAGATTTCAACGATTTATTCCTTGGACATTTGCAGGAGCACTATTAGGAAGCTTGACGCTTGGATTAGGGCAATTGATGATTCATGTATTTCAGGGTATTTTCTTTACGCTTCAAGGAAAGAAGCTGATAAATAAAATCCCTATTCCCTTATTTGTATTAATAGATGTCGTATTGATCCAGGTTCTTTGGCAATTCGCTTCATATGGGGGCTCAGTTCCAGTTTCTGTTTGGTTAGCGATAGGGTACGAAGGTGTATTGAGCTTGTTCATGACAATCTTTTTGTTTCAGTTGTTCATTCCATTACCCGAATTGATCCATAAAAAATGGACAATGGAAAGGATGGGCTCTGCTTTATTGATAGGGGCCCTAGTGCTAACTGGTATGTCATCCTTTATCATTGGTTATGTTTCGGTTCCATTAATACTTGCACATTTAGTAATTGCTGTTGCTGCCGCGGTAGGAGGTGTTCAACTTTCTACTGTTGTGGCAGTCCTGGCGGGCACGGTATTAAGTATTTCCACCTTAAGCTTTAGTGGAATGATTGCGGTTTATGCCTTGACCGGCTTCTTAGCGGGTCTCCATAAGAGATTTGGCAGGCTTTGGCAGGCATTCAGTATGCTTGGAGCCACATTTTTCTTTCTGTTATATGATCGAACGTTACCTCTAGATTCGGTTTATATCGGCTCATTGGTAGCGGCCTCGCTAATCTTTTTTATGATTCCTTCTGCATGGATTAAGGATTTGAAGGAACAACTTTATCCTGACACGACGCATGTCTTATTGAGAAGACAGAAGTGGATGACTGAAAAGGTGAATCATCAGTTACAGGAATTTCAACACTTTGTGGATTTCATTACGCGTTTTATATCAGATCGATTTGAACCTAAAGCAGCAAGTGAGGAGAGGGTAGAAGCATTAGTAACTTGTCAGTCTTGTTTTCATTATGAAAAATGTTGGGGGGCAAAATCAAACGGCATACCGAGTCTAATTCAACAGTGGGAGGAGCAACCTAAAAAAGCGAGGATACAGTTAGAAAAGAAAATGCAGTTTAAATGCGTTAAACCATTACAAATAATGCACGAATTAAAGGAGAGGGAGGCGAAAAGAAAGCTAGCCTATGAAATGCAGCATGGTAAAAAGATGTTTGCATTAAAATTGAGAGATATGGGAAATCACATGAGTGAGCTGATGAACAACTTAGAAAATAATGTTGCGTTGTATACATCGCAGGAGGAAGAGGTGAAACAGAAATTTCAGCAATGCAATATTCCATTTTATCAAATAGATGTATTGAACATTGATGTGGGTCAGATGGAGGTAGTCTGCTGTTTGCCAATAGAAGCTAGAGGTAAAATGATAGGGGAAAGGTTAATAATTCCGATTTTATATGAGCTATGGAAGGAACCTTTTGAAATAACTTCGATGAAAGAAGTTCATCACCCATATGAACATATTCAAGTATCATTTAAATCTTCTGTCCGATTTAGTGTTTCACACGATATATTTACTTCTTCTAGTAAAAATACAATCTATTCAGGAGATGCACATGCCGTTTTCCAGCTACACCCGGGGTTATTAGCAGTTATTTTATCAGATGGGATGGGTAATAATGTAGAGGCACATAGGGAAAGTAGGAGGGTAATGCAGTTTATGAGGGAATGTCTTCATAAGAAAATGGATCCTGAGACAACTATGCATACATTGCATTATATGATGAGTCTACAAGATGACTCAGATAGCTATGCTACGGTAGATCTGGCTTTAATAGATTTACAAAAGGGAGAGTTGTGGTCCTGGAAAGCTGGTAGTATGTCTACGTATCTAATTCGAGGTAATGAGATGCGTAAAATTGAAAGTAAGCATGTGCCATTTGGCTTTTTGCCTACTTTTTCAATAGAGGCGAAAAAGGTCGATATTAAAGATGGAGATATATTATTAATGCTATCAGATGGTGTGTTCTCAGCAAATACAACAATAGAAAAACAGGAGGCCTACTACAAAAAGGTGTTACAGGATCCTACAATGAGTGCAGAAAAATTTGTGAAGATTTTAGAGGAAACCTACTCATTGCCAGGAGATGATAGAACTGTAATCTTTA
Organism: Psychrobacillus sp. FSL W7-1457; assembly: GCF_038593405.1. Lineage (NCBI taxonomy): Bacteria > Bacillati > Bacillota > Bacilli > Caryophanales > Bacillaceae > Psychrobacillus > Psychrobacillus sp. FSL W7-1457. Next base: position 77,309 of record NZ_CP151993.1, read on the forward strand.
TGCAGGTGAAGCATGCTGTACCGGAATGGTCGATATTTTCACCAAGACAAGCCGCAAAATTTCAAGAAAAAATGGTACACTAGACTAGTATAAATGTTTATAGAGAAGTGAATTATGAAGATAGATTATTGTTAAGGGAGAGATGAGAAGATGCATCCATTCGTTCGAAAGGTGAAGCAATATATAGACCAGCACCGATTGATTGAAGAAAAAGAGCGTCTTCTTATCGCTTGTTCTGGCGGTACAGACTCTGTTGCAGTGGTACTAGCCATGAGGGAACTTGCGGTTTTTTACAGTTGTGAGCTTGGTATTGTTCATACAGATCATCAATTGCGTGGAAAAGAGTCTGCCGAGGACCTCGAATTCGTCAAGGAATTAGCTAATCGGTTAAAACTCCCTTTCTATTCTGCTGCGTTAGAGGTGATGAGTAGAGTAGAACAAGAAGGGGGAAATGTTCAAGTTATTTGTAGGCAGGAGCGTTATTCCTTTTTCGATGAGGTGATGGAAACCTATAATTATAACAAGCTTTTGTTGGGACACCATGCAGATGACCAAATAGAAAATGTCTTGATGTCGTTAATAAGAGGTACTATTAGCTCCACGATAACGGGGATTCCAAAAAAGAGACCTTTTTCAAGTGGTCAAATAATCCGTCCTTTTCTAGGTGTTACAAAGCAAGAGATTGCAACGTATCTAAAGGACCAACAACAACTTCATAGACATGACCCAAGCAATGACAAACATACATATACAAGAAATCGAATTCGCCATCGATTAGTGCCTCTCTTGAAAGAAGAAAATCCAAATATAAGCGATCGCATAATGCATTTTGTAGAGAAACAGCTTCAGGATGAAAAGTACCTTCAAGAGATAGCGGCCAAAAAGTATGAACAGCTTGTGACGGTTAATGAGGAAGGGGCATTGGTTATAGATTCTCTAAGCTTTTCTACAGTTCCCATTGCTTTACAAAGAAGAGTGATTCTACTACTATTAGAGTATCTATACAAAAACTCCGATATACTACTTAACGATCGATTGATTGAATCCATTCTCGCCGCTTGCAATAATCATGAAGGTAATGAGGTATTACACTTACCAAATGCTTTTCATCTCACTCGCCATTACAACCACATACAATTTAGCGCTCATAAAACGGCACCTGTTATACGTGGGGAATTTGTTTTGTCGGAAGATTGTTGGATCAATTGCGGTGCTGGCTTTTCCATCTACTTAACGCGAAACTTAACAGACGATCTTTCCCAAGAGAAATGGTTTGTACAATTAGAAAACCACCACTTTCCGCTTTCTATAAGACAGAAGGTACAAGGTGATCGAATACGTATCAAGGGAATGTCCTCTTCTAAAAAAGTTTCCCGTCTATTTATCGATGAGAAGGTCTTACCAGAGGATAGGATGAGTTGGCCACTGCTTGTGCAAGCTAACAATGATATAATTGCAGTAATTGGCTTACGCTACGGAGAATTATTTTCAAAGCAACACAGCTCGCAGAACTATGTGATGTTTGTAAAGCGAGATAAATGACTAGGGGGACTAGAAATGCTAGAGAAAGATATTCTAGAGATTTTATTGACAGAAGAACAAATTCAAGAAAAAACAAATGAGCTTGGAGCTATGCTTACTGCAGATTATGCGGACCAATTTCCCCTTGCTATCGGAATTTTAAAAGGTGCAATGCCATTTATGTCTGATTTGATGAAACGAGTGGATACATACATCGAAATGGACTATATGGACGTTTCTAGCTATGGAAATGCTACTGTTTCTTCTGGTGAAGTGAAAATTGTAAAAGATTTGAATACAAGTGTAGAGGGCCGAGATATTTTAATTATTGAGGATATCATTGATAGTGGGATGACATTAAGCTATTTAGTAGATCTATTCAAGTATCGTAAAGCAAAATCTATTAAGATTGTCACATTATTGGATAAGCCGACAGGCAGAAAAGTAAAGTTAGAAGCTGATTATGTTGGTTTTATAGTTCCAGATGCTTTTGTTGTTGGTTATGGATTAGATTACGCAGAAAAATACAGAAACTTACCGTACGTTGGTGTTCTTAAAAAAGAAGTTTACTCTTTTTAAATTAGAAGCTGCAAAGCTCTATGAAAGTCATTGATAGATATGAACAAAGCCTTAAAATTTTGTTCTTTTTTAGAAGGCTTTTCATTGTACGCCAAAAAAAACGTATGTTAAGATAATCATTAGTTTTTCTGTTTACCTTGTGAGGAGGCTAGGAATGAATCGAGCATTGCGCTACGCCATATTGTATTTATTGATATTTTTTGTGATTGTAGGAATATTTGCTACGTTTAATACAAATAATACCCCTACTAAAAATATTCGTTATGATGAATTTATGACTTCACTTTCAAAAGGTGATGTTACTAGCTTTTCAATGCAACCTGAACAAGGAGTTTACTTTATAGAAGGTTCTATGAAGGGCTATGAAGAAGGAGAAAAGTTTTTAACTAAACTTCCTTACAATAGTGAAAAAGTGCTAGAGAGAATAGATTCACTAGCAACTGCAAACAACGTACAAATTGATGTTATTGAAACTTCAAAAACTAGTGGCTGGGTACAGTTCTTTACCGGTCTACTTCCTTTCTTGATTATCATCATTTTATTCTTCTTCTTATTGAGCCAATCACAAGGCGGTGGTAACCGTGTGATGAACTTCGGTAAGAGTAAAGCAAAACTGTATGATAATGACAAGAAAAAAGTGAAATTCCCAGATGTTGCTGGGGCAGATGAAGAAAAAGCAGAGTTAGTAGAAGTTGTAGACTTCTTGAAAGATCCACGCAAGTTTGTAGAAATTGGAGCACGTATACCTAAAGGGATTCTTTTAGTAGGTCCTCCAGGTACTGGTAAAACGTTACTAGCACGTGCTGTAGCTGGTGAAGCTGGAGTTCCATTCTTCTCTATCAGTGGTTCTGACTTCGTAGAGATGTTCGTTGGGGTGGGTGCATCCCGCGTACGTGATTTGTTTGAAAATGCAAAGAAAAATGCGCCTTGTATTATTTTCATAGATGAAATTGATGCAGTTGGTCGTCAACGTGGAGCAGGTCTTGGTGGCGGTCATGATGAGCGTGAGCAAACACTAAACCAATTACTTGTTGAGATGGATGGTTTTGGAGCTAACGAAGGTATTATTATCATCGCAGCTACAAACAGACCAGATATTTTAGACCCGGCTCTTCTACGTCCTGGACGTTTTGACCGTCAAATTACAGTAGGTCGCCCAGATGTTAAAGGTCGCGAAGCAGTGCTTCAAGTACATGCACGCAACAAACCTTTAGATGATACAGTTGACTTGAAAGCAATTGCTCAACGCACACCAGGATTCTCTGGAGCAGATTTAGAAAATCTTTTAAATGAAGCTGCCCTGGTAGCTGCTAGAAGAAACAAAACAAAAATTGATATGTCAGACATTGATGAAGCAACAGACCGAGTTATTGCTGGACCAGCTAAATCTGGGAAAGTAATATCTCCGAAAGAACGTAAAATTGTTGCCTTCCATGAGGCTGGACACGTAGTAGTAGGTTTAACACTAGATGACGCAGAAGTCGTTCATAAAGTAACTATTGTTCCTCGTGGCCAAGCTGGCGGATATGCAGTAATGCTTCCAAAAGAAGATCGTTACTTCATGACTAAACCAGAGCTTCTGGATAAAGTTTCAGGATTACTAGGTGGTCGTGTTGCAGAGGATATCGTCTTTGGAGAAGTTTCTACAGGAGCTCATAATGACTTCCAACGTGCTACTGGTATCGTCAGAAAAATGGTTACGGAATATGGTATGAGTGACAAGCTAGGACCAATGCAATTTGGTCAAACTCAAGGAGGAAATGTCTTCCTAGGTCGTGACTTTAACTCAGAGCAAAATTATTCAGATAAGATTGCATATGAAATTGATCATGAGATGCAAACGATGATCAAAGAGCAATACGAACGAACTAAACAGATCTTAACAGAGAAACGCGATTTGTTAGATTTAATCGCAAATACGTTATTAGATGTTGAAACGTTAGATGCTGCTCAAATTTTACATTTACAAGAGCATGGAACACTACCTGTTCGTGAATACGATCAAAACGACCAAAAGGTTGATTTGAGTAAGGAAAAGGATTCCGATGCTACAGGAGCTTCTTCTGATCCGACAATTGGTGATTTACCATCAGAAAAAGGCACGTCTCATGAGACAGGTCCTATTCTAGAAGAACGTACAGATGGTACTTCAGATCCAATTCAAGAAAAGCGTCCAACTGATAAATAAAATATATAGCTGAGTGATTTTCGTCTTTAGGCGAGTCACTCAGCTTTTTTATTTCTCGGGAAATATGGTATGATGTGTTGGAAATCTACGTAAAAGTGAGGAAAATCTTCATGATACTTGTGCTTGATACAGGAAATACAAATATTGTACTAGGAATTTACCATAATGATCAGCTGATTCATCACTGGAGAATGGAGACGGACCGTCGTAAAACAGAGGATGAGTTCGGGATGCAGGTCAAAGCACTCTTTTCTCATGTTAATATAACTTTCGAACAAATAGAAGGTATTATCATTTCCTCAGTAGTGCCACCAATTATGTTCTCCTTAGAAGCTATGTGTAAGAAGTATTTTGGTATAAAACCCTTAGTTGTAGGTCCCGGTGTAAAGACGGGATTGAATATAAAATATGAAAATCCTCGTGAAGTCGGTGCGGATCGCATTGTTAATGCAGTAGCAGCTATTCATGAATATGGAGCACCTTTAATTATTGTGGACTTTGGTACTGCCACCACTTACTGTTATGTAAATGAAAAAGGTGAGTACTTGGGTGGTGCTATTGCGCCAGGAATCGGTATTTCGACAGAAGCATTATTTGAAAAGGCTAGTAAGCTTCCAAGAATTGAGCTTACTACGCCTGAGCATGTAATCGGTAAAAATACTGTTTCAGCAATGCAGTCTGGTATTGTTTTTGGATACGTTGGGCAAGTGGAGGGCATTGTAAATAGGATGAAAAAAGTTTCTAAAGTAACTCCCAAAGTTATATCTACAGGAGGACTTGCTCCTTTAATAGGTAATGAAACAACGATTATGGATATGATTGATCCTTTTCTTACGTTAAAAGGATTGTATTTAATTTATCAACGAAATATAGATGAAAGAGGTATGAGATAAAATGAATGATTATTTAGTTAGAGCTTTAGCTTTTGAAGGAAGCGTAAGAGCATTTGCAGTTCGTACAACAGGTACGGTAGGTGAGGCACAGCAGCGTCATCAAACATGGCCAACTGCTTCTGCGGCATTAGGTAGATCTATGACCGCTGCAGTTATGATGGGAGCAATGTTAAAGGGTGACGATAAGTTAACAGTTAAAGTAGAAGGAAATGGTCCTATTGGTCCTATGATCATCGATAGCAATGCTAAAGGTGAGGTGCGTGGATATGTAACAAATCCTCAAGTACATTTTGATTTAAACTCAGTCGGCAAGCTTGATGTTCGTCGTGCAGTTGGAACAGAGGGTACTTTAACAATTGTCAAAGATCTAGGGATGCGAGACTTCTTTACGGGACAAGTACCAATAGTTTCTGGAGAAATTGCAGAGGATTTCACTTACTATTACGCTATTTCAGAACAAGTTCCGTCCTCAGTAGGTCTAGGAGTATTGGTTAACCCAGACAACTCCATTTTGGCTGCTGGTGGGTTTATCATTCAGTTATTACCAGGGACAGATGACGAGACTATAACAATTATAGAAGAACATTTAAATAAGATGGAGCCGGTGTCTAAGTTAATCGAAAGAGGATTGACTCCAGAGGAACTCTTATTTGAAATTCTTGGGAAAGAAAACGTTCAAATATTAAATGAAATGCCAGTACAGTTTGAATGTAATTGCTCTAAAGATCGATTTGGTAGTGCAATTATCAGTCTTGGGGAAAGTGAAATCCGTGACATGATTGAAGAAGACGGTGGTGCTGAGGCTCAATGTCATTTTTGTATGGAAAAATATAATTACTCAGTAAATGAATTGGAGTCTTTTATCGATGAAATCAATTCATAATAATGTTCCAACTCAACCTAAACGACGTTTAAAAACGAAACCGGTACTTATTGTACTAGGTATACTTTTACTTGGAAACTTACTTTGGTTTATAGCTTGGTTAATACCAAATGATCAACAAGCAAAGGCATCCGAAGAAGTCGCTTCAGTTGATGGAAAGATTATTACGAAAGAGCAATGGATGGCTTCCATGGAAACAATTTACGGAAAAGAAGTATTATTAGATATGGTAAACGCAGAGGTCATGGAGGCTGCTGCGAAGAAAAACGATATTAAAGTAACAGATGCAGAGATAGATCTGGAGCTAGCGCTTATTAGGTCAACAAGGGAAGGTACAGACACTTCCCTTCAAGCATATGACGATGAGATATTACGAAAGAAAATTAGGTCCCGCCTTATTTTAGAGAAGGTATTAGCAAAAGATGTTAATGTAAAGGAAAAGGATATTAAGGATTTCTATGAAAATAATAAAAATCTATATAATATCCCAACTTCCTACCGTACTAGCGTTATTTACGTGTCTACAGAAGAGGAAGGGAAAGCTGTTTTAAAAGAGCTCAAGGATGAATCGTCCTTTGATGGTCTGGCAAGAGAGCGTTCGACAGATCCAAGTTCTGCAAGCTTAGGTGGAGACGTGGGTTATATCTCTAAAGGTACTGATTCGATAGATGAAGCTTTAGTTGAAGCATTAGAGAATGTTAAAGAAGGAAAGACTAGCGGAGTTATCGCTCTTAAGGATGGCCGTTATGCAATAGCACTTGTAAAGGATATATTTGAAGGACAAGCATTCTCTTATGAGAAAGTAGAAGGTCATATAAAGAGAGAGCTGGCACTAAGTCAAATAAATCAATCTGTAACACAAGAATCATTCTGGCAGGAATATAAAGCAGAATGGATATATGGAGAACAGTAAAAATAAGGCTTTAAACCGCCCTCCAATGTTGGATGAATCTAACAATGGAGGGCGATTTTTATAGACGGCGCAAGAGATTGTCGGGAATATACCATGCTGCTCTCCCTACTGAACGCGAAATGGATTCATTTTGAAAACAAATGTATATAAGAGTCTAAAGTCCCGTAGAATATATAGAACAAGAATTAAAATTTTTGTTTGTACTGTAGTAAAAGGGGTAGGTTAGTATTTATGGCAATGTGGGTGAACTGCTTATTTTAAAAGAATCGTCAATAATAAAATTTACTTTATTTGGCGAACTGTATTAATTGACAGTAGTTCTCAAAGATTGATATGATATAGGAAATAAAACCTATCAATCAAGTAGGGATTAGGAGTGAATCGTAGAATGGCAAAATTAGCGAATAGTGTAGCAGATTTAATAGGTAAAACACCGATTGTTAAATTAAACAGAGTGACTAGCCCAGAAGATGCTGAGGTTTATGTGAAATTAGAATACTTTAACCCTGGAAGCAGTGTAAAAGATCGTATTGCTCTAGCAATGATAGAAAATGCCGAAAAAGAAGGCAAATTAAATGCAGAAAGCACGATTATTGAGCCTACAAGTGGTAACACAGGAATCGGGCTAGCAATGATTGCGTCTGCAAAAGGGTATAAAGCTGTATTAGTAATGCCAGACACAATGAGCTTAGAGCGTAGAAATTTACTTCGTGCATATGGTGCTGAATTAGTGTTAACACCTGGAGCTGATGGTATGAAGGGTGCAATTGCGAAGGCGCTAGAACTATCGAATGAAAACGGTTGGTTTATGCCACAACAATTTAATAACCCTGCAAATCCAGAGGTGCACCGTTTAACAACTGGTCCTGAAATTGTAGAAGCATTTGACCAATTAGATGGATTTGTTGCTGGAATCGGTACAGGTGGTACAATTACAGGTGCTGGTGGCGTGTTAAAGGAAAAATTCCCAAACATCCACATTGCTGCAGTTGAACCAAAGGATTCAAGTGTCCTTTCTGGTGGTAAACCAGGACCACATAAAATTCAAGGAATTGGTGCTGGTTTTATACCGGAAGTATTAGATACAGATTTATACAATTCCATCATTCAAGTTTCTAACGAGGATGCTTATGCTACTTCTCGTGAAGTTGCTAAAAGTGAAGGGATTTTAGGTGGAGTATCTGCAGGTGCTGCTATTTACGGAGCACTTCAGTTAGCAAAACAACTTGGTAAAGGTAAAAAAGTTCTTGCAGTTATCCCTGACAACGGGGAACGTTACTTGAGTACACCTCTTTATCAATTTGAAGACTAATTTATATGTGTTCGGGATTATAATTTCATAAGAGTTGATTTAACGAGAGGGAGTTTGTTTACTTCCTCTCTTTTTTGTGGCAAAAAGGAATAGTTTCACGTTAAGATGAAGTCAGATTGTTTTTAGGGGGAAATGAAAATAATGGGATTACATCTTCATACGCATTCATTTCAAATGTTTAAAGAGGCATTTTTTTATGGATATAAAGAGCTTACCAAAAATGAAACACATCATCTGTTCTTAGAGAGTGGGAGAGGCGGTCATATTTCTGTCGCAGCCTGGAATCCATTAGCTACTATTAAGTCTGAGGAGAAGGGCATCCATGTTAAGTGGAGAGAAGGAGGGGAGGAATCTATAGAGGGTGAGCCTTTAGATGAGCTAGAGCGCCTCATTGCAAACTATAAGATTTCTTACGATAGCAACCTTCCTGACTTTCAAGGGGGAGCAGCTGGTTTTATTAGCTACGATTATGCTAGAAAGATAGAAGTACTACCAACCCATTCAGAAGATGATTTGCATATACCGGATATATACTTTTATCTACTAGATAGCTGGGCTGTGTTAGATGTGGAGACTGAAACAGTAACATTGATGAAGCTCTCTAGTAGTAGTGAGGATTTAGAGGATATGGAAGAGCGATACAAACAGGCAGCCGATCAGGGCATATCCTCTAGAATCTTCTTGCCGGGAGCTGCGATGGAAGTTCAAGAGGATTCATCGAAGCTACATGTGTCGATGAGTTCAGAGGAATTTGAAGCAGCTACGCTAAAAATTCAAGAATATATTGCTCAAGGAGACGTTTTCCAAGTTAACTTATCAGTTCGTCAATCTAAAGAGTTAAAAGCATCAGCCATTGAAATGTACGAGGCTTTGCGTACCTTCAACCCTTCTCCTTATATGGCATATATCCAGTCACCAGAGTTTGCGGTAGTTTCAGGATCTCCTGAGTTATTGGTAAAGAAAAAGGGGTTTGAGCTATCTACAAGACCAATCGCTGGTACAAGGCCAAGAGGGAAAGACGAGGCAGACGATCTTTTATTGGCCAATGAGCTGATTGAAAATGAAAAAGAGCGTGCTGAGCACGTCATGCTTGTAGATCTGGAGCGGAACGACATAGGGCGCGTTTCTGCTTATGGCACAGTGGAAGTGGACGAGTTTATGGTGATTGAGCGTTACTCCCATGTCATGCATATTGTTTCAAATGTTAAGGGGCAGCTACGCCAAGGGGTGACAAACTCAGAAATAGTTCGAGCAATGTTCCCAGGTGGAACCATTACTGGAGCACCAAAAATAAGAACCATGGAAATCATAGATGAGTTAGAGCCTGTTCGAAGAGGACTATATACAGGTTCTATAGGATGGCTTGGATACACCGGGGATATAGAGCTTAATATCGTTATACGGACGGCATTTATACAAGATAGAATGGCTCATATACAGGCAGGGGCAGGTATAGTAATTGATTCGAAGCCTAGTGCAGAATATAAAGAGTCCATAAACAAAGCAAAGGCTTTATGGCAAGCAAAGGCCATGGCGGAAGGAGGAAGCAAATGATTTTGATGATTGATAACTATGATTCCTTTACCTACAATTTAGTGCAATATATCGGGGAATGTGGTGTAGAGATAAAGGTGGTTCGTAATGATGAGCTTTCCATAGAAGACATTGAGCAATTATCACCTCAAGTTATTGTTGTTTCTCCAGGTCCCTGTACCCCGAACGAGGCAGGTATCAGCTTAGAAGTAATCACCTATTTCGCCGGGAAAATACCTTTGCTAGGGGTTTGTTTGGGACATCAATCCATTGGCCAAGCTTTTGGGGGTAATGTAATTCGTGCAGAACGACTAATGCATGGGAAAACGTCTCCGGTCTTTCATGATGGTAAAGGTGTTAATAAGAATATGCCTAACCCGTTCCTTGCTACTCGCTATCATTCTTTAATAGTAGAGAGAGGCTCACTTCCAGACTGTCTCGAAATTACATCCTGGACAGCGGAGGGAGAAATAATGGGAATACGCCATAAGGATTTTCCAGTAGAGGGTGTACAGTTCCACCCGGAGTCTATCATGACGGAGGAAGGAAAAAAACTAATCCAAAACTTTGTGCATGACCACTGCTATGCTAAGGAGCTGTCCTAAATGGAGGCTTGGAAGAATGGGCAATTATATAAAGCTAGTGAATTAACGGTATCAGCCTATGATCATGGCTTCTTATATGGACTTGGCTTTTTCGAAACGTTTCGCACCTACAATGGCAACGTATTTTTATGGGATGAGCATTGGTTGAGACTCAAAGAGGCACTGGCCGATTTTCGTATAGACTTGCCTTATGACAAGCAGGCCATTTTGGAGGCTGTGAATTTATTAACAGAAGCGAATAAAGGGGAAGACGGGTATTTTCGTTTAAACGTTAGTGCAGGTATTCATGATCTGGGATTACAGCCAAACAATTATCAGGAACCAACCGTTATTTTATATCGAAAGCCCCTTGTTCCGATGATACGTGGTAAAGAGAAGTCAGCAGTCTGGTTAAAGACTGTCAGAAATACTCCGGAGAGCAGCATTCGTCATAAATCCCACCACTTTGCAAACAATGTTCAAGCGAGGTTTGAACTAGACTCACTAGCTGATCAGGAAGGGATTTTTATAAATACCTCAGGTTTTGTGGCAGAAGGTATTACTTCTAATGTCTTTTGGGTTAAGGGTGGGAAAGTCTATACTCCCTCTGTTGAAACTGGAATATTAAATGGAACGACGAGGAAATGGATTTTAAAAAATTGTACAAGCGATATAGAAGAAGGCTTTTACACAAAGACTCATTTAGAATCTGCAGAAGAGGTTTTTATAACAAACGCAGTTCAGGAGCTGGTTCCGATTAAAAGTATTGACGGGAAACAGTTTTTAGGAAATCTCGGACCTGTTTACAAAGAGCTTCACAAACAATACGTTGCGTGTATTCAGGGAAAAAGGAGAGCATAGCATGAATTTAAAACATAATTTACAACCGTTTAAAGCTGGAGGAGTCACTCTAGATTTTCGAAATGAAACGATTATAATGGGTATTCTTAACGTTACACCGGATTCCTTTTCGGATGGTGGAATGTTCAATGAGATAGAGCAGGCTGTCGGTAGAGCAAAACAAATGGTAGCCGAAGGAGCTAAAATAATAGATGTTGGGGGAGAGTCCACAAGACCAGGATATACACCAATATCTGATGAAGAAGAAATTGGGCGTGTTGTGCCGGTTATCCAAGCTATTAGCCAACAAGTGGACGCAATCATTTCTATTGATACGTATAAATCAGCTGTAGCTAGAGCAGCTATAGAGGCCGGTGCGCACGTCATTAATGATATTTGGGGAGCTAAGAAAGATCCGGAGATTGCCAATGTGGCAGCCGAATTCAATGTCCCAATTATACTCATGCACAATCGAGATGATGAGGACTATGTAGATTTTTGGATAGAGGCGAAGAAGGATTTAGAAGAAAGCATCCATATTGCCAGGACAGCAGGTGTACCTCATGAAAACATTTGGTTAGACCCTGGCATAGGATTTGCAAAATCTCATGATCAGAATATTTTAATGATGCAGCATTTAGCTGACCTCGTGGCTATGGGCTACCCAGTATTGTTGGCCACTTCCCGTAAGCGTATGATTGGCAATGTATTAAATTTGCCAGTGGACGAACGTGTGGAGGGTACTGGAGCAACAGTATGCTATGGTGTCCAGCTTGGCTGTCATATAGTGAGAGTTCATGATGTCAAGGAGATGGGAAGAATGACGAAAATGATGGATGCTTTATTAGGCAAAGGCATCGAGATGAAAGCGGAGGCTTAACAGATGGACTATATTCATTTAAATGATTTAGAATTTTACGGATTTCATGGGGCACTTCCAGAGGAAACAAAGCTCGGGCAAATTTTTAAAGTAACGGTGACTCTTGCCTGTGACTTAAAAAAAGCCGGGGAAACAGATAACTTAGACGAGACGGTTAACTATGCTGAGGTATTTGAGCTCTGTAAGGAAATCGTGGAGGGAAAACCTTATTTGTTAATAGAAGCTGTTGCGGAAAGAATTGCTTCTCGAATACTGGAGCAGTATAAGGAAAAAGTAAGTGGATGTCGAATACACTTAGTGAAACCAAATCCTCCGATAGTAGGGCATTACTCTTCAGTCGCTGTCGAAATAACAAGGGGTATATTATGAACGTAGCGTACATTTCCTTAGGATCGAATATAGGGAATCGATTAGAGTATTTACAAGAAGCAGTTGGTTTATTGAAGGAGACACAACAGATAGATGTTCTGAAGGTGTCGTCGGTCTACGAGACAGCTCCAGTCGGTTACGTGGACCAAGCGGCATTTTTAAATATAGTTGTAGAACTGAAGACTTTATTTACGCCACATGAATTATTATCAAAATGCAATGAAATAGAGGACTTACTAGGGAGAAAGAGAATAGTTCGCTGGGGTCCAAGAACAGTAGACCTTGACATTTTGTTGTATAATGAAGAAAATATGAAAACAGAAGACCTCATTATTCCTCATCCTAGGATGGCAGAAAGAGGCTTCGTGCTTGTTCCGCTTATGGAGTTAAATCCTAATATAATCGATCCGCGGACAAAACAAGCTTTTTCGAATTTAGTGCAAGACCAGAAAGAGGGCGTCCATTTATGGAGAAAGTTCGATGGGGTCGACGCATTCGTGCATTTCGAAGGTTAAAGATGATCAAGCAAGTCGAGCTTGCAAAAGAAATGGATATGTCTGTGTCTATACTTGGGAAAATTGAACAAGGTAAGCGAGCTCCAACCGAAGCACAGTTGGAAAAGATTGCTGCCATACTTGATATAAAGCTAGAAGAACTAAAAGGAGAAATAGAGGCAGGTGACGATAAATGACAAATGCACCGACTAAGCCATTTCAAATTGGTAACCATGTAATGGATAACCGAGTGGTTTTGGCACCCATGGCTGGTATTTGTAACTCAGCATTCCGTCTAACGGTTAAAGAGTTTGGAGCGGGACTTGTCTATGCTGAAATGATTAGCGATAAGGGGATTGTTCAAAAAAATGAAAGAACATTAAGCATGCTTTACATTGATGAACGTGAAAATCCATTGTCTTTGCAAATCTTTGGCGGTGAAAAAGAAACGCTAGTAGCTGCAGCGCAATATGTTGATCAGCACACTTCAGCCGATATTATTGATATTAACATGGGTTGCCCAGTGAATAAGATTATAAAATGTGAGGCTGGGGCAAGATGGCTCTTAGACCCTAACAAGATATATGAGATGGTATCTGCAGTTGTAGATAATGTAAAAAAACCTGTAAGTGTAAAAATGCGTACAGGCTGGGATGAAGAACACTTATATATGGTAGAAAATGCACAAGCAGTCGAGCGCGCTGGTGGAGCAGCCGTTGCCGTACACGGACGTACTCGTGTACAAATGTATGAGGGAGAAGCAAACTGGGACTTAATTCGACAAGTTAAAGAAGCAGTCAATATTCCCGTCATCGGTAATGGGGACGTGAACACTCCACAAGATGCAAAACGTATGTTAGATGAAACAGGCGTCGATGGTGTAATGATCGGACGAGCAGCATTAGGTGATCCATGGATGATTTATCGTACAGTGGAATATCTTGAAACAGGCGAGCTAAAGCCTGAACCTACTGTGCAAGAGAAGATAGACGTGTGTTTATTACATTTTGATCGGCTGACTGCTCTTAAGGGAGAGCATATTGCGGTCCGTGAAATGCGCAAGCATGCATCTTGGTATCTTAAAGGAATCCGTGGAAACGGGACGGCTAGAAATATGATTAACCAAACAGAAACTGCACAAGAGCTTAAGGATTACTTGCGCTTCTTTGCAGAAGAGTCTTTAAAGGAATATAATGAGGCTAGCACAATTCTTGCTTAATTTAGTGGGCTGTCACATCAAGTGACGGCTCTTTCCGTATTTTATTTAGTCGTTAGGTTCAGTGACAGAAATAAAAGATGAAGTAAACACTGAAATTGTGTACAATAAATGCAACGTAAAGGATACTTGCGAATAATAGATTGTAAAAGGAGTGAAGGAAATGTCTAACATGGAAGAATTAAATGATCAACTTTTGGTGAGACGCCAGAAGATGACTACGATACAAGAAAAAGGATTAGATCCATTTGGCGGAAAGTTTGAAAGAACTCATTTAAGTGACCAAGTCGTTTCTGAATTTGAAGAGTTCACAAAAGAGCAGTTAGAAGAAACGCCTCACGAAGTAGTAATAGCTGGGCGAATCATGACGAAGCGCGGAAAAGGAAAAGCAGGGTTTGCGCATATACAAGACCTAGGCGGCCAAATTCAGATTTATGTACGAAAAGATGCAATTGGTGAAGATGCTTACGAGCTATTTACTACAGCAGACTTAGGTGACATCGTAGGAGTTCGAGGTAAAGTATTTAGAACTCAGGTAGGTGAATTGTCAGTAAAAGCAACAGAGTTTACCTTCTTAACTAAATCCTTACGTCCAATGCCAGAGAAGTTCCACGGTTTAAAAGATGTTGAACAACGCTACCGTCAACGCTACTTAGATTTAATGACTAGTGCTGAAAGCAAAAACACTTTTATCACTAGAAGCCGTATTATTCAATCTATGCGTCGTTACTTAGATAGCCAAGGCTATTTAGAAGTAGAGACACCATTGTTACATACTGTGGCAGGGGGAGCAGCAGCTCGTCCGTTTATTACTCATCACAATGCATTAGATATGGAGCTTTATTTACGAATTGCAATTGAATTACACTTAAAGCGTCTAATTGTGGGCGGTTTAGAAAAGGTTTATGAAATAGGCCGTGTATTCCGTAATGAAGGTGTATCTACTCGTCATAATCCTGAATTTACAATGATCGAATTATATGAGGCATACGCTGACTATAAAGACATCATGAATCTAACAGAAAATCTAGTAGCACATGTTGCTCAAGAAGTTCTTGGCTCTACTACAGTTATGTATGGAGATGATGAGATCAATCTTGCTCCTGGTTGGAGACGCTGGCATATGGCGGATGCAGTCAAAGAGACTTCAGGAGTTGATTTCTGGAAAGAGATGACGAAAGAAGAAGCTCATGCCTTGGCTAAAGAACATGGAGTAGAAGTAAAACCTTCTATGGAAGTGGGACATGTACTAAATGAATTCTTTGAACAAAAAGTAGAAGAAACTTTAGTACAACCAACATTTATCTATGGACATCCAGTAGAAGTTTCTCCACTTGCGAAGAAAAATCCAGAGGATGGACGTTTTACAGATCGCTTTGAGCTGTTTATTGTTCGTCGTGAGCATGCTAATGCTTTCACAGAGTTAAATGATCCTATCGATCAACGTAATCGCTTTGAAGCGCAATTAGAAGAGAAAGCTGCTGGAAACGATGAAGCACATGAAATGGATGAAGATTTCTTAGAGGCATTAGAATATGGAATGCCACCAACAGGTGGACTAGGAATTGGAATAGATCGTTTGGTAATGTTATTAACAAACTCCCCATCTATTCGCGATGTTTTATTATTCCCTACTATGCGTCATAGAGATTAAAGAGTTTAAGAAAGGGACACTACTACTAGTAGTGTCTCTTTCTATTTATACGACTATATATTGGGTGAGAATTATTTTAATTATTTTACTTTTAAAAAGCCCTTGTAAAAGGTGCTGGCAGGGTGGTATAGTAATCAAGTTCCCAATTTTACTTCTAAATCTCACGAAAATAACTTAAAAAAAGTTGTTGACATTGAAAAGTAGATTTGGTAAGATAATAAAGTCGCCAAAACGAACGGCGCAATGAACATTGAAAACTGAACATGCAAAACGTTAAGACATACAGCATCAACAAGCTTCGGCTTGATTGACGCAAAACAATTTTGACATCATTTAATGATGATGCCAGCAAAACAAAATGAGCTTTTTAAGTTCTCTATTATGGAGAGTTTGATCCTGGCTCAGGACGAACGCTGGCGGCGTGCCTAATACATGCAAGTCGAGCGGATGATGAAGAAGCTTGCTTCTTCTGATTTAGCGGCGGACGGGTGAGTAACACGTGGGCAACCTGCCCTGTAGATTGGGATAACTCCGGGAAACCGGGGCTAATACCGAATAATCCATTCCCTCACATGAGGAAATGTTAAAAGACGGTTTCGGCTGTCACTACAGGATGGGCCCGCGGCGCATTAGCTAGTTGGTGAGGTAACGGCTCACCAAGGCGACGATGCGTAGCCGACCTGAGAGGGTGATCGGCCACACTGGGACTGAGACACGGCCCAGACTCCTACGGGAGGCAGCAGTAGGGAATCTTCCACAATGGACGAAAGTCTGATGGAGCAACGCCGCGTGAGTGAAGAAGGTTTTCGGATCGTAAAACTCTGTTGTGAGGGAAGAACAAGTACGAGAGTAACTGCTCGTACCTTGACGGTACCTCATTAGAAAGCCACGGCTAACTACGTGCCAGCAGCCGCGGTAATACGTAGGTGGCAAGCGTTGTCCGGAATTATTGGGCGTAAAGCGCGCGCAGGCGGTCCTTTAAGTCTGATGTGAAAGCCCACGGCTCAACCGTGGAGGGTCATTGGAAACTGGGGGACTTGAGTACAGAAGAGGAAAGCGGAATTCCAAGTGTAGCGGTGAAATGCGTAGAGATTTGGAGGAACACCAGTGGCGAAGGCGGCTTTCTGGTCTGTAACTGACGCTGAGGCGCGAAAGCGTGGGGAGCAAACAGGATTAGATACCCTGGTAGTCCACGCCGTAAACGATGAGTGCTAAGTGTTAGGGGGTTTCCGCCCCTTAGTGCTGCAGCTAACGCATTAAGCACTCCGCCTGGGGAGTACGGTCGCAAGACTGAAACTCAAAGGAATTGACGGGGGCCCGCACAAGCGGTGGAGCATGTGGTTTAATTCGAAGCAACGCGAAGAACCTTACCAGGTCTTGACATCCCGCTGACCGGCCTAGAGATAGGC
Source organism: Psychrobacillus sp. FSL W7-1457 (assembly GCF_038593405.1). Lineage (NCBI taxonomy): Bacteria > Bacillati > Bacillota > Bacilli > Caryophanales > Bacillaceae > Psychrobacillus > Psychrobacillus sp. FSL W7-1457. The sequence continues at coordinate 94,577 of NZ_CP151993.1, forward strand.
TTTTCCCTTCGGGGACAGCGGTGACAGGTGGTGCATGGTTGTCGTCAGCTCGTGTCGTGAGATGTTGGGTTAAGTCCCGCAACGAGCGCAACCCTTGATCTTAGTTGCCAGCATTCAGTTGGGCACTCTAAGGTGACTGCCGGTGATAAACCGGAGGAAGGTGGGGATGACGTCAAATCATCATGCCCCTTATGACCTGGGCTACACACGTGCTACAATGGACGGTACAGAGGGTCGCAACCCCGCGAGGGTGAGCAAATCCCATAAAACCGTTCTCAGTTCGGATTGTAGGCTGCAACTCGCCTACATGAAGCCGGAATCGCTAGTAATCGTGGATCAGCATGCCACGGTGAATACGTTCCCGGGCCTTGTACACACCGCCCGTCACACCACGAGAGTTTGTAACACCCGAAGTCGGTGGGGTAACCCTTTTGGGAGCCAGCCGCCGAAGGTGGGACAGATGATTGGGGTGAAGTCGTAACAAGGTAGCCGTATCGGAAGGTGCGGCTGGATCACCTCCTTTCTAAGGATATATTCGGAATACAGATCTTTATCTGTATCTTAACGTTTTGCAGTTCAGTTTTGAATGTTCATTCTATATGAGCATTTAAAGCTTTTTAACTTGTTCTTTGAAAACTGGATAAAACGACATCAAAAAAAGAAACAAACGCAAGATATTCAAATTGTGATCACTTACGTGATTGCAAGTGTAGTACTTTTAACTTTTAGGTTAAGTTAATAAGGGCGCACGGTGGATGCCTTGGCACTAGGAGTCGATGAAGGACGGCACTAACACCGATATGCTTCGGGGAGCTGTAAGTGAGCTTCGATCCGAAGATTTCCGAATGGGGAAACCCACTGCCCGTAATGGGGCAGTACATTTGCGTGAATACATAGCGCATCTGAGACACACCCAGGGAACTGAAACATCTAAGTACCTGGAGGAAGAGAAAGAAAATTCGATTCCCTGAGTAGCGGCGAGCGAAACGGGAAGAGCCCAAACCAAGAGGCTTGCCTCTTGGGGTTGTAGGACACTCTATACGGAGTTACAAAAGAATGAGCTAGACGAAGCGATCTGGAAAGGTCCGCAGGATAGGGTAAAAGCCCCGTAGTCAAAAGTTCATTCCCTCCAGAGTGTATCCTGAGTACGGCGGAACACGTGAAATTCCGTCGGAATCCGGGAGGACCATCTCCCAAGGCTAAATACTACCTAGTGACCGATAGTGAACCAGTACCGTGAGGGAAAGGTGAAAAGCACCCCGGAAGGGGAGTGAAATAGACCCTGAAACCGTGTGCCTACAAATAGTCAAAGCCCGTTAACGGGTGATGGCGTGCCTTTTGTAGAATGAACCGGCGAGTTACGATTACATGCGAGGTTAAGTTGAGAAGACGGAGCCGCAGCGAAAGCGAGTCTGAATAGGGCGAATGAGTATGTGGTCGTAGACCCGAAACCAGGTGATCTACCCATGTCCAGGATGAAGGTGAGGTAACACTTACTGGAGGTCCGAACCCACGCACGTTGAAAAGTGCGGGGATGAGGTGTGGGTAGCGGAGAAATTCCAATCGAACCTGGAGATAGCTGGTTCTCTCCGAAATAGCTTTAGGGCTAGCCTCAAACGTTAGAATCTTGGAGGTAGAGCACTGTTTGGACTAGGGGCCCATCCCGGGTTACCGAATTCAGACAAACTCCGAATGCCAATGATTTATGTTTGGGAGTCAGACTGCGAGTGATAAGATCCGTAGTCAAGAGGGAAACAGCCCAGACCACCAGCTAAGGTCCCAAAGTATTTGTTAAGTGGAAAAGGATGTGGCGTTGCTTAGACAACCAGGATGTTGGCTTAGAAGCAGCCATCATTTAAAGAGTGCGTAATAGCTCACTGGTCGAGTGACGCTGCGCCGAAAATGTATCGGGGCTAAACAAATCACCGAAGCTGTGGATTGATACCTTTGGTATCAGTGGTAGGAGAGCGTTCTAAGGGCGTTGAAGTCAGACCGGAAGGACTGGTGGAGCGCTTAGAAGTGAGAATGCCGGTATGAGTAGCGAAAGATGGGTGAGAATCCCATCCACCGTATGACTAAGGTTTCCTGAGGAAGGCTCGTCCGCTCAGGGTTAGTCGGGACCTAAGTCGAGGCCGATAGGCGTAGACGATGGACAACAGGTTGATATTCCTGTACCACCACCCCACCGTTTGAGTGATGGGGGGACGCAGTAGGATAGGGTAAGCGTGCTGTTGGTTATGCACGTCCAAGCAGTGAGGTGTGAGTGTAGGCAAATCCGCACTCTGTAACATTGAGCTGTGATGGCAAGGACGTATGTCCGGAGTTCCTGATTTCACACTGCCAAGAAAAGCCTCTAACGAGGTGGGAGGTGCCCGTACCGCAAACCGACACAGGTAGTCGAGGAGAGAATCCTAAGGTGAGCGAGAGAACTCTCGTTAAGGAACTCGGCAAAATGACCCCGTAACTTCGGGAGAAGGGGTGCTCTTTTGGGTGAATAGCCTAGAAGAGCCGCAGTGAATAGGCCCAGGCGACTGTTTAGCAAAAACACAGGTCTCTGCAAAACCGTAAGGTGAAGTATAGGGGCTGACGCCTGCCCGGTGCTGGAAGGTTAAGAGGAGTGCTTAGCGCAAGCGAAGGTGCGAATTGAAGCCCCAGTAAACGGCGGCCGTAACTATAACGGTCCTAAGGTAGCGAAATTCCTTGTCGGGTAAGTTCCGACCCGCACGAAAGGCGTAACGATCTGGGCACTGTCTCAACGAGAGACTCGGTGAAATTATAGTACCTGTGAAGATGCAGGTTACCCGCGACAGGACGGAAAGACCCCGTGGAGCTTTACTGTAGCTTGATATTGAATTTTGGTGCAACTTGTACAGGATAGGTAGGAGCCTTAGAGCCCGGAGCGCCAGCTTCGGAGGAGGCGTCGGTGGGATACTACCCTGGTTGTATTGAAATTCTAACCCATACCCGTAACCCGGGTAGGAGACAGTGTCAGGCGGGCAGTTTGACTGGGGCGGTCGCCTCCTAAAGTGTAACGGAGGCGCCCAAAGGTTCCCTCAGAATGGTTGGAAATCATTCGAAGAGTGTAAAGGCAGAAGGGAGCTTGACTGCGAGACCTACAAGTCGAGCAGGGTCGAAAGACGGGCTTAGTGATCCGGTGGTTCCGCATGGAAGGGCCATCGCTCAACGGATAAAAGCTACCCCGGGGATAACAGGCTTATCTCCCCCAAGAGTCCACATCGACGGGGAGGTTTGGCACCTCGATGTCGGCTCATCGCATCCTGGGGCTGTAGTCGGTCCCAAGGGTTGGGCTGTTCGCCCATTAAAGCGGTACGCGAGCTGGGTTCAGAACGTCGTGAGACAGTTCGGTCCCTATCCGTCGTGGGCGTAGGAAATTTGAGAGGAGCTGTCCTTAGTACGAGAGGACCGGGATGGACACACCGCTGGTGTACCAGTTGTTCTGCCAAGGGCATCGCTGGGTAGCTATGTGTGGACGGGATAAGTGCTGAAAGCATCTAAGCACGAAGCCCCCCTCAAGATGAGATTTCCCATTACGCAAGTAAGTAAGATCCCTCAAAGACGATGAGGTAGATAGGTTCGGGGTGGAAGCGTGGCGACACGTGCAGCTGACGAATACTAATCGATCGAGGACTTAACCAAATTGTTTGTTTCTAAGATGTCAGTTTATTCAGTTTTGAAAGAATAAATTTTTATTAAATTAATGCTTGTAATAATCTACATAGTTGATATAATAGAACTTGTCTTTCAATAATTATTCAAGTCTAGTGATGATGGCGAAGAGGTCACACCCGTTCCCATACCGAACACGGAAGTTAAGCTCTTCAGCGCCGATGGTAGTTGGGGGTCTCCCCCTGCAAGAGTAGGACGTCGCTGGGCTTGCAATAAAAAAATATTACCCAGGAGGATTAGCTCAGCTGGGAGAGCATCTGCCTTACAAGCAGAGGGTCGGCGGTTCGAGCCCGTCATCCTCCACCATAATTTTACTCCTGCCGGAGTAGCTCAACTGGTAGAGCAACTGACTTGTAATCAGTAGGTTGAGGGTTCAAGTCCTTTCTCCGGCACCATTTTCCGAGCCATTAGCTCAGTTGGTAGAGCATCTGACTTTTAATCAGAGGGTCGAAGGTTCGAGTCCTTCATGGCTCATTCACTTTTGTGAAATAAATATGCGGGTGTGGCGGAACTGGCAGACGCACTAGACTTAGGATCTAGCGCCGCAAGGCGTGGGGGTTCGACTCCCTTCACCCGCACCATTTAACTTAATAACCGAGCGGAAGTAGTTCAGTGGTAGAACACCACCTTGCCAAGGTGGGGGTCGCGAGTTCGAACCTCGTCTTCCGCTCCAAAGATTCATTAAAGTGCCGGGGTGGCGGAACTGGCAGACGCACAGGACTTAAAATCCTGCGGTAGGTGACTACCGTACCGGTTCGATTCCGGTCCTCGGCACCACTTTTATGAATAATTAGCGCCCGTAGCTCAATTGGATAGAGCGTCTGACTACGGATCAGAAGGTTGTGGGTTCGACTCCTGCCGGGCGCGCCATATAACGGGAAGTAGCTCAGCTTGGTAGAGCACTTGGTTTGGGACCAAGGGGTCGCAGGTTCGAATCCTGTCTTCCCGACCAGTTATTATTATTTTGGGGCCTTAGCTCAGCTGGGAGAGCGCCTGCCTTGCACGCAGGAGGTCAGCGGTTCGATCCCGCTAGGCTCCACCATGAACATTGAAAACTGAACATGCAAAACGTTAAGACATACAGCATCAACAAGCTTTGGCTTGATTGACGCAAAACAATTTTTGACATCATTTAATGATGATGCCAGCAAAACAAAATGAGCTTTTTAAGTTCTCTATTATGGAGAGTTTGATCCTGGCTCAGGACGAACGCTGGCGGCGTGCCTAATACATGCAAGTCGAGCGGATGATGAAGAAGCTTGCTTCTTCTGATTTAGCGGCGGACGGGTGAGTAACACGTGGGCAACCTGCCCTGTAGATTGGGATAACTCCGGGAAACCGGGGCTAATACCGAATAATCCATTACCTCACATGAGGAAATGTTAAAAGACGGTTTCGGCTGTCACTACAGGATGGGCCCGCGGCGCATTAGCTAGTTGGTGAGGTAACGGCTCACCAAGGCGACGATGCGTAGCCGACCTGAGAGGGTGATCGGCCACACTGGGACTGAGACACGGCCCAGACTCCTACGGGAGGCAGCAGTAGGGAATCTTCCACAATGGACGAAAGTCTGATGGAGCAACGCCGCGTGAGTGAAGAAGGTTTTCGGATCGTAAAACTCTGTTGTGAGGGAAGAACAAGTACGAGAGTAACTGCTCGTACCTTGACGGTACCTCATTAGAAAGCCACGGCTAACTACGTGCCAGCAGCCGCGGTAATACGTAGGTGGCAAGCGTTGTCCGGAATTATTGGGCGTAAAGCGCGCGCAGGCGGTCCTTTAAGTCTGATGTGAAAGCCCACGGCTCAACCGTGGAGGGTCATTGGAAACTGGGGGACTTGAGTACAGAAGAGGAAAGCGGAATTCCAAGTGTAGCGGTGAAATGCGTAGAGATTTGGAGGAACACCAGTGGCGAAGGCGGCTTTCTGGTCTGTAACTGACGCTGAGGCGCGAAAGCGTGGGGAGCAAACAGGATTAGATACCCTGGTAGTCCACGCCGTAAACGATGAGTGCTAAGTGTTAGGGGGTTTCCGCCCCTTAGTGCTGCAGCTAACGCATTAAGCACTCCGCCTGGGGAGTACGGTCGCAAGACTGAAACTCAAAGGAATTGACGGGGGCCCGCACAAGCGGTGGAGCATGTGGTTTAATTCGAAGCAACGCGAAGAACCTTACCAGGTCTTGACATCCCGCTGACCGGCCTAGAGATAGGCTTTTCCCTTCGGGGACAGCGGTGACAGGTGGTGCATGGTTGTCGTCAGCTCGTGTCGTGAGATGTTGGGTTAAGTCCCGCAACGAGCGCAACCCTTGATCTTAGTTGCCAGCATTCAGTTGGGCACTCTAAGGTGACTGCCGGTGATAAACCGGAGGAAGGTGGGGATGACGTCAAATCATCATGCCCCTTATGACCTGGGCTACACACGTGCTACAATGGACGGTACAGAGGGTCGCAACCCCGCGAGGGTGAGCAAATCCCATAAAACCGTTCTCAGTTCGGATTGTAGGCTGCAACTCGCCTACATGAAGCCGGAATCGCTAGTAATCGTGGATCAGCATGCCACGGTGAATACGTTCCCGGGCCTTGTACACACCGCCCGTCACACCACGAGAGTTTGTAACACCCGAAGTCGGTGGGGTAACCCTTTTGGGAGCCAGCCGCCGAAGGTGGGACAGATGATTGGGGTGAAGTCGTAACAAGGTAGCCGTATCGGAAGGTGCGGCTGGATCACCTCCTTTCTAAGGATATATTCGGAATACAGATCTTTATCTGTATCTTAACGTTTTGCAGTTCAGTTTTGAATGTTCATGTATATTAATATTTTTAATAGATATGGAAATTCAAAGAGGGCCTATAGCTCAGCTGGTTAGAGCGCACGCCTGATAAGCGTGAGGTCGATGGTTCGAGTCCATTTAGGCCCACCATACCTTTTTTTATTTCGGGGCCTTAGCTCAGCTGGGAGAGCGCCTGCCTTGCACGCAGGAGGTCAGCGGTTCGATCCCGCTAGGCTCCACCAACGAAATAATTTGTTCTTTGAAAACTGGATAAAACGACATCAAAAAAAGAAACAAACGCAAGATATTCAAATTGTGATCACTTATGTGATTGCAAGTGTAGTACTTTTAACTTTTAGGTTAAGTTAATAAGGGCGCACGGTGGATGCCTTGGCACTAGGAGTCGATGAAGGACGGCACTAACACCGATATGCTTCGGGGAGCTGTAAGTGAGCTTCGATCCGAAGATTTCCGAATGGGGAAACCCACTGCCCGTAATGGGGCAGTACATTTGCGTGAATACATAGCGCATCTGAGACACACCCAGGGAACTGAAACATCTAAGTACCTGGAGGAAGAGAAAGAAAATTCGATTCCCTGAGTAGCGGCGAGCGAAACGGGAAGAGCCCAAACCAAGAGGCTTGCCTCTTGGGGTTGTAGGACACTCTATACGGAGTTACAAAAGAATGAGCTAGACGAAGCGATCTGGAAAGGTCCGCAGGATAGGGTAAAAGCCCCGTAGTCAAAAGTTCATTCCCTCCAGAGTGTATCCTGAGTACGGCGGAACACGTGAAATTCCGTCGGAATCCGGGAGGACCATCTCCCAAGGCTAAATACTACCTAGTGACCGATAGTGAACCAGTACCGTGAGGGAAAGGTGAAAAGCACCCCGGAAGGGGAGTGAAATAGACCCTGAAACCGTGTGCCTACAAATAGTCAAAGCCCGTTAACGGGTGATGGCGTGCCTTTTGTAGAATGAACCGGCGAGTTACGATTACATGCGAGGTTAAGTTGAGAAGACGGAGCCGCAGCGAAAGCGAGTCTGAATAGGGCGAATGAGTATGTGGTCGTAGACCCGAAACCAGGTGATCTACCCATGTCCAGGATGAAGGTGAGGTAACACTTACTGGAGGTCCGAACCCACGCACGTTGAAAAGTGCGGGGATGAGGTGTGGGTAGCGGAGAAATTCCAATCGAACCTGGAGATAGCTGGTTCTCTCCGAAATAGCTTTAGGGCTAGCCTCAAACGTTAGAATCTTGGAGGTAGAGCACTGTTTGGACTAGGGGCCCATCCCGGGTTACCGAATTCAGACAAACTCCGAATGCCAATGATTTATGTTTGGGAGTCAGACTGCGAGTGATAAGATCCGTAGTCAAGAGGGAAACAGCCCAGACCACCAGCTAAGGTCCCAAAGTATTTGTTAAGTGGAAAAGGATGTGGCGTTGCTTAGACAACCAGGATGTTGGCTTAGAAGCAGCCATCATTTAAAGAGTGCGTAATAGCTCACTGGTCGAGTGACGCTGCGCCGAAAATGTATCGGGGCTAAACAAATCACCGAAGCTGTGGATTGATACCTTTGGTATCAGTGGTAGGAGAGCGTTCTAAGGGCGTTGAAGTCAGACCGGAAGGACTGGTGGAGCGCTTAGAAGTGAGAATGCCGGTATGAGTAGCGAAAGATGGGTGAGAATCCCATCCACCGTATGACTAAGGTTTCCTGAGGAAGGCTCGTCCGCTCAGGGTTAGTCGGGACCTAAGTCGAGGCCGATAGGCGTAGACGATGGACAACAGGTTGATATTCCTGTACCACCACCCCACCGTTTGAGTGATGGGGGGACGCAGTAGGATAGGGTAAGCGTGCTGTTGGTTATGCACGTCCAAGCAGTGAGGTGTGAGTGTAGGCAAATCCGCACTCTGTAACATTGAGCTGTGATGGCAAGGACGTATGTCCGGAGTTCCTGATTTCACACTGCCAAGAAAAGCCTCTAACGAGGTGGGAGGTGCCCGTACCGCAAACCGACACAGGTAGTCGAGGAGAGAATCCTAAGGTGAGCGAGAGAACTCTCGTTAAGGAACTCGGCAAAATGACCCCGTAACTTCGGGAGAAGGGGTGCTCTTTTGGGTGAATAGCCTAGAAGAGCCGCAGTGAATAGGCCCAGGCGACTGTTTAGCAAAAACACAGGTCTCTGCAAAACCGTAAGGTGAAGTATAGGGGCTGACGCCTGCCCGGTGCTGGAAGGTTAAGAGGAGTGCTTAGCGCAAGCGAAGGTGCGAATTGAAGCCCCAGTAAACGGCGGCCGTAACTATAACGGTCCTAAGGTAGCGAAATTCCTTGTCGGGTAAGTTCCGACCCGCACGAAAGGCGTAACGATCTGGGCACTGTCTCAACGAGAGACTCGGTGAAATTATAGTACCTGTGAAGATGCAGGTTACCCGCGACAGGACGGAAAGACCCCGTGGAGCTTTACTGTAGCTTGATATTGAATTTTGGTGCAACTTGTACAGGATAGGTAGGAGCCTTAGAGCCCGGAGCGCCAGCTTCGGAGGAGGCGTCGGTGGGATACTACCCTGGTTGTATTGAAATTCTAACCCATACCCGTAACCCGGGTAGGAGACAGTGTCAGGCGGGCAGTTTGACTGGGGCGGTCGCCTCCTAAAGTGTAACGGAGGCGCCCAAAGGTTCCCTCAGAATGGTTGGAAATCATTCGAAGAGTGTAAAGGCAGAAGGGAGCTTGACTGCGAGACCTACAAGTCGAGCAGGGTCGAAAGACGGGCTTAGTGATCCGGTGGTTCCGCATGGAAGGGCCATCGCTCAACGGATAAAAGCTACCCCGGGGATAACAGGCTTATCTCCCCCAAGAGTCCACATCGACGGGGAGGTTTGGCACCTCGATGTCGGCTCATCGCATCCTGGGGCTGTAGTCGGTCCCAAGGGTTGGGCTGTTCGCCCATTAAAGCGGTACGCGAGCTGGGTTCAGAACGTCGTGAGACAGTTCGGTCCCTATCCGTCGTGGGCGTAGGAAATTTGAGAGGAGCTGTCCTTAGTACGAGAGGACCGGGATGGACACACCGCTGGTGTACCAGTTGTTCTGCCAAGGGCATCGCTGGGTAGCTATGTGTGGACGGGATAAGTGCTGAAAGCATCTAAGCACGAAGCCCCCCTCAAGATGAGATTTCCCATTACGCAAGTAAGTAAGATCCCTCAAAGACGATGAGGTAGATAGGTTCGGGGTGGAAGCGTGGCGACACGTGCAGCTGACGAATACTAATCGATCGAGGACTTAACCAAATTGTTTGTTTCGATTAATGATGTCTTTTATCCAGTTTTGAGTGAACAACTCAGTAGGGTTTCAATACATGTATTGAAAGCCGAAAAGGTCTAGTGATGATGGCGAAGAGGTCACACCCGTTCCCATACCGAACACGGAAGTTAAGCTCTTCAGCGCCGATGGTAGTTGGGGGTCTCCCCCTGCAAGAGTAGGACGTCGCTGGGCACCAAAGCAAGTCGTCACCGAGTAATCGGTGGCGGCTTTTTTGTTTTATCTTTATCAAAAGCTAGAAAAAAGGAAATAAAGCTGGAATTTCTTTATCTCCAATCCCAAAAGTATATTTTTCACTTCAAATTAAAAATTCCCTTACCAGTCTCAAAATTTATAGGCAATGATGAATGTTCGTGAGCTATATACCAAAATTCGTTCACTTTTTTTAAACAATATGTGATCCGATTTGTCATTTGACGAATTTTCTCATCAGATTCTTCTTGGTGAGCAGCAAAAGTTACAGCACAATATATAAATGCAAGATGTGAATTTTCTTCAACGACTAGGTCACTAAAATCAACTTTGAGTAGACTGCGATCCTCGCTCAATCCGTTAAACCACTCTACCACGCTTGCCTCCCATGAAGAAATCCCCTTGCTCTCCCAGTTCTCCCAGGAATCATAAATATGCACATCAGGTGCATACATAGATAAGAATTTTTCAACATCTTTTTCGTAAATTGCTGTTTTGTAATTTTCAAGTACGTCTTGAACCTTTAAAAAAACCTCGGTCATTTAATGCAACCCCTTTCTAATTTAAAGATGTAAGAGTGTTGATATAAATATATTCTATACTCGAACATTTTTTCCTCCTTCAACTAACCTAACTGTTAGCTTTAGTATAACTTCCATAATACCCCTGAAGACAACCCTTAGCTTTAATAAATCTGAATTCTACTTTACTTTCTCACTAGTATGCTTTCTATTAAGAACATAAATAGATGATGAAAATGGGGTTGGTGACAGTTTTTTAGCTTTGTTTATGCGAGTAAATTTATTAGCGCTTTCTCGATGCTAAATCTATTTACATTTATTGATTGGAGCGCCAGACGGCGACTCCTACGGGATGAGTGAGACAGATAAGACATCACAACCACGCGCGTAAGCGATGGGTGATGGCTTATCGCTCACCCCGAGGAAAGCGTCCGGCTGGTGCGAAAAATCAATGCTATTCTCTGATCTAAGATTTCTTTGGATCATAAATCAACCCTACCCTTTAACATAGCCTTAAAAAAGAACTTAATATAATGCAAAAAACTTTTAAAATAAACTGAAAATTATTTACTTCTTTCTAGTACTGCTGTTATACTATAGATAGAACAGAGAGGTGAATCTAAATGAACTGTAAAAAAGCGCTTATATTAAGCTTATTACTATTTCATATTTTACTTTCTGGATGTAGTGATAGTGATAAGCAAGGAGGGGAGGAGGTGTCTAAAGATAAGGAAGAGACGAGTACAAATGTTTCTTTAGAAAGGGTAGAGGGAGTGTGGGAAGGATCCATTAACGTTCCTAATCAACCACTCCCAATTAGTATTAAATTTACAAGAGAAGAAGGCTTGATTAGTATCCCGATTCAAGGATTAAATAATCACCCATTAACAAACATTTCCTTAAGCGATAAGGATATTACCTTTAACATGCCACTTCCGGGACAAAAAATCACCTTTGCTGGGAAGCTGCAGGATGAAATAATGGCAGGTACGTTTACACAACAAGGTCAGTCGTTTCCATTTGAACTTAGTAAGGTAACTGATGTAGCTAAGGCTGAGGATTTAGAAGAATTAGAAGTAAATGGAGGGAAAATGGTTGGTCAAATAGAGATTCCTGAGGGGGAAGGACCGTTCCCACTCATGATCATTCTTGCTGGCTCGGGACCCACCGATCGTAATGGTAATTCATTATTAATGGTAGGGAAAAATAATAGCTTAAAAATGATCGCAGAAGAATTAGCTGCAGAAGGAATTGCCAGCATCCGCTACGACAAAAGAGGAGTTGGCTTAAATATGGGCCTTGCTACTAAAGAAGAAGACTTAAGATTTAACCACTATATTGAGGATGCTGTCGCCTGGGCAGAATTTGCGAAGGAAGACGACCGTTTTAGCGACATAGGATTCATCGGACACAGTGAGGGTTCTCTTGTAGGAATGATTGCTGCTCAAGAGACAGAAGCGACTGTATTCGTATCATTAGCAGGTGCAGGACGGCAAATAGATGAAATTCTATTAGAACAGTTAAGAAATCAGTTGCCAAGTGAGCTTATGAGTGAATCTGAAAAAGTAATTGAGAAGCTTAAGCGAGGTGAACAGGTAGAGGAAGTGTCGAATGAATTACACAGTATATTCCGTCCATCTGTACAACCTTATATGATTTCCTGGCTTCAATACCATCCTATTGAACAAATTAAAAAGTTGGATGCAAGAATATTACTTATAAACGGTACAGCAGATTTGCAAGTCCCTAGTAGTGATGCTGAGCTTCTACATCAAGCAAAAGATTCTGAGCTTCTAATAATTGAGAGAATGAACCATGTGCTAAAAGAATCCCCATCTGATGAGACAGGGAATATGGCGACATATACAGATCCAAGTCTACCGTTAGCAGAAGGTCTAATGGATGGCATAATTGAATTTATAAAGTAAAACAACAGAAACTGAACAAATAAAAAAAACGCTGAACGGTGAGTTCAGCGTTTCAACCTACACAATAGGCTTTTGTTGCTTTTGCTTTCTTCGAATATCTGCAATCGTTGGGATACACATACCTATCAGTATAATGAGGATACCGATAACTTGTAACCAAGTAAGTGCCTCGCTTAACACAAGTACAGATACCATTACAGCTACTGGTAATTCCATTGCACTTAGAATAGATGAAACTGCGCCGCCAACTTTTGGTACAGCGATTACGAAGAAATAAATAGGGATAATGATACCTAGTAATCCTAAGCCTAGTCCCAAGTAAAGTAGAGATTCCGTAAACAGTTTACCGTTCCACATGATTTCAGGACTTTGGAAGACAGAGATCATTAAAGCGGCGATAAAGGAAACCCAAAGTAAACGAGTAGTAGTATTCATTCCCTCTACTTGTTTAGTATTAATGTTCATATTAAGTGAGAAGGAAATTGCTGCTGCGAAACCGTATACCCAGCCTCTCCAGTCAATTCCACTCAAATCGACATCTAATACCCCTGCAGCTAGCAATGTACCGGCGAATAAAATAACAAGGGAGATAACTTCCGCTCGAGAAGGTAATCTTTTTCTTATTATACAATCAATCAAAGTACCGATCCACGTAAACTGGAAGAGCATCACTACTGCTAGGGAGGCTGGTAAATATATAAGGGCTTGTCCATAGACAATACCCGTAGTTGCTGTAAAAATCCCTGCTAACAGTATAATTTTAAACCCGCCATACAGACGTGGTATTTTTCTTTGTGTCACCACATAGATGACTAACGCTAGTAGGAAACCAACAATGTATTGACTAGAAACAGCTTCTGAAGCTGTATATCCTTGTCCAATTGCTAATTTCACCATAGTTGATAAAGTCCCGTAACAGCTGGCTGCGAAGACAACCATTAAGGGGTAGATCCATAATTTCATAACCTTGCTTCTCCTTCAATCAGGGGCCTACCGTTTTCACCATGTGATAGAAAGGCTCGCCAATAATGGTCCAAGGACATACAGTTTCAAATCCTAGACGATTATATAAGCGGATTGCAGCCTCTTTCTCAGTTTCTACATTCAAGGAGAGTTTCCCGCCACCATTATTTTTGACTACTTGTTCAGCAAAATTTAACAGCTTCGTTCCAATACCATGTCCACGATAGGTTGGATCGACCACTACAGTATCTATATACCATTCTTCAGGTAGCGTCTCTTTGTCTATCGTCACCTGTGTTCCCTTTTTGGCTGAAAGATACTGCTCTAAATTAGCATCCAAAGTAACTGCTTGTTCAGCAGTATAAAAAACTAGTACGCCAGCAATTTGACCATCCATTTCTGCAACGTATGTATTTAAAAAGGAATGACGATTGCTAGTTTGAGTAAATAAGTGAATGAACTCCTGGGTGATCGCTGATTCTTCAGTTTCTCCAGTCATTTGCATCGAAATGTCACCGATAGCTTCCATAATTAGTGGAACTGATGATTTGGCATCTGCTTTAATAGCTTTTCTTATTACAATTTCCATTCAATTCACCCCCCAATTTGCTATTATAACATAGTTTGTGAAAGCTTTCTTTTATATATGCTGTAATTGGAAATTAAAAAAAGGAGGAATCATATTGGATCTTTCAACAATACCTTGGGAATTAATATTACCCATTATTATTTTACAATTCATTTTAATGATTGTTGCCTTTGTAGATCTGATAAAGGTATACGACACAAATGGTCCTAAGTGGCTTTGGGCAATAATTATTTTCATATCAGGAATAATAGGTTCTATTATCTATTTCATAGTGGGGAGACGTAACGAATGAATACATTACTAACTGTTCAATCATTAACCAAGCAATATGGAAGAGAAAAAGTAGTGAAAGATGTTTCCTTTTCATTAATGAAAAATACTTCTACAGCCTTAATCGGTCCCAATGGTGCAGGTAAAACAACTACACTTTCTATGCTTACAGGACTAGTAAATCCATCGTTTGGCGATATTATTCTGGAGAATAATAAGGAGGACGCGCGCAGGATGATAGGTTTTTTACCTCAATATCCTAAGTTTTTCTCATGGCTTTCTGCAATTGAATTTACAGAGATGACTGCAAAGTTAAGTGGGGTAGATGCTAGAGTTGCCGTGAAGGAGTCAGAAAAAATCTTAGATTTTGTGGGGCTCGGAAATGTTAAAAAGAAAAAAACAGGTACGTTTTCTGGAGGGATGAAACAACGATTAGGATTAGCACAGGCAATTGTACATAATCCATCCCTTCTTTTATTAGATGAACCAGTTTCTGCATTGGATCCAGTAGGCAGAAGAGAGATTTTAAATCTTTTAAAGGAACTTCAAGAAAGAACTACTATTCTTTATTCGACTCATATTTTAAATGATGCGGAAGAAATGACGGATCAGCTATTATTTTTGAGAAATGGTGAGCTGGTAGAGCAAGGCTCATTATCAGATGTACGCGAAAAATATGCAAATCCTATGATTAAAATTATCTTTTCCTTAGAAGAAGAGGCTAAAGATTTTGCAAGTAGCTCCCCGTGGAATGTGACACAAAAAGGGTCTTCTGCCTGCATTCCTATAAGGGAAAACGAACCGCGAATGCAAGAGATTTTAGCATATGCGTCTGTAGGAGATTGGTCTGTTCAAAGGGTAGAGAAGGCATCAGCTAATCTCGAAGAAATATTTATGCAGGTGGTGAACAAACAATGAATACATTTTTTATTTTGTTTCAAAAGGAATGGAGAGAAAACATCCGTAATTTTAAGATTCTCTGGATTCCCCTTGTATTTATTCTTTTTGGGATTACAGAGCCTGTCATGAACTATTACATGCCTCAAATCCTAAGCTCTGTTGGAAATTTACCTGAAGGAACAGTCATCGAGTTTCCTTCAATGACCTCTGAACAAATATTAATGTCCACCATTAGTCAATATCAGTTAATCGGTATGTTAGTAGTTATTCTAGCTTTTTCAGGTATTATTTCAAGGGAACGAAAGAATGGCACGGCAACTTTATTATACGTTCGACCACTTTCATTTACAGGTTATGTAGGAAGTAAATTAGCAATCTTGAGTATAATTGTTTTGGGTAGTTTTATTTTAGGAATAGTAGCTAGCTTATATTATACATCCATACTTTTTGGAGTGATAGATTTCTTAAGTTTTATAGAATTTACTAGTATTTATGTTCTGTGGCTTTTATTCGTGATTAGTATTGTTTTATTTACTAGTGCTGCCTTATCAACTGGAATGGCTTCTACCGTGTCTTTTGTGTTGGTAATAATTGTTCAGGTTATAGATGGGCTGCTAGGCACATACTGGACTATCTCACCATGGAAGTTGCCAATGTATGCTGGTTATGTTTTGAACGGTGATGTTGAAAGTAGCTCATATATCTGGAGTATCTTAATTACGGTATTAGCAATCAGCTTCTTATTCATTGGGGCAGTTTTTTTTACCAAAAACAACGTCTGGAAATCTAAAATATAATTCGAGGAGATTTATATATGACATTACGTAACTCGGATCGTTTTATCACTTCTTACAATAGATTAGATAAAATCATGAGAGATATAGCCGGTACTCAGGAACACTTATCCTTTTTTAGGTTAATCGATTTCGCTAAGAAAAAAAACGCTGTACTAAGACGATATGAAGCAGACCTTCGAGAATATGGAGACTTAAGAAACGCAATCGTGCACCATCGTACAACTATGGAATATGCGATAGCAGAACCTCATGAAGAGGTAGTAGCAAAGATGGAAGAAATCGAGGAGGCATTAAGCAAGCCCGTCACAGTAGGGAATATGTTCTCCGGAGAAGTAACTACCTTTCAGGAAACAGATTCTTTAAGCTATGCACTTCAGGTTATTAAGGATAAGAAATACAATCAATTTCCTGTGTATAATGGGGATAAATTTAAAGGTCTTATCACACCTGTAGGAATTACTATGTGGATGGCGAGTAAAGTAGAATCAGAGAATTTCTCGAGAAAAAAAGCAACCTTGGGTGAAATTCTGAAGCATGAAAGTAATAGAGAGAATCACCGCTTTGTTGAAGCAGAGATGTCCGTGTATGAGGCGCTAGAAGTTTTTAAATCAGCAATTGGACGAGGAAAGAGATTAGAAGCACTGCTAATTACTAAGGATGGAAAACTGAGTAACCAACTAATAGGAATTGTAACTCCAATGAGTATGATGAAAATTTAAAAATAGTCATCTATTAGATGACTATTTTCCCTTTTATGACGTAAAATGGAAGTAGACGTGATTTTATCATGTAAACTATAATAGGATGGAGGATTGTATGTGAATACGTATGAAGAGGAGCGTTTACATTATAAAGATGGATCGCCAATAAAAACGTCAACTGAGATGACTGTAATGGAATGGATCATCACGATGCTGATTATGGCTATTCCTATTGTTAATCTGGTTATGTTATTCATTTGGGGATTTGGTAATCCAGACCCAAGACGTAATTTTGCTCGAGCATCACTTATTTGGATGGCTATTTCTATAGGGTTAGTTATAATAATATATATTGTTATAATAGTATTCTTCCTCGCTGCATTTCAAGGTGTAAATTATTAGCACTTATTTCCTGGGAAATTATAATAACCGACAAAATTTAACAATCCCCATTCATTTATGGGGATTTATTAAATTTCTCAGAGGTATCGTTTTTTGCAAATAGACTAGGAGATTTTAGATGAAAAAATGGATTTTTTTATTAGTAGTGATATTAGCTGTGCTACTTTACATAGGGAACACTCGAGTAAGTATAAACGAAGTCGTGATAGAGTCAGAGAAGATTCCAGCTAGTTTTAATGATTGGAAGATCTTACAAATATCCGATTTACATGATGCCAAATTTGGTGACAACCAAGCAAAACTCGTACATAAGATTAAGGATGTAAACCCGGATATTATTTTTATCACGGGAGATATAATCGACAGCAATCGATATGACTTACAAAGTAGTCTGGATCTAGTCAATCAAATTATTAGTATAGCACCGATTTACTATGTTACTGGAAATCATGAAATTGCTACAAATGATGTTAATCATATTAAAACTTCTTTACTGGAAATTGGTGTACGTGTTTTAACTAATGAGGAAGAAATGATTGAATATAATGGAGAGCAAATGCGTATTATCGGACTTGAAGATCCTTTAAGTGGTTTGCTTGTTCGTGATCAGCTAGAGAACTTTGAAAGCAGCGAGGATTATACCCTGGTGTTATCTCATAGACCAGAGGTATTTCAGGATTATGTTAACTCTGAAATGGATTTAGTATTTTCAGGACATGCGCATGGAGGTCAATTTAGAATCCCAGGGTTAGGCGGGTTGGTGGCGCCAGGACAGGGGTGGTTTCCAAAATTCACTGCGGGAACATTTAAAGAAAACGGAACGACTATGATTGTTAGTCGTGGTTTAGGGAATAGCTTGGTTCCTATTAGAGTCTTTAACACTCCAGAGTTAATCGTAGCTACATTAAAAAGTATATAAGCACACTCTGTAAAGGTGATTTGTTTTTAAAGGTATTATCTGTTCATTTCAAACAGATAGTGCCTTTTTTGAATTGTAATCTTCGAATTAAATAAAAAAAGCGAGTGTCGGTACGATTATCGTCCTCCTACTCGCTACAAATAATTACTTTTCAACTATTTGAAAGGTCTCTAAAATAGATCGGAAATTCGAACCATGTCCTTCTGCTGCCTCTAGAAAGTACTTTTGTGTAACAACAAAGCTACCTCCAACGCCATTATCTATGATGTAGATATCACCAACAGGACTATCCCAGTTGGTTAGCCCCGCTGAATCATGGTTAATGGCATGTAGCCAGTATCCTTCCACAGGTTCAGAAACCTTCTCCGTTTCTTTAGGGCTGGTATAGTCAACACTCATTTGTGTCTCGAGAATGGGAAGTAGTTCTTCAGGGGATTGATCATTTATCTGTTCTATTTTTAATGAAACCTCTGGATATTTTTCTTCTAAGGGTACTTTAGTAGTAATGGTATCCGATTGATCACCTTCCACTAACTTATATATATCTTCGTCAAAGGTAATCGTGTAATCGACTTGTTTTTTAGAGGGTTCATATGCAGACCCCTTCGGATCAGGTTGTTGATTTTCCTCAACTATCTCTTTACTAGGAGCTTCAACCTCACTAAACAAATTGGGCAAAAATATGACTAAAATGGACAGCAATGCAATAAGAGTAAGAGACAGAACCAAAAACTTCTTTTTCATTTATTTCACTCTCCTCCTTTTAAATAAAGGATCATACATTCAAACATTGCATAAGCAACGGTATTGTTATTAAAGTATTAGACGTGAAATATGGAAAAAAGTAACTGGTAAATCAACGATTATTTAAACCATCCTTTTTCTTTAAAACGAGATATTGCTTCAATTCTGTTACCCACTTGAAGTTTTTCTAATATTACTGATATATAGTTTCGTACAGTACCGGGAGTAATGTATAACTCGTTTGCAATTTCTTTTGTATTTTTTCCATTGGCGATCAGTTCAAGAACCTGACTCTCTCTGTCTGTTAAAGGATTTTCTTCCTCAAAGGCCATATCAACTAATTCGGGAGCATAGATCCGCCGTCCATCCATAATTATTCGGATGGAATTAGCTAGCTCCTCACTTGGACTATCCTTTAAGAGATAACCATTGACTCCTGCTTTTCGCGCTCTTTCAAAGTAGCCAGATCGAGCAAAGGTAGTTAATATAATTACCTTACATGTGTGATCCTTTAATTCCTCCGCTGCATCCAGCCCACTTTTAATAGGCATTTCGATATCCATAATACAAATATCAGGTTGAAGCTGCTTAATAAGAGCCAGAGCTTCCTCTCCGTTATTTGCTTTACCTATTACTTCCATGTCTTCTTCCAAATTTAGAAGAGATCCAAGTGCTCCTAAAACCATTCGTTGATCTTCAGCGATGACAATTCGTATCATGTCTAATCCTCCTGCCGTGTTTGTAATATTACATTTGGTACTCTGATATTAATTGTTGTACCGTTTTTTGAATAAATATCGAGGGTACCATTAACAAATTCCAGACGCTCCCTAATACCTTGCAATCCATGACCTTTAATCCAGTCCTTACTAAGATCTAAGCCTTTTCCATTATCGTGTACTTTTAATAATGTTTCTCTTGCTGACTGCTTTAATGAAATAGAACAGGCAGTGGCTCCACTATGCTTTACAACATTAGTCACGGATTCCTTCAGACACATACTTAGCATATTTTCAACAATTGGCGGTGTTTTAACAAGATGAAGGGAGCCACTAAACTTACAAGAAATACCTGCTGCATTAAGTATTTGCTGCACTCTATAAATCTCATCCTCTAATTTAGTACCACGCATGTTCGTAACGAGCTCACGTACTTCTTTTAAAACAGAACGAGCTGTTTGGTGAATATCTTGGATTTCATGCTTAGCTGCTTCAGGGTCCTTATCCATTAGCCTTCCAGCTAAGTCGCTTTTCAAACCTATCAATGAAAGCTTTTGGCCGAGTGTATCATGTAGGTCTCTTGCTATTCTTTCGCGTTCTTCTATAACCATATATTGAGCAATACGCTGATTAGCATCTTCTAGTTGGCCTTCTAGCATTTCTCGCTTATGACGATTATAAGTACTAAAAGGCAATAAAATTACCCCAAGTATACATATAACCAAAAATGGCCATTGAGAAAAAAATAGTTCTATTTTTATATAAAAGCCGATAATGACAGCAGTTAAGGTGGAGACAATATTTAGGCTATATATTAAGAAAAAGCCCAATCTTTGTGTAATATTCCCGATAAAAAAGGAAAGAAAGATAGAAAAGT
This sequence comes from Psychrobacillus sp. FSL W7-1457, assembly GCF_038593405.1. Taxonomy (NCBI): domain Bacteria; kingdom Bacillati; phylum Bacillota; class Bacilli; order Caryophanales; family Bacillaceae; genus Psychrobacillus; species Psychrobacillus sp. FSL W7-1457. The sequence continues at coordinate 114,871 of NZ_CP151993.1, forward strand.
AAATATAGCCATAATAATAGGTCATCAATAAGCTAATTATTATTTCAATAGCTAAGCAAACATATAAAAACCAACCTGTCGACTTAAAAGAAAGACGGTATGCAAGAAAGAATATTCCTGTAAAGAGCAGACCTATAATGATTTCAGATAGCTCGTTTGAACGAAAGATAAAGAAAAAAGGAAAGATACAAAATACAACCCAAGCATAAATACTTAGCCAGGGAGCTTTAGGGAAAATCTGATACCATTTATTCATTTAACAGACACCTTTCACATATACACTTTCTTTTATTATAAAGTAAAACCATCCCCTAGTGGATAAGGAATGGTTTTAAGAGAGGTCTATTTTCCTTCGATTGTTTTATTTTTAGCATTTAGATTAATTGCATCTTTAGATTGTTTAAGCAAATGCTTAATCTCTTTAAAGGTTACAAAGCTTTTGTTCTCTTCATCAAATAAACGGAAATGAATAGATTGTAAACTTGTACGAAGATTTATAGTTGTAGCTTTGTGTAAAGGTGGTGTAGATTCATGTGCTTTTTCTAAGTTGTAATTAGGTACTCTTGGACTTAAATGATGAACGTGATGGAAACCAATGTTGCCTGTTACCCATTGTAGCACTCTTGGTAATTTGTAGTAAGAGCTTCCTTCAATCGCAGCTTTTACATAATCCCATTCTTTCTCATCTTCGAAGTAGGAATCTTCAAACTGATGCTGTACGTAGAACAACCAAATCCCTAATGCTCCTGCTACAAAAAGAATAGTTCCCTGTATAATGGCAAATGCTTGCCAGCCAATTAGCCAAATCATGAAAGAATAAATAGCAATCACTGAAATGTTAATCAGATACGTGTTATAGCGCTCTTTTCCTTTAGCGCCTTTACGGTTAATACGATTACTTACTAGAAATAACAAGGCAGGTCCTAAACCAAACATAACAATTGGATTACGATATAGTCGGTAAGAAAGGCGCTTCATCGGTGAAGCCTCTATATACTCTTCGACTGTCATCATCCAAATGTCACCAACGCCACGTTTGTCTAAATTACCACTAGTTGCATGATGAATGTTATGCTCGCGCTTCCACTTCTCGTATGCAAATAAGGTGATGATACCTGTAATAGTTCCTGTTATATTATTAGCTTTTTTATTTTTAAAGAAAGATCCGTGTGTGCAATCGTGGAAGATAATAAATATACGAACGACAAATCCTGCAGCAATGATGGATAATCCAACAGTCAACCATACAGAAATGTCGAGGCTTAAATAGGCTAAAAACCAGAGGATAAAAAATGGTGGAATTGTATTGATGAGCTGTACTATGCTTTTCTTCAACTCGGAATTTTCAAATGGTTTTACATTCTTACGTAATTCAAGTGTTTTTTCTCTACTCATTATAATTCCTCCTATATACATATTTCGTTATGTTAACTATAAAGCAATGCTGGTATTAGGAGTAGGCATAAACGTCAAGTCAACACTATGACAAGTATCATATAGGACAATATATAGAAAAGGGCTAACCTGCAGTGTGAGGTTAGCCCTTTACTTATTATTTTTTACGCTCTTCTTTTAATAGTTGAACGGTGTCATCGAATTCTTTTTCAATCTCAGCGTTAGGCTTGTAGGTTAACAAGCTCACCACCACCGTAACAATCAGAGCTAAAAGGAAGCCGGGAACTATTTCATATAATGCGTCTTTAAGCGTTTCGTTAGCCTTCCAGATCACAACGGTTACAGCACCGACGACCATACCTGAAAGTGCGCCGGTAGCAGTAATCTTTTTCCAATAAAGTGAAAGTAAAATGACTGGACCAAATGACGCACCGAAGCCCGCCCATGCAAAAGCTACAAGGCCTAAAATAGTCTCGTTTTGTTCCCAAGCAAGCACAGCAGCAATTATGGATACTGCTAGTACAGCGATACGACCATAATTTACATATGTTCGATCAGAAGCATCTGTTTTTATAAATGCTTTATACAAGTCCTCTATTAATGCAGAGGAAGTAACGATTAGCTGAGACGAGATTGTACTCATAACGGCTGCTAAAACAGCAGCAAGCACAAGACCTGCAATGAATGGGTGGAACACAATTTGGCCAAGGGAGATAAATATAGCTTCTGGATCAGTAAGAGTTAGATTAGGGTTTTGTTGGTAATATGCTAGTCCAACAAGAGCAGTGGAAATAGCTCCAACTAAGCTTAGAATCATCCACCCTATACCAATGCGACGAGCATTCTTTGTTTCCTTTACTGAACTAATAGCCATAAAGCGAACAATAATATGGGGCTGTCCAAAGTAACCAAGACCCCATGCTAAGGATGATATAATCCCTGCAGTTGTAGTACCAGCGATCAGGCTTAAATGAGTTGGATTAACCGCCTTGATTGAATCTACAGTTGTATCTATTCCCCCAGTTGCAAATAAGCCAATAATGGGAACGAAAATTAGTGCGAGAAACATAAGAAGACCTTGTAGGAAATCCGTATAGCTAACGGCTAGGAAGCCGCCAAACAGAGTGTAGGCTACTGTAACCGCTGATACAACTAACAAGCCAGTATGGTAGTCTAGTCCAAATGAGCTTTCAAAAAATACTCCACCAGCAACCATTCCGGATGAGACATAAAAAGTAAAGAATAAAAGAATAATGAGACCTGATACTACTCGTAACAAGCGTGAAGATTGCTTCAAGCGACTTTCTAGGTAGCTTGGAATAGTAATGGAATCGTTGGAAACCTGTGTGTATACTCGTAAACGTGGTGCTACATATAGCCAGTTTAAATACGCTCCAATTGTTAAACCAACCGCTATCCAAGCTTCTCCCATACCATGTAGATAGATTGCTCCTGGTAATCCCATTAGGAGCCACCCAGACATATCAGCAGCTCCTGCACTTAAAGCGGTAACTGCTGGGCCGAGTGAACGTCCTCCTAGCATATAATCAGTCAGATTAACGGTTTTTCTATACGAATAATATCCGATAGCAAGCATGGCAACCATATAGATAGATATGGCTATCAATTGATAAGTTTCTGGTGACATATAAAAAATCCTCCTTTTAATCATAATCTTTACATATTTACTATTTAACTTTATATGAAATCTCGGCAAGTTAATATAACCTGTCCTCCTTAAATGATAAAATAGATATAAATTAACATAAAATCTTCAGTGTAGGAGGGTAATTACTCATGAAAATATTTCACACAGCCGACTGGCATTTAGGTAAATTAGTACAAGGGATCTATATGACAGAAGATCAGAGACATGTGTTGGCTTCATTTATAAAAGCAATTGAGGAAGAAAAGCCAGATGTAGTAATCATAGCAGGAGATTTATATGACCGGGCTGTACCACCTGCAGAATCTGTAAATTTGTTGGACAATGTACTTGCAGAGATTGTATTAAAGCATCAGACTCCTGTTTTAAGTATTGCGGGAAACCATGACAGCCCAGGCCGTTTAAATTTTGGAAGAAACATTATGAAAGAAACTGGTTTACATATAGTGGGACAACTAACAAAAGAGTTTAATTCTGTGACAATCAGTGATGAATATGGAGAAGTAGAATTTCATCTAATCCCGTATATGGACCCTTCTCAGGTTAGGTTCATACTCGAGGACGAAACAATCACCAGTCATCAGCTAGCCATGAAAAAAATAGTGGAAGCTATTGAATTGCAAATGGATTTTTCGAAAAGACATGTGTTTGTAGGACATGCCTTTGTTACTCCTCAAGGTCGGGAAGAGGATAATACTAGTGAGTCAGAAAGACCGCTTGCCATTGGTGGAGCTGAGTATGTAGATGCTTCGCTATTTAAGAACTTCAAGTACACAGCGTTAGGCCATCTTCATCAAGCACATTTTGTGCAAAATGAAACCATTCAATACGCCGGATCTCCTTTAAAATATTCCATTTCAGAGGAACACCATAAAAAAGGCTTTCTAATAGTGGAAATAGATGAAAAAGGTTGTGCAAAAGTAGAAAAAAGATTACTTACCCCTAAAAGAGATATGCGCACAGTGGAAGGCTATTTGAATGACATTTTACAGCATCCTACAAGCGAGGATTACATTTTCGTGAAGTTACTAGATGAAACGCCAGTACTTTCACCAATGGAGCAAATTCGAACTGTATATCCGAATGCCATGCATGTAGAAAGAAAAGTATTCCAATCTTTTGGAATAGGAAAAGCAGAAGAACCAAAAAGTCGTCATAAGATGGATGACTTAATGCTATTTGAATCCTTCTATGAGGAAATCAAGGGACAAACTCCGGCTGAGGAAACAAAAGAACTATTTAAGGAAGTACTTTCGGGATTAATGCTTGAAGAAAGAGAAGGAGGAAGCAGAGCATGAAGCCTATTCAGTTAAAAATGACAGCATTCGGTCCCTATAAATACACGGAAACGATTAACTTCATGGATTTGATGGATCATCGATTATTTGTCATATCTGGGGCCACTGGAGCAGGAAAAACGACAATATTTGATGGAATAAGCTTTGCCCTTTATGGCTCTGGGAGTGGGGAGGATAGAAAAGATACGAAAATGTTGCGCAGTGATTTTGCATTGGATCAAACGCATACTTCTGTTGAATTGATATTTGAAATATTTAACCGTAAATATCGTATTTTAAGACAGCTTCCTCACGTTAAAAAAGGAAATAAAAGCTCAACAGGAGAAAAATATGAGTTCTTCGAAATAAAGGAGACAGGGGAAGTACCTGTTGTTGAAAGACAAATAGTTTCAGAGATTAACAAGAAAATAGAGGATATCATTGGACTTACGCAAGATCAGTTCAGCCAAATCGTCATGCTGCCACAAGGCGAATTTAGGAAGCTATTAACCTCTTCTACTGAAAACAAGGAAGCAATTCTTCGAAAAATATTTAAAACAGAACCCTACAGGCTGATTAATGAAAGACTTAAAGAGAAAAAATTAGTAGCTGAGGCAGAGCTTAAAAAAGAAGAAAACACCCGTAATAGTTATTCGGAACAGATTATGGCCTCTTTTCCAAAACGGGAGTCTATTCTTTTTGACCTCCTAGAGGAAGGTAATTATAATATATTCCAGTTAAAGGATGCTTTACAGGCTGAGACTAATTATTACCGAGATAAGATAGAAAAAGACGAGCTCCTCTGTGAAGAGGCATATGAAAATCAGGTAGCGAAGCAATCAGCCTATTACAATGCTAAAAACACCAATACCCAATTGGAGGAGCTTGAGTTAAAAGAGCAAAACCTCCAGCGTCTTCTTAGCCAGGAAGAAACATACAAAAAGGAAGAAAGTAGACTAGAGGCAGCAGAACGGGCAAATACTATAGAAGCAATCGAGAGCCACTATAAAGAAACAGTTACTGAAGGAAATTTAAAGGAAAGCCTATTGCTTAGAGCTAAAGAGGAGCTATCCTTAACATCTAATTCCTTAATTCAGATGGAAGAGGTCTATCTCAAAGAGTTAAGCAAAAAGCAAGACCGTGAACAAAGTGTAGAAGCTTTAATCCAGCTAAATGCTCTATTACCTTTAATGGAAGACCTAGAAAAAAGGAAGCGGCAGTTAAAAGAGTTAGAGGTTAGGCAACGTAATCTCAAGGAGCAGCATGAACTTAAAATAGCTACATACCAACAAGCTAAGGCAAGCCACCTTTTGATGAAAAACGAAATAGAGAAACTAGAGGAGCAAGTAAATCCATTAGATAACAAGGTTCAACAATACTCTCAGATTAAAGGGCAATATCAACTAATGCAGGATTTTATACAGCAGGAGTCCAAGCTTGAGGAATTGAAGAACATAGAAGAAAAGGAAGAGACGATATACCTGAAAGCCCAGCAAACTCTTCAATATGAAGAAGGCAGATGGCTTAATAATCAGGCGAGTATCCTTGCCTCTAGGCTCGTAGACGGTGAAGCTTGTCCTGTATGTGGTAGTACCGAGCATAAGCCAACAAGCACTTATACCCATGAAGCTATATTAACGGATGAGCAAGTGCAGATGCTGAAAAAAGATCTTACGAGTAAGGAAACTAGCTACTTAACTATACGAACCAAACGAGAGCATGCTCTTGAGAACATAGAAAAAATCTTGGAACAGCTAGAAGAGCTACAATTATCTATTCTAGATATAGAGCAAGTAAAAATGGATCTAAATCAGCTAGAAAATGAAATAGAAGGTCTCCGTTCTGATAAAGAAAGCTTAATTTCCTTAAAAGAAACGTACAAAACGAGTGTAAGACAAATAGAGGAATTAGAAGAAAACAAGAATAATATTGAGGCAGATTATATCCATGCAAAGGCCGAATATGAGCAGGCAAATGCCGTCCTAGAGTCCAAACAAAGCTCTATCCCAAGTACAATTTCTAATCTTGAGGAGCTTCACGAACAAATTAATGCTGCTACTAAGCAAAAGCTTCTATTAGAAGAAACATGGGAGAAGGCTCAAAAGCAACATAAAGATGCAGAGGAATCCCATACGAAAGCCCAAATGAGATTAGAGCATGCCACTCAATCCGCAGAGGAAGCAATACTTAAGCAAGAGAAGGCTAAACAACAATTTTTACAAGCGTTAGTAAAGGCTGGTTTTGAAACCAAAGAGGAGTATGAGGAAGCAAGAATGGATGAACCTGCGCGGAAGGCGTTAAGAGAACGTTGTGAAGCATATAAACAGGCGGTACATACATTTACCGAACAAGTGAAGGATGGTTATAAGAAGCTAGAAGGTAAGAGCAAAGTCGATTTGAACGCCCTTGAAGAAGAGTTAAGCCAACTTAAAACTGCATATGAATCTGCATTAAATACTTTGAATAGTACTAAGGAGTTTGTAAAAGCGGGCATAGAAATTCAAGAAAAAATAGCATTATCCAGCGATCGTATTGCTAAGTTAGAGCAACAAGTAAGTCATATTCTCGATTTATACGATTTACTTAGAGGGCAAAATCCTTTGAAAATTTCTTTTGAACGCTATATACAAATAGAGTACTTAGAACAGATAATTCATGCAGCAAATGAAAGACTCAAGCATTTATCGAATGGACAGTACCAACTAATGAGAAGTGATAGACAGGAAACCCACGGCAAGCAAAGTGGACTAGGTCTAGATGTATATGATGCTTACACTGGGCAAATCCGAGATGTTAAAACATTATCAGGGGGAGAAAAATTTAATGCCTCCCTATGTCTTGCGCTTGGTATGGCAGACGTCATCCAAAGCTATCGTGGAAGTGTAAGAATTGATACGATGTTCATCGACGAAGGTTTTGGTTCGCTAGACGAGGAATCTTTAAATAAAGCGATAGACACGTTGGTAGATCTTCAAAGATCCGGTCGCATGGTCGGTGTGATTTCTCATGTTAGTGAGCTTAAGTCGGCTATTCCTGCCATACTTGAAGTCGAGAAGCTAAAAGAAGGCTACAGCCAAACAAAGTTTGTGATTAAGTAACGGAGGGATATCATGGACTTGGATCATATTTTTTAGAGATGGCGTTAGGGGAAGCGGAAAAAGCATTAGAGGAAAATACTTATCCAGTTGGAGCAGTTATTGTGGATGAGCATTTTAATCTCGTTGCTAAAGGTAGAAATAGAGTACATCCTAGTCAGGATATTACGGCACATGCAGAAATGGATGCGATAAGAAATGCTGGGACTGTAATGTTTGATGCTAAAATTAAACACAAGAAATTTACGCTTTATAGCTCCCTCGAGCCTTGTCCAATGTGTACAGGAGGAATACTATTTGCTAAAATTCAGCGTGTCGTTTGGTTATTAAACGATGATCATGGTTTTGGAGGATATAAAAGACTGAAAGATGCCTCCGTCTTCCTAGAAAAATTTGACCGTATCGAAGTAATGGAAGAACCTTTTGAGGATTTAAAGAATAGACAGAAGGAATTAATGATTAGCTGGGAGACAAATGCAAATAATGTAACATCATTGCGTAATAGGCAATAAGACGAAAAATATGCATAGTAAATGGTAGATTTTTCTGGGTAAGTGATTGATTGGTAAAGTAAATATAGTCTATAAATACTCAAATATATAGAAGGAAAGCTCGCGGAATTTCATCTTCGCGAGCTTTTTTATGATTAGAGAAAAAAAGATTATTATTGTCTTCTAAAATCAAATTTTTCCTTTGTAACATCTAATGTATGACCGTTAATTATTACTGTATTATTATCTGTCCAAGAAATATTTGCGCTTTCTTCTCGATAGTTCCAATAGATGTTTTTAGTTTTATTATCTTTATCATTAAATACCAGCTCGCCACGAACAGAATATGACGTAGTTGCGCCTCCGTTCGTAACATATGCTTTTAATGTGTACTTTCCATTAGGTGAAGTCTCTTCTATAAGATATTCTCCTGTTGGTAACCTATTCATATCAAAAAAAGCCCAATATACTCCGTAGCCGACAAGTCCGACGATTAACAAGCTTCCAATGATGAAGACCTTTAATAGTCTATTTAATTTATTTTTATTGTCATTTAGAGTTGGTTCATTGTATTCCAAATCTTATTACTTCCCCTCATTGGAACTATTAAAAAATAGACTATGCTAATTAATCAAAAAGTAGAATTGATTTCCGCACCAGCTTGACGCTTACCGCGACGGGAGTGACCTGTCCAAAACTAGGAGAGGATAGATTTAAAATAGGTATTTCAATTTACTGGTTGAAGTAGACTATTCAATGTCTGTTCGAACTGCCCACTAGGAACACCTAGAATATTATTTCCCGAGTAACCTTCGGGATCAACTATGGCCGGATCTGCCCCATACTCATACAATAGAGCTGTCAATTCGTAATTCTCATGATAAAAGGTGGCGGTCAAAGCGTTGGAATAGAGATCCTTTGTATTAGGGTCTGCCCCAGCCTCAAGTAAAATTTCTGCCATCATAATGTCATTTAAATATACTGCTTGATGTAAAGCAGTTGCCCCCTCTGTGTCTTTTTCTTCTAAATTTACCCCGCTAGCTATAAGCTCTCGCACCTTCGTATAGTCTCCATCCACGACTGCATTCATTAATGGAGTGTAATTGTAAGTGTCTTGGTCTGAAGGTGAAGAGCCTGTCTCTAGTGTTGACTCCTCCGAAGTTAAAGTATTTAACGCGGATTCATCCTCTAGCAAGTCATCAGGAAAAATGCTTGCATAGGTAAGAGAGCCTGCCAGGACTATTCCTATAATCCCTAAATAACCAATGAATAAAATACCAAATAATGCGCCTAAACCAAGAGCGATTTTATTAGCATTCGTATAGTAGGTAGGAGTCCCTTCTACTTGCATAAAATGACCGACTGCTTGGACTCTTTTAGGAGTGGGTGGGTGGGAGGATAAGACCTCACCAAGCCATGTGAAAACATTGGACTCTGTGGAAATTTGCTCTAAATAGGCATCCTCATTTACCTCTTTATATAGTTCCTTCCCAATACTTAAAATTGTTAGGCCACGCTTAGCAGCTGCACCATCTCTAATGAAGTAAGCTGCTTGACGATCACATGTATATTCACATGCACGACTATACGCCTGGGAAAGGAACGGCACTAAACGAGCGGGTGTAATTAATATATTTTTCCAAATGTGATTTCGTTTAATATGTGTAAGCTCGTGAGCTATGATGAAATCTAGCTCTGCATCGCCTTGCTCCCTAGCAAGCTCAAATACCTCTGAATAGAGCACAACCATATTCTTTCCTAAAAACCGGGTTGCAAAAGCGTTAAAAGCACCTTCGGAGTGAACTACAAATATATCTGGTACTTTTTTTAAATTCATATCTTCAGACATACGAGTTATTCGTTCATAGACATCTGGAAACTGCCTTTGGCTAACTCTGATACCATTTGATCGAATATAGCTAAGATTCATAAGATGTGCATATGTACTGATAAAAAATAAAACAAGAATGATTGCGATCCCAAAAATACTAGCTATAGCTATAACGTAAATTAATAAACTAAATAGGATGCTTAAAATAAAATATGGCATTTCTTTTGTGGATCTTAATTGTTTGTCTGTCATATTAACCCCCTCTTTCTTATTTTAAAATTACCAAAATCTACATTTTAAGTCAATTTCAATGTAGGTGTGGTCACACATTTTCCCCATTCGACATATTATTTTTAGAAAGAGGTGGTGAAAGATGCGCGATGAAAATGGGCTCGTGGATAGCGACTACGATCCCTATGAAACGGAACAAAAGGAATGGAAAAAGCAACAACTAAAAGAACGTGGTAAGCAGCTTTTAACAATTACTTCACCAATACTCATCTTAATCTTGTGGGAGGTCTTCTCACGAACGGGCATTTTAGATATACGCTTTTTCCCTCCTCCTACTGCAATAGTTTCGACATTTTTTGAGCTTGCTACAAGTGGGTTACTATGGACTCATGTATCAGTCTCTCTTTACCGAATTGCAATGGGTTTCCTACTCGGTGTAATTCCAGGTGTAATCATAGGGCTGTTAATGGGATTGTATGCTCCTATTCGACACTTTATATCCCCTATAGTAATGGCATTTATGCCGATTCCAACATTAGCTTTAATGCCAATCATCATTATCCTTTTTGGTATTGGAGATTTTTCAAAGGTAGTTACTATTGCTGGGAGTGTATTTTTTCCTGTCGTTATTAATACAGTGGCTGGTGTTTTGAACATAGATAGGGTACATCTAGATGTAGCCAAAAACTATGGTGCAAGTCCAAAGGATTTCTTTTTGAAAATTGCTTTCCCGGGTGCCTTGCCAGTTATGCTAGAAGGTATTCAAATGGGGCAGGCAATAGCTTTGTTAACAATCGTTGCCGCAGAAATGATGGGGGCAACCTCTGGTATCGGTTATTTAATATGGACCTCTTATAAGGCATTCATGTTGAAGGAAATGTTCGTTGGTTTAGTGCTCATTTCTTTTTTTGGGTTTCTTTTTTCCCTTCTCCTACGTGGACTGCAAAAGAGAATTGTCCCATGGAGGTGAGTTAAATGAGCGGAAAAGTTAAAATTTCCATTGATAATCTTACGAAGATTTTCTATAAAAAAAGTAATAGTGTTACAGCTATAAAGGATATTTCTCTGCAGGTAGAGGAAGGAGAATTTATCTGTCTAGTTGGACCAAGTGGATGTGGAAAGACAACTCTTTTACGCATCCTTGCGGGACTAGAAACTCCGAGCTCTGGCTCCTTTTTAATTGCATCGGAAGCAGGGGAACGTCCGCTACAGTCTATGGTGTTTCAAGAAAAAGGGGTTATTCCTTGGCTGACCGTTGAAGAGAATGTTGCTTTTGGTTTAAAAATGAGGCACCTTCCAAAGGAATACGTTAAAAAGCAAACCGACTACTACTTAAAAAAGGTAGGTTTAAGTAAGTTTTCTTCGCTTTATCCAAAAGAGCTTTCTGGAGGGATGAAGCAACGGATTAGTATTGCTAGGGCTTTTGCCAATGATCCAGAAATTTTGTTAATGGATGAGCCATTTGCTGCCTTGGATGAACAAAACAAATTCATATTGCAGGAAGAGTTACTATCAATTTGGTCCGAAAACAAAAAGACCGTTTTATTTATCACTCATAGTATTGATGAGGCTTTGTTGCTGAGTGACCGTATCGTGTTATTGAGCTCTCATCCAGGTGAGATTGTAAGTGAGATAAAAGTTCCATTGCCAAGACCCCGTACAATGGAGCAGGTTAGGGCAAATGCAGAAATGGCGGAACAGTTTATAACGATTTGGAATCATTTACAGCAAGAAGTTCAAAAATCGAGAAAATAAAGGAGGAAAGTTGTGAAGAAACGCTGGTTCATACTATTTGCATCTATTGTTCTTTTACTAGGTGCTTGTAGTCCAAAAGAAGAAGGAACTGACAATGTAAATGATGAAGTAAGTAAGGATAACCCTTCTGGAGACTTGGCACCGCTAAATAAGAAAGTAAAAGTAATTATAGCGGAAGACGGGGCTGCCTCTGGAGCAGGTTTTTACATTGCAAAAGAAAAAGGTTATTTTGAGGACTACAATATTGAAGTAGAGTTTGCGCAATTTGCAAATAGTGATGAAATGCTTCCTGCACTTGCTTCGGGAGACGTGGATATTGCCGGTGGGGTTTCAACTGCTTCATTTTTTAATGCCATTGCCCAAGGGATTGACGTAAAAATTATTGCAGACAAGGGACACAATGTGCCAGGTAAGTCGTATTTCTCATTCGTCATTGGAAACCACATGAAGGATGTCATCAAGGAGTATAAGGATTTTGAAGGAAAGCGTATTGCTGTTTCCTCTAAAAACTCGATTGATGAATTTATCTTTTTAGAAATGCTGAAGCATGCAGGATTAACACCTGAGGATGTAGAGTTTGTATTACTTGGAGACTTTGGAAGCATGCTAGGGGCGATTGAAAATGGTTCGATAGATGCCGCACTTCAAATTGAACCACTAATCGCCCAAGGGATTGAAAACGGATTTCATGAGCGCTTTGGAGACGCTACGGATTATGCACCGGAATCTCAAATCGCGATGGTTTTAGGTTCTCCTCAATTTATGAGTGAGGAACAAGATGTTTCGCTCCGATTCATGGCGGCCTATTTAAAGGGTGTCCGGGATTATAATGATGCATTTATAAAGGGTGAAGGAAAAGCTGAAATCATTGAAATTATGACAAAGTATACTTCACTAAAAGATCCAGTGTTATGGGAAAAAGTATTTGTTACAGGCTTAGATCCTAATGGAAAAATGTTTTTAGATGACGTGTTAAAGCAATATGACGTATATAAAGAAAATGGAGCAATTAGCGGTGACGTTGACTTTGATAAAGCGGTGGATACATCTATAACAGAAAAAGCAGTGGAGATATTAGGTGAATATAAGTAAAGGTTCAATATAAAAGGTATGGAAGAATATATCCATGCCTTTTGATTTATATAATAATTGGAAACTTTTAAAAACTAATTGCCAAATACAACTAAATTATTCATTTTGATAACTGCGTGGTAAAAAAGCCTTTGTATTGCAACCTCCTACATTCATAAAAATATTCTTTTAGTATACAATGTAGGATATATAGCTGATAGGGGTGCTCAAAATGGTGAATGTACTAGTAGATGCGGACGGCTGTCCTGTCGTGGATTTAACGATTGATATCGCAAAACAGTTCGATTTGAAGGTAACGTTGTTATGCGACACTGCACATTATATGCAGAGGGAAGGTGCTGAAACAGTCATGGTTTCGAAAGGCGCGGATGCTGTAGACTTTGTGCTCGTTAATAAAGTGAATAAGGGCGACATTGTTGTCACCCAGGATTATGGTCTTGCAGCCATGGTTTTAGCTAAGCGAGGCTATGCAATAGACCAAAATGGAAGATGGTATACACCAGAGAATATAGACCAGCTATTAGAGAGTAGACATATATCCAAAAAAATAAGACAAGCAGGTGGCCGAATGAAGGGACCACGAAAACGTCAAAAAGAAGACAATGAGAAATATGAAATTCATTTTAAAAGACTTTGTGAAAAAGTTTTGAAGCAACAGATTTAATTTTGTGTACGATCTATTATTTCTAAAGCAACGTTAGGAGCATCTGCGAATATACCATCAGCCTTGTAGAGCAAGGCTTTTTTTATATCTGCTTCTCCTATCAAGGAAAACAGGTGTACCTTCAACCCATTTTCATGTGCTTCATGGACAAAGGTTCCATCTACAGCATTCACGTTGACGCCAATTCCACTTGCATAGGTTTTTAGGCTTTTCATTTCCTGGTTGGTAAATTTAGCCTCCTCTTTATTACCGAGCAGTTGGATAAGGGGGATGCTTGGTTCAAGCTCATGAAATTCTATTAGGCTAGCACGGTTGAAGGATTGGACGATTACTTTTGGTACATCTTCTTCGTGATTTAATAAGTTATATTCTTCTAACAAAGCAAGCAATTCCTCCTCCATTTCCTCATATATTTTTGGGGATTTCATTTCAATGTAGTAGTTGACTCTATCTCCAAAATTATCAAATATTTCTCTTAATGTAGGAACTCGTGCCTTTTCAAATGCAGTATTGGCGAAATCTGGATATTTATCATTAAACCATTTCCCGGCATTCAACTTTTTTAATTCCTCTAATGTGTAATCTTTTACTAGCCCTTCACCTTCAGTAGTACGTTCTACTGTTTCATCATGCATGGCAACTAATACTCCATCTTTTGTCATTTGTAAGTCAATTTCAATATAAGTAGCCCCTAGCTGCTCAGCAATCTCATAAGCGACCAATGTATGCTCTGGTGCATAAGTGGATGCTCCTCTATGTGCGATGATAAAAAACTCTCCCGAAGCTATGGGTGTTACTTCTTTCCCTACACATCCACAAACAAACAAAACAAGTATAAGTAGGATTATTTGATATTTACGCATAAATTTGTCCTCCAAGAACTGTAAACTTTTTGTATAAAATTAAATATTCTGTAAAGATTGTAAATTTCTTTGATTTAGAATATTCTTTTTAGTAATATGGTTAAGAAAAGATTACATAGCTATGGAAAAAATGACAAAAACATAATTTACTAGCTTCCATAGTAAAATCTATAAACTTGAGGCTTATGTCAACATAATCGATTAGAGAATGGGGGAAATCTTTTGAAGCGAGTAGAATTGATTGATATCTCTAAATCATACGACAAACAATCTAACGTTATTTCTAATATTAACGTAACGATTGAACCAGGGGAATTTTTTGTGCTTGTTGGTCCATCGGGGTGTGGAAAAAGTACAATGCTTCGAATGATCGCGGGATTAGAAGAGATAACAGGAGGAGTGCTCAAGATTGGTGAGCAGGAAGTGAATGATTTACCTCCAAGTAAGCGTGATTTGTCTATGGTATTCCAGAACTATGCTTTATACCCACATCTTTCGGTAGAAGAAAATATTCAATTTGGTCTGCATGTAAAAAAAATCTCTAAAGAAGAACGTAACAATCGAACAATAGAGGTTGCTCAAATGCTAGGGCTTTCTGATTACTTAAAACGTAAGCCAAGAGAACTTTCCGGTGGACAAAGACAACGAGTTGCTCTTGCCCGAGCTATCGTAAACCAAGCGCCAATTTGTCTAATGGACGAACCATTATCTAACTTAGATGCTAAGCTTCGTGCGCACATGAGATCTGAAATTAGACAAATCCAGCGCAGACTTGGAATTACTATGATTTATGTGACGCATGATCAAATTGAAGCGATGACAATGGGTGATCGCATTATGATCCTACATGAAGGATCTATCCAACAAATAGGCAAACCAATTGATATTTATAATAATCCAGCCAATCCTTTTGTGGCTACCTTTATTGGTTCACCTCCTATGAATATTGCGGAAGGCATAGGAAGTAAAGAACAGCGTGCTATTGTGTTAAATGATTTCATTACTATTTCCGTACCAGCTGAGGACGATCACTACCTGACAGACAAAGTTATTGTTGGCATTCGTCCGGAGCATATAAAAGCAGCGACTAAGGAGTCGACCTCTGAGGAAAAGGTATTTGTAGAAATTGTAAATGTAGAAATTTTAGGAAATGAAACTGTATTTTCATTTACATTGAATGATCAGCAATGGCAAGTTAAATGGAGCGGCCAATGGCAGATAGCTGTCGGTGATAAAATACCAGTCATCATGAACTATGATTCCTTTTGCTTCTTTGATAGCGTAACAAAGGAGATTATTAAAAAACCTTCTGATGTAGAAAACCATGTATTTGGTAAAGAGGTATTTGTATGACAGTAGTGAAATCAAATCATGTAACTGCCGTTAGATCTAAGCAAAAGAAAGGTTTCTGGAAGCGCTCACTGAATGCTCGAACAGCTCTTTTATATTTATTGCCATCTATTATCTTATTTTCCGTTTTTGTTTTTTATCCAATGTTTCGTACCATTTATTTAAGCTTTTTCTTAACCAACCAAGCAGGAGAGGCTGCAGTGTTTGTTGGTCTGGAAAATTATGCTTATTTGCTTGAATCGTCTACTTTTCTAAACAGTATAAAGGCCACATTCCTATTTGTACTATATACAGTGCCTACTGGAATTATTATTGCGCTAGGCCTAGCATTACTTGCCAATGAAAAGCTAAGAGGAATAGGTTTCTTTCGTACAATTTATGCTTCCACTATGGGGGTTTCCGTAGCAGCTTCCTCCGTTGTGTGGCTATTCTTATTCCACCCAAGTATTGGGATGTTCAACAAAGTGCTTGCCATATTGAATCTTCCACAAGTCGAGTGGCTTCTAGATCCAACATGGGCGTTGCTATCGGTGTCTTTAACAACGATTTGGTTGAACACAGGCTTCTGCTTCCTAATATTGCTAGGGGGACTACAAAATATTGATGAGCACTTATATGAAAGTGCTCGTATTGACGGAGCAAGCTATTGGTATCGTTTGAGAAGAATAACTATACCAATGCTCTCTCCCACCTTATTTTTTATTATTACCATTTCTCTCATCAATGCGTTTCAAACGTTTGGACAGGTGGATATCTTAACAAAGGGCGGGCCCTCCCAATCCACTAACTTAATCGTGTATTCCATTTATAGAGAGGCATTTGTTAACGCTCAATTTGGTACTGCCAGTGCGCAGGCGGTGTTCTTATTTATATGTATTTTACTCGTTACAATTTTACAATTTAAGCTAGGGGAAAAGAAGGTGCATTACCAATGAGAATACTAAAGCGCTCCATTGTGTATTTTTTATTGATCGTTACTGCCCTGATTATGTTTTTCCCGATTATCTATGCCTTGATGGTAAGCTTCATGACGGGAGGCGAAATTTTACAAGGAAAATTCTTGCCGTCAACCTTCAGTTTTGATAATTATGTGAAGGTGTTTGATCGATTGCCTCTATTAAATTATTTGATAAACAGTTTCATTGTTTCGTTCGGGGTTATGCTTGGACAGCTGGTCGTATGTAGTTTAGCGGCCTATGCCTTCGTCTTTATCCCATTCAAAGGAAGGGACTTTGTATTTTTCCTTTTTATCTCCACGATGATGATTCCTTGGGAAGCAACAATGATTCCCAATTTCTTTACCATTCAAAATCTAAACTGGCTTAACACATACCAAGGGATGACACTACCATTTTTTGCTTTAGCCTTCGGGACATTTTTACTTAGACAGCATTTCAAAACAATACCGAAGGAGCTGCATGAGGCATCCCAGATTGCAGGACTCAGTAGATTTGCGTTTTTTGTTCGTGTAATCTTGCCGGTTTCTAAAACTAGTTTAGTAACATTAGGAGCATATGGGTTTCTAACAACATGGAATATGTACTTGTGGCCATTACTAGTTACAACTAATAACTCTGTAAGAACCGTACAAATTGGCTTGAAACAACTCCAGTCACAAGAGGTTGCAACAGAATGGGGGGTGGTTATGGCAGGGGTAATCGTTGTTATTATTCCAACACTACTACTATTGTTTTTAGGTCAAAAGCAATTGCAAAAAGGGTTAACGCAAGGGGCTCTAAAATAACAGTTGTTCCAAACTAAAAAAAGAGGTGTATGACATGAGGAAGAAGTTTAAGTTTACGTGGTTATTCATGATTTTGTTAGGTATTCTAGCATTAGCTGCATGTACAAATAGTGATGACAGTTCATCGACAGAACCTGTACAAAAAAGCGACGAGGATGTTGAAAAATCCGAAGATGGTAAAACAGTCATCTCCTTTTGGCACGCTATGTCAGGTTCAGGGCAAACAGCTCTTGATAATATTGTCGCTGACTTTAATGCATCCCAGGATGATTACGAGGTAAAGGCAGAATTCCAAGGATCATATGAAGAATCGTTAACTAAGCTTCGTAGTGTTGGGGGTACTGCAGACGCTCCGGCCATAACGCAGGTGTTTGAGGTAGGTACTAAATATATGATTGAAAGTGGATTTATCGAGCCAATGCAAAAGTTTATCGATGAAGATAACTATGACTTGTCTCAATTAGAGGAGAATATCTTAAATTATTATTCTCTTGATGGAGAGCTATATTCTATGCCATTTAACTCCTCTACACCAGTAATGCTATACAACAAGGATGCATTTAAAGCAGCCGGCTTGGATCCTGAAAACCCTCCTAAAACGTTCCAGGAGGTAATTGATACAGCAGCAAAGCTTAAAACAGAGGAGATGAAAGGCTTTTCTATGCTAACATACGGCTGGTTCTTCGAGCAGTTAGTAGCCACACAAGGTGGACTTTATGTAAATGAAGACAACGGTCGTGCTGGTGATGCAACAGAAGCGGTTTTCAACGGAGAAGAAGGTCAACGTGTGTTTGAATTCTTAAATACTATGAATGAGGCTGGTACATTTGGTAACTTCGGAACGAACTGGGATGACATTCGAGCAGCTTTCCAATCAGGGAAGGTAGCTATGTATATGGATTCCTCTGCAGGTGTACGAGGTATTATTGATAATGCGCCATTTGAAGTGGGTGCTGCATACATTCCTTACGCAGACGAAGTAGATCGTAAAGGTGTTGTAATTGGAGGGGCATCTTTATGGATGTCTAAAGGAATCGCTGAAATTGAGCAAAAAGCAGCTTGGGAGTTCATGAAGTATTTAACTACTCCAGAAGTTCAAGCTAAGTGGCATTTAGATACAGGATACTTTGCGATTAACCCATCTGCATATGAAGCAGACATTGTTAAAGAAGCATGGGAAAAGATGCCACAGTTAAAAGTAACGGTAGAACAGCTACAAAGCACAGAGCCATCTATCGCTACTCAGGGCGCCTTAATATCAGTGTTCCCAGAATCTCGTCAGCAAATTGTGACGGCGTTGGAGAATTTATATCAAGGGATGGATCCTAAAGAAGCGCTAGATGCAGCGGCAGAAGGAACTAACCGCGCAATCGAGATTGCTAATAGAACAAAATAATAAAACAAGCAGAGAGCTTAGGCTTTCTGCTTGTTTTTTAAGTAATTTAAAGAAAGGATACAGGGCGGTTAATTATGAATCTCCGAGCTTACTTTAATATCTAGCTAAATCTCCAAATGCAGAAGTAAACTCCTTTCTTATCTGAATAATGAATTTTATAGGTTCTTCAGTATTATCTTTAGTACTTAAATTCTTGCGTTCCTTTCCTTCATACCAAAATCTCTTACCATTAGAGGTCTTTTTAAGCTCTTCGTCACCGTCAAAGTAAATTTCGAAACCTCTTTCCTTATAATAATCATGTACTTCTTTTTCGCTAAGTTCAGAATATAACTTTTTGTAGACAACGACAGTTGGTCGTCCCCCACTCCCCCATGGTCCTCCACCATACGCAACTCCAAAGTCAAATCCACGATCAAGCTCTTTTGTCTTAGGAGGTAGAGGAGTAGAAAAGACTTTGTTTGCAAATTCTTCTGCGTTCTTTTTGTCTTGGCTAAAAAAAGATACAGCCAAACATACAATGGCGAAAAAAGTTAATAAGATCATCAAAATCTTAAATTTATTATTCAAAGAAATTCTCCTATCTTAATGCACATTACTGTTTTTCAAAAAGAAAAAACTTTTTCGTTTTCGCGTTCTTGCATTAAGTTTGTTTTTCGTCTCTATCTTCTATATATCTTTCGTACGCTTCTTTTACCTTGTCATTGATTGGCGGGTACTACTTGTTTATGAATCTCTTTAAATAAAATAAATGAGCTGAAAATGACCCACGCAACAATTGGACATATATGATTTATATTCAAAAAGGACTGAGAATAGTTAGAAAACCTAAAACCCAGGTCAAAACTGTCTAGTCTCGAATCATATTGTTTTGTTGTTAAATCTTTTTATTGCGCTTGCTAAAATGGCAATTAGAAAAACAATAACACTATTTATTAGTAGATAGTATGCTACTTGAAGGCCGTAAAATATTGCAAAAGGATCATTAATAACAAATACGGTTATTGCACCACCGATGGAGCCAAACAAAACCCCTAGATATAATATAGTAAAAGCGGAGTAATATAGACTTTTCTTTTTTCTGTAAGTTAGAAATCCAATAATATTGGCAGCAACGATAAAAAAGACTAAAAGTATTATGAAAAAACTATCCATGTAAACCCCCGTCAGTAAATTTATTTATCATCACAACTAAAATATTGTTTGCGATGATCATTACTAGTTCAAGTGTAACATTTTACAAACAATTCCATATAAAGAAAAATAAAACCTTAAAGTTATAAGTGGAAAATGGCTTTCCTGTTAGACTTATCAGACATTAAAACTCTTTGAATTATTTCGTGATTATTTTTTGACAAAACTAACTATTTAACTTCTCCCTTTAAATTTGTTATGATAAATTGATGGACAAAATTTGAAAAGGTGGAGTAAAAAATGGACACAAATGCATACAGAGTATTACTTTACTACAAATATGTCCCGATTGAAGATCCAGTAACATTTGCACAAGAACATCTTGCTGCATGTAAGGAACTTGGGTTAAAAGGGCGTATTTTAGTATCGAATGAAGGTATAAACGGAACTTGTTCCGGAACAATTGAACAAACAGACGCATACATGGACATGATGAAAGCAGACGAACGTTTTGCTGACATGGTGTTTAAAATAGATGAAGCGGAAGGACATGCATTTAAGAAAATGCACGTTCGCCCTAAGCGTGAAATTGTTCACTTAGGATTAGAGGAAGATATCAATCCTAATGAATTAACAGGTAAATACCTGTCTCCAAAAGAATTTTATGAGCAAATGCAAGCCGAAGACACAATAGTTATCGATGCTCGTAACGATTATGAATTTGACTTAGGTCATTTCCGCGGAGCAATCCGTCCAGATATCAAAAACTTCCGTGATCTTCCTGAATGGATTCACGATAATAAAGAGCTTTTTGAAGGTAAAAAGGTATTAACGTATTGCACAGGCGGAATTCGCTGTGAAAAATTCTCTGGTTGGTTAGTTAGAGAAGGATTCGAAGATGTTGCTCAACTGCACGGAGGTATTGCTACCTATGGTAAAGACCCAGAAGTTCGTGGTCAGCTATGGGACGGTCAAATGTACGTATTTGATGAGCGTATTGCTGTTCCGATTAACCAAGTAGAGCATGTGGTTGTAGGGAAAGATCATTTCACTGGAGAGCCTTGTGAACGTTATGTAAACTGTGCAAATCCGGACTGTAATGACAAAATTCTATGTTCGGAAGAAAATGAACATAAGTATCTTCGCAGCTGTTCACACGAATGTCGTGTACACCCGCGTAATCGCTATATTGTAGAACATAAATTGACGGATGAAGAAGTAGAAGCAAGATTAGCTGCTATCTAATTTCGTTTGCTAAAGGACTGTGCTTTTAAGCGCAGTCTTTTTTTACTTTTTTTAAGACGAGCCTGCATCAGAAAATAAGATTTAATGGGTACGTGAATGATGACATTCTATTTGTGGAAGGATAGAAATATATTGATGTAATAGAGGTTATTCGCTTCTGTATATCGAAAGTTACTAGGAGTTCGTTTTTACAAATAGAATGGAGGAGCGTATATGGCAATCGAAGTAAGAAGAATTTCTGATTTGAATGAGGTCGACGTATCCAAGCTAATTCAAGAAAGCGAAAAAGAAGGGTACCGTTTTGTATCCAGGCTAGCTACTGAGTATGAGGACGGTACAAACAGGTTTAGTGAGCAAGGGGAGGCACTATATGGTGCTTGGAATGAAGGAGAGCTAGTGGCAATTGGAGGCTTAAATCGAGATGTTTTAGGAGCAGATTCTGCTAGATTGCATCGTTTTTATACGTTGCCTGATTATCGAAGAAAAGGAATCGGCAGTGAACTTTTTAAAGCAATTTTAGAGGATGCTAAAGGTCAGTTCAACGAAATCACGACTAAAACCGAATCCATGAAAGCGGATGCTTTTTATCGGGCAAACGGCTTTATATTTGACCGCAGATCTCCTGACACCACTCATGTAATAGGACTTTAAACAACAATTCTATAAGGTGCTCTTTGTGAAGTTATTTACAAGGAGCACCTTTTTATATTCAATTCTTAGGTTCCTCTAGATGCTTTTCTTCTCGCATAGCTTTTCGCTCCAAAAGCATAAAAGCCTCGTTTTCTAAACGCAAAAGTTCTATCTCTAATTCCTTTTGTTTATGCTGCTGTTGTTTCACTGTTACGTAGCCACCCATAGCGATTAAACTCAGCAAGGATAAGCCAATAGTTGAAAAAATAAAGATAGCAATAATATCCTCCAAGAAATGCACCTCCCTTTATATAAATAGTATAACAAATACATTAATAGTTAAAGTTTCCAAGGATAAGAAAAACATAGAAGCAAATAACTAACAGGAGCTAACCTTTTGACAGTCTTCTTATATTAATATAATATAAGGAAGTCTCGAATTTGAGATAAATAAAAATATAAAAATATATGGATATTATAGAGGAGTTATAAAAATGAACGTATTAGTAGTAAAAGCAAATAACCGACCAGCAACAGAAGCGATTTCAAGTAAAATGTATGAAACTTTCATGGCTGAACTTGAAGGTAAAGATGTAAACGTAACAGTTTATGATGTATATGAAGAGGATACTCCATACTTCGGACAAGACCTTTTCAATGCTTTCGGTAAAGTACAAACTGGTGGAGAGTTGACGGACGTTGAATCTCGCTTATTAGCAGCTAAACAAAAAGCAATGGATCTATTAACTGCTGCAGATGTTGTAGTATTTGCATTCCCATTATGGAATCTAACAATCCCTGCTAAATTACAAACTTTTATTGATTATGTATATGCTGCAGGCTTTGCATTTAAATATGATGCACAAGGCAACATGGTTCAATTAATGACAGATAAAAAAGCAATCTTCTTAAACGCTCGTGGTGGAATTTATTCTACACCTGAGGCAGCGCCAATGGAAATGGCTGTAAACTATATGCGTGCAGTATTTGGTGGAGTATTCGGTATGCAAATCATTGATGAAGTAATTATTGAAGGTCACAATGCTATGCCTGCTAAAGCACAAGAAATTATCTCAGCAGGTATGGAAGAAGTAAAAGCTTCTGCTCAACGCTTAGTAGAGTTAACAGTAAAAGGATAATAAACATATTTGGAACCGGCAAGATCCTCAGAGATCTTGTCGGCTTTTTTTGTTGGAATGAGTCCTGTTTGCGGAAGAATGGTAAGTGTGAAGGGCTCCGTAGTTATTGATAAGCATCAGGATTGGATCGGGATTGTCGTAAAACTTCAGTTAATTGTAGTAAAAGAATGAGGGATTGTAGTAAATGAATGCTTGATTGTAGTAAATCGAGTCAGGGAAATAAGCCTGGAAAGGGATTGTCGTAAAATTTCCAGTGATTGTAGTAAAAGAGTGAGGGATTGTAGTAAACGAAGCCTGGATTGTAGTAATTGAGGCGCGGATTGTCGTAAAACGACCCAAGATTATCCAGTAAAACAATGGATTAGCCAAAAATAAAAACATTTTGATATACTACATATAGAACAGAGTGTTATAATATATATAGAACAAGAGGTAAATAGGAGGTCATGAAATGTTTATAGAGATAAAGCCGAATTCATCTGTGCCGATCTATTTACAGCTAGCGCAACAATTGATGGAAGGAATGGCTAGAGGAGAACTAAAGCCAGGGGATTCCTTGCCATCTGTTAGAAGCTTTGCCAGTGATTTGGGTATGAATATGCATACGGTTAATAAGGCTTATCATCTTTTGGAGGAGAAAGATTTCATTCAAATTGTTCCGAAGTCAGGGGTAATTATACAACCAAAAGGTATGGAAAAAGCAACAGATCAACAAAAGCAAGTGTTAGCTGAACAGATTCGCCCATTGTTAGCAGAGGGGATGGTATTGCAACTTTCAGAGGAAGAAATGGTTGTAATGGTACGAGAGCTTGTTCGACAAATTAAGGAGGGGTAAATAATGATTTTGTTGTTATTTGGATTTATTCTTTTATTTATTACAATTTTACAGGCATACATTCCAAAATTTTTAAAACCAACGATTGTGTTTGGTGTAAACGTTCCTGAGCAGCATGAAAAGGACAAGGAAATCCTTCAGTTAAAAAATAGATACACAGCTGTAGTACTTTTTGTTGGGTTAGTAATTTTTGCGGGCTATATTGCTTGGGCGTTGCTTCAAAATCCTCAGGAAGAAGTATTAGCTCTTGTTAGTGTTGGAGTTCAAATTGGTGTTCTATTTTTGAGCGTCGCCTATTACTTCATCATGCATACGAAAATGAAGAAATTAAAGGAGCAGCGTCGCTGGTTTTCCGACAAAAATGAAGTGAAAGTAGTAGATTTAGGATTTCAAGAGAAGCTTCAACTGCTGCCGAGAATTTTATTTATTATTCCCATGATTGTATCGATTGGGCTTATATTTTATACGCTTTTAAAATATCCACAGATGCCGGACATGATTCCTACTCATTGGGGTCCAACTGGGGAAGCGGATGCTTTTAGTGAGAAAAGCTATCTTACTGTTATTTCCCTTCCACTAATTTTATTGATAGTGCAGGTAATGTTTTTATTTACTAGCGAGGGAATTAAAATGTCGGGAACAAGCATTAGCCCTCAACGCAAAAAAACTTCCGTTAAGCAGCAGCTTGCATTTCGGAAATACTCTAGCTGGCTCTCTTTTGTCATGTCGGTAGGAGTCACCTTGCTGATGGGATATCTTCAGTTACAGACTATACATCCTGAAATAACCTCTTCCCTTGTTATGATTGCTTTACCAATAGGATTTTTGGTGCTAGCTTTTGCTAGTGTAGCTATTTTTACTGTAAGAGTTGGTCAAGGAGGATCACGTTTGAAAGTAGGGGAGGAAGAAGCGGTTGTAGGAAATCCTCATATTACTTCTGTAGATGATGATCGATTTTGGAAGGGCGGTATTTTCTATATCAACAAAGATGATCCAAGTGTTTTTGTAGAAAAACGCTTTGGAGTTGGCTGGTCTGTCAACTTTGCAAGACCGCTAGCTTGGTTATTTATTTTAGGACCTATCGTGCTCATTATTGGTATTTCATTTCTCTTATAGAAAATGTCTCTAGAGTAAAACACTCTAGGGATCTTTTTAATTTTTGTCTGCGTTTGAACGAACGATAAATAGGAAAAGGATATAGGACAGGTAATTAGAAAGGAAGGTTCACTTATGTGTGGGCGTTTTAGTCTATATACGGATATGGAACAGATCAAAGAACAATTTGATGTGCAGTTTGTATCCAATGAAGAGGATTATTATCCTAATTATAATATAGCCCCTTCTCAGTCTGTCGTAGCTATTATTAACGATGGAACCAGCAATAGAATGGGGCAGCTACGGTGGGGTTTAATACCCAGCTGGGCAAAGGACGAGAAGATAGGTTACAAAATGATCAATGCAAGGTCTGAAACAGTTGATGAAAAACCTAGCTATCGTAATGCTTTTACACAACGAAGATGTATCATACCTATGAATTCCTTTTATGAATGGACCGTAAATGAAAAGGAAAAGGTTCCAATGCTTATAAAAATGAAAAACAATGAACTATTTGGAGTAGCGGGAATATGGGAGACCTGGAAAAGGGATAATGAAGAAACGGTTCATTCCTGCACTATTCTCACTACCGAAGCTAATTCTTTAGTAAAGACTATTCATGATCGTATGCCAGTCATACTTCCACCAGAAAAGTTCGGGAATTGGTTAGATCCCAACCTTCGTGATAAAGATAGGCTTAAAGCAATGCTCAACCCTTATGAATCAAACCTAATGCAGGCTTATCCAGTTTCGAAGGAAGTAAATACTCCAAAAAATAATTATGCTGAGCTCTTAAACTCATTATAAAATAACTACATGTAATAAAAAAAGACAGGCTCCTAAAAGCCCGTCTTGTGAGGTGAAGTATAGTAACTAGGAGGAACATTAACACATTTATTTAGCAGGACTCTCCGCCAACATAACCGCCGCCACTTCCATATCCGAAAGTACCAACTACGATGATTAAAAGAATAAATAAAACAACTAATAAAGCAAATCCAGAACCCATGCCAGCTCCGCCGCCTGGGTAACCGCCACCGCCAGTGTTACCGCCGTATCCACCACCGTAGCCACCACCACAATAATTTGAATAACTCATTATTAACACCTCCTCCTCGCTAAGAGTTATCTTATTTATATGTAGAGGGATAGGGTTAGACTGATGAATATGTAACGATTTTTCATATTATTTTTTAGGCGAAACAAAAAAATATTGGGTTCACTAGTATTGACGGGATATGGTGGGATTGGACAGGTAAGTAAAACTGTAATAAAAAAACGAGCAGCTATGACTGCTCGTTTGTAACTTCCATCGTCTCTTCGGTAACCTTCCAATGCTTAGAAGGAATAATATTATTATTTAACTTTAGAACAAACTTATGGGCATCCTCATAAGTTGTAAAAGTTTTATTGAATTGGCTGTTGGAATTTTTCAAGGTCTCTGTTGTACCATTGATTTTGCGAGTGATTAGAAACATAGGTACACCTCCGCCTATCACTATTTTGTTATAATTTATTATACCTACAAAAACATATAAAAGGTATAAATATACAAATTTATATTATAATTGTTACTATATTGTAATATAGTAACCAAATATTAAAAAAATAATTAATTATGACTATAAAAGGAATTTATTTACAACGTAATGGGTTTTGCTGAGATGTTTTAAGAACTGAAGTACTGTTATTAAAAATCGATGCAATGAGTTGGAAGGAAAGTGCTTAAGAGGGTAGATCTTATAAAGCTGTAGGTGGCGAAGCGAGACGGTTGATGGATAAGCCTTTACGCTTAGTGACGAGAGATGGATTCTTCCTAACATAAAGTAGGCTCTCGAAGGAGGGCCTACTTGGATTCCAATATAGCAGAATTAATTGAATTGACCAAAACCAACCGTATGAAGGCTAACCGGCAGTTCATGCCCATTTCGATTAAGAGAAATAATTAAATTTTGTCCGGGATTACATGAAAATACATACCTTTCCAAGTCGTCATAGCATTGAATCGGATTTCCATTTACTGCTGTAATCACGTCATCTACTTCTATTAACCCATCCGCTGGAGTAGAGGCTATTACTTGAACTACTTTAGTTCCTTCTCGTTTATCCGCAGTACGATGCAAGACACCAATCCAACTTTTCCAAAAGTTTTTGCGTAAATCCATTTCCTTTTCTAATACACTCTTAAGGTTTAACATGAACTGATAAGTACCAAAAAGCATATTGTCCATTTCCATTAAGCCAATGTCCCCAGTCCAAGAACCTGTATATTCAATGGAGACAAGGACACCATCTGCTTCAGTAGTAATGGTCCATGTGGTCAATTGCTTGTCGTTCCCTTGCAAAACGAGCTTTTGTTCTTCCTCTAACTCTATTATAGTTCCTACATAGCTAGCGCCCCACCCATAATCTAGGGTTACCTGTCCGCCGATTCTAATATCCATTTCGCAGCTTCTGGTTTCCCAGGCATTACGTTCGTCTGCTTGTGTAAGTGCTCTCCATACCCTCTCAGGTGTAGATTTTATGAAGATTTTCCTTTGAACCGACTGAACAACTTTCTCCAATTTTAATCCTCCTCTAAATAGTTTTTTAGCTTCGTGAGCTTATCCTCTAATATCAAGCCAATCTCTTCTTGCAATTTTTTATAGTGAACAGCAAAATTGTCTTGCTTTAAACGATAGAGACGATATTTCCCTTCTCGCCTTTCCTCAATTAATTCCTCTTCTAGCAATATAGTGAGATGTTTTTTTACTGCAGGCTGGGAGATTGGGAAATGATCAACTAGCTCGGTTTGAGTACATTCCTTTTGAGACAATATGGTGAGGATACGACGACGTATGGGATCTGCTATTGCTCTATAAATGTCCGTCAACAAATGACCTCCTCATCACATAACCTTTTGGTTATATATAAAATATACAATAATGGATAAGCGGTGTAAATATATAGTTGTAATATTTAGTTTAATTTATTAAGACTTACTAGTGTCTGTCTTCTCCATTAGCTTTCTTACATTCTCTTTTGGGTTCCAACAGTTGAATTTATAAGAGGGTTCAGTTTGAAAGCCTAATCGTTTGCATTTATAATGCATGCCTTTAGTCGTTTTTTCACTGCTAAAATGAATGCAAGTTGCACAGCAATGGAAATCCTTCATCCTTTTACCTCCTAAAATGTACTGCTCTGTTTTTATTGTTCAGTGATATACGATACTGGGGATTTAGCTGGGGGGAGGGGTGTGACTTTGTTATTTAAAATAGGCCTTGGAATTAATCACCCCAAGACCTAAAATATCTAACTTAAGCTTCGTCGAATACTTCGACTTTTTCCATTTTGTCGCCGTTTTTCATAGCTTTTGCTACTTCTAAACCACTAGTTACTTTACCAAAAACAGTGTGAACACCGTTTAAATGTGGTTGTGGTTCGTGAACGATGAAGAATTGGCTTGACCCAGTGTCTTTTCCAGCGTGAGCCATAGAAAGGCTTCCAGCTTCGTGTTTGTGAGGATTTCCAGCAGTTTCACATTTAATAGTTTTACCGCTTCCGCCCATACCTGTACCAGTTGGGTCTCCACCTTGGCTTACAAAACCAGGAATTACACGGTGGAACACTACACCATTGTAGAAACCACTGTTAGCTAATTCTTCAAAGTTAGCTACTGTGTTTGGTGCTTCGTTTGGATATAGTTCAAATTCAATTTTGTCCCCAGATTCCATAAGGAAATAACCTTTTTTCGCCATTATAAAACACTCCTTTTGTAATGAAAATTCTTTCACAGTATAGCATGAACTCTTGCTTTTTCCAAAGAACATAGCTGTTATTAGCAGTTGTAGTGTACTAAATATAAGATGGCGCCCATTTCTTCTAAAACTTACTAAGGAAAACCGGTTTCAATTAAACAAATGGATGTAAGCATGATATGAAAGTGGTACGATACAAAAAGAGGTGATTATATGAACGGACAAAATAGAAAAGACATTCACGCAGGACTAGAAGTTTATATTATTTTGAAGAAGGATCAGCGTACCGGTAACAAAACAAAAGGAATCGTTCAAGATATTTTAACGAATTCTTCCTTTCATCCACACGGTATTAAAGTAAGACTCACAGATGGTCAAATTGGCCGTGTATGTGAAATCATAAAGTAAAAAATTGGGGCTTCAAAAAAGCTCTAAAAATAAAAAAGTGTAAAGGGAGAATGAGAAAAGATGCAGGTAGAATCTCAAATTTTAGAGTGGTTTGAACATTTTCATAAATACCCCGAAGTTAGCTGGAAGGAATTCGAAACAACGAAAAAAATAACAGAAATTCTTGATTCGCTCAATGTACCTTACCGACTTTTTAATGATGTAACCGGCCTCCTAGCAGAGATAGGAGAAGGTGACGAAGTAATAGCAATTCGTGCAGATATAGATGCTTTGTGGCAGGAAGTGGACGGGGTTTACCGAGCCAATCATTCATGTGGTCACGACGCTAATATCTCTATGGTTTTAGGAGCCCTTCTTTTATTGAAGGATGAAAAATTAAATAAACGTATTCGTTTCATCTTCCAGCCTGCAGAAGAAAAAGGAAATGGTGCGAATTCTATGGTCGATAGAGGAGCGCTTGAAGGAGTTACGCATCTCTTTGGTGTGCACTTAAGACCGATAGAAGAACTACCTTTTGGTAAGGTCTCACCAGCAATTCATCACGGAGCAGCTATGTTTCTTGAAGGTAAGATTAAAGGAATGGATGCCCATGGAGCCAGACCTCATCAAGGGCAGAATGCAATTGATGTAGCAGTCGCTATACATCAATCCTTAAAGAACTTATATTTTTCTCCTTTTGAAGCATATTCCGCGAAACTAACTAAAATTCAGGCTGGCGGTGAGAGCTCTAATATTATTCCTGGTACAGCGAGCTTTTCAATTGATGCACGCGCTCAAAAGAATAGTGTGCTAAAACAAATGAAAGTACAAATTGAAAAGAATTTACATGCTCTTCAAGCTCTTTTTGATATAGATATAGAATGGGAATGGCAGGATATCACTCCAGGAGCAGAAGTCTCCAATGAGGCTGCTTTAATAGCAAGAGAGGGTATCGTGGAAGCAATAGGAGAAGAGAGCCTGGCGGAAGAGGTTATCACATCTGGTAGTGATGATTTCCATTTTTATACGATTAGACAGCCGGATTTAAAGGCTACTATGATTGGGGTCGGTGCAGACCTTTCTCCCGGTCTTCATCATCCACATATGTCTTTTGACCGTAAAGCCCTTTATATAGGCGCTCAAGTCCTTATGAAAACGCTTTTACAAATTGCCAAAAAAGATTGACGAATTTTTAATAAAAGATTAATATATCCCTAATAGCGACTAATAAACGACAATTTCTAATAATTGAAAAAGTCGCGAAGGGGTGAAGTGGAATGGTAGAAAAGAAGGAACAAACAGAGAAAAAAGAAATGTCATTAATATGGGCTGTAACGCCTTTACTAGTAATGATTATAACAATGGTTATAGCTGTCGTTAAGCTGGAGCAAGGTCCTCACATTCCGCTAATAGTTGGTACAATCGTAGCAGCTATGGTTGCTTGGAAGCATGGCTTTAAATGGGATGAAGTCGAGGAAATGATGTATAAGGGGATCAAACTAGCGCTTCCAGCTGTAGTCATCATTATATTGGTCGGCCTCATAATAGGAGCTTGGATCGGTGGCGGTGTAGTTGCGACCATGATTTATTTTGGTCTAAAAATTATTACACCAGCATTCTTTTTAGTCACTATTTGTGTGATTTGTATGATTGTCTCTCTTGCCATTGGTAGCTCCTGGTCTACGATGGGGACTATCGGGGTTGCAGGTATGGGGATTGGTCTAAGCATGGGGATTCCAGCTGCTATGATTGCTGGTGCAGTTATTTCTGGAGCTTATTTTGGAGACAAGATGTCCCCGCTTTCTGATACTACCAATCTTGCAGCTGGTCTTACAGGGACAGATTTGTTCGTACATATCCGACACATGTTTTATACAACTATACCAGCAGCTATTATTGCGTTAGTAGCTTACGGTCTGTTAGGAATGAAATACAAAAATAGCAGTATTGATCAGGAGAGCATACAGCAAACAATAAATGTACTTGATCAAAGCTTTGTAATATCTCCATGGTTGTTATTAATCCCGTTAGCAGTAATTGTATTAGTTGCTGTAAAGGTACCTGCTATACCAGCTTTAGTGGTGGGGATTTTACTAGGATTCCTTTCTCAAATTTTTGTACAAGGGGGAGATGTAGCATCAGCTGTTAGTGCTCTTCAAAGTGGGTTTGAGATTAAAACAGGTAACACAATGGTGGATGAACTATTTAATCGTGGTGGATTGGATTCCATGATGTATACCGTGTCGATGACCATTGTGGCGATGACATTTGGTGGTATTCTCGAATTTTCAGGGATGCTTCAATCTATTATGAATCAAATTTTAAAGCTAGCAAAGACTGCTTTTTCGATGATAGCTTCTACTATATTAGCTTGCTTTACAACGAATGCGACATGCTCTGAGCAATATATCTCCATCGTTGTGCCAGCGAGAATGTTTTCTAAAGCATATACGAATATGGGACTCCACTCTAAAAACCTATCACGAGCTTTAGAGGATGGAGGGACATTGACTTCTGTGTTCATACCTTGGAACACATGTGGCGTTTTCATATTAGGAACATTAGGAGTAGGGGCTTATGAATATGCTCCCTATGCAATATTAAACTTTACAGTGCCAATTATATCTATTATCTATGCAGCGGTAGGGTTCTCCATTGTAAAAATTACAGAGGAAGAAAAGCAAGAGATTTTAAACAAAGAGATTGCCGAAGCGTAAAAAAGAAAGTTCAGTGACAAGCTGAACTTTCTTTTTTATAGGTTTCATGATTGAATACTGATAAAAAGATTAGTTGATGCCTATACATATTTATTGGTAGGTAGGAAAATTAAATTCATAAATCGCTCGGGGACGGCCTTGCTGGTACGTCATTTCTTCCCCAACAATGGATGCATAACCTTTGTTCAACAGCTTCTTTAGTATCCTTTCGGTAGTCCTGCGGCTGACCTTTAAAAAGATCTCTAAATCATGTGCCGTAAACTCAACTGAATGATGGAGGCGACTAAAAAGCATAATTTTAGATAGATTTGCTGGACTTAAAGTTGTTTCCTTCGCCAATACAACTAGCCTAGGATCGCTCGTTCTTAAATTGATCTTGTTCTCTTCCTGGAAGAGTGGGCTAGTCAATTGTTTTTTCTCATTCATAAGGAAGACTGTATTTTCTGTCGCATGTGCTAAAGCATCTTTTGCATTTTCACTTGCTTCTATTGCTGTCGTTCCATAACCAAAGGCAATACGAATTGGTGTACTAAAAAACTCAAGCCAATTATTAACCTTATTGTGCTCTAAGGCTTGCTGAACCTTACCTTGAGTAGTAAATAGCAAATAGAGGAGGTCATCTGCTTTCACAATAGAAGCATCAATCGAATCTGTAATTCTTTTTAATGCTGTTGCTGTGTTCATGTCTTGTTCGGTAAGGGAGATGGAACAAACGGCAATCTTAGCAGCCTCACTTTTTGTGAGTAATGCCAATGACCTAGTTTCTTCAAGGGACTTTAAAATAGAGTTTTTAGGATCAATCATTCGTATAACAGGTATTCCCCTTTGTACCAGGGTCTCATAAACTGCGTGCACAGAGGTGATAGCCAATTTTGTTTTTTCGTTCCTTTGTAGGTTTATATGAAAGGAAGTCACTTCCTCTAAAGAGAATGCAGGATCTACTTGCATAAGGAAGGGGACAGAAGCAGTTTGATTAATATCCTGAAGGACACTCTCTACAAGGGCTGGTTCCATTAAATCCATGGAAATATGATGCATAGGGGTACTGCAGGTTGCTAATAATGTAGTGGCAACAGAAGTACCATCCTGTTTTAAATAATAGGAAGGTACCGGCAACAGCTCTCTCTCCTGTACTGCATATAGGTAGGGGAGCGAACCGGAGAAAAATACAGCGTCGCATGGTTTTATATTTTTTAGTAGTTCCTTTGCTTCTTTTGGAGTATGATATTGATAATAATCCAAACGGATAGAAGGAATTTCTTGTTCGAAAAGCTTCAAGCGATCTATAAAGTTTCTAGAACCAAGTACTGCTATACGTGTTTGCATGACATCCTCCTTTTTTTAAAACATTAACGACTATTTAACGACAACTATAACTAAAAAATATAAAAATGTAAAGGAAGTTAGAAAAATATGAAAATTAAAGAAATAGAAATTTATGCTATTAGATTACCATTAATTGCCCCATTTATCATCAGCTATCATACATACGATGATATGCCTTCGATTATAGTTAAGCTAACAACAGAAGAAGGTTTAATTGGATATGGGGAGGCAGTAGCAGACGAGCATGTAACAGGGGAAACGTGGGAGAGCACTTATGCGATGCTGAAAAATACGTTAGCTCCGGCTTTGATTGGAGAAAATCCAATGGAATTTGAGCGACTGCATGAAAAAATGGATAAGGCGGTCTATCAAGCTCCAGCAGCTAAAGCAGCCTTAGATATTGCTTGTTACGATGTAGTTGGTAAAAAACTAGGCGTACCTGTATACCAATTGTTAGGTGGGCGTTATCACGAGCAATTTCCAGTTACTCATGTATTGAGCATAGGATCACCAGAGTCTATGGCAGAGGAAGCAGAAAAACGTATGAAAGAGGGCTATACATCGTTTAAAATGAAGGTTGGAACAGAAGTACAGGCGGATGTACAACGTATACAAGCCGTTAGAGAAAAAGTAGGTAATGAGGTTGCTATCCGAGTGGACGTAAACCAAGGGTGGAAGAACAGTGCGAACACAATTTCTGCCATGCGTCAGTTGGAGCATACCGGATTAGATTGGCTAGAGCAGCCCGTTATGGCCGACGACTTCAATGGGATGGTAGAGGTCAAGGCAAAAACTAGTACCCCGCTTATGATGGATGAAGGGTTGAGAGGAATACGAGACATGCGTGAATTAATAGAAAAACAAGCCGCGCATAAGGTGAATATCAAGCTGATGAAATGTGGGGGTATATACCCTGCTATGAAACTCGCTCATATGGCAGAAATGGCTGGAATGGAATGCCAGATTGGCTCGATGGTAGAGTCTTCTATTGGTTCAGCAGCAGGTTTTCATGTGGCATTTTCTAAAAAAGCATTTACGAGTGTCGAATTGACCGGTCCACTTAAATTCTCGAAGGACGTTGGGAATTTGCGCTATGATGTCCCATTTATTAAACTGAATGAGTGTCCGGGTTTAGGAATTGATGTGGATGAAAATATGTTAAAAGAGTTAACCGAGTTCTCCGTAAAAGTCATGAAGTAAGAGGAAGTGCGTCAATGAAAGAGTGGACTGTCAGTCTAGGGAAAAAAGATTATCCAGCTAGAGAATTAACAATAGACAACATGGAACAAATTTTAGCGTTACAGAGCATTGTTCTCCAGCATTTAGAGAACAAAGAGTTTTTACAGCCTCTAACAAAAGAGGAATTTGAAGACTCTCTTAAGCATCGATTAATGGTAGGGGTATTCGCTGATGATGAGCTGATTGCATTTCGAACGCTTGCCATCCCAGTGATGGATGAGAATCACCTTGGCTATGACATTGGTCTTTCGGAAGAGCAGCTAGGTGATGTAGTTTATCAGGAAATTACAAATGTCCATCCAGAGTATCGAGGCTACGGTCTTCAAAGAAAACTAGCAGACCTAGTAATGGAGCTCCTGCAGAATTCTCCGTACACATACATTTGTGCAACAGTAGCACCTTTTAACTTTGCTAGCTTGAAGGACAAGCTTAGTCAAGGAATGGTTATTAAAGCTCTCAAACGTAAGTATGACAACATGCTACGTTACATATTTTACAAAAGGCTCGACGGAAATGATTATATTGTATTTGGTGAAAATCAGATGAATATAAAAATGTCTGACATAGAGGAACAGCAAAAGCTACTTAAAGCAGGCTGGGTAGGCACCAACATTCTACAAAAAGAAGAAGAGTGGTACGTAGTCTATAAAGAAACGATTTAAGGTAAAGGGAATACCTTTAGAGCTATAGCCTTGAGGTAACTCTTATAAATTTTTGCTTATTTGCATAGACTATAAAAGGCAGGGACACTAGTGTCTCTGCCTTTCTTATATATTCATTATAGCAGATTTATTTTTTTATTATAAGACTGCAAATTGTTAGAATTTTTTGTAATAATACATAAGCATGCTATGTCAGGGAGGTTAGTGGATGGAAAAACATATTTGGGATGAGGAACAGCGACATTTAACCACAGTAGTTGAAAAGCTAACGGGACATATAGATGTTCTTCAAGTTTTTCTTAAAAAGCAAAAAGGTGAACTAATAGAAGAGCGGCAATCCGTTTCAAAGGAGTTCTCAGATTTGTCTGATGAACGTGGAATTGATTTTGCAACCATACTACCTACTCTCAAGGAAAAAGAACTTCGTTATATCCATGTTAATGACGTGCTTTCTAAGTTAGAGCTACTCTATAAAAGTGCCTATTTTGGACGAATTGATATAGAGGATGAACAACTGGAGAGCCTTTATATTGGACTCGCTACGTTTGGTGAAGAAGATACAGGTGATATCATTATCCATGATTGGCGTGCCCCTATATCCAGTCTGTTTTATGAAAACAAGTTAGGTGAAGCGTTCTACCAAATTCCTAGTGAAGAGATGGTGCCCGTCCAGATTCAAAGACGCCGACAATTTAAAATCTCCTACGATAATCTTCTACAAATATTCGATGCAGACATGTATATCGGTGATGAGGTGCTGCAAAGCCTTTTGACGGATACAGCAAAACAAAAGATGAAGAGTATTGTGACGACCATTCAAAGTGATCAGAATGCAGTTATTCGTTCAGAAAGTCATCGTAATATGATGGTGCTAGGACCACCGGGAAGTGGAAAGACATCTGTAGCTATGCAACGCATCGCTTATCTTCTATATCAATACCGCAGGACGCTTTCCGCCAAAAATATTATGCTTATATCCCCAAGCGATTTGTTTAATGATTATATTTCCAATGTTTTACCAGAATTAGGAGAGGAGAATGTCGTACATTCAACCTATTATCGTTTATATAAAGGGATGAGGCGTCTTCCATTATTGGCAGAGACCTTTTATGAAAATGTAGAGCGGCTACAAAACGCCGACTTGATACATCAGGAAAGCTTTTACTGGAAAAACTCAAATGCTTATGCAATTCATCTCGTACAATACCTACAGGATTTAGGATTGGCAGGATTACCTTTTTACACATTAAGCATTGGCAAGAAAGTTTTTATATCAGCTACAGAGCTTCAAGAATTGTTTTATCGAAAATATACAAACTTGGAAATAGACTTCCGTTTAAAAAAGATCCGTAATCACTTGATGCCTAGGTTAAGGGAATGGAAGGAACAAGCGATTTTGAGGAGATACGAGGAACTTAGAGGAGTCGACCAATACATCGGTGATGACGAGGATTTGATTAGACAGAGTAAAAAAGAGATAGAAAAGCAGTACTCACCCCTCCATAGTGCAATAGAAGAACTGGGATTCGTTAACATCCTGAAAATTTATACGGGTTCCATTAGGAGTATGGATACAACGGAGGCTAGAAAAGTCTATGAATTAACGATTCGACAAATAAAATCCAAACAACTTTTTTATGAAGATTTAGGTCCACTTATGTATATACAAGCTAGAATCAAAGGGATTGACAGAAACCTAGACATCAAGCATATTGTAATCGATGAAATACAGGACTATTCATTTCTTCAGTTTAAAGCTATTCAGCAGCTTTTCCCGAAAGCTCACTTTACCTTGCTGGGAGATAAAAACCAGGTAGTACATCCAACCGAAAAAGATCAGGTGCCAAGGGAGCTTTCCGATATATCAATAGTAGAACTTAACAAATCGTATCGTTCTACGCATGAAATTACAGATTTTATGAGTGATATTTTAAAACAAGACAAGGTCCTCTCGCTAGGAGTGAGTGGGAGAAAGCCATTAGTAAAAAAAGTGGATAAGGAGCAACGGCTAACGGAAATAGAAGCAGTGGTAGATTCTTATTATGAGACCAACACCTCTTTGGTTATATTATGTAAGGACATGGCAAGCTGTCGGATGCTCTTTGAGGAATTGAAGAATATCATTCCCACTATTCAACTAATATCACAGGAACAAAAGGTATATATGAAAGGGATATTAATCATGCCAGGATACATGGCAAAGGGGTTCGAATTTACGACTGTATTAATAGCAGACGCTGACCAAGCGGTTTACGCTGGGCCCTATGACAAGTTTCTTCTCTACACTATGGTATCGCGAGCAACCAGAAACTTAATTATTTTCTATCGTATAGAGCTTACGGAGGCTTTGAAACAAATCCAAAAGGACTTATATCTTACGGAAACCTTAAAATAAAACAAAGAAACCCACCTTTACCTCCTGTAAAGGTGGGTTTCTTCGGTCAAAGGTATGAGGATGATTTAAGACCATTGGCTGAATGCAATCCATGTCAATTCCCTTACATTAAGAATAGTAAGAATATTTGAGAGGGTGTTTGACGATGAAAAATTTATATAAAGATTCGCGATTTTGGCTGATCATACTGGCTAATATAGCTTCCTCTATTGGTTCTGGAATAACAATGATTGCAATCCCTTGGATGCTCGTGACAAGTGATGAAGGAAATACTGTCTTCGGATACATTACAATCACAATGACAATCATTAGTTTTATGATAACGCCTTTTGTGGGTTCTTTAGTGGATAGAATGTCCAGGAAAAAATTACTTTTAATCAGTGAAGTAGTTTGTTTAATCGCATTAGTGTTTTTTGCTTCCATTGGATTCCTTGGGTTATCCTATGAGATCTGGCATTATACACTAATTTATATGATTGGAAGTCTGTATTACACTATTTTTTATCCCACTATGTTTGCGATGAATCAGGAGATTTTTCATAAGGATCAGTATAAATCTTTAAACGGGACGATGGAGGTACAGGGGCAGCTTTCTAGCATGATAGCTGGAGGAGTAGCTAGTATTTTGTTGATGAAATGGGATTTACATTATATTTTACTATTAGATGTTTTGACTTACGGAGCAGCTATTTACTTCTATGTTAAACTTCCTTATACCAGAGCGAAACAATCAGAAGCAGAGAAGGAAGAGAAGGGTAGAGCTTGGGATGGGTTAGCTTACATGATGGCACGTCCAGCCATGTTCGTTTTTTTGATATTTGCCTTTATGCCCTTTATAGGAGTTATGCTGACGAATTATTTATTTCCTGTTTATTTAGTGGAAGTACTAGAGGCGGACGCTAGCGTATATGGCTTGGAGGGAATGATATATGCAGCTGGAGCAGTGCTAGCAGGGGCATTTGTTCCGATGCTTGCGAAAAAGCTAGGAAATGAGAAGACTATTATAGTAGGAGTGCTTATTTATACCGTTGCCATTTCTTTGATTGTTTTTGTAGAGCTGCCTATTTACCTATCGTTAATGTTGTTTTTAGCTATTGGAAACAGCGGGGCTCGAGTAGCGAGAAATTCGTTCCTGATGGATCAAGTTCCGAACAAGATTATTGGCAGAGTTGATAGTTTGTTCCGTTCTATTGGTTTACTCATTAGAATATTATTACTAGGTCTTTTTACAGGAATGGTCTCTTCCGGATTAATTATCATATGTTTCTATATATTAAGTGGCCTATTGGTCGCGTCGGCCTTCATGGTTACAATTAGCTGGAAGAAAGGCTTTGTGGTAAGAAATAAAAAAGCTATTTGTATAGAAGAAGTCAGTATATAAACTAAATTAATCAAACAAAACTGCTCTTAAGTATGATGGAATATTAAGAGCAGTTTTTTCATATTCTCATCATAGTGAAAGGTAGCAAATGTTGAAATATGCATATGTAATCTACATAGAAGTTTCTTTGTTTTCATAACTAAACTTTGCAATTTAAATACGAATTTAATCTTTTTTATAATTGTGCCTGCAGGTAGCTATTAGGTCTAAAAAACTAGAGTTCTCAAGTTAAATGTCCTACCCTAAACTATATTTTAAAACATATGTTCATAAACTAACGTCAATTTATAATTTTAGAGTACAAAGAATTGTTGAAATTAACAATGTAATTGAGTAGTACATGTTGATTTTACTATATTCGTTGTTTA
This sequence comes from Psychrobacillus sp. FSL W7-1457, assembly GCF_038593405.1. Lineage (NCBI taxonomy): Bacteria > Bacillati > Bacillota > Bacilli > Caryophanales > Bacillaceae > Psychrobacillus > Psychrobacillus sp. FSL W7-1457. The sequence goes on from NZ_CP151993.1 coordinate 154,008, forward strand.
TAATGAAAGACGACTCAATAATGATAATCGTTATCAACAAAGTTGAGAAATATATTTTTTTATGGGGATTACAAATGAGATTATGGATATTAGTAGTAGCAACTATTATCCTATCCTTTATTTCGCTATTTATAGGTGCCATTGATATAAAACCGAGTGATCTGCTTGATTTGGACTCCCAGAAGACCCAAATCTTTATAATGAGTCGATTGCCACGTTTAATGGCAATTATTTTAGCTGGTGCAGGAATGGGTATTGCAGGCTTAATTATGCAAAGTTTAAGTCGGAACAAGTTCGTATCACCGACAACGGCCGGTACGCTGGATGCAGCGAAACTAGGGGTCATTGTTTCGATGATATTCTTTACAAATATGTCTTATATGGGACAGATTTTCTTTAGTTTTTCATTTGCACTAATCGGTACGTTTATTTTTATGCAGCTGCTTGAGCGTATTAAATTCAAGGATGTTATGTTCGTACCTTTAATTGGTATTATGTATGGTAATATCATTGGTGCCATTTCCACATTCTTAGGATACGAAGCAGATGTCTTACAAAATGTAGATTCATTCTTCTTAGGGAGCTTTACACTAATTGTTTCTGGACGCTATGAACTACTATACGTAGCCGTACCTGCCATTATTATAGCTTATATTTACGCAAACAAATTCACTGTAGCAGGCATGGGTGAGGACTTTGCAAAAAACTTAGGTTTAAGTTATCGTACAGTGTTAAATATAGGTCTTGTCATTGTAGCTATTATTTCTACAACGGTCGTTTTAACGGTAGGTATTATACCGTTTTTAGGTTTAATCGTTCCGAACCTCGTTTCTTTGTATTTAGGAGATAATTTACGCAAGACAATACCGCATACTATTTTCATGGGAGCAGCATTCTTACTCGCATGTGATATTATCAGCCGTCTAATAGTTCATCCCTATGAGATTCCGGTAAATACAACAGTTGCCGTAATCGGCAGTGCGATCTTCTTAATTATGTTGTTTAGGGGGAAAGCATATGCGAAAAAATAGTAAGAAGCTAATTATTTTGGCTGTTATTGCATTAGTATGTATGGCATTGTTTGCATTTTACAATATTCAGGGTGGCTTTAGTTATGCCTTTCCAAAGCGTGTGGAACGTTTAGCTGCAATGGTAATCACGGGTACTGCAATTGCCTATGCAACGATTATATTCCAGACGGTAACACATAATCGTTTATTAACACCTTCCGTAATGGGCGTTGACTCTATGTATGAGGTAGTACAAACGGTGATTTACTTTACAGCAGGCTCTGCTTCTTTATTCGTCGTAAATCGTTATTTGAACTTTAGCGTATCGATTATGGCGATGATCATTTTCGCAGTGCTTTTATATCGTTTCCTATTCCGAGCAGATAAGTATCCAATCTTCCTTCTACTATTAGCAGGTATGATCATTGGGACTTTGCTAGGAAGTCTAGTGACATTTATGCAGGTCATCATTGATCCTGTTGAATATGAAAGTTTACAAGCTCGGTTGTTTGCAAGCTTTATGAATGTGAAAACCGAATTATTACTGATTGCCATGGTTATACTAGGACTGGCATTTTTGTATGGCTCTAGGTTGTTAAAAGATTTAAATGTTGTTTCGTTAGGACGAGACAATGCCATTAACCTCGGTGTTAATTATGACAAGATTGTTCTACAAGTTTTGATTTTATCTTCTGTGTTAATAGCTACTTCCACAGCGCTAGTTGGTCCTGTTACATTCTTAGGACTAATCGTAGCAAACGTAGCTTATCAATTTTTAGATACGTATAAGCATTCTGTATTAATTGTTGGAGCAAGCTTGATTAGTATTATCGGCCTTGTCGGAGGACAATTTATCGTGCAGCATGTGTTTCATTTAAATACAACTATTAGTGTCATCATTAACTTTGTCGGTGGGATTTACTTTATTTACTTATTACTAAAGGAAAGTAGGAAAGCAGCATGATAGAAATTAAAGAGCTTTCTAAAAGCTTTGGGAAAAAACCGGTCGTTGAAAATGTAACACTAAAAATACAACCAAAAGCAATCACTTCTTTTATTGGACCAAATGGTGCAGGTAAATCCACATTGTTATCCATGGTAAGCCGCCTTTTAGATGCGGATACAGGGGAAGTATTTTTAGATCAAACGGATGTAAAGAAAATGAAATCGAATAACTTTGCAAAGCGTGTGGCTATTTTAAAGCAGGCCAATCATTTAAACATCCGTTTAACTGTACGCGAGCTTGTTGCTTTTGGTCGCTATCCTTATTCAAAAGGGAGACTAAATGCAGAGGACGAGAAGTTGGTAGATCAAGCGCTGGAGTATTTGAATTTAACAGATATGCAAGATAAGTTTTTAGATGAGTTATCAGGTGGTCAAAGACAGCGTGCTTTTATTTCCATGGTAATTGCTCAAGATACGGAATATATCTTATTGGATGAGCCGTTAAACAATCTAGATATGAAACATTCTGTACAAATCATGAAAATCTTACGCAAGCTTGTAGATGACTTAGGAAAAACTGTAGTTATTGTATTACATGACATTAACTTTGCTTCTGTTTATTCTGATCGTATCGTTGCACTTAAAGAGGGGCGCCTTGTAAAAGATGGTCCAACACACGAAATTATCAATTCTGAAGCATTACGTGATGTCTACGATATGGATATCCCAGTACAAGTGCAAGATGGTTGCCGTATTTGCGTATACTTTAATTCTCAATAACTTTGCAGACGAAAAGTTCTTTTAGTTTGTAATCAGTAGATTCCATGTACGTGCATAAGTCAGACACTTATGCACGTGTTTCATGAGGCTAAATGAGAATGATAATTAATTGCAGAAATCAGTTGACAAATTTTGAAGGTTTCATTTAAACTAGAGTTAGAAATGAAAATGATAATCATTTTCAATTAAAGTAAGTATATTTTAGGAGGAAAAGAAAGATGAAAAAATGGAAGTTTTTAACTGCTGTTGCAGCCTTAACATTAATGCTAGGAGCATGTAACTCAGATGATGATTCAGCAACTGGTGAATCTACAGAGAAAGATTCAACTTCAGCAGCAACTGATACGGCTGAAAAATCTGCATTTCCAATGAAAATATCTTCTTTGACAGCTTCAAGCGAAGATGAAGAAAAAGGAACAACAATTACATTTGAAGATGTAACATTAGATAAAATGCCTGAACGCATTATCACTTTAGATTATGGTTTCTTGGATACACTGGATGCACTTGGAGTAGAAGGAATTGTAGGAATCGCAGCTAACGGTGGTAAAGGTAACATCCCACCACATTTAAAAGAAAAATATGTAGTTGACGGTGTAGCTGATGTTGGTACGCTAAAACAAATCGACTTTGAAGCAGTAGCAGCTGCTGAACCAGATGTTATTTTCATCTCAGGTCGTCAAGCACCATTCTATGAGGAATTAAAAGAAATTACACCAAATGTAGTATTCATAGGTTCTGACAATGAAAATTATATTAACGCTGTAAATGAAACAGTTGACTTAGCAGCTCAAATCTTTGATAAAGAAACAGAAGCTGAAAAACTAAAAGCAGATCTACAAGCAAAAGTGGATGAAGTGAAAGAAAAAGCAGCAGGTTATGAAAATGCATTAGTAGCAATGTACAATGACAAAAAAATCTCTGGTTTCGATAACGGAGCAGATTCTCGTTTTGCATATGTGTACAATGACTTTGGTTTCAAACCAGCAACTACTGATATTGAGGCATCATCTCATGGTTCAGATTTCTCTTATGAATCAGTTCTTTCTGTAGATCCAGAAGTTTTATTAATAATTGACCGTACAGCTTCTGATGTAGAAACAATTAAAGCTGATATTGAAAATGATATTATTAAACAAACTCGCGCTTACAAAGAAGGTAAAATCGTGTACTTAGACGGTGTTAACTGGTACTTCTCAAGCAACGGTGTAACTACTGAAACAGAAAAATTAGATGAAATCTTAAATGAGTTAAAATAATCTCATAAAAAGATTCAAATCATAGCCAAATAAACCCTATAAGATAGACACTTTGAAAAAAGGTCATCTTATAGGGTTTTTTTTAATAGCGGGGTGAGCGATAAGCCATCACCCATCGCTTACGCGCGTGGTTGTGATAGCTTTCATCCCACCGCGGAGTCGCCACCTCCCGCTACAATCAATACAGCGAGTGTCCGTTAATTAATCGAAGAAATACTACAATCTTTCAAACAAGTTCCATCCATCTGCGTTTAGAAAATATGAGATGATTCTCTTAACAAATCATTAACTGATCTTGTATGGTGAATAATACTTTAGAGTTAACCGGATTGGAAAGAGATGAATCACATCTTTGAGTGGATTTTTTTTACCATTATACAATCTTAGGCAAATCTATTAGTATATTAATATATAGTTTTTATAAGATTCTTAATAGGATGAGGAGAGCAATTAAGTGAATAAATGTAATATTTTTGCGACGGTTATTATTTTAACTGTTCTTATGATGACAATGCCTAGCACAGGCAATGCAGCTACCCTTTCACAAGCAGAGAAGTTGGTTCAAAAAGCTGAGAGTGCTGCAACGATATTAAAATGGGAAATCTCTCTAGAACATAGAAAGGTTAAGTATTCAGATCCCGTGACATTACCAAATATGAATTTATACAATGATACAAAACGTGCAAGGCAATTAGCATACGATGCGATCAAAAGTCTCCCCTCTCAAGAGAAAGAGAAGTTAACTAAAAGAATGGAGAGTAATGTGGATATCCACTTTACCAGGTCAATGGCGTACATAGATGCTATAAAGTCTGGGAATAAAATCATAGTAAAAAAAGATGATCTTAATGATGCCTATAGATTAAACCCGTTAGGTAAGCAAACAGAAAAGGCTTATCATGATTTATCGAGCGAAATTAGAAAGCAGGCGATATTACTATATCGTGTATACGGTAAGTCAACGAGGGATGCTATTTTAGAAAGATATAAAAGCCCAGGAGAAAAAGCCAGACAATCTACCATGTATGCCATAAGCGCAAACATAGAGATTGACCGGTTTCAGCAATTAATTGCTAATAATAAAACCAAAGAAGAACTACTTTTAACTGCCAAGCAAATTCAGGCCACTGTTAACAAAATACAAGATGAAAACGCTCGACAACTATTACTAAATAAATTAGATGAGGCTAAAAAGACCATTCCAGGAATCAACCTGTTCGATTATGATGAGTTCTTTTATTTATCCGATTTAATTCGGGAGGTAGTGATTCATCCATCCCAGCCTATTATTTATGCTTTAAACGAAAATAAAGATGTTTTAAAGATAAATTATAAAACAGGTGAAATTCAGCGACTTACAATGAATCTAGTTCCCGAAACTATCTATTTATATAATAATGAGCTGTATGTTGCTTTACTAAAAGGGACACGTAGTACTTATATAGAATATCAAAATGGGGCTATCGCTATAATTGATACGGTTAATTTTAAAGTGGTGGAACAGTTTGATATTAATATCGATCCTTTTGATATAGTGGCAGATGACAAGTCTATATATATATCAAGCGGTTCTGGTCAACATTCAAATATCCTGGGATATTCAAGGGAGACACTACTCGAAACTTCCAAGAGCAGCATGTCTGTATATCAGGATAGTTATATAGTAATGCATCCAAATTTAGATAGAATTTATGCCATTGATACAACTGTTAGTCCAAGAGATATTGAAAATCACTTTATTGAAAATGGTAAAGTAACAACAGGGTACGATTCACCTTATCACGGTGATTACTCACTAAATACAAATATAAGCATTTCACCGGATGGAAAATATATTTTTAACGGTTCCGGTGTCATTATGGTTGCTTCAGATTCAAAGGCAATGAATATGACGTATCTAACAAAGCTATATACCCCCTTTGAACAAATTACCTATAACATGGATGATGGGCTCTTCTATACAAGCAATAGAAAAAATATAGAGGTTTACAATTATGCCACAATGGAAAGAGTTCAGAGTTATACAATGAGTGGATATATCAAAAATATATTTTATCAAAATGGGAGATTGGTGGTTGTTTCTACTGAAACATTATATTCTTCAAAACTTCCAAAACACGCCATAAAAACGTACAAGGTGGAAGGCGATAAAATTATACAATGATGAAAGTCGTTTCAGCTAATTAAAATTAACGGTTAGATATAGGGAAAATAATAGAAAAGAACCTTGTGTAAAATTCGATTGTTCCAGTATAGAGAAACTTGCCAATGCTAATGAGTTACCATTTTCTGTGCAAATGGGAGTGATAGTGACAGAATTAATACTGTCCATCTCTCTAAGGGCTTTTTAATATTTTCGAGGTTTTCACATGAAAACACACATGATTCACTGATTTATCTTCAACGCCGATACATAACCGTAACAGAGCCTGAATAAAAAAAGACTGTAATATATCCAACATTATTCATGGAGGAAGTATTACAGTTTTTTATTAGTAAAAGGGAGCTTCAAAATAAAAGTCAGCTTTTTCTCTAAGGTTTTGAGGATTTAGTTTATCGAAATTGACCTTTAAAAGCTTCTCCTGTGTAAAATCTATTTTGAATACGCCATAGTTTATATTTTCCCCATTTTCTTTTTCATACGGTATTTCAACTACAAGTGTAAGATTCTGCACCTTGTCTTGCATTTGTATTTCTTGCAAAAGTAGTATGCAACTATCAAGTAAATCAGCTTTAAATTCTTCTACTGTTTCATCCATAAAAGCTAAGGTAGTTACAACAACTTTTAAATTTCCATTTTTTTCATTAAATTCTATCGTTTTAACTGCTTGTTCTGGAATTTCAACCCGATGGCCAAAATAACCAATAATGGCCTCGTTCATTTGGTCTTCTAGAGAAAAATCTTTACTTTCATTTTCCAAGCTATTGTTCTGATTTGAACAGCTTGCAAGGATTAAGAGGGATATAAGTATAGTTAGTATTCTTTTCAAATTATTGCTCCCTTAATCATTAGATTCTTGTAAATTATAATGGGAATTAAATAAGTTTGAAAGAATTATTTAATTTATTAGCTTGAAACCATTTCTTCTTTCGACCGTATATTGAAGTATGAACAAAAGAAAGAAGGATGAATAAATGGCTTTTGTATTTATTATTTCAGCCGTAGTCGCAGTATTCACTGCATTATTAGTAGTCCCACTTGGCGGCGGTCGTAAGGATAAAGTGTCTTCTATTGCTTTACTTGCAATCCTAACGTTCGTTGTAGTCGCAATCATATACTATGTAACAAATTTAGATAGAAACTGGACTGCCCTATGGCCGTGGCTAGTATTGATCACCTTTGCAGGAACGTTTTTGGCAAGAGGTGTAGAACAAAAGGTAAAAGGTTTCCTTTTACTAGGAAGCTTAGCTTTAGCAATTTATATGCTATCAGCACCTGTGTGGAATGCTGATAAAAAGTATGAAGTAGCAAAAATGGATGAAGAAGTTGAAATTGAGGCATTCGATGAAACAAAAACACCAGCGAGTGTTCCTCCTAAGTTTGCGCGTAACAAAATGAAGAAGGCATTTGGCCAAGTACCAGATACAAGCTACTATGAATTAGGTAATTTACAAATTCAAAAGGTAGATGGCAAGTACGTATATATCGCACCGGTAGAATTTTCAGGATTTTTTAAATGGTGGAATGGGGATGTCACTCCAGGTTATTTTACAATGAGTGCAACTGATTCAGCGGATAATCCTAAATTTGTGAAATCCCAAATGACCTATACACCATCGTCATTTCTTCATAAAAACTTAGAAAGACATATGCGTATGAAGCATCCGACTAAAATTTTCTATGGAGATGCCCAATTAGAAATTGATGAAGATGGAAAACCATACTATATTCGTTCATACGGTAAATTTATCACTGCACGTAATGGCTTTGATGTAGAGGGGATCGTTGTTGTAGACCCAGCTACAGGACAAACGGAATCATTTGCTTTAGCAGATGTACCCGAATTTATTGATGGTGCTGTTTCACCAGAGACGGTAAGCTTACAAAACAGTTACTATGGAAAGTATGTGCATGGGTTTATTAATAGCTTGATCGGTAAAAAAGAAGTGAAGCTTCCTTCAGACGAAGGAACGGAGGCTAATGTAAGTCCAATCTTCACTGAAAACGGAGAAATGTATTATTTTACAGATTTCACTAGCCCAAAAGAAGGCGTGGACTCTATGCTTGGTTACTCCTTAACTGACGGTCGAACTGGTAAAGCAACCTATTACACTGGTAACCTAGAGGATTCCTATATGGACTCACAAGGTGCACTTCAAATTATTGAAAAGAAATTTATTGAAAAGAAATGGTCTGGAGAAATGCCTGTTCTCTATAATTTTTATGGAGAAGCAAGCTGGCTAACACCAGTATTAGACTCAAACGGGTTTTTACAAAACTACTTTATCGTGTCAGCAGCGAACCCGGAAATCTCTGTTTACGGGAATACGCCAAATGAAGCGTTAAAACTTTATAAAACAGCTATTCAGCGTGGCGGAAGCACTGTAGACGGTAGTTCTAGCGCCGAGGAAAAATCAGTGTCTGGTACAGTAGTTCGTGTATTTAAAGAACGTGTAGGAGACTTCACGCAAGTATCGTTCCTGCTAGACAATAAAGCAAATTACATTGTCTCTTCAGAAATGGCACCATTCGTTGTGTATATGGAAGTGGGCGACAAGGTACAGGTGAAGTATCTAGAGACAGGCGAGCTGTTCTTACCAGTGAAAGAAGTAAAGATAGAGGGCATTGAGTAGTACTATAAAAAGGGATTTGGAGTTATCTCCGAATCCCTATTTTTTGGCTAAATTTAAGGCAATATCAGCTTTTTCTAAATCATGCTCCATTTGTTCGTTTAAATCATACGCGTGATACATTTCATTTTTAATCATGTATTGTGCGATTTTATCATGTGTATCAATGGCATTATCCATCTCACGACGTAGCAGCTTCTTAATAGAAGGAGTCGCAGTTTCCGTAATTGCAGTAGCAAGGTTTCTAACAGCTGCCTTAGAAGTAATTAATAAATCGGTAGCAATTACCCCCTTTTTTTCTTTTAATCCATTTCAATCTTTAATTTAAATATAAAAAGAGAGAAGGACATTTGAAAGGAGACAGAAGGAAGGATATTCTAATAGAAGCAGTTAATAAAGGGAGGACTAACAATGGACGTATTTATCGTAACTGGATCTACTAGCGGGATCGGACAAGAGCTAGTAAAACAACTAATTGATAAAAATAAAAGAGTGTTTGGTATTGCAAGGGGAGAAAGTAAGCTTGAACATCCTAATTATCATCACGTTCTATTAGATTTAGCAACAACTGAAAAGGTAGCAGAAACTCTAGAAGAGCTGTTGAATAACGTGATAGAAGAGGCAACATCGTTGACCCTTATCAATAATGCAGGAACCATTGAGCCAATTGGGACAGCTGGAGAGATAGATTCTAATCTAGTGGCAAAAAGCATTGCGGTAAACCTCACTGCACCTATGATATTAACTGGAACGTTTATAAGAATGACAGAACAAATAGAAGTTCCGAAAAAAATTATGCAAATTTCTTCTGGCGCTGGTCGAAATGGGTATGAGGGATGGAGCAGCTATTGTGCTGGGAAGGCAGGACTTGATCGTTTTACAGAAGCAGTACAGCTAGAGGAATCGAGGAAAACAAATGGTGTAAAGCTAGTATCTATTGCTCCGGGAATTATTGATACGAATATGCAAGGGAAGATTCGGGATGCCAAAGAAAGTGAATTTGCGTTAGTAAATAAATTTAGAGAGTATAAAGTGACTGGTCAGCTAAGTAGTGCAGAGGAAGTTGCATCCAAGCTGATAGGTTTTTTGGTAAGTGATCAATATTATACTAGTGAAGTTGTAACAGATTTACGACAACTGTAAGGAGTCATTTTATCTTTTAGGTAAAATCCGATACAATAGAGGGTATAGAATCTTGAACGTGAAATGGAGGCGCCTAGTTGTGCGTGAAGTAGCAACATTACAAAAAGAAGCAATGGATATGCTAAAGAAAACAAGCAGAACCTTTTATATTCCAATTACTTTTTTAGAGCCCACTCTGAAAAAAGCGGTTGCTTCTGCATACCTTTGTATGCGTGCAATTGATGAGATTGAAGACCACGAAACATTGGATGCACTAGTAAAACAACATTTATTGTTCGAAACTAGCAAGATGCTTGTAAATGGTTTTGATAAAAAAGGGTATGAACTGCTTGTAGCTCCGTATCAGGAACAATTACCAGCAGTTTCCCTCCGACTTGGCGACTGGCTTGAAATCTGTCCAACAGATTTAGCGGAGACAGTTAAGACCTATACTGCTGAAATGGCGGAAGGAATGGCGAAGTGGGTTGAGAAGGAATGGCAAGTAAAAACAAAAGAAGACTTAGATGAGTATACCTACTATGTAGCTGGACTTGTTGGCGTAATGCTTTCTGATCTATGGAAGTGGAATGCAGATATTGAAACCGACCGAGATTTAGCGGTAGCGTACGGGAGAGGCTTGCAAGCAGTAAACATATTAAGAAATAAAGACGAAGACAAAGAGCGAGGGGTACAATTCTTCCCCGAGGGATGGACACGAGCGGATATGTTTGAATATGCGGAGGACAACCTATCTAAAGCGGACGAGTATATAAAAAGCATTAACCGTAAAAGCATCCTGTTATTCTGCAAGCTACCACTTGCGCTAGCACATAAAACATTAAAAGCGTTGAAGAGCGGTAAAGAAAAAATGAGTCGCTCTGAAGTAGAAGAAACAGTGGTTGAAGTACAGGCAGAAGTTTAAAAGTGTATAGACTAAAGCAATCTCGAGATGTAGTGTCTCGAGATTTTTTAATAGGCTGATTTAAAGGAAAAGGTTTATAACCTAAATGAATAGGGAGTATCGATCCCTATTCATATGGTTACTTGTTTTAAAGGGTGTGGTATAAAATGACATAATTTGGGCTTTTATCATATAGTATCTAGGGGGTGAAAAAATGGCTAGAGTTAAATACCGAGATAAAGATGTTGACCTCATGGCAAGGATGATGAGAGCAGAAGCTGAAGGTGAAGGTAAGCAAGGGATGTTATATGTTGGAAATGTAATTGTAAACCGTGCTAAAGCTGATTGTTTAGACTTTAGAGATGTAAGGTCTATTGAGGATGTCATTTTTCAGGTACAAGGGGGCAATTATTCTTTTGAAGCCGTTCAAAAAGGTAATTTATTTTATGAAAGAGCGAGAGGTACTGAAAAAAGTTAGCAAAGCAGGCTTTGGATTACTGGAGAGAACACCCAGCAAAATATGCATTATGGTATTTTAATCCATACGCTCCGTGCCCTCCGACTTGGTATGGTCAACCTTTTTCTGGTCAATATAAAGATCATTGTTTTTATGAACCAGCAGCTGGAACATGCGAAAGCGTTTATATAGGTTAGGTTATATAGTATTTTAAATCTGGAGTTTTAGTTGAATTTAATGTTCTTCAATAAGTCTATTTATAAGGCATATTCAGATAAAATGAATATGTCTATTTTTGAGCATATTTATCGAGCATAGTTTCATAAATCACTGGAGATAGATGAAAATATAGCAGTCATTACTAAATAAAGTACTTATATTTCAAAAAAAACACCTCCGATTGAAAATTGAAGGTAACGTATACCCATTTTCCAACGAAAGGTGTTTTTATTTGTCTAATGTAATCCAAGCTAAAATTATATATGAGCAAAGCTTAACAACAGCTAGAAGTAGGGTCTTGAATATTCACACTGCAAACTCCCGTTTCAGGTAAATCTAACTCTACCTTTTTGGCTGCAGCTATATCTCCAGTTATATAGGCTACAATAGAACGTACTTGCTCGTATCCTGTGGCCATTAGAAAAGTAGGTGCCCGACCATAACTTTTCATCCCAACAATATAGTAGTTCTTTTCAGGCTGTCTTAATTCCTCTTCTCCATGGGGGCGAACAGTTCCGCAGCTATGGATATTTGGATCAATTAATGGGGCAATCGCAGTCACGCTTTCAGTTACTGGATCGATATCCAATCGAATCTCTCTTGTTAAAGAAAAATCTGGTCGACTACCTGTGTTTGCAATAATTTCATCGATGGGAGGTAGAGTGGTAACCTGGCCCTTAGATTCACCTTCTATAATGATTCCATTTTCTGTTTTTGCTAAGTGATGAATAAGAAATGGTGTGAATACCCGCACTTTGCCGGCATCTACTAGCTGGTGTACTTTACTGCCTAATTCACCTCTAGCTGCCAGGGCATCCTTGTCTTCTCCTCCAAATGCCGCTTCTACGTTTCTCTTTCTCATAATCCATACGATTTCAATTTCTTCATCTAATTGAGCTAGCTCTAAAATCGAATTAATAGCTGAATGACCACCACCAACAACTGCTACTCGTTTTCCTTTATATTTGTCTAGAGCAGAGCCATGTACATTAGGAATTCCGTAATAAATATGATCTTTTAAATCTTTTTCAGCGTTTGTCCATATGTTGTCGGCATTAACTGGATTGGGAGAAGACCACGTTCCAGTTGCGTCAATAACTGCTCGTGCCTCTATTCTCTTTAATTGTCCTGCTTGCTCCACGTACAAAATGAAGGGTACATCTGATCGATTGGCAGTTTTCATCTTGTCTAATCCCTTTTTGCTAATGGATACTACTTTCGTGTTAAGCGAAAGTGAAGACTTTATTTCGGGTATTTTTGCTAAAGGCTCTAAATAGCTGCTAATTAGTTCTTTACCTAAAGGAAGATGCTCAGGATTTGGTGCAATCCATCCCTGTTTCTCCAACAATTTCTCCGCAACCTTATCTACATTATATTGCCATGGAGAAAATAAACGTACATGTTCCCAAGAAGAAATATGGTGTCCAACAGTACTTCCAGCTTCAAGAACGATAAAGTGTTCTCCTGCATTTACTAAGTGAGCAGCTGCTGCCAAGCCGATGGGGCCAGCACCGATAATGGCTATAGGTAGTTCTTTGTTTGGTTCAATCTTTTCAGGAGTGGAAGAACAGCATCCTGTGTTAATCGGCGTTAATTTAATTTGATTCATTATAGTAACCTCCAGTAATTTATTTGTAATTTGCAACTATATAATATTTTATTAAGCAAGCTTTCGCTTGCTCAAAGTAACGGAGTACAGCATACCGTGGATTTAGCCATTGCCTGATTCAATAATTGAATGGAGCGTATGACAGTTTCTTTTTCAAACTCATTCATATGTGAAAATACTTCCTCTAAATAATCATTCATCGATTGATCGATTGTTGTAGCGACAAACTTTCCTTGAGTGGTTAAAGAAAGCAGGTACACTCTTTTGTCTTTAGGTGATGGACATTTCTTTACTAATTCCATTTTAATTAATGTTTGAATCTGTCGACTAAAGGTAGTGATATCCACTGCAAGAATATCTGCAATTTGTTGCATAGAACGATCGGGGTGTTTATCAATTTCGTATAAAATGTGGCTTTGAATAGTTGAAATATCAACAGAACCTACTGAACAACAATTTTTGTTTAATAGTCCAAAGCGACGCGTAAGTATTTGAAATAGCTCCCGTTTGTTATCCATGTAGTTCACCTCTATTAAAGTATATGGTCATTACTTGTAAAGTGCAACTAATTAATAAAAATTTCGAGCGTAAGTGCTCGAAATCATACTTATTCACCCGTTTTCGCGAAGTGCCTGATTCTTTCTCCAATCTCATCGCGAACTCGTTGGAAGACGCTCCATTTTTCTTCTTCAGATCCTTTTGCTTTAGCAGGGTCATCAAATCCCCAATGTACTCTTTTCACATGGGGTGGTGTTACTGGACATTTGTCGGCAGCATCGCCACATAGAGTAACGACTAATTCGGCGTGATGGAGTGTGTCCATGTCAATAAGATCTGAGGTTTGATTGGAAATATTGATATCTACCTCATTCATGGCCTTTATAGCATTAGGATTAAGGCCGTGTGCTTCAATTCCAGCACTTTTTACAATCCATTCGTCACTTAAATATTGTTTTGCCCAACCCTCAGCCATTTGACTTCTGCAAGAATTGCCGGTGCATAAAAAATAAATTATTTTACTGGTCATTATAGTTTGCTCCTCTAGGTTTATTAATAGGCTAATAAAGAAAAATATAGGCCTAATAGTGTGATGAATAGAATAGGGATTGTTAACATGAGACCTGTTTTAAAATAGATTCCCCATGATATTTTAACGCCTTTTTGAGAAAGGACATGCAACCATACAAGTGTTGCAAGAGACCCGATAGGTGTAATTTTTGGTCCCAAATCAGAGCCAATAATATTGGCATAAATAAGTGCCTCTCGGATTGTACCAGTAGTATTCGTCTCGGCGATTGCAAGTGCATCAATCATTACCGTTGGCATATTGTTCATAATGGATGATAGAAACGCAGCGATGAAACCCATAGACATGGTTGCAGTAAATAAGCCATATCCAGCAGCAGTCTCAATAACCCCCGCCAAGGCATGAGTCAATCCTGCATTTCCTAGTCCGTAAACAACTACATACATACCAATAGAAAAGAAGACAATATTCCATGGTGCACCTTTAATTACCGTGCGAGTATCGACAACTGAACTCTTTCTTGCCATAACGATAAAAAATATGGCAACCACGCCAGCTACAAATGAAACAGGTAACCCTATAAACTCACTTGTGAAATAGCCGACTAATAGAATAGCAAGCACATACCAGGACAAGCGGAACATAGACGTATCTTTTATAGCCTCCTTAGGCTGTTTGAGCATGGTTAAATCGTACGTTCTCGGAATACTTTTTCTAAAGTAAAACAGTAAAACTGTAATAGTGGCAATTAAAGAAAATATATTTGGCAAAATCATGCGAGATGCATATTCTATAAATCCAATGCCAAAGAAATCAGCAGAAACGATATTTACTAGATTACTGACGACAAAGGGTAAAGAAGTCGTATCGGCTATAAAACCACTAGCCATAATAAAAGGAAAAATCATTTTCTCTGTAAAATTTAAGTTGCGAACCATTGCCAATACGATAGGGGTAAGGATCAAAGCAGCTCCATCATTAGCAAAGAACGCCGCAACTACCGCCCCTAGTAGACTGACATAGACAAACATTTTAATACCATTGCTTTTTGCTACTCTAGCCATATGAAGGGCAGCCCATTCAAATAGACCAATTTCATCTAAAATCAATGAAATTAGAATGATTGCTATAAAAGATAGGGTGGCATTCCAGGTGATGTCTATTACTGTTAGGACATCATTAAATCCGACAACGCCAACTAACAATGCGACAACAGCTCCTGCGCAGGCAGACCAGCCGATATTCAAGCCTCTAGGCTGCCAAATGACAAAAATCAAAGTAACGATAAAAATAGTTGCTGCTAAAATAAGTGGTGACAATATAGAAACCTCCAATAATTACTTACATGAAATACGTCTTCCTTGTTCCTCTAGCTGTTCCAGGTAAAAGTCTTGATTTGGCAAATGTTCGAGCAAGCTTTTTACGAGTGAAAAGAGCTCCTGATTTTTATTGAGGGAATAAATAATCCATTGGCCTCTTCTAGTCTCTTGAACTAAGCCTGCATCCTTTAGCTTTTTTAAATGCTGACTAATTGCAGGCTGACTCGTCTTGAAAATCTCCACAAATTCGCAAACACAGTAATCATGTGATTCAAGCATTTTAAGCATAGTAAGTCTTGTTTTATCACCGAGTAGCTTGAAAAGATTCGCAGCACGTTCGATTTCTTGTTCCAAGAGTAATCCATCCTTTATATAAGCGTTTGCTTATATAATACCTTGCTTATATGCTCGGTGCAACTAAATTTTACAGTAGGAGAAGAGGTGGACTATAATAAAATATATGGAACGTAAAGTAGAAGGGAAGTATTTAAATGTTAAAAACAGCAGTATTTGAACAATTGAAGCAAGCGATGCGTGATAAAGATGTGTTATCAAAAGGTGTATTGACTCTTTTAAAAGCAGCTTTAGATAAAGCTGAAAAAGAAAAAGGTGCTACTCTAGCGCAAGAAGAGGAAGTAGCAGTGGTAAATCGTGAAGTAAAACAAACGAACCAAGCATTAGATGGAGCCAAAGATGCGGGGCGTGAAGATTTAATTGAGAAAGAGGAAGCGAAGCTAGAATTATTAAAGAGCTTCTTGCCTAAACAATTAAGTGAAGAAGAAATTGCTGCGGCTCTTACAGAAGCAGGGGTTACTAAGGGAATGAACATGGGTGACGCTATGAAAATTGCTAAACCTTTGCTTTCAGGAAAAGCAGATGGAGCAACAATGTCTAAAGTAGTTAAAAGCTTAATCTAAAAAAAGGAGGGGCGTGACTCAAAAAGTCATGCCCCTCCTCGTTATATTTAAACCATTTATGAATTAGGCTCCGGCAGAAAACCTTGCAGAAACGAGCGAGAACCTTGCACAGATCGACTGAAACCTTGCACAAATCAGCTTAAACCTTGCGGAAACCATCAAGAACCTTGCAGTAACCAAAAACCTGCCCTTTCTCTTACCCCATTAGCATATCGAGCCTAGCCTAAGTAGTGCTTACGCTTTTATTATTTTGCCCGTATGAAAAGTACTTTTAAATAGTTACCTTCTTTGAAGAGTGGGGAAGTACGGAAATCACTTGGTAACGAGAATTCATCTTCAATGACATACTTTCGATTGCTTTCGTTAAATGCCTTTTCCACAAAGGTCTTAAATTTCTTCATGCCAAAGGTTGCATTGTTTGTGGAGGCAACAATTACCCCATTTTTTTCTGTTATCGTAATGGCATCCATTAACAATTTCGTATAATCCTTAGCGGAACTGAACGTATACTTCTTCGAGCGTGCAAAGCTAGGGGGATCTATAATAACCATGTCAAAAGATAATTCTTTACGCTTTGCATATTTGAAGTAATCGAAGACATCCATCACGATAATATCCTGGTCTTCAACATTAATCCCGTTTATTTCAAATTGCTCTGTCGTTTTACTTAAACTACGTTTTGCTAAATCGACACTTGTTGTCTTTTTTGCACCGCCAGCTGCAGCAAATACAGAAAAAGCACCAGTATAGGAGAATGTATTGAGAACCGTTTTTCCTTTTGCATACTCATCGCGTATTTTTTTTCGAACCTCTCGCTGATCTAGGAAGACTCCAACCATCGCTCCATCGTTTAAGTAGATAGCAAAGTTTTCTCCATTTTCTTTTACTAAAAGAGGGAACTCCCCGCGTTCGCCTTTTACGAAATCATCGTCTTCTAAATACTGGCCCTTCGTATCGAAACGTTTTTTTTCATAAATTCCTTTATAAGAAGGAACAGTAGATTCTAAAGCTTTTAAGATTTGCTCCTTAAATGCATAAATCCCTTCACTGTACCAGCTGAGCAGATAAAATTCATCAAAATAATCAATCGTCAAACCGCCGATTCCGTCACCCTCTCCATTGAAGACACGGAAGGCGGTTGTATCATCGTTTTCATAGTAATCTTTTCGGTGCTTTAATGCATTGGTAATTTTATTTTGAAAGAAACCAGTATCAATTGTCTCTGCTTCATTTTTAGTAAGCAGCCAGCCAATTCCCTTATTTTGCTTCCCGACATAGCCTTTGCCTATAAACTTTCCTCCAGGATTTCTGAGCTTTAGAATTGTCCCATCTACCAACGAGTCCGTCTCGTGAAAGCCATCCTTCAGTAAAACAGGAACCCCCTTCTGTAAATCTTGTGCTAGAGAGTCTTTTACTTTAATATCTATTTCTTTTTGCATACATTTCATCCTTCTAGTTATGTTTTCTCTATTATCACATAACCAGCTATATTTAAAAAGGAACGAGGTTCCAGTTAATTCAGTAGCTTATAAATGACTTATATTACCTACAAGCACAAAATAGAGACTAATGGTTTTCCATACTTATAATGTAAAGTAGCTTCTAAATTAACTCGACGTTACACCCTCTTCGCCACATTCTTCCTATGAATTATGATATACTAATCTATATGTCGCGAAAGGAAGTTTGTTTTGAAAAAATCAAAAGTTATCATACCGATCATGGTAATTGTGGTCGTGTTGGCAGCCATTCTTTTATCTCAAGAAGAATATAATGAAGTCACTATTATAAATAAGATTCTTATCGCACTTGGTGCAGCTATTGTGTCCTCTTCCATAGGTTATATCCTCTTAAAACCAGACATCGACAAGGTAGATCCAAAACCATCAGCTAATCATACAGAGAATAAAAAGAAGGGAAGCGGAAAATAATCTGTTTCCCTTTTTACTTCACTAGATAGGAGCGACTAGCATGCTAGAAAATGCAACACAGTTACTACAGGAATATTATGGCTATGACTCTTTCAGAGAAGGACAAGAGAAAGTTATCAATTATGTAATGAATGGCAAATCGAGCCTGTGTGTTATGCCTACTGGAGGTGGTAAATCTCTTTGCTATCAAATTCCCTCTCTATTATTAGATGGGACGACCATAGTAATTTCGCCATTGATTTCTTTGATGAAGGATCAGGTGGATACCTTATTGCAGGCAGGTATACCCGCAACATTCATAAATAGCACATTATCTTCTGAAGAAGTACGAGAAACGATGGAAGAGGTTTTAAATGGCCAATATCGAATGCTTTATATAGCTCCAGAGCGTTTGGAATCACAGGCCTTTTTGAACCAATTAAAAAAAGTGAAGGTACCGTTAATTGCAGTAGATGAGGCACACTGTATCTCTCAGTGGGGTCATGATTTTCGTCCCAGCTACCGTGCGATTCATCGATTAAAGGATGTATTCACGGAACAGCCTGTTGTTCTTGCATTAACAGCAACAGCGACACCAGCTGTACGAGATGATATTTGTCGTCTATTACAAATTCGAGATGAAAATACGGTTATAACTGGATTTGCTCGTTCAAATCTATCGTTCTCTGTTGTGCTCGGACAAGATAAGAATAAATTTTTAAAAGAATTTATTAAAAAGAATGCACAGGAAGTCGGCATTATATATGCAGCAACGAGAAAAACAGTAGATTTGTTATATGATTTATTAAACAAGGCAGGTGTCCAAGCGGCTAAATACCATGCCGGATTACCTGAGGCCTTTAGAAACAAGGAGCAGGAGCGGTTTCTTACAGATGAGGCACAGGTTATGGTTGCTACCAATGCCTTCGGAATGGGAATTGATAAATCGAATGTTCGATATGTTATTCACTATCAGCTTCCTAAAAACATGGAAAGCTATTATCAAGAGGCTGGAAGAGCTGGCCGAGATGGACTACCGAGTGAATGTGTGGTTCTCTATGCATCGCAGGATGTACAAACACAGCGATTCTTAATCGATCAGGCATTAGACCGAGATAGAATTCCTCAAGAATTAGAAAAACTTCAAGGGATGGTAGATTATTGCCATACAGAAAACTGCTTACAGCAGTATATCGTGCAATATTTTGGAGAGCCCAATGGAGAAACTTGTGGTCAATGTGGAAATTGTACAGATTCTAGAGAAATGCAGGACGTTACAAAGGAAGTACAAATGGTTTTGTCTTGTGTGGTTAGAATGGGACAAAGATTTGGTAAGACGATTACAGCTCAGGTGCTAACAGGTTCAGAAAATAAAAAGGTAATAGAGTTTGGATTTCAAAAACTATCTACTTATGGGATATTAAAGGCTAAATCCTTAAAAGAAGTGTTAGGGCTTATGGAGTTTATGATTGCAGAAGGGTTACTTCTAGTGAAACAGGGAAGTATGCCGACGATTTATATTTCGGATGCAGGAAAAGAAGTATTGTTAGGGAAGAGAAAGATCATGCGTAAGGGAGTAGCGGTCACAAAGCAGATTGCTAAGAATGACCCGTTATTTGAAGGGTTAAGAGTGCTTCGGAAAAAAATTGCGGACGAAGCTGGTGTTCCACCGTTTGTTATATTTTCTGATAAAACATTACAAGACATGTGCGTAAAGCGTCCGCAAACCGAAGATGAGCTACTAGATGTACATGGAGTTGGTGCTAATAAGCGTGACAAATATGGTCAAGCTTTTCTAGAAGAAATACTCCGTTATATCACCGTATAGTTTTTATGTGATACTACTGTAAGATTCGAAGGAACATTAATTTTCTTCGCATCCTCCATAGATATTTCGACAATAACAGATTGCTCTAGGATTTTAAAAATAGTACCCTGTACTTCAACATCATTGCGTGTAAAAGAGATCTTCTCATCAATTTTCCGTGCTGCCACGAAAGGTGAAACATCCTTAGGTTGTCGTTGGAAACTCATGTATCTGCCTCTTTTCTAATATATTCACTCACAGAGCGATATAGTAATTATACCACAAAATTGGGTTGAAAATTGTAGTTTAAGATTATTAAAAAGAGATTCCCTACGAATATTGTCGAATTGTAGTTTGGCCAATGACACTAGCACATTTTATGTTTGAGATTAACCCATTTGCACATGATAGAAGTAAGGCAAGAAAAAGAACGCGGAAGATAAATTAGGCTTTAACTAAGAGGAGATTATGCAGAATGCATTTTAACGAATTTAAATTAGATGATAAAATATTGCAAGCAATTGAACAACTAGGTTACACAGAGCCAACTGAAGTCCAACAAAAGGTAATCCCAGTAGCCTTGTCAAAGAAAGACATTCTGGTGAAATCGAAAACAGGTAGTGGGAAGACTGCAGCATTTGCCACTCCTTTATGTGAGCTAGTAGATTGGGAAGAAAATAAGCCACAAGCTTTAGTTTTAACCCCGACAAGAGAGCTTGCAGTGCAGGTTCAGGAAGACATCACAAATATCGGTCGCTATAAACGAATTAAAGGATTAGCGTTGTATGGAAAATCTCCATTTGCAAAGCAAAAGCTGGCATTAAAGCAAAAAACACATATTGTAGTTGGAACTCCAGGTCGTGTGTTAGATCATATAGAAAAAGGGACATTGGATGTATCCAAAATAGAATACTTAGTAATTGATGAAGCAGATGAAATGTTAAACATGGGCTTCCTTGAACAAGTAGAATCTATTATAAAACTGCTTCCTAAAAAACGTACGACTATGCTATTCTCTGCAACCTTGTCACAGGAGATAAAAACGTTGAGCGGCAGATATATGAATGATGCGGTATCAATAGAAATAGACGCAGCTGAAGAAGATGCGCCTAAAATTGAGCATTTAAAATATATAGTGAAAGATGACCAGAAGTTAGCCTTTATAGAAAAGCTGACGATTACAGAAAATCCGGATAGCTGTATTGTATTTTGCCGGACAAAAGAGCGTGTAGATCAATTAGTAGACGCATTAGACAATAAAGGCTATACGGCAGATAAGATTCACGGTGGTATGATGCAGGAAGATCGTTTTGAGGTAATGGATGATTTCAGAAAAGGTGAGTTCCGTTATTTGATCGCTACGGATGTCGCAGCACGTGGTATTGATATTGAAGATATTACGCACGTAGTACATTATGATGTGCCGTTAGAGCAAGAAAGCTATGTACATCGTACAGGTAGAACAGGAAGAGCTGGCAGAAGCGGAAAATCGATCATGCTTGCGACTCCTCATGAAGACAAATTTGTAAAAGAGATTGAAGCATTTATTGGCTTTGAAATTCCAACTGGTCGTGAAATTACGTCAGAAATGGTTGCTCAAAACAGAGCAGCGTTTGATTTGAAGATGCAGGAGCAGCCGGAGGCTAAGAAATCAAAAGGCGAGCAGCTGAATGTTAATATTACTAAGCTATATTTCAATGGTGGTAAGAAGAAGAAAATCAGAGCGGTAGACTTCGTAGGGACAATAGCCAAAATCGAGGGCGTTAGTGCTGACGATATAGGTATTATTACGATCCAAGATAACGTTTCATACGTTGAAATTCTCAATGGCAAAGGACCTCTTGTATTGAAAAAAATGAGAAACACAACGATTAAAGGTAAGCTTTTAAAAGTCCACATTGCGCATAAATAAGATATCTAATAGAAAACGAAAACTACCTCTAGAGAGTGATCTAGAGGTAGTTTTTTTGTTTGAATTAAAGGTTAGGAGGTTCTTCTAATTCTTTTGTACATACCTCATAAAAAGATTATATTATTTAAAAAAAAGTATCTCTTTTGAATACGGGTTGAACGTATACACTAGTGTTTGTGAATCTTTGAGAACAGTAATTCTATATACTTCTTTGCCAACGTCATGATCCATTACTTTCTTATAATCACTTTCTACTACTTTTACATTATATTCCGTCTCTACTATTTCCTTAGCTTCGTCATACGTATAATTAGGACTAGTCAATTCAAATAAAATAAACATACCTACTATTATAGCCATAAAAATAGTGGCCATTTTAAAAACAAGGTGTTGTCTATCTTTAAGATATAAGATAAATACGCCGGAAAACAATACTAAAAAGGTGATAATTGGGAAGAAAACAAGATTTAAATACGGAATAGCAAATGCGTAAGCAACGGTTCTATTATAAAAATAAAAAGAGCATGAACTTGCGATAAGGAAGTAAAAAATCAAAATAAATATAGATTTTTTATTCATGATTTTTTCTCCGCTCCTTGTATATGAATTTTTCTGAGTTCCCTGATGAGTGAATATAATAGCTTAGATTTTAATGGATTAACTTTTATCATCTAACTTTTTCAATACGGTATCTAACTTTTGGTTAATTAGCTGTTTTTCTTTAGTTGAATTTCTCAAGCCTTTAATAGCTATAAAAATAATAGCAATAACTAGAACAATAAAAATTAAAAATATTAAAGTCGCTATAACATCATCCAGATTCAAAGTCATTAATTACACCCCCTAAATGCATTTACTCGTTCTATACACATATGCCAATTTTCATTAACGTCTTGTAATTACTTGTTTATTCTCCTCCAAAACAATGATGCCATAAGAAGCAGAACTCCAACGGATGCTCCAATAAGTTGGTCTACTAGAAGTTCATTCGTTCTAAAATAACGAATGACAAAAGTTCCACCGAAAATAATAATTATTGTAAAAGATAATTGAATAAAGTAAGTATTTATTTTAATAATGGTACCTCCTGCTTATCATTTTATAAAGGCTATGTTAAAGGGTAGGATTGATTTATGATTCAAAGAGATCTTAAAAGAGAGTAGAATTGATTTCCGCGCCAGCCGGACGCTTTCCTCGGGGTGAGCGATAAGTCATCACCCATCGCTTACGCGCGTGGTTGTGATGTCTTATCTGTCTCACTCATCCCGTAGGAGTCGCCGTCTGGCGCTCCAATCAATAAATTGGAACAACTTTAGCATCGATAAAGCGCCAATCAATTTACTTGCATAAACAAAGCTGAAAAACTGTAACCAACGTAATTTAGTCATCTATTTATGATTTTAATAGTAATTTGAATGTCCTTTTTATAATGTTTACAGTCACTATAAAAAAGAATTGTTAGTTAAAATCAACCAATAACTTAAACAAAGCTTTTATAAAAAATGTACAATTGACTTCTCTGTATCATTAGTTCAAGTTTAGTTTTTAACAACTTCTTTATATTTTAACATAAATATCCATTTTAAGTGGTTGTGAAATTGTTTTTTAAATAACCAAGAATAAGCGTTATGATCTGCTATACTAGGTCTATATTCCATGTTTAGGTAAGGATTTCCCGAATTTGAACATTAAGAAAAGTAACAAAAAGGTCAGCATCTCCTAGTCGCTGACCTTTATTTCTCTTTTATAATTCCTATCCAATTTTTCATCTATAAAATAATTGGAGATAATTGAATGACAATCTATTTTTTTAGAAATACTAAAATTATAGAAGTTTCATACATATTAAGCGTAGTATTTGTATTGAATTATGTTATTGAGACGTTAATTCAATAACTCGTCCTCTATAAAGGTACGATAGGATGCTAGGATACCGTTCGGTAGGTTATTCGGTGGAAAAAATTGAAGTGAGATAGATTCTAATTCATCCGGTGTAAGTAGGCCTTCATATTCATTGGTTTTGTAAACGATAGTAACCGAATAAAAGGTATCACCATTTGGATTTTCTATATAATAATCAGGACCCGAGTAAACTTGGCAAAGTGTCAGCTTTCCAATACGCAAGCCAGTCTCCTCTAAAACCTCTCGATGTGCAGTGTCTTCCAGGCTTTCACCAAGTTCCATTAATCCTCCAGGTAGACCATAAATGCCAGGTGCTCTTTCTTGAAGTAACACTTCATTGTGTTCATTTAGTATTAGCACAACTGAACCAGGTAGTATTAGTGGCTGATGCCCAACATATTGGCGTAATTTTTTATAGTATTCCAAGAGTCTCCCCCTATTCAAGTTAAGAATTATTAACAGTTTACTATAAAAATGGTACGATACGTATAATGTTGAAACTTACCTTATGATAATTCGTATATAAGATTATGTTAAACCTACATGGAGGATGTGAAAGTTAGTTGACTAAAAAGCTTTGGTTCCAGGTTGGAACCGCAATATTATTTACTTTATTAATTATTTTTATGTTTATGCAGGTTAAATCGATCTTTTCCCCTTTTCTGACAATTGCCCAGGCTATTTTTATGCCACTGTTATTGGGTGGGGTATTATTCTATTTATCCAGACCACTTCAAAAATGGCTAGAATCGAAAAAATTTCCACGATGGGCTAGTATTATATCGGTATTTGTTGTAATTGGTCTCCTTATTTGGGGATTCATAGCATTATTAAGTCCTGTCCTAACAAAACAGGTGAATGCGTTGGTAGATAATACACCTGAGATGGTAGAAGAGGTAGAGGAATTTGTTAATTATTCCATTTCCCAGAGAAAAAAATTTGGTGAACTGCCAGAGGCAATTCAAACTACGATAGATAGTGCAAGTGGGAAAATAGAAACCATAGCAGTATCTGCAGGCGGTTTGATAGTTAAGTTCGTCCAGAATGTATTCCAAGGAGTATTTTTATTGGTGCTTGTACCATTCTTCCTGGTCTATATGCTGAAGGATCATGAAAAGTTTGTCCCTTTCATTACACAGTTTTTTAAGGGGGAAAAGAAAAAGTTTATACGTAAAACCTTATCTGATATAGATGATACTCTTCGCTCATACGTTCAAGGACAATTATTCGTGAGTTTTTTAGTGGGAGTAATGTTATTCATCGGATATACAGCAATTGGTCTTGAATATGCCTTACTACTAGCGCTATTTGGGATGATTATGAATGTTATTCCATTCCTAGGGCCATATATATCCCTAGTTCCTGCAGTTATAATTGCTTTAATTCAAGAGCCTAAACTAGCTATCTACGTAGCGATTATAATGCTTGTAGCTCAGCAAATTGAAAGTAACTTCATTACTCCAAACGTGATGGGGAAATCCTTGGATATTCATCCACTAACTGTTATTACAATTATTTTAGCGGCTGGAAATATTGCAGGTTTAATGGGAATCATTTTAGGGGTTCCAACCTATGCAGTTATTAAAGCTATTTTAAAGAATATATATGCACATAGGGAAGGGATTAAGGATACAGCCACGAAATCTGTCTAGGAGGGGATGGAATGACCTTTAAATCTAAAATCGATAAAACCTTTGCTTATTTTATAGGGGTAGCAATTTTTATAATAGCACTTGCTACTCTTGTACCCGCCTTATATGAAATCTTTTCAGATGATGTAGATGTAAAAGCAGTGGTTATTATCAGTATTCTATTTATCATGTGTGTTGGATTTATTTTGTGGATAACCTTTGATATTGAGTATTCTTTTAGGGAGAAGTACTTATTTATTAAAGGAGGTCCGTTTAAAAGTAAAATTCCTTATGAGGATATAACGAAAGTGAATAAAACATCTCAAATTTTAGCTGGTTATCGAATTCTATCTTCTAAAGATGCGTTAGAAATTCATTATAAAAAAGCAGTGCTTGGAAGTGTAATTATCTCACCTAGCGAACAGCAGAAATTTTTAAGAATTTTGTCTGAAAAAGCACCACACATCTCTATGAAATGAGGTTTGATGATGGATAAGGACGATTATACACCACCGGTTAACGATTTAATGGGTGATATTCTTAGGAACTATGAAAAGTCTGGAGGCATGGATCGTATCAAGGGAATGGGTCAACCGATTTCGGATGAATATTTCTCAGGAGACATTTTTCAGCACTTTCAAAAGATAGCCAAGGATGCTGGGTACAAACCACACTGGCTTAAGCTACAGCATGAAATTCGTGATGAGTTACAGGATATAGCGTCTAACTATACACATGGTATTAAAGAAGGACTCCATTTTCGAATTACTAAAGTAAATGAAAAAATTATGGCTTATAACAAGTCATGTCCGCCTCCTATGCAAAAGAGTACAGTACGATTAGAATCAGTAGAAAATGCAGTGATTCGTTGGTTGTAAGCATTGCTAGACAGACTTGCTCCAAATAAAAAAAGAAACCGAGAATTAATCCTCCGGTTTCTTTTTTTATTTTGTTCTCTTTTACCCACCTTTGTGTTAACCTATATTTGTAAGTGGTTAACACAAATAAAAAGGGGAAGAAATTATGAGAAATGAACGTTTGAAAATGATGATTACTGCTGCTATGTTTGCTGGCATTATTGCCGTAGCTGCTCAGATAATGATCGCTATACCGCCTGTACCATTTTCACTCTTAACGATTGCTGTTATGTTAACGGCTACTATTTTACCGAAGGAATATGCGTGTCTTGCTATTATCATCTATATATTACTTGGACTAGGTGGCATACCTGTTTTTGCTGGCATGACAGGTGGACCAGGCATATTACTCGGTCCAACGGGAGGATATATTTTAGCTACGCTTCCAGCTGTGGTATGTATAAGTTTTCTGTTAGACATGTTTGGTCATAACAAATTTGTGGCTATTGGAGCTAATATGCTTAGTGTATTAATTATCCTATCGATCGGTATGGTTTGGTTAAAAATAGTTACAGGTATTTCATGGGAAGGTGCCTTTAAAGGTGGAATGTTAATTTTTCTTATTCCCGATTTAGTAAAATCAATAGTTGCAGCACTACTAGGAGTGGTTATTAGACGTCGTTTGGTCCAAGCTAAATTGATTAGGGCTACTCCTCTTTAATAAAAAAAGAATGCTCCAAGGGGAAAGGAGCATTCTTTTTTATTTCTAGGTTGGAGAAACATTATCTAGGAGGAAATCGTTCTTCGCTAGAAGAACGGTTTTTCGTGTGGGTATGATCTCTTTCGTCTTGAACTTGAATATTCAAATCCTCTACAGAGATTGCATCAACAGTTTGCATATCCTCATGCATATCGAACAGGCTGACTTTGGTCGTCTTAACCCTATCAGGATTGTCTAATAGACGACCATCTGCCTCTTCTCGTTTATCCTTCATGTTTCGTAAGTTTTAAAAGCATTTGGCTAAGTGCTTGCTTCTCATCTTTGTCAGCAGTTTTCCATAGTTGCTGTAAAAGATGTTCTTCACGGTTTCTAGGTTCTTCGTGCGCTGCAAGATAACCTGCGACTTTCTCGGTTGCTTTTGCAAGGGTCTCATCACTTAGACCCATTTTTTCACCCATTTTAACTTTGTCAGCTAGATAATCCTTAAATGTAGTAAAGCTTTTTAGGATATTATTTTTTTCGTCTGTACTGAAGCTTTCTAATGCTACTTCCACTTGTTTGTCTATTTTTCGATCCATTCTTTCTCACTCCTTTTTTTTGGGGATTGTTATTAGCTATTCCCGAAGCTAAAAGGAATATGCATTTTAGTTTTACAATAAAGTTATTGGCAAACTGTTAAAAGGGGAGTGTAATCGATAAACACCTAAAAATGGTGTTTTATTTTGATTTCTACTCTGGCAAAAGTTTACTTGTGAAAAGAGATAATAAGCCGTCACCAATCTTCGGCTGCTAAATATAAACTCAACTTGGGTAAGTAAAAAATTACATTTATAAAAATGGTTGACATACTAATTGAAAATGATTATCATTATCGTATAGAGCTTACTCAATAGAGAAGGTTCTTACCAGCAACTTTTCTCCAAAGTACAGCTGAGTATTTATTACGACTTAACCCCCTCAACGTTAAGTTCGTCCCTTGAAAAGCGGCATCCGCGTGGATGTCGCTTTTTTTTACGCGATAAAACAAATAAGGCGGCGACGTAACTATCAATAAATAGAAAGTGTTCGCTGTAACGGTGAACAGCCTACAGGTATTGGAATAGTAATATTTGGTGGACCAACCTATAGTTTTATATAAGTTTAAAAAGAAATTATTGTGGAAGACTTAAAATAATTGACAAAAAAATTATGAAGTCAAGCTCGTAAAGAAAAAAACAAATAATTGATTGTATGAAATTATTATGTGTAATTTATCAGGCATTATTAATAATATACAAAAACAAGGATTTACAAATTTATCGCATGTATTTACTGAGACTTCGGCGGCCATTCTAACTGGGAATTATCTTCACTGTACATCCAATCAATTGAGAAATGCACCAGATGTGCTAGCATGCACTACAGTTTAAAAAAGAGCATATAGTATAAGGTAAAATCGTTTAAGCAATCTTGCGTTGTACCAATTATCACTTATGTAATAATGACTTGTGACATGGAACCTTTTTAACTTCCAAACCGTAGAAGTTAGAAAGGGGGCGGTTATTATGAAAGACGTACGAGAATTTTATGTAGATATTACACCTATTGAGGCATTAAGGGTAATAGAACAATCAATTGTCACAGGATCTATATCTGGTAAGGTGTTAGACGTATATAAGCGCTCTGTAGGAGACCAAGAGATAGTTGTTTGTGTAATAGAAAAATTCTATTATCGAACAAGTAATAGAGCATCTTTAACTATCACATTAGACAATTTAGAGGAATTTACCAAGGTTCATGCAGTAGCCTCTGGTGGTGGGGCAGGAGCATTTATGCGGTTTGATTGGGGAGCTGGCAGTAATTTTGTAGAGGGTGTAAGCCGTGCGTTGGACCAATATATTGTTGAACAGTGAAATTTTGATAATTTTTGTCTAAAATTACTATTTAACAAAAATAATGAAAAATATAAAAATTTAAAATATAATTAATGTAGGAATAAAAATGAATGAGTATTCATTTTTTGTTTCTACATTTTTTTAATTTAAAATAGGGGGTTATGTATGGGTGCGTTCAAATTGTTGGGCGTGGAATTATCCAAGCTAACAGAGAAAAAAGGGGTATTATTTTCACTCATTGGAGTTTTGCTAATTCCAATTGTCTATGCAGCAGTGTTGTTATCTGCTACATGGGATCCGTATGACAATCTAGATAATTTACCTGTAGCGTTTGTTAATAATGATGCAGGTGCTGAATCAGGGGGAGCCCCAATAAACGTGGGGAATGATTTAGTGGCAGATTTGAAGCAAAATCCAGCATTAGGATGGGATTTTGTATCGAAAGAGGAAGCCGAAAAAGGACTCAAGAGTCAGAAGTATTATATGACTATTGAAATTCCAGAGGACTTTTCTAGCAAGGTAACAACTGTGCTAGATGCTAATCCACAGGTAGCAGAAATAATTTATACACAAAATGAAGGACTAAACTTCATGGCTTCACAGGTCACGAAAAGTGCCACAGAAAAAATTCGTGAACAGCTAGGAAACAAAATTACGGAAACCTACACCAAAACATTATTTGCTCGATTTGGTGATATTTCTAATGGATTTGCTTCTGGTGCTGATGGTTCTAACAAATTGTATGAGGGTACAACAAGTCTTTCGGCAGGTACAAGTCAACTGCTACAATCTTTAAACGAAAAATCAGGAGATGTTCAGAAGCTTGCAGTTGGAGCTAAAACTGCTGAGGATGGAGCTAGCCAATTACTTAGCTCGATTAAAAGTGGAGAGAATGATATTAAAAAGCTGGCTGTAGGATCAAAAGAGGTTGTGAAGGGCTTAGATTCTCTAAAAGCTGGATCTGACCAGGTATTGAATGGTTTAAAGACTGTTAACACAGGCAGTTCCACATTATCTGCAGGTTTAGAAAAACAGTTGAAACCAGGGGCAGAGCAGTTAGCAGGTGGAATTGCTAAAGTGACGGAATCTACGAAAACGCTTTCAGGAGGATCTCAAAATCTTACGGAAGGCCTGAAGGGTTATTTAGCAAAACATCCTGAGCTTGCAAAAGATGTGGAATTTATGACTCTTGTAGGTACAAGTGATGCAATTTCAAAAGGTCTCACTCAATTTGATCAGCAAGTTCAACCATTAAAGCAGGGTGCTGACGCTTTAGTTGCGGGAGCGACTCAGCTTACCACAGGCTCTAAGCAGCTGAATGCTGGGATCAATCAACTTGTAGAAGGACAAACGGTAGCTAATGCTGGGATCAATCGACTTAAAACAGGGGCAAATCAAGTGGCTAATGGGAATGCCACGGTTGCAAGTTCCTGGACGAAGATTGGAAATGCAGTTACTGATTTAAAGGCAGGGCTTACACAAATTAGTGATGGTAACCAAACTGTTGCAGTTGGTTGGGAAACAATGACTTTAGGGGTAACATCACTAAACGATGGTGCAAATCAATTGCAATCTGGAAGCCAAGAGCTTCAAACTGGCTTAGCAGGTGGAGCAGAGCAGGTCAGTGGTATTCAAGTGAGTGAAGCTAATATAGCTAAATTCTCTAATCCAGTTAGTTTTAAGGGGGAGACGGTGAATAGTTATAATTATTACCGTGACTCTACAGCTCCATATATTATTTCTTTAGCTTTATTTGTTGGCATTTTAATATTATCCTTTATTGTTGATTTTAAAAGACCAGCTACTTTGCCTGGTTCATTATTTAGCTGGTATGCAAGTAAACTAATGCAGCTTTCGTTATTTGCCATTGCTCAAGGCTTATTAGTGTCTTTATTTTCGTTATTCTTTTTGAAGCTACAGGTTACTAACGCTGGATTGTTTATATTATTTACTGTTTTTGTAAGTTTAGCGTTTATGTCAATTGTATTCTTCTTGATAGCACTAGGAGGTAATATTGGTCGATTTATTGCTCTAGCATTCATCGTTCTTCAATTATCTACAACAGGCTCGAACCTACCAATACCTATGTTACCGGAGAACTTGCAAGCGCTTAGTAAATTCTTACCGCTAACGTATTCTAATGCAGGGCTTAAAGCCGTTATTTCTTTAGGCGATCCAGGGTTTATGCTGGCTAATGGTTTTGTACTTCTAATTTGCTTAGTGGCATTCCTTGTACTGACATTTATTGTATTTGCTGTCAGCTACAAGCATGTATCTCGCTACATTGCAGAAAGAAATCCAGTAACAGAAGCTACAGTGTAATAAGATATGCTAAAACGATAAAAGAGACACTCGCTAATATGGCAAGTGTCTCTTTTATCTATAGCTTAGTTATGCTTTATTTTCAAAGGTTTGAATAATCCCTTTCATTACTTCTGTAGCTTTTTCCATTGCATTTATAGAGATATACTCATATTTCCCATGATAGTTTTCTCCACCTGTAAAGATGTTTGGTGTTGGCATACCCATGAAGGAAAGCTGAGAGCCATCTGTCCCACCACGGATAGGAATGATTAATGGTTCTATGTCTAAAGAAATCATAACATCCTTAGCAATATCTACAATTTCCATAACAGGTGTAATTTTTTCACCCATGTTATAGTATTGATCTTTTACCTCGACTACGATTGCCTTTTCTCCGTACTCCGCTTTAAATTTCTCTGCAACATCAAGGAAAAGTTGTTTTTTAGCTTCGAACTTTTGACGGTCGTGATCACGGATAATATAGCTTAGCTCCGATTTTTCCACATCGCCGTTAAAGGACATCAAATGAATAAAACCTTCACTTCCGCTAGTTTTTTCTGGAACCTCATCCATAGGCATAGGAGATTGGAATTTAGTAGCCATCGTAATGGAGTTCACCATTTTATCCTTAGCAGAGCCAGGATGTACACTTTTGCCATGGGTAGTAACTTTAACACTAGCAGCGTTAAAGCTCTCATATTGCAGTTCTCCAAGTGGACCTCCGTCCATCGTGTATGCGTATTTTGCCCCGAATTTTTCTACATCAAATTTATGTGGTCCGCGACCTATTTCCTCGTCAGGCGTAAAGGCCACACGAATTTTCCCGTGTTTTACTTCGGGGTTTTGAAGGAAGTATTCCATAGCAGTCATGATAATAGCTATACCTGCTTTGTTGTCAGCTCCTAATAAGGTTGATCCATCTGTAGTCATTAGTGTTTGACCAACATACTTTGTTAATTCAGGGAAGTCTGCAATTGACATAACAGTATTCTTATTCAGTTGAATGTCTCGTCCGTCATAGCTTTCAATTAGCTGAGGATTTACATTTTTTCCTGTGTAATCTGTTGCTGTATCCACATGTGCCAAAAAGCCGATTGTAGGTACATCCTTATTTGTGTTAGCTGGTAGAGATGCAAACAAGTATCCATTATCATCTAACGTGATCTCTTCCATCCCAAGTTCTGCTAATTCCTTCTCCAATAAATGAAGTAAGTCCCACTGACCTTCAGTAGAAGGACAAGAAGAGCTAGCGGCATTTGATTGTGTATCTATTTTAGCGTATCTAGTTAATCGATCGATAAGAATTTCTTTCATGATAAAATCTCCTCCAATATGCAAAGCATATATTTATTTTAACAGATTATTCCGTGTTGAGGAATAATGCGAAAATATACTGTATGAGAAGAGAAATTGTGCACCATAGTAGGAGAGCATTACAAGTGCATGTTCATAAGGGATAGCTACTATAAACTTATTAATCGCTAGGATGGAATCAGAGAATATAAATAAGATGGCACCAATTATGGCGAACCTATTACCTGTCTGTAATGCATGCCAGCCCATAGTTAAAATAACACCTATATACAGAACAACAGCAACTACTAAAACAAATTCTCCTTCAGTCCATAAAGTGCCTGCAATCCAAATAATCATAATAAGTCCATAAAGAAGTAACAAAGCTGCTGCCCACTTAGGGATTGTGTTTTTCTTTATTCTTCTGAACGCAAAAATATAAACAATATGTCCTATTAAAAATGTGATGAGACCAATAATAAACCAATAAATTAGTCCGTCTGCTAGCATACATATAAATAGCCCCGAAATAATGAGTGTCTTATAGCTCTTGGGTAAACCAGGTGGTTGAACACTTGCAAAAAGAATAATAAGCAACATAGGAATAAGTTTGAACATTATTTTAATACCAACCGGATCATGAGGTATCAAAAATATATAAATAATTCCCATAATCGCAATTGTAATTGCTAATATTTTACTCGACATAATAACACCCCTTTATACTTACATTCGTTATCTTCTATGAATTACCTGCTATTGTATGAGAGTATAGGCTAAAAAATGTTATTAAAAAGACTATGTTAAAGGTTAGGGTTGATTTATGATGCAAAATAATCTTAGATCAGAGAGTAGAATTGATTTTTCGCCCCAGCCGGATGCTTTCCTCGGGGTGAGCGATAAGCCATCACCCATCGCTTACGCGCGTGGTTGTGACGACTTATCTGTCTCACTCATCCCGTAGGAGTTGCCGTCTGGCGCTCCAATCAATAAACGGGAACAGCTTTAGCATCGATCGCTAAAGAATTTACTCGCTAAACAAAGCTGAAAAACTGTCACCAACCCCAATTTCATCATCTATTTATGTTCTTAATAGCCATTTGAAAGTTCCTTTGTTTATGTTTACAGTCACTATAAAAAAATTGTTAGTCTAAATCAACCAATAACTTTAACAAAGCTTTAAAAAATAAGGCTAGATAAAAGAAGATGGTCGTGAAGGGAATCACGACCATCTTCTTTTCTTTTCATTAGTATCAAAAATAAAGTGGGGATGATAGAAGGTTAAGTTAACTGCTCATGAATAAGGCGAATCATGAGTTACATAAGTACCAGCTATAAAATCATGAAGGGATCTCTTATCCTCGCGTAAACCGACCATAAAACAGCTCACAATTAGACCAATACCCAAAGTTATCCCATAGACAATTCCTGCTATTATAACTCTTTTTACCATCGTCCAAACGTCTACACTAGACCCGTCTACTTTAACGATTCGTACTCCTACAATTCGTTTGCCTATTGTGTATCCTGCCCATAAAATAGGCAAGATAAAAGTATAAAAGTTTTGTCCTATGGTCGTAAACCAAGTATCACTTTCTCCGAACAAAAGTAAGCTAATAATTGCCAATGGTATACCGATAATAATTCCATCTAATAGACCTGCCCCAACTCTTATCCAAAAACCTGCTGGGTTAATCATAACTTATAAACTCCTTATTTCTAAAATTAAAGTGAAGCATCATCTACGCTGTTTAAGTAATCCTCAATTGTACCAATGACAGACTCGACACAGCCTTCTTCAAAAGGAGAAATGAGATTAGCTTCTTTTACAAGCTTAGTGAAGGACATAGAGCCCCCTAGTTTACAAAGGTGTAAGTAATCCTTCCAAGCGGATTCACGATCTTCTCTTGAACGTTTCCAAAATTGGAATGCACAAATCTGTGCCAACGTATAATCGATGTAATAGAATGGACTTGCGTAAATATGTCCTTGGCGCTGCCAGAAGCCACCAGCCTCATAATAACTGTTCCCATCATAATCACGATGAGGGAGGTACGTTTGCTCAATTTTTCTCCATGCTGCCTTTCTTTCTGCTGGTGTCATTTCTGGATTTTCATATACGACGTGCTGGAATTCGTCTACGGCCACACCGTAAGGAAGGAACAAAAGGCCACTGCTTAGATGGGCAAATTTATATTTCTCTGTTTGCTCTTTGAAGAAAAGCTCCATCCATGGCCAAGTAAAAAACTCCATGCTCATCGAGTGGATCTCGCATGATTCAAACGTTGGCCAGATATATTCCGGTATCCCAATATTTCTACTTGTGTAAACCTGAAAAGCATGCCCGGCTTCATGTGTTAAGACATCAATATCTCCAGATGTTCCATTAAAATTAGAGAAAATATAAGGAGATTCATAGTCATCGATAAATGTACAATATCCTCCAGCTTCTTTCCCTTTTTTAGCTTCTAAATCCATTAGATCTCGGTCAATCATAAATTGGAAGAATTCAGCTGTCTCTGGAGAAAGCTCCTCATACATTTTCTTTCCGTTATCTATAATCCATTGTGGAGAGCCTTGTGGAGTTGCATTCCCAGTTAAAAAGTTAAGTGGTTCATCATAAAATTTAAGCTTCTCTACACCAATGCGTTTAGCTTGTCTTTCATGTAGCTTATTGGCAAGAGGGACTATATAATCACGAACCTGGTCACGGAATTTCTTTACCATCTCTGCATTATAGTCGATTCTGTTCATTCGAATATACCCAAGCTCTACAAAGTTTTTGTAGCCAAGAGTAGTTGCCATCTCATGACGTAGTTTGACAAGTTGGTCATAGATATCATCGAATTTGGCTTCGTTTTCTTCGAAAAATCCACCGGAAGCTTCTCTAGCTTTCTTTCTTATTTCACGGTCTGTCGACTCTGTGAACTTTCCAAGCTGTGCTAGTGTATATTTTTCTCCCTCGAACTCAACTTCTGCAGATGCAACAAGCTTAGAGTAGTCAGAAGTTAGTTTGTTTTCCTTTTGCATTAAGCCTATAAGTTCGGAAGAGAATCCTTTAATTTGAAAGTCTGCCAAATCAAATAATTGGCTGCCCCATTTTTGTTCTAGCTCATTACGGTATGGGGAAGCTACAAGAACCTTGTAGTATTCTGTGACAAGCTCATCTACCTCGGGACTAATTTCATCTAAAAAATCGCGTTCCTTTTGATAAAATTCATTGTTTGTATCGATAGAAGCTCGGATATAAACAAGGTTTGCTTGGGTAGAGAAGTCGTTGCGAATCGAGTTAATCTCTTCAATTATTGAATTTTGCTCCTCTACAGAAGAAGCCTCCTTCATTTTATCCAATAAACTATGAAATGCTGTCTTCATTTCTTGTAAATCTGGTCTTTTATATTCGTACTCTTTAAATGTAACCACTGTATTTCCCCCTAATTTTTGTAATCCTCACCTTTCAATTGTTTATTATTTTCAGAAAAATTGCAACAGTATTATTTTATTTGATTACTTATAGACAATAATATAAAATGTTTATAAATAAATAAACAAAATTAAGGAGTGTTTGTTATGAATGCGGTTGAGAAATTTATAGAAGCTTCTATGGAAGATATGAAAAGAGGATATGTGGAGGAACTAGAATGCTATCAATGTTTATTGTGTGGGGAAAAAGTAGAAAAAGGTTTGATTTATCCTGAAAATCACGTACTTTATGAGTCGGAGAAATTTATGAAGCTTCATATAGAGCAACAACATATCTCTGTGTTTGACTATTTAATTGGCTTAAACAAAAAGCTA
Source organism: Psychrobacillus sp. FSL W7-1457 (assembly GCF_038593405.1). Taxonomy (NCBI): domain Bacteria; kingdom Bacillati; phylum Bacillota; class Bacilli; order Caryophanales; family Bacillaceae; genus Psychrobacillus; species Psychrobacillus sp. FSL W7-1457. The sequence goes on from NZ_CP151993.1 coordinate 190,373, forward strand.
ACAGGCTTGACGGATCACCAAAATAGCTTGCTAAAACTGTTTTATGAAGGGAGAAGTGACTTAGAAGTTCAAAAGGAGTTAGAGATAGGGAGTGCCTCAACTATTCGAAATCATCGTTTTGTTTTGAAGGAGAAGGAACGCCAAGCAAAGATATTTTTGACGATGATGGAGCTGTTGAAGGAAAAGGACAGTCATGCCCCTAATTTCCTTCCAATTCATAAAAACGCTACGATGGTAGACGATCGCTACAATATAACAGCCGAAGAGCAGGCAGAAGTAGAGAAAAAGTTCTTCCCTGGTGGATTAAATGGGCGGATGATTAAGTTTCCGAAAAAGGAAAAGCAAAAGCTAGCAACACTAAGAGTAATTATTAAGCATTTTGACAAGGAAAAACAGTATAGCGAAAAAGAAATAAATGAAATTCTAAAAAGCATATACGATGACTATGTGACCCTTAGACGCTATTTAGTTGAGTACGGGTTTTTAGATAGAAAAGATGATGGTAGTGTTTATTGGGTAAAGGGGTGAGGAAGAAGTGAATTGAATCCAATTATAATTAGAGAAGAATACAGACCATATATAAAAGTATTGAAAGGTAACTTATTCCACCCTTGTCCGTCTAACAATGTAAGGAGGGGATAACGTGAGACTACCAGCATTATTTTTGGGTTTGATCATTTTCGTTTTATTAACTGCTGTTGGATGTTCTAATTCATTAAATACAGAAAAAATAGAAGTTCATGAAACTAAAAATCCTGACGCTGAAGAGGTTTTAACATTAGACCCTGAAGCCGATATATTTCAGCTAGATGGTGTGATTTATAAGACCGGAATTGATTGGGTTGAGGAACTTACTTTAACAAAAGGCGAGCAAGTAGGGGAAATAAAAAAAAGAAATGATTCAGACACAGACTTTGAAGACGAAATGTCGAATAAGCTCCCTGTTGGTGCAAAGATCTTTTCAACTATAGAAAAAGAAGGTCCTATTTTACTCGTAGAGTTAGAAGGTAAACTTCTGAAATACTATGCACTGGTAGAGGGTTAATAAATTTCCTATATTTCGAAAATGAGCGAGCCGAGGAAGGGAGGAAGGGCAGCGTAGCTACTCTTCTTTTTAATCCTTCCCTTTGTTTTATTCTCCAGAGACAAAGGTTTTGAGCAAGGCTGCTCTTTCACGCAAACGCAGTTTTGCCTCTGAAATTTGTGGTGTCCTAGCAGCTACCACATCAGCATTCCATCCTATTCCTTCGGCTATAATTTTTGCGCGCTGTAAATGGAAATCACTCGTAATAATGGTGACAGAGGTAACGCTGTCAGGGAGAAGCTGTTGGGAGTATAAAAGGTTTTCATACGTAGAGGTAGATTGATCTTCTACTATGATTCGACTCTCCTTAATTCCATTCTCTACAAGATAGTTCTTCATCACTATAGCTTCCTCTATATCCTCATCTTGTCCCTGTCCTCCAGTAACAACAAGTTTTACAGCTGGATACTTTTCAGCATATTCTAGTGCTGCTTCCAAACGATAAAGAAGTGCTAGAGAAGGTATATGTCCTTTTTTTACCTTTGCCCCTAACACAATGGCATACTCATTGGAACCGTCTGCCTTAGGCTTCAACCCGTCCTCGAGCCATTTGCTTGTAAGCATCCACATACCTAATCCGCTCGATGCGATTATTATTAATGGAATGACCACAATCCACCTCTTTTTTTTGCTCATTTAACTCACTCTTTTCCTTTAAAGCGAAGGCTTCTTTTTCTTTATAACGGAGGAGATTTTTGTCTCTTCCTTTCGTAATAATCGTTGGACATTTTCTATGTGTAAGAAGGAAGCCATTAAAAATAGGAAGCCAGCTATTAAAATTGGCCCTGCTCCATCTGCTGTCCAGACAGAGGCTCCTAAAAATATGAGATAAAAAAATAAAACTCCTATCAACAAATAATCCGTTAAAAGTGTAACGCAGATTAATATAAGCAATCCTGCCAGTCCGACCGGCCAGTGTAATGCAAGTAAAACCCCGATGATGGAAGCAGTGCCTTTCCCACCTTTAAATTTTGTGAAAACTGGAAAGTTGTGTCCTAAAATAACCGCGGCACCAGCTAGATAAAGAAGTAGATCCAGCTCTGATGAACTAAACAAGCTCCACTGCTCAGAAAGTACACGTACGCCAATAATCATAATGGCACCCTTTAATATATCTATGACTCCCACTAAAACACCATACTTCCAACCAAGTACGATAGTAGCATTGGATGCTCCGGAATTATTTAGGCCTTCTTTTTTTATATTAACTCCACTCATCCATTGAGCGAGTTTAGATCCATGTAGCGAACCAATAATGTAGCCTGTTAGGAGAATGCTAACAATCCAAACAACCATTCTATGACACCCCTTATAAAATTATTCTATCTATTATATTAAACGATTAAAAAAAGAAGAAGTTTCAGAATTTTTATAAAATGACTTGACATCTAAATATATGGAGACTTATACTGTGTAACAAGATGGAATACTAATCAAATACTCTTATCAAGAGTGACTGAGGGAATAGGCCCTAAGAAGTCCGGCAACCACCAAGTTCTATAACTTGGAAAGGTGCTAAATCCTACAAATTCTTTAATAGAATTTGGAAGATAAGAGGAGGAACATGTCATCAATTTGACCCCTCTTCTTAATTGAAGAGGGGTTTTTATAGTTGTCAGTTCTATAATCCTCTCTGGCCTCCAGCATCCATCTAATCTACTAAATCGGAGGAATTCAAATGACTAATCTTCAAAAAGAAACACTTCTATTGCACGGTGGACAAACGCCTGATCCAGTGACAGGATCTAGAGCAGTACCTATTTACAAAACAACCTCATATGTATTTCAAAACACAGAGCATGCACAAAATCTATTTGCCTTGAAAGAGACTGGTAATATCTATTCCAGAATCACAAACCCAACAGTAGATGTTTTTGAACAAAGAATTGCATTACTGGAAGGAGGAACAGCAGCAGTAGCACTTTCCTCAGGAGCAGCAGCCATAGCATTTTCTATTTTGAACATTGCTGGAGCTGGAGATGAAATTATAGCTGCTGAAAACTTATACGGAGGAACTTTTAATCTATTTGCACATACACTCCCACGTTATGGGATTACAGTAAAATTCGTAGATTCCTCTGACCCAGAAAATTTCCGTAAAGCTGTTACAGAGAAAACGAAAGGCTTCTTTGCAGAAATCATTGGAAATCCAAGCTTAAATGTTCTAGACGTAGAAGCTGTTTCAAAAATTTCCAATGAAGTAGGAGTTCCATTATTAGTAGATAACACATTTGCTACACCTTTTGGTTCAAATCCTATAGAGTATGGAGCTAACGTTGTTATACATTCTGCAACGAAATGGATTGGAGGCCATGGGACAACAATTGGTGGTGTAGTAGTAGACGGAGGGAATTTCAATTGGAACTCCGATAAATTTCCGGGATTTACAGAGCCTGATGTTACTTATCATGGGCTACGTTATGGAATCGACGTACCAAATGTGGCATTTGCAATTAAGCTAAGAGTTCAGTTGCTTCGGGATTTTGGTCCTACTCTTAGCCCAGAGGCAGCATTTTCCTTTCTTCAAGGACTAGAAACACTTCACTTAAGAGTGCCAAAACATAACGAAAATGCACAGAAGATTGCAGAGTACTTAAATGCAAATGAGGAAGTGTCATGGGTTAACTACTTAGGGCTTGAAAACCATCCAACGCACGAGCTGGCTAAAAAGTATTTAAAAAATGGCTTCGGTTCTATTCTGACATTTGGAGTGAAGGGAGGCAGAGAAGCAGGCAGACAAATTATTGATAATATTGAAATTTGGTCTCATGTTGCTAATGTAGGAGACGCAAAATCCTTAATTATCCACCCGGCTTCTACTACTCACCAACAGCTTACTCCAGAGGATTTAGAAAAAACAGGCGTTACAGAGGACCTAATCCGCTTGTCTGTTGGCTTGGAGGCAGTTGAAGACTTACAAAATGCACTCGAAAAAGTACTTTTGAGAAAAACAAATGTCCTCTCTAGGTAGAATTATATTGTATAATGAATAAAAATAGTCTACAATATGTAAAATAGTCAATAAATTTATTGAAATATTACACAAGTGCGATTATTTATATTCAATTGTACAGATTCATTTTGGAGGAGACAGCATGGCAAAAATAAAAGCAGCGATTTTAGGGTTTGGAACAGTCGGCCAAGGGATTTATCATATCGTAAATGAAAAAAGAGAAGACTTAAAAAAGTCATTAGGGTTGGATATTGAGATTTGTGCAATCCTGATAAATAATTTAGCAAAAGAAAGACCTGAAACTCCAGGAGTTTTGGTAACAGACGACTTTGAGGATATTGAGAATATTCCTGGACTCCAGGTAGTTTTTGAGGCAATTGTCAACGAAGAGCCCGCATATAGCTATTTATGCAGAGCGATTGACAAAGGTTGTCACGTGATTACTGCAAATAAAGTCATGTTCTCTAAATATAGTATTCCCTTACAGGAGCGCGCAAAATCACGAGGTGTATTTGTAGGCTATGAGGCTACTACAGCTGGTGGGGTGCCAATTATCAAGACTCTAAAAAACCTGCTTCAAGTAAACTCTGTGAAGAAAATTCAAGGAATATTGAATGGAACATCCAACTATATTTTGACGCAAATGCGTATAGAGGATTCGCCATTTGAGGATGCCTTAAAAGAAGCACAGCTGCTTGGATATGCAGAGGCTGATCCTTACAACGATATATCTGGTCAGGATGCATTTCGCAAGCTAATGATCTTAAGCGCATTGGCATTTGGAAAACAGCCAGATTGGGACGATGTACGTGTAGTAGGAATCGATGAAATTACATTAGAGGATGTACGTGAAGCTAAGGACAAAGGTCTTCGTTATCGTCATGTAGCAGAAATTGAACAGGATGAAAATGGAGAGTTATATGCATCAGTAGGACCTCAGCTGGTAGGAGCAGATCATCCGTTGTATGCAATCGAAGGAGTAAATAATGCTGTTTCTCTTGATACTAACTATATTGGGACACTTACACTAGTAGGTCCTGGAGCGGGGATGTATCCTACTGCTAGTGTGATGGTTGAGGACTACGCAGAGATTATCGGTAAGAGAGCAGGCTTTTTTATTACAATATAAAATCAAAAAGGACAATTTCCCTTCGGAAAAAGTCCTTTTTGTTTGATATGCTTAAATTGGCTAGTCCTCGTCCTTCACATCAATGTCCTCTGGAATTGGAGTATTGCGCCACTCATCAATTTGGCGTTTTAATTCTTCCACTTGCTCTAAATGGGTTTCGAACTGTGCACTATTGACAACATATTGCTCTCCGTCAAAGACAGCACGTATTTTTTTATCGGCGATATACCTTTTGACTTGTTCAAGTGGCATCGACAAGAAGTCAGCTGTTTCTTCTACTGTCATGTACATGGTACAAATCCCTCCTACGTCTTTATTAGTATAATGGAGACAAGGAGGTAACTCAATGTCCTCACATAGAAAATAGTTGTAGTAGAAAGGATGAAAAGAGTGGCTGTTATACCATACATATTCGTATTACTGGGAGCGATGCTTTGGGGAACGACAGGAACGGCTCAAACATTTTTACCAGATAATGCCCATCCCTTTATTATTAGCGCTGGACGATCGGCAACCGGAGGCATTCCCCTATTAATCATTATGATTTTACTAAAAAAGTTAAAGCTTCGCACTTGGCCTTGGAAACAGACAATATATGCCGCTATTTGCATATCCTTGTTTCAGCTTTTGTTTTTTTCATCCGTACGATTAACCGGTGTTGCCATTGCCAGTGTAGTTGCTATCGGAAGTGCGCCTGTTTTCTCTGGCATGGTTGAATGGATTTTCTTGAAAATGAGACCCACAAAAGTGTGGGGTTTCTCTACTGGACTAGCAATTGTTGGCTGTCTGTTTTTATTTTTGACGAAGGGTGAAGTAACAATCGATCCGGTAGGTATTTTATATTCACTAGTTGCCGGGCTTATATTTGCTTTTTATACGCTTACGAGCAAGTCCCTTTTACAAAAAGAAGAAGCCATCCCTGTAGTGGCAGTGACGTTCTCACTAAGTGCGTTGCTGTTAACGCCATTTTTCTTTATCTATGACATAAGCTGGCTAGCTGATCCAGGTAACGTGGGAATCATCGTCTATTTAGGCTTGGCTACAACGAGTGTGGCGTATGTTTTGTATGGGTGGGGTCTTCGGAAGATACCAGCATCCTCTGCATTGACACTATCGCTAGCAGAGCCAACCACAGCTGCACTGCTTGGTGTAGTCGTAGTGGGAGAAATTTTAGGGTTTACATCGTGGATAGGAATTGGTTTGTTGCTTGGAAGTATCGTCATTTTAACTTTGGGTAGTAGACGCTAGCCTGTCCCTGTGTCACACACAATTTCCACACAATTCATGACTGGAAGCAGCAATCTGAAATAAAGTCTCATTGATTGCGACAATCCTACGCTCGTTTACTACAATGGAGCTTTGCTTTACGACAATCAACCGGTATTTTACTACAATCCCTAACCAAATTGGTTTCCTGAACAAAGATTACGACAATCCTGTGCTCGTTTACTACAATGGAGCTCTACTTTACGACAATCAACCGGTATTTTACTACAATCCCTAACCAAATTGGTTTCCTGAACAAAGATTACGACAATCCTGCGCTCGTTTACTACAATGGAGCTTTGCTTTACGACAATCAACCGGTATTTTACTACAATCCCTAACCAAATTGGTTTCCTGAACAAAGATTACGACAATCCTGTGCTCGTTTACTACAATGGAGCTCTACTTTACGACAATCAACCGGTATTTTACTACAATCCCTAACCAAATTGGTTTCCTGAACAAAGATTACGACAATCCTGTGCTCGTTTACTACAATGAAGCTCTACTTTACGACAATCAGCCGGTATTTTACTACAATCCAGCAGTAGAGCATCCTTTCGAAAGCAATTAGGGACTGCATTTTTGTGTGGAAGATAATTTGTACATTCTAACCTTGGGACTTCAAAATGTATGGGGAAAAGGTAAAAGAGGACGGCTTGTTGAAGAATAAGTAAGAATGGAAATCTTTTAATAGAAATCTGTAAGTGAGGTGAAAAGATGAAGGAAATAATTGTGTCTATTATTTATTTTATAGCGTCCATTGCTTTCTTTCTTCACTTCTTTTATGATTCCAGCAAATATTTAAGGATTGATCCAACTCTACACTTTTTATCGATTTACATTCCGTTAATTTTATTATCGTATGTTCAAATTTATATTATTTGGATGGATGAAAGAGAAAAATTCTTTAAAACGACAGGATTGTGCTTATTAGGTATTGTTTGTATTACTTTGATGTATGAAATAGTTAAGCCTAATTATACGTATGAAGAAGCAAAGCAAATAGTAGCGAAGGAGTATGACGTAGAGGTCCAAGAGAGTTTTCTAACTACTATACCTCAAGCGGAGACAGGTAAAGAGAATTATCGTATGAATGTTATTCAGGATTCCAATGAAATTGTTGTAATCTTTAACCCATATACAAGGAAAATACTGTTTTTAAATTAACAAGCTGTTTCGAGCAAGAGTCGAAGCAGCTTTTATTAATATGTACGTTTTCAAAACGTGCTGTATAGGTGCCTCGTCTATTATTAAAAGGGGTAGGAAGGGGGATAGAATTTGGACAGTTATTTAGAAGAACAGAGGTTTCAGCAGGTAATGCAGGAGCATATGGATTATCTGCTTAAGCTTGCTTACTTATATGTAAAGGAGTGGCCTGCAGCAGAAGATATTGTTCAAGAGGTTTTTTTGACCTTCTATCAGAAATTCGAGCAGTTTGAAGAACGAGCATCTTTGAAGACATACCTTGCACGAATAACCATTAACAGATGTAAGGATTATTTGAAGAGCTGGCGATATCGAACTCATACATTAACTAATTCATTTAAATCACCAACTAAAAGGTCTCGAAATGTCATGATAGAAAGTGATGAAAAATTAGAACTGGCAGAAGCAGTGCTAGAGCTCCCATTGAAATATCGTGAAGTGATCATACACTATTATTTTGAAGAGTTATCAGTCCTGGAGGTTTCTCAGCTGTTAATCATTTCAGATAGTACCGTAAAGACAAGGCTCAGAAAAGCTAGGTCACTATTGAAGGAAAAACTAAAGGATGGGGAATGGGAGGTGCTTGTAAATGAATGATATTAAACAACAGCTGCTGTTGAAAATAGGGAACACCTCCGAACGTGGTGATAGAGTGAAGGAGCAGATTCAAAAGAAAAAAGGGAACCACATAAAAAGAAAGTCGGAGCGTTTGGCTAGCTATACAGCTATAGCAGCTTTTACAGGTTTGATAGCTGTTGCTTGCTTCATACTAGTCCCAAACCTTCTCCAAGAAAAGCCGTTCCAACCTGCAGAGGAACCGCCAACCACTGTGGTCCCTCCCTTGGAAGAACCAAATCATGAAGAAGATCTTACATTGCTATTAAAAGAATATTTTCCGGTCAATAGCAAGTCTACTTTTGATGGTGGTTATGAGGATAGCGGTTCTACTATTGAAACAACTTGGCTCAACGTAGATTATGTTCAGCAAATAGTGAGTAATACAGGGGCAGCGTTCGAAAACATTTATCGGATTAAGGACAATAAGGTAGAGCTCGTTTACAGAGAAATGCTAGAGGGCGTCTCGCCAACGAATATGACATTCAAAGAGTTAGAGTCCTTGCCTACCATAGAGCTGATACTAGAAGCTCCATTTGAAGTGGGAGATCCATATGGGTATGGAGGTACCCTTGGTGAAGGGGTTATTGTTTCCTTAGAGGAAGAGATTACAACTCCTTTAGGTACCTTGAACAACGTGATGGTTGTAGAGACAAGTGCGGATGCGTATCGAGCTAGAAGCTACTATGCTCCTGGATATGGATATATAAAAGGGGTATCTGAATACTGGGATGAAGAAAAAGGCGATTATATTATTGGGGTAACAGAGGAAATAAAAGAATATACGTATGCAACAGAGTCAAAAGATGATAGAAATAAAGCAACTCCCGATACATTTGAGAAAACTAAAGCATTTAATTACAAACCAACTTTCCACTCTCCATGGATTCCTTCACCCAACGGTACATATCGTGCCACAATAGAAGGACGTGGAGAACAGGCTGGAGAAGAGGGCATCGGTACTTTAGTTATCGAAAACATGAATGCAAAGGATTCATTTATCTTTAAATTACTGGAGGAAGAACCTTACAGGCAATACACACCGAAAGAAGTGGCTTGGATTGATGAAAGTCGACTATTTGTTATAATCGGCTACGCGTACGGGATGATAACTGCTGGTGGCAAGCTGTATGTGTTAGACATAGAGAGGAATGAAATGAAGCCAATTATCACAGATTTAACTAACAAAGAAGAAGTTATGTCTATAAAGGTGAACAACGATGATACTTTCACATATCAATTACATGTATATGATACAGATGCAATGGAAGGCTCAGAAAGCCATGTGGAAGAAAATACACTACCATTACCAAAGCCTGGAGAGAGGGAGTAATTACCCTCTCTTTTTTATTCTGCCTTGTTAGAATGGGGGAGGTTATCGAGCTTTCTAGAAATCTCTCTTAATAATTCATTACGCTCTTTATTCGAAAGTACTAATGTAATGATAAACCAAATAACAAAACACCAGAATGCAAAGAAAAGAATTAAAGGGATAATTGCAATAAACGTGTTCATCAATCAAATTTCTCCTTTCTTATTATAATTGGTTACTTAAATGCTCATGAATGAGTTTCCAATCTCCTTCATTCTTTACGAATACATTTGTAGCTCTGCCTTCACCATTAACATACTCACCATTTACGTACCCTTCATAAAAATAGGTATAGATACATGTCGCTGAGTCTTCACCTTGATGGAGCCAATGGACATTCCGAGCCTCATAGTTTTCATCTTTTACAACCGTCCAAGCGTTTTCAAAGTTATTCTGTATCTCTTGATGAGTAGTACAGGTTTGATCGGAGAAAAAGTAAACGGCATTGTTGTGCAATACTTTACGGACCTGTTCAAAGTCATGCGTGTTCGTGGCTGCTATATACGTATTTAGAATTTCCATGATTATCCTCCGACAGTTTACTTATTTTTATAATAAAGAAGTTGTTTGTAGAAAACAAATGGTATTTGGCAACCTAAAAAGAGCTTCCCTAAAATGGTAGCTCTTTTATTTATGTCTATTGATAGAGGCTTATGACCTCTTCTTTTAAAATCCTAGAACAGCCCTCACCTCAGCCATATAAGATTGGCTAATCGGCAATTCTGTATCATCGGTTAATACAACTAATAAATTGGAGGAAAAGTCTCGAATGATTCGATCAATAAATGAGATATTAACGATATAAGAACGATGTATTCTTATGAAATTATCAGGCAATTTTCTTTGAAGATCCTTTAAAGGGAGAGTCGTTTTGTAAGCGTCACCCTCTGCATAAAACCAAATCTTTTTTTGCAAGCTTTCCAGGTATTCTATTTTTTCAATAGGTACAGGCTTCCACTCTTCTTCTTTTTTTCCTGTAAGAAATCGAACCAGGGATTGCTTTGGAACAGCATGCTTTGGTGGGAGGATAACAACTAATACAGCATTTTCGCCATTAATTTCGATAGGATAGCCTACTCCGTAGTAAGGGATTTGAAACAAATTATCGTCTAATACAGCTTCTGTTCGACAGCCATTTTTAAAAACTAAATCAGCAATACTTCCTGGCTGAACCTTCTGTCCTTCCTGCAATTGTAGGTCATGCTCACCTGCATAATAATAGATGTACTGGTCTTTAACGGCAATTGCAATGGAAGCCTCTTTAGGAATCCATTCTTCTAATAGATTGCTATACCTCTTTAATTGGTCTTTCGTTATTTCCATTCATACACCTCCAAGTTCTTTTTTTACCATTCGTCTGCCTTATTTCTTGTTCGTCCTTGAAAAAAAGTATCTTATCCAAAAACCGATACAGAATAAACCATTCTGTTATATATTAGATTACAAGAAAAGGCACTGTTATGATACAGTAAAAAAGACATATTTTTAATTATCAAAAAATTGTGGAGAGGTGTGTTGAATAATGACAAACAGACAACAGCAAGTAGAAGAGCTTAGAAAGCAATGGGAAGAGGATAACCGTTGGAAGGGAATAGAACGTCCTTATACTCCTGAAGAGGTTATTAAGTTACGTGGATCACTACAAATCGAGCATACATTAGCGCGCAAGGGAGCAGAACGTCTATGGAATTCCCTTCATAAAGAAGATTTTATAAATGCCTTAGGAGCTCTAACTGGAAACCAGGCAGTACAGCAGGTAAAAGCAGGACTACAAGCGATTTACTTGAGTGGCTGGCAGGTAGCAGCTGATGCAAACCTTTCCGGTCAAATGTACCCAGACCAAAGTCTTTACCCGGCAAACAGCGTTCCAGCAGTAGTGAAGCGTATTAACCAAGCACTTCAGCGTGCAGACCAAATTGACCAAGCTGAAGGTCGTGAGGATGAGTTTGACTGGTTCGCACCGATTGTGGCAGACGCTGAAGCAGGTTTTGGTGGCCCACTGAACGTATTTGAGCTAATTAAAGGAATGATTGAAGCAGGAGCAGCTGGCGTTCACTTAGAAGACCAGCTAGCATCAGAAAAGAAGTGCGGTCATCTTGGAGGTAAAGTACTTCTTCCAACACAAAATGCTATCCGTAACCTAGTGGCAGCTCGTTTAGCAGCTGACGTATCTGGCGTCCCTACCGTTTTAATCGCACGTACGGATGCAGACGCTGCAGACATGGTGACAAGTGATATTGATCCACGTGACCATGAATTTATTACGGGAGAAAGAACTCCAGAAGGCTTCTATCGTACGAAGGCTGGTATAGAACAAGCAATCGCTCGTGGAATGGCTTATGCTCCATATGCAGATCTAGTATGGTGCGAAACCTCCCACCCGAGCCTAGAGGAAGCAAAGCAATTTGCGGATGCAATTCATGCTCAATATCCAGATAAAATGCTTGCATACAACTGTTCTCCATCATTTAACTGGAAGGCAAACTTAGATGAAGAGACGATTGCTAAGTATCAAGTAGAGCTAGGTAAGATGGGCTACAAGTTCCAATTCGTTACACTTGCTGGATTCCATTCATTGAACCACAGCATGTTTGAGCTTGCTCATGAGTACAAAACGAAAGGGATGGCTGCATACTCCAAATTGCAACAGGCAGAGTTTGCGAACGAATCAAAGGGGTATACTGCTACCAAACATCAGCGTGAGGTTGGTACTGGATACTTTGATGAGGTTTCTCAAGTCGTTTCCGGTGGTACTTCCTCTACGACTGCCATGAAAGGTTCAACTGAAACAGCACAATTTGCTTGATCATTGAAGAAATGGGAGGGTAAAGGAATGGAACAAATAACTGAAAAAAAGATTGAAATTGTTGGTAATGATGTGGAAGGAATACATGAGATTCTAACACCAGAAGCATTGGAATTCGTCGCTTCTCTTCATCAAACATTTGATGATCGACGAAAGGATTTGCTCATTGCTCGGAGAGATCGCCAGGAAAGACTAGATAATGGAGAAAAATTAGATTTTCTTACAGAAACAAAGCATATTCGAGAAGGGGACTGGACAATAGCTCCACTCCCTAAGGATTTACAGGATAGAAGGGTAGAGATTACTGGACCAGTCAATCGAAAGATGGTTATTAATGCCCTAAATTCTGGAGCAAAAGCATTCATGGCCTGCTTTGAGGATGCAACATCTCCTACATGGGAGAATATGATTGAAGGCCAGATTAATATGAGAGACGCAGTAAGAAAGACAATTTCTTATACGCAACCTGAGACTGGAAAAAGTTATCACTTAAAGGATGAAACAGCAGTGTTATTAGTTCGTCCTCGTGGCCTCCATCTGATGGAGAAGAATATTCATATAGATGGTAAGCCGATTTCTGGTAGCTTCTTTGACTTTGGATTATATTTTTTCCACAACGCGAAAGAGGCAATCGAACGTGGAACAGGACCATATTTTTATCTGCCAAAGCTAGAAAGTCATCTAGAGGCAAGACTGTGGAATGATATCTTTATCTTTGCGCAGGAGAAGCTAGGTATTCCACAAGGAACTATAAAAGCAACGGTATTGATAGAAACAATTATGGCTGCCTTTGAAATGGATGAGATTTTATACGAATTAAAAGATCATTCTGCAGGCTTAAATTGTGGACGCTGGGATTATATTTTTAGCTATATCAAACGTCTTCGCAACCAACCAGAGGTCATTTTACCTGACCGCGGCCAGGTGACCATGACGTCACCATTTATGAGAGCGTATACACAGCTTTGTATTCAAACCTGTCATAAACGTAATGCTTCAGCTATCGGGGGAATGGCAGCTCAAATTCCTATTAAGAATGATGAGGAAGCAAACGAGGCGGCATTTGCAAAGGTTCGAGAAGACAAAAGAAGAGAGGCTTCGGATGGACACGATGGAACTTGGGTAGCACACCCTGGACTTGTACCAGTTGCTTGGGAGCAATTCGACGAGTATATGCCAACGCCTAACCAAATCCACCGTAAACGAGAGGATGTTCAGGTAACTGCAGACAACCTTCTCGAAGTCCCAGCTGGAACAATCACCGAAGAAGGACTCCGTCTAAACTGTAGCGTTGGAGTTCAATACATTGCTTCATGGCTACGAGGCAACGGGGCTGCACCTATTAACAACCTGATGGAGGATGCAGCGACTGCAGAAATTTCTCGTACACAGGTATGGCAATGGGTTCGACATCCAGAAGGAAAGCTAGAGGACGGGCGAAAAATTACAATGCCACTTGTAGAGCAGGTATTAACAGAGGAGCTAGGGAAGTTAAAAGCTGACTTCGGTAATGACATCTATTTGAACGGTAGATATATGGAAGCAGCAGAGCTATTTTTGACATTAGTGAAAGAGGATAACTTCATTGAATTTTTAACTATTCCAGGCTATGCAAAATTATAGGAGGTGATTGGAATGAATAAGCCAACGAGTGAAAAAAATCCAAAGATTTGTCGCGAATGTGGATGCGTCATCCAAGAGCAAGTCGAATCTCCATTATTTGAATGTGAACGCTGTCTGAATGATAGAAGTGAATAAACTAGAAAAAGAGCTTGGAGGTGATCCAAGCTCTTTTGTTTTATTAATTTGGTTTTGTATATTGCTCATCGCGTGTGAATGTGGATACAGCTCCCATATGTGACAGTTCAACAGGTGTACCATCTTCTTTAACAAAATCAATTTCTTCTAATTTAGGGTAGTTTTCAAAGTAAGAATGGAGGACTTTGCCTAAAAATAGGTATTCTCCAGCAGTTCCTTGAACATTTTCAGTAGCCTTATCCATTACTAAAACTAGTTTTTTCTCGTCATTCTCAAAACGATATTCTAGTAATCCTACATTTGTTGTGTCAATTTCTTCAAATATTTGCTTCACTTTATCTCCAGATGGATCAATTTCCACCTCGTAAGGCTCTACAAATTCTGCATTAGCATCTTCTTTGTATAAAGTAATTTTACCATTTTCACCAGCAGGAGGAGCATTTTCTTCTGCTTGTTCAGTTCCAGCCCATTCGTAATTTGTTTCCACTTTTTGTTCGCTCAGTTCAGATGCCAAAGACCAAACAACTAGCTTATACTTTCCAGCAGGTACATCTGCAAGCTCGTTTTCTAAATCTAGGTTAACGGAAATCTCTTCGTTAGGCTGTATTTTCTTTTCTTGAATTGCTTGTGTAAAATTTTTATTGGCAGAATACGTATAAATAACATTTTTATCCTGGTCTAGTAGTTGGTACTCCACTTCTTGACCACTTGGAAAGGTTAATGTCATTTCTTCCTTGGTAGGGTTTTTGATAAGGAGATTTGCTTCTCCAGTAGCATCCACCTTTAATTGAGTAGTAATTTTCGCCTCTGTTTCTTGCTCTCCACTGCCTGTTGTAGGGTCATCGTTATTATTACTAGTACCGCAGCCTGCAAGGAATAAGATCGTAAAAATAGTTAACATACTCCAAAGCATTTTTTTCATCTTGTTCACTCCTTTAGAATATTAGACCGTTTTTGTTCCAGAAAGTTTCAGATATACGAAAAAGTGATAGTTAAGTTGCCTTAATAGGATTATAATGGAATTTAAATGTGTTATAAATACTTTATTTCTTACTGTATCCTGGACTTGTTGTTTAAAGTCTTTGAAAGTAAGTATTTACCTCTAATAATTAAATAAATGATTTCTACTCGGACGGATTTTCGTGGGTTGCCCAATATGATATTTTCCGTCTTACAAATCAAATATAGATTCTAAATTTATCTGTGAAACGCTATTACGTAATTGAGCCCCTTATATGGCATTTGATGAAAAAGAATATCATTACTTACATAATCATATGCATAACTTAACAAAGGATCTTTCCCTTTACTAGTATAGACTTTTAAGAAGGAGCTGGACCACTATATCGAAAAATTATACTCGATCACTAAATGTTATCCCCGTGATTATTACTATCGTATTTTATCTTCTAGTACTAGGTTTATTCCTTCGAGACGCTATAGATGGTATCTCGTATTTAGTTTTACTGCTCCTTAGTTTATTTATGCTAATTATCTCCATCTTCATATTTCGAAGAAAACAGAAGACCAAAAAACAACTTACTATTGCTCTAGCTATCCTATTGCTTCTATTTTGTTATGAGCTTCCGCTTCTAGGGTTCGTTACAAAAACATACGTAGCAAACTTATATGTAGAACCAAGACAGACAGTAGAAGGTTCAGGAATCTTTATAGTTTCTGTTTCTTACAAGCCTCTAGATAACATGAAAAGCCAACAGGAGGTCCGGAAGTATTTAAGAAATCACCCTGATCTAGAGGTTATAAACGTTGCTAAAATAACGAATGAAATTCTTTACGAAAATAAGAACAGGACAATATTTGAGTGGCTACAACTTAAAAAAACGCCGAAGGAAGAGATGAGAGAGAACTTAAAACTGTACTTTGGTAAAGAAGAAGCAAGGCTTACAGAATATTTCAAGCATGATAAAGCGATAGGAGACAGTGCAGGGCTAAGCTTGCTGTTAACTGAGCTCATTATAAAAGGTGAACTACAAAATGATTTACGTTTGGCTATTACAGGTGCCATTGATGCAGAGGGAAATGTTTTAGCTATTGGAGGCTTGAGAGAAAAGCTGCAAAATGTTAACAAATATGGTTTTCCTTTTATTATTATACCGAGCGAAAACGCAAAAGAAGCAGAGACCCTTCAAAGAGAGTTAAAGTTAAATATTGAAGTTTTTGATGTCGAGCATGTTGAGGAAGCAATTGAAGTAATTAATGATTTGAACGAAAAATATAAAAAGTAGATTGATAGGAACTTTAAATTATTTAGGAACGCCCATAGTGGCGTTTTTTTCTTTACAAAATTTCATTTCCCTAAAATTTCAAGTTGTAAAAACAAACAAATGTTCGTATACTAAAAAGTAATAGGAGGGAACGAATGTGCGCATAATAATTTTGAAGTCAATGAAAGCCAATCAGTTATCTGAAATGATTTACATGAAACACAATGGTGAAATCAGTAAGAGACGAGTTAAGGTGCTAAGTGTCTCTAAGGAATCCTTTCAGGCTTATTGCTTTTTAAGAGGTACGAAAAGGATCTTTAAAATAGAAAATGTGCTAGCATTTGTTCCCATTCTTCAAAAGGAACGTGAGGTTATATGAATATTCATGATAAGTTTTTTGAAGGGATTAAAAAATCTAAATATCCTTTAGATCCTCGCCGAAATATTAAATGGGGGACATCTATGATGCTTCCAGAACATGTCTCACTACTTCGTGAGTATTATGAAGAGGTAAAGAAAGAGCCTAAGCCAGTATTGACAGAATACGATTATGTCATGATATCAGAGACGCTTGAGTTAGCCTATACGTCTAAAGGTGATACGAAGATCAAACGCTGGAAAAATGGTCACTATATTTATAACAGGGGTACTATTGAAGAAATAGATGCAAAGCATAGGACAATTCATCTTCACGATCCATTTTATTTAATACCTATTAAGCTAGAAGAAATTGTAGATATAACAATTATGGACTAAGGAGTGACTAATCATGAGCAAAACGAAGGAACAATTAGAGCTAGATCAATTAGTAAATGAATTATTTGAAAATTATTCTGGTGAAGTAGTGAATTCTTATATAGAGCGGATTAGCGATATAAGTTACCAGGACATTGACCTAGAGCTTTGCACTAGTATAGAAGAAACGTGTAATGAATCCACCAACCTGTAAAAAGGTAGGTGGATTTTTTTAATAGTGAGTGCAAAAGAAAATACTCTATTCTATTTTGAATGTACTTTATTATGCCGATAATTTAGTTAAGCTTACAAAACCTTAGAGTGCAACAATATATAAATAAACCAAGCTTTGTTAAAGTTATTGGTTGATTTTGACAAACAATTCTTTTTTATAGTGACTGTAAACATTAAAAAAGGAACTTTCAAATGGCTATTAAGAACATAAATAGATGATGAAATTGGGATTGGGATTGGGTACAGTTTTTCGGCTTTGTTTATGCGAGTAAATTTATAAGCAATTTATCGATGCATTAAAGCTGTTCCCATTTATTGATTGGAGCGCCAGACGGCTACTCCTACGGGATGAGTGAGACAGATAAGACATACATCCACGCGCGTAAGCGATGGGTGATGGCTTATCGCTCACCCCGAAGAAAGCTTCCGGCTGGTGCGGTGATCAATTCTACTCTCTGACTTAAAGATTTCTTTTTCTATGCATCATAAATCAACCCTACTCTTTAACATAGCCATAAACAAAATAATTTCTTAAGATTTTCTTCAGAATTATACTGCTGGAATGTTAAGAAATGAAGGTTACAATAAGAATCATAAGAAAGCAAACGTGAGGAGGTAGCAAGAGATGCCTGAGTTTACTGTACTAGTGACGGATGATGATCAAGACATTCGAGATGGAATAGAGATCTATTTAAAAAATGAAGGCTACCGTGTGTTGAAGGCAGGAAATGGGATAGAGGCACTGGAGTTGCTAGAGGAAAACGAGGTTCATGTCATTGTATTAGATATCATGATGCCTCAAATGGATGGAATTTCTGCTACTTTTAAAATTCGAGAGCAAAGAAATATACCAATTATTATGTTAAGTGCTAAAGCAGAGGATTCAGATAAAATTCACGGTTTGTCTGTAGGTGCAGATGATTATGTAACGAAGCCATTTCATCCTATGGAACTTGTAGCCAGAGTTAAGTCACAGCTCAGAAGATACACAAAGCTAGGGACGTATCTGGGCAGGCAAGCGGTGATAGAAGTGGATGGTCTTATTTTAAATCAGGAGGCAAAGGAGCTTTCTGTAGAAGGAGAAGCGGTAAAGCTAACCCCAATTGAATATAAAATAACAGAACTGTTAATGACCAATGCAGGAAGAGTTTTTTCTATTCACGATATTTATGAACGAGTATGGAATGAACCAGCATACAACGCGGAGAATATTGTGGCTGTTCATATTCGTAAAATACGAGAAAAAATTGAGGCAGATCCTAAAAATCCAAGATACTTAAAGGTGGTGTGGGGAGTTGGCTATAAAATCGACAAGTAAATGGAGTTTTCTTTTTTCTATAGGCGCTATTCTTTGCGGAGCAATTTGTTTATTTTATTGTACATCTCAGCTCATTCCCATCATGGAGATTAGCAGAACCTTTACAGACATTGTTGAATTAATGAAAGGAGGAGCAAGATGAAGCGCCCTCTAGGAAAAGTAATTTTATTGAGTGTGTTGGTAGTGATAGCCGTTGGTGCGTTCATTACTCTTACAAATTTAGGTAGAGAGTATATAGGGAAAAACTATTTCGATAGTTCTAGCTTTCAACAAGAATTAGATGAGTTTGAATCTGCGCTTGTTCCGTTAGCGTTGGCTGTCCCAGATATAGAAGCAGTAAAGAAAAATATAGTAGTTACCTCTAGTGAAATTGAAGAGCATCGTAATCGTTATGGAAATTTGGAGGATCAAATATATTCTATTGAGAGTAACTATGAGGATAGGATAGATTCTGTAACTACGACAGAGACATCTGCCGAGGGTGATGCAGCACAGGAGAAGGATGTACAAAACACAGTTAGGGAGAGTCTCATAGCAGAACGAGATGCTAAGATAGCGGACATTAAAAAGAATTTTGAAAGCGATGAATACGTAGAAGAAAAAATACGAAAAGAAAAAGAAGAAGAAGTGGATGCTTATTTCCAAAACGTAGCTAAAGCAAAAAACCATTTATTAAATGAGAAAGATGATTTTAACTACGAGTTAAAAAATGTAGAAACCGGAGAGGTATTCACAAACGGAACAATCGGAAAGAAAATGGCGTTTAAGAAAGTGTACTCTAGTGATAATGGCTATTTAAAGGAGCCTAACACGTATTCACCAGCAATTAATGAAGATTATTACGACGGCACTTATAGGGATCTAAGTGACACTCTTGGAAGTCGATATACTCGCTTTGAAGGTACCATTGCCATATCAGAAGCAAGTATGCTTAGTGGAAATAGATCGTATGAGTACAATTACTTTAAAACACGACAGCTAATTTTTTATAGTGTCATTGTAGTAGGGATTCTTTCAGCAGTATTGTTTGTGTTTCAATGGAGAAAGAATCGTAAATCTTTCATTTTTGAAAAAGGAAGAGCAAAATATGAAAGCTTGCCAATTGATGTTCAGATAGTATTAATCTTTGTTAGTGGATTCCTAGCAATTTTATTTACTGAGGAAGCTATACTGTCAGTTTTCCATTATGGAGGATATGATATACCAATCGGTGGATTTATTATTGCGGTTATCTTAACAGCAGCAACTCTCTATCAAATTCCGTGGCTAAAAGAATCGTTAAGTACAGCTGACTGGAAAAACAGTCTTACAGTTCATGGGATTAAATCGTTAGAAGGGTTTTTCCTAAATCGATCCATTGGAGTACAAACAATTATTATGCTAATTGTAGTATTTTTCTGGGGGGTAGGTACGGTCTTAATCGCAAATGTTCCGGAACTAATCATATTATGGATTCCTTGTACTTTATTTATAGGTATCCCTGTTCTATTTATTTTATTATCTAGAATGGCTTATTTGAATCGTATTATTGGGAAAACCGAAGAGATGGTCAAGGGCAATGATGGTTCTGAAATTAAGGTGAAGGGAAGATCACCGATTGCTAAGCTTGCATCGAATGTAAATGACTTAAGGGGACGCGTACAAACTTCACAAATAGAGCAAGTGAAAAGTGAGCGCCTAAAAACGGAGCTAATTACTAATGTAAGCCATGATTTAAGAACGCCATTGACCTCTATTATTACGTACACGGATCTTTTGAAAAATCCCGATATTACGGAGGAAGAGCGAGCTTCGTATATAGCGATTTTAGATAAGAAATCATTACGGCTAAAAACATTGATTGAGGATTTATTTGAGGTATCTAAAATGGCCTCAGGAAATATGGAGTTAGACAAACGTAAGGTCGATTTAACTCAGCTTTTGCAGCAGGCAGTTGCTGAACATCAAGAGGATATCGATAAGTCTGGACTTGACTACCGAGTGACTATCGGCACAAAACCAATTATGTCCTATGTAGATGGTCAGAAGTGGTGGAGAGTACTAGATAACCTAATTATAAATACATTGAAGTATTCTCTGCTTAATACAAGAGTATATATAAACTTAGACCAATCAGATGGCCACGCAGTATTTGTGTTTAAAAATATCGCGAAATATGAGCTGGGCGATGATGTGGCAGAGCTTACGGAGAGATTTAAGCGTGCAGACACATCCCGTCACACAGAGGGCTCTGGACTAGGCCTTGCCATTGCTCAATCTATTGTAGACTTACATGGAGGAAGCCTGGTAACCGAAGTAGACGGAGATCTGTTTAAAGTAACTGTGAAAATACCAGTTATTTAATAAGAAAATCGAAAACCCTTCCCTTGTGGAAGGGTTTTTTGTTGTGAAGGGATTGGGTCTTAGTTAGGAGGATACTCTGTTGCGTGTTTTTAGTAAACGAGCGGCTGATTGTTGTAATCGATAGTCGGGAAGAGAGTTTGGCCATTGATTGTAGTAAAAAACTAGGTGATTGTCGTAAAGTAGAGCTCGATTGTAGTAAACGAGCGGCTGATTGTTGTAATCGATGGTCGGGAAGAGAGTTTGGTCATTGATTGTAGTAAAAAACTAGTTGATTGTCGTAAAGTAGAGCGTGATTGTAGTAAACGAGCGGCTGATTGTTGTAATCGATGGTTGGGAAGAGAGTTTGGTCATTGATTGTAGTAAAAAACTAGGTGATTGTCGTAAAGTAGAGCGTGATTGTAGTAAACGAGCGTCTGATTGTTGTAATCGATAGATGGGAAGAGAGTTTGGTCATTGATTGTAGTAAAAAACTAGTTGATTGTCGTAAAGTAGAGCGTGATTGTAGTAAACGAGCGTCTGATTGTTGTAATCGATAGATGGGAAGAGAGTTTGGTCATTGATTGTAGTAAAAAACTAGTTGATTGTCGTAAAGTGGAGCTTGATTGTAGTAAACGAGCGGCTGATTGTTGTAATCCATCTCCGGGAGGAGACTCAGGCCGGGATTGGTTTAAACTAGTGACTTGCTATGTCGAACCTCTCCTAGTTACTGAACGGCATACCTAGTCCTCGCTCAAACTACTGCTCGTTCGTGAATCTTTATTTCTTTTGAATGACGTAGTAACGACTTTTCGTATTATTGATGGGAAATAATCTAGAGTTCCTTAATAAGTATGAAGCAGCATGCTTGTCTTTTAGGTTTAAAAATTCCATGCACTCTTTATTGGAGATTGTTTCTTTATATAGATAAAACCAATCTTCCAAGCCATCATGTTGCATTATTTTTTTTAATGTACCACATGATGGGCAATTGCCTTCTACAAATTGAAAGCATTTTCCACATAGCAAACCTTTCTTAATGTCCTGAAGGTCTAAGGGATGGATATGAGATAGAGGTTTTGGTATGAACTCGGTAGCGTGCAACGTTAAATAATTTAATAGATGTTTAAATTTATTTACGGACAGGACATCAGGGAGAATGTGTAGGGAATTTATAGAAGTTGCAATATCACAGCCCATGACGGCTTTCACTAATTTAGGGGGCTGGATAACGATGGTCTTCGTGGAAGCAAAAACAATAAAACTTTTCACAGGAAGCTGAATTTTGAGGGAGTTTAATAGGAATGTTAGCTTTTGGGCGTGTCGTATGATCTGTTGCTCAGGACATTTAAAGGCAGTGGTTTCACCGTCGATTTCACGTATAAGTTGTTCAGGGTTTCTTTGAAAAGAGATTTTTCCTCGAATATTTTTGATTTCTAGGAGGGCTAAATATTTTGGAGTGAGGATTATGGTATCTAATTGAAGGTAGCTCGAGTCAGAAATGGGAAGGTGAAGATCCTTTAAAATAGCGTAATGCTTAGAAAACGGGATTTGTTTTAAAAAGTTATCAACGTATGTTTCGCCAGCGTAGCCTGCTTCCAGACTATAAATGCGATTTTCTAGAAGGGGAGTAAGCGAATGTTGATTAGGAAGTCGATGAATAGATCGTTTGTAAACTTCAATTGTTTTAGGAATGCCACGGGGTTGGTCTATAGTAATCTCTCCTTTTTTTAAAACATATCACTTCGTATAATAGAAAACAAGTATCAGGAGACAGAATTTTCCCATAAATGATATACTCAAAGTAAAGGGGGGAGTACAATAGAATCTTTATACCAACTAAACTTTGCAAGAATCTACACACTTGGCAGAATCAAACAATGCCGAGAAGATGAATGGGATGTAAAGCCTAAAGGATTCTCTAACACCATTCGATGGAATGTCGGACATGTCTTTGTACAAATGGAGATTTTAGTTCAAAAAGCAATCCCTGCCTACCAAATAGTACATCCAGAATGGATACCTTTTTTTGCACCAGGCACAGATCCGGAAGATTGGCAGGAGATCCCTCCTTCAAAAGAAGAACTAGTAGTTAGTTTAAAAGACCAGTTAGACCGTGTGTTAGCACTTTTAGCACCAAAACTACAAGATTATTTAATAGATACGTTAGAGATAGGAAATCTACATAGCATGGAAACTGTAGAGGCAATTGTACAATTCATTGTTTGGCATGAAGGGGTACATGCAGGAATCATTCATTCGATCAATCAAGCAAATATGGAGTAACAGATGAAAATATATATTGTGGGTTCTGTAGGAAGTGGAAAAACAACACTAGGTCGACAGTTAGCAGAGTATTATAGCATACCTCATTTTGAAACAGATAACTTTGTTTGGACCAGACGCCCTGAGGGGGACATTAGAAATTCTGTGGAAAAACGAGACGATTTACTTAAAAGTGCAATTCAATTGGAGCAGTGGGTAATCGAAGGAGTTCATATAGATTGGACGGACCCTGGTTTAGAGGCATCCGATTATATTTTATTTCTAGATATTCCAGTAGCTATAAGACATTGGCGAATTGTAAAGAGGTTTACTCGTCAAGCACTTGGATTGGAAAAGGCTAACTACCAGCCAACCTTTTCTATATTTCTAAAAATGTTTCAATGGACGAGGTACTTTGAAAAACAAATGAAACCTGAATTTCTTAAGAAGTTTAATACGTATGATAATAAAGTAGCACTACTATCAACAAGTGATTTCCGAAAAATAATAGCATTGTTTTAAATACGCTAAAACATCAAAAAGAGATGACCCTTAGATGGTTAGGATCATCTCCTTTTCTTTAATGCTTCTAGCTCTTTAATCACTTGGTCTAATTTTTTTTCTATTTGAGAGAGCTGCAGTTTCTGATTGTTCTTAGAGTTTTTTTCAGATTTCTTTTCTTCTAAGGATTCTTGGAGGGTGATACCTTCTCCAATAGTACCAATGAGGAAACCTAATGTGATGACGACAGAGCCCAAGAAGTCCACGGTAGCGCCAAGGTTAGGTTGCTCACTAGGTTTGTCGTTGTTATTAGGAGTCATATGTTGTCTATCATCCTTTGGCTGTCTTTTCATTAGCATATGATAGCCGAGGAGGTTTGGTTATTTTTTTGTAGAGACTAACTTATGCTCGTAAGCATATATAACAGCTTGAGTACGATCATTTACCTCCAACTTAGATAAGATGTTGCTGACATGCGTTTTTGCTGTTTTGAGCGCAATAAATAAAGTATCGGCAATATCCTGATTTGTTTTGCCCTCGGCTATGAGAAGAAGCACTTCTAGTTCACGATCAGTCAAATCCTCATGTAATGAACGACCAGATCCTTGTCGCATTCGTAACATCATCTTGTTAGTGACCTCTGGCTCTAAAACGGCATTTCCATTTAAAGTTTTACGAATTGAATCAGCAATATGTGAGGCTTTGGACGTTTTTAAGAGATAGCTGATCGCTCCTGCTTCCAAAGCAGGATACACCTTGTCATCATCGATAAAGCTAGTGACCACCATCACTTTAGCTTCAGGCCATTTTTTAATAATTTCCCGAGTAGCCTCTGCCCCGTTCATAATAGGCATGACCATATCCATTAAAATAATGTCAGGTCGATGCTTGAGAGCCAAGTCGACTGCCTCTAGTCCATTTACTGCCTCTGCTACAACCTCCATATCTGGTTGAGCCTGTAAGTAAGCTGAAACGCCGATACGGACCATCTCATGGTCATCGGCTAGCAAAATGCGAATCATTCTATTCACTCCTCCGTGGCCTTTTTAATATCTATATTTATAGGCTGGACTACTGGTCTTTCAATAGGCAGCTTCACTTCTACAATTGTTCCTTGAGAGGGAACGGATACGACTTTGCATGTAGCACCAATCTCGACGGCTCGTTCTCGAACACTTTGAATTCCATAAGAGCCATTTTTACCTTCCCCTACTTCAAAACCAACACCATTATCCTGGACACGGAAAATAGCGAGATTGTCTCTTTCAACGAAGAGAATGTCTACTTCAGTTGCTTTAGCGTGTCTTAGTGTATTTGATAAGGTTTCCTGTGCGATTCGGAATAAATGATCCTCGGCGCCCTTAGACAAGGAAACCTCCTCTAATCGGTAGTGTATGGTAAAAAACACTTTCTCTTGAAGCTCCTGAAGTAACTCCTCTAAGCCTTCCTTTAAGGTTTTATTGTGTAAAGCTGCTGGGCGTAGGTGGAGAAGTAGCGCGCGCATTTCTAATTGAGCCTGCTGTACAATTTTCTCTGTTTGCATCAAGGTTTTTGGGACTTCTCCATTTTTAGATTCCTCTATTTCTACCATGGTAGATAGAAGCATGGATGCTGCAAAAAGCTGCTGGGATACGGAATCATGAAGCTCTCTAGCCAATCTTTGTCTTTCTTGGACTAGTCTTTCCTGAATAATTCTGTCCTGTGTTTCAGCCTTTTCATTTGTTATACGCTGTAATGTTTTTCGTTGGGTCAGGATTAGCTGTTCTAGTTGAGTAACAGTTGCCTGCATTCTTTTGGTTTGTGTATACTTTTTCTTGCTCGTTTCAAACGTTTCTGCAAGTAATGGGCGTAAGCTCGTTTCTATTTTCTTTTCTTGACCGCGCACCTTTTGAAGTGTGTTCAATGAAAATCCGAAGCTTATAAAAGCTAGCACAATTATTATCCACACGCCTAGAGGTATTTGTGCATATGTCTGGTTTAACAATGACCACCAAGCTTCGTCATTTGGCCATCCCCAGACAACATATAAAAGTAACACAATAATACTAACTAGATAGAAAAAGAGGGAGATTCCTTGACCTAGAAATATTTTCATTTTCGGATCACCTCAACATCACCAATCCACGTGGATACAGTTATCAGTAGCTCTGCTGGATGAGAAACCTCCTCCAGGTAACCGTCCTTTACAAGGACAGTCTGGTTCCATAGACGCTGAACCCCGCGGGAAAGAATACGTGCTTCACCAATTACGGTAGTGTAATGTATGCGAACTGGAATCTCGTATGGAACATGTATAGTAACCTTCCCTAAAGATTGTCGAATGGAAATAAGGGAGGTGCCTTTTGGTAGCACTGTCTCAGTGACATCAATTACATAGTCTCCGTAAAAGCTTTGCACGTGTACATCCTGCCACTCATAGGCTTGAAATGGCGTTGATTGTGATGAAAATAGCTTGTTTTGGATTATACTATTTGGTGTTTCTTCATATACCTTGCCAAACGGTTTAATCACTTGGCTAATAGGTTCGTTTTTCCAAAGCTTATAAAGGGAATAGACAAGGATAGCTACTAAAAACAATCGTAGGCTCCACATAGAAAAGATGGCTAAAATCAGAAATATAAAGCCTAGCCAGAACATATATTTCGATTGCTTCCGTAAGCTAAAGTACATCATTCCTATGCCAAGAAGGACTAATATAATATTGCCGTTCCCAAATATAGTAGCTTCTATAAAAATGAGAAAAACAAAACAAATAAGAAAAAAAGCTAGCTTGTTTGTTTGGTTTTCTTTCATGCTTGTATTCTCCCTTCTTCGCATAGTAATGCATGAGAAGGAGAAGGCGTTTGCCTTCCCCTCATTGGTCCTATAAAATGGACAACCTTTTACTATATATTACACAATTTCTGCCTTTGGTTGTTCGTTTTTTTCTAATTGTTCTAAACGTTGCTCCATGGAAGTGATTTCATGCTCTTTTTCAATTTTTTGTCCAAGGCGTTCGATATATTGTTCCATGTCTTGAAAAGTACCGAATCCTTTCTGCTTTTCTTCAGGCTTTAACAATTGATCCATTTGGTGGTGGGCACGAGTAACATTTTCTTTGCCCATCAGCTGCAGTTGGCGGACCTTCATATCCTTCACTTTGTGCTTCATCTCTTCATATTTGCGCTCTAACCCGAAAAGCTCCTCCATAGTTTGATGAATGCTAGTCTGTAAAGTTGTTGCACGTTCGTTGTAGGCATCAACCTCTGCCTGTGCAAAGGAAATTAAATCTTCTTCGCCTGAAGCATTAGCTAGTTCGACTTGGTTTTTGCGTTTTTCAGCCATCTGTAATGTTTCAGCCAATTCTTTTTCCAGCTCTTGCTTTAATTTCCCTTGGCGCTCTAGCCATTTACCGGTTTGTTCTGTTTGTTTCTCTGCTTCTCGAATGTATTGATTGAGCATAGCGATTGGATTCTTTTCTTCTTTTTTATCAAATAGTTGGTGTAGATCTGCCTTAACTGAATACTTTAATCGTTGTAGTAATGATGTCATGTTTGTTTCCTCCTTATTTATTAAGTTCGTTCCACTGTGTTTCAAAATTAACGAATGGATCATCTTTTTTTTGTAAAGATAGTGAAAGATCTTCCTTATTCCAAGTTTTCCAGATGAAGTATAAAGCTACGATTGATAAGATACCAACAAATCCTGGTATATTAGAAATCGCTGTCAATAAACCAATAATACCGACTGTTGCCCAAAAGATTTTTAGTAGGCTTGAATCGCTTTTTAAGTAGAAATGTACACCTGCCATGACGAACAATGCGGATATCCCTAATCCTAATAACGGACCAAGATTCACCAATGCTGCAATTCCTGCAATTATCCCAAGTGTAACTAAACCAAATTTTTTCATATATTTGTTCCTCCTCTCGTCTGTATCTATAGCTTACCAACTCCTTATGTTTTGCTAAACGGGCTTAAACATGATTTTCTCCTCGGTCTTAAGGCTGAGAAGGAGTAAATTACGCAAATCTGCTATACTAATGGGAAAAGACA
Organism: Psychrobacillus sp. FSL W7-1457; assembly: GCF_038593405.1. Lineage (NCBI taxonomy): Bacteria > Bacillati > Bacillota > Bacilli > Caryophanales > Bacillaceae > Psychrobacillus > Psychrobacillus sp. FSL W7-1457. Next base: position 218,197 of record NZ_CP151993.1, read on the forward strand.
AAATGGAGAACTCAAATGAAAAAAAATGGCTTTATAACGTTAGCGATCCTTATTTATTCCGCAATTGTTTTTTATTTTGGCTGGAGTGTGTGGACATGGTTAGAAGCTTTCTTCTCAATTAATCTGGGGCTTTTCATGGGGATTTGGTTTTTAGTTGCTTATGCAATTATTATTGCAAGACTTGACCACAGACTAAGAACTTTTAGTATAATAGGTTCTTATTGGCTTATAATCATGCAGTATGGAATTCTTTTATTCCCGATTGCAAGTATACTTGTGTGGATTTTCCCAGAGTATTTAAAGCCGATTGGTGGAATCGTTTTGCTAATCTTTGTTTTGATCATGTTGCTTGGAACATATAATGCCTTCTCACCAGTAGTCCGAAATCTTACTATTACCATGCCTAAAAAGGGTGCAGCAGTGGACAAGTTGAAAGTGGTGGTTGCATCTGACTTTCACCTGGGTCTGTTATCCAATAAAGTGCATTTACAAAGATTTGTAAAAAAATCAAATGAACAAGATCCAGATTTGGTATTACTAGTTGGAGATATAGTGGACGATGACCCAATATGGTTTGTAAAAAAGGGTATGTCCGAGGTGATGAAGCAGCTTCAATCTACGTATGGTAATTATGGGGTGCTAGGAAACCATGAATACTATGGGAAGAAAATTCCATTACTTGTGGAGGAAATGGAAGCTTCTAATGTAAAGATGTTATTAGATGAAACAATCATGGTGGCAGACACGTTCTATTTGACAGGACGTGAGGACTTAACTAATAGAAATAGAAAAGAACTATCCGAACTGGCACCAAAACAAAACAATTTGCCATGGCTTGTAATGGATCATACACCGTCTAATTTACTCATCCCTGAGAGGGAGAAGGTAGACTTTCACGTGTCGGGTCATACCCATCGTGGTCAAATGTGGCCAAATCATTTGTTTACCCAAAGAATTTTTGAGCTAGATTACGGGTATAGGAAAAAAGGAAATATGCATGCGATTGTATCTTCCGGATTTGGATTTTGGGGACCTCCAATTCGATTAGGTAGTCAATCAGAGTTATGGTCGGTAGAGATTAAGTTAGAGGATGTGTAAGTATAATGGAAGCATGGGTTACAGACTGGATGAACCAGTTTGGATATTTTGGCGTATTTTTATTAATATTGTTAGAGAACGTATTCCCGCCGATACCTTCAGAGGTTATTTTAACGCTTGGAGGATTTATGACAACTACAACTTCGATGACCAAGGTAGGTGTTATTCTAGCAGCTACTGCGGGGTCGGTAATTGGGGCGACAATTCTTTATGGGATTGGTCTATTACTAGATGTAGAGCGTTTAGAAAAGATTGTGAACAAGTACGGTAAATTCTTGAGACTTACTATAAAAGATATTCATAAGGCGGATGCCTGGTTCGACAAATATGGCGTTTGGGCTGTATTTTTTGGTCGACTAATTCCATTGGTTAGAAGTCTTATTTCTATTCCAGCAGGGATGTCAAATATGAAATTTTGGCTATTCCTTCTATTTACTACACTAGGTACACTTATTTGGAATACAGTTTTAGTTTCTGTAGGTTCTGCAGTAGGTGAAAACTGGGAAGATATCGTAGGGTATATGGATATCTACTCGAACATAGTTTATGTGCTTATAGCAATAGTAGGGATTGCATTTTTAGTATGGTATTTTAAAAAACGTGACTAAGGAGATCTTATGGAAATTCTAGAATTATTTAAAGCATTAATATTAGGTTTTGTAGAAGGTATGACGGAGTTTGCTCCGGTTTCATCCACTGGTCATATGATTATCGTGGATGATATGTGGCTTCAAACAAAAGACTTTTTAGGAGAATACTCAGCTAATACATTCAAAATTGTTATTCAGCTTGGGTCAATTCTCGCTGTAGTCGTTGTCTTTTGGAAAAGATTATTGAGTTTAATAGGCTTATATAAAATAGAGGATGCGCCTAAAGGGGGACAGCTAAAGCTGACTCATGTAATTGTTGGGCTTATCCCTGCTGGTGTGCTTGGTGTATTGTTTGAGGATTACATCGATGAGCATTTATTTACAACAGAGACTGTATTAATAGGATTAGTGCTAGGTGCAATCCTTATGATTGTTGCTGATAAACTTGGACCTAAACATCCAAAAACGAACACACTAGACAAGATTACATATAAGCAAGCGATTCTTGTTGGGCTTATACAGTGTCTATCATTGTGGCCAGGATTTTCTCGTTCTGGTTCAACGATTTCCGGTGGCGTAATATTAGGTATGAATCATAAAACGGCAGCAGATTTTACTTTTATCATGGCTGTGCCAATTATGGCAGGGGCAAGCTTTCTATCCCTTTTGAAAAACTGGGAGTACGTGGAGATGGATCATTTTGGCTTTTATGCAGTGGGCTTTGTCAGCGCATTTGTATTTGCTTTAATATCGATTCGCTTCTTCTTGAAACTAATTGATAAAGTTAAACTAACACCGTTCGCTATTTATCGAATAGTTTTAGCGGCTGTATTAGCGGGTATTATATTTTTGTAAAGATACCAAAAAGCATTGGGGGAGTTCCCAATGCTTTTTATTATTCCTTTGGAAGAATAACAGTCACTAGTGTTCCGGTGTTTAATGATTCTACCCTTATAGTACCGTTATGTGCTTCTATTAGTTGTTTAGTAATTGCTAAACCAAGCCCAGTTCCCGAAGTTTCAGAAGTTGTATTTGTTCCTCTATAGTAACGGTTAAACAAGTTGTCTAAAACTACCTTTGGAATACCAGGGCCTTCATCTCGAATTGCAAGACAGGCTACGCTATCTTTTTCATAAATCTCCAAGTAAATGTTAGTGCCATTCGGAGTATGTTTTACTGCATTTCCTACAAGATTATCGAGAACCCGTTCAAATAGCTTTGCATCTAAATAAACAGTAAGATCCTTATTCCCTCTAGGTTCTTGAACATCATTCCAATGACTGGCGATAACATAGGATCTTAAAAATTTAAAGAGATTTAATTTTTCTTTGTTAAGTTGAATTGCATCGTTTTTCAACTGGTAAGTATAAGTCAAATCCTCGATTAAGGCATTCATGTAAATAGACTTTTCCTGCATGGTTTTAGCAAAGTGTTGTACCTCTTCAGCCGACCAGGAGTATTCATAGGAAGCTAGCATGGTAGAATATCCATAGATTGAACTGAGAGGGGTTTTTAAATCATGAGAAAGCCCAGTAATCCAGTCCTCTCTTAGTTTTTCCGTTTCTATTATCTTCTCTTCGTTACTTTTTAATGTATTTGCTAATTTGGCTAGGGACTTATCCACTTCCTCGTATATACGGTATTTTCGTTTAAATCTACCGGATTTTGGCGAACGTAATTTTTTATCATGTGGCGATTCGTAGTCTTTTACGCTTAATTTTTCAATTCTATGCAAGAAGTAGAGCAAAGGACGACCAAATCGATATCCAAGCCAGATAGAAAAAAGAATAGTAAAGATGAACAGAAAGAGATGAAATGCTAAAATGGAGAACACTAGCTTTTTCATCGTATCTACTAAGGCCGGCTCAAAGGGATGATAATTCATATTAGGCATTCGTACTACTAGGACTTTTCCATTTCCCATCATTTTGAAAGCTGTAACTTCTTTTCTTTCAAAGTAGTCCTGACTATTCGTAACTATTTCCATGCTACTTAATGCTTTATGTGTATCTCCATAAATGATTTCTTCTCTTGTACCATTGGAATTGTATATTTCTACTGCTGCATCTACAGCTGAAAACTCCTTTTCTAGCTCGTCATTCATTTGAATTTCATTATTTATATAAAGCCTATCAAGTAACGACTCTACCATATGGTTTTCTATGAAAATCATGAAAAGCTGATCTGGTAACTCCCAAACAACATGATCTTGTTTCTGTATGGCAGTCCATTCAATAGAGTGTGAAGACAGTTTTTCTTGGTCAGTAGCTACAAGAATTTTCCCTACTTCGTCTACAAGGTATACATGGCCGGAGTTTTGTTTGGCCATTTTTACTAAGTCCTCCGAAAATATATAGCTACCATCTGTTTGTTTCTGAATGTCACTTTCTATTTCAAAGGTATCCAATGCACGAATATCTGAGATAGCTTCCTTTGAAAGTAAATCGTAAATGATATAAGCGAACATCCCAAATGTCACTAAAAATAATACGGCATAGAATACAACAAAATAAATTAAAAATCGTAATGATAGTTTACTCGAAAGTCTCATACCTTATTTCTCCTCATTAACGAGCTTATAGCCAATCCCTCTAATAGTTACCAACTGTTGAGGATTACTAGGGTTTTGTTCAATTTTCTCTCGGAGTCTCCGTATATGTACCATTATTGTGTTGTCATCTATATAGCTGTCTTCTCCCCAGATAGAAAGAAAAATTTGCTCCTTAGATAAAATCTGTCCGGCATTTTCACAAAAAAGAAGCAGTAAATGAAATAGTTTACCCGTAACAATACTTTTTTCTCCGTTTACAGTTAGCTCTGCGCTACTTTTATTCAACATAAAATTGCCGAATTTATATACCTTTTCATCAGAAGGTTTAAATGCAGAAGTATAGCGTTTCATATGTGCTTTAACTCGGGCCGCTAACTCCAATGGATTAAAAGGTTTGGTTATGTAATCATCAGCTCCATTCATAAATCCTCTTATTTTATCAGCATCGCTTTCTTTTGCTGTTAGAAAAAATATAGGAGCATTGGATTTTAAGCGAATTTGTTTAGCTAAATCAAGTCCTACTCCATCGGGAAGCATTATGTCGAGTATATATAAATCATAAAGACTAGTGGAAATATAACTACTGGCCTTCTGATAAGTTTCACAAATATCAATATGACGAAAATCTTCTCTTCTTAAAATGATTTCTACCATTTCAGCGATGGCAAGCTCGTCTTCCACTATCAATATATTAGTATCTTCCATAATTAACTCACTCCTATAAATATTTAAGGTTTCTTTAAGGTCGGTTTCAATATATTATAAGCTTACCATTTTATACTAATTAAGAAGGTGAAAATTTTAGGGGGTTTTTTAGTTGAACACAAATAGGATAAGCTTTATAGATGCCTTAAGAGGATTAAGCTTGTTTGGTATATTATTGGCCAATCTTTTAATCTTTCATTACGGTATTTGGGGAAAAGATGAAATTAGTTATTTTTCTTTGTCGGATACAGATAAAGGATTATATTCTTTTCTAAAAATTGTTGTAGAAGGAAGTTTTATGCCCATTTTTACTTTTTTATTTGGATATTCGCTAATTAAACTAGCAGAATCCATCAAAAATAAAAATGGAAAAGTAAAAAGACACCTGTGGAGACGTTTTTTACTGCTTTTTTCATTAGGTCTATTACATTCGACTTACTTGTGGGAAGGAGATATTTTGGCCTTTTACGGGATGATGGGTATCTTCCTATTACTCTTTCTTAATAGAAAAAAGAAAACGTTAATCATCTGGGGAGTGGTTTTATTCATTCTGACTGGGGCAGCCGGTTATGGTGTAGTAGAGCAATCAATAGAGGAAGAGAAAAGAATTTCTGACTACATAGAAAAAACATATGATATCTACAAAAGCGGTTCTTACGAAGAAATAAAGGATCATCGAAATAATGAGAGCCCCTTGTTTACGGACGATGAGTTGGAAACGGCCTTCTTAATACTGTTTATGCTGTTATTTGCACCGCTTTTGACCTCTCCAATGTTTTTGTTCGGAATGGCAGCTGCAAAAGGTGGGTTATTTCAACAAATGGAACAGGAGGAGAAGTGGTATAAGCTTAGTATGGCACTATTGCCGATAGGACTATTGCTAAAATCATTAGCTATACTTGGGGATGATTCCAATTGGACAGACATTTTTCTGCATTTAGGAGCACAATTTCTTTCTATAGCTTACATTGGTACTTTTGCTCTTCTATTTAGAAAGTTTTCTGCTAGTAAAGTATTCCTTGGTTTAGAGAGTGCAGGGAAGCTTTCCTTAACTAATTACATTTCACAAAGCATAGTATGTACCTTTGTCTTCTATGGATACGGCTTGGGTCAGTTTGGAACATTGGGAATGCTAAACAGTATTTTTCTTGTTCTTATACTTTTTGTATTTCAGTGCATAAGCAGCTATTTTTATCTAAAAAGATTTAAACGAGGTCCTTTAGAGATGATTATTAGAATGGGAACAAATCTATCCTGGAGAGGAGATTTAAAAGCGAAAAAGCAGAAGATAAAGGTAGAAAAAGTGCTCGCATAACAAGAAGTTAAGGTTTTGGATTACGGCTCCAATACCAATAAATTAGAGCGAACTTATAATTGCTAAACAGAAATTGCAAATTAATTAAATCCTGTTTAAGGTTTATCGTATTGTTTTAGTGACAGTACTAGCAGTTATTATATTTTTTTATGATTAAGAGATGACTTCTTTCACAGGGGTCATCCTTTTGTTTTTGGCTACGTTAAAATTAATGGTTTTCTGTCTTTTTCATTAAACATACCCGTTAATAATGCATTTAACATAATACATCTTGACAGTACGGTAAAACATGATAAAATTCTATTAACTTTAGCGATTGAAAGCGTTGAATCGCGAAAGTGGAATATGTATGAGTGATTGTCCTAGTAATCTGCATGTACCCAGCAAAAAGAGACTGAACGGTTGGTGAAAGTTCAGGTAAACATGATAGATGAATTACAACAATTAAGTAAACTCAATTTTAATGAAGTGGTTGAACATACACCATGTTCGACAAATAGGGTGGTACCGCGGAGATTTCCTTCGTCCCTAGCTATAGGGATTGGAAGGTTTTTTTTCATTCCTAAAAACTATTATTAGGAGGATATACAATGTTTCGTATTCGTTCCACGATCTCCCCCTCATTTTCGGAGGCGGCACTACTTAGTACTATGATTATCGCAATAATGGCACTTTGTATCATAAAATTTGATTCAGTTCCTCATATGCCTATCTTACTGGCAATTCTATTACTCATAACTTATGGTCTTATGAAGAAAGTACCTTACAAAAAACTAGAAGAAGGACTAGCAGATGGTGCCAAAGCAGGTCTTGGCGCAATTTTCATCTTTTTCTTTATTGGTATATTAGTTAGTAGCTTAATGATGAGCGGGACGATTCCAACACTTATTCACTTAGGCTTTCAATTTATTACGCCCCACTTTTTTTATGCTATTGTATTTCTAGTTACTTGTATCGTTGGTTTATCGATAGGAAGCTCCCTAACAACAGTAGCTACAATCGGTGTTGCTTTTATTGGAATGGCTAGCGCTATGGATATTTCTTTGGCTATTACAGCTGGTGCAATTGTTTCAGGAGCTTTTTTCGGAGATAAAATGTCTCCACTATCAGATACTACAAATCTCGCATCTGCTATCGTTCAGGTAGATTTATTTGAACATATTCGAAATATGGGATGGACAACGATACCAGCATTCATTATTTCGCTAATTGGATATGTAATTTTATCGCCAAACAAAGAATTTCAACAGCTCGAGCAAGTAAATGGATTTCAAGCTGGACTACTCCAAACAGGGATGATTCATTGGTATACACTGATCCCTCTTGTTTTACTCGTTATACTTTCCATTAAGAAAGTGCCTGCTATATTATCTCTGGCTTTCACATCAGTTGTTGCTATACTTATTTCCTATTTCCATCAATCTTTTAGTTTTGGGGAAGTATTGAATATACTATTTTACGGTTTTACATCTAGCACGGGTATGGAAGCAATTGACTCCTTACTTTCTAGGGGAGGCATTAATAGCATGATGTTTACGATTGGGCTTGTTCTACTTGCCCTAAGTATGGGTGGACTTTTGTTTACACTGGGGATCGTGCAAAGCTTGCTGATGAAAGTGGAAAGCTCGCTAAGGAAGGTGAGTTCTGTTGTTGCAGCAACTGCATTTACTGCAATTGGGGTTAATACACTTATCGGAGAGCAGTACTTGTCGATTTTATTGACTGGAGAAGCATTCCAAGCACAATTTAAAAAAGTTGGTTTGGCCAATAAAAACTTAGCACGCGTAATGGAAGATGCTGGTACGGTTGTAAACCCGCTAGTACCATGGAGTGTATGTGGGATTTTCATAACGAATGTATTAGCTGTGACAACACTCGAGTACTTACCATTCGCATTTTTCTGCTTACTTAGCCCGATTTTGACTATATTATTTGGATTTACTGGAAAAACATTAACTTATATCGAAGGAAAATAGTTTTACACTAAATCCTCATTACTAATTTTATTTAGTAATGAGGACTTTACTGTAGTTATGGGCTGGATTGTTTGTTAATGAACAAATGTATTATGAACTCTTTGAGATTCATTGAAATAATTCGCCCATATAAATGTAAAAATAAAGGACATCATAGAGACAGCAGCAAATTCAAACCGTTCCTCATGATTCACTCCATATAATAGATTTGATATGTAAACAATGCAAAGCCGAAAACAATTTTACACGCAGCTGTGGCAATATAATAAAGAATCATATTCTTTGGTAATGTCCTTTTTTTCTTGAAAAAGTGAAAAATAAGGATGGTTGAGATGACTGCTGTTAAAAGTAAAATAAGGGAGTAGACTACTATGGTTACACTTATGAAGATTTGCTGTCCTTTAGATACATCTAATTCAATCATCGTCACCCAAATGTTATTCGTAAGGTAGGTTATTACGTGGCTGAAAAATCTAAGTAAATAGTGAAATGGTGCAAATAGCAAACCGATCAAGGGCAGAATTAGCCAACCATTAATTCCTGAGGGTCCATTATGTGGTTGTATAGATACATTAGTAACAGTCATTGAGAACTACCTCCTATCGTATGTTTACTTTACAAATGTATTCTTTACTCTCTTGGATTTACTAAAATAAGTAATCCAAATCGAGGTACTTACCATAGCCCGTATTACATTAAACATATAGTGCTGGGACGTTAAAGGATCGGGTTCAAACACACTCTCTACGATTTGCAAATTTATATAGCCTATGAGAATATCTAATATTAGTATTGTGGTAAGATAGGTGATCATTACTCTAGGGAAAATGGTTTTGTTTTTAAAGAAAAGAATGAGTAATACGATAACTAAAGAATTTTGAGCAAGGTAAATGATGAGATCTATTATTACAATTGGGCCAAATAAAGGGTGGTAATACTCTCCACTCCTACTAGTTATACTCTCCCAACTTTCAGCTGTTAAAAATGGGAAAACATCGGTCACCAGATATGCAAAAGTAACAAAGGGTGTGGTAATAAGTCCGATAAGTGGAAGTATCAGCCAGCCACCAATACCAACTGGTCCTTGGGGTAATAAGTCCTTAGAGGTCGACCTCGCGGAATTGCTTGCAATCATATTTAACACTCTCCTAAAATTAAGATATTTTACCATTTTTATAGGTCGCTATAATTATAATATACAGAAAATATTGGATTCGCAATTTTGTGACAGAGTTATTCTGAAAATAAGATGTAAGACCTAACTCATAGTCTTTTTACCTATGTACAAGTTTAAACACAATATGTTAGGGTATATAAGTAATCAAAACACAATATATAGTATTTATACGATGAAAAGGTACCGTTATGGTTTAAAAGGGAATTCGGTGAAAGACCGAAGCTGTCCCCGCAACTGTAAGTGTAGACGACTGTTGAATATGCCACTGCGATATTTCGTGGGAAGGCCAGCAGAAGGGAGAAACACGAGCCAGTAGACCTGCCTTTTTATCGGTGAAGCAACACTTTCTTCGGGGGTTGAGAGGTGGGGGCGAGAGACTCTATCTTAAAACGAACGATATGTCTTGTTGTTTCCTACTTTAAAATCATGAGCGATGACTCAGCCGAAGAGGCTGGAGGCATCGCTTTTTTTGTATATAAAAAATAGGGAGGAATTTGAATTGGCAATTATTACGAATACAGAAAAACAGCAGGTATTACAGCAGTTAATAGTAGAATTTGGAGAAGAAAAGATAGCGCCCTTAGTTAAGTCGCATCACAAGTGGTTACAAAAACACCCGGAAGGCACAATTGCTGCTTGGTCTAAAGCTATGTCTCTAGATGCACTAAGCTTTTTAGATGAACAGGAGCCATTTTGGACATTTGTAGCCTCAAGAATATATTTAGCAGAAGTCTATTCACAGCAAGCCGAACGCAGAAACACAACCGCAGATGCCGTCTATACAAAATTTGCAGAGAACGTACGGATCCTTGCTAAAAAGGGAATATATAATCCCTCTATTATGGAAAGTTATTCGAATGAGGAGTTAGAGCAGCTAGGAAATCTCCTTGTCGCAAAAAGAGATTTCCTATTTACCTATATAGCCTTAAAAACTCTTTTAGATCGCTATGTAGCGAAGGATTTTAATAAGAATATTGTAGAGTTGCCACAAGAACGCTGGCTTGTTATAGCTATGACACTTATGAAGGACGAAAAAGTAAACCGTCTTGAAAAAATAAAAGAAGCTTATTGGGCGATGAGCAATTTATATATGACGGTTGCAACTCCAACTTTATCTAATGCTGGGAAGCCGCATGGACAGCTCTCTAGCTGCTTTATTGACACTGTAGATGATAGTCTGCAAGGTATTTACGACAGTAATACAGACGTAGCTACTCTATCTAAATTTGGAGGGGGTATCGGTGTATATATGGGGAAGGTGCGTAGCCGTGGCTCTTCTATTCGAGGATTCGTGGGAGCATCTAGTGGAGTTCTACCTTGGATTAAACAGTTAAATAATACGGCAGTCAGCGTCGATCAGCTTGGCCAACGACAAGGAGCAGTAGCTGTTTACTTGGATGCTTGGCATAAGGATATTTTTACTTTTTTAGACTTACGCCTAAACAATGGAGATGATCGCCTTCGAGCGCATGATATTTTCACAGGTATATGCTTGCCGGATTTATTCATGGAGAGGGTTGATGCAAGAGAAGAATGGCATTTGTTTGATCCGCATGAGGTTCGTCAGGTAATGGGTTATTCTTTGGAGGATTTCTACGATGAGAAACGAGGAGAAGGATCATTCCGAGAAAAATACGAGGAATGTGTGAATGACCAACGCCTATCGCGAGAAACTGTACAAGCAATCGACTTGATGAAAAGAATTATGAGGTCTCAGTTAGAGACAGGGGTGCCATATATGTTTTACCGAGATGAAGTAAATCGGAGCAACCCAAATAAGCATGAAGGAATGGTCTATAGTAGTAACCTCTGCACAGAAATTTTTCAAAACCAGAGCGCAACAACTTTTGAATCGATCCAGTTAGAGGATGATGTTATTGTCACACGCAGAAAACCTGGGGACTTTGTTGTTTGTAACTTATCCTCTATTAACTTAGGAAAGGCTGTACCAGCAAATGTATTAGAAAGACTGATAAACATTCAAGTACGCATGCTAGATAATGTAATCGATTTAAATATGATTCCTGTGCCCCAGGCAGAGCGCACAAATGCAAGGTATCGAGGTATTGGTCTTGGTACATTTGGATGGCATCATTTGCTCGCACTTAAGCAGATTCGTTGGGAGTCAGAGGAAGCGGTTGAACTTGCGGATAAATTATACGAAAGAATTGCATATTTAACTATTCAGGCATCCTCAAGTCTTGCTAAGGAAAAGGGAGCTTATCCTTTATTCGAAGGTTCGGAATGGCAAACAGGTGCTTATTTTGAAAAGCGTCAGTATGAAGGAGACGAATGGAATAAGCTTCGCAGAAAGGTCGCAGAAGTAGGTCTTAGAAATGGTTATTTAATGGCAGTTGCTCCTAATTCATCGACTTCTATTTTAGCGGGAAGTACTGCTAGTATTGATCCGATTTTCCAGAAGTCTTATGCAGAAGAGAAGAAGGATTATAAAATTCCTGTTACAGTGCCAGATTTAAATTCAGAGACTACGTGGTTTTATAAGTCTGCTTATTTCATTGATCAGCATTGGACGGTGAAGCAAAACGCCGCACGTCAGCGACATATTGACCAGGGGGTCTCCTTAAATTTATATGTACAAAACACGATAAAGGCAAAGGAATTACTTTCGTTACATTTAGAAGCTTGGAAAAGTGGGCTAAAAACGACTTATTACGTACGTTCCACCTCGGTAGAACTTATCGAATGTGAGTCCTGTTCGAGCTGATGAAGGCAATTATATGTTATGTGAGCTATAGCGGAAATACAGAAGAAATAGCAGAGCTTTTACAAAATCAGCTGGTGACCTTCCATTATCAGGTGGATACCTATTGCATCGATATAGGAGACTTACCAGACCTGCAGCTGTATGACTTAGTATTTATAGGGACTTTCACCTGGGATCAGGGGGGTATTCCAGATGAAATGAAGGATTTTTTAAGAGACTTAGGATATCGACCAGAAAATAGTTATATATTTGGCTCTGGCGATACTCAATTTGGTGGAGACGAGCTATTTTGCGGGGCAGTGGATAAACTAGTTTGCTATTGTAACAGTCCTTTCCAAGGCTTAAAAATTGAACAGTCACCAAGAGGAAGCCAAGAGAAAATTGTCACTAAATGGCTAGAGGGAGTTTTAAATCATGCAAAAGGCAAAAACATTAGAACCAAGAAATCCAAACAAATCAACAGGAATATTTAATGGGCAATCAAGCGGTATACTGAATTGGAATGATATTGCGTATCCACATTGGCATAAGATGTACAAACGTCTGCTAGGGAACTACTGGCAAGCGGATGAAATAAATATGTCTAATGACATAAAGCAATTTGGTAGCTTGAGTGAATCGGAGCAGGATGCTTACTTAAAAATTATTGGACTGCTAGCGACATTAGATGCACCTCAAACTCGTACAGCTCTATTGCTTTCGCTATATGCAACAGATCCATCGGTACAATCCATTATGGCGGTCATTGCACAGCAAGAAGCCGTACATAATGAAAGCTATTCCTATGTTTTATCATCCATTGTATCGCTGGATAAGCAAAACAAGGCATTTGATTTTGGTAGAACGGATGAAGTGCTAATTAAGCGCAATCAAAACATTGCCAAGTACTACAATGAATTTGTAGAGAATCCAACGACGGAAAACATATTAAAGACGCTAACTTATACAACGTTATTAGAAGGACTATTTTTCTACTCTGGCTTTGCCTTCTTTTATAATCTTGCTCGTTATAACAAAATGGTAGGTACTTCTACGATGATTAGCTACATCAACCGAGATGAGCTAGAGCATGGCCGGTTTATATCAGAGCTATTCAGAGCAACGCTAGCTGAAAATCCAGAGCTAAATAACGATGAATTTATAGGGTGGGTCTATGAGCAATTTAAAGAATCTGTCCAACTAGAAATAGAATGGTCCAATTATGTGCTACATGATATCGATGGAATCGATATAGAAGATATGCAAGGGTATATTAAATACCGTGCCAATAAAATGCTACGTCTCATCGGTTTAAATGAAATCTACCCTGAGTATGTGGAAAACCCGATGAAATGGATTCGAGCATATGCAGATAATATAGATGGCACTAAAACAGACTTCTTCGAACAAAAGTCTCGCCAATATGTAAAGGTGAATGCAATTGATAATGGCTTTGATGATCTTTAGTAGAAAAGAGATCTAGTCTGATAAAATTATAATCTTAGCAATGCCATGAACTTCGTGTTCATGGCATTTTTTTTAATAGATGGATATTTAGTTGGAATCTAACAAAATCAGGCTATGTTAAAGGCTTAGGTTGATTTTTCTTGAAGTGGAGATGGGTGAAAATATGACAAATTCGTGGGAAGGCTTTTTAGACATAATTACGTTAGACCAAAGTATCAGACTAAAAGCAAATTTACAGATTTTAATGGATTAATTTCTCAAATGGTAATCCAAATAAATCCTTGTTGGTAAGTTTATTCGACCAGATTGAAAAAAATTATGGGAATAAGAGATGCACAATCCTTTGGTGGAATAATGGTAGAAGTCTTTATTCAAAGACTATTAGTAAAGACGATTTGGATTTTTTACAGTATTTTTGGGATGAAATAGTGAAATTTCTTTGTTTTTTTTACCAGAAGAGTTTGATATAAAAAGAACAAAAGTCGAAGACGAGGAAGCATTCATTGGAAAGTGTTTAAAAACAACAGTCACACAAACTATTATGAGTTGTTGGATTATCAAATAAGAACCTCCTGACTAAATCAAAACGATTAATGTCAGGAGGTTCTATTTAAATACGTTCTTTATTTTTATAATTCGGAAGCATACTTGTTTAACTCTTTACTCATCGAGTGAATTTTGGTAATGATGTTAGAGATTTCTTCAGTAGAGGATACCTGGTCTTGTCCAACAATAACAACCTCTTGTATGGAAGCTGTAATCTCATTCACAGACTCTTGGATGTTAGTTAATGTTTGTCTTATTTTTTCTGTGGAAGAAACTGTTTCTAAAGAAAGTTTTCTTATTTCATTAGCGACTACTGTGAAGCCAAGACCTTTATCACCAGCCCTTGCTGCTTCAATAGCAGCATTTAACCCTAAAAGATTTGTTTGATTAGCGACTCTCTTAATGAAATTTAGTACTTCATCCGTATTATTCACTTCTTCCGAAGCACGATTGGACTTTTCTAACAATACATTACTTATTTTCGAGAGACCTTCCGAGCCATCTGTTATAGATACAACACGATTATTAGCTTGTTCAAGTGATTGTTCAATCTGCTCTGAAATGGTTCTAAGTTGTTTTTCGTTTTGTTTTTGTAATTGAATGGCTAATGCTCCAATGACCTGACCATTATCTACAATAGGTGCAGCTGATCCAGTAAACGGAATTCCAAAGAATTCGGATGGAACTTCTTCGCTTATTACTATCATGTTTTTAATACAATCTGCTAATGGTTCGCGTGGATTGATTTTAGTACCAGCTCTTGCTCCTATATCTATTTTACGCCCAGGATGATAAGCAATCCATTCTTGCGTATTTGTTAATCCAATAGCTATGTCTGGTAACATCGAGTGGAATATAGGTAAGATTTCTAAATAGTTTTGTAGATTTGGATGAATGGCTGAATTCGAATTTAAAATTTTAATATTAGTCATTTTCTATTTTTCCTTTTCTACTAAAAGATGGATTTTAATTTATCTTATCACTAGTAATTAAAATTGTCTGCTAAATAATATTTTTTGGTGCTCCATTACTATTATCGTTATAAATTTTCTACTAAATTAGGGGATATAAGCTTTATTATAATTAATCGTCTTATTCCTAATATTTTTCTCTTTATAATAAATACAAATTGTGTTCCAACTGTTGATTTGATTGAAAATTAGAACAAGACCTACATATTGTTTCTGGTCATAATGTTCTCGAGTTCGCTGATAAAGTTCGTCTGGAACACGTTTCATTGGGATTAATGTCACGTGCTCTGTCAATTCTTAAGCAACTTTTTCTGCTTCAGTGTAGAATTCACTCTTTCTATGCATTGACACAGTAAAGTCGCTGTTCGGTTTTACCCATTTTTGGGGCATCGGTTGTATGCATACTCAAACAAAATGCACATCCGTTAATTTGAGAAGCACGAATTTTAATTAGCTCACGAAGTTTTCGTTCGATAGCTGTAGTTTTCGTATATTTCTCCATTTCCATCATATCGTATTTATTCAAGATGAAATCCAACTGTAAAGAGTAATTAGGGTTGCTTCGCAGTAAGTAGATAATGTGTAATAAAAGAGAAGATGCTTATTTAGCTAACACGTGCTTCAGTAAAAAATAATATCAAAGTAAATGAGCCAGTAGAAAACATCCTAGCTCGTTTTTTATGTATACTTCTATCAGCTTTACGTTTAACATAGCCAAAAATTAAAATATACTGAATGAAAACAGATCACAAAAGGAGATACAAATGAATAATAAACGAAACTTGATTTTATATATTGCTGCTAGCTTAGACGGATATATAGCTACGGAAGATGATTCTTTAGAGTGGCTATTTAATGTAGAGGGTGAGGGTGATAATGGAATATCAGAGTTTTATGAGACGGTAGATACCGTTTTAATGGGTAAAAAAACATATGACTGGATAATAAAGCATGAATCAGGAGAATTTCCATATAAAAATAAAGAATGTTACGTATTTACAAGATTAACTATGGAAGATACCGAAGATGTTCAGTTTACGAATGGTAACATAGTGCAATTAACCGGCGAACTAAAAAGTAGCGAAGGAAGTAACATTTGGCTTGTCGGTGGAGGCGAATTATTACAAAACTTTCTAAAAGAAAAACTAGTGGATGAAATTATTTTAACTGTTGCTCC
This sequence comes from Psychrobacillus sp. FSL W7-1457, assembly GCF_038593405.1. Classification (NCBI taxonomy): domain Bacteria; kingdom Bacillati; phylum Bacillota; class Bacilli; order Caryophanales; family Bacillaceae; genus Psychrobacillus; species Psychrobacillus sp. FSL W7-1457. Next base: position 234,474 of record NZ_CP151993.1, read on the forward strand.
GACTATAATCGGAAAAGGTATTCCGTTATTCAATAAAGGAGATTATCAGTTAGACCTTATATTGAAAGGGACTAGAACCTTCAACCAGTTTGTAGAACTACATTACATTGTTAAAAAGTAAATAAGATAAGGAGAATAAAATGAGGCTACCAATGAATATTACCGGCTTAGCAAATAGTACAATTGAAATGAAAGAGATGGATGGAGACCTATTTAAAAAGTTAGGATACGAAATTGCTAGAAAGACTAATGGTAAAATAATTGGTTTTTTTTCACCTAGCTACCCATTGAATTATTTTCGTATGGACATTGAGGTAGATAAAAAAGTGGTGTCGATTCTACTGCATCAATATTTTCCATATGCAGCCATTGTATTATATGAAAATGAACTCCAGCTACAATTTATAGAGTATGATAATTTATCCACTGAGCTGAGTCCATTTTATACAGTTTTAGAAGCAGCTTTTTTAAATGATCCGTTTAATCCTAACGCTCATGATTTATCAGAGGATGAATTAAAAAATGTGAAGTATTGGCGTCCGAATAATAATGGAGAGGTTATTTTTAATTGTTGGGATTAGTTATATTCTTGAGAAATGGAAGGAAACATGCTGAATATATTTTTGGAATATCAGAGGCAGCTAAAATTGAAAAACCAAGATTATCACCAGCTTCCTTCAATAAAGAACATTCTAATAAAAAGTATGTTTTGACCTCATTCAAAATAGCTGATCAGGAAAGAAAGATAAGACGAATTCTAAGGATAGAAAGGGTGTTGAAGTGAAGGTCAATCATATAATTCACCTCGAAAACGGATTAGCTTTCGGGATTTCCTTTTTTATTTATATGCAGCTGGACTTTCCAATCTGGATGTTTTTTTTACTATTATTCGTTCCTGATATTACGATGATCGGTTATACAATTAATAATAAAATAGGTGCGACCATTTATAATGTTGGTCACAGTTTTATTTTTCCTATACTTTTAACATTAGGTTACTTCTACTTTTTAAAAGATTATTTGCTTATAATTTCTATCATTTGGGTAGCCCATATTTTTATGGATAGACTTTTTGGCTTTGGATTAAAGTACCAAGAATCTTTTAAAGAAACTCATATGCAAAGGCTTTAAAATTAAAGTTAGTTTTTTATAATTAATCATAGAAAAAGCGTCTAATCAGTCACACAACTGGTTAGACGCTTTTTCTTTAAAGCTTATACTGTTCTCTAATTAAGTAGGAAACCCACTTGCATTGAGGATGGTTTTTAATATTCTCTAAAAGACCTTTTATAAGTGCGAGACTCGGAGTTTCGGTTAGGAGATGATTTTTTAGAATTTGAAGCGTTTCCTTTTCAATTGGCTCTTCTATTTCTAATAGAATCTGACTGATTAACTCCAGTATTTGCTTGTCTTTATCCGTGTTCTCTTTTATAACCTTTTGCATAATTTGAGCACTATCTGCTGAGATTAAAGGGATGGTTGAGTGCTTTGCCAATACTTTCGTTTTTTCAACGAGCGACTTAGTTAGCGTGTCAATATCGATTGGTAATTCAAAGAATAGATAGAGATCGATATATATTTTCATAAAACCTTTTATACAAATAAGTAAGTCATATTTTGTTTCTTCATAAGTTAAATCTAACTTGTCTACCATATAAAGAATGATTTCATTTAATAGATTGTCATAATAAGTTAGTTTTTTTAATAAATCATCGTTTACCGTATGTGTCTGTTCCTTGAAGAAGATTTTAGCAAAAGTAGAGTTTTCTTGAAATGCCTTGTTGGCAGTGTAGAAAAAGGTATATAGCATTTCATCAGAATGTGAACATTCTTTGACCGAGTAGTCAATTTCTGAAATAATCTGCTTCATAAAGCAATCTACCAAAGAAGTAATGAGCTCATCTTTGGATTTATAGGAAAGGTAGAAAGCACCTTTAGATATACCGCAATGGTCAGTGATTTGTTGGACTGATGTAGCTTCAAAACCTTGCTTTGCAAAAAGTTCTAATGCTTTATCCATTATTAATTGTTTCTTTACCATATCTTATCGCTCCCAATGGTTATTGTTGACAAATGACCAATTAGTCATTATTATAAGTAAATGAGTTTGATAAGTCAAATGAGGGTAGGTGCAAGTGTGAAAGGTTTAGTAAATTTTGTACTGAAAAATAAGTTAGCGGTATGGTTATTAACTATTATCATTACTGTTTCCGGTATTTATTCAGGTACAAGAATGAAGATGGAGACCATTCCAGATATCTCGATTCCATTCTTAATGGTGATGGATGTTTATCCAGGTGCGACTCCTGAAAAAGTTATGGAAGATATTTCGATGCCTTTTGAGAAAGCGTTAGAAGGATTAGAGGATGTTAAATCGGTATATTCCAATTCCTATTCGAGTATGTCTAATATTCAAGTAGAGTATGAATATGGCACAGACATGGATGAAGCAAAACGCGCATTGGAGTCTTCTTTAGATAACATAACCTTACCTGAAGGAGCAATGGAGCCAACTATTACGGCAATAAGCATGAATATGATGCCGGTAGCAGCCCTAAGCGTAAGTAGCACAGAAGAAGATATCGTAGAGCTAACATCGACAGTAGAAGAAATTTTACTACCGAAAATTGAGAAAATAGATGGTGTTGGTTCTGCTACTATAACAGGCCAGCATATTGAAGAAGTAGAGCTTACATATGACGAAGCAAAAATGGCCGAACTAGATGTAACTCAAGATACAGTGAAACAAATGATCCAAGCAAGTGATATGGCAGTATCCTTAGGATTGTTTGAATTTGAAGAAGGCGAGCAGGCAGTAGCGGTTGACGGTAAGTTCATGACAGCCGACGAACTGAAAGAAATGCTTATCCCTGTTACACCTTCTGCTACAAACCCATCTCCTTTTGTAAAACTTGGAGATATTGCTTCTATTGAAGTGGTTGGTAAAGTAGAATCGGTTTCCCGTACAAATGGGAAAGATGCAATTGCAATCCAAATTATAAAAAATCCAGATGCTAACACTGTAACAGTAGTAAATGCAGTGAAAGATTTAATCGCAGACGAAGAAAAGAACATTGATGGTTTAGTGATTGACGTTTCCTTAGACCAAGGTGCTCCTATTGAAGATTCAGTATTTACAATGGTTGAGAAAGCATTGTTTGGTGGATTAATCGCCGTGTTGATTATTCTATTGTTCTTACGTGATTTTAAATCTACAATTATTTCTATTGTTTCTATACCGGTTTCTATTTTTATGGCATTACTGCTATTAAATTGGTTAGATATTACGTTAAATATTATGACACTTGGAGCCGTTACCGTAGCAATTGGACGTGTAATTGATGACTCGATTGTTGTAGTAGAGAACATTTATAGACGCCTTCACTTAAAAGGGGAACCATTAACTGGCCGTGCCCTTGTTCGTGAAGCAACGATTGAAATGTTCAAACCGATCCTTTCTTCTACATTGGTAACGGTAGCAGTATTTGCTCCATTAATCTTTGTAGGTGGTATGGTTGGAGAATTGTTCATGCCATTCGCACTAACAATGACATTTGCTCTTGGTGCATCTCTATTAGTAGCAATTACAATTGTACCTGCAATGTCACACTTCTTATTTAAGAAGAAATTGTACGCTGAAAAAACAGAAAGTAATCATAAAGAGCAAGGTAAGTTAGCTGGTAGCTATAAAAAAGCTCTAGAGTGGACATTAAACCACAAAATTATTACTTCCCTTGTATCGGTTGCATTGCTAGTAGGAAGCTTGATGCTTACACCGTTAATTGGTTTCAGTTTCTTGGGTAGTGAAGAAGAAAAAGTAATGTATTTAACTTACACTCCAAAAGCTGGTGAGCTAAAAGAAGACACATTGGCAAACGTTACTAAAGTTGAAGAAGAGATGCTTAAACGTAAGGATATTGATATTACTCAAGTATCCATAAACGGTGACGGCGCAAATGACATGACGGCAATGATGGGCGGAGGTTCAGGCGGCGCATTAATGTACTTGATCTTTGACGAGGATATGGAAGACTTCCCAGGTGCTCGTGAGGAAATCGAGGATTATGTGTTCAACATTGGTCAAACTGGCGAATGGAAGAGCCAAAACTTCTCAAGTATGTCCATGTCGACAAATGAAATTAGCTATACATTCTATAGTGAAGATTTAGATAAGTTGAACGAAGCTGTTGCAATGGTTGAAGAAGTAATGGGAGAAACAAAAGGATTAGAAGATGTTTCTTCGAGTGCTGAAGACAGCTATGTAGAGTATACATTCCAAGTAGCTCAAGATGAATTATTGCAGTACGGTTTAACAACTGGTCAAATCGTTGGGATGTTGAGTCCTTCCACTACGGAGGAAGTATTAACGACAGTTGAAAAAGAAGGAAATGATTTAGAGGTTATCGTACAGCAAGAACAAACAGCAACACCTAAATCGATTGATGATATTTTAGCTAGAGAAGTACCGACAGCAATGGGAACTACAATGCCATTGTCTGAATTAGTAACAGTAGAAGAGGGTTACGCTCTAAATACGCTTGCTCGTAGTAAGGGTGAATACTATGCTTCTGTATCCGCTACAATTCAAGATGATGATATTTCAAAAGCTTCAGCAGATGTTGACAAAGCTATTGAAAAGCTAGATTTACCTAAAGGCGTTACAGTTGGTGTTGCCGGTGTAACTGCAGATATGAATGAAACATTCACTCAGCTTGGAGTAGCAATGCTTGCAGCAATTGCGATTGTTTACTTTATATTAGTAGTAACATTTGGTGAAGGTATAGCACCATTAGCTATCCTATTCTCATTACCATTTGCAGTAATCGGTTCATTTGCAGGTCTATGGATTGCAAACGAAACAATTTCCGTATCTGTTATGATGGGGCTTCTCATGTTGATTGGTATCGTTGTCACGAATGCCATTGTATTAGTGGACCGAATCATTCATATGGAGCGCGAAGGTATGAATATGCGTGAAGCAATTCTTGAAGCTGGTGCAACTCGCTTACGTCCTATTCTGATGACTGCTATTGCAACCATTGGAGCACTCGCACCACTTGCAGTTGGATCAGGCGGCGGTGGTTTAATTTCTAAAGGATTAGGTATCACGGTTATTGGTGGTCTAGCAAGTTCTACGCTACTAACATTAATCATCGTTCCAATCGTTTACGAGGTTCTATCGAAGCTATTTAAGAAAAAACGTAACGAAGTACAAGATAATTAAACAAAAAGCGCCTGTGGGATTGATTCTCACAGGCGCTTTTTTGCAACTTAGATTATCCTTTTCTTAAATCCATTCTAATATCTCGATACGATTACCAAATGGATCGTTAATATATATGCGCTTAGCCCCTGGAAGTTCTGTATCTACTTTAAAGCTTACTTGTTGTTCGGTTAAATGCATTTTTAGAGCTTCAAGGCTTTCAACTTCAAAAGCTGGGTGTGCCTTCTTGGCTGGAGAGAAAGGCTCTTCAACCCCGATATGAATTTGATAGCTTCCAAGCTCGAACCATACGCCACCCTTCTTTTTTAGAAGAGGTGGTTTTTCTATTTCCCGCAATCCTAATATTCCCGTAAAGAAGCTGCGTGCCTCTTCCTCACAGTCCTTTGGAGCAGCTAATTGAATGTGATCAATTCTTTTAAATGTAAATGACATGGTCCATACCCCCTTATGAATTAACTTAATTATAAATGGAATTTTTTGATAATAAAAATTTATATAAATCATGAAAAGGGATAAGTAATTCTTATGTTAAAAAGGTTACATTCGCTCCAATATTTTATTTACGGTATTTTTATTTCTAGCTGTTGAGACCATTTGAAGCTTCTTTTCAAAAAAGGTATTTGTATATTTAGTTTGATGATAGTTTTTAGTATGGTGGATGATCAAGTTTCGATTATGTAGGACAATAAAATCGTCCTCTACAGTTCCTTTTAATATAGCAAGCTGATCATTTGTAACGTCCTTTTGTAGGAACATGACGAAGGTTTGGTCATTCAAGAAAAGTGGGTGATTATGTATTTCTTCTAATTCTGCTTTTGGTCTCACTACAACAGGTATTTCGAATCCATAGTCATTCCTTAATGCTTCTTCCAGTGTTTCCTCGCTGCAACCTCCACTATCAAAAATAACATTTCCCGTTTGAATATATGTACGCACATTTTGAAAGCCTAACTCTTCAAAAAGAAGCTTTAGCGATTTCATATCTACTTTGTTGAGCTTTCCTAAGTTGATCCCTCTTAATAGAGCTACTGACGACATGTTACGACCTCCACTATTTTTACATTAATCATACATATATTTTCTGATTAGTGGAATATGTAATATAATTCTAACAATATGTAAAAAATAGTTTACTTTAAGTAAAAAATATATTACAATTTGTGTGAGGTGACAGAACATGGAAAGTAAGAGACATATAACCAATAGAATTTTAGTATTAAGAGCTGAAAAGGGTCTTTCCCAGAAAGAAGTTGCTGATTTATTGGGAGTGAGCCGGCAAACAATCATTTCGCTAGAGAAGAACAAGTACAATCCATCGTTAAAGCTAGCATTTGACATTGCATTGCTATTTGAAGTGGATTTAACGGATGTATTTCAATATAAGAAAGAGGGGGAATAGAAAGTGACGGAGGTTGTATTTGGTATATTAAGGCTTGTTTATGTAGTTATCTTTTTTGTTGCTTGCTATATAAGCTTCAAATTTGAATGGAGTAGTGAAGGAAAAGATGAGAGAGGTAACGCAATCGCTCACAAATCCTACAGCATCATATTTCCGTTTGCACCCTTTGGATGGTTCCTGATTGAGCTATATGACTCATATATAAGCGAAATAGGCTATGAATCATACAAGCTAGCAATATGGTTTCTACTGACGGGATTAATGATTTGGCACGCCATTAACATAATCGTTTTAAAAAGAAAGTATTAGGAGGATAAGATGAGCATTTATACGTGGATTGGTATTGGAATTTATGCGTTCTTCACCCTACTTCCTCTAAAGGATGCAAAAAACATAGGTAAATGGAAAATTACATCGATTATTATAAATATGGTAGTATTGTTGGCGATTATCTTTGCACATTTATTTTATAGTTTTAATATATGGATAGGAATTTTCCTCCTTATTATTCTTGGAATTTTCTTGGACAAAAAAACCTATACGAAAAAAAGGTTAATCATATATGCTTCCATTTTTGTTGTTATAGGGGGAGTACTATTTTGGCTATTAAACGATATTTTGGGAAGTCCTGAGTCTAATACTGTTTTAGAGCATCTAATAGAATATCCCGATACTTCATCTCTGTATTTTTCAAAGGATGGAAATGTCCTCATTAGTTACAATGTAGAGGAGGCCAGGCCCCTCGCTAGTGTCGTAAAAATTGTGGTTGCGATGGAATATGCCTTCCAAGTAGAAGAGGGAAAGGTTGATCCTACAACTATAATAGGTTTAGAGGATTTAGATGTTTATTACATTCCAAAAACCGATGGGGGTGCCCATGAAGCTTGGTTAGATAGCTTAGAAACAAGACCGCCAACACTGCAGGAGGTTGCTAAAGGGATGATTCAGTATAGCTCGAACGCTAACACGGAATATCTCATGGAACTGCTCGGGCTAGACGCAATTAACAATAGGCTGGAAGTGTTGGATATTGAGAATCATGAAGAAATCTATCCGATTATAGGCGCTTTAGGTATATCCAGTTACCTTAAGGAAAAGGAAAATCTAAGCAAAAAGCCATTAATAAATAGATTGAATAATATGTCCATGGAGGAATATCGTTCATTAGCTATAGAAGTCAGTCAACTGTTAAAATCTAAACAATTCGCAGTAACGGATGTTTCTGATATTTCTATGGACATTCAACGCATATGGTCAGATCGGTTGACTGGAGCTTCTGCAGAGGCCTACGGAGAAATTGTTTCTCGTATATCGAACAATGAATTTTCATCAATTGTCACTAGTACTTTAAGAGATATATTGGAGTGGCCTCTCGCCTATGAAAGCAATCAGGAAAAGTTTAATCATATCGGTGCCAAGGGAGGTTCGACAGCCTTTGTTTTAAATCAAGTTATTTATGTTGAGACAAAGCAAGGGGAACGGATGGAGATGGTAATCATGCTAGATGATTTATCGTTGTTACAAAGCCTTTCTATGCAAAAAAGTATAGATCACTTCCTATTTAAATTAATAGATGACCAGGACTATATAGAGTTAGTGGAAAGCGAGTTGCCATAAATGAAAGAAGAGTGTCATCCAAGTCTGGAGACACTCTTTTTCTTTACGGTAGCCACATACTAGTGCTACAACTAATTAGTAAAACACAAATAAACAAGAACACTAGTATAAAATCCTTCTTTTCAATAGGCACTTCATGATAAAAAACTTTTCTAGGATCTCCCGTAAAGCCTCTTGCTTCCATTGCGAACGCCACTCTTTCAGCCTTACGAACAGCCCCAGAAAGCATAGGAATCAATACGCGACGTAAACCAATCAGTCTTTTAAAAACATTGGAGTCGTCGCTTAGTCCTCTCAGTTTCTGTACTTGTTGAACTTGTATAAACTCGTCCTTTAAAAGCGGTAAAAATTGATAACCAACCATAATACCATAAGCAATTTTAGGAGACAGCTTCAACTGCTGCATTAGACTCCGTATAAATATAATTGGGTCGGTTGTTAGAGCAAATAAAAGGCTCAGACTAGAAAAGGCCAACACCCGAAAGCTTAAGGATAAGGCATGGTTCAATTGGCTTTCCGTTATATCGACAGAACCGATGGACCAAAGAACAGTTCCAGACCCGCTCTCTGCAAATAGAAGAGTGGTCCAAAGGTAACCAAAAGCTGCGATTACGAAAGGGAGCATCAGTAAGGCCCAGTTTTTCCAGGAGATATTGCTTAAGAATATTTGAATCACAATAATGCTGAACCAAAAAACTAGTGGTGTCCATGGATCGAAAAAGAATGCTAGTGAAAGCATGCAAATCATTACGATCACAAACTTAATGGACGGATTCATCCTATGAAGGCTAGTACGCATAGACAGGACCTCGCTTAGGAGGAAGTAATTGATGTTCTAGCATTAAATCTTTCTTATCCCAGAAGCTAGTCGAACTATATTTCCCTGTCACCCCTCCGTTCCTCATCAATAAGATGGAATCAGCTACCTTATACGCAAATTCCATATCGTGGGTAACGATTAGAAAAGTAGTACCTGCCCTAGAGCGCTCATCTACGACTTTTAAAAGTTCTGTCAGATTAGCAGAGTCCTGACCAGAAGTTGGTTCATCCATCAAAATCACTTTACGGTTCTGGCAAAGCATAACGGCTATAGCTAGGCGACGTTTTTGTCCATGGCTGATAGAAAATGGATGGGCCTCTGAGATGCTAGATAAATCAAGTCGTTCCAGCAATTCTTCTGTGTTTGATCCACCGCCAAAAGAGACCTCCTCTTTTACTCTTCCTGTAACAAACAAAAATTCTGGTGACTGTGGTACATAGCCTAACAAGCTGGGCTGGACCTTGCCTTCAGCTGCCAGGATCCCGGACAGTGCTTTTAATAAGGTGGATTTTCCACTGCCATTAGGTCCTGCTAATACTGCGACCTCTCCTTTGTTTAAAGAAAACGAGCTTGGTTGAAGAAAACTAGTGGTGCTAACTCCTTCCACTTGTAGGGATAGTTCCTGTTGGACCCTGTTATCCCGTTTAACATCGTTTATAAGCGAATTTCTGTCTTCCTTTAATCTAATTCGACGATGAAAGAAGTCTTCCCAAAGGTCTAGCTTGTGTTCAATTGCTAATATCGTTAATCCAGAGCTTTGCTGCAGTGTATCCAACCATTCAATATATTGCTTTGCAGTATAGGGATCTAAGTGTGTGATCGGCTCATCTAACAATAAAACCTCTGGCTTCATAATGAGCGCACAAGCCGTGGCGACTCTTTGTTTCATTCCTCCAGAAAGTGACTGAATGATGGAATGTCGATAAGCGGTTAACCTGGTTGCCTCCAATACTTCTGAAATTCTTGAATCCATGTCCTCTCGCGCCACGAGTAAATTCTCTAAAGTAAAGGCAAGCTCCTCCTCAACGGTTGGCATACAAAACTGCGCCTCCGGATCCTGAAAGACGGTAGCGATACGATGATTGACCTCGCCTGGTCGATAAGAATCGCTTTCCTTCCCAAATAGCTCTATTTTCCCAGAAACTATTCCATCGCAATTGTCAGGGTAGAGGCGGTTGCACAAATATAGCAATGTACTTTTCCCGCAGCCGCTTGGACCAGTGATTACAACGCGCTCTCCTTGTTCAATAGACATCGAAAAATTTGATAATACAGGAATCTCTTCATCAGGAAATGAAAAAGAAACATTTTCGAGACGGATAACATTAGACACGTGCATCACCTTTTTTAGATCGTGAGATAGAATATCCTCTTAACGAACCTGTTGCAAGCAAACCATCAGCTATGGCTTTGCCTCCTACACCAGCAATTAACGTCCCACTAAAGATCCGTACGACAAGCATAAAAAGGACATATCCAGTAGTATAAACGGTAAACCCTCCTAAAAAATATCCGTATACAAAGCTAAACACTGCAGATCCTGCACCAGCAAGCATTAATACCCAAAGATCAAATCGTTTATAGCCGGTAGCTGCGAATACTGCCTCTGCACCCAATCCTTGAATGACACCCGAAAGGATAAGTCGTGGTCCCACTGCATTACCTAAAAGCACCTCTATTGCGGCTGCAATAGTTTCAGAGATTACAGCAGCTCCTGGTTTGCGAATAATATACATACAGATGATAGAAACGATAAACCATACTCCAAAAATCCATTCATATGCGATTGGGCCAATAAACCCTGACCAAATATTTCCGACATGAAGGAATAGTAAATACACAATCCCAAATACTACTGCAAAGATAGACATTAAAATAATCTCTTTTAGCTTCCATGTTTTAAGCATGAAGATTATCTCCATGAGAAGGACTGTTAATGCTCATCGATAAAGTCATTACTAAATGCTTGTGCTCCTCTGATCTGGCTCTGCTAAAGGTAGATTCGTAGAAGGCAAATACATCATGGATATCCCCGTGAATCCCGCTTGCATAATGCATGGACTCATTGAATATATCAGCGTCTTTCGCATGCTGAATCTCTTTGTAGATAACATCCATGTAGTTTGGATTGTTCATTGGATATAAGGCAAATTGAGAGGACACATATTGTTTAGTTGCATCCATATTAGCAACTTCATCTCCTCTTTCTAAATAAACGTCAGCTGCTGTGTCACCTGGACAGCCCGCTGAAAATGTTCCTGAGAGAGCCACATGTACCCCAGTTTTAGCTGCATTTAAAGCTATTGATTTTGCCACATTGAATACATGAGCTTGTTTTCCCCTGATCACAGTCGATACGTCATCCGTATGCATCCACACATTCGATGTGTCTGTATCCTGTAACGCCCCCTTAATAATACTGATAAACTCATTGCTCATTGGATGTAGGGAGAAACGAAACCCTACAATTGGACTTAAACCACATTCCATTCAAAACCCTCCTTAAAATTTTTCATAAAAAAAAGCTACATCCGTGAAGATGCAGCCACTAACCTTATGAAAAAAAGGAAAGTCACCGCACTTCCTCACGCAGGTATTATCCTGATCGAGTAATAAGGGATCGGAGCTTAAAAAGCTCTCATCACAGCCAAAGTGGGCACCCCTAGTGCAGAAACGGTATGTAGTTTTCCAATTATGTAAGATTTACACAATCTGTTTTTTTATGTGACCACAGTATAGCGTATAAAAATATTATTGTAAATACAGTTGAATTCTTTTCTCAAATCAGCGATGCTTAAATTATCAGAAAATCATTAGGGGGGAATTGGATGTATAAAATTTTTATTACTAGAAAGTTACCGGAAGAGATTGTACAACCACTAAGAGAAAAATTTGAAGTCATTATGTGGCATAGCGAAGAAATTCCAATGAAGTACGAGGATATTAAAAAAGAGGCAAAGGATTGTAATGCTTTGTGGACCGTTCTCTCGGATAAAGTGGACCGGGAACTGATAGAAAGCCTACCAAATCTAAGAATTATATCTAATCTTGCGGTCGGCTATAATAACATTGATATCGAGGCTGCAAAAGAAAAAGGGATTATTGTAACCAATACGCCTGGTGTATTAACGGAAACTACAGCAGATTTAACATTTGCCTTATTACTAGCAACTGCCCGTCGTATTACAGAAGCGGAGCAGGATATTCGTGCAGGGAAATGGAAGTCTTGGACGCCGATGCAACTGACTGGCATGGACGTTTTTGGATCAACCTTAGGAATTATAGGCATGGGGAGAATCGGTGAAGCGGTTGCACGCCGTGCAAAAGGGTTTGATATGAAGGTCTTATACCATAATCGAACAAGAAAATTAGAATCTGAGCAACAGTATAACTTTACATATGTGGAGCTTGAGACACTACTAAAGGAGTCAGATTTTGTTGTCATATTGACTCCTCTCACTCCAGAAACTAGAGGCTTAATTGGGAAAAAAGAACTGGAAATGATGAAGGAAACCTCAGCTCTTATTAATGTGGCACGAGGAGGAATAGTTGATGAGCAGGCTCTTTATGATGCCCTAGTCAACAAAAGCATTTGGGCTGCGGGTCTAGACGTTTTTGAAACGGAGCCAGTTCCATTAGATCATCCACTATTAACTTTACCTAACGTGACTGTCCTACCCCACATCGGTAGTGCCAGTATTTATACAAGACTTGCTATGATGCAAATAAATGCTACGGCCATTGAAGATGCTTTAGAGGAACGGGTACCAGAAAACAGAGTGGTTTAAAGTGTAAGAGAAGCCATGAACATAGCGTTCATGGCTTTTTTTAGGTTTTGCAAGGTGATAAAAAATAAAAATTAACCCTACCGGTGATAAAATCCCATGAACGGTGATAAAACCTTAATGAGCGGTGATAAATCTCTACGAACGGTGATAAACTCGCGTGAACGGTGATAAACCTTCCCCGAACGGTGATAAATTCAAAATCTACTCTATTTATCTGCATACTTTCTCCTAGACAAAGCCACCCTCGAGCAAAAAAAGAATTATAACAAATAATTAATAATTACGTCGTTATTTGTATGAATAGATTGTCTAGGGTTTACTAATTATTTAATGATAAATAACTATAAAAATGATACATAATATTCAGATAAAGATAGAATAATAACAATCATTTATTAAGTAAATTTGCAATATACAAATTTGTTTAGTAGTATTAGTAGTTATAAATTAGGCGTCCTTTAATTTCCAAATTCAGGGAAGTTTAATTGTTTAGTATTTTAGCAATTATTTATAGATTTTGAAGGAGGAACGATCGAACGTCTAATTTAAAAACTGAATGAAAAGAGGTAGTCAAACTAATGAAAAAGATTATGTTATTTTTTTCACTTTGCACGCTTTTAGTACTTGCAGCCTGTGGCAGTGAGACAAGCAAGGACAATATTGAGGTGATTAAGTTTGCTGATGCAGGGTGGGATAGTATTCGCCTACACAATAGCATAGCTCAAACAATCGTCGAAGAAGGTTATGGTTATGAAACCGAAGTAACAAGTGGAACAACAGCAGCAACAATGCAGTCACTTGAGAAGGGCGACATAAATGTCTATATGGAAGTATGGACCGATAACATTAAAGATGTCTATGAAAAAGCAATTGAAAGTGGAGATATCATAAAGGTAGCTACTAATTTCGCTGATAACGCGCAAGGATTATATGTTCCAACTTACGTGATAGAAGGAGATGCAGAACGAGGTATTGAACCAATCGCTCCAGATTTAAAAACAGTTCAAGACTTAGAGAAGTATCCAGAAATTTTCCAAGATCCCGAAGATAGCAGTAAAGGCCGAGTGGTCGGTGCTCCATCCAGTTGGGTAGTAAGTGAGTATTTGGGGACGAAACTTGAAACATATGGCCTTGACGAACAATATAACTATCTAGCACCTGGCTCTGATTCTGCCATTGTTGCAGATTTAGCTGGCGCATATAAAAAAGGCGAGCCGTGGGTAGGTTATTATTGGTCACCAACGTGGGTAACAGCAAGCTACGATTTAACTCTATTAGAAGACGCACCATACGATGAAGCAACATGGAATGATTCGAAGGGAACTGAATTTCCTCCGAATGATGTAGTGGTTGCTGTTCATAAAGATTTACCAACACAAGCTAAGGAAGTAGTAGACTTTTTAAGTAACTATGAAACTAGTAATGATTTAACTGAAAGTGCTTTAGATTACATGCAAGAAAATGATGTGGAAGCAGATGAAGCCGCTATTTGGTGGATGAAAGAGTATGAAGATATTTGGACAGCTTGGGTGTCAGAAGAAGTGGCAGAAAAAGTTAAAGCTTCTTTAAAATAATTCATAACTCAATCTAACTAAAAGAGAGGTGACCTGCGACTGTATGTTTTGCAGTCCTACTATATGACAGAATTTCCAGATGTACGTTTTCCAATCGGGGATGTAGTAGAAAAATTCGTAGATTTTTTAGCCGCGAACTTTGATGCATTCTTTGATTTTATCTTTATTATTTCTTCCTCTATGATTAAAGGCTTAGAGGCAGGTCTATTAGCAATACCTTGGTGGTTATTTATTGTTATCATCTTTTTAATAGGGTGGTATTTTAATAATATTTATGGAGGATTGCTTTATGGGGCATTTATCTTCTTAATAGGCTCCTTTGATTTGTGGCCGGAAACGATGACCACGATTTCCATCGTTCTAATCTCCGTAATTTTATCTCTTGTAATAGGCATTCCGCTAGGCGTTGGAATGGCTTTTAGTAAGTCCATGTCTAGAATCATGCGCCCAATATTAGACGCAATGCAGACAATGCCGAGCTTTGTCTACTTAATACCAGTAATTTTCTTCTTTCCACTAGGAAATGTACCAGCAGTTATTGCAACAATCATTTATGCTTTACCACCAGTAATCCGTTTAACAGAATTAGGTATCCGAAGTGTAGATAAAGAAATTGTAGAGTCTGCACAATCATTTGGTTCCTCTTCCTCTCAAATGCTCATGAAAGTTCAACTACCACAAGCCTTACCTACAATTATGGCGGGTATCAATCAAACAACGATGATGGCTCTTGCAATGGCTGTTGTTGGTTCTATGGTTGGGGCACAGGGACTTGGAGAACGAGTACTCTTTGCGATTAACCGAATTGACATATCCCTAGGTTTTGAAGCCGGAATTAGTATCGTCTTTCTAGCGATTATTATCGACCGAGTTACCGGAGGAATTGCAAATCGCCTTCAGAAGCATAGGAGGGATGCAGCATGACAGTAAAATTAAAACTAGAAAATGTCTCCAAAATATTTGGACCACGCCCTAAAAAAATTATCCCAATGGTAGAGAAGAGTGTACCAAAGGAAGAGATATTAGCTAAGACAGGGCATACTGTTGGAGTGTACAATGCTTCTATGGAAATCATGGAAGGAGAGACCTTCGTCATTATGGGGCTGTCTGGAAGTGGCAAATCTACCCTAATCCGTTGCTTGAATTTATTGAATAGACCTACCTCAGGTGCTATTTATGTCGATGGGGAAAATGTGGTCGATTACAATAAGACACAGTTAAAATTCTATCGTCAAAAGAAAATAGCAATGGTATTTCAACACTTTGGACTGTTTAGTCACCGTACCGTATTAGAAAATATCGAGTATGGATTAGAAATTAGAGGAATGTCCAAGAAGGAGCGTCAGGAAATTGCTCAGAAGCATTTAGAGACGGTCGGTCTTAAAGGCTATGAAAACCAATATCCTGATGAGCTTTCTGGCGGTATGCGTCAGCGAGTAGGCATCGCAAGAGCGCTTGCGAACGATCCAGACATCCTATTAATGGACGAGCCCTTCAGTGCACTTGACCCACTAATCCGTAGAGAAATGCAGCTAGAGCTTTTAGATATCCAAAACCGTCTGCAAAAAACAATTATTTTCATTACACATGACGTTAACGAAGCATTTAAAATTGGCGATCGTGTAGCGGTTATGAAAAACGGAAAAGTAGAGCAAATTGGCACACCAGAAGAGATTCTGGAAAATCCAGCAAGCAGTTATATTTCCGAATTCATACGCGATATTGACCGTACGAAAATTCTTCAGGCCGAGCACATCATGTCTAAGCCAAATGGATTAGTATCCTTAAAGGATGGACTAAATGTTGCAATCCAGGTAATGAGAGAGAATGGTAACTCGAGTGCGTTTGTAGTTGACAGAAAGCGGCAGCTACAAGGTATCATTACTATCGACCAAGCTATTGAAGGGATGAAACAAAAGAAAACCTTACAAGAAGCGATGTCGAAGGAAGTAAAAACTGTACATCCAGAAGAATATGTACAAGATTTAATACAACAGGTACTTGATTCCAGGTATCCTCTCGTTGTCACAGACGAGGAAGGTACGATGAAAGGAATTATTTTACGAGTGCATGTATTGGCAAGTTTAATAAGTGATCCGATAGAGGAATCAGAAGAAATATAAATATCAAGAAAGCCCAAAGGCCATTATGTCGTCTTTTGGGCTTTTTATTTTGACCATTTAAAGATGAAAAATGAAAACAACATGTGTAATAAATGGAATATTATTTGGTTGATTATGTTAAAATTTAACATGTAAACATAGTGTTGTTTGAGAATTGGACAGAAGGAGAGTTATCCATGGAAAATAGCCTAATAAAAATAGTAAAGAACAACATCAGAGCAATATTGGCTTTCGTTGCCTTCTACTTTGGCATATTTGCTTGGCTAGTATTTAGTAGTGAAAATGTAGTTTCAATAGAGGTTATTTTGTTATCCTTCTTTTTAACTGGGCTGTTTAGCTTTTGTTCATGGAGTATGGGATTTAACTCGAGATAATTAAGAAAATGATTATATATTTTGGTGAATACAATAGAATTATCATTCATATTAAAGGAGAGTTTAGGTGAAAAAGAAATTACTTATTTGGATTCCAGTTCCTTTATTAATAATAGTTTTAATAACAGTGAATTGGAATTATATTTCCCAATATACCGAATGGAAGTTGAATTGGGAGATAGGAATCCCAAGACCAACCAAGATAGAAACAGTCTTTCATACAAGAAATGGATTTCCTAGCGAGGGAGAAGTATTTCATGTACTTCATTATAAATCTATTGAAAAGAAATTAGAGGACAAAGATGGTTGGATTTCAATTAATGAAGATTCCTTTGACACTGTATCTGGACACCTTAAAAAGTTTCAAAAAGATGTGGCTAATATTAATAAGGATACACAGCAGTTTAATATGTTATTTCAAGAGAATCCTGTGACTTTTGAAGAAGAGGATAAATATTTTTATAAATTGGAAGAGGATAATAGTTATATACTGGCTATTTCAAATGCGAAAGAACAAAAATTGTTTGTGATGGAATGGATCCAATAGTGGTACTAGAAACAGGGCGCATTTCATGTCTAAGGTCTGAATTTGGGTGTTTATGGGACACTATAACTTATTTAGAAGTCATTTTAAGTCTTTAGGAGATGAATAAATGAAGAGAATGTCACTCTATTGCCTATGTATCTTGTTCTTATGCTCCTGTAGTCAATTCAATGAACCCTTATTAAATGATGAGATGATTAAACTTACAATTGGATGTATAGATGGTGAAATAATTGAAATTGATAACGAAAAAACCATTAAAAAAGTGATTAGGGAAATCAACGAATCAAAAAGAGAAGGTACACAAGAGATGGAATTTGATCTGGAGCATCTCTCTACACTCGAAAATAATGAAGGTGAGACAAAATCTTTCAATTTATTTAGTAACGGAAAAGTCACCATGGCTGGATACTACATCCACTCAAATATAGATAATTTTTGTGAAGAATAGTTTTATGTTTAAGGAGGTATTATATGCTACACCATAAGATCAAAATTATTCCGTATAACCCTAAGTACGCAGTAAAAACAGTGGATATGTGGCGGAAAAGTAAGGAACAGGCTATTGGCCAAAAAGAAATTCACGACTTCGAAAAACACGTTTATTTTTTAAATCATATTTTAACGGAACAATTTCAAATAGAGTTAGCGTTAATGGATGAAGAAGTAGTTGGGATGATCGCCTATAATGACAGGGAAATAAGCCAACTATATATTCACATAGAGTATCAAGGAATCGGTATAGGTCGAGCATTACTAGATAAAGCAAAAGTGAAATCTAGTGGGAAATTAACATTGTACACATTTGAGGTAAATAAAAATGCACAGCAGTTTTATGAAAAACATGGTTTTGAAGTGATAAGTAGAGGGCATGAAAACGAAGAAAATTTACCTGACATTCAATACGAATGGGTATCCAAAATAAATGGAGACATACAAACTTGAATTATTATTTCTATTAGAAGGGTAACTCTACATTGTTGCTCTTTTTTATTTTGTAAAATAAAGCTAAAAATTCAGAAAATAAACTTTTATTTTGGAGGAATTAATCATACAATAAAATTAGAACGGTCGTTCAAATTGACGGAAGGAGATTATTTTGTATTGAGTAGGCGTTATGACAGTGAAGAGGCAAAACGAATCATTAAGGAAAAGGCTTTTGAATTGTTTTCATTACATGGCTACAATCAGACCTCAATCGCAGATGTTTCTAAAGCTTCTGGATTTAGTAAAGGTCACATTTACTATCATTTTGAAAACAAAGAGAAGTTGTTTGTCCTATTAGCACAGAATTCCATGCATGATTGGTATTCAAAATGGACGGATGTCGAACAAAATTATTCATCAGCCTCTGAAAAATGGTACGGAATGGCCAAGCATGTTTTGTACAATTATCAAACTCCATTGCTTAAGGCTGGAGAGGAATTAGCGGCTAATCCTAAATCATCATTGGAATCGGTCCGAAAGTTATATGAACTTGCGGTAGTGCCGATGAGCTCTTATCGTTCAATCTTTATAGAAGGAATTGAATGTGATGAGTTCGAAAACGGCAATGTTGATGAATGGACTGCCCTGTTAGGAACTTGGCTCGGGGGATTATGTCAATTGACCAATACACAGCCATTACAGTCACTTGAGCCTTTATTTGAACAAGCAATCACTATATTTTTAAGTTCAATAAAGAAAAGGGGAAACTGATATGAAAGTTGCATTAATTGGTGACAGTTTAACTGAGGGACGCCCTGGCGTTTCGTTTGTAAATATTTTAAAAGAGAAGTTTCCGAGCGATTCGTTTGTGAATCTTGGAAAACCAGGGGAGACTGTAAAAAGTCTATATAGCCGATTGATCAAAACTAGTTTAGATTCTGATTATGATTTAACCTTTCTATGGATTGGTACGAACGATGTATATTCAAAGCTATTAAAGGTTCAGGCGCAGCCAGTTGCTGAAAATCATGATGAATTTATAAAGCTTTACCAACAAGTGTTAAAAATAGTGATGCCTTCTACCAAGAAGATGGTGACGGTTTCACCCTCTATAGTAGGTGAATATATTGAAAATCAGACTAACAAGGAAATTAAAGAATTATCTGTTCTTATCCAGTCTTTAAGTGAAAAAAAGCTAATGGATTATATGAATCTCCAAACGATTTTTGAGAAAGAATTGGCTAACACGAACAGCTCCACTTATATTTCAACTAATCCATTTCGAGTTATGTTCGATGTATTCTTCTACAAAAGTGAAGCAAGGATTGATCGATTATCAAGCCAGCGTGGTTTAAAACTTACCTTAGACGGAATACATCTGAACAGCACCGGAGCAAGAATTGTTGCAGATGAATATGCCACTGTGATCAGAAGTACACTTGGTGATAGTTCAATTATGGAAGTTTCTTAAGGGGGTAATCATGGACACAAAAAGAAAAGTTGCGATTGTTACTGGTGGAGCTTCCGGAATTGGTAAAGCAATTTGCGAAGAACTCATCACTCAACAGGTATTTGTCATAATAGCAGATGTAAATAAGATAGAAGGTAAAGTTGTGGAGGATGAGCTTAATCGACCACAGAGCTGTGCGCGGTATGAGTATGTGGATGTAGCTGATCAAATAAGTATGGAAGAGTTGGTTAAGAATACTTTTAACGAACATGGTAGACTGGATTATCTGTTCAATAACGCTGGAATTACTATGTATGGTGAATTGTATGATGTTTCAATAGAGGACTGGAAACATATCGTAAATGTCAATCTTTGGGGAGTCATACATGGGACACAGATAGGCTACAAGATCATGAAAGAGCAAGGCTTTGGTCATATCATAAATACATCTTCGGCGGCAGGAATGGGGCCCTCTTCTCTTACTGCAGCATACTCCGCCACGAAACATGCTGTAATTGGGCTCACAACCTCATTGCATTATGAGGCAAAAGAACATGGCGTGAAAGTAAGTGTACTTTGTCCCACATTTGTAGATACGCCTATCTTTTCAAATGCTATAGCTATTAATATGGATAAGCATAAAATGATTCAACAGATGAAAAAGCAAAAGTTAATGACTCCTGAAAAGCTAGCTAAGATTGCCATAAATGGTGTTCATCAAAATGCCCCCATTATTTGTCCGATGCCCATGCGACGAACAATGGATATCTTCTTTTCCTTGTTCCCACTAGCACATAGTAAGCTAATGGACTATGTTTGCAAAGTTGGAAGGAGAGCTCGTATATCATAGGCTATAGAATCCCTCTGTCTAGTCATGTCCTAAAATACCAGGTCAAGTGCTCTCTATAAAGAAAACAAGGTCAAGTTCGATACAGTAGATTAATTTGCTCGGCAATATATTCGGAATCTAAGTGCAAGCCATCTTTTATCCACCACATGATTACCCCGATATAGAGGCGGTCTTAATATCTGTATCTACCATGATTTTTTTCTTATATTTTTAGATTGAATTCTCCGGGTGACGATTAAATCTTTCATTAAGAACAGTAAATGCTTTTCAACTTGTTCAAACTGTAATAGTGCAAGTATGTGATTCCTTTGTTCAAGAAGATAATCTAATAGCTGTAATAAGTGATCTTTACTTTCAATTTATTGATTGAAGCGGAAAGCTGAAAACAATTGCACTATATCCTGTTATTATATTAATACCATTTATCAACCTTTCCCTTTAACATAGTTTAAATTATTTGAATTTTCGCATATTATATATTGCAAAAATGGATATTATTAACTAAACTAAAGATAGTACGAGATGGTTTATGTACTACTAAATCATAATAATGTAAGCGCATTCAATCAAGCCGAGGAGGTAGTTGAAATGAGACTTCAAGATAAAGTAGCAGTAGTAACAGGTGCGGGTTCAGGGATGGGCAAGGCGATTGCAGTTCTCTATGCAAAAGAGGGAGCTAAGGTTGTGGTTTCAGATTTAAATGAAGAAACGGCAAAGGCAACAGTTGATGAGATTAAATCAAATGGCGGAGAGGCACTAGCCATAACTGCCAACGTTGCAAAAGAAGAGGATATTCAAAATCTTATTGATACGACGGTAAGTACGTATGGTACGGTTGATATTTTAGTAAACAACGCAGGTATAATGGACAACTTCGAGCCTGCTGGAGATATTGAAGATAGCAACTGGGAAAGAATATTCTCAGTTAATACAACAAGCGTCATGCGTTCAACGAGAAAGGTATTGCCAATCTTTTTAGAGAAGCAAAAGGGAGTTATTATCAATGTTGCCTCTGTTGGTGGACTACAAGGATCTCGAGCGGGCGGCGCTTATACAGCCTCTAAGCATGCAGTAGTAGGATTCACTAAAAACACTGGATACATGTATGCTGATCAAGGTATACGTTGTAATGCAATAGCACCAGGTGGAGTGGAAACGAACATTAATAATTCTATGACAAGTATTAGTGAAAAAGGAATGGGCCGTATTCGATTAGGGATGGGTAACAATCCAAGAATGGGTAAATCAGAAGAAATTGCAACGGTTGCATTGTTCCTTGCTTCTGACGAATCCAGCTTTGTTAATGGAACTGTCATAACAGCAGATGCAGGCTGGCTTTCCTACTAATATCTTCATCAAAACCCCTTCTCCTTATTTGGAGAAGGGGTTTTTAATTAGCTAAAAGTATATTAAATAAGCGGATAATAGGCTTCGTAGTTTGGGTGGCAATAATATGGTGGTCTTGCTCCAATTTCGGGTAATTCAAATGGTTTGGCATTCGAAGCATATTGCACATTTACCTTTTTGTCGGAGTGATTTATAAGTAATTTTTCTACCTCTTCATGTCTGTTCAACAGCATTCCTCCTTTGGATTTAGCTTATTCTTTTTAACGTGAATAAGGAACAGGGATGGAATAGGATATTCACCTTAATAAGAGGATACACATAAGATGATTGGATACTAAACCTGAAGGGAGAATGTCTTGGAACAGCATGAACACAATCTAAACTACCCGATGTATCCAAACTTCGGTAAAATAACGAAATTTCAAGAGGTTCCTATCACTGTACCAGAGCAGCGTCAGCTAAGACAGCCTGGTCTGGAAAGTCTGATGCATCCAAGGCCAATTATAGAAAATCCTAACTATACAGGAACGGGTAAATTACTTGGCAAGGCTATCTTAATAACAGGAGGAGACAGTGGGATGGGAGCGGCTGCAGCTATTGCCTTTGCTAAGGAAGGAGCAGACGTCGCCATTGCTTATCTTGATGAGCATGAAGATGCCTATCGTACAAAAAATAGGATAGAGGAGCTTGGGCAACGTTGTTTACTGTTGCCGGGAGATTTGCGAGACAAGGAGCATTGTAAGCATATAGTGGATGCAACTGTTCAAGCTTTTGGGCAGTTAGATGTTTTATGTAATCATGTAGGAATTCAATTCCAGCAGCTAAGTCTTTTAGATATTACAGATGAGCAATTTGACGATACGTTTAAAGTTAATATTTATTCCCATTTCTACACAACGCGAGCAGCTTTACCACATCTTAAGCCCGGGAGCTCTATTATTAATACTGCTTCAGTCGTTGCATATGAAGGACATAAGCATTTAATGGATTATACGGCTACTAAAGCCGCAAATGTAGGGTTTACTCGCGCCCTTGCAAATAACCTAGTAAGCCAAGGTATTCGAGTAAATGCAATTGCACCAGGCAGAATATGGACACCGTTGATCCCTGCTAGCTTTTCAGCAGATGAGGTTACACAAGCTGGCAATCCGATGGAACGACAAGGTCAACCTTTCGAGCTAGCACCTACCTTTGTTTATCTAGCCTCAGATGATTCACGGTTTGTCACTGGTCAAACCCTTCATGTTAATGGCGGGCAAATCACTTCTTCTTAAAAAGTTCTGTTAAGACCATGTCCTTGTGATTTGGTCTTTTGTGTTTGTATATAGAAATACTAATTTTTCCTTTACTGAGTTTATCATCCATGTGTTTAGGTTATATAGATAAAATGAATGTCGAATTTTGTAATAGTTGTAGGGGCATTCAGTTTTAAAGGAGGTATTTGTTATGAAAAAGAGGATTTTAGGTGTCACTGCTCTTACTCTGTTGCTTGCAGCCTGCTCTGATGAGGAGACGACAGTGAAGCAAAAGGACCAAACTGAAGAAACCAAGCAAGAAGAAGTCGTAGAAGATGAGGAATTTTCACTAGAGGTGACAGATGAAGAATGGCTAGCATTATCTAACCAAAGTAAATGGTGGGAGGAAAATGATTTAACTGAGCCAGAATTTGGACAAGCCGTAATCGTCCAATTTGATGAGGATACAATCCCCGAAGTAGTTATTCCTTATACACAAGCTAAAGAGGAGCCCCAGGGTCTTTTAATTGGGAAGTATAATGAAACCGATGAAAAGTGGGCCATTTCTCAAAATGTTCCGATTGATAACAGCTTGAAAATAGAAATCCTAGAAGACAAATTAACATTCAGTAACGGTACTGAAGTACTTGTTACTCAAGAAAGTGATGATACAAACAAAACATTAGCAACCTATAAATACTCTAAAGAAGATGAAGAAGTAATAGCTTCAAGAATTGATGTGGATGTGGACCAACCAATTGAAGTGGATACTGAAGAAAATACCATTAACTATTTTGTTGATGGAGAAGAAAAGAAAGAGACGGTAGAAGAGGAGTAAGAATCTTCTAGATTCCTGATTATTGATAAGACCTAATTATTACATGAATATAGTACACGAAAAAAACAGTCCCTAAGTTTTTTCTAGGGGCTGTTTTTATATGACCTCATTGTAAAGAATTCCTTCTCCGTCCTCTAGCTCTATAACTTTTAAGTAACTCTCATTTTTAACGAACACACTTTTATATATTTTATTGCCATCAGTGTCTTCAAAGAAAATCACTCGAGTCCCTTCGTTATCAGTCTCAATATTTGCTACATATACTTGCAGATCAATAATATTATTTAAAATAGGATACTCTGGAAAATCATTGAGGGCTTGATTTTCCTTTGGTAGTTCTTCTTCTAATTCAACGGGAGATACATCTGATACTTCCTCTTCAGTAGCTGAGCAACCAGCTAGTATAACAGATCCCACGATAGCAATTAATAATTTTTTCACTTTCCAGGACTCCTTCATCATTTTTATTTGAAGCGTTTTTCATGGAATAAAAGTTATCCCTTAAATAGTTATCCTAAAATACTGAATATATGATGTCAAATGATAGCTCTTCCCAAACTGTCACCTTTCAAGAAAAATCGTAATAGTATAAGCAGATAAGAATAATTATGAAGCATCATTTAGGAGAGTGCCTATGCCTGCTATTACAGGAAAACAATATATAGACCGGATAGATCAGTTGAATTCGGAAATTTGGGTTGACGGAAAAAGAGTAACGGGGAAGATTTCCGAACACCCCGCATTCAAAGGGGTCATGAAGAGCCAAGCAGCATTATTTGATATGCAGCATGACTCAAAATTAAAAGAAATATTAACCTATTCTTCCCCAACTACAGGAGAATCTGTGGGAGTGTCTTTTTTAGAGCCAAAATCAAAAGAAGATTTGGCTAAAAGAAGGTTGATGGTTCAGGAATGGGCTCGAGCGACCAATGGTCTAATGGGAAGAAGTCCTGATTATATGAATACAACTTTAATGGCTTATGCGTCTTCCGCAAAATTACTGGAAGGTAAAAATAGCTGTTTCCCTCAGTATCTCCAATCCTACTTTGAATATGTACGAGAAAATGATTTAACTTTAACTCACAGTTTTATTGAGCCACAGGTAAATCGGACCTTCTACTATTTAGAAAATGAAAAAGAACCAATTGCAGCTAAGGTCATCGGTGAAAATGAAAAAGGAATTATTTTAAAAGGTGCTCGTCTGCTTGCAACGCAAGGTGGTATGACAGATGAAATTTTAGTGTACTCCATTGGTTCAATTTTAGATGAAGGAAAAGGATATTTTTTCTCTATCCCAAGTAACACGAAGGGCGTAAAATTTATATGTCGGGAGTCATTAGTAGGGGGAGATTCTTCCTTTAATTATCCGCTGAGCTCCAAATATGATGAAATGGATACCATTGTGGTTTTTGATGATGCTGTAGTCCCGTGGGACCGTGTATTTATTTATGATGACACTATGACGGCCAATGATTTTATGACTAGCAGCTCCTTTCAACCGTTCACCCTACACCAGGTAATATCTAGACAGATTGTTAAAACTGAATTTGTCTTAGGAATTGTCCAGTCTATTATCAAAACTATTAATATAGCAGAATATCAGCATGTTCAGGAAAAGGCGGCAGAGGTAATTGTAGCATTAGAATCTTTAAAAGCGTTGTTAATGAAATCAGAGATAGATGCGAAAATAAATCGTTTTGGTTTAATGGAGCCAGATAGAACTACATTGCATGCTGCTATTACTGTGTATCCGAAGGTATACCCAAGACTAGCGGAAATCGTACAGCTATTGGGTGCTAGTGGACTAATGACCATTCCAACAGAAAATGATTTTAACTCACCGATTAGAAAGGACCTCGATCAATACTTGCAGGCAAAGGCAGCCCCAGCTGAAGAACGTGTAAAGCTATTCCGCCTTGCTTGGGATCTTACGATGAGTCCCTTCGGAACAAGACAAACCATTTATGAGCGTTTTTTCTTTGGAGATCCAATTCGCGTAGCAAGCCAGCTCTACTTTGCCTATGATAAAGAGCCTTATGTTCAACGTATTAAAGATATTTTATAGTTGCAGGGAGATAACTGGTCAGAACCCTACCTTGTTTTATTAGCTAATACTAATAATCGGTCGGTTAGGGCAATTAATCGGTCGGTCGAGACGAATAATCGGACGGTTCGCACAGAAAACCGGTCGGTTCAGACAAATAATCGGTCGGTTCCAATCACTTATCACATAATTTGAAAAGGCAAGCATGCGAAAAATAGCATGCTTGCCTTTAGTATGGCTAAATAAGTTTATTTCTTTCTTCTAATAAGCGATGAATTAACCTCGTTCATCGATGCACAACCAGATAATGCTAAAGTAACATCAATATCATTAATCATGTTACGTAGGACGTGCTCAACTCCTTGTTCGCCGGCAGAGGCCAAACCATAGATAAAAGGTCTGCCCAGTAAAACTACATCTGCCCCAAGAGCTTTTGCTTTAATGACATCAGAGCCCCGTCTGATACCACTATCCAATAACACTGGAATATTCCCCTGAATGACTTCCGCGATGGATGGGAGTGCCTCTAATGACGAAATACAGCCATCCAGCTGCCTGCCTCCGTGATTGGAGACTATAATTCCATCGACTCCGTGGAGTAAAGCTTTTCTTGCATCCTCCTCATGAAGGATACCTTTCAGTAAAATAGGAAGCTTGGTGTGCTCCTTAATGGTTTTAAGGTTTTCCCAAGTTAATGAAGGATTAAAGATAATATCAACAATACTTTTGATGACCTCCGGATCGTCAGCGGAAGGGGGGCTAGTAAATCGATCCTGAAAGACAGGGTCGTATAAGTAGTTAGCAGCACCTTTTCCCAGTTTTAAAGGAGAATAGCGATTGTTCAAATCACGCTCCCTATTTCCAAGAAGGGAGGTGTCAATCGTAATGACGATAGCAGAATAACCTGCTTTTTCTGCGCGACGAACCATACTTATCGCCATTTCCTCATCATTGGACCAATACAACTGATACCAGCGAGGGGTGTCTCCTAGATTAGCTGCAATTTCCTCTAAAGGATAAGAGGATAATGTACTAGCT
The DNA here is from genome assembly GCF_038593405.1 of Psychrobacillus sp. FSL W7-1457. Classification (NCBI taxonomy): domain Bacteria; kingdom Bacillati; phylum Bacillota; class Bacilli; order Caryophanales; family Bacillaceae; genus Psychrobacillus; species Psychrobacillus sp. FSL W7-1457. The sequence goes on from NZ_CP151993.1 coordinate 261,666, forward strand.
ATAAAAGGGACTCCACATGCTGCAGCAGCACGTGCGGAAGCCAGTTCACCTTCAGGATGGAAAATACTTTGAACCCCGATTGGTGCAAGTGCAAAAGAGGAAGGGAAGGTAGTTCCCAGCAAAGTAGTGGAGGTGTCTCGACTGCTCACATCATTTAAATATTGAGGGACGATACACCAATCCTCAAAGGCTGCCTCATTGGCGCGAAGGGTGCTTTCATTACCAGCACCACTATGGACGTATGTAAACGGTCCTGTTTCAATAGATTTAGAGGCCAATTCTTCTAAAAGAGAAATCGAATGTGGTAACTCCAACTGTGAAATAGAACGGGTCATATAAGCTCCTCCTTAAATACTAACTCGTTTTCTTACCTAAATATGCCTCAACAACTCTTGGGTCTTCTAGTAAGCTATCTGCTTCTCCGTTAATAATGATTTTTCCGGTTTCCATGACATAACCATAATCCGCAACCTTCAGTGCTTGCTTTGCATTTTGTTCCACCAACAATACAGTCGTACCGCTGGCTTTAATTTCACGAATCATTTTAAAGATATCGGCAACTATTAATGGTGCTAGCCCCATAGAAGGTTCATCTAGCAATAGTAACTTCGGTTTGGATAGCAGTGCTCTTGCGATGGCGAGCATTTGCTGCTGTCCACCGGATAAGGTACCGCCTAACTGATCCTCCCGTTCTTTTAAAATAGGGAACTGTTCCATAACATTTTCCAAATCTTTTTTTATGTCCTTATCATTACGGTGATAAGCGCCCATTTCCAGGTTCTCTAGAACGGTCATGCTAGAGAGGATAGCCCTTCCCTCAGGGACAAGGGCAATACCTTTTCTGACAAGCTGGTCAGGTCTCATGCCAGTAATGTTCTCACCTAAAAACTCCACAGTTCCTTTTTGAGGCTTTAGTAGGCCTGTAATTGTTTTCATCGTTGTAGTTTTCCCGGCACCGTTTGCACCGAGGAGGGTGACGACCTGCCCTTGCTCTACTACAAGGTTTACATTTTTAAGAGCTTGTATTTTTCCATAAAATGTTTCAATTCCTGTTACCTTAAGCAATTTCTTCATCCTCCTCTGATCCGAGGTAAGCTTCTATTACATCCTGATTATTTTGAATTTCAGTAGGAGTACCTTCAGCAAGCTTCTTCCCAAAATTTAAAACTGCAATTCTGTCGCAAAGCTTCATCACAAAAGGCATGTCGTGCTCAATCAGTAAAACAGTTACTCCACGCTTTTGAACTTTTTTTATCAACTCAAATAGGTTCTCTGTTTCTGTTTCATTCATACCAGCTGCAGGCTCATCTAATAATAATAGTTTTGGATTACTTGCCAGGGCGCGGGCTATTTCTAATCTTCGCTGTTGACCGTAAGCTAAGTTCTCTGCAATCGTTTCTTCGTATGGAGAGAGACCCACTAACTCTAACAGCTCCAAAGCCGTCTCGTAATTACCTTTCTCTTCTTGTTTTTGTGACTTTGTTCTAAGTACACTTTTTAAAACACCGGATTTATTTCGACAATGGGCACCTACCAATACATTTTCCAAGACGGACATTTGAGAAAACAACCTGATGTTTTGAAACGTACGACAGATTCCCTTATCTGTGATTTTATGAGGCTTCATACCTGAAATGTTTTTCCCTAAAAACAAGATCTCTCCAGAAGTAGGGGCGAACATATTAGTTATTATATTGAACATGGTTGTTTTACCAGCCCCATTAGGTCCGATTAATCCGAAAATTTCTCCTTCGTTGATTTGGAATGAAACGTCCGTTAAGGCTGAGATTCCACCAAAGTTTTTAGTTATATTTTTTAACTCTAATACCATTGGAATCCCTCCTTTTAAATGTAAATGTTCGTTTTAGCCAATTTAATACGGGAACATCTATAATTCCTTGTGGGCGGAAAGCCATCAATACAATTAGAATAATCCCGTAAATCATATATCGATACTCACTAATAAATCGTAATGCCTCTGGAAGTAGTGTCATAAAGGTTGCTCCGAATATTGCTCCCCAAATAACCTCGCTTCCACCAAAAATGGAGAAGATTAAAATATCAATGGCACGGTGATAAGCAAAGTCTGCAGGACTGATATAAGCTAATACATGTGCGTAAAGAGCACCAGCAAAGCCAGCCAAAATTGCACCTTGTGTAAAGGACAATACTTTGTAATAAGTGATGTTAATACCCATTGCTTCTGCCGCTTTTTCATCCATTTTAATGGCAGCGTATGCTCTACCGACACGTGACTTGTTCTGTCTGATAAAAAACCAAACAATAAATATAGTAATGATCAATAAAACAAGTACTACTATTAAATAAATAGCTTGATTGTTTTTAAGTCCAAGCATATCGGGATCAAATCCTAAATCTCTTAAAAATTGAAACAGCTCTCTACCAAGATGAGGTATACCAGACAAGCCAATCGAGCCTTTGGTCACTGAGTCCCAGTTCACAAAAATCACTCGAAGTACTTCTCCAAAACCGAGTGTTGCAATAGCTAGATAAACTCCACTCAATCTTAATGCAGGAATACCAATTAAAATTCCGAAAGCCCCTGCAACTATTGCTCCCAAAACAATACTCAAATAAAGAGGGACCTCAAAGTTGATGGTTAAGAGGGCAGAAGTATAGGCTCCGATACCCATGAAACCTGCATTTCCTAAAGATAATTGCCCGGAGGAAAGCGTTATGTAAATGCTTATCCCTAAGATAATATTGATAAGAATAAAAGAGATAATCTGTAAATAGTATGGATTTAAAATTTCTCCTAGCATATGATCATCACCTTCCTACCTCAGCAGTTTTCTTGCCGAAAATACCCTGTGGACGTATGAGAAGGATAAAGATAATAGCAACGAAAGCAACGGCATCTCTATACCCAGAATCTCCGTAGGCAACAATCATTGTTTCAGAAAGACCAAGGAGTAATCCTCCAACCATTGCACCTTTTACATTTCCCATGCCGCCTAATATGATAATGGCTAAACCTTTTAAGCCCATGGACAAGCCCATCTGTGGATTGACGGAGTTAAAGGCCATACCTACTAGAATTCCTGCTATTCCACCAAGGGCAGAGGCAAGTATGACAGTTGTTGTAATAGTACGTTTCGTATTTACACCCAGTAGACTAGCGGTCTCTAAGTTTTCGGCAGTAGCGCGCAGAGCCTTTCCAGCTTTCGTTTTAGAGAGCCAATACGAAAGTACGATCATAAGGGTAATAGAAATCGCAAAGATTAAAATCTGTACTAAATAAATAGTGATTGAACCAACTTGGATTTGAATTTGTGCAAAAGAATGTCGAAACGGATGATTACCGGCTCCAAACAAATGATGCGAAAGGTTTTCCAACAAAATGGAAACCCCAATAGTGCTAATTAAAGGAGCAAGATGTGAAACACCCTGTTTCCCTCGAAGAGGCCGAAGTGCAATCTTTTCTAACAAATAGCCCAAGATAGCTGTAACGATTACTGCTGAGAGAAATGCTACCCAAAGTGGTAATCCTAATACACTAGTTACCAATACCCCTATAAAAGCACCTATCATGAAAATTTCTCCATGAGCCATGTTAATAATGCCGAGTACACCAAAGACAAGTGTAAATCCAAGGGCAACAATAGCATAAATGCTTCCGAGTGTTATACCGTTAATAATTTGTTCTAAAAGCATGATAGCTCACCCTTTCAAAATAAGGTAAGGGCTATTCACCCTTACCTATAATCGTTAGATTTTATTTGCTTACTCAAATAATTTAAATTCCCCATCCTGAATGATTAGTACAGTAGGGTCCATGATTACATCGCCTTCTTCGTCAAAAGAGATCTTCCCAAGAATACCTTCTAAATCTTTTATTTCAGCTAGAGCATCGCGGAGTGCATCACGATCTGCTTCCCCAGCATTTTTTAGTGCCTCTGCGTAAATATAAAGAGCATCATAGGCCTGTGCAGCAAATTGGTCTGGTTTGTGCCCGTACTCTGTCTCATATTTCTCTACAAAAGCCTTCACTTTTTCATCAGGTTTATCAGCAAACCAAGGAGTTGCAACGATTAATCCGTTAGCTGCTTCCCCAGCAATTTCAATTACCTGAGGTGAGTTGAAACCATTCCCTCCTACAAAAGGAACATCAATGCCCATTTTTCTCGCTTGATCCATGATTACTGCACCTTCATTGTATAGTGCGGAAGCCAAGATTAAATCTGGCTGAAGATCTTTAATCTTAGTAAGCTGCGCATTATAATCAGACTGTCCTTTTTGGAACGTCTCGATTGTTAATATATCTAGTCCCATATTTTCAGCTTCAGCCTTCATCGTATCGAATCCAGATTGAGTGAATAAGTCATCGTTCCCATATAAAATGGCTACTTTTTTAGCACCGTATTTGTCTACTGCCTTTTCTAATGCTGCTGGAATAGCCAAAGATTCCGGTATAGAGTTACGGAATACATAATCTCCGATTTGAGGAATACCAGCCGCTGTTGTAGAAGTCCCCATGATTGGGATCCCATTAATGTCAGCCTCAGGACCGACTACGTTCATTTCCGTACTTAACGTTGGCCCTATAATGGCAACAATGTCATCCTGGCTCATTAATTTTTGACCAACAGATAATGCCTGCTCTTGTTTTCCGACAGAATCCTCGATGACAAGCTCAATCTTTACGTCGCCCTTTTCATTAATTTCTTCTAAAGCTAGCTTTAATCCATTTGTAATCGCTTCCCCATAAGCTGCGCCTGGACCTGTCATGTAAGAAATAACCCCTATTTTGGCTGAAATCGTGCCATTTGCGTCCTTACTGCTTTCTCCATTTGAAGACTCCCCAGCTCCACAAGCTGCCAGGAAAACTAACATCGTAATGGTAAGAATAATAGATAACTTTTTAAAAACATTTCCCATACCCCAAACCCCCTGAAAAAGATTTATAAAACATATATCTATATTAAAACTATTAACTCTATAATGTAAAGTTAATATTTTGAATAATTTAAATAATAAAATAATAATATATTGATATATGAAATCTAGAACTAAGCATGCAAATATAGGTTTCAAAAAAAAGATTAATAAGATTAAATTATTTAAAAATAAAGCTATTAGGGATAATATTACGTATTCAACTAGTGGGAATAACTTATAAAAATTCTAGTTTACTTCCGACTTAGGTGTCATTAGAGATTAAGATTAGTCCATACGCTTTTATTTATATAGATCAATTTACTCGTGAGCCTTTTATCATAATAAAATTAAAAATTCAATTACTTTGGAATTATTTGTTGTTTATAACAGAGTTCTGACTTTACCTCTATATACAAAAATGGAATATTATAACTAATATTGATTTTTTAAAGGAGGAGTTTTATGTGCATAGGCAAGCAAACAGGGGATGGTTGTAAGGTCGTTAGAAGAGCTAAGAGGAAAAACATACTATGAAAATATTAGATGTAGACTTATTAGAAAATGGACTTCAGCGGATTGGGAATCAACAGGAGAGATTAAGAACTGAAATGACTGCTATACAGCAATCTATCGAAGCATTAATAGCAATGGACGAAGTACTGAAAGGGAAAGGAGGAACAGCGATTAAGTCCTTCTATGAAGAGTGTCATCTCCCTCTACATCAAACCTTTCAATTATTTTCTCAACATTTCTCAGAAACATTAGTCAACATAAATAATGCTTTAGAATCACTGGAGTCAAGTAAAGAAGGCTATATACGGGAGGCGTATTTGGAGGGAGAAATAGAGACTGGGCTTACGAGTTTTTCCCAGCTTACTAGTGATTTAACTAACCAATCAAATGATATGATAAGCCAAGTTAGTGATATTGTAGCTCTTCCTCAATTAGATGATAGCATGGTGCAAGAAGGTGTAAGTAATGCAAGAAAAGATAAAGATGAAACGATAGACAAGCTTCATGAGTTTGATACCTCTCAAAACAATGCATTATCCGCTATAGAGGAAGGTATTAATTTAATGAATCAATGGATTTCTATGATTGAATCATTATTTTTATCCGGACGTACAGATATTAGATTTGAGACGAACCAATGGAAAGCAATGACGTTGAACAGTGAATTAAAAGATATAGTAGATTCTAAGACATATCCAATGATTACTTGTACTGCAGGAGACAACGTAGACGAATTAATAGGGACGGAGATTGATCCAGAGATACTGAGTATTATGGAAAATGGTAGAATTAAATCAGTTGAAGGGGAACTGGATGATACTATGTTGTTTGTCAGGTATCATGTTTATGACAATGGACTTATCGTAAAAGAGTTTCAAAAAATTGAATCCGACCAAATTCAATATGAAATAGTATCCAAAGTAGAGGAAGCACAGGAGTCAGAGGATAAAAACGGTTTTGAAGTAGTCGCTGATTTTCTGATTATGGATGATATCAGAACATTAACAGATCCAAATGCATCTTTTTTAGATAAAGGAATAGCTGCCGCCTCTGTTATCCCTCTTCCCGTTGGAAAACTTGTAAAAGGTGGTTCGGCAGCAGTCAAAGCTGTAGACAACGCTGCTGATGCTTCAAAGGCGGCAGATAAGGTTAGAGATGCCTCTAGAATTATAGATGAGTTACCTCCTATAGAAAATGGACCATATATAAAAAATGGAAAACCACGTGGAAGACCACAATTATCAGGTGACAAAAAATTAGAGTTTGAACGGAAGGTATATGACGACAATGTTGGACCTGATGGCATTTTACGTGATCCAAATACAATGGAGGTCCTTGACTGGAAGCCTGGTCAACCAAGAAAAGGTGCGGTAGACTTTGGACATCGACAAGGTTATGAGTATCATCCTATGTTTGAAAAATATAGAAATCGTGAAATAACTTTAGAAGAATTGAAAGAGTTCCAATTTAACCCCGAAAACTTTAGGATAGAGAGTCCTGGAGCAAATAGGAGTCGTAAATTCGAAGGGAAATGATAAGGATATGAAAATAACAAATGTGTTTGATGCAGTACTTAAAGGAACCTTTGAAGATTTTAAAAGTTTCTATAATGGAGAAGTAAATCAGATAAATCCACATAGCAAGTTAAATTTATTGTCTACCGCAATGCTTAATTCTGAGAAACCCGATGATAAGCTGACGATTATCCAGTACCTATTAGAAAATGGTGTAGATATTTCTTTTACAGATTCTTTATATAAAAGAAATGCTCTACATACTTTCTTTTTTAACGTTATGAAAGGTCCAAAAGACTATATGGAACAAGTTGTGAGACTGCTGGTGAAAAACGGTGTAGATGTAAATGGTTTAGATAAGTTCCATTCAATTCCCTTAAAATATGCGATAACAGTCAATAAAAACACTACAGAGGATATGAAGGAGATTTATTCTTATTTAGTGAAAGAGGGGTCTGATGTGAATATAAAGGATACCTTTAATAAATCAATAGTAGACTACGCTAAAGAGTTTCCTTGGAGAATTGAATTTTTGGAAATAGTAAAGGAGTATGAGCATGGATAATAAAAACGATGCATATGGTGGTTTTATGGTTTCTAAAAATGTCTTTAATGGCGTGCCAATCAGATATAGCTTTAGAGAACCGAGTTCTATACCTCAGTTAAACGGCTGGAATCTTTTCTCGGAGTTAGATGATGATGAATATGTGAACAATCCGGATAACTTTGTCATTGTAAATGCTGAAACTATTTATTCGTTAGCACCACAGATGCTAGAAATTTTTGATGCTCCTTACGGGACCGATTTGTTTTGGGTTTATGAAGAAAACGTACACATCGGTTTTTATGATTTGGTGGCAGATAAGATAACGTCAATTGAACAGATTCTAGCGTAGGCGTAGATGATGCTTCCTAGCTTTGGAGTATGGAGAACGTTTAAATAGAGAAACACAGGACGTCCAACAATGGGCGTCCTTTTCTTTTTGTCTATGCTGTTAATCGTAAAGGAAGCACAGGGCGCACAAACATTCCTATCATGCTAAAATAGAGCTAACTAGAAACAGAAACATAGAAAGGGTTTTAGATGATGAATAGTACGATAAACGAAAAGAAAATTAAAGAACTATGTGGCATTACTGCTTTTAAAAAGGGTAAGGCTTATTTTCTTGCGGATAAGGTGCATCTTCATCCTAGCCCTAAAGATAAAAAGGTGATGAAAGCTACTGTAAAGGCAGGAGAGAATTTCATGGTCACTATAAAAGCTGACTCCGTTGGAGAGGTTGTGGCCTCTTGTACATGTCCCCCTGTCGGTTTTGTTTCCACCTATTGTCAGCATATTGCGGCTGCTCTCATCTCAATCGATGAAAAGCAACGAATGGATAGTTATTTGGCAGAAAGAATGCTAAATCTATTTGAAAAAAAGACCTCCCCCCCTACAGGAAAGCAGCTGCACTTTGATGAAAGAAAGATACTTGAGATGGAGTTCACGTGCTGTACAGTTCCTTTGGAGGGAGGGGCTTACGGATTCGGTATACAGTTAGCTGTTGGCCCCGAACCATTTCAAGAAATAAAGCAGGTAGCAAAATTTCTCTATGAAATGGAAAGAAGAAGACCTTTCGAATATTCACCAGGCTATTCCTACGCACCGGAGGTCTTTAGCTTTACAAGGGAAACGGATGACGTGCTTCAAATATTAATGAAAAGTCAGCGCATAAATAGTAAGGCAATAATACATGATGATATTTTGCTTATGTCGGCCACCGATTGGGATAGACTTCTCCCTTTACTTATAAAAGCACCGAGAGTTAAGTTTCTACATGATGATTTTTACTATGAAGGCATTCAGCTTGGTCAAGAGCTGCCGATACGTTTTGAATTTGATGAGGCGAAGAAGCCTGACTATCAGTTGAACGTAAAAGGTCTCGATATGGTGACCGTCTACAGATCCTATGGCTACGCATTTTCTAAAGGGGTGCTATACAAACTGCAGCCGGAAGAGACAAGCAGACTGGCAGAACTAAAAAGCATACTGGACCAATCTGGTAAGCATGAGCTAATCATTCTAGAGAACAATATCGACCAATTCATGAAAACAGTTCTACCAGGCTTGATGAAGCTAGGTCAGGTCTACATAGCGGAGCCTATCTCTAAAAGGATGGGAGAAACACCTCTAAAGGCGAAGCTGTTTCTTGATAGGGTAAAAAATCGCCTGCTTGCTGGCTTAGAGTTCCATTACGGCCATCTGCTAGTCAATCCCTGTGAGGAAACTGAGGAGTCATTCACCCATTTTCCTGGTATACGGCGTCAGAGAGAGAAGGAACTCGAAATCATGAAGCTCTTGTTGGACTGCGGATTCAACCAAACGCCAGGAGGATTTTACTTAATGGATGAGGAGGACGAATATAACTTCCTGTATTATGTATTGCCAAATGTTGAAAAGTGGGTGCAGGTATACGCTTCTACTGCTGTGAAATTACGGGTAGTGAAGGAATATACAGGTCCAAAGATAAGGATTGAGATGAAGGAAAGAACCGAGTGGCTAGAGTTTCGCTTTGAGCTAGACGGTATAAAGGAAAAAGAAATTCAACAGCTGATGACAGCCATTGAAGAGAAAAGAAGATTTTATCGGATACCAAACGGGAATCTAGTGTCGCTTGAAACACCTGAATTTTTAGACCTTGCAAGATTCATGGAGGACATGGAGGTAAGCAGTGAACATTTTCGGGACGTGATGCAGGTTCCTATTCTAAAGGGGATGCAGATTGCACAGACACTAAGTCGAGGGGATCTGCTTGAGCCAGGACAAAGATTTGCTAAGCTCCTTAAGAATCTAAATGAACCGGAGAACCTGGAAGAGGATGTACCATTAGGGTTAGAAAATGTATTACGAGACTACCAAAAGGTGGGCTTCAGATGGTTTAAACTGATGGCATCATATGGTTTTGGAGGTATACTCGCAGACGATATGGGGCTAGGGAAAACACTTCAAAGCATTGCCTTTATTGAATCGGTGTTATCAGAATCTCGTGTTCGAAAACAGCCCATATTGGTCGTTACGCCTGCATCACTCCTTTATAATTGGAAAAACGAGCTAGGCAAGTTTACTCCACATATAGATGTACAAATCATCGATGGCAGTAAGACAGACAGAAATGCGGCATGGAAAGCTGGGATAGAGGCTGATGTCCTCGTCACCTCCTATCCTTCCCTCCGAATGGACACAGATTGTTACAGAGATCTTTTCTTTCATACTGTATTTTTTGATGAGGCGCAGGCTTTTAAAAATCCAATGACTAAAACAGCTCGGGCAGTAAAAATGCTACAGGCAAAGCATCGATTTGCACTTACCGGGACACCAATAGAAAACTCTTTAGACGAGCTTTGGTCTATTTTCTATGTTGTATTTCCTGGTCTATTGCCAAACAGAAGAGAATTCAGTGAGATGAGAAGAGAGCATATTGCCAAACAAGTTCGCCCATTTATATTGCGACGTATGAAAACGGATGTTTTACAAGAGCTGCCTAAGAAAACGGAAATGGTTATCTATTCCGAACTGCAGGTCGAGCAGAAAAAGCTCTACGCTGCGCACTTGGCAGAGCTCAAGCATGATGCCCTTAAACATTTAAAGAAAAAAACCTTCCGGAAAAATCGCATTAAATTTCTCGCTGGGCTAACTAGACTACGACAATTGTGCTGTCACCCAGCCCTCTTTGTAGAAGGCTATGAAGGGAGCTCCGCTAAATATGAGCAGTTAATGGAGATTTTAGAGGATTGCCGAATGACAGGTAGACGAGTGCTTGTCTTTTCTCAGTTTACTCAAATGCTAGCCATCATTCGCAAGCAGCTCATTAAGCAGGGTGCACCATACTTTTATATAGACGGACAAACCCCACCAGTGGATCGTGTCAGTCTGTGCGAACGATTTAACGAAGGAGAGGGAGACTTGTTCCTTGTATCATTGAAAGCAGGGGGTACAGGGCTTAATCTCACCGGAGCAGACACAGTAATATTATATGACCTGTGGTGGAATCCAGCAGTGGAGCAGCAAGCAGCAGATCGTGCTCACCGCATGGGCCAAACAAATGAGGTCCAAGTCATTCGATTGGTAGCAAAAGGCACCATTGAAGAAAAAATTACACAGCTCCAGCATAGAAAACAAAATCTAATCGAGGAAGTTATACATTCTGGACAGGACATATTAGCTGGAATGGATGAAGAAGACATTTTAGAGGTTTTGATGGGAGAGTAACTTATTAATAAAATGAAATAAAACCCAGCATAAATATACAAATATTAGGAGTCCTAAGTAATGACATTGTAATTAATCTTTCCGCCTTAAGAATTATTTTTCATATACGCTCTTCTCACATTTCCATTATTTCTAATAAATGGAATACAATATTATCAACTGAATGTGATAAGGGAGGGAGCTTATGAAAGTATTAGATGTCGATCAATTACAAATAGGGATAAAAGATAATATTAGTATGATGGATACACTTCAAACTGAAACAGAGGCCATCCACCAAAGTATTAAAGGGTTAGTTGGTATGAATGAAGTGTTAAAGGGTTATGGAGGAAATTCAATTAGGTCCTTCTATGAAGAGTGTCACTTGCCCTTTCTTGAATTTTTCCAACTATTTTTAAGGGAATATAAGCGGGTGTTGGAGACTGCTGAAACTGCATTACTTTCACTTGAACCAAATACTGATGGGCATATGGTCGAAAGATATATGGATGGAGAAGTGGAAGAAGGTCTTCAAAATATCTCAACTCTTACAAAAAATTTAGTAGAAGCAACGAATGGTATTATGGACCAGGTTGCTGATATTATTTCTCTGCCTCATCTTGACGATAGTGATGTGCAGGACGGAATTATACTTTCTAGAAATAAAAAAGATGATACCCTAGATAAGCTCTATGAGTTTGATCATACGCAACATAACGCCTTGTTGCCAATTGAAAACGGAATAAAGATAATGGAAAGACGCGTAGCTGAAATAGAAGCTCTAATGAAGAGTGGATTAACCGATAAGCACTTCCAAGTCAATATATGGAATCTGTTGACAGTAAATAGCGAACTAGCAGATGCGATCGAAACACAGACATATCCACAGTTAAGTTGTGTATTAAAAAATGAGCACGAACATTTAATTGGAACAACAATATCAGCAGATACCTTTGATTTGTTAAATATTAAGCTAGAACGAACAGTGGAACGAGAACTTTTTGATGACTTTTCATTGTTAAACTACCATGAATATGAAAATGGGCTTGTAATCAAAGAATATCGTTTAAAAGGTGACGATACGATTCATTATGAGATCGTCAGTGAAGTGAAAGAGGAAATATTGTCTCCAAAAGAAGCTTATAAATTAGGAGAGGATGAATATATAGAATATATTTCATCATTGTCTGACGGAGAAAAGGAAATATTTTTACGAAACGTAATGGATGCTCAGTTAGAAGAAGAAAATAAATTAACCATGGGAATTTTAGATTTTTTAGTTTTAGATGATATCAAAGCCCTTTTTGGACCAGATTCCTCTTTGACTGAGAGAGGGCTAGCAGCTGCCGGATTCCTCCCATTCGGCAAGGTTACAAAGCTAGGTAAATTAGGTAAGTTATTTGGACATGCAGACGATGTACCAACAAATAAAATTGACGACGTACTCGAGGCCAGAGGTATAAAAGTAGTAGATGGTAGAGTAGGAAATAAAATACCTATAGAAGAATTTCACAATATACGGTCCCGTTCAGTCCATAATGCAGATGCCGATTCTATGACTCTTGGGAGGTATACAGGAGGATCTGACTCTTACATCGCAAGAGCTGGTAATAATTCTACTTATTTCAGTATGGGTGATGATTGGAATAAAATCCAAAGTAAATATGGTTTGTCAGATCAGGAAATGTTTGATTACTTTAATGTACCTGCTCTGAATGACGCTGTTTCAAGTGGAAAGAAAATTCAATTCTCACATAACCCAAATGAACGCGTAGGAAGCTTTCTTAATCAGGAGTGGGAGTATTTAAAAAAGGAACATGGCTTTACTGACTTAATTGAAGAAGGAGGAATGTGGTATGCAGAAAGATAGTTTAACTACAGCAAAGGACAAAGCAAAGAGCTTTACGAAAGCAATGAGAGAATACTTTGGGGATCGAGTAGATAATTTTTCAATTTACAATCTAATGGATACACCTCACCAAACGTTCTCGATAGATTTTCAAGCATACAAATACTTCATTATTACTTTAGGTTATGATAGAGGCAGTTTTGGATGTGCTATTAACTACGGGAAATCTAATGTGAGTTTAGAAAACAGTCAGAAATGGTTTGATGAAGCAGATATGAATATCTTCTTAGAGGAATTGGAGCAACAGCTAGAATTAAGAATACCGGATAAATTTTTAGATTTTTATGGGTGGAAATAAAGGATAACTTTTCTTATTAAGCAAGTTAGGAAGTAAGACAGATGCCGTTTGTTAGGTATCTGTTTTTTTACTTGTATATGGAATAATTTTCATTTAAAGTAAAACTATTGTCTGTTAAAGGTGGGTGAATAGAAGTAAATGGGTATAATAATTTTAGTACTATTTATATTTATTTTAGTAATTCTAAAAAAACCAACAGTAAAAGGGTCTATAGGTGAGTGGCAAGTAAAGCGTAAATTAATGGGTCTAGATGAAGAGGAATATGTGGTGCTCCATGACCTCTTGCTTCCCTATGAAGAAGGAACAACACAAATAGATCATGTAGTTGTCTCGACAGTAGGTATATTCGTGATTGAGACTAAAAATTATAAAGGATGGATATTTGGCAAGGAGAGACAAAAGTATTGGAAGCAGGTAATTTATAAGAAGAACTATAATTTTCTCAATCCAGTAATGCAAAACTTTGCTCATCTTACTGCTATACAAACTCTAATAAAAGAGACATACGAAGGGCCTTACTATTCGTTAATAGCATTTAGTAACGAAGCTACCTTAAAAGATATAGAGATAAACTCTGAACACGTACGAGTGTTATACATATCTGCGTTACTCAAGACAATCCAGTCATATGATCAGAAAGTAATTCTTCCTTTTCGAGTGAGACAGATTGCCATGACATTAATAAATGCCAATATACAAGGAAAAGAATCGAGAAAGATTCATGTTCAAGAAATAAAAACTAAACTTGTAGCAAAACAAATTAACTTAAATACTGAAGTTTGTCCTCGTTGTAGTAGCCAACTTATCGCCAGAAAAGGGAAATACGGCGAATTTAAAGGTTGTTCTAATTTTCCTAAATGTCGGTATGTGCTAAAGTGATAGGAAGTCTAAAGTATTAGAGTAAAAAAGAGGTAAAGTATAATAAATAATAAGATTAAGTTTCTATGGAGGTGTTTCTTTGAAAGAAGGTATTTACGACCTACCTATAAACAAAAATATTTATGCAGAGCTAGAGAAGCTTACTCCTGAAATGTATACAATTGACCTAGAGAAGATGGATTTTGAAGAGGCAAAGACCTACTTTTCTTCTTACATTTCAGAGGTTACTAAGAAAGCTCTCTCATATATTCGGGAAGAGGCAAAGGAAGATGACGAAGCACTTTTGTTGCAAATTCAAACTTGTAATCAAATTATTCAACTGTTAAGTTCAAAATTACACGACGAGGATTTTGTGAATCTACAACTAGATGAAAGAGGAGAAATACTTACTTCCGTATATAAAAAGTTAAACAGTATACGGACATTTCGTAAAGAGAAGGCAACTCGACCGCTCACTTCAATTTCTCAAAGCTCTCTATTCACGGGCTCTCAATATGAACCTAACATGTTAGAAGAATTAAAAAAAGAGATTGCTTCCTCTGATGAAATTGAATGGCTGGTTTCTTTTATTAAGTGGTCAGGACTCAGGATCATATTAAATGAACTTCGAGACTTTACTATAGAACGTGGTGGGAAGCTAAGAATTATTACTACTTCCTATATGGAAGCAACAGACTATAAAGCACTTGTGGAGCTTAGTAAATTACCTAATACAGAAATAAGGGTATCATTAGATAAACAACGAACTAGACTTCATGCAAAGGCATATTTATTTAAACGCAATACAGGCTTTAGTACGGCTTACATTGGTTCTTCCAACTTATCTAATCCAGCATTAACTTCAGGGTTAGAATGGAATTTAAAGATTACCGAAAGGGATTCCTTTGATGTTCTAAGAAAGTTTGAGGCAACCTTTGAAAGTTATTGGAACGATGAGGAATTTAAATCTCTTTTACCTGAGGAATACGAAAATTGGGAAATGGTACAGTACTCATTGTCAAAAGAAACTGTCGCCGAGGAAACCGAACAGTATTATTTTGATATCCAACCATATCATTATCAAAAAGAAATATTAGATCAGTTGGAAGTAGAAAGAGTAATTCACGGGCAGATGAAAAATCTCGTAGTGGCTGCGACTGGAGTCGGAAAAACAGTAATTTCTGCTTTTGATTTTAAGCGATTTCTAAAACAAAAACCTAACGCAAAGTTATTATTTATAGCACATAGAGAAGAAATATTAAAGCAAAGTCTGATGACTTTCCGAACGATTTTGAAGGATGCCAACTTTGGTGAAATGTTTGTTGGGAAGCATGAGCCTAAATCTTTTAATCAAGTATTTATGAGTATTCAAAGCTGGAATAGCAAAAAGATGAGTGAAAATACTACTTTTGATTTTTACGATTATATTATTGTTGACGAATTTCATCATGCAACAGCACCCTCGTACAGAGCATTATTAGACTTTTATCATCCAACAATTTTACTTGGTTTAACAGCTACACCTGAACGAATGGATAATGAAAGTATTTTAAGTTATTTTAATGATCGAATTGCTGCTGAAATGAGGTTGACAGAAGCAATAAATAGAAAATTATTAACTCCATTCCATTACTTCTGTGTAACTGATAACGTTGATCTAACTAATATTAAATGGTCAAGAAAAGGATATGACATAGGAGAGCTAACAAATATTTATACTGCAAATCATCGCAGGAGTGATCTAGTTATACAAAGTATAAAAAAGTATGTTACCTCACTAAAAGAAGTAAGAGGGTTAGGGTTTTGCGTTTCAGTAGATCATGCAAAATATATGTCATCCTATTTTAATCAAAAAAATATACCTTCTATTTCATTGCATGGTAAATCGTCACCTGAGGAACGAATTACAGCACAAAGAAAATTAGTAAGTGGAGAGATAAATTTTATCTTTGTTGTGGATTTGTATAATGAAGGAATAGATATTCCTGAAATCAACACAGTATTGTTTTTACGTCCAACAGAAAGTCTAACTGTCTTTTTACAGCAACTTGGTCGAGGATTAAGACTCGCGGATGGTAAAGAATGTTTAACTGTACTTGATTTTGTTGGACAAGCCCATAAAGATTATCCTTTTGAAGAAAAATTCCGAGCGTTGGTAGGAAAAACAAAACATTCTATTCATCATTACATTGAAAATGGGTTTTTCCATCTACCTAAGGGTTCTGTTATCCAAATGGAAAAACAAGCAAAAGATTATATATTAAGAAATATAAAGGCTGCCCGAATTAATAAACAAAATCTTATTGCAAAAATTAAACATTTTGAAGCGGATTCGGGAATGCCGTTAACTTTAAATAATTTTATACAGTTCTATCATCTATCATTAGCAGATGTTTATGGGTCACAAAAAAACCGTAGCTTTGAAAGGATGAAGGTAGAGGCAGGGGTCATAAAAGAATATGTAGCAGAATATGAGGATCTTTTGATGAAAAAAATTCATAAATTATTTCATTTAGATTCCTTAGATCTGATAAATTTCTACAAAAAATATATTGAAAAGTTTGAGGTTAAAACAGAGGAAGAACGAAGAATGGAAGCAATGTTGTATTATTCATTTTTCTCTAAGCCTCCTAAGGATTTAGGCTTTGCTTCCATAAAGGTAGGACTTCGAGAATTATTAACAAATCAAGCATTAAAAGATGAGATTCTCCAAGTAATCGAGGTTTGTTTTGAAAACTTAAGGTTACTTGAAAAAAAATCTCCGTTCAATTTTGTGTCTCCTCTAAGAGTGCACGCACATTATACGATAGACCAAATCTTAGCTGCATTTGGGTACTATAATGAAAAACAAAAACCTGCTTTTAGAGAAGGGGTTAAGTATTTTGAGGAAGAAAAAACGGATGTTTTTTTCGTTACTTTAAATAAATCTGATAAAGATTTCTCTCCTTCTACTTTATACGATGACTATGCGATTAATGAACAATTATTCCATTGGCAATCTCAAAGTAGAACTTCCGATACAAGTCCAACAGCGAGAAGGCTATTTAATCATCGTAAAACGAATAATAAGATTTCTATCTTTGTAAGGGAATATAGGAACGAAGGAGCGTATACCTCTCCCTTTATCTTTCTTGGAACAGCTGATTACGTTAAGCATGAGGGTAGTAAACCTGTGAGTATTATTTGGAAGTTGCACGAACCAATGCCAGCATACCTTGTATCAAGTGCAAATAAAAATGTTTTATGATATAAACCTATATCTAATGTTTCATAACTTAATCGATCCAGGATAAGGTATATGAGATAAATAATGCAGCAGGAGAAATTTTATTTCTCCTGCTGCATTTTTTGCGTTCTAATTAAATCAATTAGCAATCTCCGAATTAAAAATCATATCACAGTCTAGTGTGTTAGCAACGAGTGCTTCTTATTTGATAGAGCAAAATTAATTTTGCATTAATAGATTTATTTAGGTTTACCTGTAAAAGCAGGAATTATGAATTAGGTTCAATCGTAATGAATTTACATCTAAAATGGTACTCTTTGTTATTTTTAAGTAGAATAGGGTAGTAAGTAATAGATGTAATTAGGAGGAATTTTAAATTGAGAAAGTTAACTGTAGTTCTTATGATTTTTGTTTTGTTTTTATCAGCCTGTAATAATGAGACTGATAAAAAGGAAGGAAAGTCAAAAGATGAAAAATCAAAAGATGAAATGGTCCAGGTAACAATTCCTTTTCGTTTTTATGATGGCGTAAGTGAGGAACAGGTACTTGAACAGGCGGACAAACTTGGGATAAGCAAAACTACAATAAATAAGGAAGATCGACTAGTTGAATATGAGATGACTAGAGGAACACAGGAGGAGATCAGTGCAGATTTAAAGAGCAACCTGAAATCGTTTGTAGAAGAGATAGAAGCGAATGAAGATATTAGCTCGATAAAGGGAATTGAATATAACAAGGAATACAATGACTACACCGCTACTGTAAACCGAGAGATTTATGAAGCAGACGGCAATGCCCAGGGCTATGCTCTTTTAGGTCTTTTATTGAGAACACTTTATTACCATTATTTTAATGGGGAAGATTATGAAACGTATGAAGTAAAGATTGATGTAAAGGACGAGGATACGAACAAAGTATTTGATACAGTAGATTTCCCAGGTGAGGATGGTGGCTTTTAGAGATTAAATTCTACATTGATTTGTGGAAAAATAAGGATTGGGTAATTTAATCATATAAATGAAGAAGTTGGTTATACTTCTGTACACAGAGATTTTAAATGCTGTAATTTGTAGCTAAGCGAGAGGTGTTTAAATGCGAAAATCATGGGTAGCTTTATTGATATGCTGTATTTTACCAATCATTACTGGCTGTACAGAGTATGACCAAATGACCGTACAAAGTGAAATAATACAAGTTCATGCGGATAGCCCTTCCATCCTAATAGCAAATGGTAATAGATTCACGGAAGTGAGAGAAACAACAGGTAGTGAATTCACTATTGGAGAGAAGGTTGGGGAGGTACAAGAAAATGTCGGTCGAGATATTGTACCAAGCAATAACCTTTCCTCCAATGCATTAGCGCCTGGGACGGAAATCTATTCTATTAACGAGGATCCGGATATTTACCTTGCCAAGATCTCTAGCAGTAGCTATATGATTTATATTAGTGAGTAGTTTGTCTGGATGATTTGTTAAAATATAAAAAAGTAAAGGTAAAAGTGACAAAAGGTAAGAGGAGAATCTTTTCTTATCCTGTCTCTATTGCCTTTTTTATAAAACCAAAACAGAACGTATGTGTGGTATAATAGAGAGATAATAGTGTGGTAGCTCAAGGGTGGTTGGTTCACTCCCGGTAGAGAGGGGGTGGTGCCTTGTCAGTATTCGAAGCATTGATGTTTGCAGTAGCATTTGCGACATTGGTCGTTGTAATATTGTCGTTTAACCATAAAAAATAACCCATCCTTGAGTTGAGAGCTCAGATGGGTTAATCCTAATTGAAGCCAATCCCCTTTGGGACCAACTATTATAATGGACTGGTTGATGCACTAACATCAATCAGTCTTTTTTAATGTACGCAGTTGTTACTTTTAGTATACGTTTGGAAAGAATTCTTTTCAAGTAGTTCATCTCTTTTAAGCGACTGCTAATTACCCAAAGTGCGCTCTAGCTCAACGCATGGTAATATATGAATTAATTGGAAGAGAACGTACTAGCCATAGGATGGGAAGGGGTTTAAGTATGAAAGCATATCACTTTTATTGACGCTAGAAGGTGTAGAGCCAGTTGTTTGGAGAAGGTTTGTTATTCCTGCAGAGACTACTTTTAAAAGGCTGCATGACACGATTCAATTTGCAATGGGATGGCAGGACGCTCATTTATTTGAGTTTGCTTTTGAAAGAGAGAAACGCAAATTGGAAATCGTAGAGGATGAGGAAATGTATGAACAACATATTTTTGAGCAATTGGGAGCGTTTAAGAATCAGCATAAAAAGATAGAGAATAAATTTGAAAAGCGCTATGTAGAAAGACTAATGACTAGAGAGATGAGACTTGCTACTAAAACGAAGCTTCCAAAATATGTAGAGGAATATATTGAATTTGTTTATCTATACGATTACGGTGATAACTGGCTGCATCATATTAAGCTAGAAAAAATTATCCTAGATTATGAAGTGGTGCATCCCATTTTGTTAGAAGGGGCAGGAGCTTGTCCGCCAGAAGATGTAGGGGGAGTAGGAGGGTATCTAGAATTTTTGGAAGCTTGGAATGATCCTACACATGAACAGCATCAAGATATGAAGCGATGGGGAGAGGGAATGTACGAGCCTGAATTTAATATGGAACAAACAAATAAATGGATGAGAGAGATATTGAAGCTTAAAAAGATTAAAAAGGACGACTGTTCCTGACAAAGTTAAAATTGAAAAAGGAAAGATAATAATGAGTAAAAAGAGAAAAAATAAAAAGAAGAAAAATATAATAGAAGAGGGAGAACTGTTTGGAGAATTTGCTTTTATTGCAGGTTATACAGAAGGCGGAGCCCCATATGGGATTTTGCATGACGAGTGGGATGAACTCAATTACTCGGAAGAGGATGAGAATGTCCGAGAAGATAATGTGCTTCCTTTTTAAAAATAATTAGATAGCAAAGCTCTGATAAATAGAAGTAGGTAGGAGGCTCAAGAGTGAGGCTAGCTTGGAAGAAAGAGTGACAACGTTCCATGTATCCCGCAGACTCGAAAAAACTCTGGAGCTAGCGCTATGTGCAATATAAATCCAATGGGGAGAGTCTTTGGAAAGTAGATAACATTTAAATAGCGAACTAACCTATCCAGGAATTAATTGGATAGGTAATAAATTTTGCTACACCATGAACTTAGAAATTTTTATCTGTAAATATTCTGCATGATTTGCTAACGATATAGCAGCTGCAGTTACTTCTTCCATAGAAGCTAATTACTCCTCGGATGCAGAAGCTACTGAGGTAGAATTATCAGATATTACTCTTGTTGAGGGAGTTAGTGCAAGGAGAAATATTATGGTTTATGATTTTAAAAAGGGTGTTTAGGGGGTGTCTCATGAACAAAAATACGTGCCCTTCTTGTGGTTATAGTACGATGGATAGTGATGGTCACTACGATATATGTCCAATCTGTTTTTGGGAGGACGATCCATTCCAAAAGGAAAATAAATATGATACAGGTGCCAACCAGATATCTCTAATTGAAGCTCAAATAAACTATATTAACTATGGCGCTTGTGAAAAGAGATTTGTTAAAAATGTTAGAAAACCTAATTTACAAGATAAAAGAGACCCTAATTGGAGGGCATTTAATGATGAATTATACGAATTGAAATTAGCATGTAGAAAGTTTAAAGAAGGAATATATAATATTGCCGATTTAGAGCGTAACTTATCTTGGATTGTTGTTCCTAAAGAGCTAACCGAAATTATAAAAAGAGCAGAGGTTGATTTAGAAACGATTCGTTTTTGCACTTTCGAGTACAAGCAAAGAGATGAAGCGATAGAGGTAGTTGATCATTTACTAAAACAATTAAATATTACATTAGAGACGCAGGAATAAAGTATTAAGTACGTTAATAATGAAGGGAACCTCAACAAAAGGATGTTCCCTTCATTTTCTATACTCTGAATTGTAGGTATTGTTAAACCCCAAACCGCTGTCTATACCCACATTTTCTACACATTTCCTCAACAGCTTCTCTTCTAGTGAAACCATCGTAAAGAGCATTTGCTCGCTCGCCTTCAATTATTTCAGAGAAGGGGGTTTTATTGACATTACCTAAATTAATGACTCCTTCACCGTCTAAACAGCAAGGTACTACTGTTCCGTCTACCAAGATAGCAGCTTGGCTTCGAAGTGCATGGCAAAATCCTTTGCCATCATCCTCTGGTGCTTGTAGGCTTGGCCATTGGAATTCGTGGTCTTGGTTTAAGAAGACATTTGGCGCGATTTTAATCCCTTTACCTGGCTGTACCTTTTCTTCAATTCTGAAGTCTAGGTTATATTCATTCTCTAAAATTTCTAATGTTTCTCTATTTCTCCGCTGTACTAGGTCTGACACCTGGTCTTGCTGGAGGTTCCATAAGCGGTAAGAAATAATTGTGTTATGCTCTCTCGAATCACGTACAAATTCAAGGATATCTCCTAAGTACTTTTCACGATTCTCAGATCCTTCATGACCATCAAAGCTGTGAAGAGAGAAGTTAATTTGACGAAGTGCTGGTTTACCTAATAATTTTTCTCTATTCTTTTTGATTAACGTTCCGTTAGTAGTGATATTAACCTTAAAACCCTTTGCATGAGCAGCATCTAGAAGCTGATCGATACGAGCGTGGAGTAGTGGCTCTCCTTTTACATGCAGGTAAATATATCTCGTATGGTCCTTTATTTGGTCAAGGATATTATTAAATGCATCTAATTTAATAATGTTAGCCTTACGAGCAGTGGGTGGACAAAAACTACAAGCAAGATTACAGACACTTGTAATTTCTATATACATCTTTTTAAAAGTTTTCAAGTTTTCTTCACCGTTCCAGTTCTATTTGATAAACAACTATACTTATTTTAACAGAAAAATATTTTAGGGGGAGAGCTTTCTAAAAGTATATTTTACGGTAGGAGGAAAACCTTCAGATTTTGCCGAATGAAGCATGAGAGATAGTTTTAAAGGAGGCGTGTCTATTGGAAAAAAAGATTCGATGGGGAGTTTTAAGTACAGCGAGAATTGCAAGAGAACAGCTTATCCCGGCAATCCAAAGAGCGGGCAATGCAGAGTTAGTGGCTATTGCAAGTAGAGGAAGTAAAGTGCATGAGGTTGCAAAGGAATTAGAAATTAATATCGCTTATGAAAGCTATGAAGAGCTTCTCGCCAATCCAACTATTGATGCAATCTATATTCCCTTACCTAATCATTTACATAAGGAATGGGTGATTAAAGCAGCTAAGGCAGGAAAGCATGTACTTTGTGAAAAGCCAATTTCACTTACGTCCCAAGAAGCAATCGAGATTATTGAAGTCTGTAAGGAACAAAATGTGAAGTTCATGGAGGCTTTCATGTATCAGCTCCACCCACAGCATACACGTGTAAAAGAACTCATCTCTTCCGGTGTTATAGGAGAGATCAAACTGGTAACTGCCAGCCACTCGTTCTATATGGAAAATAGACAAAACGAGTTTAGAATGAATCCAGAGATGGGTGGGGGTAGTCTATTCGATGTAGGCTGTTATTGCATCCATGCCATTCGATACATGACCGGAGCAGAACCTGTTAGGGTGCATTGTATGGCAGATCTAGATAAGGAAACTAACGTTGACATAAGTGCATTCGGGACTTTACAGCTAGACAATGGTATTCATGCTACGTTTAATTGTAGCTTTGACATGGCTGGGAGAAATGAATATGAAATAGTGGGTTCTAAAGGAACGATTAAAGTGCTATATGCATTTCGTCCTGACCAAAATGGCGGCTTAGGTAAAATAATGATTCAACAAGATGACATGACAAGTGAAGAAAATATTCCTGGTGATCTTTATCGAATAGAGGTCGAACACTTCTCCAATGCTATTTTAACGAATACAAATCCCGAGGTGACAGGCGAATTTAGTATTGGGAACATGCGTGTAATGGAGGCCTGCCTAGAGTCGATTAAAACGGGAAAAATTATGCAGATGGTAAATTAACAAAATACAGAAAGAAAAGCTAAACTCTTACTAGAACAGTTGTAAGAGTTTAGCTCTTCTTTTTTTAAAGACTCATTCTGTTTCCTTATAAACAAAGTAATCAAAATCAGCAGGGATGCTTTGGCCAGATGTATCCTGACATTGCATACCAACAAATGCCCCGGTAAAAAATCCTCCGCCTTGAATATAGTCATCGGATAATTTATGGGAAGCCAAAGAAATAGGAATCGTTGTCCAATTATCACCATCCAATGAATACGAATATTCATAAATAGATGTCTTAACCTCTACACGTAGATATACATACTCTGCCTCTTCAGGTAAAATAATTTCTTTTCCTTGAAGTGGCTGATCAAAAACGAAGTTATCACATGTACTTATCTCTAAAATTCTTCCCTTTTCCTCGTGCCAGGAAATTTGTAATGCTGTCCAATTTTCTGTGTTGTAATAGTTCACGAGACCAGCTGATTGTTGGAAGGTATTTGGGTGGAAGGCTACTTTTGTTTCTGCAATAAAGTTGAAATGCTGCCAACGTCTAGCTATAAAAGCCTGTGTAAATTTAGAGGTTAAAGATTCCTTGCCATAAAGACGTAAATGTCCAGGATTGTCTTTTAGTGAAACAATGTGTTCCCCAAGTGGAATTCTCAATGATTGAAAATGAGCATTCAATGATTCTCCGTTAAAATCATCCTTCTCTTCGAAGTCCTTTTCCCAAGCTACTTCTTGTATATTGGGACCTTCAATTTCTAGTGAGGGACCATTACCATCTACAACATAAGGCCAGTCATTTTTCCATTCTAATCGTTGAATAGCAGTCTCTCTTCCAAGTGGACAATACCCCCGCGGATCTAGTAATGGTTGGTTGTCTCTTGGTAGTGGACGACCGGTTAAGTGTACTAAAAACCATTCATCGGTATGGGTATGGACGATAGAAGCATGGCCTGACTTTTGCAATGGGTTTCGCGGATACGGGAAAGATGTTATCAATGGATTATCTGGATGGACCTCATAAGGACCCTCTAGGTTTTTCGATCGCGCCATAGTTGCTGCATGGTCATATTTTGTGCCACCTTCAGCAGTTAACAAATAGTAATAATCATTAATCTTGTATAGGTGAGGAGCTTCTACGAGCTTAATATCTGTTCCTTTAAAGATAATAGTAGATTCGCCGACTAATTTTTGTTGCTCCACATCATATTCCTGAAGCGCAATACCATAAAAATTATGATGATGGAGACGGTGATCCCACTTCATATTCACTAAGTACTTTTTTCCGGATTCATCATGATATAAGGAAGGATCAAAGCCAGAACTGTTTAAAAAGATAGGGTCTGACCATTCACCGTCGATTGTGTCACAAGTGACAAGATAGTTATGGGAATCTTTCCACTGTCCCTCTGTAACTTTTACGTCTGTGAAAATGAGCCAAAAATGTCCGTCACTGTAGGATAATGCAGGTGCCCAAACCCCTCCAGAGTTAGGATTTCCCATCATATTCAATTGACTAAGGCGGTTAAGAGGTCGAGAAGCTAAACGCCAATTTTTTAAATCCTTGGAATGATAAATTCCAACGCCGGGGAACCATTCAAAAGTAGAAACGGCAATATAATAGTCTTCTCCAACTCTACAAATACTTGGATCTGGATTAAAGCCTGGTAATATCGGATTGCGAATAGTTGTCATTTGTCATCATCCTTTTTATTGAGTGATTTTTGTCCATTTCAAGCACATAAACTGTAAGCGGTTATATATTTCGGTGAACGGTTATAAATTTCAGCGAACGGTTATAAATTTCAGCGAACGGTCATAAATCTCCGTGAACGGTTATATATTCTTCTGAGCGGTCATATATCCCAGCGAACGGTTATAAATCTATAAAATTGCTGCCCACTAAACCATTTATTATCAGAGAATATAAAATCGTAATTTTCAGATAATTAAATTTACTAATCATCAAAACTATGTGTAAGGGAGGGGAATTAATCATTTTTTAGTCTTCAAAAAAGTAAATTGACTCCAGAAAACGTTTATTCTAGCAAAACATCCTGTTGGATACTGACACTTAAAAAGTTTTCAATGGAAAAAGCAGCAACCCCTAATGCTGTAGACCTCGTGGATAGCTCTGAAAAATCAATTTGCAAATCGTTTTGTTGAAACCAGAGAGCCTGATTTGTAATTCTTTTATTTAAAGAGTCCTTTAACCATTTTTTGGAGTAAGCTAAACGGTTCCCGATAATGACTTGTTGCGGGTTAAAGATATTGATAATGTTATTGATGCCGATACCTAAATAGTCACCCGTCTGATGAAACAATTGAATGACTTCCTCATTTCCACTTTGCGCAAGGGAGACTAAGCCTTCTAAATCCTGTGAATCAAAGGGTATATCTAATTTCTCTGCATGTCTCATTAGCGCTTGTTCAGATGCATAAAGCTCCCAACAGCCTTCGTTTCCACAGCGACATAACAGATCTCCTGCTTGAATAGTCATATGACCAAGCTCACCAGAGAATCCATTAGAGCCTTTGTAAAGAGAACCATTCAATATTAATCCGACGCCGATACCTATTCCTGCACTTACGTAGATGACATTCTCAAAGTCCTTGCCAGCTCCAAAATGCTTCTCGCCATAAGCTCCGGCATTTGCTTCGTTTTCTATAATGATAGGTAGATTATATTTTTCTTCTAAAACCTCCTTTAAGTTAATATTTCTCCAATTTAAATTTGGTGCTAATAGAATATTTCCATCCTTCTCTACAATCCCTGGCACACCCACTCCAATTCCTACTACTCCATGAGGACAATCGGGAGTAGAGATAAGGAGGAAGTCTATCGTTTCAAATAATCTCAACTCTATTTCTTCATAAGATAGATTCTTAAAAGCTATACGCTTCTCGGTGTGAATATTACCGTTAAGATCGGTTAGCACTCCGAGTAGATAGTTAACTCCAATGTCTATACCGATAGAGTAGCCAGCTTTTTCATTGAACAGCAGCATAACTGGTCTTCTACCACCACTAGATTCCCCTGGTCCAGATTCATAGATAAGGTGTTCTTCCAGCAAGTCATTAACTAAAGAGGAAACAGTTCCTTTGTTTAATCCGACTTGACTAGCAACAGTCGCTCTCGAGATAGGGGAATTATATTTTATCTTATCTAGAACTAGTGATTTGTTTCCTTTTTTGACCACATGGTGATTCCATGTTTGGTTAGCATTCAGCTTCATTCACTTCAGCTCTTTCTTTATCATTTTTCATCATTCTAACATAAAACTGAAAAATAAAAAAACTTTGTTTATCCACTAGACTAACATAGTGTTATTTGCTACAATGAAAACGCATACAATATTCAGAATATTGTTGTAAAAACTTTGGGGTGGGGGAAATAAGAATGAAAATCAACAAAATGATTAAAATTCTATTATTTGCTTCTTTATTTTATTTATTAGCCGGTTGTTCAGACGCAGATGAAACATCTTCAAGTAAAAATGGGGACAAAGAAATTAAGTTTATGCATTTATGGCCAGAAGGAAGTTCCAAGCAACATTATGATGTTGTAAATGAAATTATTGCAGATTATGAAAAAGAGAATGATGGTGTCAAAGTGGATTTGGAAGTGTTAAGTAATGAACAATACAAAGATAAGTTAAGAGTATTATCCACCTCTAAAGAGCTTCCAGATGTAGGAATGACTTGGGCTGCAGGCTTCTTAGAGCCTTATGTTGGCGGAAATATGTTCGCTCCATTAGATGATGTTATTAAAGACCAGCTAAGTGATAGCTTTGTTCCGGGAACTGCAGAGGCATATGCCCTAGACGGGAAAACATATGGCTTACCGCTAGAGCTTAATATTGTCACACTATACTATAACAGTGCAATGTTTGAGGAATATAACTTAGAAGCACCAAAGACTTTTGAAGAATTAGAGAATGTGATAAAAGTATTTAAAGAAAATGGAATAGATCCAATTGCCTTAGGAAATAAGGATGCTTGGACAGGGTCACTTTGGTATATGTATTTAGCTGATCGTCTTGGAGGAGCAGAGGTTCTTAACAAGGCAATCGATCGTTCTGGTTCTTTTGAAGATCCTGCATTAGTGGAGGCAGCTCAAAAGGTTCAAGATCTTGTTGATATGGGTGCATTCGTCAAAGGATTTAATGGACTGGCGGATGAGGAAGCAAAAAGTATGTTCATGAGTGAGCAAGCTCCGATGTATTTAATCGCTACTTGGGATTTACCGAACTATACAACAAATGAAACGGTACCACAGGAATTTAGAGATTCAGTTCAATATTTGAAATTCCCAACTGTTAATGGAAACGGGGATATGGATAGCTTTGTTGGAGGACCGGGAGTTGGATTATTCGTAGCAGAGGACTCTGATGTAAAAGAAGAAGCGAAGGACTTTGCTGCTTACTTTGTTAAAGCATGGGGAGAAAAAGCTGTTACAAAAGCAGGGGTAATCCCAGCTACCAAAGTAGATGCAGGCTCGTTGGATCTTCCAGAGATGTATATTGATATTTTAAATGAGTTAAACGAGGCAAGTAATATTACGCTATTTGCAGATGTTCAGATGAGCCCTGATGTTGCACAAGTACATTTAGATTCGATTCAAGCGCTATTTGGAAAGGAAATGACTCCAGAAGAGTTTGGAAAAGCACATGAGGATGCTCTTTCCAAATAATAGATAATTAGCTAGAGGATTTGTCGATGGATGTAAGGGTTATTCCTATTACTGGGGTAACCCTTGTCTATCTGATAGGGAAGGAGTTACTTGTATGAACAAGGTAATGTCTAACAAACTGCTAATAGCATTGTATATTTCACCTGCACTTTTATTAGTCCTAGTGTTAATATTCATTCCGCTAATGTTGTCTGGATATTATGGCTTAATGCAATGGGATGGTATAGGAGAAAAAACGTTCATTGGCTTAGAGAATTATATAAAAGGTCTTCAGGATATGAAATTTTGGAGTAGTGCCTATCATTCCTTTTTGTTGGCAATATTCTCTACCTTGAGCTTAGCCATTTACTTAACCATCTCCTTTATATTGGCGTCCAAGATAAAAGGATCTGATTTATTAAGAAAAATATATTTGATACCGATGTTATTGTCCTCTGTAGCTATAGCCCAGCTTTGGATTAAAGTATATAATCCTTCGAATGGTATTTTAAATGTGTTTCTTAAGCAAATAGGAGTGGAAAATCCTCCAGCTTGGCTTGCAGAGCCATCAATTGTGTTGTTTGCAATTTTTATACCGATTTTGTGGCAGTATGCAGGGTTTTATATTTTGATTTACTATGCTGCGTTGAAGAATATTCCAGAGTCATTAATCGAAGCAGCAAGAATGGATGGGGCCTCTGCCTTCCAAATTGCTACAAAGATTAAGCTTCCGTTGATTAAAGAAGTGGTGAGTGTAACGATTGTATTAGCAATCATTGGATCGTTAAAGTATTTTGACTTAATCTATGTCATGACTTCTGGTGGACCGAATGGAGCGAGTGAAGTAATGGCTTCATACATGTATAAGCTTGCGTTTTCAAGCTATAACTTCGGATACGGAAGTGCGATTGGTTTCTTATTACTTATCATTACATTAATCGTTACCTTTATTGTTAGAAAGCTAACAGCGACAAAAGAGAGAATAGAATATTAAAAGGAGGTTGTATATGAGACGTGTTGGCTACTTTTTTCTGTATTTCAGTCTAATTGTTGTAGCATTGTTTCAAATCATCCCGCTAATATGGTTATTTATTTTCTCATTAAAAGATAATCGAGAAATATTTGCGGGCTCGCCCTTTGCGTTGCCATCAGAGTTTAGATGGGAAAACTATCTAAAAGTTTGGGATGGCGGTATTGGAGTTTATTTTTTTAACAGTGTGTGGATCACAGCACTTTCTATCGTATTAACTGTGCTTTTCGCAAGTATGGCTACTTTTGCAATTACTCGGATGAGATGGAAGCTAAGTGGAGCAGTACTCAGTCTGTTCATCATTGGTTTAATGATTCCCATTCATTCGGCGTTGATTCCACTCTATAGCATGTTTTTAAGCGTGAATTTAATAGATAACCCACTCGGAGTTGTTATTACATATACAGCCTATAACTTACCAATAACGATGATGATTTTACTTGGATTCTATTATACTTTGCCAAAAGAAATAGAGGAGGCAGCCATAATAGATGGTTGCTCCGTTAATCGAATGTTTTTTCAAGTGATTCTCCCGATGACAACGCCAGTAATGGCTACAACGGTAGTGATTAATATGATTTATAACTGGAATGAGTTTGTTTTCGTGAATACATTTATTAGCTCAGACAAATATAAAACATTAACGGTCGGAATACAAAACTTTATCGGTCAATATATGACAGACTGGGGAGCGATAGGGGCTACCCTGATTATAAGCGTATTGCCAATCATTATAGCTTTTATCTTCTTTAGCAATAAAGTAGTCGAAGGGATTTCTGCAAGCGCAGTAAAAGGTTAAGTAATGGCTTTCACTTAGGAGTGGCTATTACTGAGAAGATCCCAATGTTTCCTTCTTTTCATGCACTTTTTGAAAGGCATGCAGGCTAAATCGCATAGATATAAAAGCGTATACGCTCCCACCAAATATAAATCCGATAGCTGGAAGAATACTAATTAAGTAGATGAAAGGTATTAAGCAAAGAAAGATTAATAGGGTCGTCAACGGATTGATGAGCATGATAAAAAAGGCATTCTTAATTACCTGTCCTAACTTTGTGTCAAAGTGTACAAAGGATGGGAAAAGATAAAATAGAAACATAACAAACAATAGCATAAATGCAAATAGTGGTAGGTAAGTCCAGTGTAACAGGCTGCTTTCGGAAGACTGTATGTAAAAAATGTCTAAAGCAATAAAGACTATAAGGACGGCAACAAATACTCCTAACCTATTACTTTTTAAAAATTCATCTCGATAATGTTTCCAAAATGTACGAAATACGGATATATCAGTGTCACCTTTTAACCATGCCCTTACTACAGCGAACATGGAAATAGTAGAGGGGAACAGTCCTAAAAAGACACCACCCAGAAGTGTGAAAAGTATCCATAGCAAGTTTAAATAAGCAAATTTAGTGATCCATTCAGCTAAGTTATAAATAAAGCTACTGGTTGCATTCATAGGAATCCGCCTTTATCAATTTTATATTTTTGTAAAATTCGATATTTATTTATAGCATACACTCTATTTTTAAAGAATGGCACTATTTTTAAAACTTTGTTCAGATAATTAACAAACTAAAAAGTGAGAGTAAAAATCAGGAGGTATAAATAATGGTCTATTTCCAAAATGTACAGAAAGTTATGTTTGAAGGTGCTGCATCACAAAACCCTTATGCATTTAAGTTTTATAATCCACAAGAGAAAATTGGCGACAAAACGATGGAAGAGATTTTAAGATACGCGGTGTCTTACTGGCATACGTTTACGATGGACGGGTCAGACCCTTTTGGCGCAGGTAGCATGAACCGTCCTTGGGACAAACTAAGTGGATTGGACTTAGCAAAGGCACGGGTAGAAGCATCTTTCGAGTTCTACGAGAAGATGGATGTGCCGTTTTTCTGTTTCCATGATGTTGATATTGCTCCAGAGGGAAGTAACTTAAGGGAAAGCAATCAAAATTTAGACGTGATTGTCAGCATGATCAAGGACTATATGAAAACTAGTAAAGCAAAGCTACTTTGGAATACGGCAAATAACTTCACACATCCTCGCTTTGTTCATGGAGCAGCTACATCGAGTAATGCAGATGTGTTTGCTTACTCCGCTGCTAAGGTGAAAAAAGGATTAGAAATTGGTAAGGAGCTTGGGGCACAAAATTACGTGTTCTGGGGAGGGCGCGAGGGATACGATACGTTATTAAATACCAATATGAAACTAGAACTAGATAACTTGGCTCGTTTTTATCATATGGCTATAGATTTTGCGAAAGAGATTGGATTTGACGCACAGTTCTTAATTGAGCCTAAACCAAAGGAGCCGTCGACTCACCAATATGATTATGATGTAGCGACTGCCCATGCGTTTTTACAAAGCTATGGCCTAGAAAAATCGTTTAAATTTAATATTGAAGCGAACCATGCCACACTTGCTGGCCATACCTTTGAGCATGAGCTTCATTATGCACGGATTAATAATATGCTCGGTTCTGTTGATGCCAACCAAGGTAATCCACTTCTTGGCTGGGATACAGATGAATTCCCGACAGACCTATGGACTACAACCCTTGCGATGTATGAAATTTTACAAAATGGTGGTCTGGGTAAGGGCGGTTTAAACTTTGATGCAAAAGTAAGAAGAGCATCATTTGAACCGGAGGACTTGTTTCATGCACATATCGCTGGGATGGATGCCTTTGCTATAGGATTACGAGTGGCTCAAAATCTAATAGATGATAAAGTACTTGAAGATATAGTGCAGGACCGCTATAAAACGTATCAGGATGGCATTGGCTTAGATATAGTGGAAGGGAAAACAAATTTCCATAAGTTAGAAGAATATGCTTTGGGTCTTCAACATATTAAACAGACTTCCGGTCGCTTAGAGCAGATTAAAGCTACAATCAATCAGTATTTGTTACAGGCGTATAAATAATAACCCTGCAAATGGTAGGAGGGCTGAGGCTATGAAATATGTTATTGGAATAGATTTAGGAACAAGTGCGGTTAAAATACTACTCGTCGATAAGAATGGGTTAGTTGTTCAAAGTGTATCTAAATCGTATCCGTTAATACAAGAGAAAACGGGTTATAGCGAACAAAACCCTCAGCACTGGGTGGATCAGACACTGCTCGGATTAGAGGAGCTTTTGAAGAGCTTCTCCGGTGATGTCGATGACATAGAAGGAATCAGTTTTTCCGGTCAGATGCACGGGCTCGTTCTGTTAGATGAGGTTAACGAAGTATTGCGTCCTGCAATTCTATGGAATGATACTCGTACTACAGCACAATGTGAACAAATCTATGATTTGATTGGCGAGGAAAAGTTGCTTGAAATAACTAAAAACCCTGCATTAGAGGGCTTTACTCTTCCTAAAATATTATGGATTAAAGCTCATGAGCCAACCATCTATAAGAAAGCGAAGACGTTTTTGCTTCCGAAGGACTACCTAAGATATAAACTAACTGGTCAACTTCACATGGATTACTCAGATGCTGCGGGAACACTTCTCTTGGATGTAAGTAAGAAGGAATGGAGCTTGGAGATATGTGCCTTAATAGACTTAGATCCTAGCATGTGTCCGCCACTGGTGGAGTCATATCAGGAAGTTGGTACGGTATCCTTTGAGATAGCGAAGGCTACTGGTCTTTCCAACACTACTCGTGTTTTCGCGGGAGGAGCTGATAATGCCTGTGGAGCGATTGGTTCAGGGATATTAAAGGACGGTGAGACCCTTTGCAGTATAGGCACGTCTGGTGTTGTTTTATCCTACGAAGCCACACCGAACAAAGATTTTGCAGGAAAGGTTCATTACTTTAATCACGCTGCACCAGATGCCTTTTATACAATGGGTGTAACTCTTTCAGCTGGCCATAGCTTGAGTTGGTTTAAAGAGGTTTTTGCGAAGGGTGAAACGTTCGAAGAATTATTGTATGAGGTAGGTTCTGTTCCAGTTGGTTCTAATGGATTGTTATTTACCCCATACTTAGTTGGAGAAAGAACTCCTTATGCCGATGCAACTGTTCGTGCTAGTTTCATTGGGATGGACAGTTCACATGAACGTAAGGATTTTACCCGAGCTGTACTAGAGGGAATAACATTTTCGTTGCACGAATCCATTGAAATATTTCGCCGAAATGGGAAGTCCATAGATACTGTGGTGTCCATTGGTGGCGGTGCTCAAAATGATGATTGGCTTCAAATCCAAGCAGACATTTTTGATGCTAAGATTGTTCGGTTAACTAGTGAACAGGGTCCTGGAATGGGAGCTGCTATGTTGGCTGCTTATGGATGTGGATGGTTTAATTCGTTAAACGATTGTGCAGATAAGTTTTTGAAGGAGGATAAAGAGTTTACTCCTAATAAAGAAAATGTGGAAAAATATAAGAAATTATTTTCTATTTATCAAAAGGTTTATGTTCAAACGAAGGACCTGAATAGAGAGCTATTAGAGTTTCGCCCTTAAAGGATGTCATATCCCGAGTCTCAACTATCTAGTTGGGGCTCTTATAAATTATTGTGTGAAAGGGGATAAGGAATTGCTAGTCAAAGAGAGAAAATTTGGAGTTATAGATGACCAGCAAGTTACATTATTTACAGTAAAAAATAAAAATGGTTTTGAAGTGTCTTGTATGAATTATGGGTGTGTGATTACTGAAGTATTAGCGGCCGACAGGAGAGGCCAGTATGAAAATGTAGTATTAGGGTACGATTCCTTAGAAGAATACGGTCAGAATAGCAAATACTTAGGAGCTGTTGTCGGTCGAGCTGCTGGCCGTATTAAAGGAGGAGCCTTTCGCTTAGGGGGGAATGTCTATCATGTTACACCGAATGAAAAAAGCAATCACCTACATGGAGGACCTAAAGGGTTCAGTCATGTTTTATGGGATTCTACTGTGTTGGAAGGCGCAGAGGAAACAACAATTGAGTTTACTTACTTAAGCAAGGACGGGGAAGAAGGTTATCCTGGGAATTTGAACATGAAGGTAGTCTATACAATTTCTAATAATACAGACGAGTTATCTATTAGATATAGCGGTATTTCTGACAAGGATACTTTAGTAAATGTTACAAACCATTCGTATTTTAACCTAAGTGGTAATCTGAGAAGAGATGTTTTAAACCATGAATTAGCTATGGATAGTCTTACATACTTGGAGCTGAATGAAGAGTTTCTACCAACGGGAAAGTTAGTACCTGTAGATGATTCGGTATTTGATTTTCGAGAGAGCCGTAAAATTGCGGATGGAGTACATTCACGACACCCTCAAAATGTACTTGTTGGTTACGGATATGATCATCCATTTTTATTGGATGAAAATAAAAATAACATAATCGTTTTAACGGAAGAGAAAAGTGGTCGAAAGCTAACAGTGGATACAACGGAGTCGGCCGTCATCGTCTATACAGGAAATAATTTAGACAGCATGGAAAATATGAGGGGAAAGAGGTTAAGAAATCATTTAGGTGTATGCTTAGAAACACAAGGTCCCCCAGACTCAATCCATCACCCTCATTTGCATTCTGTAATTCTACAAGCAGGGGAAGAGTATACATCTAAAACTGTTTATTCCTTTGGGGTTATTTAGCAGACTAAAAGCTTTTGCCCAAGACTACATATCCTCAAAAAAATAAAACATCTTCAAATGGCAGTAGTCCAATTGAAGATGTATTTAAAACTTAGATATCTATAATGTCGTCGTACCCGACCATTTTATCCATATGACTGGCAATCATAGCTATAATAGTACTTGCCTCATCCTTAGTAAATGTAAAAGTGCTTTCATCTACTAGCTCTTGTTCAGTATCAGTCCAACTACGGTTTCTTCTACGAAGAACACCATCACCATTAGCACTGTCTATCCCAAACTGATACGTTACTTCCATTTTATCATCTATTAAAAATGCAGTGATTTCAGGAGTTTCCCATTCTACATCAATTTCCTCTAGCATAATTTCGTCATCATCGTCATCATCGTCATCATCGATAACGTAATCGTCAAGTCCATCTTCCTCATCCATGTAGATCCATTCAATATCACTATCGTCTTCCAGAAACTCGTGGAAGCTTTCATGAACTGCTTCTATTATATCGGTAATATCATCTAACATTATTCTGGTTGGCTGGTTCAACTCAACGTCAAAGCTTTCAACATAAAATTCTTCATTGTAAGGGTCAAAAAGTATAGTGCAAAAATAGTCTCGTTCTTCCTCATCCGTACTAGCAACAAAAAATTCAATTCTAGGATGCTTAGAGGCACGATTAATATTCATATGGCCGACTTGGTCATATTGCTCGCAGATCGAATTCAAATGATCCTGTAGTTCCTCTGTTACTCTGTCAAACCATTCTGTAGTCATAGTCATTACCGCCTCTCATCATTTTCTTCTACTATCTTATCCCAATCCGCTCTTTTTATTCCTAAGATGAATAGAGAATAAAAATGCGCAAAAAAAAGACCTATTGATCTTTGCATCAATAGGTCTTTTTCATATGAAGCGGGTGAAGAGAATCGAACTCTCATCATCAGCTTGGAAGGCTGAGGTTTTACCACTAAACTACACCCGCATATTAATATAAATGGTGGCTCAGGACGGAATCGAACCGCCGACACAAGGATTTTCAGTCCTTTGCTCTACCGACTGAGCTACTGAGCCTAAATCTCATTAAGTAAATCAAGCTTAGTGTCTCATAGTCAGTTAAGTATAACACAAATTATGTTTGTTATATCACTTAGTTGCATAGGAACTGCTTGCTTACAAAAAAATGGCGGTCCCGACCGGGATCGAACCGGCG
Organism: Psychrobacillus sp. FSL W7-1457; assembly: GCF_038593405.1. Classification (NCBI taxonomy): domain Bacteria; kingdom Bacillati; phylum Bacillota; class Bacilli; order Caryophanales; family Bacillaceae; genus Psychrobacillus; species Psychrobacillus sp. FSL W7-1457. The sequence continues at coordinate 297,581 of NZ_CP151993.1, forward strand.
ATCTCCTGCGTGACAGGCAGGCATGTTAACCGCTACACCACGGGACCATTTGGTTGCGGGGACAGGATTTGAACCTGTGACCTTCGGGTTATGAGCCCGACGAGCTACCGAACTGCTCCACCCCGCGACAATAATAAACGTCTTAATATAAATTCTACGCTCGAAGAAAGTAAGACACCTGCTTCGGCTGCGCCTGCATCGGTGTTAATCGTCATCTACGTTTGACGATTTGCTCCACCCCGCGACAATAATAAAGTTGAAATTTAAATCAACTATTCTTATATTATACTACAAATTTTAGAAAAATAATATAAAAAATAAATGGAGGAGGAAGAGGGATTCGAACCCCCGCGCGGTATGACCCGCCTGTCGGTTTTCAAGACCGATCCCTTCAGCCGAACTTGGGTATTCCTCCGTAAAATGTTACTTCTAGAGCAACAAGACAAGATATAATATATCACGTATAAAGAAAAAATGCAACCACCTTTTTTAGGGAAAGAAGTCTGAAGATGAAATTGACTTGAAATGAAACATTTTTCCATACAGCAACGTATGAGATTTATCAGTAATTAGAAAATAAGGAGGATTTCTATGGGTCGCCAAGTTAACCTATTAATTTTAATGCTCTTATTACTACTTTCAGCATGCTCAGAAGAAACACAGGAAGGTACAGGAATTAACAAAATAAATGACGGTCAAATTATAGAAGAGTCAGTTGGTGGATCCGTGAAAGAGAATGATTCAGGAAACGAAAACCTTCAAGCTATTGAACAAATTATTATTCCAACTAGCTTAGAGGAATGGAAGGAATCAAAGCCTGGAATATTCGCATTAGACTATTCCTATGATCACGAGACATCAAGCTGGCCAAAGGACGCTAGAGAGTTAACTAGAAATGAATTAGAAGAGCTTAAACAAATGAGTGAAATGATAGCGGACGAGGATACGTTGTTTAAAATGCTTCTCTATTATTTCGGTAGCAATGTGTATGGTGATTTGTTAGATAAACAAATGAATTATTCTGCAGTTTTAAATGAACCGTATTTGCCGGAGCCTACTAAAGAAACCAGCTCAGTTATAGGCGACGAAGAAGCAACACCTAAGGCGATGTTATTACTCGACGCAAGTTCAAGTATGCTGTTGCCCGTAGATGGTAAACAAAAGATGGGAATTGCAAAAACTGCTATGAAGCGCTTTGCCAATACGATTGGAGCTTCTAGTGAGGTTTCTCTATATGTTTATGGTCATGCAGGCTCACAAGAGGAGAAAGACAAGGATCTTTCATGTACAAAAATAGACGAGGTTTATCCAATGCAACCATATAGCGCAGATCAATTTGACCCGGTTGTTGATGATGTAGTAGCAAATGGGTGGACTCCATTAGCTGCAGCTATAAAAACAGCGAATGAAGCTAGTAAAAATTATGAAGGGGCATTAACTATTTATATTGTGAGCGACGGTGCAGAGACATGCGATGGTGACCCTATAAAAGAAGCAGAAGAATTCGCTAAGAATAGTGATAATCGTAAAGTGAATATTATCGGCTTTAATGTTGATCAAAAAGGGGAGGATCAATTAAAGGCTGTAGCCGAGGCTGGGAATGGAGAATATATCTCTGCTGACAATAGTGACGAATTGAATAAAAGTATAGAAGAAAAGTGGGTTATTCCAAGTGTCTTAGATGTAGCTTATATTCAATTAAATGCACCTAATGGCTTCGCAATCTCTAATGCACAGTATGACATCAGTCAAATTTCGCTTGCCCTTTCATTTGCCATTTCCAATGAACGAAATCGAATGAGCCAAATGGTGAGTTTAATGGAATCAGAAAAAATAATTACAGCAGAACAAGCAGAAGCACTGCAAACGAAGGTGCAGGAACGAAAAGACACACTATCCAAGTGGAATGATAATTTAAGTGAATCGAAAAAACAAACGGTAGAAGAGGAATATAATCGCATTCACCAAAAAATTAAGGCTTGGACAGAGGAAGTAAATAGGCTTAGGTCAGAACAGTCTTAATAGGAGGGCTATTAGATGAGTACATTTTTCATTATCGCAATCGTGGTAGTTGCCATCATTTTTTATCATTTACTTACTAGAGAGAGAAAGAAGTTAAAGAACTTTCGGGAAGAATGGGCTTCTGGTATATTTTCCTCGCCAGAAGCAGATCTGAATTCCATATCCTCCTATTGGTTTAATAAGAAAAAACAATCTAAAGTTTATGATGGCGTGGATGAGCTGACGTGGGCTGACTTAGGTATGAATGAGGTTTTTAAAAAGCTAAATTACACTCAATCCTCTGTAGGGGAGGAATACTTATTTAATGAGCTTCGAGCAATCGACCCATTCAAGAAACAAAGCAATGAAGCATTGTATTCGCTACTTACAGAAAACGTAGGACTGAGAGAAAAAGTGCTTCTAATTCTTTCTGATCTTGGCAAAGAAAACTATACAAATTCATCTTCCTATTTCTTTGACTTAAAAGAGATTGAAATAAAAAATACTTATATGTATGTAATCCTTGCACTTTTGCCCATAGCTTCTCTACTTTTACTTTTTATCAGTATTAAATATGGAGTATTAAGTTTTATAGGCTCACTGATCTTAAATGGAATTATCTATTATAGAAACAAGACAAAGATAGAATATAACCTTCATTCGGTGGGATATGCTGCTGCTACTATATTTGCTGCTAAGCGAATATCATCTCTACAAGATTTAATGCTAATGCCACATATAGGTGGTCTAAAAAGTAGTATTCAGCCCTTAAAAAAGGTAGTTACCTTTAACAGGCTTGCAACCTTAGGAAGTGGAGGAAGCGGTGAGATTGACTTATTGTTAGAATACGTGCGTATCCTCTTTTTGTTAGATTTTATTTCTTATAATAAGATTTTCAAAACAATTTCTGCTCACCAAAAGGAATATGAAGAAGTTTGGACTTTAGTAGGAAAGCTTGATGCGGCAATAGCAGTCAGTTATTACCGTAATACATTAGATACATACTGTACACCTACATTTACAGATCATGAGTTACTTACATTTGAAAAAATGGGGCATCCTCTTCTAGTAAAGCCAGTTTTAAATTCTTCTCATTTAAGGAAGTGTACGCTTATCACAGGCTCTAATGCTTCTGGGAAGTCTACATATATTAAAGCTATTGCTATAAATGCCATCTTAGCACAAACTATCAATACAGTAATTGCAAAAAGCTGGACTATGAAGCCTAGTTATATCGTAACTTCTATGGCGGTTCAGGATAATGTGTTGAACGGTGACAGTTATTTTATTGCTGAGATAAAATCGTTACAGCGAATTATTCGCCTCATAACTGAAGGAAAGCCTTGTATTTCATTTATAGATGAAATTCTAAAAGGGACAAACACCATCGAACGAATAGCAGCGTCGGCCTCTATCATGGAGTGGTTATCTCTAAATAAAGGCATAAATTTGTTGGCAACCCATGACATCGAGCTGACCGAAATAGCGGAAAGTATATATGATAATTATCACTTTAGGGAAAAGGTTGAAGGCGGAGAAGTACAATTTGATTATAAAGTTCATGAGGGGCCTTCCATGTCAAGAAATGCTATAAAATTACTTGAAATACTTGGCTATCCAGATGAGATAACCAATAGATCTGTAGTTTTAGCTCAAAACTTTACAGTGAATAAAATATGGGATGGTCTAAAGGGAAAAACGATAGATAGTTTACTTTAAGAATGAATCTTCCATTTTGAAAGTTTTTACATATTATATTCACGAAAATAAATCATACACACCTCACATTTGGGCAATCTAAGAAAAATGATTTGCTGTGAGGTGTTTTTTATGTTGATAGAAAAGTCGTCTTCCTGGAAGGAAGGCTTTATAAAAAGATTAGAAAATGAAGAGCCATGGGATAATTGGAATCTTTATAATATGAGCTATGATATTGTAAAAACAAATTTAATAACAGATTTTAAGGGACTTCAGTCTCCAAAGTATTTACCAAACCTTCAAGCATTAAACCACCAATTAGAGGTGGCACAAAAAGTTATTGAGCGAATGAATGGGAAAGCTATATTAGCGGATGAGGTAGGTCTTGGGAAAACGATTGAAGCAGGCTTAATATTAAAGGAATATATGGTTCGCGGGCTTGTGAAAAAAGCTCTAATCCTTGCTCCTGCGTCCTTAATCAATCAATGGGTGGAAGAAATGAATTTTAAATTTCATATACCTGCCATCGCTTACAAAAAGAGTTATTCCCTTGACCACAATGACATCGTCATCATGAGCATGGATACAGCTAAAAAAAGTCCGCATAAAGAGCTTATATATGCTCAAAATTATGACATGATCATCATTGATGAGGCCCACAAGCTGAAAAACCATAAAACGAAAATATATGAATTCGTTCAGGGGTTAAAGAAAAAATTCTGCTTGTTATTAACCGCAACGCCAGTTCAAAATGATGTCTTTGAATTATTTTATCTCATTTCTTTATTGAAGCCAGGTCACTTAGGTAATTATGAGACATTTCAGGAGTCATTCTCTGCAAGTAAGCACAGCTTAGAGCATGATGAGTATCTGAGAGAGCTGGTCAACCAGGTAATGGTAAGAAATAGAAGGCAGGATACAGGGATTGAGTGGACATCTCGTCAGGTGAAAATAATTCCTATTGAATTTACAAAAGAGGAAAAAGAAGTGTATGAAATGATTTCCAATCTTAAAAACATTTCCTCTGTTTTTTCTGGTGCTTTTTCTATGATTACACTTCAAAAGGAAATGTGTAGTAGTAAGGAAGCGACTTGTTTAACGCTTAACAACATGGTAGAAAAATGTACGAACCAAGAAGAAATTGAGTATGTACAAACGGTAATGGAAAAGCTGATGTCGCTTGAAGTGAACTCGAAGGCAGAGAAAGCCTACGAAATTGTCGCTGAAGCAAAAGACAAAGTGATAATTTTTACAGAATACCGTGCTACTCAAATTTACCTGCAATGGTATTTGAGTACGAAGGGAATATCGAGTGTTTTGTTTAACGGTAAGTTCAATAAAAATAAGCGTGATTGGATGAAACACTTATTCAAGGAGCAAGCACAGGTGCTAATAGCGACAGAGTCAGGTGGAGAAGGGATAAACCTTCAGTTCTGTCATCACGTCATCAATTATGATCTCCCGTGGAATCCAATGAAACTAGAACAGCGAATCGGACGTGTGCATAGGTTAGGGCAGGAGCATGATGTGCACATCTATAATTTAGCTATTCAAGATACTATTGAGCAGCATATTTTAGATTTGCTTTACACGAAAATCGATGTATTTGAAAAAGTAGTCGGTGAATTGGACGATATTTTAACGACTTATAAAAAAACAATATAGTGCAGACAGGGTAGGGAAGGAGGGTATGCATGTACCCAGATCAGGTTCACGACTTTTTACTTCAATTTTTTAAAGAAAATAATTGCCCTATTCTAAGCAAGAGTGATCACTATGTGGTTGTCCAACTGACAGAAGAAATGGACAAAAAGCTGATGAACCGTCCGTATTATTGGCAATACGTCGAAGCTACAGGAACAGAGCCAAGTCCCATGCAGCTTACGTTTATAACGGACAAAACAAAGCTACAGGAAGATGTAAAGGGAGAGGTTATTCATTTTGGCTCTAACAGGCTGAAGCAAATGTTCAAGGCTGTGCAAGAGCTTGGATCCTTTGTTCACATGTATGAAAAAATTGTTAGCGATTCCCAGGTAATTTTTACTCCTTGGCTTGGGGTGAACTATAAGGTGACGTACTATAGTGATCAGACGAAGGAAACATTTTTTTCGCTAGGACTAAATCTTATGACGGGAATTGTTCGGGAAGATTTCCATGATTCCATTAAAGAGATCAGCTTTGATGTGGCGAAGCCGTACAATGTATTTAATCTTCCTTATATCATTAAGCCGTTGCGAGGCTTGGAACGTTTAGATGCAGTAATTGACGGTATAATTGCAAATGACGATCATACGTGGGCTGAAGAAGCAAAGGATCGGCTACAAAAGAGCCTTGAAGTATTGGAATACTTTTATGATGGTGTAGAGGACAAGCCTGAATGCTATGAGATGGAAAAAAAGGCTCTTGAGGAACAGTATGCAGCTCGTGTGGGAATAGAAATTATCAATGGTGGATTATTTTATATGAAATGAAAAATGGCTCCAGAGGAAAACCTCCGGAGCCATTTTTTAATTGTTAGTCAGCGACTTTAAACCAACCTTTAACTTGCATGATTTTATCCCATAATGGATCTGGAATATCGAGTTCTTCTTTCTTGCTTACATAAACAGCGGGAAGAATGGTGTCGTCCGCCCCTTTTTCCATCTTCGTGAACCATTCAGGATCTGTAACTAATGCTCGGCCAATTGCAACAAGAGGAGTTACGTCTAATGCTTTTTCAACATCCTCTCTCGTTTCCAGAGCACCAACACCAATCACAGGTACCTTGTCGCCAACCGCCTCCTGAATAAGTTCAATACGTGGTGTAGTATCACTTTCGTCTCTATTAGAAGATCCAAAGAAGTGCCCGAGAGACACGTGAAGATAATCAAGGTCTTTTTCAGCCAATACACGTAAAAGCTTTAATGTATCATCCATTGTGAATCCTGGATCCTGATATTCCTCTGGAGAAAAGCGATAGCCTATTATAAATGGCTCCTTTGTATACTGGTTAGCAGCAGTTTGAACCGCATCTACAATTGCCAACGGAAATGTCATACGCTTCTCTAGGTTCCCACCCCATTTGTCAGTTCTACGATTGGAATGTGGAGAGAAGAACTGGTGAATTAAGTAAGTGTTCGCCCCATGTATTTCTACTCCGTCGAAGCCTGCTTCAATGGCTCTACGGGTTGCTTCTTTAAAAGAGGCAATCGTTTTTTCAATCTCTTCCTCTGTCATTTCTCGTGGTACTTCTGCATTGTCGCGAGGTGCTGCAACAGCACTTGCAGATACTGGTTGCTCCCCTTTCAACACGTTAGAATTCGATTGTCTACCTGCATGGAAAATTTGCAAAATAGCCTTTGAGCCATTGTCTTTAATAGCGCTCGCCAATTTTTGCAGGCTAGGTATTCTCTCGTCAGATTCCGCGCCTATTGAGTATTGAAATCCCACCCCAAGTGGCTCTGCATACGCACATGCCGTAATGACTGCACCAATTCCACTTTTAGCACGACGTGCATAATAGATGAGTTCATCCTCAGAAATATCTCCATTTTTCTCCGAAGAATAAGTAGTCATGGGAGCCATTAAAATTCGATTTTTTAATGTAACTCCTGATGGTAATGTGTATGAATCGAACATGGAATTATTACCCATTAAATAACATCTCCCTTATTATTAAGTCACTTCTCTATATACCCTAAATGAATGCTCTTCAAAATAAAAATAATTGGCTTGAAATCTCAATCTAGGAAGGTTTTTACTCATTAATTATAGAAGCTTTTCTATAACCGATAAAAAGGTAGGGGGGGAGCTGTTTGATTCAAGCGGTAATTTTTGATTTGTATGAGACGCTTATTACAGAATGGGAAAAGGGGAGTAAGAAAGCAAGTTATTCTGTAGAATTGCTAGGTATAGAAGAAGCGCTCTACAGACACGAATGGCATGCGCGAGTTAATGACAGAATGGATGGAACTTATGCCGATCATCCCAGCGTGTTAAAAGAGATTTTAACTGAAAATGGTTTGCCGATTGATGAAAAAGTTATCCAAGTAATACACGCACAAAGAGTATATGTGAAGTCTGTTGCTTTTGAGCATATTGATGACTCGATTATAAAAATGCTAGAAAACCTTAAAGCTAAAAATATTAAAATAGGACTCATTAGTAACTGTACATCTGAGGAAATAGAAGGATGGTATACCAGCTTATTGCCACCATTTTTTGATGATATCGTTTTCTCTTATGAAGTAAAAGAGCGTAAGCCAAATCCAGGCATCTACTTAACTGCTTGCAAGCGATTGGGTGTAGAGCCTGCGCATTGTTTATATATAGGAGACGGAGGGTCCGATGAGCTAATGGGTGCAAGTAAGGTTGGAATGAACCCATACCAGGCGACTTGGTTTTTGCAATCTCGAGAGCACAACATAGTTTTTGACTTTCCGAGGCTTGGACTACCAAGGGAAGTATTAGATTTAGTGAAGGAAGAGGAGAAAAGTTATGAATAGCAAAAAAGATAAATGGGATGCTAGTCATCGTTCATGGCCATTGCCTAAGTTACCATGGACAATGACTCAGACATGGAATGACTTGTTGTTTGCGCATTACCCCATCGACATAAACGTATTACGACAGCTTGTGCCTAATGGACTCGCTTTAGATACGTTTAATGGGAAAGGGTGGATTGGTGTTGTTCCTTTTCATATGACCAATATTAGACTACGTGGAACGCCAAGAGTTCCGGGAACTGATAGCTTTGCAGAGTTAAATGTCCGGACGTATGTAACAGTAAATGGAAAACCAGGTGTGTTTTTCTTCAGCTTAGATGCAGAAAACTTATTGGCAGTGAAGGTGGCTCAAACGATTTACCATTTACCATATATGCATGCCGATATGAAGGTAGAAAAAAGGGATTCGTTTATAGAATATACAAGTAAGCGACGGCACGGTGTGAATGCCAGATTTGAATGTAGCTACCGTCCTATCTCCGATTCCTTCTATGCAAAAGAAGGGAGCTTTGAAGAATGGCTTACAGAGCGCTATTGCCTATATACATTAAGTAAAAAAGGGGAGCCGCTGCGTTGTGACATCCTTCATGAGAGATGGCTATTACAGCAGGCTGAGGCAGATATTCGTTTAAACACTATGTTGTCTGAGCAAGGGATTCAGGTGGAAGGAGATGAACCAGTCCTGCACTATTCTAGAAGTATGGAGGTTAGGATGTGGCCGCTAGTTTCTGCATTAAACAATTAAATTCTAAAGGAGGAATTTTATATGGAGAGTTACCCGCTACCATTGAATGAAAGGATTTCTTTAATTGACATTCTAGATATGGGCTTTACAGAAAGAACAGGTACATATGTTATTAAGGAAGATGAGCTAACTATAGTAGAAACTGGTCCAAGCTCCTCGGTAAAGCATGTGAAAGAAGGTATTCAGAATTTAGGCTACTCCTTAGAGGATGTGAAATATATCATCGTGACCCATATTCACCTTGACCATGCTGGAGGCACTGGCCTACTATTACAGTCGTGCCCTAACGCTAAAGTAGTGGTGCATCCAAAAGGTGCAAGACATTTAGCAAATCCTGAGCGTCTTATTGCCAGTGCAAGAGCAGTATATGGAACTAAGTTCGATGAATTCTTTAATCCGATTGTACCGATACCAGAAGATCGATTACTAATTAAGGCAGAGGGAGAAACGTTACAAATGGGCTCCAACTGTACCCTGACATTCTTAGATACCCCTGGCCACGCCAATCATCATTTTAGTATTTTTGACCCAATCAGTAACGGCATGTTTGTAGGTGATACAGTTGGAGTGAGATACGAGCAGCTAGCTAAAGATGGTGTAGACTTGGTACTGCCTTCCACATCACCAAATCAATTCAATCCCGAGGCGATGCAAAATGCAATAGAGCGATTCCAAAGTATGAATCTAAGCTATATTTACTATGGTCACTTTGGGATGACGACTGATGCAGCAGCAGGGTTGGCACAGGTTTCCGAGTGGCTTCCACTTTTTGTAGAAACTGCGAAAGATGTTCAAAGAGAAAATAAAGACCATGAGGAGCTAGCAAAGAGACTTCAGGCATTAGTGAAGGATCATTTAAGAGGACAAGAAATTCCAGATGACCATGAAGTATATGAGATCATTCAAATTGATACCGAGGTATGTTCGATGGGATTGATGGATTTCTTGGGAAAACAAAACTTAAATAGTTAAGTAACAGGAGTAAAAAATGTAAACGTGATAGATTAAAAGAGATTTTTGGGGGAGTAAACATGTTTAAGCTATTTTCAACAAAATGTTCTATTTGCCATAGAAAAGCAGGTCCATATCGTTTCTTTAAAAGTCCTGAAGGGAAGAAGCTAAAACTTTGTTATGGTTGTTCCGAATATGCAGAAAGACGAGCATATAAAAAAATGTCATAATAATCTTTAAAGTTGTGAATAAGGTGGAGAGGCTTGAGGATTTATTGTGTCCATTTCAATACCAACCAATAAAGGATAGGCAGGTCGTACAAGTTAGCTACTACTGGTGGTGAAAAATCGTTAATATGCAGGAATTCAGTGGTGGTTCAGGCAGCCATAATGAATATGCTGATAACCCAATTAAACGTCATTGACTACTAGGGACTTATCACAACTTTCGCTTACCTTTCAAAACTAAGGAAGGTCAAAACAACCGTCAAAACTCCCGCACAGTGATTAGGTATAACAGACAAAGAACTGTATTTGAAAAATATTATATATCTAAGATAGTTCACTTGAAGAAAGTGGACTATCTTTTTGGATGTAAATCTAACGGGGCAGGATGATTGAAGAAATAAAATGGCAAAAGGGTGATAATATGAACAAACCGAAATTAAAAAAGTTATTAAATAGATTTCTTATTGTGATAGTTGGAGTCTTTGTTATATACAGTATTTATGTTCAGTTAGAGTATAAGCACTATGTTAATCAGAGTGTAGATAGAAATTATGAAAGTTTATCAATTATAACCGTTCAAGGTAGTAATTTGGCTAAGAGGCTAGGGGAGTTTGTTGATTTAACTACCGAAAAAGAGGAAAACAATGAAGTGAAAAATGATTTGTACAACAGTTGGAGCATTGTTATCGCAGAGAATAGAAGCATTCATTCCTACTTGTTTGCTATCTCAACCATACATATGGGCGACACATCATCCGATTGGGATTTACTACAATATAGCTTATTTCGTGTTGATGAATTTATTTCTGGTATGACAAATAAGTTTCTTAAAAATCATTCTTATGCGATAAGTAGTGAAGAAAAAGAGAAGATGGACGCCGTTATTACAGTTTTTAGTACGATTAGTGAAGAAAAAGGCAATGAATTAGTTAATATAGAAGGCATCTTACAGTCTATAAAGGAACCGATGCTCATTATTGACGACAATTATTCAGATACACTTGAACGAATTGGTAGATGATTGGCTTATTTAGCTAACGAGGACTTTAATTGAAGAAGGTGACATTTAAAGTCAAAGGAAAAAGGAGCTGGATTATCCAAGGTCCTTTTTTATTGTGTTATTTTTACTGTTAATTTATATGCCATTTCCAGTGTTAGTTCCTAACCATTTAAGTAGCTATTTCCATTGTTTTTTGCTGTTTTATACTCCAAAACCGAACCCGTTAGATTTCAGTGACCTGCTTTTTTATTTTGGCTAAATCAATTGGCTATGTAAAATGCCAATGTTTAATTATGATGCAAATAAAATCAGACCAGAAAAAAGCCTTGCCTTTTCATGTTATTCTAAACGTATGAATCCCGATGGGGAAGGTCTTTGTTCTACTAGGCTGTGTACCGGAAATATAAAGGTCCAAGGCATACTCGTTTTAGATGGAACGACAAGAGTTGGGATAGTGAAATCGTTTTTAGCTATTGTGTCCTCTTCAATCAGATAGAAGATACGTGTTTTGTGAAAAGAAAGAGAGCGCTCCGTGAAGTTATGGACTAGTACGGTAACTAATAGCTCGTTTTTATGATTAATAGCTTCTTTTATGGGTGAAAAAACAATGTTGTTAGACAATGACTCCTTTGTTTCCTCGAAAACTTTTTCGATATACAAACGATCCCGTTTAGCTATTGCTTTATCCCAGGATGCTTCGAATTTTAGCTTTTGCATATTAGTAACCTCCTCTAGAACGCAAGTTTAGCATAAATAGTTATGTCTTGCTGTTCAATTAGTCGCGTTTTGTTTAATATTTAAGCTAATAGAAATGAGCTTGAGAGGAAGGAGTAGAGTATGCCATTAGAGATTGTCCGAAATGATATTACAAAGATGCAAGTAGATGCAATTGTAAATGCTGCAAATCAAAATCTTCAAATAGGAGGCGGTGTCTGCGGGGCTATTTTCCATGAGGCGGGGGCCAAGGAACTACAAAAAGCCTGTAATCATATTGGGCATTGTCAAACTGGCGAAGCAGTTATAACGGACGCCTTTCGACTAGATGCTCAATATATTATTCATGCAGTAGGGCCTGTATGGAAAGGGGGTTCTAACGGAGAAAAAGACCTACTAACTGCCTGCTATAATAACTCGCTAAAATTAGCGTTATCTCATGGCTGTGAGTCAGTAGCGTTTCCATTAATCTCTTCTGGTATTTATGGATATCCAAAGGAGCAAGCTCTACAGGTAGCTATTTCTACGATAAGCTCGTTCCTCTTGAATCATGAAATGCTTGTTTATATTGTTGTTTATGATAAAAAAGCCTTTAAACTAAGTGAGAAACTGTTCAGGTCTATTGAGGAATTTATTGATGAGCACTATGTCGAGGAAATGGACATAAGCTTCGGCAGAATTAGAAGAGAAGTATATGAGCTAGAGGATTCGATGGTGTTGCAATCTAGCCAGGATTTACAGGAAATAATAGAGCATTTGGATGAATCATTCTCCGAAAGGCTTCTACGCTTTATAGATGAAAAGGGAATGACCGATGTTTCTGTCTACAAAAATGCAAACATTGACCGACGCCTGTTTTCGAAAATAAGAAATAACAAGGACTATACTCCATTAAAGAAAACAGTAGTCGCCTTTGCCATATCCCTTCGATTAAACCTTGAAGAAACGAATAGCCTATTAGAAAAGGCTGGGTACACATTATCTAGAAGCCATAAATTTGATGTGATTATTGAATATTTTATCCAACAGGAAAACTATAATATATTCGAGATTAATGAAGCTCTGTTTAGTTTCGACCAAGCATTATTAGGTGCATAAAACAAGAAAAGGACGACCCTGACTGATGTCTGGATCGTCCTCATTTTATTATTTCTTTTGAACAGTAATTGTCCAAGCAGCATCACTTAGCTGCTCATAGTTAGTAATTGTGTGACCCTCTTCTGCTGCCCAACGAGGGATGCTTTCAGTTGCTTGCGTACAGTCAAATTCAATTACAAGCTCGTCACCTGAGCTCATTTCTGCGATAGCCTCTTTTGCTTCTACTAAAGGGAATGGACAAACCATACCCATAACTTCTAATACTTGTTTCATTTGAAATTCTCTCCTTTTTTAAGCTGTTTTTACACTTGCTTTCATCGCTTTGTTTTTTCTGCGTCCGCGGACAAAAACAAAGTATACTGCTGTCCATGTACCTAAAATCATAAATGCTAGAGCAATCCAGCCCTGCCAAGTCATCATGGCAGTCATTACTAAGCCATTTCCAATAGAGCACCCGCCTGCTAAACTAGCACCGAAGCCCATTAAATTACCACCAACAAAGCTATTAATACCAGTTTTAACATCTGGCATTCTGAAACGGAACTCACGGCTAGCTTTTGCTGCGATAAATGATCCAATGAAAATACCAAGGACTAAAAATACTCCCCAATTGATAAATGCTGTGTCCCCTGTTGTTAAATATTGAAGAATATTAGCTGACGGAGTTGTAATTCCTAGGCCACCAATACGTCCAGTAGCAACACTTAACGGCCAAGCTAACACTGCGATAGCCCCGATTAAAACGGCAGTTATAAATGGGTGCCAGCGTTTTTCAAATAATATATGTGCCAATCCAGTTCTTTTTGGCTTTAAAGATGGGATAAAAACTTTTGGTTTTGTAACTTCTTTATAGACGATCCATCCTACTACTGCTACTAGAATACCTATTAAAATCCACACGTTGATGCCAAGTGTTTCTGAAATGGAGTTAGATGGTAGCTGAGATGAACTTATTTTATTGTTTAAAGGTACTAATACCCCAGTTTTCATAATAGCAGCCATTAGCATATATCCTGCTAAGGCAATCCAGCTCCCGATTAAGCCTTCACCAGCACGGTACCAAGTTCCCGTCGCACAACCACCAGCTAACACAATACCAATACCAAAAATGAATGATCCTATAATTATTGCAACTAACGGTAGAGTACCAGCATTAAATTCAAACACGCCTAACTCTATTAATGTATATACACCGACACTTTGTACGGCAATTGCTATTAATAACGCATAAAACATGCGATTGTCTTTTGTTAAGTACATATCACGGAAACCGCCAGTCAAACAAAATCTTCCTCGTTGCATGACGAATCCTAATAACGCCCCACAAAATAAACCTGTAATGAGCATTTGTATCACGTTTATCCCGCCTTCTCTTTAATTCTTACTAAACTGATAGGATTATAATACATTGGAAAAGTAAATATGACAATGATTTTGCTCAAATAAATATCTTCCAATTCGTGGAGGTTGAAAGAGGTATTTTGACAGTTACACTTCTAAACTTACACTTGCTATAGAAGTCGCCTTGCAAGCGACCTTTCCCATTATAGAAATTGATACTCTTTTTATATAAATAAAAACCAATGGAGGCTATATGATGAAAAACAATTTAACAGAGCTAGTTTTTATATTAGATAAAAGTGGTTCAATGACCGGACTAGAAGCAGATACGATCGGTGGCTTTAATGCCATGCTTGCTAAACAAAAGAAAGAGGAAGGAGAGGCAATCGTAACGACAGTACTATTTAATGATGACTATGAATTACTACATGACCGGATAAATGTTAAAGGCGTTTCACCTATAACTGAAAGAGACTACCAGGTAGGGGGAATGACCGCATTACTGGATGCGATAGGATCCACCATACAGAAAATAGGAAACATACAAAAGAGAACAAGCTCTGAGGAACGAGCTAGCAAAGTCCTATTTGTTATTACGACGGATGGGATGGAAAACTCTAGCTGTGAGTATAATTACGAAAAAATTAAAATGATGATTTCACGTCAGAAGGAGACATACGGCTGGGAATTTATATTTTTAGGAGCCAATATAGACGCCATTGCTACTGCTGCCAACTTTGGGATTTCGGAGGAATTTGCCGTCAAATATCATGCTGATAAGGAAGGAACACGTTTAAACTATGAATCGGTTAGTAACGTAGTTTCATCTTACCGTAAAGGGTCCAAAATAGACCGCTCTTGGAAGATGGGGATAGAAAAGGATTTTACTAGCCGTAAGCACTAGGGAGAATAAACATATAATAAGGTCAGTCAAAAGTGACTGACCTTTTTCCATGGAAGCTTTACCTAGAATAGAAAGGAGTTTAAAGTACGTTGATTGGTATTGTTTTTTATGCATATGCAGCACCACAGTCAAAAGATGATCTCCCTGAATTTTTCACCCACCTCATTGGTGGAACCGAAGTAACACCAATGGTAGTGGAGGACTTTATGAGAAGATACAGGGAGTTTGGCTCCAATGACCCATTAGGCGCCCATACCCAACGAATAGCCAGGGGGTTGGAGAAACTTTTAAAACCTAAGATAAAAGAAGTGAAAGTGTATAACGCTTACAAACATACAACTCCCTTTTTAGAGGATACACTTCAGAAAATGCTGGAGGATGGTGTGGAAACCTTTGTCACGTTTTCTGTTAACCCTATATTTTCTCCGACAGGAGCTGGTATATATCAGAAAGAGGTAGAAGATTTTCTAGCTAAATCAGGACAAAAACGAGAGCTAATTCATATAAAAAACTGGAACACCCATCCTGCCATTATCTCTGTGTATGGTGATCGCTTGAAGCGAGCGGTTAAGTGGCTACCTGCTCATGTAAGGGAGGATGCCTTTGTGTTATTTACTGTGCATAGCCAGCCGCTGAACCCAGCGAGTAATAATGAATATATTGGCCAATATCAAGCGATGGCTCAAGCAGTTGCTATAGAAGCAGATGTAGAAAATTGGATGATGACCTACCGTAGTGCAAGTAGCAAGGAAAGATGGCTTAGTCCAGATGTAAAGGACGCGATGAGGTCTTTAAGTGCAGAGGGATCCCGAGGCTTTGTGACATGTGAGCTGTTATCTATCGTGGCAGATATGGAATCATTCTTTGAAATAGGTAGAGATGCGCAAGCGGTTAGCGATGACCTGAAGGTAGAGTTTGTTCGTACTGAATTTCCAGGAGATTCATTTGACACAGTTAATGCCTTAGCGGAAGTAGTGGAAGAGCAGCTGATAAAGGGAAAATAACGAAATGAGGAGGGTTAGTGGCTCTAATCTTATTAGAAGGATAATAAAAACTCTTCTAAACAAACTTGTTTCTTTAGGATTTGAAATAAGCAAATAAATGTCTTTTGGTATCTTATTAGTTTATTTAAACAAATAAATCTTTATTTATAGTTACACTAAGATAAGGTTATGATTATTATTTCGCTATTTATTTTAACTAAAATAGGTAGCGGAATATAATAATTAAGAAATGCACTAAAAATATATTGACTATTTAAAGTTTTTTGATTATTCTTTAAAATATAAAAGTTGTATACAGTCTACAATTTTGGGAGGGGTATTATTGTCAACAAGTGTAAAAAAAAATCCAAATTTAAAGACTCAAGTTTATAACTACTTGAAAAATCAAATTATGACAGGAAAGTTAAGACCGGGGGAAAGATTAATAGAAGAGAAAATATCAAACGATTTAGAAGTCAGTAGGAGCCCAATTAGAGAATCCATTAGAATGCTTGAAAAAGATGGACTTCTGAAAGTAAAAAAAACAGGGGGGGTTACAGTAGTAAAACCCACTATGGAAGATTTTCAACATATGTATGAATGCCGTGTAGAAATGGAACCGCTTTCATCTTTTTATGCTGCTAAAAGAAGGTCACCTGAACAATTAGAGTTGATGAGAGCTGCCTTACTAAAAGGTAAAAACTATTCAAGTGACAACAGCTTAGCTAGTAAAAAAGATAATGAAGTTTTAAGTTTTCACGAGGCAGTTGTACAAGCTAGTAATAACCAATGGTTGATTAGTATGGTTTCTCATTTAAGAGGCATTAATGGGTTTTATAGACAGTCCATAATAGAAGAAAATCCCTTTCATGTCGAACAAGCCTTTAATGAACATCAAAAAATTTTCCAGGCTATTGTAGATCAAGATAGTGAAAGTGCCAGGAACTTTATGAGACAGCATATTGAAAGCGATTACAATTTGTTTATGGAACTATGTAGAAAAAAAGAGGTGAAATAAGTCTTGTCAAAAAAACCATTAGAAGGAATTAAAGTATTGGAATTAGGAAATTTAGTGGCTGCTCCGTTTGCTGGAAAATTATTTGCAGAGTTTGGTGCAGAAGTAATAAAGGTGGAGGAACCTAAAAATGGTGATCCTTTAAGAAGTTGGAGGGTGATGCATGAGGACACGTCCGTTTGGTGGTATGTGCAATCAAGAAATAAAAAGTCAATTACTATTAATTTACGTGAGTCAGAGGGACAGGAAATAGTTAGGGAACTCGTGGGCAAAGTAGATGTGGTTCTTGAGAACTTTAAGCCGGGTACTCTAGAGAGATGGGGTCTAGGATATGAAGATTTAAAGGAAGTTAATAATTCAATTATTATGACACGAATATCTGGTTATGGTCAGACGGGGCCATATAAAGAAAAGGCTGGATTTGGAAGTGTGGCTGAAGCTATTGGAGGCCTAAGATACTTAACCGGTTATCCAGATTTACCTCCAGTCAGAGTAGGCATAGCTATAGGAGACTTAATAGCTGGATTATATGCGGTAATCGGAACCCTGATGTCGCTAAGAGCTAGGGATAATCATCCTTCAAAGACTGGACAACTAGTGGACGTAGCACTTTATGAGTCTGTTTTTAGTTTGCTCGAGGGGATCTTACCGGAATACGATTTAACAGGGATAGTTAGGGAGAGAACAGGGAGTACTCTTCCTGGAATAGCACCATCTAACACATATGTGTGCAAGGATGGCAAACACATAGTTATAGGGGGAAATGGAGATAAGATATTTCAGAGATTAATGATTGCAATAGGAAGAGAAGATTTAGCTGCTGACCCGTTGTACTCAACTAATCAAGGGCGTGCGGATAATGTGGAATATATTGATGGGGCTATTGAGGACTGGACAAAACAATATCCATTGAAAGATGTGCAAAATATACTTGATGAAGCATCTGTTCCAGTTGGACCCATTTATGGAATAAAGGAAATTATTGAAGATGAGCAATACATAGCTCGGGATATGCTTCAAAAAATAGAAATACAAAATGGTGCGAAGGTTTTAATGCCTGGAATTGTACCCAAGCTCTCTGAAACTCCTGGGAAAATTGAATGGAGCGGACCTAAACTAGGAGAGCATAACGAAGAAATTTATACTGAATTTTTAAATATGTCAGTGGAAGAGTTCAAAATATTTAAAGAAAAGGGAGTGATTTAATATGGCCGATGTGAAAATTATTGACGTCAGTCCTCGTGATGGACTACAGAACGACTCTAAAATTATATCGGTTGAAGAAAAAGTTGAGTTGATTAATAGATTACTAAAAGCAAGGGTTAGCTCTATTGA
Source organism: Psychrobacillus sp. FSL W7-1457 (assembly GCF_038593405.1). Lineage (NCBI taxonomy): Bacteria > Bacillati > Bacillota > Bacilli > Caryophanales > Bacillaceae > Psychrobacillus > Psychrobacillus sp. FSL W7-1457. The sequence continues at coordinate 316,077 of NZ_CP151993.1, forward strand.
AATTACTTCATTTGTTCATCCTAAAAAAGTTCCCCAGATGGCGGATGCAGAAGAGGTTGTCCAAGAATCAGCAAAACTAGGAAGTTTTGACGCAATTGCATTGGTCCCGAACTATAAGGGATTTCAACGACTTAAAAAATTCAATCTCTCAGAAATAAACTGGGTCAGTTCAGCAACAGAGACATTTAATCAAAAAAATATTGGCTTCACGATTGAAGAGAGTCTGAAGCAATTTAAATTAATTAAACAGGAAGCTAAACACGCTGGGATTAAGACTAATTTTTCAATTGCTGTTAGTTTTGGATGTCCTTATGAAGGAGATGTGGATAAATCAAAGGTTGTGGAATTAGTGGAAAGAGTAAAGGGGATAGGGGTAGATCGGATTACTATTGCAGATACGATAGGTATTGCAACACCTAACCAGGTAAAAGCCCTAAGTGAGGAAGTTTTAGGTATTGTAGGTAATACACCTGTAGCAATTCATTTACACGACACAAGGGGTCTTGGACTGGCAAATGCCTACAGTGCTTATGAAGCGGGTATTCGCATTTTTGAAACAGCGGTTTCTGGAATTGGTGGATGTCCCTTTGCCCCAGGCGCTGCAGGTAATTTAGCAACAGAAGATTTAGTTTACTTATTTCATCGAATGAACATTAGCACAGGCTTAGATTTAAATGAATTAATAAATGCAGCAGATTTTGCTGCAAGTTTATCTTCGAAGAACCCATTGGGACGTATTAGGCATATCGAGAGAAATATTATTAGGGAGGAAATAAAATGAAAAAACTGTGGAAAACTCTTTCTTTTATCACTATAGTAACTTTACTATTATCGGCATGTAGTTCTAGTGATGGAGAAACTAAGGCAGTCAGTTCAGATGTAAAAGGATTTGAAGAAACTACAATTCGTTTAGCCTATAATTTGCCTGCAGATCATCATGTGGCAATAGGTATTGAACAATTTGCAAAAGATGTTATGGAAAAATCAGGTGGTGCTATAAAAATGCAAGTATATCCATCTGGTCAGTTATTAACTGATAAAGAGATGAACCAGTCTATATTAACTGGTGGTGTAGAGATGGGAGTAAATTCTTCAACTCTTTGGGCAAGTACAGTACCTGTAATGGGAGTATTTGACGTGCCTTATATCTTTAATGACTATGAAAAAACAGGAGAGGCTCTAAATGGTGAATTTGGGGACAAGCTTCGTACTGCTATGGAAGATAAAGGTGCAAAGGTGCTCATGTTTGCTGACTATGGATTTGCTCAATTTGCAAATAATAAACGTCCTTTAAAATCTCCAGAAGATTTTAAAGGGCTAAAAATTAGAAGCATAGGGGATATTCCTTCTGAAATGATAAAGGCTTATGGCGCTTCGCCGGTATTTATGGGTGGGGGAGAAGTGTACATGGCCTTACAACGTAACACAGTTGACGGAGCAACGTCTGGCACAACTGCCATGGTTCAAAGAAAATATGACGAGGTAACAAAATACTTAACTATTAACAATTACGCCTATCTTGAATTTATTCTAGCTGTTAATAAAAAGTTTTGGGACGACCTTCCTGTAGAAACGCAAAACTTACTAACTGAAACTGCTCAGGAAACTGAAAAATGGATTCGTGATAAAGCGAAATCTGAAGATGAAAAAACAGCTAAGGAACTTGAAGACAGAGGCATGGAGGTATATAAAGTTCCCGAAGAAGACTTAGAGAAGTGGAAAGAAGCAGCTAAACCTGCTTGGGATGCATTTTTAAACAATACTGGTGAAGCAGGTAATGAACTTTTAGACTTGGTTCAATAAGGGGGGGAACTTATGAAAGCAATTTATGAACTCTCCGATAAGCTGATAAAGATAGGGGCATATACGGCAGGTTTGTTAATAGTGTTAACAACATTTATGACATTCTATGAAGTTATTTCTCGATGGTTATTTAATAGTCCTACCATTTGGGCAACTGAACTATCCACATATTCTATTATTGGAAGTTGTTTCTTAGCGAGCGCTTATGCAGTGAGAACTTATTCTCACATTACTGTAGACCTCTTGATTAATAATGTTAACGATAAGTTTAAGAAAGTACTTGCTTATCTATCGAATGCTATGGGATTAGTATTTAGTATTATATTTACTTATTATGGATTCCATCATGTGCTGAATACTTTTGAATTAGGGATTACCTCTTCATCTTTGTTAAGGATACCAATGTACCTGCCGGAGTTGTTTTTACCTGTGGGAGGTGCCTTAATGTGCATAGCCTTTATCTTGCAGATAATAGATGGTGACATTCACAGGGGAGGGGAACATATTTGAACATTTTCTTTATTGGTGGACTAGGAACATTTTTACTCTTGGGCTTACCTGTAGCATTTGCTCTTTCATTACTCGCTGTAGTGGGAATGTATATATTTAATGGTGGCACTTTTGCATTTATGCAAGTGCCAATTATCTCTTACAAGGCTCTCGATGATTTTTCCTTAACTGCTTTGCCGATGTATGTATTAATGAGTCAAGTTTTGCTAGTAAGTGGCGTAGGTAGAGACTTATATGAAATGGCCAGCAGATGGTTTCGTCACTTACCGGGAGGACTTGCAATTGCTACACTCTTTTGTTGTGCAATTTTTGCAGCTATATCAGGTTCGAGTGTTGCCACTGCAGTAACGGTAGGCTCGGTAGCTTTACCTGAAATGGTAAAGAGAGGATATAATAAGAGACACGTACTTGGTATGCTAGCTGCTGGTGGTACTCTGGGAATTTTAATACCACCCAGTGTTCCGATGATTATTTATGGCTCAGTAACTGGTGAGTCAATTGGTAAGCTGTTTATAGCTGGAATTGTCCCGGGTATAATACTAACTATATCTTTTATGATTTTTGCTTCATATCAAACACGTCATATCAAAGATAAACCAGCTACTTGGGCCGAAAGAATGGAAGGTACTAAAACTGCTATTTGGGGCTTGTTATTACCAGCAATTGTAATAGGGGGAATTTACACTGGTATTTTTACTCCTACGGAAGCTGCAGCGGTAGGTGTAATGGTTAGTTTTGCAATTTCGTTGTTTATCTATAAAAATCTAACGCTTGCCAATTTCAAAAAAATAATAATTGAAACTGTGAAAACTAATGCAATGATTCTATTTATCATTGTTGGAGCTATGTTACTTGGCTACATAATGACAATTTTAAATATTCCTCAAACCATTACAAATTATGCTACAAGCCAAGAGATTTCGCCATGGATTATATTTATATTAATCAACATAGTTTTGCTAATATTAGGCATGTTTTTGGAGACAATTTCTATTTTGGTAATCACTTTGCCTATCTTATATCCAATAATTATGGCATTAGGTTTTGACCCAATTTGGTTTGCTATTATTATGGTTATTAACATGGAGCTTGCTCTTATTTCTCCTCCTGTAGGTTTGAATTTATTTGTGTTAAAGGGAATAGATCGAACTAATAGGATAGATGAAATTGTTAAAGGGGTAATACCATACGCAATAATTATGATTTTATTAATAGTCGTATTATCCGTTTTTCCTGAAATATCCACTTTTTTAATTAGTGATATAGAATAATATCCTTTTAAATTATAGTAATACAGGAATGATAGACAAAAAGAACTTCAGGTACTTGAAGTTCTTTTTGTCTTCTTCCTACTCATATAAAGTACTATCTAAATCCCCATCTTCCTGATATATAGAAAGAATTCCATTGTGATCATTGACGTATGGCTTAGCCTTTTCAAGCAAAGCATCCTTTGTACCCTCAGAGAAAATGGCTCTTTCTCCGTTTTCTTTTAGCAGTACCCAATCTTCTTCCCGAGCCTTTACCTCATATCTTGGGCGGTCATTATCGTCCCCATTCACTGCCTTTCTTGCCTGGGCTGTTGCAATAGCGATTGCTCTTCCTTCATCAGTATCGTCTCTTAATAATGCATTCGCAATTTCAATCGCTTTTTCCCGAACATCTGGCTCAAGATTTTTCATTGAAGCTGGATAATCATTTTTACTCCACGGCATATCTATCGCCTCCTTGCTAAGAAATTCCCGAAATTAAATCAAAATAAACATCACGTACTGAAATAGTAAATTATTTTCAAGGAAAATCTTATTATTCTTTTCTGGAAGATCTTCATTCGAGTATAATTATTAATTAATATACTTTCCAATATTTGGGGTGATTTGAATGGAGTTATTAATTATTAGACATGGAGAATCGGAAGCTGATCTGTTAGGTGTGCATGAAGGTAGAGCGAACTTTCCTTTAACTGAGTTAGGTATTGAACAAGCTAGTAAGATGGCTACATACGTGAAGGGTCATTTTCCACCAAACGTTATATTGTGTAGTCCTCTAAGTCGTGCAAAGAGTACTGCGACTATTCTACAAAGTAATATAGGCTGTGAGATGTATGAGGAGTCTGACTTAATGGAGTTTAATAACGGAGTACTAGCGGGTTTACCTCGAGAAGAAGCAGCTATAAAGTACCCTCTACCTAAAGAAGGAAGACCGATTTATATACCAATTGAAGCTGGAGAATCAGAGTTAGCGTTTCGTTACAGAGCAGAATACATACTTCATAAAATAATAGAAGAATACAAGGATTATCAAAGAGTGGCAATTGTGTCACACGGTGGCTTGATCTCCAACCTTATTAAGGCGTTTCTTCAATTGCCAGTTACCAGTGACTATATTTTCCCTACGGGAGACACAGGTATGCATTTACTGACCATTGAAAAGGACAAGCGTATGATCAAGTTCTTAAATAGACTGGAGCATATAAATAACGAAGAAGAGGTGATTAAATGATTTTACATACATCCATTCAGGGGAGCGGTGAACCACTCTTATTTTTGCATACAGGCTTACAAACTGGAAATACAGACTTTCAATATCAGCAGAACTTTTTCAAAGATAGCTATAAAGTATTTGCCCCGGATTTAAGGGGACATGGGCAGTCGCCTTCAGAGGAAATTGAAAATTTCTTTTTGGATTCTGCGCAAGATTTATTGGAAACCATCAATCATTATCAGCTGAAAAAGATTCATTTGGTTGGATGCTCACTGGGTGCAATTGTAGCGGTACAATTTGCTAGACTTTTTCCGGAGCGAATTCAAACACTCACTGTTTCAGGCATGATGCCAGTTAAGCCGGATAACTGGCTGGATTTGCACATGCAGGATGTAAAAACTCAGGAACAGATTTTATGGAACGACGATTTCATAAACTATTTTGATAAACTACATTCATCTGGTTGGAGAAGGTTTATTCACTTGGGGAAAAAAGAGGACTGGTATCCTTTTGAAGATATGTTAGCTATGTATCACTTGGAGTTCCCTGTCTTATACATAGTTGGGGAAATGAATGCACATGAAACTGTAGGAGCAACGATTTACCCGAAAGAAAACAAACATATTCACGTTGCTGTTATCCCTTTTGCAGGGCATTTAGTACATGAAGACCAGCCTGCTATTTACACCGATATAGTAATAACCTTTTTAGAGTGCTCCCAAGGTTAAATTATTATTTTAAACAAGTTTTTTGGCCGGCAAGCATATGCTATCTATATATGTAATATGGAAGGGGATCTTATGTATTTAAACGCGTTACATCCTTGTCCTCTCATTCGGACGATCACTGTTAATGGAGAAGGCTCAATTACTGTTCCACCGAATTATGCGTTGCTACAAATCGAAGTTACCACGGAAGGCAGCGAGGTGGAGGAAGCCCAGCAAAGAAATGCAGCAATTATGAATCAGGTCATTCAATCCATACTAGAGCTTGGTATACCAAGAGAAAATATACAAACTGCTGCATACAATATTTTTCCGCGTTACGATTTTGTAGATGGAAAACAGGTTTTCAGGGGATATGAAGTGACTAATGCCATTTCGGTAAAAATACCTGATGTAAGCATGGTAGGAAAAGTGATTGATACAGCCGTTAGTAATGGGGCAAATCGAATTTCTTCTCTTGAATTCAGATTAGAAAACGAAGATGCCTATTATCAAAGAGCTCTTAGTAAGGCTTTAATGAATGCACAATTAAAGTCAAATACAATAGCAGAAACAATGAGGCTTTCAGTTTCACCACAAGTTATAGAGGTAGTGGAGGAAAAAGAAGGAAGTCCGATCGTACCATATAGAGCGATGTTAATAGAATCATCTACAGGAGCAACCCCAATAGAACAAGGTGTAATTACGATAATAGCTAGAGTTACAGTTAAGTTTCAATACTAATAAATAATTAATATTGTGTATAAAAATACGTAATATCCATTTGCATAATACCTTTTTACAACTTATCATGTATATATAGGTAAGGAGGGTTCAGGATGGATGCAATTGATATTCTAACGAACTTGGATAACTTGCAAGCATATTTTCAACCTATTTTTAGTGCAGACGAACATATAGTAGTCGCATACGAGGTTTCTGGAAAATTGCTGCATGATAAGCTAATAAACTTAAATGCGTTTGCTTTTGATGAAGAGGTGCCAGAGGAATATAGAGTTGAGGTCGAACAAAGAATTCTTCATATTGCTTTAGGGCAGCTTGTAGACCAGCCAAAAAACTTTGATATATATCTTCCATGCAACGCCAATTTACTAGTGCTAGATTATGGCGAAGGGTTTTTTGATATTATAAAACAATATATCCCAGAGGAAGAACTTTCTCGAATTGTTATAGTAATTTCCGAGCATAACTTTAAAGGGGATTTTCATCAGTTAAATAATATAGTACGTTACTTTAAAACCTATGGAATAAAAATAGCGATTAACCAATTAGGCTCAGAGAGTCATCTCGATTATATACAAATGCTAGCACCTAATATCCTTAAGGTAAATATAGAGCAGCTAAGCTATGAATCCTGGGGTGCACAGAATGACCTTTTTACATCACTTAGTTCATCTGCGCGTAAAATTGGAGCAAATATGCTTTTTGAGGGTATTGATACAGTTCACCAGCTTCAATTTGCCTGGAAAAATAGTGGCCGATACTATCAAGGGAAATATTTAGCTGAAGCGGGCACTGGACTAATCCCACGAAATCAATTAAAGAAAAGCTTTAAGGATAGGTGTCGACAATTTATTGCAACAGAAAAACGTATATTAGAAGAGAATTACAAGGCATTGAAGGAATTACAAGTTAATCTAGAGAAAAAAGTTCAAGCTATCAAATCTTCTAGCGAAGAAGTAGAAGATTTATTGAAACTAGCTGAAGAGCTAAGTGAATACTCGTTCCGTCTTTATATTTGTGACGAGGAGGGCTTCCAGACCTCGCCTAATATTGTTCGAACTGATTCGCATTGGGAGGTTGAAGAAGACGCCATTAACAAAAACTGGAGCTGGCGCCCATACTTTCTAAAAACAATTATTAAGATGAGAAATGATCAAAGTGGTGTGTTCTCTGATATTTATAGCGATATTCAAACAGGCGAAATGATAAGAACCTTCTCTGTCCCAATCAACGAGAATGAATATATGTTTATTGATATTTCCTATGATTATTTATTTAAAAAGAATATCTTCAGATGAAGCCTACTTTAATTTAAAAAAGTATGTAAGGGTGCCTTACTATCTAAGTAAATAAAATCCATCGATCGAAATCTTACCTAAGATTTCGATTTTTTTTGTATATTTATTGCCCAGATTAGTGCTATATTTTTCCGTTTCTTTCAAGGATATTAGGGAATAGCTACAATATGTCTGATTTTAAAAGGCGAATTATACATAAAAAGAAGGTGTTTTGACATGAATATACTTTGGGGAATTGGTGGAGTTATTGTTGTGATCGGGATTGCTTTTCTCCTTTCCAATGCTAAAAAGTCGATAAATTTACGAACCATACTGATTGGTTTAGCTATACAGATTGCATTTGCATTTATGGTATTGAAGTGGGATTTGGGACGCTGGGCATTACTAAAGCTTTCCAAAGGAGTTCAAAATTTAACTGGGTATGCCAATGAGGGGATATCTTTCTTATTTGGCTCATTGTCTGATGTGGATGAGTTTGGGAGCATCTTTGTTATACAGGTGTTAACTATCATCATTTTCTTCTCAGCTTTAATTTCAGTTTTGTATTATTTGGGCATCATGCAGTTCTTTATAAAGATTATTGGAGGAGGACTATCCAAGCTTTTAGGAACTAGTAGGGCAGAGTCTGTATCTGCTGCAGCAAACATTTTTGTGGGGCAAACAGAGGCTCCTCTAGTTGTTCGCCCCTTTATTGCAAAGATGACTAACTCAGAGCTTTTTGCTGTGATGACAGGTGGACTTGCATCGGTTTCAGGATCCATTTTAGTAGGATATTCTTTGTTAGGGGTGCCACTGGAATATTTGCTTGCCGCTAGCTTCATGGCTGCGCCAGCAGGTTTGATCATGGCTAAGCTAATGTTTCCTGAGACGGAAACTGTGGAAGACACCGATTTCAAGATGGAAAAAGATGATTCAAACGTCAATGTAATTGATGCTGCTGCAAGAGGGGCCGCAGACGGGATGAAGCTTGCAGTCAATGTAGGAGCTATGTTATTAGCATTCATCGCCTTAATTGCTCTTTTGAATGGTTTAATTGGAGGGATTGGAGGACTCTTTGGCTATGGTGAGATAACGATAGAAGGGATATTAGGCTTCATATTCTCTCCATTGGCTTTTGTAATAGGAGTACCTTGGTCAGAAGCAGTGGCGGCGGGATCCTTCATTGGTCAAAAGCTAGTTTTGAATGAATTTGTTGCTTATAAGGCTTTTACCGATGATATGGGGAACCTTTCTGCTAAAACCAATCTTGTCGTAAGTTTTGCTCTATGTGGCTTTGCAAATTTAAGCTCAATGGCAATATTGTTAGGTGGATTAGGTTCCCTAGCTCCAAACCGGAGACCAGACATTGCAAGATTAGGGTTTAAGGCAGTTATTGCAGGAGCGCTTGCATCATTACTTAGTGCTGCAATAGCAGGAATGTTTTTATAAACAGTGATCTTCATAAAAGATTAAACGAGAATACTTTCTGTTTATTAATTGTAGCTACAGGCTCTGGCGAAAAGTGTGAGGCAGATATGACATCACAAAATGTCCATCAAAAAATAAATATTATTTGTCGAATAATGAATTTAATACAACCTCCTATGGAACTAGTCATAGGAGGTTTTCTTTTTGGAAGATAAAATAGTAGCGCTATATAGACTTTAGATTTCAACATTTTCAAACATTTAACGACAAAATATTAGGAAAAAAGTCGCATAAAATTCGTTGACAAAATTATTGTTTGTAAAGTAATATTCAACAAAAGCTTACTTGTAAACGCTTAACTTAAAGGGGGTATCCATATTGGATCCTATATTAGAGATAAAAAACCTCTCTTTACAATTTGGAGGGGTAAAGGCACTAGAAGATGTAAGCTACCATATTAACAAAGGAGAGATTTTTTCGTTAATAGGTCCAAATGGAGCTGGAAAAACTAGTATGCTGAATTGTATTAGTGGTCTCTATCAACCGACTGGTGGCTCCATTTTGTATAAAGGTCATGAAATCATAAATATGAAACCTTATAATCGCACAGCTTTAGGGATTGCTCGTGCATTCCAAAATATAGCGTTATTTGCCCATATGTCTGTGCTAGACAACCTAAAGCTTGGAAGACATACATTGATGAATTCCGGACCGATTAGCGGAGGAATGTACGTTGGAAAGGCTGCAAAAGAAGAAATTGCTCACAGACAGAAGGTAGAAGAAGTAATTGAATTTTTAGAGCTTCAAGATATCCGTCATACTCCTGTCGGTACGCTGCCTTACGGTTTACAGAAGAGAGTCGAGGTGGGAAGGGCACTTGCATTAAACCCTGACCTTATCTTATTAGATGAACCAATGGCTGGGATGAACAAAGCGGAAAAAGATGAAATGTCACATTTTATAGTTGAGATGCATGAGACGATGAATATGACGGTAGTCTTGATCGAGCACGACTTAGGGGTTGTTATGAATTTATCGGAACATATAGCTGTATTAGATTTTGGTAGACTTATTGGTTTTGGAACCCCAGCAGAAATTCAAGAAAATCCAGCTGTTATAAAGGCCTATATTGGGGAAGAAGCCGTTATTTAGGAAGGGGAAATTAAAATGGATCACAAAACATTACCCACTCTTTTAGCGGAAAGGTCTGCTAATCATGAGCAAGAGGTTGCTCTCAGGCAAAAACAGCTAGGGATTTGGCATGAGGTTACTTGGGGGGAATACAGTAAAAAGGTAAATCAATTATCTATTATATTATCTGAATATTTCGATTTTTATAAAGGGGAAAGGCTAGCAATTATAGCAGATAATCGGCAAGAGTGGGTTTATACTCAACTTGCTGCACAAAGTTTAGGTGGTGTAACGGTAGGGATCTATCCAGAATCATTACCTGAACAAATTATTTTTTATCTAAATGACTGTAAGGCCAGAATCGTATTAGTTGATAATCAAGAGCAGGTAGATAAATTATTGGGGATTGAAGAACAAATACCATTAGTTGAGCAAATCATATTTTTTAACAAGCAAGGAATGAGGCATTATAAGCATCCAAAACTAGTAGACTTTGAGGATTTACTATCAGACGGCATATTATTGTTGCAAGATAAGGCAAAGTTCCTTGTTGATCCACCTGAAGAGGTTTTGGAAAATGACCCTGCAATTATTGCCTATAGTGCAGCTACATCAGGGATGCCAAAGGGTGTCATTTTAACGCATGCTAACCTAATTGATGCAGCTGAAGGTCTACTAGCTATTGATAACGTGAAAACAAAGGATGATTATTTTTCTTTTTTACCTTTCGCTTGGATTCATGAGCAAATTTTAGGGATAGTAACTCCTTTAATTAAAGGCGTGGTTGTTAACTTCCCCGAACGCCCACATACGGTTTTAGGGGATCTTCGGGAGATAGGTCCACATACATTGCTGGCTCCACCAAGAGTTTATCAATCTATCATGTCTAGTTTTACGAACAGGATAGAGGGAGCAAGTAAGTTTAAAAAAACAATTTACAATTTTTTCAAGAAATTTGGGGACAAGGCTGCCCGTGCAGAATTGAACAAAGAGCCAATCAATTTCGTAGACAAAGCAATGTATATATTAGGAGATATTATCGTTTTTAGTGCTATTCGTGATCATTTAGGTTTAGCGAGAGTTAAAAGGGCTTATGTTGCAGGAGCTGCTTTGCATCCGGAAGCTTTTTACTTTTACCACAGTATTGGAGTAAATCTAAAACAAACCTATGGGGGGACTGAGGTTGCTGGTATAGCTTTTGTTCAAAGAGACAAAGACGTAAGAGCCGGAAGCTCAGGAAAAGCATTACCAAATACGCTAGCTAAGATTGGAGAAGATGGAGCAGTATACATTAAAAATTCAGCTGTTGCTACAAATTATATAGGTGGAGAAAGTACGCATGGTGGGGATGGATGGATTTCCTTAGGTGATTGTGGTCACTTGGAGGATGACGGCCATCTTTACGTGCTAGATAGATTAGAGGATATTATTATTGCCGAAAATGGCCAAGTTATTTATCCGAGACTGATAGAAAACAAGTTAAAATCGAACCCTTACATTTTAGAGGCAGTTTGCTTTGGTCAAAATAAGCCATATGTAACTGCAATGATCAATATGAACTGGAACAGTATGGGGAGATGGGCAGACAAACAAAGAATTGCCTACACAGATTACGGAGAGCTGGCTAAAAACAATCAAGTGATAGAGTTTTTGGAACAACAGGTGTCATTGTTAATGAAAGATTTACCTTCCTTTGCAAGGGTAGAGAAATTCACACTGTTACACAGACCATTTTCAATAGAAGAAGGAGAGCTCACCAGAACCTATAAAATAAGAAGAAATTTCATAGAAGATCGTTACAGAGTGTTGATTGACGGGATGTATACAGAAAGAGAAAGTATCCCTATGGGTACGAGTGAAGCAGATAGCTTGCGAGTGATCCAACTAAATAGAGGACAGGAGGTGACGTTATGACATTCTTTCTTCAAATGCTCGTCACGGGAGTGGTAGTCGGTAGTATCTATGGTCTAGTGGCATTAGGGTTTGTACTAATTTATCGGGCAAGTGGTGCACTAAATTTGGCAAATGGAGAGTTTGTTATCGTTGGCCCCTATATTTGTTTAGTTTTGATGACCGCTTACCGCATCCCTTTCTTTATTGCCTTGTTAATTACCCTTATATTCAGTGCCATTTTGGGGTTAATCGTGGAAAGATTGGTTATCCGTCCTATTCAAAATGCTCCAGTAGTATCTGTTATTATGGCGACAATTGGACTTTCTAGCTTACTAGGGGGAGCCGTTCATATGATTTGGGGTCACCAAACAAGGATGTTTCCTAAAATATTCCCAACAACTCCTATAAATATATCAGGGATTATTATTAGTCCTGTATATCTTTGGTCATTTGTAATTGTCATAACACTGCTAACCATATTCTTGTTGCTGTTCAAGTTTTCAAAAATGGGGATTGCTATGCGAGCAGTGGCGGATGATCGTCAGGCTGCGATGTCCATGGGGATCAGTGTGAAGTATGTGTATGCAGCAACTTGGACTATTGCTGCTGTTGTTGCAGCGGTAGGTGGGATATTGCTAGGGAATATCAACGGCTTAAGTCCTACTATGTCTGCAATTGGTTTGACCGTACTGCCGGTCGTAATTTTAGGTGGATTGGATAGTGTTCTTGGAGCAATCGTAGGTGGATTTATAATTGGTATTCTCCAAAACATGGCAGGGGGATATATAGATCCACTTGTAGGAGGAGGCTTAAAGGAGGTTGTTCCATTCATAGTGGTTTTACTCATCTTAATGTTAAAACCATACGGACTATTTGGTAGTAGAACAATTGAGAGGGTGTGAACCTATGAGGAATCTGTTTGTTAGAGAAAGTGGTAATTATAAGATCTCTTATTTAGATGATGCAAAAATGTTTGGAACAACCTCTGGCAAGATTAAAGGTTTGTTAATAGTAGCCATGGTCCTCTTGCTGCCATTAGTTACTACTAATTATTGGATTGGTCTTCTTACTCTCTGTTCTATTTCAGCGATTGGGGCAATCGGACTTAATATACTGACGGGCTTCACTGGGCAAATATCGATTGGAGTAGGCGCCTTTTTAGGTGTAGGTGGATATACGTCAGCAATTCTTACTTCCACCTATGGATTAAGCTTCTGGATTTCTTTACCGTTGGCTGGAATCGTTACAGCTTTAATAGGGGGCTTGTTCGGTGTTCCTTCCCTCAGACTAAAGGGTTTGTACTTGGCTATTGCTACTTTAGCTGCGCAAGTTATCATTTTATTTGTTATTAGTCGCTGGGATAGTTTAACAGGTGGTACTGCTGGAATGGTATTGAACCGTCCAAAGGTTGGGGACGTTTCTTTAACGAGTAATACACAATATTATTATTTATGTGTCATCATTTTGTTACTTACCGTCTTGTATGCTACTAATCTATTGAGAACAAGAACTGGAAGAGCCTTTTTGGCTGTCCGAGACAGAGATATAGCTGCACAAATAATGGGGATCAATTTATTTAAATATAAGGTAATGGCATTTGTTATTAGCTCGTTCTTTGTCGGTATATCTGGAGCTTTACTCGCACATTACACAATGATTGTGAGTCCAGAACTATACAACTTTCATGTGTCTATAGAATACCTGGCAATGATTTTGATAGGTGGCTTAGGAAGTGTATTTGGTTCTATTCTAGGAGCAGCTTTTATAACATTGTTACCTGTACTGCTAGGTTCCTTCGTAGATGTTTTGGCAGCTTTTATGCCAGACTTCTATCAGTTGTTTTCAGCTTTTAAGGATTTTGTTTTTGGAGCTGTCATTATTTTATTTTTAATCTTTGAACCAGGAGGACTCGCACATATTTGGCTCAATTTTAAGAAATACTTTAAGCTTTGGCCATTTTCTTATTAGCTAGTTTTCGTTTTCTATTAGAAACAAGGGGAGTGTTGATGAAGTTGAGAAAAAATAAATTTGTATACAAAATATTGGGGATTCTTTTCGTGTTATTACTAGGGGCTTGTTCAGAGGAAGGTACATCTGAAAGCAGTGATGGCGCGAGAAAAGTAGTTGTTGGTGGACTATATGATATTACTGGTGGTACTGGAGACGTTGGAACCCCTTACGCAGAGGGAGAAAAAGCGTATTTCAAATATGCTAAAGATAAAGGAGAAATAGAAGGCGTAGATTTGGTTTTGAATGGGAAGGACTATGCTTATTCTATTCCAGAAGCCCAAAAAATTTACCAAGAGCTGCGAGATAAAGAAAAAGTTTCTGCTGTACTTGGCTGGGGAACGGGAGACACAGAGGCATTACGTCAACAAGTGGCTAGCGACAAGCTTCCTTTCTTCTCTGCATCTTATTCTGAGAACCTAAAAAACTTAGAGGAGAGTCCTTATAACTTCTTGGTGGCTGCTTCATACTCTGATCAAGGGAGAACTGTATTAAAGTGGATTAAGGATAACCATAAAGGCTCTGAACCAACGGTAGCATTATTGTATAACGATACAGCGTTTGGGCGTTCTCCAATCGAGGATATTAAAGCGTACGCGGCTGAAATTGGTATAAAGATTGTAGATGAACAAATTGTTGATGTACAAGCTACCGAAGCACAATCTCAGTTATTGAATATGGAGAAGAAAAATCCAGATTATGCAATTATCCAAGAAACCTGGGGCGCAACAGCTACAATTCTTAGAGATGCTAATACACTGAACATAGATACCCAATTTATAGGGTTAAACTGGGCCTCTGGTGAAGGAGTTATTACAATAGTAGGGGAAGATGTAGCGGAGGGCTATATTGGTATTCTATCTCATGCTTTACCATACGAGGATCAACCAGGGATGGCAGAGGTAGAGGAATATTTAAAAGGTGAGGGAAAAACACTAGAAGATATCAATCAGAAATTTATCCAAGGGTGGTCGGCTGCTAAAATTATGGTTGCTGGTATAGAAGAAGCGGCTAAAAAACATCCGGATGGCGATATTACAGGAGAAGAGATTAGATCAGGTCTTGAGTCTTTAAATAACTTTGACCTTGGCGGACTTGGAGCACCGGTAAGCTTCAGTGCGGACAATCATACAGGCACGGAGCAGACTCGTCTAGGCATAGTGAAGGGCGGCAAATGGGAGCCTTTAACAGATTACTTTAGCTATAAGGACTAAAGTGGAAATGAGGAGCTGGCATGCTAAAGGTAAATAATGTAGAAGCAGTATACTCAAAAATTATTTTAGCTTTAAAGGGAACGACTCTTAATGTTCCGAATGGAGACATCGTAGCTCTTTTAGGCAGTAACGGTGCAGGGAAATCTACGACGCTTAAAGCGATTTCAGGTTTACTTTATGCGGAAGATGGACAGCTAACTGATGGAACGATTGAATTTGAAGGCAAGTCATTGAAGGGACTAACTACTGATGTGATTGTAAGGAAAGGCATTTTCTTATGCATGGAGGGTAGACGAGTTTTTAAGGACTTGACGGTCGAGGAGAATCTAACAGCTGGGGCATTCACTCGAAAGGATCGTTCTAATATAAAAAAAGATATAGAGAAAATCTATGGGTATTTTCCAAAGCTAAAACCTTTAGCTTCCCGTAAAGCGGGTTTCCTTTCGGGGGGAGAACAGCAAATGCTCGCAATAGGAAGAGGAATCATGGCAAAGCCAAAGTTACTGCTATTAGATGAACCATCGTTAGGAATAGCACCCTTATTGGTCAAGGAAATATTTCAAAACATAAAACAAATAAATGAAGAGGAAGGTACTTCCATCTTAGTTGTGGAACAGAATGCCAATGTTGCTCTATCGATAGCTGACTACGGATATATAATGGAAAATGGTAGAGTAGTTTTACAGGGTGATGCTGCGAGTCTACTATCAAACACAGAAGTTAAGGAACATTATTTAGGCATTGGCAAAGAGAAAAATTATAGAGATAATAAAGGAGCTGGACGTAAACAGCGAATGGTTTGGTAAACTAGCTCACTATAAGGCTGGGACATTACTAGTCAATCAATTAAAAGACGTGAAATCAGAAATTTGATTTCACGTTTTTACTTTTTTGAAGGTAACTGATTTCTAATAATAAATTCTCTATTCTCGTTGATTGGAGAGGAAGTCGCGGCTCCTGAGTGAACAGTCCAAGCTAAAGCCTAAGTGAAGCAAAGCAATTAGGAGGTTGAGGCTGTGCCCGGAAAGTGCGCGCTGTAGCGGAAAACAAATACATTCTATTTCGAGGAGACTTTTGTCCAAGCCATGCACTTGTTTCGCCATTTCATTGGAAGAAAAAACGGCATATAAAAATATTTTAACGAAATAGGCATTAAGTGCTATATTTTTAGTTTATATTTAATGAAAAAAGGGAAAGTATTAATAGGTAAATCTATCTCTTTGATAAAAAAGATATAAAAATGATTATTTTTTGTTTATTATATAAACATATCAAAAATACTAGATTTATTTACAAAAAAAGGTGTTAATATAGATATTAATTAATCTATATTAAAGATTTATAGATTATTAAAAATGGAGGTACTTTATTGTGAGAGAGCAAACGAGATATTCTCGTCTAGCCCATATAACTAAGCTAATCAATACAAAGCTAGATCTTAGAGAGGTATTGGAGCAAGTCGTCAAGGCTATATCTGAGGAAATTGTTCAATGTGATTCTGTAGGGATTTATTTGCCACAGCAGGATGGACAATTTAGGGGCTTCGTAGGGAAACCCGAATATATTAATGGTTTTACGTTAGATATGCATTTAATTGAGACGGAATATGACTTGCTTGCTAAAGAAGTAATAGAAACACAAAAAACTATATATATACCAGATACCTCTAAGGATACTAGACCAGATCCAAGGAATGTTAAAGCTTTTCAGATAAAATCTTTACTAGCTCTTCCTATCTCTTTTGAAAACGAGCTTTTTGGACTAGTTTTCTTGTTTGATTACGGCACGCCGATGAACCTGACGGAGGATGAAATTCAAACCGTAGAGGCTTATGTGAATATGGCTGGGGTTGCTATTCAAAATGCTACCAACCTTACTAGAAAAGAGAACCTAATAGCTGAGAAGCAATTGCTTCTAGACCATACTCGAGAGCTTTCTATGTGTTCCACCATGCAGGAAGTAATCGATCGTTGCTTCTTCTATGTAGGGAAAGTACTGGGCAACTACAATATTGGCGTTCATTTATTGGATCCTATGGCTGATAAGAATATTAAGCCAGCAAGTCTCAGTCAAAATAGTGATTGGACTGAAGAAGAATGGATGAAAACACATAAAAAATTAAATGTAGATGAAAATGACCTTGTGTTTCAGGACGTCATTCAAACTAAAAAAGCAATTATGATACCTGATGTTTTTGCAGATGAGCGACCTAATCATGATGCATGTAGAACATTTGGGATAACAGGAATGTATCTGCTTCCATTAGTAACAATGGGCGAAGTATTAGGGGTAATTGCTGTTGTAAATCTAGATGAAGAAGACTTAAAGTATTCTGAGTCTGATATACTTCTAGCTCAATCCATTGTAGATGCAACTGCAGCTAGTCTTTCTAATATGCTTTTCATGGACAAGCAGGAAACGATCATAGAAGAGAGAACCTCTGAAATACGTGTAAAAAATACGGAGCTGGAAAGAGTTGTTCATGAGCTTCAGCATCTTAGCAATGAAAAAGAATTAATATTAAACTCTGCAGGTGAAGGAATCTTTGGAATAGATTTGTGCGGAAGAATTACGTTTTGTAATCCAGCTAGTGAAAAGATGCTAGGTTATGAAAAGGGAGAGCTGATCGGTACTCTATCTTCTAGTATCATTTGCGAAGAGCCTGAACATTCATCCTTTGGAGAAACTGGGCAAATGTTTTGTAAGAAAGATAAAACAAAATTAGCTGTAGAATACGTTCTCTCCTCGATTGTAGAAGATGGCAATGTTATTGGGCAAGTAGTAACGTTCAAAGACATTACTGAAAGAAAGAAAATGGAGGAAGAGATCAGATACTTGGCTTATTACGATAGTTTGACAGATCTTCCAAACAGGGTCTTGCTGAATGATAAGTTAAAAAAAATACTAGAAGATAAGGAACAACAAGGAGCAGTTTTATACTTAGATCTAGATCGCTTTAAATTAGTAAATGATAGTTTAGGACATAGCTATGGAGACTTATTACTTAGAGAAGTGGCAAACCGTCTTCAAATAGTAATCCCGACAGATGCGATTGCATCTCGACAAGGGGGAGACGAATTTACGGTTGTCTTGCCTAATATTCAATCTAAAAAAGATGTACTCGAAGCAGTTGAGCGGATTTCAGACATATTCTCGCAACCTTTTTCATTAATGGGAAATGAAATTTATATTAAGACGAGCATAGGGATAAGTATGTTTCCAAAAGATGGCGTGGATGTGGAAGTACTGATAAAAAATGCAGATGCGGCCATGTACAAATCCAAGGAAAAATCTGGTACAGGATTCCACTTCTTTGAACAGGAGATGAATACCAGGTCATTAGAAAGCATTAAGCTAGAAAATGCTCTATATAAGGCGCTTGATCGGAACGAATTAGATGTGTATTATCAACCACAAATTGATAGTAGGACGAACGATATAATAGGAGTGGAAGCTCTTTTAAGATGGATACACCCAACAAAAGGGATGATTTCTCCTGCAGATTTTATACCAATTGCAGAGGATACAGGGCTAATTGTGCCGATTGGAGAATGGGTACTGGAGAATGCCTGTAAGCAGTTGAAAGAGTGGCATAAAGAAGGAAATGACTTTATGAGTGTTTCGGTAAACTTATCCAGCAGACAATTTGAAGAAAATGATTTAGTAGAAATGGTGCAGAGAGTTTTATCTGACGTAGACCTAGCACCAGAATTCTTGCACTTAGAATTGACGGAAAATCAAATCATAAAAAATAAAGATTTGACTGTTGAAATGATGGAGCAACTTAAAGAGATTGGTGTAAAGATAGCGATAGATGATTTTGGAACAGGATATTCTTCGCTAGGCTATCTTAAAAACTTTCCAATTGATGCTTTGAAAATAGACAAATCTTTTATTCAAGATATTAGAGAAGATGATGATAGTAATTCAGCTATTACTAATACAATCATTACATTAGCAGAAAATCTCAAGCTCAATGTAATCGCTGAAGGTGTCGAAACAAGGGAACAATTAGATTTTCTTTTATCAAAGGGCTGCTATTTAATGCAAGGTTATTACTTTAGTGTTCCTTTAAAAGCAGGTGCATTGAAAGATAAATATTTAATTTAATAGGGGGAAATGGGATGAAAGCTGTTCGTTCTGTGTTGGAATATTTAAAGGGGATTGGAGTACAACACGTTTTTGGAATACCTGCAGGCTCTGTAAATGCATTTTTTGATGAATTATATGATATGCCGGAGATTACTCCCATAATTACTAAGCATGAGGGTGCTGCCTCATATATGGCTGCAGCCTATGCGAAATACTCGAATCAGCTGAGTGTATGTATTGGAAGTAGCGGTCCTGGAGGTACTAATTTAGTCACCGGTGCAGCTAATGCAATGAGAGAGCACTTGCCAATTTTATTTTTAACGGGAGCTGTGCCAGTAAGTACAGAAGGCTTGAATGCATCGCAGGAGCTTGATGCGGATCCGATTTATCATTCTGTCACGAAGTATAGTGTAACAGTGAGAGACTCAAAGGATTTATTAAAGGAAATTATGAAGGCTACCAAAATAGCAGTTTCAGGTGTTCCTGGTCCAGTACATATAGCTATGCCTATTGATGTTCAACAAGGTCCGTGTGGTAACGAAGAGATTCCTACTATTTTGGTAAGGGAAGAAGTTCTACCGAATCTCGACATGATTAAACAGGCAGCTAAGGAGTTAGTCGAAAGAAAAAGCGGTTATATATTTGTAGGTCAAGGGGTTAGAAATTCAGTCGACCTATTATTTGAATTGGCAGAGATGCTCGAGTGGCCGATTATGACAACACCGGTCGCAAAGGGCTTTGTTCGTCAAGATCATCCATTGTCTGCAGGGGTATTTGGATTTGCTGCTACAGAACAAGCTACAAGTCTTATAAATGACGGAGATGGAAAATCTCTATTAATCATCGGTTCCAGTCTTGGAGAAACAGCTACTAATAACTATAATGGTAGCCTGACAGATGGGCGATTTACGGTCCAAATGGATTTTGATGAAACCGTCTTTAATCGCAAGTACCCGATTGATATTCCTATCCTAGGTGATATTCAATTGAGCCTTTCTGCATTAATAGAAGAGCTCAAAACTCTTGGAATAACAAGGAAAGAAATGGCCTTTAATAGAAAAGATAATGTCCAAAGTCATGAAGATTATACTACCAAGAATGTGTTACTTCAGTTACAGTCGTACCTTCCTTCATCTACCCGATACACAATAGATATTGGAGAATTTATGGCTTACGTTATACATGACATGGATGTCCTTGAATACAGTACATTTGATATAAATGTCCATTTTGGAGCTATGGGTAGTGGTATAGGTTCTGCAATAGGAGCTAAGCTTGCTGAACCAGATCGTCCTACAGTAGCCATTACCGGTGATGGGTGTTTCTTTATGCATGGAATGGAAATATTGACTGCTAAGGAATACAATATCCCTGTGCTATTTGTTGTGATGAACAATGCTCGCTTAGGCATGGTTTACCACGGGCACAATCTGCAATACAAAAGGGTTCATCCAACCTTTGCGCAAGAGCCGATTAACATTGCAGCGATGGCAGCGGCTATGAACATACCTAGTGTTCGTATAGAAGAAATGAGAGACTTGAATGAGGAAGTCATAAACAGTCTCCTGCAGATGAATGGCCCAGCTGTATTAGAGATTTCATTGGTAGATAATAGTATCCCTCCAATGGGCGATCGAGTTAAATTTCTATCATCCTTTGGAAAATAATTAATATAAAAACTCCTATCTCAGTGTTTGCGAGATAGGAGTTTTTTTATATTTGCCTTATCATACTGCAAAGCACTTGTATTTTATAAATCATTATATGTCGTGCGGGCTACTTCTATCAAACTATTTAGGACCTGGCCTTTAAATGAATCTTCAACTGATTGTCCGTCTTCTGTGCAGAAATAATAGCACATTTTTTCTTGATTATAACTGAATCCAAGCTCGTTTAGCTTTTCGTGTAAATTCTCTGGTAAGCCATCTAATCCAGTTTTTTGTTTAAAATAATCAGTTGCTAAAATGTAAACGTCTATATCTTTTACCCCAGTAGAAACAATAAACAAATCATGGTCCTGTTTTAGAATCCATTGCTTTTTAGAATATAAAGAGATTTTCTTATTTTCTAAAAATGCAAGCCCGTTTGTATTTATACCAAATAGTTTTTTTAGGAGAATGCGAATTTGCTCTCCAGTCCAATCGTGCTGTTGATTTTCCAGGAACCATGTAATGGCTGCCTTTGGAGTAGGCTCTTTCAGGTTTTCAGCAGTATCTATGTCTAACAAGTATGCTTTGTCTAAATCTATGTAAAAAGCATGGGATATAAAATGAGCGATAGATTCGGTAGTTACCTCTACTGCTTTGGAACTAAAATACCGATCCATAGCTTCTATTTTAGACATTTCTACTAACTTGTCTTCAATTAATTCATTTTCAACGCCTTCACTTTTTAAGGTTTGGATGATTACTTCATCTATAGACGGATGGTATTTTGGAGAGTGTAAGAATGGCATAATATTCCTCCTTATTTTTAATTATCATACAATAAAAGTGGATGGGGTGCTTACATTATTTAAAGAATAATGTTAAAAGCCTCATTTTTGAAGCTGTAATTCCTGCTGATTTTAAAAGTTTTGAAAGAATCAACTTAAGAAATACCCCTTTGTAGGAATCGTTAATCAATTTCATAGAATTTAAGTATATAATTTTATACGTTTATATTATATGATTATTTAGAAATATTAAATTTATTTAAAAGTAAATATATTTTATAGGAAGGTGTGCCTATGAGTAATTATCTTATTCAAAATGTTCAAATGTGCTTAGAGGATGGCCAATTAATCGATGGGGAGATTTTAATTGTTGATGGAAAGATAGCATCTATATCTGAAGGTACAATGGAAGAGTTTAATGGAGAAGTCATTGATGGTAAGGGATATGTTGCAATGCCTGGTTTTATAGATATCCATATTCATGGCGCTGCGGGGGCTGATTTTATGGATGGAGATCTCAAGGCTACGAAAGAGATTGCCGAATATTTGCCTCAAGAAGGAACAACATCTTTTTTAGCAACAACTATTACTCACTCATCAGAGAGAATTAAACAATCGATAGAAGTAAACACTCAATTCCTGAAGGAGAGTATAGAAAATCAGGGAGCAGAGATGCTTGGCTTTCATTTGGAGGGGCCATTTATACATCCAGAGCAGGCGGGGGCCCAGCCGGTTCAGCATATACAAAAGCCTTCGGTTGATAGATTACAAAATTGGTTTGGAGAACAACTAACCCATTTGAAGGTGGTTACATTGGCTCCTGAGCTTGACGAAGATTTTGTGATGATTCAGTATTTAAAAGAAAAAGGAGTTATTTCTTCCGCAGGTCATTCGAAGGCGTCCTATCAAGACATTAATAATGCAGTAAAGAATGGGTTAACACATCTAACGCATTTTACTAATGCGATGACAGGTGTTCATCATCGAGAAATTGGGATGGTTGGAGCAGGATTCATGAATGAAATGCTTTTCTGTGAAGTGATTGCGGATGGGATACATTTATCAGACAATATGCTTCGATTAGTGTTTAAGGTGATTGGGCCGGATAGAGTCATTCTCATTACGGATTCTATGCGAGCGAAAGGACTTCCGGATGGAAACTATTCACTTGGCGATCAGGAGGTCAAGGTGGTTGGTCGAACTGCTACCTTAAAATCGGGTACATTAGCTGGAAGTGTGCTAAAAATGAATGAGGGTGTACGGAAAATCCGAGACTTAACTGATTTACCGCTTCATGAGTTAGTGAAAATAACCTCAACAAATGCAGCGAAAAGATTAGGAGTAGACGATCGAAAAGGGAGTTTAGCAGTTGGGAAGGATGCCGACATTGTATTGCTAAATAACTCCTTTGAAGTACAATATACTTTTTGTAGAGGAAGGCTGAGTTATTCTAATGAGCAAAGGTAATATAACATGGTTGGAAGTTAAAACTTACGAAGAAATGAGTAAAATGGCAGCTACTATTTTTGAAAAGCAATTAATAGAAAAGCCATCTAGTGTATTAGGATTAGCAACAGGAGGAACTCCGATAGGCTTTTATAAAGAATTAGTGCAATGCTACATAAAAGGTGATATTTCTTTTGAAAAAGCAAGTACGTTTAACTTGGATGAATATGTAGGGATCGGGCCGGAGGAAGCTACAAGCTACCATAAATATATGCAGGAGCATCTATTTAAACATGTAAACATTCCAAGAGAAAATGTTTATCTTCCAAATGGCTTAGCAACGAATTTAGAGAAGGAATGTGCCCGTTATGAGCATCAGATTGAACAAAAAGGCGGAATTGATCTTCAATTACTAGGGATTGGTGTTAATGGACACATTGGATTTAATGAGCCAGGTACGTCTTTTCAATCAAGAACACATGTTGTCGAGCTTGCAGATAAAACAAAACAGGATAATGCTAAATACTTTCCAGAAGGAAAATCAGTCCCAGAGCTAGCCATTACAATGGGTATTGAAACAATTATGATGGCAAAGCAGATTGTGTTATTGGCATTTGGTGAAAATAAAATAGAGACTTTGAATCGCATTAAGGAACAAGGCATCTCCGAGGATTTTCCGGCAAGCTGTTTAAAGATGCATCCTCATGTAACAATTATTTATGGAAGTTAAACATATATAGTATTAAAAAAATGTTTGAGGAAGATGTTGTATCTCCTCAAACATTTTAAATAAGAATAAATTTCATTCTTCTCTTTCAATTGAGATTGATATATGTGCAAAAAAACGATTATTCTACAATTGTTTTAGGAAATTAACTAAATCAAGCTGGTTTTCTGGAACAACTCCATGGCCGTCCTCATATGTTTTATATGTAACATTAGCTCCAAGTTCCTCAAAATAATTTTTACTTTCTAATCCCCAATGAGATGGAATTACGTAATCGTATTCCCCATGCGAAATGAACATAGTCAAATGATCGACAGGGTGCTTTCTATATTCCTCTTTCACAAAATCAGGTAAATAACCGCTTAAGGCAGCTACTCCTTTTATTACATCTCCCATAGTGAGAGCTATTGTTTGTGCCAATACAGCACCCTGACTAAAGCCAACTAAACTTATTTTACTTTGATCTAAGCCGTATTCCTGCACGGCCTCTGCAATAAATTGGTGTAGATAAGTTACTACCTTATCAAAAACTTGTCTTTCTGGTCTTCCTTCTTCCTCAATCGTGAAAAATGCATATCCAGGGTTAAATACAATTGGTCCACGCAAACTAAATATATGGTGGCTACCTTCTAATTCGCTTACAAGCTGGAGCAAATCCTCTTCGTTACTGCCCATGCCATGAAATAAGAAAAGAGATGGCTGGTCATTTCCTTTAGTGGTCGGTGCTATATATTTATATGTAAAAGGGGACTTCATATTTAGCTACTTCCTTCCTTCTTGTAGTAAATACATTCTATCATATGCTTTATTTAATGATAAAAGATAAGTGCAAAGACTTTTCTTGTTGTTTAGGAAATTATAAAGTTCTGAACCTGGGGATAAATTGATGTCTAGCTCCATCGCCTTGCCCCTCGGGGTCAAATGGATAAAAGCTCCGGTGGCTGAGGACCTGCCTCCTCACTTTTCTCCATTTGCCTGTCGGGGCAGTGACAGGCGATTACGCTTTTCTTGATGTCTAGCTCCACCGCCTTGCCCCTCGGGGTCACATGGATAAAAGCTCCGGTGGCTGAGGACCTACCTCCTCTCTTTTCTCCATTTGCCTGTCGGGGCAGTGACAGGCGATTATGCTTTTCTTGTTTTAACCAGATTAAAAAGGGAAAAGTAAACAAACAATAGAAGCAAATAAGGAGATGGTTAAATGACTAATTCAAGGCAGATGCCAAAGGAAGAGGGTCTAGATCATAGTCTCACATTGTTACGTGAGGGGTATATGTTTTTAGCGAATAGACGTAAAAGCTTTGCATCTAATATCTTTGAAACAAGACTGCTGGGGCAGAAGGCAATCTGTATGGGTGGCGAAGAGGCAGCTAAGCTTTTCTATGATAACGATAAGTTCATAAGAACGGGTGCAGCTCCAAAAAGACTTCAAAAGACACTATTTGGAGTAGGCGGAGTTCAAGGATTGGACGAGGAAGAGCATAGAAATAGAAAAGGGATGTTCATGTCTATCATGACGCCAAATCATCTAGAGCGTTTAAACCATCTTACTCAAAAATATTGGGATATCAAAAGTAAAGAATGGGAACAGAAAGACCAAGTCGTTCTATATGATGAATCCAGAGAATTATTATGCAAGCTGGCGTGTGAATGGGCAGGTGTCCCATTGAATGATGACGAAGTAAAAAAACGGACAGAGCAGCTGACTAAATTATTTGAGTCTGCTTCTGCGCTGGGACCTGAACATTGGATGGGAAGACACGCTAGAAAAGAATTAGAGGATTGGATTGGAGAGCTGGTGGAACAAGTAAGAAATAGCCAGCTACAGCCGCCAGACGGAACTGCTCTCAACAGTTTTTCTTTTCATAAGGACATAGATGGCAAACTGTTAGATAAAGAAATAGTTGCTGTAGAAGTGCTGAATATTATTAGACCGATCGTAGCAATCTCGGTTTATATTACCTTCACCGGATTGGCCGTTCATCAATATCCTGAAAATAAACCGAAACTTTTAAAAGAGGACGAATTCCTTCAAATGTTTGTACAGGAGGTCAGACGATTTTATCCTTTTTTTCCTGCGACAATAGCTAGAGTGAAAAAAGACTTTATCTGGAACGATTTTCAATTTGAAGAAGGAACTTTAACCTTATTAGACTTGTATGGAACCAACCATGATCCTCATCTATGGGACAACCCAGAAATTTTCAATCCCGATCGTTTTGCACAGTGGGACGAAAGCCCGTTTAGCTTTATACCTCAAGGCGGTGGAGATTTCAATATGGGCCATCGCTGTGCAGGAGAGTGGGTAACTATTGAAGTAATGAAGGTGAGCCTTCAATATCTTGCAAATAAGCTAGCTTACGACCTTCCAAATCAGGATTTAAGCTATAGCATGGTAAGTATCCCAAGTCTTCCACATAGTAAGGTTATAATGGCCAATGTAAAAAGCAAGCAACAATAGGAGACTAAATATGAAAGAATTTAAAATTACTTACTTCTTTGATGAAAACCATTATATAAGAAGGTTTATTCACTTGGAATCATCGGAGGAAGCGGAGAGTCTGATTCGAAATGAAAGAGATCAGTTTATTTCCTTTTGGGACAGTAGAGGCATCTACCATGAATTGAATACGAAGAACGTCCGTATAATCCAACTGTCTGAATACCATCGCATAGATAAAAGTAAAAAGGTACCCAAATGAAGCATAGTCTTCATGGGTACCTTTTTTCATATGTGATTTTTGGCTGTATTTTCTTGCTTTAAGGTCAGCCGCTGTTTATTTCCATACAAGTTAACGAGTAACAAGCTGCTTATTGCAATGGTCCCACCAACAATAGAAAGTGGAGAAGGAAGCTCATGAAGCCAAATCCAAGTAATAATTATAGCAACAACTGGCTCCGCGTATAATGTATTGGAAATAGAGCTGGCATCGCTCTTAGATAACGCTATTGCCCAAGTGAGGTAGGCTAATGCTGTAGGAAATATACCAATGTAAATCGCAGATAGATTTGCTTCTACAGTTGCGTTTTGAAGAGTATCGAATAGTCCAGGTGAAAAAAAGAGAAATGGTACAGTACCAGCCCAAGTAAAATAAGCAGTAAGCTCAATAGCGCTATATTTCTTAAATAAAGGCTTTTGATATACGAAAAAAATAGACGTGGCAAAAGCTGCAATTAGAACTAGGAATACTCCTGGAGAGATATCAAAGGATGAATCCCCAGTCCCTAAAGCAATAAGTATTATTCCAACAAAGCCAAACCCTAATCCTACCCATCCTACTTTTCCTAATCGTTCATTTAATATAACTACAGCCATCACTGTGGTAACAATTGGTGCAGAACCGATAAGCATACCTGCAGTCCCTGCAGAAATGGTCATTTGTCCAAATGTCACGCAAACATGGTAGAGGCTAATACCAATCCACCCTAAAATTAATATTTTCCATAGGTCACTTTTCTCAGGAAGTTTAAATTTACTTCCTGGCCAGAATGCTACAACAGCAAAAATAAGTGAGGCTATCAAAAATCTATATAAAGATAAGTGACCCGGAGGAAAGCCTCCATTTAAGCTTGCACTAATAGCTGCAAAAGAAGATCCCCAGATAGCTACAGTCATAATTGCGAGAAAAAAAGCTTTTGTATTCATCTATCATTCACCGAGCCTTATGTAGTAAGATTCTTTATTTTAATATAACTAATGAATCTTACAACATATATGCAATTTAAACAACATGACGTCAACTATTTGTCACACGAAATGAAAAGAAAATTTAGCTGTCATGAAAAAAATAAGAGACTATATTAGGACATTGTCTCTTTCATATCGGTCATATACTATTAAGAAACAAAATGTTTTATATTTTTACATACTTGGAAAAAAATACTTTATTATTTTAAGGTAATTTGAAAGGGGTGAACTAGAAGC
The DNA here is from genome assembly GCF_038593405.1 of Psychrobacillus sp. FSL W7-1457. Classification (NCBI taxonomy): domain Bacteria; kingdom Bacillati; phylum Bacillota; class Bacilli; order Caryophanales; family Bacillaceae; genus Psychrobacillus; species Psychrobacillus sp. FSL W7-1457. The sequence continues at coordinate 343,893 of NZ_CP151993.1, forward strand.
AGAATCGAAAAGAGAAGAGCAGCTAGAATACAAATCGAAGGGGTAGGTCAATGAAAAAGTTATTATTTTTATTGCTGGTAAGTGGGTTACTGATGGTTGGTTGTAGTGACGAGACTGGAACAACGGATTCTCAAAGTAAAGGGGAAATAACTGTATGGGCTCATCCGTACACGGACAATCAGGAAAAGGAAGGGGAAATGTGGAAGGAGTTAATCGCTTCTTATGAAGATGCTTCTGGTGTGAAGGTTAACTTCCAACAAATCCCGTGGGCTAATCGCGATCAAAAAATATTGACTGCACTTGCAGCAAATAATGGTCCAGATGTATTTTATGCCATCCCTGACCAAATGCCTCAATATGCTGAAGCTGGGATGCTAGTTGACCTTAGCCCTTACATGGAAAACAACGATATGGACGATTTTGTGGAAAGCTCACTGGTTCCAACTAAGTGGAAGGGAAAAATGTATGGTGTGCCGATTTTACAATCAGTCGAAACCTTTATGTACAACGTTGAAGTTGTGAAAGCAATTGGGGAAGACCCTTCCAAGCTTCCAGCTACGTGGGAAGAGTTTGAAGAATGGGCAGCTAAAGCTAAAGAAAAGGGTTACTATGCTTCTAGCTTCCAAGGCGGAGGCTCGATGAATGGTACTCTCTATCCTTATTTATGGCAGGCTGGCGGTGAAATATTAACTGAAGACAATAAAGTAATGATTAATAACGAAAATGGCGTAGAGGCATTTGAATTTATTAACAAATTATATAGTAATGGTTGGATTCCGCAGGATTCGATTACTGCCTTAGACCATGATGCCTTATGGGATAGTGGAAAACTGTTATCTATTCAAGGAGCAGGTAAATCAGTAAGTAGAATGCTAGAAAAAGAGACTTTTGAGTTTGTAATCGCTCCTCCGTTAAAGAATAAAAAACAAGCTACCTATGGTACCACTGGCATGTTTGTTGTGCCGGTAAATTCAGATAACAAAGATGCAGCAGCAGAGTTTATTAAAGTAATTACTAATGCTGAAAACCAACGGAAGTTTAATAGAGAAACTCAATTCATCCCTACTAGAGAGTCAGCAAAAGATATATATGATGATCAAAAATATCTTGCCCAATTAGCTTCTTACACGGAGTTTACACAGTCAGGAGTCATTCATCCAGAAGGCCGTAACATTATGCCGTTAATACAGGCGGAGCTTCAAACCATGCTAGAAGGTAAGAAAACTCCTAAAGAAGCTGCAGATGCAACAGCCAAAGCTATTGAAGGAAAGCTAAAGTAATAAGAAAAGAGAGCGTGATCTAAAGAATAGATCCAGCTCTCTTTTTTAAGATTTCAGTTCCTCAACCAATAAGTCTTTACTATTTAATGGTTTTTCTTGTTGTACTTTTTGTTTTTGCTCAATTCTTCTAAAGGCTCTAAAACTTAACACAGTTATTGCATAGGCTAGAAGGCTTCCTGAGAAAAGTGGTATGGCTCCAGGTAAAAATGTAAGAAAAAAGTACATAGCTAATGTGCTTGCTAAGATGCCAAAAAGCTCTAAGGGAGACGTAATAGCAATAAGAAACGACTGTTTTATGTATTGAAAGTATTTTAGTTCAAAATGAACATAAACAGGAAAGAAAAATAGTAGTGTAAGAATACTAGAGATTAAAATGAAAAATAGAGCAGGTAATAAAAAATTAAATTGGCCATTACTTAATTGAACAAATTGAAAATCAAATATTAGAAAATAACAAACAAAAGTAAATAATAATCCAAAACTGTTTGCTCTCCAAAAGTCTTTTTTAAAGATTCTCCAAAAAGATTGAAAGAATTTAAATGGTTCTTGGCCTTCTTTCATGACCATCAATCTTACAACCCCAAATAATGCGACAGTGGAAGGGAATAGACCTAATATTCCTAATCCTAAAACTGTGAAAATAATCCACAATAAATTTAAGTAAATTAGCGACAACATCCAATATGCAACTTTATTAAAATTATCCCAATTCACCTTCATTTTCTCCTCTCAAACAGAAGTCTATTAATTAAAGACTATTTATAGACATTGTCTCTTTATTGTTAATCATATAAGATAAATAAAAGTTAACTTATTATTTTGTAATTTCAGTATATTTTAGGCTATTAAGAAAGTAAATAGTTTTATAATTTTACTTTGGTAGCGCTTACCTAAAAGCATACTTGAAGTTTTTACAATTTATATCTTTGACTGTTAGGGGTTACAGAGAAAGAACGACAAAGAGCGGATTACTAGGAGGAGGGATTTAGTATTAAGGAACAGCTATTAATCCAAACAACATATTTTAAAAAGGGGAAGGGGTAAATACATGAAAAAGCTGTGGTTATTTTTAATATTGTTAGTATTTAGTGCCTTAATGGTAGCTTGTAGTGATGATGAGGCAGGGGAAAAAATAGAAACGTCTGGAGAAGCTGGAAAGGATGGTTTTTCAGGTGAAATAACTGTTTGGGCACATCCGTATACTGGAGATCAGGAAGTTGAAGGTAAAATGTGGGATGAAATTATTGCTTCTTATGAAGAGGCTACAGGAGTAAAGGTCAACTTTGAGCAAATTCCTTGGGCAAATCGTGACCAAAAGGTTCTTACTGCTTTAGCTGCTAACAATGGTCCGGATGTATTTTATGCTATCCCTGACCAAATGCCACAATATGCAGAAGCAGGGATGCTAACGGATCTTAGCCCATATTTAAAGGACAACGATATGGAGGACTTTGTTGAAAGTGCTCTAGTTTCCACTACATGGAAGGATAAAGTATACGGTTTACCAATTCTACAAGAAGCTTATACGTTCCTTTACAATGTAGACATCATCAAGGAAATCGGTGAAGATCCATCCAAACTGCCAGCAACATGGGAAGAGTTTGAGAAATGGGCAGAAAAAGCAAAAGCAAAAGGGTATTACGCATCTAGCTTCCAAGGTGGAGGTTCTATGAACGGTACATTATATCCATATCTTTGGCAGGCTGGTGGAGAAGTACTTACAGCAGACAATGAAGTAAAGATTAACAGTGATGCTGGTGTAGAAGCGTTCGAATTTATCAACAAAATGTATAAAAATGAGTGGATTCCAAAGGATTCTATTACAGCTTTAGAGCACGATGCATTATGGGACGGTGGTAAACTGCTGTCTGTTCAAGGATCGGGAGCATCTATTAGTCGTATGTTAAGTAAAGAAACATTTGAATTTGTTATTGCACCACCTTTAAAGAACAAAAAACAAGTTACTTATGGAACTACAGGGATGTTCGTAGTGCCTATTAACTCTGAAAATCCAGATGCAGCAGCTGAATTTGTAAAAGTCATGACGAATGCTGAAAACCAACGTAAATTTAACCAGGTTACTCAGTATATTCCTACACGTGAATCTGCTAAGGATATCTTTGAAGAGCAAAAATATTTAGCTCAGCTAGCGACTTATACTGAGTTTGCTTTACCAGGAGTTATACATCCAGAGGGACGCAACATTATGCCGTTAATTCAAGCAGAGCTCCAAACGATGATGGAAGGCAAGAAAACTCCAAAAGAGGCTGCTGATGCAGCTGCTGAAGCAATTAAAGGAAAAGTAAAGTAAATCTAATAGGGAGTTTGGTCTTTGACAGATCAAGCTCTCTATATGATTAATCTACATATGAAAGGGTGTTTACACTGGTAAATACAATAGGTAAACCTTTAGTGTCCAAGAAAAATGGGATGACGCTAAGGGCTAGATTAAAAAGACAATGGGATCGTAATGCAATCGTCTATATTTTTCTTATTCCGATCTTAATACATTTTGCTATTTTCCAAGTGTATCCATTCCTTTTAAGTTTTTATTTAACATTCATGGATTGGAAGGTAATTGGTGATCCAGAATTTGTAGGGCTTAAGCATTGGAAATACTTTTTAAGCGATAGCATCGCGTGGAAGGCCTTATGGAATACTGTGATGTTTTCAGTTTATTATATTGTCCCAACCATGGCAGTGGGCTTAATACTAGCCTTAATTATTAATTCGGGTGTTAAGATGGCTGGATTTTTTAAAGGCGTTTTCTTTTTACCTGTTGTAACATCTTTTGTAATTATCGCTGGCATATGGGGATGGTTATTCAGAGGGACGGAAGAAGGAATGATTAACTATCTAATAGGGTTCATCGGTATTGAGCCTCAGCTATTCTTATCTGATTCTAGTCAGGCTTTACCTGTCTTAGCAGCATTAAGTGTCTTTAAGGTTGCCGGGAGCACTATGATTTATTATTTCGCTGGTCTCCAATCGATAGATAAGGGACTATATGAGGCGGCTAAAATGGATGGGGCATCGACTAGTAAAATCTTTTGGAAAGTAACTTTTCCTCTATTGAAGCCTATTCATTTTTATGTAGCGATTACTACTACTATCGGGTCATTCCAAATATTTGACTCAGCTTACTTGCTAACAGGTGGAGGACCAAACTATGCAACAACGACTATTGTTTATTACTTATACAATCAAGGCTTTACTAGCTTAAATTTAAGCTACGCTGCAGTACTTTCCTATGTGCTATTCTTCATTATCCTAATGATCTCGCTCTTACAAAGAAGGTTTTTAGGGAAAGAGTCTAATCTCTACTAGAAGGGGATGAAATTGTTTGAAAAAGGTAATTTCCTACATTGCTTTGTTTATATTGGGTTTTTGTTTTCTAATGCCCTTTGTCATTATGATTTTAGGGTCTTTTAAAAATGTAGAATACGCACAATTAGACCCGCTTTTTTGGATTCCAGATGAACCAACTCTAAAAAACTACTTTTATATTATGAGAGATGGCCAATTTCTCCGATGGATTTTTAACTCAGTTGTTATTACTGTGATACCCGTAGCTAGTCAGATGATTTTTTGTGCGATCCTAGGTTATATTTTCGCTAAGAAAAAATTCTTTGGGAGAGAGGTTATATTTTGGGTGTTTATGGGGGTTATTATGATTCCTCAACAATTGTTAATCATCCCGAAATATATTATGTTCTCTGACTTTGGATGGATCAATACCTATTGGGCACTTATTGTTCCAGAGCTCTGGGGAATTATGGGGGTTTTCCTAGTAAGACAGTTTCTACAAGGAATACCAAATGATTTAGAAGAGGCTGCATATATAGATGGGGCAAATGATTTACAGATATTCTTTAAAGTTATTTTACCTCTTTCTATCCCGGTAGTCGCTACAGTTGGAACTTTTGCCTTTATTTCAAACTGGAACGATTTATTCCAGCCGTTAATTTATTTAACTCAGGAAAAAATGTTCCCGGTAACACTTGGCTTGGCTTCGATGTTAGGGAAGGAAGGAAACTTTGGGATAGAAATGGCAGGTTCAGCAGTTTCTTTTATACCAACTTTTCTAATTTTTCTATTCTTCCAACGATATTTTACAGAGGGAATTCAAATGTCAGGTTTGAAATGATGAATTCTAACCAAATAGGTTTTGATGTAAGGAGCGATTGAAGTGAAGTCAGTTATTGCTAAAGATCAAAAGGTTTATATAGAAGAAAAATCTAAAATGGATATTTTACCTTCCTATCTTATGATCAAAACGTTGTATAGCGCTATATCTCCCGGAACCGAGTTGAGTTTAATAACAGCTAGCAATGACCGAGAGATTTCTTTAGGGTATAGTGCTGTTGGTATTGTTGAGGAATGCGGAAACGAAATCACTGACTTTCAAGAAGGTGATATAGTTGCTTGCTACGGAGCACCCTACGTGGGGCATTCTGAGTATTTATGTGTACCAACAACCTTATGTGCCAAGGTTCCAATTGGTATGGACCCAAAAGAAGCGTCTCTAGCTGGAATCGGAGCAATTGCTATTCATGCACTTCGAGTAGCGAAATTAGAATTTGGAGAAACCGTAGTGATTGTAGGTCTTGGATTGCTAGGGCAAATGATTGCAAAGATAGCACATGCTGCTGCCTATGATGTTCTTGCATACGATGTACAAGCTGAAAGAGGAGCTATGTTAAAAGAAGAATCAGGAATTACCTCCTTTTCGAATTTAGAGGACATGAAGGAAGAGATCAATGTACGTACATTCAATCGAGGAGCAGACGCTGTATTGCTTTGTGCGGGAGGCAAACGGTCAGCGCTTACTGGTCAAAGCTTGGAATGGATACGCAACCAAGGAAAGGTAGTTATTGTAGGAGATATTGAGCCGGACTTTCCACGAGAGTTAATGTTTGGGAAGGAAGCTCAAATTCTCATCTCTAGAGCAGGGGGACCAGGGAGATATGATCCTGTCTATGAAAAGCAGGCAGTGGATTATCCTTATGGATATGTAAGGTGGACAGAGGGAAGAAATGTAGCTGAATATTTAAGATTAGTAAATGAAAAGCGTATTAAGATTAATTCATTTATAACTGAAGAAGTGAACATAGATCAGGCGCAGGCTGCATATAAAGATTTGACTGACAAGAAATCTAAAACCCTGACGAAGATTATAAGTTTTCGGTAGGGCATAGAGTTTTATAACTGAGAGGAGCATTTTAATGTTGAAAGTTGGCATGATTGGTGGAGGATCTATTTCACAATTTCATATTACCCCTTATCTCCTACATAATCGGGTAGAGCTAGTAGCATTATGCGATCAGAACGAGCAAAGACTTACGGAATGTGGTAATCAATATGGTGTTACTCATATGTATACCAACTATAAAGACTTATTAGCTAACAAAGATGTAGATGCAGTAAGCATTTGTACATGGAACAATACACATGCTGAAATTGCTATTGCTGCACTGGAAGCAGGGAAGCATGTGTTAGTTGAAAAGCCCTTATGCATGACGGTCGAAGAGGCGTTGGCAGTCGAGGCTGCAGCAGTAAAGTCAGGCAAAGTTTTACTCGTCGGATTTGTTAGAAGACATGGTAATAACTCTAATATCTTAAAACAATTCATCGATCAGGATTACTTGGGGGAAATCTATTATGCAAAAGCATCTTGTTTAAGAAGGCTAGGAAATCCAGGTGGCTGGTTTAGTGATAAATCTAAATCTGGTGGAGGAGCTCTTATGGATTTAGGCGTTCACATGATAGATCTTTGCTGGTATTTGATGGGGAGGCCTAGACCAGTTTCTGTCAGTGGCAACACGTATTCTAAACTCGGTAATCGAAGTAATGTCAAAAACCTTTCCTTTTACAAGGCAGCTGACTACGACTCATCTTTAAATAACGTGGAAGATTTAGCAAATGGATTAATTCGTTTTGAAAACGGAGCATCTTTGGCGGTAGATGTAAGCTTTACGCTTCAGGCAAAAGAGGATCAAGTAAGTGTTAAATTGTTTGGAGACAAAGGAGGAGCTGAAATAGAACCAGAGCTAATTATTGTGACGGAGCAGAACGATACGATCTTAAATATTCTTCCGCAGGTTGACAACAAAAGCTTTGACTTTGCAGGCTCATTTACTAATGAGATAAACCATTTTGTAGAATGCTGCTTAGACGGGAAATCGCCTGTTGCACCTGTTGAAGATGGGGTCGAAGTAATGAAAATGTTGAATGCTATCTATGAATCTGCTCAAACAGGTAAAGAGGTTTATTTGTAAGGACACAGTTTGCTTAGAAAGGAGCTAAATCGATTTGGGTAGACAAATTGGAGACTATTCTTTAAACCATTTAAAGGAATATCAGCCAAAGCTTATTCGTAAGCCGGTAGACTTTCATGTTTTTTGGGAAGAACAAAAGAAGAAAATAAGCAATCTCCAACCAAATGTCACAGTTGTTTGGAAGGATTACGTGATTCCTACTATGGAGGTAGCAGATTTGGTGTTTGAAAGCTGGGATGGGACACCATTAAAGGGATGGGCCATTAAGCCTAAAGGTGTTGAACAATGTCCTGTCATATTAAATATCCATGGATATACAGGCAGCCGTGGACTGCCGTTAGACTACCTAAAATGGATTTCTATGGGGATAGCTGTGTATGCCTTTGATGTTCGAGCGCAAGGAAGCTCACCGGACTACGCTAAATACAATAATGGAAGTAGAAGCCTTGGGTGGATGCTAAATGGTATCCATGATCCAGATAATTACTATTATACGAATGTGCTTAAGGATCTTCAATTTCAACTTGAATGGATTAATTCACCGGATGCTCTTTTTATCCCAACGAAACTAGGAGTTGTAGGAAGCTCTCAAGGAGGGGGCTTAGCCTTGGCAATTGCTGGAATGGATCAAAGAATTGAACTAGTAGTCTCAGATTATCCATTCCTCGCAAATTTTGAAAGAGCCTTAGAGGTGTCTTTGGCAGGTCCGTATATGGAGTTTATCAATTATTTCAAGTATACAGACCCACAATATGACACCTATGAAACATTGATGAATACACTTGGCTATATTGATTGTGTACATTTCTGTGAATCGATTAACTGCCCAACCCTAATGTCTATTGGGTTAGAGGATTCTGTAACACCACCATCAACTGTCTTTGCAGCCTATAACCATTTACGAACAAAAAGTAAGGAAATAGAAGTCTACCCTCAGTATGCACATGAGGTTAACCCTTTTCATGAAGAAAAGAAGTTGGCTTTTGTCAGAAAGCATTGGAGCTGAAGGGATAGATAGGAGGGGTATAAATGAAAGTTAGTATAAGTATGTATAGCTTAGCTTCCACTCTTCGAGGAGAGAATTGGTCAGTTTCAGATTTTATTGATTATGCAAAAAGTATATCTTTGGATGGCGTAGAGCTTTTAGATATTTACTGGCAAAATCCTGTTAACAAGGATGAAGAGATAAAGAAAGTTGTCGAGAAACTGCACAAAACCAATCTAGAAGTTTCAGCTTATGATATTACAAATAACTTTGTTCATCAAAACAAAACAGAACGAAAAGCAGAAGTGGAGAAAGTAGTGGAAGGCATTCGTGTCGCCAAGGCATTGAATGCTAATACAGTTCGTGTTTTTTGTGGAGATATTAGAGAGGGCCTTATCTATGAAGAGTGTTTTGATTGGATCATCGAGGGCTTGAAAGAAAGTGCAAAGGTAGCTGAACAGGAAAAGATAGTTTTGGCTATTGAAAACCATGGTCTTTTAGCGGGAAAAAGTCAGCAGATTCAGGGAATTATTAAAGCAGTCAACAGTCCGTATGTGAAGTCTACCTTTGATACGGGGAACTTTTTGCTAGTTCACGAAGAGCCAACAAATGCATTTGACCGGCTTAAGACTGAAATAGCTCATGTTCACTTTAAGGATTTCAGAGAGAAGGAAGTTCATGAAACCGTAAAAGGCTTTCGTTCAACGGAAGGAAAAGAGCTAATCGGGGTTATCCCAGGTGACGGGAAAGTAGATTTAACTTATATCGTGGAAGGACTTAAAAAACAAGATTACCAGGGTTGGCTTTCCATTGAGTATGAAGGCTTTGAGGATGCGAAGCTTGCTAACGAAGAGGCGGTGCATCGACTGAGAAAGCTGTTGAATTGAGGAGTGATTAATCATGAGTATTATTTTGGGTAATTTTAATGAGGTGGAGTTAGGACAGGCAAGTAGGCTTCAGTCTGTTGAAAAGCTAGTGGAGATTAATGGTGAACAAGGTTCTTTTGTTATGGACGCTACAGAGAAAAACTTAAGAGCTCTAGAGAAAAGTGGATATGACATTTTCATTCCAACAGATTTACTTAGTTATGTGAATGAGGATAGTAACGCCAAGGTATATTTTGAATTGGAGTGTTATCCATTCTACAAAAAAATAAAAGAAGTAATAGAGAATGGCAGCAAGGCAAATGGCGTATTTCGTTTTCGAAGAATGGTAAGAGAGGATAACCTAGATATTATGGCAGGAGACCTCTATGTACTTTCCTTATTGTTTGGTGAACCTAAAGAGAGACGAATAAAAAGGTCTAAGCGAGATTCTGGTACAAGTCATATAATACTCATGATTCGTTTTGAAAGTGGAGCCATGGCCCATGTAGAATTTACGATTGCAAATGTGGAACGAGTTGAAATGGAATGGAGTGGAATGAAGCGTATTGTTGAATTTGATAGTGAGGAGTTGAAGGGTCAGCTTCTTCCGTTACAATACGATGCGGATGATGTATTGTACTCTGCAAAAAAGGTAGATGCTGTGCTTATTGATAAAGTGGAATTCTATAGGGATTTCATAGCTGGAGGTGCACTAATATGAAGATAGGTATGATGAGTTTTGCTCATATGCATGCAAACAGTTATGCGAACGCTCTAACAAAAATGAAAGATGTGCAAATTGTTGGTGTCTTTGATGAGTCGGCAGAGAGAGGGCAACAGGCAGCCGCTTTGTTTGGTGCGTCCTATTTTAACAATCAAGAGGAATTTCTCTCCTTAGACATGGATGCAGTGATCGTTTGTAGCGAAAATAATCGACATAAAGAGATGGTAATCAATGCAGCTAAGGCTAAAAAGCATATTTTATGTGAGAAGCCGATTGCTACTAATATAGAGGATGCAAAGGAAATGATTGAAGTATGTAAAGAGCAGTCGGTCATTTTGCAAATAGCTTACCCCGTAAGATTTAGTACTCCAATTCGCCATTTAAAAGAGTTAATTGATAAAGGAGAGTTAGGAAAGATTATTGCTTTTCGTACCACTAACAGAGGACAAAACCCTGGTGGTTGGTTTATAGAAGAAGAAGCGGCTGGAGGAGGAGCAGTGCTTGATCATACGGTACATATGGTAGATATAATGCGTTGGTATTTAGGACAGGAAGTTTCAGAAGTGTCTGCTATAGTTGACTCCTATTATCATGATATTGCAATAGATGATGCTGGTCTACTTACGTTAGAATTTGCAAACGGTGTAATTGCTTCCCATGACCCTAGCTGGTCAAGATTTGCTCAATATCCCACTTGGGGTGATGCAACGATTGAAGTCATTGGTACTAAGCAAATAGTTAAGGTAGATGCCTTCAAGGAGCATTTCCGTATGTTTGTTAGTGGAGAAAAATCTCTTGAACACGTTTTCTATGGAAACGATATGGATTTTGGGTTAGTGCAAGATTTTGTTCAATGTGTAAAGGAAGGAAGAGAGCCATCGGTTACAGGCTATGATGGTTTAAAGTCGCTTGAAGTTGCCTTGGCTGCATATGAGTCTAGCAAATTAAAGCAACCAATTAAATTATAGATTAAAAAGGCACGTGTCTAGAAGAACATGGGCCTTTTACTGTAGCTAGAAACCAAGATATTAATCTAAAAGGCAGTGATATCATGAATTTGATTACTTACTTTAGCAAACAAGAGCCAATTCTATTTGCAGTAGAAGAGTTAAAAAGGCTGTTAGAAAAAGCGGGTATCGACAGTTTCTTGCAACTCGTTAAATGCTTTAAAGATAGCGAGGATCATCAAATTTTATTAATAACGAGAGAACGATACGAATCTTTACCGATTGATTCCAAACTACCTGTTGTTTTAAGTCTAGACGGCTACAGCATAGTAAAACAAGGCACCAACACATGGATTATTGGTGAGGAACCACGTTCTGTTTTATATGGAATTTATAAGTATTGTGAAATGTATTTAGGCTATAGATGGACTCAGTTGGATCAAGAAGAAATAGTTCTAGCGCCGCTTCAAGAGCAAGAAGAACTTTCTACTTTTAACCCTACTTTTCAAAGAAGAGGAAATATTATTGAAACCATTGATGACTCAACATTTATTAACTCGTTAATAGATTGGGGAGTAAAGAATGGCCATAATGAATATTTTTTTACTTTCTTTTTATGGGAAAAAGTAAAAAGGTATGTAGCTCCGACCTTAAAAAGAAGAGGAGTAAAGGTTACATTAGGTGGCCACTCTCTTCAATTTATATTAAACGAGATAGGTATTCAGAGTGGTAAGCAAGAAAACATTCAATTTTTTACAAGAGACAAGGAGATACAAGAGAAGGTCATTCAAAAAATTGTAGCGATTTGTAAAGAGAATGAGGTAATTTCTAGAATATCCTTGTGGCCAGAGGATGTTGGTATTGGAGAGAAAAACGCCAGTGACTTTATGTCGAGCTACATTTTATTTACTGAAAATTTAAATAAATACTTAAAGAGAAGTGGGCTGCAGGTAGAGGTCGAGCATATAGTTTACAACGCAGGACTTTCGTGGAGCATGCTAGAACGCGAAAAAAACACGAATGTCTCGTCTGAGGCTAATATTCTATTTGCATACTGGGGCAGAAATTATGCAGAAAGTATAGAATCACAAGAGATTAATCAGCAAAGAGCAAGTCATGCATTAAAGGATTGGAACGCCCAAGCCGCACAGAACGGTAGAAACCTAACCGTTTTAGAATATTATAGCGACCATTTCATGCTAAGTGAGCTATTCCCGCCCCTGGCAAGAAGAATTGATGAAGACTTAAGGAGTTATCAGCACCAAAACGTATCGGGAATTTTAAATCTAATCGTCCCACCACATATGAAAGATCACTCTTCCGAATTAGACAAAAGTTACCCATGGAAGTGGGTCCAACACTTTAATAATTATATATATACAAAGCTTGTTTGGGGACAGAGTTTAAGCGAGGCTCTAGAACAATATTTTCAGATCTATACTTCTGATTCGACACAGATTAAAGAAACATTTCTCTTTTTAGAAGAAATAATCTCACCTCACACTAAATGGAACGTACCGTTATTTCCAGCTAGAGTAGTGGATCCAGAAAAGGTTACAGATATGGCAGAGCGACAGGAAGTTGCAGGCTATCTAAAAGAGATAGGTAAGTTTTTTGGACAGTGGGATTTTGAAGAGACAGAAAGTCTGCTGTCTACTAAATTAAAAAATGCTCCACAATATACACCAACCGAATTAGCCAACATATACTTCTATTTTTTAAAAACAGTAGCTGCAAGAACTCTAAAAGAATGGAACAAGAAATAAAAGATGGAGGGAAGAGGATGAATTTTAAAGAACTTTACTATTACAAGCCTACACCCAAAAATATAGACTCTAAAGTTGTAGAGAAGGATTTAATCATATACGGTGCGACTCCAGCTGGCTTAACGGCAGCTGTACAGGCTTGTCGAAACGGATTGACTGTTGCAGTGGTAGAATTTAGCCGAAATATCGGGGGAATGACTGCGAGTGGCTTAGGAGCTACAGACCTTGGTGCTGAAAATGCCATTGGTGGACTTGCTAAGGAGTTTTACGAAGAAGTGGCTAGATACTATAACAAAGAAAAACAATGGAGATTTGAACCAAAAGCTGCTCAATCTATCTTTTCATCCTGGATGAGTGAATATGACATTCCTGTCTTTCTGAATGAGCATCTACATGAGGTTCATAAAGGAGATGTGAAAATAAATGAAATTATTATGGAGAGTGGTAATAGATTTAAAGGGAAAATCTTTATGGATTGTAGCTATGAGGGAGACTTACTTGCTCTAGCGGATGTTTCCTATTTTGTAGGTAGAGAGTCGAATGCCACTTATAAGGAAATCTATAATGGCGTTCAATTTGGTGCACCACATCATAAATTTGAGAAGTGGATTGACCCGTATAAGATAGAGGGTCAGGAGGACAGCGGGCTCTTACCAGGTATAAGTGTGGATAGTAAAGAGTCTCTAGGATACCAGGGACAGGGGGATCATCGGATTCAAGCCTATAACTTTCGAATTTGTTTAACAAACAACCCTAAAAATCGTATTTCTTTTCCAAAACCCCCTAATTATGAACCCCAGCGTTACGAGCTTTTATTGCGCTATATTAAGTCGGGTGTGTGGGATGCTATGAAGCTACATACTCCACTCCCAAACGACAAATCGGATTTAAATAACCACGGTGCAATCTCCACTGATAACATTGGTAAGAATTATGAATGGCCTGATGGTAGCTACGAAAGACGGGAGGAGATTTTTCAGGATCATGTAAATTATGATCTTGGGAGGCTCTATTTTTTATCTAATGATGAACGAGTCCCACAGTCAATCCGTGAGGAAGTGGCATCTTGGGGGCTTCCAAAGGACGAATTTATGGAAACAGGACATTGGCCACATCAGCTTTATATTAGAGAAGCAAGAAGAATGATATCAGATTATGTCATGACAGATCATAACTGTCTAGGACAATCCTTTGTCGAAGATCCGATTGGCTTGGCTTCTTTCCATATGGATTCTCATAACTGTCGACGTGTGGTTATTGATGGAAGATGTGTGAATGAGGGGGATGTGCAGGTTCCGATTTCTCCATTTGAGATATCCTATCGTTCCATACGTCCTAAATCAGAGGAATGTGTAAATCTGCTTGTTCCAGTTTGTCTATCCAGCTCTCATATTGCCTTTGGATCTATTCGAATGGAGCCAGTATTCATGATTCTTGGACAATCTGCAAGTGTTGCAGCAAATTTAGCCATCAAACATAATACTTCTGTTCAAGATATAGATTATCAGGAACTTAAAGAAGAACTGATGAAAGTAAATCAGGTGGTTGAATGGAGTAGCGACATGAAAGATGACCCTATTAAACGTATGCAAGAGACATTCGGACAATAGTTGAAAGGAATGATGTGAAATGAAAATATTGCCTTGGGATGCTAGTAGATTAGAGGAAATGGTCGAGCTCTGGAACAAGGAATTGGGCGAAGAATATCCAATGCGTCAAAAACTTTTTAACCAAAATAGTTTGGTAGACAAGAATATTCTAGAGGATGGTTGTGCCATGGCGGTAGATGACCAAAATAACATAATAGGATTTATTATAGCTAAAAAGTGGCAGGAGAAAGTAGATATAAAAATGGATTCTAAAAGGGGGTGGGTTCAGGTTCTGTTGGTTGATAAAAATTACCGGAATAAAGGCGTAGGATCAACGCTTCTTGATCAGGCGGAAGAAACATTGAAAGACCATGGCATAGAGGAGATTCAGTTGGGCGGAGATCCTTTTCATTATTTCTCCGGAGTGCCTCTACAATATGTTGAGACACAACAGTGGGTCGAAAAAAAGGGGTATTTGAAAAGAATAGACACATATGACTTGATTAATCATCTAAGTAAGAGCTATTCCATGCCCGAAGACGATACAGTGTCCTATTCAATCTTACAACCGGAAGAAAAGGAAGAGTTTCTTACCTTTTTAAACAAGTCTTTTCCTGGCAGATGGGAATACGAGGCGATAAAATATTTTGAATCGAATGGAAGTGGAAGAGAGTTTGTAATCCTCAAAAAGAATGGAAGGATCATTGGCTTTTGTCGAATCAATGATGAAGAATCCCCAACTATTGCACAGAATATTTACTGGAGTCCGTCCTTTAAAACTAAGGTTGGAGGGATTGGACCACTTGGAGTAGATTCGAGCGAACAAAAGCAAGGCTATGGATTAGGAATTGTACAGGCAGGGATGGTAATTTTACAGGAACGAACAGTCGAAACCATTATTATTGATTGGACGATATTAGTAGATTTTTATAAAAAACTAAATTTCGATATTTGGAAAGAATATGGGATTTATTTAAAGGATTTAGCAGGTACAAAGTGAAATAGCATTTACAGAAGAAAGAAGTACTCGATTTTAGACTCATTCAAAGTCGACAAACCTCACTACTCATAGCAAAAACTATTCTTAAGACTAGTACTAAAAACTATATAAATAGGAGGAAGAATAAATGAGAGAATTCTTTAAAATTGTATTGATTACAGTCCTTTGTACAAGCGTGGCGTTAGGAAACTTTACGCCATTATCAGTATCTCATGCGGAGGAAGCTTCAACTGAGATACGAAACCCTGGATTTGAAGAAGTAAATAATGACCCCTCTATTATACCAGGATGGTCTATGGAAAATAACAGTAATACTCCAGCAGCTATTACCAACACTATTTCTCACGAGGGGAGTCATAGCTTACATTTTAAAGACGAATCGGACAAAGCAGGTAGTAGGATATTTAGTGACAGAGTATCAGTCACTCCTGGTAAATCCTATACTGCAAAGGTCATGACGAATGTGGTAAAGCAAACCCATAATATTGTGTATGAGGTGTATTATTACGACAAAGACAATAGAAAGCTGACTAACAATGTCAAAACGGAGTTATTTGGAAACTTGCCAAAAAACAATTGGACAGAACTAAAAGTCTTTACTGAGGTTCCCACAAATGCAGCTTATGCAAGGCTTGCCTTCTACTCCGGTGTAATTAGCTTAACAGAGGCTTACTTTGATGACGTTACTTGGGAGCAAGCAGTAGAAGACATTCCATTAGCAAGAGAATATGCTTCTCCAGTCGATTTAGGTGAAATGGTTAACGTGCAGTTAGGACAAGCAGCAGTCATTCAAGAAAATAGCCTCGGAGAAAATGAAGTATATTATCATTCTAATGGACTTCCAGGAACATTTTCTGTTTTAAATGCTGAAACAGGAGAGCTTAAATTCTCTAAAGTAATAGAAGGAACAGAGGCTTTATGGGCAATAACTATCGGTTCCGATCAAAACGTATATTTTGCAGGGACCGGTGATGGTAAGCTTTATCGATATTTACCAGAAGAGAAGAAAGTAGAGGAATTAGGGGTCAATCCATCTGATAACTGGGTATGGGATTTAGAAGGGACGGCTGATGGGAAGATTTATGGTTCTACTTATCCTCACGCAGCTGTATTCGAATATGACATTGAAAGCGGTGCTTTCCGTGATTTTGGTAATGTAAAAGAAGGTCAGCAATATGCGAGAGGAATTGGAGTAAGTGATGACTCTATTTATGTCGGAGTAGGTGCTAAAAAGCATTTGATCAAGATTGATAGATCTACAGGAGAAAAAGAAGAAATAGTAATTGAAGGTCAAACAGGTACAGACGGTATGATCGAAAATATTTTTATCTTAAAAGATAAGCTGTTTGTTTCCGCTGGCTCAGTAACTATGCTAGTGCTAGATAGAGAGACACATGAAGTGATTAATCAGTTTAGTTATAGCAATATGATTTCAGATCCTTCTCCACACAATAACAATTTAATATACTTTAAGTTTGAAAAGAAATTGTATCAGTACGATTTTAGTAAAAATGAAACAAAAGAGATTGAAGGTATTCCTTTATTACCAGACACAGTACGAGTTAAAGATATGGAATGGATAACATTAAGCAATGGAGAGACAGTTCTTGCTATGATTACGCAGTATGGCGAATATATATTATACGAGCCAATAAAAAATGAAATAACGTTTATTGATATGAATATTGCCTCCCAGTCCGTGGAGATTCAGGCGCTAGAAGCTGGACAAGATGGCAAATTATATATGGGTGGCTACCAACGTGGACTAAGTATATACAACCCATTTACGAATGAAAGAGAAGTGAATATACCTTCCTTTGCCCAACCAGAAGGTATCGGCTTTCTAAACAACAAAGTATATTATGGAACTTATGTTGGGGCTATGATGTATAGCTATGATCCAAGCAAGGATATAGATTTAAATAGTAATCCTAAACTTGAATATGATATAACGGACCATCAAGATAGACCATTTACCATTACATCCGGAGATAATAAGCTATTTGTTGGTACGGTACCAGACTATGGTGTATTAGGTGGAGTGCTAGCTATATTTGATGAAGAGACCGGTAAATGGTCACAATATAGAAATGTGGTAGAAGATCAAAGTATCATTGGATTAGCCTATAAGGACGGGAAGTTATATGGTAGTACGTCCATTTGGGGTGGGCTAGGCTTGGACCCAAAAGCAAAAGAGGCTAAGCTATTTGTTTGGGATGTAGCTACTTCACAAAAAATAGCAGAATTTACACCTACTATTCCTGGAATAGACGAAACTCCGAGAATGATTGGAGAACTATCTATTGGGCCAGATGGTAACCTATGGGGCATAGTAGATGGGACGATATTTGCGATAGATCCAGAAACGCTGGAAGTAGTTAAGAACAAAACCATTCATCCAAGCTTATATAATAGCAGTAAGTGGCTACCTTACCGACTAGAATGGGCGCCAGATGGAATGCTCTATACTACACTTTCTCGAAAGTTGGTTGCTATTGATCCAGAAACTTTGTCACATAAAGTTATCGTAGACCGCTTTATAAATAATATGACGGTAGGGATGAACGGAAGCATTTATTACGCACAAGGCAACAAGCTACAAATGATTGCAGTACCCGAAACAGATGCAACGCTAAAATCTATTCTAATTGGTGGAAAAGCTATTTCTAATTTCTCACCAGGAAAGAGCCAATATAGCTTACCGGAACAAGAAAGATCGAGCTTACAAGCTATAGCAAATCAGGCAGAAGCACAGGTAAATATAATTGATGAAGGAAAAGTTTCTACTCTTACAGTGATTGCTCCAGGTGGTAAGTCAAAGAAAGTATATAGTATTCATTGGGAGCAGCAACCAGAGCATCCGGAATATGCAATGGACGTTAATGTAAAATTCGAAGACGAAAAAGGAAAGGAAATTCTAAAGCTAACTAAAGAAAAAATGATTACTGCTGCTATAGAGGTTAAAAATACTAAAAATAAAAATCAAGATATTTTAGTGCTGATGGAGTTACTTGATGAGAAGGGAAAAGTCGTTGATCGAGATCAGAGCTCAAGAACAATCCCGAAAGGTAAGACGATGAAAATGTCGGCAAAGCTTAAGATGCCTAAAAACATTAAGGGGTATCAATTAAAAGTAACTGCGTGGGAAGGAAAGAAGATTAAAGAGAACATGGTGCCGTTATCACAAGAGTTTATCATTAAGGAATAAAATCTGGAAAACATATTCTATAGGTGGGTGAAAAAAGTGCTAAACATAGCACTTTTTTTACTGATATTTTCTACAGCATAGCATTATAAAAGCCCACAACCCTTTAATGGGATGTGGGCAAATTCATTTTAACGAATACGACTTTCTGTTTCCTTATCAAAGAAGTGAGCTTTAGACATATCAAATGTAAGCTGGATGTTTTGTCCTGTTTCTAAAAGAGAATCTGCATTAATTCGAGCAACGTATTGCTGATCTCCTAGAGTGGAGTACACCATGAACTCAGCACCTGTCAATTCACATACGTCTACATGTGCGTTCACAACAGATTCTGGTGTTTTAGTTAAATCCTCTGGGTCAGCAGAAATATGCTCAGGACGAATTCCAAATATAATATCTTTACCGTTGTAGCCTTGCCCATTTAGAAGCGAAGCCTTTTCTGGAGATAATTTAATCTTATTATCACCGGCAACAAAGTAACCGTCTTTTACTTGCCCTTGGAAGAAGTTCATAGCAGGGGACCCTATAAAGCCTCCAACGAAAACATTTTCCGGATTTTCATACACATCTTTTGGAGTCCCGACCTGTTGAATAAGACCGTCCTTCATAACTACTAAACGTGAAGCCATTGTCATTGCCTCTGTTTGGTCATGGGTAACGTAAACAGTAGTTGTTTTAAGTCGGTGGTGAAGCTTAATGATTTCAGCACGCATTTGTACACGTAATTTAGCATCTAGATTAGACAATGGTTCATCCATCAAGAATAGCTTAGCATCACGAACGATTGCGCGTCCTAATGCCACACGCTGACGCTGACCACCAGACAAAGCTTTTGGTTTTCTATTCAAAAGTGGCTCCAGACCTAAAATTTCAGCTGCATTTTTTACTCGCTTGTCGATATCAGCCTTAGGGAATTTTCTTAGCTTTAATCCGAAAGCCATATTATCATAGACAGACATATGCGGATAAAGTGCATAGTTTTGGAATACCATTGCGATGTCACGGTCTTTAGGAGCCACATTATTCATAAGCTTACCTTCGATACGAAGCTCGCCTTTAGAGATTTCTTCTAGACCCGCGATCATACGAAGTGTTGTGGATTTACCGCAACCCGATGGACCAACTAAAACGATAAATTCTTTGTCTTGTACATGTAAGTTAAAGTCTGAAACTGCAGTAGAAGTATCATCATATATTTTATAAATATTTTCGAGAACCATTTTTTCCATTGTAAATCCCCCCAAATTGTTTTTCCATACTATAAGTTTAACAATAGAGATTAATGGCTTATATAGATGATATGCACAAGGTTTCTAGAAATATATTGTGCATGTTGTTATTCATAGTTTACGAGCAAGCTGGCACAATAAACAATGAGTGCTCCACCAAAATCACGGACGGATATACCTGTGATTTCCTGAAATTTAGATAATCTATAGTGAAGTGTGTTTCGGTGAATATGTAATTTTTTTGAAGTGATAGAGGCGTTGAAACCATTTTCGAAAAAGGCACGGACGGTTTGCAGTAGCTCCATGTCAAATTCAATTGGAATTAACACTTCTTGGTGAATAATTTGTCTCAAGCTTTCCGACATTTCATTAGTCAAGATGGTTGGAAATATGCTTTCTAGTGTATAAATTCGTCCTGGAAAATAATTACCGATTCCTTTGGAAAACCATTCTCTTTCTAAAGCATAACGGGAAGGTGTTTGTTCATCAACAGAATAGAACTTTCCGATAAAGAGTTGGGCTTTTATAAAAAAATCACTTTCTAAAGCTGAGATAAAAGAAGCCAGGTCCTCTGGAGACTGAATATAAGTAGACTTCTGTTCAATCAGTAAAGCATTGTTTGGGGCTACGAATACAAGCTGGACAGCATCCTCGAAAAACAATTGAACGGCCTTGGCTAAGTCTGTATTTTGAAAGCTGTTACTCTTTATCACAAGCTGTATAATACGAATTTTCTTGCCAGCCTCAATAGGTAGTTCACCAGATCCTTGAAGAAAACGAGTCCATCTCTCAGAAAGCGAATAATCAGAAGGCGACGTTAAATCTACTACTGTGTAGAAGGAAGATAGTAGCGAAAAATCTCGAGAAGATACTTCATTCTTTCTTATTTGTATCCACTGATTGCTAGACGGATCATGAAAAGTATGAACGTCCTTTTCTGTGTTATTTGGGTATTCTGAAAATTTATGATAGGAAGGAAAGAGTGAAGATAAATCTTTCATTATATTTGAACTCCTTTCTCATGAATCATCTTTCTGGAACGGGGGTAGATTAGTATGCAAAGTGCACATCTATACATATTTATCAGGTATTAATAGCTCAAAATAGAAATCTCCCAAGTTTCATATGAACTCGAGAGATTTCAAATTTTATGCAGGTTGATTGGATGACGGGAAAAGAAATTGATTAGCTAAGTCCAAACTCTGTTATTAAAGAGGCTAATCCACCTTGGAACCCACTTCCAATAGCATTGAACTTCCACTCATTCCCATGTCTATATATCTCACCAACAACAAGAGCTGTTTCAATAGAAAAGTCTTCTCCTAAATCGTATCGAACGATTTCTTCATGCGTCTCATCGTTTACAATACGGATAAAGGCATTAGAAACCTGACCAAAGTTCTGATTTCTAGAATCTGCATCATGAATAGTAACGGTAAAAACTACTCGATGCACGCCGTTAGGTACTTGTTGAAGGTTAACTAACAATTGCTCGTCATCGCCATCGCCATCACCTGTACGATTATCTCCAGTATGAACTACGGAGCCATCCTCACTTTGAAGATTGTTATAGAAGATGAAGCTTTTGTCACTTAGTGCCTTCCCGTTTTGGTCAACTAAGAAAGCTGAGGCATCTAAGTCAAAGTCGTGACCTCCGCTATAGCGATTAGTATCCCATCCCAATCCGACCATGATTTTTGTTAATCCAGGGTTTGTTTTTGTAAGATCAATCTTTTGTCCTTTTGAAAGGTTTATAACTGACATTCAAATTCCTCCTCTAAATTATTAAATATGAACTGTAATTTTATTTCCTCTGACCGTCTTCATATTTCTTTTGAAGCTCTTCTAATCGAAGACGACCTTGTTCTCTCATTTTACGATTTTCATCTTCAATCGCCTTTGTTTCGTTCATCCCACGCATAATCGTTTCCCACGTTTGCTCAATCGTTTCAATTTTAATACTAGGTTGACCTGACATTCTGGCGATATCTACACTTTGCCTAGAAATGTCATTCGCATTTCTCAACAGCATCTCGTTTGTTCGACGATCCAATTCACTCATCGATTGGGCAACCAAGTTTTGTCGTTTTGCAGAAATAGCATTAATGAGCCCCGTTTTAAATATAGGAATTGTAGTAACAAAGGCCGAATTTATCTTACCTATAAGCTTAGTATTCCCGCGTTGCAGCATTCGGATTTGAGGGGCAGACTGATAAGCAACTTGTTTAGCCATTTCTAAGTCATAAATTCTTTGATCTAGTAGCTCAATGGCATTTTGAAGGGAATTCAAATCCATTAAAACAAGCTGATCGCCTCTCTCTGCTTTTTCCTGTAGGGCAGGGAGCTGCTGGCGTAACTGGTTAAGCTTTAATTCACCTGCAACAATATATTTCTCTAGCTCCATGAAATAAGTGAAGTTTTTATCGTAGAGTTCTTCTAACGTTTGAGTAGAAGCTTTCATCTCTTTTTCATATTTCGTAATTTCAATAAAGACTTTGTCTATTTCTTTCCCCATTGTTTGATATTTATTGAAGAGCTTTTCAATTAGCTTCTCACCCTTTTTGAACACCTTGCTCAATAGAGATGGCTTTTCTACAAAATCTTTTTTATCGAACTTATCCATAATTTTACCGAGCTGTTTTAAAAGCTCACTGGATTCTTCCATACTACTAGATTTGATAGTGTTTAAAATTCTTCCTGTAAAAGCAGAGATTTCGTTTGCTGGCTCGCGACCAAACTCTAACAACTCTACTTGGTTTTTAGGATCAATTTTCGCAACCAATTGTAAAACCTGAGGATCTCTCTTCAATTGTGTTTTGAGTTCATTGCTTTCCTCTAAAAGCTGTTCCTTTTGGTCCATTTCTAATTTTTCTAGTTCCAAACTACTTCAACCCCTATATCATCTAAATTTTTTAAAAATCTTACTTACAACATTCTCTTCTTTAAAGGGCTCATTGAAGGATCTATCATCCATCCAGTGCAGATTAAACATTCCTTCTTGAACCCATTTTTCTATATCCAAATGTCCTTGCGGATTTACCAATATAATATCTAAACCAAGATGATGCATGATGCATAGAGCGTTTGCATCTGCTCTACTCAACTCGGGTCCTTTTTCTTCGTTATAAAGGAAGATAGTTGGAACAAATTGAGGGTAATCAAATGTTTGAAACAGACGGATAACAAAATCAGGTATAAACATTGATTGAGAGAACGCATATAATTGTAATTCCTCATTTGTTTCGTTTCCCTGAGGGATAAGAATTGGGTCACGCACATGCTTAGCAATCGCTTCACCTATCGCTGTTTGTGTACCTGAAGGTAGTTTACCATACGTCCACCAATTAGAAGTTTTCATAATCTCTGGATCTAACATTCCGTCAGAGTTTAAAGCATTTCGATAATGAAACACTGGATTTGTCTTTTGTTCCTTAGTAAATGGAAATTGACGAATCACATGGGTATCCTCTCGAGAGGTTAAGGAATGCACGTTGTTCCAAAAGCGCTTTCGATTGCGGTCTATTCCCATGTATTTAGCAAAAACGACGGGAATAGTTACTTGCTGACTGCTTACTTGAAAGTGAGGTCGGATCATTGCTCGTTCTTTAGCTATTAAGAATGCTTCATCCTCGGTAGTTTTTAGCCTTAAGGAATTTATCGAATATGATTTAAATTGAAAGGGCTTATAAAGACCTGAATCATCATGATGTAAGAGTTCATTTATTTCTTGAGTAGCTCTAAAAGCAACTGTACCAGCAATTTTAGGCATCTCATTTGGAAATTCACTTGGCTTGCCTGCTATTTTGGGGAATTTAAAGGAATGTTCCTCATCTATTCCAAGCATTTGCATTGGCCAGGATTCATCGCAGGGATTAAATATGACGATATGAAATCCATAAGCTCCTAAAAACTTTAGAAACCATCTCTCACTAGGAGTAGCATCACCGTACCAGAGAAAGCCGGGCAGACCAGTTTGAAAGTCTAACTTCTCTAAAACAGGCTCGACATGATTGAATATCCATTTAATCAGATCAATTGTAATCCGTCGGTACTCGTGATGCTGGGTCCCTTCCGTATAGTTAGATTGGAGCTGTTTTAATAAGTCGATTAAAACAATCCTTATACGTCTGTTTAAATCAGCATCCTGGAGTTTTGGAAGTAAAAAATGACCTTCCAAAAAGGCAACCATCCGATTCGGAGACAATCCTTTTTCCTGTCGATGAATTTCAAAAAGCTGATTTATGGCACGTAATTTATCAGCTGCAATATTTTTGTTAAGAGAATTAGTAAGATTAATCAGCTTACCACCGGAATCATTTAGTTGTGTATGCAAAATAGTGAAATATTCATCTTCATCCATAGAAACACCAATATATTGGCATAATAACTGAGGATATGTCAGGCTATCTTGATCGACAGTCACCATGCTTGGATCTTCTAAAGAGTTTTTTAGCCATTTCCCAATTTCAGATGAATCCCACGACTGCATCCTTATTGGATTTAACTTCACCATGGGTTTTGCCTCCTATTAATACATATTATAACAAATGTTATGAACTTTTTTTATTATTTCCTCACCTGCCAATACACCAGATTGATCGGTTACTTGGACGTGAGGCGGGAGGTGGGATTTATTTAAAATAACTTCTCCATGCTGAGGGATGAAACCGTAATCAGCACTCAAAACCATATCTAAATCTAATAATGAATCACCTGCTGCAATTACTGTTTCTGCCTCTATACGATCAGATACAAACTCGAGTGCAAGAGATTTGTTAATACAATTAGGCATTACGTACAACTTTCTTCCTTGTTTAGACAAGGTGAAGCCTTGCTTGTAAAAGAGTTGGGATAGGTCTTCCAAGTCCTCAACTGTAAATCTCTCCTCATCTATAATCATATACACAAACCAGTTCTCTGCCTGTAAGGATTTTAAGACGGAGCCTCTTTGAATATAAGGTTCAATCTGTGAGAGTACGTGAGAGACAGAGGTACAGTCGTTCTCAAGCTGTACCTCTATTTTATCAGACCATTCCGGAATAGGCTTACCATTTTCTAATATTACAGCTCCATTGGAGACAATGGAGTACGTCGGTTTCTCCTGAGGATTATACAATCTAAACAAACGTTCATATTGTTTGCTAGTTCTAGTTGTGACCGGCAAAAATTCAATGGAAGAGGAGAGTTCTTTAAAAATTTCTAGTCCTTCCTTGGTCATGAATGCTGCCGGATTGTTCTCACGCCACTCCACTATGGCTAAATCTTGTTCATTTACTTCGAGACCTCTAGATTTTTTACTATATATTAGTGTTCGATCTAAATCACTCGCAAATAGAATAGTCATATTAATTCCTCCGATTCTATAAGCCCAATAGCACGGTAATAAAGGTCAGGGATTATTTCAATAGGTATATTTTTTTCTTGGCATAAGCTTAAAATATGCTTAACAGCTTCATCATTTTCATCTCTTAAGAGAATTTTATGAGGTTTCCTTCTTAATAACGTTCTAGTCGTTTCCCCAATACTAGGCTTTACTTTGGTGAGGTCAGAGTTTTTGTAATATTTGTGTGCGATTTCTTGAGCTACCTGCATGCCTGACCAGGTTCTTTCGTTCTTAACAGGGAATTTATTGAACTGCTTTAGGATATTTTCCTCTTGAGCAGAAAAATGAGCAGTTATTTGATCGACAAAAGAGTTGGACACATCCTCATCCTCAAGCTCCGCGTAATACTTGGCCCCATGAAAATCTTCTGATGACTGATAGGCGTTATTTAGAATAGTTCTACTGATTAATCCAGATACAGTAGAATTTAAAAAGGCATTAGGTATTAGAATATCTTCTCTTGTGCTATATAACGTTGCACATCCACCAGGGTCGGAAAGGACTGCAAGGTCATCGTTTAAGTGAAGACCTTGTTCATTCAATTGTTGAACGGACTTGGTCAACTCATTTTGAATGGCACCTTTTCCTGTCCAACCATCTACAAATTGTAAGTGATGGTTAGGGTATAAATCACGCACTGTTTTTATAGCATTTTCGTCAATCCCTTTTCCTCTTAAGATGGATACGCTAAAATGTGGCCAGTCTAAGCCTAAAAAAGTATGAGCATATCGTCTCATTAAAATTCCTACTGGGCTACCTGCGCGTGCCAAGGAAATGATGACGACTTGATCGGTTCCTGCATATTTGTGGACGCGTCTAGTGACAATGCCTACTAATTGAGCTATATAGCTAGAAAGCTGGTTCATAGCCTGATTGTATAAACGAAGATACTCTGGAGAGGGTCGATATTCTATAGGTAAGGACTCAGAGTAATGATGCCCTAAAGAAAATGCCTTTTCTCGATTATCTATGTTCGATTCAATTTGAACTTTGGACATATCCTTTAGTAAGAAGGTAATGTCTTCTGGTGAGTAACTAGTTTTAACTAAGTGATCAGTCTTAAGCATCATCTAATCCCCCTCTGTTAGCTGGCGATGTAAGGGATAACCATGTGACCGATCCTTTGCCGTGTAAATAGTTTAGTAAGGGAGACCAGGTTTCTTTATTTTTAACAGACTCTGCAACTACTAAGATTTGCTCAAATTCATGTTCTGCAACGTTATATAAGTATTGTTCCACATCATTTGAATCAGGCAAAATAAATTTACACTTACTTTTAATTGGATAGTGTTCTTCGTTTTTTGCAAAGATTGGGCTTCTAGTCGTTGTTTGGATCTTGGTATGTTTACCTAGTGCGAGAGCAATACGGCTTGGAATATATATGTTTTCTCCTATGCCTATTACAAGCGTTGGTTGATCTCTATCTAATTTCAGCTTTTCAAGTAATTTATGTATCCAGTCGTCCATTGCGGCATGGTTTTCACTCGTCAGGCCAAATCTACCAGTGAGAGTGCTATAAATTGCATGTTCGCTAAAATAGGGCGTGGTGCACTGAGAGGGGATGTCATCCTCTAAAGAAACATGAACTTCTTCTCCACCTTTTAGGTAAGGTATGGCTTCCTCGTTGATGGTAGCTGTATTGTGTAGAGTGAATTGACCAGAAAGAATGGAAATTATTTCGGCATGAATCCCATTTTGTTTCATTAAGTCAGTAAAGTTGTTTATATTTTCTACACTTCTCCAATCCAGAATAGACAATATTTTAAACTGCTTTTTTGGGAACTTTTTATTTAAGGATATAATTAAATTGGAAAGTGTGAGGCCAGAGGTTATTTCATCATCGATAAGTACAATCGTTTCCGCTTCCTTCAACACGTTCTCTGAAGCATATACTCGGTGAGAGGTAGCATGAGAATGCTCTTCTTCAAAAACAAAAGAAGGAGAGAGATTGATGATTTCTTCACGCGTAGTATGAATATACTGAGCCTTATCAAAATGATTAAAAACAGCATGACCTAAGCCGGTGGCAGTTTCTGCGAAGCCTATAAAGACAGTATTAGTCGGTAATTTAACCTTATATTTTAAAGAGTTAAGGCTAAGCGTGCGGTCTGACTGGCCGGAATCAATCATTTGAATAATATCCATTAACTGTGGATGAGCAGGTAAACCTTCATTTTCCATTAACATAGAAGCAAGAACAGTCCCAGTTCCTAGTGAAAGAGAAGGGGCTACTGGTAAGTGCTTCCCGAGCAGGCGACTAATAAAGAGAAATTGTCTTTTTTTATTTATTCTTACTCCCATTTCAAAAAGCTTATCTGGATTAAGGTTGTACGGATTGTTTTGAACATCAATGGTTAGCTTTAAATTTCCATGTAAATTATATGTTCTTGATGTAGCCGATAAAGTCGTGTGTGGTAACATTTTCATTTAGCACCCCATATATTTCTGCTTGCGCCAGTATTTTTACAGCCCAACTATAATGAGGTTTAACCTCATTCATTTTATTTTTTGAAGGGCTACTTAAAATTCCATTATTTCCATATCTGTTTCCAACGATTATACTAGCGTCGTCAAACGTCTCCTTAGAAACAGGATAGACAGCGTTAACGATATCTACTTGGCTTGGATGAATGCACGTTTTACCGTAAAAGCCATTCAAAAGGTCTAGTTGAACTTCTTCCCATAAGATGTCCTTACTTTTATCATCAAAGTATTCAAATACCGGACCTGAAATTATAAAGTTATCCTCATAGCGTCTAAACGTGTTTAGAATTTCTGTTAAACAATCTCCAATTAATTGTAGCTCGTAAACAGTTCTATTATAGGGCCGTCTAAGGCTAAAAAGGCTAGAGAAGTCAGTTGCCCCAACTCTAATAGTTAATATGAGACGTTCGTAATTCAAGAAAATCGTATAGAGCTTTTGGAGCTCCTCTTGTCGAGACTCTTTATAAATAATCTCTTTTGATTCAATAATAGGCAAACCATATAGCGTAACGGATCTTGCTTGATTTAAGGAATCCAAGCATGAAAAGAAATCATTAGCATTAGTAGAATTACATTTAGGGAAGACTATACCCGTGATAAGGTCTAAATCATTACCTAACTGACTAGCAATTCTCTGTAACTGGTCTACGCTTCGAATTCTTATAAATAGGAGGGGCAAATCATACTGTAGGGTAGCATTTGCGCTGATTGCTTCAGCTAAGGTGTGCAGTTGTTCTACTACATTGTTTTCGGCTTCTGTTAGCGCGTTATCTGAAATAGAATCCTCTAAACACATAATTACACTAGTAAGATTTTCAAAAGACTTCTTGATTAATTTTGAAGAAAAATTACTCATTAGGCCAGGAATATATAAAGTGGCACCCATAGCAATCCCCAATTTTAGCTTGTCTGTCGTTTTTGAAAATTCTTTAGGAGGGAGATGAAAAAAATTATTCACTTCATTTTCATTTAAACCCTTAAAATGTCTGATGGTAAACACTCCTTGAAAGAAGAAGGGGCTATAGGTCACCCAAGTTCTATTAAATATACTCTTTGTAAAAAAAAAGCAAGGAGAAAACCCTTGCTTTAGAAAAGATTTAACTAGTTTAAGCCAAAGTCAGAAACTAAAGCTCCTAATCCACCTTGGTAGCCGCTACCAATTGCATTAAATTTCCACTCATTATTGTGGCGATATAATTCACCTACAACAACTGCCGTTTCAATTGAGAAATCTTCTCCTAAATCGTAGCGAATTAGTTCTTCCTGAGTGTCTGCATTGATAATTCGTACGTATGAATTATTTACTTGACCAAAGTTTTGACCTCTAGCCTCTGCATCATGAATAGTAATGCTAAAAGCAATTTTTTCAATAGAACTTGTAACGTTTGCAAGGTTTATATTAACTTGCTCATCATCGCCATCGCCTTCACCTGTACGATTATCTCCTGTATGAACAACTGCTCCATTACTACCTGAAGTATTGTTATAAAAAATAAAATCAGCCTCAGATGCACATTTTCCACTGCTATTTAATAAGAAAACGGAAGAGTCAAGGTCGAAGTCGTTTCTGCCGTCATATTTGTTTGTATCCCAGCCTAGACCTACAATAATGTTTGTTAACCCTGGATTACCTTTAGTTAAGTCTACCTTTTGTCCTTTAGATAAATTAATAGCCATGTTTATATCCCACTCCTTATAAGTATTTGTTTGCTATAGATGAAATATCGGTGTCTGCTGTACCTTCTCCAATAGCCGAGAATTTCCACTCTTCACCATCGCGATATAGTTCCCCAAGGAAAAGTGAAGTTTTCCCAGAATAATTATCAGAAAGATTATAGTGCACTAATTCTTGTCTTGTATCGTTGTCCACTAAACGAATAAATGCATTTTTTATCAAGCCAAAATCTTGTTTTCGTTGTTTTGCTTGGTAAATATTAACGACAAATAAAAGTCTATGAACAGAACTTGCAACTGATTTAAGGTTTACGTTAATTACCTCATCGTCTCCGTCACCATCTCCGGTACGGTTGTCACCCATATGTACCACGCTGCCATTGTTAGAAGTTTTGTTTCCAAAATATATTAATTGTTGTTTGGAAGATAACTTTCCATTTTCGTTTAAAAGTAGAACTGAAGCGTCACAGTCTATAGCAGCGCCACTAGAACCACCGCCAAAAAGACTACCTAAAAA
Organism: Psychrobacillus sp. FSL W7-1457; assembly: GCF_038593405.1. Taxonomy (NCBI): domain Bacteria; kingdom Bacillati; phylum Bacillota; class Bacilli; order Caryophanales; family Bacillaceae; genus Psychrobacillus; species Psychrobacillus sp. FSL W7-1457. The sequence continues at coordinate 373,820 of NZ_CP151993.1, forward strand.
ACCACCGCTTTTTTGACTTACTGGATCCCATCCAAGTCCTACCATGACACTTTTTAAAGAAGACCTACCTTTAGTAAGATCAATTTTTTGTCCTTTTACAAGATTAATAGCCATTGATAAACCTCCCAAAATTTCTTTATTTAATTAATTTTACGTAACTACCGCTTAAATAGTTTCATTAAGTAATAAAATTTTTATCGTTATTCATACTAATATATTTTAACGTTTTATATGGGAAATTGGAAATATATAAGCCGATATCAGAACAAAGACTGTGACAATTTAAATTCGGTTTCTGCTTTCTCCTGAAGTTTCTGGCAGGATCTATTAGCTACTATCATTAGCTACGTTGGAAGTAAGGTGCAAGTCAGGTGTTGGTGCATCCGAGATCTATTGCTTTTGATAGAGGATAGCCGCATGCCCTAACGTTTTGGCTGCTGTTAGCATAGCCTTTTCGTCAAAGTCAAACATCGGACTGTGATGTGGATATACATCTCCTTCGGGCATTGCACCTGTGAAGAAAAACGTTCCTGGAATCTGTTCTAGATAGTAACCATAATCTTCACCGATCATTAAAAGGTCTGATTCCTGTACTTCTTTTACATCTGGGATCTGTCTTGCTATTTCAGCAAGGTATTCGGTTTCTTCTTTATGGTTAATAACTGGTGGGTAGCCTCTTTCATAGGTGAGTGTATAAGTACAACCAGCAGTCAGACAAGTTCCGTCTAACACGCGTCGTAACTCATTCTCCATTAAATCTCTTACAGCAGGAGTAAACGTTCTAATGGTTCCGCTCAATTTAACCGAATCAGCGATAATGTTAAACGCATTGTCGGCAACAAATGAACCGACAGAAAGAACCGCCGACTCAACCGGATTGACTCTTCTTGAGACAATTTGCTGCAAATTAACTACTAGCTGAGAAGCAGCCAAAATGGCGTCTTTTGTGTCATGAGGATTAGCGCCATGACCACCGCGCCCTTGAATTTTGATAATAAACCGATCTGCTGCAGCCATAATTGGGCCGGAGCGATAGGCAATTGTGTGAAGGGGAGTTTGAGACCATAAATGCGTACCAAAAATTACATCTACGTCCTGCAAGCAGCCAGCTTCTATCATAGGTCTTGCGCCACCTGGTGCATATTCCTCCGCATGCTGATGTATAAATACGTATTCTCCGCTCAGTTCATCTTTTAACTCATGAATAGTACGGGCAAGAATGAGCAGTGTAGCAGTATGTCCATCATGTCCACAGGCGTGCATTACACCAGGTACTGTAGATTTATACGGAACTTCCTTCTCATCTTGAATGGGTAATGCATCAAAATCTGCACGCAAAGCAACCGTTTTCCCGGGGTGTGCCCCTTTGATTCTTGCCACAACACCGTTTCCGCCCACATTGGCGTCAAAAGGTATACCAAGTTGTAAGTAAAAGTTTTGAATATATTTGGCAGTGTTAGTCTCTTGAAAGGATACCTCGGGATTCATATGTAAATACCTTCTAATTGTTACCATGTCATTAAATCCTTCTTCTAATCTTCGAAATAAATCATTAGTCATCTTAAAAACACCTCTTTTATATATTTTTAATTAACAATTACTTCTAAAAATTATAACAGATAATAGAAAGTCTATTTTAAATTATTTAAATAATCTATTTTTTATTTTGGTGCATATTTTCTTACAGAACTCACATCATACGACTGTAATAATTTATTGAAAAGGAGAAAATAAAATGATAAAAAAGATGAAGATATTAATCGCTATTCTTATAATAGGGTTCTTAACAGCATGTGGAAATGATGATGCTAAGGATGACAAAACAACAGATACGACAACGGATACAACTCAAAATGGGAATATGGATCCTAATGCAACTGTTGATACTGGGAACGATGGGGAAATTGGTGAAGAAGAAGGAAAAGACGTTTCTACAAACGGAGATCAAAAGGTTGACGTAGCAGATGACGTGGCTGCAAAAATTGCAGAATTGGATGAAGTAGATGCTGCTCATGTACTAGTGACAGACAAAAATGCATATGTTGCTGTTAGAGCAAAAGAAGGAACAGAAGATAACGAGGAGTTAAAAACCCGTATATCTGAAAAAGCTAAAGAAGGTAAAGGAAATTTAAGTTTTGAGAACGTGTATGTATCTTTGGATCCTGATTTTGTTGGCCGTATGGAAGAGTACGGAACAAAGATTAAAGCAGGAGAGCCAGTTGAAGGATTCTTTGATGAGTTTACAGATACAGTACAACGTATATTTCCTGATACAGCTAAATAAAAAAGGCGAAGAGGTAATTCTCTTCGCTTTTTTTTCTATTTAAGACCGATATTTGCTTTGACATCGACCTCTGCATATTTCTTCTGGTCTGCTCTTGCTCCTATTAAGGTACCTATATATCCACCCAAGAACCCAGCAGGTACTGAAAAAATTGCAGGGTTAGTTAATGGGAAAAGAGCTGTACCATTAAATAAATGTGTACCATCTGTTCCCCAAAGGTTTGGACTTAAGGAAACTAATACTAGAGCAGTTACTAGTCCGGTGACAATTGCTGTCATAGCACCAGCGGTATTGAATTTTTTCCAATAGATGGTGTAGATGATCACCGGTAAATTAGCGCTAGCAGCAATACAGAATGCTAGTGAAACTAAGAACGCTACATTCATCGTTTGTGCTCCTAAGGCTAAAACAATAGATAGAAGTGAAACTCCAACAGAAGCAAAACGAGCAGCTCTCATTTGCTGTTTTTCTGTTGCTTTTCCTTTCTTAATGATTTGTCCATAAATATCATGGGCAAATGCAGATGCGCCTGATAGAACTAGTCCTGCTACTACTGCTAATATAGTGGCGAAGGCAACAGCAGATACGAAAGACATGAGAATGTCTCCTCCCAGTGCCTGCGCTAGTAATGGCGCTGCCATGTTTCCTGCTGAGTTTGCAGCCATAATGTCGCTAGCTCCTACAAAGTAAGCAGCTCCGAAACCTAGGAAAATAGTAAGAACATAGAAGATACCTACAATCCATGTTGCATACACCACAGAAGAACGGGCAGTTTTAGCATCTTTTACTGTGAAAAATCGCATAAGAATATGAGGTAAGCCTGCTGTACCTAATACCAATGCAATCATCATAGAAATTGTGTCCAAGCCATTCGTATATTTTACTCCAGGATTTAAGAAGTTTTCTCCTTGCTCTGTAACCGTTTTCATCTCAGTGAACATACCAAGGATATTAAAGTTGAATTTCCATAATACTAAAAACGAGATAAGGACTGTCCCAATCATTAACAATACAGCCTTAATGATCTGTACCCAGCTCGTTGCAGCCATTCCACCCCAAAGAACATAGATGGTCATCATAACACCTACGATTAGTACAGCAATCCAGTAATCAATGCCTAGTAATAATTGTATTAGTGCACCTGCACCCACAAGCTGTGCAATCATATAGAACAAAACGATGGTAATAGTGCTAATAGCGGCCGCCCCACGTACTTTCTTTTGATTAAAGCGTGCATTAATCATATCGGCTAGCGTATATTTCCCCAAATTTCTTAGAGGCTCTGCTACGATGTAAAGTACAACTAAATATGCTACTAAGTAACCTATACTATAGAAGAATCCATCAAAACCAAAAAGTGCGATAGCTCCGGCAATCCCGAGAAATGATGCAGCAGAAAGGTAATCTCCTGCGATGGCTATACCATTTTGCCAGCCAGACAAACCTCCACCGGCAGTATAAAATTCACTAGCTGAGTTAGTTCGTTTGGATGCAATGTATGTGACAAATAGAGTTAATGCTACGATTCCTACAAAAAATATTAGACCAACTGTACTCATGCCATTCATACATAATCACCTGCCTTTTCCTTTTCGATTATTTCTTCTGCATCCTTATCAAACCCCTCTGCTTTACGAACATAAATCATACATAAGGTCCAGGTCATGATGAATTGAGCAAGAGCAAAAACCCAAACCCAAGTTATATCTCCAATTGCTGGCTTGTTTAATATAGTTGTATAAGACGTTAAAATCGGTAAAGAAATATAAAATAGCAGAAAGAAAATCGTTATTGGAACGATGAAATTTCTTTTCTTCTTTTTTAAGGCAACAAATTCAGGGCTGTGTGCAATAGCCTCATAGTTGTAAAGTGGTGGTTCCTTTCCGCTTTTTTTCACTTTTTTAGAGGTTTTTTGAGGACTAGCAGGGTTTAATACACTTCCAGCTTTCTTTGGCATTTTCCTTCCTCCTTCAACTTTACTAGCTTTCTGAATATTAAGTTAGAAAACTGTATTTTAATAATAGGGAAAAATAATAAAAATTACAAACAAAAAATTATAATATTGTAATTATTTAGAAAATTATATTAATATAATACAACTATACCTTTTCAAAATATTTTGCTTGTCGACGTGTGTAGCGAGATGAACGATGCACTATAATGCGCGCCAGGGTCTTTAATTTATGGAATATTGTTGTAGGGTGTGGGGATGAATAGGACGGATAAAGTAAGTAAAGTGTATTTTAAAAAAACTTTGTTAAAGTTATTGGTTGATTTTGACTAACAATTCTTTTTTATATTGACTATAAACATTATAAAAGGGACATTCAAATGACTATTAAGATTATAAATAGATTATGAAATTGGGATTGGGTACAGTTTTTCGGCTTTGTTTATGCGATTAAATTTATAAGTACCTATCGATGCATGAAAGCCGTTCCCATTTATTGATTGGAGCGCCAGACGGCGACTCCTACGGGATAAGGGAGACAGATAAGACATCACAACCACGCGCGTAAGCGATGGGTGATGGCTTATCGCTCACCCCGAGGAAAGCGTCCGGCTGGGGCGAAAAATCAATTCTACTCTCTGAATCTAAGATTTCTTTGCATCATAAATCAATCCTACCCTTTAACATAGCCTAAAAAAATTACGACTTCTAAATTTAACCAAATCAAAATAGTAATTGACAATTTAAGAATTCCTTAAAAAATGCTAACATATATAAGTTGGACTAAAAAATCTAAAAGGAGGTCTGTTCATGAGTAATGTTTCAACTCTAGAAAAAACAATGCGCTGCAATTTAATGATGACTAATAATGCTCGCAAAGGAATACAGGAGTGGTCAGCTGATGAACACGACTTTTTTAATATACAAAAATCGTTTCAAGTTTATATTGAGAAACGTCCGGTTAATGCGCAAGGAAATATCTCGCTTTCCTTATACTTTGACAACATAGAGAACTTGCAGCTTACTGAAAAGCTGGATGGCAAGGTAGCAATAATGGACTGTGTACTACAAAACAATGGGTTTCTTGCAACTGGATTTCATGTACGCGGATCTCGAGTGCCGGTACAGACAAATAGAAGGCTACCAGTTAACCTGTCATTTGTTACGTCAAAAAATAACGGTGCTGGGTTACCGATACAGTTACATACAAAGATAAGAGAGTTACCTGTAGCAGAGGAACGCTCTGAATATGTGAAGAAACGGATATCAAGCTGGGAAGGTTATTTAAGAATACAGGAAAGAAATGCGGATATTGCAGATATAACTGCAAGCTTCTCTAAAATTATATTTAACGAAGATTTTAGTAGGATGTCATTAGTAGGCTGTGAAGTTAACGGTAACGAATGGAATAAATTAAGAGGGCTTAGCATTAGCTTCAAGGGTTACCAAAATGACATTGGTGATGTATTAAAAGCAAATAGAAATAAAAACACTATTGAAATAGAGCTAAGACCAAGGATTAGGGAAATGGCAAGGAAAAATAGTTTGAACCCTAAAGCTAAGGAAGTGGTTTTTAGTAATTTTGCAACCCTTAGTCAAATACGTCGACTACGAAAAGGTTTTGAGGATCTTCAGAATGGCTTAGCAGCAAATGCCAACCTTGAAAAAATTCTATTTGAAGATCGTCCTACCATTAGAATTACTAATAAACAAAAGGAACTGGAATTCCATAATAGGCTTAATGAGTTTCAACAGGAGGCAGTTGTTGGTGCCATGTCTGCAGAAGATTTATATGTTATTCAGGGTCCCCCAGGCACTGGTAAAACAACTGTTATTTCCGAAATATGTCAGCAGAATGCTAAAGCTGGACTTCGCACCCTTGTAGCCTCTCAGTCAAACTTAGCGGTAGATAATGCCCTTAGTAGATTACTATCTAACAAAGAAATTCGTATTTTACGGTTTGGTAGAACGGAGAGCATAGAGGAAGAAGGGAAAAGATTTATAGAAGAAAATGTGGGGCAGTATTGGAAGGAACAAACGCTTGCTACACTTTCCAATGTAATAGAGCAACATGCTTCTCAAGAAAATCTACTGAAAAACAGACTAAATAACATTTCCATAGAGACAAAAAGTCTTGAAGAGGAAAAGCAACGCTTAATAGAAGCTATTGAAAAGAAAGTCATTGCACAGACCGAGCATGATGAACGTAGTCAACAAATAAGAGCATTGAAAAAAGCCTTAGTTTCATTAAAAAAGGAACGTGAGGAAATTGAACTCACCATACAAGGTATTGGTCCTGGAGTTCAACAACTAGCTCAGGAATTAACGGCTATGGAGCAGTTCCTGGAAGCTAATCCTTCAATAGAACAAGTAACAGAACAAACGGAGCAGCTAACGAAGGAATTAGAAAGTATCCAAGATCAGATTTTGTATCAAAAATCAGTACGTTCTTTACAAAGAGCTCAACAAGAAATACAACATACGAGAGAACAGCATCAAAAATTTCAAAAAAAATTAGGGGCACTAGAAGCTCTAAAAAAAGAAATCCAAACAATCCGTAAGGTGGAGGAACTGAAGGGACGTCTAAAGCTATGTGGGATTGTTCCATCATTTCTTGTTAACCGTCAGATGGAAGAGTTGGATTTGTTAATTGAAAGCATAAAGTCTTCAAGTGATTGGCAGGAGTTAAATGCTCGATTGAACTCAGCCATAGCATTTATAGAAAAACTGCTAAAAAAACATAAGTATCCTGTAGAGTCAGTCAAAAGCAATATGGGCAGAAGTGGTGTCGTTTTTGATTCTAACTACACGGTTAAAGAAATCCACCAATTTATGAACAGATTAAAGCATATTATGACTTCAGATGAAGAAGAGCTGACTACTGAGAAATTAGCTATTCTGCTAGAAGGACTTTATGTAAGAGAGAAATTTGTTTTAAAGCAACAAGCAAGCATTCAACTGTTTAAAAGCAACTCCATTACCAAGTATCAGGCTATCAAGGCCCAAGTTGCCACTGAATTGGAAAACGAGTTCAAAGCTATTAATAACCAAACAAGAGAGTTATTAATTGTTGGGACAAATCAAAAAAACCAACTTACCAATTTAGAGAAACAAATTAAGGGCATTTCCACTGAATCTGGAGACTTTGAAAGTCTTCCAACACAAGAGGCTCTTGAAACCAGCTTATTAGATAAACAAAAAAAGAGAGCAGTTCTGGATGAAACATTGGAGAAAGTATCTGTTTACAGTGCGAAGTTAGGTCACAAAAAGGCTGAATTGGAGAAGCTTAAAACTCAACTTCAGGAGCAAGAAGGTATTCTACAAAAAAGTGAACAAGAAGCTAAGATGGTAAATGCAGAAGGTCTAGACCAGGAAAAGCGCTTAAAGATTTTAGATGAAATCATACTCCAAAATCCAGAAAATGCACTAAAGAAATTGGAAGAGAGCTGCACGGCCTTAGAACAAGAAAGTGCGCAGATACACATTGAATTAGAGCGCCTACCTATAACTCAAACTCTTCAAACTGAATGGTTTTCTCTTTTACAGGAAGCTAACGATCATGACTTAGATGAGATAAGAAAGCTATATGTGCGTCATGCGAATGTCATAGGGACTACTTGTGTTGCATCTGCTAGAAAAGAATTTATGGAGAATTATCCAACCTTCGATGTTGTCATCATTGACGAGGTATCTAAAGCTACACCACCAGAACTCTTGTTGCCGATGTTAAAAGGAAAGAAGATTATTCTAGTAGGTGATCATCATCAGCTTCCTCCACTAGTTGGAGAGGATACGTTAGATGAAACTCTTCAGGCTATTCTTGAAGAAAGCGATAGCTTCGAAGAAAAAGAAGAGTTGAAAAAGTTGCTCAAAGAGTCTCTTTTCGAACGTCTCTTCAAAAATTTACCTAAGAGCAATAAGACAATGCTAGCGATTCAATATCGTATGCATGAGAGTATTATGGAAACTATTACGCCGTTTTATGAGGAAGAGAACTACAGGTTACAATGTGGCCTAACCGATTCTGATGCGATGAGGGACCATTTATTAGATTCTGAGATTGTCAAAAGAACCGACCATCTTCTATGGGTTGATATGCCTAATGAAAAACGATACTTTGAAGAACGTATGAAGGACGGTAAGAGTAGATTCAATCAAGCTGAGCTCGATTCAATTAGAAAGATTCTCATTGACTTGGACAAAGCTACAGAGAAAGCTAAGCAAGAGGGAAGAATGGAGCAACATGAAAAGAAAAGCATTGGAGTTATTAGCTTCTATGGTGAACAAGTAAAAAGAATTGATCGACTCATTCAACAGGAAATGAACTTAAAGCATTTGCATTTTAGAACTGGAACGGTAGACAAATTTCAAGGGATGGAAATGGACGTCATCCTTTTGAGCATGGTACGTAACAACCAGGACAAGAGTGGAGACATTGGATTTGCTAATGATTATCGTCGACTGAATGTGGCATTATCTCGTGCTAGAGAGCTGCTAGTCATAGTAGGTAGTGTGGAAATGTTTACGAAACGAGCTAAGCAAAAAAGCTCCAGAGAAATGTATGGTCGTTTAAAAACAATAGTAAAACAGAAGGAAGGCTTTCGTGATCCAGAAGTGATTGGACAAGGGAGTCGCATAGGAGTTTAAATATGCAATCATTACAAAAACGCTTAGAAAAAGAAATTTACCAAAATTCTAAGGTGAAAATAATGGAATCACTAAATTGGTGTGTTCCAGTCCATACAATTGAAGTTGAATATAAACGAGTGAAGCGTACAAAAATGGACGTACTGATGAAAATGATGTTAATCTCCTTTCAAAAAGCGAATATTAACACCTCTGCCCAACTTAGTGAATTGTTGATGGTGGAGCAGTTATTCATCGATGATTTAATAGAGGTCATGAGAAAATCAGGGTTAATAGAAAAAAGAGAAGCTAATATTGTACTAACGGCAAAAGGTAAACAACAACTGGAACAGGGAATCTTTGAAGAGGAGCAGGAACCTGGGACCCATAATATACTATTTAGTCCTACCCATAAGAATTTTCTCAGCGGAGATATAAAGCCTGCCTCAGAAGGTGAGGAGCTGCTCCAGGTGTATAGATACGCTAAAGATGAAAAAAAACTGGCTATAGAACAAGCAATTCTGTTAGACGCTTTACATCAATCTAACATTGAAGAACATGAAGGAGAGGAATTAATAATCATCTCCGAAATTATCTCATCTACTGAAATGTACATTGATGATATCCCATGCTTAGAATACATTATCTATAACGAGCAGGAGGACCTTTTTTTCGCAAGAGTATGGAATACTCTGACCGATCAATGGGATGAAGCGCTAGAAACGCAGTTAAATGAAAACGAACGATTGAGTTGGAGAGAGAAGTTTTTATAATCATTAAAAAAACTGAAGATGCCCCCAGAGTTTTACAAACCGTAAAATTCTGGGGGCATTGTTATTGTCTGTAGAGCTCTTTGCAACTGACTTAATTGTCACTAGTCATTGCATTATGTCGTGGATCGGATGATAATCAGCTTATCTAACTTAACCTATTTAGTAGTGGCCTTGTAATATTCCTCTATAGGTACAAACAGACCAACCTTACCATGGCTTTCATGCTCCAGGGTAGCAAAAACAATACCGATTACAAGTCCTTCTTGATTAAACACCGGACTTCCACTATTGCCTCTGTAAACAGGGGCCTCCATCATCATGATAGGTACATCCCAGTCACTTAATTGATAAGGTTCTATTAATGTTCCCTCATTGGCTATCCCTGTAAAGCGCAATGGATTGCCGATAAAGATGATGGGATCACCTTGCTTAGCTTCCATTTGCTCAGCTAAGGTTAAATACGGGAAGTCTTCATTGCTGGAGACTTGCAAAACGGCTAAGTCAATTTCAGGATAGGCTTCTATCACATCAGCTCGAAATCGCCCATCATCAGGGAAGCCGACAGTTATATTATTTTTGTCTTCGATTACATGATAATTGGTTAGAATGGTGCCGTTTTCTGTAATGGAAAATCCAGTGCCTTTACTATCGTCTGTGAGCACAACTACAACCGATTTCTTATACTCTGCTATATTCTCTTGAGCTGATAGGCGAGCTGACGTTTTGACGAATTCAATAGCTGGAATGGAGTAAACCTGCAAGATGATACCAAAAGTATTAACAAATAAGACCAATGCCATCAAGTAAAAGATCCACTTTGGAAATGGGCGCTTTCGTGTAGGAAGGTTTTTTTCCTCTTTAGCTTTGAGCAGTGCCTCAGCTTGTGCTTCCAAAACTAATTGTTGCAACTCTTCATCATCAATATCCTCTTCCCACTTTTCCTTTTTTCGATCATCAGGCATCTTACTCACATCCTTACTGATTGCAACTTGTACATCTATTATACATAAATGTTGTCTATTAATTGGTAAGATAAGAATTAATTTCACTTGAAATATGAGTACAAAAGGTTTAATATATGAATACAAGCTGCATTGTGCGTATGAATATTAAGTTTTAACCTTTATGCTGTAACAGGGAGTTTTATATAGAGCCGGAATGACAAGCTTCATTCTCTTTTAGACAATGAAGACATGCAAAGAAGGTATCTGCGAACACCCACTTTGAGGAGTGGTGGTTTAAAACTTTCATATAAGATACGGCAAAGGCGGCTTCCTAATAAGAATTTTATAGCAAGATATATAGACACCCTCACCAGAAATGGTGAGGGTGTTTTTTTGTGTTAAATAAAGAAAAACAATAGAGGGGAAATATGTAGTCGATAGCAAACGAATATGAGGGAACAATTAAAATTTTTAGAAAGATTTCAGCGAGTAGCCATTTGTAACATGCTGTTTTTTTCTGTCATAAATTTATTATCTCCCTAACACTATCCTGAAATACCTTTGTCATCTTAACATGTTAAGCTAGGGGTCGTTAGTGAAAAGGAGGAAATTCATTTTATGAAAAAACACATTGTAGCACTAACTGCTATTGCGGCACTATCAGTAGGAACAGCAGGACAAGCTTCTGCATCAAGTGTTCACACGGTAGAAAAAGGTGACACTCTTTGGTCAATTTCACAAGAGAATAACGTCAGTATAGAAAATATACAAGTATGGAACGATTTGGATTCAACAATTATATACCCATCACAACAATTACAGGTGGAGGAATCTACAGGAACTTATACAGTTGTTTCGGGAGACACTATCTATGGTGTTGCGCTTATGCATGGGATGAGCGTTACCGAACTAATGACAAGTAACCAACTTATAGATGACTTAATACACCCCGGTGATAAGCTAGTCGTTAGTGGAGATAAGGTGCAGCCAAAAGTGAGTGCATCTCAGAGTTCAGCTAATAGCTCAAGTATTCCAACCCCTAGTGAAACAGCAGCGTCAACGGATGTAAAAGAATTAACCGTAACCGCTACTGCATACACAGCTTCCTGTGAAGGGTGTTCAGGAATAACTTCTACGGGAATTGACTTAAATGCGAACCCCAACCAAAAAGTGGTTGCAGTAGATCCTACTGTCATACCTCTTGGTTCCAAAGTTTGGGTTGAAGGTTATGGAGAAGCCATTGCTGGAGATATCGGAGGCGCAATAAAAGGAAATAAGATAGATGTTTACATGCCTTCTTATGATGATGCGATTAACTGGGGTCGTCAATCAGTGACAGTTAAAATACTTGACTAAAGTTTTAAAGATGAACAAAAATATTATTTTATTGGTTAAAAGAGGAATATTATAGGTAGGTATTTGTTATTCGAAGGATAATAATTACACATAAAGTAATTTCAAACCCTTTTATTCCATATTAATAACTAAATGTAAATAATTACTAGTAAATAAAAATGCTCATAATGGGTATAATATTGGTATGAGAAACAGTTGATAGCTGAAGAAGATCTCCCTTCGTCTTTCTCATCCGATTTTATATAAAAAATCGGGCCCCACTGTTGAAGAAGTGGGGCTTTTTTTATATTAAAAATTAAAAAGATAAGTATAGAACGTGAATAATGAGCAAATATGAAGGGATAACGGATTGTGTCTATGTAGACAATTTTTCCAATCCTTATTATCGACAAAATGGATAGCGCAAACGCTCAAATCTATACCCGTAAATGGAAGTAAAGAAGTCATACCAAGAGATATTTTGCATCAGCCACGGGAATTACAGAAAATAGAAGCTGATTTTGATATGATTACGATGTTATTTGAAGACAGGCAATAATTGTTGAAAATCCTCAATGATAAATAATGTTCTTTAGAAGCAGATGATTCATCTGCTTCTATTTTTTGTGGTCTATTTCGTATGTCGGATTGTCTGTAAAACGAAGGAAAACTTTGAAAGGGACTATTAGCTTAAATGAGTAGGTTTAGAAAAATAAATATGTAATCATTCTTTTTGGGTATTTCGTATTGAATTTTAAATGGTGCTAATTAAACGTTGTGAATTTCAAAAATGTTAAAGAATCCCTTCGTATACTTGGTTTCCTGGTAAAAGTTAAGAAGTATTTATACCTATAAGTGTGTTAAAGTCCCATGAAGTTAAAATTGCATTTAAGAATATTAGGTTAATTTATTCATTTTTCAGAATAAACTTTTTTTTATTGAGGTAAAAAAATAGCTCATCTCTTAGAGAATAAAGAGTTTAATAATGAGGGTCATCCTATTCGGGAAATTAAAAAAGTTATAAATACCTATAAATTATATACATAAAGTAGTCGTATACAATCAAATCGGAATATTTGAACTAGTTAGTGTCAAATTTCGACAAAAATCCTTTGATTTATAGTATATAGTTGTAAATACATCAAGAGCTTTTGTTCAGACACCATGGAATCTGTTTACCTAAACTTACAATTAGGAAAGGGGGAAAGGGTGTTTTTGTGTTTCCTATATGGTAAAGAACCTAGATTAGTAGGAGTAAAAGATCCAGCTAAAATCAGAGGAGGAATGAAAGTTGAGTAGGAGCAGTAGACGAACTAAACGAAACAAGGCCGTCAGTATCGCAGCAACTTTACTTATGACATTTTCACTGATCGCTCCCAATGTAGTTAGTGCAGAAGCGAACAGCAAATTGCACCAGTCATTGCGAGATTCAAGTCCGAACAGTATTTCTGTCAAGGATAAAATGAGCAGTAGATTACTAGAAGACTTTAAAGAAGATGAAAAGGTTACTTTCTTGATAAAGTTTAAAGAAAAGGCTGACTCGGCAAAAGTAGCTTCAGAGGCTAGAAAAAATGCCGAGTCGAAAAATCTTTCAGCTCATAACACGAAGCTGATTCAGAGGTCAGCTGTTGTGTCAGAACTAAAAGCCACTTCCATGGAATCACAAGAAACCGTGATGGAGTTTCTTGAAAAAGAAGTTTCCAAAGGAAATGCTAGCGACCTAGAATCTTATTATATCGTAAATGGAATGTCGGTAACAACGACAAAAGAAATTGCTGAAAAAATTGCTACGTTTCCTGAGGTAGAAAAAATCCTTCCAAATGAGACACGTCAGCTGTTTGTTACTAAAACTAAAGACGCAGTAGCACCTAAAGCTGAGGTTGCAAATGTGGAATGGAATATCGACCGAGTTAAGGCACCACAAGTCTGGGAAATGGGCATTGATGGATCTGGTACTGTAGTCGCAAGTATTGATACGGGTGTTCAATGGGATCATCCAGCCCTTAAAGAAAAATACCGTGGGTACAACAAAGCAACAGGTCAAGTATCACATGACTTTAACTGGTTTGATGCAACCTCTTCAGCAAGTCCAACACCTTTCGATGATCAAGATCATGGAACGCACGTAACTGGAACGATGGTAGGTAGTGAGCCAAACGGTTCTAATCAAATTGGTGTAGCTCCAGGTGCTAAATTTATTGCTGTTAAAGCATTTACAGCTTCCGGTGGTTCTGACGTTGATTTATTAGAAGCTGCACAGTGGATATTAGCTCCTACTGATGCAAGTGGAAATACACGAGTAGATTTAGCTCCAGATGTTGTCAACAACTCATGGGGTGGCGGAGCAGGACTAGATGAGTGGTACCGCGATGTTGTAATCAACTGGCGTGCTGCTGAAATATTCCCAGAATTCTCTGCAGGAAATACTACTTTTTCTAACCCAGGTGGGCCAGGTTCAGTAGCGGCACCATCAAACTATCCTGAGTCTTTCGCAACTGGCGCAACGGATATTAATAATATAGTTGGAAGTTTCTCTCTTCGTGGTCCATCTCCATATGCTGAGATTAAACCTGACATTTCAGCTCCTGGAGTCAACATTCGATCTTCTATCCCTGGTGGCGGATATGAAGGTGGTTGGAATGGAACTTCTATGGCAGGACCAGCTGTATCTGGTGTTGCTGCATTACTTAGACAGGTAAATGCAAATCTTACTGTAGATCAAATGGAAGAGATTTTATTAAATACTGCTATTCCTTTAACAGATACCCAATATACAACAGTGCCAAACCATGGCTATGGATATGGTTTAGTAGATGCTGAAGCTGCAGTGTCTTCTATTCTTACTGGACTTGGTACTTTAAAAGGACAAGTAACTAAAGAGGGCGAGGATAATGAAGCGCCAGTTCTTGAACACTCTGCTCCTTCTGAAACATATGAAGGTATGGCTTTAACTTTAACTGCAAATGTTACAGATGATATTAGTGTTTCCTCTGTAGTATTAAAATATCAAGATGAAAACGGAGCTTGGCAACAAATCGAAGCTGGGCGTTCATCTGGTGACTATAAGTCCGGAGTATATACAGTAGTAGTCCCTGGAGATCTAATCACAGGTACTTCCTTTAAATACACTTGGACAGCAACTGACTTTGGTAACAATGAAGTAACAAGTGAAGAATATACAGTACAAGTAAAACCAGGTATTACAGTAGGGTACACAGAGGATTTTGAAGCACAACCAACTGGATGGTATTCTTTTGGAAACCAAAACAGCTGGGAGTGGGGTGTACCAACATCTGGTCCTGGAAATGCTGCCTCTGGAGAAAAAGTATATGCTACTAATCTAAAAGGTCAGTATGCAAATAATATGAATGCAACACTTGTGGCACCTCCAATTGATTTGCCAGAAGGAAATTCATATCTTCAGTTCAAGCAGTGGCATAATTTTGAACAAGCATCATCTGGTACAGCTTGGGATTATGGACATATCGTTGTTTCTACTGACCAAGTAAACTGGACACAGTTACTAAGGGTTACAGGAATATCTACAGCATGGGGAGATGTAGAGGTAGACCTTTCTGAATATGCGGGTCAACGTATCTATCTTGGATTTAATGCATTTTCTGATGGAAGTGTACAAAGAGACGGTTGGTATATTGATGACGTAGCTTTAACGGATGTTTCTCAAACTGGTACTGTTTCAAAAGGAAAAGGCAATAACAAAGGCAACACAGCTATCACAGGTGGTAAAGGAAATGATAACCAAAAAGATATCGATGTGAAAAAAGCACCGGTAGATCCAAATAAAATTAAGCCTGTTTTACCTGAACTAAAAGCGGCACCTCCAGTAGTGGAAGATACAAATGCTCCTACATTGCTACCACTTGGTGCTCAAGTGAGCGTACTTGAAACAAATCGCTCTGTATATACAAACCCGGCCGATGGTTCATATTCCATGACCCATGCAGCAGGTACATTTACAGTGAAAGCAGAAGCTTATGGTTTCGAATCTGAACAAAAATCAGTAGTGATTGAGGCAGACGAAACAGCAACTGCAAACTTTACTTTAGACGAAATTGAGCAAAGCACTATTAGCGGTACAATTACAGACGCTTCTACGGGAGAAGGAATTGCTGGTGCAACTATTCTTCTAGTAGAGGATGCTAATATCACGCCAGTAGTTACTGATGAAAATGGTAACTATGAGATTACTGCATATGTTGGAGAGTACACGTTAAAAGTTATCGCTCGTGGATACCATGGACAAGAAATTCCGGTTTCTATTGACGGCGAGCCAATTACAAAAGACATCGCTTTAGAGCCATTCTACACTTACCCAGGTGGGGAAATTGGTTATGATGACGGAACTGCAGAAAATGCAAGAGCATTTAACGCAGCTGGAAATGCTTGGTCTGTAAAAATGTCACTTCCTGAAGGTAAAGAAAGTGGAATTGTAACAGATGGAGTATTCAGATTCTGGACAACTGAATGGCCTGTACCAGGTGGAACAGCATTTGCTGTAGAAGTCTGGGATGCAAGTGGTGTTGATGGAGCGCCAGGTAAAATGATCGCTGGTCCTGTTAATGCAACTGCATTACGTAATGGAGAGTGGACAGTTGTAGACTTAACGGAACACAACATCGTTGTAAATGGAGATTTCCATATGGTATATCGCCAAACATTTGCAAACCCTAACACTCCAGGTTTAGCTACAGATGAAAATGGAACAAATGCTGGCAGAAGCTATCAAGGAGTTTCTGGTGCATGGACACCTGCACCTGCTGCAGAGGGTAACTACATGATCCGAGCTCGTGTAAGCTACGAGGTTGTAGGTCCAGTTATCACTTCTCCAGCTGAAGGTTTAGTTACTAATGAAGAAGATATTACAATAGAAGGATCAGCATCACCAACTACAACTATCGAGTTGAAGCAAAATGGTGAAGTAGTAGGATCAACTGAGGTTGGTAATGATGGTAAATTCTCACTTGATGCAGTATTAACAGAAGGTGAAAATGAATTTACAGTTGTTTCTGTCTTGGACGGACGTGAAACTGGGGAATCTGCTCCTGTAACAGTGATCCTAGATACCGAAAATCCTGAACTGGTTATTACTAAGCCAGTCGATGGAGAGAAAACAAATCGTGAAAGCGTAACTGTTGAAGGTACTATAGCAGATGCTAATCTTGAATATGTTCATGTAAATGGACAACCTGCAGCAGTAACTAACGGTAAATTCTCTAAACGTATTCTTTTAGAAGAAGGTTTAAATGAAATTACGGTAGAGGCGAAGGACAGAGCAGGAAACGTCGTAACTAAGACAATTAAGGTTACTGCTGATTCTATTGCTCCAGAAATTTCTAACCTAAAACCGGCAACAGATTTAAATCTTAAAACTGGTCGAAGTGTTAAAATTGAATTTGACAGTGAGTCTGGTTTAAAACCTACATTTGTTATTCATATGCCACTTACAAATGTTGGAGATGTACAAAATGCTACAGAATTACCGATGATGGAAACTGGTAATGGTCATTATGTTGGTTATTGGACAGTGCCAGCAGATACAGTAGCAAATGGAGCAGTAATCGAAGTAATAGCAATTGATGGCTTTGGAAATGAAACGCGTCAAAAAGCAGCAGGTAAATTGTTTATTAATGTTGATGCTCCAACCTCTTCACAACCAGCAGTTGAAAAACCAGCTGAATTAGAAGAGCCTGTTAAAGAAACAGAAGAGAACTAAGAAATATTTAACACAAAAAGTCAGTGAGATAACCTCACTGACTTTTTTGTTTTTTAAAAAGCTTTGTTAAAGTTATTGGTTGATTTTGACTAACAATTCTTTTTTATAGTGACTGTAAACATAAACATTTGAACTTTCAAATGGCTATTAAGAACATAAATAATTTTCTAGTTCTTTATTGATGCTAAAGCTGTTCCCATTTATTGATTGGAGCGCCAGACGGCGACTCCTACGGGATGAGTGAGACAGATAAGCCATCACAACCACGCGCGTAAGCGATGGGTGATGGCTTATCGCTCACCCCGAGGAAAGCGTCCGGCTGGGGCGGAAATCAATTCTACTCTCTGATTTATGATTTCTTTGGATTATAAATCAACCCTACCCTTTAACATAGCCTTTTAAAAAAATATTCATAACATTTGGTAAAATATGATAATATTAAATAAAAGCAAATTATGTAAAAAAAGGGGTTAGGTATGAGAAGAGAATATAATATAAAACATATTTTTTTAGTAATTGCTGCATGCGTGGTTTTATTTTCACCAATTTATATTTTATTAATGCCAAATATTGTAGCAGATACTATCTATTATGATAGAAATTCGTGGCTTACCTATGTACCATCTATAAATTATTGGGTATTGGGTATAAGCATATTTACGTTTGCTTTGTGCTTTGTTCTTCTAGGATTATTGAAAAGCTGGAAGATCTCTATTCCAACTGCATTAATAGCTTTTGCTTTAAGCATGGTGACATTTTATTATGCTTCTTTGTCATATATTTCACTTAATGAGGACCAAATTTCTTTTAGAAAAATGTTTTCAACAGAAAAAGAAATTTATCAGTGGGAAGAGTTAAATAAGGTGTCCTACTATATGGTAGAAGAAAGTTCCGAGGAACTTCCCTATTACAACTTTTACTTCAATAATGGAAAAATGCTTACGATAAAAGAGAACACTCATGTATTAGATGCAGCATCAAGTATCAGGTGGAGGGTAAAGGCAGCCGAGGTTCCTATTGAGCATGTAGAAACTTGGAACGAATAATAGCGCTTGTGTAATTATGATTATTTTTTATCGATGTTTATCCTTTTATCAAATACTTGGAAAAAAATAAATACTTATATAATTTAACTACATACTAAACTAAAAGGAGGATGATCATAAAAATACGGTCATCCTCTTACAAGTTCTTGTATTAGCCTAAAGAGTGCTGAAATTAAGTGGAAGTTTTAGATATGGGTTTTACTCTTGCTTGAAGGCAGCTTTAAAGCATTTTTAGTAATGCTTCTCTTCCAGTCATTCCAGTCTCAATTCCTAATTTCTCTGCCTCTAAAGTAACGGATTCAAGTGGAGCATTTATAAGCTGTTCAATTGTTTTTACTCCTACAGCTCGGCCTGCAATTATGTTCCTATCTTTTAACTTTTCATTGAGCAAGCCAACATCTAATGCTCCACACATAATGTAACCTTTGTCATTGGATACGGTTAGCAAAGTCGTTTTTGGAAGCTCAACTGAAACAGCTATAAATGTGTTTCCATCGATGTCAACTGGGTGTGCTTTAATCAATAAATATTCACTCCTTTAAGCTTTCCCTTCAGATTATGTAAGGAGTAGGAAATAGGTGAATATTAACGAGCTAAAGTTTAAGAATCCTAAAATATTGCATTTCAAATTTTTGTATTGCTATAAAGGGTAACCATAATCATTAGAACAATGCAGTTAAATGTATTGAAAAAGTTTTTAGTCTAAAATTTTATTTCTTGTATATATCAAAAGATTTGGCACAATATAATCTCACAAGGAGGTGAGAGAAATGTCAAACAACAACAACAAACTACTTGTACCAGGTGTTAAACAAGCTCTTGACCAAATGAAATATGAAATCGCTCAAGAATTTGGAGTACAACTTGGAGGAGAATCTACAGCGCGTGCTAACGGATCCGTTGGCGGAGAAATTACTAAGCGTTTAGTAGCTCAAGCTCAAGGACAAATGAGCGGTTATCAAAAATAATTAAATGAGACCGATGGCTTAGTGCCATCGGTTTTTTTGTTTTTGAATCATGTTTTGTAATGCCGAATACTTTCTCCTAAAAAAATAATAAAAAAGGTAACGAAGAAAATTCTTCGTTACCTTTTTTTAACTAACAACTGCAATTATTCCTTCTTCTTCATCTAATACAAGCTCTATACCAGTAGAGATAGGGTCTAGATTTAAAAATTCTCTCATAGTTTGGCGTAAAGATTCAATAATGTCTAGAGTACTTAAATTAAATTGTTGATTATTTACATATGCCTCAGCGGAAAAGCCAGTTTCGTCATCATACATTAACTCCACTTCAACTTTTTCCGGGTTAGCATTTACTTTACGACCAAAGTGAACGCAAATAGCATTAATAATATTTTGTTCCGGTACTACTAGTTTTTCCATGTATGTGTTTCCTCTTTCTTTTTCTTGTCTTTAAAGATGTTGATAATCTTAAGGATAAGAATAACAATTACTGCGATAGCGGCAGCATTAATTAAGAAACCTAATATAGAACCAAGTATACCCATATTTGCGAAAAGACTACCAAAGAGTAATCCAGCGAGACCACCTATGAAAAGACCTTTCATTAATCCACCAGCTGTAAATCCACCTTTGGAGTTTGTGTTAGATGATTTATTTGTAGCTGTTGTAGAATTATCTTTATCTTTTTGAATATTAGAATTCGTATTGGAATTATTCGTATTGTCATTTGAATTATTATTATTATTAGAATTAAAACCTTTTTTTCCTGACTTGTATTTCTTAGCTTCAGCAGTTATATCATCTTGAAAGATAAAATTGCCCACTGAAGAAAAAACAAGCGTGATCGTAAGTAGTGCGACTAGAATTTTCTTCAAAATTTAAAACCCTCCGTAAAATAGTTATTAGATTAGACTTACAGTATTACCTTATACTATTTACGAAAGAATGGAAAGAAAGTTTCATTTATATAAAAGATTATAGTTCAACTTGAAGAGAGCGACGTTGAATCTCACTTTTCAATAAAGCTAAAAAGTCAGGGCAAAGGTTAAGTTCCTTAGCAGTAAAATATGATTCTAATAATAGATCATCCGACATTTTACTCATTTTATTTCCTCCTAATAGTTAAATGTTCTTATATGTGAAAGGGCATTAAGATTAGATAATTGTTATTAACATTACTTTACCAAAAAGTACTATTAAGAACAATCGTTCTTTTTATCCACAGTATGTGGGTATAAGATGTTAATAAGTTGTTTACATGTTTGCCAAAATCATATTTATCTAGTGTGAATTCTGTGTGTAAACTTATCCACAAAGAATGAAAAAGGCGAATTTTGTCGAAACCTTTTTGGAATAAAAATCATTATTAACATCTAAACTGCTGCTTTAACACATATGTTATATGATAATTTTTTTTCCTACTATCTAATAAATTTTTAGTTTTCTTTTTACTTAATTACATGGAAAAACAAAATATTTCCTTTTATCAATACCCGTTAAAATATGTGCTTAAACATAAAATAATTAATTTTTTTAAAATTTAATTAATATTCTTCTTTTTCTTGTTCTTCCTTGTCGTCAAATTGATTGTCATCGTGGTCTACAGCATAATTGGTGTCTCCAAGCAGACCTAAAGAGATGAATGTAGCTGCTCCGATTTTTGCTTTATTTTTTTCAGTAAACATATTTGTTACCTCCGTGCCTTATAGTTTTTCATTAAAGAATTTATCTTAAATAATACATACCTCTGGAAGAAGGAAATAAACATCAAAAGTTAAGTTGAAAGCTATTGTATTAAGTAGGATGAGTAAGCATCGCCTTATTATTAAAATATTTATAGGAATAGGCAACATAGTATATAAGAGAGAAATAATTATGAGAAGAGTGATATTGACTATAGGGTTAGAAAGTAGAAAGAGCGGTTGTATGGAGTTGATCACGAGTTTGGAGAATGATATAGGGCAGTTGAAATGGGATACTTGGAGTGGGGAATATTAAATATATTCTAATTTAGACTTATTAGCGAGAGCTATAGAACCATTATTTGTGGATGTAAACGTTTGTCTGCAAAGATACCTGGGAGGATAATTCTATAACGTCATTGTTGTACATTCTTATACAACCAAGTGATACCTCTTTTCCTATTGAGCTTGGATCGTTTGTCCCGTGTATGCCATAATGAGGCTTAGATAATCCCATCCACAATACCCCATATGGACCTCCTGGATCTACCTCCTTATTAATAATCATATAATTACCTGTCGGGGTAGGGGTTAAGACTTTTCCTACTGCAATAGGGTATGTTTTTAATAGTTTGCTTCCGTCATAAAGCTTCAACTGACGTTTTGTGACTGACACATCAATCCAAAGTGTCAAAAAATCAACTCCCGATATATTATTTCCTATTATATGAGTTGATTCGTAAGATGGATAACTAAAAACGAATGGTTATATACTTTATTAAAAAGTGTATAGAGGAAGCAGGGGCTCCCTTGGTGTTGCCTATACACTTTCTCCAAGTAGAAGCAAACTGTTAAAACAAAGGAAGAGGGCACTTAAGAGATATTGAAGTTCCTCAAATAATTTTGCATTAGCTCAATATCCTTACTAAAAACCCGATCTTCAGTTAGGGATGGAATAAATGCACGGATTTCCTTCCACTTTTTAAGGAGTTTTGGTGCCATCAGCAACTCATTACGATACTCGACTCCTTGAACTGCACAAATAGCCTCGATAGCGATTACTCCACGGGCATTTTGAATGATTTGATAGGCATGTCTAGCCCCAATGGTTCCCATGCTTACATGGTCCTCTTGGTTTCCAGAGGATGGGATAGAGTCGACAGATGCTGGGTGAGCCAATGTTTTATTTTCAGAAACAAGACTAGCAGCAGTGTATTGTAAAATCATTGCTCCTGATTGTAGACCAGGCTCTGGGCTTAAAAATGGCGGGAGACCAACATTTAATTGTGGATTCACGAGTCTTTCTACCCGTCGTTCAGAAACGTTAGCCAGCTCGGCCATTCCCACCTTTAAGAAATCCATCGCAAAGGCTATTGGTTGACCGTGAAAGTTCCCACCAGAAACAACTATATTTCCGTCTTCTACGATTAATGGATTATCTGTGGCGGCATTTATTTCTATCTCAAGTTTTTCTTTTACATAGGAAAGCACTTGCCATGTGGCTCCGTGTATTTGAGGTATGCATCTTATAGAATAGGCATCCTGTACTCGCTGTTCGCCTTGTTTAGTGACTAGTTGACTTCCTTCCAACCAGTACAGCATTCGTTTAGCGACGTCTATTTGCTCCTGGTAACCTCGTGCTTCATGGATAGAAGGGTGAAAGGCGTCTGTAATTCCATGGAGGGCTTCCATAGTCATTGCAGCAATCCACTCGCTTTGATACGCAAGAGTCTCAGCTTCGAGCCAGTTGATCACTCCTTGAGCAGTCATTGCTTGAGTTCCATTTATTAAGGCTAACCCTTCCTTAGCTTCAAGTACAATTGGCTGTAGTCCATGTTCACTCCATACATTTGTAGAAGGAACATGCTTGTTACCTTCCCAAACAAATCCTTCGCCGATTAATACAAGGGCTAAATGTGATAGAGGTGCTAAATCTCCAGATGCACCTAGAGAGCCTTGGGAGGGTATTACGGGATGGATATGATGGTTTATCATATATGCCAGTCTTTCTAATACCTCGAGTCGTATGCCTGAAAAACCTTTCATCAGAGCATTTAAACGTAGAATAACCATAGCTCTTGAAACTAACTCTTCAAAAGGAGTTCCAACCCCACAAGCATGAGATCGTATCAAATGTAATTGAAGTGCATGAACGTCCTTCTCGTTTATACTGACATCGCTAAATTTTCCAAAGCCCGTATTAATTCCATACACGATTTCTCCGCTACTAACAATTTTCTCTACTGCTCTTCTACTTTTCTGAACAGCTTGTATAGCCTCTTTATCTAATGTTATGTTCTCGTTTTTATACAGAATGGCTCTCATTTGTTCCAATGTAAGGCCATACCCTTTTAAGTGAATCATATTTTCCACTCCCACTTTTTTATAGCTTTCAAATCAATTATTTTGATGTATGTTCCCATTTGCCTGTCGGTGCAGACATAGGTGCTTACGCTTTTCTTATTGTCTAACTTCAGCACCCTGCCCCTCTGGGTCAAATGGATAAAAGCTCCGGTGGATGAGGAATCGCCTCCTCGCATTTCCCCATTTGCCTGTCGGGACAGACATAGGCGCCTGCACTTTTCTTGGTGTCTAGCTCCGGCGCCTTGCCCCTCGGGGTCAAATGGATAAAAGCTCCGGTGGCTGAGGAACTGCCTCCTCGCTTTTCCCCATTTGCCTGTCGGGACAGAGATAGGCGCCTGCACTTTTCTTGGTGTCTAGCTCCGGCGCCTTGCCCCTCGGGGTCAAATGGATAAAAGCTCCGGTGGCTGAGGAACTGCCTCCTCGCTTTTCACCATTTGCCTGTCGGGTCAGAGATAGGCGCCTGCGCTTTTCTTATATTCTATCGGAATATTCCATTTTATTAAGCTTTTTTAGAAGAAAAGTAAAAATTTCTCATATGCTAGTAGAGTGTCTTGATAGTGTGCTAAACGAGAGGATTGTAACGAAGTTTCTTCACAAACGTCTATTTATTTAAAGTAAAGGGGGTTTTTGGTAATGACTAGGTTTACTATCGTTTTCTTATATTTATCTCTCATTTTTTTAGCTGGATGCAGTGCTCAAAACGAGGAAAAGGCAGCAGTAACAGAGTCTATGAATGACGCGGAGTATTCAAATGATGTTGGTCAGGGAGGAAATGACTCAAAGGAAGAGAGTATTTCTGAGACAGAGGAAAGTACTTCCAATCCATCTATATCCCAAAGAAAAATTATTCACAAGGCTAATATTAGTGCAAACGTCAAAGAACTAACGGTTGCTCAAGAAAAGATGACAGAAAAGGTAAGTAAATATAACGGTTATATTGTAGAATCTAATATTTATCAAGAAAGTGATTCTCGTAGTTACGGACGTATGGTTGTCAGAGTACCTGAGGAGCATTTTGAGACTTTTTTATCGGAAGCTGAAGGACAGGTAACTAAGGTATTAGAGAGGAATATAACAGGTGAAGATGTAACAGAGCAGTATGTAGACTTAGAATCCCGATTAAAATCGAAAAGAGCAGTAGAAGCTCGATTGCTAGTATTTATGGAAAGCGCTGAAAAAACAGAGGATCTTTTAAAGATTTCAGCTGACTTGTCAAAGGTACAAGAAGAAATAGAAGTAATAGTTGGAAAGATTAAATATTTGGACAATCAAACTTCCTTTTCCACAATTGAGATGAACTTTTATGAGGATCGAGTAATTGTACCAAGCATTGAAAATAAGGACTTAAACACATGGGAGAAGACAAAGAAGCAATTTGTTCAAAGTGTGAATGCGTTATTAGTGATAGGATCTGGAATTATAGTGTTTCTATTGGGCAATTTACCAGTTCTATTAGTAATGGGTATTGTTTCCTTTTTGAGTATTTGGTTTATAAGAAAAAGACGGAAAGATAAATAATGCCTTCATTCAATAGTAAAAATTTTAAGGAGATGAAATAGCGATAGATATAAACAATTGAGAGACAACTACAAAGTTATATGTATCATTAATTCCTTCTCGTCATATTATGTATAAAAGATGCCCCTGAATGGAGGGAAACATGGATATCTTAAGTAAGGTTAAAGGTTATCGAGAAGCGGAAAACGAGTTGAAATGGGAAGGTACGTTCAGGGAATACTTGGAAATATTAAAAGGCAGACCAGAAGTTGCTCAAACTGCACATGCACGTGTATATAGCATGATTAAAAGTGCGGGGCATTCGGATGAAAATGGAAAGAAAAGCTATAAGTTTTTTGAACAGGAAATGTTTGGTCTAGATGAAGCGTTAGAGCGTCTGGTAGAAGAGTATTTCCATCCGGCAGCAAAGCGTTTAGATGTTCGGAAAAGAATTTTATTGTTGATGGGTCCCGTGAGTGGTGGTAAATCTACTATTGTTACTTTGTTGAAGAGAGGTTTTGAGGAATATTCCAGAACTGACAAGGGTGCTGTTTATGCTATTAAAGGATGCCCGATGCATGAGGATCCGCTTCATTTAATCCCAACTCATCTTCGAGAAGACTTTTTTGAGGAATACGGAATTCGAATAGAAGGAAGTCTATCACCTCTGAACTCGATGAGGCTGGAGCAAGAGTATGGTGGAAAAGTAGAAGATGTCTTAGTGGAGAGAATTTTCTTTTCAGAAGACAAAAGGGTTGGGATAGGTACTTTTACTCCATCTGATCCAAAATCTCAAGATATCGCTGATTTAACTGGAAGTATTGACTTTTCAACAATTGCTGAGTTTGGATCTGAATCTGATCCAAGAGCATATAGATTTGATGGGGAGCTCAATAAGGCTAATAGAGGAATGATGGAATTTCAGGAGATGCTTAAGCTAGATGAAAAATTCCTGTGGCATCTACTTTCTCTGACACAGGAGGGTAACTTCAAAGCTGGTCGTTTCGCCTTAATTAGTGCAGATGAATTGATTGTAGCCCATACCAATGAAACGGAATATCGTTCGTTCATCTCTAATAAAAAGAATGAGGCGCTACATTCACGTATTATTGTAATGCCAATTCCTTATAACTTGAAGGTTAGCCAAGAAGAACGAATTTATGAAAAGATGATTAAAGAAAGTGATATGAACCATGTCCATATTGCTCCCCATGCCTTAAGGGCTGCAGCTATATTCTCAATACTCACAAGGTTAGAGGATCCAAAGAAACAAGGAATAGATATAGTAAAGAAAATGAAGTTATATGATGGGGAAAATATCGAAGGCTTTAATGAAATTGATGTAGAAGAGTTAAAGAAAGAGTTTGCAACAGAGGGTATGCATGGAATTGATCCGCGGTATGTGATCAACCGCATTTCCTCCGCCATTATAAGAAAAGAAATCCCTTCTATAAATGCATTAGACGTTTTACGTGCTTTAAAAGAGGGTCTTGATCAGCATGCTTCTATTTCAGAAGAGGATCGAGAAAAGTATTTAAACTATATTGCCATTGCACGAAAAGAATACGATGAAATTGCTAAAAAAGAAGTTCAAAAGGCTTTTGTTTACTCATATGAGGAGTCGGCAATAACGCTAATGAATAATTATTTGGACAATGTTGAAGCATTTTGTAACAAGAACAAAATGAGAGATCCATTAACTGGCGAAGAGATGAACCCAGATGAAAAACTAATGCGCTCCATAGAAGAACAAATAGGCATATCTGAAAATGCAAAAAAAGGATTCCGAGAAGAGATATTAATTCGCCTTTCTGCCTATGCAAGGAAAGGGAAGCGTTTCGAATATAATTCCCATGAACGCCTAAGAGAGGCTATTCAAAAGAAACTGTTTGCTGATTTAAAAGATGTCGTGAAAATTACTACATCTACGAAAACGCCAGATGAAGCTCATTTGAAAAAGATAAACGAAGTAGTTGCTAGATTGATTGATGAACACGGATATAATTCTACTTCAGCCAATGAATTATTACGTTATGTTGGAAGTCTTCTTAATCGATAAAGCCATGAAAAAACAAGACTGATATTCTTCATTGGTCTTGTTTTTTTTATACTAATTTGGTTTGATGTGTAACTATACTCGGGGTCAAATGGCTAAAAGTTGCTCCTGCGCAGGCTCGTCGCAAACAAAAGCGTTTGTGGTGGCTGAGGAAGCGCCTCCTCACTTTTCTCCATTTGCCTGTCGGGGCAGAGACAGGTGCCTGCGCTTTTCTTATTGTCTAGCTCCGGCACCTTGCCCCTCGGGGTCAAATGAGTAAAAGCTCCGGTGGCTGAAGACCTGCCTCCTCACTTTTCTCCATTTGCCTGTCGGGGCAGTGATAGGCGCCTGCGCTTTTCTTATTGTCTAGCTCCGGCACCTTGCCCCTCGGGGTCAAATGAAAAAATACTCCGGTGGCTGAAGACCTGCCTCCTCGCATTTTTTCATTTGCCTGTCGGGGCAGAGACAGGTGCCTGCGCTTTTCTTGGAACTTTGGCAATAACTTTGTTGCACCGGCATATGATAAAAAATAGGTAGGTGTTGAGGTTGAATGAAAAAGAGAAAAATCCCTTCGTTATTTCACAAGAGAATTGGTCACTCCATCGTAAAGGTCATCAAGATCAGCAACGCCACACGGAAAAGGTCAAGGAAGCAATTAGAAACAACTTACCAGACTTAATAAGTGATGAAAGTATTATCATGTCAAATGGACGAGACGTTATAAAAATCCCTATTAGATCCCTGGATGAATACAAAATAAGATATAATTACGACTCTTCTAAGCATGTTGGCCAAGGTAAGGGAGACAGTCAGATCGGTGATGTTGTCGCTAAGGGGCCTGGGGAAGGAAAGGCAACTGGAAGTGGTAAGCAAGCTGGAGACAAGGCAGGGCAAGATTACTATGAGGCAGAGGTTTCCATGGAAGAGATAGAAAATGCTCTTTTCAGTGACATGGAGCTGCCTAGTCTAGAGGATAAAGAAAAATCTGAAATAGTAACCGAGCATATTGAGTTTAATGATATTCGAAAAAAAGGCCTTATGGGTAATATTGATAAGAAAAGGACATTAATTACAGCTATTAAGAGAAATGCTCTTAAGGGAGAAGCGGCAATTGCGCCTATCCATCAGGATGATTTGCGCTTTAAAACTTGGGATGAAGTTGTTAAGCGCGAATCAAAAGCAGTTGTTCTCGCTATGATGGATACTAGTGGTTCAATGGGAGTTTTTGAAAAGTATTGTGCACGTAGCTTCTTCTTTTGGATGGTTAGGTTTTTGCGAATGGAATACGAGGCATTAGATATTGAATTTATTGCTCATCATACAGAAGCAAAGGTAGTTACTGAGGAAGCGTTCTTTACAAAGGGGGAGAGTGGAGGTACCATATGTTCCTCTGCTTATCAGAAGGCATTAGAGTTAATACAGGAAAAGTATCCTCCTTCTCGCTATAATATTTATCCAGTTCATTTTTCAGATGGAGAAAATATGACGAGTGATAATGAAAAATGTGTGAAACTAGTTAATGAATTAATGAAGGTTTCTCAAATATTTGGGTATGGGGAAGTTAATGAGCACAATCGTTATTCCACTTTGATGAACACGTATAAGACAATAGAAAACCCTAAATTTAGACACCACGTAATTAGAAATAATAAAGATGTATATGCTGCATTAAAAAGTATTTTTAAAAAGGGAGTAAAGTGATGGACACAAAACTACAATATGCAATTGCCGAAATAACTGAGATTGCATCTGGTTTTGGATTGGATACATTCCCTATGAGATACGAAATATGTCCTGCAGACATTATTTATACATTCGGTGCATATGGGATGCCAACTCGTTTCGCACACTGGAGCTTTGGGAAGCAATTTCATAAAATGAAGATGCAATACGATTTTGGGCTTAGCCAAATCTATGAGTTAGTGATCAATTCCAACCCTTGTTATGCATTTCTATTAGATACGAATAGCCTTATTCAGAACAAGCTAATTATTGCTCATGTACTTGCGCATTGTGATTTTTTCAAGAATAATGTTCGCTTCTCTAACACACGGAGAGATATGGTAGAAAGCATGACTGCCACTGCCGAGAGAATTGCACACTATGAAATGGTTCATGGAAAAGAAGAGGTAGAACAATTTTTAGACGCAGTATTAGCTATTCAAGAACATATTGATTCTTCGATTGTCCGTCCTAAGCTTCCTAGTTATGACTTAGAGGAAGAAGAAATAGAGGAAAAAAGAAAAAGTGAGTATGATGATTTATGGGATTTAGACGAAAAGAAAAAAAATAAGTTGGTTCAGCCTTATCGAAAAAAATTCCCGCCCAGACCAGAAAAAGATTTGCTGTTATTTATAGAGGAGTATAGTCGGGAGCTTGAAGATTGGCAACGAGATATTTTAACTATGATGCGGGAAGAGATGCTTTATTTTTGGCCGCAGCTCGAAACAAAAATTATGAATGAGGGATGGGCAACTTTTTGGCATCAGCGAATTCTCCGAGAAATGGATTTGACTTCAGATGAAACCATTGAATTTGCCAAATTAAATGCAAATGTTGTGCAACCTTCCAAGACGTCCATAAATCCATATTATTTAGGACTCAAAATTTTTGAGGATATAGAGAAAAGGTATGACTCCCCTACAGCTGAAATGAGAAGAATTGGAATCGAACCAGGGCTAGGGAGAGAAAAGTTATTTGAAGTACGGGAAATAGAGTCTGATATTTCCTTTATCAGAAACTATTTGACAAAAGAGTTAGTTAAACAAGAGGACCTTTACTTATTTGAAAAGAAAAATGGGAACTATGAAATAACTGATAAGGATTATGAGAATGTCAGAGATGAAATAATAGCGAGCCGTGAAAATGGTGGCTACCCCTACATTGTAGTAGAAAATGGTGATTTCTCTAGAAACGGGGAGTTGCATCTAAAGCACAATTATGAAGGCGTGGAATTAGATGCGCATTATTTGGAGCATGTGCTTCCATATATATACCAGCTGTGGGGGCGTTCTATTCATATGGAAACCTTTGTGGAGAAAAAACCAGTGCTCTATACTTATGATGGAAAAAAAGTTTCAAAGAGCCTTATGTAAATACTTTAATATGAAAAAGAGGATGATCGTGAATATTCACGATCATCCTCTTTAAATTTTATATATGATTTTATGAACCGACGAAGTCTCCACCATCAACGTGAATAGTTTGTCCTGTAATATACGTGGAGTCATTAGATGCTAAGAAGACATAGGCAGGTGCATTTTCTGATGGCTGACCTCTTCTGCCAGTTGGATTGCTTTCAGCATGGTTTTCTACCTTCTCGGCATCAAAAGTTGCTGGGATAAGTGGGGTCCATATTGGTCCAGGTGCAACTGCATTTACACGAATTCCTTTTTCAACTAGATTTAATGCTAAGGAGCGTGTGAAGGAAGTGATTGCTCCTTTTGTTGCCGAGTAATCGATTAGCTCAGCAGCACCGCGATAAGCAGTAAC
Organism: Psychrobacillus sp. FSL W7-1457; assembly: GCF_038593405.1. Classification (NCBI taxonomy): domain Bacteria; kingdom Bacillati; phylum Bacillota; class Bacilli; order Caryophanales; family Bacillaceae; genus Psychrobacillus; species Psychrobacillus sp. FSL W7-1457. The sequence continues at coordinate 404,548 of NZ_CP151993.1, forward strand.
CGAGGAAGTATTTACAATTGTATCTCCCTTAGACATATGCGGAAGAGCTGCCTGTGTTAGATAGAACATAGAGTATATGTTAGTAGAGAAAGTTTCCTGTAATTGATCTGGAGTAATCTCTAAAAAATTCATCGTTGGGAATTGTTTTCCTGCGTTATTTACTAAAACATTTAACTGGCCAAATTCCTCGATAACCTGCTCTATTAACTTTTCGCAGTTTTCGTCATCGCTAATATCTATAGCAAAGCTTTTTGCTTTAACTCCGTAGTTTTCAACTAGTTTTACTGTTTCTTTTGCATCCTCATGTTCATCTAAATACGCAATAGCGACGTTTGCACCTTCTTTTGCATAAGCAATTGCTACTGCTTTACCAATACCGCTATCTCCACCTGTGATTAAAGCGACTTTTCCTTTTAGCTTTTCAGAACCTTTATAATTTTCATCATCATAAATAGGTTTTGGACTCATTTCATATTCAAAACCTGGTTGACGATTCTGTGTTTGTCCTTTAATATTTTCTTCCATTTTTTCGAATTTGTCATTACTCATGCCGAGTCCTCCTTTAGTGATGTCTAATTAATGTATTCCCAGATGAAATAAAAACAAACGTTAGATTAAAAGTACTGACACAAGTTTAGCAAGTTCAAACAAGGGTATTAATATAGAGCATGAAATTTAAAAAAATGGGGAATCTAATATGAAACCAATAATAGGTATTACTGCTGAAGTTAAAGATGATAAAAGTTATTACTTGTCTTCAGTATATTCAGACACAGTTCTACAAGCAGGAGGTATTCCTTTACTCATACCACTCATTCCTGATAAAGATATAGACCAGTTATGTCAGCAGATAGACGGGTTGATTATAACGGGAGGAGAAGATATAGATCCTTCTTATTATGGTGAGTTGCCACATCTTCACCTTCAACGAATAACTCCACGTCTTGATAAGATGGAATTTGCACTTGTACAAAAAATTCTAGAGTTAGACAAGCCATATATTGGGACTTGTAGAGGCTTGCATATGCTTAATATAGTGATGGGTGGATCTTTACACCAGTCTATTCATGAGCAAAGAGAAGAATATACTTTACAGCATAGACAAAATTCAATAAGAACGCACAGATCACATCCGGTTAAGCTAGATAGTAAAAGTAAGGTATATCAAATGTTACAAGAAGAGGAATTTAAGGTAAATTCATTTCATCATCAAGGCGTAAATAAGCTTGGAGATGGGTTGAAAGTAGTTGCTACTGCACCGGACGGCATAGTGGAGGCAGTAGAAAGTGAAAACCATACGTTTATTTATGGTTTTCAGTGGCATCCTGAAGAATTTGCGCTAAATGGTGATGAACCTTCACAAAAGTTGTTTAGAAAATTTGTAGAAGCAGCAATTGAAAGAAAAACTAACAAATAGCATACCTATTAAAAATAAGAGGTGAAATTAGTGGGTAAAGATAAGAAGGATAATGATATTGAATACAATTCTAATTTGAATCCTGACGATTTTAAAGAGACAGATAAGAACAATGCGGATAAGAAAGATATAACTAAACCAGGTGAGAAAGAAGAAAATAAAAATAATAAGTAGTTAATATTATATATAAGGTAAAAAAATAATAAAAAAAGAAGGAGCGTTGTGTGTATGTCACAACGTTCCTTCTTTTTTCCTCTCATCTTAAGCATAATAACTACTTAATAGTACAACTTATTCTCATGGAGGTGAAATCTCATGAATGATAAAAAGAAAAATCATAAAAATAAGTTAGATCGTGAAGAGTATGGTTATGGATATGACATCAGTCCAAATGATATGGGTGTAATAGGGCAGAATACAGAAGCAAAAAAACACAACAACAGCCAACAAAAGGAAACAAAAAATAATTCAAACAAATAATTAACCACTTTATGGCAACCACCTCTATTCCATATATATGCATATCAACATTTTAGTTCATCTTATTTGTCGATATATGTTCTAATTCGATAGCTTCTCTCTTAGAGTGATATAACAACTTTTTTAGAGAGAAGGGTGCGGGATGTATATAGATGGGATATTTTCAGGTGGCGGGATGAAGGGGATCGGCCTAGTTGGGGCATATCAAGTTTTGGAAGAGAAAGGATATCGTCTAAAGCGTGTGGCGGGAACTAGTGCAGGAGCAATACTTGCCTGTTTTATAGCTGCAGGCTACAACGGCAGAGAAATGGAAGAGCTAATGATGAGTCAAAACTTCCAAAAGCTATTGGACCCGCGGAAGACAGTAATTCCACTTCCGTTTACAAAATGGTTAAATTTATATTGGGGTTTAGGCTTGTATCAAGGAAAAGCATTGGAGGATTGGTTTTTAGAGAAATTGGCTGCTAAAGGTATTTATACTTTTGGAGATCTAACTCCTGGCTCGTTAAAGCTAGTTGCCTCCGATCTAACAAATGGAAAGATGATTGTCTTACCGGATGACTTAAAAAATTATGACATAGAGCCAGATACCTTTTTAGTAAGTAGAGCCTTGCGCATGAGCTGTGGCATTCCCTTTTTCTTTGAACCAATCAAATTAAAATCGAATATTGGGGACGTAGTGGTGGTAGATGGCGGTGTGCTCAGCAATTTTCCAATGTGGATATTTGAAAACGGTATAAAGGAGAGACCAGTCTTAGGTATTCGACTTAGTGCAAATATCGAAGAGCCGCAACCAAAAAAAATAAAAAATGGACTCGATTTATTTGAAGGCCTATTTACAACAATGAAAGATGCCCATGACACAAGATATATATCGCGAAAGATTGAAAGAAATATTATTTTTATACCTGCAGATGAATATAGCGCGACCCAATTTGAATTAGACTATGATTCTAAATTGGATTTATTGCAAAAGGGAAGAGAGTCAACTACTCGATTTTTGAAAACCTGGTAATAGCATTTAAGAATGTTTAGTTTATTTCTAAAAAAGGAATAGTAAAGACATAAAGGGAAGGGGAGATTGATATGACTAATGCAAAAGAACAAGCACTAAAAATATTAAATAGTAATATGATTGGTACTATGGCGACAGTGCAGCAAAATAAGCCGCATTCCCGATATATGACCTTTTTTAATGATGATTTTATCCTCTATACCGCAACAAGTAAGAAAACGCATAAAGTAGAAGAAATTGAACATAACCCATACACACACATCCTCCTAGGATACGATGGAAAAGGATTAGGTGATTCCTTCCTGGAAATTGAAGGGAAGGTCGAGGAATCGGATGACGAATCAATGAAAGAAAAGGTTTGGAATGATGCTTTAAAAGGATGGTTTAAAGGTCCGGATGATCCAGACTTAATCATTCTGAAGATTACTCCAACACAAGTAAGAGTAATGAACACAAAGGGAGAAAATCCAGAAATAGTTGAATTTTGAACTCTAAAACACTCAAAACGACAAAGTTTTGAGTGTTTTTATATGCTAGTAAAGAATCCGATAGATTCACTTGCATACATAAAATATAAATGGACAAACTAATCAAATCTATAGGAAGGGCAAGTGATTCTTATAACAAAGATGAAATTAGTAAAAAAGCCGATGCTTGCATATTTTATGGATGGTACCACATCGACTAAAGCTTTAGTTGAAAAAAGGATTAAGTATTTTAAACAGATTACAAAATATAATAATGACGTTTTATATAAAAGTATCCCATCTAGTGAAGGGATTGTTACGATTATCTATTCTCAATCCTTAACAGATAGCAAAACTTTAGAAATAATGGTTTTAATTCCTTTAGCAAATTATATTCATCAAATACACCAAGTGGCAGAAAATATGAATCCCTTTGATATTGATGAGATTACACAAAAACTTGCGACAGGTGAAACGTTATTATACTTCCATGAAACAAACCAACTGTTAAGTATTCATACGTATAGTGTAAAGGAGAGGGAAGTAACTACTTCAGAGATGGAGAGTACATTCATTGGCCCTCAAGATGTATTTACTGAATCGATACAGACAAACCTTTCGCTTGTTAAAAGACGAATAGTTAATCCAATGCTTAAAGATGAAGACCTAATAATAGGAAGCGTTACAAATACGAAAATCACTATTCTATATATAGAGGATTTAGTAGATAAAACTGCTCTCCAGCAATTAAGGAGTCGCTTAGCCAGTCTTGATTATCCTAAGTTCTTTGATATTTCTATTCTTATGCAATTAATAGAAGATAATCCGTATTCACTATTTCCTCAATATTATATGACTGTAAAACCGGATACCACGTCACATTATCTTGCAGACGGCAGAATAGTTATCTTAATGAATAACAGTCAAGCAGCTCTTGTATGCCCAACCTCCTTTTTAGAAATGTTCATTAGTGCTGAGGATTATTATAACCGCTGGCCATCTGCTAGCTTAGTTAGATCTCTTCGATTTTTTGGTTTTTTCTTAACCATTATGCTTACTCCAACTTATATATCCGCATTAACCTTTCACCAGGAGGTTCTTCCTTATGAGCTCCTATTAAATCTTCAAGAATCTAGAATGAAAGTGTCTTTTTCTCCTCTGTTTGAGGTGTTATTTATTGAACTAATTGTAGAGGTATTAAAAGAAGCAGGAGCAAGGATGCCGGCAAAAATTGGGCAAACGATAGGGATTGTTGGAGGTATTGTTATTGGTACTGCAGCGGTTGAAGCTGGCCTTGTAAGTAATATTTTAATCGTTATTGTGGCTACTTCTGCCCTGTTGTCCTTCCTTCCACCAGTCTTCCATATGAGTAATACGAGCAGGACTATTCGTTATGTCTTTATACTTTCAGCTGGTATTTTTGGTTTGTTTGGTCAAATGCTCGCATTTGCTTGGCTAATTGCCCACTTATTAAGAGTAAAATCCCTCGGTACACCTTTTATGTCAACCGTCATACCGAGAAGGATGTCTGACTTGATGGATAGTGTTGTACGTTTTCCAATAGCTTTCTTAAAGAGGAAAAGCGGAATTTCTCGTTCCAAAAAAAGAAGTATATAGGTAGGTGAACATACCTGAGTGCTAACAAAGAGAGTTTAAAAGGCTATCATGTCATTTTTTTGGTACAGAGTATTATGTTTGGTACAGGAGTTCTATCACTACCTGAAAGATTGAGTAGTCTTGGATACAGCCAGGCTTTGATGCCAATCCTCTTTGGAATAATCGCGAGTATTTCTATATGGCCAATGATCTGGATATGTTCAAAATATCACTCAAAGAACTTATTCGAAATCAATGAAGAAATATTAGGTAAACATTTGGGGAAATGTATTAATGCCTTTATAGTCATTCAGCTAATCTTGTTAGCAACTGCGAAGGTCAGTAATTACGTACAACTGATTCAAAGTACAGCTCTCCAAGAGCAAACTACAAGCATACCTCTTATTTTAGTTTTGCTATTGGTATTATATATCGTGAATGGTGGTATAAAAAATGTTGCTAGATTTTGTATAATGGCATTTTTTATAACAATACCAATGGTGTATTTTCTGAAATGGTCTATAAATAAAGGCGACATAAGCCATGTTTTTCCTGTGTTCAATCATAGTTGGAATGATTTTTTTGTGGCATTTGACCAAGGCTTTAATACTGTACTCGGATATGAGGTAATATTAATATTCTTTCCTTATATTATTAATAAACAAAAAGCTTTTAAGCATGCATTAATAGGTATTTGGATTAGTGTATCTTTGTTCTTTTTGACCACGCTGGTAAGTGTTATGTATTTTTCTGAATGGCAGCTAAGTAATGTTCAGTACTCTGTTTTACATCTATTTAAAGCAGGGGGATTTTCTTTTGTGGAGAGAATAGATATTTTTGGTATTACCTTGTGGGTATTTTTAGTGCTTTCATCTGTGTCAGGATATATCTGGGCTTCCATGAAAGGTGTAAATTCTATTATATCCAAAAGAAAAAGTTCCCACGTTTATATAATAGCTACCACCATTTTCGTAATCCTCACGCTACCGCTATCCCATGACAATTTAGAAAGGGCTTTTATTGTAAGTTATAGAATTGGTTATGGTTTATTGTTTTGGCCGATTATTTTAATTTTGATTCATTCATTTAAGAAAAAGCAGGTGGGATCATGAGTATAAAAAACCTTTTAATATTCTTAATAGGAATGACTCTGTTGGCGGGCTGTAATTTGAATGAAAAAAAGGTGCCAATTGAAGGGATTGATATGGTAGGGGTAATGGCATTTGACTACGAAGATGATGGTAACTATAAGCTTACTGCAGCCATTCCTCAAAAATCAAAATATGCTAATGAAAGAACACAAATATATACAACTACAACAGATCTAGTCACAAGTGGAATGGTTGATATTGAGAAAAAAACAGAAAAAAAAGTAGTTTTAAATCAATTGCGTGTTATTTTGATTAGTGAGGAGTTTGCTAGTAGCGGTATGGTTGTGGAAGTTGTGAAGCATTTGTATCGGAATACACAAGTAGGAAACGAGGTTTTACTAGGCATCGTAAAAGGTAGTGCAGAGGAGTTAATGAGAGGTAATTATTCTGATAAAGCAAGCGTCATAAATTATGTTAGTGACCTACTCCAGCCAAGTGTGAACTTAGCCTTTAACCCAAATACAAATATTCACGATTTTATGTATACACAAACTAATCCTAATTTTGATCCAATTATACCTGTAATCGAACAAAAAGGAGAGAAGTTAGAGTTAACCGGTGTCGCGTTGTTTAAAGATAAACGTATGGACAAAATACTGAAACCAGAGGATGCTCTATATATTCAAGCAATACAAGGAAAGAAAAAACTATCTCCATTTACTTTAAAGGTATTTGAAAGAGATACGCTATTGCTTGATTTCATTGATAACAGTGTAAAAATTACAAGTAATAAAAGCTTAAATTCTCCAAAATTAAAAATTAAACTTAAAATAGAGGGGACGATGTCTGAGTATAAGGGGAAAAGAACGACTTTTCAAGACCCAGATAGCATGGAAAGATTAGAAAAAGAAGCAGAAAAGGTTCTAGAGAAGAAAATAAATGATTTCTTATTGGAAATGCAAGAATTGGAGGTAGATCCGATTGGGTTGACGGAAAATGTTCGTAGACATTATCGGGGCAAGTGGGATGTAGAGCTTACACGTAAAACCATTCATAAAATGAAATGGGATATTGAGGTCGATATGTCTATTTTAAGTACAGGTGTACTTCACTAGAAAATAATTAGGAGGACATGAATATCAAGTCCTCCTGATTAAATACTATTTATTTTTTCTAGATGAATGTCTCAGCTCTGCAAATTCTCGAGCAAATTCTTCTCGGACATCCTTAGGTTTAATCTTCATATTCTTTGGTGTCTGAGGTAAGGAACCAGTGTTATTACTACTTCCCTTTTTGTCGTCTCTACCCATGATGTGATACTCCCTTTCTAAAATTTTTCTCTTTATTAAGATGAGAAGAAAAGGTAATTTTACTCCTGGGAATAAAAATTATTTAGTAATCATTTTTCCTTTCTCTTGTTCCATTACAGGTGGAATGTAAGCTAATGACGATCTAAAATTTAATTCAAAGGTAGTTCCGACACCTACCTCGGACTCTACATGAATATTTCCATTCATTGCACGAATAACACTAAAAACAACCAATATACCTAGACCAGTTCCTTGGTTCCCTTTTGTAGAGTAATACGGCTCTCCTAAACGGTTGAGTTGCTCATCTGTCATTCCCGAACCGGTATCCTTAATAGTAATAACAACGTTGGAAGGTGTAGCTTCTGTCCCCACGGTTAAAGTCCCTCCTGAAGACATAGACTCTATTCCGTTCTTCATAATATTAACTAAGCTTTGATGAAATTTTTGGCTATCACCCATAACTATCGATTCCTCTGTGAAATCTGTAATTATTTCAACGGATCTATTTTGTGCCAGTGGTATTAGCATTTGTATGACTTGATTTAACGCCTTATTAACAAGAATAGTGTTTTCAGTTTCTGGATCAACTTTAGAAATTGTAAGATAATCTTGAATAACTCTTTCAGCTGACTGAAGCTCACTTTTAACGATAGTTAAATACTCCCTTTTTGTGTCTGCTGGAATTGAATCGTTATGCAATAGTTGAACAAAACCTATAGCAGCAGTCAATGGGTTGCGTATTTCATGAGAGATAGCTGCGCCCATCTTTTTTACAACTCCTTGCCTTTCTAAAGTTACAAGTTGCTGTCTGTAGATTGTAAATTTATCAACCTCCTCTAAAAAGTAGGTGATCATCCCTACCCCTAAAGGTTGTAAAAATAAAAATGCAAAACTTACATCAAGTAAGGCATACCCATCTAACATAAAAAGCAAAGGGGTAGTTTGGTAGATTCCAATGATAAAAATAAATCCTATAGCTATCATAACTCGCTGTTCCCTATTTTTTCCTAAAAACCAAGGGTGTATTTTCCATAAGATTAGAGAGAAAATAGCATAATATGATACTGTTACCCAAAATCCTAAATCTATTCCAAAAAAAGAACGGATAATAATTGCTGTTAGACCAAAATAAGGGCCAAGACCAATATAGAGTGCGCCAATTACAAAAGGAATATTCCTAAGATCTAATAAGATGCTATCAGTTAAGGAGTAGCTAAATCCATAGCAAATGATGAGGCTGGTGAAGCAATAGAGCGTAGCAATGAATTGTACTTTTTTCGTATTTTCAAGCCAAATCAAGCTGAAAAAAAGTAATACTATTAAAAGAGATAGGTTGAAAAAAAAATGTAGCGTCAGCTCCATAGTATTACCTCTTCTCAGAAAAATTGATGTGAATAGATTAAAACTTTACCAGAATATATATGAAGCTTTTTGTTTGCGGAAGGTAAAGTAATAAGTAGTTTCCTGTTCGGTTCTCTTTGTTCGAACAGTTCCTTTTATGTTTCTTATAATTCCGAAATCAATGGATGTGTCTAGTACTTTAGATTCCATTTGATTTTCTGTGGTAGGGCTAGTTATTGTAATAAGAATATTGGTTTTAGTCTCCTTAGTTGTGATAGATATAACGCCTCCATCTGTTAAGGAAACTATATTATTTTTAATGATATTTATGAAGGTGTGCTGGAACTTTGCACGGTCTCCGTCTATTAAACTAGTAGACGATAAATCAGAGACTATCTTAACTGAATAATAGTTGGCTAATGGTTGTAAAAGCTTTAGAACAATAGGGAGTTCCTCTTGGATATTTATTTCTTTCGTATGTTCCGTTATAGGCTTAGAATAGGTTAAATAATCTTGAATAATTTTCTCAGCCAAATCAAGTTCGTCTTTTAAAATAGCAAGGTATTGCTTGCTTTTTTCAGAATCTAGGGGTTCTCTAGTTAATAATTCGACAAATCCAATTGCAGAAGTTAAAGGATTTCTAATTTCATGTGATATAGCCGCACCCATTTGTTCTACCGCTTCTTTTTTTTCTACTTTTATTAAAAGCTTCCTTTGGGTATTAATTTTTTCAAAGGCTTCAATAATATATGTAATGATGGCAATGCCAAGTGGTGGAATAACTATATATGCTATATATAAATCTAAAGTATGTGCGCTCCCACTAGTGTTTAGTACAATAAATAATATAAAAAGGCTCATAATAAGAGCTAAAAAGGAGGAACAAATTATACGATATTTAGATTTTAATCGCATAAAATAAGGAGATAATATCCATAAAGCAATACTTAGTGTGCCATTGATCGTAAGGGTCATATAGAAACCTAAATCTATTCCATGTAGACCTCTTAGTAAAATGACGATTGCGCCCAAAATTGGACTCAACCTAAAATAGAGGCTTCCTATAAGTAAAGGGACTATTCGTAAATCTAACATTAGTTCATCCGTTAAATGATAGGAAAACAAATAGCACAGAAGTAATGTAATAACAAAAAATATTAAAGAGGTTTTTTTTCTTTTAAGCAGGCTCCCAGGTTTTCTTAAGTTAGTGAAACAAAGGAAAAATAAGATGATAATTAAGGATAAATTGAATAGAAAATTAACGGTAATAAGCTCCAATTTAATACCTCATCTCACCTTAAGATTATAAATTTATATTATCTTTAAATCGAAGGGTATTCAAGTTTTTATTTAATTATTTGGAAAATTTAATAAAATGAAAGTAAATAAAAACCAGATCTATAAGCTAGATCTGGTTTTTACTATAGACTTTCTTTATTAAAAAAAGAAATTAGCTGCTTATTGGTAGGAGCTTGGATTTTAAACGTTAGCTCTCTATCACCGCTATTTTCGATACGTGGGATGATGGATTCTATTACATGGAACTTCCAAAAAGATGGCTTACTTTTCGTACTTTTTTCGGTATCCGAAGTCATCATTTTACGTTGGAAGGGATGTAATTTACACATAAGGAATTTTTCTTTTAGACGTATGAGTAAATATCCTTCGTCTGTTTCAGGGTTAAACTTTTTCATAAGTGATTCACCTAGTTCAAACGTATTTGATTTATTTTGAACTGATGGTGAAATGACGAATATATTTCCTTTACGAAACACGGAAGTATTAGAAACTTGTTGTAGACCTAACTCGTTGATTAAAAAATCGAGATTTACTTGTGATGCTTCACTAGCGACTGACATAAAGTAGTGCCTCCTTTACAAATCCACAAACTCATTACTATTAAGTATACCCCATTTTCTCATTAATATCTTAAGTTAAGCATAATAAAATTAATAATTTACTGATTTTTCGTAAAAAAAACCAAAAAAAATATAAAAATAGCCTTCCTACTAAGTATATTTTGAGCAGAAACACTTAATTCCTATATTGTAAAAATTTTTATAGTAGAACAAATTAAATGAAATGAATTTTACACGAAAACATATTAAAGTACGTTTACAATAAAAATGTAAAACTTTTTTTCAATTAGTCTGTCTAATTAATAGGGACGTAGAAATGGGGTGATGGTTTGAGCGAACAACTGTTATTAGTAAAAAGAGCGATAAAGGGGAATGAGGAAGCTTTTTTGGACTTGATGCATGTGCATCAGGAAGCATTATATAGGACTGCTATATCCTTTTTAAAAAATGAAGAGGATGCATTGGAGGCTGTGCAAGAAGTTACCTATAGAGCCTTTAAACATATAAGAAAACTGAAAGAGCCAGCGTATTTCAAAACATGGATCATACGGATTATGATGAACTATTGCCAGGATGAAATTCGAAAAAGTAAGCGTGAGTTAGTTGAGGATGACTTACTACACCTAATTGGAGTAGAGGAGAATTTTACCTTTCTAGAAATAGAAGAGGCACTTACACATCTGACTGACTACGAAAGAGAGCTACTCCATCTCAAATACTTTGAAGACATCAAAATTAAAGATATTGCAATCATGTGGAAGACACCAGAAGGGACGATTAAAACTAGACTACATAAGGCACTTCGCTCATTACGACACCAATTTGAAGGGAAAGGGGAGATGAAACGTGTTTGAAGAGGAAAAACAAAAATTGGAGAAAAGAAAATATGTAATCAACCAGGTAGATGTTCCAGTGGATAGGGTACACATGTCCGTTAGGAAGGGTTTTGAAAAAGCAAAACAAGAGAAAAAAAGAAAGAGAATGATTGTGAAGCGCAGTATATTGTCCATTGCTATGGTAGCCATTTTATTCATAGCATTTGTAACCTCGGTAAACGTTTCTCCAGCCTTTGCCAACAAAGTGTCAGCGATTCCAGGAATGGATAGAGTAGTAGCCCTTATCCAAAATGACAGAGGTCTTGTAGCAGCGGTAGAACATGACTTTTATCAACCGATTAATGCTTCTCAAACTCAAGATGGAATTACGGTTACGTTGGATGGAGTGATTGTTGATGAAAATGGTATGGTTATTTTTTATACCGTGGAATCGAAGGAAAAGGATTTGAGTGAATTAGGATATAAATATTGGCGAGTGAAGTCAAATAAAAGATCACCATATGAATATAGTATGGAAATCGGTAATAGCTTTTATCCTTTAGCTACAGAAAAGGGATTGAAGGGTTTCAGCTCTAGTCATCGTATAGAATCTAGGTATAAGTCAAGTCTGCCTCCTGAAGGCCATAGATTAGAACTAGGAATTATCAATGGTGATAAAATTGAAAACTTTAAATTACCCTTTTCCTACGAGAAAATAAATAATTTTGAGAGCAAAACTTTTACCGTTAATAAGGAAGTAGAGATAGAAGGGCAAATAGTAGAACTGAAATTTATCGTAGTAGATCCGACTGGAATGAAAGTATTTTTAGAGACAAAACCAAGTAATACAAAAAAGCTTTTATATGGTGCATTCAATAATATCCGATTAGTAGATGAAGAAGGCAGAGAATGGTCCACGCACGCTGATAGCTATTATTGGGAGCAAAACAAATTTACGGTTTCCGTGCCTGATAGCTTTTATTTTTATAGTCCTAAAAAACTTACGATAAATTTTGGGAAAGTGGCTGCAATCGATAAAGACGAGGCTTATTTACTCATTGATACAAATTTATCTAAGTTTATAAAGCAGCCAAAGGATTCTATCTTCTCAGATTTAAAAATTGAAAAAAATCAAGTTAGCTTTGTTATCGATGCAGATAGAAACAAAGAGTTCGTCTATTTTCCAAAAATAACAAATGAAAGGGGAGAGGAGTATACATTTAAGTATGACGACAGTCCCTATTATCCAAGCTCTCAATATGTGACTAGCTCTTTTACAGATCTCCCAGATGGGAAAATAAAATTTGAATTTCAAATTCCACCAAATAGCAAACAGGTTAGATTGGACTTAGATTTTTATCCTTCTTGGATTGAGGATGAAAACGTAAAGGTTGAAATAGATTTGCAAGATAAATAAGGAAAGTGTAAGTTGCCAATGACTGATAGCGGGTCTCAGGGGTTGATAAAAGCTAAACAAGAGTAAAGTAAAAAGACAGTAAATCAACTTTGATTTGCTGTCTTTTTAAAAGTAGGAAATATAAATGACCTTAGTTTTAATATAGTTTTGATTTTATATCAATACATTTCTATTTGACCTACCTGATGAATTTTAAAATCCATATATCCATTAGGCTGCACGATAAAATACATTCTATTTTCCCCAGAAACTAGAGGTCCTTTGTAGTCCTTTTCAAGCTCAACAAAAACCGTTGCGACAAACTCTACGTGGTATGAGCCCCTGTCTACCTCTTTTAGTTTAGATAACTCCATTTTTTTAATACCCTTCTTAAATTTGCTAACATCAAAATAGGATGTTGGCAGCAACTGATTTTGAGCAATTGAAGAATTTGTCGTTAGATTGGCAAATAGAGTGTGAATTGGGTTGATTTTATCTGGGATATTAAGGTCAACCACTGGTTTTTTATTCACTCTCCAACCTATGTTTTCAACGAATTGGTATTCTACAATGTACATGATCTTATCGATAGATTCTCCTAGAGGAACCGTTATCCGATATTTAACTTTGTTTTTTTCTTTTTTAACAATTTCTGCATTCGCTTTTCCCCAGTCCTCGAGGGAGCCAATGTCAGTTTCTTGTTGTGCAAGCTTCCCTTTATATTCTATGATTTCTAAATCTTCTATTAGCTGTTCAGCTATTTGAGAAGTCATTGTTTGAGTTAGATAGGCCATAAGTTCACCTTTAGTATCAATCTTACTGGATAAGTAACGGTAAGCTAAGTCATTAAAAAGGAATGTATTATATTCCCGATTCTGATACCCCCCTCCACTACTTATAAATAGATATGCTTCATGATATTTAGCCGCTAAGTCAATTGCTACTTTGTCAGTTAGGTAATGGTTATTTTGTGTAGCTGACTGAACAGTTGGGTTTTTGGTTTGTGCCTCTGTAGCATTTACAAAGGAAGTATTTAATAGACTCAGGGCCGTAAATGCAATTAAAAACTTTGTAGTTTTAGTTTTCATCCTAATTCCTCCAATTTGAGTTTGTTAGAGCTATAAATATAAATAGTTGAAAGGGTATTTTGTTGAGATTATAGAATAGGAGACTAATAAATATTATGTAGAGGGAGCAAAGATTATGTCTGCTGACTTAAAAGAAGCTTATGGAAATTACTTAATCCCGAAAGAAATCTTACAGCTCATTCAGCTAGAGGAGAACCTTAACAAGGAAGATTTATCGTTAAGTATGATCGGATGCATACCAGCCACCGAGCTGTCGCCTTACTCAATTACACCGCCTGATTTAATACCCTTTGCAGAAACTGGAGGGGATGGCATTCACTTTGGTTTTTTGACTGACTTTCATAAAGTTGGAGATGTAATGGAAGCTGCTATTGTATGCATATCACCTACTAACGACCCACCAGTTCGTTACTTGGCGAATAACTTCTACGAGTTTATAAGTCTAGTATGTTCCGTACCCCATGTGGAGTTGCTTGAGCAATTAGCTACTATTTCAAATAAAGAACAAGAAAAGGCTATATTAGAAGAATATATGGCCGAACTACCAAGTTCATGGAAAATAAAACAAGAAAAAGTCTTCTCAGCATTAAAAGGCATCTATCCAGAAGGAAAAAAGGTAGATATTATAGCTACTATTTCCGCAGCAAAAGAAAAAAGGATGGAAAAAATAGTTATCGAAACCTTTGATGGTTTAGGAGTTGTAGGTGAAACTGGTGGGAAAAGATATGAATTTTTGGAGAGTAGAATAAGTGATTCAAAAGAGTTATTAAGAATGCATCAATTTCTTCAAGAGGCAACTTTGGAAGAAAAGCAGGCTTTTATTAGGGACATACAGTACTGGTATATAGTCGATCCAGATTACAACTATGAGATTTGGTCGTTAGTTCAAGATGTAATCCGGACGTTTAATAAGTGAGTTCATAACATGCTGGGATTTTGGCACTAGAAAAGACGTCATAATATAAAAGATTACATGGAGATAGCTAGCTCGTATCTCACCCTAAAGCGTGCTGCGTAACGAAAAACAATAGCTCCTTCCATTTTTTAAAGTAAAAGGAAAGGAGCTTTATTTCTTCTATCTGGTTGTCTCAGCCTCATTGTCTCTAGTTAGGTAAAGGATATTTTATAGCATTCTTTTGTATTTTCTTTTTAGCTGCTTCCTTTAAATCTATGTCTAATAGGTTTGCGAGTTGTAGGAGGTAGATTAGAACATCTGCCGCTTCTTCTTCAATGCCTTGTTTGTCGTTTGCTATAGCTTCTTCTGGGGTACGCCATTGAAAGTGCTCTAATAGTTCACTAGCTTCTAAAGATATAGAGATCGCGAGACTACGAGCATCAGTATTGCGAACCCAACCTCTTTTTTGGTTAAACTCCAAAATTTCTTCTGTTAATTCCTTCATATTCTTCTGCCCCTTTTGTAACCATAAAATGGTTTAAATGTATTGTATGTCTACCATTATTATAGCCAAGCTGATAAACAAATGGTCTATAATCTTTTAAACATAGCGGCTTATATATTGATATAATATTGAACTATACATAATGCGATTGAGGGGAGATATATGAATCTAAAAGGAGTTTTGCTATTAATATTCTTATTTCATACTGTAGTAAACGCAACTAGGCCAGTCATTACACTCTCAGCCGACGAGTATGGGGCATCTATTTGGATCATTGGTATTCTAACCTCTACATTTGCCTTTTTACCATTAATATTTTCAATTCATGCCGGCAAAATAATAGATAAAATAGGAGATAGGCTCCCTATTATTATCGGGTTTGTTAGCCTTATAGCCGGTATGATTGTTCCTGCTGCTTTTTCTACTATATGGTCTTTGTTTGCAAGTCAGTTACTGTTAGGGATAGGGAATATAAGTATACCTATTGCCTTACAAAATCAGTTAGGTCACCAAACGACTAAGAAAAACAGAGATTATTATTTCAGTATGTTCAGTTTGTGTGTTGCTTTTGGAGCTGTAGTAGGTCCTCTCATGGGTGGATACTTATCTGAACATATATCCTTTCAAATTGTTTATATAGTATGCGTGGGGATAGGATTAGCTGGTATTATCTTTTCTTTAAAAATCCCTAAGGCAGAGCAACAAATACATAGGAAACCAACTAAAATGATTGACTCTATAAAGCTATTAGAAAGCCCGTTAATAAGAAGGGCATTGTTCTCCAGTGCCTTAGTTCTTTATTCAAAAGACATCTTTGTTGCCTACTTTCCGTTATTAGGAAAGCAAATGAACTTGTCTACGTCTACAATAGGTTGGATCATAGCGCTCCAGGGATTAGCAACCATGTTTGTACGTTTTGTTTTACCAAAGCTTTTAGAAATATATAAGAGGGAATTTATCTTATTCGTATCCATATTTGTCGCAGGGATTGCCTTTTTATTGTTACCTTTGACAAGCTCCGTTCTTGTAATTGCTTTTCTTGCTATTATGATGGGGTTAGGCTTAGGGTGCGGACAGCCAATCTCCATGACAACGACTTATAATGCATCTCCACCAGAAAGGACAGGGGAAGTTTTAGGACTACGAATAACTATAAATCGCTTATTTCAGCTAATTGCTCCAGCTTTTTTTGGTGTAATTGGAGGCTCTGTTGGAATGGCAGGCGTGTTTCTTTTTAGTGGTGTTTTTCTAGTGGGAGGATCGTTGTTGTTTAAGGGGAAGAAAGGTGAAGATTAAAGCTGTTGGTAAACACTAATCTTTAGTAGAGGTTAGTGTTTATTATTTCCAAAAAAACAATATTATTGTATAGTTTGAAATAATTAAACTTTTATGAAAGTAGTGAGTAAGATGAATCAGGGAGTTACTGCAAAGGATGTTGCGAAGCTTGCCGGCGTTTCTCAATCTTCTGTCTCGCGTGTTTATTTTAAAGGGGCGACTGTGTCTCAAAAAACTCGTGAGAAGGTAATGGCTGCTGCTAAGGAATTAGGTTATAGACCGAATGAATTTGCCCGTAGTCTAATTACAAATAGAACGAAAATAATTGGCTTAGTTATGAAGGGGGTCCAGAATCCTTTTTATCCACAGGTATTAAAGCAATTTACAACTGCATTTAAAAAGTTGGGCTACAGCATTTTATTTGTGTATACAAATAACGATGAGATTCAACAGGAGGATATTGATATATTACTTAACTATAATGTTGCAGGTGTCATTATTACGGATGCCACGTTGTCTTTGCAAGCAAACGAGGATCTATTTAATAACAGAATTCCTTTGGCTTTGTTTAATAGAAAGATTGATGGTAATAAGTTTTATTCTGTATGCTGTAACAATTTAGAAGCGAGTAAACAAATTGCACATTACTTATTGGAGGCAGGTTGCTCTAATATGATTTATATTTCTGGCAATGAAAACACATCGACTAGTATAGAGAGAGAAAAAGGCTTTGTAACGGTATTAAAAGAAAATAAAGTGGAGTATAAAAAATATATTTCTGATTTTACTTATGAGGGTGGGTATAAAACAATCGAGAAAGTAGTTTCTCAGGGAAAAGTACCCGAAGCGATATTCGTGGCGAATGATATTATGGCTCTAGGAGTGATGGATTCTTTAAAAAAACATCATATATCAGTTCCAGATGACGTGAAGGTTGTGGGGTTCGACAATATTGAGATGTCCGCTTGGCCTTCTTATAGTTTAACTACTTGGGAGCAGCCGATAAATGAAATGGTAAACGTAACAGTTGACTATTTAACCGCCGAAATCAGCGAATACTCTGGTCAGACCCAAAATATAGAGATTGATGGAAGATTAATTGTTCGTAATTCAACATATAAATAGTTGACTAATTTATGTTTTTAGAATAATCTTACTTGTATATATTTTTGCATACGTATGCAAAGTGAATTGCGTTTTTATGAATGCGTTTTCAAACAAAGGGGAGGAATTACAAATGGTGAAAGTAATTAAGTCTGGAAAGTCACAAGAAGAAGTGAGCGCTAATGATTTAAAAGTATCTCAAATAGTTTCAGAGGCCTTGCATGACGTAGAAGCTAGGGGTGATCAAGCTGTTCGTGAGTTATCGGAAAAGTTTGATAAGTGGTCACCTGAATCATTCCGTTTATCAAGCAAGCAAATTGAAGAAATGGTAGCTCAAGTACCGTCAGAGGTAATTGAGGATATAAAATTTGCTCAAAAAAATATTCGGGAATTTGCAGAAGCACAGCTCGCATCTCTTCAGGATGTAGAAGTAGAAAATATTCCAGGAGTAATTTTAGGACATAAAAATATCCCAGTAAATAGCGTAGGCTGTTATATACCTGGTGGGCGGTATCCAATGGTTGCCTCAGCTCATATGAGCGTATTAACTGCAAAAGTTGCTGGGGTGAAAAGAGTAATTGCATGTACTCCTCCTATTAATGGAGAAATTCCTTATGCTACTATCGCTGCTATGTCGTTGGCAGGGGCAGATGAGATCTATTTGCTAGGAGGTATTCAGGCAATGGGTGCAATGGCAATTGGGACTGAGACTATTCAACCGGTAGATATGATAGTTGGACCTGGTAATGCATTTGTAGCTGAAGCAAAACGTCAGCTTTATGGTCGAGTTGGAATTGACTTATTTGCTGGTCCGACTGAAACCTTAGTTGTAGCGGACCATACAGCAGATGCTGAAATGGTTGCTACAGATATTCTTGGACAAGGTGAACATGGACCAACTTCTCCAGGTGCTTTAATAACTACTTCAGAGAAATTGGCTGAAGAAACGTTAGTTGAGATTGAGCGTCAGCTAAAAATTTTACCTACAGCCGATGTGGCTAGAGTCTCTTGGGAAGATTATGGACAAATTCTATTAGTAGATTCTATTGAAGAAGCTAGAATAGAAGCTGATCGTTTAGCGTTCGAGCATGTCGAAATTTTAACAGAAGACCCAGATTATTTTTTAGAAAATATGACGAACTATGGCTGTCTTTTCTTAGGACCAGAAACAAATGTAGCCTACGGGGATAAAGTAATTGGCACGAATCATACGTTGCCAACAAAGGGTGCTGCAAGGTATACGGGCGGCTTATGGGTAGGTAAATTTATTAAAACAGTAACTTATCAAAAGGTAACACCTGAGGCAAGTGCTTATATTGGGGAATATGCTGCACGTTTATGTCAGTTAGAGAACTTTGCTGGCCACGCCGAGCAGGCGCTATTAAGAGTAAGACGTTACGGAAATAAATAGTTCGTAGGGGTGAAGGGGGAAAAAGGATGTTAGGTTTCATAGGATTATTTGGTGGTCTAGCGTTATTGATTTATTTAACTATGAAGGGGATGAACCTTCTAATTGCGGCACCACTCACTGCTCTGTTAGTTGGGGTATTGAATGGACTTCCATTGTTTCCACAGCTTGTAGAGAAAGGTGCTGACAATTTCTTAACTAATTATATGGGAGGCTTTACTAGCTTCATAGCTTCCTGGTGGTTAATGTTCTTAGCAGGTGCCATTTTTGGTAAAGTCATGGAGGATAGTGGTGCAGCAGATAGCGTTTCCCAATGGATTGTTAGTAAAATTGGTATCAAGCGTGCAGCGCTTGCTGTAGTAATCGCATGTGCTGTTCTAACTTATGGGGGAGTAAGTTTATTTGTAGTAGCCTTCTCGGTATATCCAATGGCTTTGAGTTTATTTAAGCAAGCAGATTTACCAAGACGCTTTATACCGGCTGCTCTTGGCTTTGGTTCTACAACCTTCACGATGACATCGGCAGGATCACCAGAAATTCAAAACTGGATTCCTGTCCAATATTTAAAGACTTCCCCTTATGCAGGATGGGAAGTCAGCTTTATAGTAGCAGTCTTCATGATGGCTTTTGGTTATTGGTGGCTGAAGAAAATGATTAAGAAAGCAATGGATAATGGCGAAACGTTTGTAAGCAGGGAAACTGATGTAACCACGGTTGCTCGTAAAGAATTGCCCAATCCATTACTAAGCATGATTCCGTTAGGTGTAGTATTAATTATTTCATTTTTCTTACATAAGGAATTGGAAACCTCGGCATTAATCCTTGCATTGACGGGGGGGATTCTAGCAACCTATCTGATTAACAGAAAGTATTTTCAAAATTTCGGTGGTGCAGTTGCTGAAGGAGCAATGGGTGCTGTTATTGCCATTGCTAATACTGCCGCAGTTGTAGGCTTTGGTGGTGTAGTAAAGGTTACTCCCGCGTTCGAATCAGCAGTTGATGTAATGACTGGTATACCAGGTAGTCCACTAATTGGTGGAGCATTAGCCGTGGCTGTTATAGCTGGTTTAACGGGTTCGTCTTCAGGTGGACAGGCTATCGCCTTGCCACTATTAGCACCACATTATTTAGATTTAGGTGTAAATGCAGAAGCACTTCACAGAACGGTTGCGATTTCTTCTGGCTCTCTAGACTCTTTACCTCAAGGGGGCTATGTAGTTACGACTATTCGTTCAATCTGTGGGGAAACACATAAGGATGCTTATCCGGCCTTTGGAGCTTTAACAGTTGTTGTGCCGATTCTAGGTGTAATATTAGCTGTCATTCTTTTCTCTTTTGGCATAGGGATATAATTACAATACCCAACTAGCAGTGTTGCATTTGCTTGTTGGGTATTGGTTTTAAATACATATTAGGGGCGTGAAAAAATGGAAAATGTATCAATTCTAGGGTGTGGAACAATGGGACACTCCATTGCTTTATCCGCAGCATGGGCAGGGTTGCATGTAAAAGTATATGGAGTTAATGAGCAAGATCTGGAGATTGCTAAAAAAGGCCTTCAAAATAAAATAAAAGTAATGAAGGATAATGGTTTGTTTGATGAAAAGGAAGCAGCACGCATTATGGACCTCATTAAGTTATCTCTATCTCTAAAAGAGGTTGTAAAAGAGACAACCTTTATTATTGAAGTAATACCTGAAGTACTAGATCTTAAAAAAAATATGTATAAAAAATTAGAGGCCCTAGTGGGTAAGGATGTTATTATAGCAAGCAATACATCTGGCTTTATGCCAAGTTTATTGGCAGAGGGAATGGATCATCCTAATCGTTTTGTTGTTACACACTTTTGGAATCCCGGTCATCTAATTCCTTTGGTTGAAGTAGTAAAGGGTGAAAAGACAGATAACGGTACGGTTCAGCGAGCTATGCAAGTACTTCAGCATATGAAGAAGAAACCGGTTTTATTAAACAGAGAGATTCCAGGATTTATAGGGAATCGCTTACAGTACGCGTTATTTCGGGAAGCACAATCCCTACTTGATGCAGGGGTAGCAACTAAAGAGGACATCGATGCAGCGGTAACATATAGTATTGGGCGTCGTCTTCCGGTAACAGGCCCTTTAATGACTGCGGATATGGGAGGTCTTGATGTTTTTTCTGCTATCTCAAATTATCTTTTTGAGGACTTGAGCACCGATCAAAAATCCGGTAGAGTGCTTACACAGTTAGTGGAAGAGAATAAGCTTGGAGACAAAAGTGGAGAAGGCTTCTATACATGGGACGAGCAATTTTCACAGCTTAAAAATGTAGAACGTGAACAGATGTTAATTCATTTTCTTAAGGGAGACATGAATTTAGGAGGTAGCGATGAATAACTTCTTTTCTGAATTAGAGCATAAAACTGTAATTGTAACAGGGGGTAGCAAAGGAATAGGGAAAGATATAGCCCTTACATTTGCTAAGCTAAAAGCTAATGTGGTGATCTCCGGACGAGAAGGTATGGCATTAGAGGAAACGCTGAAGGACCTACAAGGCTATAACGATCGTTGCATCTCTGTTCAAGGTGATTTAAGTAAAATGGAGAACATAAATAATTTAATAGAGACGACAGTAAAAGAGTTTGGAACAATTGATGTACTTATCAATAATGCAGGAGTTAATATTGCAAAGCCTGCATTAGAAGTAACGGAGAATGACTGGGATACTGTCTTAGACTTAAATTTAAAGTCTGCGTTCTTTACAAGTCAGGCAGCGGCTAAATTTATGAGTAAACAAAGAAATGGTAAAATTATAAATATAGCCTCTCAAATGGCCTTTGTAGGCTATTACAATAGAGCAGCATATTGTTCTAGTAAAGGAGGTCTAGTTCAACTAACAAAGGCGTTGGCAGTTGAATGGGCTAAGCTTGGTATTAACGTTAACGCTGTGGCACCTACCTTTATAGAAACAGAGTTAACTGCTAAAATGTTTGAAGATGAAGATTTTAAAAGGGATGTCGAAAATAGAATTCTCTTAAAGGGACTTTCGCAGCCAAAGGATATTTCTGGAGCAGTGCTGTATTTAGCCTCTGATTTGGCGAATTTCGTGACAGGAGAAACTTTAAAGGTTGATGGTGGATGGACTGCAATTTAAGATTGGAGGAATTCAATTGAAGGGTAAAGTAGTATTTATAACTGGGGCTGCCAGAGGTATTGGCTATGATGTCGCTAAGGCATTTTTAGAGGCAGGAGCAAGCGTAGTTATTTCAGATTTGAATAAAGTAGCATTAGACGAGGCTGTCTCCACTCTAAATGGGCAAGTAAAGGGTCTTGTCTGTGATGTAACGAAAGAAGAGGACATTAAGAACGCCATTGAATCTACAGTAGATTCCTTTGGAAGAATAGATATATTGATAAATAATGCAGGTATGCAGCATGTTTCATTAATAGAAGAATTCCCGACAGAAAAGTTCGAGCTATTAATAAAAATAATGCTAACAGCTCCTTTTATAGCTATGAAATATGCATTACCACACATGAAAAAGCAGCGATTTGGCCGGATTATTAATATGGCTTCTATAAACGGCTTGATAGGATTTGCAGGAAAGGCCGCCTATAATTCAGCTAAGCATGGAGTGATCGGTTTAACTAAGGTAGCGGCATTAGAGGCTGCAGCTGATGGAATTACAGTTAATGCAATATGCCCAGGCTATGTGGATACATTGCTTGTACGCAACCAATTTGAAGATTTAGCTAGAACGAGAAATATTAATGTGGAGCAGGTACTGGAAGAAGTATTGTATCCCCTAGTTCCCCAAAGAAGATTATTAGACGTTCAAGAAATTACTGACTTAGCTTTGTATGTGGCAAGTGAATCTGCCAAAGGGATGACAGGCCAGGCAATTGTTTTAGATGGTGGCTATACAGCCCAATAATAAAAGGCCCTTAATTTTAGGGGCCTTTTTCTATATAATAACCTAAATTGTTTATGCTTTACTTGATTTTTCAACGAAGAAGGTAATAACTAAGAACATAAAGAATGCAAAAAGTAAAACAGTTCCCCCTACGATAAAGAAGACCATAACCAGTGTTTCATTTAGGTCAAAGGGATTTAGATTATACATCCACATGCCAACTGTTAATCCTAATGCACCTATCATGGCACTAATACTTTGTACAGTTACCATCCACTTATGTTTGACTGTAAATACTTGATAGAAAATTCCCCATGCAAAGACAGATAGCCATCCTACTAAAAGTACGTGAGCGTGTATTGGTCTTAGTGAGTAGTCCATCTGACCTGCCATATGCGAACCAATATAAGTTCCAATCAGTCCAAATAATGCTGCAAAACGAATTAATCTTATACTCCAAGTTTTTTCCATTATTATCTCTCCTCTCAAAGCCTCAGTTTAATGATTAAATATCTTTTCCACAAGTGGTAAATTTACTTTGACTTGAATATTTCAAATTTGATTAGAAAGAATATAAAAGTAAAAGGAAAGTTCATAGAGAGTTCATATACCTTCTGTAAACTAACTATTTGATAGAAATTTTGAAGGAGGAAAAGCGCTCATATGAAAAAACTATTACACCCAATTACTGACTGGGTCTCAACTAAACGAGGCATGTGGATTACCATTATTGCTTGGTTAGTCCTCATGATTGGATTAAGTGCTGGGCCACAACTTGGAGAGTATAAGGTAACTAATTTTCAATCTCTACCTGACGATGCAGCTTCTATAATTGCCAGTGAAAAGTTAGATGAATACTTCCCTAATGATCAAGGGACCCCTGGAATCCTAGTTTTTCATAACGAGGATGGAGAAGTAAATGTTGAAAGTGTAAAAAGTATTCTTGAAGGTATTCAACAAGCAAATATTGATGGGATTGACACCATCGTTGATATTGCTTCATTACCAGAACAAGCACTAGCATCTTTTATCTCTGAGAACGGTTCAACTATGATTGTACCTATGAATCTTGAGGCTGGCTTAGGAAATGATCAATATGCCGAGATTAATGATGAAGCTTCCAAGATAGGGAACGATATAGCTGAAAGTACAGGGGATACACAGTTTTATATTACGGGACCTGCAGGTATTGCAGGAGATACTGTAAAGCTATTTGAACAGGCAGATATCCAATTGTTACTTGCTACTATAGTTATAATTTTAATATTATTAATAGTTATTTATAGATCACCATTGCTGGCATTTATCCCATTGTTAGCAACTGTTATCGTTTATCAGGTAGCAAACCAAACGATTGCCCTTTTGGGAGCAGGTGGGTTAGAAATTAATAACTCTACTACTTCGATTATGAGTATTTTATTGTTTGCAGCTGTAATTGATTATTCGTTATTCGTATTCTCACGTTATCGCGAAGAATTGAATCATTATGAAAGTAAATATGAAGCAATGAAATATGCAATGCGTGCTACTGGTGAACCAGTATTCTTTGCTGGAGGAACAGTCCTAGCTGCTATGCTTGTTCTATTCTTTGCTGATTTCCGTGATTATCAAAACTTTGCACCAATTTTTGGGACAGCTGTATTTATTATTATGATTGCTTCCATTACATTAGTGCCTGCCTTATTTACTTTGTTTGGTCGCAAAGCATTTTGGCCAAAAGTACCAAAGTATGGAGCCCAAAAAGAAGTAAAGCATGGCATATGGGGGCCAGTTGCTAAATTTGTTGTTAACAAACCATTTTTAACAGGTGGTCTTGTCTTTGTCTTGATGGTTGTCACGGCTTTAAATATGTTTAATCTAAAATTTGAATTTGATACTGTTAAGTCATTCCCAGAAGACCTACCTTCTCGTGAGGGTTATGAAATAGTTGAATCTAACTTTGACAAAGGTGAGCTAGCTCCCACGTCTATTTTAGTAGAAAGTAATTCAAACCTTTCAGATGATCAAGTAGAAGACTTAAGAGTCTTACTTGAGGAGCAAGAGCATGTAGCTTCTGTGCGGTTAACTAATGCTAATGAAGAACAATCCTTAGTAAAATATAGTCTAGCCTTTGATATTAACCCTTATTCTACTGAAGCAATGGATCAATTGGGTGATATGCGTACTAGTGGTGAGGATATACTCAAGGCTGCACAAATTGATGGAGATATTCATTTTGCTGGTACTACTGCTAAGCTTGTAGACGAGCGGGAAACTAACACCAGTGATATCTATAAGATAGTATTATTGGAAACATTATTAATAGTAATCCTATTATTCGTAATGACTCGATCATGGAAAATGCCTCTATACATGATGGCAACTATTCTTCTTTCCTATCTGTCAGCATTAGGATTAGGGATTTTCCTTGTAGATGTGTTATTTGGTTATGAGGCAGTAAGCACACGAGTTCCAGTTTATGCCTTCATCTTCTTAGTTGCACTTGGGATCGACTACAATATAATTTTAGTCTCCAGGTTCATAGAAGAACGTAAAACTTACAAGGTGAAAGACGCTTTGGAAATTGCGATACGTAATACAGGTGGAGTAATTTCTTCCGCTGGTATCATCCTTGCGGCAACATTTGCGGCACTAACAACTATGCCAATAGCAGATTTATTCGTCTTTGGCTTCATCGTATCAATAGGGATTATTATAGACACATTCCTAGTTCGCGGAATGCTTCTACCAGCTCTAATACTCCTATTCGAAAAAGATAAGAAGTAGACGAGAAAAGCGTAGGCGCCTATCCCTGCCCCGACAGGCAAGCTGTAAGCTGTTATAATAACTTAAAACAATTAGAGGGTGTTTCGTAAGGTAACTTACAAAACACCCTCTTTTAAAACAGGCATTAAAGAAGGTGGCATAGATCCATGAATATCCTTGTAGTAGATGATGATGTAAATATACAGACATTAGTTATGATTCATTTAAAGAGGGCAGGTTATGAAGTAATGACAGCTAAAAATGGGGAAGAGGCCCTCTCTTTATTAAAGGATGATTGGGCAGATTTAGCTGTAGTAGATGTAATGATGCCGGGGATGGATGGCTTTGCTTTGACGAGAATTTTAAGTGAAGAATATGATATCCCGGTAATTTTATTGACTGCTAAAGGAGCATTAGAAGATAAGGAACAAGGCTTTTTAGCAGGCTCAGATGACTATTTAGTAAAGCCTTTTGAGCCAAAGGAATTACTTTATAGAATTGCAGTGATATTACGTAGACTGGACAAGACCTTTAAGCCAATTATGGTAATTGGTAACGTAACTATTAATCGCTCTACCCATGAGGTCACCGTAGGTAAACAGACCCTCTTACTGCCTTTAAAGGAGTTCGAGCTTTTAAGTGTATTATCCTCTAAGCCAGAACAAGTTTTCACAAGAACTAGTTTAATGGAAAAAGTGTGGGGCTACGATTATGAAGGAGACGACCAAACATTAAATACACATATTAAGCGTTTAAGACAACGATTAGAGAAAGCGAAGGCTCGGATAGAGATTCAGACAGTACGCGGTCTTGGTTATAAGCTGGATGTGATAGAACCATGAGATCCTTGTATAGACAATATACTTTAGCCACTTTGTTTATTATTGGTATTAGTATTCTAGCTGGTTTTCTAATTGTAAGTATCGTTTATAATATACAAATTAAAGAAAAGAATGATGAGAAAAACGTTGGAGTGGCTATAGAAATTACTTCCGTCTTAGAAAAAATGCATGGAGGGGGCTTCAATAACTACCTAGAATCCATAACTAAGTTGGGTTATCAGGCATATGTCATTAATGAAAATGAAGAAGAATATTCTTATGGTGAACCATTTCAAGATACTGAGCTACCAGAAGAAATTCGTTTGGAAGTATTAAATGGAAATATTTATCATGGGATGCGTGATTATCAAGGTAAGTTTTTTATCTTTAATCATTATGCAAATAGTGTTAGAAATACTGTTGGTATTCCCTTCGAGCATGAAGGTATAGTTTACGGTTTATTTATTCGTCCAAATAACCAGCTACTGTTCTCTGATATGCATCTATTGCTGTTAGGCTTCCTACTCGCACTTGCAGTAATAATTCTTACTTCTATGCTATTACTGGCTAAGCAACTTGTTAAACCAATTAAACAATTGAATGATGCAACCAAACATGTAATGGTGGAGAATTATCGAGTGGAATTAGATATTACCCGTAACGACGAGCTTGGACAGCTAGCTAGAAATTTCTCTAACATGGTTAAACAGCTTGAGCTTAACGATGAGGCAAGAAAGGCATTTATAAGTAATGTGTCCCATGACTTCCAATCGCCTCTTTTGAATATACAAGGGTACGCCGACCTTTTAAAATCAACCGACCTTAGTAAGGAAGAAAGAGAAGATTATATTCAGGTGATTGATCAGGAGGCAAAAAGATTGTCCAATCTCACCAAGCAACTTTTGTTGTTAACTTCTCTTGACCAATCTGCAAGACCAGTAAGGAAATCTGATTTTAGATTAGATGAACAGCTTAAAAAGGTCATTTACAAGTATAGATGGCGAATAGAAGAGCAGAATATGGATCTTTCTTATGAGATGGAACCCGTTATGTATTATGGAGATATAGATTTATTGGAAAACGTATGGGATAACGTGCTAACGAATGCTATTAAATATAATGTAGCAGAAGGTGAAATTTCCATTAAAGTGATAGACGGTAGTGACTATGTAAGGATTTCCTTCCAAGACAGCGGAATTGGTATGAAGGAAGAAGAAATAGATCAAATCTTTGAGAGATTCTACCGTATAGATTCATCTAGAACAAAGGAAGGCTCAGGTCTAGGTCTTGCAATTGTAAAAGAAATTGTTGAATTGCATAAAGGCAAAATAGAAGTGACAAGCAATATAAACGAGGGGACCTTATTTGTTATTTTGTTACCTAAACAAATAGCTTATTAAACCGGATTTAGACGTTCCATTTAACTATTTCATTGCTTATCGTGGGGAGAACTTAATTTAAGATGAAATTCGTGTTAAAATAAGCACTTAGCATATAAGAAGGAAGTGTTTTAAATGATAGGACGAAATGATCCTTGTCCATGTGGTAGTGGGAAAAAATATAAAAAATGCTGTGAGTCTAAACAGACTATTTCTATAGAGGAAGTTAAAACGGAAGAATTGGAGCGTGTCCTTCAGACCTTCTATGACGAGTATCCAGAAAGAAAGGATTATGCTGCATTTGGAGAGTTTGCTGCTGATTGGATTAAACCCTTAAAGAGTTTTATGGAGCAGGAAATGATAGAAGCAATAGCAATGGATGAATTCTTCTTTCACCAACGTTTAGATATTTGGACCGGTTATGTAGAAAAGCAACGAAAGAAAATAGCAAGACCGTCCACGTTAAATGTGTTGGATAGCTGGAGTGAGCCACGTGCTTTTGTTGGAGAGGTAACTGCTGTTGAGGCAGAGTATTTAACAGTCAAACATATATTGACGGACGAAATAATTTTGCTTAGAAGAGAAAACGACAAGCCAGTTCCGACTGGAATGCATATATATTGTTTCATCCTGCCCGATGGCCAAGAAAACAACCATTACTTAGCTGTTTCAAGTCTTGTGTTCTTCCCTACCGATCATAAGCTAGTATTTGAGGATTTTACGAAAGAATTTAAATCCCTCAATGATACGATAGCCAAAGAGTTTCTTAAGGAAAATGGCTTGAAGCTCTGGATTGCTCTTGGTAAAAACGGCTACCAGGGAGGAGAGTATACCTTCTTCGAAGCTGGAGTACTTCAACAGGCAATGGATTTTTTAGAAAAAAATAAGCGTGACTATACAAAATTGATCGAAGTGGTAGAAGATTATTTGTTTGAGCAGCAACCCAATGCTAGAAAAGAAGTGGCAATTGCTGCAGGGGCTATTAGATTTGGACAAGATAAAGGTTTCTTTGAGCCATTAGACTTAACGGTTAAAGAAATTGCCGAGACATTTGAAGTTTCAACATCTTCTTTAAACAAATACTATAATGAGTTATTAGCGTATTACGAAGAAAAAGTAGTATAAATATAAATAGGTAAAGGCTATCTAGAATCTACATAGCCTCAGACTGTAAGCAAAAGGGTTGGAAACCATTTCGATTTCCAACCCTTTTTTGATTTTTCAATTTTCAACTGGCTAGCTTCTTATGATTTAAGGTAGCGAAAATCAGCATCACCTGTATGGATGTCTATTTAAGGTGAAAAAAATAAAGCTCCGAAAATTTACAGTTCGTAAATTTCCGGAGCTTACTTTTATGTGGGAAGAGTTCATGAAACCCTTGAGGATTAGGTAGAACTAATTCTTCCCATTACCTTTTCCTTTATCTTTATCTTTACCTTTGTCTTTGTCATTACCCTTACCATTCTCTTTCTTTTCTACTGTAATAGTTTGCGTAGTTTCATGGCCTACTAAATCTACTACTTTTAAAACAAATTCATTATTACCTGGCTCTAAAGGTAGTTCTACGTCAATCGTTTCGCTATAGCCATTCATTGCATATGGTGACGAAACTGGTCGATAGAAGACTTCGCTATCATTTAGATATAGGCGAACTTCATCAAAGTTATCTCCAACCTTAACTTGGATGACAGGATTTTCTGCATCCGCATCTAATTTACCTTTTGGAAGAGATTTTTTAACTGCTTCTACAGTCGGTTTTTTACTATCTACAATAATTTTGCGAGTAATAGCCATTTTATTATCAAATTCGTCTATAGCTTCTACGTTCACACTTTGTACCCCGTCTTTAAAGGATAATGTATGAGAGAATGCTTTACCGTCAAATGAACTAGCTGGTACTCCATTGATCTTTAATGATTTAATCTTAGAATCGTCTTCCACTGTACCTTGAACTAACACTTCACCTGTTTGATAGTAACCGAAAAACTCAGGTGATTGGATGTAGATTACAGGTTCTTTTGTTTCTTTTTCTGGAGCCGGTTCCGTTTCAGGTGCTTCCTCTACAGTAATTTCTTCTACTGTTGAGTTACCAGCGATATCCCATACTTTAACGGTTACCTTATCTCCAGCTTTAGCCTGTTCTATTACATAGCTTTCAAGTGTTGCTGCTTCTGTAATTTCTTCATCATTCAAGTACACTTCAATACGATCAATTCCAACACCTTGATCGCTTGCATTAGCTACAGTAAGTGTTTTTGTTTCTAAGTCAAATGCAATTTCAGCTGTAGGAGCTTTTGTATCTAAGATAATAGGATACTCAATAGTTTGCCACTCAGCACCTGCATAA
Organism: Psychrobacillus sp. FSL W7-1457; assembly: GCF_038593405.1. Lineage (NCBI taxonomy): Bacteria > Bacillati > Bacillota > Bacilli > Caryophanales > Bacillaceae > Psychrobacillus > Psychrobacillus sp. FSL W7-1457. The sequence continues at coordinate 434,794 of NZ_CP151993.1, forward strand.
TCGATAACTCCTCGTAGCTGAATCTTATATTGTCCATCTGCAGCAGGTTTACCGTTAATCATACCGTCCCAAGCATTAGCATTTGAGAATGTATATGCGTTAGTAGAAATATAGTGTTTTCTTAAATACTTTTCCGTGCGAATGGTACGTAATTTTTTCCCATTTGCATCTAACACATTAATTTGAAGATCCTTGACGTTACGCATTAGTGAATATACAGGAATGACTTTGTCTAAAGTTCCATCTCCGTTAGGGGAGAAAGCAAATTTAGTAGGATCAAATTCTTCATTTAAAGTGGACCCATTGATAAAGTTCCCTTTATCGTCAGCTAACCCTTGGAATCCCCAGTACGTTAAATCTTCCCATAGGAATTCATCAAAAATAGAAGCATCATCCCAAGATCCATTAAAACCAAAGAATGGAACAGTTAATGGCACATTTCCAGAAGTTTCTTCAGAAGGATCGACTAAACGCACGAATCCATCGATGAAGTAACCATTAGAGAAGTATTGCTTTAACCACTCAGAGTTAGAAGCGTCTACTGATACCTGAATAGTAGTTTCTCCATTTGCAGGAACTGTGACAGTCGTTGGTGCTGACACGTCAGCATCTGATTCTTCTAAAACATAAGAACCATAAGTTTCGTTATTTGGAATCGTTACGTAGTTAGCTCCAGCGTTCACTGGACGGTCTACTTGTAATTGTACATCCACATTATAAGTTTTTGCTTCATTGCTATAGTTCTTAGCTTTTAAAGAGAAGTTAAATTGATTTCCACTAATTTCTTTTAATGCTACTTTAGCTTCACCTGTTGCACTATTAGTAACTAAGACATCCGTTTCTAAAGCATTAGCAAGTTGCATAATCCCTGCTCCTTGGCGACGAGGTGATACATATTCGCCAGCTTTTAATTCAATTGGCTTTGCAGTATTCATCATAAGGTTTTTAGCAAACTGAACACGATCTGCGCCAGTCAAACCAAATTCTTCATTTACACGCTCTAATACTAATGCTGTACCACCAGCTACGTGTGGAGCTGCCATGGATGTACCACTCATTAATCCGTAATTATTATCGTTCAACGTAGAGAAGATATTTCCACCAGGAGCAGTAATCTCAGGTTTAAAATCTAAGTTAGGAGTTGGACCCCAAGAAGTAAATGAACTCATCTTACCTTTAGTAGGGTTTGGTGTATCAATATATTTACCATCAAATGAAACAGTTACTCTTTGGCCAGCATCAATTCCAGCTTTGATAGCTAGTCCGTCAGCTTGTAAGGCAGACATAAATGGAATACGAATCGCAGGGTCAGAAGCCATATTAATAGTTCCTGCTGCATTGTTATATACAATAACTCCAATCGCGCCAGCTTCTTGCGCATTTAAGCCCTTTTCGACAAATGAAATACTGCCACGAGAAACTAAAGCAAATTTACCCGCTACATCTTTACTAGCGAAATCCTCTGGTGTACCAAATCCAGCTTCAACAACCTCGTAGGAATCGCCAGGTAAATCAGCAGGCTCCTTATCATTTGCCAGTAAGAACATTGCTCGTCCAGCATCAGTTCCATCAAAAGCATATTGGAAGCTAGAAGCAGTTATTGAATCATTTTCATAGGAAGCTACTCCAAATGAATCTTCTGAAACAGAAGGGGAACCTGTTAAACCATAATCTTGGTTAGAAGCATATGGATACCAAGTGCCTGAGCCAAACATGTCAGAATTACCGGCAGAGATAGCTACAAGTAATCCATTATTTTGCGCGCGAGTTACTGCTTGCTGTTCTGGGCTTTCACTATTTACAAATCCTGCAGTTGAACCAAGGGACATGTTTAACGCGTCCGCACCAAGTTTAATTGCATCATCCATTGCCTTTACATAAACGTCTCCATACGTAGAAGGGAATAATGGGTCGTTACCAAATACCTTCAGTGCAAGAAGCTGCACTTCTGGGGCAACCCCCTTAATACCACCATTTTCTTCATCTCCGTTAGCACCTACTGTACCGGATACGTGCATTCCGTGCATGGAAGCATCAGGACCAATGTCTCGAATCTCTGTATTTTCATCCATATAGTTATAACCGAATGGAACCTTTGGAGTGAAAAATAAACCAGGTTCAATAGATCCATCATTTAATAACGCATTTACTTCTGCAGAAGTAATCTCTCCCGTATTTTCATCCGATAGGACCATATCACGGTGGTTAGGATCTATTCCTGTATCGATGACACCAACAACCATTCCTTCACCCTTAAAGGAATATTTCTCCCAAGCCAATTGGGCTTGTACAAGTTCCTTAGAATGTACCATTTGAGGTGTTATTTTTGGACGGTCATATTCTGTAGATTCATAGACTCTTTTGACGCCATCAATTAGGCCAATCCCTGCAACGTCTCTAGCATCTACTTCAGCAGAGAATCCATTAAATATTGCAGTAAACTCTTCTTTATATTGTATATTTTTTGAAACTCTTTTAACTTTGTCTTTTACATTACGTTGATCGGTTTCAATAGCAGATTCAACTGATTTTCTTTCAGATTTCGATAGGTTCTTGTATAAAACCCCTTTTTTGGTTGCTGTCTCAATGGCTGGAGCCTTTTCCAGTTCCACAATGATTCGCACCTTTTCGCTAGGATTCTCTGGAACTTGTAGCCTTTCTGGTACTCTTGGTGTTTTCTGCGCTTGAGTATTGGTGATAGATTTTTCTATCTGTTTTGCAGCTACAGGACTTGCTAATCCTAATGATGCAGAGCTAAACATTAGCGATGTTACCACTGCTAGAATAGTAGTTTTTTTCTTAATTCCCAATCCCTTTTCCTCCTCTGAATATGTTTAATATATCTACTAGAACTTACCATATATTCAGAACATTTAAAATAGAGTGAGAGAGTATAGACAAGACGAGTAAATTGAGTGTATGGAAGGAAAATAATCAATATGTCGCACTAATTTGTTTTTTTAGTAATTTCATAGTCTTGGATTTGGTTTATAAAGGTTTAGGTATTTATAATTGTTTTTGTAAAAAGAATCGTGATAAGTCTAAAGAAGTAGGATTCTTAAGAGTTTATTTCACGTATTGTTGAAAAAAATAAAAAAACCCCCTATTTTGTAAAAATAGTGCTAAATATATATGATTAGGTCTTTTGGTTCGGTTGTACTTGTGAAACTTGTCGAAAATGTTTAGTGATTGTCTAAAAGGATATACATAAATAAACGAAGAAGGAGTGGATAAATAATGGACAAAAAGAATGTAAATGACCATAACGTAAACGATAAGGATTCAGAAAAACAAGATATTCCTGGACGTATATTAGACAATCCTGATCTTCTAGACACTGAAAAGGAAAGTATCTTTGATAGAGATGAAGCGATGAAAAATGTAGATCCCATTCCTATGGAGGAATTAAATCAAAAAGTAAAAGATGAAAGTAACCATAGCAAGACTAAAAATACTTCCGCAACAGATAAACGATATCCAGGATAATTCTTACTAATGTTTAAGAAATCATTTTCTAGACAATGCTATTAATAGTAATAGCGATAAATTAGTAAGGAGGGACTTATTATGATTAGTAGTAAAGGTAAAGTATTAAGCAGCACTTTTTTATCAGCGGCTCTTCTTTTAGGGGCATGTGGAGACAAGGAGGAGGTTAGCGATCCGCCTACCACTGAAGCAGTAGAAAGCGAATTTGGTTTTACTTCTTTTGATTTAGATATTGATACTGCTGAACAGCGAGATGCAGTAGAAGCTTCCTTTGAAGTGGAAACAAACGGAGTGGAAGCAGAGTATGTAAATTCCTTAGATTCTCAAAAACTTCACGGAGATGAAGCTTACGAATTCTTAAAGCCAATCTTTACTGATTTAGCTTTAACAAACGATATGACTAAGGAAGAAGTAATAGAAAAAGTTAATACAGCATTTGGGATAAGTGACTATACTGAATTTGACCTTGAGATTCTTTACGAGGATGGTCAAGAAATTGAGTACAAAGATAATAAATAAATTTTATTTATGAATGTGAGAAAAGGTATCGGGAGATTAACTCCGATACCTTTTTTATTGGCTATGTTAAAGGTAGGGTTGATTATAATGCAAAGAAATCTTAGAACAGAGAGTAGAATTGATTTTTCGCCCCAACCGGACGCTTTCCTCGGGGTGAGCGATAAGCCATCACCCATCGCTAACGTGCGTGGTTGTGATGTCTTATCTGTCTCACTCATCCCGTAGGAGTCGCCGTCTGGCCGCTCCAATCAATAAATGGAACAGCTTTAGCATCTATAAAGCATTAAAAAAATTTACTCGCATAAACAAAGCTAAAAACTGTCACCAACCCCAATTTCACAATCTATTTATGTTCTTAATAGCCATTTTGAACGTTCCTTTGTTTATGTTTATAGTCACTATAAAAAAGAATTGTTAGTCAAAATCAACCAATAACTTTAACAAAGCTTTTTTATTTTAAAACAATGAATTAATTTTACCAGTGGAATGAGGCTAATCTTCAGAAGGTATCTGTAAAAGCGGAAATCAATATTATCTTGTTCTTTCTTGATTGAACGTGTGTAGAGAATTAGAAATAACGTGATTAATATAATATGTAAAATATTAAATTAATGTTAAAAAATAGAGGGGAAGGTTAGAAAGTTTGTAACGTGGGTATTCAATCAATAACACATTAAATAAAAACTAAAAAAATAGGAGGAATACCCATGAACTTAAATTCAAACAGAAAAATTGAAATTGCTCGGACTGAGGAAGATATGTATGAAAAATTAGAACATCTGCAAAAACAAGGATATGAAGAGAGTGATATTCATGTAATTTCATCAGAAAGTACTCACTTGAATGCGTTAAATCGCTATTCGGATGTAACCACTCACGAAGCTGGTACATTCATAGACAAATTTAAATCGTGGTTTACTGGAGAATCTGCAATTGTAGAGGGACTAAAAAAGCTAGACTTAACTGAAGAAGAAGCAGAACAATATGCAAAGGAAGTAGCTTCAGGAAGTATTGTATTATATACAGACACTGTGCCTGAAGGGGATTCCCTAGGAGCTAGCGCGAATGCTGAAGCTGCTGCAACCACAGGCTATACAGATACAGTCGGAACGGATGTAGTGCAAAGTCGTTTTACTGAAGGAGAAGAGCCAATCTCGGATTATGCTAAGGACAATGGCTTTACTCCTTCTACAAATAATATGGTGAACGAAACAGATGGTCGACTAGATGAGCCACAGGATAAATTCGTTAGAGGTGAAACCTTTGCTACAGACCCTTTGCTTGTAAGAGATGAGGATCATGTAGGACATACCATGCAAGAGGACAAGTTAGTACAGAACAAGCGCCCTACCATTGAGGAGAGTATAACTGTAGAAGAAAAATCTTATGGGTCACAGTCTCCAGGTTCAGATCCAAATTTAGGTCCAGCAGCTTTTGGAGACGATCAGACGGAATTGGACGAGGAAGAACGAAGAGTTAATCAACAGCAACAGGAAGAAAAACTAGAACGTCAAAAAAAGCTAGACGAGCATTCACCAGTCAATAGATTATATTAGACATAGAAACCCCCTCTATTTAGAGGGTTTTTCTATGTCTAAAGTTACTAGTATGAGATAATGGTAGCATACGAAAAATTAGAGGTGGTAAACATGGATTTTGTTGCAATAGATTTTGAAACTGCCAATAGTTTACGAACTAGTGCTTGTTCAGTTGGAATTGTAGTAGTAAGAAATGGTGAAATAATAGAAGAAGTTCAAACACTTATTAATCCACTTAGTGAGTTTAATTATTACAATACAAAAATTCATGGAATTACAGATTACATGGTTCAGGATGCACCAACATTTCAAGAATTTTGGCCACAGCTAAAACCTTATATAGATCAACAAACGATTATAGCCCATAATGCAAGTTTCGATATTGGTGTACTAAAAGAATCGGTTAATAGATGCTACGAAGAACAACCTCGATTCCAATATGCTTGTTCTTATAGAATTGCTAAAAAAATATGGCCGGATTTGTACAACCATAAACTATCCACAGTAGCCAACTATTTAAGTATCCAATTCAAACATCATGATGCATTGGAGGATGCAAGAGCTGCAGCATTAATAACAATCGAGGCAATGAAAAAAACAAGAACCAGCTCATTAAAAGAAATGTCTCTGTTACACAAGATCAAAGTTAATAGTTCCCTTGATACTAAGAAAGCTCCTTCAAGAGTAAAAAAGAGCAAGGAAGACATGGCCCTTCCTTTTATAGTTCCAGACAATATAGAGAAAAATACTCGTCATCCATTTTATGGTGCAAATATTGTCTTTACAGGAAAAATGGATTCTATGACAAGATCGAATGCAGCTAAATATGCTGCTGACCGTGGAGCTACCTGTAAAGGGACTGTAGACATAGATACAAATTTTTTAGTAGTTGGAGATCAAGCGCTCATGAAATATGTAGAGGGTGTAAAAAGCTCCAAAATGCAAAAAGCCGAGGACTTAATCCAAAAGGGGATTCCTTTAGAAATAGTTGGAGAACAGGATTTTTTAAGGTTAGTTAAACATTAAATATTATGATGAAAACAAAGGATGATTATAAAAGCCATCCTTTGTTTTTTTATACATACACTAATTATTCTTTAATCATTTGGAGAGAGGTTGGATTATTGTTTCCCCATAGGAAAATATTAATGTAAGAAGAGAAGCTATATATATCGAAACTATTGCAGGGACTTTATGTTATTTATACAAAATCAAGAGATAGAAGGTTTAAAATGATCGGTAAAAGTGTAAACGATAATAAAGTATAAATTTGAGGAGGGAAGAGAAACTAAGATAATATGGAAGGGGATTAAATATTATGGACAATTCGATATCTTACGGAGACGATTATAAGTATATTCCAACGACATCTGTTGGTAGTGGTATAGGTTTAGAGATTCTACCAGATGTCTTTTGTTACACCATTCAAATTGTAAACATTTGTTTAGTAGGGAAGCCAGGTACAGATGATTTCGTTTTAGTAGACGCTGGAATGCCTCAATCTGCTGATAAGATTATAGAGATAGTTGAAGAACGTTTTGGTGAGAATAAAAAACCAAGGGCGATCATCTTAACACATGGACATTTTGATCATGTAGGAGCCATTAAAGAGCTAGTTGAAAAGTGGAATGTCCCTGTGTATGCTCATCCACTGGAACTTCCTTTTTTAACGGGAGCGCAGGATTATCCAGATCCGGATACTTCCGTAGAAGGAGGAATGGTTTCCAAAATGTCTGGAATGTTTCCTGTTAAAGCAATAGACCTGGGAGATCATGTACACATCTTGCCAGAGGATGGCTCTGTTCCTTTTATGCCAGGTTTTAAGTGGTTTCATACTCCAGGCCATTCCCCAGGGCATATTTCGCTGTTTAGAAAAGAAGACGGAATATTGATTGCCGGTGATGCATTTGTTACGGTCAAACAAGAGTATTTATACAAGGTCTTTACACAAGAACAAGAAATAAGTGGACCACCTCGTTACCTGACAACAAATTGGGAGGATGCAGAATACTCCGTAAAACTTCTAGATTCCTTGAAGCCTGATATAGCAGTAACTGGTCACGGACTTCCAATGCATGGAGAAATACTTAAAAGCAATCTGCATTTATTAGTTAGTGAATTTAAACGAATTGCCAAACCAAGCCATGGGAAATTTGTAGACAATGAATAAACATAAAAGAATCCTATCACCTTTTACAGGGATAGGATTCTTTTGTGAATGGATATCATTTATACTTTTTGCTGTAACTATTTTCTTCCCATTTTTTCTGTTTGTACAGTTACTTTAATAGTTACGGATTTGTTACTATAAGTAGCTTTAATGGTAGTGCTTCCAGCAGATTTAGCCGTAATTACTCCCTCATTTACAGAAATGATATTTGTATCATAGCCACTATATTCTGCATCTGCAGTTACATCAATAGTAGAATTTTTCTTTCCTTTATTATTTATCATAGCAGTAAGCTTAAATGTTGATGATTTATTAACATCTATTTTAACATGCTTTTTATCCACTTTTAGGTTAAGGATATTAGGCAGAGATGGTGACTCTTGTTCCTTCAAGTCAACTTGAATAATAATTGGGTCGTGGTCAGAGGCACGTCCATGAATATCCATATAGTTAGCGTTGATATGAATCATATCCACTGCAGTTTTCTCTGCTAAATTATTTGTTATCAAAATATGGTCTAAGACTTGGTTGTTCCCTTGATAGTAATACGAGAATCGTTCACCTGCAGGAACTTTTTCTACCATATTAGTTAATATTCCGCCCTTTAAAGCTGCTAATGCAGGAGTGAACTCAAAGTCGTTCATATCTCCGGCCACTATAACCTTCAAGTTAGGGTCTTTTGCTTGTCCTGCTTTTACGAAATTATTAATCATAGTTGCAATCTCGATTCGCTCAGCCTCTGATCCTAACAAAGGTGGCTGGTTTTTCCCGAATAAAGGTTGATCTCCACCCTTAGAATTTAAGTGAGCACCAATTACAACTACTTTTTCACCTTGGAATTCAAATTGTGCAGCAAGTGGCTTACGGGTATTTTCCAAAGGTAAGTCTAAAATACGTCCAGGATTTAAAGTGAGATTTCCTCCCTCATCCCAAGCAACGGAATCAGTTGAACTTCCTTTTGTACCCTCAGAAAGTGTTACCCTTTCCGGGTTGTATAGATAGCCAACTCGAATATTTCCTCCAGGTTGTCCACCATCACGATTATATTCAGGTGCAATATCCGTCCATTCGTATGCAGGTCCGCCTTCCTCCACAATGGTAGCAATTAACCGCTCATAGCTTGCAGAAGCATCGGAATTCCCAGATTCAGTAGGACCGTCGTTATCTTGAACTTCTACTAATGTAATAATATCTGGAGATTTCATATTTTCAACAAATGATTGTGCAATTTTTACAACCTTCTCGTTTGGTGTGCTTTCGATGTTAGCGGAGAAATTCTCTATATTATAAGCAGCGACCGTCAGCTTTTCTTCGCTTGGAACGATCTCCGTTATCGTAATAGGCTTTTCAACACGAGTGATAGAAGGGAGTGATTCCTCATCAGTCCATAGCTTAAAGTTTCCAAAACCAAAGCCCATGACTCCGACAATCTCCTCTGTAAAATAATCACCAGATTTTGCATCATAGTTCTCATTATCGATTAATACTGTAATTCTTTCAGGGTTATAGTCATCAGCAGAAATATTAATACCACCTAGAGCATTAAATGTAGTATTAACCGAATTGCCAGCCACTACCACAATTTCACCATAGTCTTGAGGACCAACGACTTTTGCATTTGGTACAGCTATGCGCATTAACTCCACTGATTCCCAAAAATCTATTCCGTCCTCAAGAGGATCGAAGGAAGTCAGACCATCGTTATCAATAAGCTCTGTCGGAGGATGAATATCCTCTCCGATTACTAATGGTTCTGGTAGCTCTGCAGTTCCTGTTTTAAGTGTTTCAGTAGCTCTGATTCTAGTGATTGGTAGGTCGTTTGCTTTCATGTCAGAATAGCCATCGTAATACCATTCCTCTACTGTCCCGGCAACTGTTACTAAGTCGCCAACCTTTAAACCATTAGAGCTTTTATTAACAATAATTGCTTCAGATGTATGGTGGTTATCATCTGGGTTGATATCCTGAATAACAAAATTAGCTGAATTATACAAGTGTGTTACTACACCAGTAATATTTTGTACAGTTGCACCTTCATAATCAGAAAAGTGACCTTGTCCTTGGATATCACGGATAGAGAGATTATCTGTTTTTAAAACAGTATACGTAAACGTGAATATTTCTGAGGTATCGTCACCAATTGCAATTGCCTTAATGGTTGTATCTTTTGTTAAAGTAATAGGTTTAGTATATTTGGTACTTGAAATGGTTGGAGCAGAGCCATCTAGTGTGTAATAAATGCTGGCTGTCTCCCAAGGAGTCGTTAAAGTAACTTCTGTTCCTTCTGAGACGGTTCCAGGGTAGATATTTGGATACACGGCAGGCTTGTTTACTTGCTCAAAGCTTTCTAAACCAAGTGTTTTAACTTGGAAAGTAGTGTTAAAAATGGATCCAATACCAGATACATGAATTAAATCACCGTTTTTATATTGCTTAGTAAAGGTTTCATAATCAAGACCGTTGCGATTATCATTTCGAATAATGATGGATTCACCGTTTTCGTGTGTGGCAGTAAATTCAAAAGTTCCAAAATCATTAACCGCTGTTAGATTAGAAATAGTTACATTGTTTAGTAGTACTCTTTCACCTTGTGTCTGTTCATTGACTCCAGCAGGTGTTATTTCTTGAACAGACGGTAAAGGGTTACCAGAAGAGAGCTTTTTTATAGTAGTAGGCTGAATTTGCAGCTCTCCACTATAGGGGCTAACCTTTCCTTCTAATTCAACGATATCCCCTGGATCTACATCAGCAGAGCTAGTATATGCATAGAGACCACCTGTTTCATCTTGAATATAGAAAGCTTTACCTCCCCAATAGCCAAGACCAGTTGTCACGGTTCCAGTCACACGTATGACTTTGTTTTGGTCTGTAATAGCTCGCGCTTTTGCAATATTGTCTACTATTTCAACGTCAGTCGGTGGTGTCTCTCCCTCAGAGATTATAGTATAGGCACTTGCGCTTCTCATGCCAGGAACTGAGAAATAGGCAGCCAAAGTTCCTGTTACCGTAACTTCACTTTGGAACAAGTTTGGATTGTCTACTAAATTTAGTCCAGAACGTACAGTACCGGTCGGAAGCTGTACTGGGAGAATATTAGCTGGATTAGTCTCATCTGGAGAATCGGCTAAGCCGACATTGGTTGCTACAGTAAAAGGTGCTTCTTGGTCGTAAGATGTGCCAGACGATGCGGTACCTACTATATATCCTTGTACGGTTGCTGTTCCGGTATTGTTGCTAATTGCGTCTGCCACTGAAATAGGTTCAGCTGCTTCGAATTTGGATACAGAGAGAAAAGGAATAACCATGGAAACAATTAACAGTAGCGAAAGGAATATCTTGCTAACTGCACTTTTATCGCTAACTCTTTTAATCATACATTCACTCCTAGGAAATATTTTAAGTTCAAAAGGAGTATAGCAGAGGATTATTGCAAAATAATTTAATTTCTATAAATTTTTTGTTTTTTTATTAAAAACAGGATAGAAGTAGTGAGTGAGGAAAAACAAGAGGGAGAAAAGAATTATTATTAAGTGGTAATAAAGAATCTATAGAACTCACATGGAATAAATAAATAGTATTGTACTATATTAATCTATATTGAATTTTAATAGTTGTAATCGTCAGAATTTATTGTATAATTTAAATTAGTTAAATAACTAGGCAGAGACGATGAGATGAAAGCCTAAATGTAAGCCTTTTTGAAAAGGCTTACATTTGGCGTTCATCTTTATTTTTTGCCATTAACACAAATAAAGGGGGATTCAAGGTGAAGAAAATGACAGGGCTAGTTGCAAGTATGTTGCTTGCAGGGAGTATTTTAACCGGTTGTGCAGGGGACGAATCAAGTGAAGGAGGAAGTGGAGGGGGACGAATAACTCTTTATTCTCCTGAAACACCTGATTTTACTAAAGAATTAGCAGCTAAATATGAAGAAGTGCACGGTGATAAAGTTGATGTTCAATACGCTGGCACAAACGTTCTTGTGAATCAAATGCTAGCAGAAAAAGATAATCCAAAAGCTGATGTATGGTATGGCGGAGGAGGAATACTACCTTTTGAAGCAGCTGTAGAGCGTGGTATTTTGGCAGAGTATATTCCAGATTTTGCAGCAGATTGGGACATAGTTGAAGATGGTATTAAGATGAAGCATGAAGATGGAAAGTATGTTGGAATCGAAATTTTCGTTCTAGGATTTTCATATAATACGGAGTTAGTAACTGAGGAAGAAGCGCCAAAAACGTGGGAAGATCTGTTAGATCCTAAGTGGGAAGGAAAAATTCAATTTCCTAATCCAGCAGCTTCTGGGACTGCAACATTAATGGTTATGGATCAAATGATGAGAAAGGGTGAGGATGAGGCGTGGAAGTACTTTGAGCAATTAGTTAAGCAATCTAACTCCATGCCAGACTCTGGTTCCGCTCCAACTAAGGGAGTAGCGATGGGAGAAGCTCATATTGGTATTGGCTTTGACTTTATGGCATATGAACAAAAAAGTAAGGGAGAAAGTGTAGACTTCATTGTTCCTGATCAGACACCAGTTCTTGTAAACCCAGCTTCCTTAATAGAAGGAGGTCCAAATGCTGAAGGTGGTAAGAAATTTATTGACTTCTTATTATCAGAGGATGCTCAGCAAATTATGGCAGACTGGTATCATATACCAATTAATCCAAACGTAGAATCTAAAACACCATTGAACTTAGAAAAAGTTAAAGAGGTAGCGGTAGATTTAGATATAGATTGGGTTAACGAAAACTACGACAGAGTGAGAAACGAATGGAAAGATAAATTTCAATAAATAAGGGTGAATATAAATGGGATCAGTAAAAATTAGTAACATCACGAAAAAATTTGGGGACGTTACTGCACTTCATGATATTAACCTTGAAATCAAGGAGGGCGAGTTTTTCGCTCTTCTTGGTCCTTCGGGATGTGGTAAAACGACCACTATGAGATGTATTGCCGGTTTTGAAAGCCCTACTTCAGGAAAAATTTACATAGGGGACAATGAAGTAGAGAACATTCCTGCAAATAAGCGTAATTGTGGCATGGTTTTTCAAAGCTATGCATTATTTCCTCATATGAATGTATTTGACAATGTTGCCTACAGTTTAAATATTAAAGAGCTAAACTCTAGTAATCCTGTTAAACAGTTCGGGATTTACGCACGGTTATTGAATAAAAGATTAGGAAAGACACCAAAAGCAATACATGAGAAAGTGATGAAAATTCTACAATACGTTGAATTAGATAAATATGCGAATCGTCTAACTAGCGAGCTTTCCGGAGGGCAACAGCAAAGGGTTGCCCTGGCTAGGGCGTTGGTGATGGAGCCAGCCGTGTTGTTGATGGATGAGCCACTTTCAAATCTTGATCAAAAGCTACGCCACTCGATGAGGAATACGATTAGATCCATTCAACAGGATTTAGGAATCACAACTATTTTTGTTACACACGACCAAGAAGAGGCGATGAGTATGGCCGATCGAATTGCAGTGATGGACAAAGGGGAAATCGTGCAAATTGGAACACCAACAGATTTATATAGTAATCCGTCTACACCTTTTATAGCTGACTTTGTTGGTACTTCCAATATATTAAAGGGGAAAGTTATAGGAGAAGAAAATGGCTTGCTTATTGTTAGTGGAGATGGTTTTCAATTGAAATCCTCTAATAAGTCTACTAAGGATGAAGTAGATATTATTATACGTCCGGAACACGTAATGGTAGAGCCTGTTGATAGTGTGGTAGATTCTTCAACAACGAATGTTGTAGTTGGAAAGGTGCTTATGTCAACTTATTTAGGATCGATAGTTCGCTATGATGTTAAGGTTGGAGAATATCAATTAATCGTGGATACAACTTACTCTACAGGAGCTAATATATTCGAAGAAGGAAGAGAAGTGAAGCTAACAGTAGAGTTTGAAAGGGTGCTATTGATATGAAGAAATCATTAAAAAACTTCAGTGGCTTGTCAGTAGTAAAAATATTTATATACGTATTTTTTGGCCTTTTCATGCTACTACCGTTATTTTCAGTGTTTCTTGTAAGCTTCACTGGACAGCCAATTAATATTTTGGGTTCTATAACAGATCCTACAATTTTTAGTTCAACTATCGAAAAGTTAAAAGGATCTTCGTTAGAGAACTATAAAAAGATTTTTACAAACTCTGGGTATTTAGATGCCTTGAAAAATAGTTTATATTTAGGTTTTTTAGTAACTGTTATTGTCATTACACTTTGCATTCCTATGGCTTATGGGATCGCACGAACTAAAATGCCCTTTAAAAAGACAATTTCGGCATTATGTACAATACCGCTTATAGTACCTACTTTTATCTCTGCTTATGCTTTTATTATAATGTTTGGCCGAGCAGGCTGGATAACTGAAATATATAACCTATTAGGTGGGGAAGGGATGCTAATTGATCCCTATTCCATGACAGGCGTAGTCATGGTACAAGTGTTTTTCTTTTTCCCTTACGCATTATGGCCATTAGTGGCTGCATTTAAAATAAGCGACATTAGTTTAGAAGAGGCCTCGCAAAACTTAGGGGCGAAGAATTGGTTCACATTTGTCTTTGTCACTTTCCCATTAGCGCTTCCAGGTATTATATCGAGTGCATTATTAATTTTTACGGTGAGTTTTTCGGATTTTGGAACCCCGATTGTACTAGCTCCGAAAGAATTAAACCTGTTGGTAGTGGAGGCTTATCGTGAAATAGCCGGCTTCTTTAACTGGGGTGGTGCGGCCATTTTAACAGTAGTCATGGTCATTGTTGCAGCATTCTTTTTCTGGCTTCAACACTTATTTACGAAAAGTAGAAATTATGGTTCTGTTTCTGGTAAGCCAAAAAAACAAAAATTAATAGAAAACAAATTATTAACAAGAATATTATCAGGATACTCTTTTTTAGTAGTTTTAATCCCTCTTTTAGCTATGCTATCAGTAGCCTTACAATCTGTTGCTACTACGTGGGGGAAAGATTTACTTCCTAACGGTTATACCCTTAATCACTATAAAACTATTTTTTCAACCTCTATGGGGAATATACAAAACAGTATAATGCTAGCGACCGGAGCGCTAGTGTTAAGTGTAATCATAGCAACTTTTGTTTCTTATTTTGTAGTAAGACAAAATTCATCTAAGTTAGATTTCATGGCTTCGATACCTCTAGTGGTCCCTGGAATTGCATTTGGTATAGCTTTGATTCAAACATTTAACACCGCTCCATTACAGTTAACTGGTACTGCTGTGCTACTAATTATTGCGTATACAATCCGAAGACTGCCGTATATGGTTAGGTCTACTATGGGAGCGATGAGAGCAATCAAGCAGGACATTGAGGAGGCAGCTATCAATCTTGGAGCAACTCCTTTAACTGCTGCAATAACTATAGTCGGACCGCTTATGCTCCCTGGAATAGCAGCTGGATCCGTTTTAGTATTTATAACCGTAATTAAAGAGGCGAGCGTATCTATACTACTGGCCCCTCCTGAATGGGCACCAATGAGCTTAGCTATATTCCAAAATATTCTCCGTGCTGAATATTACTCAGCTGCTGCGATGTCGATTGTTCTTATTGTACTTGTACTTCTATTACAAGGAGTAGCTAATTTCTTATCAAGAAAACAACAGTTATAGTTTATTGGAGTGAAAAATGTGAATGGATATATTTTTGATTTAGACGGAACTATCTACATTGATAATGAGATAATCCCTGGAGTTCCGGAAGCTATTAAAAGCTTGAAGGCAAGAGGGGACAAAGTAGTATTTCTTACAAACAAATCTATCGCAAGTAGAAAAGATTATGTAGTAAAGTTAAAAGCTTTAGATATTGAAGTGAGATTAGAGGAAGTTATTAACTCGAATTATATTACTGCTCTGTATTTAAAAAAGGTTATGAAACCAGAAGACTCGGTATATGTAATAGGAGAAGCACCTCTATTTGAAGAACTTAGGGAAGGGAACATCAAGTTAGCGGATTTCTCCGCTAAAGCTTCCCATGTCGTGTTAGGATGGGATCGGGAGTTTAATTATGACAAGTTAAACCAGGCATATCAAGCGTGGAGAAATGGAGCAGAAATTATAGCTACGAATCCTGATCGAACTTGTCCTGTTATGGGAGGGGAAATACCAGACTGCGGGGCAATGATCGGCGCTCTAGAAGGAGCAACAGGAGAGCCGGTCAAAATCGTCACAGGAAAACCGTCTGCTCTTATGGCAGATTATGTACTAAATAACGTTTTGCAGATGGAAGCTTGCAATTGTTTTATGATTGGTGATCGATTAGAAACTGATATAAAAATGGGTAATGATGCCGAGATGAAATCTGTTTTAGTTATGACAGGAATTACAACACCAACCATGTTAGAAAATCCTGTCCATAAACCTAAATATATTCTAGAGAGTGTAAGAGATATACTCTCTTTATAAATTAAAATTCCACATCTCCGGTACTCCGGCAGAAATTGCTAAAGCTCCATTTTCTAAGGCTTGATGTACCTCTGAAATGTTGTCTATAAGGCCACCAGCTATTATAGGGAAAGTAAGACTTGATGAAAGCTGGTCAATTACCTTTGGCATAATTCCAGGCATTACTTCCACAGCATCTGGACGACAGGAATTAACCATTTCAATCCCTTTAGTAACAGCATTACGATCAAGCAAAAATATACGTTGGATTGTCATTAGTCCTACTTCTTTAGCTAACTTTACTACATGACTCTTTGTAGTAATAATGCCAGTCGGTTTCCATTGATCTGCTACGAAGGTTAAGGCTGTTTTTGAACTAGAAATGCCGTCTATGAAATCTAAGTGGATGAAAACGTATTTGTTTGCCTGTTTAATTTTACTTATGTGTTCGCCTGTTGTCATCAGATTTCCAGTAAGAAGAAAGATAATATTCGCCTTACTGGTAATTGCTTGCTTTAAATCCTGCTCATTAGTAACAGCAGCGATTATTTGGGACTCTACCATGTCTACTAAACTCATAAATGCTCACCTTTTCATCTTTTGGTTATTTTGATTATATCATATTTAAATTTTTCTAAATAATATAAATTTGGTCAGAGAATTCAGAGAAGACCATTACAATACTTGCCTAGGGCAAGTTTATTGTAATGGTCTTTTTAACGTGAAGGAGATAAAAATGAAAAAATTTTCATATGAAGAAAGAAACGTACTATTATCAACCCTTGAGGGAACTACATATGATGTCCTAGTTATTGGCGGGGGCATTACAGGAACTGGAGTAGCTTTAGATTGTGTTACGAGGGGTTTAAAGGTATTAGTAGTAGAGATGCAGGATTTTGCTGCAGGAACTTCCAGTAGGTCAACCAAGTTAGTCCATGGCGGTCTTCGATACCTAAAACAATTAGAAGTAAAAATGGTTGCTGATGTTGGTAAGGAAAGAGAAATTGTTTATTTAAATGCCCCTCATGTTACTCATCCAGAGTGGATGCTATTACCTATCTATAAAAAAGGGACATTTGGAAAGTATTCGACTTCTGTCGGATTATTAGTATATGACTTTTTAGCAGGAGTTAAAAGACATGAAAGAAGAAAAATGTTAACTAGGAATGAGACTATTCAAAAAGAACCCTTACTTAAGCAAGAAAGTTTATTAGGTGGAGGGTATTATGTCGAATATAGAACTGATGATGCGAGGCTTACGATAGAAGTTGCAAAAAAGGCATTTGAAAAAGGAGCAGATCTACTTAATTATGTAAAAGCAGAGAAGCTGATTTATACGGATGATGGAAAGATTCGTGGAATAACTGTGATAGATCAATTTTCAGAAACTAAAATAAATATTTTCGGGAGAAAAATAGTTAATGCATCAGGACCTTGGGTTGAAAAAGTAATTAGTTTAGATAAAAAAATAGCAGGTAAAAGTTTGTTGCATACAAAGGGAATTCATATTGTAATAGATCAGCAAAGATTTCCATTGAGACAGGCTGTTTACTTCGATACTCCAGATGGAAGAATGGTATTCGCTATTCCTAGAGATGGTAAAACGTATGTAGGGACAACAGACACTATATTTGAAGGAGATCTAGTTAATCCTCGCATAGAAAATAGTGATCAAGATTATTTAATTCAAAGTATTCATTTTATGTTCCCTGATATAAAAGTAACGATAGATGACATTGAGTCTAGCTGGGCAGGAGTTAGACCGTTGATTCGAGAGGAAGGAAAGGGACCTTCTGAAATTTCAAGGAAGGATGAAATTTGGACATCCGAAACTGGTCTTATAACGATTGCAGGTGGAAAGTTGACTGGATACCGAAAAATGGCCGAGACTATTACTGATATATTATGTAAGGATTTAAAGAATGAAGGTATTATTGTTGGCCATTCTATAACCAAAAATTTAAAACTATCTGGCGGAGAATTTGATAATCTAACGGACTATGCTAGTTATACAGCAAAGAAAGCAAAAGACTTAGTAGATCTTGGCTTAACCAATAAAGAGGCAACTAAGCTGGCTGCAATGTATGGTACTAACACGGATGAAATTTTACGACTAGCAGACAAGGTTTTGAAAGAAACAAATTTACCATTGGTTATTAAACTAACTCTTCAATATGCTATTGAGCATGAGATGGCTATGACTCCAGTAGATTATTTATTAAGAAGGACAGGAAGCATCTTATTTAACATTTCTTCTGTACAAAAATGGAAGCTAGAGATTATTGAATATATGGCTTTAATATTCAATTGGGATGAAAAAACAAAAGAGTATATGTGGGCTGATTTGGAGTTGAAACTACATCAAGCAACCAACTATAGTAAGTAAAAAACGACTATTAAAAACATAAATAGATTAAGTAATTTGGTTGAAGTCCTTTTTCCGACTTTGTTTATGTGATTTTTTTTATATAAATAGAGCTTTATCGACGAATGAAAGCGTCCGGCTGGCGCGGAAATCAAATCTACTTTTTAATTTATGAATTTATATTTATTTCACTCATCCACCATAGCTAAAAAAAGAACTGAAAATTACAGTTCCTTACTTGGAGTCACTTATTTCTAATTATTCAGACACCACAACAGGCTTTAATTTAACTAGAATCAAGTCAGTGTCTAAACCTTCTCGTTCGTGCTCATCTACTACCCAGTTGATAGAAAGAAGCTGTCTTAAAGTACTTAATTGTTGTGGGTTAAGCTCTAATAATTCAAACGTATTATCGACAATTTTATAATCCTGTTCCTCTAGTTTGTTGAATTTCATTTTAAGTAAGTTCTTTAATCCATTAAAAGTGATAAATTTAACGGAGTAGCCATTTTCCAAGAGCTCAATAAATTGTTGTTTATCTTGGCTGTAAATATTAAGTAATGCTTCATATTCGGTAGAAAAAGTCTCCTCCCAGGAACGACCATCCAAACTGCTAAGTAACTCCTGATTGGACACGCCATTACTTCGTAAAGATTCTAGTAAAACTGCTTCCATCATTGATAGTTTTATATTTTTCATATTGTCACTCCCTAATGTGTTTATCTATTCCATTAAGTATATCAAAACAAATGAACAAACAAACCCCAGATTGATTTATACAATTTGGGGTTTATTAGTTATTTATTTAACTTCCATACTGCAAAGTTTAATCCTAAGGCAAAGGTTACCCAGCCGATGTACGGTACCATTAATGCGCCGGCAGTAGTATCTTTCTTTTGAAATTCATATGCTGTCATGGCTATGGCACCTAACAAAATGGTCATTTCAATAAGCGCTGTTCCTCTAAGACCCCAACGGAAAAACAAGAAAGACCATAAGAAATTTAAACCTAACTGTAAGTCATAGAGAGGAATTGCAGGTGATTCCTTATCCCCTTGTTGAACTTTTTGATCAGCACGATATTTGGCTAGTCCCATCATTGCATAAAGGGATGTCCAAACAATAGGGAAGACAGGAGCGGGGGGAGCGAAGGAAGGCTGCTTAAGCTTTTTGTATTTTTTTTGTGCATTACGATTGGCTAACCAGCCCGTAATAGAACCTCCTATAACAGGTACTAGAATGCTAATAGCTAATTTTTTCTTATCTAACTCACCATTTACTTTTAATACTTCCATTTGATTACCTCCTAAATAGTCTTATGTAAAAATTATTCCCTAATTACATTGGAATACGCTTACATTTTGAAAATATTAGAGTTAATGGAATTATTAGAATATGATATGATAGGAGAATAATTAGGGGGAGACATAGCTCATGACAAGATTAAAAATCTTACATACGAATGATATACATAGTCAATTTGATAACTATAAAAAGATAGTTTCTTTAATTCGAGAGCATCGAGATGAAAATACAATTGTATTAGATGGAGGAGATTTTGCTGATTTTAAAAGCATCGAGCTACAGGGGACTAGGGGGATAGCGGCCCTTGAGCTGCTAGAGGCTGGTGGTTATGATGCAATTACAATCGGTAACAATGAAATGTTTAACGGAGTCGATACACTAGAGCATATGGCAAGCAATAGCTCAGTGCCTTTTATAAGTAACAATCTAGTGAAAAAAGATGGCACAACTATTAACGGAGTACATAAAAGCATTATTTTAGAAAAGAATGGTCTTCGTCTTCTTATTACTGGTTCTTCACCAGACATGAGTGTTTTTAATGATGGTCTTGGCATTCATATGCACGATTATACGAATGCTATCCGGGAAGAGATTCAAAGAAACAAAGGGAAATATGACGTGTGTATTCTGCTAAGCCACGTGGGCACATTTGCAGATGAACCGTTAGCCAATGAAATAAAGGAAATTGATATTATTATATCAGCTCATGACCATAAACTATTCACAGAAGCGAAGTTAATTAATAATACGATTATGAATAGTGCTGGGAACTATGGGGAGTACCTAGGAATAGTTGAAATAGAAGTGACAAGCGGAAAGGTTAACCTAATCCACTCCCAGACTATATCAACTAAAGAAATACAAGAGGATCCTCAGGTTATTTCAGTTTTAAAAGTAAATAAAAAAAAGGCGGTTAACGTATTAAGTCAACCGCTATATACCTTAGGGAATCCTCTTTGGCACGATGTAGTGGAGGAGAATCCTATTAGTAATCTGATTGCTGATGGATTGAAGGATATGCTAAAGGCAGACATTGGACTTATTAACAGTGGTATTTGTAATGCAGGTATCTTCCATGAGATGTCTAGAAAAAAACTAATAGAAATTTGTCCTTCTCCCTTGAATCCTACGCTTTTTGAGATTCAAGGAAAGCATATTCAGGAAGCACTGCAATCATCCTTAGATGCCCAGGTTTGCTTGGCCGAAGGTCGAGGTCCAGGTTTTAGGGGGAGATTTGTGGGCAGATTACACGTGTCTGGACTAAAAATTGAGCACGATGGCAAGCATATTAAAACTATCTATTTAAATGAGATTCCAATTGAAGATGAAAAATGGTATTTAGTTGCAAGCTCCGACTATTTGCAAAGGGGATCAGGTTATCCTAGTCTGGCCATTAATCGAAACGAAACCTATTGGGCAGAAGAGATTAAGGATATCATACAAATATATGGAGAAAAACCTGAGTTCATAAAATCTGCTTATCAAAATAGGTGGATGGAAGTAGCTAAAATAAGGGGATAAAATATGAAGCAAATGAAAATACGACAACGTGGTGTGACAATCGGAAAGCTACCAGTGGGCCCAAAAAATTGTATTACAGATGTAGAGGGTGTCCAAGTGGGCCATGTAACGCTAGATTACCAACTTCAAGAAGGTGAGCATGCTTGTACAGGAGTCACTGCGATACTTCCACATGGAGATAACCTATTTCATCAAAAAGTTGTCGGAGCTAGCTATATATTAAATGGCTTTGGCAAAACAACTGGTCTAGTGCAGGTGGATGAGTTAGGGGTAATTGAGGCTCCTATTATGCTAACCAATACATTTGGCGTCCCAGCGGTCACTCAAGGTACTTTGGCGTATATGCTAAAAGAAAATCCTGATATCGGAGTGTCTACTGGGACAATTAATATTGTGGTCGGAGAGTGTAACGATGGTAGGCTAAATTCTATACGTGAACTTCCCGTGGAACCTAAGCATGCAATAGACGCAATCCAAAATGCTACTTCAGAGGCTTCTATAGAAGGAGCAGTTGGAGCTGGCAAAGGAATGATTTGTTTCGGTCACAAAGGTGGGATAGGATCATCCTCCAGAATAGTGTATGATACCTCCAGCGATATCGCCTATACCATTGGGTGCATGGTGCTAAGTAACTTTGGAAAGAAAGAAGAATTCCAGGCAGAACGGTATAAAGCAAAGGATGATAGTTCCGTACCGTCGTATCCTACACCTGCAGATGGCTCCATAATAATAGTTTTAGCAACGGATGTACCTCTTGGAAATAGTCAGCTCAAGCGAGTTGCCAAGCGTTGTGGTATTGGCTTAGGAAGGACAGGGAGTCACTTTAGCAATGGAAGTGGCGATATTGTTATTGCATTTTCAACTGCTCATAAAATTCCACATGTCTCTGAGAACAGCGTGGAGCCAAGGAGTGTCCTAAGGGATGATCATGCTGTCATGAATGATCTGTTCCAAGCTGCAGCAGAAGTGACTGAGGAGGCGATTGTAAACTCCTTATCTCAAGCTGTTACTACAACAGGACGTCTTGGTGAGACAGTGTACGCCTATCCCTTTGAATAAAAGAAAAAGCAAAAGGAATCGAGGTAAATGGCTCGGTTCCTTTTGCTCTTTAACATGTAAACAGTCTGGGTTATTTAAACTCTAGTTTTACTTTGCCTTCTTCTAGAGCAAGCTTTGCATCAAACTTTTGACCATTTTCAGCTTCAAACCCCTTGATAGTGTTTGTTATTCCTTTTGTACAAAGCAGCTTGATTTGACTAGGCGTAATTTTTTTCTTTAAGAAAAATCCATTAAATGTTTGAGTGCACCCATTTTTATAATTTGTACAGCCGTAAAAATTTTTACGTGCTACAATGGATCCTTGTCCACATTTAGGGCATGGAGCAATCGGTTCCTGCTTAAACTTTGCATATTTCGAACTTGGTTCTCTAGGAGGAAGCTTGATCGTAATGTTTTTGGTTTTAAGTTGGGTAGGTGTTTCATTAATCAGGCTATAGATAAACTTGGCTATGCTACCAAGAAAACGATCTTGAGAGCCTTCCCCATTTCCTATTTTCCGTAGATAGTTTTCCCATTTAGCAGTCATAGAAGGGCTGGAGAGAAGGTTTCCTTCAATAGCCTGACAAAGAACACGCCCTTTATCAGTAATAGAAACTATATTTTTCGTTACCTTTATATAGTTATGTCTTTTTAAGGTTTCAATAATCCCACTTCGAGTAGCTTCGGTTCCTAAACCTTCTACTTCCTTTAAAATCTCCGTTTCATCTTTATCTTCTATTAGCTTACCGCAGGTTTTCATCATTGCGATTAATTGACCCTCTGTATATGGTTTTGGAGGAGTTGTCTTGCCTTCTTTAATTTCAATCTTACTTGCTACTGATTCCTGCTCCGTTAAAGGAGGAAGCGTTAGTTCTTCTTTTTCCTTTTCATTAGATGATTGAATAAAAAGAGCTTTCCAGCCTTTGTCGACCTCAGTTTTGCCGGTTGTAAAGAATAGCAATCCGTTTACCTCAGTGGTAACCTTTGTTTCTGTATAAAGATAGTCCGTATGAAACATCCCGAGCGTCGTACGAATAATTTCCTCGTAAAGATTTCTCTCTATCGGTGACAGTCTGGCAAGTACAGATTGAGATGGAATCTTTTTAGTTGGGATAATAGCATAATGCTCCTGTACCTTTGAGCTATCCACATAACGTTTTTTCGGAGAGCGAGAGGCTATTGGGAACGGTTTATTGATTAGTTTTTGGTACTCCTCCACTTGTCCGACGATATAAGCAAACTCATTTGGAGTAATGTGACGAGAATCAGTTCTAGGATAAGTGACTAACTTTTTTTCATATAGTCCCTGCATCGTTTTTAACACATCTGCTGGACTGATTTTCCACAATCTATTAGCTGTAGCCTGTAATGTCGATAATGAATGTAGCTGTGGCGGTGGAATTCTCTTGTCCTGTTTTACTACAGAGGTAATCACACCTGGCGAATTAGGCTGAATATCATGCTTAGCTAAAAGCGCTCGAATAATTTCCCTTTTAGGCTCTTTTGCTTTTGCTTTTCCCTTATAGCTTCCATGCTCTGCAGTAAATAAAGCTTCTATTTCATAAAAGGGCTCTGAAACAAAGTTCTCGATCTCCATATGACGCTGATAAATCAAATATAGCGTCGGGGATTGGACGCGTCCTATGGGAAATACGTCTTGTATGCCTTGTTCTTTTAATAAAAGGGAGTATAGGCGAGAAGCATTCATACCAACAAGCCAATCACTGATTTGTCTAGCTTTTGCCTCTTCATACATGAGTAAGTCCTTTTGATTGTTCTGCAGGTTAGTAAAGCCTTTACGAACTTCATCTACTTCTAGTGAGTTAATCCATAAACGTTTAATCGTTTTTCCTTTGGCACCTGTTTGGTTATAAATACTATAAAAGATGTTAGAGCCTTCGCGGTCAACATCGCATGCATTAATGACTGTGTCGGTAGATTTGATGAGTTTTTTCACTATCGTAAATTGCTTTGCTTTACCTTTAGCTACTTGAAATTCATAGCGGTCAGGTAATATCGGAAGGCTAGCGAGTGACCATCTATTCCACTTAGGATCGTATGCTTTAGGTTCCTTCAATTCTACTAGATGTCCAATTCCCCAAGTAATAAAAGCTCCTTCGGGAAAGATAGGTGAGGGGAGAATTTCTATATAGCCTTCATGGCGTTTTACTGAAAAAGCGTCTGCATATGCCTTCGCTTGACTTGGCTTCTCAGCGAGTATGACTGGTTTCACAATTTCACCTCTTCAAGATTCATATATTTATTGTGCATTAAATTGGAGCAAAATACAAAGGACTAACGTAGCTTAAATTTTCAGCTATAAGTCTGGCTATTTTCAGTTTGAAGAAAGATTAATTGGCGTTGTTGATATTCTTTAACATTAACCTAATGAATTTTGTTATAATTATGACAATTAATATGGAGCTAGGATTGACTACTCACTTGAGGGAATTGTAGTGAGGGGTATTGATTAAGAAGAGTTGTGGCTCTTATAGCTTCAGCTATCTTTGTGGCTTCCTGAAAGAATGGGATAATATTGAGTGATTCAAATAATTTTAAAGGATATTCTATTAGAGATTTTCAATTTTGGAGAATAGTAGGGAGCCTGGGCTTAGCGTCCATGTTTATATTCGGTTCTATGTATTCAGTTCAACCCATACTTCCGATGTTTACGAAGGAGTTTGACGTTAAGGTTTCTTACTCTAGTATGATGATGTCCTTAACAACAGTTGGTCTTATAATTGGTTTAATCGTTTTAGGTTTTTTCTCTGATCGGATTGGCAGAACTAATTTCGTTAGATTTTCTATAATTGGCTCGGTGCTTCCTTTTTTTCTTATGACTCTTTCGGATAATTTTGTGTGGATTATTATTTTACGATTTATCCAGGGCTTCCTACTTGCTGGAGTGCCAGCTGCCGTATTAGCCTATATAAGTGAGGAAATAGATAAGAGATTTTTGAGTGTAGCAACCGCCCTATATATATCCTGTAATGCTTTAGGAGGAATGATAGGGCGCGTCGTGACAGGTTATGCAACAGAGCATTTCTCTTGGGAAATAGCTTTTTATATTTTAGCGGTTAGTGGCATATTTGTTTTTATATTAGTGCTGGTTACTTTACCTAAATCTAGAAATTTCCAGCCTCAGGAAGCGAGCTTTAGAGATGATTTAGATGGCTTTGCTTATCATTTTAAAAATCCTTCCCTGCTGTTAATGTTCGGATTAGGAATTGTGCTTCAGCTTTCTTTTACTGGGATTTGGACATATATACCATTCCATCTGACTAATTCACCTTTTTCACTTTCAATTGATGCTGTTTCAAATATATTTTTCGCATATGGGCTTGGGGTAATTGGCTCCCCGTTAGCTAGCTGGATGGCAGGAAAAATAGGACAAAGAAAGGTACTCATATCTGGAGTTTTTATGCTGAGTATGGGTATTTTACTTACAAACAGTAGTTCAGTTTGGATGATTGTAGTTGGCTTATGTGTAGTGTGCTTAGGATTTTTTACAGCCCATTCCTTGGCAGCGTCCTCCGTTAGTAGAGAGGCGAGTCATCATAAAGGGAGTGCCTCCAGTCTATACCTCGTTTCCTACTATATAGGGGTAGGGGTGGGAAGTACCTTATTAGGACCGCTATGGGAGCGACTTGGATGGAGTGGACTTGTTACAATTACAGCTATAGTTCCCGTGATTTATGTAGTTTTTGTAATGTTAATACAATATTGGAACGCCAAAAAGAGGCTGGGACAAAACTAACCTCAAAAATAGGATAGCTGCTGGCATTTTACGAAAGTAAAATATCAGCAGCTATTTTTTTGCATGAAAAAAGGACAACTTCTGTTAAAATTTAAGTATCCTACTACTAAATTTCAAACGAAAGAAGTGTCCTTTATGTTTAAAAATTATAACATGAATCAATTAATATTACCTCTAGATTTAGAAATGAAATTACAAGAAAATGATATTGCCTTCCATATCCATTATCTAGTCGAAAGTATTCCTGCAGAAGCTTTCGCTCCTTTTCAAAAAGAAACAGGTTGTCCAGCCTATCACCCACGGATGATGTTGAAAATTATTTTGTGTGGTTATACTCAATCAGTCTTTTCAGGTCGAAGAATCGAAGATTTAACAAAAGACAGTGTCCGCATGATGTGGCTAGCTCAAGGATATGAACCTAGTTACCGTACCATTAACCGTTTTCGTATTCAGCCACAAATGAAGGAATTACTGCGCCAATGCTTTGTACAATTTCGTTGTAGGCTTGTTGAGGAGAAGCTGATTGACCAACAAGCGATTTTTATTGATGGCACAAAGCTTGAAGCAAACGCAAATAAATTCACATTCGTTTGGAAAAAGTCGATTGAAAAGCATCACGCCAACTTAGTCGAAAAATCGAATCAAGTATATGAACAACTACTCGAAGAACAGGTTATACCAGCAATTGAGCGTGAAAGCATGGAACAGCTTTCTGTAAAAGAACTTGGAGAAGTTGCAGTAACACTTGAGGATGTAGTCGATGACTACACTACAAAAATTACTACCTCTGATGATGTCATTGAACGAAAACGACTTCGAGCTGAACGTAAAACACCAAAGCAATTATTGAAACAAGTAGATGATTGGATGAAACGCAAACAAAAGTATGAACAAGATTTAGAGATACTGGGTACACGAAATAGCTATTCTAAAACTGATCAAGACGCCACATTCATGCGCATGAAAGATGACTATATGCAGAATGGACAATTGAAGGCTGGATATAATATACAAATAGCAACAGAAAACCAGTTTACTTTAGCTTATGATGTATTCCCTAATCCAACTGATACAAAAACACTTTCACCTTTTTTAGATGTAATTGAAGAACAATATTTTAAATTACCAAAGCATATCGTAGCAGATGCCGGATACGGCAGTGAACCCAATTATGAGGATATTATATCTAAGAGAAAACGTAAGCCCTTAATTACATACGGTATGTATCGAAAAGAACAGCAGAAAAAATATAAGGTTGATCCTTTTAAAACGAGTAATTGGTCTTATGATGAAGAAGCCGATACGTATACCCGTCCAAACAATCAAACGTTATCATTCCTTCACCATTCAACACGTAAAGATTCTACTGGGTTCGTGCGCCACTTTAAAGTGTATGAATGTGAAGATTGTACAGATTGTCCGTTTCGTAGTTTGTGTACGAAAGCCGGTGAAGGAACGAATCGTAAACTCGCAGTAAATACGAAATGGGAACAACAAAAAGCATATGTACAACAAAAGCTTTCAGAAGAAAAAACAGCAGCTATCTATCGTCAACGTAAAACTGACGTGGAGCCAGTTTTTGGATTTCTGAAAGCTAATTTAGGTTTTACACGATTTTCTGTTCGTGGAAAAACCAAAGTGAAAAATGAAATCGGCCTCGCATTAATGGCCACAAACTTAAGGAAATATTCATTAAGAGGGCTGTAAGCCCTCTACTTTCTATAAGAATTAGAAAAGGGCGAGTCGTTTTTGACGACTCACCCTTTAAAACTAGCTTAGAACCTATTTATGTCCCAGCCTCTTCTACTTCTTATTTAGGATCATGAGCAATAATTACTAGTTTACCTTGATCTAATTCTTTTTCTGCAGCTTCTGCTTCTTGAGTGGTTAATCCTGCACCGCTCATTTTAGCTCGTAGTTCATCTCCACGTGAAGAGAACATATTCTTCATTGATTGAAGGAATCCCATCTCCTTCACTCCAACATCAGAAGTATCTAATGCGTCATTTACGTCGTCTGCACGATCTTTTGAATGTGCAAAAATATGAATATGGTCTTTATGGTACCCTTGAGTTTCTAATCGTTCGATTTCTTGCTTAGCCTGTACGGCATTTTCTACAGTTAATTTGACTGTCATATAAAATCCCTCCAGTATTTGTTCTCCTTCATACTTTACCCGTCCTGAATAAATTTAAACTAAATACAAAACGTATTATGTGAAACAATAAATGGTATTTGTTATGATGAAAGAAAAATAGAATGGAAGTTGCCGGATGGAAAACCAATCAAAACGAATAGAAAGTTTTAAGGCTGCAATGGGAAATTACCCGACAGGAGTAACCGTGGTAACTGCTTTAGATCAACAAGGTAAACCGATGGGAATGACTGTTAACTCCTTTGCCTCTGTCTCTTTGGATCCATTACTTGTTCTCTGGTCTATTGATAAAAAAGCGTTCTTATATGAAGAGTTTTTAAAAGCGGACAAGTTTGTAGTGAACATATTAGCAGAGGATCAAAGTGACCTTTGTAATTTGTTCGCCAGCCGAGTAGAAGATCGTTTTTCTGGCTGTGAATGGCGAGCATCCGAATTAAATCAGCCGATATTAGCAAATAGTCTTTCTGTTTTAGAATGTACATTATTTAAACAAGTAGAAGCTGGCGATCATACTATATTAATAGGAGAAGTCACGGATATAAAGAATGAGGAAAAAAATCCTTTGCTATACCACCGTCGCTTTGTCGGGGCTATTCCTAAAGAGTTTTATAATTAAGTATTCGGTGGCTAGGATATGTTAAAGGTAAAGATGGATTTAAAATACACATAAAGAATGAGTTAGGATATTTTCTCCTGACTCATTTTATTTTAATATTGGTTTTTACTAAAGCACCCATTACTTTAAGTGCATCTTTTTTACCGATTCTTCTATTCCACTCATTAAACGCCCCCCATCGAATTCTCACCATCGCATGATCGAAGGATTTCGAACGCTGCATATTACTGTCTTTGTGAGATTCCTGCCAAAACAGCACGCTAGTAGATTCTTATTCTACATTACTTAAGAGTTTTACTTCCCTATAACTTTTAGGATGCCCCTTTATTTTGGTGAATTAAAAGATAAAATTATTTATAGAAATAAATTCTGACAGAACAGAGCATTGAAAGACAGGTATTTAAAGTGAAATAAATTTACTATTTAATTAAGGAGGAAATAGCATGTCAACTTGGTTAGAATCGTTACAAAAAGCAATTAACTATATAGAAGAGAATTTATTAGAAGAAATTTCGATAGAGGACATTGCAAATGAAGCAAGCTCTTCTGCATTCAACTTTCAACGAGCATTTGGATTATTAACAGAAACCACAGTAGGTGAATATATTCGACGTAGAAGATTGACTTTGGCAGCAGACGAGTTAAAAAGAACAGACAGTAAGATTATCGACCTTGCATTTAAGTACGGCTATGATACTCCCGAGGCTTTTTCAAAAGCCTTTAGGCGTCAGCATGAGGTTTCACCAAGTGACGCTAGAAAAAATATTGGCAAGATCAAATCATATAACCGCCTTGTGATAGAGGTGAGATTGAAAGGGGCAGAACCAATGAAATATCAAATCGTAGAACGTGAAGGTTTCCAAGCAATAGGTATAAAAAAAGAATTTTTACTTGAGAACGAGGGCAATTTAATCGGAATCCCTAAAATGTGGGATGAATTAAATGGTGATGGCACTACTGACAAGCTAGTACAAATTAATAATGGACAAATTAAAGGAATGCTTGGTATTTGTGTAGAAAAACCACATGAGAAAATTGACTATTGGGTTGCTACAGAATATGCAGGTGACGTTAAAGAAGGATTTGAAGTAATTGAACTTCCAGCTTCTAAATGGGGTGTTTTTGAAGTACATGGTCCAATGCCTGATGCAATGACAAAAGTTTGGAAACAAATTTTCACTGAATGGTTCCCTGCTAACGGATATCAACATGCAGGAACTCCAGAGTTCGAAAGGTATACAGAAGATGATCCATTCAGTCCAGATTGCTATTCAGAAATTTGGATTCCATTAAAATAATTTGAAATAGATGTCCCATTCGTCGACGCCAAAACGACTAGTGGGATTTTTGAATGGAGGCTAGATATACTTTCTTCTCCGACCCAACAACTATACAGTTCAATTAGTTTATCTTTGGATTCGTACATGTTTTTTGGGTTCATATATTCCAAAATCTCTATTCCCCAGTCACTTGATACTTCGTAAACAAAAGGAGTGGTAAATTGATGTTTTTTCACTTCTCAACGGTTATACTTGTTAATCAATCATTTAAGTACATTTTTTAAGGCTTCCTCAATATCTGTTTCCAGGTCATTTTTTGATAAATCATATAGTGTACCTGAACCTTCAGAATAACCACCAAAGTAATACCACAATTGAATTGTATCTGCATAAAAATCATCCTCAAATTTTGGACTATCATAATCTATCGCTATTTGAGATCGATACTCTTTTTCTAGACATTTTTCGGAATTTAAGCATTTTACTTCATCGCCATCAATATCCCTGCAAATCCAAATTCTTAGATTGGGTTTTCCCTGAATTTTGAATACATTTTCATACTTTTTCTGGAGAACTTTACCACATTCTTCTCCTAGCTTTTCTAATTCAATTATGTTTCTTTTTAACTCTTTGTTTATCTCACTTTTTGTAATTAGAATGTACTTGTTACCAAGCTTATTTTGTTCATCCTTCTTAAATAACTTTCTTAATTCATCCAGCATATTTTCCCACCTGCCTAGAGTACCCCGTCTTAAAGTATTCGATTTCTCCTTAAACTAACCTACTTACGTTCGTTAAAGTGTAACATTTTACAAACAAAACAACTTCATGAATATCCACCATAGTCTTAAACATAGACCATAAAAAAGACCCCACAAACTGTATCAATGGTAAATTTTTCGAGGTCTTTTGAACTACTAGGTATAATCATTAAATAACATTTGTGAGAAATTACTCAATTGAAAATTTTAAATTGTCTAATCTTCTATAAATTGGGTATATAAATGGTAAAATTATATTATTTGTAAACAAAAATAAAATAATGGAAAAAGTTAGGGGGATTAAATTGAGCTTAACTATACATAACGGAGAGTATGACTCTAAACAAGCATTCGCGCAAATAAAAGATTTTTTTAACGTTTTAAAAGCAAATGTTGTTCGCTCTCGTATGACAATTACTGCTGTTTTTTTATCAGCCTCTTTTAAGAAATTAGAATTCAAGCAAGAGGATTTAACATCCTATTTAGGGAACCAAATTAGAAAAACTGATTTTCTTTTTGAACTTAAGGAGCCTCATAAATGGTGTATCATACTATCCCAAAGTGGGGAGGAGGAAGCGCAAGCCTTTCTTAATAGGTTGTTTGCAGACTCTAACATTGTCTCTTCTTTGACTCTATCGGCAATTATTATAGAGATAGGGAATAATCGCGTAGAGTTTGAGGAATTATTAGAGGTTGGAAACAGAGCTTTAGATGAGGTCATTAGTACTGGAAGTCCCTTTGAAGTATCATACATACCACAATTTAAAGAAAAAGATGTAGAAAAAATTAAGGTTAGTATTCTTGAGGAAAATGAAATATTTCGGAATGTACTAAGCTCTTCCATGGAAAATATGAATGTTGATATGTTCGAATTAGAGATAAAAGCTTTCTCTGATGGGTACGATTTTTTAGAATCTAATTGGTATCGTTCTAGCCATACACATATCATCATTATGAACGATATTTTACCTAGAAAAAATGGTCTAGAAGTTTTGCATATGGTTAAACAGCTCCCTAATGAACAACGCTTTATAACTTACATGATGACTAAGAAAAAATCGGAGGAGGACATGCTCTATGCCTACGAAATAGGGGTAGATGAGTATTTGATAAAACCATTTAATATTAGACTTTTTGAGGCACAGATAAGAAGGACTTTTGAAAGGTTATGGCTATGATTCAAATTTCCATTAAATTTGTCCTCCTACTGATCTGTCTATTAACATTGTTACTGGTTTCTATCGGTCTTTACTTAATTATAAAGAGAGTCAAAGAGGTAAAGATAAAAGCGAAAATAGCATCTTATGTCAGCAAGCATGAAGAGAATTGGCGTCGTTTCTTAATAGAAGGGGTACCCTTTAATCCGGAGGTCATTCCTAAAAGTAGAGAAGAGATAATAGGTATAGAAGAAATATTTTCGACCTACTTAAAGAATCTCTCAAACGAATCCATTCAAGAAAAAATTAGTCAATTTTCTAATGAATACTTAAAGGACTACTATTTGAAGCTTCTGCAAAGTAAAAGCTGGAGTAAACGAATGAATGCTATGTTTCATATTGAAGATTTTAAGATTGACTCCCTGGAAAAAGATTGTGAAAAGCTCGGGAGAAAGAAAATCTCAAGAGAAGAATACTTTCAGCTTTTGAAAATCTACTCGCTATTTAATAAAAATTTATTTTTACAGCATATCCTGATCAGTAATGTTCAACTATCAGAATATGAGTATAAAAAACTACTTTTAAATCTCCCACCTGAGCTTTTGGATACCTTAACCGATAAAATTGTGGATTTACCTAAAACATGTCGCTATGCCTTAATTGATACCTTGGGGCTTAAAAGAGATATAGAGTATTTGCCTCATCTAGAAGTACAACTACAGCAAGAGGATATTGAGATTCGGATAAAATCCCTTAGGGCGATTTATGAGATTGGATTTATTAATAATCCAGAAAATTATTTAGCTTTTGTGAAATCTCCAGTTTGGGAGGAAAGGCTAATGATAGCTAAATTGTTTCAGCTTTTACCACTTTCTTATACGCTCCCTCATTTAGAAATACTTTTAGAGGATGAGTCGTGGTGGGTCCGCTCTCAGGCTGCCAAAACAATGATGAAGGATAAAAGGGGAAGGACTAGCCTGGAAGAGTATATAGAGCATTCAAGTGATCGGTATGCAATTGATATGGCCAATGAGGCACTAGGGAAAGGACTTAAACCATAATGGGCTTAGCCAATATTTTAGATTATATACTTTTGTTTTTTGCCGGAATCATATTGTTTTATATGGTCATCGTTATTTTAACGTATAGTATTATGCTTTTCATGGCTTTCCATCAGCTAAAAAAGCAATCCAAACTGGATAAGGATGAATTAGACGATGATTATATAGATGTGATTTATTCAAAGCCAGTCTCGATTATTGTCCCAGCTTACAACGAAGAAGCAGGTGTGATTGATAGTATCCATTCTCTTTTAAGTCTGCGATACCCACAAACAGAGTTAATCGTTGTTAATGACGGGTCTACTGATTCTACACAACAGAGGATCATTGACCAATTTAAAATGAAAAGAATAACAAAAATTATACGAGATCAGTTATCAACAGAGCCTATATTAGATATTTATCAGTCAGACATTCACCCTAACTTGTTGTTAGTAAATAAAAAAAATGGAGGAAAGGCTGACGCATTAAATGCAGGCATTAATGTCTCGAGATACCCTTACTTTTGCTCCATTGATGGAGATTCTATCCTTGAAGAGACTTCTTTGCTTCGGGTGATGAAGCCTATTATTTTATCTAACGGTGAAGTTATCGCAACGGGTGGTAATATTCGAATAGCAAACGGATCAGATATTCAATTAGGATCTATATTTAAAACTGGTCTATCGAATAACTTCTTAGTTGTTATGCAGGTTGTAGAATATTTAAGAGCTTTTCTTATGGGAAGAATTGCACTTAGTAAATTTAACTTAGTACTAATTATATCTGGTGCCTTTAGTGTTTTCTCCAAGCAATGGGTGATAGAGGCAGGTGGGTATTCCAAGCATAATATTGGAGAAGATATGGAGCTGGTCGTTAAACTTCACCGCCTACTTAAGGAAAAAAAATCAAAGAAACGTATTGAATTTGTGCCTGATCCCGTTTGCTGGACGGAGGCTCCACAAGACCTATCAACATTAAGGAAGCAAAGAAGAAGATGGCACCAGGGGTTAATAACAAGCTTATGGAAACATAGAAAAATGACCCTTAATCCAAAGTACGGAGGAATCGGTATGATTTCTTTTCCTTACTTCTGGATTGTAGAATGCTTGGGACCTGTTATTGAATTGGGAGGATATATTTATATTATTATTGCCTTCTTTTTAGGAGATATCTATTACGAGATTGCTATACTTCTTGCGCTATTATTTGTTGTTTATGGAGCCATCTTTTCAGCGTTATCCATATTATTAGAAGCATGGAGTACAAATGCATTCCCGAAAGTTCGGGATGTGTTTAGGTTAATCGTAGTATCCCTTTCGGAAATTTTTTGGTACAAGCCTTTAACGTTATTTTGGAGATGTGAAGGGTTGCTCCATTTTATACTGGGTAAAAACGTATGGGGAACTATGCAGCGTAAAGGCTTATCGCAGAAAGGATAGTGGAGATGAAACGATTTTATTTAGTTTGTATTGCTATCCTCTGTATTTTACTTCTACCAATTATACTGTGGTTTTTAGAACCAAATGAAAAGGTGAGTATAGCCATTATTGATAAGACTGTACCAGATGATTCTTACCGAGAGCATTTAGGACTCACTTGGTTACTCAATCATCTAAAATATTCGAATGGTGATGAAGAATATGATGCATCATCCGATTACTTTGGGTTTATGCCAAATAATAAGGAAAAAATACGGGCATTGCCTGATGACTATTCGAATTATGATGTAATTTACTTGGCTGATACTTACGGTGTTCATGAGGGTAGTAGTGAAGCTTATGGTGGACTGGAGCAAGTAGAGTGGAACAATATTCTAAAGAGATTAAATGATCGAGATAAAAGCTTGTTAATCGCAGAATTTAATACTTTTGCCTTTCCTACTGAACCTCCAGTTAGAGAAAGTGTGGAAAATTATTTAGGACTCCAGTGGACTGGCTGGACAGGAAGATATTTTGAAGATTTGGACCCAACTAGCAATGAAGAGATTCCAAATTGGGTGATTGCCTCTGTAGAAGATTGGAGCTACGTCGGAGAAGGATTTGTGTTAGTAAACGACCAAAATGATGTCATTGTTTTGGAGAGTGATCAGCATTTTGGTGAAAAAGGAATTCAAGTATCCTTTACGAAGGATGGAAAAGCCAAATTTGATCTCGAGAAAAGTACGGATTACAAATATTGGTTTGACATAGTAGTGCCGCAAGAGGGAACTGAGGTTTTAGCTAATTATCAATGGGATTTAACAGCAGCAGGTAAGAGTTTACTTGAGGAGTATTCAATCCCAACAGAATTTGCTGCAGTTTTGGCAAGAGAACAATCAAATTCATCTAGTTATTATTTTGCAGGTGACTTCAATGATGTAGCAAAGGTTCCTGCTTTTTATCAGCTGAAGGGGCTTGCAAACATCTATAAATTTGCTGAGAGATTTGCTGATAATGCTTTTTACTGGTCTACGTATGTTCCTATGATGAAGGTAATATTGGAAGACTTCCGTACAAGTGAGGGGACCGACATGGAAGATGGCTTGGGCTATAACGCGAGAGTAAAAGGTGAAACATTTGAAGTGTATGAGAATGACCAGTGGAAGCCCTTAACCATTAAAGGGGTAAACATCGGCATGGGAAAACCAGGCTACTTTCCTGGAGAAGCAGCTATTACAGAGGAAGAATATTATCGCTGGTTCAAACAAATAGGTGATATGCACGCTAACATGGTGCGCGTATATACATTACATCCTCCCGGCTTTTATAATGCCTTGAAACGCTATAACGAAGAACATGAAAATAAGATTTATGTACTTCATGGCGTTTGGATCAATGAAGAAAAGCTGGAGGAATCATTAGACGCTTTTGAGGAAGAAAATTTAAAAGATTTTCAAACGGAAATGAAGACAATTGTCGATGTTATCCATGGAAACAAAATAGTCAAAGAGAGGCCAGGGCATGCTTCCGGTGTTTACAATGCTGATGTGTCTGAGTATATCGCAGGGTGGGTTCTAGGCATTGAATGGTACCCTTACATGGTACTGAATACAAATGAAAAGCACAGCTCCATAGGAGAGTATGACGGTACATATTTTGAGACGAAGGGAGCAAGGCCCTTTGAATATTGGTTGGCAGAGCAAATGGATACTATCGTTACGTATGAAAAAGAGAGCTATAACTGGGTAAGACCTATGAGCTTTACCAACTGGGTGACAACGGATATTTTAGAGCATCCCGCAGAGCCAGCTGAACAGGAGGATCTGGTAGGTGTAGATCCTAACGTCATCTATACAAAAAATGAAATGAAGCTAACTGAGCAATTCGCTTCCTACCATGTCTACCCCTATTATCCTGACTTCTTTAATTATGAGGAGTCCTATCAAAAATTTGTAGATCACCGTGGTGAATTTAATAGCTATGCTGCTTACTTAAAGGAGCTACACGAGGTGCATCGTATGCCAATACTAATTGCCGAATTTGGAGTGCCAGGCTCTAGGGGGCTAACGCATAAAAATCCATTTGGTTGGAATCAGGGTTTTCATTCTGAAGAGGAGCAGGGCAAAATTATTAGCCGTCTATTTGAAGATATTATGGCAGAAAAGCTCTTAGGAGGCTTAGTTTTCACCTGGCAAGATGAATGGTTTAAGCGTACGTGGAATACCGTGGACTATGATAATCCAGATAGACGCCCTTATTGGTCTAATGCACAGACAAATGAGCAACAGTTTGGTCTTTTGAGCTTTGATCGCCATAAGATTAGAGTCGATGGAAAAACAGAGGAATGGAAGGGGAAGCCTATCTATGAAAAGAAAGACGGAAGTATGCGATCTTTATATGTAGATCATGATGAAAGATATTTATATATAAGATTAGATTATGATACGTCATTTACAGGATATCCTATGATTCTTCTAGATGTCGTTCCGAATCAAGGAAATACTAAGCTTGAGGGCTTGCCTAATATTTCTTTTATGAACGGGATAGACTTTATTGTAAATTTAAAGGAAAGTGAATCTCGTTTACTGGTCGATCAATATTACGACTTTTTCTCCTATCAATATGGTCATGTATTAAACTTACTAAAGCCAAAGCCGACAACTCCTTCATTGGATAGCGGGAAATTTGTAAAAGAGCAATATGCCTTAAATAAGGAACTATATTTGCCCCAACAAAAAACAACGCTTCCCTTTGAATCCTATGAAGCAGGAAAGCTAAAACGGGGAAATGGAAATCCAGATGCTAGTGATTATAATTCACTAGCGGATTATTACATAGCCGATGGTAAAATCGAGCTTAGAATTCCTTGGCTATTACTACGTGCCAAAGACCCTAGTCAAAAAGAGTTCATGGGGGATTTATACAAGGATGGAATAGAGGCAAGCAAGTTTGTGGATGAAATATTTGTAGGTGCCTTGTTACTGAATGAGGAAGACATTCTTCAGGATACGTTACCTTCCATGGAAGCAAGTGTTTTACCAAAGCTAAATAGCTATACTTGGGATAAGTGGGATCTACCTGAATACGAGGAGCGCTTAAAAGAGTCTTATACCATCGTACAAGATCTATTTGGTCGATATAAATAAATTAAGTAAAGACGTGAAATCAAGTAGCTGATTTCACGTCTTTCAATTTTTTAACTAGTGATCCCAGTCTCTTTTTTTATCGGCAACTAACTTATTCAAAATCAAGCTTGTAATCCTGAGCTTTAATCATTTTAAGTTTACGTGAGAATAAGTATATCAATCCTACATTTAATGCAATCGGAAGAACAAGAAAGGTACTAAGCATAATAGTTATATTCTTAAGGTTCCAACCGCCTTCAGCTAGGTTAATATAATTTAGTGGGCCTACAAGACCAGATAGGCCAAAGCCTGCACTCATGGGAGTACCCTGTATATTTAAGACACCTGCTAATCCTCCCAATATGGCGGCACTAATAACCATCGGAAAAACAATTTTTGGCTTCATAAAAAAATTACGCATTTGGATTTTAGGGGAACCAAGTACATGTGCTAATGCAGTCCCTAAATTATTAGCTTTGTAGCTTGCAATTGCCAATCCGACCCCGGTTGCCACTATCCCTAAGTTGGCTGCACCTGAGCCGACTCCAGAGAGCATGATCACAGTCGCAACACCGACCGTCGAAATAGGCGACAAAATAATTAGACAGAATGCAACAGCGATTACTGCGCCCATCAATACCGGCTGTAAGGTAGTCAAATAAGCAATTCCTTCTCCTAACAAGCCAGTAGACTTCTTCATGAATGGCAATAAAAGATAACCGACCATTCCTGGTATCATAATAGTAAGTGTTGGTATGAGAAGAATTGCATAGGCTTTTAGTTTATCTCCAATCATTGTCACAAATAATACTGCTAAAGCTGCCGTCACTCCTGTATTAAGAACAACCCCGATCCCATTCAATGCAAAAAGACCGTCAGCAGTTTTCATGACTGCCCCACTACCGACCATTGCTGCTAACCCAACGCTAGCTGTCTGAATAGGAGTTAGTTTAAAAGTAATACCTACCATAATCCCGATTAAAATAGAAAGCATACTCATTAAGTAAACGGTTATATCAAATAATGGCTGTAAAAACGGAAAATGTGGTATTAATAGTTTTAATATCTCTCCAAGTAAAGCATTTGGTATGAGAGCTACAACAATTCCAATACTCATCCCAGTGAGTAATTTACTCATAAATTCTTTCATTTCTCTTTCCTCCATCCTTACAGATTGATGTTAATTATAAAAACTATTCAGAATAGGGTCAATACACTTTATTGCTTTAAAGTGATATATAACAAAAGTATATCATTTTATTATTATTTCTTAATAATAAAATGATATAAAAAAATCCCCTAAACAGAAGTTCAGGAGATTAAGATGTATCCATATAGTTAATATTTATTGATTCACGTAAAACAATTTAAATAGAATTTCTCTTTGGGGAACCTCTAATTCCTCAAACTTTTTCAGAAAGGCTTTTTTATCATATTTTACATGATGGATTAATATAGATGGTTCGTTAGAGGAAACATCTATAATTGCATAAGGAGCTGTAGTATCTTTTGATACCCCCAGAGCACCAGGGTTTAAGAAAATTTGTTTTTCATTTGAAAAAAGATGCTGTGGATGATGGTGACCAAAGCAGATAATATCTGCGGGATAGGTAGAATACATTTTCTCCATATTTTCTAAAGTGCCTTCTAAGATACTATGAAAAGGTTTGTCCTTAATATGAGCAGATCTTTTATCTTCTTCAATATGATAATGGATGCCGAGTATACGAATACCATTTAAATTTTTTTCCAGTACACGTGGGAGGCTTGTAAGTCTTTCAACATTTTTCTGACTTAAATGATTAGCAATCCATAAATGATGTTCGAACGTATGGCTGTAGCTTTCCGGATGACCCTCCCCTTTTTTGAGCGAAAGTATGGCTTCATCATGGTTGCCTGTAATCATTTGGGTATCTGGTCGAGAAAATAATAAATCTAGTACTTCATTCGTATCAGGACCCATGGCAATCATATCACCAAGGCACCAAATCTCATCAATGTCTTGTTTCGTATCGATATCATGTAATACTGCTTTCAATGCAAGCTCATTTCCATGAATGTCTGTAATGATGGCAAGTTTCATAGCTATTATCTCCTATATATCATTAGTTATTTGCTTCTTTTTGATTATACCAAATGGGTGAGAAAGGAAATTTTACATGGATAAAAAATAAATTAAATTGAATCAAAATAGTTAAAGAAAACATGTTAGAATAAGTATATTCCAAAAATTTACTGAATATTTAAGTAATGTAATGTGAAGGAGGTATGGCTCATTGAAATCTAATTTAATCATATTAGGAGTAAATCATGCTTATCAGCTTGTTTCTAGAGAGTGTCAACCTGCCGTTTATCGCGCATTTTTTGATAGAGTAAATCCAGATTTAATAGGGATTCAAAGTACCCCTGAAAAATATGCACGTATGGATTTACAGGAATATACTTACGAGCAAAAAGAAATAATACTACCTTATGCAGTTCAAAAAGGCGTACCTATTTTTCCGTTTGATTGGAATGCATCTTCGAATGATCAACTATTAGCATACGGTATAAATGATAGTGATCAGCCAGCCTTTTTTAGAGGAGAAAACTCCTTCAAAAAATTCGCTTCCTTTTCAAATTTAAAGGAAGATTTCTTTTACTCAGAACGCAAAGAAGTTATAAAACAAAATAATGAATGGATACAAACGAAATCATCAGGGGAAAAAGATTTTGCGAGACGATTATTTCAGTATAGAACATATATGCAGGCGATGAGTATTAAGTCAATTGCTGAGAGTCATCCAGGAAAAACTATATTAATAATAGTTGAGCATAAACACAAGGTAGATATTGAAAGTATATTATCCAATAACTCTTTCATGGAAATTATACAGCCATCTAAATTTGGTTATCCAACTAATGAGGAAATTAGTCAGCACAAAGAAATTAAAGACGCTTACGCCGTATGTTCCTTTAATATACTAGGTTTGCAGGCTAATCATGAAATAGATATGAAGTGGATAGAAGAAAATCTAGATACGTTAAGAGATCATGATTATACAAGTGAAGTAAAGCTGTTAGAAGTTAAGCTAGAGCTTTTAAAGGGAACAATCACTGATACCGAAGCTATTAAAAGATATATTGAGTTAG
This sequence comes from Psychrobacillus sp. FSL W7-1457, assembly GCF_038593405.1. Taxonomy (NCBI): domain Bacteria; kingdom Bacillati; phylum Bacillota; class Bacilli; order Caryophanales; family Bacillaceae; genus Psychrobacillus; species Psychrobacillus sp. FSL W7-1457. The sequence goes on from NZ_CP151993.1 coordinate 475,593, forward strand.
AGAAGGGGTTAAACTACTACCAACGCTTTACCTATACAGGTGTAAAAGATAAATCTAGGATTGACTCTTATTTCGATCCTTTTGGCAATTTATCGGTAAAAAATAGATTACGAGTTGAACTTGGTAAGAGCTTTTATAATATAAAGCAGCAAGACAAGGTTCAGGTCTTAAAAGAAGAAATACTTAGCATGAGTAGCTTAACCATCTTCCAGGAAAAGCAACTTGAAGCCTATTGGAATATGTATATTTCCACGGTTTAAAAGTTATAAAATGGAGGACAATCTAATGTTCATGTTTAACTCAACTCAGCAAAAAGAGGAATTCAAAGAAAGTTTGCAACAAATTAATATTGTGCTTCGAAAGATTGAAGAATATGTAAGTATAGATATCTTCTCTTTTGATCAATTAAACAAATTCCAGTTGGGCTACAGTGTAGACTCAGAAGGAAACTCTCTTATAACTGATGAAGAAGGATCCTGGAAAAGAAGCTGGGTCGTGATAGCCTTTGATACATCCTGTGGAGACCCTATCATTGTAGATCTAAATGAAGAAGGCTATCCTGTATCAATACTACTTCATGGCTTGGGAAGCTGGGGAGCAGGCAGCTACCTGTCTAACTCAATGAGCTCCTTCACAAATAATCTAAAAGAGGTAACCAATTTATTAGAGAAAAAAGATAAAAAAATAATCGGTAAAAAAGATTTTGAATTTATGTTAAAGAAAATAGTAGTCGATAATAATGGTTATGCAGATTATTATGGGAGTCTTTATTAAATCCATTGTTTGAATTTATTGTGGACTATGAAAGTACTATGAAGGACAAAGTCAGGAACATGAAAAAAGAAGGCGAGAAAATTAGAGAAATCTCCTCTTACTTAGATATTTCCTCTAAAGATGTATATGACTACTTAAAACAGGATTAATGATTAACTTGCTTTACTGCGTGGCATTATCTTTCTATCGGTTGCGATGATATCTCACAGGAGAGCCATTTTTGCTTCGGCTTTGTAATATGGCAGTTTCTATTGCAGCGCAAGGAAAATAAATAAGAGGACGGTCTCAGGAATTAGGACGGACCATCCTCAAGTGATGCATATATATTGGTGCCTAAGTTATTTCACATTTTCAGAATCCGAAATAGGCTTACGTTTATGTTTGATGAGTTTTATAACGTAATAAAGAGCAATAGTCACAAAAATAATGCTTAGAATCAAATATTCATCTAAATCAGAGGATAAGATGCCAGCTGGGATTAATGCAAGGATAAAAAAGTATATGAAGTTACCAATAGTAGTAGCAACTGTAAAAGGCAAAATCCGTATCGTACTAAGTCCACCTAAAATATTTACGAGGCTAGTTGGGACGAAAGGAAAGAGTCTTGCTTGGAATACGTAAGCAAAGCCGTTTGCATCTACTTTTTCGATTATTTTCGCATCAAACTTATGAATAATCATGCTTTGGAATATGTAGCGAACTCCGTAAAAGACGATAATAGAAGCAAAAACACTAGTAAACCAGCTCCATAAAAAACCATTTACAAAACCAAACAATGCAATATTTATAGTAATTACTAAAATTAGCGGAAAAACAGTAAAAGAGTTTTGTATCACCATGACCAATGCCATAAAAAACAATGCATAAGCAATATTTTTATCAAGAAATGCTTTGGCTTTATCTACATCTCCATCTAAAAGGATACTAATTAGGTCTTGGTTTATTAAGAAAAAAAATATAAGGAACAGAAATCCACCGATTAAGATCCATTGCTTTTGGGAAAGAGTAGTTTTCTTTTTTTTCATAACTCACCTGTTCTTTCTAACTCGAAGTGCTGATATTTTATTCTTTCATGGTATCATTCTTTGCCTATTCTCAACACTTTGATGCATCGTTATATTACTAAAACTATAACTAAATGGAGGTTATTTAATGTCGCATAAAGGATTTAACGCCTACAACCAAGAGCAATTTTTCACGAATTACTTTAAGAGGAGAGAACGTTCGGACAGCCCGAATAATGCAATTGAAGGACCGATGATTTTTGAAATGCTAGGAGATATTAATGGTAAATCAATACTAGATCTAGGTTGTGGTGATGGCTCATTTGGTAAGGATTTGGTACAGAATGGAGCTACTAAATATATAGGGGTGGAAGGCTCCGAAAAAATGGTGGAAGCAGCCAAAGCAAATTTAAAGACGTTAAATGGCGAGGTGATTAAGGATACAATGGAGTCATATCCTTACCCAGCCAAAGCGTACGACATAGTGACTTCTAGGTTTGCTATACATTATGTGTCAGATATAAATCAGCTATTCGGCTCTATACATAAAAGTTTAAAAGATAATGGAAAATTCATATTTAGTGTCCAGCATCCTCTCACGACTTCTTCCTTTTTAAGCAAGCAATCTGGAGAGAAACGTGAGAATTGGATAGTGGACAATTATTTTCTAGATGGAGAAAGAGAAGAACCTTGGATCGATCACATAGTTATAAAATTTCACCGTACAATTGAGCAATACTTTACAGCATTACGAGACAATGGCTTTACAATCTTAGAATTGCGTGAAGGGAATCCTAAGCGTCAACATTTTTCAAGTGAAGAAGAATTTAAACGAAGACAAAGAATTCCTGTTGTATTAGCCTTTGCCTGTGAAAAAAGTAAATAGTCAAAGGGTTTCAAAACCTCTTGTTTTAGATATTCTCCATGTAATAAGGATTAAATAGCATGAACCAAGTAGCATGAGAATGGAGCCTCCTATGACCACTACTTTGATGGATACCCAGCTAGCAACTAGTCCGAATAGAAGGACTGCTACTATTTGAACAAAACTAGAAATCATCTCATATAAACTAGTGATGCGTCCCATCATATTAGAATGAATTCGTGATTGAATATATGTCATAAATCCAGTATTGGCTATAGAAAGACTGAATGATAATGCGAAAAACCCAATACTTGCTGCAAAATAGGAAGTTGAGAGACTATAAATAAAATATCCACTTGCTACAAAAAATGTCCCTAGACCCATCATTGCTTTAGCCGATAGAAACCTTACCAACAAATTTGTACATATTGCACCTAGTAAAAATCCCAGTCCAGCTATACTAACAAGGGATCCATAGGCAGCATCTGTCAATAAGAGCACCTCCTTTGCAAAAGCAACTTCTGTGGAATCTAATGCTGCAGTTACTAGCATCGTCCCTTGGAAGGTCATATAAATGAAGAAAAAGGACAAGTATTTTTTGCTAAAGTTCCAAACGGCATACCAATCTTCTCGCACCTCCTTTACGTGGAGGTGTTTTTTCACTTCAGGGATAGTATTGAGTATATTAGGCAGGAATATAGTCCATATACCGCAGCAAATAAAGATTAATACATTTATTATTAATGAAAATTCAAGTGGTGCAAGCATAAATAATATACCTGCTAGAAAAGGTCCGGTAACAAACGCACCCGAATGAACAAAGGTTAACACAGCATTAAACTTGTTTCGATCCTCTTCTGGTAACAATAAAGTCATATAAGTAAATGAGCTTGTTTCAAATATAGCACCAGCCATTTGTATAAATAAAACTAGCAAATAGATAATCCATAAGGAATCTACAAAAAGCAGAGAGCCTACGAGAATAGCCCGGATAATATCTAAAAATATCATCAAATGCTTAGTAGAAACACGGTCAATCATACTTCCAGCCCAAGGTCCAATTAACATACTAGCGAAGGGTTTAATTATATATAATCCAGTTACGGCTAATACAGACCCTGTTTTGTCCAAAATAATTAGATTAAGGGCAAGTAAATAAATCCATCCTCCAATGTTTGCAAGTCCAACAACACCTAAATAAAGAGCTCTAACTTTCCGCTTATTCATTTATATTCCTCCCGACATGTTTATTACTACAAATAAAAAAATCCCACCCCCAAGACGATTGTCTTGGGGACGAGATTAACATGTCGTGGTGCCACCCCAGTTTGCCCCATTGTCACCAAAGGAGCCTTTTCAAGTACGGCATATAATATGCTTATACTTTAGCTCTATAACAGGAGCACCCGTCACATCATACCCCGTTTTATACGAGTCCTATGTGAAGCTCAGAGGCTTGTTTCAGTAATTCCTTCTTCATCCCTTTTCAGCTGCCAGGACTCTCTTTTGGAAGACTATAAATTACTTACTCTTCTCTTCATCGCATTTAATTTACAATATCATACCATATATTTGGTTAATTTCTAGCTCGGCATATAAAATAGAATAAAAATAATTTAGATTACTCAAACTTCACATGAGAGGAGTGCAATTATTGAAGAAATTAAAGGAGTCTATTCAGCAATTTGCGTTGCCTATATCCACGGATGAAGATTTAAATCCTTTATTAGAAGCAATTGGGGGAGCTAACATTGTTTTACTTGGCGAGGCGAGTCATGGTACCTCAGAGTTTTACAAGGTAAGAGCTGAAATTTCTAAACGATTAATAAATGAAAAGGGTTTTACTTTGATAGCGGTGGAGGGAGATTGGCCATCCACTCAGCACATTAATCGATTCATAAAGGGCTATAGTAAGTACTCGGATGCTAAAGAAATGCTTATGGCTGCATTTGAGCGTTGGCCAACTTGGATGTGGGCTAACGAAGAAATTGCTGAATTTTCTACATGGTTAAAGGCTTATAATAGTAATAAAGAAGATAAAATTGGCTTTTATGGAATCGATGTATATAGCCTATGGGAATCGTTGGATGAGGTCATTCGATATTTAAAGGAAACTGATCCAAACGGAACGGAATTACAATTTGCACAAAGAGCTATTTCTTGCTTTGAACCATTTAATCGACATCCGGAAACATACGCACTTTCCACTTTAGACATTTCAGAGGCTTGTATAGAAGAGGTATCAAAGCTTATCAAGTCCATCAGAGAACACGAAGATAACTTTAAAGACGAAGAAGAAAATGACTTAAATTTGAAGATAAACGCTTTAGTTGCTGGGAATGCAGAGGAATATTACCGAGCAATGGTTCGAAGTGATGATCTGTCATGGAATGTCCGAGATGAGCATATGGTAGAGGCCATTAATGAAATAATGGATTACCATGGAAAAGATGCAAAAATCATTATTTGGGAGCATAATACGCATATTGGTGATGCGTCAGCTACAGATATGAAGGATGCAGGGATGTTGAATGTTGGACAAATCCTTCGTCTTCAAAATAGAAGAGACAATGTATTTGCGTTAGGCTTTGGTACTCATTCAGGAACAGTCATAGCTGCAGATGAATGGGACACCCCCTACAAAAAAGAAAAAGTTCCTCCAGCGAGGAAGGATTCCTGGGAGGATGTGCTCCACGATGCTGGGGGTGGAGACAAGCTATTGCTCTTTAATAAAGATAATCGTACTCTGTTCAACGAGTGGATAGGTCATCGAGCCATAGGAGTCGTTTATAATCCCGCTTTTGAGGCCTATGGTAATTACGTTCCTTCTAAAATAAGTGAAAGATACGATGCTTTTATTTACTTAGAGCAAACAAATGCTTTAAGACCTTTAAAGTAGAAAGTAAGGAGAGGTGATAAGGTCAGTGACTTTACACCTCGTTTTATTTTGCAGTAGGAAAAAAGACAGGTTTTTAGAAATATATACAATTTGAACTTATTATTTTACTATTTCATGTTAAACTAACAAAAAATAGATAATTTGGAGGTAGAGAATTGAAGGCTTGCAGAAAAGTACTTATTACATTAGTAGCAATCATCTTAATAGGAAGCGCTATATTTGTACCTACTCCGTCCATTTCTTCGGTTGAGGCTGCTTCAACCTATACTAGTTTAACGAATAAATTAAATACAATAATGGCAGACAATCGAATGAAAAACGCAACTTCCAGTATTACAGTTCGCAAGGCTTCTACGGGGGAAATCATCTATGAACGTAATGGAAATAAAGGGATTACTCCTGCATCGTCCTTAAAGCTGTTGACTGGAGCTACAGCGCTAGAAACATTGGGAGAGGATTTTCGGTTTTCTACTGCTGTATTAACGAATGGAAAGATAAGTAAAGGTACCTTGAATGGTAATCTCTATCTTAAAGGGCAAGGAGATCCGACTTTATTAAAAAGCCACTTTGACAATTTTGCTGCGGGTTTATCCAAACAAGGCATTAAGCAAATTTCAGGTAATCTAGTTGGAGATGATACTTGGTATGACAGCGTAGGGCTATCATCTGGAATACTAGAGGAGGACGTGCCCTATTATTATGCTGCTCCTATTTCCGCATTAACCTTATCGCCCAATGGAGATTTTGATGCTGGATCTGTCATTGTGGAGGCTAAGCCAACAAGTAATGGAAAAGCGGCTAGGGTAACGCTATCCCCGAATACTAATGTATTGAAGGTTGTTAATAAATCTAAGACGGTTCCAAAAGGAAGTAAAAGTACTCTTAAAATTACGCGTGAGGTTGGGACAAACAAAGTAATTGTCACGGGAAACTCTCCTATTGGAAGTTCTGGATCCAAGGAATGGATTGCCGTTACAGATCCAACGATGTATGCACTTGATATTTTCAAGCGCTCCTTAGCAGAAAGAGGGATTACCCTTGGGAAGTCTAGCAAATTAGTAAAGGGAAAGACTCCTGCTAACGCTAATACACTCCTTTCTAGAAAATCACAGCCTTTAAAAGATTTAATCGTTCCATTCATGAAGCTGAGCAACAATGTACATGCTGAGATTTTAGCTAAGGAAATGGGGAAAAAGGCATATGGGGAAGGAAGTTGGGATGCAGGACTCCAGGTAATGCGGGATTATGCATTCTCTGTTGGGATAGATACTTCTCAATGGAAGTTCGAGGACGCTTCTGGTCTATCCTATTCCAACAAAATTACATCGAGAGAGCTTTCTCATTTATTGTATGTGATTAGAAAAGAACCATGGTATAACACCTATTATAAGAGTCTTCCTATCGCTGGATCGAAGGACCGCTACGTTGGTGGCACACTGCGCCACAGACTAGGAACAGCACCAGCTGCTGGAAACGTAATGGCGAAAACAGGGAGTCTTAAAAACATTAAAGCACTTGCAGGCTATGCGAAAACAAAGGACGGAGAGCTACTCATATTCACAGTCCTTACAGAAGACAATAAAGCGAGCACCGTACCTTCTATTGACCAAATAGCAACTGCCATAACAAACCACAAATAAAACAATTACAGCAATGTTGCAGGTGCCTGGCACCCGTAACGTTGCTGTAATTTTGTGTAGGATGGTTTTTGTAATATAATGAGTGGGATAGTGAGGTGTTGGATATGGCTCGTGAAAGAAAATTTACTGATGAGCATTTGTTTAAGGAAACGAAGGAATTAATTATTCAAGATGGCTACGAGGCTTTTACGTTTAGTAAGCTGGCTTCACGTTTGGGTGTTTCAAGAGGAAGTCTCTATAAATATTATGAAAACAAGGATGAGTTAATTTCTGAGTTTCTGATGTATGAGATGGCTAGGTTTTTATCGGATTTTGATAAGTTGAATAAAAGTGCTGATTTCCAAACTCAGTTTAATGAGCTGATTGATTTTATTTTTGCGCATAATAATATTTACGAGATACTGGACATCATTGGTCAAATTCCTGCACCGACGACAAAACGAGCATTGAATAATAAATCTCGAATTAGCGAATACTATATTAGTATGTACCAGCAATTTGAAGGGTTTATTGAGCTAGGGAGAAGAGAAGGTCTTATTAAGGAGCATTTGCCTACAGCAGTTTTACTGGGGATGATCTTTCAAATTATTGCGATTCCCAACCACTTTCATATTCCTGAAGGCGAATGGGTGGCTTCTATTAAGGAAATCTTAAGTAGTGGTATGTTCAAGGTCGATTCATTGACAGGAAAATGATAGAAAAGGATAATGAAAAAGTAATATGTTTTTTTATCCAAAGTGACACTAGTGTCACTTAACAAACCAAGTAGGGAGTGGAATTGTTGAAAAAGTTATTAGGAAGTGTTACTGATTTTGTAGCCACTAAAAAGGGTATGTGGATTACAATCGGTGCATGGATAGCGATTACGGTCTTACTATCAATATTTGCACCTGGAGCGGGAGACCATAAAGTATCAAGCGTCACGTCTCTTCCTGAGGATGTTCAATCCGTAGTGGCTCAAAAGCATATTGACGAGCACTTTAAGGATGCAGAAAGTCTTCCGGCTATTTTAGTATTAAAATCCAAGGATTCAGAAATTGATGTAACTGCCCTTGGAGAAGCATTAGATAAAGTAAGTGCAGCAAATATTAATGGGGTAAAGGAAGTTGTTCCTTTTAGCAGCCTGCCACCTCAGGCTCTAGCTGGTTTCTTCTCAGAGGACCAAAAGACGGCAGTTGTTCCGTTAAATTTTATAACCTCTTTAGAAACTGCTGAATTAGAAAAATCATTAGAAGAAATAAGAGATATAGTTTTGGAAGATACGGGGGCAGATGTTTACATTACTGGCCCAGCTGGTATTGCAGTAGACACGACTAATTTGTTTGAAAGAGCAGATTTAGTATTGATTTTAGCTACTGTTGGTATCATTTTAATTTTATTGATTGTAATTTATCGATCTCCTTTATTAGCAATTATTCCATTATTGGCTGCAGGGATTGTATATCAGGTAGTTAATCAATTGTTAGGTATTCTCGGAGCAGGAGGTCTAGATTTAGCTGCTCAGTCATTATCTATTATGTCTATTCTATTGTTTGCAGCTACCATTGATTATTCTTTATTTGTTTTCTCTCGTTATCGTGAGGAACTGAAGAATTATGAGAGTAAGTTCGATTCGATGAAGTGGGCAATGAGAGAAACAGGAATACCAGTATTCTTTGCAGGTGGTACTGTTCTTGCAGCAATGCTAGTATTGTTCTTTGCGAGCTTCGGAGATTATAGAAACTTCGCTCCGATCTTTGGTACTACGATGTTTGTTATTATGTTTGCTTCTGTAACATTAATACCTGCATTGTTCACATTATTTGGTCGCAAGTCGTTCTGGCCACGCATTCCTAAGTATGGTGAAGGGGAAGAGAAGGTCAGTAAACTATGGAGCAAAATTGGTTCATTCGTTGTAGGGAAACCAATTGTAGCGGCTCTAATTATACTTGTTATTTTAGTGGGATCTGCTTTGAATATGTTTAACCTAAAGTATGAGTTCGATACGATGAAGTCCTTCCCAGAGGATATGCCATCACGTATGGGCTATGAGATTATAGAGGAAGAGTTTGCGAAAGGTGATTTAGCACCAACAACTGTTCTTTTTGAATCAGAGGAAGAAGTAACGGAGGAAGTTCAAGCAAGTATTTTGGAGCAGCTTCAAAACCAAGAACTTGTAAACTCTGTACGTCCTACTGGTGTATCAGAGGATGGGTTAGCGGTGCAATACCAATTAACCTTTAAGGACAGTCCATATTCTACTGAATCAATGGATGCTCTCGAGAAAATGATAGAAGAGAAAGAGGATATCATTTCTGCATCGGATGCTGACGGCGACCTATACTTTGCAGGTGAGACGGCTGCTCAAGTGGATGATCGAGCAGTTAATGATCGTGATTTAATCATTATCGTTGTATTAGAAACGATTTTGATCTTCATTCTATTAATCGTGTTGACAAAGTCTATTAAAATGCCTATTTACATGATGGGAACCATTCTATTGTCATTCTTAGCTGCATTAGGCTTAGGAATGTTCTTATCTAATTTATTCTTTGATATTGATACCATCAGTAATCGAGTTCCATTGTATTCCTTTGTGTTCCTCGTTGCGCTTGGGATAGATTATAATATCATTTTAATATCTCGTTTTATGGAGGAACGTCAAAAGCATTCAGTGAAGGATGCTGTTCAAATTGCAGTTTCTCATACAGGAGGAGTAATTTCCTCTGCCGGGATTCTATTGGCAGCTACATTTGCTGTCTTAATGACTCAGCCAATTCAATTATTGTTCGTATTCGGCTTCATTGTTGCGGTAGGTATTATTCTCGATACCTTCTTAATTCGAGGTATTTTATTACCAGCTTTAATCGTCTTGTTTGAAAAGGATAAAAAAGAATAAGTAGAAATAATGAAAGCTTGAACCGTTAGGGATTCTAATGGTTCAAGCTTTTTACATGGATTAAGGAGTAAAAAATTCATCTTTACTCATACTAAAGACACTTATGGATGTAGTGACATTGTGTGTATTTCAATCAGCTCTGAGACAGTTACAAACCGATATCCCTGCCTCTGAAGCTCGGGGAGTATTTCTTCCAGTGCTTTAATAGTTTGAGAACGGTCCCCTCCAGAATCGTGGAATAAAACAATGTTGCCTGGCTTCACACCTGATAATACCTTTTTAACAATTTTCTTTGTACCTGGTCTTTTCCAATCCTCTGTATCCTGATGCCAAGACCACATAATTACTTTATAACCTTCATCAATCGCAGTGTTAATAATTTTGTCATTATACTGGCCACCTACTGGCCGATAAAAAATGGGATAGGTTCCTGTTATTTTATGAATTATATCATTTGTCTTTTCTAATTCTTCCTTTAGCTTAGCTGGGGAAATGGTTAGTGGATGTGTATACGTATGGTTAGCGATCTCATGTTCATCTGTCCCCATTCTAGAAACAACCTCTGGATACTTCTCTGCTCTTTCTCCAATCACAAAAAAAGTTGCTTTTGCATCATATTTTTTTAATAAATCTAAAACCTGCGGTGTATATGTAGGATGGGGACCATCATCAAATGTAAGGGCGATAACCTTCTCATCTGTTTTTATCTCCCACATAACATATCCCTTCTCTTCGTAATAAGGTCGCCCCTTATCCATGGCGAAGGTAGTATAACCAATGCCAAAAAGCACAAGGAATACTACTCCAATTTTAATGAAAAGTGACTTCATTGCTTTATATTCCTCCTTGTAGCATATTTGGCGGAAGTATTATTTAAGTTATTGTTGCCCTAGCAAATAAGAATATACCAGCCAGAGAGCTCCCATTAAATGCAAGACGACTACAGGTACTATAATTGCAGAATGATTACAGGTGCCAGGCACCTGTAATCATTCTGCAATCTAAAAAATGCTTGGGAACTAGATTGGACTAGTCACCAAGCATTTCTATTTAGAATATTTTTTTCTGGTCTCTATCTTCTATAAGTAGCTCTACCGATTCCCTAAATCTTAAGGAGTGAATATTTTCCCTTTCTCTAAGGAAACGAAGAGCATCACTTACACCTGGATCATCACAAATGTCGATTAGCCATTGATAGGTGGCACGAGCTTTTTCTTCGGCGGCAATATCCTCATATAAATCTGCAATTGGATCACCCTTAGATTGAATGTATGCAGCGGTAAAAGGAACGCCACCAGCATTTTCATAGAATAAAGAGTGTCCATGATTAACAAAATGAGGACCAAGGCCTGCTTTTTCTAATTGCTCAGGAGTTGCATCCTTAGTTAATTTATAAATCATGGTAGCAAGCATTTCTAGGTGAGAAAACTCTTCTGTTGAAATGTCGGTAAGAATTCCAATTACTTTATCAGGAACCGTGTATCGCTGGTTCATATAGCGCAAAGCAGCTGCGAGCTCTCCATCGGCTCCACCGTATTGTTCCATAAGATATCTAGCAAGCATTGGGTTGCATGTCGTAACTTCTACAGGATAAAGCAGCTTTTTCTCATAAACCCACATTAGTTTTCTCCTTTCAAATTTGCCATGGCCATGGTGTAGAGTTCCAACGCCAGCCAACCTCTAATGCTTGCTTGGAGGGAGTAGTCATTAATGAAAGCGGACCATACTGAGCTTCATATTTCTTCCGCACAGCAGCAGCATTTTTTATAGCCATACGCCATTGCTCCAAAGCATCTAAATCATCTGGATGTGTATCGGTGTAGAGAGTCAGCTCTACGACAACAAAATCCATTTGTTGAACTTGTTTTAATAGATTCCATTGGTGATCGCTTGATGTCATGATATTCCCTCCTCCCTATAAAACCCATCAACAAACTGAGGCCATAAAGAGCCTTGCATTAATGCTTCTGCTGGTGTATTTTGCGGTAATCCTGGTTGTTGAAAATTAGTAAATAGCTGTGGAGGAAGTACAAACTTTCTAACTAAAATAGGGGGGCAAGGATCCCGCGGAGAAACGTATGGCTTATAACTACCCCGAAACTGCCAATTTTCCATCTTTAATCACTCCTTCAAACCAACCTATGTAAAAAAAAATGAAATAAGACTAGATGGACAACCCAAAAAACAATTTTTAATAACTACTGTAGCGTCTCGGCGGGCAAGGATATATGTATTTGTTACAGGTGCCTGGCACCTGTAACATTCTCTACTCTTTGGATACTTCACAAAAAAAGACCACCTAGGAAGGTAGTCAGTAAACGCACTTTAGAGCTATAGAAATTAAATTCCGAGAAAAAACAAAACGAATGGAATGGTAAGGATACTGAGAATAGTAGTTATAAAGGTTATAAAGGATACTAAATCTGGTTCAGTTCCAAACTGTAAAGAAAGCATTGTTGTGTTTGCAGCTGTTGGCATAGCAGCTTGAATGATAAAGACCGTTTTAAGTAAGTCATTTACCGGCAGAAAAAACATAATGGCTGCTGCCAGTAGAGGTGAAACAAACATTCGAATAACCGTTGCAGTCGTAACAAATCGATATGCAACCTTTTTCCTTGAGATCACTGCCAATTGCATACCGAGGACAAGCATGACGGTCGGTATAGAAGCATCTGCAGCTAGTCCCACTCCTTCCATTACTGATTGAGGAACAGTCACATTTAGCACTTGAAGGAGAACTCCCAGTAAGGATGCATAAACAAGAGGCATTCTTAAAACCTTATGTACAGCTTGCTGCCAGGTATTTTTTTCCTCTCCACCTAAAGAGGCAAAAAAGATTCCAATGGTGTTCATGATCAAACCGTGGAAAACCATTATCACAACAGCATAATCAAATCCAACAGCTCCCAAAGCAAAGAGAACAACTGGTGCACCATAGTTCCCGCTATTAGGAAAAACACTCCCTAAAATTAGTGCTGCTAACTGAGGGCGGGTCGTCTGCATAAAAAGGGAAGAAAGCCATACGACTCCCAATAAGCAAAAGGTCAAAAGAAGACATGCCCCCAAAATATATACATAATCAATAGACAACTCATGTGTATAAAACGTACGAAATGCTAAGAAAGGAGACATAAGATAAAGCGCAGCAGATGAAATAGATTTAATATCAAACCCTATCAATCTCTGTCCTATAAAACCAATAAAAAAGATAATAAAAACCGGCAAAATAATCAGCAATAAATCCATCCAAACCCACCCCTTAACCATATCTTCAAATATTACAGGTGCCAGGCACTTGTAACAAAAATAAAAACAAAACAAACCCAACCCCAAAACTAGTCCGGTATCCGTAATATATATATAACTATATCATTTGTGGAATCTTTTTTCTGAAATAGTTTTAAGGGTATGTTAAAATTATATCGTATTATACGATATAAAAAACGGGGGGGATAAAAAATGAGTATACAATCAAATCAACTAAATCAGTATTGGACTGACATTTATTTTTATTTACATTATCCACATGTGGATAAAATTACTCATCAAGCAGTACGAATACTTCAACTTCTGGATAAACATTCGGATGCTGGAATTAATGAGGTAGCAAAGGTTTTGCAGATTTCACATAATACTGCGTCAGAACATATTAAAAGACTAATTGAGAAAAATTATATAATTAAAGAGAAAAGTGGAGAGGACCAGAGAAGAGTTATACTTCGCTTAACGGAAGTAGGGGCAGATGTTTTATATCGAAACACAAGTTTGGATGATCAAAAGTTATCGAAGATTATGAATCAACTCTCGCAGGAAGAAAAAATAATAATTGAAAAAGCATTTCAAACCTTAAGTGAGGTAGCTAAAAAATGTACATTTTAATGAAGGTTATTATATCCGCTATTATCATAGCTATGGTAACGGAGATTTCAAGGAGATTTCCCACCTATGGAGGTATTATTGCAGCATTGCCTTTAGTGAGCTTACTAAGTATTGTTTGGCTGTATGTTCAAGGAGAGCAATCCTCTACGCTTAGCAAGTTCGCTTTAGGAGTGCTATGGGGATTCCCAGCAACCGCTGTAATGCTACTGATCGTATATCTGGCATTACAAAATTCTTTGCATCTTTTTGTTTCCCTCTTGTTAGGGATTGCTGGATGGTTATTCTTCTTATACATACAAGAAACCGTGGTAACTTATATTAAGCACATCGTCTAATGAGGGGCTGGTGTTGTTGCTACAGCACAGGTGGCAAACGAGGAAGCGCTTGTTTTAAATAAACTAAAAGAAATTGCAAAAGAATTGTAGACGAAAACACATTTGAATCGCATGACATTTTTTATAGTCATTTTGACAATTATAGTTGTCAAAATGACTATAATTGTATATATTGGAAAAGAGGAGGCGGGTAATGGTGAAAAGTCGTTTAAAGGAGTTAAGAGCAAGAGATGGACTCAATCAGACAGAACTAGCCAAGTTAGCTAAAATTTCTAGGCAAACTATTAGCTTAATAGAACGAGAAGAATATATGCCTTCAATATTAATAGCGGTTCGTATAGCTAGAATTTTTAATGAGCCTGTAGAAAATGTCTTTTTAATAGGGGAGGAAGAATAATGAAAAAGGTGTTCACAACAATTGTTAGTTTACTGCTTGGAGGGGTAGCTGGTTTTACGATTACTTTTGCTATCATGATGGGTAAAGATGAGGTTCGAGAAGCATGGGACCATCCTGTAAATCTGATTTTATATATTGTTTTGGCTACGATCCTAACTCTTTTAGTAATCGGTCTTGTGTTTATAGGGAAGATAAAAACAGTGAATTCCCAAACATTTGAAGGGGAACAAGAGGATTTAATGGAAGAGTACAAATACAAAAAGGTCGCTGATTTGGGCATAGCTGCTAATATTTCTCAAGTCTTGTCTATATTAGCGGTTGCAGTTTCTATTCTAATGACAAACAATACAATTTTACAAATTGGTTTTATATTTTTGTTCTTAGCTAGCTGGATAACCCCAATGTTTAGTGCAAATTTTATAAAGACAAGTTATCCAGAAAGAAACCTTCCGAGCATCCATTCAAAGGATTATGAGCAACGGCTGATGGACTCTATGGATGATGGGGAGAAGTACGTGACTTTACAAGGACTTTATAAATCGCATCAATTATTCAACCTGTTTATGCTCACTGGTATTATTTTAGCTGTTGCATTTTCTTACTTTAGCGAGCAATCTCAAATTTTTTCTATAGCAGTAATGTGCTTAGTCTTACTGGTAGTGAATACAAGCTATTTAGTAGTTGTACGCAATAAATAAGGGGGATTTTAAAAATGACTACGGGACAATTGCTTTTATGGATAATAGGTTTATCTATACTTTTATACTTTATTATCAAGTGGGGAGTAAAAAATGGGATTAATGAGTCTATGTTAGTCTCAGAGGAAGCTAGAAGGAAATATCGACAGGAGCAAGAAGACAAGGTGCAAAGGTCCATAGACGATTTAAAGAACTAAGATTTCGTATTTCGGTAAGCCACCACTACAGAAATCCAATCAGCTATGATGGCTTATCTGTTATACTTGCTCGCTGTTTGTTTATTAAAATAAAAACTGATACCTGTCTCTAAAATAAGACAAGTATCAGCAACTTAGTTATCCTGCATGGGACCATGTAGTAGGGGTTCCTGCTTTTGGGCAGTTTGGAAAAGTGGAGCCAGCCTCCAGAAAAGCTTCATCTCCATCTTCATCCACATAGCGACCAGATGTAAATACTTCCTGCCCTGAGCTATGGGTATGACTTTCAGAGCGTTTCCAATAAGTAACTACTTCTGTGTCGGGGCAAGAAGGGAATTTCGAACCCTTTTCTAAGGTTCTAGTTGTACCAGACTCACACGTATAATTACCGGTTTCTTCTACGACATCATCTGTTGTATATTCATAAACTTTACTCATCATACATTCCTCCTATATAGAACTGATATCTTATTTAAATAGATACCCTAACAGGCAAATGTAAAAACATTTCTACTAACGTTATCCACATGTGGGTAAGTCAGTTCCAAACATCCTTTGCTATTTGGACTACATGGCGAATTTTTGCCCATTGTTCCTCTTCAGTTAATATGTTTCCTTCCTCTGTAGAAGAAAATCCACATTGAGGACTCAAGCAAAGCTGTTCTTTTGGTACATATTTAGTAGCTTCTTCGATGCGAGCTTTAACTAATTCTTCTTCCTCTAGGTCCCCATGCTTAGAGGTGATCAGCCCTAGTACAATATTTAAATCCTTTCTATTAACATGTCGTAAAGGCTCAAAACCACCAGAGCGCTCATCGTCAAATTCTAAAAATAAACCATCCACATTTAATCCACCGAATATAGTTTCTGAAACTAACTCATAGCTTCCGCTTGTGATATAAGTGGATCGGAAATTTCCCCGACAAATATGCATGGTCACTAGCATATCAGCTGGTCTTTTAGAAATAGACTCATTAATAGCCCTTGCAGAAAGGGATAAGGCTTGCTCAAGCGATAACCCCCTGTCCTTTAAGGAAACGAGGCCTTCCTCGGAAAAGGAGGTAGCCCATGAAGTATCATCAATTTGAAGATAACGACAGCCCTCATCGTAAATTGCTTGAATAAAGCCTTGATAAGCTGTGATTAAGTCAGAAAATAATTCCTCATCATTGTTGTAAACCCCTTCCTCAAAGGCTGCTCGATAATAAAGCATGTTCGGACTAGGGATAGTAAATTTTACAACAGCATCCCCAGCTGCTTCTTTTAAAAACTTGAAATGCTCAATCATGTAGTGGGTACTAAAGCCAATTTTTCCTGTCACCTTAATACCATGAGCTTTTGTTTGCACCCCTTTAAAGGAGAGTCCTTGATCGGTTTCATAAAATTCCACGCCATCAAGTCCGCTTAAAAAATCGAAATGCCACCATTTTCGACGAAACTCTCCGTCTGTAACTGAAAGTAGTCCAGCTTCCTTCTGTTTTTCTACGAGTTTAATAATTTCTTCATTTTCAATTTGAGTGAGTTGTTCTAAGGATATCTCTTTTTGTTCAAATTGAGCCCTTGCTTGCTTTAAACGTTCCGGTCTCAGGAAGCTTCCCACATGATCTGCTTTGAAAGGTGCTTTTACAAGTAATTGATTTGTCATATTAAATTCCTACCTTCTATTTATATTATGTTGCTAGTAATCCTGACTATAAAATCAAATAAAAAGAGGGCTCGCTTCATAAGAAGAGAGCCCTCAATATATATTGAAGTCATTCTTCTTATCTTCAAGACTTAATGTCTATTGGATTTAGCACCACACCTAAAAGGCTGGTTGCTGAGACATCATAGGGCCAATCCCTCCGTCTCTCTTGATAAGAAATAAAATATTAAATTGTCTAAATATAATAAAAATAAGTTTAACATGGGTTTTAAACTATTTCAAGGGTTACCTTACTTAGGGATAGCTACCCAGTGACCGTTAGAAACCTCTACAAGCTCAGAATTCTTTAATTGATACTTGTCAGTAACATTAGACTCTTCCAGGAGCACACGCTTTTTCTTGGCCTCTACTTTTGGGTCAGGGATTGGGATGGCTGCTAAGAGAGACTTAGTGTACGGGTGCTGTGGATTAGTATAAAGCTCCTCACTTTCTGCTAGCTCTACAATTTTTCCAGAATACATGACAGCAACACGATCACTTATATGTTTTACCATGGACAGGTCATGTGCGATAAATAAGTATGTCAGGCCTAGTCTGTGCTGTAAATCCTCCAGGAGCTCTACAATCTGTGCTTGTATAGAAACATCTAAAGCCGATAGAGGTTCGTCACAGACGATAAAATCTGGCTCAACCGCAAGTGCACGAGCGATACCTATACGTTGTCGCTGTCCTCCAGAAAACTCATGTGGATAACGTAATGCATGCGAGGGGTCTAAGCCTACCAATACTAGTAATTCCTCTACTCGTTTCTTTCTTTCCTCTGCATTTTTGCTTAGACGATGAATATCTAACGCCTGCCCAATAATGTCTAGTACCTTTAATCGAGGATTTAAGGAAGAATAAGGGTCCTGGAAGATGATCTGCATATGCCGACGCATCGTTTTGAGCTCATTTTTACTTAAACGATTAATGGCCATCCCTTGATATAGCACATCTCCATCTGTAGGCTCGTGTAATCGAAGAATCGCTCGACCGGTAGTAGATTTACCTGAGCCCGATTCTCCTACAAGACCAAGAGTTTCTCCGGGCTTTATAAAGAAGCTAATATCGTCGACCGCTTTTAAGACATTCCCGCGACTTACTTGAAAATGCTGTTTTAAAGATTTAACTTCTAGCAGCGGCTTTCCATTTTCTAATCCAATAGAACGAAGAGGAGGTTTCTTCGGCTTTTTCTTCTCGTCTAAACGAGGCAAGGCATTTAATAGTTTTTTCGTATAGTCATGCCTTGGGTTAGCAAAAATTTCTTCAGTAGTTCCTGTTTCAACGATTTCTCCATTTTTCATCACTGCTACCCGGTCACACATTCCAGCGACAACTCCAAGGTCATGAGTGATTAAAATAATAGAGGTCCCAAAGCGCTTCTGCATATCCTTCATTAAATTTAATATTTGAGCTTGAATGGTCACGTCTAACGCAGTAGTTGGCTCATCTGCTATAAGTAGCGTGGGCTTACACGCTAAAGCAATGGCAATCATAACTCTTTGACGCATACCGCCAGAAAACTCATGCGGATATTGGTTATAACGTTCTTCACTATTTTTAATTCCTACAAGCTTGAGTAGCTCAATTGCTTGTGCCTTTCCCTCTTTTTTCGAGAGCTTTTGGTGCTTAATAAGGCTTTCTGCTATTTGAACGCCGATACGAATGGTTGGATTTAAAGAGGTCATCGGATCCTGAAAAATCATACTGATATCTTTTCCTCTAATACCTTCCATTTCCTTCTCTGTTTTTGTGTGAAGTTGTTCCCCTAAAAACTCAATGGAACCATTTTTCATGAAAGAAGGGGGAGAAGGTAAAAGGCGCATAATGGAACGGGCCGTGACGCTTTTTCCACTTCCAGATTCTCCGACTATGCCCAATGTTTCTCCTTTTTTGACTTCAAAACTAACCCCTCGAACAGCCTCAAATTCATTATCATTTGTTAAAAAGGAAATTTGTAAATCCTCTACTTTTAAAATAGTTTCCATGAAAACCACCTATCTGAATGAAATCTTCGTATTGTTTATAATTCATGCTCTGTTGTTAGAGAGCGTATATTTAAAGTAATATGAGCGGTTTCTACAAAAAAGAAGACTAAACACGCACATTAGTGGCGCATTTAACCCTACTCTAAATAGACTAAATAATTTGCGTTGACTTAATGGTAGTTCGAATCTATACTATACTATACCACTCGGATTTATACAATATAGAGAGGGGGTATTTAGTATGGGAAGAAAATTTTCTTCCAACGCATTTAGTTTTACCTACGGAAGACTACAACATCATTCCTTCTATAGTATTTTGTTATTTTTACTTGGTTTGCCGGTTCATATAATTACTTTTATACTCTTTTATTTAAAAAAACAGAAGGATCCTCATTCTTCCTTAAAAAGCGATTTAAAGTCTGCATTTGAGGCAAGGGGAGTACGAGAGGAACTGTACAAAGAGTATAAGGAACAATATGAACGAAAGCATACCTTTTTTAATGAAAAAATTAATAAAGAAAAAATGACGGCGGAAGTAAATAAACTAGTAGAAGATCGAATAGAAAAGCTTGTATCTACTGAAATGGAAGAAATACATCAGTTAAAAGGCACGAAGCCTCTTACTTATACATCCTATTTTCAAAGTATGTTAGAAAATACAACATTTCTCATTATTTCATTTATACCAGGCTTATTGATGTACCTTTTGTTAGGTATATATAGTAATGCGTTCAGTAAATTTATTTTTGAGAGACTTATTATGAGTATCTTTGTGATAACGGGTGTTTCCATTCTAGTATTTACTATTTTATACCTGTCACCATTTGATCCAGCTGCCAATCTTTTAGGGGAAAGTGCAACGAAGGATCAGATTGCTGCATTCAACCAAATGCACGGGTTAGACTTACCTTATTTACATCAGTTATGGAACTCTGTAAAAGGCATCGTAACATTTGATTTAGGAGCATCCTTTACAGGAAATGAAGATGTCGCAACAAGTATTGCAAACAAGTTTCCAGTTACGCTAATGATTGCTATCTTATCTTTAGTGATGGCCGTAGTAATTGCGATACCAGTAGGAATTATATCTGCAACAAGACAAAACTCTTTCTTAGATTATTCATTTATGTTCATTGCTTTGATCGGCTTGTCCATCCCCAACTTTTGGCAGGGACTTATCTTTATCTTGAACTTTTCTATTAAGCTACAATGGCTTCCAGCAACCTATAGTCCTCAAAACTATTTGTCCATTATTATGCCTGTAGTTGTGCTCGGAACAGGCCTTACTGCTTCGGTAGCGAGAATGACACGTTCATCCGTTTTAGAAATTATAAATGAGGATTATATAATTACCGCAAAAGCGAAAGGCTTAAACCAACGCCAAGTACTTTGGAAGCATGCAATAGGAAATGCAATGATTCCAATCATTACGGTTATTGGTCTACTGTTTGGCGGAATGCTAGGTGGAGCAGCTGTTACAGAGAAAGTATTCAATATTAGTGGTATTGGGAGTTATATTGTCGATAAACAGTTTATCCCCGATATCCCAGCCATTATGGGTGGAGTTATTTATATTGCAATAACCATTTCCTTAGTGAACGTGCTCATCGACATTTTATATGCATTTTTTGATCCGCGTATAAAATCTAAGATGAAGCAACTGTAAGAAGTAGGTGTAAAAGTGGTATCTAAAAAACAACATGCACTAAAGCTGTCACGAGAATATACTCAGGCAAACTTTGCTGGAGTATTATCTCTTCTACTGACAATAGTTTTATTGTTTAATAGCTTTAATTTTGACATGGGTACGTTAAAGCCAATTGCTAGTAGTATTTTAGCTATATATGCATTTTTTACAGCGTTTCAGTATTTTATAATCTGGAGAATGAAACGAGAGCTTTTGAGTTTAGGGCATTTAAAAAATGCTACTAGAAGGCTTGGCTATGTCCAAGTAACCGCTCTATTAACTGGTAATATCTTCATAGCATCATTCGGTTTTAATTTGATCAAGGAGAAGAAAACACCAGAATACACATTCAGCATTTGGATGATTTTCACCCAGCTTTTTATTCTAGTTATTTCTGCATTGAATCTCTTTAAACCATATGTGTCGGACACTTTTTTACCCGCAATGGGTGCTTTACTCGTAATTTTAATAATCCAAGTGTTTACTTTGGTGGCTGTAGCTAGGTATGTCAGTGATGAAGGTGCGCCTGGGTGGATGCAGGGCTTAGCGATTGTATTAATTATCACTTCGTTGACAGGTAATATTTTCAACTTACTGCTTGGCGTTAGCTTAATCATTAAAACGCGTAGTAACAGTCTGTCACGAATAGTGAAGTGGAACACAATGTGGGATAAAATCACTCGTAATTCTACAGCTATACTGGGAATGTTCTTTATCGTTCTTATGTTCGCGTTATCTGTCTCTAGCCGTTTTACTTTTGACTATGATATGGCAGTAGAGAATAACTATGAGGCACTGCTTCAGTCGCCAAGCCTGGAATACCCGTTCGGTACAGATAATTATGGCAGAGATGTATTTTCTCGAATTATCTTCGGGGCGAGAATTTCTCTAATTGTAGGCTTTGCTTCTACGTTAATACCATTCATAGTGGGAGGGGCATTAGGAGCATTGGCTGGATATTACAGCAAACGTACAGATAACATCATTATGCGTTTGCTTGATATTTTGTACGCAATTCCAGGGATATTACTTGCCATTGCAATTATTGCAGCATTCGGAGCAAATACTACGAATCTTATACTAGCTTTGAGTGTTGGTTCTATTCCGACATATGCTCGAACAATGCGAGCGAATGTGATGATGGTCTCGAATTACGAATATGTAGATTCTGCCCGGGCTTTAGGGGCTTCCAATCTATCGATCATCTTTAAGCAAATTGTTCCAAATTCCCTTGCACCTATGATTGTCAAAGCTACACTTACAATAGGTACAGCAGTAATTGCAACGAGTAGCTTGAGCTTCTTAGGTCTTGGAGTAGAGCCACATATACCTGAATGGGGCAATATTTTAAAAATAGGTAGTACTTATTTAGAGTCTAATTCCTATTTGGCGATTATACCTGGCCTTGCAATTATAGGTCTCGTATTATCTTTTAACTTTTTAGGCGATGGACTTAGAGATGCATTTGATCCGAGAATGGATTAAAGCAAGCTCAACAAGGAGGAAAATGTAATGAAGAATACAAAAGGATTATTAGCTTTATTGTTAACGCTAGTTTTAATATTGGCAGGTTGTGTAAACACAAAATCAGACGTAGATAAAGCAACAGACAAATCTGATTCTAAAACAGAGCAGGGTAAGGTAGTAATTGAGCTGTTAGGGATGAGCACTGGGGAAGCGGACATGAATATTGTACGTGACCAGTTAATCAAAAATGGCTTCGATGTGAAATTAAATATTCAACCAGACTACGGTAGCTTCACTGCGCAAAAAGATGCAGGAAACTATGATTTAGCTTTATCTAGCTGGACGACTGTAACGGGTAACCCTGACTATGCAGTACGTGCGCTTTTCAAAACAGACGGTGATAACAGCATTATGTCTGACAAGAAAATAGATGAGCTAATCGAAGAGGCTAGCACAGAAACACCAGAAGAATACACAAAAACTTATAAAGAATTCGAGGATCTTCTCGTCTTAGAAAAAGCTTATATTGCACCGTTATATAATTCTTTTAAAGCGCAAGGAGTAAATAAAGAAGTATTGAATGCGGATACTGTGAGATTGGCTAAATCTCGTGCAATCGCATGGGAAACAATTGACTTTGTAGATGCTTCTAAACGAGATTCTGCACCACTGATCATGCAACAGGGAATCGCATCCTTAACCTCATTAGATCCTATAAAAGGAAATGACGGTTCTATTAATACACTAAATACAAATATGTACGTTCGTTTAGTTAACTTAACAGACGATGATAAAGTAGTTTCTGACGGTTCTCTTTCACTGAACCATGCAATCGCAGATGGCAATAAAGATTATTACTTCTTACTAAGAGATGATATTAACTTTGCGGCAGTAACAGATAAAAAAGCAGTAGATACTGGAGAACGTGTAGGGGCAGAGGATGTAGTATTCTCGATGAACCGTGCAAAAGACAGTAAATCTGTTCCAGATCATCGCACATTTAGCTTACACGAAAGCATGGAAAACATTGAAATTGTATCAGATCTTTCAGAGCTTGATGTGAAGCAATCAGGCAGTGATACTACGGTGAAGGAAGCTTTAGAAAATAATGTTGATACAGCAATTTCAGAGCTAGTGACAGATAAAACACAAGCAGATGCAGCTAAAGGAAAGTACCAAGTAGTTAAAATTACAACGACTAATCCATTCCCACAAGTTTTAAATTATTTGGCACATCAATCTGCAGGGATTGTATCTAAAAAACAAGTGGAGAGCATCAACACTTACGATGTTGCTACCTTCGATGTAAACAAAGATATTCCTTACGGAGATCAAAATACAGTAACAGAAGGTGCTGCTTATAACAATACGTTATATGCTAGTGGGCCTTACATCTTATCCCACAAAAATGATTATGAGGCAGTATTCGTAAAAAACCCTGCTTATATGCCAGGAACTGAAAACGAGCCGAAGATCGCAAACGTAACCGTTCGTTTCATTGCAGATGCGGATAGCGCGCTATCGGCTCTTCGCAACGGAGAGATTCATATATTTAATGGAGTTCCTGAAACAAAATACAAATTAGTTGAAGATGATAGCAAGCTAACTCTTCAGAAAAACGATAGTAATGCTGTATCTTATCTATTATTTAATACAAAAGGACGTAAAGTATCAGACAGCGAATCTTTACGTAAAGCGATTCTGTACTCGATCAACCAGGATGAAATTATTAACTATTACCAAGGAAACAAGAAAAAAGCAGTATCAACTGTAAGTCCTCTTGTAGAAACGGGTAACGAGCTTAAGGCAGATGCTGCTAAGGTAGATGAGTTCTTAGAGGCTTTTAAAGCTGGCAAATAAAATAATATAAAAGAGGCTGGGACATAACTGGTAAATAAATTAAAAGAAGTGAAATAATAACGTGATTTCACTTCTTTATTTTTTTAAAGGTAACTTATTTTTTTAGGCTATATAAAAAGATAGGGTTGATTTATGAAGCAAATAAATCTTTAAATTAGAAAGTAGAATTGATTTCCGCACCAGCCGGACGCTTTCCGCGGGGTGAGCGATAAGCCATCACCCATCGCTTACGCGCGTGGTTGTGATGTCTTATCTGTCTCACTCATCCCGCAGGAGTCGCCGTCTGGCGCTCCAATCAATAATGGAAACGGCTTTTATACAGCGATAAAGATCTATAAAATTACTCGCATAAACAAAGCTTGGAAATAGACTCACACCACATTTCATAATCTCTTTATGCTTTTAATAGTTCTTTGAATTGTAACTTTTGTAATGTTTACAGTCACTATAAAAAAGAAATTTTTAATCAAAATCAACTAATAGCTTTAACAATGCTTTTTTTAATAAAAAGTTCTCTTTTATGTTTGTTTGGAGAGGAGGCGGCGACTCCTGGGGGAACAGCGCGAGCTGAAAGCCCCGCAGGAGCAAAGCGACGAGGAGATTGAAGCCGTGCCCCCGGAAAGCGTCCGCTGGAACGGAAAACAACAATGCTTTATTTTAAGGGAACTTTTGTCCCAGCCTCTTTTTGTAATTTAATTTTAGTTTTATAGGCTATGTGTTAAAGGTAAAGGTTGGTTTAACAGACAAATTAAAAATGAGCTAGGATATTTTTTCCTGGCTCATTTTACTTTGATTTTGTTTTTGACTAGCGCAGCAGTTAGTTTAGGTGTAGCATTTCAAAAACAAAAACTATCTCATGAAAAATCAACTCTAGCCTTTAACAGAGCCTTTTAAATTTACGCGTGTAAAATAACTCAAGACTCTTTTCAAAAAAGGTTTTTGGATTTTCTTTTTTCTGGATAGGTAGTTATGTCCTAATTTAGATTGTCTTACTTCCTTTTCCAAGTCAGCCATCCGTTGCTTTGCATATTCTATATCATTAATCGTAATCATTATTTTTCTCCTTAAGGAGAAGTCCAATTATATTGTTAAGGTGTGGCTAGCACCATTCCTGTTAGCCACTTTTCACCTAAATAGTGTGTTGGCAACTCCAATTTATTTTTACCTACAAATTTATTAACCTGCTTACCAATCATTTTTGGTATCATCATTTCTTTTCCTCCTTCATTTATTATTTTACCGATTAAACCAATAGCATCATTTTAGTCGACTGGGGTTTTTCTTTCCCCAACCGTGCTATCCACTTTCGAGAGATCCCTTTTTTAATAACTTTCTTCGCTGTTCCATGATCATCATCACCAGCACTCCTTTTCTTATTATTTTGTTTATATATGCAACACGCACTGCGTGAAAACACCAAAGTTTTTAAAAATGCACAAAAAAGAGCACACGCTTCTTTACATAAGCGTGTGCTCATAGAAAAAAACGGCATAACATGCCGTCAGTATTAATTATTTACAAATAAAATAATTAGCGGTTGGGCACGAAATCACTATACGATTATTTTTTGAAGTTTTAAATGTAGTCATTTTCCGTACCTCCATTTCTAATTTGAATATCTAACTACTAGAGGATATCATTGTTTATTTCTGAATGTCAACATATTTCTGAATATTATGTGTTGATTTTAGGATATCAGCCTCCAAAGCTAAGTGACTTCACATCCCAATTTGTTGCTGATTATTTTTTCTACTAATATTCACCGATTAAATCCTATTTTTTTTTCACATAGGATAAGCTATATTTTGTCTTATATGATACATGGGCATTACGGAGACTAACATTAAAGCATTTTACCCTATTTAAAATATATAAGCTTACAAAGAACAACGAGTCCTCTTCGGCTATTTAAAATATTTTAAGAAAAATCCAAACTTTAAGGGGTTGAGAATCGTTTACTATTTAGGGAAAGGAGTTTGTGATTTTGTTAACTGTTCATGACTTAAAAGAATTAATGTTTCAATATACGGAGCCATTAATACGCTTAGCTTATGGTTATGTGAAGGATATTCAGATGGCAGAGGATATTGTGCAGGAAGTATTTATAAAGTTTTACCATCAGAATAATTATGAAGAGCGTGGGGAGCTTAAGGCTTATTTAATGCAAATGACTGTTAACAAAAGCAAAGATTATTTAAAAAGCTGGGCCTATAGAAAAGTTCTTTTACAGAATACGCTTTTCCCAACAGCCGGGAAACATAGTGTGGATGAATTTGTAAAAAAAGATGAAAAATCTATTATTGGAGACGCAATACTTGAACTGCCATTAAGACAGCGAGAGGTTCTCCTCTATTTTTATTTTAATGAAATGACCATTTCAGAAATTGCCCGTTTTTTATCTATTCCTGAAAGTACCGTAAAAACTCGAATAAGTCGAGGGAGAGAGCTATTAAAAAATAAACTGAAAGGAATAGAATGGGAGGCGCTATTAAATGAATAAATATATCCCAAATAAAATCCAAGACTTAACCGACAGTAAACAACGGGTGATGCAAAATGTAGTAAATGAGATTGAAAACAACTCCAAACGACCAAAACATCAATGGCGATTTGTTGCGGTTTCTTTTGTTTTACTAGTGAGTATAATACTTTTTTTCTTTAACATTGAAAATGAACTACCATCAAACAAACTACAGGCTACATCAGAGCAACGTTTTGATTTAACAAAGCCTTCATTCATAGAGGAACGAGGAATCCTTTATCTACAGGGGGTAACGTTAGGTGACTCACAGGATCAAGTTATAGAAGACTTAGGAGAAAATTACACAATCGTACAAGAGGATGATAGTGAAGCCGACCTCATCATGGACTATGGCGGTCAGTCCAGATTCTACTTCGATGATGATAAATTGAATTCAGTAGTTTTCATGAATGTAGATGATAATTATTTCAACGAATTATTTAAAAACTACGATGGATTCAAATTTTTCACTTCCATCTATACAGACTATGATGGTCATTATTTCTACTCGAATGAAACTAATCAAGTATTAAAAGCCTTCACAGACTCTACTGATGGAAATCTTCAATTATCTTTGTCTGAATACGATTCGAATTTCTTTGTAAACGCGGAATATCTATATAAGACGCAACAGAAACTTGATAATCAACAGCATTCTCCATCAGACATTAAAATTGATTTAGTTAATCCAACAATCTTTGAGGAGCAAGGTCACCTTCACCTTAATGGAGTAACATTGGGTGACTCATCATCAGAAGTAATTGAACGCTTTGGTAATAATTATCTAATCGGTCAAGTGGATGGAGATGGCTCCGACTTCGTTTTAAATTATGATAAGCAAGCGAGCTTTTCTTTTTACGAAGATAAACTACTATCAGTAGTACTCACAAAAGTTGATAAAGACTACTTTGATCAATTATTTAATGACTATGAAGGATTTAAATTTGTTTCTGCTTCTAGTGAAGACGATAAGAATCGTTTTATCTACTCGAAAAAGACGAATAACATAATAAAAGCAACAACACAAACCCCTAACCAGGAGCTACATCTCTATCTATCCAATGCTGATCCTAACATCTTTGAAAACCCAAATTTTCTTGAAGCGATGGAACAATACCCAGATTAATTTTTAAACTATAAAGTACAAGGTTAGTTTTGGGCTATTTAGTAACATTCTTACTGGTAACGTATGTAAGTATCCAATTATTCTTGCATATAAAAAAGGCACCTGGTTTGACAAGTCGGGTGCCTTTTTCCAAAGATTATCTACATTAGCCTAAAAGAAAAAATAAAGTATGAGCACAATTACACCTAAAATAATGGAAAGCCATCCTACAATAAGTTGCTTGTAGTGATACAATGCTACGAATCCTAAAACAATTGCAGCTAAGCCTAGCCAAATTGGGTAGAAGAAAAAGCCTACAATTGCTAGCACGATACCAAGAAGCCCTATCCATAATCCTGCGTTATTAACCATTTTATACCCTCCTTATCATGTCGTGTTATGAGAACGAATTACACAGCTGTTCTTATAAACTAGTATATGAAGGGGGATACTAAGACTGTTGAGCAATATGCTAGGGGTCTTTCTAGTAAGAACATTAAATAGGTATAGCGATGGAGCCGTGCTTGTAAAAGGTATAGCACGTTTAATATTAAATCGACGAGTTTTCTAGTTTTTTGGATAAAAAAAAGAAATGAAGACAAATTTATTTTAGTTTGTCTTCATTCCATAAGAGATAGACTTCTATTATTTCCCGCCTAAAAGGTCAAAAAGTCCACCAGTTATGCTTCCTTCACCTTTAGATCCTCCACCTGGAGTTTGGGGAGCAGCAGCAAACACTCGACTCGCTAAACGGCTAAATGGAAGGGATTGAATCCACACTGTTCCAGGGCCACGAAGAGTAGCGAAGAATAATCCTTCACCACCAAATAGAGCTGTTTTAACTCCTTTAACCATCTCAATGTTATAGTCAACATCTGAAGTCATAGCTACTAGGCAACCCGTGTCCACCCGTAATACTTCCCCAGGTCGTAAAACTTTTTGGTGTATCGTTCCGCCAGCATGAACAAATGCTAGACCGTCCCCTTCGAGCTTTTGCATGATGAATCCTTCACCGCCAAAGAATCCAGTACCTAACTTTCGTTGGAATTCAACTCCCACGGAGACTCCTTTAGCTGCTGCTAAAAATGCATCCTTTTGGCAAATAATTTTTCCTCTATACTCGCTTAAATCCATTGGGATAATCTTTCCTGGATAAGGGGAGGCAAAGGAAACGTGTTTTTTACCACTACCTACGTTAGTAAAAGTAGTCATAAACAGACTCTCACCTGTTATTAACCGTTTTCCTGCGCCCATTAATTTACCCATAATCCCACCGCCACTACCCCCGGAGCCATCTCCAAAGATAGTTTCCATAGAAATGCCATCCTCCATCATCATTAAGCTGCCAGCCTCAGCTACAACCGTTTCCTGTGGATCCAGTTCAATTTCAACAAACTGCATATCGTCCCCATACAACTTGTAATCTATTTCATGATTATTCATTCTTTTTTCCTCCTCGGTGTAATTAAATAACTATACGAATGATAAAATAAAAGGTTCCTGTTTTTTTACAGAGCAATACCTTCATCTACTACTCTCGAAGCACTGATTAGGCTTTTATGCTAGTAATTTCTTGATTTCTTATGTCGTGGTGCTAGTTTTATAAAAGGATTTTATTAAATTTTTCTTAATTTTTAAATTTTTAAAGGATTTTATTAGTAATTATAGAATTTATTATATATGTAAACGTTTTCAATTTTAAGAGAGAGAGGTAAGGATATGAAACTAACAAATTTTATTAATGGAAAGTGGCAAGAGGGAGAGGCTTCCTATACCGCTGTTTTAAATCCCGCAAACGGTGAGCAACTAGCAGAAGTAAGAATGTCTACAAAAGAGGATGTAGACGCTGCAGTAGAGGCTGCAGTGAAGGCACAAAAGAAATGGGCATTAGTTCCGGCTCCAAAACGAGCGGACTACTTATATGAAATTGGCAGACTGATGAAAGAAAGAAAAGAACACCTAGCTCAAGTACTGACAAAAGAGATGGGGAAGGTCATAGAAGAAGGTCGTGGAGAAGTGCAGGAAGGAATTGATATGGCCTTTTATATGGCTGGTGAAGGAAGAAGACTTTTCGGAGAAACGACCCCTTCTGAGCTGGCAGACAAATTTGCCATGAGTGTTCGTGCCCCAATAGGTGTTGTAGGACTGATTACACCATGGAATTTCCCTGTGGCTATTGCTACGTGGAAGTCGTTTCCAGCTTTAGTTGCGGGCAATGCATTTATCTGGAAACCTGCTACAGAGACACCAATGATGGCATATGAAATGGCTAAAATATTTGAAGAGGTTGGTCTGCCAAGTGGCGTTGCAAACGTCGTATTTGGTTCCGGTTCAGAGGTGGGAACAGCGATGATTGAGCATAAGGACGTAAAAGTTATTTCGTTTACTGGCTCTACAGATACGGGAAGTAAGGTAGCTGAGCTTGGCGGTAGACATTTAAAGAAGGTCTCCTTAGAAATGGGCGGTAAAAATGCCGTAATTGTTATGGAGGACGCAGATTTAAATCTAGCTGTAGACGGAATTCTTTGGAGTGCATTTGGTACAGCTGGCCAGCGCTGCACCGCATGTAGTCGAGTGATTGTGCATAAAGATGTGAAGAAGAAACTGGAGAAAATGCTTCTAGAAAGAATGGAGAAGCTGACAATTGGTGATGGGATGGATGAAACAGTCAAGGTTGGTCCAGTTATCAACAAGGCAGCATTAGAGAAAATCCACTCCTACATTCAAATTGGAAAAGAGGAGGGGGCTAACCTTGTTGTAGGTGGTACGATCCTTCAGGATGGTGATTTAGCTAAAGGAAATTACTATGCTCCCACTCTTTTTACAGATGTGAAACCGGATATGAGAATTGCTCAAGAAGAAATCTTTGGCCCGGTTGTTTCATTAATTGAAGTTGAATCATTAGAAGAAGCAATTGAAGTAAACAATGGAGTGAAATTCGGGTTGTCCAGTTCTATTTTCTCTAGAGATATAAATAAAATATTTAGAGCTCAACGAGATTTAGATACGGGGATTGTCTATGTTAATGCTGGAACGACCGGTGCTGAAATACATCTTCCGTTTGGAGGAACAAAGGGTACAGGGAATGGCCACAGAGATTCTGGAGTTGCAGCTCTAGACGTTTATACAGAGTGGAAGAGTATTTATATAGATTACAGTGGGAAGTTACAAAGAGCTCAAATAGACACAGAATAAGGGGGAAGTCGATATGAAGGTAGCTGTATTAGGTGCAGGTTTAATGGGGAAGGAAGCAGCAAGAGATTTAATCTTGAGTCCAAATGTGGAGAAAGTATATTTATGTGATTTGGACGTTGGGCAGGCCAATATGTTTAAGGAAAAAATGCAAAACTCTAAAATTGAGGTTTTAAGATTAGATGCAAATGACGATGCCAACTTAATAGAAGTGATGAAAAAGGCTGATGTCGTGATCAATGCGCTGTTTTACTCATTCAATGAGAAAGTGGCTAGAACCGCAGTCGAAGTAGGAATCCACTCTATTGACCTTGGTGGTCATATTGGAGGTGCTACAGATGCTGTGCTTTCGTTAGATGAAAAGGCACAAGCGAAAGGGGTAACGATTATTCCGGATTTAGGAGTCGCTCCGGGGATGATCAATATTCTTGCAGGCTATGGTGCTAGTAAATTAGATGATGTTACAGATATTCACCTATATGTTGGAGGAATACCTGTAGAACCAGAAGGGATATTCAAGTATAATATCGTGTTTTCATTAGAAGGAGTATTTGATCACTATACAGATTCTTCTCATGTAATAAGAAATGGTCAATTAGAGGAGATAGATTCGTTAACAGAGGTTGAGCCAATCAAGTTTGACGGGTATGAGGAACTAGAGGCGTTCCATACAGCAGGGGGGACATCCACTCTAACTAAATCATTTCCTAACGTTCAAACATTAGAATATAAGACGATTCGCTATAAAGGCCATGCAGAGAAATTTAAGCTACTGGTAGATTTAGGTCTGACAGATAAAAATAAAACAGTTAACGCTGGAGGAAATATTGTAAACGTTCGGGAAGTATTGAAAGAAGTGCTGACACCGTCTCTTCTCTTAGGAGATAAAGAGGACGCAGTGCTACTAAGAGTTATTGTTAAAGGTGAAAAAGATGGAAATGAAACAATTTACACGTATGAAATGGCAACTCAAAAGGATCCTTTATCTGGCGAAACTGCTATGGCTCGTGCCACTGCAAATACCATTTCAGTTGTTGCACAAATGATTGGCAATGGTGTAATTACAAAACCAGGCGTTTCTACACCGGAGCTAATTGTGCCAGGTGAATTATATATTAAGGAAATGTCTGCTAGAGGCGTTGAGATAAAAGAATATGTAACAAGAGGTGAAACAGTTTGAATTTTGAATTCTCTGAGGAGCAGGTGCTTCTACGAAAAACAGTAAGGCAGTTTGTCGATAATGAAATTATCCCTCACATTGCAGAGTGGGAGGTAAAAGGCTCGTTTGACCCAATTATCTGGGAGAGACTTGCTAGCTTAGGATTAATGGGAGTATGTATTCCAGAGCAGTATGGTGGAAGTGGCATGGACTATAATTCTCTTGCTATTGTTTGTGAAGAGCTAGAAAGAGGAGACACCGCTTTTAGAACGGCTGTCTCCGTTCATACAGGCTTAAACTCCATGACCATACTACAGTGGGGTACTGAGGAGCAAAAGAAAAAATACCTGGAGCCACAAGCTAAGGGAGAAAAAATTGGTGCGTTTGGTCTAACTGAGCCTGGTGCAGGTTCAGATGTGGCAGCGATGTCGACAGTTGCCGTTTCAGATGGAGATCATTATATTTTAAATGGACAAAAGACATGGATTTCTTTATGTGATGCAGCGGATCATTTTATAGTCTTTGCTTATACGGACAAGTCAAAAAAACACCACGGGATCAGTGCATTCATTGTCGAGCGCACAATGCCAGGCTTTTCCTCTAAAGCGATCAAAGGCAAATATGGTATAAAATCGGGTAATACCGGTGAAATTTTCTTTGAAAATATGAAAGTGCCAAAGGAAAATCTATTAGGAGAAGAAGGCGAAGGGTTTAAAATTGCTATGTCGGCTTTAGATAATGGTAGATTTACTGTAGCTGCTGGAGCAGCAGGTCTTTCACTTGCTTGTCTTGAAGCGAGTGTTAAGTATGCAAAAGAGCGTGAAACCTTTGGTAAGGAAATTGGACGGCACCAGCTTGTACAGCAAATGATCGCTAAGATGGAAGCCGGTCTTCAAATGAGTCGTCTGCTAGTTTATCGTGTTGGTGAGCTGAAGAATAAAGGGGTCCGTAATACAAGAGAGACATCCTTAGCAAAATGGCAAGCTTGCGATTTCGCGAATAAAGCAGCGGATGATGCAGTTCAAATCCACGGTGCGTATGGTTATTCAGATGAATATCCCGTAGCACGTTACCTAAGGAATTCTAAGGCTCCGGTCATTTATGAAGGAACGAGAGAAATCCATACCGTTATGCAAGCGGAATATGTCCTCGGATATCGAGAAGATAAAAAATTGAACAAAATGCTTCCAAAATGGCCTTTTGAAGAATAACAAAAAAGGGGATTAGGTTATCCTCAACAATATACTATTAAGGCAGACCAATTAGCTATTCACTGGTCTGTCTTTTTGTTGTATATAAGTTTTAGGTTGAAATCCTCTTAAAAATGAATGAAAATTAGCGTTAAGATACAAGTAAGAAAATCATATACACAAGCTAGATGAAGGGGGAGATTGGTTGAGTAATTACATAGATTTTCAGTGGCGAGTCACAAAGTACAACCCTGAATTTAGGGATGAAAATGGTTACTATACGTTAAGGGAGGAATGGACTTGTCCTTCTGAAATGGGAAAGACCATTAACGGAAATGAATTCACTTTGAATGAATATCTCCAAGTTGAGGCCGCTTATATTGATTCAGTAATCAAATTTATAGAGGAAACCAGTATTGATTCATTGCGAATCTTACAGTTAGAATGCACTATTTCAGAAGAAGACAAAACATCTCCTTTATACGAAAAAGAATTTGAAACAATGGTTCTTAAAGAAGATGCACTGGTAAACAAAAACGATATACGCTTAATTTGCAAAATGGTTTTGAGAAATTTTATATGGTGTCAATTATATAGTAAGAACAATTTCTTTGTACATTTTGGTTGGGATTACTATATGTATATTGGGTCCAAAGTAAATTGTCTTTCCGCTATCGAGTTTGCCTCCAACAATGGATTGTTTGTTGAACAATGTGCGTCACCATATTATTTCTCTGAAGAAGATACTACAAGGCAAATTCAATGGAGTGAAATTGACGATGAATCAAAAGTGATTGTCGGTGAAGAGGAACTTAAAAATGTTCCACTAAATGAGTATCAGAGGATTTTTAATTTGACCCAAGAACATCCAGTGATTGGTTCATTTCATTTAAAAAAAGAACAAATGGATTTTTTCCAAACATTCTTAAAGCATAAGATGAATTTTGATAAATATGAGTATAGTTTTTGGGGCGGATATTAAGAAGATTTTGAGACAAAAATCTCCTCCAAATAAAAAAACTCAAAAATTTTACAATCTGGTAAAGTTTTTGAGGCTTCGATTGAAATTCCTGTAGTTGTTTTCCGTTACAGCGGACGCTTTCCGGGGGCAAGACTTCAATCTCCTCGGCGCTTTGCTCTTGCGGTGCTTTTGCGCTCGCTTGTTCCCCCAGGAGTCGCCGCTTCCACTTCAAACAACAAACAGATTAATTCAATAAGAAAAAAAGCTACCTAAGCAGCTCAACGGTCTTTCATTAAAGTACCAGTTAGTTGAAGAAGGTTTTGCACTCTTTGGAGCAACATTGTACCTATACAGAAAAAAGAGACACCATAATAAAATGATGACTCTTTCAGTGTCTCAGACAAATCTCCAAAAGTATAATTCATCTGTTTCTTTATACATTTTCGCCCCTGATTTTTCTAAAACCCTGTGTGATGGAATATTATCTTTATCTGTATCAGCAATAACAAACATAACATCGGGCTGATTTAACAACCAGTTTTTCAAATTATTAATGGTTTCCGTCATATAGCCGTTACCTTGGAATTCAGGGAGAGTATAGTAACCTATTACTACTTCACCATTTTCATTAGGAAGACCTTTTATCATTATTCCTCCAACACTACAGTTTTTCTCTTTCGACACGATTAACCAATTGGTATACCATACATAATTTTCCTCATCACCTAACAACTTTGAAAGTCTTATTTCCATAGCTTGTTTAAGTTCTGGACTAAGAAATCTATCTGAATCATTTAAAGATAACCTTAGTTCCATTTTCTGTGGATTATCAATTAGTAATCTTAGATTTTCTGCACTTAGTGGAATTAATCTTAATCTTTCTGTGTCTAATTCAATCATTATTACACTCCTATCATAATTTTGCACGTCATTTTATAGACAAAAACAAATTTTAAAATAGGTATATATTATTGGCAGCTACTCCCGTTACATTTAATCCAAAGTAAAGGATGCATCAAACTTTGCAATCCGATATTAAATGGTTCCTAAAGTTTATCATTCCAGAAATCTCATGTAAACCATGCCATTAATCGAATAATTATTTTATACAGAATATTTTTCATCCTTGTTCAACTTAACTGAGCTTTAGTTTAAGTGTAAAGTTGCACAAACAAAACCAACCCAAGCCTATAACGTAGCTAAAAATAAAAAGACATGAAATCAATTTGTCGATTTCACGTCTTTTTTAATTATTATCTATTTATGTCCCAGCATCATTTGCTATCTATATTATTGCATTTTTCTAATCAAGGAGACCCTCCGTTTATGAGAACGATCTTCTTACATATTTCAGGGAATGTATAATAAAATTTTTTAGAAAAAGAACAAACCGATACTAATAATGACACCACTTAGTAACAGGACAAACACACAATAGCCCATGATGTCCTTCGCCTTCAAACCTGCGATTGCCAAGGCTGGTAATGCCCAGAAAGGTTGGATCATATTTGTCCACGCATCTCCCCACGCGATAGCCATGGCCGTTTTTGCATAGCTAAGGTTAAGCGCAGATGCAGCTTCTAGCATAATTGGTGCCTGCACTGTCCATTGTCCGCCCCCTGAAGGGATAAAGAAGTTAACTATCCCAGCCGCATAAAACGTGAACAAGTAAAACGTGTGCTCATTCGATATACTAATAAATGCCTCAGAAACAACTCCAGCTAAACCGGATGCAACCATCATACCCATGATCCCTGCGTAAAAAGGGAATTGGATAACAATATCTCCTACAGTACTAGCGGCATTTTTAACTGCCATTAAAAAGTTTCTTGGTGTTCCATGACAAATAATGCCAAGCGTTACGAAAATCAAGTTAACAATATTTAAGTTTAAGTCGAAGCCCTTAGTGACAAAGTGGTTAACCAAGTAAACCAGACCAAGTAGTCCGATTAAACCGGTCAATATATAGCTTCCTTCCAGTCTTTGTGCAGGAGTAGGTTTTTCAGTTGATTTTTCCTCAATCTTTTCTTCTTCTAGTAATGCCGGGTCAATTGAGAAAGTATCCTCCTTACTTGGCATCATCCATCTGTTTAAAAGAGGTACGGAAATAAATAGCGCAATAACAATAATTAAATTGTACGGTGTAAATAATGTTTCCGAAGTTGGCACGACTCCCATGATATCAGCAAATGGATGTCCCTCGGTTGCAATAGAAAGTGGTATTGAACCTGCGAGGCCACCATGCCATATGATAAAGCCTGAATAAGCACTAGCAATTAATAGGCGGTAATCCACATTTTTAACCTGCTTGGCAATTTCCTTTGCAAATAAAGCACCAATTACTAAACCAAACCCCCAGTTAATCCAGCATCCGATTAAAGAAACAACAGAAACTAATAGAATGGCTGAACCAGGTGTCTTAGCTATTCCAGCTAAGGAACTTAATACTTTTTTAAAAAACGGGCTGCTTGCTAATACATGACCTGCCAAGAGAACAACAACCATTTGCATAGTGAACGATAGTAAACCCCAAAAACCATCTCCCCAGTAGGTTGCCATTTCCAATGGTGTGGAATCTGTTAAGAACACCCCTAGTAAGAATACAAGTAGAGTAAGTATTGCAACAAATATGTATGGATCAGGTAAGAATCTGACCATTAAAGTGTTTGAAAATCGTGTTAACGCTTTCAATTTTATTTCCCCCTTTGTTTTTTTACATCCCCTATTAATCTATGTTATAGGAAAGAGAGAAAATTCTCTATATTTTAATTAACATTTTTCGACAAAAAATACTAAAACATGACCTGTAACTAATAACCAGAAAAACGGTCTAATATATTAATTAATGTAAAAGAAAGGAAGAAGACGATGAAGAAGTGGACTGTAATTTTTATCGTTGCTGCTATTTGTTTAACAGGAGGCACATGGTGGATTTATTTTTCTCAGCAAGAGGTTTCTGCTCAAAGTCATATTTTATCCGATCAAGTTTTTAAAGCAGATTTTTCAAGGAGTATTAATAGCGATGCTCTGAAAAATGAGGAGGTGTATGTAACCGACCATTATGGCGATAAAGTAAAGCCGGATTATAAGCTAAAGAATAATGGAAAGTCCATTGAAATTTCAGGTCTATCAGAAGGCGATTACACGCTATATGTAGGTAAAAGGAAACATACTTTTCAGGTTCATGAGTCTATCCCGACTGTAAAGTCTCGAAAAGAGCTTGAGGAATATTTTAAGCTAGTGATGAGCACAAGGGAAAATATAGTCACAGAAGCAACAGATGAAATGGCGATGGAGGAATCCTCAAAGTCCGACAGTGCAAATCATTCTACTACTAACAATCAAGTAGAAGGAGTAGAAGAGGCAGATATTGTTCAGACGAATGGTTCTCATGTATTTATGATTAGTGAAAATAATATAATCATTAATGATATTGAAAATGCGAATAATATGAAGCTTGAAAGTAAAATACAATTTACAGACTCATTTTATCCTAGTCAGCTATTATTAAAAGACGAAACGCTACTAGTAGTTGGGCAAAAGAACATTTACCATACTTTGGAGGCTAGAGATAATGAGTCAAGAATAGAGCCTGCCTGGGAAAGCATGACAAGTGTTTTCCTATATGATATTTCTGACCCGACATCTCCGAAGCTGATTAGAGAACTAGCCTCAGAGGGTTATATGAACGGTGTTCGTTTAAAAGAAAATGTCCTTTATATAGTTTCTACTATTATGCCTAGATATTGGATGATGAAAGAAAATAAAGATATAGAGTTGAGACCCTTTACGTATGATTCAAAGGTAAACAAAGAGGCTCAGCCGTTGGATTATAAACAAATCTCGATATTGCCTAATTCATTAGACGGGAATTATACGGTTATAACCACGCTTGATATTTCGGAGCCTATAGAGAATGAGGCTAAAACAAAGAGCTTTCTCGGAGGCAGTCAGGATTTATATATGTCCACAGAGAATCTTTACCTAACTTCCGCCATTTATAAGGAGGAGGGGGCTAATACAAGTAGAAAGATGGTATGGGGACCGGGTAAGCTTGACACGGTTGTCTATAAATTCTCTCTTAAAGAAACTACAGTAGACTTTGTAGGAACAGCTACGTTACAGGGAACGATTCTTAACCAGTTTTCTATGGATGAACATGATGGTTACTTTAGAACAGTTACTACCACAGGGGACCTTTGGGATGAAAGGAATCCCTCAGAGAACAATTTATTTATATTAGATGAAGATATGAAATTGGTAGGTTCTATTACAGGATTAGCAAAGGAAGAAAGAATTTATTCGGCAAGGTTTATGGGGGATAAAGCATACATGGTAACATTTAGAGAGACAGATCCATTGTTTGTGATTGATGTTGCCAATCCTACTAAGCCTCAAGTGCTTGGTGAATTAAAAATCCCAGGGTTTAGCAACTATTTACATCCGCTAGGTGAATCGCATTTAATCGGGTTTGGGTATGAAACATCATCCGTTGTGCCTGTCGGTAGTAAGGAACCTATTATACAGACGGAAGGGATTAAGATTTCTTTATTCGATGTGAGCGATTTTGGCAATCCTAAGGAAGTGGATACAGAGGTAATTGGTGGGCAGGGAACATACTCCCCTCTTGTATATGACCATCATGCCTTATTCGAACATAGCGAAAAGAATCTTTTTGGCTTTCCCGTTATAATTTATGAAAAAAAGGAAGGCCAGGAATATAGCAGCTATAAACAGGATGGGGCAATCATCTACGAAATAACACCGGAGAAAGGAATTGTTTTAAAGGCGGATTTACTTAACAAGGTGAACCAAGCACAGCAATATGAGGAATGGGGAACGATGATCCACAGATTGATTTACTCGGATAACTCTATCTATACAATTGGGATGAAGGAAATGAAAAGCTATCATATGGATACATTTAAGGAAACGGGCGTCCTTTCTTATTAAATTCAATAAATATGAACGTAGTTATGGATATCACTGTAAGCATTGATGAATGTCACTGCACATGCTCAATTAATTGGATGCTTGGTAGTTTATTAAAGTGTTAAGTCGACATTAGTCAATTTAACACTTTTTTCTTTTGCCTCCATCACTTTTTAGTAGGCTATTTATGAAATTAACTAAGGTAAATGTTATATTAGATTAAACATTTCTTATAAGGGAAATTAATAAAAAAGAGGTTTTGAAGATAAAGGAAGGTGAGCGGCAATGAAAACGGATTATGAGCTAGCGGTAGAGTGCTGTTTACTTGCTGGTAAATTGATGATGGAAAGTGGGGCAGAGACATATCGGGCAGAGGATACAATGGACAGAATGGCCTTATCACAGGAATTAACCCAATCCCAAAGCTTCGTTACCCCAACTGGAATCCTATTTAGCGGAAAAGACAATCTTCCAACAAGATTAGTAAGAGTAAATAATAGAACAACAGATTTAGAAAAAATTGCCCTCGTAAATGCAGTTTCTCGTAAATTGGCCTCGGCAGAAATAAGCTTGGAAGAAGCATATAAAGAATTAAAAAGAATCGATGAAGACCATAAAATGATTGCTTTTTGGATTCGTATAGCAGCATCCGCGGTTGCATCAGGTGCATTTCTGTGGTTATTCGGTGCGTCCTTAATAGATGTTCCTCATGCCATGCTTGCTGGTGGAATAGGCTTTGCCGTTGCTGATTTATTGGAGAGAAAAACAAGAGTCAAATTCTTTGCAGAATTTTTTGCTGCACTTATCATTAGTATGATTGCCACACTTGCCGTTCGGTATGGATATGGAGTTGAAATCGATAAGATTATTATTGGATCGGTAATGCCCCTTGTTCCTGGTTTGCTTATAACAAATGCGGTCAGAGACTTGATGGCAGGGCATTTTATGTCGGGACTATCCAAGGGAGCAGAAGCTTTTCTAACTGCTTTCGCTATTGGAGCAGGAGTGGCGTTTATATTATCTTTATAAGGAGGGATCGAGATGACTTTTGTTCTACAAGGTATCATAAGCTTTATTGCTGCTGCCGCATTTGGGGTGATTTTTAATGCACCGAGAAAATCCCTCATCTACTGTGGATTAGTTGGTATGGTCGGTTGGCTTGTATTCTCGATTATGAGATATTACAACGATGATCCCATTGTGTCTACCTTTGCGGGTGCATTCTCTATTGCATTTGTTGCTCATATAATGGCGAAAAAATTTAAAATGCCAATGATTATATTTAGTGTTGCGGGTATTATACCGCTTGTTCCAGGAGGTTCTGCTTATAATGCAATGAGAAATGTAGTCGAGGAGGATTACGGAACAGCTGTAGAATACGCTGCGCTTGCCTTAATGATTTCCGGAGCGGTTGCAATGGGGCTAGTGTTCGCTGAAATCATAACACAAATATGGCTACAGACTTTGAGGAAGAAGAAAGTAAAGCCTAGCTGAACAAATAATCCTCCCCGTTTTGTGAGGGTGCAGTTAAGTAGATTACATAAAGCGGCTCCCGAAATTATATATTCGGGAGCTGCTTTTTTTATAAAAGAGGAAGTGGGAGGAGAGGTGACGAAAAAGTATAGGATGAAAAAGAAATGGGGGAGCTTCATATGAGATGTAGGGTAATTGGAATGTGGGGAGGATATCCAAAAGAAAATGGACCTTGCTCAGGCTATCTAATTGAACAAGGTGACTTTTCTGTGCTAGTAGACTGTGGAAGTGGAGTATTAATGGAAGTTCAAAAGTATATAGACTTGAATGATATAAACCACGTCATGCTGTCTCATTATCATTATGATCATAGTAGTGACATCGGTGCTTATTTGTTCTCCAGATTAGTTAACACTAAGATTGGTAGAGCAAATGAGCATTTACAAATATACGGACCTAATGATGAGGATATAAAAAGAAAGGTGGAGGAAGTAGAGTACTCTAAATTCTCCTCATTAAATGAAAAAAGTGAGATACATATTGGTCCCTTTACTTTCACCTTTTTGAGGAATATCCATCCGGTCGAAACTTATAGCATTAAAATTGAAAGTGAAAATTCAAAAATAGTGTATACATCAGATACAAGTTATATGAAGGAGCTAATTGATTTTGCTGAGGAAGCTGATTTACTAATTGTAGAAAGTAGTTTATATGAGGATATGGATGGCAGTTCATCTGGACATATGAATTCAAAGGAGGCAGGGCTTCTAGCTAGTCAATCTAAAGCAAAAAAAGTAATCTTAACACATCTTCCACACTACGGAGATTTAGAAAACCTACTGAAAAGTGCTAGAAATGAAGGAAATGAAAATATTGATCTAGCGACTCCTGGAATGCTTATAGAGTTGTAAATAGGGGGAAGTGTGATGATCCATATAATAAGGTTAAGGTGTATTATCTATCTTGCTATACTATAGAAGAAGAGGTCCTGAGCAATTCAAGACCTCTTC
Organism: Psychrobacillus sp. FSL W7-1457; assembly: GCF_038593405.1. Lineage (NCBI taxonomy): Bacteria > Bacillati > Bacillota > Bacilli > Caryophanales > Bacillaceae > Psychrobacillus > Psychrobacillus sp. FSL W7-1457. The sequence continues at coordinate 517,388 of NZ_CP151993.1, forward strand.
TTTACTATTATACATTTTCTGTAGATCTAATTAACTTTTCAACTTGATCTGCAGTAATTGGTTCGCTAATATAGTAGCCCTGTACTGCATCACAGCCCATATCCTTTAGTGCATTATATTGTTCCTTTGATTCTACGCCTTCTGCAACAACCTTCACGCCAAGAGACTGTCCAAAATGGATTAAACCTTGGATCAGTTGCTGAAGTTTTTCTTGTTGCATGATGGAATTTACAAAGGATTTATCTATTTTTAGCTTGCCTATTGGTAGTAACTGTAAATATCTTAAGGAAGCATAGCCCGTACCAAAATCGTCTAATGCAAAAGTTATTCCTTCTTGATGAAGGGTCTGCATTTGCTTCACAATATTTTTTTCTGCCTCAGCTTCCAAGGCAAACTTCTCTGTAAACTCTAATTGTAATAATTCTGGAGAACAATTATATTTTTTTAATGCAGCCCGTATAGCCTTTACCATATTTTTATCTCTAAATTCTCTTATGGAAGAGTTATAGCTAACCTTAACGGATAAGCCTTTTTCTTGCCAGATTGCAGCTTGTTCGCAGGATTTTTCTAGCATAAACATACCTATTTCATTTATAAGTCCGGTTTCCTCTGCTATTGGGATTAACTCGTCTGGGTTAATAACTCCAAGAACTTCGTCTTCCCAACGAACTAAAGCTTCTACGGAAGTAACTTTCCCAGAAGTCACTTCACGTTGTGGTAAATACATAACATGAAAGTCATTATGGTTGAGTGCTTCTATTAATCTTTTTTCAATTTGTAGGGATCTGGTAAGCTTATGATGATCCGATTGAGAAAGGGATGAAATGATTCCCCCGCCCTCTAATTTTACTTTTTGAAGTGTTGTATTTGTTGCTTTTAAAAGATGCAAATAGGTCTGTTGGTCTTCAGGGAATCTAGTGATTGCTCCACTTACGGTTATTGGGATAACTTTGTTTTCCACATAAATTGGGTTTTGTTTTAAGAAATGTATGAACCCTTCAATATACCAATCGCTTAGTGGAGTGATTACAGCAAAGTCATCTCTGCCCGCTCGAGCTATAATAGAATCTTCAAAGTAGATTTTTAATCTTTTTGTTAGCTCTATCATTAGGAAGGATTCTGTTTCAACATCTAGTATTTCTTTTAACGTATAAAATTGATTGATGCTTATAAAAACAAATGAAAAGTTCTTTTGCTCCTCAATATGCTCGTTAACAACTTGTTCTAAACGATGTCTACTCATCAGCCCTGTTTCTGCATCTACATAAGCAATTTCTTCTAGGCGGGTTTGTAATAATTTTTTTTCTGTAACTTCTTCTTCCAAAAGAATATAGTAAAGCGTATTATTTTCAATATCCGTAATTGGAATAGCTATAAGGTCGACCCAATAGCTAAGCCCGTCTTTAGTCATTTTTTCTACTGTACCTTGATAAGTACTGCCTTTTTGAATCGAGTTCATTATTCCATCTGCTACGGCAATATGCTCAGACGTATTAGGAAAGAGCTGCCAAAAGGATTTACCCACGATTCTTTTAGGGGTCCAGTTACTCTTTTTAAGGAAAAGATCGTTTGCGTGCATAATCAATCCTTCCTTATCAAGGTAGAGAACCATAAAGCTATGGGATAAAGCTTTCTTCAAGATTTCAAGTTCAAATGAAGCTGTTTGATCTGAACTTTTTATTTGATCGGTATCAAATTGGAATAAGACGTACGTTATATCATGAATAGTTAGGGATTTTAGTATAAGCGATGTTTTTAATAATTGTTTATCCTTTTTATACAATGTTACTGAATTAATGCGAATTGGTTCTTCTTTCGCGATAATTTTGTCCCATTTGGCAATAAGGTGACCGTGGGTATAATCATTAAAAAACGGTAAATTTGAACCCTTTACTTCTTCAGAAGTATATCCAAAGTGCTTTTCTGCTTCTTGGCTCCACCAAACGATATGACCACCCTCATCTGTTAGAAAGGTAGGGTATGGTATATGATTTAACACAGCTTCACTTAAATCCAGTTGTTTTTCCTGCAGATACATCGTCAGTCCCCCATAAAAATTATCTAATAGTAATTATACAGAATATAGATAATATAGTCATTAGTATAGAACAATATATTCACGAAAAATTAAAATATGGGTTAAAATACCTAACAAATATTTGAGTTACAAGGGAGGAAGTCAACATGAAACGATCAAAGGGAATAATTTTAATAATTATTGGGTCTATTTTGTGGGGGGCCACAGGACCCATGATGGAGTGGGTCCTACATAATAGTGAGTTAAGTGTGTCTTTTTTCTTAACCGTAAGGCTAATTGTTGCAGGCATTAGTATTTTAGTGTTTTTAACATTTCAACAGAAAAAGGTATTTATTATATGGAAAGAACCAGTCTGGTTGAAGCAATTATTTATCTTCGCTTTACTGGGAATGCTTGGAATACAATATACATTCATAGCTGCAATTGAAGCTAGTAATGCTTCTATAGCAACCCTGCTTCAATTTCTTGGTCCTATTTATATCATCATATATGTTTCCTGGAAAGGTAGGACGTTTCCCCCTAAATATCAGGTGGTAGGAATAATAGGGACATTGGTAGGCTTATTTTTATTGTTAACCAATGGGAACGTAAACCAGCTTTTAATAAGTAATGAAGCATTGTTCTGGGGATTATTGCTTGGAATCACCTTTTCTATATACACTGTATATCCGGCAAGGCTAATGAAGGAGTGGGGGGTACTAGTTGTAGTAGGCTGGGGAATGCTTATTGGAGGTATTGTTTTAGCATTACTCTCTCAAGTTTGGAATAGTAATGAATGGAGCGAATTGGTGAGTTATCCTCTCATCATATTTGTAGTACTTATAGTTTTAATGGGGACGATTGCTTTTGTTATGTTCCTATCAAGTATGAAATACATAACAGCGGTAGAAACGAGTATTTTATCCAGCATAGAGCCTTTGACAGCAATGATTATCTCGGTATTTTGGTTTGGGCAAATATTAGGAGGCTGGCAGTATACAGGGGTATTAGTCATGCTAGTATTTGTGACTTGGCTCTCAGTAGCAGGTGATCTAAAATTGGACCGTTTTAAAAAGAAGAAATAAATCTAAATTTAGGGTATTACAGTACCCTATCTTTAAAATAAACAGATTATTAATTTTTTTCTATTTATTACAGTAGGGATGTGGCATAATAGGTTTTACAGTAATTAGTTCGAGTGACGAAGAATTTAGGAGTGTTTTATGTGAAGACCATATTTTCTTATTTAAAGCCTTATAAATGGCTTGTAGTAACAGCTTTACTTTTTATGTTGATTGAGTTATCGGTAGAGCTCATTCAGCCACTGTTAATTGCAGTTATTATAGATGAAGGAATTGTTGGAAGAGATCAATCATCTATTATTTTCTGGGGAAGTATAATGCTAGTGCTTTCTTTCGTTGCCTTTTTAGCTGGTATCATCAATACTTTTATAGCTTCGCATGCTGTACAGAGCTATGGCTTTGATATTCGACAGGCTTTGTTTAAAAAAGTTCAATCATTTACGATGACTACTTTCTTAAAGTTTCCGACTTCTAGTTTAATTACTAGATTAACAAGTGATGTTACTATTACTCAGAATCTTATCTTTATGGGTCTTCGGATCATGCTTAGAGCACCGTTGTTAGTAATAGGAAGTATTATCATGTCGTTCATTGTTCATCCAAAACTTGCCCTATATCTAGTAATCGGTGCTCCTTTTCTATTAATTTTTCTTTATGTTATGAGCAGAAAAGGACTTAGCTTGTTCTCTAAGGTACAAAAAAGTGTAGATAATGTAACACGTAAGATACAAGAAAACTTGCAAGCGGTAAGATTGATTAAAGCCTATTTAAGAGGAGATTTTGAAGCTAGTCGTTTTGGGAAGGTAGCTAACATTTTAAAGGTGGATAATGTGAAGGCCTTTAGAATTATGGAATTGATCCTCCCAGTCCTGCTATTTGTTATGAATATAAGCTTAATGGCAGTTCTCTGGTTTGGCGCTAAGGAAATCCAAACGGGTGGAGCACAAATTGGAGAGTTAGTAGCGATCGTCAATTACGCTATGCGAATGACAGGTGCATTTTCTATGTTTTCTTTCATCATTATATTCTTTTCCCGAGCAAAAGCTTCTTCAGAACGGATGGAGGAGGTACTGCTGGTGAATGAAGGGATAGAAAATTTTGAAGGTGGAATGACTGAGCATCTTTCTACTATTGGTAAGCTAGAATTTCAAAACGTTTCCTTTACATATCCAGGAACGAACGCACCAGTACTTAAAAACGTTTCCTTTACTGTTGAACCAGGATCTAAACTTGCCATTATGGGAACCACTGGTTCGGGAAAAACGACCCTGCTAAATTTAATTCCTCGCTTCTTTGATGCAACAGAAGGCAGGATTCTTATCAATGAAAAAGAAGTACAGGAATGGCCATTAAAAGAACTTAGACAGGTGATTGGGTTAGTCCCTCAGCAATCTATTCTCTTTACCGGTAGTATAGAGGAAAACCTTGGATGGGGAGACTCCACTGCTACGGAGGATCTATTGAGGGAAGCTGCAAAGCAAGCGCAGATACACAATTCGATTGAACGCTTCCCAGAGCAATACAACACTAGAGTTGGTCAAAAAGGCGTTAATCTGTCTGGAGGGCAAAAGCAAAGACTATCTATTGCGAGGGCCTTAGTCCGTAAACCAGAAATTTTACTATTAGATGATAGTACTAGTGCGTTGGATGTTGCTACAGAAAATGCATTGTGGGAAGCATTAGAAGGAGAAAATGCCACTATGCTCGTAATTACTCAAAAAATTAGAACTGCTAAAGGAGCAGATCAAATTCTTCTCCTGGAAAATGGAGAAGTATCGGCATATGGGACGCATGAGGAGCTTATGAAAAAATCTTCGCTGTACAGAGAGATTGCAGAATCGCAACAGGAGGTGGACGAACAAGATGAGCTTCATTCGTAAACCTTTTGGCTATGAACCCGTTATTACAAAGGAAGATTTGAAGAAGAATAACAAAAAGAAAGTAGAAAAGGTATCTGATTGGAAAGGGGTACTTAGCAGGTTATGGAAGCTAGTAGATGAACAACGATTTTTACTAATCGTTGTCTTGCTATTAGTAGTAGTAAGTTCTGCATTATCCTTGTTAGGCCCTTATTTAGTAGGGAGAATTATTGATGAATATATTACAGTAAGTGTATTTGAGGGCTTAGCACGCTTAATAGGCATTCTAATTGTTGTTTATATATTCTTATCTATTTCTATGTACTTACAAAGTTATTGGATGATTGGTGTAGCGCAGCAAACTATTTATCGTCTACGAACTATACTATTCAATAAGCTTCAAAAGCTACCTGTTTCTTTTTTTGATAAGCGTCAGCACGGTGAGCTGATGAGTAGAATGACAAATGATATTGAAAATGTCAGCCAAACCTTAAACTCTTCCTTTATCCAAGTGTTTTCTAGCTTACTAACATTAGTAGGAACAACTGTGGTGATGCTTATGTTGAGTCCATTACTAACCTTGGTTACGCTAATTATTGTTCCAGTGATGTTCTTTGCAATGAAATGGATTACTAAGCGAACATCCAAATTATTTAAGGAGCAGCAGCAGGCGGTTGGGGAATTGAATGGGATGATTGAAGAAACAATCTCTGGCCAGCGAATCGTCAAAGCCTTTTCACAGGAGCAGCGGATGCTAGAGGATTTTGCTTTAAAAAGTGAACGCTTGAAAAGAACAGGGTTTTGGGCGCTTACATACTCAGGATTCATACCTAAAGTAATGAACCTGCTGAACAATACAAGTTTTACATTAGTTGCCGCTGCTGGGGGTGTCCTTGCCTACCACGGCTATGTTTCAATCGGGGAGATCGTTATTTTTACAGAGTATGCCCGCCAATTTACAAGACCTCTAAACGATTTAGCCAATCAATTCAACACCGTACTTTCTGCAATTGCTGGTGCGGAGCGTGTTTTTGCTATTATTGATGAGCCAGAAGAGCAGGATACAGTACTGGAAAATAAAGATTTGAAATTGAAGGGTAATGTAACTTTTGAGAATGTAACCTTTAAATACAATACAAAAGATGAAAAGCCTACGATTGAAAAAGTTTCCTTTCATGTAGAGGCAGGAAAGACAGCAGCGCTAGTTGGAGCCACCGGAGCAGGGAAAACAACTATTATGCAGCTGTTAGCCCGCTTCTACGAGACAAATGAAGGGAAAATTATAATTGATGGTATCGCGATCGACCAAATGCCTCGCTATACGTTACGTAGTCAGACGGCTTTTGTATTGCAGGACCCTTTCCTTTTTGAAATGAGCGTAAAAGAAAATATTCGTTATGGAAAACTTAATGCTACAGATGAAGAGATTATCCAGGCTGCTAAAGAAGCAAATGCTCATGAATTTATTGCCAAGCTTCCAAACGGCTATGATACAATTCTTTCGGCAGACGGTGGAGAAATCAGTCAAGGTCAAAAACAGCTACTTTCTATTGCACGAGCATTAGTCGCAGATCCAGCAATATTGCTGTTGGATGAGGCAACCTCAAGTATTGATACAGTTACGGAATTGAAAATACAAGAGGCTCTTGAGAGATTAATGGAAGGCAGAACGAGCTTTGTGATTGCGCACCGATTAAATACGGTAAGAAAAGCAGACTTAATATTTGTCATGGAAAATGGAAAGCTGATAGAATCAGGTTCACAAGAGGATCTTATAAATGCGCAAGGTCGTTTTTATAGTATGCTTATGAATTCAAAGATTTAGAAGGGAAGTATGGACTTGGACATATCAGTCATGACAGTGTCGATTCCAATTGATATGGAAACACGGGAAGAGATGGAAAACTTAATAGAGGAAGCTGCTCATGTCGATTTAATTGATTACAATCATTTATTAAATACGTCAGAGCTAACAGATTATTTCTTAAAGGGATTTTGCATTTTAGCATATAGCGACGAATCGGATCAATTGGTTGGAGTATTAACTGCTGTTGATAGATTAGCTACTTTAGATTATGAATGGAGCGCTGTCGTTCTTCCAAGTGCCCGCAAATTAGGCATTGGAGGAAAATTACTACAAGAACTACAAAGAAATTTAGAGCTAAGAGGAGCCTCTAGAGATATAGCTTTAGTTGCAAGCGTTGCAAAGACGGGACAATATATGCTGAGCACTCGAGGTTATTCCTACGAACTTTCCGAAATTACGATGGTTGCTAATGCAGATTCAATACAAGTGGATAGTCCGTTTGAAGTGACGCCTTTTCAAAATGAAGGTGAAGAGCTAATAGAAGTTCTAGAAAATGCTTTTGGGGATACAGCAGAAGAGGCACAGGAAATGATTGCCTTTAACCTGCAAACACCGAACCGCAAGCTGATGCTTGCTAAACAAGAAGGAAAGGTTCTAGGCACAACTACTATTGTAGAAAATGAAGATCAGCTTTGGATAACTGGCTTAGGTGTGCATAAAGAGGCGCAGGGCAAAGGAGTAGCCAAGGCACTATTGAGCTGGTGTAAGCATGAAGCTTATAAACTTGGGAAGACACAAGTCTATTTGGACGTAGAAACCGACAATGATATTGCCTTCTCTATTTACGAAAAACAAGGCTTCCAAACAGTAGCTAATACGTTGTTTTATAGAAAAAATGGCGTGGTGGAGTAAGATAAGAGGATAACTAGATACATATTTTGTATTTAGTTTAGTAAAGAGAAATATTTAGATTGTAGACAACCTCAGGAGACATTTGAGATTGGCTACAATCTTTTTTTATTTTGTTAAGTATAAGATTTCACAATTGACGGCTTTTACATTGTCATAAAAAATATGTAACAAGAAAACATTTACAAACTCTAAACATAACACCTATATTATTTTCATAATATCTTTATAAGATGAATGTAGAAACATTCAATCGTAAAGGAGCGATCTTATTGGGGTTAAACGATCAACATGTAACAATGAAAAATTCAGACAAAAGGTTACATTCTATGCGTATTACCCATGTAAAACAAAAAATTCAACTTACGTTACAGTGGATGATTTTAAAGAAAACGCGACCACCCAAGCACAAATACATAGCAATCCCCAGACGGAAGTCTATTATTCCGTCAAAACTTAAGTAAAGAACCATTTTCTAGTTTCCTTTAGCCGTGGCTATTTGTAGATCTCGTCGTGATAGGAGTCGGTATCACGATTTTTTTATGTTTAGGAAATTTTAAAGTTCTGAACCTGTGGATAAATTGATGTCTAGCTCCAGCGCCTTGCCCCTCGGGGTCAAATGGATAAAAGCTGCTCCTGCGCAAGCTCGTCGCAAACAAGAGCGTTTGTGGTGGCTGAGGAGCTGCCTCCTCGCTTTTCCCATTTGCCTGTCGGGGCAGACATAGGCGCTTGCGCTTTTCTTATGTTTTTAGAAAATTCATTTCCATTATATTCTACGTGAAGATATACTTAATGTATCTATATGAGGGGGGCATACCATGAAAATTTATGCACACAGAGGCTCGGCTGGAACTCATCCAGAAAACACAATCTCAGCATTTAAAGCAGCGGCGGCTTTACCGATATTCGGAGTAGAATTTGATGTTCATATGACAAAGGATGGAGAACTTGTCGTAATTCATGATGAAAAAATTGACCGTACTTCTAATGGACAAGGCTTTATAAAAGATATGACTCTTTCCCAGTTAGAAGCGTATGACTTTGGAGCTTGGTATTCTCAAAAGTGTAGAGGAGAAAAAATACCAACCTTAAGAGAAGTATTATATGTGTTTAAAGATACTCATCATCATATTAATATTGAATTGAAATCAGATATATTCCCTTATGAAGGGATGGAGGACAAGGTAATTGAAATGCTCCAAGATTACCGGCTAACAAATCGTGTCGTAGTTTCATCCTTTAATCACGAGGTAATTCAAAGTTTTAAAAGGAAGGCTCCAAATATAGAAACTGCCATTTTATTTATGGAAGTAATGATTGCTCCTCATAAATATGCAGATTTAGTAGGAGCAGACGCGTTACATGCTTTTTTCCCAACGGTTATAAGAAAGATGGGTCATGACGCCGTAGCAAGCGGTAAAAAGGTGCGTGTTTTCACAGTAAATGATGAAGCTTACGTGGACATGTTAGAAGAGATTGGGATCGATGCTATTTTTACTGACTACCCAAAGAAAATGCTAGACTACTTAAATAGTGGGAAGTAGTAAAAGGAAAGTGTGAAAGTAAAAAATCACACTTTCTTTTTTATATGAACTTTCATCTACTACTGCACCGTCTATTCTTTGCTTGTACTTTTCCTAATAAATAGGAAAGCGGAATAAAGAAGTAGGTCGTGAACTGACAGGTGTTACAGTATTTAATTCTATTAAGGAAGCTGATGTAGCTATGAAATTTTATCGAAAATACATTGATAAACTGTATTTTATGATAATTAAAAGAGTCCATTTTAAAAAATGAACAAAATGGACTCTTCTTCAGATGATTTCAGTTGGTTTATTACCAACCTGGTAGTCCAACACTATTTTAAAATTTGTTAGGGAATTGTTTTACGACTCCATTTGAAAGTGTATCAGCAAGCTTGAGGATATGATCTATCCCTTTATCTAAAGCAATAATACTTGAATCCCAATCCTTTGCCAATCTTGCCTTTACATCCTCCGTAATCAATTCTAAATGCATTTCCAAAAATTCTTTTAATTCTTCATTAGGCAAATTGGGATTGGCTTTGCTAAGGAAATCAGCTATATCGTCTGCGTTTTTATACCATTCTTTATTGTATCTTTCAAAATTAGCATTGTTACCGCTTTTTGCCGTATCGACAACTTTTCCGGCAAGGAGGATATGGTCCTTTAACAGCTCGGTCAATTTATTGCCTGCTGCTTCACCATAATACGGCTTGAAAGCATTCCCTATGTCTTCCTGATTCTCTAATAACCTTGCTAACACCTTTTCTTGATCGTCAAGACCTTCCAACGTACTTACAATATAAAGTCTCGTCCACATGACGTGATCAGTCCATAGCTTTCTTATTTCTCCTTTCAGCTGACATGCAGCTTGGCTAACACATTGTTCTTGGGGTACGTTTTCTTGCGCTTCTGTAGTTAATGGAGAGGCAATCAAAACAAGGGCCATTAACCATACGGCTGACTTCAAAAACTGATTTCTCATACTATTTGCTCCTTTTTATAGAATTAGAAAAATGTCCTTGTTATTTTAGCTTTATTCTCTGATTTTATTCTTCCATACAAAAAAGTACTTAAGCTTTTACTTAAGTACTTTTTAAAGGATATCAACCATTTTTTAATTACTTTCTTATTGGAATTTAAATGGGAATCTATCCGTGTATAGACATATGCCTTAAACAAAATATCGTTTATTTTTTTAGCAATAGATACATAAAGTAAGGAGCACCGATAAGAGAAACTACAATACCGGTTGGAATTCCACTAGGTTCAAGTATATTTCGTCCAATCGTATCAGCTAACAGCAATAGCCATCCGCCTAATAGAATTGCAATTGGTAAAAATAGTTGATGTCTTGGACCTACAAGCGACTTTGCGATATGGGGAGCCATTAAACCAATAAAAGCAATACCACCCGTAACACTCACTGCAGCTGCTGCTAAAGCCACAGCTACCATTAAGAATATTATACGTTCCTTTTCAATGGAAACACCGACACCAATTGCGGCCGGTTCACTCAATCCTAAAAGATTTAATCGATTCGCTCGATACATCGTAAATGGCACGAGTACGATGAGCCAAGGGAGTAAGGCTAAAATAAACGGCCAGTCCGCACCCCAAATATTTCCTGCCAACCAATTAGCTATAAAATCGACTTTTTTAGTATCAGCAGAAGAAATGAGAACAATCATTAAGCCGGAAAGCGCCATGGAAAAGCCAACCCCTATTAAAACTAGGCGTACTGGCTGGAGTCCAACTTCTCGATTATAGGAAAAGATATATATTAGAAATGCAGTAAGTAAAGCTCCTAAAAATGCCACAAGAGGTAACAGATAAATAAATGAACCAGGATCTATTGGGAAAAATAAAAAAAACAAAGCAATAGCTACACCTGCTCCAGAATTGATACCAATTATTCCAGGGTCGGCTAAATCGTTTCGAGTAATCCCTTGGAGTATAGCTCCTGATAAGGCAAGAGCCATGCCGGCAAGTAAGGTAATAATAATTCGTGGGAGCCTAATAGAAAATAGTACAAACTCTTCTTTAAAGGAGCCATTTCCTAATATAGTTGGAATCAAGCGATCAAAGGATAGAGAAGAATAGCCAATTCCCGCACTCACGAAAGCAGTCACTAAAATTAAAACTAGAAAGCTAACAAACAATATACGTTGTTTTTTTATAACTTTGGGATGAATCATTGAAATATTTTCCCTCCTTTTCGAACAATCAATAAAAAGAATGGTAGACCCATTATTGCAATGATTGCCGCTACAGGGGTTTCATATGGAATATTAATTGTACGACCGATAGTGTCTGCTAAAAGCATTAGTATAGCTCCTAAAATAGCGGACATAGGGATAATGAATCGATAGTCAGTGCCGACAATGGCCCGAACGATGTGAGGAACCATCAAACCAACAAAAGCCATGTTACCAACTAATGCAACGGATGCGCCAGTTAATAAGATAACTACTAAAAATAGAATGGTCTTCACTAAAAAAATTCTTTGCCCTAATCCAACTGCTACCTCTTCATTCAAACTTAAAATAGTAAGCTGTCTAGAGAGTAAAAGTGAAACAATAACGCCTGCTATAACAAATGGAGCAATGACCTGTAGTTGACTCCATGATGTACCAATTAAACCACCGGAGGTCCACATAGATACATCCTTTGATATTTTAAAATATATACCGATTCCATCTGCAATCGCATATAAAAAGGTTGAGACGGCAGCTCCTGCAAGAACAATACGCAAAGGAGAGAATCCGCCTTTTTTAGCAGCTCCTATGCTGAAGACTAATATAGCCCCTAACGCAGAACCAACAAAGCAAGCAAATGTAATACCTAAATAGTTGGTAGCCGGTAAGAAAGCAAGAGTTACAGCTAAAGCGGCATTTGCCCCAGAGGTTAGACCAAGTAGTCCAGGATCAGCTAAAGGGTTTCTTGTCATTCCTTGCATGATAGCTCCCGATATAGCCAAGGCTGAACCTACAATAATTGCAGCCACCTCACGAGGTAGGCGTATTTCTCTAATAATATTTATTGAATCGTTGTTTTGGGATGTGAAAATTGCATTCCACACATCTACAATGCTAGTTTCTGCAGCTCCAAAAATGATAGCAAAGCCAAACATAATGATAAGTAGGAAGCAGCTTATAATAAATTTAATACTAAAATGCAGAGAAGAGTTCATATTTTAGTTCCTTTCTGACATGAAGAAGGAGGAATTCCTATTATGAATCCCTCCAATACACTATTTACTGTTTAAAAAATTTTCCTTAAAGAACGCTAGTTGATAGTCTAAAGATATTGGATCGTTAAAATAGAATTCCTCTGCAACAGCCTCAAAAACTCGACCTTCTTTTACGGCAGGAATATTTTTGTATACATCCGTTTCTTGGAAGGAGTTATCCTGTGTACCTACTTTACTGAAAATAATGTAATCTCCTGCATATTCAGGCAGGACTTCAAGCGATAAAGCATAAAATCCATCTTTTAAAGCCATTTCCTTTACTTTTTCAGGCATTGCTAGCTTCATTTCCTGATAGATAATTTCTGTTCCTCTACCCCAGTTATCACCAAATACATATAATTGCTTGTCAAAATTCTCGATAACGGAGACAGTTGTATCTTTACCTATTTTGCCTTTAATTTCTTCACCTGCTGTTTGTGCACGTTTCTTGAAATCATCTATCCATTCCTGAGCTTCTTTTTCTTTATTTAATAGTTTTCCAATTTCTAAATGTTGTGTAAGATAATCGACTTTTCCATAAGTAAAGGTAACAGTTGGAGCAATCTCTTTTAACTTATCCAGGTTTTTAGCTGTGGAAAGTCCAATAATTAAATCCGGCTCTAACTCAATAATTTTTTCCAAGTTATCCTCTGAAACCTCTTCTACATCCGCGAAATACTTATCAAACTGCGGATTAGATTTTGACCAAGCATCGACACCTACTAGGTTGACTCCAAGTGCTGCTACGTTCCCAGCATAGGTAGATACCACAACTACTCGTTTCGGATCAGCAGGGACCTCAATTGGACCTTCCTCTGAATCATATGTAATAGTAGTAGATTCTTCTACACTATCTTTACCTGTACCATTTGTTTCAGTTGGTTCGTCATTATTACAAGCAGTAATTAATAAGATAAGTAAAAACAATATTGGTATAAGAAGCTTTTTCATTTTTTATATTCTCCCTTTAGTAGGTTATATGTAATGCACATTGGTTTTTCTGTCCGAGGATCTATGCCAATTTCGGCATCGATTTCGAAAACGTCTCTTAAAATCTCTTTTGTAATGACTTCCTTGCAATTACCAGCTTTAATAATATGGCCTTCTTTTAGAGCAATAATATAATCTGCAAATCGTGCAGCTTGGTTCAAGTCATGCAAAACCATAACAATTGTTCTTTTTTCTTGAACATTTAATTTCTGTAAAAGCTCTAGTACTTCCAATTGGTGGGCCATATCGAGATAGGTAGTTGGTTCATCTAAAAAGATGATTTCCGTTTCCTGTGCAAGCGCCATAGCAATCCAGACTCTTTGACGCTGTCCTCCTGAAAGTGAATCTACTGGTAGATATTTAAAACCAATGGTTCCAGTCACTTCCATTGCCCAGTCTATTACCTCATAATCTCTTTTGGTGAGACGTCCAAAACCGCTTTGGTAGGGAAATCGACCATAGGACACGAGTTCACCAACGGAAAGTCCACTTGCACTTTCCGGCGTTTGGGGGAGAATCGCCATCTTCTTAGCAAGCACTTTTGTGTTTTCTCTTGAAACTGTTTTCCCATCTAACAATATAGATCCAGATTGATGGGGAATAATCCTCGTAATTGCTTTTAGAAGGGTGGATTTGCCACAGCCATTAGGACCAATTATTGTTGTAATTTTTTGGTCAGGAATCTGTATAGATAGCTCCTTCACAATAAGTTTTTCTCCATAGCCTATAGACAAATCTTCCGTATAAAGGCGAACCATTTAAAAACCTCCAAACTAACAGTTGATAAAATAAATGAAAACGATTATCATTATCATAAAGAAATCATATGGAATTTTTGGGGAGAAGTCAACAATAAATTTCAAAGGGGATTACAGTATATGCGTGATATATTTGATGTAACGATAATTGGTGGTGGTCCAGCAGGCTTATATTCTGCTTTTTATAGTGGGTTACGAGAAATGAAAACAAAGATCATTGAATTTCAACCTCAACTAGGTGGTAAAATTCATGTCTATCCCGAAAAAATGATTTGGGATGTGGGGGGGCAGCCTCCAATCTCGGGTGAACGATTAATCCATCAGCTAGTAGAGCAGGGGTTAACATTTAATCCGGAAGTAGTATTAAACGAAAAGGTAGAAGCAATTGGTAAGGATAACGAAGTCTTTTGTTTAACTACAGCTTCTGGAGAGATTCATTATTCCAAAACGATCATCCTAGCAATCGGGGGTGGAATCCTGAATCCTCTTAAACTAGATATACGTGGAGCTGATCGCTTTGAAGTTAGTAACCTAAACTATACGATTAAATCTATTCGTCGCTTTAAGGATAAAACTGTCATCATTTCAGGTGGAGGAAACTCTGCGATCGATTGGGCAAACGAACTGGAGCCAATTGCCAAAAAAGTATTTGTAACTTACCGCAAGGATGCGTTAAATGGACATGAAGCTCAAATAACTCAATTGATGAATAGCTCAGTAACTTGCTTATTCAATACGTCTATTACTAAGCTGATCGCTTCTAATAACCGTGACATTATTGAACAGGTAGCCCTTTCAAACAATGAAACAGGAGAAATTACTTACCTTGAAGTGGATGAAGTCATTATCAATCATGGTTATGAAAGAGATGCAGAGTTGATTGAAAAAAGTACGGTAAATATAGCAGTAAAGGATGAATATTACGTAGCCGGCACCAGTAAAAGTGAGACGTCCGTTCCAGGTATTTACGCAGCTGGAGACATATTAGCTCATCCAGGAAAACTACACCTAATCGCAGGTACCTTTCAAGATGCTGCAAATGCCGTCAACCAGGCAAAACAATTCATTGAACCAGATGCACATAGCTTTGCCATGGTATCCTCTCACAATGAGATGTTTAAAGAAAAGAACAAACAAATGCAAAAACAGCTTATTTAAGAAGACCCTATGTCTGTCCAAGACAAGTGATGGTAAAGAGTGAACCTAAATGGAGCGAAAAGTGCACCTAAAAGTTGAAGAATGCCACCTAAAGAGGAGTAATTGACACCTAACTGGGGGAATCGCACCTAAACCTAGAAAAGTGTTACGTAAATGGAGAGAAAAGTGCACCTAAAAGTTGAAGAATGCCACCTAAAGAGGAGCAAATGCCACCTAACCAGTGGAATCGCATCTAAAGCTAGAAAAGTGTCACGTAACCTGGAGAATCTGCACCTAAATATAAAAAAAGTGCTTACCATAATTAGGAGAAGGCACACCATTTCACAAAAAAAGGCTTCCCTAACTGGGTAGCCTTTTTACCATTTAGCCTTGTGCTCTTCAATGCATCCTAACATCTGCTGGATAGTTAGAGTAGTTCCATCTTCTAATTGAATCTTGCCATTATAATACCCCATCATCTGATTTACTTCCGAGGAGACCAACTTTACATCTGTCTTCGCTACTCGATGAAAGAAAGGGGTAAAGGTGAGATCAACATCTTTAGAAAACTTAGTCTTAATTTTCCACGGGACCATGAAATCAGTGTTTTGATACTGAAACACTAAATCTTCATGAATTTTAGATAAATGACCGTCTACAATAACAGCATTTTCGGTCATTCCAGTGCCATCTGTCCATTTACCTCCAAGATTGAGGCCAATTTTTCTTGCCCCTACACGTTGAGATGCAAAACCCCAGTTCCAAATTGCCTCGCGAGGCCAAACGCCTCTTCCATAGTCGAGTACTGCAAAGTTATCTTCGCCTTGAAAGGAATAAGAGGAACTACCCATCTTCACAAAGCCTTTAGCAGGAAGGAGGTGATGCTTCGCAGTAAATTGGAATTGAGTTCGATTCCATGGAATAACCACATTTAAAGAATCCTCATCTGGTGGATGAGAAATAACCAAATCAGCATGCAAAACTTCTCCATCAAAATCTGGAACTGTAACTGTCATATGAGTTTCATTTTGAAGATATAGGAGCTGAATGGACATTTCCTCAGACTGTAATCGAACGCTTTCCAGTACATTAGTTGGCATTTTCACCTTTGTACCTAATGGAATAGTTACCGTTCTTTCGACAAAGCGTTGCGTCTCATAATTTAGGAAATAAACAAAACAGACAGCAGCATAATCTAAATGACTAATAGTTACTGAAAATAGGACTTCATCTCCAAAGATGCACCAATAATTCCATTTTTTCTTTCGCATATAGTGACCTTTAAGATTGCTTTCAATTATAGGTCTTCTAGCGAATCCAATTGCCTTCGGATTTAAATTTCCCTTATCATCGCAGAGCAAAGTCGGCACTAAGATTTCCTTTTCTGCATGTTGTCGCATCAGCCAACTTCCTTTCCCAAAAAATAGAATAAAAGATAAAAGATTGTTCAGTTAACTTCATACTAGCATATATTCTTCTTAAATACATATAAACAAGATAGGAGGAGGTGGTAAAAATGGCAAAATATAATAGAAGCGCTGCCGTTCAATATGCGGATCAATGGTGGAACAGCTATAATCCTAATTTCCCTATATTTGATGTGGATTGTACAAATTATATTTCACAATGTTTATTGGCAGGTGGGGCCCCTATGAGAGGGCAGCCAAATAGGGAAAAAGGGTGGTGGTTAAGTAACAATTCATGGAGCTTGAGCTGGACGACACCCCATTCGTTGCGGTGGTACTTAGCTGGATCTACAATTGGATTGCAGGCAACACAGGTTAATTCCGCAAGCCAGCTAACACTAGGAGATTTAATCTTTTATGATTTCCAAGGGGATGGAAGGTGGGATCATTCTACGATTGTTACAAGGGTTGAAGACGGTGTGCCGTACGTGAATGCTCATACAAACAACAGTAGAAATAGATATTGGGAATATCAGGATTCCTATGCGTACACCCCTAATACGAAGTATGTATTCTTTCATGTTAAGGATGATTTTTAAGTAAACTACGCATACCAGAACAATAAAAGCTCCCGAACCTACTCGGGAGCATTGATATTTAAAATGTCTTTCTTACTTAAGGCAAATACCACAGGACTGCAATTGTATCCTCACCTGCATGTACTGCAAGAGAAGTACTTATCTCACCTATGGTTACATCTAAATTCGGACAAGATAGCAAAATAGTTTCTTTTAAGCTTTCCGCTTGCCCAAGAGCGTTGGCATGCATAATATAAACAGTCTCGATACCATCATTTTCAACAGAGTCTACAACTTTATCCACTAAATATTGAATTGCTCTTTTATGGGAGCGTACCTTATCTAGCTCCTGTAGCTGTCCCACATTATTTATTTGAATAACTGGTTTTATTTTTAAGAGACTGCCTAAGTAAAATTGGGCACTACTTAAACGTCCACCTTTATATAGCTGAGTAAGATTACCGATTAAGATGTAGTTTTTAAACTTTGTAGCCTCTGCTTTTAGGTGTTCTACTATTTCGGTATAGCGCAGTCCCTCATGCTGTAGTTTTATACCCTTTTCTACTAAACCAGTAATTCCAGCAGATAGGGATAAGGAGTCTATACAATCTACATGCACTTGAGCAATTTGTGCTCCAGCAACAGACGATGAAAGAGTCCCGCTTAAACTATTTGATACATGTATGGCGATGATGGATTCGTACTCTTTACTTAACTTCGAGTAAAGCTGAGCAAACTCACCTGCTGATGGCTGGGAGGTTTTTATAGAATCCGCACCATTACGAATTCGTTCGTATAACTGCTCAGACGTTAAGTCTACTCCATCTACAAATTGCTCAGTACCGAAATGTATATTAATCGGAACTATAAAGACATCGGGATGTGCTTGTAAATAATTATTTATATATGCGCTGCTATCAATAACCCATGCAATTTTATGTGGAATCATTCTGTACATCCTATCTATATATATTTACGATAATAATGTAGCATATTCAAATGTAAGTGTTATATTGACTAGTTGTTTGTTTCTTTTGACTTGCTCCACCAACGTTCATTCCAGGAATCGACTATATCAAACCGATGACGGAAAAGAATAATGGCAATAGCTAGAGATAAGGGGGCAAGCTCTCGGTATTCCGGTATAACTAAGCATAAAACACCATATGCACTGAAGGCGAAAATCATGCTTAAGGTTGCACTTCTGGAAAGACCTAAGAAAAATAAAAAAATAATAGCTAGCATTCCAAATAAAAATGGATTAA
The DNA here is from genome assembly GCF_038593405.1 of Psychrobacillus sp. FSL W7-1457. Lineage (NCBI taxonomy): Bacteria > Bacillati > Bacillota > Bacilli > Caryophanales > Bacillaceae > Psychrobacillus > Psychrobacillus sp. FSL W7-1457. The sequence continues at coordinate 535,951 of NZ_CP151993.1, forward strand.
GTGCTAATGATACCCCAATGAACGTAGCTATTCCTTTGCCTCCTTTTCCTTTTAACCAAACAGGATATAGGTGCCCTATGATGACGAAGAATGCTGCAATCGAAATAACCATAATCGAAAAATCTAAATAATGTCCAATATAAAGTACGAGAACCCCTTTTAAAGCATCTCCAAGAAAGGTTAAGATGAAGGCAGTCTTACCTAGAACAGCTCCTGCATTTCTAGCACCGAGATTCCCACTTCTCATGTGCCGAAGATCAGTTTTCTTCCATTTGCCAATCCACCAGGCTGTAAGAATGTTGCCGACAAAATAGCTGAAAATCCAGTAGAGAACCAACAGATCACCTCAAAATAACATTTGTATTGTTTCCTATTTATACTATATTTTACACTAAGTATACCTGCTGCATACATAATTCTAGTAGTAACTGAAGACTTTTAAAGTTTCATAGAAATTGGTATGATTAGAAGGATAAAAAAGACTGACAATTAAGAGGGTGTTAATATGACGGAACAATCATTATCAGTACGTGAAGCAATTATCCAAAGAAGATCTATTAAATTATTTAATGGAGAGCTAGTTGATCGAGATACATTAGTGTCTATTATGGAGGACGCTCTTTGGGCTCCTAATCATCAGATGAGACAGCCATGGCGTTTTATCGCAGCATGCGGCGAAGAAGGTTTAACAGAATTACATGAGCTGTTAAAAGAATATGGCATTCCAAAATGGAAAGAGCTTTCAGAGGATGCTCTAGAGAAACAAATGCAAAAATTTAAAAATCCTGGAGCATACCTATTTGTCATTGTTCCGGAAGATGCACGTCAAAAGGAACGTTTAGAGGATTATGCAGCAGCTAGTATGCTTGTGCAGAACATCCAACTTCTAGCTTGGGAAAAAGGTATTGGATCATGCTGGAAGACACCAGGATTCCTAGACAATCCAAAGTTCCGTGAAGCTTTAGGAGTTCAATCTGGAGAACGTATTATCAGCATGTTCCAGGTCGGTTATTACAATGAAGCACCTCAACCAAAACCACGTAAGAGTATTGATGAAGTAGTAACATTCTTTGGCAATCAAAAGTAAAATGCAAAAGGCAAGCAAAAAGAGGGGAATCCCTGCTTTTGCTTGCCTTATTTTTTATAGTAGGGGGGAACTAGGCCGCTTTCACTATGAAGAGATACTGTGTTTCGATCAACTATATAATGAATTTTGTAAGTTCCGTTCAAATACCCCTTTTCCCAGCTTTCTGTGAAGGTAACAATATACTCATGATCCCCTCTTTTTCTTGCAGAGGATTTTCTAGATACCTGAAAGCCTTCAATTTCCCCATTCCATTTCTTTTTATCCTTTGGAAAGTTACTAGAAATAGTACCTTCTCCAGATGTAGCACGTTCAATTGCCTCTTCACTAGTAAAAGAGGGCCGTGTCTCAGACGTAAGGGAGAAAATTGCCCATAGTATTAGAGTGAGGGCAACCGGAATAAGAAGTCCGAATTTAATATGGCGACCATCCATATTTTGAGTGTATAACCATCTATCCACTAGGCCGTATATGAAGGCCGGAACTACTCCTAAAAATAGTATGTCTAAATCCTGGAATAAGAAAATACCACCAAATAAGCCATGTAATAAAATATATAACCAATTATACTTGGGTAATATTTTTCTTAGCATTAATTCTAAAACAATAGAAACAGCTGTCCCATATATGAAAATGATGATACCACCGTAGTAAAAAAATAGGGAAGCCCAGCCAATAAATTCTACTCCACGATCATATGAAAGAGAATCGTTGCCAATCAGGCCATAAGAAGAAAAGCTTAAAGCAAAAAGCATGGCAGTGATAAGAGTGGTAACAACTTTTCTAGCGATTAATTTGATCACTTGGTCTTTCATCAATTTCACCCTTTAATGGAATATTAACTCTTGTTGTAAGAATTATACAGTAATTAAACAATAAAAAGCACAGGAATCTATAAGACTCCATGTGCTTAAATGTTTTATTTTTTTAATTCGTCTTTTGATAGGCTAGCGAGCTCATTATAGTAATCACCAATAACTCGTAATCCTTTATCAAAATTTTCTAGATGGAAATGCTCATTAGGTGCATGGAAGTTTTCTGTAGATAAGCCAAAGCCCATCAACACTACCGGTAGTCCAAGAATTTCATCAAATGCTGCTACGATTGGGATAGATCCGCCGCCGCGTGTATAGGCAGTTGGTACAGCGTATACTTTTTCATAGCTACGTCCTGCTGCTTGAATAGCTGGATGGTCGAAAGGAGTGATGAAAGGTTTACCTTTATCAAATTCAGTTACTGTTACTGTTACGCCAGCTGGTTTATGCTGATCAATATGAGCCTTCAGTTTTTCAACTATTTCATCTGGATCTTGGTCTGGTACTAAGCGACAAGTAATTTTAGCTCCTGCTTCGCTTGGTAAAACCGTTTTAATGCCTTCCCCAGAGAAGCCACCAAATACCCCGTTGATTTCAAGAGTTGGACGAGCCCAAACTCGTTCTAAATGTGTATAACCCTTTTCTCCAAATAACTCATCTACACCTACTTCTTGTTTCAATTCTTCCTCACTGAAACCAAGTGCAGCATATGCTTCACGTTCTTCTTCCAACAAAGGACGAACGTTGTCATAGAAGCCTTCCACTTCAATTGTACCCTCTGCATTACGGAAAGACTCTAGAATGGATACTAAAGCGTGGATAGAGTTTTGCACTCCGCCACCGTAAAGTCCAGAATGCAAGTCTCCTTTAGCGCCTTTTACATCAATTTGAACGCCACATAAACCGCGTAGACCGTAGCATACTGCTGGTTGTCCAGGTCCTTGCATTCCTGTATCAGAAATAACAATGACGTCTGCTGCAAGCTTATCTTTGTTATTTTCAATGTATTCTTCTAGATTAGGGCTTCCAACCTCTTCTTCACCCTCAATTAGGAATTTCACATTAACAGGTAGAGATCCCTCTAATTCTAGAAGCGCTTCAACTGCCTTCACATGCATGAATACTTGTCCTTTATCGTCACTGGCACCACGAGCATATAGCTTATTATCACGTATCTCAGGCTTGAATGGCTCCGATTCCCAAAGGTTTAATGGATCTACAGGCTGGACATCATAATGTCCATAGATCAGCACAGTTGGCTTGTCTTCCGCATGTAACCAGTCAGCGTATACTACAGGATGACCTTTCGTTTCATCAATTACAATATTTTCTAGTCCCGCTTGTTTAAAGGAGTCTGCAAGCCATTCTGCACCTTTTTGCATATCCGCTTTGTGCTCTGATAAGGAAGAAATACTTGGTATGCTAAGGAATTTTTTTAATTCTTCTAAATGCTGTTCTCTTTTTTCTGCAAAATAGTTATCTAAATTAGTTATTTGGCTCATAGATTTATCCTTCTTTCCAAAGATAGTTTAGTAAAAATAGTATATCACAATTTCAAGGTAACTAAATCATTAGAAAAGTTTGTGAAATATAGAGATTAACGAAATAATCTCTATCTAAATTATAAAGGTATTTAGCTTATGTATAAAGAATACTAATAGAAATACGGTTAACTCATATAGAAGATAGGCTATTACAATAAACAAAAATTAAAATTATAGAGGGAGTGGATCGGATGAAGAAATATGTTGAAATTGGTTATCCAATCTATGAAGGGATGCCTGTTTATCCCGGTTTACCAGAAGTTAAATTAGAGCCAAGAGAGCGTTTGGAAAAAGGGGATGACTGGAACGGTAGCGTTCTTAGCATATATCTTCATGCTGGTACCCATGTAGATGCCCCTTATCACCATTTAAATAATGGGAAGGGGATAGATGCTATTCCAATTGAAGACTTCATTTACGAAAATCCACTATTAATTGATTGTCCAGTTGGCACCAATGGTTTTATAACAATTGAGATACTTGAAAAATATGAAAACCTTAAGAATGCAGATATTCTTATTTTTAATACCGGAAACTGGAAACACCGGGGAACTGACTTTGAAAAATATGCTAATAACTTTCCGACTGTCTCACCAGAAGCAGCCGAATATATTCGGACAAAATTGCCGAACTGTAAAGCAGTCGCTATTGATACGCTAAGCATTGAAAACTTAACAGAAGCAAAAGAGAATGGCTATTTCGTACACCATGCTTTCTTAGATCATGAAAGGTACAAAGAACCGACCATGCTTATTTACGAAGACATTAACCCCGAACCTTTAATAGGCAAAAGACTTATTTCTGCCTTCACTGCACCACTACGTATCAAAGACCATGATGCCTCGGTAGTTAATGTCATCGTACAAGTGGAAGAATAGCGATTAGACTTTGATATAGAAGCGATATAAAAGTTAGAAGAGTGACTAGTTAAATTACTAATCTGTTCGGTATAAATCTTTCTTTAAGATCAAATGAATGATATAATAAAAAAACTCAGTATAGAGGTTACCTATTTGTCAGTTGGCAATGGGTAGCCTCTTTCGTGTTTTAAGGGAAGTTGCGGAGGGGAAACATTTTGGAGCTTTACACAAACTTGCGCGCCGGTGAAAAAGGTGCTTACTTATCGATAGTAACTTATATTATCCTAAGTATTTTTAAACTAACAGCAGGATATCTAGGAAATTCAGAAGCCTTAAGGGCCGATGGTCTTAATAATACGACAGATATCATTGCTTCTGTTGCAGTGTTAATCGGGTTACGTATTTCACAGCGACCACCAGATGATGATCACCGATACGGCCACTTTCGTGCCGAAACAATAGCCTCGCTAATTGCTTCCTTTATTATGATATACGTTGGAATCGAGGTATTGATATCTGCGGTAAAGAGTATGACTAATCCTGTGGAAGTAACCCCCGACATACTAACAATCTTTGTCGCCCTAATAAGCGCAGTCATTATGTTTGGCGTCTATAAATATAACTATAATTTGGCTGAAAGAATTAAAAGTACAGCGGTAAAGGCCGCTGCTTATGATAATAGGTCAGATGCTTTTGTAAGTATCGGAACAGCTGTTGGGATTGTAGCCGCAATAATTGGTTTCCCTATTATTGATACGATAACAGCTTTTATCATCGGTATTATAATTATTAAAACTGCAATTGATATATTTAAAGAGGCTGTATATTTATTAACAGATGGATTTGACAGTAAATTTTTAGCTAAAATTCGTGCAGATATAGAAAAAATGCCACAAGTACGTGAAATTACTGAAATTCGAGGCCGTCAGCATGGCGGTATGATGCTAATTGATATAACCATTAGTGTTAACCCAAACTTAAACGTTCGCCGATCGCATGATATTTCTAATAAAATTGAACAACATATACAATCTCTTAACAGTGAGGCCGTTACATTTGTCCACATTGAACCGTATGATCCGAAGGAAATGGTTATTTCGGAAGATGATTATCATTTTTAGCCAGCACAGAACATATAAGTCAAAACCCTTATTTAATAGGGTTTTGACTTTTTTTTAGGCTATGTTAAAGGGTAGGGGTGATTTATAATGCAAAGAAATCTTTAAGTCAGAGAGTAGAATTGATTTCCGCCCCAGCCGGACGCTTTCCGCGGGGTGAGCGATAAGCCATCACCCATCGCTTACGCGCGTGGTTGTGATTTCTTATCTGTCTCACTCATCCCGCTGGAGTCGCCGTCTGGCGCTCCAATTAATAAATAGGAACAGCTTTAGCATCTATAAATCGAATCAATTTACTCGCATAAACAAAGCTGAAAACAACCCCAATTTCATCATCTTTTTATGTTCTTAATAGCGATTTGAAAGTTCCTTTTTTAATGTTTACAGTCACTATAAAAAAGAATTGTTTGTCAAAATCAACCAATAACTTTAATAAAGATTTTTTTATAACGTAAAAATGTATTTCACACCTTGATTGAAAAATATAGTTTATAATGTTATATTGATTAAAAATAAGGAATATTCTGTAATTTATGGAGGAGGATTGAAAAGAGTGTTTAGATTAGCGATTAAAAATCTTTCAAAAAGCTATAAGAAACAAAAAGTACTAGATGATATTAGTTTAACCATCGATTCGCCGGGAATTTGGGCCTTAGTTGGACCAAATGGAGTTGGGAAAACTACTTTCTTAAATGTTCTTACAAATATATTATCAGCTAGTTCAGGAAGCGTAGAATTGGTCGGTAAATCAAATAAAGATTATAGAGTGTTCAAAGAGGTTGCTTATCTACAAGACAATTCCGTGCTGTTCGAATATTTAACAGGCTATGATCACTTAAAATACATATGTGAGGTAAATAAAATAAGTAAAACTCGAATAAATGAAGTGGCTGAATATGTGGGCATGACCAATTATGTAAAAAAGGTAGTGGGTAATTACTCTCTTGGTATGAAGCAGCACCTATTGTTAGCTATGGCTTTGGTGAATAAGCCCAAGCTATTATTACTTGACGAGCCATTAAATGGTTTAGATCCGACAAGTGCCATTCTCATGCGAAAGATATTACTAGAGTTGGCAGAGAAGGGTACGACTATTATTCTTTCCTCCCATAATCTTGCGGAAATAGACCGTGTGACTAAACAAATCCTATTTTTAAAAGACAAAAAAATCCTCCAAGTCAATATGGCAGACCACGAATCCATTACCTATTATCTCACTTTGTCGGATTCTAAAAAGGGGAAGTCCTGTCTTAGAAAAAATGGTTTTTTAGTAAGCGAACAGCAGGATAAACTGATATTTGAGTTAAAAGAGCAGTCCTTATCCACAGTAATAAGCATTCTTCAGGAACACCAAGTAGAAATCTACGACATCGAAAAGGAAATAACGGGTTCAGAAAAACTATATGAAGAATTATTTGGACTGTGAGGAGCTCAATGTGAAAATATTCCTATTTGAGATCAAGAAAATACTCCATGCAAAGGCATTTACCATCTTCATTCTCTTAACTGTGTTATTTATTTGTGGATTATATACTCGGAATGTTCTTCAGCAAGATATAATCATTGCTACTAAGGTACAACAATTCTCCGAACATAGAGGCAATGTGTTTCAGGAAATCGAGCGAAACAGACAGGAACTAGAAACAGCCTCAGATCCAGAAGCGGAGAACAAATTAAACGCTGCCCTAAACTTATATGATGAAATAACTGAACTCATTCAAGCTGTACATGATAAAAAATGGGAAGTAGAACTGGCAACAGAAATTAAAGTCTATCAATCTGCGATCGCTTATCAAGATATGAATGGTGACTTCAGACAGAGTAAGGCAGACATGTTGGATACTATTTTGCTCAATGAAGAGCTGTTAAAGGAAGGACTGCCAAAGGAGGATTTGAACCTTTCCATTCAAACATCCCTCTTTATGAAAAATGTAGTTTCTCTCCTATTAAATCCTTTTGGATTTTTGGTTCTCTTACTGATTCTTGGGACATCCATTACGAGAGAGTTTGAGGAGAAAAACATACAAATGGTTTATGTTTTGCCCATGTCGAGACCCTATTATTTAATGAATAAGTTCATTAGCTTTTTTGTATTAGGTGTATTTTGGATGTCCATTGTGTTTTTGACTTCTTTTTTACTTCCTTATCTCTTTACTGACAACATGGAAAATGGTTTTTCTTTTCCTTTGACTACAACCGAAGGAAATTTTCTTACATCCGGCAATTACCTCCAGGAAGCTTTGTTCTATAGTTTCGTCTATATGATTTTTTGCGTCGCCTTAATCACTCTAACGGGTTTTTTAGTAAGGAATACAATCATAAGTTATTTGCTTATCATCTTTTTACACATCGGGAACTACATCGTATTGGTTAATGGTTTTGTCTATCAGGTAAACCCATTTACATACGGTATGATTGATCTCGCTGTGTTGAATGATAAAACTCAGGTATTTTTTGGAGCAAGTCTCTTATTAGGAGTATCCATCATTTTAATCCTGGTTGCTATATATATGAGTAAAAGGAGAGGAACTTAGATGAGAGGATTTTTATTTGAGTCTAAAAAGGTACTTAAAAAGAAGACGACATTAGTTTCGATTTTTCTCTCCTTTCTAGCTGCAGTTGGTCTTTATATCTTTAACTATGCGGTGGCCGAAGAAGTTCACGAAGGGAATATAACCAGGCTAGAAAGTTATCCTGAGATGTTCACAAATTTTGCAAATGAATTTAGAGCAGAAAAAGACAAGGCCATCGAGGTAGGAGATACCGCCAAAGGGGAAGAGATGGATTCACTCATCAATAGGAGTCTAGAGTCCATTGCCAACTCAGAAAAAATGATAGAAGCCTATGAGCAAGAAAATTGGATGTTCTTACATGAAAAAGATATTGATAGTTTACAGATATTTGTGGAGGATCCAGATACCACATCGTACGGTATTGAGGAACAATTGGTCTCTTATTTTACATTGAGAGCCACTTACGAGGAATTAAAGCTGCTAAAGGATATTGACAGTAAGCCTTTTGTTCAAAATACGACATCTCTGCCTCTTATTGCGACAATCTATGATGATTTTACTGGGACCTCTTTGGAACAGTATCAAATCACAACCAAAAGGTATGGTCAAGAAGGCTTTTCCTTTTTAGTTCAACTTATTCAGCTGTTTTATATTCCTGCAGTTGTATTGATTGGTTGCTTTATTTTTGGGAATAGCATTGCATCAGAAACCACCAAGAAGAAGAGGGGCCTGAATTTCTATAGAGTATTGCCTTATTCTAGAATGAAACTATTTTTCGCAAAATATATTAGTGGATACATGTATCTACTAATCTTTTCTCTCCTTATGTTAGCAATTCCATTAGTTTGTAGCCTCTTCACCAATGGGTTAGGTAGTTTGAAAAATCCAATCCTTGTATATGAAGGCACAAAATCAACCAGTATTTTTGGTGCCTCGTTGAATCCTAGAGAAGACCAATTTCACTTTATAGAATTCCAAGAGTATTTTTGGAAGGTCTTAATATTCTTAATCGTTTTTTCCTTCTTTATATACTCAATCTATTTCTTATTTGCCCTTTTGACCAAAAATGCGAGCCTTTCCATGGTTTTGTCAGGGGCGATTACTTATATTGGGATGAACATTCTTGCTTCTGAATTTAATCCTTTTGTATATACAGATATTCATAAAATCATCACTGGAGAAACTGCTACACTTACATTTAATCCTGGCTTTACTTTTAATACAGGTTTAAATATCCATTTGGTCTTAGGCATTATTCTAACCATTTTAAGTTATGTAACTTTTCGATTCAAAAGACAAGTAACTTGAATAGGAAGCCTTTCATTTGTGTATCTAGGTGCAACTATATATGCATGATTCTCCTTAGCCTTTAATCCCTCTCTATACTAGTAATTTTAAATTACTTAGAAAGGGATTTTTTGGTCATTAATTGGCATGGAAAAATAATTATAGAGTATAATGATAGAGTATTCCTTTTCTTTGTTAAGTCTTACGCTACTTTTTGGAGTTGCGCTAATTTTGTGACAACTTAAATGGCGGTATGCTATATTTATAATTAAAATATATGAACGTGAATAAATAGGAGGATTTTAAATTGTACATAGAATTTGTACTTTTAGCTGTTTCCATCGTAGCTTCCTTTTTCCTTTCTGGAAGTGAAACAGCCTTAATGACAGTAAATAGGACAAAGGTCCAGCTGAAAGCAGAGCAAGGGGAGGTTGCTGCAGTTAAATTACTTGCCCAGCTAATGAAGCCGGACCGAATGATCATAACGATTCTTATTGGTAACACGGTAGCTAATACATCTATGACGTTATTAGCTATATTAATAGCAGATCACTATGATTGGCATATTGGTTGGTCCGTTGTAGTTGTGGCAGCATTTATAATATTATTTTGTGAGGTATTGCCGAAAACAATTGCAGCAACATTTTCTGAAACGATTGTTTACATAGTAGCACCATTGATACGTTTCTTAGTCGCAATTCTTCGTCCTATTACTATCTTGATTTCAGAGTTTACAAATATGCTCATCAGAATAGGATCTAATGGGGCAGTAAAAGAAACAATGATTACGAAGGAAGAGTTGCTTTCCATGGTAGATCTTGCTTCAAGTGATGGTACATTTGAGGTAGAGGAGTCGGAGAGAATTAGAGGAATTCTTGACTTTCCAAATAAGGATGTCTCGGATGTTCTTTGTACACATAGAACAGATGTGGTAGGTATCCCAATAGAAGCTACTTACGAAGAAGTAAGAGATATCATTTTAGAACACTCATATACGCGCTATCCTATATATGAAGAGAGCTTAGACACGATTGTTGGGATGTTCTATTCGAGAATGCTAATAGAATGGTCAATAGAACCGTCACTTACGCTAGAGGAAATTGTTGATAAAGAACCATTGTTTGTCGTGCAAACATTAAGTGTAGAAAAAGTATTTAAGTTGATGCTCAACAAGAAAAAGCATATGGCCATCGTTTTAGATGAATACGGTGGTACGCTTGGTATTGTTACGCATGAAGATTTAATAGAAGAAATGATTGGTCAAGAAATTGAGGATGAAACGGATGAGGATGAAGAAATCCTACTGTTTGAACAATCGCAAAACCATCTGGTATGCTCTGGACGTTTTGAAATTGAAGACCTAAATGAAATGTTCGAGCTTTCTATTGAAACGGAAAATGATACAATAGGTGGTCTCGTTTTAGAACAACTCGGTCATGTACCAGAAGAAAATGAAAAGTTCCGTTTTGAAAACCTGTATATAGAAATAAACGAAATGGATCGCAATAGAATTGTACGAGTAACGATTACAAAGGATTCAGAGGAAGATACTACCGAAACACAAGAGGATTAAATTCTCTTGTGTTTTTTTATATGTATATTGGATTTATGGTCGGGTGATGGCTTATCTCTCAACCTACGAAAAAGCGCTTCACAGAGCGGAAAACCATTATGTTTCTTACTTTGAAAAGTATTTAAAATAGTACCTTTCTATGTTTCTTACACGTTTGTAATTTTTCTGAAAGAGAATCCGATGGAGGGTAAGGTTAGGATTTGGCATTATATAGTTATAAGAAAAGCCAACCGGAGGATATTAAAAATGCAAATTACAATTGAGAATATATATGAAGAATATAACCGTTACATATACTACCTATGTCTGAAACTGACTAAAAATCCTGTAGAAGCAGAAGATTTAATGCAAGAGGTATGGATGAAAGTTGTAAGGTACGAGTCTTATATGAAGGAAGTAGACCACGTAAAAGCATGGTTAACAACTATTTGTATGAATACATTCCGCGACCGTTACCGTAAGCAAGTAAGACGCAGTAAATACGTTGCAAATCAACCTGATCAGTTAGATATTTCATTGCTGGACCTCATTGCTTCAGACGTTTTATCAGTAGAGGAGCAGCTAGAAAAAGAAGACGTCTGTGAAATTGTCCGCACTAAGATTTCTGAACTAGATGCTATTTATCAAAAGACTGTCATGTATTTCTATGTACATCAATTTTCACTAAATGAAATTGCAGAGGTTATGAAAGTGTCTATAGGAACTGTAAAATCTCGCTTATTCCGAGCAAAACAACGTCTAAAAGAAATGATTATGAATGACGATCTAGCAAAAGAATCATTAGCTTTTGCGTAAAATATGTATAAATAAGGACGTGAAATCTTGATGAAGGTTTCACGTTTTAGTATTTTTTAGTTAGGCAATAAATTCAATTGAATGAAATCGATGACAAAAGCGGCGATTATTATGAACTTTTTATTTGTGCCAATTGTAGCAGTAGGCTGCGACTCCAATGGGAAGAATGATAAGACACGTACGTTATATTTATAAAAAGGCAAAGAGCTTGGAATAGCAAATCCAAGGCGTTTTTCTATTTTAATTAGTCTTTGTTAGTAGATTGGGAAGTATAAACATTTTGCTCAACGGGATAATTGCTAGCTTCAATTTTAATCCTTGATATTACTTCTTCTTCATTAAGCTCAGTAGGTTCAACGCTATAGCGCAGCTGATCGATGAGCTCACTTACTTCATACCACTCCATCAAATCGTCCGGATAATCTAAATCAGATGCAATAATCCGATACATCATGTAAGCTAAATCAAATATCGCAGAATGACTATTAGCCTCTAGTATTTTAGCTGCTAAATAACCTAAATAATCTCTTGTACATGTTTCAAGGGTTGGTGCTTGTATTGATAACTCTTGTAAAGCCCTTTTGAAATAAACTTCCACTTCGAAAATACTCTCATTATATGAGATGGAAGAAAGTATATTTACGGATGGTGATGATATATCGTTTGCTAATAAGTTATGGGACCAATTCACATAGTCCTTAGTGGTCACAGTTCTTTTTTGTATTTTATAAAATAGAGCATTGGTTTTCACTGTATCAATCTCCTTAAATAATCTCTTTTATAACTTTATACACGATGAACAAAAAATTTTCTATGCAATATGCTATAGAAATAGCTGTTAGTGTTTTGCTTTGAGATATGCTATTATTGTAAAAAAATAGAGGGGTAAGACACTATGAATTATATAATCCAATTGTTCAGCTACATGCCGAGCTTGTAGGGTGCGCTATTGCCATTCCTTGAAGCACCTTGCAAGCTCGGGTTTCTCAAGGGAGCTGATACAATATGAAAAATCGTTCGAAATCTTACACTCGCCATCAGCGAGAGCGAGCCATTCAAAAAAAGATAGGAATCGTAAGAAACGTTTTTAATGGGGACGACAACGGAGTAAAATATACGCCCGTAAGAGGTAAGTTTAACAAAGGCAAGGTTCATTGTTCTTGTTGGATGTGCCGTTATGAGCAACATCTTGGGGTTCCAAAAGCCAAATATCAAGCAAAATGGCATGCTATGAAAAAAGAGATAGACTTAGAGTTAACTGTCGATATGGGAGATAACTAACGTTTCCAGTCAAAAGAATATGCAAAAAAGCTGATCGCGATACTTCTCACGATCAGCTTTTTAATGTTTATCAGGTTAAAGTTTTACTCTTCAATAATTTCTTTCCCTTTAGAGAACCATTCTTCAACGTTCCAAACCTTTGTCGCTAAGCCCTCATAAAATTCAGGCTCATGGCTGACAAGAACAATTGTGCCTTTGAATTCCTTCATTGCACGTTTCAACTCTTCTTTTGCATGAATATCTAAATGGTTAGTTGGCTCATCGAAAATTAGCCAATTACTTTCTTCCATCATTAGCTTACATAAACGAACCTTCGCTTGCTCACCACCACTTAAACTGGAAAGAGGGCGAGTAATGTGTTCACTTTTAAGTCCGGTGCGTGCCAATGCTGCTCGAACCTGGCTTTGCTCCATGCTTGGATACGTTTCCCACACAGACTCAATTGGTGTAATGTTGCCAGCTTTTACTTCTTGTTCAAAGTAAGAAGGGAATAAGAAATCGCCGCGAATCACTTTACCACCGATTGGAGGGATTTTACCTAGCATTGTTTTTAGCAAAGTAGATTTACCAATTCCGTTCATCCCAACAAGAGCAATTTTTTCCCCACGCTCAATCGTAAACGTTAAAGGGGGAAGAAGCGCCTTGTCGTAACCGATCTCTAAATGCTCCGCTTCAATTACATAACGCCCAGAGCTACGAGACTCCTTAAAGCCAAACTCAGGCTTTGCAGCAGTTTCCGGACGATCAATACGCTCAATTCGATCCAATTGTTTTTGACGAGATTTAGCTCGTCCAGTTGTAGAGTAGCGTGCTTTGTTCTTAGCGATGAATTCCTCTTGTTTTTTGATGAAATCCTGTTGTTTTTCATAAGCGTCAAGATGCTGTCTTTTATTTAGCTCAGCAAGCTCTAAGAATTTTTCATAGGAAGCAGTGTAGCGTGTAAGCTTCGAAAATTCTAAATGGAAGATGACATCTACAATTCCATTCATGAATTCTGTGTCATGAGAAATTAATAAGAATGCATGTGGATAGTTTTTAAGATAGTTGGATAACCAATTTACATGCTCTTCATCTAAATAGTTAGTAGGCTCATCTAGTAAAAGTACTTTTGGCTTTTCCAATAAAAGCTTAGCAAGTAAAACCTTTGTACGCTGACCACCTGATAGTGCTTCAACTGGACGATCTAAACCAATTGCATCTAAACCAAGTCCTCTAGCAACCTCTTCGATCTTCATATCTAGTGAATAGAAGTCTCCAGCATCCAATGCATCTTGAATTTCTGCCATTTGTTCGAGTAACACTTCAAGCTCTTCAGGTGTAGCATCACCCATTTTTCCAATAATCTCGTTAAGCTCTTCTTCCTTTTTATATAGGGGCAAGAAGGCATCACGAAGTGTATCAAACATGGAACGGCCTGGCTGTAAGCGTGTATGCTGGTCTAAATATCCATAATGAGTACCTGGAAGCCATTCTACTCGACCTTCGTCATATATAATCTCTCCCGTTAAAATGCTCATCAATGTTGATTTTCCAACACCATTTGCCCCAACTAGTCCTACGTGTTCGCCCTCAACTAAGCGAAATGAAACCTCTTTAAATAATGTACGATCACCGAATGTATGTCCTAAATTTACTACGTTTAACATATGATTTTTTCCTCCAAAAAGAAAGCTCGCAAAACTGATAAAACGATTATTTTCTCTGTATCTTTGCTTAAAAAAACATCGCAAAGACATTTTCTTCTGCATATGTTCTGCAGAAATGCAGGCAGGTCAAGTCACCATGCTTCAGCCTTTCCAGGGGATAGGCGTCCATCTGTTAACTATGTCCTGTCTGCAAACAGAAAAAATACGTTTTACAGTTCAGCGAGCTGTTTGTTTAGTTTAGCAAGGTCTTCTTCCATTTGTGCTAGTCTACGCTCAGCATTCTCGACTTGAGTAGGATGTCCATTTGATTCAAGCTTTTCCATGTCACCTTGTAATCGAATATAGTCCATTTTTAACTCAGCAATTTGTGTCTGCAGCTGTTGTTTTGTCATGTATGTTCACCTTCAGCTTTTTGCTTCATTGTAGCACAAAAATTAACTTAATGCGCAATTTCTTCTTCCTCTTTTTTGGAGACTATCAATTGTTCTATGAGTTCCACTACATCTGTAAGGTGATTGCTAAAATCTAGTTGCTTTTGTTTATATTTGTAGGCATTTTTGCGATTCTCGTGAAGAATGATTTCCATTATTGCATTTTGCAAGTAGGACTGTTTTATCTTTCTTCCGAGTCCCAGATTTGTAAAACCATGCTTCTCAGTAGGAAAACCGTAGTTAACCTCTTCCTCATGCGCACATAGTACGATACAAGGTACCTGGAATTGTGAAACTAAATAAGGCACATAGGATCCCGAGCTAATCACGATATCGCTTAATGGAATATAAATTTCCGGTTCATTCGTTTTAATAATGCCGATAGATTTCCTTGTGAGAGCGAAACGTTTTAGCTCCGTTACATCATGCTTATATTGATCATTCACAAGTACACTGATACGCAATGGAATATGGAGCTGCACTAGATGCCTAAGTGTTCGGTACGTTAAGTTTTCGGGATCCTCATGAGGAAAAGCGACAACTATATGCGGAGGCAAGTCCGGCATGTTATTATTTTTATAAACGATCTTGTGTACGGGAATGTAGCCAGTTGGCCCATATACATAATTCTCCTTGGAAATTTCTTTAGGAGTTTCATAGAGTGCCTGAAAGACAATATCAGCGAGTAATCCGCCATCTCCATGATCATCAAAATGAACCAGGCATCGGTTATCCTTTTTTAATCTTTTAATAAGATCTTTTTCAGAATTACCACTATCATGAATGATACAATCCGGCTGGAAGGAGTCCATTTCTGCTACTAATTGAGCATTTGTTTTATACAAGAAAGGTTTAATCTGCTTTTTTTCTAAGTAGTAAATGAGGCTTGTATTAGAAGAAGGAACAAAAACTTTATTTTCCTTCATCTTCATTGCAGAAAGAAGGCTATTTGCACGATCGGCAGGATACAATCCACGATGAGGCAGCGTGTTTAATAAATAAGCAAGTTTCAAATTTCATCATCTTCCTTTCAGACATATTCCTTCTATTGTATGGGGACGGGCAACGGGATATGACAATTTGGCTAGGAAAGTGATTACTACATTTAAGAGGAGGTATAAAAGTGATTAAAAGAACAGCTATAGTAGTTGGAGCGACGGGCTTTACAGGTCAATTTTTAATAAAGCAGCTCTGTGAGAGTGATGAATATACAGCAATTTCAATTATTGCTAGAAGGAAACCCGATTTTAATCATCCAAAGCTTGACGTAAGGGTAAAGGATTTTGAGCAACTGGAGGAAAAGGATCTAGAAATTGCAGATGACTTGTTTTGTTGCTTAGGGACTACGATAAAAAAAGCTAAGTCGAAAGAAAATTTTCAAAAAGTGGATTTTGAGTACCCTCTACAAATTGCTTCCCTCGCAAAAAAGAGAGGCATCCCTAATTTCCATGTTATTTCTGCGGTTGGTTCAAACAAAAAGTCTCCTTTTTTCTATAGTCAGGTAAAGGGCAAACTAGAGGAAGAGTTAATAGCATTAAACATGCCGAGTCTCTCCATTTTTAGGCCATCGCTAATAATCGGTGGGAGAGAGGAGTTTAGATTAGGTGAACGTCTATCCGAAGGTTTATTTAAAGTGTTAAATCCAGTGCTGGCGGGTCCCTTTAAAAAGATGAGGGCAGTCGAAGGACACCAGCTCGCCTTTGCTATGTATCATTACGCCCTTCATGGTCAGAAGAATAAGGTGAATATTTATCAAAATATAGATATTTTAAATGCTAAACAAATCGAAGTGAAGGAAGAGCAGCCCATTTCTAGAGAAGAGCTTTTTAATTGGGAGAAAAGAGAAGGCATTTTTGTAGATAAGGAAAAAGAGGATTAGGTAAGGAAGTTGCTATTGTCGTTCATGCAAGAAGTGCATATACTGCATTAAACTAGGTAATCCCGTATTTAGAGAAAGAAAACTGGGTGTAGCCCAGAAGGGAGCTTTTTCAGTCAAAAGGATGAACTTCATCAAACAGGAACTTTTCTACTAAAATGGAGCTATTTTTTTGATATAATAAGAACGGAAAAAGGAGGTTCTGTTAAGGTGAAAATTCTATTGGTGGACGGAACAATTATCGGAACAAAAACAGGTGTATTATTAGAACAAGTGAAAGAATATATAGAAGAAATCAATAAAGACTATACATTGGAAATCATCAAGCTTTCTAATTATGAGCATCAATTTGTGGACGGGCGACCATTTCAACAATATAACGATGACATGAAGCTATTGGTTAGTAAATTTGATCAAGCAGACGGGTTTATTTTTGCGACGCCTATTTTTCAAGGATCTATTCCAGGCGTATTAAAAAATACCTTCGACTTCTTGCATCCAAAATCAATGCGTTACAAGCCGGTTTCCATCGTAGCCAATGGAGGTACATTCCAGCATCATCTAGTGGTAGAAAACCAGTTAAAGCCAATTCTAGATTATTTTAAATGCTTAGTTACACCAAACTACGTGTACACGCAAACGAGCCACTTTGATGAAAACAATAAAATCATTGATAAAGATGTTCATGCTCGTTTGAAGGAGCTTGCACGCGTGTTTGTTCTATATGCAGACATGAGCCACAGCCTAACAAAAGAGGCAACGATTCGTATAAATTAATTGCTTTCCCTATACTCTAGTAATCGGGAAGACAGACCCTAGACTGTAAACAATCTTTCAAAGTTGTTTATAGTCTTTTTTATACTCATTTTCATTTACCTACTCAGTTAATTTTCAGAAAAAAATAATGTTTTCGATGAACTTTTTCTGTGTTCGTGTGTCTAATGTATAGAAGAAAGCTAAAAAGGGGTGTCCATGTGGAGGAGTTAGAAATTGCAAAAAAAGCTATACAAAGAGATGAGCAGGCTTTTTTGCAATTAATGCAGGAGCATAAAGCCGCTCTTTACCGAACGGCATATGCATTTTTGAAAAGTGAGCATGAGGCAGTGGAGGCAATGCAGGAGGTCACCTTTCGTGCCTATCAAAAAATACATACAGTAAAGGAACCAAAATATATAAAAACATGGTTAATCAGAATTATGATCAATTACTGTCAGACTCAGCTAAAGAAAAATAAAAGATTCATATCTACTGATGCCCTTCAAGTGCAAGTATATGACGAGAACAGCTCTTATTTGGAAATAGAGGAAGCAATTTCTTCACTGTCAGAGAAAGAGCAGCAACTAATTTATATGAAGTACTATCAAGAATCTAAGATTAAGGAAATTGCAGTATTAGAGAATATTCCTGAAGGAACAGTGAAGTCTCGGCTTCATAAAGCACTCAAATCATTAAGGAGTTTTTTATCAGAGAAAGGAGGAGCAGACCATGTTTGAAAAAGAGGAAGAAATGATAAGCAAATCGAAGAAACGATTAGAGGAAATATCTATACCTGAGGAATCCGTAAACCATGCGATTCAACATGGTCTATTAATAGCAAAAGCAAAAAGGCGGAACCGCAGAAAAACAATATGGACTATTGGAGTGGCAGTTATCCTCATGCTTACTTTTACAACTTCTATACGGGTTTCTCCTACATTTGCAACTGCAGTAGCTTCCATTCCTGGGCTGGAACGATTTGTCGAAATACTTCAGCCAGAGTTTGATAAAGGTTTAGAAGCCATCATTGATCAGGAATATTATGAGCCAGTTGGTATTAGTCAAACGAAGAATAATATTACTTTCACGTTAGATGGAGTAATTATAGACGAGACTGGAGCGGAAATCTTCTATACGCTCGAGGCACCAAGGTCGATAAAAAATATAGAATATACCGATATAAAATTTTTGAATGGTGATAAAGAATTAATCGGTTCAATAGGCTACAATTCTCCCAACCAAGAAGAAGATAATCGAAAAGTAGACAAATTTAGTTTTACCTTTAGTGACATAGAGAAATTTGATACAAAAAATTTTACCATTAAGTTTGAAATAGAAGAAGGAGCAGACAATACAAACTTTGAAATTCCATTTACGATTAAAAATGAGTTAATGAGCGGTAAAGTATACGTGGTAAATAAGGAAGTAGTAATAGACAAGCAAAAAGTCTTAATAAAAGAAATAAAAATTTACCCACTTCGAGTAGCCCTTACGATGCGCTTTGACGAAGGCAACGATATGGTATTTCTCCAATTTGAGGACTTACGACTGGAGGATGAAAAGGGGGAAGAATGGAGCTCTATAAGAAATGGTGCCTCTGGCTTTGGGGGAGTCGGAGACATAGAGAAGACTTACTTTTTACAAAGTAACTATTTTAAAGAGCCAAAGGAGCTATATTTAAAGTTTGATAAGGTGCAGGCACTACCGAAAGAGGAGAGCTATCTGTTAGTAGACTTTAATAAAAAGGTAATATTAGAACAACCTTCTTTTGAAAAAATAGAAGTTACGAAAATTCTATCCGGAGGTTTGGAGCTGAGATATAAACCGATTAAAGAAAACCATATGTATTCTTTGTTCTCACAGGGAGAGAACGCGAAGGGTGAAGATATAGATATACCGTTGGATCGAAGCTGGCAGGACGAAGAATACCAATATGCTGACATTCAGTTGGAAGGGAATATGTTAAACCCAATAAAGCTGCCGTTTTATGCTTATCCGAATTATTTAGAGGGCACAGCATCCATCAGGATAAAGTGAGAGTAGAGGCGAGAATGATGATTTATCAACATTCTCGCCTTTAGTTATGTGACAGCAATTTGAAAGCACCTATTTACTATCTCCACTGAACCCTTTATAGTAATATTATTTGATTCGTTCGTAGTGGAGGGTTTTTATGATTTCAACTGTATCAGCAATAATTATTTTTATCATTACTCTCGCATTGGTTATTTTACAGCCTAGAAATTTGTCCATCGGTTGGTCTGCATGCGGGGGAGCGTTAGTAGCCCTTCTAGTTGGAGTAGTTGATTTACAGGATGTGCTCGATGTGACAAGTATCGTATGGAATGCGACCCTTGCGTTTATAGGAATCATTATTATTTCCTTAATTTTAGATGAGATAGGATTTTTTGAGTGGTCTGCACTCCATGTGGCGAGAGCTGCAAAGGGAAATGGAGTAAGAATGTTTATCTTTGTAACAATTTTAGGTGCTGTAGTTTCCGCCTTGTTTGCCAATGATGGAGCTGCACTAATTTTAACTCCAATTGTTCTAGCGATGGTACGCAACTTGAACTTCAATGAAAAAATGGTTTTTCCGTTTATCATGGCGAGCGGATTTATCGCAGATACTACCTCACTTCCATTTGTCATAAGTAATCTAGTCAACATTGTATCTGCTGACTTTTTCGGAATTGGATTTGTAGAATATGCATCCAGAATGATTGTGCCTAACTTATTTTCATTGGTAGCAAGTATCATCGTGCTTTATTTATTCTTCCGAAAAAGTATTCCCAAAAATTATAACACTGCTGATTTGAAGCGTCCGATGGAAGCAGTAAAAGATGTGAAAATGTTCAAGCTATCTTGGTATGTATTAGCGATCTTGCTGATAGGCTACTTCTCTAGCGAATTTATTGGAGTACCTGTTTCCTTTGTAGTGGGAGTTATTTCGATCTTCTTCTTAATTATGGCTAGAAGAAGCCCTTCAATTGAAACCGGTAAAATTATTAAGGGAGCACCTTGGAATATTGTTTTCTTTTCAATTGGAATGTACGTCGTTGTTTATGGACTACAAAACGTCGGGATGACTTCGATCTTAGCGGATGTAATCCAGTCAGCAGCAGACCAGGGTCTTTTCGTTGGAACAATATCGATGGGCTTTATAGCAGCTATACTTTCTTCAGTAATGAATAATCTTCCGACAGTTATGATTGATGCATTAGCCATTGCGGAAACATCCACAACTGGAATTATGCGTGAAGCTCTTATTTATGCTAACGTTATAGGATCCGATCTTGGACCAAAAATTACTCCGATTGGGTCGCTTGCCACATTAATATGGCTGCATGTGCTCTCCAGAAAAGGAGTTAAAGTTTCCTGGGGCACATACTTTAAAGTAGGAATCGTTCTTACTGTACCAACCCTTTTTATAACACTGGTAGGTCTCTATATTTGGCTACTAATTTTTTTATATGGAGTGTTACGAGGTTTATCACCGTTGACCAGAATTTATTACCGTTCAGAAAGATTTATCACCACTTAAAGATGTTTTCCCAACTCCTAGTCATACATGATTTAGTTTGAGTTCCCTTGGTCATTCGGAAACCAATTGAGTATATTGGAAAAAGAATAGAGATACTCGTTTAGCTCATCAGGAGGGGTAGAGAAATGGTTGCTATGCCATTCCACTAAAATGCCCATAATGGCGTTGGCCTGGTAACTAACAAAATACTCCATTTGTTCATCTGGAAGGTAGTCGAAGGAATTCATCGTCATTTCCTTCATCATTTTTCGGATCGCGTGAAATAACTTGTAATAGTATTTAACTGGATTGGCTTCATCAAAAATGATTTGGTAAAATCCTTCATACCTTTTCACATGATGAAAGATAATGATCATATCTGATTTTAAATTTTGGATATTAAAATCAGTTTGATAGTAAGGTTCCTCGTAAGATTTTCTTAAATCATCAATAATTTCCTCGAAGTAACTTTCAAATACACCATGCACATTTTGATAGTGAAGATAGAAGGTACCTCTATTAATTTTAGCTAAACGACATAGCTCGGAAATGTTGATAGACTCTAACGGTTTTATTTTTAAAAGTGCTAGTAGGGCATTCCTTAAACTTTCCTGAGTTTTTATAACACGTAAATCTGTTTTCATTTATTTTCCTCCAAAAGATATTGAACAATATTTTAAAAGTTGTTCTATAATGCACAATATTTAGTTTTGTGTTGTTTGTAGGAAATTGCTAACTCAAGTATAATTTTAAATGAACAGGTGTACAATAAAATATCCTTGAAGGAGGCAAAATTTAATGAAATTACAAGACAAAGTAGCTATCGTAACTGGAGCAGCATCAGGTATGGGTAAAGCAATCGCAGAAGGCTATGCAGCAGAAGGCGCAAAAGTTGTCGTATCTGATATGAATTTAGAGGGAGCGAAAGCGGTTGCAGAAGCAATCACTGCTAATGGCGGGACTGCATTTGCTATCGATACAAATGTAACAAAAGATGATGATCTTGCTCGTCTGTTTGACGAAACGGTTAAAACGTATGGCAAGTTAGACATTTTAGTAAATAACGCTGGAATTATGGATGGCATGGAGCCAGTAAATGAAATTTCAGATGCACGCTGGGATATGGTATTTGCGGTAAATACTACAGCAACGATGAAAACAATGCGTATTGCAACTGACCTTTTCTTAAAACAAGGAAGCGGTGTAATTGTAAACAACATTTCTGCTGGTGGTCTTTATGGAGGACGTGCTGGGGCAGCGTATACAGCTTCTAAGCATGCAGTTGTTGGCTTAACGAAAAACACAGCATTCATGTTTGCTGACAAAGGAATCCGTTGTAACGGAATTGCACCAGGTGCAGTAATAACAAATATCTCTTCCACTATGAACAACGTGAGCCCATACGGAGCTGGAAAACAACAGCTAGGCATGCCATTAAACCCACGTGCTGGACAACCGGAAGAAATTGCGAAGCTTGCTATTTTCTTAGGCTCTGAAGATGCTAGCTTCATCAACGGTGTAGTAGTAACAGCTGATGGCGGTTGGACTACTTACTAACAGGTAAAACATTCTCGACCACTGAGGTTACTTTTAACTTCAGTGGTTTTTTGTATTTGTATATAGGATGAAACCTTTGGCTGCATGTTCTCGTATAAAAGATATAACTCATAGGTAAGGCAGCTTAAAATAGCTCCAATTTAAAATGGCGATAAGAACAGAAATCCCTTACAGTTGTAGGAGTTATATCCAATTGTTAAACTATAATATAAAAACTAATAAGGGAGAGTGTGTAATGGAAATATTAAGAAGATTCCGTGACATTATGTCGAGTAACATCAATGCTTTATTGGATAAGGCAGAGGATCCAGAAAAAATGATTGACCAATACTTACGCGACCTAAATAGAGATCTTGGTAAAGTAAAATCCGAAACAGCAACAATTATGGCTGCTGAAAAACGTGCGACACGCGAGCTAGAGGAGTGTCAAAAAGATATAGCAAATATGCAAAAGTATGCAATAAAGGCATTAGAAGCTGGTAATGAAGAGGATGCAAGGAAATTCCTAAGTAAAAAGGCAGAATACACGGCGAAGGAAACCGATTTAAAAACGGCAAAAGAATTAGCCTCCGCGAATACGGTCCAAATGAGACAAATGCACGATAAGCTAGTAGATGATATTGGTGAACTGGAATCTAGAAGATCCATTCTTAAAGGAAAAGCTTCTGTAGCCAAGACTCAGAAGAGGGTTAACGAATTTGCGACTTCCGTGGGAGGGGCAACTCGTTCCATGTCTGCATTTGATAAAATGGAAGCTAGAATAAACCAAGAGCTAGATGAAGCAAATGCAATGGCTGAGCTAAACAAAGGCACAGGTGAAAACATTGAGGATCTTGCTTCTAAATACGATACAGATTCAAATGTGGAAAACGAACTTTCTGCACTGAAGGCTCAATTAAACGTAGATGATGAGCTGGCAGCTTTAAAGGAACAGCTACAAACGAAAGAAGAATAGAGTAGACACAATAAATAGGCTGTGGCATACGCTACAGCCTATTTAAAAAACAGTACGAAAAGGCGAGGAGCGAAAAGATGGTTATCCATTATAAATGTCCAAACTGTGGATCCGATATGGAATTTGACAGCACTTCAGGTATGTTGTCCTGTAACAGCTGTGGTAGAAAGGATAACATAGAGGACTTCTCAGATGAGTATATTACGACGACATTTGAGGAGGACGAAGCGAAGCAATACAATTGCAATAACTGTGGAGCTGTCATCATCACGGAGGCAGATACAACAGCCACTAGCTGCAGTTTTTGTGGAGCGGCTGTAGTATTAGGGGACAGATTGTCCGGTGATCTTGCTCCTGCTAAGGTTATTCCCTTTACCATTAATAAGGAACAGGCGATGGAAGCATTTCGTAAATGGTGTAAGAACGGTCGGCTAACACCAGCTGGATTTATGACTGCAGACAGAGTAAAAGGGATCACTGGAATCTATGTGCCCTTTTGGCTGTATGATTTAGATACAAAGGCAAAAGTCGATGCAGTTGGTACAAAGGTGAGAACCTATACAAGAGGAGACTATATTTATACAGAAACTAAGTTCTATGATGTATATCGAGATTTAGATCTTAGGTATGTAAAGGTGCCTGTGGATGCATCCGAAAAGCTGGACGATGAGCTAATGGATAAGCTGGAGCCGTATGACTACAGTAATTTAAAGGATTTTAAAACTCCTTATTTAGCAGGCTATATAGCGGAGAAATACAACTATACAGACCAGGAACTATTCTCTAGAGTTAAAACGAAGGTACAGCCCTACATAGACAATTACATTAGTTCTACAGTCGCTGGTTACTCCTCTGTTCAATATAAAAATAAACAAATTAATACAAATAAGAAAACGGCACACTATGTCCTTTTACCAGTTTGGATGGTTTATTATGATTTTGGCAATAAAGAGCATATTTTTGCTATGAATGGCCAGACAGGAAAAGTAGTAGGAAAGCCACCACTTAGTATGGGCAAGGTTGCTGGCTGGTTTAGTGGTATAGCTGCCGCGTCCTTTATTATACTGAAGGGTATTTCCTTTGCAGTTGGTGGTGTTCTATGGTGAAAAAGTATTCTATTTTATTCATTGCACTATTCCTATTATTGCTTCCTATAGGACTAACTGAGGCAGCCGACACAAAGCAACGCGTTTTTGATGAGGCAGGTGTGTTGTCTGCGAGTGAAGTGGAAGCACTGGAGAAACTGTCATCCGAATATAGCGAGAAAAACGAAACAGATTTTGTATTTCTTACTACTGATGGAGCAGATGATAAGGGTTTAGATACTTACGTAGAAGACTTTGCAGATCGTACAGGAATTGGCTATGGTAAACACAATGGCAGTGCTGCCATAGTAGGAATAGATATGGTCAACAGAGATGTTGTATTAAGGGGCTTCGATAAAGCTAAAGAATACCTTGATGATCAAAGAATGGACCTGCTCAGAGATAAAATTACGCCTGCGTTAGCTGCAGGAAGCTATTACGATGCATTTAGTGATTTTATCCTTACTGCGGATAAATATATGGAATATAATCCTGGGGTAAATCCTGAAAGTATCCTTTTCAAATGGTGGTTCCAGCTTGGAGCTTCTCTATCTCTTGGCGGTATAATTGTTGGTATGATGGCATTTAACTCGGGAGGTAGGGTAACAGTAAATAGTAGAACCTACTTTGAAGAAAATAATTCAAGAATAAACAGTAAGCGTGATGTTTTCGTCAATCAAACAGTTTCCAAAGTAAAGAAGCCTACGAACAATAATAATGGTGGAGGAAGCAGTGGTGGCGGAGTTACAAGTGGTGGTAGATCATTTAGCGGAAGCAGCGGCAAATTTTAACGGTTAAAGCTTACTTAGTCATGAAAGGAATGAGGATATGTCTTTTTTTAGAAATCAATTTTCAGATGTGGTGGAATGGCGAGAATTCAGAGAAGATATGATTTTTTGGAAGTGGAGCAATGAAGAGATTAAGAAAGGTAGTAAGCTAATCATTCGACCTGGACAGGACGCTGTATTTTTCAATGGAGGACGCATCGAAGGAGTCTTTGAGGACGACGGCGAATATGATATTGAGTCTCAAATCATACCGTTTCTTTCTACGTTAAAAGGATTTAGATTTGGATTTAACAGTGGGATGCGCGTGGAGGTTCTTTTCGTCAATACGAAGGAATTTACTGTAAAATGGGGAACACAGAATCCAATTAATATTCCAACGCCTCAGATGCCAGGAGGAATGCCGATTCGAGCTAACGGAACATTCAACTTTAAAGTAAATGACTACATGGCTCTGATCGACAAGATTGCTGGCGTTCGCACAAGCTATCTAGTAGAGGATATTAAAATTCGTATTACCTCTGTTTTAGATCAGCTATTAATGAAATGGATTAGCAAAGAAGGCAAGGATATGTTCAACCTTCAAGCTAATGCCTCAGATATAGCTAGCGGTATTAAAGACGATTTAGACATGCAAATCATGGATATGGGGATGAAAATCACTGGCTTCCATATTATGAGCTTCAATTATCCTAAGGAGATTCAAGATATGATTACCAAAAATGCTTCTCATGGCATGATTGGAGATCTCTCTAAATATCAGCAGGTTTCTGTTACAGATGCAATGGCCTCTGGAAAGCTTTCTGGATCAGGCGCAGCTTCAGATATGGCAGGAATGATGATGGGTATGAACATGGCAAATGAAATGATGAAAAACATGAACCAAAGTAACCCTAGCCAAGGTCAAAGTCAGTCTTCATCACAAAATAACCAATCGAGCAGTGGAAACTCAAGCAATGGTCAAATTCCAAATTTCTGTCCAAACTGTGGACAAAAAACAACAGGTGCCAACTTCTGTCCGAACTGTGGACAAAAGCTAGTTTAATCAAAAGGGATAATCAACCTGTGTAGGGTAGATTATCCCTTTATTGTGGATTAGTTATAATATAGGGATTGGGGAGAAACTCGTGGAAAATGTAAAGGTGGTTTATGTACTTCTTTTTAATGAAAGTGGTAAGCAGGTTTTAATGGTAAAAAACACAGGAGACCATGGCTCTTACTATACGCTGCCAGGAGGAAGAGTAGAAAAAGGAGAAACTCTAAAGGAAGCAGCAATTAGAGAGGCTAAAGAGGAGACAGGACTAGACATAGAGATTGATGGGATTATTTCTGTAAATGAAGCGTTTTTTGAAGATATAAAACACCATACACTTTTTATCACCTTTAAAGGGAAACTTATAGGAGGAGAGATTACTCTTTCCCGTCCAGACGAGATTGAGGAAATTGTATGGATGGACGTTGCTTCAGCTGAAAAGATTATACATATACCTAAGGAGTTAGAAGGGTTATTGATTAAACAGTCTACGGTACCATATTTTAATAGAGGTAAGGTAACTCATAAATACTGAAAATATATAAATAGTGTGGATTATAGTAGATTTTCTTCCATCCATATTCTAAGGGACCCAAAATGAATTAGACAAACGTCGATCACGATATGATACCGGTGATAAATCTCGATGAGCGGTGATAAAACTGCGCGAACGGTGATAAGTCTCGCTAAGCGGTGATAAAACTGCTACGAACGGTGATAAAACCAAGTAACGTAAGAGTAAAGTGTGTTCATATCTAGCGCTGCTAACTGAATCTAATGAAAACCTATGCTATATTATTCATAGGGATTTACGAAAGGATGTTTGGAATGGCAAAACGCTTAGTATTAGCAGAAAAACCATCTGTGGCAAGAGATATTGCAAGAGTACTTAAATGTGATAAAAAAGGAAATGGCTATATAGAGGGTAAAGATTATGTAGTGACTTGGGCTCTAGGGCACCTAGTAACATTAGCGGACCCAGAAAGCTATGATGTTAAATATAAAACATGGAATTTAGAAGATTTACCGATGTTACCAGAAAGCCTTAAACTGACTGTGATTAAACAATCGGGCAAACAATATAATGCAGTTAAAACGCAGCTTACACGTGGTGATATTAATGAAATTATTATTGCTACCGACGCTGGACGAGAAGGTGAGCTAGTTGCACGCTGGATTATCGCTAAAGCAAAGGTAAATAAGCCAGTTAAACGTCTTTGGATTTCATCTGTAACAGATAAAGCAATCAAGGATGGCTTTGCAAACTTAAAACCAGGTAAAGCCTATGAAAACCTTTATGCTTCTGCAGTAGCCCGTTCTGAGGCAGATTGGTACATTGGGCTTAATGCCAGCCGTGCACTATCTACCAAATTCAATGCACAGCTTAATTGTGGAAGAGTTCAGACTCCAGTAGTGGCGATTATTGCAAAGCGGGAGGATGAGATCAAACATTTTAAAGCTCAAACCTACTATGGAATTGAAGCACAAACAGTAGATAATTTAAAGCTTACTTGGCAGGATGCAAAAGGAAATGGTCGTAGCTTTGAAAAAGAAAAAGTGGACGCGATCGTGAAAAAGCTTGGTAAAGGTAACGCTACCGTAACAGAAATTGAGAAAAAGCTGAAGAAGTCATTCGCTCCTGGTCTGTATGATTTAACTGAGCTGCAACGTGATGCCAATAAAATCTTTGGCTACTCTGCAAAAGATACGTTGAATATTATGCAAAAGCTGTATGAGCAACACAAGGTATTAACTTATCCACGTACAGATTCGCGTTTTATCTCATCCGATATTGTGAGCACTCTCCCAGAACGTTTGAAAGCCTGCGCGGTGGGTGAATATCGACCATTAGCAAATAAAATCTTAAGCAAGCCTATAAAGGCCTCTAAATCATTTGTAGACGACAGCAAGGTATCGGATCACCATGCAATTATACCAACGGAAGGTTATGTAAACTTCTCTGCCTTCAATGATAAGGAACGTAAAATTTATGATTTAGTTGTAAAACGTTTCCTAGCGGTGATGTTCCCTGCATTTGAGTACGAACAATTAACGTTGCGTGCCAAAATTGGTGACGAGAACTTTGTTGCTAGAGGAAAAACGATTTTAGTGAGTGGTTGGAAAGAAGTTTATCAAAACCATATGGAAGATGAGTCAACGGAGGATTTAAAGGAACAGATTTTACCACGCATCGAAAAGGGAGATTCTTTAAATGTTAAGTTAATAGCTCAAACGTCTGGTCAAACAAAACCACCTGCACGTTTCAATGAAGCTACGTTACTAACTGCAATGGAAAACCCTACAAAATATATGGAAACGCAAGATAAACAGCTCGCGGACACGTTAAAATCGACGGGTGGATTAGGGACAGTTGCAACTCGTGCGGATATCATCGATAAGCTATTCAACTCATTTTTAATTGAGAAGCGTGGGAAAGATATTCATATTACCTCAAAAGGCCGTCAGCTGCTTGACCTAGTACCTGAAGAGTTAAAGTCTCCGACGTTAACTGGTGAGTGGGAGCAAAAGCTGGAGGCAATCGCTAAAGGGAAATTGAAAAAAGAAGTATTCATAGCCGAAATGAAGAACTATACGAAGGAAATCGTTTCTGATATTAAGGGCAGTAATAAAAAATATAAGCACGACAATATATCCACTAAAACTTGTCCTGACTGTGGAAAACCTATGCTTGAAGTGAACGGCAAAAAAGGTAAGATGCTTGTGTGCCAAGATCGGGAATGTGGTCATCGTAAAAATGTGGCACGCGTTACTAACGCTCGTTGCCCGCAATGTAAGAAAAAGTTAGAGCTTCGCGGGGAAGGCGATGGTCAAATCTTCGTGT
The DNA here is from genome assembly GCF_038593405.1 of Psychrobacillus sp. FSL W7-1457. Classification (NCBI taxonomy): domain Bacteria; kingdom Bacillati; phylum Bacillota; class Bacilli; order Caryophanales; family Bacillaceae; genus Psychrobacillus; species Psychrobacillus sp. FSL W7-1457. The sequence goes on from NZ_CP151993.1 coordinate 565,307, forward strand.
GTAAATGTGGTCACCGTGAGAAGCTATCTGCTTTTGAGGCTCGTCGTAAAAAAGAAGGCGGCGGTAAAGTAGATAAAAAATCAGTGCAGCAGTACTTGAAAAAGCAAAATAAAGAAGAAGAACCGATTAATAATGCATTTGCGGATTTATTGAAAGGTATAAAATTCGATAAATAATTATAAAAGATGAGTTGTGTCATATTTGACCAGCTCATTTTTGGTACATAGAAAATGCTCATTAAAACACAAAAAAGACCTTCTTCAAGGTCTAGTTATTTCAGTTCACTATTTACATGTTCACGAATGATAAGTAATTCAATAACATCTTGTGAGGAGTAGGAATAAGGTGCATTTTCAGGTATGAGTTCATTAAATTGTCTTACTAGGTCATTAAGGATGTCTACATAAAAATCGTTTAAGTTTATCATTTTGTTCTCCTTTTTCTTTTTTAGAAGCATGAACTATTCTATTTCATTTTATTCATCCGACTTCAATTTATTATTCTCGAAAATTTCAAATCATTTCATTTGCATACCCCTAAAGGGTATCATATAATGTAAATAAGAATAGGAGGTTGGTTACTTGGACAATGTAATAGAGGAAAATACAATATTACCAACTGATTTGTCCTGTAGGAAAAGTCACCATCCTGAGCATGTAAAAAAAGATTTAACCAATAGACTGAATCGGGTGGAAGGCCAAATCCGGGGTATTAAAGGAATGGTTGAGAAGGATATCTATTGTGATGATATTATCACTCAGCTGTCGGCAACTCAGTCGGCTTTAAATAGTGTAGCTAAAGTTCTTTTGCAAGGGCATTTAAAAGGTTGCGTAGCTGAAAGGCTAGCAGAAGGCGATGAAGAAGTATTAGATGAATTACTTGTGACGATTCAAAAACTAATGAGAAAATAGGAGGAATGGAAATGTTAAATCAAGTTACATTAGAAGTTAAAGGTATGTCATGTGGACATTGCGTTAAGTCAGTAGAAACGAGTTTAGGTAATCTTGATGGCGTAGAGCAAGTAAAAGTCTATTTGGAATCGGGCAAAGTAGATGTTTCCTATGAAGAAGATAAAGTTACTCTAGCTAAAATTAAAGATGCAATCGATGAGCAAGGTTACGATGTTCAATAATAGAAAGAGTGCTAATTAGCACTCTCTTTATTTAATCTGAATATACCCCCTAGTCGTATGTGAGGAGAGGTAATGAAATGGATAATAACATAAAGCAGACCAGCTATAAGATAACAGGGATGACCTGTGCAGCATGCTCTGCGAGAATTGAAAAGGTTATTAACAAAATGGACGGTGTAGAAGAAGCTAATGTTAATTTGGCACTAGAGAAATCTGTCATTAAATATGACCCGGAGAAAGTGACAGAGGAAGACTTTGAGAAAAAAATTGAGGCACTTGGTTATGGTGTTGTGAAAGAGAAAAAAGAATTTGCTATTACCGGCATGACTTGTGCAGCATGCTCAGCCCGTATTGAAAAAGGTTTAAATAGATTAGAAGGTGTAAGCTCTGCCAATGTGAACCTGGCGCTGGAACGAGCAACTGTAGAATTTAACCCTTCCGATCTTACGGTAAATGACATTATCGAAAAGGTAGAAAAGCTAGGGTATGGGGCAATTATAAAATCTGAGGATAAAGAGACGGTTGACTACCGAGAGGAAGCAATCAAGAGGCAAAAGACAAAGTTTATTATTGCAGCGATATTTTCCTTGCCACTTCTATGGACGATGGTCGGTCATTTTTCTTTTACAACGTTTCTATATGTACCTGAATTTTTGATGAACCCGTGGGTGCAAATGGCACTAGCAACACCAGTTCAATTTATCATTGGAGGACAGTTTTATATTAGTGCTTACAAAGCGCTGAAAAATGGTAGTGCTAATATGGATGTCCTTGTCGTGTTAGGGACATCAGCGGCTTATTTTTATAGTGTTTATCAAGCTATTATAACGGTCGGTGAACACCATTCCGCTCAGCTTTACTTTGAAACAAGTGCGGTTCTTATTACGCTTATTTTATTAGGGAAATTATTCGAAGCGAAGGCGAAGGGACGTTCATCAGAGGCCATCAAAAAATTAATGGGTCTTCAAGCGAAAACAGCATTGGTTCTAAGAGAAGGTTCTGAGTTAATGATCCCTATTGAGGAAGTGCTAGTAGGTGACACGATCCTTGTGAAGCCAGGGGAAAAAATTCCGGTCGATGGAATAGTAGTAGATGGAAATAGTGCAGTTGATGAATCCATGCTAACCGGAGAGAGTATACCTGTTGATAAAGTACCTGGAGCTTCATTGTTTGGGTCAACTATCAATAAAAACGGATCCATTCAAATGCAGGCAACAAAAATCGGGAGAGACACCGCGCTTGCCCAAATTATTAAAGTAGTAGAGGACGCTCAAGGCTCAAAAGCTCCTATTCAGCGTTTGGCAGATAAAATCTCGGGGATTTTCGTTCCGATTGTAGTAGGAATTGCAATTGTTACATTTCTCATTTGGTTCTTCCTCGTCGATCCCGGAGAGATTACGCCAGCACTGGAAGCGTTAATAGCGGTACTCGTCATAGCTTGTCCATGTGCGTTAGGCCTTGCAACACCAACTTCGATAATGGCTGGCTCTGGTCGTGCTGCAGAGTTTGGAATATTGTTTAAGGGTGGCGAACATTTAGAAACGACACACCATATTGACACGGTGGTTGTAGATAAAACCGGCACAGTCACTTATGGGAAGCCGAAGCTAACAGATGTAATGGTGGCAGAGGGAATAAAAGAACTCGACTTTCTTTCATATATCGGGGCTGCTGAAAAACAGTCTGAACATCCTCTGGCAGAGGCGATTGTAGATGGCATAAAAGGACGTGAGATAACGCTGCAGCAAGTCACATCCTTCGAGGCAATTCCTGGTTTCGGTGTAAAAGCAGTGATCAATGAGCAGGAAGTACTGGTTGGAACTAAAAAATTAATGAATCAAAACAATGTCCAAATAGCAACCATTCTTAATCAAATGGAAGAACTAGAGGCACAAGGAAAGACAGCTATGCTAGCAAGTATAAATGGGAAGTACGCTGGTATGATAGCTGTTGCTGATACCATTAAGGAATCTTCCATTCAGGCAATTCAACGATTGAAGGATATGAACATTGAGGTCATGATGATCACAGGGGATAATCAGCTAACAGCTGCGGCAATAGGAAAACAAGCTGGAATTGACCATGTTATAGCGGAGGTGCTTCCTGAAGGTAAGGCTGAGGAAATTAAAAACCTGCAATCCTTTGGGAAAAAAGTAGCGATGGTTGGAGACGGCATCAATGATGCACCAGCGTTAGCAGTTGCCGATATAGGAATGGCGATTGGCACAGGAACAGATGTAGCCATGGAGGCAGCTGATATTACATTAATTCGCGGAGATTTAAACAGTATTGCGGATGCTATTATAATGAGTCGCAAAACAATGAGAAATATAAAGCAAAATCTTTTCTGGGCATTTGCTTATAATGTATTAGGTATCCCAATTGCAGCAGTTGGTTTGCTCGCACCATGGGTTGCTGGAGCTGCCATGGCATTTAGTTCTGTTTCGGTAGTTTTGAACGCTTTACGTTTACAACGAGTTAAATTGGATAAATAGAGTAATAAGGAAAACGGCTGCTGAGTGGCGGTCGTTTTCTTTACATAAGAAAAATACGATTAAATGTAAACTATGCATGAAGAGGAGAGAGATAAATGAAGAAAATAGCTATAACAGGGTTATGCTCGTTAATTTTACTGGCAGGCTGTGGTGATGATAGTAAAGAAACTGCAAAAGACACGAATACAGAGCAGGAGCATGCTCATATGAATCATATGGACGACGGTGGAGTAATTCCGGAGGGCTTGGCTGAGGCGGAGAACCCTAAATTTGAAGTAGGAAGCAAGGCCATAATCGAAGCAGATCATATGGAAGGCATGAACGGTGCAGAGGCTACTATTGTTGGTGCCTTCGATACAACTGTATATGCGGTTACTTACGAGTCTACAACGGATGGGGAAAAAGTAGAGAACCATAAATGGGTAATACATGAGGAATTAGAAGCTACGGATGGCAAGGGAATAGTTGGCTCTAATGTGATGCTGAATGCTAAACACATGGAGGGAATGGACGGAGCAGAAGCTATCATTGAATCGTCTGAGGACACGACAGTTTACATGATTGATTACGTTTCGACTACCGATGGGACTGAGGTTAAGAATCATAAATGGGTTATAGAGGATGAATTATCAGAAGCTAAATGACCGAAAGTTCTCTTGTTTAAATCCTAACTGTTAGGGAAAAATAGTAACAGATATTTAAACAAGAGGAGGACTTATGATGAATACGAAGTATGAAGAATGTATAAAGGCGTGTTTAGAATGCCTAGAGGCTTGCAATCATTGTTATGACGCTTGTCTCAAGGAAGATCATGTAAAAATGATGGCAGGTTGCATACGTTTAGATCGTGAATGTGCAGATATTTGTGCATATGCAGTCCAGGCTATGACAAGAAATAGCCCGTTTGTGCAGGAAATTTGTAAGCTTTGTGCTCAAATTTGTGATGCATGTGGTGAAGAGTGTGCCAAACACGATCATGAACACTGTCAGAAATGTGCAGAATCTTGTCGTAAATGTGCTGAAATTTGTCGTCAGATGGTCGCGTAAAAAAAGGAAAAATTAACAGACAGCTATTTCTTTTTATAGCTGTCTTATTTTATTTAGTAAAATTAGGCATTTTATACTAATTGATAGGAAAATACATAAATTTTTAATTGATTATTATGCCTCATATCAACTTATGACTAAAGGTTATTTAATTATTTTGACAAATTAGTTAAACTTTAAAGAACAATAAGGTATGGAAGGGATGGTGATTAGGGATGAGCTTAGTTAAAGCAACTGGCAATGGGATGTCTAACTTTATGTCTAGTATAAAGGCAGTACAACGTAAAGATGCAGGCCAGGCATATAGAAGGCATGCAGAGTATTTCCTGCCAAAAACTCCCTCTTTAAATGATTTAGAAGATCTTTTACTGGGGAATAAAGAAAAAGAGAAAGAAACACCAGAGCTTTCTGCTGCTATTCGTGAATTTCAGCAAATGGAAAAGCAAGCTATAATGGATATAAAGGGTCCGGGTATTCCCATACAAAGCATAGGAGGACCGACACCTGAAAAGACAATAGAACTATTGGAAAAGGTTCGCAGTCAAGCTTTTGCAGAAACACCTGCAACGCCACAGCATTTATTGGTCGCTGCAAGTGCAACCTCGAAAATTAGACAAGAGCAAGCTCAGCTTACGTTAAATGAAATGGCGAATAGACAAATCAAGATAGAGGTTCAACGACAAAAGGATATAGAGTCTGAAGTGTTTAATCGCTCTATGCAGGTAGATTTTCAAACACCAAAGGTTTTGGAGGATGATTTGCAAAATCTACAAGCAAAGCGATTAAAGGAGCAGGCAATTGCCAAATATTCTTATCAGGTTCACTTAAAAATGTATGGCTTTTCTGATCAACAACCGAGCTTTTTCCAGATAGCATAGGAGTAATAGAATGGCTAAAAAACAAAAAACCAATGCTGTCCGCATGCTGGAGCAGCAAAAAATACCATTTGAATTAATTGAGTATGAGCTGACTGGCGATCAAGTGGATGGGGTAACTGTAGCAAATAAAATAGGCTACCCCGTTTTTGTCGTGTATAAAACACTACTTGTGACAGCTGGACCAAACAAATATTATGTCTGCATTATCCCTGTGGACCAGGAGTTAAATCTCAAAAGAGTGGCAAAGGAGGTTGGAGAGAAAAAGGTGGAGCTGCTACATCTAAAGGATCTCCTCCCAACGACTGGATACATACGAGGAGGCTGCTCTCCAATCGGAATGAAAAAGTTATTTCCAACCATTGTGGCCAGTAGCGCAGAAAATAATGACTATATTATTGTTAGTGGAGGCAGGATAGGGCTTCAGGTGAAGCTGACACTAGCTGACTTACTTCACATGACGAATGGCAAAACGGCTTTAATTACCAATTCTAAAATGGACTAGCATTCTTCCTTCAAGCGATTATAATAGATATAGTTAGAAATGATTCCATTCCAACTGTTTAGTTGAGAATGGTTTTTTCGTTAAAGGGAAGTAGGACTGAATTATGAAGGAACTTGTTTTGCGTTGGGCCTTTTTTATAGTGGGCATAACGATTATGTCATTAGGAATTTCGATGACTATTAAAGGATACTTGTTTGGTATAGGTCCTTGGGATGTTTTACACGTTGGTCTGTTTAATCATCTAGGGTTATCCATTGGCACATGGGCTATTTTGACAGGCATTATAATTGTTTTAATTACAATGATCAGCACTAAAAAAATTCCTGCATTAGGTACATGGCTTAATATCTTGTTTGTGGGATCATTCATCGATATGTTTAATTGGCTTTTGCCTAATCCGACAGAATTCTTGGGTCAGGCAGTGATATTTATATTAGGGGTAATAGTTATGAGCATCGGGATCGGGATTTATGTATCACCGAATCTTGGCGCTGGACCACGCGATTCTTTAATGCTTTTTATAATGGACAAGACAGGCTGGAGCTTAAAGAAGGTGCGGACAGGCATTGAAGTTATCGTAGCTATTGCCGGTTGGATGCTTGGTGGACCAGTGGGGATTGGGACTATCCTTATTGCGTTTGGTCTTGGCCAGCTCGTGCATTACACATTACCTGCCTCACAAAAATATTTACAAAAGATAAGTGGCTATAGACTACCCTTCATGAACAAAAGCGCTGAGAAGCATATATGATTCTCAGCGTTTTTTCATATTTTAAATTACCGTAGCATACATTATCTATTGAATGAACCATAGAAAGGATGACTATTTGAACGGAACAATTACGCACTTTATGGGCAAATCTTATACAGGACAAGGTGTTAAAAACTTCTATAAGGAGATCATTCAGGAAGCAAAAAAGGTATATTTTTTTAAAGGGCCAGCAAGCTCTAGACTCTCAGATACGTTGAAGGAAATTGGATACGCGGCGATACGGAGAGGCAATGATATGGAATGGTTTTTAGATCCGCTAGATGAGGACGCAGTAGAGGCTGTTTATATTGTGGATACAAAAACACTTTACCTTCAAACAAATACCATTGATCCCTTCTTCTATGGGGCTGGTCATGAATGGGTAACTTACTATGACGCCTATCAACCGGACAGACTTCGTGATGTGGGACTAGTTGTCCGCGATAAGCACCTTGAGGGAGAGGCTTGGCTAGCGAAGGGCTTGCAAGCACTGTCCAGAGCTAAGCTCATCCATGATGATTGGGAGCAACTCATCCAGCCGGGGATGGATTGGAAGGGCATTAATTCTTTATTAGAGGACCTTCAAAAGAAGCATATAGGATTCGTAAAGCTCCAAAAAAAACCTAAGCTGACTCATCGTTTAATGGGTTCACTTACACCTTTAGGAGCAAAGGATACGTTTGCTTCCATTTCCAAAAATTTAAAAACCCGCTTGTATATAAAGGGACTGCCAGGGAGCGGAAAGTCCTCCTTTATGAAAAAGTTTGGAGAAGAAGCGAAATCGCACGGACTAGATGTTCAATACATTTGGTGCGGACTCGATGCTAATAGTATTGACGGGGTTGTGGTTCCAGAGCTTCAGTTGAGCATTGTCGATGCAACAAGTCCTCATGTCTACGATCCAGAACGCGAGGGTGATGACATTGTTGATTTCTTCCCATATATTGACCAAACAAAATGGGATGAAGAAGAATTGACGAAAATTCGAGAGACTTATACAGGTGAAATGGAGCTTGCTACAGATTACATCAGTACCTATTTTGCAGAGGCGAAGCTTATTAAATCACTTTACGATTCTGCAATAGATGAGGAAAAATGGAGAGAGATTCACAATAGAATGCTAGAAACAGTTGAGTGAGTAGGGTTTCCTACTCGCTTTTCTTTATTTACGGGGAGCTCGGATTTTTCAAAGGGACATATCTTAGTCTTTCTTCTACAACAATGGTAAAATAAAGTGGAATATTTGTGTGAAAGGAAGATGAACTTGTCTAAAGTATTAAATAGTTTTCTGACAGAAAACCTAGAGCAACTAAAGAGTCAAGGTCTATATAACGAAATCGATCCAGTAGAGGGAGCGAACGGACCAACTATTATAGTTGGCGGTAACGAGCTAATCAATCTATCCTCAAACAATTACCTAGGACTAGCTACAAATGATGAGTTGAAGCGTATTGCAAAAGAAACGATAGATAAATATGGAGTAGGAGCAGGAGCGGTACGTACGATTAACGGCACGCTAGACCTACACGTAAAGCTAGAAGAAAAGCTTGCTGAATTCAAGGGAACAGAAGCAGCAATTTCTTATCAATCTGGTTTTAACTGCAACATGGCTGCTATCTCCGCAGTAATGGATAAAAATGATGCGATTCTTTCTGATCAGTTAAACCATGCATCCATTATCGATGGTTGCCGACTTTCAAAAGCTAAAATCATCCCATTTAATCACTCCGACATGGAGGATCTTCGCAAGAAAGCAAAAGAAGCTACAGAATCTGGACAATACAACAAAGTAATGGTCATTACTGATGGTGTTTTCTCTATGGATGGTGACATCGCGAAGCTTCCAGAAATCGTAGAAATAGCAAAAGAGTTTGACCTAATCACCTATGTGGATGATGCACATGGCTCTGGTGTGACAGGTAAAGGTAAAGGAACAGTGAAGCACTTTGGCCTAGAAAAAGAAATCGATTTCCAAATCGGTACTCTTTCTAAAGCAATCGGAGTCGTTGGCGGATATGTTGCAGGGAAGAAGGACTTAATCGACTGGTTAAAGGTTCGTTCACGTCCATTCCTATTCTCTACAGCCTTACCACCTGGCGATGTAGCAGCAATCACTGCAGCAGTCCAAATGATTATCGATTCTACAGAGCTTCATGACAAGCTATGGGAAAATGGAGACTATCTTAAAGCTGGCCTATCGAAGCTTGGATTTAACATCGGTGACTCTGAAACACCAATCACTCCATGCATCATCGGAGACGAAAAGCTAACGCAACAATTCTCTAAACGACTGTTTGAAGAAGGTGTCTACGCGAAATCCATCGTGTTCCCAACAGTACCTAAAGGAACCGGCCGAGTTCGCAACATGCCAACAGCAGCCCATACAAAAGAAATGCTAGATGAAGCCATCGCTACCTATGAAAAAGTAGGAAAAGAGCTAGGTGTAATTAAATAAGAATGAATAACGGCTACCAATTAATTTGGTAGCTTTTTTTTGTGGGGGGGTGTGGGGTGGCAGCTGGAATAAAAGAATGGGCGAGTTATAGGGTAAGGAGCTCAGGTGGAATGTTGGTGAACCGCCAATAATCATGTGGAAGGGGCCCGTAAATAGGTTAGAAGAGTCCTATAAAAGGATGAAAATGACCCATAAAAACGCGAAATTGACCCATAAAAAGTACAAGCGCCCATAAACTCCGAAAAGTGTCCCATAAATGAGCGAAAGGCGCCCATAAATAGGTTAGTAGTGTCCCATAAATGGATGAAAGTGTCCCATAAAGAGTAGAAGTGCCCATAAACCCCGAAAAGTGTCCCATAAATGAGCGAAAGGCGCCCATAAATAGGTTAGAAGTGTCCTATAAATGGATGAAAGTGTCCCATAAAGAGTAGAAGTGCCCATAAACTCCGAAAAGTGTCCCATAAATGAGCGAAAGGTGCCCATAAATAGGTTAGTAGTGTCCCATAAATGGATGAAAGTGTCCCATAAAAAGTAGGAGCGCCCATAAACCCCGAAAAGTGTCCCATAAACCAGAGCTAGTTGCACCTAAATGAGTGTGAAGTGCTACATAAAATAGAGAAATTGTCACCTAAAGAGTGGGTCTGCACCTAAAAGTGAGAGAGGGGTCAACGGAATATACGAAAAAGCCCGCCAAGGCGGGCTTTTTTATTGGAATCGGTCGGTTCGATTCAAAAATCGGTCGGTTTTCTCAAATAATCGGTTGGTTCTGGTCCATAATCGGTCGGTTTCCCTGAATAATCGGTCGGTCAACACTCACTCAACAACTTCCCTCAATATGTATCCAATTGAAAAGAGTAATAGAGACTATATTTTTGAACGCCTTTTGCTAGGTCGATGCATATGTTTACTTCTTTCTCAAAGAGATCGATGTTGTCTTGTTGTTTAGCTATGACAGCTGCTATGGCGTGCTGCATCCATTCTTTTGGTAGTTGATTTTTTAGAGTATTGGCCTCGTCGAAATTTCCTTTAAGTGCTTCTGCGTATGCTATGTAATAAGTACGAAGTGGTTCTTTGCTTATTTGTTTGGCTAGCTGTTCAAATTTGGAGACGTTGTTTTCAAAAAGTGCCAACATGGTTTTATATACTTCCTGCATATAGGGTTGTTTGTGTCTTTTCAAAATTTCCTCTATGGAGCGAACAATTTGTTCTTGATCACCAGTTTTTAAAGCTAGCGGGTAAGCAAATATGGGTTTTCGTTTATTCTTTTCCAAGTATTGTTCTATTTTATTTAGGTTCTTGGATTTATAAACGGTATACATTTGTGGGGCGACTAACAAAAGTAAATAAATTACTACAACTGATACATAAATGAACCAGAACGGTAACTCTAGAAACATCATAGCTGTTGCCAATATTACCCCTAATACAAAGATGAGTGCGTACTTTATTATTTTCATAAATACCTCCTAATCTAATTATTATACCAAAAATCGAAAATGTATATAGTTGTATTTCACGAATGAACACGATATAATTAATTCCTGACAAACATAGTCGTATCAAGGTATTTTATTAATATAATGTACTTCCCAAAAATACAAATGTTTTTGAAAGGGAGAAATAAAGATGAAAAAAATAATGGTTACCGGAGCATTAGGACAAATTGGCTCGGAGCTAGTGACGAAATTACGAAAAGAATATGGTTCAAATAATATTTTGGCAACAGATATCAGACATATAGTATCTCCAGTAACGGAAAGTGGTCCCTTTGATATTTTAGATGTAACAGATGGTGAAAAAATGTATCAGCTGGCGAAGGAATTCCAAGCAGATACAATGGTTCATATGGCAGCATTACTTTCTGCAACAGCAGAAGCAAAGCCACTTTTAGCATGGAATTTAAATATGGGTGGTCTAGTAAATGCTTTGGAAGCTTCACGTGAGCTAGGAATGCAATTCTTTACACCGAGTTCTATAGGCGCTTTTGGGCCATCAACTCCTAAGAAAGACACGCCACAGGATACATTACAGCGTCCAACTACAATGTATGGAGTAAACAAAGTATCTGGAGAATTGTTATGTGATTACTACTTCCATAAATTTGGATTGGATACTAGAGGAGTGCGTTTCCCAGGGTTGATTTCAAACGAGACATTACCAGGCGGGGGAACAACTGACTATGCTGTAGACATTTACTATAAAGCATTAGAGGATGGCGCTTACACTTCTTATATCGCAGAAGGAACATTTATGGATATGATGTATATGCCGGATGCACTTCAAGCAATTGTCGATTTAATGGAGGCAGATCCATCTAAATTGATTCATCGAAATGCATTTAATGTAACAGCAATGAGCTTTGAACCGGAACAAATTGCAGCCTCTATCCGAAAGGAAATACCAAACTTCCAGATGAGCTATGATGTGGATCCAGTGCGCCAAGCGATTGCTAACAGCTGGCCAGATAATATTGATGCGACAGCAGCGAAAGAAGAGTGGGGCTTCTCGTATAAATATGATTTAGACGCTATGACAAAAGATATGCTACAAACATTAAAAATTAAAAAAACTGCAGGCTCCTTATAAAGGGCCTGTTTTTTTGTGTATGGCTTAAATTTTTAATAGCTTTTTTCTTCGAGACAGTTCCATTTATTCATAAACATGCCTTTTAATGCAATACTAAGTAGAATATATTTCATGCCAAATCTTTAACAAAGTTTTTAGAGAATAATAAATTTAACTAAAAGGGTTGAAATTTATCTAAAAAACGAATAATATGATTAATGTTGTTAAAATCGTTCGTGTTTAAGGAAGAAGGTAATAAGATGTTTCGTTTGAAGGAACACGGTACCAATGTGAAGACAGAGCTTATAGCAGGAATGACCACATTCCTTACTATGGTATATATTGTAGTGGTAAATCCAATTATTCTATCGGATGCAGGTGTACCACTGGACCAAGTATTTATGGCAACAATTATTTCTGCTGTTATCGGCACATTATGGATGGCGATTTGCGCCAACTATCCAATTGCTATAGCTCCTGGAATGGGGTTAAACGCATATTTCACTTATGCAGTTGTATTAGCATCAGATGGTAAAATTGATTATTTAACAGCATTTGCAGCTGTTTTTGTAGCGGGTATAATTTTTATTATTTTATCTTTAACACCTTTACGCGAGAAGCTAATAACCGCTATTCCCTCTAATTTGAAGTATGCCATTACTGCAGGGATCGGTTTGTTTATTGCTTTCTTAGGCTTACGTATGTCAAAGGTAGTTGTTGCTAGTGATAGCAATTTGGTGATGTTAGGAGATTTAACTTCTCCAGGTGTTTTGCTGACGTTATTTGGTTTAATAATCACAGTCATTTTGATGGTGCGTAATATAAATGGTGCATTATTTATCGGTATGGTCGTTACTGGTATTGTAGCTGCGCTTACTGGACAATTACATATTGAAAAAGTGGTAGCTCTTCCTCATCTACCAGAAGGTATTTTAATTTGGAATCCAATAGAGGCAATTGGACAGGTTATTTCTTACGGTTTATATGGAGTAGTATTTTCCTTTATTTTAGTTACGCTTTTCGATACAACAGGTACGATGGTTGGTGTTGCTAAGCAAGCTGGCTTGATGAAAGATGATAAGCTTCCACGCGCACGCCAAGCGCTATTAGCAGATTCAGTAGCTACTACTGTTGGATCAATGTTCGGAACTAGTCCAACAACAGCATTTGTTGAGTCTTCCTCTGGTGTAGCTGTTGGTGGTCGTACTGGTTTAACTAGCTTAACTGTAGCTGTGCTTTTCATCGTTGCATCATTCTTCGGACCTTTAGTAGGTGCGCTGTCTGGTGTTGCAGCTATTACCTCGCCAACCTTAATCATTGTTGGCGCATTGATGATTGGATCTGTAAAAGAGATTGAGTGGAGTAAATTTGACGAAGCATTCCCAGCATTTTTAATTATCTTGATTATGCCCCTTACATCAAGCATTTCAACAGGTATTGCTTTTGGGTTTATCGTTTATCCGCTGTTGAAATTAATTAAAGGGGAAGCGAAAAAGGTTAATATCATGCTTTATATCTTCGCTATCCTATTTGCATTTCAATTAATTTTTTTGCCACACTAATAAATATAAATAAAGGTTGAGATAAAATCTCCTCCAAGTAAAAAGACTCAAAAAATCTACGGACTGGTAAAGTTTTCGGTGCTTCTATTCAAATTCCTGTAGTTGTTTTCCGTTACAGCGGACGCTTTCCGGGGGCACGGCTTCAATCTCCTCGTCACTTTGCTCCTGTGGGGCTTTCAGCTCAAGCTGTTCCCCCAGGAGTCGCCGCTTCCTCTCCAAACAAATAGAATGGAAACAAGAAATTACCTAACTTAAAAAACAAGAAAAACATGAAATCAAGTTATCGATTTCATGTTTTTTTATTTATTGCTATGTAATTTCTACATGGCAATATAGGAATTCAACAAAAACTGTCGGTTTATTAAATAAAAAAGCTTTGTTGAAGTTATTTGTGGATTTTGACTAATAATTCTTTTTTATAGTGACTGTCAGCAATATTAAAAGGACATTCAAATTACTATCATAAATAGATGATGAAAATTGGGATTGGGTATAGTTTTTCGGCTTTATTTATGCGAGTAAATTTATAAGCAATTTATCGATGCATCAAAGATGTTCCTATTTATTGATTGGAGCGACAGACGGCGACTCCCTCTTAAAATGTAGTCATACCAATGGTTTCATTACGTATTTTAAAGTGAAAAAATTTTTTTGGGTTCGTCTAACTGACCTTTTGCACCGTAATAAACCACTTATTAAAAATATTGGAAACAAAGGCTGTGCTCCGCTAAATAATTTAGTTAAAAATCCTATAAATATGTTATTCTTGGATGCACTCTGTTTCTCTGCAGAACTTATGATGACGTACCCTCCCATATCTCTTTGCGTCGCGCGCATACATTCCTTCGTTCGGTCTAGTCATAAGGCAGAGGCCGGCTATGCTCCAGCAGGGACTTGAAGTCGAATGTCGCGGTTGTGCCAGCTCTCTATGTCATCCAACTAAGTTAATAACTAATGAAATGGTTCACGCTGCCGTTTGAAGAACGGTCAGGTCTTGTATCATGCGTTCTGATTGAAACATCTGTTTCTTCGTACAGAGGCCATGTGCGATTTTTAATAGTTTTCCACATAAGACCACCATGGCTTCTTTCTTTCTTAAAGGGTTTACTGGGCGTTCAATATAATAATGATATAGTGCCTGAAAGGCAGAGTTGTAACGAATCATAGGCAAGATGGCTCGGAAGAGGGCTGCACGCAATCTTTTGCGACCTCGTTTAGAAATCTTCTTTTGTCCTTTTTGCTCACCCGAGGAGTTTTCACGTAATGTTAGTCCCGCTAGTTTGATGATTTGGCGTGGACTACGAAAGTTTGTGAAGGGCCCTACCTCTGATAACAGCTCGATGGCTGTATTGGAGTCGATCCCCTCGATAGATAACAAAAATATATAATCGGGCATATCTTGAGCGATTTCTTGTAACCGTTCTGCCAGTAATTCATATTGTTGTTCTACGAGCCTATATTGCATCACCAAGGAATGAATCTCAAATCGAGCCATTTCTAGGCCTTCGGTCAACCCGATCGAGATTTCGGCGGCTTCCTTCAGTTTTATTATTTTGGGGGAAGAGACACACTTTAACCCTTCAACCTCTTTGTAGAAAGGGAGTAGCTCCGCCACTTCTTTTTCTCGAAGGTCCTCTGGTAATGGTGTTTTCTCCAGCACAGCCAGGGCGGTTTTCCCGATGTCTTTAAAGACATGTTGGAATTCGGGGAAGAACCGATCTGTCCATCGAATGATTCGGTTTGTAATGATGCCAAGCTCTTTCTGAAGTGAGGCGCGATGGGATGCCCCATTGCGAAGTTCCGCTTCGATGCCTTCTAAAATGCGTGGGAAGCTGAACCGTCCATCGCGAATCAACTTGGCGATGACCATCGCATCCTTCACATCGTTCTTTGTCTGCAGATTGTCATCCAATTCTTTGGATTTCTTCACGTGACTTGGATTCACGAACACATAGCGGATGTCATGTGCGGTTAAATGGGCCGCTAGGTTCATCCAATAGTGTCCTGTTGGTTCGAACCCAACAAGGATTTCTGATTTCTCGTGTTTGTTTTGTAATACGAGCAGCTGTTCATAAAAGGTCGTAAATCCTTCTGCCGACTGTCTGATCGGAAAGGATTTATGCAATACTCGTCCACGGTCGTCTACAGCACATGCGTAATGTTTGCGCTTGGCGATATCGATCCCGATGACCAACGTCTTTTCAGTCACTTGATTAATTTTATGATTCGTATTATTATTCATAAGGGGCCCTCCTATATATGTTTTGAGTATTCAATTGGTTGTTACTCTAGCATCATATAAGAGGGTTCTTTTTTTTTCAAGAGCCTGTAAAGTTATAATACAGGAATGCTCCAGCGGGATGAGTGAGACAGATAAGACTTCACAACCACGCGCGATAGCGATGGGGGATGGTTTATCGCTCACCCTGCGGAAAGCGTCCGGCTGGTGCGAAAAATCAATTCTACTCTATGGTTTAAAGATTTCTTTGCTTTATAAATCAACCCTACCCTTTAACATAGCCAATAAAAAAGCCTAACTGGAAGATCCTCGAGTAGATGAGGAGTTAGTTAGACGTTCCATTAAAATAAGAGCTATTTTCTTTAGTATTGCTTTTATCTTAATAACTCTGGTGACCTTCGTTAGTTGATTTCTAACACTATAGAAAAAACGCTTGGAGTTTTCCAAGCGTTTTCCTTTTAAAATAGTATATGTGCAACTGCTGCTATGATTGGGAATGAAATCAGCGTACGTAATAAGAAAATAACGATTAAGTCTTTAAAGTTAACCGGTATTTTAGAGCCGAGTAATAATCCGCCAACCTCAGACATGTAGATCAACTGAGTAACTGACATAGTTGCTATAAAGAATCTTGTAAGCTCAGAGTCAATTGATGCACCTAAAATAGTAGGCAGGAACATATCGGCAAAGCCAACTACCATTGTTTGTGCAGCCTCAGCAGCCTCAGGTATTCCGAATAATAGAAGCAGTGGCTCAAATGGTTTACCTAATATAGTGAAGAAAGGGGTATACTCTGCGAGCATTAATGCAATAGTTCCAAATGCTAATACTACTGGAGCAACACCAATATACATATCGATAACATTCTTAATTCCATCAGAGAAGAACTTCGTAATAGAGCGATTTTTATCTGCTGTTTTTAAGGCATTTTCTAAACCATGTGTGACAGCATTATAATTTTCAGGAAATTTCTCTGCATCCAAGTCTAATGGGCGACCATCAATATGCACATCTTCTTTGCCAGCTAAAGGATAAATACGAGGCATGATAAATGCCAGGACAACACCACATAGTAGTACGGTTAAGTAATAAGGAGCAAAGTATTTCTCTAAACCAACTTGTTCCAATACAACGATACAGAAGGTTATAGATACAACGGAAAAAGTGGAGCCAATAATTGCAGCTTCTTTTTTTGTATAATAGCCTTCTTCATATTGTCTGCTCGTCAACAAGACTCCTATTGTTCCATCTCCAACCCAGGATGTAAGTGCATCAACTGCTGATCGTCCTGGAAGCTTAAATAGAGGGCGCATGATTTTAACCATCATCGTGCCGAAAAATTCCAATAGCCCAAAATTCAATAGGAGTGGCAGTAATAAGCCAGCAAATAAGAAAATGGTAAATAGGAAGGAAACTAATCCATCAGGAGCTAACAAAAGCCCTCCTGTATCCTCATTCCAAATAGCCTCTGGGCCAATTTGGAAAATGATTAAGACAGAAAAAATTGCACCGACTACTCTTGTGATTGTCCAAAATATAGAAACCTTAAAAAGATTGTTAATAAATGATTCGTTCTTTGGTATAAATAAAAATATTAGAGAACCAATAGCCGCAAGAAATAAGGTAATTAAAGCAATCCAATGAACAATAGGTTCAAGTACACCAGATAATAGACTTGCAAACCATGCGATAGGAATCTTTATTTCTCCTCCGATTGGTAGCGGGATCATGAAAAGGATGACACCAGCTATAGAAGGGAGAAGAAAGAGAAGCCAAGTAAATAAGCTGAATTTTTTCAAGTGAAGGCCAACTTTCTTTTTGAATAATTATGCATGAAATAGATGTTTTACACATGATAATTCATTAGAGAAGCTAAGTCTATAGCTATGAGCAATGTTCTATTATTCGAAATCTTTATTAAAATCGTATGTGTAGAAGCGTTCAAAGTGTAACCAGTTTTCTGCTTCTGGTTCTCCGTCTGCTAGACGTTTTTCCATTTCTTCTAGCATCCAAGCCGTTTGAGAAATGTGGGCACGCATAGAACCCATTTTTTCTTCACTCGATTCAGAAATGTTATGGATGATGTCTGGTTCTCCTAATACCTCTTTCGAATCATTCGAAAAAGCTAGTGCATAAACTTTTGGACGTTGATCCTTTGGCATTCTGCGTACAGCACGAATCATCGCTCTACCGGTAGCATCATGGTCAGGATGCACAGCGTAGTTAGGATAGAAGGTAATAACTAAAGAAGGATTCGTATCAGCGATTAAATCCTCCATCATTTGGACCATTTTTTCATCATCTTCAAATTCTACTGTTTTGTCACGAAGACCCATCATTCTTAAATCGGTAACACCCATAGACTTTGCAGAAGCAAGCAACTCTTGCTTTCTAACTTGTGGCAGTGTCTCGCGAGTTGCAAAAGGAGGGTTTCCAAGATTGCGACCCATTTCCCCTAGAGTCAAGCATGCATATGTAACAGGGATTCCTTGTTTTACATAAGTAGCTATTGTTCCAGAAACTCCAAAAGCCTCGTCATCAGGGTGAGGGAATACGACCAACACGGATCGTTCCATTGGTAAAGTCATTTTTCTTCCTCCTTAATATGTAAACGGTGTTTTGCTGATTTCAAGTGCTACCGCAAGCTTTCCACTTTGATCGTGGCCAGCCATTAATAATCTTCCATGCTCATCTAATTCATAATGTGTAATACCTTGAGCATATACCCATCCGTGAGGGAGCTTTAAACCTACACGATGAGGAGCTTCTCCAGCTACCTTACCAAGCTCGTAGCGAATCACCACATTACGAATAAATGCACCAGCATTAAATACGTTTTCGTTGAAATGAGTGGCATAAGCACCATTTGTTGTTTCTAAATGAATGTATACATCTTCATTTGCAAAGCTATTTAATAGCTCTTGTAATTGTTCCTTATTCACTATTTCCATACTTTCATTGCCTCCTAGCATACTGTCTGTTAATAGTATAATGAAAAATAGTTCAGCAAGCGAATGATTGAGCCGCCGTTCTGATGGCAATTTACCATACAAGTAAAAACTCGCAAAGCCCTGTTAGACTTTGCGAGTAAGGGGTTTATTAGACTGTAGTTGTTGTCACTTCTGGAGCACCGAATTTTCCTTTAGCGCCATGAAGTACAGGTCCTACGTATTGGTTTAACTTCCAGCCGTGAGCGATTGCAGAAGAAACAAATTCTTTAGCCTCAAGTACAGACTCAGCAACAGAAAGACCATTTGCTAGGTTTGCTGTAATCGCAGCAGCAAATGTACAGCCAGCACCATGGTTATAAGTCGTTTCCGTTTTTTCTGTTTCTAATAATGTGTGAGTTTGTCCATCATAGAAAAGGTCAACTGCTTTATCGTGGGCCAATTGTTTACCGCCCTTGATCACTACGTTTTTTGCCCCAAGCGCATGAATTTTTTCGGCAGCTGCCTTCATGTCTTCGATTGATTTAAGTATTCCTAGTCCTGAAAGCTGACCAGCTTCAAATAGATTTGGAGTAACAACAAGTGCACGTGGCAATAAATGAGTGATCATGGAGTCTACAGTACCTGGGTTCAATACCTCATCTTCACCCTTACAAACCATGACAGGATCGATTACGATACTAGTCACACCGGACTCTTCAATAATTTTACCTGCTGCTTCGATTATATCCTCCGTACTTAGCATACCGGTTTTAATAGCATCTACATTAGTGGATAGAGCTGTTTTCGCTTGACGTTTAATTTCATCCACAGGAAGGGAAAACACATGGTGACTCCAATTATTATCCGGGTCCATTGTAGCGATGACGGTGAGAACATTCATACCATAGGTTCCATGCTCTTGGAATGTTTTTAAATCTGCTTGTATACCAGCACCGCCAGAAGTATCAGAACCTGCAATTGTTAACGTTTTTTTAATAGACATGTAAAAGTTCTCCTTTTGCGTGAAAGTTATTTCATTAATTGTATCAGATAGATATGAAAATTCAATTACGGCAGCTTTGGAGCAGTCCAAAGCTTGAACACTATAAAAGCAAATGTGATTGAAACGAAAAGAGTTATCGTCCCGCCAATATAAATTTTATTTATATAAAGTGAGATAGTTAAGTAAACAAGGATTCCTATAAAAAATATAGTTCCTAGTAAAAAGCAACCGAAACCCATACTCGTTGCTTTTGGTGGAACATCGTTTTTTACAGCAGCATTCTCCAGTTTTTTTAGTTTTTCTCGAAATTCAAAATTTGCCATATGCATTTCCCCTTTTTACCATCGTATCATTGGGCGGAATAGTTGTTAATAGGGAAACTTTTCGATACTGTAAACGTAGTAGTTTAATAGAAGGAGAGGGATGAAGATGAAACAAGGTGACAAGATTCGGGAAATGGAAAAGCTATTAAAAGAATTGAAAGCTCAAAATGAGGAAAGTGCTGCTACCATCGTAGAAGATTCTCCAAGGCGAGGAGGGTTAAGCCTCTGGAAGATGCCATTATTTTTATCTAGATTCAAATATAAATCAATTCTAATCATCTCTGTCCTAGCTTTTTTACTTCTTGCAGCGTTACCGTTTGCCGCATTTTGGGCAATTCAAGGGAGTACCTTTACCGAATCAAAGAGCATCTTTGTTGAAAGAGTACAAGGTCTAAATGAGCTAACAACTGCACAAGCATATACGAAGGTAATTTTAAAAGAAGAAGATAATAAAGTATTTGGAAAAGAGATTGGATTAGACTTGCCAGGAACCAAAAGGCAACTTTTAGTAGTAGTTCCCGGGTCCGTGAAGGCAGGGGTTAATTTTTCAGAGGTAACCGAATCAGATATTAAGGTTAATGAAGAAAACAAGACTGCTATTTTAACATTGCCAAAACCAGAATTTCTAGGAGGTCCCGAAATATTTTTTGACCAAGTAGAGGTGTTATCTTCTGAGGGGTTATTTCGAGAAAAGGCAGACATAGAAGAAGCATATGAACTAGCTGCAACTGCCAAAGAAATGATGATTGAAGAATCTACCGGACAAGGTATTCTGGAGCTTGCAGAAGAAAATGCCGTAAAATCCGTACAGGAAATGTTCCAGCTCATTGAATATGACGTGCAAGTGGAGTTTAAGGAGTGATTAAATGCCAAATTGGAAAGAAATATTAGGCGTCGAATGGGATAAGCCTTACTTTAAGGAGCTACAGTCCTTTCTAGATAAGGAATATGCTGAACACACGATCTATCCACCACGAGAAGAGGTGGGAAGTGCGTTTCGTTTAACACCATACGATGCTGTAAAGGTGGTTATACTAGGTCAAGACCCATATCATGGTCCAGGACAGGCCCATGGCTTAAGTTTCTCAGTAAAGCCAGGAGTTAAAATTCCACCAAGCTTGCGTAACATGCTAAAAGAGCTAGAGGAGGATTTAGGATGTTCTATTCCTTCTCACGGTTATCTAGAAAAATGGGCGAAGCAGGGTGTTTTGCTGTTAAATACGGTTTTAACTGTCAGAGCAGGTGAGGCAAATTCGCATAAAGGCATGGGCTGGGAGCGATTCACAGATACCGTTATACAAAAACTCTCTGAACACGAAAAGCCGATTATTTTTGTTTTATGGGGTAAGCCTGCACAAGCTAAGTTAAAGCTGATCGACACGACCAAACACCACATCATTCAATCAACTCACCCAAGCCCTCTAAGTGCTCACCGAGGATTCTTGGGAAGCAGACCCTATTCTCAAATAAATGAACAGTTAGTGTCAATGAATGAAAAGCCAATCGATTTTTGCCTCTAATTATGCTAGGATAACGATAGAAAGTAGGGAGAGAAATTGGCTGTAAATTGTTTTAAGTGTCGACATTTTTTTACCACCTGGGATGCGAATCATCCACGTGGCTGTAGGGCTTACCAATTTAAAACAAAGGAGCTTCCTTCTGCGTTAGTCAAAAGATCCTCAGGCGTGGAGTGCTTAAAATTTGAACCAAAGCAACTGGAGGGGCATAACAAGTGATTTCGAACAGACAGATTTTAATGCAAATAGAAAAACAGCTTCAAGAGGCAAAGACTGCGTCGGGGGAACAATCCATCCGGGAAAGTCTAGCTGCTATAAAGGCTTTATGTGACGTAGCTCTAACTGTGCCACTAACAGAAAGTCCAACAGTACTTCAAACGCCCTCCGTGAAGACAGCGACCTTAACAGCGCCTTCTGCACCCTTGAAGGAAGACGATGCAAACGGAGAGTCATTATTTGATTTTTAATAAAAGAAAGTAGGGAACAACTTGAAATTTTTTATCATCGCAGGTGCTATTAATGGCTTCTTATCCGTAGCCCTTGGAGCATTCGGAGCACATTTATTAGAAGGTCGGGTTGCTGACAAGTATTTAGCGACATGGGAAACAGCGGTTCAATATCAAATGTTTCATGCGCTTGCATTAGTTGCCATTGGTATTTTAATGAGCAGTAAGCTATTAGGACCAGTGTCACAGTTAAACGTAGCAGGCTATTTAATCCTTGCGGGTATCGTTATTTTCTCTGGAAGTCTGTACGTACTTAGCTTAACGGGAATTAGTATTTTAGGAGCAATCACACCAATCGGTGGAGTGGCATTCCTAATCGGCTGGGTTATGCTAATCGTTGCAGCCGTAAAATATGCAAATTAATCCTCTTTGAAAAAGTAATCTCTAGAGTTTCTTAACTGTCCCGTAGATGTAGACATCAGTCTATCATTTGCGGGTTTTTTATTATGTGATTTATGCATTTTCGTATATCACTATCTAAATGATTAGGAAAGTTACTTACTTTTTAATGATGATCTTTTGTCGCAACAATATTGTAAGTTGCCTTGTAGGAATTTAGGTTAAGGGATTACTTGGTTTAACTCATGTGATGGTTAACTTCCTTAGCTTTATTATGGAAAGGTGTTTTTCCTAGTAGGAAGATACTAGTTAATTGGAGTGGAAGGCTGCGGAAAGCGTCCGGCAGGAACGGAAATTAGGGATTCTTATCTTTTATACAAAGTGTCTATTATTAAGCCTTTACTGTCTATGTATTTATTAAAAGCAGAAATCGACAATCTCTTAGTCCTGCTTTTTGTCACTAGAAATCCTATAAAAATAGAAAAAGGCTTACTCCAAAAGAATAAGCCTTGCCTATGGTTAATAGTAATTTATTTCTTCATCGAACGTCGCATAATCAAAGTAAATCATTAACATTAAGTATCGTTTCCCATTTTGATCACTAATAATCACATGATCGCGTCCAGCAGCTTCTACATATCCGTTCAGGACTACATTGTTTCGTGTTGCATTGTTTTCAAAAGTAAAATAAAAAGTTCCTAGTTTTCCTTTGTTGGCTCTTAAAATGTTCTCCACATAGGATTCTTCTGCTGACCGTCCACCAGCAGGTATTTGGATCCCAGGAGTATATTGCTGTTGGGGCGGTTGTTGCCCCGGAACCTGTTGCCCTTGCGAGTACTGTTGGTTTGGATAGCCACCTGGATACCAATAATACTGAACCATTTATACATCCTCTCTTTTTTTAAATCTCTGGACATTCTTCTTCGGTAGGCGAAAAGAAACAGTGTGCTTTAAAGCGTCCGGTATTCCATTGACCATACCATTGTGCAGGACATGGAGTACTCTCGCCTGGATCAAAAAACCATAATGATCTGGTAGCAGGATGAAAACGCTCACCGTTAACTACACGTTGTGCTAGTTTTAGATCACTATCTCTTGCACGCTGGTAAAAGTATGGCTTAGTAGTTGCCTCAAAGCCACCGGGACGTTGAAAAACCATTTGCTCGAGGTTTCGTATATCTGTAAAATCTAAACAAGCTGTACGAACTCGATTTACACCTACATTACCAACCATTAGCATTCCTAGTTCGCCTTCGCCCTCTGCTTCTGCTCGCATTAGCCTTGCTAGTAGATCGATGTCTTTCGAAGTCGCACGAACTACCGCCAATGCATCACCTCCTACATTAAACTATGTTAAGAAATGACCTATCATGACAAATTTTGCATATAAAAAAGACTACCCAAAGGCAGTCTCAGATTGTAGACAAAAGGTGTAGAAACAATTTCGATTTCTTCCCCTTTTCCGGGGAATCCAGGTTAAGTCTGTGATATGGACTGAGTAGCCCACGGTTTGCCTCTCCGTCATTTAATAAGAAACATTATTGAGATTGGAGCGCAGCGAGGGAAGCGGCTGAAGCCGTGCCCGCGGAAAGCGTCCGCTCGAAGCGGCATTAACAAGCTTTATCTCCATCTTAAGAAAAAGACTGTAGGCAAACACCAAAATTCATGGGGTTTGTGCTACAGTCTGAGACTACTAAAAGGCAGCCTTTTATATATTCATATTAAAGATTGAAAAATGTAGAGCGTTTTTCGCCTTCTAAAATAGTACCAACGAAGAACGAACCGAACTCGCCATAGCGAGCGCTTACTTCATCAAAGCGCATTTCATATACTAATTTTTTAAATTGAAGTACATCATCTGAGAATAAAGTTACTCCCCATTCAAAATCGTCAAAGCCGACAGAACCTGAGATAATCTGTTTCACTTTTCCTGCATAGCTGCGACCGATCATTCCATGGCTACGCATTAACTCTTTGCGTTGCTCCATAGGAAGCATATACCAGTTATCGTTGCCATCACGACGCTTGTCCATTGGGTAGAAGCAAACGTATTGAGAGCGTTGAAGTTGTGGATATAGACGTGAGCGCACATGTGGATTTTGATATGGATCTTCATTTGACTCACCAGACAGGTAGTTAGATAATTCTACTACTGATACGTATGAATAAGCAGGAATCGTAAAGTCAGCAATTGTTAACTTGTTGAATCTCGCTTCTAGCTCTTGCAATTCATCCATAGTTGGACGTAACGTCATTAACATAAAGTCTGCTTTTTGGCCCACAATAGTATAGCAAGCGTGAGCTCCAGTTTTTGCATCGTCTGCTTGTTGTAATTCATCTAAAAAGGCAACGAACTCATCTGTTGCTTGTTTACGAAGTTCAGGATCGACTTGTTTCCATGACGCCCAATCCATTTGGCGGAAATCATGTAAAACGTACCAACCATCTAATGTAATAGCTGCTTCATTCATTATATAAGACACTCCCTTTAATAAATATTTCGCATATTTAGTTTACCATACCAGCTTTTAGAATTCCCCTTTTAGCCCCACTTTTACATGACAATCTGTGACAAACTCGTGTATGCTTAAAGTACAAATATATCCTAATGGGGGCGTTATTATGGCTGATTTATTTACAGAAATAAAAGGCAAGCTGCAAAGTAAAAATGTAACCATTATATTACCAGAGGGAAACGATCCAAGAATAATTGAGGCAGCATTAAAATTGCATGAAGAGGGAGTAATTCAGCCCATTGTCATAGGAAATGAGAGCGATATTCCAAGTGGCTTACAGGTGTTGAATCCGGCAACCTATGAACATATGGACGAACTAGTAAATGCTTTTGTGGAAAGACGCAACGGTAAAGTAACTATAGAAGAGGCAAGAGAGATCTTAAAGGATGTTAACTATTTTGGCACAATGCTTGTTTATACAAAAAAAGCGGACGGTCTAGTAAGTGGAGCAGCACATACAACGGCGGAGACTGTGCGACCGGCCCTACAAATTATCAAAACAAAGCCTGGAATTACAAAGACTAGTGGGGCATTTCTAATGGTAAAGAATGATACACGATATATTTTTGCCGACTGTGCCATTACAATCGCTCCGACAAGTGATGACTTGGCAGAAATTGCAGTGGAGGGAGCTAAGACAGCTGCTGCATTTGGTATAGAGCCAAAGGTGGCAATGCTATCTTTTTCTACTAAAGGTTCCGCAAAATCGGAGGAGACGGACAAAGTCGTTCAAGCAACAAGACTTGCAAGAGAACGAGCACCTCAGCTGGTGATAGAAGGGGAGCTTCAATTCGATGCAAGTATTGTTCCGTCCATTGCGGATAAAAAAGCACCAGGTGCAACAGTGAGAGGAAATGCAAATGTTTTTGTTTTTCCTTCTTTGGAGGCAGGCAATATAGGATATAAAATAGCAGAGCGTCTTGGAGGATTTGAAGCAATTGGGCCGATACTACAGGGATTAAATGCCCCAGTAAATGACTTATCACGAGGCTGCAATGCGGAGGATGTATACAAGCTTGCTTATATTACAGCAGCTCAAGCACTAGATTAAGGAGAATAGGGATGTCAGAAATAGATGTTTTATTGGAGCAACAAACATGGCGTTTTTGGGACCAGTCACTGAGCGGAAAAAGCCGCTCTGCATTGGAATCCTTTGCAGCTGACGATTTACTTTGTCATGTAGTCGGTCAGGGGCAGTCCCCAGCAACCGTAAGAACGTGGGTACATGATCAAACCGTAGTAATGGGGATTCAGGATCATAGATTGCCTTTTGTAGAAGAGGCTCAAGATTTCTTGCGTACGCGAGGCTACAATCCTATCGTTCGAAATTCAGGAGGACTTGCGGTTGTATTAGATGAAGGCGTCCTAAATATATCAATTGTGTTGTCTGAAAGAGAGAATTCCATAGACATACCTACTGGCTACGAGGTGATGTTAGCTTTCGTCCAGCAACTTTTCCCAGAGGCTGAGGGGAAAATAGAAGCTTATGAAATAGTAGGCTCATATTGCCCCGGATCCTATGATTTAAGTATTGGAGGCAAAAAATTTGCTGGGATTTCTCAACGAAGATTGAGACAAGGCATAGCCGTCCAGGTGTACCTTTGCGTTGAAGGAAGCGGAAGCGAAAGAGCTCGCCTTATTCAAGAGTTTTATGAAATAGGGGTTCAGGGAGAGGTTACTAAATTTAGTTACCCTAGTATAAAACCTGAGGTCATGGCTTCACTTAATGAGCTTCTGCAAGCGACCTATACGGTGCAGGATGTAGTCATTCGAATCCAACAACTACTGCATCAGAGGTCCGATCAAGTGGTCTCTCAATCACTTATTCAGGAAGAAGCGGAACTTTATCGGTTCTACTTAGAAAGAGTACTAAAACGAAATCAAAAAATGCTAGAAGGATAACCATACCATACGCATAAAAAAAGTGTTTTTTCGCACATTGAGCTTGTCTATCTAACTACAACGGAATGCTGACATAATCAGAAAAAAACCACCAATCCATTAAACGGTTGGTGGTTCTTTTGTTACTAGGTTGCCGTTTTTCTCCATTTGAAATACTGGTACTGCTGGCATTTCTTCGTCGTTTAATGTTACTAGTCGACGGGCACGGTTCATGATTTGTACGAATTGCTCGTAATCTTGTTTAATAGCAGCATTTTCTTTTTCGAGTTTGGCAAGTTCGCTTTCTAACTTACGAATCTTTTCATTTGAAATCGTTGCCATGTGACGGTATCTAGAAATATCTGAATCACTATGCTGCAGTCGTACTAGATAAGCAATGATTATATCTATCGATAATGCAGAAACCGGAATAGATTGAGTGCGTTCTCCCTCTTCCTGAGGTTTCGCTAGGTAGATTCCATTTCCTCTACGTCTGTAATCTTTTCCTAAAATACGAAGCTTTTCTTTGCGTTCTTTCTTTGCTTCTTTTAGCTCTGTTTCATATTGATGGCGAACTACTGCATTCCATCTAAATCCACAAGCTGCTGCAGTACGGTTTAACTCGTCACCAGCTTCCTCAAATGCGTTTAACTGGGTGCTACCTTCGCGAACGTGTCTTAACACCAATTCAGCTAACAATTCATCGTTTTCTCTCATCCATGCGTCTTGTCTTATTTTTACCATGTTTGTCCTCCTACCATGTTCATAGTTTCGTTGTTCTATTAACATCATGGACAACATATCGCTCTTTTATTCACGTAATTTACACTTGATAGCAATATAAACTTTAAGATACAATGACGTGTAGACAATATCTATTTATAGAAAGGGTTGTGTACTATGGCAAACCATTTTCGAGTTTGCGATGAGTGTCAGGCCGTTAATTTAAAAACATTAATTCCAAAGCTAAAAGCAATCGATCCAGAGGCAGAGGTTGAGATTAAAGAATGTCAGTCCTACTGCGGTCCAGGGCGTAAAAAGACGTTTGCTTTTATAAATAATCGTCCAGTGGCAGCTTTAACTGAGGACGAATTAATGGAGAAAGTACGCGCCAAGCTGGAATCATAATAATAGACATTCCTTGCAAGAAGGTTATCCTATATGTAACGAACTATTGCCGCCTTTCCATAAGCGGCTTTTTTCTTTATACTTTATAGTTAATAGGAAGTGAGCTACATTTTTAAAAGACATGGAGGGTGAGATATGAGCTATGCTACGCAAAAGCTAGCAGAAGAAAAAGTATTTAAGGATCCAGTCCATCGCTATATTCATGTTCGAGATCAAGTGATTTGGGACGTGATTGGGGCAAAGGAATTTCAACGGCTTCGTCGCATTAAACAGCTGGGTACTACTTATCTAGTCTTTCATGGGGCAGAACATAGCAGATTTAATCACTCGTTAGGTGTATATGAAATCGTCCGTCGAATCGTAGATGATAGTTTTGAAGGAAGACCAGAATGGGACCCTTCTGAAAGACTGGTAGTATTATGTGCAGCATTGCTACACGATTTGGGACATGGACCATTTTCTCACGCCTTTGAAAATGTATTTGGATTGGACCATGAGGAATTTACAAAGCAAATCTTACTTGGAAATACAGAGGTTAATGAGGTACTTAAAAGAGTCAGTCCTGATTTCCCTCAAAAAGTTGCCGATGTAATAGGGAAAACCTATCCTAACAAGCAAGTAGTAAGTCTTATTTCAAGCCAAATAGATGCAGACCGTATGGATTATTTACAAAGAGACGCTTATTTTACTGGGGTGAGCTACGGTCATTTTGACATGGAACGTATTTTACGAGTGATGAGACCGCTCGATGACCAGGTAGTTATTAAATCTACTGGGATGCATGCGGTAGAGGATTATATTATGAGCCGTTACCAAATGTATTGGCAAGTATACTTCCACCCAGTTTCACGAAGTGCAGAGGTCATTCTTACGAAAATTTTGCACAGAGCAAAAGCATTGAGTGAAAACGGATATGCTTTTGAACAGCGGCCTACTCATTTTGCTCGTTTTTTTGACAAGACCTTTACTCTGAATGATTATTTGGCTTTAGATGAAGGGGTATTGCTAACATATTTTCAGCTGTGGATGAATGAAAAGGATGCCATTTTATCTGATTTATGTAATCGTTTTGTTAACCGTAAGCTATTTCAATATATTGAATTTGACTTGGCAAAAGACTATGTGAAAATGAAGGAATTAGAGCAGCTATTTAAGAGAGTTGGAATTGATCCAGAATATTATTTGGTGTTTGACTCGTCATCAGACTTGCCTTACGATTTTTATCGACCAGGAGAAGAGGGAGAGCGTATCCCGATACACCTACAAATGCCAAATGGGGAAATACGTGAACTTTCTCGCCAATCTGAAGTGGTAGAAGCTATTTCGGGTAAGCGACGAACAGATCACAAATTATACTTTCCAGAGGACTTTTTGACAGCAGACGGCAAGAAGAAGGCTTTGAAGAAACAAATACTTGATTTACTAAAATAGAGGTGGGTTTGTATTGTTAGAGGAACATGCAAAAATTGTACAATTTATCGGAGCAGCAGACGGGATCACGGGAAGAAAAAAATTACAAAAAATGGTCTATATCGCAAAGAAACTACAATTTCCATATAAAGAGAAATATGATTTCCATATATATGGCCCATACTCTGAAGAGCTAACCTTACGTGTAGAGGAACTTTGTAATATGGGATTTTTGCAGGAGGAGCGTCAGGATAAAGGCTCTTACGTCCAATATAAATATCAAATGACCGATGCAGGGGAACACTTTACTCAAATGGCTCAGATTTCTGAACCTAGTGCCGCATTAAATTCCTGCATTAAACAAATGAAGGAGAAAAGCTCACGGTTTTTAGAGCTAGTATCTACATTGCTTTACTTTGAGAACTTTCCAAAGGAAGAACAAATTGAAAAAGTACGTGTTGTAAAAGGAAAGTTGAATTACAGTGATGATGAAATCGAGGAAGCTTTTTCGTTTGTGATGAACTTGATGAATGAAAAAGCTATTCACTAGGAATAGCTTTGGTTAACTTTATTTATCGCTAAGAAGTGTTCCAGCTACCGCATAGTGGTTTTTAGGCATTTCTTCGATAAAAACGACAACATTCTCGACTGGAGCATTAGTCGTTTCTGCAACTACTGCAGTAACCTTTTCCACTAGCTCTCTTTTTTGTTCATCTGAACGGCCTTCTAACATTTTTACTGTTACATATGGCATTTTGTTACCTCCTTTGTAGAAATAATCAGTATACTTAACATCATAACAGAAGAAAAGGAGCATACGCATGACAAATGAAGAAAAACCGAAACAAAAAGTAGGATTTACCATTATTAAAAACGATCCAACTGATGGTCACAAGGGATATGGGATCGGTTCTCTTTCACTTGAGAACGTTTCTCCAGTCATTATCGATATAGAAGAAGGCACTGCCAAAGTTGAAATTGGTGCAATGCATGCAAGAAGCGATACTGAAAGAGGTATTAAATTTACTACCAATCGTGAGGATTCTGCTGGAGGAAAGCCATATTGGTTAGTTTGGGTAACAATCGATTACAAACAGGATGGCCCTTATTACGCCGGCGTAGCTGCTTGTGAGATGGTAGTAAATAGAGAGAAGCGACGGGGTTATAAGATTTTGGCTGACCATGTAAATCGAATGGATAAGTCCATGAAGCGCCAAATTTTAGTTGATTTTATGGACGATCGTTCAAAAGGAATCTTGAAGGAATTTTTACAATCTCACAATCCTCAAATGTGGGAACAAAGCGAACAAAAGCTGCATCAAGATTTAGGAATATAATATTAAAATAACTTTAGAATGAATTAATTACAACATAGTCCGATTAGACGGTTGAATTAATTGAAAAAAGAAAGTACAATTTACTTAAAGCTTACTTCACAGTAATGCTAGGACACTTAGTTAAATGAGTATGAGATGGGCTGGAAGGTTTGTGAAACCCAATCCAAATCTTTCCAACTTTAAACAGAAAATTATACTAAGAAAAGGCTTTTCGTCTCTTTAGGGAGATGAAAAGCCTTTTAAATTTTGGATATGGTTAAGGTAGAGATTATTAATATTGTGTAATCAATTTCATAATTGCTGCTATTCTTATGGAAAACACGAAAAGTTTAAATTGGATATGGAGGATTCCAATGCTTTTTTAGTAATAAAGTAGAATTGATTTCCGCTCTGGCGGACGCTTTCCGTGGGGTGAGCGATAAGCCATCACCCATCGCTAACGCGCGTGGCTGTGATGTCTTATCTGTCTCACTCATCCCACAGGAGTCGCCGCCTGCCGCTACAATCAATCTTATAAATTGTTCGTGTTTTAATTGGTTAATTGCTATTTATGAAATTGATAACTTTAAAAAAATTGAGCTAGGGAGAATAACCCCAAGCTCAATTTACTTTTATATTAATTTTACCTAGGGACCAGTTATTAAGTCATTAATCATTTAACCCTATTAAGGTACTTGCCTCATTTTTTATGGAAAACACGAAAAATTTAAAGAGGATATGGAGGATTAGAATGCTTTTTTTAGTAATAAAGTAGAATTGATTTCCGCTCTGTCGGACGCTTTCCGCGGGGTGAGCGATAAGCCATCACCCATCGCTAACGCGCGTGGTTGTGATGTCTTATCTGTCTCACTCATCCCGCCGGAGTCGCCGCCTGTCGCTACAATCAATATTATAAATTGTTCGTGCTTTAATTGGTAAATTGCTATTTATGAAATTGACAACTTTTAAAAAAATGAGCTAGGAATAACTCCAAGCTCATTTTACTTTAATATTATTTTTACCGAAGCACCTATTATTTAAGGTAAGTCACTAATCTTTTAACTCTATTAAGGTACTTGCCTCATTTATAATCCTTGAGATTACTCCATCTTCAATTAAGTCTTTAAAAACATGAAATCGGCAATTTGATTTCACGTTTTTACTTCTTTTAAAGCAGTTGATATCTTGTAAAAAAATCTCTCCATTGTAGTTGTTTGGAGAGGAGGCGGCGACTCCTGGGGGAACAGCACGAGCTGAAAGCCCCGCAGGAGCAAAGCGACGAGGAGATTGAAGCCGTGCCCCCGGAAAGCGTCCGCCGAAACGGAAAACAACTCCATTTTATTTAGAAGATAGTCTTGACCCAGCCTTTTAACTGTCTTAAATGCTTAGTTTCCAAAGAAGTTGAATGGGAAGATGGACCAGGACTCTTCTTCTTTTTGTTCTTCCGATAAATCCTCGAATGTGTGCTGTTTTAGTCGTGGATCTGTACAAAGCTTAGTTGGGATATCCTTTTCCTTCAGATAAACAAGGCGTTGCTTTTCACAATCAGAAGTTGCAAGTCCTCCTGTTTCTATATCTACGATAACCCCGCGTACACCTGCAGGAGCGATAAATGGCTCCTCGGGTAGTCCTCGATGTACTTGCTCCATGAATTCAATCCATACTTGCTTCGTTACCTGCTTCGCTTCTGCATCACTCACTGCCTTGCCTTGGTCATAGCCATTCCAAACTCCAGCTGTTAGCTGTGGAGAAAAGCCTATTAGGTACTGATCTGTATTCGTTGTGCCCGATTTTGCTGCGTAAGGACGTGTTTGCTTTGCCCGTATGCTAATACCAGTGGCAGGAGAGTAGTCATTAAACGTAGGATCAAATGTTCCAGTCATCAAATGGGATAATAAGAAAGCATCTTCTTCTAACAATACTTTCTTGCCTTTTCGTTTCTCCTCACTGATGTCATATATAACTTTCCCCTCATTGTCTGAGATTTTTGTAATATACGTTGGTTTCATTTGCATTCCTTTATCTGATATCGTATTGTATGCCTTCGTCATATCTAGTAAGGACGCCTCTGGTGTACCTAACGCGGTAGCAGGTGTTTGATCGACCTTCATGTTGATATTAAAGCGTTCCACCAGTTGTTCAAAAGGTTTATAGCCTATATGCTCCAATGTTTTCACTGCATATATATTGTCGGAGATTGCTAAGGCCTGCGCCATGGAGATTGGATGATTAGCAAACTCTCCATTTACATTTTTAGGCTCATATTCTCTCCGTCCGTTGTCATAAGTGAAAATCGTTCGCTCACTTTTTAAGTAAGTAAGAGGAGAGAAGCCATTTTCTAGAGCGGCTGCGAACAGTAAAGGCTTGATTGTTGAGCCGGTTTGTCTTTTTGCTTGTGTAACTCGGTTAAAGGGACTTTCGGTAAAGCTTCTTCCTCCAACCATAGCTGTTATATAACCTGTTTTGGGCTCCATACTAACGAACCCGATTTGCAACTCCCCTTTAGGCATCCACTTTTCAATAGTTTCTTCTGCTACCTGCTGATGCTGTTTATTTAACGTAGTAGTAATCGTCCATCCACCATCTTCAATGCGACGTCCTTTGCTCTCTACTATTTTTGTAGCTTCCTTCCAAACTTCCTCTAAGAAATAAGGTGCTGTCTTTTTGGCTACTCTTGATTCTTCTGTCTTTAGAGCTAAATGCTCTAGGTTTGCACGTTCCTTTTGTTCTGAAGTAATGAATTGCTGGTTATTCATTAACTGCAATATTAGCTTTTGACGATTAACGGCCTTTTCTTCGTTCACAATTGGAGAATAGTGGGTCGGTCCTTTTGGAATACCCATTAAAAGAGCTGATTCTCCTAAAGTTAAAGACTTAGCGCTTTTCCCAAAATAATACTGACTTGCAGCCTCTACTCCGTACATACCATGTCCAAAATAGACAGTGTTCAAGTACCCCTCTAGAAGCTCATCCTTTTCATAAAAAATTTCTAAGCGATAAGCGTACAAAGCTTCATTTATTTTTCTTGTCCATGTTTTATCGTGGGTTAAAAACACATTACGTGCATATTGCTGAGTAATAGTGCTGGCACCTTCAACTTTTTTTCCTGCCTTTACGTCCTTTAGTAGAGCGGAAGCAATTCGAGAGTAGTCAAAACCATTATGCTCGTAAAATTCCTGGTCCTCCACGGAAATAGTTGCTTGTGGAATGAAGGGAGACATTTCATCTAGTGATATCCAGTACCTACGTTGCTCATTAAAACGATCTCCGATGACGTTACCTTGATTGTCTAAATATACAGAGGAAATTGGAACCTGAATAATCGGTGCGCCAACTATTTGCGCATATATTCGAAGAGTGACTATGGCACTTAAAAATGCACAGCTAGCAGCTATTCCGATTAGGAGAACTCTTTTTAATCTTTTATTTCGAGTAGTCTTCTTTTTATATTGCGCGCGCTTCAAAAAATCAACCCCGTTCTCACCTGTGTTTTTAACAGTATGAGAACTATAGAAACAAATTAAACCGAGAATTAAAAAACTATTGCACTTTTGCCAAAAACCACTATACTTTCTTTGTATTTACTTTTTAGGTAAAGTAAAAGAATCATATATTGGAAGGAGATAGATAAATGGCTGGATTTTGGTTTACAGAAAAGCAAACCGAGAACTTTGGCATCACAATGAAGGTGAAACGCACACTTCATACAGAACAAACGGATTTTCAACTGTTGGAAATGGCTGAAACAGAGGAATGGGGTAACATGCTCTTTTTAGATGGCATGGTTATGACTTCCCAAAAGGACGAGTTTGTTTATCATGAAATGGTTGCACACGTTCCTTTATTCACGCACCCTAACCCAGAAAATGTATTAGTGGTTGGTGGGGGAGACGGTGGAGTAATTCGTGAGATTATGAAGCATCCGAAGGTTAAAAAAGCGACATTAGTTGATATAGATGGAAAAGTAATTGAGTACTCAAAAAAATATTTACCAGAGATTGCATGTGAATTAGAAAACCCAAGAGTAGATGTACAAGTTGGAGACGGGTTTATGCATATTGCTGAGTCTGAAAATGAGTACGATGTCATTATGGTAGATTCAACAGAACCAGTAGGACCTGCAGTAAATCTATTTACGAAGGGCTTTTATGCTGGAATCTCTAAAGCTTTAAAAGAAGACGGATTGTTCGTTGCACAATCGGACAACCCTTGGTTTAAAGCAGATTTAATCCGCCAAGTACAAAAAGATGTGAAGGAAATATTCCCAATTACAAATATGTATTTGGCTAATATCCCAACGTATCCAAGTGGTTTATGGTGCTTTACAATTGGGTCTAAAAAATATGACCCACTACAAGTTCCAGACGAGCAATTCTTCGATATAGACACGAAATATTACACAAAAGAACTTCACAAAGCAGCGTTCGTTTTACCGAAATTTGTGAAAGACCTTGCAGGAGAGTAAGCCAATGAGATTCGATGAAGCATACTCAGGTAATGTTTTTATTAAAAGCAAGCAAAATTATGATGAAGCACAGGCAGTCATTTATGGAATGCCGATGGATTGGACAGTAAGTTACCGTCCTGGATCCCGCTTCGGTCCCCAGCGTATTCGTGAAGTATCTATTGGTCTAGAGGAATATTCTCCTTATCTTGATAGAGAACTAGATGATGTAAACTATTTTGATGCAGGAGATATTCCGCTTCCATTTGGAAACGCTGGTAAAAGTCTAGAATTAATTGAAGAATTCATTCATCAGTTATTGAAGGATGGAAAAATACCGGTCGGTATGGGTGGAGAGCATTTAGTCTCTTGGCCAGTGATGAAGGCTGTATCGAATAAATATGATAACCTGGCGATCATTCACATGGATGCACACACAGACTTACGCGTGGAGTACGAGGGAGAGCCCCTTTCCCATTCCACTCCGATACGTAAAATTGCAGAACATATAGGTCCTAAAAATGTCTACTCATTTGGAATTCGTTCTGGAATGAAGGAAGAGTTCGATTGGGCGAAAGAAAATGGTATGCAAATTGCTAAATTTGAAGTGCTAGAGCCATTAAAAGAGGTACTTCCAACACTTGAGGGTCGTCCAGTGTACGTAACCATTGATATTGATGTACTCGACCCAGCGCATGCACCTGGTACAGGAACAGTAGACTGCGGAGGAATCACAAGCCGCGAACTACTAGCCTCCATCCACGCAATCGCAAACTCAGGCATAAACGTGGTAGGCTTCGACCTAGTAGAAGTAGCCCCAATCTACGACCAATCGGAGCAAACCGCAAACACTGCGTCGAAGCTCATACGCGAAATGCTACTAGGATGGGTTAAATAGAAAGCAGTCACTAATGTTCTGCGGAGCTGAACGAAGTGAAGCGGAAGCACAACCGCTAATACCGCGTCGAAGTTACTGAGAGAAATGATCTTAGGCTTTTTAAAGTAGAAAGCAGTCTCTAGTGTTCTGCGGAGCTGAACGAAGTGAAGCGGAAGCCAAACCGCAAACACTGCGTCGAAGCTCATACGCGAAATGCTACTAGGATGGGTTAAATAGAGAGTCATCTATAACTAAGGCCCCTAAAACTTTACGTACAGTAAAGTTTTAGGGGCCTTTATTTTCTATTACATACACAACTGTGAAGTAGGAGAAAGAGTTAAATGTATGGAAAATACTGTTTATTTTTATTTTTAACTTCTCTATAATTAGAGAAAAGAAGGGAAAAG
Source organism: Psychrobacillus sp. FSL W7-1457 (assembly GCF_038593405.1). Taxonomy (NCBI): domain Bacteria; kingdom Bacillati; phylum Bacillota; class Bacilli; order Caryophanales; family Bacillaceae; genus Psychrobacillus; species Psychrobacillus sp. FSL W7-1457. The sequence goes on from NZ_CP151993.1 coordinate 601,530, forward strand.
GAATGATAGCTTGAGAAGTAAAATGAATCAATTATTTGAAAGCAGGAAGAATGTCCATGTGCTTTATTCTTATTTGGAAATGGAAAATTACTTGGAACAGGTAGCAAGCTTTATTGAAAATGGCATTAAGGCAGGGGAATACACTATCCTTGTTGAGAATGATAGACTTTATCCTTTTATTAAAAATGAATTGAGCTTGAGAGTATCGAAAGTTCAAATGAAATACGTTCATTTTGTAAACAGCTTATCCTTTTATTATTCAAGTGGTAGTTATCATCCTCCAGCAATAGCTGCTTACTTCAATGAAATGATCAAGCCATATGTGGAAAACGATGTCTCTTTTCGGTCATGGGCACACGTCGAATGGAGCTCTATGGAAGAGCCATTATATCTCATTAGAGATTTCGAGGAAATTGTAGATAAAGCGGTTAACGAAGTAGAGTTTCCATTAATCTGTGCCTATTCAGGAATAAGGATGCCAGAATACCTTAAGGACATTTTGTTGGAAACCCACCCATATGTTTTAGTGGAAGATGACTTATTAGTTTCGGAAAAATATAAACGTTAATCGTTCATCTCCTCTAGCGGATTGCGGCAGGTGTAACGCAAAATAATTACATGTATTGCAATAGTAGCCTCTAAAATTTACCAGGTGTAAAATTTTGAGGCTTTTATTTTGAGAAGAGTGTGTCCCAACCTTTACATACTAAAGCATTTCAGTTTAATAAGTTCTTTTTACTTGTTCTTTTTTCGATGGGACCTGCGTGTTAAGGTTCTTCTCTACTATACCTATTATATAATAGTTGGATTATTCTCTTTTTAGCCAATCTGAGCTGAATGTTGGATTTGCAACAATTCGATAAAACTGTTGGTTTGTATAGTTAATAAATCATTTTATACTAATCACACAACAGATGTTGCAAATCTTAAAGAATTAGAGGGAAAAATTATGACTAAGTTACTATTTATTACAGCAAACCCAAATGATGAAAATCATTCATTTAGTATGGCAGCAGGAAAGGCATTCATTGAAGCATATACAGCAACAAATCCAAAGGATGAAATTGTGACTGTAGATTTATTTAAGCAAGAAATCCCTAATTTAGATGCAGATGTGTTTAGTGGTTGGGGAAAACTTCGTGCAGGACAATCCATGGATGCTCTTTCTAAAGAGGAATTAGTGAAAGTGAGTCGCCTAAACGAAATTCTTGATCAATTTGTTTCAGCAGATAAAATGGTATTCGTAACCCCATTATGGAATTACTTATTCCCAGCAGTACTTAAAGCATACATTGATGCTGTAGCAGTGCCTGGTAAAACGTTTAGATATACAGAAAAAGGTTCTGTAGGCTTACTTCAAGGTAAGAAAGTGCTTCACATTCAAGCTCGTGGTGATTTTTATTCAGAAGGTCATCCTTTAGCAGACTTAGAGCTAGGCAATCGCTATTTAAAACAATTGATGGCTGTCATGGGTATTTCTGAATTTGAAGGTTTATTTATTGAGGGTCATGATGCAATGCGAGATAAAGCTGAGGAAATTAAACTAGCAGGCATTGAACGTGCAAAGCAATTAGCAAAAAAATTCTAATCATTTATTATCTAAATATTGCAATTTGTGGTCTGTTTTGTATGGACCACGAATTGCTTATTTTTTTCCCAGAAATTTTTCTGTTATAATTTAGTCATTCATTTAATTTAACAAGCGTTCAAAATAATACAGTTTCGAGAAGGTAGGTTCGAATGAAAAAACAAGATCCAAGGATCCAACGGACAAGACAAAATATCATGAATGGTTTTTTGAAACTAATTAAACAAAAAGATTTTAGTGATATTTCAATTTCTGATATTACACAAGAAGCAAAGATTAACCGTTCAACGTTTTACTATCATTTTATGGATAAATACGATTTAATCGATGTAATTCAAAAAGAGGTTCTCACGAAAGAAATTTTTAAAGAAGTAGCATTACAAGAAGTGATCGACGAACAAACGATTATTATGTCCCTACAAGCTATTATAAGTTCTCAGACAAATTTAGCCTTACATTGTCAACGAGCAGTTAAAGAATTTAAACCGAAAATGGACTATGAAATAAAACAGCGCTTGACGGAAAATCTGCATACATTATTAGATAAAGAGCACGGTATAAAAGAAGAACATTATTTTCTTGCTACATTTTGGAGTTGGGGCATCTATGGAGTTGCAATGGCATGTGTAGAGGGAAAAGAAACCTTGCATACGGCGGTAAACCGTTTGAAAAGCATCATTTTAGGCTAGTACAAGCATCCATTATAAATCCTTTGTATCAACTAAACAGAACTAAACTGCTTCAATCGTTTATGTGTAAATTCATAAACAAGACCACCTCTCGAAAAATAAACCATATCCTCTAACAGAGATAAATAAGAAAAGCTTAGTGATGACCTCCACACTCTTTTTGGTGTATTTAAACAAGCTTTTTTTTTAGAAAAAAGTGTATTTTACGATTAGTTGTAACTTAGATGAAATTTAAGCTATAATATGAAGGTTATATTTTTACATAAATAAATTATTATAAAATGCTTTAAAGGATGAAGTCCATGTCTGAACTATTAAAAAAAGAAGTTGCTGTTCGTTTACGATCAACAATCCAACACCCGAAGTCTAAAAAAGAATCTTTTGATATTCATACATCTGGCGTTCTAACCTTAAAGGGAGAGCAGCCTTATTTAGTTTATGAAGAAGTACAGAACGAAAAGTTAGTTCGAACAACTGTAAAACTTAATGCTGAATCTGCGCTAATACTTAGAAGTGGTGGTGTCAAAATGCGCCTGCCATTTCAAAGAGGAGAACAGCAGACCGGTAGCTATGACACAGGCTACGGCACATTCATGATTACAACCAATACAAAGAAATTGCAATTCACAGATGGTCAATTCCTAGTACATTATGAGCTTATAGTGGACGAAGAAGTGGTCGGTACATATAAATTAGAACTAACATATACGGAGGCGGAATAAAATGAATGCAGTAGAAAAAGTCCAACAATCCATTAAGGAAGCTTTGCAGCAAGCAATCCTTAAAGCAGAACTTGTAACCGAGGAGCAACTGCCATCAGTTCATCTTGAGACACCAAAAGATAAAGCGAATGGTGACTATGCAACAAACATTGCTATGCAATTAACTAAAATTGCGAAGAAAAACCCTCGTCAAATCGCAGAGGCAATTATTGAAAACCTTAATATGGACGGAACAATGATGGAGAAAGTAGACATTGCTGGACCAGGCTTCATGAACATTACTGTACGTAAAGATTACTTGCAGGATGTAGTAAAAGCAGTACTTTCAGAAAAAGAAAATTACGGCCGCACAACATCTGGTGGTAACGAAAAAATTCAAGTAGAATTCGTTTCTGCCAACCCAACAGGTGATTTACATTTAGGACATGCACGAGGTGCTTCTGTTGGAGATTCCTTATGTAACGTATTAGACTTTGCTGGCTACGATGTTTCTCGTGAATATTATATAAACGATGCAGGAAATCAAATCAATAACTTAGCCGTTTCTATTGAAGTGCGTTATTTTGAAGCATTAGGTATGGAAAAGGAAATGCCTGAAGATGGATATCGTGGTCAAGATATTATTGATATTGCTGCTGACATTGCAAAAGAGCATGGAGACAAATTTGTTCATATGTCTGATGAGGAGCGTTTCCAAGCATTCCGTACTCACGGGTTAAAGGTAGAATTGGCGAAGCTTCAAAAGGATTTAGCAGACTTCCGTGTTAACTTTGATAACTGGTTCTCTGAAACTTCCTTATATGAAGGCGGTAAAATTGATATTGCGTTAAACAAATTACGTGAAAATGGTCATATTTTTGAAGAAGAGGGGGCAACTTGGTTACGCTCTACTACCTTCGGAGATGATAAAGACCGCGTGCTTATTAAAAGTGATGGCTCATTCACATACTTATTACCAGACATCGCTTACCATGAGAATAAGCTAGCTCGTGGCTTCGATCAGCTCATTAATATTTGGGGAGCAGACCATCACGGATATATCCCACGTATGAAAGCTGCGTTTGAAGCACTTGGATATAACCGTGAAAAACTAGAAGTATCGGTTATTCAAATGGTTCAGTTATATAAAGACGGCGAAAAGATGAAGATGAGTAAGCGTACAGGTAAGGCTGTAACGATGCGTGAGCTTGTAGAAGAAGTAGGACTAGACGCAGTACGTTACTTCTTCGGTATGCGTTCAGGCGATTCTCACATGGACTTCGATTTAGATTTAGCTGTTTCACAATCAAATGAAAACCCAGTATATTATGCACAATACGCACATGCTCGTATTTGCTCTATTTTACGCTCAGCAGAAACACAAGGTATGAAGGCTTCTACTGACTCCTTGGATGTATTGCAAAGCGAAAAAGAATTAGATCTATTGAAAAAAATTGGTGACTTCCCACAAGTAGTGGCAGACGCTGCAAAACTTCGTGCCCCTCACCGTGTTGCAACTTATATTCAAGAGCTTGCTGCAACATTCCATAGCTTCTACAATGCAGACAAAGTATTAAATGCGGACAACATGCCACTTTCAGAGGCACGTCTAGCATTAGTGACATCTGCACGTCAAACGATTGCAAATGCATTAAAATTAATTGGAGTTTCTGCACCAGAAAAAATGTAAAATAAACCTTTAAAGGCATTAAGAATTCGCTTCTTAATGCCTTTTTTTAATGGTAAGACTTTATTACAAGCACGTAAAAAAGGAGTTGGAAATTTATATCTACCAACTCATACTTCTTTCATTTTTTAGAACTATTGTCATTTATTCTTTAGCCGAGATAATCTATAAGGTAATTAAATACTATTAGAAGTCCAATTGATAATATTATCCCATCGCTAATTGTTACAATGGACTGTTTGGGATTCTGCGAATATTTATATTCAAAAAATCCTCTGACCATACATTCTATCACAAAGTATAAGAGGCTAGTATAAATATAAATTTGTATAGGATAATCCTCTATTATTACCATGATATTAACAACGATTAATATAATCATAAAAGTAATTCGGAAAGCCCAGTCTATTTTTTGGTGCACCTCATTGACATGATTGTACGAAAAAAAAGATCTTTTTTCTTTTTTGATTCTAAATGAATACCTCAATAGAAAGCTAACGATTATATTTAATACAAATATCAACGATATATATAACAAAAGTTTAATCCAAATCATCCTATCACCCCTTGCGTAACATTCTCGTAGCTATTAATAGTCGATGGCTCAACCTCTCCCATTAAGGTAACCCTTAATTTTACTTTACCGATGATTCAATTCTTTATTCCTTTAAATATCCCTATCAAAAAGATTTAAGAAATAAGCATATAGTTTTTTTATTATATTTTTTACTTTAAAAACACGAACCTTTTCTAATTATTGATTGAAGTGACAGGCGGCGACTCCAGCGACAGGCGGGAGACAGATAAGTCATCACAGCACGCGCGTAAGCGATGGGTGATGGCTTATCGCTCACCCCGCGAAAAAGCGTCCGATTGGCGCGGAAATCAATTCTACTTGCCGATTTTAGAGTACATCATAAATCAACCCTAGCCTTTAACAGAGCCTTTTTTAAAGCTAGCTCATTTGATGAAAGTGGGCTACACCTCGTAAAAATGCTTATACCTTTCCTCCAGATTAGGCTTCCTTTGGTTGACGGATAGAATTTGTACTTTATTCTTTAGTAGCCACTCCAAATATTCTTCTACATCATGATTTTGATCTGTAATAATTCGGTTTTCCCACACCTGATAAGGTAATGGACTGTCGGTCATCAGCTTTTCTAACACGGTATCCTTGGGAACTAAAACTTCAATTTGATAAGGGAGATTTACTACTAATGTTTTGTCGTCTTTAAACAATGTTCCGTCTTTGATAAACCATATTTTTTTCGTCAGATCCTCCAAAATATCCAGGTTATGTGTGGAAATGAGAAAGCTAATTCCTTGCGCATGTAAGGTGCGAATCAGCTCCTTCAATTCGATCGTACTTGTAGGGTCCAGTCCATTAAAAGGTTCATCCATTAAAATGACAGAAGGCTTTGTTAGAATGCATAATGCAATAAGTAAATGCTGTCTCATCCCGTACGAGTAGAATTTTACGGGCTGGTCGACATAGGATCGGATTCCAATTTGCTCAATAACTTCTTCAATTTGCGTTTTTTCCAACCTATAGATGTTTGCAACAAATGCTAAATGGTCGAATCCAGTTAGCTGCATATATAAATAGTTATCGCTCGGTAAAAAGGTAACGTGTTTATAAAAGTCAGGACTCTGATTAGAGACGTTTTTGACCTTCACCGTTCCATATTCAAACTCTTCAATTGCTAGAATGGATCGTAAAAGAGTGGATTTACCTGCTCCATTTGGGCCTACTAGACCGATAACGTCGCCTTCATAAATTTCAAATGAAATATCTCGCAAAACAAGTTTTTCCCCATACTTTTTTCTAAGCTGACGAACTTCTAATACTGACATCATGACACCCTCTTTCTTCTTGGTATGAAGCCTATTAGGAACAATAGCAAACCACTAAGTAACAGAATCATCCACCCATTACGGAAATTGACGGAGGACGAGCTCGCTAATACGGATTTCCAGCCATCTACAATGTTCCATGTATCAAAATAAACAAATGGATTAAGATACATAAAGGAAGTAGTAATGTATTGATTTGCGAAGTAATAACCTAATACGGAAACTAATAATGTGATAACTAAAGAAACATAATGGTTTTTAATCCATCTCCCAGTTAAACTAAATAAGCAGTTCAGAAAGAAAATTTGGGCAACGATAAGAAATCCACTTTTAACGAGTAACACTAGTAAACTCTCAAAGTAAAAATGACTATTATCGACAGGAGAAAAAAACGTATTTTCGCTCGCATTTTTAAGAGCATAGACTAAAATCGGATAGTCTGGTTCACCGAATCCACCTATAATTGAACTTACAATAAATGTAATTCCTCCACTAATTAGAATTGCCCCATAAGCAATTAATAGATTGTAGGCCCATTTGCTTGCATAGATAGATTGGAGAGTAATGGGCTTGGTAGCCAAAAAATGAATGGATGGTGTTGGTCGCTGTTCCTCGGAAAGACATGTCCATAGCAGAAGTATAAACACACATAAGACCACCAACATTATGTTCCAATCTAAAAATTTATACATAGTGAACAAGCTACTATTTCCATATTTCGTGTTTCTTTCTTGAGATGATTTTAGTAAGGTGTAGTGTTCGTTACCTAAAGCATAACTAGGATCATTGAAATGAGAAATCCACTGATACCCGATCGGCCATGGTGTAATATCTTTCTTATCTAATATATGCTGTTGCTCCTCAGAAGCCATTACAGTAACATTCCACATGGATGGATCTAATTCTTTATAGGATTGGTCGGGCCTCGTAATCTCATTATATTTTTGGGCGAAATCTTTCGAACCAATATTATATTTTAACTCATCCAATACGTTGTATTCGTTTTCAGCGTGTCTAATCATCATGGAGAATGGGTTTTCCTCGGGAAAGTCTATAGTCCCATCTACTGAATCCTCCGAAATACGATTCGCTTCAACTTCTCTATTAAAATCCTCTTCATGGACTCTCCACTGTACTTGTTCTTCAATAAGGAGGTTTTGTAAATCTTCCATAACATTCAAGTATATGGTTGGCAGCTTTTGATAAGTTTGATTGACGCTAATAAATGTACTACCGATAATCCCAACTAACAGAATAATGGTAAGCAACACATGACCTTTGCGCTTCTTTTTAATATGTTCAAATTGAAGCAATTGCAACCTCCCCTCGAGTTTTGGATAAAATCGCTTGCGAGAATAAGCTGGGAGGGGGGAGGTGAATCCCACATTCTTTGATTTAAATACCGGAAAGCTTGCTAGTATACCTAGAATGAGCAAGAGGAGCATTCCAGTTAAATACGTTACGAAACGATTGGTAGGTAGTAAGTACATTTCATAAGAAACAATAAGATGGATAGGATTAAACATATGAAATCCAAATAGAACAGAATAAATATAGCCACACAGGACCGGGACGGCAATGATTGCTAAAAGTACATTAAATGAAAGCCTCTGTTTAAACAAACATATTGCAATCGTCAGCATAAGTGCCACAAAAATTGCCCAACCAATTGGAAGGAAGAGTAGCCATTTCCATACTGGCACCATAACTGTTTCTGCACCAATAAGCATATCTATTGGATAGTATATCGTCTCTAAATTCCCAGTCAAAAGAGGTGGTAATAACGTAAAGAATGCTGCTAAAATCGTATATACAATCACAAGCATTAAAAAAGGTATGAGATACCCGTAATGGATTGCTGTATTTGAAAGTGAGTTAACTTTAAAGAACTCGAAAGTCCTATTTTGTTCATCCGAAATAATTTTATAAATGAAGATAAGAAAAAATAGAAATGCAGTAAAGGGACTGAATAATAGCTGGAATAACTGCTTAGAAAATAGTGCTGTATTAAAGGGGGTCTCTTGTTCTGTATAAGATAGATCTTGTTTCGCTATTGTAGCAGCTTTTTGTTGCTCAACATCTAAAGCCTCAGGATTTATATAACTTATAAAGTCATAGCTCTCATACTCTCTATATGCTTTGATGTAGGCGAGGTTTTCGTTGGAAATATTTAAATCTCCTCGATCCAGCTTAGTTGATATTTCTTTTAAATACACTTCTTGGAGGAGTAAACTGTCTAGTGCTAGTTGTTGGTCCTCGGTTAAGCCTAAATCCTTTTTTTTATTTAATAGGCTACCAATGATAAAATTAATGGTTTCCTTTCGATCATTAAATGTGTCTTGTAGCTCCTGTTGAGTTGTTCCAGATTCATTACTATTAATAGCCATCAAAGAAACGATAAATAGAATGATAATAAAAGGTACCAATAATATGTATTTACTTTTTAAGATTCCTTTCATAACGAAACTTATAACTTCTCTCATGAGTTCCCCCCTGAAAAACAGACGTAGATTGTTCCACTTCCTCTTTATATATGATTATATGCTTGTAGAATCGAGCATATTTTCTAGAAAAAGAAAACATCCCTTTAAATAGTGAAACTTACAGAAAACTGCAGAGTTAAACAACTACGTAAAGGGATGATTTCTAAGAAAGCCTTTATTTTAACTATTCTATCTTCCTATTTATCAAGTTCAAGTGATACTGGTGCGTAAGGACCTGTTTTAATGTATCCTGAGAAAAATGAGTAGTTTCCAGAGCCGTCTGCAAAACCTCTATTATAAATATACCCAGAATACGTTTTACCATTTCTTGTTTCAGTTACCCACATAGATTGATCTCTAGTAAAACGAACCGTTCTTGAAACAAAAATTTGTTCTGAAGCTACATCAACTTTTGTTTCTTTACTTTCAGTGGCTTGTACATTTTCTGCTTGGGCTGTGAATCCAAAACTTAAAGCAATTACAAAACTTAACAATAATGTTTTAAATTTCTTCATAAAGTATATTCCTCCGTATCAAATTTTATTTTTTTAGAAAACAAAATACTTAGGAAGAAAATCGGCCGATTATTCTTACAATTCAATCTTTTCATATTATGATAACCTTGTCCAGCTCTTTCTGTTACACACTTTCTTAAAGGAAATGCCCATTTTTAGTATGTTTTCAAGAGTAACTTGTGTAAGTAATTATAAATATTTTTTGAAATTTTCAAATGTGAGATCAGTCCACATTGCCATTTAAAAGACGAAATTAGTTTAAAATCCATAATTCTATAATGCAGACAAAGTGCTAAATGCAGCAAATGGATCTCTTTCTGGAATAAAGACATTTAATAACTTCCATAATTCTATTCTGGTTCTTTTGTTATCCTAGAGTATTAATATATTTTATTTACAATAGTATTTATTCTAAAACAATCAAATATGTAATATAATGTAAATTATTAATAGGGGAGGTACTTTTATGGAAAAAGGAATTCTATTGTTTTTAAAGTTAGCTATTGTTTTAATGGGAATCCCAGTTCTTGCTTTATGTATATTTCTAGTACCTGAAATAGCAAGCTTTGTAGTAGAATTATATCCTGAATATGCTTATTTGAAATACCTAGTTTATATCGATTTGTATGCAACAGCTATTCCTTTTTACTTTGCCCTATACCAAGCACTAAAGCTTTTAAATTATATAGGTCATCATAATACCTTCTCTGCACCTACAGTAAGAGCCTTGAAGAAAATAAAATACTGTGGATTAGCTATTAGCTCTTTATACGTTTTAGGTATGCCAATATTCTTTCTTATGGCAGATAAGGATGATGCGCCTGGAATCATAGGCATCGGACTAGGCATGATTTTTGCTTCCCTTGTAATTGCAGCCTTTGCATCTGTTCTACAAAGACTTTTACAAGAAGCAATGACACGAATGGAACGTAACAAATGAAAAGTAGAGGCTTAATTATTGGAATGACTATAATCAGTATTGCTGTCCTTACTTTTTTTCTTTTAAATAGAGCTGATTACCATGGCAAAGTAGGGGATATAACGGATAATAACTTTACCTTATATCCTCTGGAAGTTAACCCTGAATACGAGCATTTTACTCCTAAAGTTCATATCTCTAATTTCACCAAAATAACAGGGGAAATAAATAGCATGCGGAGCTTAAAAGAAGGACAAGAAGTGGAAATATGGGCTGTGGAAAAGGAAGGAAAGATAGTTGCAAAAAAAATTAAAGTGTTGAAAGACTCGTAAAAATTATGTTAAAACAGTTCAAGGAGAAAATATAATGTCATGGTACTTAGAGAGTGCTTATAAAAGAAATAAGGAAGCGCCCTATACTTTTTATATTCCTAGCCAGGAAGTAATTGATATTTTAAGAATAGGAGATATGGTCAAATTAATTTTCGAATTCGAGACTAGAGCAGACGGGTATGCAGGTGAAAGGATGTGGGTGAAAATTACCCATAGGGATATGGAAAACTTTAAGGGAGTTCTTTCAAACGACCCAATCAATATAAGTGAATTAAAAATTGGACAAGAAATTTCATTTCGTGCAGTACATATATGTGACACTGAGTATAACGATCCAAATGCTTCTAAATGGGATTATTATTTTGATACGAAAATAATTGTAAGCAACGATGTTTTAGAGAGAAATGAATTTAACTTTATGTTAAAAGATGATCCAAAAGATGCTCAAGATTCTGGTTGGTCTGTTTTAAGTGGTTACGAAGATGATAGATTTTTAAGTAATTCTGATAATTTTCAGTATATATCCATAGGTGTAATTTTAAATATAGATGACTCTGTTCTATCTTTTATTGATGAGCCACCTCTATGTGCATATGAAAAAAATGACCACGGTGTCTTCTATAAAATAGACGATTACGATTGGGAGTCTTACTTAGCTTAGGAAGGGATTTATATGAACATTGCTCAATTAAAAGAAGTACTATTTAAGCAAGCTACCATTTTTGAGACGGGTGGACATCGACCAACAGAAGAATTAGGAGAGAGCTGGATTGGAAAGGTCATGTGGGGAAAAGAAGAAAATATATCTTCCCAGTATGAGCCTTTAAGTACAATTTTTTTAAACAATCTCCCTTACGTACCGGAGGAATTAAAAAACATTCAATTAATCACTATTTATATGGACTTTAATGTATATGATCATTTAAACAATGATAATTTAGCATCTTTTTTTATGATTAATTGCTATACAAGCCTCAACGAATTACATAAAATAAACGATCAATCTGCAAGGATGAAACCTTTTCCATTAAAACCGAAACTAGTTGAGAATGATGCTCCCGCCTGGGACTCTGATGATATACCACCAGAAATTGTAGACGAGATTTTACGCATTGAATTAGAGGATGCGATCGAATATTACGATGATATCGTGGAAGATATCTATCCTATGCATAAGGTTGGAGGATATCCTTCCTTTACCCAGAGCGGAGTCTCCTATGGTGACGAATATCCCTTTGTCTTTCAGATAAGCTCTGATGCGAAAGCGCAATTCAACATAGTAGACAGTGGTAGCTTCTATTTTTTCTATAATCAAGACAAACAAGAGTGGATTGTGTACTGTGATTTTTATTAATAGCATTAGGGGTGAGTATCTCTCGAATATTTTCTAATAGGAGATGGACATTTTTTACTTAAGCTACAAAAATGCCACTCCCCTAGCTTTATAGAAGGTCAGAAAGTGAAACGTGAAATGATTTCGATAATATGAATGTAAAAATTTCACTGAAATCACCTTTAATCAATTACTACTGTTTTTTTACCTCGCTTGAGCTGGAGAAGATTCATTTCTCAAAATAGTTAAACACGAACCTTTTCTAAAATTGATTGTAGCGGCAGGCGGCGGCACAAGTAGGGATGAGTGAGACAGCTCAGACATCACAACCTTGCGCGTAAGCGACAGGTGATGACTTATCGCTCCCCCCCTCGAAAGATCGTCCGAGATATGAGCGAAAATCAATTCTACTTTCTACATATAAAAGTATATAAACTTGAATATTCTTTATTAATTGTTCGTATTTTTGAAATTATGAAACGGATGCCTTTCTCAAATCCCGACATCATCTCGACAACATCTAAATATAAGGTATAATAAATGCAAGAAACAATAGAATAACATTTGCGTAAAGGTGCTCTAGTTATTGGATACTAGAGTTAAAAGGGAAGCTGGTTAGAGTCCAGCGCGGTCCCGCCACTGTAAGTGATGCATGTGCATCATAAGCCAGAAAACCTGCCTTTATGTGCACACCCATTACCTACGCGGATAGGTCTGGTGTAGGTCCGCTTTCGGTATTTTTGGCAGATTTATACCTATCTATCTCTCATCCTAGGATGGGGGATTTTTTATTGTTTAAAATTAGGAGGAATGAAGGATGAAAAAGTTTTGGTTATTAATTGGGATAGCACTGTTTGTATTGGCTGGGTGCAATGATTCCGAAACACTTCCGTTAGAAAAAGAAGATAGTGTAGAGGTTGGTAGCTCGGAAACAGCATTTCCGCTGACTCTCACTGATGCAGTAGGACAAGAGATTACGCTAGAGGAAGCCCCAACATCAATTATATCTATGATTCCAAGCAATACCGAAATTCTATTTGCTTTAGGGCTAGATGAAGAAATTATCGGTGTGAATGATTATGAGAGCTACCCTAAGGAAGCCTTAGAAAAAGAAAAAATTGGTGGCATGGAGTATAACATTGAAAAAATAATCTCTTTAAGTCCGGATATCGTATTCGCTCATGAATCCATTGTTTCAATGGCAGAGTCAGGATTACAGCAGCTTCGAGATGCTGGTGTAAAGGTATTTGTGGTACAGGATGCAAAGGATTTTAACTTAACCTATAAAACTATTGAACAAATTGGCCGAGCAACGGGGAAATATGAGGAAGCACAAGCCGTTATAGAGGATATGAAGGCAAAGGTTGATGAAATTCAAGAAAAAGTTGCAAAAGTAGAGACAAAGAAAACAGTATTCGTAGAAACTTCCGATGTACCAGAAATTTATACTCCTGGTAATGGGACATTTATGCAAGAAATTTTAACGATGGTCAATGCAGAAAATATTATGGCCGATCAAGATGGCTGGTTTCAAGTTAACCCAGAGGAAATAGTAAGCCGTAACCCAGATGTTATGTTAATCACCTATGACTACGTAGAAGGAATTGTAGAAAAGGTGGAACAGCGTGATGGTTTTGACACAGTGACTGCCATTCAAAATGATGAGGTGGTACAAGTGGATGAGGATGCAACGAGTCGTCCAGGTCCACGTTTAGTAGAAGGCCTAGAGGAAGTGGCTAAGGCTATTTATCCGGAGGCATTTAGTGAGTAAATCAATGATCGGTTATATCTTGTCACTGGCTACGTTAATCGTAGCCATTTGGCTAGGTGTGTCGGTCGGATCTGTAAAGGTACCGATCAGTACTTTATGGGATACGGGTACAGATGCGATTGCAACAAATATCGTCTGGAAGATTCGCATGCCGCGAGTTATACTCGCAGGATTAGTCGGAGCATCCCTGGCAATAGCGGGAGCAGCTTTTCAAAGTCTGCTTAAAAATCCGCTAGCTGATCCTTATACATTGGGAGTGTCGTCCGGAGCATCGGTTGGTGCAGTGGCTACACTCTTTTTTGGAATATCGGTACCTTTTTTAGGAATGTTCACCCTGCCTGTTTTCAGTATGTTAGGAGCTCTTGCAACGATGCTCACCGTAATCACCTTCGCGAAGCTTGTTGATCGAGCGATGAAAATGGAAACGATTATTTTAACAGGTATTATCTTTAGCTCGTTTCTCGGCTCTGTTATTTCCTTAATGATTGCATTAACAGGGGAAGAGCTAAGGCAAATAATTGGTTGGCTCCTTGGAAGCGTCTCTATGCGTGGCTGGAGCTATGTTCAAATGGCATTACCTTTTATAATAATTGGTTCACTTTTATTATGGTTAAACCGTAGGGAGCTAAATGCAATGCTGTTTGGAGAAGAACGAGCACAGCATTTAGGTGTGGAAGTAAAGAAACGTAAAATGATGATACTAATAGGTGGGTCTATGCTTACTGGGACGGCTGTAGCTGTATCGGGAACCATTGGATTTGTCGGACTCGTAGTGCCTCATATGACGAGGCTGTTATTTGGCTCCGATAACCGACACGTCCTTCCGTTAAGCTTCATAAACGGAGCATCGTTATTAATTATTTGTGATCTCGTATCACGTACGATTATATCTCCAACAGAGCTTCCTATTGGAGTTATCACAGCCTTTATAGGTGCACCAGTTTTTGCATTTATCTTCTTCCGACAACGTAAAAAAGGAGCTGCTTAACATGCTAGAGATAAAAAAGCTTTCTGGTGGCTACAATCAAAAGCTTATAGTGCATGACGTCTCCTTTCAGGTATCTAAAGGAGAAATGCTAGGGATATTAGGTCCAAATGGTAGTGGGAAATCCACTCTTTTAAAATTGATGAGTGGCATACTTACACCTTCATCGGGAGAAGTACTAATTGAAGGTAAGCCACTGAAATCCTATTCCTCAAAGGAGCTGGCAAAAAGGCTGGCAGTTTTGCCGCAACTGCACAATCAGGCTTTTTCACATACTGTTTTTGATACAGTTTCACTAGGACGATATCCTCATCAATCCGGCTGGTTTTCTACATGGTCGCCAGAGGATGAAATGGCGACACAGGAGGCAATGAGGCTGACTGCTATCGATCAATATGAAAAGCATTTACTAGAGCTACTATCAGGAGGAGAACAGCAGCGAGTTTTTGTAGCGCAGGCTTTAGCTCAGCAAGCTCCAATATTGCTGTTAGATGAGCCGACCAATCACTTGGATATTGCTCATCAAAAACAACTTCTAGATACGATTAAGACACAAGCAATTGAGAATGGTATTACGGTTATAAGCATTTTTCATGATATTAACCTTGCATCGCTTTACTGTGACAGGCTTCTATTGATGGACCAAGGGAGCATTAAAGTAATTGGAGAACCGCATGAGGTAGTAAAAAAGAGTTTAGTGGAAACGGTTTATGAAGCCAGAGTTAGTACTAATCCTCATCCGGAACGCCCTAAACCACAAATAACCATTTTGCCAGATGTAAATGAAAAACAAGACGATAAACAAATCACAGCGTCCAATTTTCAAGTAACGGATGATTATGTTCTTTTCCGAGCAGAAAATCAATTAAAGACGTGGTCATCTGCAGTCATTAATGCAGGAAGTGGCTGGTATAGAAATTTTGTCAATCGAAGAGTGGATGCGAGCTACCATTGTGATAATGTTCAGGAGGAAATGATAGAATACCTTGCTGCTGAAGGGTTATCAGAGGCAGATACGGTAGGTATGATGACAGCGGTCAAAACTACGGACGCTATCATTAAAGAGTACAAAACACCTCTTGGTAATCTAGTCGTAATGGTAACTGCGGGGGTTGGAAATGCAGTGGATGTCTCTAGAGCGCATGAGGTTGAAATGTTTCCTTCTGTAGGTACGATCAATACATGGATTGTTATTAATGGAGAGCTAGCAGAGGAGGCATTTATTCAATCTGTTATCACTGCAACAGAGGCTAAAACGAAAGCGATGGCTCACGAACAAGTAATGGATCCTAGGACTGGTACGCTTGCAACTGGCACCTCGACAGATAGTGTACTAATAGCTGCAACACAAAAAGGCTCTTATATCAAATACGCAGGTCCAATAACAGAAATCGGTAAAAAGATTGGTCAAGGTGTATTTGAATGTACAGTGGAGGCTATTCAGGTATACAAAAAGGCAAAGGGCTGGGCGTAAGATGGCATCTCACATGATAGCAATAGCAATTGGTCTTATGCTTGACCGATTAATAGGAGACCCTCCTAATTGGCCTCATCCAGTCCGCTGGATCGGCACGCTTATTTCAAGGCTAACCAAGCAATTAAACAAAGGTAGTAAGAGGAAACTTAAAGGGCTGATCCTAGTCCTAGTTATAGTAGGCATATCATTTAGCATTGCTCTAGTGCTTGTAACCGTTGCTTATTCCATTCATATTGTTTTAGGAATTGCGCTAGAAAGTATACTTATTGCCTCTGGCCTCGCCCAAAAAAGCTTAAAGAACGCTGCAATGGATGTATACAAACCTTTGATAGAGGGGGATTTACCTAATGCAAGGGTAAAGCTTTCATGGATTGTAGGAAGAGACACGGAGTATTTGGACGAGGAGGAAATAACTAGAGGGGTAGTAGAAACCGTCTCTGAGAATATAAGTGATGGAGTTACTGCACCACTATTTTTTGCCTTCCTATTTGGGGCACCTGGTCTGTGGGCATATAAAGCAATCAATACTTTAGATTCCATGGTAGGCTATAAAAATGTACAGTACGAGGAGTTTGGTTATACAGCGGCAAAGCTAGATGATGTTGCAAATTATATCCCGAGCCGATTAACTGGGTTGGCCATTATGCTTGGAGGAAGAAAGGAAGCTGACATTCCCTTGAAGGAGAGAATGAAGGGCTGGTGGATGGATGCTAAGAAGCATCCGAGTCCCAATAGTGGCTTTTTAGAAGCAGCCACTGCCTATCAATTAGGCATACAGTTAGGCGGAAGAAATACATATAAAGGAGTCGTTTCAAATCGTGCATTGATGGGAATTCGTAAGGTTCCTTTAAGTGCAAGACATATATTAGGAGCGATTTCACATTTACACACAGCCGTCTTTCTTTTCTGGTTTGGAATGACGGGGATAGGAGGTTTAATACTTGTCGTTACCTAGCCACGGAGCAAATGCTCATCAGTTATATCAGCGTCTAAACATTCCAATACCTGAGATGGTCATTGATTTTAGCGAAAATGTGAATCCACTAGGTCCTCCAGATTTTGTGAGGGAACGGTGGGAATCCTATGCAAATCTAATAACTAAATACCCAGATCCCTATGGAGAGCCATTCGTAAGCGCAGCTGCAATGTATCACGAGGTAAGCTCTGAACAAATACTGATTGGAAATGGTGCGGCAGAGATCTTTGCAAGCTTAGCTATACGCTATCAGCAAAAAAAAGCCGTGGTTATTCACCCTACCTTCTCGGAATATGAGGCCACGCTCAAACCATATAAGGCAATTGTTACAGAGATAATAGCTATAGGTAAGCTTCAGATGAACGAGGTATTCGGCGAGGTAGAAAAGGCAGATGTTATATATATTTGTAGGCCGAACAATCCAACTGGCTACCTGATTCCGTTAGAGGAAATTCTGCAGATAGCGGAGCATGCAAAAAGGCATAATTGTGATTTAGTGTTGGATGAGGCTTTCTTAGATTTTATAGATGAAAAGGAATCCTTCATTCCTTATTTAAATGATTTCCCTAATGTAATCGTTGTCCGTTCGATGACTAAGATGTATGCAATTCCAGGGCTACGACTTGGCTATGCAGTAGCGGGAAAAGAAACAATAGATGATATTCGTTCAAGGCTGCCTCATTGGAATAGTAATGCATTGGCAACAGCGATTGGTGCCCAGTGCTTCAAGGAAGAGGAGTATAGACAGCATGCTATTCATTTTGCGCGAAAGGCACGAGCGGACTTCACCCAATTTTTAGAAGGACTCAATTGTAGGGTGCTACCATCTCATACAAATTTTCTTTGCTTTCAGCTTCCCGACCCTGTTCAGTCGAAGGATTTTTTTGAATATTTACTAGCTAAAGGCTGCGTGCTACGACATACGGAAAACTTTAAAGGACTAGACGGTAATTGGTTTAGAGCAGGGATGAAAAAAGAAGATGACATGCAGTACTTGAAAAAGGAGTTGACCACATGGTTCAAGGAAAGCTTGTCTTTATAACAGGGGGAGTGCGGAGTGGTAAAAGCCACTTTGCGGAGCAGTACCTGATGAACGAGCGGGCTCCTCGCAATATATACGTTGCTTCAGGTGTAGCAACAGACAGGGAAATGGAACAAAGAATTGCGTATCACCAGAGAGATCGAGAAAGTTATACGGCAAATTGGGTTACTATTGAGCAACCGAGATATTTTGAGGAACTAGTACCAGCCATAAAAGCTACAGATGGTATCCTTTGGGACTGTGTCACGACTTGGCTAGCAAACGAGCTTTATGTTAGTGACATGGAAGAAGTGGAAAAGAAGCTATTTCTAGCAATTGATCAGTTGCTAGAAAAGGTAAAGGTAATGGTAGTTGTATCAAATGAAGTGCTCGATGAACAGGTTTCCAGTTATGATAGTGTACTTCTTTATCAGCAATGGATTGGTCGCATTCATCAAAAGTTAGTTGCTAAAGCTGATGAGGCATACGAAATGGAGTATGGATTAGGACATCAGTGGAAATGAGGTGGAATGATGAATAGCCTGTTATTGGCACTTCAATTCTTTACCATTATTCCGGTTAAAAAAAATCTACCGATGGAAAAAAGACAAATAACTGGGATGTACACTGTTTTTCCTTTGGTAGGAGCTGGCATTGGAGCAGTCGCTAGTTTGGCTCTCTATTTTGAATGGAGCCCCTTAATGACTGCATTTGTGATTGTCAGTCTCGGAATCTTACTGTCAGGTGGACTCCATATGGACGGCTTTATCGATACTTCAGATGCTTTTTTTTCTTATAGAGATTTAAAAAAGCGAATGGAAATTTTAGACGACCCTCGAGTTGGTGCTTTTGGTGTGATGGCCACTGTTTTATTGATTGTAGGTAAAGTAATCATCATAGCCGAGGTTTTGTCTTCTGAAAGTTTTCATTGGATATTTATAGTGATTATTCCTGTTTTATCACGAATAGTTCTTGTGACGCTATTTAGTACTACCGTAAATGCTAAAGAGAGCGGTCTTGCCCATTTCTTTAAGCAGAGGATTCATATTCCACTACTATTACCGTTAACAGCATGCTCATTGTTTATAGCCATTTGTTTCATTGGTCTAACGACGTATTGGCTTATTGCGATTACAATCTTAAGCGTGTTAGTCGTATTTAGCTGTGTATATCGTAGCTGGACGTTAAAGAATTTCGGGGGCATTACGGGTGACTTACTCGGTGCCAGCCTAGAGCTGACGGAGGTTATTCTATGGATCACGCTTTTACTGTTACTCTCATAAGACATCTTCCGACGAAAGGGAATACTGATAGAAAGTATATTGGATGGACAGATGAGCCCGTTATTACTGGTCTAAAGACCGTTGATAAGATAGGAGAAGTAACACAAGTGTTTGGGAGTGATTTACTGCGATGCCGCCAGACTGCCAATATAATTTTTGGAGATATTCCATATATTGAAAGTGCTAAGCTCAGAGAGTGCTCCTTTGGTAGTTGGGAAGAAAAAACATACGAGGAATTAAAGCATGAAGCAAAGTACCAGGCGTGGCTAGACGATTATGAATGTATTGCCCCACCAGGAGGGGAATCTCTAAGACAGCTAGAAGTAAGGGTAACAAGTGGGTTTTGTGAAGTTATTACTAGCTCTAATCATCCTATTATAATTACTCACGGTGGGCCTATTCGAGCATTGTTAAGAAAATTTGTCAATGACTCTAAAAAGTTTTGGGATTGGGATGTGCCCCATGGAAGCATGTATACACTGTGTTGGAAAGATAGACAAGAAGTACTGGAGGGAAAGCATTGCACGTCATATTCGGTGGAGCATTTAATGGAAAAAGAGCTTTTGTAGAAAAAAAGCTAGCTGGACGTCATGTTCAATGGATTGACGCAGGGGAAGAACTCCCTACTACATTATTTCCCGATAAAGAAATACTGGTGATAACAGGATTTGAGACCCTGCAACAAGATCAGCTAAATATATGGTATACGCATTTAAAGAAATGGGATGCGGAAAAAGAGGTTTATGTGATTGCTACTGAAATCGGAAGAGGGATTGTTCCGATGGAGGCTAGTATGCGGAAGCTTAGGGATGATGTGGGAAGATTTTATCAGCAGCTTTTTGCTGTAGCAGAGAGTGTTACACGTATTTGGTATGGTATTCCACAAACTATAAAGGGAGATGTTCACAATGAAAATTTACACAAAAACAGGTGACAAGGGACAAACAGGATTAATCGGAGGTAGAACGGATAAAGACGATATTCGAGTAGAGGCATACGGAACAATTGACGAAGTAAACTCATTTATAGGAAAAGCAGTGACAGAGTTAGACCCATCCAAATTTGCAGATCTTCTAGAGGATTTGGAAACGATTCAGCACGAGCTATTTGACTGTGGTGGTGATTTAGCAAACGTATCTAATCGCAGAATCTATAAAATGACCGATGACGCAATCGAGGCAATGGAAAAACGCATTGATGTATTAGTAGAAGAAGGTCCAGTATTAGAGCGATTTATCCTTCCAGGAGGAACTCCAGCTGCGGCGACTCTTCATATTGCGCGTACCATTACACGTCGTGCAGAGCGATTAACTGTGACGTTATCTAAAACGCAAGAGGATGTGCCTTCCGTTGTACAGCGTTACTTAAATCGTTTATCGGATTATTTATTTGCAGCAGCTCGTGTGGCAAACGTGCGGGAAAACGTAAGTGACGTTGAATACGTAAGAAGCGCAAAAGTCTTTAAAAACGTTGGAAGCGAGAAAAAAGAAGGGGAGTAATCTATATGAAGCTTCGACTATTAACACTTGCAGCCATGTTCGCAGCTCTTTGTGCAATTGGAGCGTTGATCAAGATTCCAGTGGGGATTGGAAGTGCGGCACTAGATACAGTGCCTGCACTTATTTCCGCTCTTTTTTTACCGCCAATATACGCAGGAGCGGCTTCTCTAGTAGGTCATCTAGTCTCTTCCTTATCAGCTGGGTTCCCACTAGGTCCATTACATATAATCATAGCCCTGGAGATGTTTGTCATTCTATTTATTTTTACAAAGCTCCATCAAAAGGGATATCACTTTTGGAAATGGATTTTCTTTATCTTTGCAAATAGTGTACTAGCAACCTTACCTTTCTACTGGATTATTTCACCTGCGTTCTTCATAGGTGCTTTACCGGGTATCACGCTGGCAACTATACTTAATGCTTCCATTGCTATGATTGTTTCTCCTGTTGTTGAAAAGGTAATGGAACGAGTGAAGACACATGCGTAATGCTATATTATTGCCAAATGGGATAGTACTAACCACTGATAATTCGGCAGCAATAGGTGAAAAGGAAAACGATGTGGTGTCTATATCAGATGAGGTAGTTGCCTACTTTGCCACTCGAGTCTCCATTTTGGAGCAATGGGCAGCTAGTGCCTACCCACAAACGATAGTGGTTCATAATTTTTCAGGGAATGACAGCTGGAACAAGTATATAAAAGGAATAAAGAAATTGTTTAATGAGATTGCAGAGGAATGTCCAACCATTACAGGTAGTAGCGAAACGAATATAGAAACCATGCAATCTGCCGTGGCTATTACGATGCTTGGTCAGCAACAGCTAAAACAAGATCAAGATGTTCAATGGTATGCCTATGGAAAGCCATGTGTAGGGGAAGAGGTTATTAAAGAAGCAAACAAAATTGCAGACTTAAAAAAAGTTTGGGAGGCAATGAGGTCTGGATTGGTTCATGCTGTTTGGCCGGTCGGCTCTAAAGGAATAGCAGGTGAATGTAAGCAACTAAAGCTCGAGTGCAATATGAAAGGCTGGGAAGTCCAAAAATCTGCAGGTCCAGCAACGACGGTACTAGTAGGTATTAATAGTTCGAGACAGCAGGAAGCGAAACTATACTTTGGCGAATACTTTCAAGCAATCATTTAGCATACTTAGCCTTATAAAAAGCAGTCCATTTCCTAGTTGGAACAGACTGCTTTTTTTTAGTGATTATAATATTACCCCTGAGAAACTTCCTTTTAGCACTACAGTGTTATGTTGATTGTGGCATCTAAAGGATGCAACGATAGAAGTTCTTTTCTCTATCGGTTCTAATTGATCAATCGTGACCTCACAAGTTATTGTATCTCCCGTATAGACTGGTTTTAGAAATTCAAAGTCCATATGACGAGCCAATACGTTGTTATCTCCACCCACTTTAGTCGGTAATGTTGCAGTCAGTAATCCTTGAATGACGACTCTCCCTTGAGCATCTGGATTCATATGATGAATACCTTCATCCCCTGAGATTTTTATAAATAATTCCCATCATTTAATGTAAAGTTCTTTCAAACCTAACTATATCTCCAGCCTTTAAAGACATATAATCTCCCCCTTAAAAGAATATTATATTTTTCCTATTTACTTGTATAGCCAAGTCTTACTGGATGGTACAACTCATAAAATCTAATGGAAATGAAGCTATTTTTCTCGTCTTGCGATATTCGTATCTTTATCACTCCCAATTGAGGTATATTAAGTGACCGGTATCACCTTCAAAAGAAAGTTTCCGTAGAGCTTCGAGATGAGTTAATTTGTAGTACTCACTGCCGATAAAAGGAGGGTGATTACTATAGAGACATGGATTTTACGTTTATAGACACGAAAATGTAAAGGGAGATAAATTGAATGTTTGAAAATTATTTGGAAGAGGATATGGTCGTCATTCAAGGTGACTATGCTACTTCTGTTGTTATATTGTCCATTTTAATAGCCGTAATAGCCTCATATTCAGCCTTGACGATGAATGGAAGAGCGCAGAGGATTGGTTTTTTTCATCGAAATCTATGGTTAATGTTTGCTTCTATTGCTATGGGATTTGGAATATGGTCTATGCATTTTGTTGGGATGAGTGCATTCTCCTTGCCTGTTCATATGACATACAATGTTACACTGACTGTTTTATCTATTGTGCCAGCAATGGTAGCATCGTTTATAGCCTTTTATTTATCTAACCTACCGAAAAGAGGGCTTTGGGTTTATATCCTAGCTGGAGTTTCGATGGGAGCTGGTATCTCTACCATGCATTATATGGGAATGTATGCCATGGAAATGGATATCTCTTATTCTTATAACTACTTAATATTTATAGTTTCTATTGGCATATCAGTGGCAATCTCGATGTTAGCCGTCTATATTTTTTCAAACCTGCAACTTTATATGAAAAATCGTTGGATTCAATTATTTACTGCTCTAATTATGGGTTTAGCAGTATCTAGTATGCATTATACGGGTATGTCAGCAGTCACTTTTTATGTGCCGAGTGATTTTCATGCACACGCACTAGCACATGACATGGGGAATATAGGTGGTTTAGTTATCATTGTCACTGCAGGAATGGCGTTACTGCTTGGTATACTTTTTTTATTGGGTCAAATAGATCGTTATGTGGCGTACCACACGAATTTTTTTGATCCCTTTACAAAACTACCAAATCGACGACTATTTGAGCAAGATCTTCGAAAGCATTTATTTCCGGAATACTTAATCATATGGCAGCTTCATGGATTAGAAGAGCTCAATAAAGAATATAGTTATCAGTTCGTTGATGAAGTGATTAAGCTAACAGCTCAAAGATTTCAAACAATGCGACCTCCATCCTCTGAACTATATAGAATTGAAGAGAACCGCTTCGCTTTTTTGATGAAGGATGTTAAGGAAAGCTCACATGTAAAAGAAGCTATGCAGAGAATTTCTGAATATCTACAAACGCCACTCTTTATTGATGGGGAAAAAACGTATCTTTCTTCCGTTTGTGCGGTTGCAGAAGCTAACAATAAAACCGAGGCAGCAACCTTGTATGCTAACGCTTTAGCTGTTATCCGCCACTCCTCTACTAAATTTGAAAACGAGGTAATTTTCTTTGATCCAGCAATTCACACACATGCTTTTGAGCGTGAGATAGTGGATGGAATTGGTCGTGCCATTAAAATGGGGGAACTTTTCTTAGTCTATCAGCCGAAAGTTTCTCTTAAAGGGAATCAGGTGGAAGGTTTAGAAACCTTACTCAGATGGAAACACCCCATTCATGGACTACTATCTCCGGCCTTGTTTATTCCTATACTCGAATCACATAATCGAATGGAGAGAGTTACGGACTGGATAATTGAACAGGTCTGTAAACAAATCGCAAGTTGGAGAGAAGAGGGTATCTCTTTTGAACAAATTTCTATTAATATACCTGGAGACTATGTAACCTCACCAAAACTTCTCCAAGTACTACAAGCTAATATGCGGAATTATGAGGTGTCAGCCTCTCAGCTGGAGCTTGAAATAACGGAAACGAGCTTTGTTAGAAACATAGAAAAAGCAATCCAAGCTGTCATCGCTTTTCGAAAGGAAGGGCTATCCGTAGCTTTAGATGACTTTGGCACAGGAGTTTCTTCTTTGTCCTATTTAAAAAAAATGCCTATTTCCACGTTAAAGATAGACAAATCTTTTATAGATGAAATTCCAGCATCTGAAAAGGATTCGTCCATATTGGAAGCAATGATTGGGCTTGGTCAATCGCTAAAACTGACGATTGTGTTTGAAGGTGTAGAAACGAAGGAGCAAATAGAGTTCTTACGAAACACGTGCATCAAGCCGGTTGTACAAGGATATTATTACTCAAAGCCACAATCTAGTGAAGAAATAGTGTTGTGGAATCAAGTCCATTTAGCGACATCTAAAGGGTTGGCATAGAAAGCATCGAGTGAGACTCGATGCTTTTTTCAAATTAGGAAAAGATAAGTCTCAGTGGCTAACCAATTCCGCTTTAAAAAGAGGAGAGTTATTTCTGAGAAAGGCTAGTTTTTATTAACACGTCCTGGATATTAGAAAAGCTATCAATAATATAATCCGCATGGATCAGCTCAGCTTCCTGTGAAAAATCAAATCGTACACCAATAGAGAGTAGATTGTTATCTGAAGCAGCCTTAATATCTGAGGAACGGTCCCCAACTACATACCCTCGCTTTACTCCATTCTCTTTCATGACTAATGATACTAATTCAGATTTATTGCCTGATTCAACTAAATCAATGCTATACATATCTTTTATCCATCTAGTTAAATGATAATGCTCCATAATTGCCTCTAGATATGCAGTTTGTCCATTACTTGCAATATACATGGGAAAGTCCTTTGCAAGCTCCGCTAGAGTAGATTCTACACCCTCATATAATGCGCCATGACTGTTTTGAATTTGTTCGATAAGTGCCTTTTGAAAAAGTTGATTACTCTCCTCACGAACTACATCACTATGAGCTGGACATAGAGTTTCCCAAACAACGGGTAAAGGTACCCCCATGATCTCTCTGTAAGTGTCAATCGGAGTCTCTCCGCTCCATAGGCCTTTATATCGCAGTTGCTCAAAAGTAGCCTCAAGAGCAGGCTCTAATATTAGGTTTGTTTGAAACAATGTTCCATCCATATCAAAAATAATTGCTGTCTCCATTGGAACACATCCTTCCATTAAAATTTAGTATTGATTACTTATCACTATCATTTCACCTTTATAATGACGCCGTTTCGCATTGCCAAGATACTTAATAGGTTAAGGTCACCTTAAGCGTTATATTCGGCGTATCGCCTTTAAGTAATACACCATTAAGATTAAATCTGATTGATGTAAGGGGTATCCTCTTTTATGGGGAGGTTTTGTGAGGTTATGGACCATCTTAAGACTTTTACGGGCGCTTTCTGAGTTTAAGGGCCATTTCAAGACTTTTATGGGTCACTTCTTCTAGGTTTATGGGACGTTTCTTTTAAGATTATGGGACATATAATACCTTTTATGGGCGCTTTCCGAGTTTATGGGCCATCTCAAGACTTTTATGGGTCACTTCTTCTAGATTTATGGGACGTTTCTTTTAAGATTATGGGGCATATTATACCTTTTACGGGCGTTTTCTGAGTTTAAGGGCTATTTCAAGACTTTTATGGGTCACTTCTTCTAGGTTTATGGGCCGTTTCTTTTAAGATTATGGGACATCTAATACCTTTTATGGGTGCTTTCCGAGGTTGTGGGCTATCTCAAGACTTTTATGGGTCACTTCTTCTAGATTTATGGGACGTTTCTTTTAAGATTATGGGGCATATCAAAACTTTTACGAGCGCTTTCTGAGTTTAAGGGCCATTTCAAGACTTTTATGGGTCACTTCTTCTAGGTTTATGGGACATTTCTTTTAAGATTATGGGACATATAATACCTTTTATGGGCGCTTTCCGAGTTTAGGTCACATTACTACTCTTTAATATTGCAGCATGCTTTTTGATTGAAGCGACAGGCGGCGACTCCTAGGGGAAGAGCACGAGGGAGAGACTACAGGCTCGAGCCGTGCCCCCAGGAAAGCGCCCGCCGAAAGCGAAAATCTGAATTTCTAATTCTACTTAATAATGTAGAGCTTATTATGAATTAATTAATCTATATAACATTCGATTCCAATATCTAGAACTCCTTTCCCCATCCTATATGATTGAAGCGACAGGCGGCGACTCCTAGGGGAAGAGCACGAGGGAGAGACTACAGGCTCGAGCCGTGCCCCCAGGAAAGCGCCCGCCGAAAGCGAAAATCTGTGATTTCTAAATCTCCTTAATGATGTGGAGCTTATTATTAATAAATTAATATAAGTAACATTCGATTCCAATATCTAGAATTCCTTTCCCCATCCTATATGATTGAAGCGACAGGCGGCGACTCCTAGGGGAACAGCACGAGGGAGAGACTACAGGCTCGACCCGCGCCCCCAGGAAAGCGCCCTCCGAAAGCGGAAATCTGTGATTTCTAAATCGCCTTAATGATGTGGAGCTTATTATGAATTAATTAAACTATATAACATTCGATTCCAATATCTAGAACTCCTTTCCCCATCCTATATGATTGAAGCGACAGGCGGCGACTCCTAGGGGAACAGCACGAGGGAGAGACTACAGGCTCGACCCGTGCCCCAGGAAAGCGTCCGCCGAAAGCGGAAATCTGGATTTCTAATTCTACTTAACAATGCGAGATTCATTAATAAATTTATATCTATAATTCCTAAATACCATGTGCTATTAATATAATACCTTTAAAGCAATGCCTAGAAGATTAAATTATTTTTAAAAAATAACATTTTTGAAAAGAATATATATTTCCCTATTGACTGAATGCTCATTCAGTTTTAATATTGTATTAATTCATATAATTCTATTATAATGTTATTCTATTAGTAATTAGGCACATCTTAGAGGGGGAAAAGGGATGAATCCATTGTTAATCGCAAACTGGGTGTTATTCATAGGTGTTGTACTGTATGCGGTATATCTATTTGTATATCTACTACGAACGAGATATGCATACATTAAATTGGGGAAAAAAGTTGAGTTTGAAGATAATGTGAAGGAAAGACTTCGCAAAATCTGGGTGTATGTATTTGGACAAAAGAAATTATTAAAGGACAAGAAGAGTGGAGCTATTCACGTCATGTTCTTCTATGGCTTTATCTTAGTACAATTTGGAGCAATCGATTTTATCTGGAAGGGACTAGCACCTGATTCACATTTACCGCTAGGACCATTATATCCAGCATTTACATTCTTCCAAGAAATCGTAACATTAGTTATTTTAGTAGCGGTAATCTGGGCATTCTACCGTCGTTACGTAGAAAAGCTAGTTCGTTTAAAACGTGGATGGAAAAATGGTTTAGTCCTGATTTTCATCGGTGGACTAATGGTATCTGTATTAGTCGGTAACGGTATGGGAATGATCTGGCATGGCCATGAGGCAACCTGGAGTGAGCCTGTGGCATCTGCTGTTGCAACCGTTTTCCAAGGGATACCTGAGGCAGCCGCAATCACTGTGTTCTTTGTTATGTGGTGGATTCACTTATTGTTCCTATTATCTTTCTTAGTTTATATACCACAATCTAAGCATTTCCATTTAATCACTGGACCTGCAAACGTATATTTTCACCGTCTAGATAAAGTAGGTAGACTACGTCCGATTAACTTTGAAGAAGAAGAGGACGAAGAAGCAGATGAAGAGGAAATGCCAGTCTTTGGTGTAGGTCGAGTTCAAGACTTTACACAAGCACAAATGATAGACTTCTACGCATGTGTAGAATGTGGTCGTTGTACGAATATGTGTCCAGCTACAGGAACGGGTAAAATGCTTTCTCCAATGGACTTAATCGTGAAGCTTCGTGATCACTTAACATTTACTGGAGCAGTAGAAACGAAACAAAAACCATGGGTACCTTCATTAGCGTTCCAAGGAACCAAAGGAAATCAGCTAGCAATGGCAGCTGGTGCAGAAGGTGCCGTTATTGAAGACATTTACAGTCCTTCCTTAATCGGTGATGTTATCACAGAAGAAGAGATTTGGGCTTGTACGACTTGCCGTAACTGTGAAGACCAATGTCCAGTTATGAACGAGCACGTAGATAAAATTATAGACCTTCGTCGTTATTTAGTAATGACAGAAGGCAAAGTAAACCCGGATGCGCAACGTGCGATGACAAACATTGAACGTCAGGGTAATCCTTGGGGTCTTAACCGTAAAGAAAAAGAAAACTGGAGAGATGCTCGTCCAGAACTTCATATTCCAACTGTCAAAGAAGCGTCTAAAGCAGGGGAAGAGATTGAATACCTATTCTGGGTTGGGTCGATGGGATCCTTCGACAACCGTTCGCAAAAAATTGCTCTATCGTTTGCTCATCTGATGAATGAAGCAGGAGTGAAATTCGCAATTTTAGGTAACAAGGAAAAGAATTCTGGGGACACACCGCGACGTCTAGGAAACGAATTTATGTTCCAAGAATTAGCTGCAGCAAATATTAAAGAATTTGAAAAAGCAGAGATAACAAAAATAGTTACAATCGATCCTCATGCATATAATATTTTCAAAAATGAATATGGCGATTTTGGTTGGAATGGAGAAGTTCTTCACCATACAGAGTTATTATACGACTTAGTAATGGCTGGTCGCTTAAAACCTAAGCATGCGGTAAATGAAACAATTACCTTCCATGATTCCTGCTACTTGGGACGTTATAACGATGTATACGATGCACCTCGTGAAATATTAAAATCAATCCCAGGAGTTCAGCTAGTAGAAATGGCGCGTAACCGTGAAAACGGAATGTGCTGTGGCGCTGGTGGAGGCTTGATGTGGATGGAAGAGCATGTTGGTAACCGCGTAAACGTTGCTCGTACAGAACAAGCGTTAGAAGTAAAACCAACAGTCATCTCTTCTGGATGTCCGTACTGCTTAACGATGCTATCAGATGGTACGAAAGCGAAAGAAGTAGAAGATACAGTAGGGACATATGATATTGCTGAGCTTCTAGAAAAATCCATCTTCGGTGAGTCAGTGACTGAAATAGAAGAGGTAAACGAAGAACAGAATGTTCAATAATAATTGCAATCACAAATTACTTTAAGTAAACTTAAACTACTGAGGAAGGGAGTGGAAATACTCCCTTTTCTTAACAGAATTAATCGAGCGAGCGTTCAGTCAGTGATATTTTATTTAAATAATCTTGAAAGCGTATACAAATCAAAGGGGTGACTGTATTGACGAAAACAGTAATTTTGGATGGGGCACGTACAGCTTTTGGTAAGTTCGGTGGAGCACTTAGTAACTTAACAGCTTCCGATTTGGGGGGAGTTGCTATAAAAGAAGCACTTGCAAAAGCAGGTGTAAATCCTGAGCAGGTAGATGAAGTGATTATGGGGACGGTTCTACAAGCCGGGCAAGGTCAAATTCCTTCTAGACAGGCAGCTAACAAGGCAGGTATTCCTTGGAATGTTCAAACAGAAACGATTAACAAAGTATGTGCTTCTGGGATGCGAAGCGTAACGATGGCAGACCAAATTATTCGTTTAGGGGACGAAGAGGTAATCGTTGCTGGGGGAATGGAGTCTATGTCCAACGCTCCATACTATTTGCCGAAAGGTAGATTTGGTTTAAGAATGGGCGATGGCCAAATGGTCGACGGAATGATTTACGATGGTCTTTCTTGTTCATTCCATCCAAAGCGTGTTCATATGGGAACTTACGGAAATTCAACTGCTGAGACGTTTGAGTTATCACGTGAAAAGCAAGATGAATGGTCATACAGAAGTCATAGCCTTGCGTTGAAAGCGATTGAATCTGGAATATTTGCAGAAGAAATTGTTCCTGTTGAAATTCCCCAACGGAAAGGTGATCCTATTGTGGTAAATCAGGATGAGGCTCCTCGAGCGGACACTTCTGTTGAATCACTTGGCAAGCTAAAGCCTGCGTTTGGAAAAGAAGGTTCTATTACAGCAGGTAACGCACCTGGAGTAAACGATGGTGCCTGCGCACTTATACTGACGAATGAAGAAAAAGCAAAGGAACTTGGAAAAGAGCCACTAGCATATATAGTTGGCCACACTGCCATTGCAATTGAGCCAGAAAACTTTCCACAAACTCCGGGGCTTGTTATTAACAAGCTACTTGAGAAAACAGGGAAATCTATTGACGACATTGATTTGTTTGAGATCAACGAGGCTTTTGCGGCAGTTGCGTTAGTGAGCAGCCAAATTGCTGGTTTATCAGAGGACAAAGTGAACGTGAACGGTGGGGCTGTTGCATTAGGTCATCCAATTGGAGCATCTGGTGCACGAATTATACTTACTCTTGCGTATGAATTGAAGCGTAGAGGGGGAGGCATCGGAATAGCTGCCATCTGTTCAGGTGGAGGCCAAGGAGATGCCATCATGATTGAAGTTCCAAAAACAGGGGGAAATCTAGCATGAACATTCAAAAGGTAATGGTAATAGGCGCAGGACAAATGGGATCGGGAATTGCACAAGTCTGTGCACAGGCAGGCTATGAAGTGAAGCTAAATGACCGAGAAGAAAAATTCTTTGAGCGAGGCTTTCAAACAATCTCCAAAAATCTTTCTAGAAATGTAGAAAAGGGAAGAATGACCGAGGACGACAAACAAGCGGTTTTAAATAAAATCAGTAAGTCACTATCTATTGACGATGCAAATGACGTAGATATTGTCATCGAAGCAGCTGTTGAAAACATGGAAATCAAACAATCTATTTTTAAACAACTAGATGCTATTGCACCAGCTCATGCTATTTTAGCAACGAATACGTCATCACTTCCAATCACAGAAATTGCAGCAGCTACCAATCGTCCAGAACAAGTTATTGGCATGCATTTTATGAATCCAGTACCCGTGATGAAGCTCGTTGAAATTATTAGAGGTCTTGCAACTAATGATGAAGTTTATGCGGCGATAGAGGAAATGACGAAAAAGTTAAGTAAGGTTCCTGTTGAAGTAAATGACTTCCCAGGATTTGTTGCAAATCGTGTATTAATGCCAATGATCAATGAGGCAATTTATACATTATACGAAGGGGTAGCAACGAAAGAAGCAATCGATGATGTCATGAAGATGGGCATGAATCATCCAATGGGACCTCTGCAGCTAGCAGACTTTATCGGTTTAGATACTTGCTTGTATATTATGGAAGTGCTTCATGAAGGATTTGGTGACAGCAAGTATAGACCGTGTCCGTTATTGCGTAAATACGTGAAGGCTGGATGGCTAGGGAAGAAAACTGGAAGAGGCTTCTATATCTACGAATAACCAACAAAGGGGATTTATTAATGGAGTTAACATTCACTGAAGAGCAGCTAATGATGCGCAGCATGGTTCGTGATTTTGCAAAAGCCGAAATAGAGCCTTTTATTGAACGGATGGAGCAAGGGGAGTTCCCTCGTGAAATTATAAAAAAAATGGGTGAGCTAGGTTTAATGGGGATTACGATACCAGAGAAGTACGGTGGATCGGAGATGGACTTTACTAGCTATGTGATTGCCATCAATGAATTATCCAAGGTAAGTGCGGTTGTAGGGGTTATCCTTTCTGTACATACATCCGTAGGGACGAATCCAATTCTTTACTTTGGTAATGAAGATCAAAAACAGAAGTACATCCCAAAGCTTGCATCTGGCGAGTATCTTGGAGCATTTTGCTTAACAGAGCCGTCTGCTGGGTCGGATGCAGGTGCTCTTAAAACGAAAGCAGTCAAAAAAGACGATCAGTATGTGCTTAATGGATCCAAGGTCTTTATAACAAATGGTGGAGAGGCAGATGTTTACATCGTATTTGCTTCGACGGATGCTTCGCAGGGCTCTCGTGGAATTTCCGCATTTATCGTGGAGAAGGACACACCAGGTTTTATCATTGGAAAAGACGAACACAAGATGGGCTTGCATGGATCGAGAACAGTCCAAATCACCTTCGAGGATATGAAAATCCCAGTAGAGAACCTACTTGGAGAAGAGGGCGAGGGCTTTAAGATTGCTATGGCCAACTTAAACACTGGACGTATCGGAATTGCAACTCAAGCTCTAGGCATTGCCGAAGCAGCTTTCGAAGCAGCGGTAGGATATGCAAAGGAGCGCGTCCAATTTGGTAAGCCAATTGCTGCAAACCAAGGAGTCGGATTCAAGCTTGCAGACATGGGGACAGCAGTTGAGGCAGCTAGATTACTAGTTTACCGAGCAGCCAATATGCGAGATAGAGGGCTTCCTTGTGGGAAAGAAGCATCGATGGCTAAGCTATTCGCTTCTAAAACAGCGGTAGACGTAGCAATTGAGGCGGTTCAGGTATTTGGCGGCTATGGTTACACAGAGGATTATCCTGTAGAACGCTACTTCCGCGATGCAAAGATTACCGAAATTTACGAGGGTACAAGTGAAATCCAACGAATCGTTATTAGCAAACATTTGATGAATTGAGAAATCACTGAATAGAAAACTAGATGAAGGTTACCATTCTCGACCATCCATACCTTGCAGCTTTAACAAATATTGAATGTAGCAGGTTAATAATTAAAAGTTAGGTAGGATGTTATGTATCGAAAGTTAAGTAATATCGATTTTAGCTATTTTATTGGTCAGAAGGTTGAAGAAGTAAATACAGAAAAGAATATAGTTTTTGGAATGGATTTTGAATCAGGATTTTTAACAATTGAATGTCCTTGGAGAATCCGATTTGCTAATGAAGTTGCGATTGGTTACTCCGATGTTCTCCATTCACCCGGGAAGTTTTCACACAAAGGTGCTAAACAAATATTACTGGGAAAGAGAATCGTGAATATATTTCACTTCGAACATGTATCTGACCTAATTGTGGAATTTGAAAACAGTATTTATCTTGAAATATTCCACGACAGTTCTTATTACGAAGGATGGCAGTTAGGTACCGAGAAGGGATTATATTTGTTTACTTTGCCTGGAGGCTCTTACAGCGATTAATAAATAGACTAGGTGAACCACCAACAACCATCTGAAAATCACAAAAAAACATAGAAAAAGGCGGAGTGTACAATGAATTTTCAACTAACAGAAGAGCATGAAATGATTCGTAAAATGGTACGTGACTTTGCAGTAAATGAAGTTGCACCAACAGCAGCTGAACGTGATGAAGAGGAGCGCTTTGATCGTGAGATTTTCGACAAAATGGCGGAGCTTGGATTAACAGGAATTCCATGGCCTGAGGAATACGGCGGAATTGGATCAGATTATTTAGCCTACTGTATCGCAGTAGAAGAGCTATCACGAGTTTGTGCATCTACAGGAGTAACGCTTTCTGCACACACATCTTTAGCTGGATGGCCAATATTCAAATATGGAAATGAAGAGCAAAAGCAAAAATATCTTCGTCCAATGGCAGAAGGAACAAAAATTGGTGGTTACGGATTAACAGAAGCAGGTTCTGGTTCCGATGCAGGTGGCATGAGAACAACTGCTAAATTAGATGGAGATCATTATGTGCTAAATGGCTCTAAAATCTTTATTACGAACGGCGGGATTGCAGACATTTATGTAGTGTTTGCTGTTACAGATCCAGAATCTAAGCATAAAGGAACAAGTGCATTTATCGTAGAAGCTGGTTTTGAAGGATTCTCAGTTGGGAAAAAAGAGAACAAGCTAGGAATACGTTCATCGCCTACAACAGAAATCATCTTTGAAAACTGCCGTGTGCCTAAGGAAAATCTATTAGGTCAGGAAGGTGAAGGATTCATCATCGCTATGAAAACGTTAGATGGCGGTCGTAACGGTATCGCTGCTCAAGCGGTTGGTATTGCTCAAGGTGCTTTAGATGCTTCCGTTAGCTATGCGAAAGAGCGTGTACAGTTTGGCAAGCCAATTGCTGCGAACCAAGGAGTTTCCTTTAAGCTAGCAGACATGGCAACATCAATTGAAGCTTCACGGTTACTTACTTATCAAGCTGCTTGGTTAGAATCTAATGGACTTTCCTACGGGAAGGAATCTGCAATGGCGAAGCTAATGGCTGGAGATACAGCTATGAAAGTAACAACAGAAGCGGTGCAGGTATATGGTGGATACGGATATACGAAGGACTATCCAGTAGAACGTTTTATGCGTGATGCTAAAATAACTCAAATTTATGAGGGTACACAAGAAATTCAACGTCTTGTTATCTCTCGTATGCTTACTAAGTAACATGGACAAAAAACACGAAGTATTGACCTCTGTAAAGGACGGAAACTTAATTGAAAAAAGACGTCAGCAAATGATTCGAGCAGCTGTCACTTTATTCAAACAAAAGGGCTTTCACCGGACTACTACAAGAGAGATTGCGAAGGAAGCGGGCTTTAGTATAGGCACGCTTTATGAATATATCCGTACCAAGGAGGATGTACTCTATTTAGTTTGCGATAGTATTTATCATGAGGTTCATGGAAGACTTTCAGAATTTCAGCCTGAAAAAGGCACGACGATGGAGGACTTGAAGAATGCAATATATCACTATTATGGGGTAATAGATGATATGTCAGATGAGTTTGTCGTCATGTACCAGGAATCCAAGTCGTTACCGAAAAAAGCACTCGAATATGTATTAACTAAAGAGCTAGAAATGGTGGATATATTCCATAAAATCATGGTTGGCTGTATTGAGGCTGGGGAGCTAAAGCTAACTGCGGAGCAGGCTAAACTATATGCTCATACCTTGGCTGTCCAAGGGCAAATGTGGGCATTTAGAAGATGGGCCTTACGCAAGGAATTTACCATCGAGCAATTTACAGATCTACAAGTGCAGTTATTACTCAGTGGGATGGGTAAAGCGAAGGACGTTCTTTAAATTAGTCCAGGGTTTGGAATAAATGTTCACACAAACAAGGAGGAACAACATGTCTAAGGTAGAAGTATATCGTCCAAAAAATCATGTTCGTTTTGTAACGGCGTCGAGTCTTTTTGACGGTCATGATGCATCCATCAATATTATGCGCCGCATTTTACAGGCGAGCGGAGCAGAGGTGATCCACCTAGGCCACAATCGTTCGGTTGAAGAGGTTGTTAATGCTGCTATACAAGAGGATGTTCAAGGGATTGCCATCTCTTCCTATCAAGGAGGACATGTCGAGTATTTTAAATATATGAAGGACTTACTTGCCGAAAGGGGAGCACCTCATATTCGTATATATGGTGGTGGCGGTGGAGTAATTATCCCAAAAGAAATTAAAGAACTGCAGGAATATGGTATTTCCGGAATATTTTCACCTGAAGACGGTCGAAAGCTCGGACTGCAAGGGATGATCAACAAAATGCTAATGGAGTGCGATGTTCCAACAGAGCATTCAGGAGCAAAAGAAACAATCGAGAAAGTTACAACTGAAAATCCGGAGGTACTCGCTCATCTGATTACACTAGCAGAAGAGGCACATCACACCAAGGATTCCGAAACGAAGAGTATGCTTGAGCTGGCACAAGGCTTGTCTAAGAATACTCCAGTGCTAGGGATCACGGGTACAGGTGGTGCAGGGAAAAGCTCATTAACGGATGAACTGATCCGTCGCTTTCTTCAGGAATTGCCAGATAAAAAAATAGCAGTTTTATCGATTGATCCTACAAAGCAAAAAACTGGTGGGGCTCTGCTTGGAGACCGTATCCGTATGAATGCTATTTTCAATAAACGAGTATTTATGAGAAGCTTAGCTACTCGTGGATCACGAACAGAATTATCAGGCGCAATAGCAGATGTATTAGATGTTGTGAAGGTTGCCGGCTATGATCTGATTGTCGTAGAGACAAGTGGAATCGGTCAAGGGGATGCTGAAATTACGAATGTTTCTGACCTCTCTATGTACGTCATGACTAGTGAGTTTGGAGCACCGTCTCAACTAGAAAAAATTGATATGATTGACTATGCAGACTTAATCGTTATCAATAAATTCGAACGAAAAGGCTCTGAGGATGCATTAAGACAGGTGCAAAAGCAGTATCAACGCAGCCGTGAGCTATGGGATGTGGAGCTGGACAAAATGCCAGTTTACGGTACAATTGCTAGCCAGTTCAATGACAAAGGGACTAACTCATTATTTGCGGCATTAATCGATACGTTGAATAAAAAGTTGGGCACAGATTGGGCAACATCTTATGATCAGTTTGTGAAAACACAAAAGCAAAATGTCATTATCCCTAACGATCGCAGGTACTACCTTCGTGAAATTACGGACACAGTTAGAGGCTATCATAATAAGTCTCAAGAGCAGGTAGAGTTTGCTAGACGATTGTTCCAACTAGAGGGTGCAATTGACGAGGTTAAGAAAAAAACTGCAGACGATGCTTTAATTCATTCATTAGAATCCCTAGCCGAGGGCATAAAAGATGAATTAACGGCAGAATCAAAACGTATTTTAGACAACTGGCAGGCACTAAAAGATGCGTATGCAGGAGATGAGTTTGTCACAAAGATTCGTGATAAAGAAATTCGTACAATTCTACGTACGGAAAGCTTGTCTGGCTTGAAAATCCCTAAGGTCGCTCTACCGAAATTTGTCGATTACGGGGAGATTTTGAAATGGGTTTATAAAGAAAATGTACCAGGATCGTTCCCTTATACTGCAGGGGTATTTCCTTTCCGTAGAGAAGGAGAGGATCCTAAGCGTCAGTTTGCAGGAGAAGGAACCCCAGAGCGTACTAACCGTCGTTTCCATTATTTATCTAAGGATGATGATGCAAAGCGATTGTCTACAGCGTTTGACTCCGTAACGCTTTACGGAGAAGATCCAGATTATCGCCCAGATATTTACGGCAAGGTCGGGGAATCTGGTGTTAGTATATGTACATTAGAGGATATGAAAAAGCTTTATGCTGGCTTTGACTTATGTGCGCCATCCACGTCTGTGTCGATGACCATCAACGGGCCAGCTCCGATTATTTTGGCAATGTTTATGAACACGGCAATTGACCAGCAGGTTCGCCTAAAGGAAGAAGAGCTAGGTAGAACATTGACGGTAGAAGAATTCACTCATGTGAAGGAAGCAACATTGCAAGTCGTTCGCGGTACCGTGCAGGCAGACATTCTAAAAGAAGATCAAGGACAAAATACGTGTATCTTCTCGACAGAATTCGCACTTCGAATGATGGGGGACATCCAACAATACTTTATCGACCATAAGGTTAGAAATTACTATTCTGTATCTATTTCTGGTTACCATATTGCAGAGGCAGGGGCAAATCCTATTTCCCAGCTGGCATTTACTATGGCAAACGGTTTTACGTACGTAGAGTATTATTTAAGCCGTGGGATGAATATTGATGAATTTGCACCTAATCTATCATTCTTCTTCTCAAACGGGCTAGATCCAGAATACACGGTGATTGGTCGCGTTGCCCGTCGTATATGGGCTGTGGTTATGCGTGAAAAGTATGGTGCAAATGAGAGAAGCCAGAAGTTAAAGTACCATGTGCAAACATCGGGGAGAAGTCTCCATGCCCAAGAGATAGATTTCAATGATATACGTACAACGCTTCAGGCCTTGATGGCATTGCAAGATAACTGTAACTCGCTCCATACAAACGCGTATGACGAGGCAATCACCACTCCTACAGAGGAATCTGTACGTCGTGCCATGGCTATCCAGATGATTATTACAAAAGAGCATGGTTTATCGAAAAACGAAAACTCTTTACAAGGCTCCTATGTAGTGGAAGAGCTGACGGACCTTGTAGAAGAAGCAGTTCTAACGGAATTTGATCGTATCAATGACCGTGGCGGTGTTCTTGGAGCCATGGAAACTCAGTATCAGCGTGGTAAAATTCAAGAAGAGTCTATGTATTATGAGATGAAGAAGCATACAGGGGAACTTCCGATTATAGGGGTTAACACCTACTTAAATCCAAACCCTGCTTCTGAAGATGATATAGACAATATGGAACTTGCTCGTGCATCCAAAGAGGAAAAAGAAACTCAAATAAATAATTTAAGAGACTTCCAAGCTAAGCATGAAGCTAAAGTGGAGCATGCATTAGAGCGCTTGAAGCAAGTTGCAATGAGTGGTGGCAATATCTTCGAAGAGCTGATGAGCACAGTCCAAATGGCTAGCTTAGGTCAAATTACTAACGCTCTTTATGAGGTCGGCGGTCAATATCGAAGAAATATGTAAAAATATTAGTGTCTCTAAGTATATTAGAGGCACTTTTTTATTATATTTTTTGTATAATGTATATATAAAGTCGTAGAGGAGAAGTGTGATGAAAAAGCCTGTTCAAATTATGGTTATAATTGTTCTCCTTTTAACGACAGTTTGGTTGTATAATAAAAGACTCGCTTCCATACCGTTACTCTTGCTTTCTTTTTATTTATTTTCTATAGTTGGTAGGAAAATATCTCTTTTCAAAAAGAATAAATGAATGTAGCATATAACTTAATTGTTTGTATATAATGGAAAGTATGCAAGCGGACATAGAAAGGACGTGCACGATTTGAATTTTCGTGAAATGACAACAGCACAATTACAAGAAGAATCACTAATAGATATTGGATTTGCAATACTAGAAGATAAGAAAAATTCTTTAACATTAACAGAATTATTTGATGAGATTCAAAAGTTGAACGGCTTTACAGATGAAGAGATGGCAGATCGTAAGCCACAATTCTATACAGACATGAATATTGATGGACGTTTCCTAGCAATTGCTGAAAACCAATGGGGCCTTAGAGAGTGGTATCCAGTGGAACAAATTGAAGAAGAAACTGCTCCAACTGTAAAAGTACGTAAGAAGAAAACAAAAGCAGTAGATGATTTAGACGACTTGGATGATTTGGATGAGGATGAAATTATCTTCGAAGAAGAATTCGATGAATTTATTGAAGATGACGACGAAGACGATGATGACGACGAAGACGATGATGTAGTAGCAATCGATTTCGTGGAAGCGGAAATTGATGAAGTAGACGTAATCGAGGAAGATTTAATCGACGAAGACGACGAAGACTTTGAAATCATTGATGATGAAGATCTAGATGATGATGAAGAATTAGACGAGGAAGAATAATTCTTGACTTCTTCTAGCAAACGCTATAAGATTTTATTGGGCTCTTTTTGAAGAGACATACTCATGTGCATACGCGCTCCCCTGCTAAAACCAGCAGGAGGAGCGCTTTTTATTATTGGAACACGATAAATAGGAGGAACGACAATGACTAAATTTATTTTTGTTACTGGTGGGGTTGTATCTTCGCTTGGTAAAGGTATTACAGCTGCGTCTCTTGGACGTTTATTAAAAAATAGAGGATTGAAAGTAACTATTCAAAAATTCGATCCTTACATCAATCTAGACCCTGGAACAATGAGTCCATATCAACATGGGGAAGTTTTCGTAACAGACGATGGCGCAGAAACAGACTTAGATTTAGGTCACTATGAGCGCTTCATCGACATCAATCTGAACAAATACTCTAACATCACAACAGGTAAAGTGTATTCGTCAGTTTTAAGAAAAGAACGTCGTGGAGATTATAACGGAGGAACTGTACAAGTCATTCCTCATATTACAAATGAAATAAAAGAAAGATTATTCCTTGCTGCGAGAGAAACTCAAGCTGACATCGTGATTACGGAGATTGGTGGAACGGTAGGAGATATAGAATCCCTTCCTTTCCTAGAAACAATCCGCCAAATGAAGCGTGATGTTGGAAGTAATAATGTAATGTACATCCACTGTACATTAGTACCATTTATCAAAGCTGCTGGTGAGATGAAAACAAAACCAACTCAGCACAGTGTTAAAGAGCTTAGAAGCTTAGGTATTCAACCAAATGTCATTGTTGTTCGCTCTGAAATGCCTGTACCACAAGATATGAAAGATAAAATCGCGTTATTCTGTGATATTAAACCAGAAGAAGTAATTGAATGTATCGATGCAGATTCTTTATATGAAATTCCTTTAAACCTACAAGCTCAGCATTTAGACCAAATCGTTGTAGATCACTTCCAGCTTACTACGCCAGAAGCAGATATGACGGACTGGATAGGATTAGTAGATCAAGTAAAATCATTATCGAAAAAAGTTCGTATTGCTCTAGTAGGTAAATACGTAGAGCTTCAAGATGCATACATTTCTGTTGTAGAAGCAATGAAACATGCTGGATATGCATTTGATGCAGATGTTGAGATTAAATGGGTAAATGCAGAGCACGTAAGCAATGAAAATGTTGCTGAAATTCTTTCTGACGTAGATGGTATCCTTGTCCCTGGTGGATTTGGAGATCGCGGAGTAGAAGGTAAAATTGCAGCGATTAAATTTGCTCGAGAAAACAAAGTACCTTTCTTCGGTATCTGTCTAGGTATGCAATTAGCAACAGTTGAATATGCTCGTAACGTGTTAAACCTAGAAGGAGCACACTCAACTGAGTTAGATCCAAGTACACCACACTCTATTATTGATCTATTGCCAGAACAAAAAGACGTAGAGGACCTTGGTGGTACACTTCGTCTAGGGTTATATCCATGTAAACTAACACCTGGCTCTAAAGCGCAAGAAGCATACGGCGAAGAGCTTGTATATGAGCGTCACCGTCACCGCTATGAATTCAACAATGAGTTCCGTGAGCAATTCGAGGCTGCTGGATTTATGTTCTCTGGGACAAGCCCAAATGGTCGTTTAATCGAAATCGTTGAGCTTCCTGAGCATCCTTTCTTCGTAGCATCTCAGTTCCATCCGGAATTTGTGTCTCGCCCGCAGCGTCCACAACCATTATTCCGTGAATTCATTAAAGCTTCCGTTGGAGAATAATTTAAGATAGAAAAATGAAAGCATCGAGCACTTTACTCTTTTGTAAAATGTTCGATGCTTTTTTGTACTTAAAAGTGATAATTTCACATAAACAGTAATGTAATTATTATACATTATAGGTTATAATAGGATTAGTGGAGTGGGGAAGGAAGAGTCAAATAGAAATTTCTATTATAAATCATATAAATTTAAAATATTCCGATTACATATGAAACTTTGATGTAAGATAATAAGTCTACTATACATAAAGGGTTTTTTGGTGAGAGCGAGTTAGCAGGCAAGGGAATGTAGTAAAAAGTGGACTCATTGTCATAAAGTAGCCGGTCATTGTAGTAAAATACCGTTCTATTGTCGTAAAACTAGTCAGAGCGAACTAGCAGAAGGAAGAAATAATCTTTTAAGAAACAAACAACCGTTAAAGTCATGAGGCACGCACCAATTCTAGTGAATAATGTTTGTATATTTTTATCATTAAAAAAGGCTAGCTTTTGGCAGCTAGCCTTTTATACCTAATATTTATTCCTCACTTTTAAGTATTTCGTCGATTTGTAATTTAACAGCCTCATATACGAACAATCCAGCGAGTGCGTGTGGGAAAACTACTCTAGAGCCATCTTCAGCAGGAAGTAGCCCTTTAGAAATCTTTAAGGATATATATGTATATGCAAGATCAAATAACACATTATCGTCCCCAGCTGGCTCGCTAGTTAGGACGCCAAAAGGGATAAACTGCTCACTTAAGCTTTTAGCAAGCGTAATTGCCTCATCATTAAGAGCGGAGCGAGTAATGATCCAAACTCTGTCTGCGCTAGTAAACGCTACGTCAGGACTCCATCTTTCCATTTTTGGAAAAGGCTCAGTAGCATATTGTGCATTTATCGCAATGCTATGCATTTCATCAAAAGTTGCAAAATAGATTTTCCCTTCCCCTGCCGCTGCTTGTGCAAGGAGGCGAGCGGTTTCTTCTATGCTTTCTTCCTCAGAGCTAGCAATTCTTTGGAGCAGCCCGGATAGTTGTGTTGTTAACATTTTCATTCTTTTCACCTCCAAATTATTATATAAGAATTTGGATAATCATTGTAGTAACTTGTATAGCAATCATAAAATAGTTTCTATTTTTAGGAAATTTTATCCTTTTTATCATAATATTTTCAACGGTAAAAGGAGGAAAGAGGAATGTTTGTAGCGAATAGTACATTACTAGAAAATACGGTAAAAAGGGGTCTTCCTTCATGAAACAGTTACTAATTGTAGATGATCAACTTGGGATACGGATGCTCTTAAAAGAAGTTTTCGCTCAAGAGGGGTATGAGATTAGCCTAGCTTCAAATGGTTATGAGGCATTGAAGCAATTAGAAGAAAAGCCGATTGCTGGTGTATTATTAGACATGAAAATACCAGGTATGGATGGGATTCAAATTTTAAAAAAAATAAAAGAACAATCACCTGAGTTACCAGTGATGATGATGACCGCTTATGGTGAGTTAAATCTCATTCAAGAGGCGATGGGCTTAGGCGCATCTCTCTATTTTACAAAGCCCTTTGACATTTTTGAAGTAAGGGATGCTGTGAACAATTTACTAAAATAATGAGGGTATGAGCAGGCAGTGGAAAACATCGCCTGTTTTTGTTATGATTGTGTAGGAAATGAGTAGGCTAACTCTAAACAGTTTATTTGGACAAAATATAGGGTATTTTATAATGTGGAACGTTTAGATGGGTGTCCTGCTTAAGCATTTGCTTAATTATTTGAGATGTACCAATTAAAATATAGGAGGTCCTTTTAAATGGCTTTAGTTTCTATGAAAGAAATGCTTGAAAAAGGTAAAAAAGAAGGCTATGCAGTTGGACAATTCAACATTAATAACTTGGAATTCACGCAGGCTATTTTACAAGCAGCTGAAGAAGAAAAGTCACCAGTTATTTTAGGTGTTTCTGAAGGCGCTGCAAAATACATGGGCGGATTTACAACAGTTGTACATATGGTTAAAGGATTAATGGCGGACTATAATATTACAGTTCCGGTAGCAATTCATTTAGATCATGGTTCAAGCTTTGATAAATGTAAGGCTGCAATTGATGCCGGATTTACTTCTGTCATGATTGACGCATCACACCATCCTTTCGAAGAAAATGTAGAAATTACTTCAAAAGTGGTAGAGTATGCTCATGCTCACAGTGTTTCCGTAGAAGCAGAGCTAGGGACTGTTGGCGGTCAAGAAGACGATGTAATAGCAGATGGCGTTATTTATGCTGA
Organism: Psychrobacillus sp. FSL W7-1457; assembly: GCF_038593405.1. Lineage (NCBI taxonomy): Bacteria > Bacillati > Bacillota > Bacilli > Caryophanales > Bacillaceae > Psychrobacillus > Psychrobacillus sp. FSL W7-1457. The sequence continues at coordinate 645,214 of NZ_CP151993.1, forward strand.
CCCAGCAGAATGTGCGGAGCTTGTAAAACGCACTGCGATTGATTGTCTTGCCCCTGCGCTTGGATCAGTTCATGGTCCATATAAAGGTGAACCAAACTTAGGTTTTGAAGAGATGGAAGAAATATCTAAATTGGCTGATTTACCATTAGTACTACATGGTGGAACTGGTATCCCAACAAAAGACATTACAAGAGCTATTTCGTTAGGGACAGCTAAGATTAATGTAAATACAGAAAACCAAATTGCTGCAACAAGAGCAATTCGTGAATACCTAGCAGCTAACGAAGAACAATACGATCCACGTAAGTATTTAATCCCAGCACGTGATGCAATAAAAGCAACTGTCATTGGAAAAATGCGTGAATTCGGAAGTTCTAATAAAGCATAAGTAATATAAATAGCTATAAAGGAGAAGTGCTCTTTGGCTCTTAAATAGAGTGACAAGAGGGACTTCTCCTGTTTTTCCATCAAGAGGAGGATATTATTAATATGAAATTTTTTATCGATACAGCAAACTTTGACGAAATAAAAGAAGCACACTCATGGGGAGTAATCTCAGGTGTTACTACAAATCCATCTTTAGTAGCAAAAGAGAATATTTCTTTTCACGATCGTTTACGTGAAATCACAGCTTTAGTAGATGGTTCAGTAAGTGCAGAGGTTATAGCTTTAGATGCAGAAGGTATGATTAAAGAAGGTAGAGAGCTAGCTGCAATTGCACCAAACATCACCGTGAAGCTTCCAATGACACCAGAAGGCTTAAAAGCATGTTCGGTTTTCCGTGCAGAAGGTATTAAAACTAACGTAACTCTAATCTTCAGTGCAAACCAAGCATTAATGGCAGCACGTGCTGGTGCTACATATGTTTCTCCTTTCTTAGGACGTTTAGACGATATTGGCCATGATGGTATGGAATTGATTGCTAAAATCTCAACTATATTCTCTATCCATAACATTGACACAGAAATTATTGCTGCTTCAATCAGACATCCACAGCATATTACTGATGCAGCATTAAATGGTGCACATATTTCTACTACTCCATTTAAAGTTTTAAAACAATTATTCAATCATCCTTTAACTGATAAAGGAATTGAAGGTTTCCTAGCGGATTGGAACAATAGAAAAAGCGAGTAACCAACACGAAGGAGAACGGTATGGAAGTTTATAAAATAAAAGGAGGAAACACCCTCCGTGGCACGATTAAAGTAAGTGGGGCAAAAAATAGTGCAGTAGCTCTTATTCCCGCTTCGTTGATGGCTAATTCTCCCGTTACAATAGAAGGCTTACCTGAAATATTGGATGTTTTCACCCTAAAGGAAATTTTAGAAGAGGTTGGTGCAAAAGTAACCTTCTCTGAGGGGACTATGGTGATAGATCCGACAAATGTTGTAGATATGCCTATGCCTAATGGTAATATTAAAAAGTTACGAGCATCTTATTATTTAATGGGTGTTATGCTAGGGAAATTCAAAAAAGCAGCTATTGGGCTGCCGGGCGGCTGTCATTTAGGCCCTCGACCAATTGACCAGCATATTAAAGGGTTTGAAGCGTTAGGTGCAGAAGTGAGCAATGAGCACGGAGCAATCTATTTGAGAGCAGACGAGCTAGTTGGATCAAAAATATATCTAGATGTTGTAAGTGTGGGCGCCACAATTAACATCATGCTTGCTGCCGTCCTAGCAAAAGGTAGAACTATTATCGAAAATGCTGCAAAAGAGCCAGAAATCATTGATGTGGCAACGTTACTTTCAAATATGGGAGCTAATATTAAAGGTGCAGGAACAAACGTGATTCGTATTGATGGGGTAGAAGAACTGCACGGTACGAAGCACACGATTATTCCGGACCGTATAGAGGCTGGCACTTTTATGATTATGGCTGCGCTTGCCGGTGATGGAGTAACCATTGATAATGTCATTCCATTTCACGTTGAAGCTTTAACTGCAAAGCTTCGAGAAATGGGAGTAGCTGTAGAAGAGTTTGAAGAGAAGGTATTTATTCCTAAAACGACAAATTTACAAGCTGTTGACGTTAAGACACTTGTTTATCCTGGATTTGCCACGGATCTTCAGCAACCTTTTTCTGTTTTATTGACACAAGCTACCGGAACTTCGGTCATTACTGATTCTATCTATTCAGCACGGTTTAAACATATTGATGAGTTACGCCGCATGAATGCAAATGGAAGAGTAGATGGTAGAACTGCTGTGCTAACTGGACCCGTTAAGCTAGAGGCTGCAACCGTTAGAGCGAGTGATCTTCGCGCAGGAGCTGCTCTAGTACTGGCAGGCTTAATAGCAGACGGTGAAACCGAAATTCAAGATATCTACCACATAGACCGAGGATATAGCTCATTAATCGAGAAGCTACAAGGTATAGGTGCAGATATTAGAAGAGTGGAAGTCCTGGAAATCGAACAAAATAATAGCTAGAAAAATGGAGGTTGTTTTACTCCATTTTTTTAGAAATTAGACAAAACTTAAGTAATTTCTGTCGGGGCAGACATAGGCGCTTGCGCTTTTCTATCTGTCTAGCTCCATCGCCTTGCCCCTCGGGGTCAAATGGATAAAAGCTGCGGTGGCGGAAGAGATGCCTCCTCGCTTTTCTCCATTTGCCTGTCGGGGCAAAGACAGGCGATTGCGCTTTTCTTATTTGACAAATATGCTACAATGATATCGGAAGAAACAAATTCGTATGTATTTATATACAATCCGTAATACGGGAGGCACAAACGAAATGGAACGTAGTTTATCAATGGAATTAGTCCGAGTGACTGAAGCAGCCGCTATTGCATCTGCTCGCTGGATGGGACGAGGATTAAAAAATGAAGCAGATGATGCAGCAACTACTGCAATGCGTACAGTATTTGACACTATCCCTATGGAGGGTGTTGTAGTAATTGGGGAAGGTGAAATGGACGAGGCACCGATGCTATATATCGGAGAAAAGCTTGGCCATGGCACAGGAGGTCCTCAAGTAGATGTAGCAGTAGACCCTTTAGAAGGTACTAATATTGTAGCTTCTGGTGGCTGGAATGCATTAGCAGTTCTAGCAATTGCAGATCGCGGAAATTTACTTCATGCACCAGATATGTATATGGAAAAGCTGGCAGTAGGACCTGAATCCGTTGGCCAAGTGGACATAAATGCATCTGTACTTGATAATTTACGTGCTGTTGCTCGTGCAAAAAACAAAGATATTGAAGACGTTGTTGCGACTATCCTAGGTCGTCAGCGCCATGAAAAAATTATCGAAGAAATTAGAGCAGCAGGAGCTCGTATCAAGCTAATTACCGATGGCGATGTAGCTGGTGCGATTAACACTGCTTTTGATAATACTGGTGTTGATATTTTATTCGGCATGGGTGGAGCTCCAGAAGGAGTTATCTCAGCAGTTGGATTAAAATGCTTAGGTGGAGAAATTCAAGGGAAGCTTGTTCCTCAGGATGAGGCAGAACTTGAAAGATGTAAAAAGATGGGGCTAGATGTTTCCAAGGTATTGCGTATGACTGACCTTGTAAAAGGCGATGATGCCATCTTTGCAGCAACTGGAGTTACTGATGGAGAGCTCCTACGTGGAGTGCAGTTCAAAGGCGCTTTTGGTTCCACGCATTCTATCGTAATGCGCGCCAAATCCGGAACTATTCGTTTCGTAGAAGGTCGTCACAGCTTAAACAAAAAACCGAATTTAGTACTATAAAACTAAACTTCTTTGTATACCCGATAGTTCTCTATCGGGTATCCTCTAATAAAACTTCTTTCCTTTTATCCAGTTTCAATAAGTAAACAACAAAATATAGTAAAGAGTGGTGCGTGCTAATGACACAAACAACGATCAATGAGCTAGAGAATATGACCTTAAAAGAGCTCTATACTCTTGCGCGCAAGTATAAAATAGCTGCTTATAGTAAATTATCAAAAAAAGAACTTATTTTTGCAATCTTAAAATCTCGTGCAGAGCAAGAAGGCTTTTTCTTTATGGAAGGTGTTTTAGAGATCATTCAGCAGGAGGGCTTTGGCTTCCTACGACCGATTAACTATTCTCCTAGCTCCGAAGATATTTATATTTCCGCGTCACAAATTAGAAGATTTGATTTGCGTAACGGAGACAAAGTAACTGGGAAAGTACGACCACCAAAGGAAAGCGAACGTTATTACGGTCTTCTGCACGTAGAGCTAGTAAATGGAGAAGATCCTGAAATTGCTAAAGAGCGAGTTCATTTTCCAGGACTAACACCTTTGTATCCAGATCGCCATATTAAATTGGAGACTGTTCCAGAGAAGCTATCTACTAGAATTATGGATTTAGTAGCTCCAGTAGGTTATGGTCAGCGTGGATTGATAGTTGCTCCACCGAAGGCTGGTAAAACATTATTAATAAAAGAAATTGCTAACGCTATTACTACGAACCATCCGAATGCAGAGCTAATTGTATTATTAATAGATGAACGCCCGGAGGAAGTAACAGATATCGAGCGTTCTGTGAAGGCAGATGTAGTAAGCTCCACATTTGATGAGGTACCAGAAAATCACGTTAAGGTAGCAGAGCTTGTCTTGGAAAGAGCTATGCGCCTTGTGGAGCATAAGCGTGATGTTATTATTCTAATGGATTCTATCACTCGTTTAGCACGTGCTTACAATCTTGTTATACCGCCAAGTGGACGTACTTTATCAGGTGGTATTGATCCTGCTGCATTCCATCGTCCAAAACGCTTCTTCGGTGCTGCGCGTAATATCGAAGAGGGTGGAAGCTTAACTATTTTAGCCACTGCTTTAGTTGATACTGGATCACGAATGGATGAAGTTATTTACGAAGAATTCAAAGGTACAGGAAACCTAGAGCTTCACCTAGACCGTAGTCTAGCAGAGCGTCGTATCTTCCCGGCCATTGACATCCGTCGTTCAGGAACAAGAAAAGAAGAATTGTTAATTCCTAAAGACCAATTGGATAAACTATGGGCTATTCGTAAAACCTTCTCTGACTCTCACGATTTTGGAGAGCGTTTCTTGAAAAAACTTCGTCTAACGAAAACAAACGAAGGTTTCTTTGAGCAATTAAGCGAAGAAATGAAAGCACATCGCAGTGGTAAAGTATCATTGTAAATTGAACTAATAATTTCATAAATAGAAGGAGACTCAAGGCAATAGTCATGAGTCTCCTTTTTTGATGTTTTTAAATAATAATTTTATAAACGAAAACTTTTTTAACTGCACGCTCGTCTAATGTGCTAAAGGGGGGACAACGGTGGAGCGAATGTTAATGGGGGATACTAAATCTGAGAATTATGAGCAGCTCATCGATGAACTGATGAGTACACATGGTCAAGATATATTGCAGCTAGTCTATGCTTACGTACATAACGAAACGATTGCTGAGGATTTAACACAAGAGATTTTTGTGAAGTGCTACAAAGGGTTACCGAGCTATAGAGGACGATCATCTATTAAAACATGGTTATGGCGCATTGCCATCAATCATGCAAAAGACTATTTAAAAAGCTGGTATAACCAAAATGTCAAGATAACAGAAGATACTATTCTAAATAGAACTACATTGTCTTCAAGCGTAGAACAAATCGTTGTCCAGCAAGATGAGGATACCGAGCTTGCAGCAGCTGTCATGAGCTTGCCTATTAAATACCGCGAAGTGATCTACTTAGTTTATTTTGAAGAACTGACTATGAAGGAAGCAGCGACCGTTTTACAGCTAAATGAAAATACCATTAAGACGAGGCTGCGCAAAGGAAAACTTCTTTTAAAGAATATATTGGAGGGATCTGAATGGAAGAGCGATTGAAGGGCTTAAAAAAAGCTATGAAAAATACTACATTTGAGCATCTGCAATTTTCAGAGGTACATCGCCAAAAAGTAAATGACCAAATTAAACAAATCTCACCAGTTGCTTTAACAGAAGAGATTTTACCTCTTTTAGTAGAATCCAAGACGGGTAGTGAGTTAGTAGAGCTTCTGCATGTTAGAGGAGAAAAATCTATTAGATTTAATGAAGGAGCTGTATATACCTCACTTCATCTAGCGGAACAAAACGGTGAGCTAGAATCCTTTTGGACTGAAGGAGAAAAATACTATAGATTATCGAAAAAGGGACTTAAGCTATTACAGAAAAAGTATCCTTCTACAGCAGCTCGTTTCTCGCTAAGGCAGTTATTTCACGAGGTGACTACAGATGAGTATTAAAGAGTATTTACAGTCAGTAATTGCACATATTCGCTCCAAAGAGGCAAAAAGTTATATAGAAGCTGAGCTAGCTAATCATATGGAACACTCGAAGATGTCTTGGATGACAAAAGGATATACGGAAAAGGAGGCAGAGGGTAAAGCTGCTTTAGAAATGGGCAGTCCTACCGTGCTTGGTAAATCATTAAATGAAATCCATAAGCCTAAAATAGATTGGCTGCTTCTCTCCTTACTCATTGGAATATTATTACTGAGCTTTTTGCCAATTGTGGCTTTGAATCAACCGCATTATGAGTACAGATATGGTCATATGATTCCTGCGTTTTTATCTAATCATGTAATTCATATTATCTTAGGCTTTGTCGTAGCTCTTGGGTTAATGTTTTTGGATTATCGAAAGTTTGCACAATTGGGTTATGTTTTTTTCGGCATTGCTTCCGTATTTATTATATTTTTATATGGTTTTTACAATGTACAAATAAACGGAAAAGTAATGATCCAAATTGGGTTTATTAGTTTGAAGGTTTGGATGGCGATCCCACTTTACTGTATTGCCTGGGCAGCTTTGTTTTCAAAAAAGAACTTTGCCTTATGGAAAGCGTTTGTACTAGTTGGACTTTCATTTATTTTATTTAGTATGAATGCCGACTTGTCAATTTTATTAATTTACGGAGCTCTTGTTGGAGTATTATTCATGAAAAGTAAGTTTTCTAAAAAGCAAAAAAGTATAGTTTTTGGAGCTGTGGCAGCTTTAATCATTAGCTTTATTATATTTACGTGGTTCAGCTATCAAAATGGAAGCATCGCAAAATACCAGATAGACCGTCTATTGGGCTTCTTAAATCCAGCAGGTTACGCTGAAGGTGCAGGATATATGAATGTATTGCTTACAGATTTACTACAAGGAGCTAAATGGTTTGGGGCAGGAACGACCTTTAAACTACCTGAAGCACATACAGATTTAGTGTTTGGACATCTAATTCAATCCTATGGTTTAGCTGTGGCGATTGGAATATTTATAATACTAAGCTTAGTGATTATACGCTTTTTACACATTACTTCTTCCGTGAAGGACTCCTTTGGAAGATTAATCATTATAGGATGTATTACAATTTTCTCAACACAATTCATCTATGCCATTGGAATGACAGTTGGGTTAGTTCCAATTGTATCAATCTCACTACCGTTTTTTAGCTATGGATTTATGCCAACCGTCCTCAATGCTTTCTTAATAGGCTTAGTTCTTAGCGTGTATAGACGAAAACCTTTGTACAGACACTCCAGGTTCCCAAAATAACTTCTAAGACAAGTCATTAAACAAAAACTAATGACTTGTCTAGAACGTAAAGACATGTTATTATATGAAACGTAAGTTTATACATTTCTGCTACATATGCGATTGACATCAATCGGATCGTGTAAGGTATCAGTTTCATAACCAACTCTGTTCCAGATGGTTCAGGGCGAGAGGAGAGATAGAGATGAAAGCAGGAATTCATCCCGATTACAAAGAAGCAACAGTATCATGTTCATGTGGTAACTCATTCACAACTGGTTCTGTAAAATCAGACATTAAAGTCGAGTTCTGTAACGAATGTCACCCATTCTATACTGGACGTCAAAAATTCGCAGCTGCGGATGGCCGTGTTGATCGCTTCAACAAAAAATACGGAATTAAAGAAGAAACTCAAGACTAATAACAAAGTACCTGCAGAGCACTTAGTGCTTTGCAGGTATTTTTGTTTATAGTTTAGGAAATTATAAAATTCGGAACCTGTGGATTAATTGGTGTCTAGCTCCACCGCCTTGCCCCTCGGGGTCAAATGGATAAAAGCTCCGGTGGCTGAGGGGCTGCCTCCTCGCTTTTCTCCATTTGCCTGTCGGGGCAGGAATAGGCGCTTGCGCTTTTCTTGTGACAATTCCTTTAAAATAGTTTCGGGGAATACACCCGTATGATATAAATAGATAGAAGCAAAATACATAGTCGATAAGTAAGGAGATATATCATGGCTCAACTATTTTTTAAGCATGGCGCGATGAACAGTGGAAAATCAATTGAAATTCTAAAGGTAGCACATAATTATGAAGAACAAAACAAACCAGTCGTAATTTTCACACCTGGTATTGATACTCGTGATGAGGTGGGACACGTCTCTAGCCGAATTGGCTTGAAGAGAAAGGCCACTGCAATTTATGATGAAACGAACTTATATGAAGTAGTAAAAGAAATAGATCCGAAACCATATTGTGTGTTAATCGATGAGGTGCAATTCTTAAAAAAAGAGCATGTTCTTCAGCTTACACAAATTGTAGATGAACTAAATATCCCTGTCATGGGCTTTGGCTTAAAGAATGACTTCCAAAACGAAATGTTCGAGGGCAGTAAATATATGCTGATCTATGCGGATAAAATCGAAGAAATGAAAACGATATGCTGGTTCTGTCATCGCAAAGCAATCATGAACTTACGAGTGGATGAGAGCGGTCAACCAGTATATACAGGAGAACAAATTCAAATCGGTGGAAATGACTCCTATTATCCAGTTTGCCGCAAATGCCACTCCAATCCTCCGCTTACTCAGTGAACAGAAGTAGGTATTTCTAATAAAATATAGAGAACCTTGCGGAGACGGCGATGAACCTTGCAGAGACGGGCATAAACCTTGCGGAAATGAGCAAGAACCTTGCAGAAAGCCAAAAACTCTGCGGAGACGAAGCGAAGCCTTGAACAAACGGTTCCCACCTGTGCAGTTGAGCTATCAATCCGTAAACCAGCAGATGGCGAGCGAAATTGCATCTTCGCGAGCGCTTTACTTAATAGAATAGGTATATATTCTTTCATTAGCATAAAGGCCCTTTAAAATAGAAAAAGTAGCAAGCGCTACGCTTTTTCTTTATAATAGTACTATTAGACATATAAATGAACGAGGTGAGCACGATGTTTGATCGATTACAATCGGTAGAAGACCGTTATAATAATTTAAATGAATTGCTTAGTGATCCAGATGTAGTGAATGATACGAACAAGCTAAGAGAGTATTCAAAGGAACAATCGAATCTACAGGCGACAGTGGATGCGTATAGAGAATATAAGGATGTTAAAAGCCAATACCAGGATGCAAAGCAAATGCTTGATGAGAAGCTAGATGCAGATATGCGTGAAATGGTGAAGGAAGAAGTGAACGAGCTAGAAGGGCAGATTGCTGAGCTAGAAGAGCGTTTACGTATTTTGTTGATCCCGAAAGATCCGAACGATGACAAAAACGTTATTATGGAGATCCGTGGGGCTGCGGGTGGAGATGAGGCAGCATTATTTGCAGGGAATCTTTTCCGTATGTACAGCAGATTTGCGGAAACACAAGGCTGGAAAATCGAGGTTATGGAATCGAATCCAACGGGTTTAGGCGGATATAAAGAAATCATCTTTATGATTAATGGTAATAATGCCTATTCTAAGATGAAATACGAAAATGGTGCACACCGCGTGCAGCGTGTTCCAGAAACTGAGTCAGGTGGCCGTATTCATACCTCGACTGCAACAGTTGCAGTTCTTCCAGAAGCGGAAGAAGTAGACGTAGAGATTCACGAAAAAGAAGTTCGTGTAGATACTTTTGCATCATCAGGTGCTGGTGGACAATCGGTTAACACGACTATGTCAGCTGTTCGTATGACCCATTTACCTACAGGAATCACTGTTTCCATGCAGGATGAAAAATCTCAGATTAAAAACAGAGAAAAAGCAATGAAAATTCTTCGTGCACGTGTAGCGGATAAGTTCCGTCAAGAAGCGCAAGCAGAGTATGATGCTGTTCGTAAATCAGCGGTAGGGACTGGTGACCGTTCGGAACGAATTCGCACATACAATTATCCACAAAATCGAGTGACGGACCACCGTATTGGTTTAACTATTCAAAAGCTAGACCAAATTTTAGAAGGCAAGCTAAATGAAGTGGTGGATGCACTGATATTAGAGGATCAAGCTGAAAAATTAGAAAGAATGAATGATACAAATGTCTAAGACCATTTATGAGGCCCTGAACCGGGCTTCTTCTTTTTTAGAGGAAAATAACCGTGAAAAAGAAGTAGCTCGTTATATTTTACAATTTGTCCTAGGGAAAAATTACTCTGCGCTTATGATGGCCATGTATGAAGAGATATCAACAGATTCTTTTAATACCTTCTGGAGCTATGTGGAGAAGCATGCAACCGGTAGACCGTATCAATATATAATTGGTCAGGAAACCTTTTATGATCGAGAATTTTTAGTGAACGAGTCTGTTTTAATTCCCCGACCTGAAACCGAGGAACTAATAGAAGAGGTAAGAAAGCGTGCACCACATCTATTTAAGGGTAAAAACCCGTTAAATGTTGCAGATATTGGTACAGGAAGTGGAGCCATTGCGATTACTATTCAAAAGGAACTGCCAAATGCAAAGGTGACTGCTACAGATATATCTGAGAATGCATTACAGGTAGCAACTCAAAATGCAGAAAGACTGTCAGCGATTATCGACTTTAAACAAGGAGATTTGGCGGAGCCTATATCACATGAAAAATGGGATATTGTTTTATCGAATCCACCTTATATTGCACATTCAGAGGCGCCAAGCTTATCAGATACAGTGATAGATTATGAACCGCATTTGGCTTTATTTGCAGATGAGGATGGTCTTTTACTTTATCGTAAATTAGCAGAGCAGCTACCTTCCTTGATGAATTCAACTAGTTTAATAGGTTTTGAGATTGGCTATGAGCAGGGGCCAGCTGTTGCTGATATGCTTCAAAAAGCCTTTCCTAAAGGGAATGTAGAGGTCATTCAAGACATTAATGGAAAAAATCGTTTTGTTTTTTGTACAAATGCTGAATAAGATATGAATCTATTGGTAACAATGTTCCTAAGGGAGGAATGTTACATGTTACCAGATTACGAGATAAAAAGAGCAGGTAAAGTAGGACAAAAAATAGATGCAGTTATTCTCTTTGTATGGATGCTATTGGTTATTCAAACGATATTATTTGTTTTCATTCATAATGCGGAACAAACGGAGGCGATGCGCTTTCGATTAGTTGCTAACAGCAACACCGCTTATGATCAGCAGGTGAAAATGGAAGTACAGGAAAAAATAGCGCCAATCTTAGTCAATTATGAAAAGGATCCAGACGCTACTATAAAAGAATTAGAGAAGACAGTCGTGAGCCTATCAAGTAGCTTGCAGAAGAAGATGACAATCACACAAGGGCAAACGATCTTTCCGCCAAAGGAATGGGAAAGTGGAATTGCAGCTCAGACGCAGGTGGAGGCGATTGTAGTTTCTATCGGTAGTGGAAGAGGAGATAATTGGTGGTGTGGTCTATTTCCTAAAGCATGCTATAAAGAAGAAGTAAAAGAAGAAAAGCCTAAATTCTTTGTTTGGGAATGGTTAAAAAAGAAATTTTCCACATAGTTTTCCACAATTGTCTGAAAGTTATTAACATTTTGTGGATAAGGTTCTAAAAAAGGAGAAGTTACGTATGAATACAAAAATTTTATCTGTGGGTAACTTATCCACAGAAGGAATAAGTTATACAGAGGCCGTCCATTTATTACATTCGGGTGAAGTGGTAGCTTTCCCAACGGAAACTGTTTACGGCTTAGGAGCCATCGCAACGAATGAAAAAGCGGTAGCGAAAATTTTTGAAGCAAAAGGCAGACCCCAGGATAATCCTCTTATTGTGCATATTGGATCTAAGGATGAAATTAGTGATTTCATCTCTCACATCCCGGAAAATGCACAGCTATGTATGGATGCATTTTGGCCAGGACCATTAACGTTAATACTACCGCTGAAGGAAACTGTTTTGGCTTCCAATGTTAGCGCAGGCTTGGATACAGTCGGGGTAAGAATGCCTAATCATCCCGTGGCTTTAAAACTTTTACGTGAACTAAAACTTCCGGTTGCTGCTCCGAGCGCAAATCGAAGTGGAAAACCTAGCCCAACTAAAGCAAGACACGTGTACAAGGATTTAAATGGTAGAATCCCTGCTATAATTGATGGCGGAGCAACTGGGATGGGGCTTGAATCGACGGTGCTTGACTGTACTAGTGAGATTCCAACTATTCTACGACCAGGTGGAGTAACAAAGGAAATGCTTGAACAAGTTATTGGCCAGATCAATGAAACAAAGCTTGTAGATAAATCAGAAGCTCCAAGAGCACCTGGCATGAAATATGCTCACTATGCCCCAAATGCACCTGTCTATTTAATAGAGGCATCAGTACACTCGATACAAGAAGCTATCGCTAGTATACATAAGGAAGATAAAAAAGTTGCCCTCATAGCAACGGATCAATTGAAAGTAGTAGATGCCAACTATTATTTTTCACTTGGTAACCATGAACAAGTAAAAGAAGCTGCTCATTTGTTATATGAGGCACTTAGAAGCTGCGACGATACAGATGCAGATATCGTGCTTGCCCCTGTTTTCCGAAAGGATGGCGTTGGAGCAGCAATTATGAATCGTTTAGAAAAAGCAGCGGATGGCAAATGGTTTTTCGAAAAGTAAAACAAGTAAAAAAAGGTTGTCTATATTTTGTATTCTCTCCCGTCCATTTGCATACATTTAATTATGCAAATAGACGGGAGAGATTTTTTTGTGGACAGAAATATTAGCAGGATTCTTAATGTCGGTAGATGTACTTATCTTATTTTCTCTTGTATCATATAGAAAACAGGTTTTGACTCTAGCTGCTTGGGTCGCATCCTTACATATGCTCTTCCCCTTAATAGGTTATTATGCAGGTGTTTTGGTACAAACCTATTTACAGCAGGCAAGCCCTTATTTATCAGGAGTCCTGCTAACCTTGGTAGGTCTTCAAATGGTATTATCAAAATCTCCAAAAGAAATACCGATGATGCCACCATATATCTTGGCTATAGTAGCGAGTCTAGATACCTTCTCGGTCAGTATTTCCTTTGGTATGCTCCAAATAGAAAAGTTCATTTTTATTCTAAGTGCAGGCATCTTTGCTTTTGTTGGAGTACTTGTTGCACAGAAAATTATATATAAAAACACTGTTATGAACAGAGGCATGATCATGAAACTGGCCGGTGGAGTTTTATTAGTCATGGGCTTGCTTACTCTTCAAAATCTATAACAAAATAGATAGCCGATACACACTAACATAAAGGAATGATTAGTATGAATATTTTATTTGTCTGTACAGGTAATACTTGTAGAAGCCCGATGGCAGAGGCCATTTTAAAAGCAAAGAACTTAGCTAATGTAAATGTGAAGTCAGCAGGTATTTATGCAATGGATGGGGAAAAAATGTCTTTAAATAGTCAAAAAGTTCTAATAGACAACAACATTCCTTTTACCCATAAATCCTCCTCCCTACAGCCGTCAATTGTGGAGTGGGCAGATCTAATTTTAACGATGACTGCTGCTCACAAACAGGCCCTTATTTTTGCTTTTCCCGAAGCAATTTCTAAGATTTATATGTATAAAGAATTTGTAACTCCGGACGATATACAGGATGTAATGGATCCTTTTGGAGGAAACCTGGGTATATACGAACGGACTTATGAAGAACTTAGTATGCTAACAGAGGGATTAGTCAAGAAGCTATAGGGGGAAAAGGGATGAAAGAGAAAAGAAAAAGGCACGCATTTGGATTTCAAAAGAAAATTGTGCTTTTTGTAACGGTTCTTGCTTTAATTACTTATTCAACAAGTGCATTTTTTATCAATTATGTACAGCCTTATTTACAATCAATCGATATAAATATAGGTTCGCTCCCATTTGAAATTCTTACATATGCTTTAGGTATATTCTGGTCAGGCCTTCTTGCTTACTTTTTCAGTGGGTTAATCATCAAGCCTCTGTTTAACTTGGAGAAGGTTGCAACACTTGCCTCAGAAGGTAAAATTGGTGTGGATGTAGAAGTTCCAAACTCTAAAGATGAGATTCAATCCGTAGCTATTGCCTTCCAAACGATGTTAGAAAACCTTCGTGAAATGGTCCAAGGAATAGAAGAAAACTTTGATAAAACAAACAACAGTGTACAGAAGCTTGCAGAAGAAGCTTCCGTTGCATCTGATCAGGCAGAGGCAATCGCCTCTACTATAGCTCAGATTTCCGAAGGAGCAGAGCAATCCGCTATGGCTGTTCAAGAAACAGCTGAGTCAGTGGAGGATGTTAGAGTACTTGCTTCAGAGGTAAATAAGCGTGCTGAAAAATCTTCTGCACAGTCAAAAGAAATGATTACCGAGCTATCAGAAACTACTAAGGTCATACAATCTTTAGTGAGTGGCATACAAAAAATTGCCTCTGGCAGTGAATCTGCTTTAGGGAACGTTCATCAGTTAGAAGAGAATGCCAGCAAGGTTGAAAGTATCATTCAGTTAGTTGGAGACATAGCAGCACAAACTAATCTGCTAGCACTGAATGCTTCTATAGAAGCTGCACGTGCAGGAGAGCATGGTAAAGGCTTCGCGGTAGTAGCAGAGGAAGTACGTAAACTTGCAGATGAAAGTGCGAAGGCAGTGCAAGGTATTTCTACCCTTATTCTAGCGATACAAAGTGATGTTCAAACAGTAGTTCAACAGATGACGAACCAAGTAAGCTTTGCAGTTGGGGAAGCAAAACGTGTATCTGAAACGAATGCAGCAGTAGAAGGTATGTCGACAAAAGTTCATGAAATGGCTGAATCAGTAGTAGAGATTTCTTCTCTTGTAGAAAAACAGCTTTCTAATATAGAAAGCACCGCTCGACAATCTCAGGATGTGGCAGCGATTGCAGAGGAAACTTCAGCGGGAGCAGAGGAAGTAAGAAGTGCTACGGATGAACAAGCTCGCTCTATTGAACAAGTTGATATTTTAACAGAAGACTTGAAACGTCAGTCCGAAGATCTGTTCCAGGTGATCTCTCAGTTTGACCGTACTACCCGATAATGTTATAAAATGAATATGTCAAAAACTGATACAGCTCAAACGATTTGAGTTGTATTTTTTTGCTCAAAAAGATGGTATGATGAATTTGAGTACTAAACAGAAAAGAGGGAACAAGATGAAAATTGCAATTTCTTCTGATCACGGAGGCAATAACCTTCGTAAAGAAATTATTCAACAGCTTGAAGAACTCGGACTTTCCTATAAGGACTTTGGTCCACAGACAAATGATTCTGTCGATTACCCTGACTATGCAGCACCGGTAACAGAAGGTGTAGCAAGTGGAGAGTATGATCGTGGAATTTTAATTTGTGGGACGGGTATTGGAATGTCCATCGCTGCCAACAAGATTAAAGGAATTCGTTGTGCTTTAGTGCATGATGTTTTTTCTGCTAAAGCAACACGTTGTCATAATGACTCTAACGTTCTTGCAATGGGAGAGCGAGTAATTGGTCCAGGCCTTGCACGAGAAATCGTGGCAACTTGGTTAGCTCAAGAATTTGAAGGTGGTCGTCACGAACGCCGTATTGAAAAAATTTCAGCTTTAGAAAAATAACTTTGAATAGAGGGATTTCAGATGGAAGCAAAAAATTTGTGGCAACAGCAAATGGAACAGCTTCTCCTGGAAGTGGAGCAGCAAATAACTTTTCATGAAAATGATTTGTTCGTTGTAGGATGCTCTACCTCTGAAGTAATCGGGAAAAAGATAGGAACTGCCGGTGGGTTAGAGGTAGCAGAGGTTTTATTTGAACCGATTCGAGCATTTGCGGAGCGCAATAAAATACTTCTGGCCTTTCAAGGCTGTGAACATATCAATCGTGCATTAACGATGGAAAGAGCCTCACAGCAGCTATATAGACTGCCGGAGGTTTCAGTTATTCCAGTTGTTCGTGCAGGAGGCTCTATGTCCGCCTACGCATATACCCAATTCCAGGACCCTGTAGTGGTTGAGCATGTGCAGGCTAAAGCAGGACTTGATATTGGTCAAACAATGATTGGCATGCAGCTGCAACCAGTTGCTGTACCGATACGTGTATCCACCAAAATGGTAGGGGAAGCGATTATAACGATCGCTAATACTAGACCAAAACTTATTGGCGGGGTACGAGCATTTTACGGATGAATTTAGAGGAGGAACTAGAAGTGAAAAAGATTCAATCACAAGATCCAGCAGTATTTGAGGCAATGTTATCAGAGAAAAAACGTCAACAATCAAACATCGAACTTATTGCATCAGAAAACTTTGTATCAGAAGCTGTAATGGAAGCACAGGGTTCTGTTCTGACAAATAAATATGCAGAGGGCTATCCTGGCAAACGCTATTACGGTGGCTGTGAGCATGTAGACGTAGTAGAGAATATTGCTCGCGATCGCTTAAAAGAAATTTTTGGAGCAGAGCATGCAAATGTGCAACCACATTCTGGTTCTCAGGCTAATATGGCCGTTTATATGACAGCTTTACAGCCAGGTGACACTATTTTAGGGATGAACTTATCCCACGGCGGGCATTTAACGCATGGTTCTCCTGTAAACTTTAGTGGAATTCAATATAATTTCATTGAGTATGGTGTAAACAAAGAAACAGAAATGATAGATTACGAGGAAATTCACTCTATCGCTCTAGAACACAAGCCTAAAATGATTGTTGCTGGTGCAAGTGCATATTCACGTACAATTGACTTCGCTAAATTCCGTGAAATTGCTGATGAAATTGGAGCATACTTATTCGTAGATATGGCTCATATAGCAGGCTTAGTAGCTGCAGGTCTTCATCCAAACCCAGTACCACACGCTCATTTTGTGACTTCTACAACGCACAAAACGTTACGTGGACCACGTGGTGGATTGATCTTAACTACTGAGGAATTCGCTAAGAAAATTGATAAAACTATTTTCCCAGGTATTCAAGGTGGGCCATTAATGCATGTAATTGCTGCAAAAGCGGTTGCTTTCGGTGAAGCACTTCAACCTGAGTTTAAAGAATATCAACAGCAAGTGGTTGCAAATGCTAAGGTACTAGCTGATAGCTTAACAGCAGAAGGAGTTCGTATTGTTTCTGGTGGTACGGATAACCACGTTATGCTATTAGATGTTTCTGCACTAGGCTTAACTGGTAAAGTAGCAGAGCATGTACTAGATGAAGTAGGAATTACTGCTAACAAAAATACAATTCCTTTCGATACTTCTAGCCCATTCATTACTTCAGGAGTTCGTGTAGGAACACCAGCGGTATCTTCACGTGGCTTCAAAGAAGAAGAAATGAAAGAAATTGCTTCTATTATTGCTAAACTTTTAAAGAATCATGAGGATGCTACAGTAATTGCTGAAGCGAAAGAAAGAGTGCAAGCTCTAACTAATCAATTCCCTCTATATAATTAACTGTTGTGTGGGAGGCCTATGACTGTGTCATAAGCCTCCCTTATCTATGGCCAAAAGTAATTCTCCGATCATCGAGTGTGGTACAAGATTAAAGAAGCTCGCTATCGGGGAAGATACTATTGGAGGTTGGGTAGATTACCTATTCAAAAAATCATTTTAAGGTGAATGCTGAATGAACCTCTTTGGTCAAACAATAAAGACAGCTCTTGTCTGTGAACCAATTTATTTGTGTAAAAAGACATTTAAGTTAAGCAACAGATAATTGTTCAACTGCATGAAATAGACGCAATATTAAGTCCTTGTGATTACTAGTATGAATACTACCGTTTTTGTTATAATGGCAAAGATGAAAAAAAACAAGAAGGAGAGATGTAATATGGCAAAAGTATACGTATTTGATCATCCACTGATTCAACATAAACTTACATATATCCGTGATGTGAAAACTGGTACGAAAGAATTCCGTGAATTAGTAGATGAGGTAGCGACATTAATGGCCTTTGAAATTACACGTGACTTACCTTTAGAAGAGGTGGAAGTAGAAACTCCTGTTCAGGTTACAAAATCGAAAGTAATTGCAGGAAAGAAATTAGGACTAGTACCAATTCTTCGTGCGGGTATAGGCATGATCGATGGTATGCTAAATCTTATTCCAGCTGCAAAAGTGGGACATATCGGACTATATCGTGATCCAGAAACATTAAAACCGGTTGAATATTACGTGAAGCTTCCTGCAGATGTTGCTGATCGTGACTTTATCCTAGTAGATCCAATGCTTGCAACTGGCGGTTCTGCCATAGAAGCAGTTAACTCTCTGAAAAAGCGTGGCGCAATGAGCATTAAATTTATGTGTCTAATCGCTGCTCCTGAAGGTGTAAAAGCACTTCAAGATGCTCACCCAGATGTTGATATTTATATTGCTGCATTAGATGAAAAGCTAAATGACCACGGTTATATAGTTCCTGGTCTTGGAGACGCAGGAGACCGTTTGTTCGGAACGAAGTAAGGGAAGTAAGTTCTCTATTTGAGTAAAAATTAGTTAATTAGGTAATGCTTGCAGTAAGTTGGCCTTCTTTCTACGTAAGGTCAACGTACTGCATAAATGTATGGTAAGATTGTAAAGGTGTGACTAAGCGGATTAAGTATTTAATAGAAGAATGCCCCTATTATTAAAAGTTGCGAAATTTTCTTTTAAATTTGTCGATAAATTGTCAATCTAGTCATCTACGTGAAGTTTTTCACTGATAGCAATTGACATCAAATAGACCCTATTGTATGCTTACAAAGGATAAATCATGATAGGGGTTTCATGCGTGAAACGCTTGATGTATCAACTTTCTACTAGATTCACAGTTTTTACTTATATTAGGGGAAACGTGAGTACACTTTTATGCGTCATTTTGACGTCCGTTACAAGGGATAGCTCTATTTTTAGCGATTCTCTCACAGCTTGTAGGTTCTATAGACGATACGTTCACATTTTAGTGAATTGATCATACTTTTGGAACCACTCCAATCTTTTAGTGATTTGTTTATGCCTAGTTTTTATAACGAAAGCAACGAGAATCACTACCATTCGAAAATACGATTCAGGAGATTAGACCAATGCTAGAAATGCAACGTATTTTTACGAGGCAAAAGAAGTACATAATTTTTTTGCTTGCGATCTGTGTTCTTGGATGGGCATTTACGCCGTATTCTGCTATTTTTGCGGGCTTAGCAGTAGGTTCCTTATTCGGTCTGTACAATTTCTGGATACTAGTACGTAGAATGGAAAAATTTGATCGTGTGATGTTAGGTGAAAAGGGACGAGCAGGCTTAGGGACAAGCTTTCGGTTTGCCTCAGGTATTGCTGCAGTTGCAATTGCACTTATTTTCCCAGATGATATACATCTAATTAGTACGGTTATCGGATTAATGATTCCCTATGTTCTACTTATTGTAGAACGAATTTTGTTAGTTAGAAATCAGCCATGAGTATGTGAAAGAGAGGTGAAAGAATCGTGGGACACTCAAATCCAGAATTTGTGCTTTGGGGTATGACGGGGAACTGGTCAAACATCCTTATGTTGTTTGTAACTTCTCTGATCGTTTTCTTAATTGCATTTTTTGCAACGAGAAGCTTAAAGCTTAAACCAACTGGGATGCAAAATTTCATGGAGTGGATTATGGACTTCGTGAAAGGAATTATTAAAAGTAATTTCGACTGGAAAACAGGCGGAAGATTCCATATTCTAGGAATTACATTAATCATGTTTATCGCAATAGCCAACTTATTAGGTTTACCGTTTGCAATTACGTATGACGGAGTGCTTTGGTGGAAATCACCGACAGCAGATCCAACAGTTGCTATGACACTATCAGTGATGATTATTGTTTTAACTCACTATTACGGTATTAAGATGAAAGGTTTCAAACAGTACAATATTGATACTTACTTGAAGCCAATGCCACTATTATTCCCATTGAAAGTTATAGAAGAATTCGCAAATACGTTGACACTCGGTCTACGTCTTTACGGTAATATCTATGCGGGGGAAGTATTATTAGGCTTAATCGCAGGTTTAGCAACATCTAGTATTTTTGGCTTTTTCGGAGCAATCGTTCCGGCAATGGCTTGGCAAGGGTTCTCTATCTTTATCGGTGGAATCCAAGCATTCATTTTCGTTATGTTAACAATGGTTTATATGTCACATAAAGTGTCAGCAGACCATTAATATAACTGTTTAGGAAACTAGGCAGAAAATAAAAAAAAAACAACATTCCAAGGAGGAAATTAAACAATGGTAGGTTCAGTTGGTCTTTTAGCAGCAGCTATAGCAGTTGGTTTAGGTGCACTTGGTGCAGGTATTGGTAATGGTCTAATCGTTTCAAAAACAGTAGAAGGTATCGCTCGTCAACCAGAAGCACGTGGAGCTTTACAAACAGTTATGTTCATCGGGGTAGCGTTAGTTGAAGCCGTGCCGATTATCGCAGTAGTTATCGCGTTTATCGTATTAAACCAATAGTATTTATATTTAAGTCTATAATGGCGGAAACTAACTCCGCCATTCTCTTTATGAAAAAACATGAATTAGAAAATAATAAACACAAGTTTAAACATTATAGAAGCAAGATCTCTTAATAGCGTTTGAAAGGAGTGAAACAATCGTGTCTTTTGAATACCTAGTACTTGGTGCTGGTGATACTCATAATGGGTTAAATGTTTGGGATATCGCAGCTACATTATTCTTCTTCATCTTATTGATGATCTTATTGAAGAAAGTGGCTTGGGGTCCTTTAATGGGAATCATGACACAGCGTGAAGAGTTGATCGCGAGCGAAATCGAAGCAGCTGAAACTAGCCGTCAAGAATCTCAGCGTCTACTTGAAGAACAACGTGACTTACTAAAAGAAGCACGCACAGAAGCGTTAGCGATTGTAGAAAATGCGAAGAAGCAAGGGGAAGCATCACGTGAAGAAATTATCACTACTGCTCGCTCAGAAGCTGCGCGTTTGAAAGAATCTGCTATCCGTGAAATCGATACAGAAAAAGAAAGAGCGATTGCAGCGGTACGACAAGAAGTCGTTTCACTATCTGTACTTGCAGCAGCTAAAGTTCTTGAAAAAGAAGTTTCGGAAGAAGATAACCGTGCGCTAATCGAGGCAACGATTGCGAAGGCAGGCGAAGTTAATTGAGTAATTCAACTGCAGCAAAACGCTATGCCATCGCATTGTTCGATCTAGCACAACAAAAAAACGAAATTCAAGCAGTAGAAAATGATTTACGTGAGCTTAATGTAGTCTGGAAAGGCAATAAAGATTTGAAAACATTGTTTACATCTCCTAAGCTTTCTATAGATAAGAAAAAAGAGCTAGTACGTCAAATTTTCTCAAACGCTAATCCAATTGTCATTAATACACTTCTAGTGCTTATTGACAAGAAAAGATTAAGCGAAGTTACAAACATTATTGAAGAGTTTATGACCCTTTCTAATGAAGCACAAGGTGTTGCTGATGCAAAGGTTTATACAACTCGTGAGCTAACAGAGGTAGAACGTGCAAACGTTTCTACGGTATTTGCTAAAAACGTAGGTAAACAATCATTACGTATTCAAAACATCGTTGATCCATCTATTATTGGTGGTATCCGCGTTCAAATCGGAAACCGCATTTACGACAGCACTCTAAGTACAAAGTTAGATCGCTTAAAACGTAACTTGATCGGTTAATATTATGAATTATGAGAGGTGACATACATGAGCATCAAAGCTGAAGAAATCAGTGTCTTGATTAAACAGCAGATTGAGAATTATGAATCTGAGATGAAAGTTAGCGACGTTGGTACGGTTATTACAATTGGTGACGGTATCGCGCGTGCTCATGGCCTCGACAACGTCATGGCTGGAGAGCTTTTAGAATTCTCGACTGGTGTATTAGGTATGGCACAAAACTTGGAAGCGAATAACGTTGGTATCGTTATCCTTGGGCCATACACAGACATCAAAGAAGGCGATGAAGTACGTCGTACAGGCCGTATTATGGAAGTTCCTGTTGGTAAAGAATTGATTGGCCGTGTAGTTAATCCACTTGGTCAACCACTTGACGGACAAGGCCCTATTGCAACAACAAAATCACGTCCAATCGAAAGTCCTGCACAAGGGGTTATGGCACGTAAATCTGTACATGAACCACTTCAAACAGGTATTAAAGCGATTGACGCTCTTGTACCAATCGGACGTGGTCAACGTGAGTTAATCATCGGTGACCGTCAAACAGGTAAAACATCTGTTGCGATTGATACAATCCTTAACCAAGCAGACCAAGATATGATTTGTATCTATGTTGCTATCGGTCAAAAAGAATCGACTGTTCGTAACGTAGTAGAAACACTTCGTAAAAAAGGTGCTTTAGATTACACAATCGTTGTAACTGCATCTGCATCTGCTCCAGCTCCATTATTATACTTAGCTCCTTATGCTGGTGTAACTATGGCAGAAGAATTTATGTTCGATGGTAAGCACGTATTAATCGTTTATGATGATTTATCTAAACAAGCTGCTGCATACCGTGAGCTTTCATTACTTCTTAAACGTCCTCCAGGTCGTGAAGCATATCCAGGGGATGTATTCTACTTACACAGCCGTCTACTTGAGCGTGCTGCGAAGTTAAACGAAACATTAGGTGCAGGTTCAATCACTGCATTACCATTCGTTGAAACACAAGCTGGGGATATCTCTGCTTACATTCCAACAAACGTAATCTCAATTACGGATGGTCAAATTTTCTTACAATCTGATTTATTCTTCTCTGGTGTACGTCCAGCTATCAACGCTGGTTTATCAGTATCCCGTGTTGGTGGATCAGCTCAAATTAAAGCAATGAAAAAAGTTGCGGGTACACTTCGTCTTGACTTAGCTGCATACCGTGAGCTTGAAGCATTCTCTCAATTCGGATCAGATTTAGATGCTGCAACACAAGCGAAACTTAATCGCGGTGTTCGTACAGTAGAAGTACTAAAACAAGACTTGAACTCTCCTATTAAAGTAGAAAAACAAGTTATTATTTTATACGCTCTTACTCGCGGTCATTTAGATGATGTTCCAGTTAAAGATATCTCTCGCTTCGAAGCAGAGCTTAGCAGCTGGTTAGATACAAACCACACAAACGTTTTAGATCATATTCGCACGACAAAAGATCTTCCTTCAGAAGAGGATTTAAACAATGCAATTTCTGCATTCAAAAAAACTTTTGCTAAATCTGAATAATATCTTTGTCTAAGTGAAAAAAACAATAAGGTGGTGAAATACCAGTGGCATCTTTACGCGACATTAAAAATAAAATTACGTCAACTAAGAAAACGAGTCAAATCACAAAAGCTATGCAAATGGTTTCTGCTTCTAAGTTGAACCGTGCGGAGGAAAATGCGAAAGCATATGTTCCTTACATGGGTAAAATTCAAGAGGTAGTAGGTGCAATTGCTTCAGGTACGAGTGACAGTGGACATCCAATGTTAATAAACCGTCCTGTAAAAAAGACTGCATATCTTGTAATCACTTCTGATCGTGGGTTAGCAGGAGCATACAACAGTAACGTTATACGTGCCGTTGCAAATGCAATCGCTAGTCGTCATGCATCAAAGGATGAGTATGTTGTTTTAGCAATTGGTCGTATGGGACGTGACTTCTTCGTAAAACGTGGTTCTAATGTAATCGGAGAAGTTATCGGTTTACCTGACCAACCAGCTTTTTCTGATATTAAAGAAATTGCTCGCAAAGCTGTTGGTATGTTCACGGATGGTACATATGATGAACTTTATATGTACTATAACCACTTTGTCAGTGCCATCTCTAGTGAAGTTACAGAGAAAAAGGTACTGCCACTTACGGATATTGCACAAGAAACTGGCGCAGCTACAACTGCTTCATATGAGTTCGAGCCTTCAAGTGAAGCAATCCTTGAAGTGTTACTTCCTCAATATGCAGAAAGCCTAATTTTCGGTGCATTACTCGACGGTAAAGCAAGTGAACATGCTTCGCGTATGTCTGCGATGAAATCTGCAACAGATAACGCATCTGATTTGATTAGTAACTTAACATTAGTATACAACCGAGCACGTCAAGCAGCGATTACGCAAGAGATTACGGAAATCGTCGGCGGAGCATCGGCTCTAGAATAGGAAGAAAGTAAGACAGGAGGGAACAGTAGTGAACAAAGGACAAGTACTACAAGTAATGGGTCCAGTTGTTGACGTAAAGTTTGACAACGGCCACTTACCAGCTATCTATAATGCATTAACTGTAGCTATTGAACGTCCAAACGAAGCTCCTACTACGTTAACGTTAGAAGTAGCTTTACACTTAGGTGATGATTCTGTTCGCACAATTGCGATGTCATCTACTGATGGACTTAAACGTGGTGCAGAGGTAATAGATGCGGGTGCAGCAATTTCTGTTCCAGTTGGTAATGTAACTCTAGGACGTGTATTCAACGTTCTTGGTGATATTATTGACTTAGGAGAAGAAATTCCTACTACAGAGCGTCGTGATCCAATTCACCGTCAAGCACCAACATTTGAAAACCTTTCAACGGAAGTTGAAATTCTTGAAACAGGTATTAAAGTAGTAGACCTTTTAGCTCCATATATTAAAGGTGGTAAAATCGGTCTATTCGGTGGTGCCGGTGTAGGGAAAACAGTTCTTATCCAAGAACTTATCAATAACATTGCTCAAGAGCATGGCGGTATCTCGGTATTCGCTGGTGTTGGAGAGCGTACGCGTGAAGGAAATGACTTATTCCATGAGATGAGCGATTCAGGCGTTATCAAGAAAACAGCAATGGTATTCGGACAAATGAACGAGCCACCTGGAGCACGTATGCGTGTTGCCTTGACTGGTTTAACAATGGCTGAATATTTCCGTGATGAGCAAGGTGCAGACGTACTTCTATTCATCGATAATATCTTCCGTTTCACACAAGCAGGTTCTGAGGTATCAGCACTTTTAGGTCGTATGCCATCAGCAGCTGGTTACCAACCAACACTTGCTACAGAAATGGGTCAATTACAAGAGCGTATCACGTCAACTAACACTGGTTCTGTAACATCTATCCAAGCGATTTATGTACCAGCCGATGACTATACGGATCCAGCTCCAGCTACAACTTTCGCTCACTTAGATGCGACAACAAACTTAGAGCGTAAATTATCTGAGATGGGTATCTACCCAGCGGTTGATCCTTTAGCTTCTTCTTCACGTGCACTTTCACCAGAAGTAGTTGGTCAAGAGCATTACGAAGTAGCACGTCAAGTGCAATATACGTTACAACGTTATAGAGAGCTTCAAGATATCATCGCAATCTTAGGTATGGATGAATTAGGAGACGAAGACAAGCTTGTAGTAAACCGTGCTCGTCGTATTCAGTTCTACCTATCTCAAAACTTCCATGTTGCAGAACAATTTACAGGTCAAAAAGGTTCTTACGTTCCAGTTAAAGAAACTGTTGCAGGATTCAAACAGATTCTTGAAGGGAAATATGACCATTTACCAGAGGATGCATTCCGTCTAGTTGGACGCATTGAAGAAGTTGTTGAAAAAGCGAAAAGCATGGGCGTAGAAGTATAATAAATCGGACCAGGAGGTAAAAATATGAAGACACTTATAGTCAATATTGTCACTCCCGACGGCCCGGTATACGATTCTGAAGTAGACATGATTATCGCTAATACAGCATCGGGTGAAATTGGTATTTTACCTGGCCATATTCCAATGGTTGCACCTCTTCGTATTGGTGCAGTTAAATTGAAAAAAGATGGTAAATCTCAATATGTATCAGTAAGTGGTGGATTTGTTGAAGTACGTCCTGAAAAGGTAACGATTTTAGCTCAATCTGCTGAGGTTGCCGATACAATTGATGTAGCTCGTGCAAAAGAAGCGATGAAACGTGCAGAATCACTACTTCAAAGTAAACAAGACACGACAGACTATGTTCGTGCTGAACTTGCTTTGAAGCGTGCGATGAATCGTATCAACGTTTATGAGGGTAACATTTAATTTGGACGAAACATAAAACGGGCAGATTTATTTCTGTCCGTTTTTTTTCTTGCAAATCAGCTATAATTTACGAACTCAAGTGGATAATACAGATTATTCGTCATAAAATAAGGTATAAAAAGAAATGTTTATTTAGAAGACAGGAGAGCATTTTTAGCAAGAATTTTGTTTAACTACATTGGAACTGTAATCTTCTGAGCGATTGAATGAACAGAAAGAAAATCTTTTGATCATTTATACTTTTTTATAGACTATACATGTATTATTTACATTTTGATCAAATGACAAACATGGAAGAATTTGATGAACATTCTTCTTAAAAGTATAAAAGAAAGATTTAGCTAAAGTGGAGGGGAAATATGGGTCTTTTAAATTCAGAGCAAGCATTAATTGCCATTCTTGCTAATATCTTTTTTATTGGTATTTCTTTTTATGCTTTACAAGCTCTTATGGTGGACAAATTTATTAAAAAGAATCATGTATTTCAAGCCCAGCTTTTCTTTATTTTGGCAAGCATTATGTTAGGTTCGACGGTAGCAAACTTTTTCTTAAATTTAACTTCCTGGTCTAACCAGTTACAGTACTTATTTTAGTAGAGATCCTACATGCTCATGCAAATTATGGACAAGTTTGTATGAGCATGTAGAATCTCCTCATATTTCCTGGGAAATATGCTGTCGAAGATGTTTATTACTAAACATGTAGGGTAATTTATAAATATCTACACGAAAAGACTGGGTACTACGTATAATAGACTAAGAAAATTTACCAAAAGAGGACATGAAAATAGGGTTTTCGGTGCTTGTATATAGTCGAAATACGTTGTATGATGATATTGTTTTGAAATAATAAACAACACCATACATATTTTTCTTTTATATATCAGCTAAAGAGGATTATGAACGCGGAGGGAACTAAGTGGATAAAATTGTTGTTAAAGGCGGCCAAAGGTTAACAGGTAACGTACGGGTCGAAGGTGCTAAAAATGCAGTATTACCTGTATTAGCAGCAGCTCTACTCGCGACAAAGGGTAAGAACGTAATTAAAGATGTACCAACACTTGCAGATGTTTTGACGATAAATGAAGTACTAAAAAGTTTAAATACAGAAATTTCATATAGCCCCGAACTAAACGAAGTAATAATTGACTCTCAACAAAAATTATCAAGTGAAGCACAGTTTGAGTATGTGCGTAAAATGAGAGCATCCATTCTTGTAATGGGACCAATTCTTGCTCGTAATGGTTTTGCTCGAGTAGCATTGCCGGGTGGTTGTGCTATTGGCTCTAGACCAATTGACCAACATTTAAAAGGCTTTGAAGCAATGGGTGCGGAAATTTCATTTGGACATGGATTTGTCGAAGCTAAAACTGAAGGACGTTTAAAAGGTGCTAAAATCTATCTAGACGTACCAAGTGTTGGAGCGACAGAAAACATCATGACTGCAGCAGCTCTAGCTGAAGGAATTACAGTTATTGAAAACGCTGCGAAAGAACCAGAAATTGTTGATTTAGCAAACTTTATCAATGAAATGGGCGGTAAAGTTAAAGGTGCAGGTACAGATACAATCCGTATCGAGGGTGTAGAAGAATTGCACGGTACTGAGCATCACATTATTCCAGACCGTATTGAAGCAGGAACTTTTATGGTTGCTGCAGCAATTACAAAAGGCGATGTATTAATTGAAAATGCTGTTCCTGAACATATGACAGCTCTTATTTCTAAAATGCAGGAAATGGGCATTGAGATTAAAGAAGAGGGCCAAGGTCTTCGTGTGCGCTCTAATGGAAACTTAAAATCAGTGGATGTTAAAACAATGCCACACCCTGGATTCCCAACAGATATGCAATCACAAATGATGGCATTGATGATGACAGCTCACGGTACAGGTATTATTACTGAAACAGTTTTTGAAAATCGTTTTATGCACGTAGAAGAATTTAGACGTATGAATGGTAATATGAAAATTGAGGGACGTTCTGTGATGATGGATTCTCCATCTAACCTACAAGGTGCAGAGGTGGCGGCTACGGATCTTCGTGCAGCTGCAGCTCTAATTATTGCAGGTTTAGTGGCAGAGGGCGTAACTCGAGTAACACAGCTTTATCATTTAGATCGCGGTTATGTTAATTTTGACAAAAAGTTAGCTGCTTTAGGCGCTGACATTGAGCGTATTGGAACAGAAAATACCGAAAAAGCGGCTCAGCTCGTTTAATCATATGAAAGGCACAATGCATTTATTCCTGCATTGTGCTTTTTTTTGTGGATTTTTTACATTAAATCAAGAGTGGTTTTAGGTAGTCACTAACGAATAGCGGGTAGCTCGCGAAATTGTATCTTCGCGAGCTGTTTTATGAATAGAAGAGCGATCTATTCTTTCATTAGCTAAAATGCTTTTAAGTGTATAAAGCAGAAGGAAAACTGTTTAGTTCCCTTATTAGTATTTTAAGCCGTTTTGAGAAGAGTAATACTTTTAAGATATTTTCCCTCAACTAATTATTAAAAGTAGGTTCTAGACCCCTTAAAATGAGTTTAAATGGGTATTTATCTTGTAGACTACTATACTTTTAGGGAGATGCATAGAAGCTTGTCCGTCATGAGATAGTTTTGTACTGCATATAGTAATCCTATGAAACAATACATTCTCTTAATAATCCTTTGCATCGGTCTATTGATTTTGCCTTTTCTTATGATTAAAGACAAAGTGAAAGAAAAGGCTGTACCAGAAGTCGTACCTGAAATT
The DNA here is from genome assembly GCF_038593405.1 of Psychrobacillus sp. FSL W7-1457. NCBI lineage: Bacteria > Bacillati > Bacillota > Bacilli > Caryophanales > Bacillaceae > Psychrobacillus > Psychrobacillus sp. FSL W7-1457. The sequence continues at coordinate 673,993 of NZ_CP151993.1, forward strand.
GAAGTTGACTGTCCAATACTAATTGAGGTGAAAGGGGTAAAGGAGAAAATTCCTCTTGAAACGTATGTATTAGGGGTAGTTGCTGCAGAGATGCCAATCACATTCCATGAAGAAGCATTAAAAGCACAGTCGATTGCTGCGAGAACCTATGTTTTAAGAGAAACTGATTATGGATCAAAGTCAATTGATAAGACAGTACAAAAGCAAGTGTATGTAGGTCCAGAAGAAAGGAAAAAACGCTGGGGTGATTCCTTTAAGGAATACGAGGACAAGCTTCAACGAGTCGTCGCTTCTACGGAAGGTGAAATTATTGTCTACCAGGATCAGCTCATAACTGCAATGTTCTTTTCTACGAGCAATGGTCAAACAGAAAGCGCCGAAAACTATAGTGGGTATGCAATACCTTATTTAGTATCCGTACCGAGTCAGAAAGAAGAAGAGTATTCAAAGAAGGTGCAACAAACGTTTGAGTTCACTCATAAAGAGTGGGCGGACGCGTTTGATATGAAATGGTCTAAGAATATCGTAGGTAATGTAAAAATAAGCCGAACTGATTCAAATCGAGTAAAGACTATCGAAATGAACGGTAAAAGTTGGACAGGCAGAGAGGTTAGAACATTACTTGGCTTGCCTTCTACTGATTTCAAGGTAGCTTTCCAAAATGATAAAGTGATAGTGGAAACTACTGGTTACGGGCACGGAGTAGGGATGAGCCAATACGGTGCCGAGGTTTTAGCAAACGATTCCAAAAAAGCACATGACATATTATTGCATTACTATACAGGAACAAAAATAAAAAGTTTTTCTCCATGTTTAAAATCTCCTTAATATGCCAACAATGCAATTAGAGGTGATGAAAATGAGAGAAGAACAATCTAAAAAGCCTTCTCAGCAGAAGAGTAAGAACCCGAAAAAACCTTGGTTTTGGCCACTAGTATATACAGGTTTTTCGGTAGCGTTTGTCGGAATGATTTGGGGTTATAATGTGTATGTCAGCGATGATTCTGCAGAAGAATCTGAATGGACGGACGCAAGTAATCCAGACAAAGTTGCAATTGAAACGAATGCAAAAGCTGAATCTATGAAATATCCTTTTAAGGAAGCTATGCTAGATAACGTGGAAATTGTACAGCACTATTATGATTTAGAGGCAGACGAAGCGACTCGTGAGAAATCACTGCTTGTGTTTGACCAAACTTACGTAGCAAGCACTGGAGTATCTTTAACAATGAACAACGAGCCATTTGAAGTTGTAGCTGCATTAAGCGGTAAAGTGGAAGCAGTAAATGTAGACCCATTCGTTGGAGACGAAATCGTAATCTCTCATGCAAATGGTATGCAAACAAAATATCGTTCTGTCACTGGCATTCTAGTAAAAGCAGGAGACGAGGTTGAACAAGGCCAAGCTCTTGGAACTGCAGCTGAAAATGAATGGAATCCAACTGCAGGTATCCACCTTCAATTTGAAGTACTTGAAAATGGAGTCCTTGTTAACCCGGAATCATTACTAGCATTTTAATTCATAATAGCCCAGTCGTATGCATAAAATGGTGAAAAGTTCCTTTACTAACGAAAGGAAGAGTTGGTGCACGAAACGATTCGTCATAGATGCATACGATTGGGTGAAATGGTAATTGAAACAAAGAAAACAGTTCGCGCCATCGCGAGCAAAACAGGTCATTCCAAAAGCACCGTACACAAAGACTTAACGGAAAGACTCCATCTGGTAGATCCAGTGCTAGCTAAGGAGGTCAAGGAAATTCTTGCCTACCATAAGTCAGTCAGGCATCTGCGAGGCGGAGAAGCTACAAAACAGAAATGGAAGACCAAAAAAGATGATAGGTAAGGTCGTGAAATATTATATTTCACGGCCTTTTCTTATGACTAAATGTATTCTATGTATCGGTAGTATGGATGGATAAAATAAGATTATACATATGAAAAAGAAAAATATACTTTCCAAAATTAGAAATTAAAAGCTAAAATATTTAAAAGGGGTGTGGAGTTGAAAAGGAATTATATTCTTACTGGCGTTATATTGATATTGTTAGTCGGAGGCATTCTTTTATACAATTATTTTTCCAAGGAACTTACAGTAGGAGACGTTTTAGAAGAAAACAACTTTAGTAAAGAGGCAGCAATATCCGTTCAAAAGCTAAAAGACGGAAAAATAATACCCATTCAAGTTTCCGATGATAAACAGAAGGATTTAGTGAGGTTATTCGAGGATTTAAAGCTAATTAAATCAGACGAAAGATATCCCGTCCTCGATGCAGATTATATAATTGCTCCTAAATCAAATTACTCGCAAAAATTGTACGTATTCCTCGATGAAAATGTAATAGTCTTCAGCGAAAAAACAAGTGATAGTTATGTAATCCAAAATAAAGATTTTACGCAAATGATCAAACGAGTACTTGATTAATCACATATTTTCTAAAGTGGCTTCAGCAGCTGGCTAATTGAGGTGCTTTTTACTTTGCTCAATTGACGAATATAACATATTCATATGCAAACTTACGCATACTAAATTTAGGATGCAGAGTAGTTTCCGCAACACTTTAAGTGGTAAGCGCAACACTTTGATCAAAAGGCGCAACACTTTCTAGATTCCCGCAACACTTCAGGCCATATGCGCAACACTTTCTAGATTTCCTCAACACTTCAGGGCATAAGCGCAACACTTTTCAAAACTGCAACACTTTAAGTGGTAAGCGCAACACTTTTTGGGATTCCCGCAACACTTTCGGGATTCCTGCAACACTTCAGGTCATAAGCGCGACACTTTTGGAAACTGCAACACTTCGAGCAAAAGGCGCAACACTTTCGAGATTCCCGCAACACTTCAGGCCATATGCGCAATACTTTTCAAAACTGCAACACTTTAAGTGGTAAGCGCAACACTTCGAGCAAAAGGCGCAACACTTTCGAGATTCCCGCAACACTTCAGGGCATATGCGCAACAATTTTCAAAACTGCAACTCTTTAAGTGGTTAGTGCAACACTTCGAACAAAAGGCGCAACACTTTCGAGATTCCCGCAACACTTCAGGGCATAAGCGCAACACTTTTCAAAACTGCAACACATTAAGTGGTAAGCGCAACACTTTGATCAAAAGGCGCAACACTTTCGAGATTCCCGCAACACTTCAGGCCATATGCGCAACACTTTTCGAAACTGCAACACTTTAAGTGGTAAGCGCAACACTTTGATCAAAAGGCGCAACACTTTCTAGATTCCCGCAACACTTTAGGCCATAAGCGCAACACTTTCCAATTTTCCCGCAACACTCTCAAAAACTCCAATTCAAGCCATCCCCGTGTATATAAAACTCCCCTATGTGTATTTTTTAAAGAACCCCCTATTTAATTTAAACCTAAAGTCCCGATATAAGGGTAAGAACACTTGCCTAGACAGGAATAGTGATAATAGTTTCTAATTCGTCAAAAATTTCTATTTTTTTATACTTTTTTGTCCAAAATGCTATTTAAAAAAACTGTTATTCTGACAAAACTATGATAAAATTAGATGTTAGATACATTACGGAGTTTACATATAAAAGTTTTAGTGAGGAAGGGGAAACACTAGTAATGTTTGCAAAAGATATAGGAATTGATTTAGGGACAGCAAATGTGTTAATTCACGTGAAGGGTAAAGGGATTGTATTAAACGAGCCTTCCGTGGTTGCTTTAGATAGAAATACGAATAAAGTACTAGCAGTTGGAGAAGAAGCTCGACAAATGCTAGGTAGAACCCCAGGAAATATTGTAGCGATTCGTCCATTAAAGGATGGAGTAATTGCTGATTTTGATGTGACAGAAGCGATGCTTAAGCATTTTATCAATAAATTAAATGTAAAGGGCTTTTTATCGAAGCCACGTATTTTAATATGCTGTCCTACAAACATTACAAGTGTTGAACAAAAAGCCATTCGTGAAGCAGCAGAAAAGTCTGGCGGGAAAAAGGTTTATTTAGAAGAGGAGCCAAAAGTTGCGGCGATTGGAGCAGGTATGGATATCTTCCAACCTAGCGGGAATATGGTCGTGGACATTGGTGGGGGAACTACTGATATCGCGGTACTTTCTATGGGTGATATTGTTACCTCTGAATCCATCAAAGTTGCTGGAGACGTTTTTGATAATGATATCCTTCAATATATTAAAAAAGAGTACAAGCTGCTGATCGGAGAACGAACTGCAGAAAATATAAAAATTGCGGTTGGAACAGTTTTTCCAGACAGTCGTCATGAGGAAATGGATATTCGCGGACGTGACATGGTAAGTGGTTTACCAAGAACGATTACGATCAAGTCCGATGAAATTGAACATGCACTTAGAGAGTCTGTATCGGTTATTGTACAATCGGCTAAAAATGTGCTAGAAAAGACTCCACCAGAGCTATCTGCAGATATTATTGACCGTGGTGTAATTATTACTGGTGGTGGTGCATTATTGCATGGAATGGATACTTTATTGATGGAAGAATTAAAGGTTCCTGTGTTTACTGCAGAAAGACCGATGGATTGTGTTGCGATTGGCACTGGAATTATGCTTGATAATATCGATAAAATAAGTAGAAGATAAGAGTGGAGGCTTCATCATGTTTCGAGGATTTAATACAGTAGCATCTGGAATGATTGCCCAACAGCGAAGAACCGAGCTATTAACCAATAATATGGCAAATGCGAATACACCAGGCTTTAAAGCAGATCAATCAACGATTCGTTCGTTTCCTGATATGTTAATGTCACGTTTAGGGCCGACTAAAATTCCAACAGAGAATCCGATAAGCGGGAAATCTCTTTCTACAGTTGGTGGAATTAGTACAGGCGTGTATATGTCTGAGATTGTTGCCTTGCAAACCCAAGGACAGCTGCAGCAAACGGATTTGAATACAGATCTTGCTTTAATAGATGGTGGGCTTCCAGTGGATGCTGAAACAGGAAAAGCTGGTGCATTATTTTTCCGTCTCGAGCATCCTGCAGGTGGAGAGGCATACACTAGAAACGGTAACTTTACGTTAGACGCAGCAGGCTTTCTGACGAATGCTCAAGGGTTATATGTATTAAATTCTTCCGGACAACGCATTCAAATGCAAAATGATGACTTCCGCGTAGGCGATGATGGACAGATTTATGTGGATAACGAGTCTGTTTCTCAAATTGGCGTTTCCTTTGCAGCAACACCTGATCGTTTAGTTAAACAAGACAATGGTTTATTTAGAACCGAAGATGGCAATGGGCTACCTTCCGCATATGACAATGGAGAAGTAAGCTTTGCGATGCAGCAGGGCTATATTGAAGGGTCTAACGTGGATAGCGCAAAGACGATGACAGAACTCATGTCTGCGTATAGAACGTTTGAGGCAAATCAAAAAATACTTCAAGCATACGATCAAAGTATGCAAAAAACAGTCAACGAGGTTGGCCGAGTTTAACTAATGAAGGAGGTGCGGTAAATGCTACGTACTATGATTACAGCAACCAACACGATGTCCCAACTACAAAACCAATTAGATATTATAGGGAATAACCTTTCCAATTCTAATACGCATGGTTATAAATCAAAAGAGGTTAAGTTTCAGGAATTACTGTATCAGCAATTCAACAATGATAAGTTAGATAAAGCCGACAGACAGTCACCTGTAGGTATTCGTTATGGGGTTGGAGCAGCGCTTGCTCAGTCGCAGATGAATTGGAAGCAAGGGAGTATCCAATCTACTGGTAGAGACCTAGATTTTGCTTTCCAGGAGCCTAAGCAATACTTTCAGGTTATTATGCCAGACGGCCAAAATGGTGAAAAAACAGCTTATACTCGTCAAGGAGCGTTTTATGTTTCTCCAATAGAGAATGGTCAGCTGATGCTCGTTAACGGGGAAGGATATCCAGTAGCCGACGCACAAGGACAAGCGATTACCTTACGAGAAGGTGTTTCCAGATTCTCTGTCAATGAATCCGGAGTCTTAGTAGCGGAGTATCCAGATGGCACAACTGAACAAAGAGAATTAGCAGTTTCTGTACTGCAAAAACCTCAATTCATGGAACACTTGTCTGCTGCGTATATTGTTATACCAGAGAATTTAGATGAACTAGGTGCAAATGCTGAGGATGTTATGGTAGATTTACAAGGAGCGGCCAGAGGAGAAATTTCTTTAAGCAACCAAGTGTTAGAAATGTCTAATGTGGATGTTTCCAAAGAGATGACAGACTTAATGACCACTCAACGGCAGTATCAGTTTAGTGCACGTTCCATTTCCATTGCAGATCAAATGATGGGCTTAATTAATGGGATACGCTAGTAAGGAGTAATTTGTATGACAGAAGAAGTAAAATCTTCTAGCAGACAACAACGTAGGCTAGAAAAAGCACAAGGGCAAGCAAATAAGAAAGAACCAGCAAATGATTCAACAGAGCAAACGAAACAAACCAAATGGGTTCAAATTCGTATGTTTCCAATTTGGTTGCGTATCCTAATTGTTGCGGCTCTTATAGCAGTGGCAGTAGCTGCTGGACTTATGGTCGGCTACGGAGTAATAGGCGAAGGCGAGTCAAAGGATGCACTCAAATGGGAAACGTACCAGCATATATTTGACATTAAAGACGGTAAATAATTGGAGGGCGATTCCATGCTAACAACGGAGCAAATACAAGCTATTCTACCTCATCGATATCCATTTTTAATGGTAGATCGTATTTTGGAAATAGAAGAGGGTAAAAGAGCGGTAGGATTAAAAAATGTAACGATTAATGAAGAATTCTTTAATGGTCACTTTCCTGGATATCCGGTAATGCCAGGCGTTCTTATTGTGGAAGCGCTAGCCCAAGTTGGAGCAGTGGCAGTATTACAAATTCCTGAAAACAAAGGAAGACTCGCTTTCTTTACAGGAATAGATAACTGTCGTTTCAAACGCCAAGTGAAGCCAGGCGATCAACTGAAACTTGAAGTGGAGCTGACTAAGCTTCGCGGGCCGATGGGTAAAGGACACGCTATTGCGACAGTAGATGGCGAGCTTGTTTGTGAAACAGATATCCTGTTTGCACTAGGACCTGTACAAAATAACATTTAATCGTATTATTTCACCTCTAGATAAGTATATACAATTTTATTTTTGTTGAAAAAAGAGGTAATAATGCCATAGGATAGTTCCTTCTTCTCTTGGATAACCTATCGTAAGTCACATGAAGATGTGATGACGATATCAAGAAAGGAGGAATTTTTTTATGTGGAAAAAAGCTGTTCCTACTATTGCATTATGTTCGTTTTTATTGGTTGGATGTAATAACGATGAAGCAGTACCATCAAACAACGAAACACCAATGGGAGAGTTAAACAATGGTAATCGTGTGATCACCCCTTCACCAGGTGGAGATACTGGTAACGGTGTTGGAGGTAATGGCGGTGGAGCTGGTACTGGCACAACTGATGGTATGAACGAAGGTAACGGACGTAGTGGCGATTATGATGGCAACCGTGGAATAAATAACGATGATAATAACGGTACAATGGGCGGAAATAATGGTAATGGAAACTCTACATTAGACATGGACAAAGGTACATGGGTAGACGAACCTACTGTTGATGGCAATGGCCGATAAAAAAATTCTTCACATAAAGAGAAGCTGATTCCAATTGGAGTCAGCTTTCTTTATCTTTCTTTAGGGAAGGTCTTGTTTTCATATCCTTTTCGAATTGTGTTAATAATTCTTCTCCAATTAATCCATCCTCGATTAGCTCTGCCAGTAATGATTCGGCATATTTTCTACGTACACGCTTTAACGTTCCGCGAAGCAGGACGGAAAGATGATCACCGATTTTTTTCACGGAGTATGTCGCTACTTCAAAATGAGCGGGTTCATTTTCCGGGTAAGAGATGACAACCTTGGCGTTAAACAATTCATTCGATGCTTTTAATTCATTAAAGAAATCCTCGTGTTTTTGGTCGATAAATAACTCTAAAATCCAAGAACGACTGGTATTCTCTTGGTTAATAACAATACCATCCTCTAATAGAATCGGCAGTTCTTCATTATTACGAATAAGGGATACGGAAATCATTTTAAAAGTTTTCATAGACAATCCACCTTTAGTCTGGCTAATTATTCTCCATTATAGCATAGGGATTCTATGGAAAAAAATAATTATAAAACTAGCAAATTTCTATTTTTGATTTTTAGGAATGAGAAGGAGAAAGGGATTGTCGAAAAAGAGGTTTTCAATTTTGAATTTTAGTCTGGAATAACGCCCCAAAACGCTAAAATGCGATTTTGCCAATAATGCTTGTAAAGCTTATGATATGGCTAATGAAGGAGGTGACAGATTGAATACAGTTTCGATAATTGGAAGAATGACGAAGGCTCCACAGCTGAAACACTTATCCGAGGGGAGAGTACAAACAGGATTTGTAGTTGCTGTAAGCAAAGGCTATAAGAGCGAAGAAGCAAATTTTGTCCTTTGCACGATTTGGGGGAAGCTAGCTGAAACAACTGTGAAGTACTGTGGAAAGGGCTCCTTGGTAGGAATTACTGGCCGCTTAAATACGAGATCTTATGAAAAAGGCGAGGGCATAAGAGTATTCGTTACGGAGGTTATAGTGGAGGATATCCGATTTTTAGCTACCAAAAATCGTGACGAAACAGAACAAAGTAAAGAAGAAAATAAGCAAGTAGAAAGTGATTTTGAATTTCCAGCAGAACAAATAAAAAAACTTCCAGTGTAAAAATTTGAATGGCCGCAACCAAATCAAATGATACAAGAGAGAAAAAAACCTGACCAATCGCTGGCCAGGTTTTTGCTAAAAAATTTTAAATAGAAAGGGTGAGTAAATCCTTCAAGTCTGCGTCAGACATTTCCGTGATCCATTGACTAGAATGAATCAGTTCCTCAGACAATGCCTGCTTCTCTTCAAGTAGCTTATCAATTTTTTCTTCAATTGTACCAATTGTTATAAACTTATGAACATGAACAAAATTCATTTGTCCGATTCGATAAGCTCTATCTGTCGCTTGGTTTTCAACCGCAGGATTCCACCAGCGATCGGCATGAAGGACATGGCTAGCAGCTGTAAGATTCAGTCCTGTTCCACCTGCCTTCAATGATAGAAGGAAAACTGGGAACTCCTTCGCCTGAAATGCTTCAACCAAATGGTCACGCTGATTTTTTGGCATACTTCCTGTTAGGAAAGGAGCGTCAATTTGGAATAGCTCCGTCAAGCAATGCTGTAGTAAATGGCCCATGCCAATGTACTGGGTGAAGATTAGACATTGCTCGCCTCGGGCAGCGATTTCACCAGCCAGAGTCACAATTCGTGCTAGCTTCTCAGAGCGTTCAAGCATATCTTCTGCGTCATCAAAAGGCTCCTTCAAGTAAAGGGCAGGGTGGTTACATAGTTGCTTTAACTTACTAAGCATTTTTAAGATGAGTCCTTTTTTCTCAAAGCCGGAAAGCGTATCCAGCTTACTAACTGTTTCTTGTATGAGAGACTCATACAAAGCAGCTTGCTCGGTAGTAAGGCCGCAGTATTCTCGCTGTTCCAGCTTTTCAGGTAGGTTAAGCAATAATTCTGGGTCCTGCTTCGTTCTTCTTAATAGGAAGGGCTGAATTTTGACACGTAGCTTATGCTTTACAGAGTCTGAGTTATCTCGCTCTATTGGTGCTATATAATTTTCCTGGAACTTACGGAAAGAGCCTAAATATCCCTTATGGATAAAGTCGAAGATGGACCATAGCTCGGATAGTCTGTTTTCAACCGGTGTTCCAGTTAAAGCGATATGATGCTTACCAATTAGCTTTCGAATGGCACGTGATTGTTTGGTATGCATGTTCTTGATATTCTGAGCCTCATCGAGTGTAATGCTAGACCACTCTATTTCCTGTAATGCTTCAATGTCCTGCATTGCAGTACCGAAAGTAGTAATGACGACATCTGCTTCTTTGTCTATTTCCCGTGTTCGTGCTGTCCCATAATGAGTTTGAACAGTTAACGATGGAGCAAATTTAGCTAGCTCCTTCTGCCAGTTTCCAAGAACAGAGGTCGGACAAATGATTAAGGATGGTGTCTTTTGTTCTCCGCTTTCATGAACATGGAGCAGATAGGCGATCAATTGAACAGTTTTTCCAAGTCCCATGTCATCTGCCAGACAGGCACCAAACTTTTCATTGCGCATAAAGACAAGCCAGTCTAATCCTAGCTGCTGATATGGGCGTAATGAGGTTAATAGGTTGGATGATACATCAACCGTAGGATAACCTTTTTTCTCTGAAAGTTGTTCCATTAATACCTTAAGAGATTGCTGCATTTCAAATTGAAATAGTGGATCCTCATCAGACTGCTCGTCATCATCAATGGCTAAAGCAATTTCTTCAGGAATCTCACGGAACAATAGCTCCTTCACCGTCCAATTTTCATCCTCGGACTGCTTCATCAACTTTCGGATTTGTTGCATCCATGCAGCATCAATTCGGAACCATTCGTTTCCTGCTTGAATATAAGAACGGTTTTCATTGACCATTTTTTGAAATTCATCTGCAGAAATTTCGTGACCGTTTAAAGAAAAGTTCCAGTTAAACTGAAGAATTTCATTTAAACCTGCAGCTGTCTTATACGTATTAGCAGTCTTTGCGATTGTTTTTACCTTCATTTTGGATTCCTTGAGGCTCTTCAGCCAGCTTGGAAGGACAACCTCAAATCCAAGAGCTTGTAATTTGATCAAGTCATCACGTAAAAAAACACGCACTTCTTCATCAGTTAACGGTGAAGAGAAAAAGGTAGATAACTCTACAGCATCAATTGAGGAAACAAGGGAAAATATTTTATCCTGAGTTTCCTCGATGTAGGTGCTATAATCTCTCCATTTATCAGGCAGTGCTTCCTTAATAGGTGATGTCTTTTTACGGTAGGCAGGCGTCCAATAGACACTGCTTTTCTTACCGCGAACAACTGTCTCTATTAACCATGTGTCATCTGCTTCATCTGGCTCGGATAGACGTAAGGCAACCAATAGATTCGGGTGAGTCGACTGGGATTTTATCGGCCAGCCGCCCTGCTGGAAGAATGGTATTAAGGCAGGTAAATCCTCCATCGTCAGCCCGGCCTGGAACAGCTTCTGCTGAATGGCATGTTGGACAAGCTGCTTTCCTCGTTCTTCAAGCGGAGCCGAAACCTCTAAATTATTCTCCTTTAGCTCGACTGTGTTCCAAAGGTCTGGTGAGCTCCAAACGCCTCCAGCTTCTTTAAACGTCGTTAGCCACTCTTGAGCAGACTCATTTGCCGCAGAAAAGGTGATAAAGGGATGCCCTTCAGAAGAGAAAATCTCCATTACCTCTACTGGAGAAGCAACTAATACGTTTTCCTCAATTTGTGCATTGAGTCCAAAAAAGCTTTCACGATGATTTAAGTAGAGAGCCTCCACCCATTCTTGAATGGAAACTCCATTTGTAGATAAAAGAAAGCTTCCATTTGCTGCTTGTTCGATATACAGAGAAAATTCTTTTGTAATAGATAAAGGCTTATTCATAATGGCAGGTTTCCTTTCTCTATTTCTTGTTGCAAGGCGCGAAGTCGGCGATACTTTTCACGAACACTTTCTACGTAAGCATTCCAATAGTCAATTTCGTTTGCTTTCTTCGCCACCTGTTTCATTTTCTTCCAAACGCGAACAGCTTGCTTGTAGCTGTATCTGTTTTTTTCTTGGATATAACGCATGGCATAATGATGATAAAGTGGAAGAAGTACTTCAGGAGCTTCCTCTCTTACAACCGCTAAACCACAGGACTCCGTATACTCTAGTGAAGAGTTGGTAGCCTGGTGAAGCGCCATCCATTCTTTATACCGCTTCTGTTCGATCAATAAACCGGAGTATGCCTGGATCCCATATAAACCAAAAGATAAATATAGCTTTTCCAGTTCCTCTGTTGTTAAGTCCACTTGGTTGAATAGTATTTGTAGTCTTCTAATGAGCATAACCTTTGCTGGATGTTGAATGACTTCCGTTAAATAATAGGAGATATGAGGCAAAAGCTTTCTACTCAGCTCATTTACCAAATCCTTGTTGGACGCATGAAGAGCCTTTTCACTAACCTCTACCCACTCTAGTAGTTGGTTTCTATCCATATTCTCCGCTGCTTCCAAAAGCTCATCAATCATAGACAGGGTAAGATAGAAATATGGCAGCACCATATTTAACATGAGTCCATCTTCTTCTATAGTAAGCTCCTGCAGGTATTTAACCTCTTGCATACGAGTAGCCTTATCTGTTACTAGGGCATCCCAGAAAGCCAAGTATATGTGCTTTCGGTAATAGATCAGCCCTTCCTCCTCATAGTAAAAGGAACGTATAATTTCCATCATTCGATCGTAAAACGGGTCCGCTGCGAACATTCTAGGTTTTGCAGCTAGTTGGGACAGACTCTCATCTAAATCCTCAGTATAGTTTGTTAAAAACTGATACACTCGGTTGCGCATATTAGTTTCGGCATATTCATTAAAATAAAACCAGGCACGTTGCAGAATACCTAGCTTGACATACACATCAAAAATAGGTTGCCATTCTCGCTCAAATGGTCGAGATTTTCGAACCTGAGCTTCTAGATCATGGATTGCAAATTCTAACAAATAGAAGCTAGTTGGCGGGTAACTTGAGATAAACTTTCGGAAAAAATTATCGATAATAAAATCCCAGTTTTTCGGATTTCTTTCATTGGAAAGTAACGATAGTTGTAAATGCTCCGAGTTGGATTTCCAATTAGAAACCCAATCCGATAAGGAAAAGTTTTGTTGATATAGATAAAAAACCGCTGCAACAATATGTCTACATGGCTTTTGCATTTGGCAAGGACAATGAATGAGGTCTACCATTGGCAAATATTTAACCTCAATATTTGTTACGTCTCGGATAACAAAATCTACCCGGTTTTCGGATAGGGAATAATTTGATATGGATACCGCACCATTACGTACAAAAAAGGTTGCTCTTCTTACGAGTTCCTCATCTTCTGTGACTGTCGGATTTAATTTCTCTTCTATATTTCTCATCGATGTATCTATATATTCTTTATAATGACGAGCTAATTTTTGATACGAAGTTAGGTTCAAACAAATCTCTCCTAATAAAAAAGGCTTTCCTTCCATTATACGTTTAAACCTGCTCGAATAAAAGCCAAAGGGAGAGCAAAACTGTTTCCGAGGAAAAAAAGCAAAATAAAAAGCCTCACTAGTATTGAAAAAAGTGAGGACCTTACTCTGTTTTTAATTTCTTTATATACCGCTTGAGCTCTTTGTCATCGTTAGAATGCGATTTAATATCCATCACTAACTCACGGAACTCTTTCAGATGCTGTAGTGGTGCTATGTTTTCCTCATAAAAGGACTCTAAGTATCTTGCTCGACTTTCTCGCGCCTCTAGCCCAGGGTTCTTACTTTTAGAAGGCTTGCCCATCAGCATATGTAAAAAATCATCCTTTGGTATGGCATAAACCTCCTGGATTGTCCCCAGTAAGCTAATAGGGATTGCTAAATCACCTTTTTCATACTTAGACAATGCAGAATGATCAATACCCATTCTTTTAGCAGCTTCCATTTGAGTAATATCTAATTGTTCACGGTACGCCCGGATATGCTCGTAAAAGGCCATATAATCCCTCCTCAACAATGCCACAAGAATAACGAAAAGAGAGAAGGTTAGATTAAAAATCGCCAAATTGGAGATTAATGTAATTATTTTGATGTAATGCAGTATAAAAGTATTATAGGACAATTTACTTAAGAGAGGAGAGGAAAGTAGTAGAAAGAATCCAAGTATTTATCCCTTTGTTGTTTGATTCTTTAGATGGTTATTCGAAGAATGGTTTAAATCATGTGAAGCTAATTGGAGTTAAAAAGCAAAACGTACAATACATTGTAGAAAGTCCTAAAAAAGATATGAAGCATATACCTTTAATCGTATCGGAATATTTCAGCATCTATGATCTTCAGCTGGACTTTAACCGAAATATGCTTCTGTTCTATATAAATTGTGTGAAAGAGGTATCAAGAGAGGAAATCCTACAAAGGATTTATGATGCTATTTTAGTAGAATATAGTGCGGAAAGATATGGTTTTTTTATATGCCCTAGAGGAAAAAGGAAGATAGAGAGTGCATTGTAAATTAAATAGAAATATTTTAATAGCGAATGCATTTAGCGTTCGCTTTTTTGGCTAAATACACTACACGAAAAAAAGATATTATGATATACTACAATAAATCAGAAAATTCAAAAAGGATAGGAGGGGATGGAATGTTACTTGTACAATTAATGAAGCCTTTTTATACTCAGCTGGAAGGGGATAGGATCAAGCTAGTCTTCGCCTATCAATACTTTTCCTTGCGTAAGGACGATGAGCTTTTTGACTTCATACCTGTAGAAGGAAAAGAGATCATAGTTAACGCTAACTCGTTACAAGTCGAGAACCTGTCCGAAGTATTTGTCTTCCAAAAAGGAAATCGTTTTATTCGACTTCCTCTTTACCAACTCCTATTAGTCTCTGATATTCATGTACACCTTCAAACCATTATTAATGCAAACAATGTAGACGAGTCTAGCTCGATGCTCTTAGAAGGAACACAGGAAATTATAGACCATTTAGAAAAAGAAAACTTCGAACGAATGATAGATTATGCATTACTCCATAAAGATGCAGCTCTTTTTAGAGAACTACAAGATTACAAAGACACATACGGAGGACATCATGTCGACTAATCTCATACCTTGAAAACACCTTGCGAAAATTCTATTTCCAAGGTGTTTTTTCATGGCTAAATTACTGAAAGGACGTAAACAAATGAAGAAGAATAACAAATGTACTTGAACCCACTATTCCAAACAAAATATCCTCCCAATTAAAACCGAACTTAGCCATATTCCTATACCTCCTACACTTTATTGTTACGGGTGCCTGGCACCTGCAATAAATCTGTAATGTCTGTGTAATATATACCCAGTGTTTAGGAGGTTAGACAGTGTTTTGAAAATTTTTTTGTTGATATTTTAGGTGGGTGTGTCGATATAAAGGTTAGTAGAGTGGATGGGGGTTAGAGGATGCTAGGTAAGTGGAGTGCGACGGGGTTATCTATTCTTCGCAATATGAATCAGCATTGGTCGGTTGCTAATCGGTCGATGGAACGTCTTTCCTCTGGTTATCGGATTAACCGTGCTGCGGATGACCCGGCTGGTCTTGCTATTTCGGAGAAGATGAGGGCGCAGATTAGAGGTCTTGGTCAGGCGGCTCGTAATATTCAGGATGGTATTTCGTTGTTGCAGACAGCTGAGGGAGCACTTAATGAAACACATGCTATACTCCAACGTATGCGTGAGCTAGGGGTGCAGGCTGCGACTGATACATTAACGGATGAGGATCGTAGCTTACTTAATATTGAGTTTGAGGAATTGAAAAAAGAGGTTACTAGAATCTCCAAGGATACTAATTTCAATACGAAGACCATGCTTGACGGCACTAACACCTCCATTAACATTCAGGCAGGGGCAAATGCTGGACAGTCTATAGAGCTCCTCTTTGGTGATATGTCGGGAGGAAGCCTTGGCTTGAATGATCTGTCGATTTCCTCAAGAGCTGATGCAGAAGATACAATCGGTGGATTAGATGATGCTATTAATAAGGTTTCTCGGGAAAGATCTCGAATGGGGGCATACTCGAATCGATTGGAGCATGCCTACAATAACGCGGTTAACATGGAAGAAAACTTAACTGCAGCGGAATCTCGTATACGTGATGTGGATATGGCAAAGGAAATGATGGCATTAGTGAAAGCTAATATATTAATGCAGGCCAGTCAATACGTACTAAGCATGCATATGCAACAGGCTCAATCCGTATTGCAACTATTAAATTCACATAAACAATCGTGAGGTATTGTTCACGGTTGTTTTATTTTGCCGTCTTCTTTGTAATAAAATAGAAGCTTTGTAACCAAATATATACAAGAAATTTTAGCCATTCACAATTATTTACGTTAAGATAGGTTTATAGATTATAGAAAGAGGGAAAAAGGTATGAGGAAGGTCTCGGGATTAACTACATTTGTATTCCTATTAACATTATTACTTGCACCCATGTACACATGGGCAGCTCCAATTGATGAAGTCAGGCAACTGGTCAAGGAATATTACAAAGGAGAGCTCCAGTCTAACATAACAGAACTGGATTCCATAGAGTCCATAGTGGGGCAGTTAGATCCTTACTCTACCTACTTTACAAAGGAAGAGTTTGAAAGATACACAGATTCGATAAACAATAAACCCACTGGTATCGGGATCTCAATTGAAGAACATGAAAAAGGCATCCAAATAGTGAGCACGTTTGACGGTGCTCCAGCAAAGGAGGCTGGCATCGAGCCGGGAGACATTATTCTTTCTGTGGATGGGAATTCTACAGAGCGCATGTCTGTGCAGCAGGCTTCCTCACTAATCACAGGAAAAGCCGGTACAAAGGTTAACATAGAAGTGCTAAAGATTACAGGACAAAAACAGTCATACATATTAACAAGAAAAAGCTTTCAGGTTCCAGTTGTTTCTACTGAAATGTTATATGGAAACGTTGGCTATATAAGCATCAACTCCTTTTCAGAGGATGGCGCTTCCTTAGTCATTGCAGGAAAGGAGCGACTTGCAAAGAAAGGTGCAACCTCTTATATTTTAGACCTGCGCAATAATGGCGGGGGCTACGTAAACACTGCGGAGGAGCTAATTGGTTTATTTCCAAATAGTCCTCATGCGTATATGCTAATGCTGAAAAATCAGGTAGGTTTAGTAAAATCGATACCGCAAAAGGATTTATTTCCTACTAATACAAAGGTACTGATTAATGGCTATAGTGCGAGTGCATCTGAAATGACTGCGGCTGCACTATTAGATCACAAATCAGCTACTCTTTACGGACAACGAACTTATGGGAAGGGCTCCATGCAGTCGTTTTATCCATTGTCGGATGGGTCTTACCTAAAACTGACGGTGGCCGAATTTGCAGGTCCTAAAGGCACCGTTGTGAATAAAACAGGGGTACAGCCACAGGTGGTGACCAAAGAGGGAATGGAGCTTGAGAAGGCCCATTTAGATACGATTTTAGAAAGCTATCCATCTTATAAAAGATTATCTAAACTAGAAAATGTAGCGCAGACAAAACAATTCACGGTTACATTTTCAGAAGCTGTTCAGCTGAATAAAAAAGAGGGAATCGAATTGATCGCATTAGGTGATGCCAAGAAAATCCCTTTGAAAGTAGAACAAAAATCTACCAATCAAATTAAAGCAATACCGACAAAACTAGAAAAAGGAGCAGCCTACTTACTACTGATCCACCCTACCTTCCAATCTTCGAAAGACATTCAGATGGAACAAGGTGCTTACGTCGAGGTAACTGTTCAACAATAAGAGGGGGAACACTTGGTGTTTTTTGAATTTAGATTTTGGAAATATCTTTTCCATCAGCAAGACTTGGCGAATTCATTAAAGGATGCGACATTGCGCGATTTTAAGGGACGTGTATGGATGGTCGCTTTGTTAGGCGTGCTTCTTTTTGCACTTCGCGATATCTGGGGGATGCACACAGAAGGACTTACGACTTTATTTGCAAAGGGATTTGGAGAAACCTATTTTATTGCTAGAATTGTCTCCTTAATAGGAGCTATTCTTTGGTCGCTTGTCTACATGGCATTTTATTTTTTCCTCATTTCTTACGTGCTTCATAAGCTAACGAACGTAGACTTATCTAAAGTTGCAGTGCTGCAACTATTTGTAGTCGGACTTCTTTTATTGGAAAAGGCATTTGTCTTTGTTTTATACGCAATCGTTGGTTATACAACAGACTTTTCAGTACTATCGTTTGGACCACTAGCAGCGGTGTTTTTAGATAATGATTTTTTTGTTTACTTCTTTAATGAATTAAGTCTAATTACTGGCTTAATCATTGCGATTCAGTTTCAGTTCCTGCGTAACTACACAGAATTGTCTACTCGAAATCTAATCATTATCTTAATAGCAATTCCTATAGTATTGGCATTACTTGTGGCAGGCTTTGAAGTTCTTCCTATTGAAACATGGATTGAAGGGGGGCAAGCCGTATGAATAAATGGTTAGTAATAGGAGTTTCTATTATTGTTTCTACGTTTATAGCAGCAAACGCAATTCTGCTGTTCGAGGAAAATAGTGAGATTGCGAGAACGTACTACTTAAAGGATCATGAAACTGTTCAAACGAATACATATTCCAAGGAGCTAGAAAAAGAATCGGTTGTAGTCCCAACGGATGCAGTGATGGTGACTGTCGATGTGGAACGAGTAAGTAATTTAGCGGTCTCAGAAGGTGAAGAAATAGGTGCTGATACCGAACTGGCCCAGCTAAAGCCAGATTTTGCTGAAGAGCAACGAGGCATATGGGAAACCGAGGTACAGGCCTATAGACAGGAACAAATGCAGTTAAATCAAATTATAAGTGACCTAGAATATGAAAAATCGAATACAGAAGGGTCTTACACGGATACAGACACAGCTACTAGTAATACGAACGATGAGGTAACAGATGTCAATGTCCAGGTGGATGTTCAGCTTTCCCAAGACGGAAGCTATTCACAGGCTATCGGAGCAGCAAAGCAAAAGCTTGCGGAGATAGACCGTCAGCTACAAATCATGGAAGCTCAGCTAAACCAGGAGCCAGGCGCAATGTCACTGCTTAGCCCAATCGCAGGAACCGTTGGGTCGATTGAGAATAAAGACGGCAAATACTTTATAGAAATATACTCCGTGGAGAAATCCTTGCTTACCTTCGTGCCTGAGAAAGAATGGCATAAGCTAGAAGCAGGAATGCTAGTGCGAAATTATTCCTCACATAGCGAGTCCATGGCAGAGGGAACGATTGCTGCAATCACACAAGTACCTGCAAATGGCTCTCCTTGGCTTTCGGCATATAAACAATATGACGCGCAATCAGAGGAGCCACTTTACGAGGTAATGATCCAACTAAACGAGCAGCCAGAACAGTTACCGTTTGCCGCAAACATGAACTCTGCAATCACGACACAGCAAGCAGAGAACGCAGTAACGATAAAAAGAGAATGGCTTTTAAACCCGTCAAAGGAACAAGCCGAGCTTTACGTGTTAACTCCTGAAGGGAAGATTACACGAACTGCAGTAAATACTCCATTCCAATTAAACAAGCATGCTGTCGTATCAACAGGACTTGAAAATGGCATGATCGTCCTAGACGATAAACCAAAAGCAGAGATGGCCCCAGCCTTCCTACCGTTCCCGTTGGAGACACCGTCATGGACGAGCATCAAGGCAGTTAGCTGGAAGGATTACGTTAAATATCTGACGTATAAATAATGGTATTCTATTAAACTAGAAAGAGGATGTATGTTCACTAGGTGGGCATACATCCTCTTTTTTTGATTAAAAGTGGTTGACCCGTTGCGGGATTATTACAAGTGCCTGGCACCTGTAATAATTTATTGGGTGATTGTAGTAATTGATGGCTTGATTGTCGTAAAGTAGCGATGGATTGTAGGAAACTACCCTCGAATTGTCGTAAATTTTTCTCGTCCGACCGATGCTTGGGTTTGATTGCTATCTTAATCTATCAAAAACGATTACTAATACTTAACATATTAATATTACTTCGCTATACTAAAGATTAATCTAAATTGAAAGTAAGGCGAATAACTATATGAACAACCAGTGGAAAATTTACGGTATACTCGTACTCGTTATGTTAATATGGGGCGCTAATCTTCCGATGCTTAAATATTTGATCGCAGAGGTATCCCCAGTAACCCTGACCGCCTTCCGTATTTTTACAGCTGGTGTTACAGTTTTTCTTATTTTATGGAAAATGAAAATGATTCGAAAGCCTTCGAAGCAGGAATGGAAATATATTGCGATAGGGTCTTTGACTAACGTAGTAATCCATCACTATTTCCTGAATATTGGGCTCTCGGTTACAAGTGGAACACACGGAGCACTGATCCTAGGGACAGGGCCAATGCTTACAGCGATAGCAGGAGCATTTATCCTAAGGTATTTTCCTTCTTTGATTCAATGGCTAGGTCTGGTATTAGGGATAATTGGGGTAAGCCTTTCTGTAGTAGGCGGTGGTGACTTAGGGGGCTCTGCCATCGGAGACTTCTTTGTATTCCTTGCTATACTTGCACAGGTCATGAGCTATATGGTGATAAGTAAGGCTGCAAGAACATTGGATCCAAGACTGCTGACAGCATATATGCTTGTAATCGGCTCATTTATATTAATGATTATCAGCTTTATACAGGAGCCAGGAGCAATTGTTCAATTTACAGAAGTAGATCCAGTATTCTGGTTGATTTTCTTTGCCTCTGCGATCCTAGGCACAGCAGTTGGTCACATGCTATACAACTACTCGATAGGTCAAGCGGGTGCAACTAAATCAGCGATATTCATGAACCTAAACACTATTTTCTCATTAGTATTCTCTGCCATTTTCTTAAACGAGGTGCTAGGGTGGAATCATCTGGCCAGCCTAATCTTCATCATAGCCGGTGTAATACTCGGCTCAGGAGCAGCAGAGGATCTATGGAAAAAGCATAAAAAGAAAAAAGCAGCTGCCTAATATTCGGTAGCTGCTTTTTCATTGTTGCGTGAGTATTACAGGTGCCTGGCACCCGTAATGTATTTAAAACATTATGACAAGTGCCAGGCACCTGTAATAAAACAAACTAAAAAAATATAAAAAGTTTGCTAGCGACCCCCACAAAAATGAGTGAGCCTTCGAATAACTAGGTGTCCGGGTAATAGTTGGACAAAAATTTATACGAGGTGATTATATGCAGAATTGGAAGAAGACTGGTGCTGCTCTATTAGTGGCAACTTTGACAGTATCAGGCGCAGGCTATGCTTGGGCGAACAGTAATTACGACACCGTAAACATTAATGACGTAAACAAACACACACAGGAAACATCGTCAGCTTCTGAGACAGCACAGGTAACGCCGACTCAAGCGGTTGCAGCAACATCAACGACTGCAGCAACAGCACAAACGACTACAAACAAGGATCTTCCCGTGGAATTGGCAACCGAAAAGCTAGTTGGATTGGTGAAGGCATATGAAACTGCTAGTAATGATGACGCAAAAGCAGCAATCTTGAACGTGATTAATCGAGTTATTGCAGAGTATGAAACGACTCAAAAAGATATCTACCAAAAGAAAGCTCCAGAGCTTACGGCTGCAATCGATCGATTAATCGTGTTATTCAAAGACTATCAGCAAGCACCTAATGCAGACAAAAAAGCAGCAATTATCGCTCAAGTAAAAACTGTAGTTACGGAGCTGCAAAATTATTTAGCTAAACAAGAGGAACCTAAAGAAAATACGCCACCAGTCATTGTTCCTCCTATTAAAGACAAAGACAAAGACAAAGCAGACAGAGATAAGAAAAAAGCAGAGCTAGAAAAGAAAAAGGCTGAAGAAAAAGCAGCTAAGGAAGCAGCAAAGGCAGCTGCTGAAGCAAAAAGAGCACAAGAAAAAGCAGCTGCTGAAGCAAAAAGAGCGCAAGAAAAGGCAGAACGCGAAGCAGCAAAAGCTGCAAAGCAAGCTGAAATAGAAGCAGCGAAAAAAGCTAAAGCCGCTGAATTGGCTGCAAAAAAAGCAGCTCACGAACAAAAGAAAGCTGAACAGAAACCAAAGCATCCTAATGGTAAGGATGAAAACCATCATCACAAGGGACCAAAGCACAATCAACAACCAAAACATGATAAGCATCAAAAACATAAAGATCACCATAACAAACATGACCACAAACATGGTCATCATGGGCAAGGAAAAAATGATAGAAATTAATCATATTTCAGAATACCGCTTTTCATTTCCCGGATAGACAGATACAATACAGGTTTATACGGAAATAATGAGAACGGAGGGTATATATGCTTTTGTCCATCATTCATGGCCTCTTCAAATCAAAACAGAATAAAAGAAAGCTAGAATTTGGGACAATGGCTGGCGATGAGGAGGTAATCAATGACCTCCTCTTAGCCAATACCTCCTTTATAAAGAAAACGGCAGCTTACATTTGCAAGCGGCCAATCGATGAACAGGATGAAGAATATAGCATCGCGCTTAATGGATTTCATGAAGCGGTCCTTGCATTCAATCCTGAGGAAAATGCATCCTTACAAACACTTGCACATCTTATTATAAAAAGGCGACTTGTTGACTTTATTCGAAAGGAAGCTACCCGCAAGGAAAAGGTGCTTCTACTCCAAACGGGGGCTACCGAGGATAGAATAGACGAGCAGCATTATATATGGAACGAGCAATCCATTGAATCATACACAGAAGAACAGCGAGCGGAAGCAAGGAGAGAGGAACTGGTGCGTTTTGGGGAGCTGCTAGCAACTTATAACTTGTCATTTGATGAGTTGACGGCTTCAGCACCAAAGCACAAGGATACACGGAAAACTGCCTTTCTAGTGGCACAAATTATTTCCGAATCCGAAGAGCTTTACGAGTCCTTTATTCAGCATAAAAAGCTTCCGCTCAAGAATATCGAAGCACTGGTAGATGTATCGCGAAAAACGTTGGAACGGCATCGCAAATATATGATTGCCGTCGTACTGCTACTCAACAGTGACTTCGTTTATATAAAAGATTATGTGAAGGGAGAAATCATATGATGCGCAACTTTCGAGGCGTTGTCTGTGAGAAGAAAGATGATTACTATGTCTTTCTCACAAGTGAGGGCGAATTTCTGCGCGGTACCCCATTGGTTGATGACCCAATGATCGGATCCGAAGCAGAATTTCAATTGCTAGAAGCAAAAGCTCCATTTTTACTGACACAAATAAAGCCTAAAATTCTAGCCCCAATACTTGTCGCGGCAATTGTTCTCATATTTTGTGTCGCATCTTTGATCCCTCAGCAAACGAGCGCTTATGCTTATGTACAATTAGAAGGTGAGCATGCTGTCGAAATCGGTGTAGATGAGGACGGGCAGGTTATTTCACTCCGTTCTCTCGATGAAGACACTCCTATCGATATTAATAATTGGGAGGACCTAGCGCTTGCTGCTGTCTTAGTCCACGCAGTCAAGCAGGTAGGAGCAGCTCAGGATGAATTAGTAATCACAACCGTTTATGAGAATGAAACCAATCAAGAAGTAAAAGCTCAAGTAAACCAAGCCGTAAAAGAAGTAAAGGCAGTACAATCAGAGCAACATATTAATGTAACAGAAAGCTCTGCAGAAGAACGTAAAAAAGCAAACGAAAATAACACATCGATTCAAAAGTACAAACAAAAAGAACAACAACCAGTTAAAGAAAACAAAACCAGTGTAGAACAACAAAATAATTCCAGTGTAAATAAACACCAAAAAACCAGTGTAGAACAACAAAATAATTCCAGTGCAAAGCAACAAAAAAAATCCAGTGTAGATGAAAAACAAAAAAACAGTGTAGAAAAGCAAAAACCAGTCGTTCCAGCTCCATCTCCAGCTGCCACCCAGAAGCCGGAGAAAGAGAAAAAGGAACAACCAAACAAACATGAAAATGCACCAAAAAATAAAACTCATAATCCCGAAAACAAACTAAACCCTAACCAGTCAAAAGACAAGCCGAAACACTCGAACGACCGTAAACACAAGGATGAAAAACAACACCCATCCAGGAACGATCACAAAGGTGTAGGTCCAAAAGACAATAATAAAGGGCACGACAAACCGAAAAACAATCATCACAATGGCAACAATCAAGGCAACCACCATAGAGACAAGAATAACAACCATAGGCCATGAGCTTCTACTTTGCTATAAGTATGTGTAGACTCATGGGCCACATAAAAATGCTTTGTCTTATTAGACGAGGCATTTTTTTCGTGTAAATGGAGAATCGGTCGGTTTTCTTCAATAATCGGTCGGTTCAGCAACAGAATCGGTCGGTTTTCCCAAATAATCGGTCGGTTCCAAATACCAAATAAATCCCAAGCCCCTTTCATTTCTCTATCTTAATATAATAGCCACAAAAAAGCAGAAACGCTGTAAGATCAGCATTCCTGCTTTTTTTGAGGTTAAATTCGAACCATTCCATCTAATTTATTAACACTATTTCCTTAATAAGGAAACTTTTTTAATATGCTTAGAAATAATAAAAAGAGTTTGGCATAATTGAATTCGTTTTTCATACAATGAATATTAGCCTAGGAGGTTTATCACATGATTCCAAATAGTATAAAGGTAACAATTATTGCATTTTTATCCATAATATTTTTTATCCAAATTAATTCAGTAGCGTTGGCAGAAAAATCGAGTGAAAAAAATTACTATGTTTCTCCAAAAGGTAAAGATGCTAACCCTGGTACTAAAAAGAAACCGTGGAAGACAATACAGCATGCTGCAAAGGTGCTTGAACCCGGTGATACGGTGTTTGTACGAGGAGGGGTCTACTCCGAATTCATTCATATAACAAAATCAGGCTCTAAAAACCTCGGGAATATCACTTTTCAATCATTTCCAGGAGAGGTGGCCATTCTGGAAGGGAAAAAATTAACAGTAACATCAGCTAAGAGAGCCTTCTTTTATATAGATAATGCAAGTTATATCCGAATTGAAGGATTTGAGTTAAGAAACCTAAAAACGAGAAAACAGAATCGATATCCGGTCGGAATACTGGTAAAAGGCGGAAGTAGCAATATTCATCTTTCCGTTAATAACATTCACCATATTGAAAATAAATCTCGAAAAGGAAATGCACATGGCATTCTCATTTATGGGAATACCTCCAACGCTATGAGTAGCATTACGGTTAATAACAATGAGATTCACCATCTGAAACTCGGAAGCAGTGAGGCACTTACCTTTAGTGGGAATATACAACAGTTCGCTATTACGCACAATGAAATTCATCATAATAACAACATTGGAATTGATGTTGCAGGGTTTTACAATGCTTGTGAAACAGACGACTGCGTAGATCAAGCGAGAGATGGAATCATCGCAAACAATAAAATCTATAAGAATAGCTCTAAAAGAAATGAATCATACAAAGAATATTCAGCTGGTGGAATTTATGCAGATGGTTCTACTCAGCTTACTATTGTAAATAATATAGTAGCTTACAATGATTTCGGAATTGAGCTAGCAAGCGAGAAGGAAGGAAAAACGTCTAGTGAGATTGATGTGAAAAATAATATTATTTACTCCAATAATGGAGCCGGAATAATTGCGGGAGGGGCAGAAAAAAACAATGGAGGTGCGAGCAACAATAACATAGTGAGCAATGTTCTCATGTTTAATGACCAGACAGATGAAGGCTATGGAGAAATAACGATGCAATGGAACACAAAAGAAAACCAAATTTTAAATAACATAATATACAGCAAGGAAAAAGATGAATACCTCCAAAACTTAGGGGACGACGCAATGTGTAATATTTATCTTAACAACACTATTCATTTATTTGAAGAGAAACCTTTTTTCTTTTCACCAGTAACAACTTTCTTTAAAAACTTACGTTGGTGGTAAAAGATCTTCTACAATTTGATGGAGAGGGATGTTATCTATTTGAGAGTTTTAATAACAGGTGGATATGGCTTTATCGGTTCTCATGTAGCCGACCGATATTTTAAAGAAGGCTATGATGTATTTATCTTGGATGATTTATCTACCGGAAATAAAGAACATATTAAGTTCAAGCATAAGAGTTATATCGTTTCTGTGGAAGATAAAAAATGTGAAG
The DNA here is from genome assembly GCF_038593405.1 of Psychrobacillus sp. FSL W7-1457. Taxonomy (NCBI): domain Bacteria; kingdom Bacillati; phylum Bacillota; class Bacilli; order Caryophanales; family Bacillaceae; genus Psychrobacillus; species Psychrobacillus sp. FSL W7-1457. Next base: position 699,738 of record NZ_CP151993.1, read on the forward strand.
AAATTTTTCGTTCCTATCACTTCGATGTGGTCATTCATTTGGCAGCCCAGGTTAGTGTGATGAAATCTATTTTAGATCCAAAACGAGATACAGAAATTAACGCAGTAGGTTTAGTGAATATATTATCCCTATCTCACAAGTATAAAGTAGGGAAATTTATTTTTGCATCATCTGCTGCCGTTTATGGGGCTAATGAACAGCTTCCCTTACAGGAAACTAATAGGTGTAATCCTATCTCTCCTTATGGTATGAGCAAGTGGTTAGGAGAATCATATTGTGAAAAATGGCGAGAACTATATGGCTATGAAAGTGTCGTCTTTCGATTCTCTAATGTATATGGGCCTCGTCAAGGCAATACAGGAGAAGGTGGAGTCGTCTCTACTTTCTTAGAGAGAATAACGGAAGGTAAACATTTAGAAATATACGGTGATGGAGAACAAACACGAGATTTCATCTATGTAGGCGATGTTGCAGACGCCATTTATCGGACGTCAAACTCTAATTTAAGTGGAATTTACAACTTGTCCACGAATAGTGAAATAAGCATAAATGAGTTGGTCGGTTTGATGGAGGAGCTTCATGGAGAAACAGAGGTTGCCTACACTGCTGCCAAGGAAGGAGACATTCAGCGTTCCTCTCTATCAAATGAAAAGTTAGTAAACGATTTAGACTGGAGCCCAATGTTTAGTATGAAACGGGGTTTGGAGCAGACATATGAGTGGATGAAGGATAAAAAAGCGAAACAGACGTCCGAAAAAACAGTTACTTCTTCCAAAAAAGCTCCTAGTCTCTTCAAACAATTTCAGCCCTATATAGAAAATGTGCTGGTATTCTCTGTGATTGCTTGGTTAACTCTAGCAAACCAAGTGAGCGTCTTGAATATAGTAGACTTTGCCTTATTTTATATATTAATTATAGGTGTGATTTATGGGAATAGGCAGTCTATTATAGCTGTTTGCCTTTCTATTGGACTCCTCATCTTTGAAAAAACACTAGAAGGTAGAGAGTTGATCTCCCTTACGTACGATACCTCTTTCCTCTTGCAAGTGGCACTCTTTCTATCCATAGGGCTTATTGTAGGCTACTCAATTGAACGAAAGAACAACCTATTAAAAGAACAAAAAAGTAAACTGGAGGAGCATGAAGATCGCTATTCTTTTTTAAGTGACATGCATGCAGAGATGAGAGAAGTAAAAAAAGAGCTGCAACTACGCGTGCTCAATACAGGAGACGGACTTGGAAAAATACATTATCTCCTGAAAGAGTTAGACACCCTAGACCCTGAACGTATTTATTTGAACAGTATAGATGTGCTACAAAAAATGATGAAGGTAAAAAAAGTGTCTATATATAAGTTTTCGAATGACAATGCCTCCTACAAATTAGTAGCAGATTCAGGCTCCTTTAAATCTTCTGCAACTCTGAAGGTAGAAGATGATTATGTTCAGCAAATAGCAAACAAGAAAAGTATTTTTGTGAATAAAACACTCCTCCCCAATGCCCCTTTAATGGCTGCCTGCCTGTCAAATAGTGAAGAAAAAATAGCACTTATTACAATTGATGACTTAGAATTCGAGCATATTTCACTTTATCATGAAAACCTATTTAAAATTATTACAGAATTGATAGAAGCTGCACTAGTTAGGGCACTACACTTTCAAAGCCTGTCAGAGCAAGAACATTTTCTGGCGCAGAGTCCAGTGTTAAAGGAATCTGTCTTCCAAAAAATTCTTCAAACGAAAAGAGAAGCATATACCAAATTTCAAATACCGTATCTTCTGTTAGAAGGAATGACAAATGAGGAAACCTTCATTCATGACGCCACAGAAATATCCAAAGAAATTGATGAAACAGATTATATAGGAGAGAGCAACGAGCATCATCTACTAGTTTTGCTTGCTAATACTTCTAAGCAAGCAGGTGAGCAACTAGTATCCAGGCTAAGTGAAAAAGGCATTGTATTAAAGCTGGTAGAAGGAGAGCTTTAAGATGATGTACGTCTATGTAATCTACCTTATATTATCGGCTATCATTTTATTTTTCATCACACAGAGAAACGTAAAGGAATGGATACTGAAGTTCATAGTTGTAAGTTTTCTACCTGTTATCGGGTGGCTTTTGCCCATTCAGTGGCCAAAAAGGGCGATAGTAAACAAGGGAGAAGAGCTAGATAGCTATATTAATCAGATGAATGAGGATATAGCCTTGGAAATATTATCAAGCCAAGAAAAAATAGATAAAGAAAAAGAATTGAATATTGTTCCAATAGAGGACGCATTAGTAATTAGTAATTATGCTGCTAGAAGAAAAGCGATGATTAACGTATTAAAGGAAGATCCACTGGAGTATATGGAGGTTATAAAAACAGCCGTGCTAAATGAGGATCCTGAAACTTCACATTATGCTGTTACCGCAGTAATGGAAGTGAAGCGAAAGCTATCCATCGCCATTATGGAGCTTTCGGATGCCTACCACAGTAATAAACAAGATGTCGCAAATGCTATATCGTACACCAATGCTATCAAGTCCTATATGAACAGTGGCTTTTTAGATGAACAGACCCTAAAGAAATATAAGTATTTATATATCGAAGTGTTAGAACAGTTGATACTTCATAACGTATCAGAGGAACACATATATAAGGAAAAGTTTAGAGCAGAGGTAGAGATGAAGGAATATTTAGCAGCAGAAACTACATGTAAACAATATCAGAAGAAGTTTCCAGCCTCTGAAGAACCTTATATTTGTTTCATTGAATTATTTTACACTACTAAATCTTCTATTAAGCTACAAGAAACATTGAATCGATTAAAAAATTCAACTATCCAATTTTCAAATAGGGGACTTACTATCGTAAGGTATTGGTCGGAAGGATTTGAACATGAAGCTAACAGGGAACTTCTCTAAAAAAATATATATCATTTTAATACTAGTCTTATTATTTGGTTTACTCCTTCAATTCGCCCATTCCAAGTTTGTCTTACAATTTCAACAAAATCAAAGCTTGATAGAGGAAAAGAAAGAGATTATGAAAAACGGCTTTGGTGAACAACAGCCTATTACAAGTGGCGACGCTTATTGTGTTTTCTATGATAAGGCTGATGCCTACAGTAATAGATTAAAAGATAATGCGATACAATCTTTGGAATATATGAAAATGAAGACTTTAGAAGTAAATGTGGAGGAAAGATTGGAAGAGTTAAGCAATTGTAAAGTGGTGATTCTCGCGACAGACAAAATAGGACATTTAGGAGATATAGAAAATGTGGAGCAGTATGTTCATCAAGGTGGATATATTCTTTTCATGTCGGTCCTAGAGCCTGATGATCATTATCAAATTTTATACCGTAAAGTTGGAGTCACTTCTTTTCACGATTATATAAACACGAAGGGAATAAAACTAACTTCTAACGTGTTGATAGGAGAGAAAGATCTCATAATCGATGATGAATTTATTACTAATACATCCTTAAGTATAGCGCTAGCTGATGAGGCAGAATTATTAGCGAAAAGTTATCAGGACATTCCACTGTTATGGAAATCGAATTATGGGGAAGGGGCATTTATGAGTTTCAATGGAACCTTACTCCAGGAGAAGATAAACCGCGGCTTTTTTGTAGGTGCATTAAGCTTGCTAGAGCCCAATTTCATCTATCCAATTTTTAATCTAAAAGTATTTTTCATCGATGACTTCCCTGCACCAATTGTTAGAGGTACTACGCAGGTTATTTATGACGAATATAAGAAGGATATCCCATCTTTTTATCAGGAAATTTGGTGGCCAGATATGTTGAAAACTGCTAGAGACTACGATTTAAAATATACCGGAGCCATCATTGAAACATATAACGATAGAGTAGAGCCTCCCTTCGATAATATAGACGACAAGGATACTCATTACTTAATATCTTATGGACGTGAGTTAATAGATAGCGGAGGGGAATTAGGATTCCACGGCTATAATCATCAATCGTTAGTAATGGATAAAGAGGTTTCTAAAGTTTACGGCTATAAGGAATGGAAAAAGAAGTCTGACATGTTCAAATCCATTCAAGAGCTTGTTACCTATACTAAAAATGCTTTTCCTCAGTACACAGTTACCTCCTATGTTCCTCCATCCAACACGCTGTCAGTGGAGGGAAGAGAAGCCTTGAAGCTAGCATGGAAGGATTTAACGGTTATCTCTTCCTTATACCCTCAGGACGGAGAGGGAGTGGCCTATGTCCAGGAATTCGAAGTAGCGGATGATGGAATTATTGAGATGCCACGAGCAACCTCTGGCTATTATGAGAAGGTTTATGATCGTTGGGCAGAGGCGAATACAATGACTGGAGTCGGTGTATTTTCTCACTTTGTTCATCCAGATGACGTTATTAGTGAAGACCGAAGCAACAACATGGGATGGGAACAAAATTATGAGCTTTTTAATAAGTATATGAGTCGGGTTCAGCATACGTATCCATGGGTTCGGGCTTTGCCGGCAACTGAGGCTGCATTAGATATGGCCAAGAATATCTACTCCCATGTTACTTGGAGTCATAGTGAATACGCGATAGAGGGGCACGTGACCAATTATCGTTCAGAATCCTTTTATGTATTTAGGACGACAAGTAACATAAAGAGCTTAACCAACTGTACAGTTTTAACTATCGATGAAAACACCTATTTAGTTACTGCCAAAGCTGCTAATTTCAAAATAGAATTGGAGGAAGCTTGAGCGTGAAAATATGTCTGATAGCCGAAGGGTCATATCCTTATGTAAACGGAGGGGTATCAAGCTGGATTCATAGTCTAGTCACAGAAATGCCGGAGCATGAATTTATCATTTATGCTATTGGAGCAGAAACAAAGCAAAAGGGAAAGTATAGGTACACACTTCCAGCTAATTTACTTGAAGTGAAAGAAATCTTCCTAGACGAGTATTTATACGAAGAAAAGAATTGGGGAAGAAGATATAAGCTTACGGATGAGGAAAAGAATAATCTTGTGTCACTTATAACTGGCAGTAAGGACATTCACTGGAGTGAACTATTTGACCTTCTAAGGAGCAAAAAATTTGAGAATGTTGGTGAGTTCCTTTCAAGCAAGGATTACTTCGACCTAATCGAATTCTTAGCAGGGGAGACATATAGCAGGGTACCCTTTACGGAGTTATTTTGGACAGTGAGGTCTATGATTCTACCTTTGTTCTTAACGATTCGTCATGATGTGCCAGAGGCGGACGTTTATCACGCAGTATCTACCGGCTATGCTGGAGTGGTTGGAACTTTAGCGAAGCATGTGCATCAAAAGCCGCTTTTGCTCACGGAGCATGGTATTTATTCGAGAGAGCGAGAAGAAGAAATTATAAAAGCGGACTGGGTAAAGGGCTATTTTAAAGATTTATGGATTAATTATTTCTATACATTATCTAATTCCATTTACGGGGCATCCGACCAGGTAATTACTTTGTTCGATCGAAATAAGGAAATTGAAGTAGAGCTAGGGTGTCCGGAAGAGAAAATAGTCATTATACCGAATGGAGTGGAAATATCTAGCTATAGTGACTTACAAGCAGCAGAAGATGAAGATATTCTGCGTATTGGCGCGATAGTTCGTTTAGTACCTATTAAAGATATCAAGACAATGATTCAAAGCTTTGGATTAATAGAAAAAGAAATATCCAATGTAGAGTTATTTATCATGGGACCAACCGACGAGGATGACATGTATTATAGGGAATGCCTCCAGATGGTAAACACATTAGGGATTAAACGAATTATCTTTACAGGAATGGTAGACGTAAAAGAGTATGTAGGGAAAATGGATATTCTACTGTTAACTAGCATTAGTGAGGGGCAGCCATTGGCTATATTGGAGGGCTTGGCAAGTAAAAAGCCATTCGTCGCAACGAATGTAGGGGGCTGTAAGGAGCTAATATTAGGCAGTAAGGGAGATAACTATGGCCAGGCGGGTTTTATAGCATCCGTCATGAATTATGAGGAAATAGCCAGCTATATTCTTCAGCTTTGTAACGATAAAAAACTGAGAGAAACGATGGGAAGCAATGGTTTTAATCGTGTGAAAAATAACTATAAGCGAAGTAGTTTCATCACAGGTTATAGGGAACTTTATTTGTCAGTAGGAGGAGTGGCATGGCAGGCATAGGCTTTGAGCTTAGAAAGCTGTTCAAAGAGGAAGGCATTGTCCAAAATTTAAAAGCCTATGGATATTCCTCCTTTACGACGATTGGACCAATGATTCTTTGTATTGTTTTAGTATTTATACAGCAAAACATGATCACGAAGAATGGTGGTAAACCATTTGACAATGAATTGTTCATCTCAACGATGACCTACTGCTTTATTTTTTCTATTCTAGTGACATCTGGATTAGCGATGGTATTAACTAGATTCATAGCGGATAGTATTTATGAACGGAAGCTGAAGAAAATCATTTCTTCCTTTTACGGAGCACTTATTATTATCTTACCGTTTGCAGGGATGATTGCAGGAGTGTTTCTTTATGGGGTTTCAGCAGGCTTGGCTTTTAAAATAGCTGCCTACTTATTTTTTATCGAGCTAGTCATTATATGGGTGCAGGGGATTTATCTCTCTGCTTTGAAGGATTACAAGCGTATTGTGAGAAGCTTTACAATTGCCATCCTTACTTCCATGGCGATCAGTTATTTGCTGTTTACCTTAACGGAGATTAACCTCACCACTATTGCATTGATAGGAATGGACATCGGCTTTGCGATTTTTGTAGGAATGACTATGTACCATTTTGAGCAGGTATTTCCAAGAGACGAAGAGAACAGCTACTTTTCCTTTCTTCGTTACTTCCAAAAGTTTCCTTCTGTCTTTTTGAGTGGAATCTTTTTGTATGCGAGCGTATACGTTCATAATATGATCTATTGGTTTTTTTCAGGAAATCATCTATTGGTTGCCGATCGATTTCAGTTAATGCCCTTTTATGATTTACCTGTGTTTTATGCGTATCTAACAGTGGTACCATCCCTGGTGATGTTTGTCGTTATTGTAGAAACGGATTTTTATGAGAAATTCTTAAGCTTTTATAAAAATATTATAGACGGTGGGACATTTAACAGTATTCAAATAGCGAAAAAAGAAATGCAAAATGTATTGTTTTTAAGGATTGGATTTGTAGTAGAGGTACAGCTTGTATTTACAGCCTTGTCCATTGCATTAGGCTTAATCTATCTACCAAGGATAGGATTTTCTATGGAGCAGTTAGATTTGTTTATCTTCTTATGTCTAGGTTATTTTTTCTATATTATTGCCTTTATTGTAATCCACGCACTCATGTATTTTGATGACCGTAAGGGAGTGTTATGGATCAGCGCTTTATTATTTTTCTCTAATGCAATCCTTACGTATGTATCCATGAATATGGGTATTGATGGACTCGGTATATTTATCGCTGCGTTTGTAACCCTTGTCGTAGCAATCGCTCGACTACTCTATATGTTTTCTAACCTATACTATTACACGTTTTGCTCCCAGCCAATAACCACACAGAAAAAGAAATTTAAAGTCTCGAAAGGTATTATTACGATGCTGCTAATTGCTTCGATTATTTTAGCTGGTTGTACAGAGAGTAAGAGCGAACAAGAAGAGAAAGTCGTTCAGGAAACTTCAACTATTGTGCAGGACAACAAAAAGGATTTAAAGTTGGTGGAGGATAAGCGGCTATATGAAAGAGATGTAGATAGCTCGATTAAGTCGTTGTATATCACAGTCTTACCTGAAGATAAGCCTAAAGAGGAAGCATTAGATTGGTACAGTTTAAATAGACTAGAGGACCGATATAGTGAAGAAAAATTAGAGGTTATTTTTGCTGAGGGAACAGAAGACGGGGCTGGCCCAAAGGAAGGCATGTTCGGTCACGGAGCAGTTGAGGCAAACGCCAACATAAGCCTAAGAGGGAACACCGCAAGATATGCTGCGCAAAAGTCTTATAAGATTAAGCTTTATGATAACGCTGGTTTGTGGCAAAACCAGCGTATTATCAATTTGAACAAACACATTTCAGATCCCAGCCGTCTAAGAAATAAACTGAGCTTCGATTTAATGGAGCAAATCCCAAATTTAACTAGCCTTCGTACGCAATTCGTACATCTTTATGTGAAGGATCAAACATCTGGAGAAAATGATACTTATGAGGACTATGGGCTTTACACCCAGGTGGAGCAGCCTAATGAGATGTTCTTGAAAAACCATTGGCTTGATCCCAATGGCTATTTATATAAAGTCACTTTCTTTGAATTTGGTCGGTACCCAAATGAGCTAAAATCCCATAACGATCCTACCTATGATAAAAAAACGTTCGAAACCATATTAGAGATTAAAGGTAGAGAAGAGCATGACAAATTGATCACTATGTTGGATGACGTAAATAACATGAAAATACCTATAGAAGAATCGATCGAAAAGCATTTTGATTTGGACAATTTCTTGACATGGACGGCCGTAAACATACTCATGGACAATATGGATACTGACGCTAACAATTTCTACTTATATTCTCCTTTAAACTCAGAAAAGTGGTATATCCTGCCGTGGGATTATGATGGATCGTGGGAACATCAAAGAAAAAAAAGTTATATAAGAACTTATCAGGCTGGTATTAGTAATTACTGGGGAAGTATCTTGCATAATAGATATTTTCGGACAGAAAAGAACGTTCAGAAGCTTACTGAGAAGCTGCAAGAGCTTTCGGAAGTAATTAATGACGAAACGGTTGAGAACCAAATCAACCAATATGCACATTTAATAGAGCCTTTTTTATATAGAGATCCAGATGTAAAGTTTTTACCTCAATTAAATTCCTTTTTTGAAGAAGAATTATTGCAAATAAAGAAGACTCCAGCAAGGGCTATGGAGAGATACTTAGAAGACCTAGAAAAACCAAAGCCTTTTTATATGGATAATATTGAAACGACGGACACTGAAGTTTTATTTACTTGGCAAATCTCCTATGATTTACAAAAGGATGACCTATTCTATACGGTCACGGTAGCTAGAGACCCAGAGTTCAATGAAATAATAGAAACGAAAGAAAATATTCGCCAAAACTCTTATTCGATGAAAAAACCTGAGGAAGGGAAATATTTTTGGAAGGTTACTGTAACAGACAGTAAAGGCCATGAACAAAGCTCCTTTGAGATGTATCTAAGTGAAGAAGGAGATGAATTCAACGGAATCAGAGAATTCGAGGTGGACTAATGGCAATTGCAGACAAAAGATTTCGACATGAGATGAAATACTATTTAAACGTATTCGATTATCTGGCCATTCGACAGAAGGTATCATCGATTCTTTCACTTGATAAAAACTCAATCAGTCCTAATGGTTATGGAATACGGAGCTTATATTTTGATGGGATCCATAATCATTCCCTCTACGATAAAAACAATGGAGTTTTTAATAGAGAGAAGTACCGTATACGAATTTACAACGAAAGCAATGAAAAAATCAGCCTGGAAAGAAAGAGCAAGTATGGAGATTTCATATGTAAAGAATCGGCACCTCTTTCACTACGAGAATATGAGGCAATTCTAGCTGGCAAAGTAGACGTACTTGCCAACAAGGACAATGCACTGTTAAAGGATTTTTATATGGCATTGAAATACCGAGGATTTAGAGCAAACGTCATCGTAGATTATATTCGTGAGGCATATGTGTACGAGCCAGGAAATGTGCGGATAACATTCGACAAAAGACTTGCAGCAGGCGTGAACACGGTTGATCTATTTGACCCTAATATCATTTTAGAGGAGCCTCTACACTCGGAGCAAACCATTTTAGAAGTGAAATTCGATCATTTTCTCCCGGACAACATCCGCCAGCTAGTACAGCCAGAAAGATTCGTCCGCTCCGCTATATCCAAATATGTCATTTGTAGAGAAGTAAACTTTTTGCATTTTAAGTAGTAAAAATTAAGAATAATCTCCACTAGCATAGCTCGAGCAGGTTGTTTTCTGCTCAGGCTAATGCAATATTTTATATCAATTAAAATAAGTAGCCGAGGAGTAGAATGATGAATGATACTGTAAATTTTCAAGACGTTATAAAAAAGAGCGTTCTTCATCTCGAATCATTTCGTAGTGTTTCCTATATTGATATTTTTCTAGGCCTAGCCTGTTCTTTTGTTATTGGCATGTTCATCTACTGGATATATAAGAAATTTTTTCGAGGCGTTGTATATAGCTATAACTACAATGTCTCTTTTGTTTTAATGACGATGATTACCTCTCTAATTATCATGACAATTAGTACTAACATTATTCTATCGCTCGGAATGGTAGGGGCACTAAGCATAGTCCGTTTCAGAACAGCCGTAAAAGATCCTTTAGATATTGTCTATATGTTTTGGGCGATAGCTGCAGGAATTGCAACAGGAGCAAAAATGTACCCATTAGCGATTATAGGTTCCCTAGCATTTGGTATCACCATCGCATGGCTTTCCAAAAAGAAAGTAAGGCACCAAGCATATTTACTAGTCATTAGGTACACAGACGACGCAACCTATCAGATCCGTGCAGAGCTAAAAAGCTTAGGAGCTAAACTCAAATCCAAATCCGTCCGCAATAACTTCACCGAACAAACAGTAGAAATCAATCTAAAAGACGACAACACAGCCTTCATGAAAACCATAGGGGACATAGAAGGCGTCATCGAATGCTCCTTAGTCAACTACACTGGAGACTATGCACAATAATTAGTACAGACTTGTTTTTTTATGAGTTTTGTTTTGTTACAGGTGCCTGGCACCTGTAACAAAACTCCACAACCTATTATCTGTACAAACTAGCCAATCTAAGTGGAAACACTCCAACTAGATTGGCTTTTTTCAATAACGAAGGTGTTACTGGTGCCAGGCACCTGTAACAATATGTATATAATAATTCACCCATAAAAACTACTAAAAACAAATAAAAATACAATTGACTTTATATTTATACATAGTTATAATATTGCTAACAAATGGTAAGAGGTGAGTGCATGAAGGTAGGGATTATAGGAGCAACAGGGTACGGTGGGCTTGAGTTAGTGCGTTTTTTACATAATCATCCTGAAGTGGAAGCCTTGAATCTGTTCTCTTCATCTGAACAGGATATACAATTTTCGGATAAATATTCACATTTAATGAATATTAATGACCAGCCGCTTCTCGAAATTGAGTCTGATAGATTAGCAGAGTATGATGTATTGTTTACGAGCACTCCCTCAGGGGTCTCATCGAGTCTACTACCAGCACTTATTGGTAAAAAGCCGAAGCTGATTGATCTATCGGGTGATTTTCGTCTAAAGGATTTAGCTGCATACGAGCAATGGTATAAAAAAACACCAGCCCCGGCCGATGCGGTAGAGCAAAGCGTATACGGGTTAACAGAATGGAACACAGCCGCTATCGCAGATGCTCAGCTTATCGCAAACCCCGGATGCTACCCGACAGCCGTCCTGCTTTCCTTGCTACCGCTTATCAAAGAGAATCTAATCGACGCAAGCCATCTCATAATCGATGCTAAAAGTGGCATCTCTGGAGCAGGCAACAAGCCGAGCCAAATGACACATTACAGTGAAACAAACGAAAACACTGCGATATACAAGCTCCATGAGCATCAGCATATACCAGAAATCGAGCAGGCCATTCAAATGTTTGCGAACCAGTCGGCACCAATCACCTTCACGACGCATCTTGTTCCAATGACAAGAGGGATCCTGGCAACAAGCTACGCACCGGTAAACGATGGCGTCACAGAAGCAGACCTAGTAAACGCTTTACAAGAAACTTACGTAAACCACCCATTCGTACGAATCATAAAAGAAACCAATAAATTCGGCACAAACCAAGTGTATGGCTCTAACTATTGCGACATTCACGTAAAAGTAGACCCACGCACGAACCGAGCAACAATCGTCTCGGTCATCGACAACCTAGTCAAGGGCGCAGCTGGGCAGGCCATTCAAAACATGAACGTCCAATTCAATCTCAACCAAACGACAGGACTCTCGCTCGTTCCATTATTCATTTAAAGGAGGAAACCCCATGTTGACAGAAACAATGACGATGAAGCGCATCACCTATAAAAACATCGCTTCACCAAAAGGTTTCAAGGCGACCGGCATCCACTGCGGCGTTAAGCACAAGAAAAAAGACTTAGCCCTACTCACAAGTGAGGTGCCTGCAAGTGTTGCTGGGGTTTTCACGACGAATGCAGTCCAGGGTGCGCCACTTATCGTAACGAAGGAAGTTGTATACACCACACAGAAAATGCAAGCACTCATCGTGAATTCAGGAATCGCAAACTCCTGCACAGGAAAGCAAGGCTTAATCGATGCCTACACGATGCAGGAGAAAACAGCGGAAAAGCTTGGGATTAACCCAAATCTAGTCGGAGTTGCCTCCACTGGCGTTATCGGTGAAATGATGAAAATGGAGCCGGTCCTAGCGGGAATCAAACACCTCGAACCAATCGACGAGTTAGAAGGAGCTATCAATTTCTCCCAGGCGATCATGACAACCGATACAGTCACTAAGGATACCTCCTACAAAACCGTCATCGATGGCAAGGAAGTCATTATTGCGGGAACCGCCAAGGGCTCCGGTATGATCGAGCCTAACATGGCGACAATGTTTGCGTTCATTACAACAGACGCCAATATCGAATCAAACCACCTGCAGGCTGCACTAAAATCCATCACTGATGTCACCTTCAACTCCATCACGGTAGACGGCGACACCTCCACGAACGACATGGTAGTCGTGATGGCAAATGGATTAGCGGAAAACAACCCGCTGACTCCACTCCATCCAGACTGGGATAACTTCTTTCAAACGCTTCATACCGTTGCATTGGATTTAGCTAAAATGATTGCAAAAGACGGAGAAGGAGCTACCAAACTGATTGAAGTTGAAGTAAAGGGTGCAGTTAATGATGAAGAGGCACGTAAAATTGCCAAGACGGTCGTAGGCTCACCACTAGTGAAAACGGCAGTATTCGGTAGTGATGCGAACTGGGGAAGACTGATTTGTGCAGTTGGATACAGCGGCGCTACGATCGATCCGAACGCCATTAAGATCTCCATCGGACCAACGCCAGTCGTTGAAAACGGGGAACCAGTCTTATTCTCCGAAGAGGAAACGATGCTTTATTTGAAGCAGGCAGAAGTGAAATTTTTGATTGAACTGAACCAAGGGGAAGGCAAAGGAACTGCATGGGGGTGTGATTTGACTTATGACTACGTTCAAATCAATGCAACCTATCGTTCCTGATCGAATCGTTATCAAGCTTGGCGGCAGTATGCTCGAAGGGTTAAATGAGCAATTTTTCACGAACTTCAAAAAGCTGCAAGCTGAGGGCAATGAAATCATCATCGTCCACGGTGGAGGCCCAGCCATCAACAAAGCACTAGCTGACAATGGAGTAGCCTCCACTACTATCAATGGCTTCCGAGTAACATCTGAGGAAGCGGTAGACATTGTCCAATGCACACTCGTCGGCAAGGTCAATCCAGCTCTAGTGCTCCAGCTCAATCAAAACGGGATTGCTGCAATCGGCTTAAGCGGCTATGACGGCAATCTTCTCGAATGTGACTTCTTAGACAAGGAGATTTACGGCTTTGTCGGGGAAATAAAAAAAGTAAACACCGGCATACTGGAAACACTGCTAGTAAACGGTATTACACCAGTCATTTCCTGTATCGGGTGCCTACCAGATGCAACGCCACTCAACATAAATGCAGATACGGTAGCAAGTCAAATCTCGCTGGCAATAAAAGCAGATTGCCTGCTGCTAGTAACAGACACACCAGGTATTAAGATTAATGGAAAGACCCAAGAGGTTGTCCAAACATCCTCGATCAAGGAATGGATCGCATCCGAACAGATCTACGGTGGCATGATTCCAAAAGTCACTGCAGCTATGGACTGCCTAAAAGAGGGTATTCCGTCCGTCAAAATTGTAGATGAAAAGCTGCAAGGCACAACGATAGTACATCAGGAGGTTTATGCATGAGTTCTCTTTTTCCAAACTACGCTCAACGACCTGTTCACTTAATAGAAGGAAAAGGCACAATCGTTCAAGATGATCAGGGCAAAAGCTATCTAGATTTCACAAGCGGGATTGCCGTGCTCAGTCTAGGGCATGCGCATCCTGCCATCGTAAAAGCAATACAAGAGCAAAGCGAAAAGCTTTGGCACACATCGAACTTATTCGAAAGTAAAAAGCAGGAGCAGCTTGCTAGCACTCTAATAGAAGAAACTCACTTTTCGCATGCTTTTTTCTGCAATAGCGGAGCCGAGGCAAACGAAGCAGCCATCAAGCTAGCGCGCAAGCATACAGGGAAACACACAATAATTACCTTCGAAAACTCCTTCCATGGCAGAACATTCGGAGCAATGTCCGCAACTGGTCAGGAAAAAGTACGTCAGGGCTTCGGTCCAGTATTGGAGACTTTCAAGACTGTACCTTTCAATAACGTGGAAAAACTAGAAGCCGCTATCGACGATGAGGTCGGCGCAATCATGTTAGAAGTCATTCAAGGAGAAGGTGGGATCAACAAAGTAACCCAAGAATTTGCTGAAGCAATTAGTTCTATTTGCGAATCAAAAGGCATTTTACTAATTGTCGATGAAGTCCAAACGGGCATCGGTCGAACGGGCACCCGCTACGCCTACGAGCAAACCGTCTTAAAACCTGATATTATGACACTTGCAAAAGGTCTTGGCGGTGGTTTTCCAATCGGCGCCATGGTAGGAACAAGTGAACTAGGTGAAACATTCAGTCCAGGAACACATGGTACAACGTTTGGAGGCAACCCATTAGCAGTCACAGTTGCTCAAGCAGTTCTAGAAAACGTATTTGAATCGGAGTTTTTAGACGAGGTTAACAAAAAGTCGGAGTATCTAGTGCATAAACTAAACGAGACACTGCCATCCTACAAGATAGTAGGTGCCGGCTTATTACTAGGAATCGTTTGCGAAGACGAAGCGGCACCATACATAACCGAAGCGGAAAAAAATGGACTATTATTAGTAGGAGCAGGACCAAACGTCATCCGCCTACTCCCGCCATTAACAGTTACACGCAACGAAATCGATCAAGCAGTAGAAATCTTATCAACTATCCTAAACTAAATAAACTTGAATTAAAGCGCTCAGCGAACCGCTATTCACAAATCATGGACCACTCTTAATAGAGGGGTTCTTTTTGTGTTTCCCTCTTTATATAGAAGAAAAGCTAGATGTCAATAGTATTACAGGTGCCTGGCTCTTGTAATAATTACTAAATATAAAGGTGGTTACTATATAAATATAGCAATATCGCTTGGAATCTTTCCAAATCAATAAATCTTTATCCCTAAATCTAATTACCTACTATTTCAAGTATTTTACAGGTGTTTTACAAGAAAAAGAGATATATTACAACGTACTAAGAGTCGTGGATTCCATTATAAGTAATTAATTAATATCTATTAAACTACCCATAATAAGTCATAAAATTATTATCCTCTATAGTTATTCTAGTCAAAAATGGTTTATATTAAGAAAGCTAGGTAGACTACATATGTAAAAAGATAACCAGAAAATAGAAAAAGCATCGACCCAATATGAGGTCGATGCTTCTTTTTAGAATGGAAATTATAGTTGTCTGGTAAAATAAGAAAAGAAGCATCCGAAGATCAGATGCTTCTTTTCTTGAGCGATAAAACGAAGGAAGTAGAAGGCTGCACACTAATTAATGTACAAACAAGTTTACGGCGTTACACATTTATAAGTAACCTTCTATACTGACATCATAACATATATTTGGAAAAATGCACGCCTTTTTCTAAAAAATATAAAATTATTTTTTAAATCAGACTTATCCTAATAAATGGGAGATAATAGAAATCTATCAAACTATATTGTAAAAAGAAAAAATTCTAAAAAAGACTAGCATAATTGGTAATGTTACTGTATTATGGAAAGTGTAATGAAGTCACTGGTGCTTTCATAACATCATTCTTTAAAAAAACTGGTAAACTTTCTATATTATTGGTTGATTTTAGTATAAGAGTTGGGTATACTCATATATTGTTAGGGTGATGATAATGGACGCGATCAGGCGACCGCATTTACACACTACAAAAAAAGCAACACACAAGCGAAGGGAGATCACAAGTTTATGAAGAAAAAAGCTATTAAAATTGCAGCTTCAACTGCAGTAGCAGCTTCAGCATTCGTTGCAGCAGCACCAGCTCAACAAGCAGATGCAGCAACAAACGTAAATCAATTAATCACAGACGCACAAAATGCAGGTACAGTTCTTAAATGGGCTATTTCAGTAGAAGGTACTGCTGACTACAAAACTGAGCCATGGGCTGAGTACAACAATGCTAAAAACGCATTGAAAAAAGCAGAGGACGCAATTGCTAAATTAGCAACTTCTGAAAAATTAGCTGCACAAGCTAAATTAGTAGATCCAAAAGTAAGTATCACTCGTGCAGGAGCATACATTGATGCTATTACTTCTGGTAAGAAAATCCTTGCTAAAAACGCTGCTTTCGAAGCTGCTGTTAAAGCGGGTAACCTAGATCAAATCGAAAAAGAATATCATGTAGTAACTGAAGAATTCCGTAAACAAACGATTCTTAACTACCGTGTTTATGGACAATCAACTCGTGATGAAATTCTTAAAGAATAC
Source organism: Psychrobacillus sp. FSL W7-1457 (assembly GCF_038593405.1). Lineage (NCBI taxonomy): Bacteria > Bacillati > Bacillota > Bacilli > Caryophanales > Bacillaceae > Psychrobacillus > Psychrobacillus sp. FSL W7-1457. The sequence goes on from NZ_CP151993.1 coordinate 716,431, forward strand.
AAATTACCAATCGAAAAAACAGTTCGTGGCTATGCTAACGAAGTAACTGTTCATATGCTTACTAAAGCAGCAGCAGCTGACGTAAAAGCTAACAAATTAGAAGAAGCAGCTCTTAAATTAACTGAAGCTCAATCAATTCTTGATGCAGCTGATCTTAAATGGGAGACTACTCTACAAAAATCAGCTGATGATGTAGCAGCTTCTATGCCACTTCAAGTGTTATCAGTATCTCGTACTGACAAAAACACTGTAGTAGTAAAATTCTCTAAAACTCCTGCTGATTTATTAGCGGCTGGTCAATTTACATTTGATAATGGACTTGTTGTTCAATCTGCTACTCTTGGAACGGACAAAAAGACTGTTACGTTAAAAACTACTGATCAAGTAGCTGGAAAAACTTATGCGTTAGCATACCAAGGTGTAGCAACTGGTAAATCATTTACTGCTCCTGCTAACCCAACAGATGGTTCTACAACTGTAGACGCTGCAGATACGGCACGTATTGAAACTACTAATACTAGAACTTACACTGCAAGTGTTAAGAACTCAGATAACGGAAACTACACTGGTGTAGTTGAAATTCAACTAAAAAAACCAGATGGAACTGACTATACTGGCCCTGCCTACATTAGCAATATTGATGGAGTTAAAGTCGACGGAGGTCAATATGCTGAAGTTGAAGCAGGACTAGATGGAAAAGTTTCCATCATTGTATCTGTTCCAGAAAATGAAGCAACAACAGTTCTTTATCCAGTATTCACAAATCAAGAAGATTCTTCTAAATTTGTTAAAGGTGGATTAACTTACTTCTACGAAGCTGCTAAAACTAGCGTAGATAATGCGAGTGGAACTTACGGTTCTGATCTAGACTTTATTGATAAAACTAATAATTATGTTGTTTTAGCTGGTTTAAAATATAATTTTGATAGCAATGATACATTTATCGTTGCAGAAAAAGTTGTAACATTAGACGCTTTTAAAGCTGCTTTATCAAAAAATGATACGTATACTGTAGATTATCAAGAAAATAAAGCTAATACTTCAGTGTTCACTATCATTGAAGATACAGATGCAGATGCAGATGTTGAAATTAAAAACCCTGCTAAAGTACTTACTTATGATGGAACTACATTCCGTTTAACTGGTGAAGGTCAACCAGGATCTAAAGTATATATTTACTTAGAAAAGGATTCAGTAGACATTTCTGATTTAGAAGATGATTCGGATATTACTGATGTAACTCTTAATGGAGAAGATAAAGATACTGTAGTTGCAGAAACTACTGTTGGTTCAAATGGAACTTGGGCTGTTCAAGCAGCTAATTTAAAGCAAAATGTTACAAACAAACTTTATGCTGTTCAAGTTGCTAAAGGTGATACACAAACTGATGCTGTTGATGATGGAACGTATACTTTTGCTTACTTAAATGTAGGTAAATTCACTTCTGAAACAATTACTTGGAATGATAATTCAACTCCAGGTTTAAGTGTTGGTGATTCTTTATTATTTGATTTCGTTAATAACGAAGCGTTTGGTCATGACTTTAAAAATGGTACTAAGGGAACAATCGTAGTTGACGATGGTTTTGGAAGAAAAGCAACTTTAACTGTAGAACATACTTCAACTACTGCTGCTGACACATTAGTTATTACTAAAGTAAGCGCTGCAGCTAACTTTAATTTCCAAACTGATTCAGTAACGGGTGCATCATACTTTAACGTTGATTCTGTATCAGGTGTTCTTAATCAAGACAATGTTACTTATAAATTACATGAAGATGGTAAATCTTTCACTAAATAACAATAATTTGTATTATCTTTGATTTTACTAATATTAAACAAAAAATCCCTTTAATCAATATTGGTTAAGGGGATTTTTATATACACTTTACGGTTCAAATAAGATTAGTGGATGGTATTATTAGTTAATTTACTTAATTTATAAGAAAAGTTAGGGGGAAATATGTTTGAAAAAGACTAATATTAAACTGGCAATTGCTTCCACAGTTGCAGCTACCGCTATAATTTCACCTGTCCAAGTTTCTCAGGTTAAAGCTGCGAATAATATCGACCAGCTTATGGTTAATGTACAGAATGCAAGTACTGTGTTAAAGTGGGCTATTTCTGTTGAAGGATCTGCTGATGGTGTAACACAACCATGGGAACAATATAATAACGCAAAAAATGCACTAGCAAGTGCTGAGAAAGCTATAAGCTCACTTAGTTTTTCCGAACAATTAAAATATGATGCAAAATTAACAGAGGCTAAGCTTCAATTAAAACGTACACAAGCGTATTTAGATGCTATTACAGCGAGTAATAAAATTAAAGAAAGAACAAGTGCACTTTCTACTGCAGTACTATTAAATGATTTAGATCAAGTTGAAAAAGCCTACCATGAAATGACAGCAGAGTTTCGTAAACAAACCATTTTATTGGATAGAGTATACGGACAATCTACAAGAGATAAAATCCGTAACACTATAAAGGGGCCTGCAGAAAAACTAATAAATGAGCTAAAAAATGAAGTTACTGTTCATATGTTAACGAAAGAGGCAAAAGAAGATATTAGATTATCCAGGCAAGCTAATGCTCTTAGAAACATAAATGAAGCTCAGGCTATATTAAATGCTAATATTCTTAAATGGGAAAGCTCTCTCCAAACAAGTTTAAATGGAGTTATTAACTTGTTACCAGTGCAAATTTCATCTATTAGCAGGACAAGTGATACTACACTAAACTTAAAATTAAATAGACCAGTAACTTCTGTTAGAACTTCAGAATTTACAGCCGATAATGGTCTAGTAATTACAAATGCTGTTCTAAGTAAAGATGGGATGACGGTAACATTAACTACATCGGCTCAAACTCCAAGTTTAAAATATGCAATAAAATATAAAGGAAGTTCGGTTAGCTTTTCCGTACCTGGCAGTATTGCCACAATACAAATGGAAAGTTCTGAAACACAGCACAGAGACACTTCTGAAGTTTTATCTTTAAAAGGTACTTTTGCCGGATCATATGGTTATAACACTATTAAAATAGACATTCCCACTGGATTGAAAGTATTATCTATTAATGGAATTGAAAATAATATTAGTGGTTCTAAAAGCGTAAATGTCTTACCAGATAAGAACGGATCAGTTACCATAACATTTACTGCAAGCAGCTTAAGCTCTTCAGCATTAGATAAGGTTATTACTTTTAGTAAATTAGAAAATAGCAGAGAAGTAGAGACTTTAACTTCTCCAAAATTAAACTTCTATACTCCTGCTAAAACAGGTACTATTTCAAGTAAAAAAGTATACTATGTTGATGTTGCTAATAACTACTTTGTTACAACAGATGGGGCAAAATATATTTTTAAAGGAAACTCCAATACGTACAAAAATGAGGGAGTAGCAGTTTCTTTAAATACGTTTAAAGATGCTTTAGATATAAATGATACTATCACTGGTAACTATCAACCTAATTCTTCTTCAAATTTTAATATTTCAACAAATTATTATTCTGTTCCCTTATTATTAGACTCTGATTTTGCATATAAATCTAGCTCAGGTTATCGAATGATTGGAAATGAAGTTGAATTAACGGGAAGTGGACAACCAAACTTTGAGGTGTTCTTTTTCAAAAGTTCCGGTAGTTACATGGGTAAAGTAAAGATGAATTCAACAGGAAAATGGAAGTTTAAAACACCTGTAGAACAAAATAATATTACTAATATCTATATGGTTCAACAAGAAGCTGGGAAAAAGACACCAACGTTTAATAGTGGTAGTGTTTTTAAAATTATTGAGGGACCTTTTAATTTACTTTCAATAACTAATGGCAAGACTGAAGATCAGGATCTCTCTAATGAAGAACTAACTTTTACTATTGCACCTATTAAACGTAATAATGGAACTGTAGTAGCTCAAGATCAAGCAGTCATTTCTAAGAATGCCTATATAACATTAAAAGATGAAGATGGAACTACGGTACAGTATACTAATAATCTAAAAGGTAATGTTTTTACTAAAACTACTAATGGTTTTAAAATAAAATTTGGTAATACAATAGATGGTACAATTGCTGCAGAAATTAGGGAAGCTGGAAGTGTGGAAGGATTGTCTGGACCTCTTCAAATTGTGAGTATAAATGGTATTAAAAATACTTATAATTTCGATTTGTCATTAAGCTCAGAATTCATTATAAATAAATATTAAATTTAATAGTTATTAAAGAAAACCGAACTACCCCGTAGATATTAGACAATGGTCTATATATTACGGGGTTTTTATAATAGTATAAAATAAAAAAAATCTAACTAGTTATTCCAAAAGAACTAAATATAACGTATACTATTTTTAGTATATATTGGTATTTTGAAGGATTAATACATACTAAATAACTATATTAAGGGATGATAATTTGGACAAAAAGAGAGAAGTTTTAAAAAAAGTATTGAAAATGAATATTTGTTTATTAGTAATGGTAAGTATTTTGGGAATGAGTCCACCGATTTTCAACGCAGAAGAAAACTATCAATCATTTAAGCCGTTAAAACAGGAGAAAGATTCACCTGCCTATGTGGAAGGAGAATTATTAGTAAAATTTGAGCAAGGAGCCTTAACAGAAGAAAAACTTAAACATCAAGGATTAAAAATTAACGAATTGATCACAGAAAATATTGCTAAAGTAGAGATACCACAATACTACACAACCCAGAATTTTGTTAGTACATTAGAATCTGTAGAGGGAATAATAGAAGTTCAACCGAATTATATTTACTATCCAACAGAAATCTCTAATGATCCATATGCTGATCTTATGTGGGGACTTAACAACACAGGTCAGAAGTTAAGGGTTATTGGTAAGGTGAATATGGATGTAAATATGCCGGAAGCATGGAAGTTGGTAAAAAATAGAGAGTTAAAAGAAGTAGTAGTTGCAGTAATAGATACAGGTACACAAATAGACCATCCAGATTTAAGAGAAAATATCTGGATAAATGAATTAGAAGCAAATGGCTTACCGGGGATAGATGATGATAATAATGGTTACATAGATGATATCAATGGGTATGATTTTTATAACAATGATGAAAGTGTATTTGATTATTTCGATGGAGACGAGCATGGAACACATGTTGCGGGGACTATAGCAGCCTCTACAAATAATCAAATTGGTATAGCAGGTATCGCTCCGAATGTAAAAATTATGTCTTTAAAATTTCTTGGTCCTTATGGTGGACGGACGTCTGATGCTATTCGAGCGATAGAATATGCCAAAGATAAGGGAGTTAGAATATCTAATAATAGTTGGGGCGGAGGATCTTTTGATAGGTTGTTAAAAGCTGCTATTGAAGATTCAAATATGTTATTTGTTGCAGCAGCAGGTAATGACGGACTTAATAACGATACTTATCCACATTATCCATCCGATTATAATAGTTCAAATATCTTAAGTGTAGCAGCATTAAATAATCAAGGGAATTTGGCGGTATTTTCAAATTATGGTACAAAAAATGTTGATATAGCAGCACCTGGGGAAGATATTTTAAGTACTATTCCTGGAGATTATGATTTCATGAGCGGTACTTCTATGGCTGCCCCTCATGTAAGTGGGATTAGTTCACTTGCTATGGGAATCTCTGATAAGTACACTCCTCAACAACTAATCGAACTAATAAAAAAATCAGGTAGAACAGTTCCTGGAAGTAAAAAGACTTCATCTGGGAAAATGATAGATGCAGAAAAATTAATTGAAGATATTAATCCGATAGATATAAAAGTAGATGAAGTATTTGATAGTATGCTATATATTAAGGGAACTACAGTGGCTAAGGCAAAAGTTTCAGTTAAAGATTCCAAAAACTTATTAGTAGGAAGTGGTATTGCTGATAAAAATGGTGTCTTTAATATCAAAATGAAGTCACATCAAAAAACAGACAGTAAGCTATTTGTTACCTCAACATTAGGTCAAAAATTTTCTGAAGCAACTGTTGTCGTTGTCCATGACGATGTACCACCGGAATTAAAAGAGACTTTAGTTGTAACTAACACAAATACCCTTATTGAAGGTGTAGTTTCTGAACAAGCTACTATAAATGTAAACATCTCTAATAAGCAGTTTAAAGGTAAAACGGATGCAAATGGAAAGTTTAAAATTACGATCGGTAAACAACTAGCAGGATCAAAAGGTTCAATTGAGATTGTAGACAGTGCTACACCTGCAAATACTTTAGCGTTTGAATTTGTTGTAAAAGATGGCTTAGCTCCAGTTATTAAAAAAGTGGAGACAGTTTATGATACTTCTCTGTATATTGAAGGAGAAGTAAGTGAAAAAGCAAAAATTGAGATTTTTAGTTCAGTAGACAATAAAAATTGGACACTATTAAATAAAGATATGCAGTTAATGGCTCAAGAGAATCGCTTTTCCTATGAGTTGAATACTTCAATGGTAAAAGGAACGAAAATAAAGGTTATTGCAATAGATGAAGATGCTAATTATAGTAAAGAAACTATTATTACAGTATTGGCAGATAAAAAGGCACCATTATTAATAGAACCTAAAACATTAACTTTAGACAATACTGGTGAGAATGTAATTGCTGGAAGGTTAAATGAAAAAGGAACAATAGAAGTAAAAATAGGTAAAGAAACAATTGTAAACCTAACCGATACTAAAAAAGATGGTTCCTTTAGTATTACACTACCAAAACAAGAGACAAATACGAAGGTCAATTTTATATTTAGGGATTCAGTTGGAAATAAATCAGAAAAAATTATAACAGTTTTAGATGGTACGAAACCAGTATTCTCGGAAAATCCGAAAATATACAATACAAGCAAGTTAATTCAAGGTAAAATAAGTGAAAAATCCAAGGTGGTGGCTACAGTTAATGGGAAAGTAGTTGGCACTACTACAACCGATAATGTGGGGAATTTTACAATAAAATTAAAGCAACTTATAAGTTCTGGGACAAACATTGAACTGAAAGCGACAGACTTTGCAAAACCAAAAGGTTTAGATAGTTATGTTTTAAGTATTCTTGTAGAAAACGACGATATTAACCCCGAACTCTTGGAAATTAATGCAGCAGATAACTTGTCTTCAATCAGTGGAAAAGTTAGTAAAGAGGCAACGGTGGAAGTAACGGTTGGTGAAAAATTACTAACTAAAAAGCCTATAGCAACAGATGTTAATGGTAATTTTAAAATTAGCATTACTAAACAGCCTGCTGGTACAAAAATTGGTTTATTAATAACGGATTTAGGGTCTAATCAAATTGTAGAAGAAGTAGTCGTACAAGATAAAACCATACCACAGATTAAAAAAGTGGATAGTTTTTACCATAAAACCTCTTCAGCAATTTCAGGTGTGATTAACGAAAATAGTACAGTCTTTGTCTACAATGTAAGCTCTAATAAACTAGTAGGCGATCCGATAGCAACAGGAATTACTGATGAGAATGGAAATTTTAGTATTAATATGGATGAGCAGGCTATCAATACTAAACTTGCTATTGTAGCAGAGGATCTTAATGGAAACAAAAGTAACCACAAAATAATAACAGTATTACGAGATAGAACAGCTCCTATTTTAAAATTAGAAGATATATATGCCAACAGCAAAGAGATAGTTGGAACAGTAAATGAAGAAGCGTCTATTCTAGTTAGTATAGGTGGTATGAGTTATAATGCAGTGTCAGATCAGAATAATACCTTTAATATTGCATTAGATGAATATTTAGCAATAAAAACTAGAGTAAATATAACTGTTGAAGATATTTTAGGTAATAAACGAATATATAATTATACAGTGAAAAAAACCTCTGTTAATTAAGCAATAAAATAGTCATTTAATCATTAATTATGTATAACCTCGAAATCACTTTAGAAAGTGGTCAATTCGGGGTTTTTTTTGTGGTTGAATCAGCTTAATTTATAAGAATTTGGTGGTTCCTCAGTAGATGTTAGAGAGAATCCATTATTTTTCAACAAAATAAAACATTGTTCTTTATATCCAGACAAAATATGATATAGTTATATAGAATTACTTAAGTTTTCCATTTTTATATGTTAATGGTTTTATTGGTAAGTTTAAAAATATATCCAAAGACATGTTACTGGATGAGTCTTAAGGCAGGCAAGCTTTTGTAAAAAAAGTCTAGGAGGAAAAAATGAAAAATTGTTTAGAGTGTGGCACAAGCCAAGAAACAGGTAAATTTTGTGGGAAATGCGGGTCATTATTGGGGGTATCAGTCTCCAACGAACAAGTATCGGCTACTACGGAAACAGTCAGTCAGGAAGGACCTTCCTTTTCACAACCAGTCGCTCCACAGGTGCAACCAAGCGTACATGTAGAAAAAGTGATGGCACAATCAAAAGCTTATTGGTCTTATTTTCTTAATTTTATTAAAAACCCATCAAAAGTCTTTACTGCTGGGAATAAAGAATTTATAAATGGAATGATTTCAATAGTCATCCTTGCAGCTATCATAGGGTTAGCGATATATGGATTTGTTCAAAGTATCACATCATCTATTTTTGGAAGTGTAGGTAGTTTATTTGAAAATGAATATGTAGGTCCATCTTTCTTATCTATTTTTAGCAGTATAGTCTTTTTTATTTTATTTACCGTACTTATAGTTCTATTAAGTATGTTCATCGTAGGTAAGGCATTTGGATCCGGCGACTCTTGGAAAGAGTTAATCAGTTATTATGGAGCACATATTTTATCCGTTATTATACTATCCTTATTTGGATTATTTTTAATGTTAATCAAGTCATATTTATATGGAAATATTATTTTGGTCATTTCTTTCCTTATAATTCTTATAGTCATTCCACTTTATATTATGTCAAGGTTACTTTCTAATAGTCCGAAGGGCATTGATTCCTATTATGGATATCTTCTATATATCGTTCTTGTTTGTATTCTATACAGCATCTTTATATCTGTCATTGCAGATTCAACAATCGGTCAATATTTAAATTACTTTACAGACTATTAGACATATATTTGAAAGAGGGTTCGTATGGATAGGTTTTGCCAAGAATGTGGTCATAAAATAGGAAATAATGATTTTGCTTGTACAAATTGTGGTACAAGATTTTCGGATCAACAAGAAAAGAAAATAATAACAAAGAAACAGATAGTTATAAGAAGTATGATTGGTACCGTACTAGTTATACTTGTTGGATTTTCTCTATGGGCATCGAACTACTATTCAGAGAAGTCCACTATAAAGCGTTATACGGAAGCATTATCTGAAGAAAAGGTAGATAGATTAATAGATTTAACCGTTCATGAGGATGGTTCTTCTATTAAAAAAGGTGAAGCTAAAGCATTGCTTGCATTAGTGAAAAAAGAGGGAAAAAATATAATTGACCCATTAACGACGATTGAACCTAGTGGGAAATTCTTAGGTGTCTTCCAACAGTATCGCATTAAACTTAAGGATCAGTTTGTTTATACGGGAGAGATTTTTGAAGGACTCCATTTCGAGTTTAACCAAATGGAAGTTCCAATTAAGGAAGATAGTGAAGGGGTTATTTTTGGTCCTATAACTCCCGGTATTTATACTGTATCGACCAATTTGAATAACGATTTTGGTAAATCTTCTAGTAAACAAGAGCTTTACTTGACAAGTGATATGTCTAACCCTAGCTTTTTGGAATCTAACTTACCAGTTTCGCACGCGGTAATAGCTGTAGAGAATTACGATGCTAAGATGATGAAGGATATTCAAATTGTCATCAATAATAATTCATATTCAGTAAATGAGAGCGGCATTACAGAACCATTTGGACCTCTCATTCTAGATGGTGATATAAAAGCAAAGGTAATTGCTCAGTTTCCTTGGGGGGAAACGACTACAGAAGCATTTCCAATTGATCGAGATTACATTGAAGTGAAAGTAGCCCCTGTTTCTGGCAAACAAAGAGAAATTATTTCTTCCACCTTACTAACTCTCGGGGAAGAAATAGCAAATGCGAAAGCAAGTAAAACAACTACTGTATTGACCACTGCTTCTACGAATTTTAAAAAGGATTTTCAAGAAGGAGAAATTGATTACTTAATTGATGATCAACGGTATTTCAAGGGTAAGCTTAATCAATTAGATATTAACTGGAATTCCATTGGCCTAATAGATAATGAGGCGATTATATTTTTAGATGTTGCTTATAGCTTTGATGAAACCCAATATTCACTGGAGGAAGTCCCTAGCTTAGAAAATAAAATTTACCCGCAAAAAGTTTTTCTTAGCTATAATTCAAAAGAACAGAAATGGAATGTACATTCCCTAGAAAATACTTGGTCAGAAATAATCTCTACTGAAACACTATTAGGATCAGAAACTATTTATGAGCCTAATAAAGAAATGTTTCAAACAGAGAAGCTTGCATCCGTCAAAGAGGAGCTACAGAATTTCATGGAGGATTATGCCTACTATGGAGTGGCTGCCATCAATAATCGTAATATAGAGTTTGTCGACGATTATTTGTCAAAGGATGGTCCTAAGCTACAGGAATCTATTGATTATATTTTTGAGTTAGAGAAAAAAGGAATTAAGGAAGACTACATATCTTCAGTCGTAACGAATGTAGTTGATAAAGGCGATAATACATATGAGGTTACGACGACTGAAGCGTTTACAATTTATTATCCAGACAGTCAGCAGGATAAGAAATACAATACAGTTACCCTTGTAAAAAAAGTGGATAATCGTTGGCTTGTGCACCAGCTAGTCTCTACAAAGGAAATTTAAATAAGGCATATTTTTAGGGCAGTCAGTACGTAGTATTGGCTGCTTCTTGTATAGGAGGGGAAATGAGTGAAGAACTGTATAAACTGCGGAACACATATAAGTGGGGAAGAAAGATTTTGTTTAAATTGTGGTGCAAAGCTCGAATCAGTAGAAATGACTCAACCATTGAAGAAGGAGTTGACATCGAAGCAACGCAAAATGCGTAGGTTAAGTTATGTTTCTGTTCTGGTGATCGCCGTCGCGCTAATTGGAGGACACTACTTTTTACAATGGAAGTATGATGCGTCCAGGCACCTTTCAGAGATGAACAAAGCATTTTTAAAAGGTGAGAAGGAAGAATTTTTATCTTATTTTACGTTTTCAGATGAAGTAGTGAGTGATCCAGAGGGTTTTTATTCGTATGTAGAGACTGAAGGATGGGAGGGCTTACGTGAAAAACTCCTTGAAGAAGTAACTATTCTAGAAAATGATGAATTATCCAATATAATAGATGACTCCATGGGTAATAAATTCTTGTCTGTCACAAATGACTCCATCCTTTTTGGGATTTATGACAGCATATCATTTAATCTAAAACCGATTGAGGTTCATGTAGAGCTACCTTTAGATAAAACTTCTCTAGCAGTAAGAGACTTAGATGTTTCAGGTAAGCAAGGAGAGGTTAAAAGTCTAGGTAAATTTTTGCCAGGTATTTACGCTTGGAAAGCTACTGTACCAAGTGAATATGCAGTGATTGAGGATTCAGGTGATATGGCGGTAATAGGAGAAGGGGATAATACATACAAATTTATTCCTCCACTAAAAGCCGGGATGGTCTCTCTTACATCCGATGTAGAAGAGGCTGTATTATCGATTAATAACATAACCACAGAAAAATTAATAAAAGACACAAATACTATTGGACCATTTCCTTTTGATGGTACTATCCAGCTTTCGGCAGAAATAAAAGGATCAGATGGAAACGTCCTAAAGGGAACACCTGTTAAGGTTACATCAGACAATACTCATATTGAATTCGCGCATGTACAAGAAAAGCTACAAATTGACCGTGCAAATCAACTAGCAACAGAAGAAAAGAAACAACTTGTAGACATGTATGCTGAAACGGCTGCAGAGTATATTGATTCATTTAGGAATGAATTTGAATATGCTTTAAATTATGCAGATTACTCCTATATATCATCCTTTTTCCCCGCAGGAAGTGAAGCGCAGTCCATATATATGAAGGAAATAGAAAACCACGGTAAAATTGATGGCTATTACAAGTATCAGTTTCAGTCTAATACAGCTACGGGAGTAGAAGCAGTAGATGACCAAACACTCTACGTAAAAACAGCCGAAGTATTTTATTTTTATTCGGATGAAGATAATTATATCTATAAGAAAACAAAGGGATATACAGTAAAAGTTATAGATGGTGAGATGTATATATTAAATATTGAGCAATTAACGACGGATAAAGAGATTATCGATTAGTGTCTGTCCCTGTGTCACACACAATTTCCACACAATTCATTAAAAAGCAAGCAGCCGGTATATGCCAGGCTGCTTTTTTGTATATACCTATTTGACCAGTCAGTATTTAAGAATTGTTCCAATTATAGATAGCGATAAATTTTCGTATTCATATTATCTAATAGAGGCTATAAAATTAACAGTCCTATAAAAAACTTTCCTCGCTTTTTTTACAGAATAATACATAAGTTGCTGTCGAGAACAATCGAATATAGAGGAATTCTTAACTAAAAGAATGCAAATGAAGTTAATTGTCGGAATAATATGATTTATTTATTCTTGAAATATTTGTATATTTTAATAGGGGTATTAGGAATAAAGATTTACTGTTGACGCAAATGGCGTGTAAGAGAAAGCTTCCTGTCAGAATTGGCCCAAACCAACAACTGCAGTGCAAGAGAAGCAACTTGCTCTAGATTTTGTATTGGAGGTGAAGAAGAATGTAGTAATTACTTCGTAATATGCAACACACATAACACTGCTCAACGTGGGACAAAAATTTAGATACAAGCTAATATATATCAAAGCTACAAAAATGTATTCTTTGATTCAAGTAGCAATTTAAGTTTCCACTGGTAAAGCTATATCAATTGCTAGTCAATAATGCAAAAAAGTGATCATTTTCTTATCCCCACGTCATACTATTTCAAAACTCATATGTAAATTTTCTAAAAAAAGATAACAAATTTTTCAGCTTCTAATCATATAAATAGAGGCAAGCACATAGAGTGGTAGGTATTAAATTATACATTTGATACTTATTTTATTAGGAAGTGTGCGATCCTCATTAAAAGACATTAGCTTAATAAAAATCACCATTTACGCTTTAAAGTAAAAATACTTGTACTAATAGGGGGAAATTTAGTGGGGAAAAAACTAGTTTATAAGTTTTTTAAAGTGTTTTTAGTACTAGCTATGGTCTTGACGATGTTCAGTCCAATGATGACTGCATCCGCAAATGGGGAGAAAAAGCCGTTCAAGCCAAACATTCCAAGTGAAAGTACTATGGAGCTAAAGGCGGCAATAGCAGAACAAGTAAGTTTGTCGCTTAATGGACCGAAGCTTCACAAAGATTTACAAAATATTTCAGGCAATCAGGAAGTTGCTGTTATTATTCATCTATCAGAGAAACCTGTTGCGCTTGAAAAAGGAATTAATGAGTTAAAAGGAAAATCGTTCACTGCTGCTCAAGAAAGTAAGATAAGAAGTAATGTACGAGCTCAACAAACAGCTGTAAAGAAAGAGATTAACCTTAAAAAGATATCAATGAAACAAGGATATACATTTGACACAGTTTTAAATGGTTTTGCGGCGGTTGTTAAAGCGGAAGACCTACCAAAACTATTAGAAGTTAAGGGTGTAACGCTAGTAGAGCCTGATGCAATCGTTTATGCATCGGAAGCACCTCAAAAAACAAAAACTGTTAATTCCTCTATTAAAAAAGAGGGAAAAATAGATGCAAAGATGAATACAAGCATTTCATTTCTTGGCATTGAAAGACTTTGGAATGAAGGAATAGAAGGGCAAGGCATTAAGGTTGCAGTACTAGATACGGGTATTGATGCAGACCATCCAGAGTTTGCTAACATCTACAAGGGCGGAAAGAATTTCATACCTAATTCATCTACGTATACAAGACCTCGTGCAGACGATGATGCATCGGAAACTTTACCTTCCGAACGTCCTGCTGGAACTCCTGAATTTAATGTGAATGGAAGCTCATTCTATACATCTCATGGTACACATGTTGCTGGTACAATCGCAGCGATCGGGGCTAATGAGTTCGGAATCAAGGGAATTGCTCCAAAAGTAGATTTATATGCTTACCGCGTATTAGGTGCCTACGGTAGTGGATCTACTTCAGGTATCATTAAAGCTATTGATACTGCGGTATTAGAAAAAATGGATGTTATTAACCTTTCTCTTGGTGGAGGGGCTAACACTGAAACGGACAGTGGTTCTTTTGCAATTAATAATGCGATGATGGCAGGGACTATTTCTGTAATTGCTACAGGAAACTCAGGTCCTAACCGTGGGACGATGGGAACACCTGCTACTGCAAGATTAGGAATTGCTGTTGGTAACACGACTAATCCGGAAAAAATGCATAATGGACAAGTGAAAGTTACGGTTGGTGAGTATAATTTAACAAAGCAACTGCAACTAATGGGGACAACTTTTGGTACAGACGTTTCCACTCAGCTTCAAGGTGAATTTGATTTAGTTGCTGTTCCTGGAAATGGAGAAGTAAAAGATTACAATGGACTGAATGTTCAAGGAAAGATTGTTCTAGTTTCTCGAGGCGGGATTGCATTTGTCGATAAAATTGCAAATGCAAAGGAAAATGGAGCTATGGGAGCAATTATTCATAACTTTGCGGGAGGTACCGGTGCACCAAATGCCTCTGGAACATTCTTAGGAGACTCTTTTGACTTTATCCCAACGTTTGATATGTCTCAAACAGACGGGGACGCAATTCGTGCAGCATTAGTAAACGGATCAGGGAAGGTTTCATTCGGGAACTTTGGTTCTACACAAACTACTGGGGATGATGTGAACAGCTCAAGCTCACGTGGGCCATCTACTCCTAACTTTGATATTAAACCTGATGTGAGTGCACCGGGTACAAACATTATGTCTACAATACCTATGTACAAAGCAGATTTCCCGGAAGCGGTGTATGGTGAAGCTTATGATCGTAAAACAGGAACATCTATGGCAACTCCTCATATTGCAGGGATTGCGGCTCTTGTTAAACAAGCAAATCCGACATGGAATGCTTTCGATGTAAAGGTTGCGCTTTCCAATACAGCTAAAATTCTAGACAAGACCAAATTTGATGTGTTTTCGCAAGGCGCTGGCCGTGTAGATGCGTATGCAGCTGCTCATCCAAATGTACTTGCGTATGCAATTGACACAGCTGTATTAGATGGAACTGGGGCAGTTGTTGAAAATTTGAAAGGGACGGTCACATTTGGTCCACAATCTTTGAAGGACAAAAACCTTTCTGTTACAAAACAAATTCTAGTAAAAGATTTAAAGAATACAGGTGGAAACTATAATGTAGCTGTAGATGTTACAAAGACATTTGAGGATGCTAAAGTGACGGTTGATAAACCGACATTTACATTAGCAGGTGAGCAGTTGTTAAATGTCACGTTGACTGCTTCTAAAGTAGCAACAGCACCAAAGGGATCTGAAATTCTAGGTTATATCCGTATTAACGGTGGAGGTTCAGAGGTTTCATTACCATTTGCTGCAGACTTTTCTACTGTTACAGCACCTGCTACAGAAATTAAAGATATGTCTATTACAGAAACAGACCTTTCCTTTAATGGAGATGGTGTGAAGGACACAGCTAACCTTTCATTCACATTAACTGGTCCTGTGGCAACAAACTATATCGAACTTTGGGATATTATGAATCCTGAAGGCGGGGAGTATGGAGACGGTTACATCGGATATTTACATGCAGGTGATTCACTTGCAGCAGGTAAGTGGACGCTACCGATTACTGGTGAATACAAACCTTGGGGTACTGCACCTGCAACAACTATTCCAGACGGTCTGTACACAATTGACTTTACTGGTCAAACAACAACAGGAGCAATCATTGGTGATTATGTAGGCCCTATCGTTGTTAAGACCACCAAACCAGCAATTGCAGGCTCTGTGAAGGACGGAGTGGCAACCGGGAAAGTAACGGACAAATATATTACGTATAACGAAGAATTATATTTATACGGGTTAGAATATGATTTGAATACAAAACTAAATGCTTCCTATGTTGCAACTGTAAACGGAGTACCTGCTGCGCCTGTAAAATTCAATTTAGCACAGGACGGGTCATTCACATTCCCAGTGGCAACAGGAACTAACTCTATCAAAGTAGTTGTCCAAGATGCTGCAGGTAATGTAGGAGAAGCGTTAATCTATGAAAATAACAATCCTGATCCAGAACCAGTAGTAACACTAGCTGTTAATCCATCTAAACTTGATTTAGAAACTGGTAAAACAGCTCAACTTTCGGTTATAGAAACATCTACTCCAGCAGAAGGAACAGCGACTGATAAGGATGTATCTGCAGAAGCTACTTACACAGTAGCGGACGAAGGTGTAGTAAAAGTTTCCAAAGGATTAGTAACAGCTGTTGCTAAAGGAACTACAACAATCACTATTACTCATGGTGCAAATACAGTAACTGTCAATGTAACCGTGAAAGATGCTGATGTGATTGTCCCTGGCGTGAAGCTAGTTGCAAACAAAACGCAAGTTGATTTGGATCCTAAAAAAGAATTCCAACTGAATATTAAAGAGGTAACAACAACTGCAGATGGTAAAACAAAACAACAGGATGTAACGAAAGCTGCAACATACAAAGTAGCAGATACAAAAGTTGTTTCTGTGAAGAATGGTTTAATCACAGCTAAAAATGCAGGTAGTACAACAATCACCGTTAAATACGGGAAAAATGAACTGACTATTAATGTGAACGTGATAGAACCAGTCGTGACATTGACTGCGAACAAGACTGAGCTTAATTTGGATCCAGGAAAAGAAGCTCACTTAACGATTAAAGAAGTAACAACTGGAGCAGATGGAAAAACAAAAACAGTTGATGTAACGAAGGCTGCAACGTATAAAGTTGCAGACAATAAAGTAGTTTCAGCAAAAGAAGGATTAGTAATTGCTAAAAATCCAGGAAGTACAACAATTGCAGTTAAATATGGTAAAAATGAGTTAAATGTGAATGTTACAGTTACAGAGCCAGGAGTAACATTGACAACAAACAAAACACAAATTGATCTAGAGCCAGGCAAAGAATCACAACTAGTTATTAAAGAAGTTACAACAGATGCGGACGGAAAAACAAAGCAGAAGGATGTAACAAAATCTGCAACGTATCAAGTAGCAAACGGTAATGTAGCTTCTGTTAGCAATGGCTTAGTGATAGCGAAAAGTGCAGGAGAAACAACAATCACAGTTAAGTATGGTAAAAATGAATTAAAGGTAAATGTCACAGTTACAGAACCAATTATCACTCTGACTACAAACAAATCAGAGGTTAATCTGGAACCAGGCAAGGAATCTCAACTGAAGATCAAACAAGTAACAACTTCAGCAGATGGAAAAACAAAAGAGGTTGATGTAACAAGCTTTGCAACGTATAAAACTGCCAATAACAAAGTGGCAACGGTAAGCGGTGGCTTAATCAAGGCTAAAGGTGCGGGCACTACAACCATTACAATAAAATACGGTAAAAATGAATTAACTGTAAATGTAACTGTAACTGAACCTGAAGTAACATTAACTGTTGATAAAACAGAAGTTAGTCTAGGGTCAGGAAAAGAAGTGCAATTAAAAGTGAAGGAAATTACAACAACAGCAGATGGAAAAACAACAGAAAAAAATGTTTCCGCATCTGCAAAATACAAAGTAGCTGATAGTAAAGTTGCTTCTGTAACTAACGGCTTAGTAAGAGGAAAAGCGGCAGGAACTACAACAATTAACGTTAAATATGGCAAAAATGAATTGACAGTAAACGTGTCGGTCATTGAACCAAAAGTCACATTAAGTGTGGATACTAACCAATTGAATTTAGAAAAAGGTAAAGAAGCTCAGCTGACTGTTAAAGAAATAACGACAACGGCAGATGGAGAAACAACAGAAAAAGACGTTACAACATCTGCAAAATATAAAGTAGCAGCTACTAAAGTAGCTTCTGTTACTAATGGTTTAGTATTAGCAAAAGCAACAGGAGAAACAACTATTACTGTGATCTATGGTAAAAATGAGCAAACAGTAAATGTATCTGTTTCAGAACCAGAAGTAACTATTAAAGCAGATAAAACGCAAGTGGATCTAAAACCAGGTAAGGAATTACAACTAACTATTACAGAAGTTACGACATCTGCAGATGGGCAAACATCTGAAAGAGATGTAACAATAGCTGCTTCATACAAAACAGATAATAATAAAATTGCCTCTGTCACTAGTGGACTAGTAAGAGCAAAGAGCATTGGAGAAACAATGGTCACTGTTAAGTATGGTAAGCACACAATTATCATTAGCGTAGTAGTTTCTGAACAAGGGAAATTGGGTAGTGAATCGGTTAATAGCGAATTATTCCTACTTCCTGAAGTTCCTACACCAATATTCGAGGATAAAATTGCAAGTTAATTAAAATGGAAAAGGAGTATCAGACGTGAAATCGTCGGGCTACTCCTTTTTTATGTGAAAGTGGGTTACATTGTGTCTGTCCCTGTGTAACACACAATTTCAATACAATTCTTTTGTTTCCATCCCTGTGTCCAAAAACAATTCGAAGGGTTTTGTAGGTTTTAATGAAAGAAATGAAAAGCGGTATTAAATCCGCTTCTCGTGATTTCTCATTTTCCGCATCAGCCGTATAAACAGGTAAATATAAAGTAGGATCACTCCTGTTACAAATGCCAACGCTATCTTCGAGAATAAAGTATGGTTCCAAGTAAGGAACAAACCAGTTTGCGCAACAAGCATACATACAAAAATAGTGATATAGAAATACAACATCCTTTGGTACATGTTTTTTATAGAGGATGGGTCAGAATAGATTCGTTTATCGCCAATTGCATTTTTGTCTGCACGAAAATAATGATACTGCGAAATCACGGTTTCGATATGCTCCCATCCAGAATGTTTATAGAGCTCAAAATACTCCTCACCCGCATCCTGAAAGTCTAATTGATAAATATAAGATTTCTCGTTGTCTACTTCAAAATAGTAAAAGAAAGATTTGTATTTGAAAAAATGTAATCCTTTAGAAGACATTTCCGTAAGCCACTTTGCTTCTTTTTCAATGTCATTGGCAAGAAAGATCTTAAATTTCTTAATCGATTTCATCTTGTTTCGCTCCTTTCAAAATATCATTGCTGATTGTCAGCATCTTTTTTATACGTTCATATTCAAGGCTAAAACTAGTCTGACCCTCGTTAGTAAGTTGATAAATCTTCTTTTGCCTGCTCTCTTTTTCAGCTGTCACTAGTTCAATGAGCTTCTGCTTTTGCAAATTAGTCAGCACACCATACAAAGTACCAGGCGCTAAAACAATTTCTCCATCACTATATTGTTCGATTTTCTTGATAATTCCGTAGCCATGCAGCGGCTCTTTAGTTAAAGCCAATAAAACTAAATAGGTGGACTCGGATAGGGGTTGCATTCAATCACCTCTTTTTATATCGATACTCGATATATCGTTAGTCATAGTATATGATTCAATATATCGAGTGTCAAGGTATTAATAATGAAATTTCCAAAAGAATCAGACAGTATTAAAACCATCAACTGTTCGTTTTCAACACAAAGAAGGAATGAACCTGACGAATATTCATAAAAAGTAGTTGAATTACAGAGCAATAATGTTGTACGTTAAAGAGGTAACATTAGGGGGGGCAGATGATGGATAATCAATACTTCGTAGGTTGGGGGACTTTGGCGTTGATAAACGCTGGCCTTGCACAAGGGAAGAATAGAACGGGGTTAAATTGGTTTTTTCTTTCTCTTATATTAGGTCCATTGGCAACACTAATTTTGTTGTTTGTTGAAAAGAGACAGTAGTTTATTTAATAAATGTAAGCCGTCAATTAAAGTTCGGCTTATTTTTACTTCCACATTACTAACGTACAGAAAAGCTTAGTACCAGTTTCAACAAAAAAACAGCATTCCAGAAGAATTTGAAATGCTGTCTAAAGAATTATTTTGTTAGATTTATTAGCTCATAGTTTAAAGTATGAAGTTTTGCTGTTGCTTCCCCGATTGATTCTAGTAATTTATTTTCCTCGAAGATAGAAGAAACAATTTCTTCTGTTGCTGCACTGTTTTGCTGGGATGCTGCCGATAGCATGTCAACTTCCCCTAATAATTGTGTGAACTGATCATTCACTTTTTCGATTGCCAGTACACTCTGCTTCACATTGGTATGTGAAATATCACTTGATAGCTTGACGTTGTTAAAGACGGCAGATATATCATCTAATAATTTGTGACCTTCTATAGCTGCTGTTTGTCCATGAAGTGATTGCTCTTGAGCAGCTGCTGATTTGGTGAAAAGCAGGGTTGTAACTTCTGTAATTTTAGATGCCGTTACTGCACTTTCTTCTGCTAACTTTCTGACCTCATCTGCCACTACTGCAAAGCCTTTCCCATGTTCACCTGCACGAGCTGCTTCGATAGCTGCATTCAGTGCCAATAAGTTCGTTTGGTCAGCAACGCTTTTAATGCCCGCTAGTAAATCATTCACCCTCTGTAAGCTATGTTGTAATTCATCCATTGTAGTAACCGTCATACTCATGGAATCACTTAATACACCCATATGCTTCGTCACCTGTTCCACACTATGCGTATTTCTTGATAATTGCTCGTTTACTTTTTCTGAATGTTCCATTGCCTCTTGGGATAATTCCACAGTTTGCGAAAGCTCTGATTTCGAATCATGCATTACATTATGCATTGCAAAAATCATTTCTGCCTCACTTTGAATAGACTCGGCAATTTGTTGTGTGGAGTCTAAAATTGTATTACTCACAGAGGCTAACGAATTTGATGTGTTTTTGACTTCTTCTGTTTCCGTTTCTAATATATGAGCGCTTTTTTCAATCATTATTACTAATTGCTTTGTTTCTTCGAGTAGCTTATTTGCCTCTAGCTCACCCTTTTGCGATTCGGTAACTAATTCGCCACCCCACTCATTTAATTTATTTAACATATATAAAATTCCGTTAAAAATAAAGAATGTGGTTAGGAAATAAGCGAACGTGTTGTTTACGCCTAAAAATTTATCGGGCACTAAAACGTAAAGTAGTATGAGATAAACGTTAAAAATAAGCCCATAGATAGTTAATACTTTTCGTTCAAAATAAACGGCTGCCATCACAATTGTTATGAAAAGTAAGTAGTGCTTGGTTATTCCATAGCCATCTAATATGAATAAGGCAAATACTACTGTGCCATTTAAGGTTGCAAATAAAATTGCCTTCATCAAATGGGGGAGCTTTAAAAAATAATTTAAGCATGCCAACGCCATAACAATGACACCAGTTATCACATAACTTTTTGATTCAGAAAATCCATGATTATAGAGTGGGGGGATTAAAATCAGTATGACCATAATACATGTAATTTGTAAGTTTAACTGATGAACCTTTTGAAGATTAAATGAGAATGGTGCCTTTTGCATTGCGATTTTCCTCCATTTATATAGTATTTTGAAAATTTAATATATTACAATAATATCATAAATAGGTAAAAATTCATGGTGTTTTTGTACTATTTGTTTGTATTATTTCAATTTTTTATGGTTATATAGTTGGTAGGTGGTTTCTGGAAGATACAAAAAAAGTAGCCAGGAAATATCCTGACTACTTCTTAAATGAATTGTTTGTTACAAGGATAGATACACTACCCTAGATTCTTTCAAAAATCACCTTGTAAGAAACAATGAAATTTCTGGGAATATAATAATCAACACGAGTACTATCGCAAAGATGGCAAAGAACGGGATGACTCCTTTTATTACCCTGTCGACTTTTTCCTTGGATATTGCACTGACGACGAAGAGATTTAGTCCTACAGGTGGTGTGATCATACCGAGTTCCATGTTCACTACCATGATTATTGCAAAGTGGATAACGTTGATATCCAGCGTTGTAATGATTGGTAGAAGGATAGGCAGAGTGATTAAAATAATCGCAGTTGGTTCTAAGAACATCCCTAGGATGAAGAATAAAACGCTTACAATTATTAAGAATGTCCATTTATTAAAGCCGCTTTCGCTTACCCATGATGCGAACCCTTGAGGAATTTGTTCGGTTGTTAAGAACATTCCTAGTATGAGTGCTGCAGCGATGATTAAAAATATCATGGAGGTAGTGGTAATGGACTCATTTAATATGTGTTTAAATTTAGCCCAGTTCAATTCCCTGTATACGAAAATAGAGATGATAATCGCGTATAGGGATGCTAGGAAGGATGCTTCTGTTGGTGTAACGACCCCGCTATAGATTCCGCCTAATATAACAACAGGCATTATTAGACCCCATACTGCTTTTAACGTTGGTCTCCATCTATCTTTAAGAGGGACTTTCTCTAACCCACCATAGCCCTTGCGATGTGCAACAATTACCGCATAAACCATTAAGGATAGCCCAAGTAATATACCGGGTAAGATCCCTGCAGAGAATAGCTTTCCAGTGGATTGTTCAGATACGGAACCATATAGAATAAGTGGGATGGAAGGAGGAATTAAGATTCCTAATGTACCCGCAGCAGCTACTAATCCCATGGAATATGTTTTATCGTATCCTGCTTTCACCATCATAGGAATCATTATTGCTCCGATTGCCGCAGCAGTAGCCGGGCTTGATCCAGAAATAGCTGCAAAAATCATACAAGTTAGCACCGTTACAACAGATAACCCGCCTTTTGTATGTCCAACCCAGGATTTGATACATTCTATTAAATATTTGGAGATACCCCCCTTTGCCATGACCAATCCAGCAAAAACGAAACCTGGTATAGCCATCAGCGTTGTACTATTTACCCCTGTAAACATTTTTTGAATGACCGTATCCAGCGAGAAGTCTACTAAATAGAGTCCAAAAATACTGGAGACTACTAAGCTTATAGCAATAGGGACTCTCAAGAAGGCTAAAACAAATAGTAATCCAATGACGATTATTGCTTCCATTCTAAATCACCTCCATGAGTAATTTCCTCATGCTTCACAAAGAATCTATATGCTTTTTCACAGAAGCGGATAAGTAATAAAACCCCAGCAATCGGCATGATCAAATAGTTGATCCAAATAGGGAACCCAAGATCTATTGTTTTAATCTGCTGATCGTATGCAGTAAGAACCATATTAAAACCTGTCCATATGATGAATATACTGAAACCAATCCCTATGATAAAAATGATGGCTTGAGAGACTTTTTTCATAGTAGGACCAAACTTATCATAAAATAGTTCGATGGCAATATGTTTATCTTCTTTTAAGGCTGTAGAAAAGCCTATGAAAATTGCCCATACAAGGAGCATCGTATAAACCTCGGTTGCCCAGCTTTGGGAAGCTCCCATGACGTATCGCATAAAGACGGAGTATAGACTAATACCAATTCCTAAAAGGAATAAAATACCAGATAAAGCGCTTTCAATAAAGTTTAAAACTTTCAATCAGATTCCTCCCCTATTAGTTTATGTATTTCGGATACAGGATTACAAGGTACATCATAATACAGTATATTTGAAAAAACAATATAAAATTCTAATAATACTAAATATTATAATTTTTCTTTACTTTCAGTTTTCGGTGTGATAATTTGTAAGTGAGTTGTATCCAAAGTACAGAGTAATAGATTTCGATCAACTTGTTTAAGAGGTTAAGTAGTTAGAAGGTCACCTGAAAGTACTTCGTTGTCCAAGATGCTTTCACTTTTTTGTAAGCCCTTTCATTTCAGGGTGTAAGAAAAATACTAAAAAACAATAGGGGGAAAAAGGATGAAAAAGTTTGCATTATCTTTATTTGTTTTAATTTCAGTTATCTTTCTAGTAGCCTGCCAAGGTGACGATGAAAAAATACCGGTCTCTGGTGAAGCTAGTGACGGAGTACAAGAAATGAAAATTAAATTTGCACATGTTGTAGCTGAGAACACCCCGAAACATAAAGGGGCTTTAAAAATGAAGGAATATATTGAAAAAGAATCAGGTGGAAAAATTGAAGTTGAAATTTATCCAAACAGTTCATTATTCGGTGATCAGGATGAGTATCAAAACTTAGTAGCCAATAATATTCAATTTATAGCACCAGATTTAACAAAGTTCGTTGGTAATAATCCACAATTTAATGTTCCGGCTCTTCCTTTTATGTTTGATGATGATGACGAAGCCATTGCTTTCTGGGATGGGGAAAAAGGTAAAGAGGTTTTAGCAAGCCTTAAAAATGATGGGGTAATTGGATTATCCATGTGGCCAAATGGAGGAAAGCACTTGACCAATGGTAAACGTTCAATCAGTTCTCCGGAAGACTTAAAAGGATTGAAATTCCGTACACAAGGCGGGCAAGTACTCGAATCTATCTATCATGCTTTGGGTGCAGGTTCTGAATCGATCCCATTTGGAGAGTTATATACTGCATTAGACCAAGGGGTAGTAGATGGGCAAGAAAATACATTTAGTAATATTGAATCTAAAAAATTTGATGAAGTACAAAAGTATATGACAGTAATGAATCATACACGTGTGGATTATGCTGTTTTCACTAATACAAAATTCTGGGATAGCATGAATGAAGCAACGAAAAAAATAGTGGAAGATGGTTTGGCTGCTGGTACAGAGGTAGCACGTGCAGAAGCTAAAAGCCTGAATGAAAAAGCATTGGAAACGATTAAGGAAAGAGGAAATGTTGAAATCGTGGAATTAACGCCAGAGCAAGTGGAAGAATTCCGTAAGGTTTTGGAGCCGATTTACAAAGAATATGAAGAAGAAATTGGAGCGGATGTAATCGAAGCAGCACGTGAGGCTGCTAAATAGATTACTAGATTACTAAAAATAGAATTGAAAAAGTTGGTGTTATAACCGACTTTTTCAATTTACATAGAGTAAAAAAGGATGGCGAGAAAAGATGGTAACAAAAACATTAGTAGATCATTGCTTATCAACTTCTTTTGAACAAATACCAGAGGATGTGAAGCTTCATGGAAAAAGAAGCTTACTAAACTGGATGGGGGTTGCCATTGGAGCTTCAAGGCATCCGTCTATTGAAATGATGTTGGACGTAACAAAAGAATTGCAATCGGCAGAGCAAGTTTCTGTATTCGGAAGAGAAGAAAAAGTGGATTTATTAATGGCAGCATTAATAAATGGGACGTCTTCTCATATTTTTGATTACGATGATACGCATTTAGATACTATCCATCATCCTAGTGGACCAGTAGCTCCAGTCGTTTTTGCGTTAGGAGAAAACTTAGGGTTGAGTGGAGAGGAAATCTTGCACGCGTTTATATTAGGCTGCGAAGCAGAATTAAGAATCGCCAATGCGGTTTATCCAAGTCATTATCAGCTAGGCTGGCATATTACAAGCTCTACGGGGGTTTTTGGTGCAGCAATCGCAGCAGGTATTTTATTGAAGCTAGATTCTGAAAAGCTGGTTTGGGCTTTAGGTATAGCAGGGACACAAGCATTTGGTCTAAGAGATGTATTTGGAACAATGACTAAACCATTCCATCCTGGAAAAGCTGCACAAAATGGCTTGCTAGCAGCGTTATTGGCAAAGAGAGGTTTTACGAGCTCTGAAATGATTTTAGAATCGAAGCGTGGGTTTGCTAATGTGTTAGCTCCGGAGCATGACTTAGAAAAAGTGAATGTGAACTGGGGAGAGGAATGGGAGCTATTAAAAAATAGTTTTAAGCCATATGCTTGCGGGATTGTTCTTCACCCTACAATTGATGCATGCGTTTATTTACATAAACGAGCTTCAGCTGATCAGCTAGATTCAATTGAGTTAACGGTTAATCCTTATGTACTGGAGTTAACTGGTAAGGAAACTCCACAGACAGGGCTAGAAGGAAAGTTCAGTGTTTATTTTACAGCTGCAATAGCATTCCTTGATGGCGATGCAAGTGAAAAACAATATACAGATGAAAAGGTAAAAGATGAAAAAATTATAGAAGTGCAAAACAAAATTCGTGTAGTGATAGACGAAAACCTGAAAGAAGATGAGGTCGAGCTAGCTGCATTATTAACAGATGGAACTACAGTAACGCACAAAGTTTTGCATGCAAAAGGTAGCATTGATAACCCCATGCAAGAAGATGAGCTTCTGACCAAATTCGGTAGCCTTGTCGAAGAGCATATGGGAAAAGGCACAACAGACAGTATGGCTCAGTTTCTCTTAGACATAGATAAATATTCTAATATAAACGAACTTATTGTTCTGAATAACAAAGGAAATGGTGTACAAATATAAAACGTTAGGAGAATGGCTATGAACAAAGAGAGATTTGAAAAAGGATTAGAAATAAGACGAAGTGTCCTTGGAGCAGAGTACGTTGATAATTCTATTAATAATGCAACAGATTTCAATATGCCGATGCAAGAATTAGTAACTGAATACTGTTGGGGAGAAGTTTGGGCTAGACCTGGCCTTCCGAAGAAAACGAGAAGCATGATAAATCTCGCTATGATTACTGCTTTAAACCGACCGCATGAGTTAAAGCTTCATGTGCGAGGAGCTATTAATAACGGTGTAACGAAAGAAGAAATTCAAGAAGTGTTACTACAAACTGCTATATATTGTGGAGTGCCAGCAGCGATCGATAGCTTTAGAACTGCAAAAGAAGTGTTAGATGAAATAGATAAAGAACAACAATAGAGAACAAATACCGGTGCAAATTTTTTTACATTATTTTTGGATACAAAATACATGACGGAGGTCTTAGATGAACTTTCCCAAGAGTGTACAGATAAATGAAGTAGTTCTACGAGATGGTTTACAGCTAGAAAAGAAAATCGTAAGTGTGGAAGAGAAAAAATTACTTTTTGATCAGTTAGTAAAAGCTGGTGTGTCAACTATTGAGTTTGGATCATTCGTCCATCCCAGATTAGTACCGCAAATGGCAAACAGCGGTGAATTGTATTCGCTTGTTGCAGATGAATACAAAGAACTCTCACTGATTGCTTTAATCCCTAACTTAAGAGGGGCAGAAATTGCTCATTCACACGATGTGAAAGAAGTAAATTTTGTTTTCTCCGCAAGTGATACGCATAACTTGCAGAATGTGCATAAAACAACGGCAGAATCACTAAAGGAATTAAAAGAAATTCAAGACTTTTGTTTAAAGAAAAATATTCTGTTAAGCGTTTCTATCGCAACTACCTTTGGTTGTCCTTTTGAGGGTGAGGTACCAGTTGAAAGGATTAAAAGTGTATTAGCTGAAGTAATAGCTATACAAGTTAACAAGATTTCATTAGCAGACACAACTGGGATGGCAAATCCGAAACAAGTGTATGATTTGTTGATTGGTTTACGTAGTGATTTTCCTGGACAGAAATTTAACCTGCATTTTCATAACACAAGAGGAATGGGACTTTCCAATATTCTTGCAGCTATGGAAGCAGGAGTAGACAGTTTTGACGCATCATTAGGCGGGCTAGGCGGTTGTCCATTTGCACCGGGTGCAACAGGGAATGTCTGTACGGAGGACGTCGTACACATGCTCCACAGTATGGGGATTGAAAGTGGTCTATCCTTAGATAACTTACTAGAGGCGTCCAAGACACTCACCAAAATAGTAGAACATGAGACTCCAAGCTATATAAGAAGTGCAGGACCGTACAATCGTAAATACCCAGTTCCTACTATAACTAAATAATTTGGAGGATACATTCATGACAAATTGGAAGACGATAATAGTGAACGAGGAGTACAGTGCTGAAAATGTTTATATCATTGAATTGAATAGACCAGAAGCGATGAATTCCTTAAATACATTAATGGCAAACGAGCTGATTGAATGCCTGAAGGAATTACGAGAAAAAGAGGATTTACGTGTTTTGATCCTAACGGGAAGCGGTGAAAAAAGCTTCTGCGTGGGAGCAGATCTAAAAGAAAGAAAAGGTATGACGAACAAGCAGTGGAAGCAACAGCACGATATTTTTGAAGATGCATACGGATTGTTACGAAACTTTCCATATCCAGTAATCGCAGCAGTCAATGGTTTTGCGCTTGGTGGTGGAATGGAAATGCTCTTAAGCTGTGACCTTCGTTATACGGCAGACCATGTGAAGATGGGATTGCCGGAAGTGACATTAGGAATTATTCCAGGTGTAGGTGGGACGCAGCTTTTACCAAGAGCGATTCCGGTTAGTTTAGCAAAGGAGTTTTTATTTAGAGGAAATAAGATAGATGCACAAAAAGCGCTAGAGTCAGGAATTATAAATGGCGTATTTGCTAAGGAAGAGCTCCTGACAGGTACTTTAGAAATTGCAAAAGAAATTGCTGGAAATGCACCGCTATCACTAAAAGCAATTAAACAAGCAGTTAATAATGGGCTTCAAACAGATATTAACACAGCGTTAACGATCGAGTTAGACCAATATTATAAATGTGCCAATTCAGAAGATAGATTAGAAGGAGTCCTATCCTTTAATGAAAAACGAAAACCAAACTGGCAAGGAAAATAAGGGAGGAATTACGAATGGTATTAAGCACACAGGAAGATATAAATCTTATTAGGAAAAGTGTCCGTTCTCTATGCGAAAAGTTTCCGGAAGATTACTGGAAAGAAATAGATAAAAAGCAGGAGTATCCCGAGAAATTTATAAAAGCTTTAACTGACGAAGGGTGGTTATCGGTATTAATACCCGAAGAATATGGCGGGGCGGGCCTTGGTATGATCGAGGCGGGAATAATACTAGAAGAAATTAATCGCTCTGGAGGAAATGCAGGCGCTGGGCATGCACAGATGTACACAATGGGAGCTGTTCTTCGCCATGGAAACGAAGAACAAAAGAAAAGGTTTCTACCGAAAATTGCAAGTGGAGAACTACGTCTTCAAGCCTTTGGTATTACAGAGCCAACTGCTGGTAGTGATACCACGAGCATAATTACTACAGCTGAGCGTCAAGGAGACAAATATATAGTAAATGGGCAAAAGATCTGGACATCTCGAGCTAACTACTCGGACTTAATGCTATTACTGGCAAGGACTACACCAAAAGATAAAGTAGCCAAAAAGACGGATGGGTTAAGTCTATTCATTTTAGATATGCAAGACCAAAAAGATCGAATTACGATTCGTAACATTGAAACGATGATTAATCATGCTACGACGGAAGTGTTCTTCGAGAATGTTGAGATTCCGGTTGAGAATCTAATAGGAGAAGAAGGGAAAGGCTTCCGATACGTATTAAGTGGGATGAACGCAGAGCGTATTTTAATCGCTTCAGAAAGTGTTGGGGACGGCTTGTATTTTATCGATAAGTCAGTGAAATATGCAAACGAGCGTGAAGTTTTTGGTAGACCTATTGGCCAAAATCAAGGGGTACAATTTCCAATTTCTCGATCTTATATGGAGATTGAAGCAGCTAAGCTGATGAGAGATAAAGCAGCAAACATGTTCGATGCAAACGAAAACTGTGGGGCAGAGGCAAACATTGCAAAATATTTAGCCTCCGAAGCAACATGGAAAGCAGCGAATGCTGCCATGGACACATTTGGTGGCTACGGATTTGCTACTGAATATCATATTGAACGAAAGTTTAGGGAGGCGAGACTATTCGTAATTGCTCCTGTAACTAATAATCTTGTTGTCAGCTATGTAGGTCAGCACGTCCTAGGATTACCGAGATCGTTTTAAAGCATTCAGGGTGACTGATGCTATGACCCCTAAAAAGGAGAATGAGCAAATGGAGTTAAGTAAGGCTTTGGCAAAATACAGTGTTGACATGACCTACGAAAAGCTTCCTGCAGAGGTAATATCGTTTACGAAGCTATGTATACTGGATTATTTCGGATCAGCTATAGCTGGTTCGGATAAACCACCAATTCAAATGATTAGTGATTTAATAGATGAAATGGGAGGCAAGGAGCAAGCTAGCCTCTTTACTGGAGGGAAAACCTCCGTCTTACAGGCAGCTTTAGTGAATGGGGCATCCAGTCATGTCGTGGAACTAGACGACATCCATAAGGGATCTATTATCCATGCGGCAACAGTAGTTATTCCAGCTGCGTTAGCGATTGCGGAGTGGAAAGAATTATCTGGCAGGGACTTAATTACAGCTATCGTTGCCGGCTATGAAGTTTGTTTTAGAATCGGAGAAGCAGTTTCTCCGTCCCACTATTATTATTGGCATAATACAGCTACATGCGGAACTTTTGGAGCAGCTATTGCGGCGGCTAAACTACTTCAGCTTACAGAGGAAGAAACGGTGCATGCATTAGGTAATGCAGGTACACAGGCAGCTGGTCTGTGGGAGTTTATAGAGGATGGAGCAATGACCAAGCAGCTTCATTCAGGAAAAGCATCTATGAACGGCATTCTTGCAGCACTTTTAGCTCAAAAAGGGTTTACTGGACCGCTTAAAATCCTGGAGGGTAATCGTGGATTCTTTAAAGCCATGAGTGACGAGTATGACGTGACGAAAATAACAGAAGGTTTAGGTTCAGAGTTTAAAATAATGGAAAATTCCTTTAAGATTCATGCTTCCTGTCGTCATACGCATCATGCCATCGATTTGTTAATAGAAGTCTTCAAAGAGAACAATCCAAAATTTGAAGAAATTGAGTCAATAACAGTGAAGTCATACAAGGCAGCTATAGATATAACAGATAATGACGATCCGAAGACCGAGTATGCAGCTAAATTTAGCTTACAATTTTGCTCGGCATTGGCAATATTAAAAGGCAGCGCCGGTTTAACAGATTTTAATGAGTCTACATTATGGGACAGTCAAATACGGGCGCTTTTGAAGCGAGTAAACGTAGGGATAGACTCGAGGATCGATGCAAGTTATCCAGAAAAATGGGGCTCTATGGTCGAGGTTGTTTTAACAAATGGAGAGATTATTTCTAAAGAGACGGACTTTCCAAAAGGAGACCCTGAAAATGCGGTTACTTCAGATGAACTTATTGAAAAGTTTAAGCACATGACAGGACAACATCCACCGGAAAATAAACAACAAATTATTGATAGCATCTTAGAACTAGAAATCATGGACAATATATCAGCCCTGATGGTTGAAGTGTAAAGGGATATTTGTTAAAGAGAGAGGGGTGCAAGGATGGAAGAAAATTATAAGAATAAAAATGAATTGATACAATCTATTCAAACGAATCTTCAATCGCTTAGTAGTAGTGAGTTAAACCAAATATCGTATTTACTCTCTCTTTATCAAACACCTTTTGAAAATAGAGATACAAAAGATATACCTATGCATTTTTTAGGAAGATTTTTAGGGATAACACAAAACTCAGATGGAACAACCAAAATGGAGCTTGGAATTCAAAATGAGAATACATATGGAGTTGCGCAAGGTGGAGCCATTTATACGCTTTGCGATGTTGCAATAGGATTTAGTATATTAAGCAATTTAAAAGAAGACGAAAAGGTTTTTACTCTGGAATTAAAAGTTAACTTTATTAAAAAGGGGCAGGGCGCTTATTTGTTAGCAAGTCCTTCTATACTTTATCAAGGAAAAAGCACAGTCGTTTCAGAGTGTAATATCACAGACGAAAATGGGGATTTAGTAGCCAAGGGGCTTGGTACATTTTATATTGTTCGGGATAAAAAGAGAGGGGAGGACGAAGTATGAGCGTAATTCTTTATGAGACGGTAGTGGACCAGGTTGCAGAGATGTGTAAGAAATCGAATTATAACTTAGGTGATGATGTTTACACTGCTTTTAAGCAGGCGTTAAATACCGAAAAATCGGAAACTGGTAAAGAGATTCTTTCCCAATTAATCGAAAACGCTGATATTGCAAAAGCAGAACAAGTTCCGATGTGTCAGGATACGGGAACCGCAGTTTTTATCGTAGAACTAGGGCAAGGGTGTCAGATTGTTGGGGGGAGCCTAGTGCAAGCGATTAATGAAGGAGTCTCCAAAGGCTACAAGGACGGTTATTTGAGAAATTCAATCATTTATAATCCCTTAAATCGGAAAAATACAGGAAATAATACACCTGCTGTGATTCATATTGAACTTGTGGAAGGGGATGAGCTTACACTTCATATGACGGCCAAAGGTGGAGGAGCAGAAAATATGAGTGATTTGAAAATGCTGAAGCCTTCTGCAGGAATGGATGGTGTAAAGGACTATATTCTATCTATCGTAAAAGAAGCAGGGCCGAATGCATGTCCTCCTCTTGTTGTTGGAGTTGGTGTTGGAGGGAACTTTGAACGATGCGCTTACTTAGCAAAAAAATCTTTGTTTCGACCAATAGGAGTACGGCATCAGGATCCGGTTATTGCACAATTAGAACAAGAGCTGATGGATGAGATTAATAGACTTGGTATTGGTCCTCAAGGTATGGGGGGAAGTACAACAGCATTGGATGTAAAGGTTGAAGTAGAATCTTGCCATATAGCGGCACTACCGGTAGCTGTCAATCTTAACTGCCATGCCAGTCGCCATCAAACTATTACGTTAACGTGAGGAGAGCTACTGTGCAGAAAAAAGTTAACCTACCTTTACAAGAGGCAGATTTGATTTCTTTAAGAGCAGGAGATCGTGTTTTATTGTCAGGCGTTGTTTATACAGCCAGAGATGCGGCTCACAAAAGAATGATTGAGCAAGAAATTGAAGGGATACCTTTTCCTATCGACCTCACCAATCAAGTTCTTTACTATGTTGGCCCAACTCCTGGTAGACCTGGAGAAGTTATTGGTTCAGCTGGCCCTACGACTAGCGGGAGAATGGACGCATATACGCCGAGGCTACTGGAAGCAGGACTAAAAGGCATGATTGGGAAAGGATATCGCAGTGAGGAAGTAAAGCAGGCGATGAGAACAAATAAAGCCATCTACTTTGGAGCAGTTGGAGGAGCAGCAGCATTAATAGCACGTTCCATCAAATCATCAGAAGTGATTGCGTATGAAGACTTAGGTACAGAGGCCATTAGAAAGTTAACGGTAGAGAACTTTCCTGTATTTGTTATAAATGATATTCATGGTGGGGACCTTTACGAAGAGGGAACAGCCAACTTTAAGCAATAGACGGTTGAAATCTATTTGAAAAGAAGGGATAACCTTAATGAGAGTTGGAATTATTGGCTTAGGTAACATGGGTGGCAGGATGGCTAAGAGGCTTTTGGAACAAGGAGTAGAAGTAGGGATCTTCGACGTTAATAAAGAATTTATGCGAACATATGCCAGCTTTGGTGCAGAAGAAGCAGAGAGTCCAGCTGATTTAGCAAGTAAATTTCAATATGTTATAACGGTGCTCCCTAATGTATATATCGTGAAGGAAATATTAGTTGGTGAGGAAGGATTGATGAAGGGGTTCAGCTCAAATAGCTTACTTATAGAAATGACTACTTCCATTCCCTCTGAAACGAAAGAAATAAACAAAATGATGAAACATGCAGGATTTAGAATGATAGATGCTCCAGTCAGTGGAGGAGTAAAAAAAGCAGAGGAAGGCACATTGTCGATAATGGTTGGAGGAGACCCATCGAATTTTGCAGAAGTTGAACCTCTATTAGAAAAGATCGGGCAGAATGTCATTCACGTAGGTGATATTGGAGCAGGCCACACGGTGAAAGCACTTAACAATATGATTTCAGCAGCAACCTTGGCGGTAACAGGAGAAGCAATTGCTCTTGGTGTAAAGCTTGGTTTAGATCCAACTAAAATGCTAAGCGTGATTAATACTAGCACTGGAAAAAGCTTCTCGAGTGATTTTAAATTTCCGAACCAAGTATTAACTAGAAACTTCGAAGTAGGATTTACACTAGATTTAATGGTGAAGGACTTAAAAATTGCGATGAGCATGGCCGAAGATGAAAAGGTACCTATGTTTATATCAAGTGCCTCCTATCAATTATGGAAGCAGGCTTGGTCAGAAGGTAAAGGAAACGAAGACCATACAACTATAGTAAAGCACATAGAAGAAATGTTTGATGTAGAAATAAAAGCATAAATGCATTGTTAACTCCAAATATATTAGGAAGATACTATGGGAACTCAAGGAGCATATTATGGATAAATTAAAACTTACAGAGTTAGATCGATCTACCTTACAGTTTAAAGTTACTACTAAATTAAGAGATTTAATATTAAGAGGAGAATTTAAGATGGGAGACCGTCTTATGCAAGAAGAGTGGGCAGCGAAGTTAGGGGTAAGTAGAATGCCTCTGCGAGAAGCCTTGAAACAGCTTGAGGTAGAAGGGCTCGTTCGAATGGAGCCAAGAAGAGGTGCAATCGTCACACCTATTTCTATTGATGATATTGAAGAGATTTATCAGCTGAGAGCCATGCTAGAGGGAGAGGCTGCCGTAAAGGCGCTACCTTTTATAGACGAAGAGGACATTAGAGATTTAGAGGAACTATATGAGCAGATGATTCAATTAGATCATAGCGAGACAGACATGGAAAAGTACATGAAAATGAATGCAGATTTCCACCAAATAATTATAGAAGCATGCCCTTGGAGACGGATTAAAGGGTACATCGATACACTGTGGAAAGGGATACCTCCGTATACGCCAAGTGTCCTAGTGGACCATCTAGCAGAGTCTCATAAGGAGCATAGCCTAATGGTGAAATATGTTAAAGAAAATGACCATATTAAATTAAGGGATGTAATCGAGACACATATTCTTCGTACGAAAGATAACTTAATAAAAATGATTGAAATGAGTGGAAGACAGTAAGTAAAAGGTAGGCATGGAAGGGGAAATATAATGAAAAAGTTAGAGATAGCGGTCATTCCGGGAGATGGAATAGGAAAAGAAGTAGTACCTGAAGCTTTAAGAGTACTAGATGCAATCGCAAAGGTTCATGGAGGCTTAACGTTCAACTATACTCATTATCCTTGGAGTTCTCAGTATTATGTTGAGCATGGCAAAATGATGGCGGATGATGGGTTAGATTTGCTAAGTCAAAGCGATGCAATTTTTTTAGGAGCTGTAGGAGACCCTTCTCTCGTAAAGGATCATATTTCCTTAGGCGGCCTCTTGTTAAAAATTCGAAGAGAATTTGAACAAGTCATTAATATTCGTCCTGCTAAGCATATTAAGGGAATAGTTTCTCCATTAAGCCATCCACGAGATTTCGATATTATGATTGTTAGAGAAAATAGTGAAGGTGAATATAGTAGTAGCGGCGGTCGAATCCATCAAGGAATAGATGAAATAGTAGTTCAGAACTCCGTTTTTACTAAAAAAGCTGTTTTACAGGTTATGGAATATGCTTTTGAGCTAGCTACAAAGAGAAATGGTCATTTAACTAGTGCAACTAAATCGAATGGAATCGCTCACTCTATGCCGTTTTGGGATGACGTATTAGCGGAGGTTTCTCAAAACTATAAGGATATTCCAACTAAAAGTGAGCATATAGATGCCCTTTCCGCTTTTTTCATTACAAGACCTCACACTTTGGATGTAGTCGTGGCTAGTAATCTCTTTGGAGATATTTTAAGTGATATTGGAGCAGCCATTATGGGAAGCATCGGAATTGCACCTTCTGGCAATATAAATTTAAATGGCAAATACCCTTCCATGTTTGAGCCCGTTCATGGCTCGGCTCCTGATATTTATGGAAAAGGAATAGCAAATCCGGTTGGGCAAATTTGGACAGCCAAAATGATGCTAGATCACTTTGGAGAAACTGAAATGGGAACTATCTTATTAGAGGCGATTGAACATACTTTACAGTCAGGCATCAAGACTTCTGATATTGGAGGGAACCATAGTACAACTGAGGTGACAGATGCTATTATTGCAAAAATTGAAGGCGTGAATTCCTAAAAGGCTGACATAAATACTCCTAAGAAAGGGGAAATCTATGAATCGTGCACGCTCCTATTTATTTGTGCCTGGAAGTAACAAGGAAGTAATTAGAAAAGCCATTCATTCAAAAGCTGACTCTGTGATTCTAGATTTAGAGGATGCGGTAGCGGTAAAGGAAAAAGATAGTGCAAGAGAAATAGTTAAAGAAGCATTGATTAAGTTTAGGGATGAAAAAGAATTGATTGTAAGAATCAATGACTTGGATACCCCTTTTTGGGAGAAAGATTTAATATGCGCATTATCGAATGGGGCTGCAGGTATTATGGTCCCCAAATCAGAAAGCTGCGAGGGCATGAGGGCTGTTTGTGAGATCGCTCGAGAATATTCAACCAATCAATTAAAGCCAGTTCAAGTAATTCCATTAATAGAAACCGCAAAAGGAATACAGTTTGCCTATTCTATTGCGACATCAGATGAGTTAATTGTGCGAATGGCTTTTGGTTCTATCGATTTTTCATTAGATATCGATTGTGAGCTTACAACGAATGGATTGGAGTTATTATTCGCTCGTTCCCAGCTTATCATTGCTTCCAGAGCTGCGGGCATTGGAGCTCCTATAGATACTGTCTATCCTAAGCTAGATAATGAAGCAGGTTTGGAAATGGAAGCGAAACTTGCCAAACAACTTGGCTTTAAAGGGAAATTAATCATTCATCCTAAGCAAATAGAAGCCGTCCACCAAACCTTTTCCGCTTCTCAAAAAGAAATCGATCAAGCATTAGCTGTCGTGGAAGCATTTGAAAATGCAGAACAAAACGGTATAGCATCGATAATGGTAAATAGTCAATTTGTAGATTATCCAGTGTACAAGAAAGCTAAAAATATAGTAATAGATTCCGAATTAAATATTCGGAATATTAAAATAAAAAACAAAGGATGATTTGATATGAAAATAACAAATATAGAAGTTAAGACTGTGCCAATTAGTAGTCCAATTAGAAATGCTTATATTGATTTTAGTAAAATGACAGCATCTGCATTAGCCATCACAACAGATGTGGTAAGAGATGGAAAGCCAGTCGTTGGTTATGGATTTAACTCGAATGGCCGATATGCGCCTACAAGTCTATTACTTGAACGATTTATTCCTAGATTACTTGAGGCAGAGTCGAAAGATATTTTAACAGATGATGGGACTAACCTTGATCCACATAAAATACATGCCATCATTATGGCAAATGAAAAACCGGGGGGACACGGAGAAAGAACGGTTGCGGTTGGAGTAATAGACATGGCTGTATGGGATGCAGTGTCCAAAATAGAAGGAAAGCCTTTATACCAGCTTCTTGCAGAACGATATGGGAATGGTCAGGTAGACGAAAAGGTATACATTTATGCAGCTGGAGGCTACTATTTCCCAGACAAAGGCTTAACGGAACTCCAGGATGAAATGAAGGGTTATCTTGAGCTCGGCTATAAGGATGTGAAAATGAAGGTTGGCGGTGCTTCTTTAAGTGAAGATATAAAGCGTATCGAAGCAGTTCTAGAGATTTTACCTTCAGGAAGTGGACTGATGGTCGATGCAAATGGTCGCTTTGACTTAGACTATGCTATTGAATTTGGAGAGAAGATTAAAGACTATGAATTGATCTGGTATGAAGAAGCGGGAGACCCTCTGGACTTTCATCTGCAGGCTGAACTGTCCAAGAGATATCCACATGCCATCGCAACTGGGGAAAATATTTTTTCCTTACAGGATGCAACCAACTTAATCCGATATGCAGGCATGAACCCGGAGAAAGACTTTCTTCAATTTGATTGTGCGCTTAGCTATGGATTAGTAGAATATCTACGCATTTTAGAAATGTTGAATGAACACGGCTGGTCCTCTAGACGTTGTATACCTCATGGAGGTCATCAGATGTCACTGAACATAGCTGCGGGATTAGCACTTCATGGGAATGAATCATACCCAGGCGTATTTCAGCCATTTGGTGGATTTGCCGATAACTATGCCGTTGAAGACGGATATGTAAGGCTTCCGGACATTCCAGGCATTGGTTTTGAAGCAAAATCAGATTTGTATAGCTTGCTATCATCCATCGGGAAATAAAAGGTTATATCAAAGAGAAGGAAGGCGAGAAGTTGTCTAATAAACTGGAGTTTGATCATAAAACGGCCGCTGAGTATGACAAAGGGATAAGACGAAATCTCCCTACATACGATCCAATGCTTCGGCTATCGCAAACTTTTCTACGGGCAAACTTAAAAGAGGAAGCCTCTCTCCTAGTAGTTGGAGGTGGAGGAGGTAACGAGCTAAATGCTTTTGGACCTAGCAATGCAGAATGGAAGTTTACCGTTGTAGATCCATCAACGGCGATGCTTGAGGTGGCGAAGATGAAGGTAGAGCAACTGGAGATGAATAATCGGGTTGATTTCTTCAATGGAACAATTGAGATAGTTCCTCCTGATGATACGTTTGATGCAGCAACGTGTATCTTAGTTCTTCATTTCGTACCGGACGTAAAGGATAAGCTGGCACTCTTAAAACAAATTAGAGCTCACTTGAAACCGGGAAGCCCTTTTATACTCGTTAGTAAATATGGAGATCCGAATTCGTTAGAGTTTAAAGAACTGGTTAACCTTTGGAAAAATTACTGGCTAGATACGACGAACTTGTCAGAAGAGAAAGTAGAAGAGTTAATGAACGCAACATTAACCGAATCATCTATCTCTGAAGAAGAAATTCGAAACTTACTTTCTGAAGCTGGTTTTCACCGAATTGCAAACTTTTTCAAGACGAATCATTTTGGTGGTTGGATCTGTCATGCTTTATAAATTGAGAAGAAGTCTTGTTTTAAAAGAGAACTATAAAAACTATGCAGCTCTTGCACTAGCCCTAGTAAGTTTTTTTATCATATTTCTATCGTTACCAGATACATTCTCGTACTCAGCTAAAATCATGACCGGCATTATTACGTCAGGAATTATCTTATGGGCTTTAGAGCCTATTCCTATGGGGCTTACAGGTCTAATTATCTTATTGCTTATGCTTGTTCTCAAAGTAGCAGATACATCCGTTATATTTAGTGGCTTTGCTTCGCCGGCTACTTATTTGATTGTTGCTGGAATGATGCTAGCTACGGCTGTCAATGAAACTTCGCTGATTAGAAGGCTGACCTACAAGATTTTAATAAGATGGGGAAGCCATGCGAAGGGCTTATTAGGAAGTATCATTATCATTCAGCAAATCCAAGCATTTTTTATTCCAACTACTGCGGTTCGAACGGCCTTAATAATGCCAGTTTCCAAAATGATTATTGAAATTGTAAATGCAAAGCCAGGAAGTAACTTAAGGAAAATGATTATGCTAGGAGTCGCCTATGGAGGGGTAATTAGCGGAACTGCAGTCATGACTGCTGCAATCGGCAATATATTAACGGTGGAGATTCTTAATCGTTTTGCAGGAGTGAACATCACGTATTTCCAGTGGTTCCTTTATACGTTTCCGTTATGGCTCATACTAATTCCTTCTATATGGATTCTTCTATTAAAGGTATTTCCTTTACCAAAAGAACAGCAAAGCTTCCCTATGATTCAAGGCGAAATGAAAAAGAGACTAGAAGAATTAGGACCGGTCAATAAAAAAGAGATCAACTGTCTCATCATCTTAATTTTAATCGTTAGTTTATGGTTAACGGAACCGTTCCATGGCATGCATCCGAGCATTCCCGCTTTACTGGGTGTTGTTCTATTGACCCTGCCTCAAGTAGGAATTGCCTCTTGGGAAAAGGTGATTCAAATTAATTACAATACCGTATTGCTATTGAGTGTAACTTTATCAATGGGGTATGTGTTTGTCGACTCTGGTGCGGCGGATATAATTAGTGACTATTTGAGTGTAGATTGGTTTACGAACATTATTCAATATCCTTTATTGGCGGTATTGGTAGTTAGTGTGATGGCACAATTGTTCCATAAAATGATATCCAATGTTTCCACAGCAGTAGTGATCTTGGTTCCTATTATAATCAGCGTTGCTCTAAATGCAGGGCTAGACCCATTAACAATTGGCTTCGCAACTGGTTTATCCTGTGTCTTCGGTTATATGTTAGTTGTAGAATCGATGTCTAATGTAATCGCTCATAGCAGCGGAATGATTTCACAAAAAGACTTTTTAAAGCCTGGATTGTACGCAACTATTATAACCATTATCGCTACAGTCTTGGTTGCAGCGACGTGGTGGAAGTGGATTGGTTTAGTTTAAAATGTGAGGAGGAATGTAGATGTTGCCTTTACAAGATATTACCGTAGTATCGTTAGAGCAGGCCGTGGCAGCACCCTTTGCTACCAGACAATTAGCAGATCTAGGGGCCAGAGTGATCAAAGTGGAGAGACCGGGAATGGGCGATTTTGCACGTAACTATGACGACACAGTCAACGGTATGTCGAGTCACTTTGTATGGATCAACCGATCTAAAGAATCTTTGGCTCTTGATTTGAAACAAGAAGAAGCAAAAAATGTTTTAGAAAAACTACTTTCTAAAGCTGATGTATTCATTCACAATTTAGCACCTGGTGCGGTAGATCGACTCGGTTTTAGTGCCGCAGAGCTTAAAGAAAAGTTTCCTCAGCTCATAATTTGCAGCATCTCCGGATATGGTAGTGACGGCCCATATATGAACAAAAAAGCATACGATTTGTTAATCCAATGTGAAGCAGGACTTGTGTCCGTAACAGGTACAGAAGATTCTCCATCTAAATCAGGAATATCAATTGCCGATATTGCGGCAGGAATGTACGCATATACTGGCATCCTAACAGCTATAATTGCTCGTTACAAAACGGGAAAAGGAGCAGTTTTAGAAGTATCGATGCTAGAGGCATTAGCAGAATGGATGGGCTATCCGATGTACTATGCTGGCTATGGGGAAAGTGAACCTAAACGAACAGGTGCCAGCCATGCAACTATTTATCCTTACGGCCCATTCAAGGCAGGCAACGATAAACTAGTGTTCATGGGCATCCAAAACGAACGAGAGTGGATCCATTTTTGCTCAAAGGTCCTAGGCAATCCTGACCTAGCAATAGATCCTCGCTTTAACAACAATTCAAATCGCGTGGCCAATAAAGACTCATTGAAAATAATCATTGAAGAAGTTTTTCAAAAGATGGATCCCAACCAAGTCATCCGATTGTTAGAAGCAGAAAAAATAGCAAACGCACGCCTAAATACCGTAAACGATTTAATAGATCATCCTCAGCTAGAAGCACGTAATCGCTGGAGAGAGGTGGAATCACCAGTCGGGAAACTCAAAGCCTTGTTACCACCCGTTACCTTTGACGAGATAGAATCCGTCATGAACCCTATACCTAACATCGGGGAGCATACAAAAGAGATTCTGAAGGAGTTAGGATACAGCGAGAGGGAGATTGTGTCGCTAGGGGTTTGAGGTTGGGGAGTTGGAGTGAGTGAGTTGTGTGTGTGTTGTGTGTGTCCCTGTGTCAGACACAATTCTCGCACAATTCGTTTGGAGAAATTGTTTGTGTCCCTGTGTCATACACAATTCGTTTGCAGAAGCAGCTGGGGTGATACCTGGCTGCTTTTTTTTTGATGGGGAAATTGTGTCTGTCCCTGTGTCAGACACAATTTGCATACAATTCGCTTCGTCCTTGGTGACCGCTTGCATATTTGATATCGATTTGATCACGGCTAGTAGAGATTTATCACCGATAGATGAATTTTTCCCTTTGTAGCATAAAGCAAAGTAGTTCAAAGTGTGGCATGAAGAGAGTGGGCATGCATGTAACAAGGTGGAAAACGTAAAGTGTTGCGCGAAAGTGATTAAGTGTTGCAGAAACAGATCAAAGTGTTGCGGGAAACTGTGCAAGTGTTGCGCAAAAAATCGGAAGTGTTGCACGAATGAAAAGTGTTGCGCAAAAGTGTTTGAGTGTTGCAGAAATCGATTAAAGTCTCGCGGGAAAATATGAGTTGTGTGTCCCTGTGTCACACACAACTCCCACACAATTCAATTCAACCTAAAAAGTAGCCAGTAACCACTGTGGCTGCTTTTTTTATTTACAGTCATATTAACGTCATGTCATTAAATATCATTATACGTTACTATAAAAACATATAATTCAGAAAAATCAGTAGAAGGGGGATTTCTATGAACGAAGGGGCAAAGATTGGGGTTGCTGGTAACGCGAAGGCTGGGAGAAAGAGTATTTTTAGCTATTTGGGGCCAGCATTAATTACTTCGGCTCTGGTTCTCGGGCCAGGGAGTGTGACATTGTCTTCTAAGATTGGTGCTATTTATGGGGCACAGCTGGTTTGGACGTTGGTGTTAGCGGTTGTGCTGATGATGGTGTATACCGAGATGAGCACGCGGATTGGAATTGCAGCTAAGGGGAGTTTCATTGGTGTGATGAAGGAAAAATGGGGATTCTGGTCTGGGCTGTTGATTGGGATTGGTGCATTTTTGGTTACAGCTTCGTTTCAGGCAGGGAATGCAATTGGGACTGGGATCGCTATTTCAACGGTAACTAATATGGATCCGACCATTTGGATTGTCGTGTTTACACTAATTTCCATAGGGCTTTTATTTGCGAAGCAGTTTTATCAGATTTTAGAGAAACTGATGCTTGTACTAGTGGTGCTGATGCTATTGGCATTTCTAATTACAGTGATTGTTGTGAAGCCTTCTATTAGTGCCATATTTCAAGGGTTTGTTCCTGTTATTCCGGATGGAAGTATGGGATTAATTATCGCTTTGTTTGCTACTAGCTTTTCGATAGTTGGGGCGCTATATCAGTCTTATTTGGTTAAGGAAAAAGGCTGGACTTTGACGGATGCTGCTAGTGGGAAGAGGGAGTCTTTCTTAGGCATTTTTCTTCTTGGATTTATTTCCTTCCTCATCATGATCACAGCAGCCACGATCCTCAAACCACAAGGGCTGGTTGTGAATGATGCATCGGAAATGGGCTTAGCGCTCGAGCCTTTGTTTGGTAGCTGGTCGACGGTTGTGTTTATG
The DNA here is from genome assembly GCF_038593405.1 of Psychrobacillus sp. FSL W7-1457. Lineage (NCBI taxonomy): Bacteria > Bacillati > Bacillota > Bacilli > Caryophanales > Bacillaceae > Psychrobacillus > Psychrobacillus sp. FSL W7-1457. The sequence goes on from NZ_CP151993.1 coordinate 759,216, forward strand.
CTTGGGCTGTTTGGGGCTTCGTTTTCGTCATTGATGGGGAATGCGACGATTGGTGGCTCGCTGCTTGCGGATGGATTTGGGGTAGGGAATAACCTTTCTAATATGAAGGTGAAGCTTTTCATTATATTAGTGATTTTATTTGGCTCGGTTATTGGAATTGTGTTTGGTTCTGCACCGCTCAATTTAATCGTTTTTGCGCAGGCGGTTACGATATTTGTTGTTCCGTTTATTGCGATTGCTATTTTAGTCGTAGCGAATGACAAGCGAGTGATGGGGGAGCTGAAAAACAAATGGCTTAGCAATTCACTCGGCATAATAGGGTTACTTGTATTAATTTATCTGGCATATAACAACGCAAACAATATCTTTTTTTCTTAAAAAGGAATGGGGGAAATTATGAAAACAGTTGAAGAGTTAGAGAATTTGATGACGCAGCCATCTGCTGCATTGATCGATGACATGGTGAAGCTAGACGGGAATATTATGATTTTAGGTATTGGTGGGAAGATGGGACCGACGCTTGCTGTGATGGCGAAGCGTGCGATTGATGAGGCCGGCTTGGATAAAAAGGTGATTGGTGTGTCGCGTTTTTCAAATGGCACGCTGCAGGCGGAGCTGGAAAGTGCAGGGGTTGAAACGATTGCCTGTGATCTATTAAACGAGGACGAACTAAAGAAGCTGCCTGTTGAAAAGAACATCATTTACATGGCTGGCAATAAATTCGGGACGACTGGCAACGAGCATTTCACATGGGCGATGAACACCTATCTGCCTGGTCGAGTTGCAGAGCATTTTAAGGGCTCTAATATTGTGTCATTCTCTACGGGAAATGTGTACCCGCTAGTGCCTGTGATTGGGAGCGGCTGCGATGAGAACCACCAGGTTGCTCCGGTTGGAGAGTATGGTCAGTCCTCTTTAGGAAGAGAGCGTGTGTTTACATATTTCTCAGAAAGAGACAATACGCCGCTTGCCATTTTCCGTTTGAATTACGCAATCGATATGCGTTACGGGGTTTTGTTGGAGATTGCAAAGTCTGTATTCAATGAAACACCGCTAGACCTTTCGATGGGGCATGTTAATGTGATTTGGCAAGGGGATGCGAATGAGTACGCGATTCGATCCTTGCTTCACACGAGCACGCCTCCGACGATTATCAATGTGACTGGACCAGAGACGCTTTCCGTTCGCTGGGTTGCAAATGAGTTTGGCCGCTTGTTCGATAAGAAGCCTGTTTTTGAGGGGGCAGAACAGGAAAATGCACTCCTTAACAATGCGAGCAAGGCACACCAGCTGTTTGGCTATCCAAGAGTATCAGTTCGTGAAATGATTGAGTGGATTGCAGAATGGGTGGCGAATGACGGGGAAACGATTAACAAGCCGACCCACTTCCAGGAGAGGAAGGGTGAGTTTTAAATGAAGGATGAATTAAAACAACATCTACATGACGGAGCGTTCATACCTGCTCATCCTCTTGCCATCACACAAGACAAAAAGCTCGATGAAGAGGCACAACGTCGTTTAACTCGATATTACTTGGAGGCAGGAGTTGGCGGGGTCGCGGTTGGCGTGCATACCACACAATTTGAGATTCGAGATCCTCAGTTTGATTTGTATGAAACGGTATTAAAGCTTGCGATGGAGGAAATCAACAACGCAAAGCTGAATCGTCCATTCCTTAAAATCGCGGGTGCTTGTGGTAAAACAGAGCAGGCGGTTAAAGAGGCAGAAATCGCTAAAAGTTTTGGCTATGATATGGTACTATTAAGTAACGGTGGATTAAATGAATATTCCGAAAAAGAACTAATTGAACGTACGAAAGAGGTCGCTGCTATTATTCCAGTGTTCGGCTTTTATCTGCAGCCAGCGGTAGGTGGACGGGTATTTAGCTATGAATTTTGGGAGCAGTTCGCTGCAATCGACAATGTATTCGGCATTAAAATGGCTCCATTTGACCGTTATTTAACGTTAGATGTGATTCGCGCAGTGAACGCCTCTCCGAGAAGAGACGAGATTGCGCTTTATACGGGCAATGATGACAACATCGTAGTGGATTTGTTCACCAATTATAATGACAAGCAAATCGTTGGCGGCTTGCTAGGGCACTGGTCTGTGTGGACACACAAGGCAGTGGAGCTTTTTGAGCAAATAAAAGAAGCAAGGGCACAGGGTCAGATTGATCCAAAGTGGTTCAGCATTGCCCAGCACGTCACGGATGCCAATGCAGCATTCTTTGATTCGAGAAACGACTTTAAGGGAAGTATTGCGGGTATCAATGAAGTGCTCAGAAGACAGGGGCTTATGCAAGGGAACTGGTGCCTAATGGATCACGAGGTATTGAGTGAGGGCCAGCTAGAGGAAATCGATCGTGTGTACTACGCGTATCCAGAGCTGAACGACGATGCATTTGTAAAGGCTTTTTTGGAAAAGGAAAGTGTAGTAAACGGTTAAGCAATGGAGGCACATCGATTAGGTGTGTCTTTTCTTCTATTTCAAAGGAGGGAGAGGTATGGAGACAAACATAAAGGTGGGAGTTATAGGGCCGCAATGGATTCGCGAGACGATGGTTAGATGCTTTGGACTTTTTCCGAATATCCAACCAATTTTCCGTTTATCCGATGAAATAAAAGATGCAAAGAAGCTGACAACTGAGCTATTGGACAAGGTGGATTGCTTGTTTTATTCGGGAAGAATCCCTTATTTAGTTGCAAAGGACGAAATACCGATAGAGACACCAGCCTTCTATATTCCGCTGAAGGGAGCAGGACTCTATCAGTCTTTGTACAAGCTAAAGAGCAAGCAAAATTTCATGAATATTAGTCTGGACGGCATACAAGACAACTACATGGAGCTTATTAAAAGCAATTTAGAGGAAACCTTTTCGTATCAAAATTTCCAAGAAATTGTCTATATGGAAAACAAAGATGACGTGGTGAATTTCCATCTACGGAATGTAGAGGAGATACCTAATACGGTTGTCATTACTAGTCTCAAGCTAGTTAGTGAGCAGCTATCCGAGATGAATATTATAAACGAATGGCTAAAGCCTACGGACCAGGATATTATTGTGGCAATTGAACGAATGCTGCTCGCAACCAATCAACGAAAGCAAAAAGAGATGCAAATAATAGTAGGTCGAATCTTTATCGAAAATTCCTGTGATGCGAGTGAATTTATGTCCGAGCAGCAGGTACATACTCGAAATCATGCCATACACCGTATGCTTCTTCAATTTGCCGACCAAATAAATGGTTATCTGATAGCGCTTAGCAGTAGTGAGTATGTATTTATCACAAATCGAGGTATTTTCGAGCGGATTACAGAGGGCTATAAATACTTGCCAATTGTCGATGAGATGAAGAAAAAGCTAGAGGTGTCTTTATCAATAGGAGTCGGCTTCGGGTTTTCAGCGCTCGAGGCAGGATCGCATGCAAGGGTGGCACTCATTCAGGCACAGGAGCATGGAGGGGGCTGCTGCTTTATCGTTCGCGAGGATCGCAGCGTCTTTGGACCAATCGATTTGATTGTCCCGATGAAATATCCACTCACAGTGACAGATCAGCTGTTAATAAGTAAAGCGGAGCATATCGGCATGAGTGCAGCAAACATCCAAAAGACAATGGCCGTCATCAAGCGAAAGAAGGAAAATGAATTCACAGCGCATGAGCTTTCTTCTATTTTAGGTATTACACCAAGAAGCGCCCACAGAATAATCCAATCGTGGCTGGATGCCGAGCTCATCAAAATTATCGGGATGGAGAAAATTTCAAAGCGCGGTAGGCCAAGACAAGTATTCGCACTCGTAACAACCGAAAGCTAGGAGGGACTCTATGAAAATAGGATTGGTAGGACTAGACACTTCACATAGTGAAATATTCACCAGATTACTAAATAACCAAGATGATCCACATCATATACAAGGTGCAACCATCACCCATGTTATCCCAACATTCTCGGAGGATTTAGCAATTAGCTCAAGCAGATTTACTGACTTCTATCAAATTGTCATCAAGAAATACGGTGTAGCAGAGGTAGATACAGTTGAGGAATTAATGGGTGAGGTAGACGCCGTCATTATAGGGACAGTCGATGGGCGCAATCATCTAGACTGGTTCAAGGAAATTGTGCCCTATGGTAAGCCGGTGTTTATCGATAAGCCAGTCGTCATGAGCAGTAAGGAAATGGCAGAGGTGATTAGGTTAAGTAAAGAACACGCGACACCTGTCATGAGTTCTTCTGCTTTACGTTTTTCGGAGTCCGTTATGGCGGTCAAAGGGTCAGTAGACTGGAGCAGTGGCTATTTCTACGGACCAACCCCCATGCAGGAGCAGCTAACCGGATACTTCTGGTACGGTATCCACCTAGTCGAAATGGCGGTCACTCTTTTCGGGACAGGCGTGGAAAAGGTGGGGGTCGAGCAAAAGGCTGATTGCCACCATGTTCATCTAACCTACAAGGATGGTCGACATCTCATCATTCGAGGAGAAACCGAATGGCACAGCCGTTTCGGAGCAGTCCTGCACTCTTCGGATGATGTACAAACATTGAAGCTATGGGAAGAAGAGAAACCTTTTTATGCTGGACTGGTTGAGCATATGGTAACGTTTTTTGAAACAGGGGTGGGTGCTGTTTCGTTAGAGGAGACAGCTGAGATTGTACGGATTATTGAGGAGATTAATAAGGGGTTGTAGAGATGATGAAACCATTCGAGCTTGGGCTTGGGTGGTTTTTTTGTGAGGTTTAAATACTAGGAGGTTAATTTAAAAGCATATAATATTTATTCTTTTGTGTTTATTGTTCGGGTTTTTAAATAAAAAAAGTTTGAATTTTATAAGAAAAATGGTATTCTTACGATTATTCCGAATGATATAATAATAAAGTTGTAATAAATGAACTTTAACAAGGGGGAGAAAATTTGTTTAGTGGGAAAAGGATTGTAGCAAGTTTTTTAGTTGTGGTTTTATTATTAGGGAATGGAATGTTTCTAAAACAACTTCCTGTACATGCAGAAGAAAAGGATATTAATATTACCCTTCTTGCAACTTCAGATATTCATGGGCGATTTATGCCGTGGGATTATGCTATAGATGGTCCGAATGTAAGCGGGAGTCTTACGCAGCTATATACCATTATTAAGCAAGTGCGAGCAGAGAATCCAAACACCATTTTATTGGATAATGGGGATTTAATACAGGACAATTCTGCAGAGCTATTCAATGATCAACCATTATCTCCTATGACTCAAGCGATTAATGCGATGGGCTATGAGGCATGGACTTTTGGTAACCATGAATTTAACTTTGGTTTAGATGTGTTAGACAAGGTTTCTAGTCAATTCAAAGGGCCTAAACTAGCAGGTAATGTATACAAGGAAAATGGGGAACGTTTTTTACCTGCTTATACGATTATCGAACGTGATGGAGTAAAGGTTGGAATCATAGGAATGGTCACTCCATTAATAACACAGTATGAAAAGGGTACGGATCATCTAAAGGGTCTAGTCGTCAAGGATCCTGTAGAGGAAACGAAAAAAGCAGTGAAAGAGCTAGAAGGTAAAGTAGATGTAATGATTGGTCTTTTACATATGGGTCTTGAAAATGAAAACGGTAATCCTGGTACAGGCGTAATGGACATTGCAAATGCAGTGCCAGAGCTAGCTGGTATTTTTGCTGGGCATAACCATGTACTGATTAACGATGAAAATGTAAATGGCGTTGTAATTACCGAGCCAGCTAAATATGGTACACATATTTCAAGAATTGATTTAACCTTCTCCAAGGATGGCGAAAAGTTAACATTAAAGGATAAGGGTGCTTCCACAATTCCAGTGAAAGCGGCAGACGGAACTACTGTTAAGTCGGATGAAGAGCTGGAAAAATTATTGCAGCCTTACCATGAGTTCGCGCGAGCAGACGCAAATGTAGTGGTCGCACAATTAAAAGGGACAAACCTTGTTCCTCCTAATGAAATAGAGGGTATCCCAGCAGTACAAGTCCAAGAAACACCTTTGTCGGACTTTTTCCATGAGGTGATGCTTCATTATAGTAATGCAGATGTGGTAGCTCATCAGATAGATAATGACAATGCTTCTTTAAATGTTGGACCTATCAAGAAAAAAGACATTGCTTACAACTATCAGTTTGCTGGTGGAGAAGTTTCTGTCTATGAAGTAACAGGAAAAGATTTAAAGGATTATATGGAATGGGCAGTTGGCTATTTCAATAGTACGCGTGATGGAGACGTGACAGTAAGCTTTGATAAAACTCGCCGTGCTTCCAAATACAGTACAAATGACTTCTTCGGTAATGTTAAATACGATATCGACTTATCCGAGGCACCAGGAAAACGTATTAAAAACCTTAAAAAGCTAGACGGAACTCCGATTAAAGCAGAGGATCACTTAACTTTAGGGATGAATGCATATAGAATGGACTTTCTTCTATCTAAAGGACAAGCGTTAGAAGGGCGTAAGTTTAATATGACCTGGTCCTCCAAGGATGAAAGTGCCTATGGTGAAACTGGTGGTACCATTCGCAATCTTGCCATTAGATATTTAAAGGACGAGATGAAAGGCGAATATAAACCAACCATTCAAAGCAACTGGAAAATCGTCGGTGTAGATACAAAATCTCCAGCACGTAAAGCAGTTGTAGAACTAGTCAATAAAGGAATTCTAACTGTACCTACAACGGAAGATGGAAAGTACACGAATATCGCATCCATCAATTTAAAGGATGCAATTACACAGCAGGAAATAAAAGAGCTATCAACAAAAGCTAAAGTGGACTCCGCACAATTTGCAAAAGTAAAAACAACAGGTGAATTCTATTTAGCTTTAGCGAAAGCATTGAATAAACCAGAACCACCAAAGGATAAAGATAAACCAGTTAAACCAGCTAAACCAGTAAAGCCAACACCTCAAGATAATAAAAAACCAGCTGTAACTAAGCCAGAAGCACCAAAAGGAAAGGTAACAGCTTACCATTTAAATGTCCGCGCTCAACCAGTAAACAGCGGAAAAGTGCTAGGAACCATTGCTAAAAACAAAGAAGTAGAAGTACTTGGCAATGAAAAAGGCTGGTATGTCATTTCCTATAAAGGTAAAAAAGGATACGTGTACAGTCGATATATTGACTTACTAAAATAATTGATCTAACACTCATTCGGAAATCCCGGATGAGTGTTTTTAATATGGGACGGTAGAACCTTGCAGAGATGGGAGTGAACCTTGCAGAAATGGACGAAAACCTTGCAGAAATGGACGAAAACCTTGCAGAGACGGGAAAGAACCTTGCAGAGACGGGAAAGAACCTTGCAGAGACGAGAGTGAACCTTGCGGAGATGAAAGAGAACCTTGCGCAGACGAGAGTGAACCTTGCAGAGACGGCAGAACCTTGCAGAGACGGGAGAGAACCTTGCGGAAACGGGAGAGAACCTTGCAGAGACGGGAGAAAACCTTGCGGAGACGGGAGAAAACCTTGCGGAAACGGGAGAACCTTGCGGAGACGGAAGAGAACTTTGCACAAATAAGAGAAAACCTAGCGAAAAGAACCCCTCCACACAAAAAGCCCCCATGCCATCAACCGGGGCACAGGGGCTAACCTAAACAAATCTACTTCATCGATAAATCCAAAACGAATTCCATCTCTCTCAAAGGCTATCTACAAGGTAGGGACTTCACTGTCCATATATTGTTGTAGCTGTTGCTGATATTTATGAATTCGGTTGGAAGTACTAGCTATTGGATTCATAAGATATGCGTCATTTAGTAGGTTGTTGTAGTTTGGATATTTGTATTCGGGCTGCTTAAGGGTATTGGTTATATCGATCTTACTAGCCATACAAATATTCACATATACGATCTTGGCGAAATGCTCTTCAAAATAGAATGACTTTCGTAAAAAGGTAGCTTCATTAGCCTCGAACAAGTCGTCCAGGATAATATTTAATTTCTCTCGAGCCACTATAGCTTCATTCATACTCATAGCCCATTCATTAGAATATGTTTCAGTTAAAAGCTCTAAGAAAAACTCGGCTCTTGCACGGTTAAAGGAAACAAATCCTCTCCACATAATATCTTCCGCTGAACTTTCCAAAGCATGGTCAAAGGCTTGCTGGGATTCCCCCAAGTACATAATAGCTATCTGCCTGGATTCAGAATTGATTCCACTTATATTTTCTCGAATTTCCTCTAAACTTGTGATTTCTAATAAATCCTTTGTAGAAAGGTTTAGTTCTTTCGAAATTATATCCATTGCCTTTTGGCGATAGTAGAGCCCTAAGTAATTGTTATAAATAGTTTTAGAGACAGGGTTTTTTAATAGACTTCCTCTTATCTCTAAAATAGAAGCTGGAATGTTATTGTTTTCGGTATTTACTAGCTTTTGATATTTCATTACATATTTTAAGAGCTGTATAGTTTCTTCAACTAATAAAAGATTTCCTGTGCTTATTGACATTAAAGACTTTAAACGTTTATCGATTAATTTCAAAATCTCATCCATTTTCTTCGCATTTTCTTTATGATTTGCATTGGAATCAGTGAACAAGGAAGGAAAGAACACAATTAGATCAATAAAATATTGTAGGTTATTAGCAAACTCAATCGCAGATTTGGATTGCTTCTTATATAAAACAGTTAAATCTCCATATATTGCTTTGGATACGTCAGTAGCACTAGCTTGTGAATATTTTTTCATTAAAGATGGAATAGAGGTAACATAATCCGGGTTTTCAAGCACATTGCCTTGCATTTTATTAATGGCATTAACACTATCAATAGATACATAGGTTTTAAGTGCAAAGTGAAATGCAAGAATAGATACGACAATAGAAATTAATGTTATAGAGAAATCTACGAAGTCAGCCGTATCCTTCATTTTAGTAATGCGTATGGCACTGTATACACATACAATAGAAATAAGTAGAAAGAAGATATAAATATGTCGAAGCTGTAGTTTTATCACAAAAAATCTTCCTTTTAATGTTTTATTCCAATTATATCAGCAAATGTAAAGAGAAGTTAGTTGTTTTTGGCTATGTTGAAGGTGGATTCAAGACATAAAAAATGAGCTGGCATATTTTCGCCAAGCCCATTTTAATTTGATTTCCTTTTTACTAAAGCATCCGTATGAGTTTAAGTACTTTTTTCAAAAACTTGTAGCCTTAAGTGGTGACATCTTTTTCAATCGCCATACGCAAGTTCGAGACGATTCCAAGAATCAATAGTAACGAACAAACCATTTTTTCAAACGGGGTACCCAACAATTGTTGGAAAAACCAAAAAGACCAAAATACAACCAAAACCCAACAACAAACGATTCTTAGTCGTTTATGTTTGTATTGTGTATTTCCACCAACAAATAGTGTGAAAACTCCTCCTAAAATACAAATAACGATACTGGTAATAGATATCGGTAGCTGAGCTGCGAAGGAATCAGAGCGTCCACCATTAACCCAGGTAAATGGTATTACACTGCTTATAATTAGAACATGTAGTAAAATTGTTAAGGAATAAAAACAAATTCCCATACATACAGCCGTTTGCATATTAATTTTTCTAAGTTTTTCTAGCATAGATCAACCTCGTTTATTCCACTTTTCCGTGTTACCCGTTCATCCATTTTCTATAGGAGATTTCAAAGTGGTAGTAATTCTATATTTATTCTTTAGTGACAACATCCATGCATATAAAAAAAATAAGGTTTCGGTTTTTTTGTTCAACTTATAGGGAAACAAAAAATCCCCATGCCACATCGGCACAGGGACTAACCAAAATAAATCTACTCTACAATCTCACCATCAAAAGCTGCACGGTAAATCGCAGCGATCTCGTCTTTTCCTAACTCCAGTGGACTGCGAGCCAAAATGCGCTTCTGTTTTGTTGCGTCTTCCGTCAAGCTTTCTAAGGCACTTTCCGGGATCTCGAAGCCTTGAAGGGTAGAAGGGATTCCTACGTCTTCTACTAATCTCTTTAGCTCAGCGACGCATTTATAGGATGCTTCCTCCTGAGATAGATTAGCAGAGCTGAAGCCCATTGCTTCGTAAATATCTTTCATGCGTTTATCGCAGCTTTTGCGTATGTATCCCATAACATAAGGGAGCAGGACGGCGTTGGAATCTCCATGTGCGATATGGAACTGACCACCTAGTGGATACGCGAGTGCATGAACACCAGCAACTCCCGCATTGAAGAACGCTAACCCTGCTAAATAGCTGCCGTAGCTCATATCGGTCCGAGCTTGTTTGTCTTCACCGTTCGATACAGCGGTACGAATGGAATTGCTGATTAGACGAATGGCCTGTAAAGCTAACGCATCGGAAACAGGACTTGCATTTTTCGAGATATACGCCTCGACTGCATGAGTTAGTGCATCAACGCCAGTAGCAGCTGTAACCTTTGAAGGCAATGAAACCGTCAACGCAGGATCGACAATTGCCACGTCTGCCAATAAATAATCGTGTGTGACTACATCCTTAGTAGTCTCTAAAGATAGCACGGATATATTAGTAACTTCTGAGCCAGTACCAGACGTCGTCGGGATTAAAATGGTCGGTAATCCTTTATGCGTAATTTGCTTAGAGCCAGTTAAGTTTAAGTAATCTGCCACATTGCCTTCATGAGAGGCAATTACTCCTGCAAGCTTCGATAAATCGAGCGCACTGCCGCCGCCGACACCGATGACCATGTCAAAGGCATGCTCACGAGTATAGGAAACTAGCTTTTCTCCGATAGCTAAAGGGGGCTCAGGCACAACCTCTGTATAAATATCAACCGTGTAGCCAGCAGACTCGAGTGGCTCCGAGACTTGATTCGTCAAACCGATATCCTTTAAAAATGGATCGGTGACAATCAGTATTTTCTTTACTTTAAAGCGTTCCACTTCAGCTAGGAGATGGGATAGTGCATCCCATCCTGTGTAGCTGATTGGTGTGAACGTAATTTTTTCTGACATACTGCTCACTCCTTATTGATTATTCCAAACAACAAGCTTCGTTTCCGTCATTTCGTGGATCGCGTATTTGATACCTTCCTTACCGGTACCGCTATCCTTCACACCACCATATGGCATTTGGTCGACACGATACGTAGGAATGTCATTGATCATGACACCGCCAACCTCTAGAAGCTTAGCTGCCTTAAAGGCTGTCTTAATATCATTTGTGAAAATCCCAGCTTGTAGACCGAAGTCTGAATCGTTGATTGCTTCAATTCCTTCTTCAATAGAAGAAATGCGACTCACGCCGACAATCGGAGCAAATACCTCCTGACAAGAAACCTTGGAAATTGCATTTACATTTTTCAAAATCGTAGGCTGGAACACATCATTTTCAATCTTCCCGCCTGTAATAATTTCAGCTCCATGACCGACTGCTTCCTCCACCCATTCCAAAGCACGTTCCGATTCAGAAGTAGCGATCATTGCGGATATATCTGTAGCTGGATCGAAGGGGCTTCCAACGACAAGCTTTTTCGTCATCTCACTAAATTGTTCAATAAATTCATCAAAGATTTCATCCATCACATACGTGCGCTGTAGGGAAATACATACCTGACCTTGATTAGAGAAGGCACCCATCACACATTTTTGCACGACATTAGCAAGGTCCACATTTTTATCGATTATCAAACCTGCATTAGAGCCGAGCTCCAGTGCAACCTTTTTCAAGCCAGCCTTATTACGAATTCCTTTACCTACAGCAGGACTGCCAGTGAACGTAATCATCTTCACCTTGTCGCTTTCTACCAACGCATCGCCAACCTCACGACCACTACCAGTCACCACATTAAACGCACCTTTTGGAAGAGCCGTTTGTTCAATCAATTCTGCTAAAAATAAAGCAGAAAGTGGAGTCTGAGACGCAGGCTTCAACACGATCGTATTCCCGGCTGCAATCGCAGGTCCCACTTTATGAGCTACTAAATTTTGTGGGAAGTTGAACGGAGTGATGGCACCGATGACACCGATCGGCTCCTCGATCGTATAGCCAAATCGATCCGCGCCGTTTTTTGCAGCGTCCATTGGAATCATCTCTCCAGTTAAACGCTTCGCTTCCTCGGCAGCAAACTTATACGTTTCAATCGTACGGTCAATTTCCCCATACGCATATTTCAGTGGCTTTGCGGCCTCTAATGAAATAATTTTTGCAGCCTCTTCACGATGTACGGCGAACAGCTGAGCAATTTGCTCCAAAATAGCAGAGCGCTCGAATGCGGTTAAAGCCGCCATTTTTTCTCGTGCACCATGTGCCACTTCAATTGCTTCATCCACTTCCTCACGAGTTGCCTGAGGAATTTTCGCTATTAGCTCTTTTGTATGTGGGGAGTATAGCTCCGCATATCTTTCAGAAGTTCTCCATTCACCGTTTACATAATAGTTTTTTTCCATGTCGATCATCCTTTCATTCGTTACAGTTGTAACAATATTTTACCATGCGAGGATGCCATATATGTTTAGTCCGCCTTCTGATCCTTCATGAAGGTGTTGTCGACCTCACCTCTAAAGAAATGCTTACCGTAGATTAATAAACACAGTATGATTCCTACAGCAAACGCCCAAGCAGCACCCTTTATGCAAAGCACGGCACCAATAATACCAGCGATACCTAGGTCACGTTGACTACGTGATTCTAAAATCCCGACCTTAACACTAACATACCCTTGAATGAGTAAAGTTAAAGCTAAGGCTACTCCTAAAATTGGCTCTACTAAACTAACGATTGGTAATAAAAGTAATCCAGTGTTAGTTCCCCAACGGAATGAGCCAACTCCACCAAAGAACGAATCCATTGCTTTTCGTCCTTTTTTAAATCGTTCAACCATCACGACCTGCATAGCTGACCATAATGGACCACACATCGTTACGTCTGGACCTAAAATACTCATCGCACTATTACGAATTCCAAATATTAAGTGAGCACGACTCGGATTGTATTCGATTTTTTCATCAGGACGTGAAGCAGCCCCTTCTTCCACTAAAGCTTTCGTTTGTAGCACATCTCCGAACAACACGATATAAGCTGCTAGAACGGTAGGTAAACCAGTAAGGAACATCATCAGTGGTGGGAACCCTAAACCAAATATTGTATATTCATTCCACAGTGTGACAAAATCAGGTGTTGAAAAGCCCCATTGAAGTGTTGGCCATGGTGCTTCTCCAAAAATCGGCGCGATGACCACCGCCAAAATAATTACAGGGAATATCCCGAGCTTAGCAATCGTCCCCCAAAACGGATTTCGGTTTTGGAAAGTAGCAAAATGGTTAGAGAATAATAGATAGAAAGCTATACCGATTGCAATTGTGATCGTCCATGGGAAGGACTCAAATCTTCCTCCGATTTGGAAAACAGAGATAACAGCTGCAAAACCTGCCCCAAGGATAACCCCTGATTTAATGGCAGGTGGGATTAGCTTAACAACCTTAGATGCGAGACCGGTTGAACCGAGCAGCAAGGAAAGAATCCCTAGCGTCATCTGGAAGGCGATCAAGGCATGAACCCGTTCTGCACCTTCAGGGAACTGCTGGCAATAAAGCATAATCAGCGGTATAGCTGGAGTAATCCATCCCGGAACTGCTGGGTCACCAAGTAAATGATGTAACAAATAAAAGATTCCGTTTAATAATACGATTGCCATAGCAACCTCAAATGGCATTCCCAGCAACTCGATTAAAAGCGGAATAGCAGACAAATCCACTGCACACATGAGCAAGCCTTGCACATAATCTGGCCATTCAAAACGGTAGTGAATAAAAGGTAAGCGGATCTTAAAAGGGCCCGCTGGTATGTATGGGGATTCCTCTCCATACTTTCGGTTTTTCCATAACATAAACTAAATCTCCTCCCAATTTTTAATGTAACCCCTTACATAAAACCCCTTTTGAATACGTAACCATTTTATTGGAAAGTAAAATGGTTACGTATTCATTGCTAGAGAAAAAATAAAACAAACCTGGCTTCATTAGTTTGTTTTAAGTGCTCTCGTCGTGCTTCTTTTAAATACTTTAACAGACTCCGTAATTTGTGTGCAACTATTTTTTTTATTTTCAATCATTTCTATTAATTCCTGAATAGCTAAAAATCCTAGATTTTCCTCAGAGATGCTTCCTACAGTGGTCAGCTGAATCGACCCGTGCATACTCATATCCACGTTATCAATTCCTATAATACTCAAGTCATTTGGGATCGATAGACCGTGCTGAAAAGCTTCGTCCATCAAAAACAACGCGAGCGAATCCGAGCCCCCGCAAATAGCTGTAGGACGATCCTCTAAATTCTTCAGCTTTTCAAAAGCCAAGGCAATATCCTGTTTGGAAGTATCCGTATTAAAAATATACCTCTCAGATACATTTAGTTTAAAATCCTCCACAGCCTTCTTGTAGCCAAGATAACGATTATGGAAGGTACTAACAGACAATGGACCACCAACCCACGCAATCCTTGTATGACCCAGCTCCACCATATGCTGGACTGCTAAATAACCAGCTTGAAAATTATCGATTTCCACAAAATACTCATTGTTTTTATGCTTGCGGTTATAGGTGATAAATGGAATATTCATCCGCTTGAGCTTATCAAAAATAGGATCATCCAATAAAATACAAGACAAAATAATGCCGTCAATTTTATGCTCAAATGCAGTCGCATACGCTTCACTAAGCTTTTCATCGTTTACAAATTGTACGCTTACACGATATCCCATCTCATTGGCATAATTGACGATAGCAGTAGTACTGTCCACAAAAAATGGGTTATGTAGCGGTCCAGATAGAAGGGCAATCGACCCTGTCTTATTTTGAACCAAAGAGCGCGCATGAAGATTCGGCATATAGTTTAACTCATCAATCGCCTTCATAACTTTTTCAAGTGTGGGCTTCTTAACTAACTCCGGTGTATTTAAAACACGAGATACTGTCGTTTGGGAAACGCCCGCATGCTTTGCAACGTCTTTTGATGATACCAAGACAAAACCTCCTTTTAGGTCTATTCTATATCGTTTCTCCCAGAAAAAGAAGGATTATAAATACGCTTGTGGAAATAAAGGAAGGAGGGGAGAGGAAGAAATGTTCCAAACTATAATAGAACCAAGAGTCTCAGAAACCGATGGAGTAGGGCATATCAACAATACCACCATTCCTATTTGGCTAGAGGGTGGCAGAAACCAATTATTTACCCTCTTCAACCCAGATTTAAGCTTTCAAAACTGGAAAATGATTATCCTAAAAACAACCGTAGAATATAAAGCGCAAATCTATTACGGAAAACAAGTAGAAATCAAATGCTGGATCAAACGAATCGGCAACTCCAGCCTCGAGCTATACGAGGAAATCTGGCAGGAAGGAAAGCTAACAGTCGAAGCCACCACTATTTACGTAAATTACAATGTACAAGAGAATAAAAGCGAGGTAATTCCAGACGATATAAGAAGAGAGCTGGAGAAGCATATGTATGTGGGAGATTGAAGAAAATTGATCAGCATCAAACTCTTTAAAATCTAATTGGTGCATTCGAGCAAGCTCGCATGGCATTTCAATCTTGTTTCTTAAGGTATATTCTAGGCACTCCATTTCGAATCCATGTAATATATTACATAAATATCCCTGCAATACTACTTAATAGATACATAGGAATGACCTAGTATTATCATATTAGTCTTTGTGATATAATGTCTATATAGTTCGAATTTTGAAGGGAATGTTTTCATGTTTAAACCAAACCAACCAAAGACATCCAATAGATTAAAAACAATACTAGAGTTCAGTGACCTATGGGAATTAGATCAACAGGAGCGCTATGTTTTCCAATACTATCACAATAAGCTAAAGGGATTAGACCCAAACCAAATTAACATCCATGGTGTGGCATTGCACAAAAATGATAACGGGTTTATTATGACTGCAATCATTCGTCACTCCCTACAAAAAACATTGAATATGGAAATCATTAGATTAGTAGTTAGAGATAAGGATGGTAAAGATATAGCACGTAAGGAGTTCAATATGGAGGTATTCGGTCTATTAAACTCTTTAAGAGCACGTCCTTGGATTTTTGAATTCGACAAAGATTCCTTGCTTGTGCCAGAGGAAGAAATAAAAGACAAAATGGAATTCGAAGTACTGTTTGAATACCAGCAGCCAGTTGTATCTGATTTTACATTACAATTAGACGAGAACTGGTCTAATGGGCTATCTCCAGAGCAGATTGCTTCACTTGAGGCTTCTTTAACTGCCATGGAGGCAGTTGAAGAAAACTCCTTATCAGTTAATGCCTTTCATTTTGCAGAAGTAGAAGACGGCGTCGAGGTATACGTATTACTACGCAACGGATACAAAGAAGAAATCACAATCAGCAACCTTCCAGTTCAACTATTAGACGCGGCAGGCGATGTAGTTGCAAAACTAGGCTTCCCACTAGAACAATTTGCTGTAGGGTCTCATCAAGCTAGACCAGTAAGTCTTCATTTCCCGAAAAACGTATTCCAAAAAGAATCACCAGATTTCAGTAGCTGGAACGTTCAGCTAACACCACAAAACTAATACAAGAACTCCCTATCATTCACTTGGTAGGGAGTTTTTTTGGGGAGAAAGATATAACTGGCAACGAAATTTCATGATATAATCCCTTTATTGTAAGAATATTGTAAAATAATTAATATCAATCATGCAGGGCGATGAGCTCATTTACTCAGCGAGCAAGATTTAGAACAATCAAAGTAAAATTTACGACAATAGGCAGCTAATTTACTACAATCAGCGTCTACTTTACTACAATGGCAATCCAGTTCAACCCGCCAAGCTAGATTTACGACAATCAAGGCAAAATTTACGACAATGGCCACTTAGATTACAACAATCAAGCGATATTTTACTACAATCAAGTCCCAGCTCTCCAAATCGAGTCCGATTTACGACAATCAAGGCAAAATTTACGACAATGACCACTTAGATTACAACAATCAAGCGGTATTTTACTACAATCAAATCCCAGCTCTCTAAGTGGAGCCCGATTTACGACAATCAAGGCAAAATTTACAACAATGGCCACTTAGATTACAACAATCAAGCGGTATTTTACTACAATCAAATCCGAGCTCTCTAAGTGGAGCCCGATTTACGACAATCAAGGCAAAATTTACGACAATGGCCACTTAGATTACAACAATCAAGCGATATTTTACTACAATCAAGCTCCAGCTCTCTAAGTGGAGCCCGATTTACGACAATCAAGGCAAAATTTACGACAATGGCCACTTAGATTACAACAATCAAGCTCCAGCTCTCTAAGTGGAGCCCGATTTACGAAAATCCCGGCAAATTTTACAACAATGGCCACTTAGATTACAACAATCAAGCGATATTTTACTACAATCAAGTCCCGGCTCTCCAAGTGGAGCCCGATTTACGACAATCAAGGCAAAATTTACGACAATAGGCAGCTGGATTACTACATTCGAGAGCTACTTTACTACAATCCAACATTACTTTACTACAATCACGAGCTAACACGAAAAGAAGCACTTCAACGAGAGTGCTACTACTAAAAGGGATGCTCTTCAAGAGACAATCCCGATGAGGAGGACGACCATGACACACATTTTATACATAGAAGACGAAATAGATATAGGCACTTGGGTGACGAAGGATTTAACGGAAAGAGGATATGAGGTGACGTGGCTGAAGTCTGGGGAGGATGCGGAAAAGTATGTTTCGCAGGTGGACCTTGCTATTTTGGATGTAATGATACCAGGGCTTGATGGCTTTTCGATTGGAAGGCGGATGAAGAAGGAGAAGGGGGACCTGCCTATTTTAATGCTTTCGGCGCGGACGGCGGTGGAGGATAAGATAGAAGGGCTTCATTTTGCGGATGATTATTTGACGAAGCCGTTTCATCCGGATGAGCTGGCGGCTCGGGTCGAGGTCCTATTACGGAGATACCAAAAAAATGACGATGTATTGAGACTTCAGCATCTGACCATACATACTAAGGATATGCGCTTAGTGGACAATGAGACGAATGAAGAAATCCAGTTAACTGGCAAGCAGTATCATCTGCTACAATTTTTTATTCGTCATCTCAATCAAATCCTAACGAAGGAACAGCTGTATGAGGGAGTTTGGGGAGAGCAATACATGGAGGGGGATAAGACGCTGATGGTTCATATACGTTATTTGCGTGAAAGAATTGAGCGGAATCCGGCAAAGCCGACCATTATTGAGACCATTCGTGGCATCGGATATAGGGTAAAACTATGAAGAGATTATTCCAATCCTTACTAGCGAAGTATATGCTACTGATTTTGTTAGCAATGTTTATCGTTCAGGCTGCTTACTTGATTATTGCCTTGTTTGTGTTTGGGGTTTCCTATAATTCAGGGGAAACGCAAAATAAAGGTGCGGTTGAGGAAAGTGCAGTAGAGGACAAATGGCATCAGGAAGCAAACGCCATGCAAAACGTGACGACCGAATCCGTTCAACAGGTTTTTGAACGTTGGAAGGAGCAGTATCCACGAGCATCCATGTTTTGGGTGGATGGACAAGGAAAACTTGCGAGCCAAAAGGATGCACAGGATGGGCTTCCTGCAGAGTGGTCGGCTGCCTATACGGCAAAGTTTATCAAACAGCGTTATGGAGGGAACCCTTTTACGGTTATTGCGTTTGTTGGACAAGATGAGACGAACGGCTTTGTTGTACTCGAGCTGCCAAGGTCCGAGTTTGATCCGCCACTTGCCAATATGTATGACAGATATGGACTCATTTTCATAACAGGTGTGATGGCTATCATTTTCCTGTTCCTATTCATGTCCTTTCTATTCTTTAGAAGCATTCGAAAGCGGTTATTGCATTTACAGGAGGCAATGGAAATACGGGATGTAGACGGGCTGCCAATTGGGATTCCGGTGAAAAAGAAGGACGAAATTGGACAGCTTGAAAAGACATTCAATCAAATGGTAGGCGAGCTGAGGGAGAGCAAGCAGCGCGAACAGAAGGAGGAGCAGCTACGTCGAGAGCTGATTGCCAATCTGTCTCATGATTTGCGAACTCCGTTAACGAAAATAAGAGCACAAGCCTACTCGATTGCAAAAGAGGATTTATCTGACGAAGGAAAGAAAGCGATCCAATCGCTTGAGTCCTCGGTTGTGAATGTGGACAGGCTCATTGAAAATTTGATGTCTTACACGCTGCTCATGGCTAGTAAATACAAATTTGAGTCGAAGGAAATGGACGTTGTCCGCTATGTAAAGGAATGTCTAGCTTTATGGTATCCCGTATTCGAAAAGGAAGGGTTTGAAGTGGACGTCCACTTGGTTCCTTTTGAACAAAATAACTGGAGGATCGACCCGATTTGGTTAGGGAGCATACTAGATAATTTATTGCAAAACGTGCTTCGCCATGCAAAGAATGGGGCTTATGTTTGCGTCAAAACGGAAACTACCGACCAATACGATGCTATCGTTATTTCCGACAGAGGAAGAGGCATGAAAAACGAATCTGATGAAGCCGGCGCTGGAATCGGCCTGTCCATCGTCGATATGATGGTGAAGGGCATGAAGCTGGACTGGGACATGGAGTCTAGTGAAAATGGAACGACTATCAAATTGAAAAAATACAAGTAATGGTGTAGGAGAATAACTGAATAAGTAACCGAAAAACGCATAGATCCTTACACCTATGCGTTTTATTCTGCATATTTCACACTGTACAATCGTGATTCTTGTTAACACTCTAGGTACCAGAATCTACAAGGGTGATAAGCCTACCAAGGTGGCCTTTTTAATTGGAAACGGTCGGTTTTTGCTCGTAATCGGTCGGTTCGAGTCAATAATCGGTCGGTTTCTTCGAATAATCGGTCGGTTCAGGTCAATAATCGGTCGGTTTCCTCGAATAATCGGTCAGTCAAAGAAGATCAAGTGGAAGAAATACAAGTAATGGTGTATGAGAATAAATATAACTGAATTAGTAACCGAAAAACGCATAGACCATTACGTCTATGCGTTTTTCCTTTGCCTTATTTTCTACAATCATTGTCAGCTATAATTAACCAATAATAGACCAAAGAGTATACAAGAGGTTACAAGATTGACAAGGGTAATAATATATTGTCTTTCTTCTCGTTCGTATTTATATTCTACATAAGCGCGGAGACTAAGTAAAACAACGCCAATAGCAATTAGTAAATAGACCCATACCCAATGCTGCACAAACCAAAATAAACCAATGATAATAATTACTAGAACAAACAAGAATATTTCTATCCATTTATGTGTATTATTCACAAATTTAAAAAAACTATCAGGAGTAGTAATGTTATATTTCCGTCTTAAGAAGTACTGTAAAACGAAACTGATAACCATTAATAAAAAAACTAAAGCAATATACATATCGACCGTCATCATTCAACACCCCTTTCTACCTATACCGTTCATTTCTATATAATGTATTTTAACACAATAAATACCTGAATATTCAAATATTTTCAATATAACAAGCTCACATTGTCCGCACCCCATTTCCACCGCCATTTTTTAAACAAAATTTAAACTTCCCCCTTACGTTCTTTTAACCTTACATCTCTAACATAGAAATAGAGGTGAGGGAAATGGAATATGTAGTACAAACAAACAATTTATCAAAACGTTTTGGAAAGGAAGTAGCCGTAGAAGGGCTAAATATGAAAATACGTAAGGGAGAGATTTACGGATTTTTAGGACCGAATGGAGCGGGAAAGACAACGACGATTCGAATGCTGTTAGGGCTGATGAAGGCGTCGTCCGGCACCATTCAAATCTTTGAAAAGGATTTACATAAAGAGCGCATCAACATTTTGAAAAGAGTAGGATCTCTAGTAGAGAACCCATCCTACTATCCCCATTTAACGGCGTATGAAAATTTAGAAGCTTTACGGAAGATCCTAGGGGTACCGACATCAAGAGTCCATGAGGTATTAGAAATTGTCCGATTATCCGAAGTAGCCAATAAAAAGGTTAAAGGTTTCTCGCTAGGAATGAAGCAACGCTTAGGAATAGCGGCTTCCCTATTAAACAGTCCGGAACTATTAATATTAGACGAGCCAACAAACGGATTAGACCCATCCGGCATTATAGAAATTCGCAATCTGATCAAACAGCTGCCTGCTGAAACTGGGATGACCATTTTAATTTCCAGTCATTTATTATCCGAGATCGACCAAATGGCGACGACCGTTGGAATCGTTTCAAAAGGAAAAATGATTTACCAGGATTCCATCGAGGCTCTCCGCATGCATGCCAAGCAAAAGATTTTACTGAAGGTGAGCAATAGTGAGCAGGCATGGCGTTCGTTATTAGGGAACGGGATAAAAGCAGAATGGCAGGAAGGGGTTATCCTACTGTCCGAGCATTCTGATGAAAAAGTAGCGAAGGCAATCCATACCCTCGTGCACGGAGGCTACTCGATTTATCGTGTGGAAGAGGAAAAAAGATCGTTAGAAGATACGTTCCTTCAAATGACCGCAGAGGAGCAGTTCGTATGATTGGAAAACTAATAAAGGCAGACTTTTTGAAGATAAAACGAAAAGGGTTATGGTTCCTAGCATTTTTAGGGCCGTTCGGAGTGATTGCCCTGCAAATGGTCAACTACGGTGTTCGAAAAGATTATTTATTAAAGCAAAGTGACGATGATTGGGGCTATTATTTAGCAAACGTACACTCGTTTACCCCATTGGCACTTGTATTAGGAATCGCCATATTAACCTCATTTATAGCAAGTATAGAAAATGAGACGAATGCTTGGAAGCAGCTGATTTCATTGCCGGTCTCCAAAATGGGCGTGTATTTATCGAAGTTCACGGTTCTCGCAAGCCTGCTATTTGTATCCTCATTGCTTGTAGGAATATTTTCTTTAGTATATGGCATTTTTCTGAACTTGGGAGATGACATCCCTTACTTGGAGCTACTCAAATATAGCTTTTATCCTTTTTTGGCAGCTTTGCCAGTACTGGCGTTACAGCTATGGATTGCGTCCGTCAGCCAAAATCAAGGCATACCCATTACGACTGGAGTGTTAGGTGTCATTTTTGCCTATTCGGCCTTCTTTTTACCGGACTGGATGATTTGGAAATGGCCTTCTTTGATGAACGAGTCGGATGAGCCGATCATCAATGTTCTGCTTGGGGTTGGGGTAGGGCTTGTATTGTATATCGCAGGAATGCTCGACTTTATGAGAAGGGACGTGAAATAAATGCTCTCGATTTTACAATCAGAATGGTTTAAGTTTCGCCATTCCAAAATTTTGTTCATCATTTTGACCGTGCCCCTTGTTGGTATTTTTCTTGGATTGACTAACGGTTTTTCAGATGAACGTGTTAATGAATGGTATCTGTCCTTGCTAACGATGAATTTTACGTATGGCCTACTATTTTTACCTTTGTTAACTGGAGTTTTAGCGAGTGTGATTTGTAGATATGAGCATCAGGCAGGGGGCTGGAAACAGCTGCTCGCATTGCCAGTGACAAGAGGAAAAGTATTTGCGGCGAAGTATATATTGTTATTATTGCTAGTGCTGGTCATTCAATTATTATTTTTTGCTTCCCTTTACGTAGTAGGTATCAGGCAAGGGTTCACCGATCCATTTCCCATGCAAATTGTATGGAAAAGCTTAGTCGGGGGATGGGTGGCGACATTGCCGTTAGTCGCATTACAGCTATGGATGGCTATCATGTTCAAGAGCTTTGCGGCACCGTTCGCGGTTAATGTAATTTTAACATTGCCTACGATACTAGTTGTAAACTCCGAGCGCCTTGGCTCATTCTATCCGTGGGCTCAGCCATTTTTGATGATGTATATCGGAGGGGACACGAGTGATACGTTCTTCGTTCCATGGGATCAATTATTAACGGTAGTGGGCGGAAGCTTTTTATTATTCTTCATTGGAGGATATATCTATTTTCAAAGGAAGGCGGTATAAAAAATGGAACGGAATTTTATAGTAGTTATGGTTATCTTGCTTGCAGTTTTATTGACAGGGTGCAGCAGTAAAGCAGCCGATAATGCAGAATCATTTATTTCAACCGTAGAAGCGATGGATATTCCAGACGGTGTGAGGGTAATCGGCTTAGGGGAGGCGACACATGGGAATGTGGAGTTTCAAGAGCTGAAAAAAGATGTATTTGAATCGCTAATCAAAAATGAAAACGTTCGTGTATTTGTCATAGAGGGTGACTTTGGTGGCGGTCAGCAAATAAACGATTTCATCTTAAATGGAACGGGCACAGCCGAAGAAGCGGTAAACACGCTAGACTACGCTATTTATAAAACAGAGCAAATGGTCAATCTCGTACAATGGATGCATGAATATAACGCAACCGCAAGCGAGGAAGAGAAGATTTACTTTTACGGAAACGATATGCAGCGCTATGACTATAGCAAAAAAGGCGTGCTGGACTTTTACCAAACGGTTAACGAAAATGCGTTGACGAACTATGAATCAAAGCTCGAGCGCGTTTCTAATGAGAACATGCGTGAGCTAACAACTGATCAATTAAATGATATCAATCAAACAATAGAAGAGATTATTCAAGATTTACAATCTAACGAAGCAGCTTATATAGAGAAATCAAATAAAGAAGCTCACACGCTTGCGCTACAATACGCTCAAATCATGAGGCAGCGTACTCAGCTATTCTTAAATGAAAAGGATTATATGCAGCTACGAGATGAATACTTGGCACAAAACTTACAATGGATCGTGGAGTTCGAGGCAGGAAGAGGCAACGAGAAGGTTTTCTTTAATGGTCATAACGGACATGTGGAAAAAACGTCTGCATCGTTAGCTGGCTACAAATCGATGGGGCATTATTTAGACGAGGTTTATGGAGAAGCGTACTTTGCAATTGGTACGGACTTCACTGAGAGCAAGTTTCAATCCAAAAATGGCAGCGGAGAGCGAAAAAACTATAAAGTAAAAAATAACAATGACTTAACCGATGCCTTTAGCAAGGTAGAGTCCAACATTTTCTATGTGGATTTTGAAAAAGCAGGAGAGTCGGAGGTTTTAAAGGATATCATCTCGAAGAAACAAAAGATGGCTAATATCGGGGATGACTTCCGTTACTGGTACCAGTTTTTGAAGATGTTCTACACAATCGAAATGACGCCAAATGAAGCATATGATGGTGTCATTATCGTAAAGGAAGCAACACCGACAAGTGTAAATGAATAGAAAGAAAGAATCCATTTTATTTTAGAATGGATTCTTTCTGTTTATTGAACGACAATGGAAAAAGCATAATGACCGTCTCCTTTGTTCCAGTTAGCTGTCACATAG
This sequence comes from Psychrobacillus sp. FSL W7-1457, assembly GCF_038593405.1. NCBI lineage: Bacteria > Bacillati > Bacillota > Bacilli > Caryophanales > Bacillaceae > Psychrobacillus > Psychrobacillus sp. FSL W7-1457. Next base: position 783,512 of record NZ_CP151993.1, read on the forward strand.
TAGACGTAGACCCCTTTTTCCGTAGGTGCAACGAGTGCATTGTCTTTCATTTTTATAGGATGGACATGATCCTCATCAATCCATTGCTCGACCTTCAAGGATTGAGCAATAGGACTTGTTCTAAAATCGATGGTAACCTCTTCCCCTGGAGTAACAGGGGTGGGTGCATGCTTTTTGGGCAAAACTTGATCTACACATTTAGTAGACAAGATTCCACTCCAGCAATAGGAGCCTTGCGTAGTAGCAACTTTTGTGTTGCTTGCCATTACAGCAGGTAAGGGAGGCTCGGTACGAAAAGGCTCGAATACAAGCAACCCCATGATTATCAATCCAATTATACTAATGACAGTGAATATCTCTCTAATTGAAATCCCCTCTTTATCTACTGTAGAAGTTTATTTATCTATCACTTTAGTTTATTGGGCAATTACCTTTGCAGGCTCGATGTCTTCAAAATGTACCGCGCCGCTTCTAGTTAGCTTGTTCCAATTCGTTCTGCTTCCGAAAAAGTATAAAATAGTGCCGTAAGTAAAGAAAAAGGTGTCCAGAAAGCGATAGGTGATAGATTCCCACATCGTGAATAGGATGATACGAAGCCAGTGTAAAACAGAAAATTTATAGCCGTAATATCCTGCCCGTTGAACTGCCACTAAACGGAGTATAAATTCACTAAACCAAGCGATAGCCATTAACAAAAATGTAATGCCGGATATGTTTCCGAGTATGATGGAGATTGGGAATATGACTAGTGCTACTGTCCCCACTATACTAAGCGTGATGGATTCAAATAAGAGAAAACTAGAAAACTTCTTACCCAAGTTAATGAAAAAGTCTTTTTTATATAGATTAATGCAATCGATGAATCCTTTTTGCCAGCGAATACGCTGATGCATGAGGGATGCAAAATTTTCTGGAACCTCTGTGTAACAGACAGCCTCCGGTATAAAAATCATTTTTTCTCCTAAATTTCTATTGTGCATATATTTTTGAAGTCGGAAGGTGATTTCCATGTCCTCTCCAAGCGTATCTCGATAACCACCAATATGTTGAAGAACATCTCTTCTGAAAGCCCCGAATGCCCCAGACACTACATTTAACACATTTAGTTTCGCTTGAGTTACCTTCCTAACATAAAAGGATGATAGATAACCAGATGTCTGATACTTAATAATCCAGTTTATAGAGTAATTAATAAGGCCTTGCTTATTGATGAGCTGACCAACGTGGACCATACCGCCTCCAGCTATCACCTTTGGATCCACAAATGCTTCATTAATCTTGTTTAAGCTATTTTTTTCTAATATTGAATCGGCATCCAAGGTGATTACAATCTCACCAGTGGCAATAGCAATCCCTGTATTTAAGGCTGCTGATTTTCCACCGTTATACTGATCTACTACTAGAATGTCAGGATATTTTTTACTTAGGTAAATATCTTTAATTCCCCTAGAGTTTAAGAGGACGGTAGAGTCTCTAGGCGTCACTTCTAAATCGAGCATTTCCTGTAATAGGTGTAAGGTGGAATCCGTCGACCCGTCATTTATAAATATGGCCTCTTTATTCGTATAATCCAACCTAAACCAGCTATCTAAGCATTGTTTTAAAACGAGTTCCTCATTGTAAGCAGGTATTAACACAGAAATCTTTTTCTCTGGCAAAATAAGAAGCTTCGTTTTAGTTGTATTCAGAGAGCTGTATATATACTTTAATTGTAGGAGCAAATAAAGTATAAAAATTATGATTAAGACAATAGATAGTAAATCCAAATAAATCCTTCTTTCTCTATTTTATTATTTTTGATAAATTCTTACGTAATCCACTTCCATATAGGCTGGAAATTGCGTTGTTGCGTTCGGGTCACCAACCCAAGTACCACCCACTGTTACATTCATGAGTAAATACATTTCTGTATGAGAAACATTACTTGTTCGGAAGGTTATTTCGTCATCTATATAAAAAATGAGCTCATCCGGTGACCAATCGAGCGTATAGGTATGCCACTCAGACCCATCTATTTGTTCGTTCAGATGAAATGCTCGATTACCTTCCTCCTCGTGAGCGACATGCCACAGTTCATTTGGCAATTGGCCTAGCATTTCCACTATGTCAATTTCTGGATAAGAAGAATGGTCAGTGGGGAGCAGCCAGATCGCAGGGAATAGCCCTTGACCTTTTGGAAATTTAGCCCTTATTTCAAACTTTCCATACATTTGCTCGTGTAAGCCTTGTGTCGTCACAGCTCCGGAGCGATAAGGATAACTTTGATAGGGGGAATCGCTAACCTCTAGCTTTAGAACACCAGAATCGGAGGTTACCTGTTCTGGTAAGTAGTGATGTAATCTACCATGTGCTTTGTAGCCAGTATTTAAGAGATTCCATTTAGAAACAGAGACGTGATCCTTATCAAATTCATCACGAAAGGTAACTTCCCAACCATTTACTGTGTGATGATCCTCATGGGGAATTTCTACGATTGTTGGTTCTGTTGGATGTTTTATAATTCTCATCTCTTCTTCTTTTTCATATACTTCTTTTACCTCTTCCTTAGTTATTTGATTATTGCTGACCGGGTCACTATTACAACTGCATAATAAAATTATGAAAACAATAAAAAATGCCCTGATTAGTTGCCCCTCCTCAATGAGAAGTGAATTCATAAAAATGGTGTTTTTAAGGATTTCTAAGAGTACAAAATGGCAAATGAATGATAAATAAAACATTGCTCTTTTTTAAGTACTTACTAATATTAAAATAGTTTTTAATTTGCTAAAACTGAGTTTTGTTAAGAGTTTTTCAATTAATATATTGAGGAATGTTAAAGTACAAGCCATAATCGGATAAAAAGAGCACTCCAATCGGAGTACTCTTTTTAGTATTTAAAAATAATAAATTTAATGGGATATATAATCGGAATATAGTATATTTTGTAGATTTTTGACTACTCTTTTTAGCGAGATGTGCGTATTTTGCTGAAAAACAGCCTGTCACTAGAGGGGAAGGTAATTTCATAGAGAAAGATTGGAAAACATAAAAAAACCCTCCACAAAAGTGAAGGGTCTAAAAGTGTTAATTATTAATCCAAATATCTCCGAGCACCTGCATAATTCGTTTTAAAGGTCCCAGCATTCATCGACTCGATTCTTACTTTTGAGGAAGAGCTCGGTGCATGCAGCATTTTACCGTCGCCCACATATAGCCCTACGTGATATACCTTTCCTTTACCGCGATTACCAGCAAAGAATACTAGATCTCCTGGTTGGAGGTTGGCTTTCTTTACAGCAGTCCCTTTTGTTGCTTGAACGAAGGAATCCCTTGGAATGATGATTCCATGATTTTTATAAACAGAATAGATAATACCTGAGCAATCATAGCCGTAAGAGGATGTTCCAGCCCATAAGTATGGGAGGTTAAGGAACATTTTAGCGCTGTTTACAATATCCTTTTGAGTCGGCTTCGGGATAGATTTGTAGTTTTTGAAAACCTTCGCATCTTTCTTATGCATATACTTCACACCATTTTGCGGAGTCTGTACATGTAGCCAATCGCCTTCCTCTTTTACTACTGGAAGGATAGTAGAGTAGCTAATGCCGATGTATTTATTCTTTTTAGCTGAGTCGCTATAGAGTGTTGTGCTTTTTGCATTTACAACGGCAATGGCACAACCGGAATAGTCCTTTGTAGTTTCATATATATGTGATTTTGGAACCCATCCTGGATAGCCTTCCTTTTGGTGAGGAACATATTGGTCCTTAATCGCAATTTTGACCCAGCTGCCACTTGTCTTTAAAATGGTTACCTCGTCACCAAACAGTGCCTGGGTGTCGACTTTATTTACTAGCCACCATTTTTCCTTGATGCTCATATTTTTCGTCCATTTATGGATATCCACCGGCGCAGATATAGACGGCTTATCTACTGCGCGATACGCGTTTGGCGTCTTCCAAAGGGAGGTGACCTGCACATTTACCTTCACTATTTTCTTGTTGCTTGGCTTCTCGCAAGATTTTGCAGGAGGGACGGGCTGGGCTGGTGGAGCAGTTACCTTACGTAAACTTGGCTCCATACTGCGAGCTAACCAAACGACGAAATCTCCTTTTGTCACATTTTCGAGTGGTCGAAATATATTGTCGGTAGTCGAGCTTATAATGTTGTGGGATTGAAGAGTTTTGATAGCATCCGATACCCAATAACCCGGTAGCACGTCTTGAAAAGTCTTCGAAACCGTTCCAGTCAAACCAAAGCCTTGAACTAAAAAGACGGCAGCCTCGCCACGAGAAAATGGCTGGTCCCTATTAAATGCATGATCTCCATCGAGACTCATGATTCCTTTTTCAACTACAGCAGCTACGATCGGATAACTAGGATGGTCTCGATCGAAATCGGAAATGAGCACATCAAATTGCTTGGCTGTATCTATATCCAATGCTTCGACAAGTAGCTCGGCAGCCTCTAATCGAGTTATTTCCTTGGTGACTCCAAAATTACTAGTGGCGTTAGTGACGATAAGACCCTTTGTAGCTAGAAAATCGTAGGCGGCTTTGTCTGAATGGGAGTCATCCACATCCTTGAACAATGCAGCGGCAGAGGCGGTAGTGAAGGTAGACAACAGCAAAATAAACAAGGTGATGATCATGGTGAGTTTTTTCAAAATATTGCTCCTCTCAAGTTTTACAACCTCTTCAATTATATGGTTTAAATTGGTAAAAAGGAATGTTTTTTATCCCTAAAAGTTAAAGTAAAATAATTTTAAAAAGCTTGTTAAAGTTATTGGTGGATTTTGACTAATAATTCTTTTTTTATAGTAACTGTAAACATCAAGAAAGGAACTCTGTTTATGCGAGTAAATTTATTAGCAATTTATCGATGCAACAAAAATGTTTGGAGCCCAGAAGGCGACTCCTACGGGATGAGTGAGAAAGATAAGCCAACGCAACCACGTGCTATAGCGATGAGTGATGGCTCACCCCCCCTCCGCAAAAAGCGTCTGGCTGGTGCGAAAGATCAATTCTACTCTCTGATTTAAAGTTTTCTTTGCATTATAAATCAACCCTACCCTTTAACATGGCCTTTTAAAATTACATATCCTACTAATTACTAAAATTAAATTTATATATCCTAAACATATAGAAGTAAAATTAACCCTATAAATGATTTTTAAAATAAGGACAAAAGAACTAAAAAATAATTAATTGTACATATAAATGGTATTAAAATTGTGAAATTATGGAGTTTTTGTTTGAATTTTGTCGAAACGGATAGTAGTATGAAGTTGTTGAAATATATTGGTAATTCTCAACGAAATTTTACTATTAGTTAAGAGGAGGAGTAATATGACAAGGAGATTTTGGAAACAAACAGCAGCAGCAGTATTGTTAACATCTTCAGTTCTATCATTTTCATCCGTTGCTTATGGGGATACATCGAATGTGAATCGATCCTTTGAGGCAGCAAAAGCTGAATTGAATCGCAGCACTACACATTATGTCTATCCAGCTTTGGAAAACAAATTAGTAACAAGTCAAGCATTATACTCGTCGCTAAATAGTGCAAAGAAGAATTATCAGCAAACTAGGAATCTAATAAATTCATCTACTTATTCTTCTTCTCAAAAGCAAAGTTATCTAAGAGACTTAGATGCGCTGTACAATGAAAAAGTTTCAAAAGGATTAGTTCCATATATTGATGCTTATAATTATGCGACAAAATACCTCGACCCCATTATGAAAAATATTAATAGTGCTCAATCTAGGAATGATTTTGCCGCAGTTGAAAAAGAATATCATAAATTATCCTACCAATTAAAAGGTAGAACAGCTATCTTATATAGATTTTCCGGCAAAGCCGCTCGCGATTTATTATTAGAGCAATATAAAAAGCCAGCTGACGCTAAAAGAGCTGAGCTAATGATCCCTGTGACGATTTATATGGAAATTGTCAAAATCAAGGATTTTTTAAATACAGGTAAACTTGAAGAGGCTCAAGCTTCATACAATGAAATTAATGCTCTATTAAGTAGCCTGCCATCTGCAACGAGTAATCCGTTTATAGCGGCTTTGTTAGAGGAGGTTGCTAAAGTCAAAAATGCAATTGATAATACAGCTAACCCTATTCAACAAGAGATACTTAACTCTAAAATTGCTAACTTAGTGACCACTCTAAATGCTGCTCAAAGTAATATTGCTACAATTGAATCAACTGGACTCAATGCTATAACTGTTGCAGTGAAAGCAGATGCAAAACCAGAGGATATAGCGAATTATTTAGGGGTAGATCTATTTAATAATGTGGTTAGTCAATTAGGTGTAACTCATGTTAATGGTTTCACTCCTCTTTCACCAGAGGGACTGGCTTACATTAAAGCACAGGTTCCTGGAGCAGATTCATTGGATGATGTAAAAGGAAAGACAGTTTCTCTTCCTTTAACCGTAAACAATGGCGTGCCGATGAATGTGGATTTTACCATTACTTTTAAATAAGTTGCTAATCTATTAGACCCACCACGTTTAAAAAGTGGTGGGTTTTTATACATAATGTTGCTACTTTATGTACTATTAAAATATTTATCATGCTAAACTAAGGTTACTTTTCAGGAGGGATTTATTATGAAGAAATTTAAAATTTTTGCTATTATTGTCCTTGTTCTAATTATTGCAGGCGGCAGTTACTTACTGTATATGTTTAAATTTAAAGAATATGATGTTGCAGACGAGGAAGTAAAAGAGATTGTAGAAAAAGAACCATATAAAGTAGATTTACCGGGTGGTGGTACTATTTTTATGGATGAGAACGGTGAAGTAGTAGAAGAAGAGGGAATATCTACAAGTGGAGAAAGTGGTATCGAAGATTTTGCTGATGGAACCAGTGAAACTAAAAATGGCAATGGTGAGAGCTCCAATTCTAATAATGTAACGAATGATACTAATAAGTCTTCTGGAACAGATGCTAGTACTGGGAGTACTAATTCCACCAATGAAACAACGGTTACTACACTAAAGGAAAAGTATAGACCAGCTCTAGAAGGATTAGAGGAACAAGCGGATGTTAAAGTAAACGCATTAATTGTTAGAGCTAAAAAAGAATACGTAGAGAAGCAGGCTAACGGTGAAAAGATTGATCTTGGTTACTTTTACAACAAGTATATGGCTGCAGCTAAGGATTTGGAAAGTAATACTGACAAAGTATTTGATGCAGTTTTAGGTGCGGTAGAAAAAGACTTAGCAGCAAATGGCTTTGACAAGGCGGAAGCTAAAGCTATGGAAGAAGAATATGAAGCGAAAAAGAAAGCGAGACGAGATAGCATAATGAAAAGAGTGGTAGGAAGTTAAAAGAGACAATTAGTAATTCGACAAATCCCATTATTTAGGAAGAATGATATTAGTAGTTATCTCAAGTCTGTATATGATAGAATAATATAAACTTTTTAGCAGTACCTAATTTAGTAATAAAAAGATAGAAGGAGTTATCAATTTGAATGAAAGAAACAATAACAATTCAAGATATTTTTAAAACAATTAAGAAACGATTATCATTAATTGTTATATTGACGATAATTGCCTTAGCTATTAGTGCAATCGTAAGCTATGTTGTTTTAACCCCTATATACCAATCATCAACACAGATTTTAGTGAGTCAAGAAAAAACAGAAGTGAATTCGTTTAGCTCACAAGATATAGAAACGAATCTTCAACTTATTAATACATACAATGTAATCATCAAAAGTCCAGCGATCTTGTCACTAGTGATTGATGAGTTGGATTTAAATACTACTGCTGCAGCATTAACCAATAAGATTACAGTAAGTAATGCAGAGGATTCGCAAGTAGTTAATATTACAGTTCAGGATCCTGATCCTCAAAAAGCAGTTGATATTGCAAACAAAACTGCAGAGGTTTTCCAAACACAAATAAAAACGCTCATGCAAGTTAACAATGTCAGCGTATTAACCCCTGCTGTTCTTGGGGATAATCCTACTCCAGTTAAGCCGGATCCGATGTTAAACATGGCGATAGCGGCTGTAATTGGAATGATGCTAGGGGTCGGATTGGCATTTTTATTAGAGTATCTAGATACAACTGTCAAAACAGAGGAAGATATAGAAGAAATATTACAATTACCTGTTTTAGGTTTAATTAGTAATATTTCCGAAAAAGATCTTCAAAGCACCAAGCTAGAAGTAATCGATAGACGAAAGAGGTTGTGAAATGTCTAATAATAAAAAGAAAAATAAAACTTTATTGACTGCTGCTAGAAAGCTAATTACCACAGCCAATTCGAAAGCAATCGTTTCTGAACAATTTAAAACGCTTCGAACAAATATCAATTTTTCTATGCCTGATAGGGAAATAAAAACTATGCTTTTTACTTCTGCCTCTCCTAGTGAGGGGAAATCTACAGTGGCTGCAAATAGTGCAGTGGTTTTTGCTCAGGAAGGAAAGCGAGTGCTTTTAATTGATGGGGATATGCGTAAGCCGACAGTCCATTATACCTTTCATCTGACTAATACTTCGGGTCTCTCCAATTTACTTACAGGTCAAGCTCATCTAGAGGGAGTGATTAAGCATCATGAAATAGAAAATCTAGATATTGTAACTTGTGGTCCAATACCTCCGAATCCAGCAGAATTGCTTGGTTCTAATAGGATGGAAAAGATAATTGGAGATTTGAAAGAAAAATACGATATGATTATTTTCGACGCTCCTCCTGTGTTGTCAGTCACTGATGCACAAATATTATCTAATTTATGCGATGGAACAGTTATTGTATTAAGTGCAGGGAAAACACAAAAGGATGCACTGTTAAAAGCCAAGGAAGCATTGATTGCTTCAAAGGCTAATATTTTGGGAGTAGTATTAAATAATTATGTCCTTCAGAAAGATCATTATTACTATCAATATTATGGAGTTGAAGAGTGATTGGGGATTGTCCTAATCACTCATTTTTCTATTAAAATTAATGGGGGTTAGATTATGGTAGATATCCACGCACATATACTTCCGGGAGTTGATGACGGTCCTACGTCTATGGTGGAATCGCTTGGTCTTTTACATCAAGCAGAGAAAGAAGGAATTACGGATATTGTTGTGACACCACACGCTTACCACCCACAATATAACGTAATGAAAGACCTAGTAGTAGAGAAATACAACAATGTTAAGGAGGAATTAGCAAAATTAGATTTGCAAATAAATTTACATTTAGGACAAGAGATAAGAATTGGAGACTCAATTGTAGAACAAATAAAAGAGGGGAAGGCATTGACCTTAGCCAACTCGAAATATGTTTTGTTAGAGCTGCCTTCATCAAATGTCCCTAACTATACTATAGCTATTATTCAAGAATTACTAAGTATGGGAAAAGTACCGGTTATTGCACATCCGGAAAGAAACAAGGCTATAGCAGAAAAACCGAGTAGACTACTAAAACTTATAACTCATGGAGCAATCTCTCAGATAACCGCAGGCAGCTTAGCTGGACACTTTGGAAAAAGTATTCAAAAAACCTCCATGCAACTAATAGATTGTAATCTGATCCATACGTATGGTTCTGATGTACATAGTAGGAAAACTAGGCCTTTTTTATTTGATGCGGGACTATGTTATTTAGAAAAACATAAAAGACAAGATACTGTAGATATCTTTTTAGAAAATAACGCTAGGATTATAGAAAATAAAGAAGTCATTATTTTAGAACCAATAGAGCCACCAAGCTCTAAAAAATGGTGGAGTTTTATCGGCTAATTTAAAAGTATGAAGGTATATTCATTTATAATGTGGCCTTTTAAAAAGCGAGCAAAAAGTCAACTCGATTTGACTTTTTGCTCGCTTTTTTTATAGGAGCACGCTGATAATATTTTCCGGTCTGTAAGTAATTGAAATCAGTAATCAATTTATTTCTATAAAATACTACTGATAATACCCTTATTTTCCGTAAAGTAAACGTATAAATATTCTAAAAAAATTTAGAATCAAATGAACTAGCGAGTACAAATATGTATTAAGGTAATTTAATTTTGATACGAAATGCAGTAAAAAATAATTATAATAATGGATTTATAAGTAAATAAACAATGATATACTTTGCAAAATTAAAAGTAAAAAATACCTAGATAACAGTTATATTTCAATTGCATTACAATAAAATTACAACAAATTTATATCTAAAGTGCTATAATTGTGACCAGCTGGAATGGAATTATACATAAGTAAAAGAAATAGCTTACATAGGAAAAGAATAGGAGAGTGACACGATGTCATTAAAGCGAAGAATGTCGATGCTGATATTAGTCGATTCTTGTATAGTGTTGTTTTCAATATACATTGGCTACTTTCTGCTACATCCGATCGATAATCCATTTACGGATGTATTGTTATTGATTAGTTCGCTTGCGATATTTGTAGCGCATCACAGTTTTGCAATGTATTACGGGCTGTATCGGAAGGTATGGGAGTATGCATCCGTTAAGGAATTGTTGTCGATATTTAAGGCTGTAACTTTCTCTATACTGATCGTTGCTCTTATCCAAGCAATAGTAACGGGAGGTGTACTTGGTAGAGCGCTATTTGTTACTTGGATGTTGCATATGTTGCTCATAGGAGGTACTAGATTATCCTGGAGAGTGCTAAGGGATACATTCATAAGTGAGAAGAATTCTAAAGGATCAAAAAAAAGGACGCTTATTATTGGAGCTGGAGCAGCTGGAACAATGATCGCTCGACAATTGTTAAAGAATGCAAACTCACCTCTTCAACCAATTGCTTTTTTAGATGATGATTTAGCTAAAAAGGGATTGGACATCTTTAATATGAGGGTGTTGGGAGGTACAGACATAATTGAGGATGTTGTGTTGGATCAAAACATTGAGCATATCATAATTGCTATACCTTCAATGGAAAAGACCAGACGGGCAAGGCTTTTACAACAATGTCTAGATACTGGTATACGTACACAAACTATGCCTTTGATAGAGGACTTGCTAACTGGAAAGGTATCGATCAATGAAATAAGAGATGTAAAGATTGAAGACTTGCTTGGTCGAGACGAAGTAGAGTTAGACTTAGAAATAATTTCTTCGAAACTAACAAATAAAACAATACTTGTGACAGGAGCGGGTGGCTCTATTGGTTCAGAGATTTGTAGACAGGTGGCTAGGTTTAATCCAAAGGCAGTAATTCTGCTCGGGCACGGAGAAAATTCTATTTATACTATAGACATGGAACTTAGACAAAAGGTTTCAAGAGATACAAAATTAATACCAATTATTGCAGACGTTCAGGATCGAGGTCGTATTTTTGACATTGTATCCGAATATAAACCGGATGTAATTTATCATGCAGCTGCGCATAAGCATGTTCCATTGATGGAATATAATCCAATGGAGGCTGTAAAGAACAATATATTTGGTACTAAGAATGTTGCTGAGGCAGCTGATGTATTCGGTGTAGAATACTTCGTTATGATTTCTACCGATAAAGCAGTAAACCCACCAAATATCATGGGGGCGACCAAACGCTTTGCAGAAATGGTTGTGCAAAATCTTGCAAAAGAAAGCAAAACTAAATTTGCTGCGGTTCGTTTTGGTAATGTTCTTGGTTCACGTGGAAGTGTAGTACCACTTTTCAAAAAGCAAATAGCTATAGGTGGACCAATAACAGTTACAGATCCAGAAATGACAAGATATTTTATGACAATACCCGAAGCTTCAAGACTTGTTCTTCAAGCAGGTAGCTTAGCAAGCGGGGGAGAGGTATTTGTTTTAGATATGGGAGAGCCGGTTAAAATTGTTGACCTCGCTAAAAATTTAATAAAACTCTCTGGTTATAGAGAAGACGAGATAGGTATAGAGTTTTCAGGTATAAGACCAGGGGAGAAATTATATGAGGAACTATTAAGTGAAAATGAAATTCAAAGCAGGTTTGTATTTCCGAAAATCCATATTGGTAAGGCAAATCCAATCAGTCCGTCTGAGCTAAAATATGTGATGGAAAAGCTTCCACATATGAATAATGTAACACTCAAAGAAACATTAATAGGATTGGCGAATCACAAGTTTGTCGACTCAAAAATTAAGCAAAATGTTTAACACAACAAACTAAGGTAAACAGATATTAAAAATTGAATCTTATTATCTTTAAACACGCTATTTAAATAGGAAGGAAGTCTAAGAAATGACAGAAAGAATTTTCCTTTCATCTCCTCATATGAGTGAGGAAGGATATGAAATGCAATATGTGAAAGAAGCTTTTGATACTAACTGGATAGCTCCATTGGGTAAAAACGTAAATGAATTTGAAAAGGAGCTTGCCCTAAAGGTAGGATCAAAGGCAGCAGCAGCTCTATCAGCTGGAACTGCTGCACTACACCTAGCGCTTAAAGCAGCTGAAGTGGGGGCTGGGGATATTGTATTTTGTCCAACCCTAACTTTTTCTGCAACGGCCAACCCTATTATTTATCAAAATGCTACACCTGTCTTTATAGATAGTGACTATGAAACATGGAATATGTGCCCAAAAGCTTTAGAAGAGGCATTTGAAAAATATCCTCATGTGAAAGCTGTTATAGTCGTTCATTTATATGGTTTATCAGCCGATATGGACAAAATAGTTGCGCTTTGTAAAAAGTATAAGGTTGCTTTAATAGAAGATGCTGCAGAATCTCTCGGAACATATTACAAAGGTCAGCATACAGGAACTTTCGGAGATTACGGTATTTTTTCTTTTAATGGGAATAAAATTATTACCACTTCAGGTGGCGGTATGCTGGTGTCTAACAATGAAGAAAAAATTGAAAAAGCAAGATTTTGGGCTACCCAGTCTAGAGATCAAGCCAGACACTATCAGCATAGTGAGCTTGGCTACAATTATCGAATGAGCAACGTGGTTGCCGGAATAGGTAGAGGCCAGCTTAAAGTTTTAGATAAGAGAGTAGATAAGAAAAACTACATATATAATTTTTATAAACAAGAGCTTGGAAAACTAGACGGTATTGAATTTATGCCTAGTAACGAGTGGGATAGACCAAACTATTGGTTAAGCGTTATAACGTTGAACGGTAAAATAAGACCTATTGATATAATGCAAGCTCTCGAAAAAGAAAATATCGAATCAAGACCAGTCTGGAAGCCAATGCATCTACAACCATTTTTCGAGAAGTATGACTACATCGGTAATCGTGTATCAGAAGACTTATTTAATAATGGAGTTTGCTTACCATCCGATTCGAAAATGACAGATTCAGAACTAGAGAGAGTTACTAAGGTTATTAAGGGAATATGGGAGGCATAACTCATGAGGCAAAAAGATAGTATGTATAAAAAACACATTAAAAGACCTGTAGATTTTATCGTTTCCCTTACGATGCTTATCATTCTTAGTCCTTTATTGTTAGTTGTAGCAGTTCTAGTAAAAAATAAATTAGGGAGCCCAATTTTATTTAAACAAAATAGACCGGGCTTAAATGAGAAGATTTTTACGATGTATAAGTTTAGAACGATGACAGAGCAAAGAGATGAATATGGAGAGCTATTGCCTGACCATATAAGACTTACACGCTTCGGAAAATTTTTACGTTCTACTTCCATTGATGAATTACCAGAGCTATTAAATATATTAAAAGGAGATATGTCCTTTATTGGACCTCGTCCTCTGTTAGTAGAATATCTAAAATATTATAATGATGAGCAAAGAAAAAGGCATAATGTTCGACCAGGTTTGTCTGGTCTTGCTCAGGTGAATGGTCGAAATTCGCTTAGTTGGGAAGAAAAATTTGAGTTAGATGTTAAGTATGTTAATAATATATCCTTTCTAGAAGATGTAAAGATTCTATTTTTGACTATAAAAAAAGTATTTGTAAAAGAAGGTATAAACTTCGACAATACTAAAAAGAACAATAGATTTCAAGGAACAAGTAATAATCCAAAATGACCCATATTTGAATTTGAGGGATACATATGAAAAAGGTTTTTATAATAGGTAGTGGTGGTTTTAGCAAGCAAGTTATAGAAATTGTTGAAAAACTAAACAAGAATGAAAATAAATATCAGCTTATGGGCCTGATTGATGATAATGAAAGTCTCGTTGGTAGTAATGTAATGGGTTATGAAATTCTCGGAAATACTGACTATTTAAGAGAATACTCAGAGCAGAATCAAGTTTTTGGTGTAATTGCTATAGCTAATTGGAAAGTCAGAAAATTGTTGGAAACTAAACTAACCGCAGTTAAATGGTTAAATCTAGTACATCCAAGCGCTGTAGTAAGTGATTATATTCAAATGGGAGAAGGTAATGTTATTTGTGCTGGTGTGGTGATAAATCCAGATTGTAGGATTGGAAGTCATTGCCATATTAATATAGGTACGACCATGGGGCATGATATAAACATGCGAAACTTCGTAACAGTTATGCCTGGAAGTAGAATTTCAGGGAATGTTACTTTAATGGATTGCTCAATGATTGGAACTGGATCTACTATTTTGCAAGGGTTAACTATCGAAGAAAATGTAATAGTTGGGGCTGGTGCAGTAGTAACAAAAAATACGAGTCCTAATGGTTTATATTTGGGTGTGCCAGCCAATAAAAAAAGATATAAATAAGAAGCGAATTAAATGAAGGGTGATTATAATGGCAAGAAAGACTCTTAGAGGAACTGTTTTTTGGGGAGTAGATGCATTAAAAGGTAAAACGATTAAACAACACTATCAACATATAAAACAAATAATGGAAAGTAATACTTCGAATAACAAACAACTACAGTCAATTTGTAGTCATGCTTGTAATACCGTTCCTTTCTATAAATCCTTTAAATCATCCAACTTTAATGATTTACCTGTTGTCACAAAAAACCATTATAAAGAAATGTATCCATCCTTTCAATCCGAAATACATTTGAATAATGTATATCATCAAATGTCCACTAGCGGTTCTACTGGTACACCCTTTACTGTCAATCAAGACAAAGCAAAACGTGAAAGAACGATGGCAGAGGTAATCTATTTTAATGAAATAGAAGGACAGACGCTTGGTCAAAAATATATGTACTTCAAAGCTTGGCCCGAAAAGAGGACTAAATTAGAAAAGCTTAAACAAAATCTAGTTCCTGTTGACGTATTACGATTAGATGAAGATGCATTAGAGAGTATTAGAGATACATTAAAAAAAGATAAACAAATTAATAGTTGTTTAGCTTATGCTTCTTCCTATGAAATTCTAAGTAATTATATATATAACAAAGGCGACACTCCGGATATGTATAATTTAAATGTTATCTTTTCTAGTTCCTCGTTATTAAAGGAAGAAACGAGAGAAAAGCTGGAGAAGATTTTTGGTTGCCCTATTATTGATAGATACTCCAATCAGGAAAATGGCATTTTAGCACAGACAAAATCTAACGATCAAGTATTTAAAGTAAATCGTGCAAGCTACTATATTGAATTACTAAGCTTAGATAGTGATGAACCAGCTAAACCTGGCGAGCTAGGTAGAATAGTGGTCACAGATTTATATAATCATGCGATGCCTATTATACGCTATGACACAGGAGATCTTGCAATATCAGATGATTTAGATCGTCAAAATATCTCTACTTTAAGAAGTATTCAAGGAAGAAGAATTGATATGGTATATGATACGCAAGGAAATGTTCTAACTCCTCATACTATAAGTGTACATATGAAAAAATATAAGCAGTTAAAACAATGGCAATTTATTCAAGAGGATAAAACTTACTATATTTTAAAGGTTAATGGAGCAGAGGGTATTTATATGAAAGATGATTTTGTAGATTCATTTAAGAAAATTTTAGGTGAAGATGCCCTCGTAGAAGTGAAGTATGTAAATGAAATCCCGGTTTTATCTTCAGGTAAATTTAAGAACACTATATGTAATTATAAAATTCCAGAAAAAATAAGATAATTACAACGAACAGAAGAGGACATGACAATGCAAAAAAAAACAGTATGGATTTTCAATCATTATGCTCACGGTACATTCTTTAATAAGGGTGGGCGACATTATTGGTTTGCTAAAAATCTTATAAACAAAGGTTATGAGCCTACTATTTTTTGTGCTAGTACTAAACATAATAGTGATTCTTATATACCGATACAAAATGGAAGTTACGAATTAAAGTCAGTAGAGAAAATACCGTATGTCTTTGTGAAGACTACTAGATATAAAAATGGAATAGAACGTCTACAAAATATGTGGAACTTTTACCGAAACCTTTTCCCCTCTAGTAAGCAGTATAGTAAAAAGTATGGTAAACCAGATGTAATCATAGCTTCTAGTGTGCACCCACTAACTCTATTAGCGGGGATTAAAATAGCTAAAAAATTTAATGTACCATGTATTTGTGAGATTAGAGATTTATGGCCAGAGACAATTGTCCAGTACGGAACTCTAAAAAAGAATAGTTTTGTGGCAAAGCTTTTGTATAAGGGTGAAAAATGGCTATACAAGAAAGCAGACAAGCTTATTTTTACTATTCCAGGAGGAAAGGATTACGTTGAGGAAATTGGACTGGACTCATCAAAGGTTAGGTACATTAATAATGGTGTTGATTTAGAAGAGTACAATACAAACAAAAAAGAGCTCATATACTCTGATGACCATCTAGATGATCCTTCTACATTTAAAATTCTTTATACAGGCACCATGGGTGTTGCTAACGAATTAACTTATTTAATTAAAGCAGCAGAGGAAATACAAAGAAAAGGTATTCATGATATTCAATTCATCTTATTTGGTAACGGTAGTCAAAGAGAAAAGTTAGAGCAGTATACAGTTAGTAAAGGATTAACTAATATCGTTTTTAAAGGTAAGGTAGATAAAAAACTAATCCCAAATATTTTAAGTAAGTCTAATTTAAACGTTTTCACTGGAAAACATATCCCATTGTATAAGTATGGTCTGAGCCTAAACAAGCTCTTTGACTATATGGCATCTGGAAAACCTACCTTATCTAATATGGAAAACGGCTACGATATTCTAACTAAATATAACTGTGGGAAAACCGTAAAGGGTGGCTCAGTGGACGCTTTAGTTCAAGGAATTTTAGAATTTTATCATATGGATGACCAAGAATACAATCAGTATTGTCTTAACTCCTTATCTACCATACAGAAATATGATTTTAAAACGTTAACTGATAAATTAGAAAATATTATTATTGAAAGCTAATAATATGTTTTCATTTTGAGAAGTAAATAAGGAGGTAGTAAAATATGCGAATTTTACATATAAATTCATATTACGGTGGCGGAATGCTTTATAAAAATATTTACGATCGCCAAGTTAAAAATGGCATTCCTATTGATGTTTATGTCCCCACTCCTATTACTACGGATTTATCTCACTTGCAGCTAGGAGATTATACAACCGTTAGAAAAAATCATCATAAATTCGATCGTTACTTGTTTTATGTCAAGCATCAGAAAATCTATAGGGATTTAGTGAAAAATTTCGAAATACAGAAATATTCAATAGCCCATGCACATACTCTTTTCTCTAATGGGTATATTGCTTTACAGACAAAGAAAAATTTCGGCATCCCATATGTAGTAGCAGTTAGAAATACAGACGTAAATCAGTTTTTCAAAAAAAGAGTTTTTCTTCGTAAACTAGGTGTTGAAATATTAAAGGAAGCTGAATCTATTGTTTTTCTATCTGATCCGTATAAAAATATAGTGCTAGAAAAGTATATCCCACAGAAAGATAGAGAAACGATAATGAAAAAGTCTATCATTATTCCTAATGGTATAGATGAGTTTTGGTTTAATAATTTAGGGAAGCCAAAAAGTCTATCTCAACCTCTGTGCATAAATGCCGTTTTCGTAGGGGCTGTAAACAATAATAAGAATCTTTTAACCTCGGCAAAAGCTTTGGAAACTTTACAAGGTAAGGGCTTTAACGTTAATTTTACTGTTGTTGGGAAAATTAGTAATGAGCAGGTATTTGAAGAGCTAATGAAGTTTTCGTTCGTAAATTACTTAAAGCCACTACCAAAAGAAAGGCTGATAGAAATATATCGTTCCAATGATATTTTTATTATGCCCTCTTTAACTGAAACTTTTGGGCTCGTGTACCCAGAAGCTATGAGTCAAGGCTTACCACTAATTTATTCAAAGGGACAAGGGTTTGATGGTCAATTTCCTGAAGGGAAGGTTGGGTATCACGTGGATGCTCATGACCCTACAATGATAGCTGATCGAATAATAGATATCATGAAAAATTATGAGAATATATCTAAAAACTGCTTGTACCTCGTAGATAACTTTAATTGGGATAAATTGTTGACTCAATATGATGATGTGTATGCTAAAGCATTAGAGAATGAATCCAAACGATAAGAGGAATGTGAATAATTTATGGTAAAAAATAAATCAGATGATCAAAAAATAAGCATAGCAATAATGGCGTCCTTTATAGTCCTGACTATTCAATATTTTCTTCTGATTTATTTTAATCTTATTGGTACCGGTATTGGCTCAGGGATACAACTGTTTTCTAAAGTAATGGTAGGAGTCTTATTTTTGTATGCACTTCCTGCTGTGTTAAAAAGAAGTTTAGGGAAATTTATCGGAGTATATTTTGTAGCTATTTTAATATTCCTTGTAAATTATTTGTTTTTTCCACAGAATCATCTCTACTTAAAACAATTAATATTTCCGTTGTTTGGAATGTGCTTGCCCGCGTTCATATATACGATGAGCCTAAGAGATTTAGATGTTTTTAAAAGAGTTATGGTTAAGGCGAGCTATCTAGTTTTCTTTTTTGGTGCATTACTAGGAATCATCATTGTTTCTGGAAATGCTAGTGCCGGGTCTTATAGTATGGCTCTATCCTATTATATGCTACTCCCAGCTATTCTATTTTTAGATAGCCTAATAGATAAATATTCAAATAGGGCACTACTTTTTTCTCTAATCTCCATTTTTGTAATACTAGCCCTTGGTTCTCGGGGCGCCATATTATGTATTGTTGTGTTCATTGCATTAAAAATGATTCGTTTAATCTTTCAGGTTTCCTATTCCAAAGTATTTTACAATCTTTTAGTAGTTGTAGGTTTAGTCTTTATAAGTCTAAATTTAGATAAGTTATTTAATATGCTTTATGAAATATTAAACAAATACGACATCAATAGTAGAAGTATAAAATTATTTTTGAGCGGGGAAGTTCATCTAAGTGGAAGAGATTACATATATGAAAATCTTATAAAAGCTGTAATGAACAATCCCTTCCTAGGACTTGGTTTAGGAGCAGATCGTCGAATTATTGGTAAAGAGGGAGGATATGCACATAATTTCTTTCTTGAGATAGTTGTAAACTTTGGCGTAATCGTTGGAGGAATAGCAATTCTGATTATCTTGTTTTTATTAATAAGAAGTCTCTTATCCCAAAATTTAAATAATTATTATTTAATAATTATTTGGATATGTTTAGGGTTCGTCCATTTGATGATAAGTAGTTCCTATATTACAGATATCAAGTTTTGGATTTTATTAGGGTTGCTTATCAAACTAAATATAGAAAACGGTGAGAGATTAACATGAAAAAAAAGCAATTTCTCGTGGATTCCCTGCTAAATATTATATCAGCTGCGTTACCACTGCTTATCCTACAGCTAGTTTCCTATCCTTTAATCGCCAGGGCACTGGGAGGAGAAGAATACGGGCTAATAATAACCTTGATTAGTGTGTTTACTGTTGTGAGTTTTCCACTAGGAAACGTATTGAATAATATTCGTTTATTGAGGGACAAAGAATACAAGAGCAAAAACTTAGAAGGAGATTTTAATCCTCTATTAGTAGGGTCTTCTTTTATAAGTATTCTTCTAATTATCATTATTTCCTTTTATATCGATTCTAGCTTAAGCATCATGGATTACCTATTACTAAGTTTAATCACTGTTGGGTCTATTTGGAAGGAATATTTAGTAGTAACTTTTCGTTTGGTATTGAATTATAAGGGGATTCTTTTAAATAACATATATATGAGTGTAGGCTATTTAATAGGTTCAATCATATTTTTGTATTTAGAATATTGGCAGATTATCTATTTCGTAGGACTGTTATTTAGCTTAATCTATATTATCCGTCATACTAGCTTACATAAGGAAAAGTATAAATTATCTACATTATTTAAGGATACAGCTTCAAATGGGGGATCATTGTATATCGCAAACCTATTGAAAAATGTTCTTTCCTATGCGGACAAATTAATTTTACTACCTTTGCTTGGACCTGTGAGTGTTGCTATATATTATAGCTCTACTATTTTAGGGAAAATTATATCGATGATGATTAATCCGGTAAACTCTGTCATTTTAAGCTATTTAGTTAAAGTAGATAATATAAGCATAAAAAAAGTAGTGAAAATGTTTAGTATTTCTTTAGTATTAGGTGCGGTAGGCTATATCACGACTATTTGGATTAGCCCGTACTTCTTAGAATTTTTCTATAATGATTGGGCAGAAGAGTCGTTAGAGCTAGTTTATATAACTACAGCTACAGCCATTATAAGTGTACTGTCTACAGTAGTTCAGCCCTTCAACCTTCGTTTTAACAAAATAAGCTGGCAAATTTACATGAGTGGTCTTCATTTGGTAGTCTACGTTGCAGCAGCGTTCTATTTTTACAAAATTGATGGATTAAAAGGCTTTACATTTGGTGTTCTCGTAGCTGCAGTATTTAAACTAATTATGCAGTTATGCGTATTTATGCTTAATTATCTAAGAAGCCAAACAGTGAAAGGTTCCAAAGGGGGGTAAGTCCTGTTCACCAGGCTTTCCTAGTTTGGCACATAATAATTTACATAAAAATAAAAACGATAGAAGAAAGTAGGACATATTAGATGAAAACAAAAATATTAGATAAAATTGAAAACAAACAAATAACAGTAGGTGTAATTGGACTAGGGTATGTTGGACTTCCATTAGCGGTTGAAAAAGCGAAAGCAGGCTTTAAAACAATAGGATTTGATGTACAACAAGAAAAAGTAGATATGGTTAATAAAGGGAAAAATTATATTGGGGATGTAATCGAGACTGAGTTGGCTAATATCGTAGAAACTGGTTTACTGTCAGCAACTACAGACTTCAGTTTTATTAAAGAGGTAGACTTCATCGCTATTTGTGTGCCAACTCCTTTAGACGAATATCAACAGCCAGACGTAAGTTATCTTGAAAGCTCTTCGAAAGAGATAGCTAAATATCTTACAAAAGAAACGATGGTAGTCCTTGAATCTACAACTTATCCTGGGACAACAGAAGAATTAATTAAACCAATTTTAGAAGAAGGTTCGGGCTTAGTGTGTGGTACTGATTTCTACTTAGGATTTTCTCCAGAACGTGTAGATCCAGGAAATTTAGTCTATAAAACAAATAATACACCTAAAGTAGTTGGTGCAATAGGCGAAGAAGCAACAGAAGTAATTGCAGAAATGTACCGTGCTGTTTTACAAGGAGAAGTAATAACTGTTTCCTCTCCAGCTATTGCAGAAATGGAAAAAATTCTGGAAAATACATACAGAAATGTTAACATTGGTCTTATTAATGAGCTCGCAATGTTAAGTAACAAGATGGGGATAAATTTATGGGAAGTTATTGACGCAGCTAAGTCTAAACCCTATGGATTCCAAGCATTCTATCCAGGGCCTGGCCTAGGGGGACATTGTATTCCACTGGACCCTTATTATCTTTCTTGGAAAGCACGTGAATTTGGATTCCATACATCTATGATTGAATCTTCCATGATGGTTAATGATCGTATGCCTGAATATTGTACAGAGCGAGCAAGTAAAATATTGAATAGAGATAAAAAACCAATGAATGGCTCCAGAGTTTTAGTTTTAGGTGTTGCTTATAAACAAGATATAGAAGACTTTAGAGAAAGTCCTGCAATTCGAGTAATTGAAGAATTAGAGAAAGAAGGAGCAGATGTAGTGTACTTTGATCCTTTTGTTCCTGAATATCGCGAGAATGGAATAGTGAAAAAAGGAGAGCCTGAGTTAACTGCAGAATTATTAGGTAGTGCAGATTTAGTAATTATAACAACTGCTCACACAACTGTTGATTATGAATTTGTTCAGAAGCATTCAAAAGCCATTTTTGATACGAAGAACGCAATGAAATCAATTACTAATAGAGATAATGTAGAATTGTTATAGTCTTCAAGATAGAACGGAGGTTTGTTCATGAATTTTTTTGTACACGAAAGCAGTTACGTAGACGAAGGTGTGGAAATAGGTTCTGATACGAAAATTTGGCATTTTAGCCATATCCAAAAGGGTGCAAGAATCGGTGAAAAGTGTTCTATTGGTCAAAATGTAAATATTTCTAATAACGTTCAAATAGGTAATGGCGTGAAAGTCCAAAATAATGTCTCCATATATGAAGGAGTAGAGTTAGAGGATTATGTTTTTTGCGGACCATCTATGGTTTTTACAAATGATTTAACTCCTAGAAGTAAATATCCTAAAGGGACTGAAGGATATAAAAAGACGCTAGTGAAATACGGAGCATCCATCGGAGCAAATGCAACAATCGTTTGTGGTAATTCAATTGGTCGTTGGGCCATGATTGCTTCAGGTGCTGTAGTAACTAAGGATGTACCAGACCATGCTTTGATGGCAGGGGTACCTGCCAAACAAAAAGGCTGGGTCTGTGAGTGTGGTCATGTATTGAAGGAACAATTGAAATGTAGTGAGTGCGAAAGAGAGTATAACCTTTCTAATGATACGCTAATTGAAAGTGTATAGAATCTTATAAATTATATAGTAGAAAGCTGGTTAATCATGGAATTTAGAGATTTAAAAACTCAATATCAAACATACAAAAATGAAATTGATTCAGCTATACAGAAGGTTTTAACTAACACGAACTTCATTGGAGGAAATGAAGTAAAAGAATTAGAACAACAACTATCAGAATACGTAGGAGTAAAGCATGCGATCACCTGTGCAAATGGAACAGAAGCATTATCTCTTGTATTAATGGCATGGGGTATTAAAGAAGGAGATGCAGTCTTTTTACCTGATTTTACTTTCTTTTCAACAGGTGAAGTAGTTTCATTTGTTGGAGCAACTCCCGTTTTTGTCGATGTAGACAGAAACACATTTAACATAGATACGGAAAAATTAGAACAAGCAATCGTTCAAACAATGGAAGAAGGGAAACTAACTCCTAAGGTTATCATTCCTGTAGATCTATTTGGACTTCCAGCAAATTATCCTGAAATCGAAAAGATTGCACAAAAATATAAGTTGTTAGTACTGGAAGATGGAGCTCAAGGCTTTGGAGGTAATATTGGCGGTAAACGGGCTTGTAGTTTTGGTGATGCGGCAACTACATCGTTCTTTCCCGCTAAACCATTAGGAGGCTATGGTGATGGAGGAGCTATCTTTACGGATGACGACATTTTAGCAGAATTGTTGAGGTCCCTAAAAGTACATGGAAAAGGTAGTAATAAATATGACAACGTTAGAATTGGTGTGAACTCGAGATTAGATACCATTCAGGCTGCTATTCTTCAAGTGAAACTAAAGGCATTTGCTAATCATGAGGTTACAGATGTCAATCGAGTAGCTGGTCATTACAATGAACGTCTAAAGGATATCGTTGAAATTCCTTATATGCCAGAAGGCTATATTTCTAGCTTTGCTCAATACACGATTAAACTAAAGAATAAGGCAGAAAGGGATAATCTTCAACGCAAGCTGAAAGAAGAAAATATCCCAAGCATGGTGTATTATGTAAAACCGATGCATAAACAAGAAGCATTTAGTGATTTAGGTTATGCTGAAAATGATTGTCCAGTGACAAACGAGTTATGTGATATAGTACTATCTTTACCAATGCATCCGTATTTGAGTGAAGAAGAGATTGAACAAGTTTGCAAAGTGATCAAAGAATTTATGAACTAAAATTATGAGCAGTCGATGTAATAATTCGACTGCTTTTCTATACCTGAGAGTTTTTCAGATATAAAGTGGTTACTATTTTTATACAAAAAGGTGGAAGTGCTTTAATGATAAAAGATAAAGCGATGAATGTATATCGTCAGGCGAATATTTATCGGACATTTATTAGAAAAAACTTAAAATCATCCGTTAATAAAGGTGTTAGCAAAAAAATTTCTAACTCGAGGCGAGGTTTCTTGAGTGAATCAGAAATAATTTATAATTTTAAGGAAAATAATCCTCAAGAATATTTATCTGATATACAAAGACTAAATACAAGATATTTAAATAGCCCATATAGTTTTGTTCTAGATGAAAAGCTTGTCTTTGAATCCATGTATAAGCAATATATTAAGATTCCAAGAAATTTTAGTTTAATTGAAGCTGGGAAGTTTTTATGCTTGGAAGATGAAGAAAAAATTGATTCTTCTATGAAAATTTTAAGATACTTAGACAGACATTCTGCATGTGTTATTAAACCAATACGTAACGGTGGAGGTTATGGGATATTTGTATTGAAGAAAATAGAAGGAAATTATTTTTTAAATGAAAAGCAGATAGATGAAGCTGGGCTCGAAAAAGCAACTTCAAAGCTAAATAATTATATAGTTAATGAATTTGTTGAGCAAAGTAATTTTAGTAAAGACTTTTATCCGAAGACTACTAATACAATTAGAATTTTAACTATGATAGATCCTCTTACCAACAAACCTTTTATACCTATAGCTGTCCAAAGAATGGGGAATTTAACATCTATACCTGCTGACAATTGGACGCAGGGAGGATTAAGTGCAGAAATTGATTTAGAGACTGGTGAGCTAGGCAAGGGTGTTTCATATCCTAAAAATGGGAAACTACAATGGTATAGTGAACATCCTGAAACAAAGTCACAAATTGAAGGAAAGTTAGTTCCGAAATGGAATGAAATGAAAGAAAGTATACTAAATGCAGCCTCTATCTATCCATATATTAAATATGTGGGGTGGGATATCGTTATTACTAATGAAGGATTTTCTGTTCTAGAAGGAAATAATTTTAGTGATGTGAATTTATTGCAGGTGCATAGACCCTTACTTAGAGATGATAGAGTGAAAAGATTTTATAGACATTATGGAATTATTTAAAGAAGGAGTTTCCGATAAAAACATTGAGTAACAATTTTTGAAGGAAGAGTATAAATAGAGATATATCATAAGATGGTTAAAGAATTAATAGATAAAATGTTCATGATTAAATAATATAATGGAAGAAAGAAGCAGTATTTTTATTAGCAGGTTAAGCTGCTTCTTTTAAACTTATTTTTTAGAGTTAAAATCAAACCGTTTTATATAGTTACACCCCTCACAAGCCATACCAATTTGTTTATTTGTTTCAGGATCTATAAAATAAAACTCATTATAACCACAAATCTCACACTCTTTTATATGCAGAATTTTTCTTGGTCCTATCTCCTCGTCTAACTTAGTGCTAAAGTCTGACAACAATTACTACACCTCATAACATCATATTCTTTTACTCCCTTTAACTTCGGTAGAATTCTTAAATATTTAATAGTATTCATTAAAGATTACTAAGAAAGTGTCTTTTATTTCTATTATTTATAGGATAAAAAATATCATTATATCCGTATATCATTATTAATTAATACAATATAAATATAAAAACCTTTTTCATGAAAATACATAGTAAAATAGTTTTGTGTTTTTCTGATAAAAGGTAAAAAGAAATAGTTCTACCAATAAAAGTATAAAACGAAAGTCCTTGGTGGTCAATCATATTTTGTGTAAGTTAAGCAAAAGAAGATGAAATATAAATTAAATATAAAATAATAAAAGGTATTTAAAGGTATTTTTAAGTGTATATAGAATTACTTAATTAGACTGATATTTTTGCTAAGGAGGAGTCTATGTTAAGTAGAATGGTATTAAATGAACAATTTATCGTCATGGCTAAATTTGAGTATAGGCAATTTGAGATACACCAGGTTATTACTAGGCCAGAGGCAAGAATTATAAGAAAGGGAGCAACCATCCCAGATGATTTAAGTAATAGAAAAGCTAATGCGTTAATTGTTATGCAAAACCCTGGGAGCTGCCTACCGAGAGAAGAATCAAAAGATGGATGGCAGGAAAGTATTCCGGATAAAACGCAATATCAGCTTATGCGATTAATGGAACGTATGGATTGGGATGAACTAATAATTGTTAATCTATCGGATATGTGTGAGGGAGATTCCTTTGAGTTCCTGCGATTGCTTAAAATATGCGAGCTCCAAAATGTTCCAAATTCGCGTTATGCTAATAATATAAAAGAATTTATTGAAATGACTACTTTAGTGGAGCATGTGTTGTATGGTTGGGGATCTAGACCTGAAGCTAAGCGACTTGCGGAAGAACATGGTTTTTTACCGTTGAGTGGATTGGACTTGAATGGTAAAGTACCAAAGGCATACTGGCATAAAACGAGAAACTATCCAAGACATCCATTTCCTTATCTGCCTAATAGGTGTATAGAGTGGATTGAGGAAATGACTGCTATTATAAAGGAACAATCAGAAGTTACTATTAAGGAATTTTAACATGCTTGTAGTTGAACCAAAGGAGCAGACCTCCTTTAACGAGTAGTTAAACTGCTTCTTTTGGTTGAACTATAGAACTACAATAAAATACTTCTTCAAATTACTCTCCCCTACATGGCCTCCCAATTAACGTAATTGTTCATAGACTAAGTAATATACCATATAGCATCAATAAAATCGTATTGATAGATTTTTAGGTTTATACAATATTTAAAATAGACATAGACAAAGTGTAATATCCATACAATAGAGCACTTCAGATAAAAAAGGAGGAATACATAGATGGATAAGAAATATCCGGAGTTAGATGAGTCGTTACATGGGGCATTTGTAGGAGCTAGCAAATGGGAGTATTATTCAAGCAAATGGAGGCAGGGGCTATCCTGGAATTGGGCTGCCTTTTTTCTTTCGTTCTTTTGGTTAGGCTATCGAAAAATGTATGCGTATATTTTCATCATACTAGGTCTTTTTCTTTTATATGATCTGATCATTGTCTTAAGTGGGGTCGATTTTGGGGTAGATTCGACCATAGGAATTACAGTAGGGGTCATCTGTGGTTTTTTAGGAAACTATTTATATTTGATGCATGCGAATAAGGAGATTAAGAGAGTCACGGAGCAGCAACATGGCAGCGAGGAATTCGTGCAGTCAGAGCTTCAACTGCGCGGTGGTACTAGCTGGCTTGGGGTGTTGGCTGCCTTTGGGTTGCTGATTGTTTATGGGATTCTTGCTGGGATGATTTATGGGTTTGGGGGATAAATAGGAAGTCACTCAATTTAATGAGTGGCTTTTTTTATATTTAACTGAAAATTTTATAAATTCATTTAAATTATAGTGAAATTATGATAGCCTTTTGATATAGATAGATTGATAAGGAGGAAGACTATGAACGTTCAAACAGCAAAAATCCATCATTTTCCGGAGGAGATTGTGCACTACGCATGGGAGAAGGATCCAAAGCCGGTCCTGACGATTGAAAGTGGGGACACGGTCATATTTAAAACAAGAGAGGTAACGGACAACCAGTTTTCGATTGATTCTACTACTGAATCGATTGCTAGCTTAGATTGGGACAAGGTTTACCCGCTTGCCGGTCCAGTCGCGATTGAAGGGGCAGAGCCTGGAGATACGCTGGAGGTGGAAATTGTAAATCTCGAGACAGGAAGCTGGGGCTGGACGGCTATTTTGCCTGGACTAGGTTTGCTGCCAGAGGAGTTTCCAGATGCGTATTTAAGAACCTTTGATTTGAACGACGGGGAGTTTATTCATTTCCGAGAGGATATTAGAATTCCAATTGAGCCTTTTTTAGGTACGATGGGAGTAAGTCCTAAGGATGCAAGTGGTCAGCCGATCATGCCTCCTGGAACGTTTGGAGGAAATATGGACGTTCGCCAGCTAACGATTGGGACCAAGTTGTATTTACCTGTCCAGGTGGCTGGAGCGTTGTTTAGCTGCGGGGATGCCCATGCAGCGCAAGGAGACGGGGAGGTTTGTGTTTCCGCATTAGAGTGTCCGATGACCGCTACCTTAAAGTTCAACCTTATTAAAGGTAAAACGATTCCTTCGCCTCAGTTTTTAACGAGTGGTGAGCTTACTCCAAAGGTGAACCATAAGGGGTTCTTTGGGACCACTGGCGTTGGTCCAGATTTGATGAAGGCTTCGCAGGATGCACTTCGGGCGATGGTAGATCACATTTCAACTACATATGAAATGGAGCCAAAGGATGCCTATTTATTGTCTAGTCTATGTGTCGATTTGAAAATCTCAGAGATTGTAGACGCAGGACAATATATCGTTAGTGCAGTATTGCCGATGGCAGTGTTTGAGGATTAATGTCTTCAGTTAATAGGTATTGAAATATAAATAGTAAACCGTAGGGACGAGATACTTGTTCCTACGGTTTTTTTGAGTTTATGGGGATCATAATTTATTAGATTATCTGTTAATAAAAGTCATTCTTAACGAATACATTATAGGAAGGAAGTAGCTTTGGTAATTTCCTCAATCTTATAAAAGGGGGACAAGCGTTGAAGAAGAATATCATGTTGGCCATTATTACGGTTTTTGTCTTGAGTATACTAGCAGGCTGCGGGTCTGGAGAAGGTAAAGTGCTAGAGCGTATGGAGAAAAAGAAGGTACTGAATGTTGCTTTTGAGGGAACGTATCCACCGTTTAACTATTTAGATGATCAAGGTGAATTAACTGGCTTTGATGTAGATATTTCCAACGAGCTAGCGAAAAGATTAGGCGTGAAGGCCAATTTTATCACTTCTAAGTGGGAGGGTTTGATAGGTGGTCTGAAGGCAGATAAGTTCGATATTATTATCGGGCAGATGACTGTGACAGAGGAAAGGAAAAAAAGTGTAGATTTCACGGATCCGTATGTTATTACAGGCTCGGTGTTAATCACTCGTGAGGAAACGAATGATATTAGCAAGCTCGAAGATATCAAGGGTAAAAAAGTTGGTGTTGGCGGAGGAACTACCTTTGAGGAAATCGCAAAGAGTGTAGATGGTGCGGATGTGAAGCTATATAAGGCATTTACGGATTATTTAGAGGATCTGAAAAATGAACGATTAGATGTCATCATTAATGACCAGCTGTTAATGAGCTATAACATAAAAGAAAATAAGCTGCCAATCAAGGTTGCAAGCGAGATTCTAAAGGTGGACGAGGTTGGGATGGCAGTGAACAAAGGGAACGAGGATTTTATCGAAAAGGTCAATGAGGCTTTACGTGACATGAAAGAGGATGGGACGTATAACGAGATTTATAAAAAGTGGTTTGGCTCAGATCCTGTGGAGCAATAAAACGATGGGAGGAAATAACACTTGCATATTGTAGTTTTAGGTACGGGAATGATTGGGACGACCGTCGTGAGCGAGCTTGCTAAATTCTCAGAAATAGATGTCATTACCGCGGTGGATGTTAGACAGGAAAGTATTGATAAATGCTTAGAAATCGCTAATAGTCCCAAAGTGACTGGCAGGGTTGCCTCCTTAGAGACTATGGAGGATATCGCGAAGGTGTTGACAGGTGGGGATGTTGCGGTTGCCTGTCTGCCACATTCCTTAAGTCTAGTTGCTATACAAGCAGCAATAGAGTCTAGCTGTCATTTGGTAGATTTAGTTGGGTCTTTATTCCAAGAGAAAATAGAATTACAGGAAGCGGCGAGAAATGCAGGGGTGATCATCGTGCCAGGCTGTGGTGTAGCTCCCGGAATAACGAACTTTTTGGCAGCCCAAGGGATCGAGATGCTAGACGAAGCAGAGGAAGCGATCATGATTTGTGGAGGGATTCCGAGACATCCCGTTCCACCTCTATGGTATCAGGTCGTTTTTCGCTTAGAGAGTGTGCTAGGCCTCTACACAAAACCTGCTATTGCGGTTGAAAACGGACAGCTTGTGGAATTAGCTCCTTTGTCTGGTTTAGAAAAGATGACGTTCCCCCAGCCCGTTGGGGACTGTGAGGCAGTGATTACGGATGCGCATAGCACGGCTTTTATATTGAAGGACAAGGTGAAAAACCTATACGAAAAAACAGTTAGGTATCCTGGGCATTGGGACAAGATGAACGTTTTGAGGGAGCTAGGGTTTCTAGACAATAAACCTATAACAGTCGCAGGAGTTATTACAACTCCTCGAGCAGTTGCAGAACAGATTTTAGCGCCTAAAATGGTTGGTGCCTCCCATGAGGATATAACGGTGCTAAGAGTCGAGGTTAGTGGAATGAAGGAAGGCAAAGCGACTAAATTTACATGGGAAATGGTTGATGTCTACGATCAGGAACGAAACATTACGTCCATGGCTAAAACAACTGCCCTTCCTGCAGCAATTCTAGCGAAATGGATTGCATCTGGAAGGATTGAAGAGACAGGGGTTGTACCGGTAGAGAGCCTTATTGTTAGGGAGAGATTCGACCCGTTTATGAAGGAACTACAGAATTTAGGAATTCATATAGGTTTTAAAGAAGAGGCTGTAATCTAATCCTATCATTTGTCGGAAGGAGGTCGATCTATGGATGTTACGATAATTATTGATTCCCTGCCATCCCTACTGAAGGCAACGCTCATGACTATCTTTTTGGCAGCCATATCCATTATCATAGCGCTCATTATTGGATTTTTCGCCGCAATCATTAGAATTCTAAAAGTAAAGGTTTTAAACGGCATTGCCACAGGCTATGTTTCTATAATTCGTGGAACTCCTTTACTTGTTCAAATATTCGTTATTTACTATGGCTTACCTCAGATCGGTATTTCATTAGATCCCATATCGTCGGGGATCGTAGCATTGAGCTTAAACGCTGGCGCTTATCTATCAGAGTCATTTAGAGCTTCCATTCTTGCAGTGGACAATGGCCAAATGGAAGCTTCATTATCCATGGGAATGACGTATTCACAGGCGTTAAGGAGAATTATTCTCCCGCAAAGTCTTCGCATATCTATTCCTACGTTATCAAACACATTTATCGTACTTATAAAAGATACCTCGTTGGTCTCAGTTATTACCGTTACGGAACTATTGCAAATGTCGAGCTTAATCATTGCCAAAACATTCGAGCCACTTACCATCTATTTAATAGCTGCAGCTATCTATTGGGTATTAATAACCTTCTTCACTACTATTTTAGATAAATTAGAAGTTCGTACATCCAAGTACTTGGTTCGATAAATACGAATGATAGGGGATGTCTATGAGTATCATTCAGGTTAATCAATTGAAAAAAAGCTTCGGAACAAATGAAGTATTAAAAGGTATCGATTTAACGGTTGAGAAAAGCGAAGTAGTGGTCATTATGGGACCGAGTGGGTCTGGAAAATCAACCTTGCTACGTTGTTTAAATTTCTTAGAGGAGCCAACGGAGGGTGTCATTCGCATTGGTGATTTCCAGGTAGATACCGGTGGAAAGTCAAATCGTAGACGTAAAAAAGAAATAAGGGAGCTACGAAAGAAAACTGGATTCGTCTTTCAATCGTTCAATCTGTTTCCGCATAAAACAGCCATCGAAAATGTGATGGAGGGACCAATCGTCATACATGGGACCAAGCTAGAAGAGGCAAGAATAGTAGCGAAGGCACTTCTTACAAAGGTAGGGCTAGGTGACAGATGTGATTACTACCCAGCGCAGTTGTCAGGCGGTCAGCAGCAAAGAGTAGCCATCGCACGCTCGTTGGCATTAAACCCAATGGTCATGCTCTATGACGAGCCGACCTCTGCATTAGACCCAGAGCTTGTAAAGGAAGTACTTCAGGTGATCAAGGACCTGGCACGTGAAGGAATGACGATGATTATCGTGACGCACGAAATGAGCTTTGCCAAAGACGTAGCGGACCGAGTTATTTTTATGGACAAAGGTGTAATCGTGGAAGAGGGAACATCAGAGGAAATATTTCTTCACCCGAAAGAAGAGAGGACTAGACAGTTTTTATCGATCGTGGAGTAGTTTGGGTTTGTGTGCGTCCCTGTGTCACACACAATTCACTACAATTTAGAAGGTATGCCTGTGTCAGTAGCGTTTGGAGGCTGACACAGGTATTTTTGTTGGTATGTTTGTCCCTGTGTAAGACACAATTTACTACAATTCGTCGGGTTACCGTGTGTGTCCCTGTCAGGCACAATCCTTTACAATTCACCGTTTTCTACTTTAGTACTAGGCAATAAAAATGGAAAACGGTCTTGACTAAAGAAATATTCTTAATTACTATTAATATAATAATCAGAATTTATTATTATTTCGTAATATTATGTCTAATTATAGCGAATAGGAGGTCTACATGAAAAATACAGTAGTAGAAGAGAATGTTTTACTTAAAGAAGCGCTTGAGATTAAGGAGAATTTAATACAGTGGCGCAGACATCTTCACGTGAATCCAGAACTATCATTTGAAGAATATGAAACCTCCAAGTTTGTTTTAGAAAATTTAAAGGATCTTGGTTTTGAAATTCAAGCACCGGTTGCCAAAACTGGAATTGTGGCTCTTTTAAGAGGCACTGAGCCAGGTCCGACAGTTGCATTAAGGGCAGATATGGACGCTCTTCCTATACAGGATGAGAAGTCGGTTTCATACGCCTCGTCGGTTCCTGGAGTAGCCCATTTATGCGGACATGATGCGCATACTTCGATGCTGCTGGGAGCGGCCAAAATACTAAGTAAGCATCGGCCGGTAAAAGGTAATATTAAATTTATTTTCCAGCCAGCAGAGGAAGGGCTAGCAGGGGCCTTACATATGGTTCAGGAAGGGGTTCTTCAAAATCCGGATGTGGATGTTATTGCCGGTTTGCATGTACATCCGACGGCACATACAGGGTTTATAACGGTTGCCAAAGATGTCGCGATGGCATGTGCGGATTCCTTTGATATCGAAGTGATCGGAGAGGGGGGACATGCAGCTCATCCTCATATGTCTATCGACTCGATAACGGTGGCAGCGGAAGTAATCTCTTCCTTACAGCAAATTGTAAGTCGGTCGATTGATCCTTTAAAGCCAGCTGTTTTGACAATAGGAAAAATTGAAGGTGGCTTTAAGCGAAATGTCATCGCACCGTCCGTTCGATTAGAAGGAACAGTTAGAGTGTTAGATCCTTCGTTGCGCGAGGTCATTTCCAAAAGAATGGAGCAATATATTAAAGGCGTTTGCGAAGGGATGGGGGCTACTTATAAGTTCGATTATCAATTTGGCTATCCTTCCGTGAAAAATGATAATCGATTGATTCCATTATTAGATGCAGTCTCTGAAAAAATATTGGGAGCCAATACTCTATCGATTATTAATCCGAGCATGGGAGGAGAGGATTTTGCTTACTATGCGGAGAAGGTGCCGGGAATTTTCTTTAGATTAGGCACTTACAATGCAGAAAAGGATTGTATCTATCCCAATCACCATCCGAAATTCGATATTGATGAAGATGCGTTACCGTATGGCTCGGCTTTATTGGCCCAGTTCGCTCTTGATTACATAGAGAGTAATACGAACGAATAATAAGTATAGGTTCAATGAAATTATATATATAAAGGGGAATGACTATGAAGAAATGGGTAGGATTAGCAAGTTCTGTACTTTTGACAGTAGGATTGCTGGTAGCTTGTAGTGGAGATGATTCTTCTACTTCTACGACCAAAAAAGAGGACGACAGGACATTGACGATTGCAATGGGAACGGACATGGTAACGTTTGATGTTCATAACCATGTTAATACTTCTACAGAAGCAATTCACGTTAATATGTTTAACTATTTGTTTAAACGAGACAATGAAACTGGTGAGATTTTACCAGACTTAGCAGAGGGGTACGAAAAAATAGACGATAAGACGTGGGAAGTGAAACTAAAAGAAGGAGTTAAGTTCCATAACGGCGAGGCATTAGATTCGGAGGATGTTAAATTCTCACTGGAACGAGTTGCGCATGATTCCACACTGCTTGATCACATTAACTATAACTCTATTAAAGAGGTACAAGTTGTGGATGAGTTAACGTTACGTATCATTACAAATGAGCCAGACCCGGCTTTATTAAACAGAATTTCAAGGATTGCTTCTAGTATCCTTCCTTCTGAATATATTGAAGAAAACGGAATGGATCACTTTTTGGAAAACCCAGTTGGGACAGGACCATTTAAATTTTCTAAGTGGGTACGTGACGATCGTATCGTGCTAGAAGTCTATGATGATTATTTTGACGGTAAAAATGAAGAATGGGATGAGGTAGTATTCCGTGTCATTCCAGAAAACTCTACACGTGTTTCTGAGCTGCTAACAGGTGGAGTTGATATTGCGACAAACATGCCACCAAGTGAGTGGAAACGTATTGATGACAACGATGGAACGCATTTATCGCAAGGTACTTCTAACCGAACTATGATGATATTTGTCCGTTCAACAGAAGGATATCCAACTTCGGATCCTAGAGTTAGAAAAGCTTTGGACTTGGCTATTGATAACAAGGCAATAACGGATAACCTGTTAAATGGAGCAGGTATACCAACAATCACTCGTGTCGCACCAGGAAACTTTGGTTTTGCAGAGGATCTTTATGACACGTATAACTATGACGTGGAAGAAGCAAAGAAATTATTGGCTGAAGCAGGCTATCCAGATGGATTTGAGATGACATTCCATTCTCCAAAAGGGCGTTATTTACAAGATGCTGAAATAGCGGAGATGGTTGCTGGCATGTGGACTGCAATTGGAGTAAAAGCAAATGTTGAATTCATGGAGTGGAGCAGCTTCGTTGAACTTCGTAACTCAGGCAAAAACAAAGATGCTTATTTACTAGCTTTAGGTAACTCTATGTTTGATGCGGCAAATGCATTAGATTGGTATAACTATGAGAGATTCAAAGGTCAAATTGATTATCATAACGAAGAGGTAGAAGAATTATTGTCAGCTGCTGCTCAAAATATGGACCCAGAAGAAAGAGCAGAGCAATATATTAAAGCACAGCATTTATTAGCTGAAGACACGGCTCATATCGTATTACACCAAGAATCTATTAACGTAGGGGTAAGTGATGCAATTGATTATACTCCGACAATGGATGAAATCATTTACGTGGATTCTATTAATAAAAAGTAAATATGGTGATCGGTAGGGAGAGCTTGCTCTTCCTTCCTTTACTATTAGGTAGAAAGTTTAGTAGGTTTGTTCAAGTTTATAGAAGATTGTAGCGGAAGGTGACGACTCCAGCGGGATGAGTGAGACAGATAAGACATTACAAACGCGCGCGTAGCGACGGATGATGGCTTATCGCTCACCCCACAGAAAGCGTTCACCTGAAGTGAAATTCCATGCTACTTTCTTACTTAAAAAGGATTTTTCTATAGGAAAAAGATTATGAAATTAATAGTTGATTCAATTTCATAAAATGTTTCACTGATTAGACACGACAGTTATCTCCGTATGGATTGTAGTGGAAGGTGGCTTATCGCTCACCCCGCGGAAAGCGTCCGCCTGAAGCGAAAATCCATTCTACTTTCTTATTTAAAAAGGGATTATGAAATTAATTCAGTCTACAAATCATTTCAAAATATGTGTGAGGTGACAATTGATGAACAATTACTTCGTTAGGCGAATACTACAAATAATACCCGTATTATTAATCATTTCATTTATTGTCTTTTCACTAGTCTTTATAGCAGGAGATCCCGTGGCATTAATGCTACCTGATGACGCCTCTCAGGAAGATGTCGAGCTATTAAGAGAATCCTTAGGCTTAAATGAATCCTTTATCGTTCAATACACTACATACCTGATGAACCTTGTACAAGGTGATTTTGGAGAATCGTATCGTTATGGGCAGGATGCGATGTCCATCGTCTTAGAGCGTCTCCCTGCAACACTTGAACTAGGTATTGCAGCACTTCTAATAGCAATTGTTGTATCCATCCCACTTGGTATTTGGTCTGCTACCAAACAAAACTCTAGTCTAGATTTAGTGGCGACGGGCGCGGCTGTAATAGGAAAAGCGATGCCGAACTTTTGGCTAGGAATCATGTTAATTTTATTATTTTCCGTTACGTTAAGCTTCTTCCCGGTTTCCGGAAGAGGAACGCTTATGCATTTGGTTCTCCCTTCTGTCACTTTGGCTACTGGGATAGCAGCGGAAATGACGAGACTCATCCGGTCTAGCATGATTGAAACGTTGAATCAGGATTACGTACGCACAGCAAAGAGTAAAGGTTTAAAGGATAGAATCGTAGTTTATAAGCATGCGTTCCGAAACTCCCTTATTCCGGTTATCACAATCACTGCATTACAAACCTCTACTTTGGTTGGTGGCACATTGATAACTGAAACCGTCTTTTCATGGCCAGGTTTAGGGCAACTATTAATACAGGCCGTAAATACACGTGATATGGCGATTGTTCAAGCCAGTGTATTTGTCATCGCAACACTCGTCATTCTCATGAATCTAGTAGCAGATATTCTTTACCGACTATTAGATCCACGGATTAAATATAGCTAGGGGGGAAGTTAAGTTGACCCAATCACAGACAGTAAGCATGACACAAAACAAACCCTCTTCTTTTAAAAGGTGGAGTAGATTATTACTTAGAAGTAAGACAGGTACCGTAGGATTTTTTATCGTATTATTTGTTTTCTTAGTGGCTATTTTTGCGCCATTACTAGCACCACATGATCCCGCTGCTATTAATGCAGCTAATATGCTCAAGCCTCCTTTCTGGATGGAAGGTGGTAGTACTGCAAATCTATTGGGAACGGATAATCTTGGGAGAGATATTCTTAGTCGAATCATATATGGATCTCAAATTTCCTTATTAGTAGGTATTACATCTGTAGTTGTTGCCGGAATCATCGGTGTGACGATTGGCTTGATCGCAGGGTATTACGGAGGTTTTATTGACAATTTGCTCATGCGTCTTGTAGATTCCTTCCTTGCCATCCCTACTATTCTTTTTGCGCTAGTAATACTTAGTGTTTTTGGCCCTAGTGTGATTACGCTTATCTTCGTTCTCGGTGCTACGAACTGGGTAAACTATGCACGGCTTGTTCGCGGCGAAGTGTTAACTATAAAGGAACGTGATTTCGTAAGAGCTGCTCGTTCCATTGGAGTGAAAAACCATAAGATAATTACTCGTCATTTATTGCCAAATGTAATTTCCTCTTTTATCGTAATTTCCACGTTAAGTGTGGCAACAACGATCATTCTAGAAGCGTCACTTAGCTTTTTGGGACTTGGTGTTCAACCACCGACAGTTTCATGGGGATCTATTTTGAGTGATGGAAGAGATTATTTAGCGACTAGCTGGTGGCTGGCAACTTTTCCGGGTCTAGCCATAACAGTAACAGTGCTTGGAATCATATTCTTGGGTGATTGGTTAAGAGATGTTCTTGATCCACGCTCTATCAAAAAATAATCTAAAGGAGGAATCCCAATGGCGGAGGAAGTACTGAATGTAAAAAACCTCAAAACTTATTTCCATACTGAAAATGGGATTGTTCCCTCAGTCGATGACGTTTCTATAAGGATAAATAAAGGCGAGACAGTAGCAATAGTAGGGGAATCGGGCTCAGGGAAAAGCGTAACCTCTCTATCCATTATGCGTTTAATCGAATCGCCAGGGAAAATTGAAGATGGACAAATTTTATTTAAGGGAAAAGATATTGTTCCTATCTCAATGAAAGAAATGCGCAGCCTTCGTGGTAATGAAATAGCGATGATTTTCCAAGAGCCTCTTACTTCCTTGAACCCTGTTTTCACAATAGGAAATCAAATGGCAGAATCGATTATGCTGCATCAAAAGAAGAATAAGAAGGAAGCACGTCAGATAAGTATTGATATGCTGAAAAAAGTAGGGATACCAAGGGCAGAGAAGGTCATTGACTCATTCCCGCATTCATTGAGTGGAGGTATGAGACAGCGTGTCATGATTGCAATGGCACTCTCCTGCAATCCAGAATTGTTGATTGCAGATGAACCAACTACTGCTCTAGATGTAACGATTCAGGCTCAAATTCTTAAATTGATGAAGGGCTTAATCACGGAGTTTGACACATCTATTTTGCTAATCACCCATGACTTGGGTGTAGTGGCTGAAATGGCAGATCGTGTAGTCGTGATGTATGCAGGTCAAGTAGTGGAAGAAACGGATGTATTTACATTGTTTAGAGAACCCAGACACCCTTACACGAAAGGCCTGATGGATAGTACTCCTAAAATCCATGAATTAAAGGATGAGCTAACCTCTATACCGGGCACCGTCCCAAGTCCGTTAGATTATCCAACTGGTTGTCGGTTCATGGATCGCTGTCCGTATGCCATGGAAAAATGTGCTGAGTCTCAACCAAAGCTTGAAGAAATTCTGACAAATCACAAGGTCAGATGCTGGCTCCATGAAGAAAAGGTGGTTGATTTGTATGAAACAAAATCATTTGCTGGAAGTTAAAGGGCTGAAAAAGGCTTTTGATATATCTGAAGGCTTCTTAAAAAGAAAAAAGCAATTTCTTTATGCAGTTGACGGCTTGGACTTTTATGTGGACGAGGGAGAAACCCTAGGGATAGTTGGGGAATCCGGATGTGGGAAGTCTACTACTGGAAACCTGATAGGTCAGCTACTGGATGCCACGGAAGGTGAGATTTTATTTGAAGGAGAAGATTTGACGAAGCTAAAAGGAGAGGTGTTAAGAAAGAAACGAGCCGATATCCAAATGGTATTTCAAGACCCTTTTTCTTCCTTGAATCCACGTATGCGCGTGTTTGATTTGATAGCGGAGCCGTTAAGGACTCATAAATCTCTCCATAAAAAAGAGCTCACTGAACGAGTAATGGAGCTGATGGACCTAGTTGGGTTAAATCGTGCTTATGTCAATCGATATCCACATGAATTTAGTGGTGGACAGAGACAACGAATTGGAATTGCTCGTGCTATTTCCTTAAATCCCAAGCTTATCATATGTGATGAGCCAGTTTCTGCACTGGATGTATCGATTCAGTCCCAAATATTAAACTTACTATCTAAGCTACAAAAGGAACTCAATCTAACATTCATTTTTATAGGACATGGACTTCCGGCAGTAAAGCATATTAGTGACAGAATTGCCGTGATGTATCTTGGTAAAATCGTGGAGCTGACGACAAAGGAAAAGTTGTTTTTACATCCTATGCATCCTTATACAGAGGGTTTATTGTCCGCTGTGCCAGTTCCAGATCCAACTCAACGGAACATCGAGGGAAGACAGCTTTTAGAAGGCGATATCCCGAGTCCGGCAAATCCACCCCCTGGCTGCAATTTCCATACAAGATGCCCTTATGCTCAGGACATATGCAGTAAAACGGAGCCTATATTTGAGGAAAAAGCGTCAGGTCAATTTGTAGCCTGTCATTTCCCGCTTGAAAATGGTAAAGGAATTATCAATGAAGAGAAAGTGAAGGTAGATGCGTGATGGACTATCTGAGGAGAAACCTTGAGCCGATGCTTGAGCTCATTGAAAAGCTAGTAAATATCGATAGTGGCTCAACGTGTAAAACTGGAGTAGATAAAATAGGAGAAATCCTAATAAATGAATATAAACAAATGGACCTCTCAATTGAAATAAAAGAAAATGAGGAATTTGGAAATAACATTGTCATTAAACATAAAGAAGCCTTGAAGCCTGAAATACTGCTAATCGCTCATATGGATACGGTGTTTCCGATTGGAACAGCAGCAGAAAGACCGTTTACTATTAAGGATGGCCTTGCATTTGGTCCAGGAGTAGCGGATATGAAGGCAAGTCAGGTAACTCTATTGTATGCCATGAAATATTTGTACGAGAAAAACGATGCTGCTTTGAAAAATGTCATCATTATTTTAAATAGTGATGAGGAAATAGGTTCCCCGACATCCAGGGAGCTCATTGAGGAAATTTCAAAGGAAGTGAAATATGCATTGGTTATGGAGCCTGCCCGTAAGGATGGTTCGATTGTGTCCTCACGAAGAGGGGGCGGCAGATATACGCTGCATGTACATGGAAGATCTGCACACTCCGGAGTAGCACCAGAAGAAGGCAGAAGTGCTATTGAGGAGCTTGCATATAAAACGATAAAGCTCAATCATTTAACTGACCATGAGCAAGGAATATCAGTAAGTGTAGGTATAGTGGAAGGCGGAGACGCTGTAAATATGATTCCAGACAGCGCCACTGGATATGTAGATGTACGCGTCGAAAGTGATGAGCAAAGCTTAGAAATTGCCAAGCAAATCGAAACTATTTGTTCCGTACCAGACGTACCAGGAACTACAATCGACCTAGAAGGCGGCATCACCCGTCCACCAATGGAGCTTGATGATAAGAACCAAAAGCTACTAGAGATCGTAAAGGAAGTCGGAAACTCCTTTGGCTTAAAGGTAACCGATTCTCATACCGGAGGAGGATCAGACGCTTCATTTCCCTCTCACCTTGGCGTAGCCACCATTGACGGTGTAGGACCAATTGGTGGGAAGCTGCACAATGAAGGGGAATATCTCGAAATAGACTCACTGACGGAAAGATGCTTTTTGTTGGCTGAAACGGTGTCGAGGCTGTCGGGAACTGGTGGGTAGGTTGGAGGGTTGTGAGCGTCCCTGTGTCAGAAACAATTCTACACTATTCTGACAATTGACTACAATTCTCGGTAATTGCATCCCTTTGTCATACATAATCGGCAGTGAGCAGTTGGATACAAAACCTCGGAAGCGTGTATGCCCAAGGAGACTGGTTGTTTTTTAAGAAGGATAAATTAGAGGTCACTCATTAGTGAGTGGCTTTTTATTATGTAAATAGGAAAAGCCGCGAAACTAAAAAAAGCAGGATTTTTTCGTGTCTATTGCGAATAAATAACGAAGGATATATAGAT
The DNA here is from genome assembly GCF_038593405.1 of Psychrobacillus sp. FSL W7-1457. Taxonomy (NCBI): domain Bacteria; kingdom Bacillati; phylum Bacillota; class Bacilli; order Caryophanales; family Bacillaceae; genus Psychrobacillus; species Psychrobacillus sp. FSL W7-1457. The sequence goes on from NZ_CP151993.1 coordinate 824,373, forward strand.
TCGGCAGGTATGAACAATTTAATTATGGTAATCCGTGGGATGTCAAAGGGTGGAGGAGGATAAATAGATGATTAAGCTTAAAGAAATGAATGACCATGAATTTAATACCTACTTAGATTTTATGATACCGGATTATGCGAAGGATATTTCGGACAACTATAATCTTCCTATAGATAAAGCGATGGAAGAATCAGAAATGATGATGAAGGATTTGTTTCCAGATGGTTTATCCACCGATGGACAATTTTTATACAACCTCTATGATCCTGTAATAGCTAAGGAAGTAGGAATCATCTGGTTTAGTGTAAATCTGGAAATTAATCGCGCCTATCTTTATCACATTTATATTAAAGAGACATACAGGCAAAAGGGTTACGCAACAAAAGCCTTAGAGGAATTACAAGATAGAGTAAGAGGGCGTGGAATAGATTCAATCTCTTTAAGCGTATTCGGAAATAATGAGCATGCTTATCGTCTATATACAAAGCTGGGGTTTACCTCTTCTGCTATTTCCATGCACAAACTGTTATAGGTGTCCCTGTGTCAGACACTATTCTGATAATTGATTTTAATTTCTACATATTTCGTACTATAGACTTTAATATTCAAACGCTAGGGAGAGTAGCGGTGTTTAAGCTTTTTCTTTAAGCGAGATAAAGCGGTCTTCCAATTTAATTAAAAAATTTTAAATAAATAGTGATAAAAGATGTTTAATGATATTTTAGTGGGGTATATTAATAGTACAAGGCGGAACTACCGAAGGAAAGGACTGGTAAACAATGTGTTTACAAGAAACTCCAAAGGATGATTTGCACAGCCTTGGCGGAAGATTTGCTTTACTGACGAAAGGTACTCTCGTCGGGAACCGATATATTTAGGTTTCGATTCAGTGTATTGTTTTTGCAAGTGAAAGAAAAGTTTTTTGTTTTAAGTGCACCTAAATGTCTGGTTCATTAACAGACGAATTGTCAGTTACAATTTACAACGCAACATGAAGTAAATTTTCCGAGTGTATTCCCTTTATAGGGATAGAAGAAGCGTAATCCGAAATTTGGATTACGCTTTTTTCTTTGTGTCCCTGTGTCAGAAATAATTGCTCAGCTAATAAAAGATGTTTAAGTATTTTCCGACGGGGTATATAAATAGTACAAGGCGGAACTACCGAAGGAAAGGACTGGTAAACAATGTGTTTACAAGAAACTCCGAAGGATGATTTGCACAGCCTTGGCGGAAGATTTGCTTTACTGACGAAAGGTACTCTCGTCGGGAACCGATATATTTAGGTTTCGATTCAGCGTATTTTAGCAAGTGAAAGAAAAGTTTTTTGTTTTAAGTGCACCTAAATGTCTGGTTCATTAACAGACGGATTGTCAGTTACGATTTACAACGCAACATAAAGTGAATTTTCCGAGTGTATTCCCTGTATTAGGGAAAGAAGAAGCGTAATCCGAAAGTTGGATTACGCTTTTTTCTGTGTATCCGGATGTTGATCGAAGAAAAAACTATTATATTGATAACATTATTTTGTTATATAGGTTGCAGCATACTATAACTTAATCAAGAGAAAGTCGTATAAAATAATCTATTAATATACTAATGCGATAACTTTTTCACAATTAGTTAAAATGATTCATTTTAAAATTTCAGTAAATTCTAAATTGACAATTAAATATGATTATATTATGGTGTAAATAGTTATCACTGAGGCATAATAATTATGCTATATCGGTAAAGGAGGAGTTAGATGAGACAGTTACAGCTACCAGCCTTTCAGTTTACAGAGGAGCAGATGGCTTTTCGACAGGAAGTTAGAGCTTATTTAGAACAGGAGAAGCTTGACGGAGCCTTTGAAACACATTCGGATTCTTGGCTAAGTGGATATAGCGCGGAGTTTTCTCAGAAACTTGGGAAAAAGGGTTGGGTTGGCATCACATTTCCTAAGGAGTATGGTGGCCAAGCGCGATCTAGTATTGACAGATACATAATTACAGAGGAGCTGTTAGCGATTGGTGCACCAGTTGCCTCTCATTGGTTTGCGGATCGGCAGTCTGGACCGCTTATCCTAAAATTTGGAACGGAGCAGCAGAAGGAGTTTTTCATACCTAAGATTGTGAGGGGAGAATGCTTCTTTTCCATTGGTCTATCTGAACCGAATTCTGGTTCTGATTTAGCATCCTTAAAGACCACTGCTACTAAAGTAGACGGTGGCTGGGTAGTCAATGGGATGAAAACATGGACGTCGGGTGCACATCATTCGCATTACATGATTACCTTGTGCAGGACTGCCCCACAGGATGTTAATAATCGCCACGGGGGAATGAGTCAGCTCATTATCGACTTGAAGTCGGAAGGGGTAACTGTTCGACCGATTCAATTTTTGACTGGAGAGCATCACTTTAATGAAGTGTTTCTTGAAAGCGTTTTCGTGCCAGATGATAGATTAATAGGCCAAGAAGGAAATGGCTGGGCACAGGGGTTAACCGAGCTGTCGTTTGAGAGAAGCGGTCCTGAGCGGATCTTAAGTACATTTCCTTTATTAAATGAAGCTATGAAGCTACTAAAGGTAAAGGGTGACCAACGAGGTTTGATAGATGTTGCGAAGCTAGTCAGCAGAATGTGGTCTTTGCGAAATATGTCGATGGGTATCGCAGCTATGCTGGAGGAAGGTAAGGACGTGAATTTAGCAGCCGCACTTGTGAAGGACTTAGGGAATAGTTTTGAACAAAGTGTTGCAGAGGTGATTCGTTTGCTACTTCCAACTATGCCTAGCAAGCAGGAGGCAGACCATTATTCTAGATTGCTAGCTGAATCTATTCTGCATGGTCCTGGCTTTACGCTAAGAGGTGGGACGACCGAAATCTTACGAGGAATAGTCGCAAAAGGAGTGGTTTCTGCATGAGTGAGATGAGAGAATTTATCGAGGATACGACCGAAAAAATATTGAGGGATCTATCGACTAAGGAGACGAGGGAAAGGTTTGAGGAAGGGGAATGGAGCAAGCCACTCTGGAAGGCAGTTCAGGAATCAGGTCTGACTTACCTTGGGATTGATGAGGATTCCGGAGGCGTAGGAGGCGACAGTCAGGATATATTTTCTATCCTCCGAATCGCTGGCAAGTATGCAGCGCCGTTACCTCTAGCAGAAGTGATTTATGCCAATCAGTTTCTTGCTAAGGTAAATGGTGAAGTGGATGATAAGCTACGAGTTTTACATCTATGCGAAGAAGGTGAGGATACGCTTTTTCATGTTCCTTATGCGCGGTTTGTAGATGAGATTATCGTTGTTTCTCCTAGTGGCTATGAGCGAGTGAATGCCTCAGAGATGACCTACACGTCAAAGGCTAATCTTGCAGCTGAACCTAGAGATTTGGTGCAGTGGAATAAAGGAAAAATAGGAGCGTTAACTGTCCCTTTTCATGAGCTCGAGGAGGACTATGAGCGTTATCTTACGATGAGTCGAGTGGCAATGATGACGGGAGCTATGGAGAGTATTTTGGCATTAACGGTATTTTATTCGAAGGAGCGTCAGCAGTTCGGTCGGCCATTGCATCGTTTTCAGGCGATTCAGCATCATTTGACAGCTATTGCCGGAGAGGTTGCTGCGGCGTATGCTACATTCGAGGCGACAGTAGCAGCTTACGAGAAGGACACTAAGAATGAAAAAATTGCAATGGCGAAGATAGAAATTTCCTCCAATAGCAATGTAGTTGCTAAGGCGGCACACCAGCTGCACGCGGGGATTGGTATGACGTATGAGCATGAGCTACACCATTTTACTAGAAGACTATGGTCTTGGCGAGAGGAAGCCGGAAATGAAACCTATTGGGCAAATCATCTTGCCGATTTGTACTTAACAAGAAAAGAAACAATTTGGGAAGCCATAACAGAAGTGAGAGGGGTAGAGGTAAATGTCGGATCTACTGTTTGAGGTAAAGGATACAATTGCAACGATTACACTGAATCGTCCAGAGGCACTAAATGCATTTAGCGGAGAAATGCTAGATTTATGGATTGAGGCTTTAGAAGAGGTAAGAGATTCAGAGGAAATATCTGTACTTGTTGTTCAAGGTGCTGGAAAGGGTTTTTGTTCCGGCGGAGACATAAAGGAAATGATTGCAGGAAAAGGCTTTTATAAATCAGATAAAGACATTATTTCGAAGGGGATTAACCGAAAAAACTCTCTTTGGAAAAAAGTGCAACGAGTTCCTCTTTTATTGGAGGAGATTGATAAGCCCGTTATTGCTAAGGTGCATGGTGTAGCATTCGGAGCGGGGCTTGATATGGCCTTGATGTGTGATATCCGATTTGCAGCTAACTCTTGTAAGCTATCAGAAAGCTATATTAAGGTAGGCATTGTACCTGGTGATGGTGGAGCCTACTTCTTACCAAAGCTTGTCGGAAAAGACATGGCGCTTCATATGCTCTGGACCGGAGAGGTGCTGACAGCTGAGGCGGCAAAGGAACGAGGCTTAGTGACATTTGTCGTGCCAGATGGGGAATTGGATGAAGTAGTTGCGGCTTATGCCAAACAGCTTTCTGAGGCACCAAGGCTAGCAACACAGCTAATCAAGCGAGCGGTTTGTCAAAATAGTGAAATGTCCTTGCGATCCTCGTTAGATTACATTTCCTCTAAGATGGCATTGGTGATGGAGGATGACAACCATAAAGAAGGCGTCCAGGCGATTGTAGAAAAAAGAAAACCAAACTTTAATCGGGAAGAGGTAATGTTGAATGAAAAATAGACATTGGTTAGTGCTTCTAATGGTTTGTATATTGATATTTGTAAGCGCTTGCAGTTCTGATAATGGAGCGACTGCAGAGGGTAAGCCTGACCGTATTACATTTAGTACTGGCACAACGAGTGGAGTGTATTATCCACTTGGAGCGTTGCTTGCAACGCATTGGACGAATACGAATGATCTTTCAGTTACGGCTCAGGCTTCTAACGGGTCGGTAGAAAACTTAAAGCTAATGCAACGTGGAGAATCCCATTTAGCCTTTTCAACGGTAAATATTATTTGGGAGGCCTATAACGGAGAGAACAGCTTTGGGGATAAAAAATATGAAGATGTTCGTATTCTTGCCAACTTGTACCCAAATGTCAGCCATATTATTGCTTTGAATGATGCAAAAATTGACTCTATCAATGATCTAGATGGGGAATCCTTTGTCCTTGGAGCTGCAGGTTCGGCTACAGAGCTTGAATCTAAACTCATTTTGAAGGCGCATGGAGTTCAGTCAGTGAAAGAAAATTATGTTGGATTTGGAGAAGCGGTAGATTTGATGCGTAACAAGCAGGTGAAGGCAGTCAACATTTATACCGGGGTACCAGCTGCTGGAGCATCTGAGCTGATCTCTACTGTAGATTCTAAGTTGGTGAGCTTTACTAAAGAAGGTGTAGCCAATATGACGGATGAGAAAAATCCATGGAATTTTGAGTATGTTATCGAAAAAGGAACGTACGAGGGACAGGAAGAGGATATTTTAACGGTAGGTCAGTATAGCACGATAGCGGTTGATGTCAATTTGAGTGAGGAAACTGTGTATGAGATGACGAAGTCGCTTTGGGAGAACTTAGATACATTAAGCGAAGGACATTCTGTCGTTAAGGCATTTGATCTAGAGAAGGCAGTAACTGGTACAGCGGATGTGCCGTTACACCCAGGAGCAGAGAAGTATTACAAAGAAATCGGCGTTTTGAAATAGGAGGGTGGACAGGATGACTACTCAAGAGCAAGCAAATCTTCCAGTGGATGAGGACGCTAGTCAACGCCAGTTTATAGGCAAGTGGGCAAGAGTTATTTTAGTAGCAACAATCATTTGGACCTTTTTCCAACTATATATGAGTAGTTATGGTGTAATGGATGCAATTAAGTTCCGAGCATGGCATCTAGGCTTTCTGTTAGTATTTAGTTTTTTGTTATATCCTAGCTCTAAAAAAAGTAAAGCCCGATTACAGCCTAGCAAAATAGATTTGGTGCTGGTCGCACTTTCTATTATTACAATAGGTTATCTCATTTTGACCTACGATACATTTATTAGAGATCGATATGGTGCGAACATCTTCATGGATTATATCATTGGTGGATTAGCGATTATTTTGTTATTTGAAGCGACTCGCCGTGTGACTGGCCTCTCTATGACGATCATAGCAGCCGTCTTTTTACTCTATAACTTTATCGGTTCTTATTTACCAGGAATGTTTGGGCATGCGGGCTTTAGTGTGGAACGGGTAATCTCGATTATGTTCTGGGGTGGTCAAGGTATCTTTGGGACCGCTATAGGTGTGTCAGCTACTTACATTTTTGTATTCGTCATGTTCGGGGCATTCCTGAAAAACAGTGGATTCTCTGATTTTATCAATGACTTAGCCTTAACGATTGCCGGTAGAACATCTGGGGGTCCAGCAAAGGTTGCGGTTATCGGAAGTGGATTAATGGGGATGATGAGCGGTTCAGCAGTAGGGAACGTTGTGACCACTGGAGCCGTAACAATCCCATTGATGAAGAAAACAGGTTACAAGCCAAAGTTTGCTGCAGCAGTTGAGGCAGTAGCCTCCACTGGTGGCCTTATTGCTCCGCCAATTATGGGAGCTGCCGGGTTCATCATGGCCGAGTTTCTAGGAGTCCCTTACAGTACAGTTATGCTGGCAGCCATTATCCCGGCAGTTTTGTATTATAGCGTACTGCTTATGGTCGTACATTTAGAGGCAAAACGTCTTGGATTGTCTGGTGTTGCAAAGGAAAATATTCCAAATGCTATTGTAGTTTTAAAGGAAAAAGGACACTTATTAATCCCGTTAGTCGTGTTAATAGCTACGTTAATGACTGGTGTTACACCACTCTTTGCAGCTATTTGGTCATTAATAGCTACGGTTATTGCTTCTTGGATTCGCAAAAGCACGAGAATGGGCTTTTCAGATATTCTACGTTCGATTGAAGAAGGAGCACGAGGAGCGGTTAATGTAGGTATCGCTACCGCAATTGTAGGGATTGTTATCGGAACGGTTACGTTATCGAGTATTGGTTTGACGATTGGTAACAACGTTCTGAACTTGGCTGGGGACAGCGTGTTGATCGCTGCAATTTTAACGATGGTGATCAGTATCATCCTTGGTATGGGAGTACCTGCAACGGCAGCATATATCATCGTGGCAACTATTTCCATTCCTATTCTTACTCGTATGGGAGTGCCACCTATTGCAGCCCATATGTTCGCCTTCTATTACGCAGCGCTATCTAGTATCACACCACCTGTTGCCTTAGCCTCGTATGCTGCAGCTGGGCTAGCGAAGGTCAATCCAAATGCGGTATCAATCGAGTCAGTGAGATTAGGGCTTGTCGCCTTTATCATTCCTTTTTACTTTTTGTTCAACCCACTATTGTTATTCGATGGGCATTCCGTTTGGGCAAGTATTGGTGCAGGTTTAATCGCGTTAATGGGTGGAGGTGCATTATCCATCGCTATAGCCGGATATTTGCTTGATCGGATTACTATAATAGAAAGACTACTATACGGTGCTGCAGGGTTACTTGTTATTGATACATCTGGTTTTACGGATTTAATCGGGTTTGCTATGCTATTGCTCCTTTTCTTGTTCCATCTACGGAAAGTAAAGGAAAGTGGAGTTAGTTTTAAGCTAGCACAAGCAAAAAAATAAAGTAAGAAACGAAGGGAGAGGTATGGAAATGATTCAACCGCTACATGATATTCGCGTCTTAGATTTGTCTCGAGTCTATGCTGCTCCTGCAGGGGCTATGACGCTAGGAGATTTAGGTGCTGATGTGATCAGAGTAGAACCACCTGGTGGATCGGATAGCATGAGAGAGTGGGGACCTTTTATAAATGGAGAGAGTACCTACTATTTATGTGCCAATCGAAATAAAAGGTCTATTACCCTCAATTTAAAATCAGTGGAAGGAAAAGAACAGTTTCTAAAACTAGTAGAGAAGTCGGATGTAGTCATTGAAAACTTTAAGACGGGAACGATGAAAAAACTTGGATTAGATTACGAGATTTTAAAAAACAGAAATCCTAAAATCATTTATTGTGCAGTAACCGGCTTTGGTCAGACAGGTCCTCTTGGCACGCTTCCAGGCTTCGATCCAGTCGTGCAGGCTATGAGCGGTTTAATGGATGTAACGGGTCAGCCGGACGGAGAGCCAACAAAGGTAGGTATCCCAATTGCGGATATTATTACTTCAGGATACGTGGCGTTAAGTATTGTTTCGGCTATTCGTCAAAGAGACATGACTGGCGAAGGACAGTTTATAGATTTGTCGCTATTAGATGTACAGGTCGCAAGCATGGCCAATGTTGCAAGCGCCTACCTTAACACTGGGATGGTATCCGAAAGAAAAGGAAACCAACATAATAACGTCACTCCGTATCAGGTATTCCAAACAGAGGACTACCCAATTATGATCTGTGCCGGAAATGATGGTCTGTTTCGAAAGCTAGCAGACGCGATGGGACACCCCGAATGGGGAGTAGATACTCGATTCGTGTCAAACAACGATCGGAAGCAGCATGAAGGTGAATTGGTAGGGTTAATTGAAGGGGTTTTAATTACTAAGTCATCCGAGGAATGGGTAACTATATTATCCGATGCAAAAGTGCCAGTAGGTCGAGTGAACACGATTCAACAGGCGCTAGAGCAGGAGCAGATTTTGGATAGAGAAGGTGTTGAAACCGTAGAACACCCAGCGGGACCAATTAAGCTTTTAGCAAGTCCGCTCAAGCATAGCGGCTTAAACGTGAAAACAAGATACGCTCCTCCTACAATTGGCCAACATACGGAGGAGGTTTTAGATGAGCTATTAGGAAATAAGGTAATAGAAGATTCATTCACTGCTAAAAATAAGGTAATATGAAGGGAACAGGTATGAAAGAGGTGCTTCCCTTGGAGAATGAAACAAACAAAAGCAAATATTCTATGTCATCTATCCACCGGGTTATACAAGTGCTAAGAGCTTTCTCACTAGACTATCCCAAGTTATCACTCACCGAAATATCCAAGCATACGGACATTTCAGTCTCTAGTTTGCAAAGAATAGTGAGCACATTAATGTCGGAGGGATTTTTAGTAAGAGACGAGCAAACAAAGCAATATTCGTTAGGCCTAGAGCTAATGTTCCTAGGAGAGCTCGCAGCTAAAAGTGATGCTCTTCTATCAAAAGCAATCCCGATCATGGAAAAGCTAAACGAACAAACGAAAGAAAATATTTCTATTAATATAATAGAAAGAAACGAGCGTCGGTGCATTTATAACTTGCCGAGCCGTCATGAGCTAGCAGCACTTACCTTTGTTGGTCATACGTCGCCACTTTATGCAGGCGCATCCGCCAAAATACTTTTAGCACACCAATCAGATTCCTATTTAAGAGATTACTTAGAAACAGTAAACTTCGAAAAGATTACTGATATTACTGTAGAAACAAAAGAAGAGCTGCTAGAACAGCTATCACTTATTCGTCAACAAGGCTATGCCATGACTAAGGGAGAAAGAGTGAAGGGAGCGGTTTCCGTCAGTGTCCCAATCATCGCACATGGACAAATTTTGCTCGGTGCCCTCTCAGTGACTTACCCTTATATTCGCCAGGAAGAATATGATGACGAGCAGTTGATTCAGTTGTTGAAGGATGCTGCTGGGCGGATTGTTTGAGGAAGTGCGTCTTTTTGTCTGTCCCTGTGTCAGACACAATTCACTACTGGTTCCCGCTAACAATAAAAGGATGGAGTGACTGACGTCGCTCCATCCTTTTATTAATATAGTTTTCCTTGTCGATACAGTACAGTAGACAAACGAATTACCGCATGGATAAAGCAGTTTTGGCGAAGCGGTAATGGGTCGCTGAAGTATAGTGGGAGCAGCGTATCCATCGTGTGTTTCATTTTATCGAGAAGCTGGTTGTAGACTTCTTCCTCTGAGTAAAACTGGGTTTCGCGTCCTTGTAGCCATTCTAGATAGGATACGATTACCCCGCCGGCATTGGCTAAAATGTCGGGTATGATAATGACGCCCTTTTGGCTCAAGTATTGATCTGCATCCTTTGTCGTTGGGGCATTTGCGCCTTCTACAATAATTCGTGCTTTAATCTCGGCTTTATTCGTTGCGTTTAATTGATTTTCTAAAGCAGCCAGGAATAAAACATCCACATCCATCGTTAGAATTTCTTCTCTACTCAAGATAGTCGCTGTGACTCCAGCTTCTTTTAGCTGTTGCTCTGACGTTGGTAGGTCACCCTTGTTCCCGGCAGAGAATTGGACAAGTGACTGGATATCTAAGCCTTCTTTATTAAAGAGTGTTACATTTCTATCGCTTACAGCAACGACTTTATTTTGTAAGTGTTCGCATTTAGCAGCCTCGAGTGCAGTGACTGAGCCAACGTTACCAAACCCTTGGACAGCAACACTTAATGGTCGGTTGGCGTGTTCCATTAACGTTTTAGCGTAAGGATTATCGGAGCCTGCTAACGTTTGCCCGTGCTCCTTGGCATAATTGCTTAGCATATAGCGGAAGGTGAAATAAACCCCTTTACCCGTTGCCTCACGTCGTCCTAAAGACCCTCCATTGGCGACACTTTTTCCCGTAAAGCTGCCGAGATAAGGCTGCCCTTGGTTAATTTTTTTGTATTCAGCCATCATCCAGTCCATTTCACGCTCACCAGAACCAACATCTGGTGCTGGAATATCACGGTCGGGGCCAAGTACATGATTAAAATAACGAACGTATTTCGTACAAATACGATGTAGCTCCTTATCGGTGAAGTTTTTAGGATCAATAACGATTCCGCCTTTTCCTCCCCCAAATGGCACATCATGCAAAGCGTTTTTTAACGTCATCAAAAACGCTAAGTTAATAACCTCTTCCTCATTAACCGACTCATGAAAACGAATCCCACCTTTATAAGGTCCAAGGGCATCATTATGATGCACCCGATAAGAAGGAATTCGAACGACCTCTCCACTTTCGAGCGGGACACGCAGGAAGGACTTATGTATCTGATTCGGCGTTGATAAAATCGCATTCAACGAAGTAAAGGCCTTTGTCCGCATTTCACCCTGTAACTCTGGCAAAAATGTCTCGTTCTCCAATAGTGCATTCAGTGACTGTTTTACAATAGATATCGTTTGCTCTTCCACTAATTCCAGCACCTCCAAATAATTGTTCATCGTTGTTAGTTATACCCTAAAGTTTTGGGAAAAAACGTAGGAAATGTAATTAATGATCTAGCTTTCATAACTATTTTTGAGAGCAATTTATTGGTATGATTTGTTTTAATTAGACTAATAAAAAGGAGCCTTACTAATGAATCTAAATAACTTTCAAGAAAGATTAAACCAAGAAATATTACAGCGAGGCTTTAACTATTATAGGGAAAATCGGGTTATGAAGAGCTATAACGAGGATAATTTTATAGTACAAGGCAGTGAAGATTATGAAGTTATTGTCAAAGTAGACGAAACAGGTAATATAACTTATTCGGCATGCGATTGTCCTTACGATTTTGGACCTATTTGCAAGCATGAGGCTGCTGTTTATTTTAAACTAATGGAAGCTGAATATGAAGGTGAAATGGTGGGGAAGAAAAAGCCCGCTGTCTTTGAATTGTTAAATGATTTATCTAAAGAGGAACTGGTAGAAATATTAATGGATATGACAAAGCAAGATCCAAAGTTTGGTGAAAAATTAGTCTTCAAATACGCGAAAGTGAATGAGATAAATTTGTTAGATCAGTGTAAAAAGCTGGTGTCTTCTATTGTTAAAGAGCATAAAGGGAGAGAAGGTTATATCTCTCGACGAAATGCGTATGCATTTGTTGTAGCCTTCGAAGAGCTTATGGAGAAGATTCGAGATACAGAGGACGCATTATTAGCTATCGATATTGGATTGCTCGTGCTAGATGAAGGGATGAAGGCGTTTCAATATGTTGATGATTCGGACGGGGATATTGGTTATCTCGTAGACGAAACGATAGGACTAATCGGGAAGCGTGCAATGGCATGCAATCCGTTAGATTTGGATTTAAGAATAGAGATATTTAACAAGCTGTTGAAGCATGGAGATCGACGTATATTTGAAGGATGGGAAAATTTTAAATTGAAATTACTCGAAATCTGCGAGGAATTTTCGGATATAGAAGTCGTGAGGAAAAAGTACAGAGCCAAATTGGAAAAGTTGATAAAAGAAGAGTCAGACGATGCGTACTCGAATTATTATAAGGAAAGTCTTCTTCAGTTATTATGGATTTTAATGGTAAAATACGATTCTGAAGAGGAAAAGGCTTCTTTTATTCAAGAAAATATTCATTATAAATTCTTTCGACAGCTATTGATAAATCAGCATATGGAAAAGAAAAATTATGAGCGAGTGATAGATCTTGCTTTGGAGGGAGAAAAGCAGGACCAAAAGCTCCGAGGTTTAGTGATACATTGGAAGAAGGAGCGATACGGAGCTTATAAAGAGCTTTCACTTCAAAAAGAGCAGAAGAAGCTTGCGAAAGAGCTATTGCTGTCCGGTGACTTTGAATATTATAAAGAGTTAAAAGAGCTTGCCCAAGACGACACATTTTATAATTCTCTAATCAATGAATTAAAGGCTTCCGAAGGGTGGAATGCAAGGGAAGTATACTTGAAAATTATCCTCGAAGAAAACGATTTAGAGGAGTTATTGCATTATGTGAAGCAATCTCCAAGCCAGCTAGAAAGCTATGCTGATCAGCTAGCGGAAAAATATCCAGAGGACGTTATAGAAATTTATCAAAATTATATACATGCCACCGCAAAATCAGCTACGGACAGAAAGCGATACAAAGGCGTATGTAAAATAATTAAGAGATACAAAAAGTATGCTGGTGAGGAAAAACAAGCAGAGCTAATCCAGCAATTAAGCACCGAGTATGCAAAAAGGCCAGCATTTATAGATGAGCTCGGCAAGCTATAAGCAACAATAAGTCGATGAAAGAGAATCATTCTCTTACATCGGCTTTTTTATTGAGTTGAATTTTGTCCTCCTTCCATTATACATATGACAACTAGTTGAAGACCAAACTACGAAAAACAGCTTTATGATTGATTTCTGTTTATGTGTGCTTTTAGCGTAATAGACTTTTTGTAACAAAACAACTGGATTAATGGGCGCTTTCTCCTTGGTTAATGGGACACTTTTTGATTTTTGTGTGCTCGATTTAGTTAATGGGACACTTTCTTCATTTTATGGGACATTTCTACTTGATTAATGGGCGCTTTCCGCATAGTTAATGGGACACTTTTGGACTTCTAATGGGCACTTTTGCGGTTTATGGGCGTTTATCTTTCATTTATGGTGCACTCTTAGTATATTTATGGGCACTTTCAGGTGTTAAATGGGACACTTCTTAACTGTTATGTACCACTGTCATAATTTTAGGTGCGAATCTCCAGTTTAGGTGAGGTTATCTCTGATTTAGGTGCCACTTTGAAAGTTTTACGTGCGCAGCTTCAGTTTAGGTGACACATTCATAATTTTAGGTGACAAATAGCTCCGTTTAGGTGCGGTTATCCTGACACTTCAACAATTTTAACCGTCCCCAAATCTCTCTATTCACACCATATCTTTTTACCGATTTTTCATTAAATTCACAATATATTTAATTCATTTTTAGAAAGTTTACAATACCTTTACATTCAGTTAATAGAAGGTTAAGAAATTAGCCTTATGATGGAGAGTAGATAGAAGTCTATAACTTTTGGAGGTTGTCCATGTTATTTAAAAAAGCGATTGTTTCTCTCGTGATTCCGTTTGCGTTGTTAGCTGGCTGTGGAGGTAATGATTCGGGGCAGGGTAATGGCGATAAGCAGACGATTTCTATATCTGGGTCTACTTCGGTTGGTCCTTTGGCAGAGAAGTTGGCGATGAAGTATGAGGAAACGGAATCGGTCAAAATAGAGGTAAACCAGATTGGTTCGTCAGCTGGTATTACCAATGCAACAAATGGTGTTTCGGAAATTGGGATGAGCTCTCGTGATTTAAAGGATGAGGAAGCGGCTCAATTAGAAGAAATTATCATTGCTTATGATGGGATTGTTATTGTGACGCACCCATCAAATAAGGTGGAAAACTTAACGATGGAACAGGTGAAGCAGATTTTCACTGGTAAGGTGAAGAACTGGAAGGAGCTTGGCGGGGAAGACTTAGAAATCGTAGTTGTTTCGCGTGAGGACGGCTCTGGTTCTCGTGATGCGTTCCAGGAAATTGTCGGCTATTCCTCTGGGGAATTGATTCGAAATGCGATTGTTGCTAGTGGGAACGGTAATATCAAGACAACAGTGGCAACAAATAAGCACGCAGTTGGCTTTATTTCCTTTGAATATATCGATGAAACGATCTACCCGATGAAGATTAATGGCATAGAGCCGACCGCACAAAACGTGCTGGACGAAAAGTACAGTCTTTCAAGACCATTCTTATTCGTTTATAAGGAAGGCGAACTAACAGCGGCTGGTCAGCAATTTATCGATTATATTTTAAATCCTGAAGGACAGGAAATAGTTTCGGAGGCTGGGGCTATCCCTATTCTTCAATAAAATCCGTTGAAATTACATAATGGGAGGAACTTGCGTGACTACACCACCAAACGAAAAGCAAACCGTTGAAATAGAAAAAGCGAACAAACGCAAGTATTTTCTAGAAGGTTTATCTGCAAAGGTTTTCCTTGCTTGCGCCTTATTATCGGTAATCAGTTTAGCGTTAATAGTAGGTTTTGTATTTTATAAAGGATCCTATCCGTTTATAGCAGAGGGCTATAGCTTTATAGACTTTATATTCGGCTCGGACTGGGTTCCTAGTGAGGATAAATTCGGTATTTTCCCAATGATCGTGGCTTCTCTATTCGCGACAATTGGTGCATTAATCATTGGAGTTCCAATTGGCTTGTTCACCGCGATTTTCTTAGCAGAGATCGCACCTAAATGGCTAGCTAAATTAATTTCTCCAGCTATTCAGCTTTTAGCTGGGATCCCTTCCGTATTATACGGGGTATTTGGACTGGCGATTATCGTTCCATTTTTACAGGACAATTTTGGCTTAGCGAGAGGGCAAAGCTTGCTAGCTGTCATTCTTGTGCTAGCCATTATGATGCTTCCTACGATTGTAACGGTAGCAGAGACTTCAATACGTGCTGTACCTAAGGCATACACAGAGGGCTCTTTAGCGCTTGGTGTATCTCATATTGGGACAATTTTTAAAGTAATTGTTCCTGCTGCAAAGTCTGGAATTATGGCAGCGATCGTCCTTGGATTAGGACGAGCTATCGGAGAGACGATGGCGGTTATATTGGTTGCGGGGAACAGCTTGATCATCCCTACAAGCCTTACAGACAGTGTTCGACCGTTGACTACGAATATTGCTTTAGAGATGGGATATGCGTTTGGAACTCATCAGGAAATGTTATTTGCAACGGGGATCGTTTTATTCTCCTTCATTCTAATTTTAAATTTCGTACTAGCTAGAATTACAGCAAGAGGAGGCAACTGATATGAATAGGGTAAAGGATAATGTTTTACGTGGCCTCTTATGGTTTTCCGCTTTTATATCGGTTGCCATTCTCGTTGTCATTGTTGGTTATATTTTTTATAAAGGCTTTCGATTAATCAGTTTCGATTTTATATTCGGCGATTACTCTCCAACTGAGGGCGGGGGCATCTGGCCGATGATCGTCACGACGATTTATTCGATTATTATCTCACTGGCTATTGCTACACCAATTGGTATTTTAGCAGCCGTGTATTTACACGAATATGCAAAGCAAGGTCGACTAGTGAAAATTATTCGCTATGCAACTGAAAGTTTAACAGGGATTCCCTCTATCATTTATGGATTGTTTGGTGCGGTATTCTTTGTGGCAACGTTAAAGCTTGGTATGTCTATTATCGCGGCATCCCTGACATTAACGATTATCGTTTTACCAGTCATTATCCGAACGACGGAAGAGGCATTAAAGACGGTACCTAACACGTATCGAGAAGGCTCTCTAGCACTCGGGACGACGAAGCTACAAACGCTTTATAAAATTATTTTGCCAAGTGCGATGCCAGGGATTTTGTCAGGTATTATTCTTTCCATCGGACGTATCGTGGGAGAATCAGCAGCAATCTTCTTAACAGCAGGAACAGTTGCGGCGATGCCAGATAGTATTTTCTCTTCAGCACGAACGTTAACAGTACATTCGTACTTAGTTACACAGGAAACGGGAAATATTGAATTGGCAGCAGCCATTGGTATTGTCCTTATCGTGATCATCTTAGTCCTTAACTTGTCTGCAACGTATATATCGAAGAAATTCAATAAGGCAAATCATTAAACGAAGGAGACCAATATGAAGAAAATACTTTCTAAATCTACCGCTGAAAGCTATGGTGCAATTACAACTACGGAGCAATCAAAAATTAATGTGTACGACCTGAATTTATTCTACGGGGAGAAGCAGGCGTTATATGGTGTTTCCTTAGGTATCCAGGAGAAAGAAGTAACTGCATTGATTGGCCCTTCCGGCTGTGGTAAATCCACATTCCTACGTACGTTAAATCGTATGAATGATTTAATCGATGGAGTGAAAATCACTGGGAGAATTGTTATTGACGAGGAAGATATATATGCAAGTCAGGACGTTATCAAGCTACGCACAAAGGTAGGAATGGTGTTCCAGAAGCCGAACCTGTTCCCGATGAGCATTTTTGATAATGTAGCTTATGGACCACGTATGCAAGGCATTAAAAGCAAGAAGGATTTAAATGAGATCGTCGAAGAAAGTCTTCGTGGGGCTGCGATTTGGGACGAAGTGAAGGACAGATTAAAAACGTCTGCTTTAGGACTTTCCGGTGGACAGCAGCAGCGTGTGTGTATCGCCCGTGCGATTGCCATGAAGCCAGATGTGATTTTAATGGACGAGCCAACTTCTGCACTAGATCCAATTTCAACGCTTAAGGTAGAAGAGCTTATCACACAAATGAAAAAAGATTACACGATTGTGATTGTGACACATAATATGCAGCAGGCAGCTAGAATCTCTGATAAAACAGCATTTTTCTTAAATGGGGAAGTCATCGAGTACGATCAAACAGACATTATCTTTTCAACACCAAGTGACTCTCGAACAGAAGATTATATTACTGGTCGTTTCGGATAATAAGATGGGAGACGGAAAATGATACGCGAAAACTTTGAAAATAACATGCAGGAGCTAGAAAACAAGCTAGCTGAAATGGTAAGAATTACAGAGGAGCAGCTAGAATGCTCCTATCAAGCATTAGAAACGCAGGACATCGAGCTTGCTTTAAAGACAATTGAAAAAGACAATACGATCGATGACATGGAAAAGGAAATAAACCAGATGGCTATTTGGTTTATCTCCAAAGAACAGCCGCTTGCTCGTGACTTACGCCGAATTATTGGCGTGCTGAAAATATCAAGCGACATCGAGCGCATCGCTGACTTTGCAGTTAACATCTCCAAGGCAACTATTAAAATTGGAGAGCGCGAATCCCTGTTACACATGACAAAGCTTGAGCCGATGAAGACTGTATCCATTACTATGCTACAAAAATCGTTGAAGTCGTTTGTTGATGAAGACATTGCGCTTGCTAAGGAAGTAGCCGACCTTGATGACCAGGTTGATGCAAATAGCAGAGCTAACTACCAAAATCTCATTCAATATTTAAGCGAACATCCCGAGGACACAGCCCAGCTTGTCCAGCTCCTATTCATCAACCGTTTCTTAGAACGCACAGCCGATCACATCACCAACATAGCAGAAAGCACCGCTTATCTGATTAAAGGTCGGATGTATGATTTTAACTAACATTGTATCGCCTCCGAAAATTGCTTCGGAGGCTTTCTTGTAAAAGTAATCCGTTTTCAATTAGTAAGAGCATTTCTGGAGACGGTTTTGAAAGTTATCACCGTTCACAGAGATTTATCACCGTTCAGCGAGAGTTTATCACCGTTCGCAGAGATTTATCACCGTTCGTGAGACATTTATCACCGGTAGGAAGAAATAAGGTAGCTCGCAGGAATAAAAAATGAACAAAAAGAAACATTTAGTAGAAAATGCACGTCCTTTTAATTAGTAAAAGCGCTTGTTAGATCACGTGCAGGTTTTATTTCCAAAATGAAGAGTTTAACTTTTAGTTGATAAAACTATAGATTGGAATATGATATAATAGTGTAGGCTTTATGTGAGGATATTCACTAAGAGTACAACTTTAAGTGTTTGGATAACATAAGAGCATATAGATTTTGGATATTACAAAGGAGGAAGACGTAAGTGAGTTTAAAATATGCAATTATCGGGTGTGGACGAATCTCTCCTAATCATGTTGCTGCAGCTATAGAAAATAATTTAAATATTGTGGCTTTATGTGATGTGGACGAGAGCAAAATGGATGCAACTATTTCCATGTTTGAGCTACCAGAAACAGTGAAGAAATATACGGATTACAAGGAAATGCTTCAGCAGGAATCTCCTGAGCTAATCGGGATTTGTACAGAAAGCGGAAAGCATGCACAAATCGCTTTAGATTGTATCGAGCATGGTAGCAATCTAATTATCGAGAAGCCAATCGCTTTATCTTTAGAGGAAGCAGATCAAATCATCGCTTTAGCTAAAGAGAAAAACGTTAAAGTAAGTGCTTGTCACCAAAACCGCTTTAACAAATCTGTTCAAAAAATGAGAGAAGCTGTGGAAGAAGGTCGCTTTGGTCGATTACTTCACGGTACTGCTCATATCCGTTGGAACCGTGGGGAAGATTACTATACACAAGCTCCATGGCGCGGTACTTGGGAGCAAGATGGCGGCGCGTTGATGAACCAATGTATACATAATATTGACTTGTTACGTTGGATGATGGGCGACGAAATCGTAGAGGTTGTTGGAATGACGGACAATCTAATGCACGGCTTCATCGAGGCGGAAGACCTTGGTATGGCGCTAGTTCGCTTTAAAAATGGAAGCTACGGAATTATCGAAGGTACAACGAATATCTTCCCTAAAAACCTAGAAGAAACACTTTATGTGTTTGGTGAAGAAGGTACTGTTAAAATCGGTGGTAAGTCTGTTAACATCATTGAAGAGTGGATGTTTGCTGATGACAAAGATAACTCTGAAGAAGTAAAAGCAAAATACTACGAAAATCCACCATCCGTTTATGGATTTGGACACAACCCACTATATACAGATGTGATCGATGCGATTAAAAACGACAGAGAT
Organism: Psychrobacillus sp. FSL W7-1457; assembly: GCF_038593405.1. Classification (NCBI taxonomy): domain Bacteria; kingdom Bacillati; phylum Bacillota; class Bacilli; order Caryophanales; family Bacillaceae; genus Psychrobacillus; species Psychrobacillus sp. FSL W7-1457. The sequence goes on from NZ_CP151993.1 coordinate 843,619, forward strand.
CCTTATGTAACAGCAGTGGACGGTAGAAATGCACTTGAGTTAGTATTAGCTATTTATAAATCAGCTGCAGAAGGTAAAAGTGTTAAGCTTCCATTGGAAAAATGTAGCACAATGGACTTTGCAGGAAGATTTTCAAAATAAATATATTTAAGCAGCCGGAGTTTAACTTCGGTTGCTTTTTTTAATTAAAAATAGAATAAAATACCTTTTTTCCACCGAAACATTTATAATAGAGATATTATTGTTTAGACAGAAAGAAGGGGAGCCTTTGTCTTCTATTAATGAGCAACTATACGATTATTTAATTGAAAATTCTCCATATATTACACAGCAATGGCTGGAGGAAAAAAGAAATTTTACAGATCCTTTTTATTCTAATAACTCTAATCCTCTACAAGACGAATTATTGAGGGAACAAAATGCCCTAACTATTAGGACAGTCGCTACCGCGTTTTGGAATGAGAATTCCTTCTCCGATCTTTTAAAAACTTGGGCTGAAACAGTTGCCAAAAATAGAGTGGAAAATGATATAGCCATTCATCATGTTATAGAAGCACTTAACAAAACGAGAGAGATCATTTGGAGCTATGTCGAACGTTTTGTCCATGCAAAAGAGAAGGAAATTTCCAATGCAAATATAATCAAATGGAGCACGACGTATAATCAATCGTTTGACCGTTTGATTTTTGAGTTCTCCAAGCGCTATTATTATCTTTTTACTACTCGGTTCAATGCTCAACAAACATTAATCCGTGAATTGAGCAGCCCAATTATACCTATATTAGAAAAGGTTGGTGTATTGCCAATCGTTGGGGACGTGGATACATATCGAGCAAAGGCTCTAACTGATGAAATTCCACAAAAGTGTATAGAACTTGGATTAGATAAGCTATTTATTGATATTTCTGGAGTTTCAATAATTGACACAATGGTTGCCAATGAACTGTATAAGTTTATGGAGGTTTTAAGCTTACTAGGAATTCGTCCTTATATTTCGGGCATCCGCCCAGAGGTTGCGCATACATCTGTTCAGCTAGGGCTGGACTTCGGTAAAATTTCTACTTTTAGCTCGTTAAAGCAAGCATTGCTTCGTACGGGCGTCTATAAAAATATGTAAGATTAATAGCAGCTAGAGCTATGGCTTTAGTTGCTTTTTTGATAAGAAAAGCTTTAAAGGTGAGGTTATATGTCGAAAATTTGGTCGTATTTAGCAGTGGTTTTATGGATGGGGTTAATCTTCTTTTTCTCCAGTCAACCAGCTGATGACTCAAAGGAATTAAGCACAGGGGTAACAGAGGTAATTTTATCAGTGGTGGAAGCTGTTGCTCCGGAGTCGGATTTATTTGTTGATAATTTACATCATTTCGTACGAAAGAATGCACATTTTCTTATTTATTTTGTATTGGGAATATTGGTTGTCCGAGCTTTCCGGGTAAGTGAGATTCGCGGTAAAAAAAGTATGTTATTAGCCTTGGCCACTTGCATTGTATATGCCGTTAGTGACGAGATTCATCAGTTGTTCGTACCTGGAAGGGGAGCGCAGGTAAAGGATGTTATGATCGATAGTACTGGCGCTTTTGCTGGAATCATAATATATAGTTGGCTAAAGGGTTTGCAGAGGAGTTCAAAAGCATAGGATTTGGGGTGGTTAATATTTCACAGGGAAAAGTTGAAATTCAAAAATACATAGATTCTCCAGAGGAAATACAGCGACTATATAAAAGAACGCTGTGGATTGTCGTTTTGTCACAGGTTTTTGGAGGAGCGGGGTTGGCAGCTGGGATAACCGTGGGGGCGTTGATCGCCCAGGATATGCTAGGGACTGATAGCTATGCAGGTATACCTACTGCCTTGTTCACGTTAGGGTCAGCTGGAGCGGCGTTGATGGTTGGAAGAATGTCACAGCGTTATGGTAGAAGGTATGGCTTGTCAGGAGGATTTATAGTCGGTGGTATTGGTGCCATTGGGGTGGTTGCTGCTGCTATGACTGACAGTATCATTTTGCTGTTTGCCTCCTTGTTAATATATGGTGCAGGGTCAGCGACAAATTTGCAGGCAAGATATGCCGGGACAGATTTAGCCACTGCCAAGCAACGAGGTACAGCAATTAGTATTGCGATGGTATCGACCACATTAGGGGCGTTTGCGGGTCCAAATTTAGTAGGGGTTATGGGAGAGTTTGCTGAGTCTATCGGGGTTCCATCTCTTGCTGGGCCATTTATATTGGCGGCAGCTGCCTATTTATTGGCTGGAACAATTCTTTGGGTTTTATTGCGACCAGATCCGTTAGTAATTTCGACTGCTATTAATAAGCAGGTGGAACAGGATACTTCAAGTGTGGAAGAGGAAATAGAGGATAGGAGAGGTATTTTCATCGGGGCTGCCGTTATGGTCATCACTCAGGTCGTGATGGTTTCCATTATGACAATGACTCCCGTGCATATGAGGCATCATGGACATGACTTGAACGCAGTCGGTCTTGTCATTGGCTTTCATGTGGCTGCGATGTATTTACCCTCACTTGTTACTGGGATCCTAGTTGATCGTTTTGGTCGTGTGGCAATCGCGGTTGCTTCTGGATTTACACTGCTGGGTGCAGGGTTAGTGGCAGCATTTGCACCAGGTGACTCGTTGGGCATGCTTATTGTGGCGCTTGCTTTACTCGGGCTAGGCTGGAATTTCGGTTTGATCAGCAGTACAGCTTTGATTGTCGACTCCACCGTACCTGCGACGCGGGCGAAGAGACAAGGGTCGATTGACGTGTGGGTAGCGCTCGCTGGAGTTTCGGGTGGCGGCTTGTCAGGTGTGATTGCGGCTCAAACTAGCTATATGACGCTATCGTTAGTAGCCGGGATTTTGTCGTTCCTACTCATAGTTGGCTTATGTAAGGTTCCGGGTAGAGCCTGGAGATTTTCTTGGAAGAACTGAATGGGTAATTGAGCTGTCTTGTTAGGTGAGTTTTACACCTAGGGAGGCAGTTTTTTTGTGTTTTACGACAATCAGAGTGTAGATTACGACAATGACGGGCTAATTTACGACAATCACCGAGTATTTTACGACAATCGAGCTCTAGTTTACGACAATCACCCCGTAGATTACTACAATCCCCATAAACATAAATCCTCACGCTTCCCATAGCCCGATATTACTTGGTCCATTACTTTTTGATTCATCTATTTATTATGAGATGCCCAAAAATTCGACTTGTTTTGTAGAAAGAATCCTATTTGGTTGTACATCCTATTTAAAATCTCCCTTTACTCTATATTGTTTCTGTTTAACAAAAAAAGAACGGAAGCGTGGGTGATATGAGCGGACAGAGAAAAGTATATGGTTTTCCATTTTCTTTTAATCGTTCGTGCTTTCTATAAAAGTGATTAATGTAAATCTAATTTTACAAAACGTTAATGAATGGCTGATTGTTCTTAATACGTAAGATTGCTATATTTGCCAGGAACATTGGAATGATGAATATTACTTTTGTCTAGTGACTAAAAATATGGAGGGAAATCATGAACAACAAGATGAAGAAATCTGTCATGGCAGCAGTACTCACAACTTCTCTGCTAGTTTCAAGCAATACAGGTTATGCTAATAGTTCACTTCAATCGATGGTGGATCAGGCAAGAAAAGACATGAAGGAGGCTGCATATGCTTATGTAGTTCCTGCTCAGAACGGTCAGGTAGCAACTAGCGCAGAATTATATCCGGCATTAAACTTGGCAAAGAAGAATTATCAAAAGGCAAGAAGTGCTATACAAAAATCGAACGCTTCAAACAAGGCTGCTATGTTGAGAGATTTGGATGCATTATACGAGGAGCGTGTTACTAAAGGGATCATACCTTATATTGATGCTTATAATTACGCGGACAAGTATTTAAATCCTATAATGGCTGATATTAAAAAAGCGGAAAGTGCAAAGGATTGGGAAAAGGTTGAATCACTTTATCACAAGCTTTCAGTTCAGCTAAAAAATAGAACAGTTATCCTTTACCGTTTTTCTGGTAAGGCAGCTAGAGATCTATTACTAGATCAGTATAAGGAGCCTGCAAATCAAAAACGAGATCAGTTAATGATACCTGTCACTATTTACATGAAAGTGAAGGAAGCGGATAAATTACTTGCTGCAGGTAAAAAGGCAGAAGCTATTAAGATATTAGAATCTATTAAACCATTAGTTAATCGTTTACCTTCTCCTAGTGCTTTACCTATGGTGAAGGAGCTTATCGACAAGGTGACGGAGGTATCTAAAAAAGCTGGAATGGATATTATTATACCGACACCAATGCCTACACCTGTTCCAACACCACCATCCATACCAAGCCCACCACCATCGTCCGGTGGCGGAGGAGGAGGGAGTAATCCAGCTCCTAACTTCAAATTATCTATTATGCATACAAACGATACACATGCTCAATTAGATAATGTGGCAAAGCGCGTGACAGCTGTAAAAGATTTTCGTAAGGAAAAGCCATCAGCCCTTCTCATTGACGCTGGAGATGTATTTTCTGGAACTTTATATTTTAATGAATTTCAAGGACAAGCAGATTTAGAATTTATGAATTTAATGAAATATGATGTGATGACAATTGGTAATCATGAATTTGACCTAGGTTCGAGTTCGGAAGGGCATCAAGCTTTAGCAGAATTTATTAAGAAATCTAAATTCCCTATTGTAAGCTCCAATGTCGATTTTTCAGAGGATGTAGATCTTCAAGGATTGTTTAATGTAAAAGTAGCAAGCAGTGCGAAAGACGGTCAAATCTACAGTGGAATTATCAAAGTAGTCAATGGGCAAAAGATAGGATTATTCGGTTTAACGACAGAGGAAACAAAAGATATATCTAGTCCAGAAAAAGTAACTTTTACGGATTATATAAAAGCAGCAGAGACAATGGTAGCGGAGTTCAAAAAGCAAGGTGTCAACAAGGTTATTGCGGTGTCTCACCTAGGCTATGATGATAATCCGGCATACGACAATGATTTAGAGCTAGCTGCAAGAGTTTCAGGAATTGATATTATAGTCGGAGGACATAGCCATACAAAACTAGAAGCCCCAGTAGTGGTCACTAAAGACAAAAACGGTAAAGCCAAGGATCCGACTGTTATTGTACAAGCCTATCAGTATAGTGAGTTTTTAGGTACTTTGGATGTAGAATTTGATAACAACGGTAGAATTGTAAAGAATGCTGGAAAGCTAATCAGTGTAAATGATAAAAAAGAAGATGAAGAAGCAGCAAATTTATTAAAAAAATACTCGAATAAAATTAAAGAAATAAAAGAGATGGAAACGGGAGCGACTGCTGTTAAAGCATTAGAAAATCCACGGGCTACTGCAGATAACCCAGCTAGTGTACGAAGCAATGAAACTCCACTTGGTAATTTAATAACAGATGGCATGTTAAATAAGGCAAGAGTGTATAACAAAGATGTAATTATGGCATTCCAAAATGGTGGGGGTATTCGAGCTGCTATTAATCAGGGACCGATCACAGTTGGAGAAGTAATCTCCGTACTTCCATTCGGTAATACTTTAGCGACGATGAAGCTTTCAGGTGCAGAGATAAAAGCCGCATTTGAGATTAGCTTTAAAGAGTCTCCAAAGGAAAATGGAGGTTTTCTTCATGTATCAGGAGCAAAGGTTGTCTATGATTCTTCAAAACCAGTTGGTCAACGAGTAGTTTCTATTCAATATAAGGATGCTGCAGGTAAGTATGTTTCGCTAGAAAATGGACAAGAATACATGATTGCGACAAACGCGTTTACTGCTAAAGGTGGAGACGGTTACGATGTGCTCAAAAAAGCATATGAACAAGGCCGTGTAACTGATTTAGGTCTTTCTGACTGGGAAAACCTACGGGAGCATATTGCAGCTCTTAAAACTGTAGATCCTCAAGTGGAAGGAAGAATTGTGAATGTTGCTGGTCAAGGTGACACTGAAATTCCTGGCGGAAATATCCCTGCCGATGACTTCTCAGGAACTAAAGAGGAGCCTAAAGTATATAAAGGCGATGTAACCGTATCATTATCAGATATAAGTAAGCTCGAACATGCAGTAATAAAAGGAAATCTAACATTAGTTGGTAGCCCATCAGGAAGTGTATCCTTCTTCAATATTACAGTTGAGGGCGATGCAGACTTTTCAGAGTTAGATAGTGATAGCTACACCTTAGACGGAATAACGGTCTTAGGAAATATCATTCTATAGCTTTTATTAATACTAAAATCCCTAACTAAAAGGAGAAATATAGAGATGATAAAAAGGAACTGGAAAAAGCATTTGAATGTGCTTTTGTCTGCAACACTTATGGCTGGACTAGTTTTACCAGCGTTACCTTCCAAGGCAGTTGCGGCAACTAATGCCACGGATTTAATCATATCGGAGTACGTAGAGGGAACTAGCAATAACAAGGCAATCGAGCTCTATAATGGGACTGGCTCCGACTTAGACCTTTCTAACTATTCGATAGAACTTTATGCGAATGGTAAAACAAGTGGACCAGCTGCTCTAAAATTGTCAGGCACGTTAGCTAACGGTAAAACTTACGTAATTTATAATAATCAAGCGAATGCAGCCCTTAAAAACAAAGGGGATTTGCAAAATAGTACTGTGACTGCCTTTAACGGAGACGATGTTCTACTGTTAAAGAAATCCACAGAGGTTGTTGATTCCTTTGGTCAACTAGGAAGCACAACAAAATGGGGAGAAAATGTCACGCTAGTGAAAAAGGCATCTGTTCTTTCTGGAGATTCAAATCCTAATGATGTATACGATGTAACTGTTCAATGGGACTCGTATCCAATAGACACATTCGATCATCTAGGCTCTCATACAATGGGTGGAACAACTCCAGTGGAACCAGACCCAGAGGAGCCAGAGGAACCAACATCTATCACAGTTGCTGAAGCTCGATCAGGAAAAATAGGAGACACAGTAACTATTAAGGCAATTGTAGCTGCTAACCTGAAAAACAGCATTTCTGTACAAGATGGGACGGCGGGGATTGCGGTTCGACCTGCAAGCCTGCCAGCAACGATCGGTGATGAAGTTATAGTATCAGGTAAACTAGCAGAATATCTTGGACTTTTACAATTGGACAATGCAACTATAGTTGATAAGCAAGAACAGGTAGGTGCTCCAGCTCCTAAGGTTGTAACAGGTGCAGAGGTGAATGAAGCAAATGAATCACTTCTCGTGCAGGCGAGAGATATTACATTAACTGCAGTGAACGCAAATAACTTTACTGCCACTGATGGAACAAATAGCTTTATCGTCCGTGATGAAAAAGGAATATTAAATCTAAAAGTTGGTAATGTCTATGAATCTATCACAGGAATTGTTCAACAATTTAATAATGACTATCAAATTATTCCACGATTTGCTTCAGATATCGTAGAGGATAGTTCTATTCTACAGTCGGTTGTTGCTACACCAGGTAGCGGGACATATGTAGGGGGGACCACGGTTACTCTTTCTACTACGACATCCGGTGCTGAAATTTATTACACGATAGATGGCACAGATCCTACTGTGGAAAGCATAAAATATACTGCACCAATCGATGTTCAAACGAATATGACAGTAAAGACGATAGCAGTAACGGCTGATGGAGTCTCAGAGATAAAAACCTTTGAGTATATCATTACAGACAGTCTGCAAATCCACGATATTCAAGGTGAAGGACATACTACGTCTTTTGTAAATCAAACGGTGGAAGGAATCCAAGGTGTTGTCACGTATTCTTTTGTTCTAAACGGTTCAACTTATTATACGATTCAGACGCCAGATGAGTTTGTTGATGACAATTCGAATACTTCAGAAGCAATCCTACTTTACAGCGGAACTAAGGCTTGGCCAATTAAAGTTGGAGATTTAGTTGAGGTTACTGGGAAAGTTAGTGAGTATGCCTATGATGGATATTCCGATGCTAACGCAACTGATTTGAAAACAACTCAAATTAATGTAAGAAATGACCAAGGCGGGAAAGTTACTGTGGTGAAGAGCAATGTGTCTTTACCAGAGCCAATTATCATCGATGAGTCAAAGATGAATTTAGAAGCAATTGATAGCGATCACTTGCAAGTTTTTAACCCAACAGTAGATGCAATTGATTTTTGGGAAAGTATAGAAGGAATGCGTGTGCAGGTTGGTAATGTGAAGGCTGTATCCCCTCAGGAACACGGAGATTTGATTACCGTATTAGAAAGTGCACCTACCAATTCTCTTCATGGTGGAGTTCTTTTCGAGGAAGGTAACCAAAATCCAAATCGTATTCAATTCCGATTGGAGCCAAATGGAGCGGCACGTAATTTTGAGGTTGCTACAGGAGACAAGTTTAATGGCCCGATTGTTGGGGTTGTAGGGTACTCGTATCAAAACTTTAAAATTTATGTTTCTTTAAATGAAATGCAAGCAGCACATACAAAAGGTACTGCTTCTCCAGAGAAAACTACAATTGTAAAAGCAGAAGACAAACTGACAATCGCTTCCTACAATTTAGAGAATTTCTCTAATAATAAATCGTCTACTTCAGACGACAAAGCTAGAAAATTAGCTAGAGCTATAGCTAATGATATGCAAAGTCCAGATATCGTTGGAGTAACAGAGGTTCAAGATAATAATGGAGAATCTACAGGAGATTCAAAAGCAAATCAAAGCTACGAGCGCCTAATAACAGCGATTAAGGCTGCCGGCGGAGTGGAATATGAATATGTGAATATCGATCCTGTCAACAATGCGGATGGTGGAGCACCTAATGCTAATATTCGTGTTGGATTTCTTTACAACCCTGAGCGTGTGTCGTTAACCAAAGGAATGCCAGTAGGTGGAGCAACCACTAAAGTTGGTTATGAAAATGGTAAGCTAACGCATAACCCAGGTCGTATCGACCCAACCAATAGTGCATTTAATAGCAGTCGTAAACCTTTGGCAGCTCAATTCGACTTCCAAGGTGAGAATGTAATCGTGATTGCGAATCACTGGAATTCTAAATCTGGAGATACTCCTTTGTTTGGAGCTATTCAACCACCAGTTTATAAAAGTGAAGCACAGCGCCATCAAATTGCAAACATAGTTTATGGATTTATAAAAGATGTTCACACGAAAAATCCAGAAGCAAATATCGTTTCATTGGGAGACTTTAACGACTATCAATTCTCTCAATCGTTAAAAATTCATGAAGGTCAATTAATGAAAAATATGATCAATAAAGTGGAAGCTTCGGATAGATACACGTATTTATACCAAGGAAATTCACAAGTTTTAGATCATATTTTAGTTACGAATAACCTTGCTAACAAAACTAAAATTGATGTTTTGCATATCAATGCTGACTTCACAGATATGGCAGGACGTGCTTCTGACCATGATCCTGTAATGGTTCAAATTGACTTGCTTGCAGAGGACGAAGTGACACCAATTGTTGCAGAAAAACAATATAGCTTGAAAAATGTTCAATCAAACAGAGTGACCATTACTAAACCAAGCGTTTCCATCGAATTGGATGCTCAATCTGAAATAACAGAGGGGATTTTCTTTACCGGTGCATATGCAGAATTTAAAGGAGAAGGCTTTGCAGAGCATTCTGTTACCCTTGTCCCGGCAAAGGATGGAGCAATCACAGATTTTAAAGGTACACACGTGCTTAAGGTCGTTGTGGATGGTACACATGTTAAGGAAATAAAAGGCGCAGAAAACATTCAAGAATTTGATTTTATTAACGGAGCAACAAGAGATTCTATCAAGATTACCAATTCAAAAGGGGAACCCATTGTGGTTCCTTCTTTACCTGGAGAAAACCGAGCACCAATCGCTTCAACTATACCTGCTATGAGTGTAAAAGCAGGTCAAACAAAATCCATTGAATTAATGGATTATTTCTCTGATCCAGATGCGGATGAACTAACGTTTACTTCCACATTTGGAAAGATTAAAGGTTCGGTACTAACCCTTGACTTGGAAGAGGGCACTTATTTAGTAGGAGTTACCGGATCAGACGGCGATAAAGAAGTAACGACTCGGTTCAGTGTATCTGTCTCATCGGCAAGCTCACCGACAGATAATTATTATAAGGATGCTCTTGGTAAAGAAGGCGCTGCACTAAAAGTAGCTCTTCATGAGATTATCGACGGCCATACACAGCTTAGCTATGATCAAGCATGGGCTGCATTACGGGAAACAGATGAGGATCCAAATAATAAAAATAATGTTATCTTGTTTTATTCGGGGAAATCCCGTTCTAAAACTGCTAACGGAGGAAATGTAGGGCAATGGAACCGCGAGCATACGTGGGCTAAGTCACATGGGGATTTTGGTACAAGTAAAGGGCCAGGAACAGACATCCATCACCTACGTCCAACTGATGTTCAAGTGAATAGTGCGAGAGGCAACCTAGACTTTGATAATGGCGGGTCACCAGTTAGTGGCTGTGACGGCTGTTATAAGACAAAAAATTCCTTTGAGCCACCTGATAGAGTCAAGGGGGATGTTGCTCGTATTCTTTTTTATATGGCTACACGTTATGAAGCAGGAGATAGAGTAGATTTAGAGCTTAACGAAAAGCTGAATAATGGCTCTGCTCCTTTTCATGGAAAGCTTTCTGTTTTGCTAGAATGGCATGAGCAAGATCCAGTAGATGAATTTGAACTTAACCGAAACAATGTTATCCAGGAGTGGCAGGGGAATCGCAATCCATTTATCGATCATCCTGAATGGGTGGAGTTAATATGGGGAGAAGCAGGTTCTTCAAGCCTTCCTAAAGCTTCATAAGCCATAGTAAAAGACTGGACCCCTTCAAACAGGGGGTCCAGTCTTTTGGTTACTGGAAATTATCGATACATTTTGCATGGGTAGCTAGAGGTGGTTAAGTTTAACATCTAATTTTAGGTGGTTTACGACGATCATGGCTTAGATTACGATAATTCCGCTCCTGAATGCGATAATGAGCGCCTGTATTACTACAATCAAGCTCAAGTTTACGACAATCGCCCCGAAGATTACGACAATCCCAAAACTGCTCACCGGTCTAAGCACTTTTACAACAATGCGCGCCTGGATTACTACAATCAAGCTTAGGTTTACGACAATCGCCCCGAAGATTACGATAATCCCAAAACCACTCACCGGTCAAAGCGACTTTTACAACAATGAGCGCCCAGATTACTACAATCAAGCTCAAATTTACGACAATCGCCCCGTAAATTACGATAATCCCAAAACCACTCACCGGTCAAAGCGACTTTTACAACAATGAGCGTCCAGATTACTACAATCAAGCTCAAATTTACGACAATCGCCCCGAAGATTACGACAATCGCAAAACTGCTCACCAGTCAAAGCTAACTTCACAACAATCCACCCTATCCTACAATTAAAAAACCTGGACCCCTATAAAGGAGGTCCAGGTTTTCATTATTTACGTTTTGTTAAGCGACCAGCTAGGAATGCAGCTGCTGCTAGTCCAATTACTGTATTTGTTTTTTTATTGAATACTTGTTTGGTAACAAGTGCTAAGTTTTGTGGTCGTTCAGCTAGACGGCGCATGAAGTATCCATACCAGTCACTACCAAAAGGTACGTATGTACAGAAGTTATACCCTTCTTTAGCAAGTTGGAGCTGCATGTCCTTACGGAAGCCGTACAGCATTTGGAATTCGAATTTATCGTTAGGAATATCATTGATTTTAACAAATTGCTTCACATGATCAATCACGTTATGGTCGTGTGTCGCAATGGAGGTGAACTTGCCGTTAAGCAAATGATACTCAATCAATTGGATAAACTTGCGATCAATCTCTGCTTTATCCTGATATGCGATGTTAGCTGGCTCTTTATAAGCCCCTTTTACTATTCTTAAACGATAGTTTTTATATTTCTCAATATTTTCATCAGACTCATGGAAGTAGGCTTGAATTACTGTGCCGATGTTGTCGTGCTGTTCACTTAGTTCCTCCATTAGCTCAAAGGAAGGATGCAGTCGACCGTAGTCTTCCATATCGAAGTTAACAAAAATATCGTATTCGTCCGCCAAGGCAACAATCTCTTTTAAATTTTCATAACAAAAATCACGATCTATATCTAGTCCTAGCTGTGAAGGTTTTAAAGAGATATGTGCATCCACACCATGTTCATGTATTGCTGTAATAACCTCTAAGATTTGCTTCTTAGCAGCAGTAGCCTCTGATTTTTCGAACACGAACTCACCTAAATTATCAACCGTACAGGAGATTCCCTGTTGGTTTAGTTCTTTAATGCTCTCAATCGTTTCTTGAATATTAGTTCCTGCAACAACACTTTGTGCACCCATTTTTAAACCATATTTTTGAGCTGCACTGTTAAGTGTACGGTTTTCAGATAAAGCGATAAAAAAGTCACGTAATGCCATCTAATATCTCTCCCTCATGTTCATCAATCAATTTCTCAAGCATTATAACATATATTTTAAAATTGTGATAAATTTATCTTTTTTTAATATAAATATATTTTTGCGCAAATCCCTGTATGGCGGGGTTTATTATTAGAAAATAACAAAAAAATAAAATTATATGAATGCAATATACTTTTCAAAACATATTAAATATTATATGTTTTAAGTTAAAGAAGAAATTAATAGAAAGTGAGGACAAGTATGGATCAGTATATTTTAAGTTTAGAAACAATAGATACACATACGATGGGAGAGGCAACACGTATAGTTATCAACGGCTTTCCAGATATTGTTGGAGAGACGATGATGGAGAAAAAGGAGTATGTCAAAGAAAATTACGACCACCTTCGTAAGCTATTAATGAACGAGCCAAGAGGGCATAAAGATATGTTTGGCTCCATTTTAACTGAACCATGTAATGAAAAATGTGATATAGGAATAATTTTCATGGACAGTGGCTCCTATTTGAACATGTGTGGTCATGGTACTATTGGCACTGTTACGATGTGTTTAACTAAAGGGATTATTCCTAAAAAAGAGCTTATCTATGTAGACACGCCTTCTGGAGTTATAGAATGCAGAGCTTATTTTAAGGGAGATCAGGTGGAGAGTATCGAATTTACGAATGTCCCTGCGTTTATCTTACATAAAGGATTATCTATCAAGTTAAATGACATAGGTGATGTATCCGTAGATATTGCATTTGGAGGAAGTTTTTTTGGGATAATCAATTCCTCTGATTTAGGGGTCAATATTGACCTATCGGACAAACAAAGAATATTAGAACTTGCTACTGAGGCAAGGGATTATATCAATCACCATATCAATATTGAGCACCCGACTATTCCGAACATCCGAACGGTGGATTTGATCGAAATTACTAATAAGATTAGTGACAATCATTATAAAAATGTAGTTGTATTTGGAGACGGTCAGATTGATCGCTCACCTTGTGGAACTGGAACGTGCGCTAAAATGGCTGCCCTCGAATTAGAACCAGGAGCTTCCATTATTCAAGAAAGTATTATTGGTTCAACTTTTGAAGGAAAGGTATTAGGCAAAACAAAAATCGCAGAAATAGACGCTATTATCCCAGCTATCAAGGGGTCTGCTTGGATTACTGGAGAGCACAGATTTATTCTTCAGGAAGCAGATATTTATGCGGAGGGTTTCGCGATTTAAAGAAGGTTTTTATTTAAAGGGGGCAAAAAAAATGGAAAAAAAATTATCGTTTTTTCAAATTGTAGCCATTGGGTTTATGTTATTTGCCATGTTCTTAGGAGCTGGTAATGTGATTTTTGCTCCAGTTTTAGGGCAGCAGGCAGGGACCAATACACCGATTGCCATGGCAGGATTCTTAGTAACTGGAGTAGGCTTAGTTTTACTAGCAATAATTGCACTGACTAAAGGTGGAGGAACTGTGGAAAAGCTGGCAAGTAGGGTTTCCCCTAAATTTGCTGTTGTTTTCTCTGTTTTGTTGTTTTTAACGCTAGGACCAATCTACGTTATTCCCAGGACTACCTCGGTAGTTTATGAGATTGCTATTAAACAGCTGATTACGGACAATAGTATGATAGGTTTATTTTTACTTGTTTTTTCTATCATTTTTATCGCTTTGACGGTTTACCTATCATGGGAGACTACTAAATTTGTTGATCGATTAGGAAAGTTAATCACGCCTGTCTTTGCAACGCTTTTAGTGATCATCGTTGCTAAATCTATTTTCACTCCGATGGGCTCTGTATATGGACCTATGGATGGAATGGGTTACGAAACTGCCAGTGAGGCTTTTTTAAAGGGGTTCACGCAAGGGTACTTTACGATGGACGTGTTAGCTGCGTTTGTCTTTGGTGGGATCTTTATAAAATCAATTGATGCTTTAGGTATTCGCTCTAAAAAGGAAGTATCCAAGGTGTTTATCAAGGCCGGTCTTATCACAGTAGTTGGACTAGTTCTGTTGCAGGTTTCGATGTCTTGGATCGGGGCAACTAGTATAGATGCTGTTGGCTATACAACAAACGGCGGAGAGCTGATTGCACTTGCTTCTAAAGCGTTATTTGGCCCAATTGGAATTTATTTAATTGGAATTGTTATTTTCTTAACTGGTATTACGACGAATGTAGCTTGTTTAGCTGCTGTAGCAGAATACTTTGAGCGGATTATTCCAAGGGTGTCCTACAAGAAATGGTTAATCATCTTCTCACTAGGAAGCTTGGTTATCACTAACTTCGGATTAACTAAAATCTTGACTATGGCATCACCAATACTAATGCTGCTGTACCCAATTGCTATTGCACTAATTATCTTGATTTTTACGGATAGCTGGTTCAAGGGTTCACGTGCGGTATATGTTGGCACTATTATCGGTGTAAGTATAGTTGCTATCATGGATGCGCTAAAAGATGCGAACATCGCGGTGGAAACGCTTAACAATATATTTGGCTTTATCCCGTTGTTCTCAAACGGAGCAGGGTGGATTGTTACTGGTCTGATTGGTGCGATCATCGGCTTTTTCTTTAAAAAGGAGAAGCAGGAAGAGACCGGGGAACTGCGGGAGGCTTAGTATGTGTCCCTGTGTCAGACACAATTCATTTGGGCGGAACATTGAGATAGGTTGGTTTCGGGGGAAGTTGCGTGTGTCCCTGTGTCAGACATAATTCGCCTAGGCTTACGAGAATCTTTTTGAAACGATGAAAAAGCTCCCATATTAGGGAGCTTTTTTAGTTGTTTAGGAAATTATAAAGTTCTCATTTGCCTGTCGGGGCAGTGACAGGCGATTCCGCTTTTCTTGATGTCTAGCTTCATCGCCTTGCCCCTCGGGGTCAAATGGATAAAAGCTCCGGTGGCTGAGGAACTGCCTCCTCGCTTTTTCCCATTTGCCTGTCGGGGCAGTGATAGGCGATTCCGCTTTTCTTGATGTCTAGCTTCATCGCCTTGCCCCTCGGGGTCAAATGGATAAAAGCTCCGGTGGCTGAGGAACTGCCTCCTCACTTTTTCCCATTTGCCTGTCGGGGCAGTGACAGGCGATTCCGCTTTTCTTGTGTTTATAAGAATTTTTGGTTGTATAGCAGGATTGCTTTGGCTCTTGATTTCACGCCTAGCTTGCTGTATATCGTTGTCAGGTAAACGCGGATGGTTCCTTCGGATAGAAATAGTTTTTGTGCGATTTCCTTGTTGGTTGCACCATCTACAAGTAGTTGGAAAACTTCCAGCTCTCGAGGTGTTAGTTGGTCTAGTATGCTGCTCTCCGCTTGGCTGCTGCTTTCTATGAGCCGTTCTACGTAGCTTAACGGCACCGAATTCCAGCCTGTCTTTTTATGTTTTTGTCGTTCTTTGCTATAGGCTTTTAATAATTTAATACTACCTTCCTCATCTAGGAAGGTTCGGACGTAGTCATAAGTAGAGCCGTAGCTTAATGCTTCATGCAATGCGTTCAAAGCGCTGTCCTTATGGTCCATTTCCATTTCACAAATTGCTTCTAACAAGGAAGCTTCTACGATTGTAGATACTTGATCTTCCTCTATGGCTTTAGTTTTCACTTGAATCACAGTCTTTAAGGCTTCTTCTACTTTTGCAGTTGCTAGCAATAATCGAGCATGGACGAGTAACCAAAAAGGTTGTCTCGATTCCGCTTTTCGTAGCTCTGCTTCTGCTCTTAACGTATTACCTTCTAATAAAAAGCAACGAGCTTTCATCGTGAGTAAAATATTTTGCCAATGCTTATCATTTATTGAATCTAGTACGTTATCTAATAATGCATGAGCTGCTACAAAGTTTTTATTTAAGGCATAAATTTGAGACTTTAAAACATACATGGGAATAAATAATCCAGGATCTTTTAGACTATGGCCATACTTTAAAGCAATTTCTAATTCTCCAATGGCAGCATCGATATAGTTTCTTTCATACAATGTTTCTGCGGACGCACCATAGCTAAAAAGAGTCATATTTTTTTCCTTAAATTCTGTTTCACGGAATAGCTTTGCAAACGGAATAGCTTTTTCTAACGACATAAACCTACCCTTGGATCCAATGCTAGTTCGAGTAATCTTATGTTCAAATAAGTTGAACCTTATCGGTATTCCATCCCACCTAGAACTAACATATCCTTGGTCTACTTGCCTTTGAATTATTTCTATCGCTTTCTCAATCCCTGTCCCCATACTAATAAGCGCATATACTTGCAGTGTTGTAAAAATATCAGCTATTCCTTTGTTCTCCTCTTTATCCATCCATTGTTCTAATTGTTGCTTTAGCTCTAACTCATAAATGATTAGACCAGCCTCTTCTATTTGAAGGGCAGATATTAAGGTAATGGTGTACATCACTAGTATTTCATAATTAACTGGGTAATCGTTTCTTCTTAAAGTTTGGATCCAACCTAAAAAAGTGGAGGTTTCTCCATTTTTGAATATTTCTACTAAATGTTCTGTTATCCACGACTCCGCTAGTGTAAAGGCGCCTTCTTGTAATGCCAGGTCAATCGCACTGTTGATATCACCTTTTAAGTAAAGCAGCTTCGCGGTTTCCAAGATGATGGATGAAACAAATTCCTTTGGATAACGGTTTTTAAGTTCGATTTGTAAAGCTTCTGCGAATAAATGATGATAACGAAACATCGGTTGGGCATTGTTTAAACGAACAGTGAAAATTCCCTTGTTTTCTAGTTCTAGAAGCATTGCATAGCTATCACTTCGGTTCGTTAGGCTATTACAAATTTCTGGTTCTAAAGATTGTAAAAAAGACGTCTTCAGAAGAAAATCTTGAATAGATGACGGAAGTGTATCTAGTATCTCTTGTAGTAAAAAATCAGTGATCAAGGGCTGTAAAGGGTTCATCTTTTCTAATGTTAATGCATTATTGGAGTTGGACCTCATTGAAATACTCGTTAATTGGATGCCGGCTGGCCAGCCTTCTGTGGTGTTTAATACGTGATGTAGTAGCTTCTCTTCGAGGTTTTTCTTTTCGTAAAATTGTTCAATCTCCTCAAATGTAAAGCACAGTTGTTCCGTGCTTATCTCATTGAGCCAGGATTTAACTCGCCACTTGGCGATTGGAAGGGGTAGATTCTCACGACTAGTTACGTAGACGTGTACGTTGTCAGGTAGATATTCGATTAGTTGGGTAAGCATTTGATGAATCACTTTATTGTCAATTAGATGATAGTCTTCCAACACAATACTGAGAGGACGTTCTATTAAACTCATTTCGTTTAAGAAAGAATCAATCAAAAATTCCAACGTGGAAGGATCCTGTGATTGGAACAATGAGGCGAGCGTGTTATACATATTACTTTCCGTGACATTAGATGTCGTGTGAATAACATATTTCCAAAATCGAATTGGATCATTGTCAGATGTATTCAGGGAAATCCATGTAACGGTGTCATTCGTTTGGTTAAACCATTGGCTTAATAGCGTAGTTTTACCGTAGCCTGCTGGTGCTTGAATAATGGTGATTCTCTTAGAATGGTTTTTCTTAAATAATTCATATAATCTTTTTCTATCTAGTGCTTCTACTGTAGCTTTAGGTACCGTTGTTTTGGAACTCAACCAGACCATTTGCATCCTCTTTTACCTCCATGGGTTGCTTAGACTTTAAAAGACATAAGAATAAATAACTAGTCTCCTTGTAAATCTATTATACTATTAATCTGTAACTTTTTATTCAAAAAATTAAAATAATTAACATTCCTCAATATTTTCTGAAAGTCATTTCGTATAAGCTTAAGTGGTATGTGTTTTTAAGGGTTTTTGCGAATGAGAAATGGTTTCTTAAAGTAGGTAGGGGGGATACTTGATAAATTATAGTATATTAATGATTTTTTAAATAATGCATTATGAATTGAAATAAAAAATGGAGCAATTTATTAGGAGGAATAGTTTTGAGGAATAAAGGATGGAAGACAGCAACAGCGGTAGCCTTATTAACAAGTTCGGTTTTAGCCTTTTCACCAATTGCGTATGGTAAATCATTTTCAGTGGAGCAATCGGTAGCCACGGTGAAAAGTGATTTACACAAGGCGACTACAATATACGTATCTCCGGCGCTTGATGGGAAATTAATCCCAAGTGACTCGCTTTATACAACGTTAAATAGTGTGAAGAAAAATTATGAGATCACAAAAAGTGTAATTACCTCATCCAAATTATCTGCAACTGAGATAGAAGGTACGTTGAAGGAAATGGATGCCATTTACAATGAAAAAGTAACTAAGGGATTAGTTTCTTATATTGATGCGTATAATTACGCAACAAAGTATTTAGAACCTCTAATGAGGGAAATTAGCCAAGCGGAAGCAAAAAGTGATTTTGCAGGGGTAGCTGCTGGTTATCATAAGCTATCGTATCAATTAAAGGATAGATCCTCTATTTTATATCGCTTTTCTGGTAAAGCTGCACGGGACTTACTACTAGAAAAGTATAAAAAGCCTGCTGATGCAAAGCGTGACGAACTAATGCTACCAGTCACCATTTATATGAAATTAGTAGATTTAAACAGCTTATATACGGCTGGGAAACAAGCGGAAGCTTTAAAAGTATATGCAGAAATAAATGGATTAATGGAAGGGTTGCCGAAAACAAGTAAGTATTCGCCTAATCTATTGGCTGAAGTAGCTAAAATTAAAGCGATAGTGGAAGGACTTCCTAACCAATCCACAGAACAGCAGGTACTTGATGCAAAGGTGGAAGGCTTCGTGAAGGCAGTAAATGCTAGTCAAAAAAATGTTCTTTTATCGTCTAGCTCGTCCAATTCTTTAACGATAACAGTTCAGGAAGATATCAGTATGTTAGACTTTTTGAGTAAAGGATTTTATCCGACCCTCATTAGTAGCTTAGGTGTATCTAAGGTGAATGGAAACGACCCATTGTCAGAGGCTGCTATGAATGAATTAAAGGCTTTGTTTCCTACAGATGCAAAAGTGCTATCGGATTTAAAAGGCAAGTCATTTAATCTTCCAGTAACAGTTAATAATGGTACCTTGGATGTCGTATTTACACTAGTTTTTAACTAAACAAAAAAAGACCATGTAAAAGTTTAACTTTTACGTGGTCTTTTTTTGTTCATGAATGTTCATTTTGAAAACTGAAGGTTTTTACATAATTGCACCCTTCACAAGCGAGGCCTATCTGTTCTTGGGTATCGGGGTGCTGATAGTAAATTTCATCGTACCCACAAATGTAACACTCCATGACATGAAAAATGAGACGAGGACCAATGACGTTGTCTAACAGCTGATTAAAATCGGACTGCATATTCTACATCTCCCTCTGCTTTTGTATCAATATAGCAAGTTAAAACCATATTATTCGTCGAAAGCCGGCAGAAATTTGGAATTGATTTCGACTATTTTCTGTTAATAGATTATATGGAGGGAGCGTGTTCTATTATGAACATTTTTTTAGGAGGAACATACTAAAGGTTAGGTCTATTTGTAATCTTTTATTCATAGTAATTGAACTCTATTTTCAATTAAAAAGTACGATTTTTATTCGACGGTGGATTGTTTGTCGGAAAGAAAGGGAAATGAGGGAAAACGGTTAGAAAGATAGATTCATGCTCTGTGGGAGACAGTCAGAATCTCATGTACCTCTTTTTACGTTGTGGTAGAATAGAGGCATTTTACCCACTTTTTGGAGGCATTTAATCTGATTTGTCGTATTATGGAGGGGAAAGAAGACACTTGAGGTTGTAAGAAATGAGGAATGTAAAATGATAGAACTCCGGGATGTACGAAAAAAATATCGTTCAGGGACAAAGCACATGGAGATATTGCGCGGAATGAATCTTCGTGTGGAACAGGGAGAGTACGTGGCAATCATGGGGAAGTCGGGTTCAGGTAAGAGCACGATGCTCAATTTGTTAGGAACCCTGGATTTGTTAGATAAAGGGAGTTACGAGCTAGCTGGAAAATCCGTACATAAAATGGGGAAGGCCAGTCGAGCAAGACTCCGTAACGAAGAGATTGGTTTTGTGTTCCAGCATTTTCAACTTATTCCTAATTTATCGGTTTATCAAAATGTACTGCTCCCATTAACCTATGGGAAAAAAAGGTTTAAAAGAAAGAAATCTCGAGTGCTTGCCATGCTAGATGAGATGGGAATCTTAGACAAGAAAAAACAAAAGCCAGATCAATTATCTGGTGGAGAAAAGCAACGCGTTGCAATTGCAAGAGCCTTGGTCAATGAACCATCTCTTATACTAGCTGATGAGCCTACCGGGAGTTTAGATGAAGAAACGACGGAAAGTATTTTAAAGCTATTTGACCGTGTACATGCAAAGGGTGCTACTCTTATTGTGATCACACATGATATGGAAGTAGCTTCTCGTGCTCAGCGTATTTTAACGTTACAGAACGGGGTGCTTATATGAAGCTATTTACATCATTTAAATTGGCTTGCTTTGGCTTATGGTCGAATCGCCTTCGCGTATTATCGGCGATGACCGGTGTGATAATTGGCATGTTTGCGGTCATTGTGTTATCTTCGATTGCCATAGGGGTAAAAGATACACTGATGAAGCAGATGGGGAGCCTCGGAGCAGAGCAAATTCTCGTAATGCCAGGGAGGCTATTAGATACGACAACTGGAGAAAAGGATTTGCTTAGTGGATTGACTAGCGTACCTAGTACACTTACATATGATGATGCTGAAGTGGTAGAAGAATTAGAAGAAGTGAAAACAGTTACTCCTATACTCGAAACTATTAATGTAGTGAAACATGAAGGAAAAAGTGCTCAGTCTTCCATGGTCGGTACCACGGATCAATTCTTGCGAGTTCAGCACGCGGAGCTTTCGGAAGGTCGTTTTTTTACACAAGCGGAACAGGATGCCAAGGCAAGGGTAATCGTGTTAGGAAATAACATACATGAAACTCTTCTTGGAAGTAAGGAAATAGCCGATGATGAGGGAAAGAGTTCTGAAAGACCCACAGTGGAGCCGGAACCTTGGTGGAAGCGGATTATGAACAAACTTCTTGGAGAAAGTGCTTCAGCTGCTGGTCTTTCTACATTAGTTGGTCAAACTGTAACGATTAATGAAGAAACGTATGAGGTCATTGGAGTACTCGCACCAAATGCTACCCTGGGATCTAGTACAGACAATAATGTCATCATTCCAATTAAGACGGCTCTAGAAACAACAGATATGAAAAACCTTACAAAAATGATTGTAGAAGCTAATAGTATAGAAGCTGTCGATCAAGTTGATGGAGCTGTGTTTGGAGCAATTAAGACTAATCACTCTGAAATAGATTTTAGTGTGGTGAAGCAGGAGCAAATGCTTGGAGCTTTAGGCAAGGTTACTTCTATATTGCAGGTGATGTTATTTGGGATTACAGCTACGGCCCTAGTCATTAGTGGTATGGGAATTATGAATGTCATGGTGATGTCAGTTAGAGAAAGAACGAAGGAAATAGGTATAAGAAAGGCACTTGGTGCAACAACCTTCGAAATTTTAATGCAGTTCTTCTTCGAAACGTTGCTGCTATGTATGATTGGTGGAGCTGCCGGGATTGGTTTTGGATATTTGTTTATAGAGTTTTGGAACAATAATGTGGATATATTCTCCTTGGTGTTGCCATTATGGGCAGTGAAGCTTGCGCTTTATACGTCCTTTGGGATTGGTAGCCTGTTCGGTATTTATCCGGCATGGAAGGCTGCTCGGATGAATCCAAGTGAGGCTTTGCGATTTGAATAATTTTGATTAGCAGAAGCAAATAGGATTATTATAGGAATATTATTACAGGTGCCTGGCACCTGTAATAATTGTTTTGCTATTTGATTTTTGGGAAGCTTGTACTTTTTTTATTTACCTAAAGGTTTTTTGTTGTGATTTAGGGAATAAGATAAGATATAGAGTTTCGTAGAAGGGGGAAAAATAGTGAAACAAAAGGTACAAATATTATTAGCTTTATGTTTGTTTGTCTTTAGTGTAAATATGCCAGCAGCTTTTGCGGCGAATGAAAAAATAGATTACGTGGCGTTGGGAGATTCCATCGCTAGTGGTCAAACGCCATATGGAGAAAGAGTTGGACGTGGATTTACAGACATCATTAGCGAGAAGCTTGAGAAGGAAGGACGTTTAGGCTCCTTTACGAAGGAATTTGCTAAATCCGGAGAAACGACGGATGGACTTTTAGAGAAGCTGAAGCGAGAAGATGTTCAAAAGGCGTTGAAGGAAGCTGAATTAGTAACAATCGTCAGTGGTGCTAATGATTTTATCCAGGCCTTTTATGACCCTAAGGATGAAAGTGTGAATGTCGACCTTACAGCTGCAACTTTAATATTGAGTAAGGTGTCGGAGAATCTAACGACTGCGGTTAAACAAGTGAAGGCTATTAATCCAGATGCTGAAATCTATTTGTTCGGCTACTTTTTTCCGTTTCCACATATGACGGATATTGCTACGAGACAGCAGCTACAAATGGCATTCAATATTGTTAATAATCGAATAGCGGCTATTGCAGAAAGTGAAGGGGTACATTTTGTTAATGTAGCGCCAGCGTTTGATGCAAAGGGAACGGTCTATTTGGAAAATCCAAAGGATATTCACCCAAACGAAGCTGGCTACCAAGTAATAGCTGACCAATTTTTCTTAAAAACACTGCCTGAGCTACCACTTGGATGGGGCAGAGTGATGGAGAAAAATATACCCGTGGCCTCTGATAAAAAATGGACAATTACGTTAAGCAAGGATGTAGACATTGCAAGTTTGAATCAATCCATTTTTGTCATGAAGGATGGTTCAATGGCAATACCAGTTGATAAAGCTGTGTCTAAGGCAAACGGAAAGCAAGTAGAAGTTTTCGCTCCAAAAGGTGGATATAAACCAGGTTCCTACGAGCTAATGATCACCAATGAGCTGAAGGGGACAGATGGAAAACCCTTAACGGAAAGTGTGTTAGTGAAATTTGTAGTGAAGTAGAAGTTAGCTTTTGGGAAACTAATGGTTTTTAGTTGATCTGAGTTTCCCAAAGTAGTTGGTAGTTGGGAAAGAAGAAAAAGCCTATTTCATCTTTAAGAGATGAAATAGGCTTTTTCTATGTTATTTGAAGACGGTTACGTAAGAAAAATGGTTGAGTTTTATTATCTGGATATTATTACAGGTGCCTGGCACCTGTAATAATATCCAAATAATAATGGGGGTAATATGGGGCGAATATGGTGGGATATGTAGGGTATAATGGCTGCTTGGGTAAATAGTTAGAAAAGTGACTAAATTTTCTGTTAGTATGTTATTTAAATATATTAATGATGTGGGTGGTGATTGGTTTGGTTTCAGTTGAGCAGTTGGCTTGTAGGCTAGAGAAGTATGGGATTCTTTTGGTTGGTGGGGAGAAAGGGCAGGGAAGAGGGATAGATTATATTAATATTCAGGAGCTTCCGTTAAGGAGTGAGCGTGTTCATCCTTTTGGGTTTATTTTGACTACTTTTGCGGCTTTTGAGGGTGAGCAGGGAATCGTTTCGCATGTGGATTGGCTGATTTCACGAAAGATATCAGCACTAGGTATTCATGCTGCTGGTTGTGCGGTGGTTCCAGAAAGCTTGTTGGAGCTAGCTAATACGCATTCGCTGCCTATTTTTACAATACCAATTGATTTGTCTTATAAGGAGATTTTTAAAGAGTTTAATGAGCTGCTTTTAGGTGAGAATGATGCTCTTCGTGTTCGAATTGAGGAGATGAATCTTCAATTGTTAGAGGCAGTTGCCCAAGATAAGGGAGTTAGTTATATCGTTGCAACGTTAGGGAAGTATCTTGCTTCGCCAATTGTTTTTCTGGATCAAAGCTTAAACATTGTTTCTATTTGGACTAACAATACATACAATCGAGAGGAATATAGCCTTACAGTTAAAGCGGTTTTAGAGCAAGAAAAGGATTGGTTATACAAGGGAAAATACATGGAGGTAGAAAAGGTATTGACCGAGTCGTTTTCTACACAGCATGATTTGACATTTTCTGTTCTCCCTATTATGGAGCATACAGAAAATCACGGATTCTTAATCATATGCAATAACGGGGTAGAGGATTTGATGGTTAACTCTGCCATTCAGTATGGGAGGACGGCATTACTCCTGGATGCCGTAAAAAGAAAATCGTTAGAGCGTTTCTTGAAAAACCAAGAGATACGAACATTGGAAACGATTATTGAAAATAAACGCCGAGAATCTAGTCGCTCTTCTAGCCTTTCTTCTTCTTTAAAAAAAATGCCTTACCTGTATGTATTTCGTTTTGATAATGAAGATTTAATCAACTATGGATTTACCGTCATTTACGATAAGCTGGGTGGAATAAGTTCGGATAATATTATTTGGATATATGAACAGGAGGTTATCTGCCTCACTTCCATTCCGTATGAAACACAACATTTGAAGGAGCTATTATCAGCTTTGCAAGGAGTTCATTGTGGGGGCAGTGATGGTAGACCTATCAGGGTTGAGGCAGATCTTTCGCTTAAGTATAAACAAGCGAAGCGTTGTCTAGAGCTTACAGATCAATGGAATAGCAATCTAATTTTATTTCAGAACATAGGTGTGGAAAGATTTTTATTTTTAATTAAAGAGGAGAGCTCTATGCAGGAGGCAGCAAGGGGATTGCTTAAGCCTTTATTAGAATTCGATGAATGTAACCATGCAGAATTAACAAAAACATTGGATGTCTATTTGAAGAATTTTTTTAGTCTGAAAAAAAGTGCAGAGGAATTATTTGTCCACCGTAATACTGTGAGCTATCGACTAGAAAAAATTCAAGATCTTTACCCGGGTATCAGCTTTGAAAACCAAAATCATTACTTACTATTTACGATTGCTTTAAAGTTAATCAACTAATTTTGTTTAGAGGCTATAAAATAGTCTCTTTTTTTTGTGCTCCTTAACTAATGAAAAATTTATTGGAAAAATCTAAAATTTCTATTAACTAAAGAGAGGACGGGGATATTGATGCAGACTATTTTGTATAACTGTTCGTTAATTGACGGACTAAATAAAGATATAAAGGAAAACTCGTATCTGATAATAGAGGATAAAAAAATAGTAGAGGTTGGCACTGGAAAAGTGGAACAGACAGAATCTGCAAATTTAGTGGACGTAAAAGGAAAAATTGTAATGCCAGGGTTAATTGATTGTCATGTGCATTTAGTGTGGGATGGAACGGAAGATCCGCAAAAGAAGATAGAGCATCTAGACGAATCGAAGGTTGCCCTGCAGGCTTACTCGCATGCACTACTAACGATAAAGGAGGGGATCACCACAGTTCGAGACGTTGCCTCTCCAGGGAAAAGTGTTTTAAATTTACGAGATGTGATAAACAACGGAGGTCTAATTGGCCCGACAATTGTTGCGTCTGGTCCAGCCGTTTGTATGACAGGGGGACATGTCCATTACTTAGGTAAAGAAGCGGATGGTCCCGATGCCGTACGTCGAGCTACCCGTGAGGTAATGAAGGAAGGCGCAGATCTGATCAAGCTTATGGCAACTGGAGGTATTTATACATTTGGAGAGGAGCCAGGTTCTCCGCAGTTAAATGTGGAGGAAATGAAGGCAGCTGTCGAGGAGGCACATAAGAAGAATAAGAAAGTAGCAGCACATGCTGAAGGCTTGATAGGAATTCACAATTGTATAGAGGCAGGAGTGGACACAATTGAGCATGCCATTTATGCAGATGAAAGTGCACTCAAAAAAATGAAGGTGAATGACACTTATTTAGTGCCCACGATGATTGTAATGAAAAGATTGGCTACGGATGAGCATATACCAGCGTGGGCATTAGAAAAGGCAAAGCATGTAGTGGAACCACATGAAAATATGCTAAAGCAGGCTGTACAGCTTGGAGTAAAGATAGCAACTGGGACAGATTGTGGTTCACCGGTGACTCCACCAAGCTACTATTTCGATGAATTATTAATAATGGAAGATGCGGGAATGTCTAGGTTGGAAGTTCTTCAAGCATCTACTCGAGTAGCTGCAGAATGTTTAGGGCTTAATGATAGAGGTTTATTAAAGGAAGGAATGTACGCAGACCTATTAATTTTGGAGGATAACCCATTAGACGATTTGTCTATTTTGAAAGGTAACAAAAGGATTATGAAGGATGGACACTTTATTAATTAAGAAAGGGGATAAGCATATGAATTTGGAAAAGAGGGTTCATCAGCTACGCCAGGTAATGGATGACAAGGAGCTGACATGTTCAGTTATTTTAAACTTTGAAAACCAATATTATTTTAGTGGATTAAAGGCAATCACATATTCTAGGCCGATCGTTTTGTTTGTAGATCAACAACATACAAAGCTTGTAGTGCCATCTTTAGAAGAAAATCATGCTAAGGAAAAGTCTATAGCAGACCAGCTACTTGTTTATTATGAAACTCCTTTACATCAAACACAGGCTAATTCTTATATAGAACTATTTGAAGAAGTGATTGCTTCTTATCCGAAAAATTCTAAGATTGGAGTCGAGTTTGCATCTCTCCCAGTTGAATTAGGAAAGAGGTTGAGAGATAAGGGATTTGATTTAGTTAGCATAGATGATGAGATTATCCATATGAGAGCTATTAAAGAGGAAGCAGAGATAGAACAAATTATAGAATCAGGTAATTTGGTCAGCCTGGCATTAAAGGAGTCGCTAGAGCATGCAACACCTGAAATGACTGAAATGGAGATAGATCAATTTGGAAATACAGCTCTATTTCTAGAGGTAGCAAAGAGGCATCCTAATTCGACGTTAGATTACTTCGTTATGTCACCATCTGGAATAGAACGTACGAATATGCCGCATGTCTTCTCTAATACAAGGCAGCTAAATAAGAATGATCTTGTGATTCACAGCAGACAGGTTGGTATAAATGGATACCGAGCAGAATGTGAACGTACTTTTTTTGTTGGTAATCCTTCATTAGAACAGGAGGAAGCATTTAAGCTGGCTCAAGAAGCGCAACAGGCTGCATTAGACTTTATACGTGTGGGCGTAACAGCAGCAGAGGTAAACGAGGTTGCTTTACAGGTTTTCCGAGATGCCAATATGGAGCAATATGTGAGACATCGGACTGGTCATGGTATAGGGATAGGTCTTCATGAGGAGCCGTCATTAAAGTATTCTAATGATCTTGTATTACAGGAAAATATGGTGTTTTGTGTGGAGCCTGGGCTATACATACCTGGTGTTGGAGGCTTTAGGCATTCAGATACAGTCATTTTAAGGGGGGAGGGCACACAGTTAATTACTCATTATCCAAGTAAGCTGGAGGATTTAATTTTTTAACTAATTAGGGGAGGGAAAGGGATGAGTATTTATTTAATAGCCGTCGTTATTTATTTAGCTGTAATGGCCTTGATGGGGGTTTACTTTAGTAGAAAATCAATTGAGACTAGCAAAGATTTTATGGCAGCAGGCAGAACACTCCCCTTATGGGTTATGACAGGAACTCTGTTAGCTACCTTTGTAGGTTCAGGAACGGTAGTGGGTGGAGCAAGCTTCATTTATCAATATGGTCCATGGGCAGCCATTTTCAATCTATCGGGTGGGATCTTCGGTATTATCGTACTTTATTTTATCGCAGGTAGGGTTCGAAAAGGGGAAGCTTTTACTGTTCCAGAAATTATTGAAAAGCGTTTCGGAAGTCAGGCTAGACTAGTTGCCAGTATTTTAATACTTCTGGCGTATGTAGGAATTACGGCTTACCAGTTTACTGGTGGAGCATATGTTTTACAAATTACAACGGGCTTACCTATACAGACAGGCGCTATTATCATCGCCATACTTGTTATTTTCCTTACAGTGAGCGGTGGGTTATTCTCGGTTGCATACACTGACGCGTTAAGTGCACTTTTAATTGTTTTTGGGTTTTTAATAGGGTTGCCTTTCGTGTTAAATGGAGTTGGAGGCTTGGAGGGATTGTCTCTAAATCTTCCAGAGCAGACAAAGCAATGGAATGGCGGGCTTAGTAACTTGCAATTATTAGGATATTTCTTACCTTTGTTTTTATTGATACTTGGTGATCAAAACATGTATCAGCGATTTGCTGCAGCAAAGGATGAAAAAACTGCAAGAAATTCTACAATAGGTTTTTTTGTAGGAAGCGTTCTGGTAATTGGATTAACGATAACTTTTGCAACTGCGGCAATTGTGATGTTCCCTAATATTACTCCTGATACTGCAGTATTGAATATGGCGATCAATGGATTGCCCTTAGGAATCGGGTTGGTCGTTCTCTGTGCGTGCGTTGCCTTCATCATCACCACGGGAACGTCGTATTTACTCTCGGCTTCAGGAAACATTGTGTATGATATGTACAAAAGGTATAGCAAAAAAGATATTCCCGATAAAAAATTATTAAAGATGAACCGCTATGTTGTAATAGGGTTAGGTTTACTAGCATATGTGCTAGCAATGTACTTCCCATCAGTTCTAGCTATTCAAATGTACTCGTATACGATGTACGGAGCAGCAGTTACCCCTGCACTGCTTGCGACGATTTTGTGGAAGCGCGCCACTAAGCCCGGGATATTAAGCTCCATGGTAGTTGGTGGATTGAGCACAATTTTATGGGAAGTAGTGCTGAGTAAACCATTTGAGCTAAATAGCGTATTATTCGCATTGCCAATGGCCGTCCTCACTTTAATAATTGTCAGCCTACTCACCCAGCCAAGAGTAAGCGTAACGGGAAGCTTGGCGAAAAACTAGAGGTGTGAAATGTTGAATGCGATGAGTTATGTTACAAGTGCCTGGCACCCGTAATACTATGATAAAAATTATGAATGGAAACCCCTTGCTCGGATCTTAGTGGAGCGAGGGGTTTTTCTATGGTTTTAGTGTGAAATGTTATAGAAGTATTATTACAGGTGCCAGGCACCTGTAATATACTACCTCTATAATATAATAGACAGTAAAAGTATATGTTTATTTACAAGTAATTTGGTTTTCATTTATGTATTTAGTTTTATTTTGTATAGTCTTCGCAGAGTGCGTATTGTTTTAGTGATAATAATTGATTATCTTTAAAGAGTAATTAATTATTCTATTTTTAAAAAATAGATATACTAGTTAGATAATAAAAGAAATTAGAAACAGGAGTGGGATTGTGAAAAAGGATTCTATAAAAAAATCGGTAGTCGCTGCTGCACTAGCGACTTCATTGTTTGCCTCAGCAAATGTAACTTTTGCGAGTAGTTCGACACAACAAATTGTAGACCAAGCTCGTATGGACATGAAAAATGCAGCGTATGCTTACGTTGTGCCAGCTCAAAAAGGTAAAATTGCTACTTCTAAAGAATTATATCCCGCTTTAAACAAGGCTAAAGCAAGTTATGCAAAAGCCAGAACTGTTATTACTAAATCGAACGCTAAAAACAAAGCTTCTATGCTAAAAGATTTGGATACTTTGTATTATGAGAAAGTAACAAAAGGAATTATTCCTTATATCGATGCTTATAATTATGCGGATAAATATTTGAACCCGATTATGGAGGATATTGAAGAGGCGGAAGCTGCCCGTAACGTTATCCAAATTGAAAAGTCTTATCATGCGTTATCTGCACAGTTAAAATCTAGAACAGCTATCATGTATCGTTTTTCTGGTAAAGCTGCACGTGATTTATTGTTAAAAGAATATAAGGATCCTGCTAATGCGAAACGTGACGAGTTACAGATTCCCGTAACTATTTTCATGGGAATAGTAGAAGCGGATAAATTAGTACAAGAAGGTAAAAAAGAAGAAGCCACTGCAGCCCTACTTAAAGTTTACCCATTGATAGATAAGGTTCCTGATTCTAATGCATTCCCAGGATTTAAACAATTCCTAAGAGACTTATATAATCAGAAAATAGGTGAAGAAGTAGTTGGGAAGGATACTGTTTCTTTACGTATCTTAGGAACTTCTGATATTCACACTAATATCGTAAACTATGATTATTATAAAGACACAGCTTCTAATAGCTTAGGTCTTGCTAAAACAGCTACATTAATTAAAAATGCACGTACGGAAAATAGTAACTCATTGTTATTCGATAACGGAGATTCTATTCAAGGGACTCCGCTAGGCTCTTATAAATCGTCAGTGGACAAGCTAGTGGATGGAGAAGAACATCCTTCTATTACAGCAATGGAGCTTTTAGACTATGATGGTGCAACATTCGGTAATCACGAGTTTAACTATGGCCTTGATTTCTTAGATGAGGTAATGGATGATGCAGACTTCCCTTATGTAAATGCAAACGTTCGTGATGCAGCTACTGGTAAGTTAGCTTATACACCATACGTATTAATCGACAAAGAAGTGGTTGATGCAGCTGGAAATAAAACAACTGTAAAAGTAGGGGTAACAGGTATTGTACCTCCACAAATCCTAAAATGGGATAAATCTCATTTAACAGGAAAAGTGACAGTGGATGATTCAGTTCAAGCTATCGAAAAAGTTGTTCCTGAAATGAAAAAAGCAGGAGCAGATGTAGTAGTCGTTCTTTCTCACTCAGGTATGGGTGATGCAACACATGAGGTTGGCGAAGAGGATGTAACTTATTTATTAACTAAAGTTAAGGATGTAAATGCAATTATCACAGGTCACGCGCACCAAGTGTTCCCAGGTAAAGTGGATGCTTCCCTAACAAATGTTGATATCGACAAGGGAACTATGAATGGCGTGCCAGTTGTAATGCCTGGTAAGTTTGGTAGTCATTTAGGTGTAATTGATTTAACGCTTGAAAAAGACGGTAAAGGCTGGAAAGTTGCTTCTTCTAAAGCAGAAGTTCGTACAATTGCTAAGGATGCATCTGATGTAGACCAAACAATTGTAAATGCAGTTAAAGAAGCGCATGAAGGAACTATTAGCTATGTTCGCCAAGCAGTAGGTACAACTACAGCGGATATTCATAGCTACTTCTCTCAAGTGCAAGATGATCCATCAATCCAAATCGTTACAGATGCACAAACAGAATATGTAAAATCTAAGCTAAAAGGAACTGCAAATGAGAACATTCCAGTCCTATCTGCAGGTGCTCCATTTAAAGCAGGAACAAGAAGTGACTCAGAATATTACACATATATCCCTACAGGTCAGTTAGCGATTAAAAACGTTGCGGATCTATACTTGTACGACAACACACTTTCTTATGTGAAAGTAACTGGGGCAGACGTCAAAGACTGGTTAGAGATGTCTGCAGGGCAATTCAATCAAATTGATGCAAACAAAACAGGTGAACAACAGTTAATCAATACAGATTTCCGTTCATATAACTATGATGTAATCGATGGAGTAACATATGAAATTGATGTAACAAAACCAGCGAAATATGATCCAGATGGTAATCTAGTGAATAAAGATGCTTCACGTATTGTTAACCTACAATTTGATGGCAAGCCTATCGATTTAAAGCAACAATTCATTGTAGCAACAAATAATTACCGTGCAAACGGAACATTCCCAGGTGTGCGTAATGCAACCGAAACAGAAGTATATCCTGATGAAAACCGTCAAGCAATCATTGACTACATCTTAGAAAAGAAAACAATCGACCCTTCTGCAGATGGAAACTGGAAATTTGCACCTCTTCCAGCAACTGCAAAAATCGTATTCGAATCTTCGAAAAATGCTGCAAAAGTAATTCCAACTGATGGCAACATCCAATTCATGGGTGAAGGCACAGACGGATTTGGTAAGTATTCTATTAAGTAAATAAAAAGATAGTGTTGTATGTAGCTAGAAAAAGATGACTTCGGCAAATAGCCGTAGTCATCTTTTTAATGTGGATAAAAATTAACTCTAGAATGTAAGAGTTATTAAAAGTGTTATTGAGAGGTAAAATAAAAAGCCCCAAATAGGTACACTTTTGAAAGTGGTTACTATCTGGGGGTAAATGGTTATTATCTAATAATTTCATACTTCTTAACATAATTACAATGTTCACATGCTACTCCATTTTGCGTTCTAGTTTCAGGATCTTGGTAGTAGATTAAATCAAATCCACATATTTCGCACTCCATGTGATGAAAAATAGTGCGTGGTCCTATGACAGTGTCAAGTAAATTGATGAATTCCATATGCTGCATAATTCGAACTCCTTATAATTTTGTATGTATACTTAGGCGAAAATGTTATTCATATTTCGTCGGAATTTTTATGTGAGTAAAAAGTTTAGAGAATTTATTTAGTACTTGGGTTACAGGAGGACATAACAGTAGAAAAGTATCCCACATTTTTTCTTGCAGGCTCTAAGTTCCATTCTCCTTTAGTTTTTGCAAAATTAAAATGGCAATCAAACTGATTTTGTAATCCTTCGATATTACTCCATTTCTCATTGGTTTTATGTATTTCAACAAGTTTATTCCATGCATCTAACCTCTTTAACGTTGAAATTTCATAATTAGCAGACGCTAACAAATAGGTGCTAGGTTTCATGCTGACAGAATGGAGGTTGCCCCTTTTAATCCAGTCATTATTATCAAAGTATGTGTCAATATCTGGACTAGTAATTTCAATAGTAATAGTTACTGGTTCTAATAGTTTCTTTGTTTCTATTTTCAATTCTAGTATATTCTTATCTCGAACATTTGTAGTCAACTGTAACTTATTTTGAATTTTTTCTGTGGAGATAAAAAATAATCCGAGAGACTCATTTTTATTATTGGAAATATGTCCTGCATTAAATTTCTTTCCAGAGGGATCCTTATAAAGGGTTATATACTCTTTGTTAGAGAATTTAAAGGGAAGTTCTAAGCTAATGCTAGTTGTTGAAGGCAGGACCGTGAAAGATTGTGTCCAAGTTGAATCTTCCTTTTCTTTTATAATCTCTTTTGAGAAATAAATATAAGGTGAATTTTTCAAGACGTTTGTTGGTCCAAAACTAATATCACCTCCATTTTTGCTAGTTATAAAGGCCTTGTTGTTTATTACACTAGCAGAAGCAGTACTTCCGAATAAAGTTAAATAAATAATAAATATTAGTAAAATAGTAATGTTTGATTTCATAGTATAAATGACTCCTTGTTGTATTATGAAGTTCATTATAACAGGACTTATTTCATAATAAAAGAGCTATTTATTGAAAAAAAGAAAAATATTTTTATTTAAAATAGAATAATGGTTATAAAGACATGTCTGTTCTATTTGGTAAGTATACAAAGATATTTTATTAGGTAAAAAGAATTATTGTTTCATATTTATGACAAGTGCCTGGCACCCGTCATAAATATGAAACTAGTGAAAGTATTTTTCTATTTTTCTTTAAGTGTGGTATTCTGAATAATAGGAATAATTATCAAGTTAATGGAGGCTAGTGCGAATGAAGTTAAAAAGGTATGTGGCTTTGTTTGTTATAACAGTTTCGTTATTTTTAGTTAATAGTGTGTATGCTGAAGCCAAGATAAAAGTAATGTGGGGAAAAACAGAGCTAAAGGTTGGTCAAATTGGAAAAGTAACGGTCCAATCCGATACAACTCTTTGGAAACTAGAGGCTGATCAATCTTTAACAAAGGTACGAAGCTTGAAAAAGGGTGAGGAATACCGTGTATATCGCTATATTAGTTCCCATAATGGTCTTTATGGTGTAGGAGGAGGGAACTTTGTGAAAAAGGATATATCTATTAAGTACGAAACTCCATCTAAAGCTAAGCTAAGATTATTAAACGGTGATAAACCAGATGTAGTCGAAACGCCGGCTAATCCAAAACCAGGAGATACGCTTCCAGTTGAGCCTCCTAAAAAAGATAATCTAACTGTAATCTCTGTTGAGTAGCCTAATTCTGTCCCATCATTGAGTTGATGGGACATTTTATGTGTGTAGATTTGGAAAATATTGAAACAAATAATTAAAAATTTCCTAAATTTAGAAATATTTTTACCGTAATTTACATGTTATGATTAATATAAAAGGAAGGGAGCTCCATATGGGAAAGTCTAAAACGTTCAAAATTTCCGTAGCAGCCTCAGCAATTATAGCAGCTACGCCATTAACCCAAGCTAACGCTGCAACAAATGTGAATCAGCTTGTAATAAATGCGCAAAACGCAAGCACCATATTAAAGTGGGCCATTTCTGTAGAAGGGTTCGCAGATTTCAAAACAAAGCCATATGAAGAATATAATACAGCGATAAAATACATAGAAGCAGCAGAAAAAGCGGCTGCCAGTCTCTCGAGCTCTAAACGATTAAGTGTACAGGCCTCACTGGTAGACGCAAAGGTCCAAGTAAAGCGAGCACAGGCATACATAGATGCAATTACTTCAAGTGAAAAAATAAAAGCCCTAACGTCTAATGTTCAACTAGCAATATCTTCTGGAAATTTAGATGATATAGAGACTGCCTACCACGTGGCTTCTGAAGAATATCGTAAGCAAGCCAAGCTACTGGATAGAGTCTATGGGCAGTCCACTAGAGACGGAATTCGAAACTCAGTAAAGCCCACTTTTGAACATCTCATACAAAGTATTCGATACGATGTAACCGTACATATGCATATAAAAAAGGCAGAACAACTTTCGAAGGAAGATAAATACATAGAAGCTGATTTAGAGCTGATGAAGGCTCATCAATACTTACAGGATTTCAAGAATACTCACAGATTTCACTCCAAGCTAGTAAACAATTATGAGGCTGTGCAGGATGCCATTCCTATGTTACCTCTTTTTGCCACGCCTGAAGGCCAACATACAGTAACCTTGAAATTGTCAAAAGCAATGGAAAACAATATTAATCATTTAGAACCTGGTCAGTTTATTATTCCGGGGGAAATAATTCAGCAGGCAAAGCTTTCAGATGATCGAAAGTCTATTAAATTATCAACTTCAGAATTAGAATCAGCTACGGACTATACCCTGAGATGGAAAGGGCATTCCGTGCAATTTACGACACCTTCAGTTGAGGACACATCAGGTATTTCATTAACCGATCTAATAGATCAATACCTTGAAACGACGGATACTCGTGTGTATATAGCGAAGTTTACAAATAGCGATGGTTCTCCTTATAACGGCCGAGTAAAAATAAACCTGGCTCAAACCAATGGAGAAGCTACTACAGCTATTATTACTTCCTTTAATGGACAAGTTAATACTGGAAGTCAGGAATGGAGCCATTATGCCGACCAGAATGGTCATGTAGTTTTTACGGTAAAGGCTTCTTCAAGTGAGACAACCAGCGTTCAACCAACCATTCAAAAGCTTGATGGCAATCAAACAAGCAAAAAAGCTGCAATTACTTATTTCTACCAGCTGCAAACTAATGCAGGTGAATATAATTTGAAGCTAGAAAATGCACCTATTCATAAGGATTCAAATTTCATAGTAGTTAACGGGGTTAAATACAAATGGGATACGAATGACTTATTTTTTATTCATGGTCAGATTGTTTCCGTAGAGGAATTTATAGTAGCTTTAACTGAGGGAGACATGCTGACGGTTGGGTATAATCTTAATCCAAAAGATATATCAACGTGGAATATTACTTCAGATCTCACTCGTTATGCCCCTGTTACTATTAAGAATCCGGTTAAATCTTCTGTGACTTTTGATGGCTCATATTACGAGATAAGTGGAACAGCTGAACCAGGAAATAAAGTGAAGGTTTATCGTAATGGTGCTTATGTTGGTATGGTAACTGTGGACAAGGAAGGAAATTGGACAGTTGGAACCGTTAGTTTGCTTCAAAACATAGAAAATGCATTTGTTGCGTATCAGTATGGTCCCGGACAGGATGGTATCGATGGCACAGGCTCGGTGGATCAGGCCAATGCTACGATAAAGGAGGGAGCTTTTGCCTCTACATCTATCACTTACCATGATGAAGGCTCTAAAGGAATTTCTATAATGGATACGCTTGATTTCCAATTTATAAATCCTTCATTTAATCACAGCTTTAAGCCAAAGACTTCTGGGACCATCACTATAAATGATGGGTTTGGTAGGTCAGTGGAAGTACGAGTAGATTATGTGGATGAAGATACTTTAAAGATCGTTGATTTTGTTTCAAGAGATGACCATTTTAATTTTGATGCATCCGTTTTTGTTATAACTTCGACCTCTGGCATAGTCAATCAAGACCAGCTAGAATACAGTGTGAAATCCTCGGAATTGGACGGAACAATTCTTCGGGATTCTTCAAAATAATCAATAAAGGCTATTCTTCGATATATTTCCCGGGGAATAGCTTTTATTTTTTATAAATTTATGAAAAAAAATATAGATTCTCGCCTAGTTTCGACAATCTTTTCAGTTTTGTTCTTATAGAATATAAAGTAACATTATTCTTTTTACAAACGAGGTGATGAAGTGCTAAAAGTAAATATCATTTTGGGTAAAACGTCCTTTACACAGTACATGATAAATAAACTACAAGAGGATCGCAAAAATATAGTAATTGTCATGGACTATAATCATTCGGACGATAAAGAACCATTTGTAGAGAAGGGAGCTATGTATTGCTCTCCAAACCAAGCCAAAACTTACATAGAAATTGCAGGAGATGTACTATTCCACCGCTTTGGTTATGTAAAGCCAAGGTTGAACCACTAAGCTGATAGAAAACAGGGTGTTTGAAGATCTACATCTTCGGACAACCTGTTTTTTAGTTTGGGAGAGGGAATTTGGTTTGGGAAAGAGAATGTTTGTGCGGGATTTGACGTAAATAAATAGATCATTGTCGTAAATTTGGCTGGAGTGGGAGATTCGGCTAGTGATTGTAGTAATTTATGAGTTGATTGTCGTAAAGTGATGCAGGATTGTAGTAAAGTAGCCAATCATTGTCGTATATTTGGCTGGAGTAGGAGATACGGCGAGTGACTGTAGTAATTTATGAGTTGATTGTCGTAAAGCAATGCAGGATTGTAGTAAAGTAGCCAATCATTGTCGTAAATTTGGCTGGAGTGGGAGGTCGGCAAGGACTACAAGCCTATTCTCGCATATCGAACACTCCATTAGCTGACGGATAAATGAGTTCCTTCTATATAAATAGCTAAAACTTTCATAAACGTGAACATAAAGCTTTATGAAACGGGTAAACTAGTTGTAATTATTCGCAGGAAATATTGGTGTGATTTGGAGGAGATTTGGATGAAGATTCGCATTGAGTGGACTTATACAACACCTAGAGGGGCGGAGACGTTTTTTCGGTCAGATGAAATGCCTGTTGCTAAAGCGCTGCTTATTGCAGAAGATATTCAGAAAACAGGTAGAGTAAAACAGATAGATTTTATTGATCAGTATGATAGCTCGTGGCTTTTAAAGGAGTTAAAGAGCTACCTGAAAAGTATTGAAACAGAGCCTCATAATGTGCGTGTTTACTTTGATGGAGGCTTTGATATTCAAACAAAGATGTCGGGTATGGGGTGTGTAATTTATTATGAGCAGAGTGGTAAGGCGTATCGCCTTCGGAGTAATGCTCCCTCCGCACATTTAATATCTAATAATGAGGCGGAGTATGCTGCACTACATATGTGTTTGAAGGAATTGGAGCTGCTTGGTGTTCACCATTTGCCTGTGACGTTTATTGGAGATTCGCAGGTTGTCATTAACCAATTGAGTGGGGAGTGGGCAGTTATTGAGCCGAGTCTTTCGGGATGGGCCGATCGCATAGAAGCGAAGATGAAAAAACTTGGGCTTGATCCGACCTATGAGTTAGTGCCGCGTAAGGAAAATGGTGAGGCAGACAGGTTAGCTACCCAGGCATTGAACGGCATTGAGATAATAGCTAACAGTGAATTGCTATAAAAAAAGCCACTTCCTTTAGGAAGTGGACTCTACCTTCTTATCGAACATTCATCTCATTTGGGTGGGAGCCTTTACGTCGATCAATGTTCAGGCTGTTGATTTGTTCCATTTCATCGTTAGTTAATTCAAAGTCAAACACCTGGAAGTTTTCTTCGATTCTTGATGGAGTAACTGATTTTGGAATTACGATGGTATTGTTCTGTAAATGCCAGCGTAAAACGGTTTGTGCTGGTGATTTGCCATGCGAGTCTGCAATTTTTTGAATGATGGAATCTTGCAGTACCTCTCCACCTTGGTCTAGAGGACTCCATGCTTCTACAAAAATATTATGCTTGGCACAGAATTCCTTTAGTTTACTTTGATCTAAGTAAGGATGACATTCTACTTGGTTTAATACCGGTGGGATTTCACATTCCTCTAAAATGCGCTCTAAGTGTTCTATTTCAAAATTGCAAACACCGATCGCCTTTACTCGTCCATCTTTGTATAGCTTTTCCATAGCTTTATATGTTTCGACATAACTATCAAATTGAGGGGTTGGCCAGTGAATTAAATATAAGTCAACATAGTCAAGACCTAGACGTTCAAGGCTTTCTTCGTATGCGCGTAAGGTATTTTCGTAGCCTTGGTCGCTATTCCAAACCTTTGTAGTGATAAATAAATCTTCGCGAGCTACATTGGCATTTTTTAATGCCTCCCCGACGCCTTCTTCGTTTTTATAAATCATTGCTGTATCAATGGAACGATATCCAGCTTCAATTGCTTTAGAAACTGCTTTAGTAGCTTCCTCACTTGGTACTTGCCAAACTCCAAATCCAAGCTGGGGCATTTTTAAACCATTATTTAAGGTAATATAATTCATTCTAGCATTACTCCCATCTCTCATATATTTTGCATACAATTACCATTTTAGTTTAATAGAAAATAATAATTTTTGCATTTAATTGGAACTCCATTCAAGGAAATCAAGGAAAAAAACCTGTACTTTAAGTACAGGTTTCTAATTACTCAGGATTATTTCTTTTTGTGTTTTCTTGCTTCGCTGGAGAATCATTGTTGGATTCTTCTAGAGATTCCTTTGTAACAGGTGTTTGTTTTTTATGTGATTTAGGATATTTGTTTTTACCAGCTTTATCTTGAGCATTTTCATTAAAATATTGAATGCTTGTCATTGCACCTTCTTCAATCATACGGTTATCATCTGGATCCCCTGGATCAGAAAACCCTGTTTTCGTCACGTATGTTGGTGAGTTTTTGCGTGAGTCCATATAAGAGTCCATTTTTGCTTTCGTATTTTTTAAAGCTACCTTAGCTTTACTGCGGTTTTCTGTTTTATATAAATAAGTAATAGCGAAGGCTGCGACACTTCCGATGAGTAATGCTTGTTTGTTAACTTTTGACATTCTTATCACTCCCTCTTGGTCTTAATTAAATAATACCCACTTCAATTCTTAACCAAACACCTCCCAAATAAAATGAAAAAAATATATTTATCCTCTACCCATCAAGCTCCTCATTTTACATAGTAGCCGTTCTCTTCTCTTTTTAATTCCAGAAACGGTTATACCATACCTTGTAGCAGCTTGTTTGAGAGAGGTCTCCTCCACAAATAGCCAGCGTAATAATTCTTTTTCTTCGACCGATAATTGTTTTATAGCATTGGACAATTGGTCATGTTCAATAGTGGGGAGCTTGTCATTCTCTAGTAGGTTGCTCAATTGTTCTTCTTCTATAACTTGAAAACGTTCTTCGATGAGGTGTTCTTTCTTTAATTCATCGAGTAATGCTCCATAGATTGTCCGGTAAGCAAAGGGAGCAAAGTCGCCTTTGGTAGCGTCAAACTTTAACCAAGCTTTCCATAGTGCGATATATCCAGCTTGTCTAAAAGTATCGTAGTTTTTATAAATATTTAATTTTCTAATGCAGGCAGATATCATTGGCTTATAGGTAAACAAAATATCTTCAAAACGTTCCAATTTTTTTCCGTTCCATCATGCATGACTATTTTTTCCTAGGTATTCCATAGCATAACGAGAAGTCTAGCGATATTCGAATGTGGAAATATGAAGAATTGACATACATACGTCATATTTGTTTTGCAAAATTTTAATGAAATACGACAAAATAAATTAAAATCCATATTATATTAATAATTACAATTATTCAGTTAATTCAGACTATACAAAGGAGAGGGTATTTAGTATTATTTATTTAAGGGGAAACAGGGGAGTGAAAAAACTGCTGTATAACGATTCTTTATTGATAACGAGGTATACACTTATGATTCAATCAGCATTTTGTGGAGGATATAAATCCATTATCACTACAACACATGGAGTTTTCAGATCTTCCTTATCCGTCAATCAACTACTGAATTTAGCATGCATTCGTCATGCTTCTACATTAGAAGGTCGAATGGAGGCAACTAAGAAAATGATGAATTATGCAAATAAGTCACCAATTCTAATAGCTGAAAAAATCGGAGCTTTTCCAACAAGGTCTTATAAGGACTTAGAATGTATTTGGATCTTTAATCATTTGTTTCAAATAGAGAATCAGGGAAGGGGTTTATGCAAGCTTACGTTTTATGACAAAATAAGCGTGGATGTAGCGGTCTCTAAGTATACGTTGATGAAGCAACAGGAGCGATTACACACAACGATGAATTTATTTAGTATGTTAAGTGAGAAGGTAGACTTATTTGATTTGCAATTTTCAAACAAAATGTAATTAAATAGAAAAATAGTTTCTCCTTAATAAAACGGCTGTTTACTCCATAATCAGTCGCTTTTTTTTATTAATATATAGTACTTTAAACCTATATTAATGATACAATCTATCTATTACAATTATTTATATATGTGTTTAATCAAATTATTGGTAAAAATAAAATAATATTTTGATGTAAAATGGTTTGATATATGGAGGGAATAGAATGGACGTAGCTAATGTTTATGTCGACTTTAAACTTGCAGTTGAGGAGGGTACATCGTTCTTTAGAGTTCTTGCCCAGTGTTTCATCTATAAAGATTCTCATGACGATCCAATTCTAATAGGCGAAGCCTCCTTACATTTGTTTAATCCGGTAAAAACCTCTTATCTAGATCTTTGTGGAGAAGCAGATTGCTTGTCTGATAAGCTATCGTACTCCCTAATTAGTTTAGAAAAATTTTGTGAAGTAGATAAGATCAATAGTATCGTAGCTGTTTTTCACACATTGAATATCAAAGAACCTTGGGATGAAAAGGAGCT
This sequence comes from Psychrobacillus sp. FSL W7-1457, assembly GCF_038593405.1. Taxonomy (NCBI): domain Bacteria; kingdom Bacillati; phylum Bacillota; class Bacilli; order Caryophanales; family Bacillaceae; genus Psychrobacillus; species Psychrobacillus sp. FSL W7-1457. The sequence goes on from NZ_CP151993.1 coordinate 884,987, forward strand.
TAGCATTGCCATTTATAAAAAGCTGGAGGATCAATTATCATTATTAAATGTTGAATTGATTTTAATTTCGAATAGCCGTCATCATGTAATCGATAACTTAACCAGTATATCACCGTACTATACTGAATTAGGATTTACATCTTTCATAAAAGAAAAAGAACCTATCATCATGTATAAGCAGATTTCCAGTACATATGCAGAGATAAATTAAACGTAGGCAGCCAATTATTTAAGATTGGCTGCCTACGTTTATACCTCCTCTAAATAAAGCTGATATACTTTTTTTGGTCGTCCTCTTAATTTTTTTTGCTGCTGTGTCGTAACCTTTGCTGCCCCTTTTTCCTCTAGCTTTTTCAGAATACGATTTGCTGCTCTTTCGGTAATCCCTAAGTGAATACTTAGATCCTCCGCTGATAGGATGTTTGTTTGAAGCTTGTTCATTACTGCGATTATTTTCTTCAGTTGAAGGGACGTCGTGTTTAGTTTAGCGCTTAGCTTTTCCGTTGCAGAATCGTATTGAGTATCTACTTGAATATAGTCTTCACTTCCAAGAGGTCCAATGAGCTTTGCCTCTTTTGTTAATATATAGGACTGTGTTTCCGAAGTTGTACATAAGTGAGCTGCTTTTTCTGCGTTTAACTGTGCTGCTTGAATAGAATTGCCAATTCCCCATCCAATTTTCACTACAAATGGTAGCTCGGTTGAAAGGTAGCTGACTAGTTTGCAGCTCTCCATGTCACTTGTTATTAGTTTGAAGTCGCTATAATTCGTTATAACTTCATAGAAAAACGTATTTTGATGAATGATAAATTTCATATTATTTTTTCGGCTAAAGTCCAGGATCGCTTTGTATAAGGACATTTGTTTATATTCCAAATCTCTAAAATTTTCCCGTGTGATAGATAGCTCTAAATGCGCTATGACTACTTGATTTTCAATTAGCTGGAGTATTTGAATTTCTTTTAAGAGCTCATTTACTTTTTCGACCATGCTTCTTTGGGAAGGTACAACTAAAATTAAATTTACTCCATACGGCTTCAATATGTCAGGCAGGCGACTCAGTCGTGTCATGCTAACATCTATCTTCCCTTCCTTCCATAGCTTCACATGGTAGTTCGTCATTTTTTCATATACCTGTTGATCTGCATAGGACTGCATGGTTGCATCGAAGATATAAGGGAAGTCCTCTTCTTCAGTCCATTCCTTCACTCCAAGGTAGTTATTTTCCTCATATAAAAAGTCTATCAAGCAACGTTTCATCTGAAAGTCTCGGTTTGTATATATATATTCAGATAATGCACGATAGAAGTCCGTTTGTGTAACGTCAAAATGTAACATCGGAATGTCAATGTCAGGGAAGTGCTGCTGGACAAAAAAGTGAGGGATTTGTCCACTAAATAGAACTCCGTCGACTAATCGAATCTGCTCTAAAAAAATATCCTTTAAATGTTCTAATGATTGGTACACCATAAAACTATACTCACATGGTTCTACTGGTAATGTTTCTACCAGCTTGACCCATTCCAGTGAATTCTCGGTAGTCAATATTAAAATGCGAGCCATAATTATAATGTTCTCCTTTTTCTAAAAATTTGTTGAATTTTGTCTAATTATAGTTTACCCTATTCTTTAAAGACAGGTACAAAAAGTGTCTTTTAATAAAAAAAGGGGTGATTATTATTACAACTAACAGTGTGGAGATGAAAGATAACGGTAAATTTTCCAAGTTTCTTTCTTTAGTTGAACGGATAGGAAATAAGCTGCCAGATCCATTTATTCTCTTTTTCTATCTAACTTTGGCATTAATGATTGTTTCAGCAATTTTAAATTTAGTTGGTGCAGAGGTTATCCACCCGAATACCGAGGAAACGGTTGTAGTTAAGAGTATACTCTCGGGCGAAGGTCTCCAGTTTATACTAGCTAATACTCTTACGAATTTCACGAGTTTTGCACCGCTTGGTCTCGTACTGACCATTATGTTAGGAATCGGATTAGCGGAAAAAGTAGGTTTATTGGAAATGCTCATGAAGCGTGCCATTGTTAAAACGCCTACAAAAATTATTACGTTTACCGTGTTTTTCATTGGTATTTTAGGAAATATAGCTTCGGATGCTGCATTTGTAGTAATTCCACCTTTAGCGGCTTTAGTCTTTCTATCTCTAGGCAGACATCCTCTAGCAGGTTTAGCAGTTGGTGTAGCTAGTACAGGAATTGGTTTTACAGCAAATATACTAATCGCAGGAACGGATGCATTACTTTCTGGTATTTCTACGGAAATTGCTAAGGGTATTAACCCGGATGTAATCGTAACACCGCTAGATAACTGGTTCTTTATGAGTGCCTCTACGTTCTTACTTGCAGCCGTAGGGACAATTATTACTGAAAAGTATGTTGAGCCTAGACTTGGTACATATACAGGGAAGCAACAAGCGTTCTCAAAAGATATTAGCCCTTTGGAAAAGAAAGGATTACGTAATACGTTAATAGCAGCCATTATATTTATTGCAATTGTAGTTATTGGTATGCTTATTCCTAATTCTCCACTTTTAAATGAAGATGGCACTATTTTACGTTCACCATTTTTATCAGGGATTGTTCCTGTTTTGTTCTTGTTCTTTGTAACGGTAGGTATTGTATACGGAGTTACGACAAAAAAAATTCAGTCTACAGCTGATGTTCCAAAAATAATGACAGAGGCGATAGGAAGCTTGTCTGGCTATATCGTTTTAATCTTTATGATTGCTCAGTTTGTTGCCTATTTTAACTGGTCGAATATAGCTATTTGGTTAGCGGTAAATTGCGCAGATCTATTAACTAAGTTCAATATGACAAATATTTTTGTTATCGTGTTATTTGTAATTTTAGTAGCATTTTTAAGTTTGTTTATCATTAGTGGCTCGGCTCTATGGGCATTAGTTGGTCCCGTATTTATCCCAATCTTTATGCTGCTAGGGTATCATCCCGCATTTATCCAACTAGCTTATCGTATTGGAGAGTCCTCCACGAACATGGTGACACCGTTGAACCCTTATTTTGCGATTATCTTATCATTCATGCACCTTTACGATAAAAAAGCAGGTATTGGTACGCTTATGTCACTAATGATTCCGTATACTATTGTGTTCCTAATCGTTTGGGTTGCTTTAATGTTAGTTTTTGCATTTTTCGGAATTCCAATCGGACCAGGAGTATCCTTGTATTTAAATTAAATGAATTAAGGAGTGAACGTACTTGAGTTTATTTACAATTCCTTCGAATTCATTGGAACAAATGAAGGTATGGAGAAGAAACCTCCATCAATATCCAGAGGTAGGATGGACAGAGTTTCGAACCGCTTCCATTATAGCAAATGAGCTGAAAAATCTTGGTTTTCAAGTGCAGGTTGGTAGAGAGGTAGTATCAGAGAATCGTATGGGAGTGCCGTCAGAGGAGATCCTAACGAAGGTTTATGAAAGTGCCGTGGAAAACGGGGGACATATCGAATACTTAGAAAAAATGGTCGGTGGATATACTGGAGTAGTCGGTACAATAGTCGGCTCTAAACCAGGACCGACAATTGGTTTTCGTTTCGATATGGATGCTTTAGATCTTTTAGAATCAAAAGAGACTACTCATCTACCGATAGAGGAAGAGTTTGTATCTAAATATGAAGGCAGGATGCATGCTTGTGGCCACGATGCTCATAGCTCGATTGGTTTAGGACTGGCTACTATTCTCTCGCAAAATAAAGAGAATATTGAAGGGGTCATCAAGATTATATTCCAGCCAGCAGAGGAAGGTGTGCGAGGAGCAAAGTCCATGGTCGATGCTGGTGTAGTAGATGACGTCGATTACTTTCTCAGCATGCATGTCGGTACAGGATCACCTTTAGGCACGGTAATTGGAGGTTCGAATGGGTTTTTAGCTACTTCTAAAATAGATGCAACCTTCACTGGGAAGGCCGCTCACGCAGGTGCTGAGCCTGAAAAGGGTACGAATGCATTATTAGCTGCAGCCTCTGCCATTCTTGGACTTCACTCCATTTCGCGGCATAGTGGTGGGGCTTCTCGTATTAACGTGGGTACGTGCATAGCCGGGGATGGGCGGAATATTATTCCCTCTCATGCATCGTTAAGGCTTGAGACACGTGGAGAAAACAGTGAGGTGCATACCTATGTGCATGAGCAGGCTATTTCCGTATTGGAAGGGGCAGCTAAAATGCACGGGGCAGAACTGTCCTATGAAATTGTAGGTGAGGCAAGAACGTGCTCTTCCTCCAATGAATTGGCGGAACTTGTGATTAAGGCAGCGAAGGAAGTTGCTGGTGTAAATGAAGTTATACCAATCGCGGATTTTGCAGCTGGATCAGAGGATGCGACATTCATGATGGAACGAGTCCAACAGAATGGTGGTTTATCTACCTATTCCATTTTTGGAACAACACTAGCAGCTGGTCATCATCATGAAAGATTTGATATCGATGAAGCGGTGCTACCTATTGCATTGCAAACTTGGTTAGCTACGATCGAACAAATTTATCAACATGAAAGGTGAGTGCTAATGATTAAAATAGAAGATCAAATAACTAGTCTAATAGAATTATACGAAGAGGAAATTATCCAACTAAGTGATCGTATATGGGATATTCCAGAAACAAGATTTCAGGAGTTCGAATCTTTTAAGATATTGAGTAACTTTTTAGAGGAAAAGGGCTTCATAGTGGAGAGAGGCGTCGGCGGTATTGAGACTGCCTTTACCGCTACCTTTGGGCAAGGTGGGCCGAATATCGGTATTTTAGGTGAATTCGATGCGTTGTCCGGTTTAAGCCAAAGAGCTGGAAGTCCAGTCAGAGAGCCGATTATTGAAAATGGTAATGGACATGGCTGTGGACATAATCTTTTAGGTACGGCAGGGATAGCTGCTGCTCTTGCGGTGAAGGATTTGATCGAACAAGGCAAAGTTACTGGTACCATCAAATATTTTGGTTGCCCTGGAGAAGAAGGCGGGTCGGGTAAAACGTATATGGTCAGAGACGGCGTCTTTGACGGGATTGACGCTGCCCTTACCTGGCATCCAAATTCGTATACGGGAATCTTTTCTTTTTCTTCGCTTGCGAATTATCAGGTTTATTTCTCGTTTGAAGGAAAGGCGGCTCATGCAGCTAACTCCCCACACTTAGGGAGAAGTGCGTTAGATGCTGTTGAGCTGATGAATGTAGGGGTTAACTATTTAAGAGAGCATATTATTTCCGAGGCAAAGGTACATTATGCAATTACCAATTCTGGAGGGGCGTCCCCTAATGTCGTTCAGTCAGATGCAGAAGTGTTATATTTAATCCGAGCTCCCCATTTAAAAGATGTAGAAGCAATCTATCAGCGAGTTGTTAATATTGCGGAAGGTGCCGCGTTAATGACGGGTACAAAGCTCACGGTGAAATTTAATAAAGCCTGCTCTAATTATATTCCTAACCATACATTGAATGTTTTGATGGATGAAAAGCTTCAGCAATTTGGATTACCTACCTATAACGATGAGGAAATGGAATACGCTAAGGCGATGGCTAAAACTATTACTTCTGAAGAAGTCGAGGCTGCGGTAATTGATGCAGAAAAGCTTTCTGCATATACAGTTTCGGAAGAGTTTTATTCGGCAGATTCTCCATTCTTTACGGAAATTATTCCTTATGTGAAAAATCGTGAGGTCATGCAGGGCTCGACCGATGTAGGGGATGTCAGCTGGATCGTGCCAACTGCTCAGTTTTTCACGACTTGTTTTGTAGCGGGAACACCGTTACACACATGGCAGCTCGTATCTCAGGGGAAAACATCATTAGCACATAAAGGATTGATCTATGCGAGTAAAGTATTAGCTGCAACTGCAGTAGATTTGTTTGATAATCCACAGCGGATTGACGATGCAAAAAAAGAATTATTAAAGCAAGTGGGAGATGGATACCAAAATCCACTACCAGCAGATTTACGCCCAAGCGCTATGTAATATGAAAAATTAATCGAAACTAAAAAACAGACCAAAAAGAATAATTCTTCTTGGTCTGTTTTTTCAAATTGCCGTATTTTGATAAGGGTTAGGTGAAGAAAAAGTGATACGTTAAACCAATTGCAATGCCTACTATTCCCGCGCTAATAAAAATTATGCCATGTGTTCTTCTATTCTTGTGTCGCATATATAAACCGGAGGCAATTTGTCCAAAACAGATCATTAGCAATAAGAAAAGTAAGATCGGTCTCATATTTTTTTTCACTCGATTCTACTTAAGTATTTGTTTGCTAATTAATAATCAACTATCTATTTTATTAAATCTTTCTATCTAACATTCCCTTGAATTATGAAATACTGTTGGCAAGCTCTACTATCCACTACGCTAAACTAGAATTCTTCTACACGTTTTACTTCCAATGGTTTGTCTGAAGCAGATGTATTTTTAAGCTCGCGCTTTGCCCAATAGGTTGCAAGGAATGTACCGGTAATAACCTGCCAAGCAGAAGAAAAGGCACTTGGCAAGGCAGCTAATGGAGAGAAGTAACTATTAGCCAATGACACTCCAAGTCCAGCATTTTGCATACCTACTTCGATAGATATTGCTCGTTGGTCCTGCTTAGATAATTTAAATAGCTTTGCTGCAAAGTAACCGAGAAGTAAACCAAATGCATTATGCAGTAACACAGCAATAAAGACTAAAAATCCAGCTGTTGCGATATTCTCTTTATTACCAGCAACGATAGCTGAAATAATAATAGTGATTGCTACTATTGAAACAAGTGGTAGGATCGGAATACTTTTTTCTGTAACAGTCGGTAGAAACTTGCTTACGACTAACCCTAAAATAATAGGTATGATAATAACTTGGATAATAGACATAAACATGGACATCGGATCAACTGGAAGCCATTGCCCGGCAAATATGAGCAGTAGCAAGGGAGTCATCACGGGTGCAAGTAATGTAGAAACACTTGTCATGGTAATAGATAAGGGGACATTTCCTTTTGCTAAGAAGACCATAACGTTAGATGAGGTGCCTCCAGGAACACTTCCGAGTAATACCAATCCTGCTGCAAGTTGTGGCGGAAGATTTAATAGATATGCTATTACGAAAGCAATTGTTGGCATAATCGAAAATTGAGCAACCACCCCTATTAATACAGGAATAGGATTTGTAAAAACGAGTTTAAAATCAGAAGCTTTAAGCGTAAGCCCCATTCCAAACATGACAATACCGAGTAAAATCGTTATGTATGCAGAAAACATGGTGAACATACTTGGCACCATAAATGCTAGTACGGAAAACAAGATTACGATAAAGGCGAAATACTTACCTGCGAAGTTACTGATTGATTGAAGCGTTTTCATTTCTTTCCTCCTTATTCACCTGTTGGTGTCATAATATAATATTGATTATATTATATTTTAATATATAAACAACTAGTTTTTATAATTTTTTGATTATTTTAATTATTAATTTTATCCCATCAGTTTCTAGGAAGAACATATTTTATTTTTACTTAATGTTTTTCTATGATGTTGTAATATCCTGATTTATCCCACTTATCCCAATGAAGTCGTTAATGAATCACGTTTAAAATTATTTGATAATTTTAAATTATTTGTTAAAAACTTTACCAGACTATTATTTAAATGATAATATAATCTTATTAATTTAATAGAAATAGAGGTGGGGAATTTAATTATGATACATAAAATTGCTTGTATTCCAGGAGACGGTATAGGGCCTGAGGTGATGGCAGAGGCACGAAGAGTGCTTCAGCTTGTGGAAGATATACACGGAGGTGTCACTTTTGAGGTTAATCCTTATGAATGGAATTGTGACTACTATTTAAAGCACGGTAAAATGATGCCGGAAGATGGGCTGTCTATATTAAAAGACTATGAAGCAATTTTGTTTGGGGCAGTAGGAGATCCTAAAGTGCCTGACCATATCTCGGTATGGGAGTTAATCTTACCGATTAGGCGAGCGTTTCAACAATATATTAATCTAAGACCAATCAAGCTTTTGAAAGGAATTCAAAGCCCCTTAGTCGGCAAGGGTGTGGAGGACATAGATTTTGTTGTTGTCCGAGAAAATACAGAGGGTGAGTATTCAAACAGTGGAGGTCGTTTACATGCGGGCACTCCTTATGAAGTTGTTGTTCAAAATAGTGTGTTTACGCGCATGGGTAGTGAGCGAGTGATCAAATACGCGTATGAGCTTGCGCAAAAAAGAGGTTCAAAGCATTTATCGGTTGCAACTAAATCTAATGCTATTAACTTTTCAATGCCTTTTTGGGACGAAATAGCAAAGGAAATTGGAGCAGGTTACCCAGAGATAGAACCAAAATTCTATCATATCGATGCACTTGTTGCTTTCTTCGTATCTAAGCCGGAAATATTTGATGTAGTTGTAGGTAGTAATTTATTTGGAGATATATTAACGGATCTAGGAGCAGCAATTTCAGGTGGTCTAGGTATTACTCCATCAGGGAATATCAATCCCGAAAAACAGTATCCATCTATGTTCGAGGCCATTCATGGCTCTGCTCCCGACATCGCAGGTAAGGGGATAGCCAACCCGATAGCTCAAATATGGAGCACTTCTTTAATGCTTGAGCATTTAGGCTACTCAGATTTGTCTAAAGTAATCGTGGACGGAATTGAGGAAACATTAGTGGAAGGTAAAGTTAGGACCCCTGATTTAGGGGGGAATGCTAATACTATGGAGTTTACTGAGGAAATTATGAAACACATTAAATCTTATGCATAGGAGAGATGAGAAATGGGTGTAGTTGAAAGCAAAGTAATTGTAGTAACAGGCGCTGGTGGGGGAATGGGTCTACAAGTAGTTCAAGATTTATTAGAGAAAGGAGCAATTGTGATTGCTTTAGATATTAACACCGATGCTGTAGGTGGGGTGGAACATACAAATTTACGAGTGAAACAGGTTGATCTGTTAAATGAAGATAGTATCCAGTCTATGTTTAAAGAGATTAATGATGAGTTTCATAGAATAGATGGCTTGGTGAACATCGCTGGTATTGCACAGGCTGCTAAATCAATTGTAGATGTAGAACTAACCGAATGGAATAGGCTTATCAATATTAATGCAACAGCCACTTTCTTAACGTGTAAGGAAGCAATTCGCTATATGAGAGAGGCTAAAAACGGATCGATTATCAACATTGGGTCAGTTTCTGTCACGAGACCACGGCCAGGTCTTCAAAGCTATGTAGCTTCAAAAGGTGCTGTAGAGGCATTCTCTAAGGCGCTTGCGTTAGAAGCTGCTTCTTATAACGTACGAGTAAATGTAATACATCCTGGTCCTGCTGATACTCAAATGCTAGGACAGTTTTCTTCTCAAAAAGGGGAAGTAGTGCTGAATAAAGATATCTTTGCAGAAAGTGTTCCTTTAGGTAGATTGATTAAACCGTCTGACATTTCTGCAACAGTTGTGCATCTATTGTCCGATGCGGCTCAAATCATTACAGGTTCAGTGATTCATGTGGACGGTGGTAGGAATATTTAAAGGAGGTGGAAGCTTTTTATGGAAAAAATTAATATGCTAATTAATGGAGAGTGGGTCAGTGGCAACCAGTGGATTGATGTACGGGATCCTGCTACAAGTGACGTAATAGCTCAAATCGTTCGTGGTAATGAAACGCATGTGGACGAGGCTGTGGCAGCAGCAAGACTGGCATTGAAGAGCAAAGAATGGAAGGCCTTCAAGCCTTTTCAAAGAGGACAATTATTAGTGGAGCTAGCTGGCTACATAAGATTACATGCAGAGGAACTTGCAGCGCTTGAATCTCTGGACGTTGGAAAACCGATGAATCAAGCCCGAGCCGATGTAGAAGCAGCAGCCCGATACTTCGAGTTTTACGGAGGTATTGCTGATAAAGTGTTCGGTGATACAATTCCAATTGAAGAGAATTTATTGAATGTAACAGTAGTGGAGCCTATCGGCGTAACAGTACATATTGTCCCTTGGAATTACCCGATTCAAATTACTGCGCGAAGTGTAGGAGCAGCACTTGCAACCGGAAATGTAGTAATTGTAAAAAGCTCAGAGGATACTCCTTTGTCCACAAATTTTCTAGCAAAATGGTTTCATGAAAAGCTTCCAAAGGGAGTTTTTCAGCATTTAACTGGATATGGGGCTGAGGTTGGGGCAGCATTAAGCTCACATAAAGGAATCAACCAAATCACTTTTACCGGATCTGTACAGACGGGAATATCGGTCATGCAATCTGCAGCAGCGAACATTGTACCTGTAACGCTGGAGTTAGGTGGTAAATCACCCAACATTGTGTTCCAGGATGCCGATTTGGATCGTGCAATTCCTGCCATTGTCAATTCCATTACGCAAAATGCGGGTCAAACGTGCTCTGCAGGCTCACGCCTGCTAGTGCAGGACACGATCGCTGATGAGCTACTAGAGCAGCTTGTTGTCAGGTTTGGAGAGCTATCCATAGGACCAGCATCCATTAATGCAGATGTCGGGCCAATCATTAACCAAAAGCAACACGAACGTATTTTAAATATTTTAAGTGAAGCAAGTAAGCAAGGCAATGTGCTAGTTGGAGGGAAGGGTGTAGAGGTAAGAGACTATGAGAATGGATATTATATTTCCCCTACAATTATCGAAGCAACTAGTCATGAAGAGAGCTATGTTCAGGAGGAAATATTTGGGCCAGTATTGAGCGTTGTCCGCTTTCATTCAGTTGAAGAAGCAATTGAGCTAGCAAACGAAACTGAATATGGCCTTGTTGCTGGAGTGTGGTCAAAGGATATTGACGTGGCTCATTATGTAGCTGCTCGTATTGAAGCTGGTCAAGTTTTTATCAACACGTATGGAGCAGCTGGAGGCGTGCAAATGCCTTTCGGTGGATATAAGAAGAGTGGGATTGGACGAGAAAAAAGTCATTTAGCCGTTCAAAACTATATACAAATTAAAAACCTAGCTATTCAGGTTAAAATTTAGTAGTGAATTAAAAAAAATGAAACGGAAACTCGATTTCATGTTTTTACTTCATTTTTAAGGTCCGCACAATTTCTTGTAAGAAACCTTTCAATTCTTGTTGTTTGAAGTGGAGCTGGCGATTCCTGGGGGAACAGCTCGAGCTGAAAGCATCGCAGGAACGAAGTGAGAGCACTGAAAAAGTACTTTTAAAACGCTTAGGGATAGAGTATGAATAAAGCTCCTATTTCCTGAATCCGTGTCTTTCCGTTCCGAGCGGATGCTTTCCTGGGGGCGGCCCGGCAAGCCTTCTCCCTCGCTGCGCTCAGTCCGGGTGCTCGCCGTGGCCGCTAATCCCCTAGGAGTCACCGCTCTGCACTCCAATCCACTATAGAATTTTTAAAAAATGTACTCAGGCAAAAAAATCTTTTCTTGCTATACCAAAGAAAAGTAAATACAGGGGTGCGCACAATGATTTCAAACCAAGAAACGCTGAACTTAAGTCCATACATGGCAACCGTAACCCTCAAATCAAAAATAATTTTGATGTGGAAAAATGTAAAATATGCCATTTCAGAGGTGGGTGTTACAAAGAAGGATCTAAATCTAAAACATATTGTGTCACAATCAAATCGACAGAGCACCTTGAACAAGAGGCATTTCAGAATACCGAAGAATTTAAACAGCTTGCCAAAGAGCGATATAAAATTGAGGCAAAGAATAGTGAGTTAAAGGGTGGACACGGCTACGATAAACGATTAGGAGGGGTCTTTTTGGCATGGAAATACAAGGAGCCACAACCATATTTGCGGTCAACTTGAAGCGAATCCTAAAGTTACTCAACGAATGAGAGCAAGAATAAGAAAATGAAAAAGGGTATTTTCTGTTCAATTTGAACAAAAAGTACCCTTTTTTATTTTCAAAAACAAATTTAAAAACGTAAGTTTTTCAGTGCCCTCAACGAAGTAACGAGGAGATTGAAGCCGTGCCCCCGGAAAGCGTCCACTGTAACGGAAAACAATCACAGGTATATTTGAATAGAAGCCTCGAAAATTACAAGGTCGTAAAATTTTCGAGGCTTTTTATTGTTGAGGAGCGTTTTGTCCTAGCCCCGTTTTTTCCCTTAATTCATTAGATAGTTCTTGCAGAATTCCTCTCCAGTGAATAAGAAGTCTCTTTTTTAGTGAGAATAGTGTCTTTTTGCCTAACTAAAGTGATAGGTTACGATATTTCACCTATTTAGATATAAAACCAAATAGTGTAAAATGTTTCATGCTTTCTCGATACATAAGAAAAGGAGAATTAATAGCATGACAGGAAACACACATATTATAGGCGGTCTTGCAGCAAGTCTTGCTATTTCACAGATGACAGATTATGACCCGGTATTGCTGGTCGTAGGAGGAGTGGCAGGTGCGATTCTACCGGATATTTGCCACGGTGGAAGTATGATAGGGAGACGTTTTCCACTCATATCTAAAATTATTAACAAGGTGTTTGGACATAGATCCTTTACGCATAGTCTATTGTTCATTCTTCTATTAGTTGCATTGATGAATTATTTTACCTGGGACAAGTCCATTATGATGGGAGTTTCAGTTGGAGTAGCAAGTCATCTTCTATTAGATATGGCTACGAAAAATGGGGTTAAATTATTCTTTCCAATACCTGTGACAGTTCGTTTTCCTATAACTACGAGAACTGGGGGAACAATGGAGAGTATCGTGTTTGGTATATTATCAGTTCTTACCGTTTATTTTGGATACGGGGCTTTCGCTACATATTTTTAATCAGTTATAATGGTATAAATATCCAGTAGAGGGGTGGAAGTTTGAAGAAGGTATTGGTTTTAGGTGGAACTCGTTTTTTTGGTGTTCATTTGGTAGAGGCGCTTTTAAATGAAGGAATAGAAGTAACTGTCGCAACTAGAGGAAATACGGCACATGTTTTTTCTAAAAAAGTGAACCATATGGTTATAGATCGATCCAGCTTGTTGGCTGACAAAGAGAAGCTTCAATCAGAAAAATGGGATGTTGTATTTGATCAAATCTGTTATGCCTCTAGAGACGCGTTGGATGCGGTAGAAGTGTTTAATGGACATACGAAAAAGTATGTTCTTACTTCTTCAAAGTCTGTTTATGAAGGAAAAGAGCTATCTAGAGAGGAAGATTTTATTCCAGAAAAGCATTCCATAGTCATGGGAACGAGTGAGAACTTTACCTATGCGGAAGGAAAACGCCAAGCGGAGGCTGTCTTTTTTCAGCACGCGGAGTTTCCAGTAGCTGCTGTTCGACCACCAATCGTGATTGGGGAACATGATTACACCAACCGAATGAAATATTATGTTGGGAAAATTATGAGCGGAGAGGAAATTCATCTAGTAAACTCGGATGCTTATATAGATTTTATCTCAGAGGAAGAGATTGGACAGTTCCTTGCATGGATTGGACTCTCTACATTTACCGGAGCTGTGAATGCGACCAGCAACGGTAAGATTAAGCTGCAGGATTTAGTTCAATTAATCGAAGCTGTGGCGGGTAAAGAGGCGAGAATTAGTCTAAAACCCATTGAGGGAGAAGATTCACCTTACAATCTATCAAAAACTTGGCTGATGAGTAATGAACGTGCTAAAAGCTTAGGATATTCTTTTCAAGACTTGCATGACTACTTGCCAAAATTGCTTAAAAAGTTGTAAATCTATCACTCTGTTTAAAGCTATTCAGCTTGGGCAGAGTTTTTTTGTTGTTTAGGAAACTAGAAAGTTCTGAAGCTCCGGTGGCTGAGGAACTGCCTTCTCGCATTTCTCCATTTGCCTGTCGGGGCAGGAAAAGGCGGTTGCGCTTTTCTTGTTGTCCAGCTCCACCGCCTTGCCCCTCGGGGTCAAATGGATAAAAGCTCCGGTGGCTGAGGAACTGCCTCCTCGCTTTTCCCCATTTGCCTGTCGGGGCAGAGAAAGGCGGTTGCGCTTTTCTGGATGTCTAGCTCCAGCGCCTTGCCCCTCGGGATCAAATGGATAAAAGCTCCGGTGGCTGAGGAACTGCCTCCTCACTTTTTTCCATTTGCCTGTCGGGGCAGGGATAGGCGCTTGCGCTTTTCTTGTTGTCCAGCTCCACCGCCTTGCCCCTCGGGGTCAAATGGATAAAAGCTCCGGTGGCTGAGGAACTGCCTCCTCGATTTTTTCCATTTGCCTGTCGGGGCAGAGAAAGGCGGTTGCGCTTTTCTAATCTCTCTTATTCTCATAAGTTTATATGTCTTGAACATATATTGGCTTGAGCGATAAACGATAGGAGGGAGAGTAATATGAGGAATAAAAGCGGAAAGCTGATTTTATCTACAGTGGTAGCTACTTCAGCAATAATTGCCGTGACTCCAGGGTCTCAGGTTGAAGCCACATCAAACTTAAACCAGTTAGTTGTGGATGCACAAAATGCTGGAAATGTATTGAAGTGGGCAATTTCGGTGGAGGGGTCGGCGGATGGGGTCACTCAGCCGTGGAAACAATTTAATAATGCGAAGCAAGCAATTGTAAAAGTGGAGGCTGCCCTTGCAAAGGCTAGCTTTTCGGAGAAATTAAAGTACGAGTCTTTATTGATAGAGCCCAAAACTCAGCTACAGCGTGCACAGGGCTATTTAGATGCTATTACAGCAAGCAGTAAAATACATGCAAAGACAAATGCGCTATCCTTAGCGGTAAAGGCAAATAATTTAGATCAAGTGGAAAAGGCTTATCATGAAATGACAGCGGAATTCCGAAAGCAGACGATTCTGTTAGACCGTGTATATGGTCAATCGACACGTGATCGAATTAGAGGAGCAGTAAAAGGCCCGGCTGAAAAGCTAATATCAGAGCTAAAAAATGATGTGACGGTTCATATGCTTGCTAAGGGTGCACAAGAGGACTTAAACAGAGGACGATACACAGAGGCTTCGGCTAAAGTATATGAGGCACAGGCAATTTTAACTGCTGAAACATTAAAGTGGGAAAAAAGCCTACAAGCAACAATTAATAATATTAACAATACTTTGCCGATGAATGCAGTAGCTGTCACTCGTGTCGATAACACGACAGTACTCGTTAAGTTAAATAGATTTATTTCTTCTGTAAAGGCATCCGATTTCACAGCCAATAATGGGATGACTATTAGTAGTGCATCTCTAAGCAGTGATGGATTTAACGTTACATTAAAAACATCAGTTCAGGTACCTGGAACTACCTATACGATTAAATATAAAAATGGTTCGGTGAGCTTTGCAGTTCCAGGAAATATATCACCTGTTTATATAGGCGATAAAAACATTCAGCATAAAGAAACCACAGAGGTTTTGTCACTCTCGACTGTCTTTAAAAACACGAGTAATCAAGCAGTTCGAATTGATATACCAGCTGGCGTCAAGCTAATCTCTGTAAATGGAGCAGCTAACAATAATGCAGGTGCTAAGTCGGTTAATGCTCAGACGGATAAGAATGGAGCAATACAAATTGTTTTCACAGCCAATAATTCCAATCAAGCTGCGTTAGATAAAACTATTGCTATTCATAAAATTGTTAAAAATAAGGCTGTAGAAACGCAGACTTCTGGAGTGTTTAATCTTTATGCTCCGCCAAAAGAAGGTGCGATTGGGAATAAAGCAGTGAGATTTATCGACAGTAAAAACAATTATTTTGTGACCACAGACGGAGTTAAGTATAGCTGGAAGATATATAATGACATCTTTCAAAATGAAGGAATAAATGTGTCGCTGGACAGCTTTAAGAGTGGGCTGGATATTGGCGACACTATTAATGGTGAATACCACCAAGTTTCCACCTCCTTATTTAATATATCAAAGAATGCATCAATAGCAGCAGTCAAGCTAGACACAAAATTTGCGGTCAAGGCAGGCACTTCCGGTTATCGCATCCATGGGAACAAAGTGGAGCTAAAAGGCACAGCAGAACCTAACTATGAATTGATTTTCTTCAAGAACAATGGCACATCCCTCGGTAAGGCAAAGGCCGATAGTAAAGGGAGCTGGACCTTTGTAGCTGAAGTAGATACAAATGCCGTAACTGATTTCTCTATCTTTCAGCAAACTGCAGGTAAAGCTATACCGGCTTACGTAGGATGGGGAGAAACAACCTTGAGGGTAGTCGAAGGACCATTTGCAGTGGGGAGTATAACAGAAGGAACGAGCAAGGACGATGACCTATCCAACGAAAAAATCACCTTCACCATTTCGCCAGTCCAATACGCCAATGGCGCAGTAATCGCACAAGACCAAGCAATCATTACTAAACAAGCCTCTATTATAGTAGTAGATGGAGATGGCACGAAGGTTAAATACACCAACAACCAAAACAAAACCATCTTCTCCCAAACTAAAGGTGCCTTCTCAATAGACTTCGGTCTACTCAGCACAAGAAAAAGCGATGGCCAACTCATAGACCAAGGAAAAGACCACAAGCTAACAGGTCCACTTACCATCGTCTCGATAGAAGGAATAACAAACGAATACGGCCTACAAATCCAAACAAAACCAACAAACCAAATCAAAAACTACTAACATTAATTATTACAAGTGCCTGGCACTTGTAAAATATCTCAGTATAACAATTCACACCGATTGAAACAAAGTGAAAACTATACCAATATTATTACGAGAGCATTGCAGGTGCCAGGCACCCGTAATGCTCTCGTAATGCAATCGATTTAATAACGGTGTTTAATAGACAAAACTGCACCCCGAGCGTTGCCGGGGTGCAGTTTTGTTGTTTTATAGATTATTTATGGTAGTTATATTTTCAATAATAATTTCACTTATGATTACGTTTAGCCAAATTTGTAGATCAGATGTTATTGTACGCGAGCGAAACCGAATCCTGAAGCGTAGTCGTCTCCAGTTGCTGCTCCGTAGCCACCTTTAATATCTACTGCTTTAGCTCTATTTTGTAAGTTTGTGCGAAGTTGAGTATGAGACCAAGATGGGTTTTGTGCCCAAATTTTAGCAGCTAGTCCAGCAACGTGTGGAGATGCCATAGATGTTCCACTAATTGTGTTGTATCCACCATTGTACCAAGTAGAGTAGATAGAAGCTCCAGGTGCAGAGATTTCTACATCCCCTTGTTGAATTACATAATCACCGTCTGTAGAAGCATAGCCACGAGAAGAGAAGTTTGCTACACGATAAGTCCCATTTTCTTGTACATTTTCAAGTGCCGCTACAGCAACAGCGTTTACTAATGCTCCTGGATATCCGATTGTTCCTTGCGCGTAACCGGAGTTTCCAGCCGCTGCAACTATTAATACACCTTTACTATACGCATAGTTAACTGCACTTGATATTAAACTATTATTTGCAGAAGATCCTAATGACATATTGATAACTGTTTTTGTTCCTGTAGAAACCGCTTGATCAGCAGCGTGTCTGATAGCTGCTGCAATATCATCTGAGCTACCTGAGCCACTATTGCTTAACACTTTGTATGCCCATAGATCTGCTGCGGGCGCTACACCGTAAACTCCTGATTTGTCACTGCCGCCATCTGCAAGGGCTGTCCCAGCAACGTGAGTACCATGTCCATTACCATCAGAACAGCTATTGTTGATCACCGTAGTAGAACCTGTAAAGTCTTTACACTGTTCTACTCTATTTACTAAATCCGTATGATTTCTATTTACTCCTGTATCCAATACCGCGATATTAATGCCATTTCCACCTGAAGTGGAGGTTAAACTACTATTATTGTAAATTGCTTTAATGCCCCAAGGAGTCTTCTGAGATGCGTTTGCTGCAGTCTCGAAATCTGCTGGTTGTGTAATAGATTCTGCTGGCAGATCCAGTGTTACAGTTGGAACCTTTGTTACGGTAATGTTCTTATTTTTTTGAAGAGCTTGGAATTGCTTTTCATTCATATCCGTAGAGAACCCATTTTCCGATAGCTCCCATCTTACTTCGTACTGATTAGCCAAGGATGCTTTGTTCGCCTTGTTATTGGCTTCTACATACACCCGAAACTTTTCTACCCCGACATTCGAATTTCTGTCCTCTACTGAGGATGGTGTTTCTTCCGGTGAGCTTGCTTGTACCGGTGCTGCAAGTGAACCTGCAATTAAGAGGCTTGCAAGTGCGATTTTAAATTTGCTCATCTGTGAAAACTCCTTTTCGGTTTAGTTTTGTAGTACAATATTAAAACTAACACATTTTGAAAATTATGTTTATTGGGAAAAAATATCTTACAATAATTAGGAGGGATACTATGAGGATTGGCTCGCTAATAAAATTTTATCGAACAAAGAGAGGATTAACGCAAACAAGTCTTGCTAATGGAATATGTTCTGTGCCTCATCTCAGCAAAATAGAAAATAACAGTAAGGAAGCCAATGTTGAGACAATCCGTTTGTTGCTGGAGCGTTTAAAAATTGACTTGCAGGATGTACAGGCAAATGAAAAACAAATTTTCGATTTAATAAAGGATTTCTTATGTCATATTCACTATTTAGAAGAGGAAAAGGCAACAGAAGTATTCAAAACTTTAGAGGGCTATCATGAGCTTATTGTGTTTACGGATCATATTTATCTATACGAACTTTATAAACTACGCTATTATCTATTAATAAATAATAGAGACGCTGCAGAATATCAGCTAAAATGGCTACATGCCCAGAAACAAAATTTTTCCCAATATGAGAAGTATTTACTTTTATACATGGGTGCTTTAATTTTAATGTTAAGGGGGAGATTTGAAGAAGCAGATAAGCAACTTACTCGAATTATTCACGATCAAGCTGAGTTGGGATCGTTTACCGGAGAGCTTCACTATCATCTAGCAGTTGTAAAGGGACATTTAGAAGAGTCTAGCTTAGCGATCATATACGGTAAGCAGGCATTGCAATTTTATAGTAACCAATACAACTTCAAACGAATCCTTCATACACTTATGTCGCTTGCTTTAAACTACTCACGGGCCAAAATTTTCAATGAAGCATTAAATACGTATACCCATTTGTTAAGAAGCATAGAATTGCTTAACCAGCAGCATCTCCTACCAAAAATCTATCACAATATAGGTGACTTACATCTGCGGATGGGAGATTATTTGCAAGCTTTAGAGTACTTTCAAAAAAGTAAAGCCATTATCCCTGTGAATTCCGATAATTATCTCTTGTGCCTATATAATTTGGCGCAAACCCAGTTCCGCTTGGAGCAATGGGAAGCATGTAAGGAAAGCTTTACTTTGTTGAAGTCCGAGGCTAAAAAGCAGCAAATCATGCACTATCGATTGTTTTCCAGCTTTTATTTATTTTTGTTGGAGGGTGAGAGGGAAAAGGCGATGACCTTTTTAGAGGAAAAATTAGTTCCCTATACAGCAAGAGGAGAAAACCTTAAAGAGATTCACCATCAATTCCTGGTCATTTTAACGGACTATTACCGACAAGAAGGTAAATTTGAGAAAGTCGTTCTACTAACTAATCAATAGAGGAGAGTGTCCATGATGAAAAAATCTACAAAAGCCCTAATTTTAGCTACATTAGCAGGTGTTGCAATCGCTTTTATTCCTATCCATCCACCAATCGGATCTAGTGCGAGCGGCGAAGTAAACGCTATCCCGATCCACCCACCGATTGGCTCAAGCACAAACACTATCCCAATACACCCACCAATTGGCTAAATCAAAAAGAGAAATCCTTCGGGGTTTCTTTTTTTAGTTTCATAGAATTTTGCAGAGACGGGGGACAACCTAGCAAAAGAAGAAGCAGAACCTTGCGGAAATGAGTGAGAACCTTGCAGAGACGAGTCAGAACCTTGCGGAAATGAGTGAGAACCTTGCAGAGAGCAAAAAACCTTGCAGAGAAGGACGTAAACCTTTCGGAAACGAATCAAAACCTTGCAGAGAAGAAGCAGAACCTTGCGGAAACGAGTGAGAACCTTGCAGAGAGCAAAAAACCTTGCACAGACGCGCATAAACCTTGCGGAAACGAATCAAAACCTTGCAGAGATTAAAAAGAATCTTGCGGAAACTAGCAAACCTGGAAAAGCCCAAAAAAAGAACCGTCATCAACATGACGGTCCACGATTTTATATTCACTTAAATAAATAAGTTAGATTTTGTACATAACTGTTAATCGTTAGATTGCCGATCATCATTGTAATCATGAGTAAGAGTGCAAAGTATAGAACGATGTATAAGAGGAAGCCATATAATGGCTCGAAGTTTTCTTGTTTGCTCGTAAGTATAGCACTGATGACATAAAGCGGGATGAAGAAAACAGCTAATAACAAACACACGGTTAGCATTCCGTTCCCGAAGGCGAAAGATTTTAAAGACATAAGGATCACGGAAAGAGCAGTGCCAATGATCACAATTGGTAGCTGTCCTGCATAGAAGCTAATAATGCTTTTAAAAGAGTGCTGTGGTCCAAAAATAGTGTTTATAAAAAAGATGGATAGGATTGCGATTAATGTTAAAACAAACGTGACGAAGAAAACTTCCATAAATGTTGATAAAAAGCTGGGTGGATTGCTCCAGTACTGGTTAACTGCAAAAAGATAAATCGAGAAGGAGAAAAGAGCTGTAAATAGAAGAATACTTACAGTAGCATTCGGGAATTCGCTTTCTCCTTTGCTATATGTTAACGAGGGACTTTTAAGCTGGCGCATAAAATAATTGGAATACTGCTTTGTGTGATTTTTCAAAGTTGCCAAGTGGTCTTTTACTGCAATGGGTGCCTCTGTTGCAATAGCAGCTTCCTTAATAATCTCTCTTTGATGCCTCAGTAAATAGTTTCCACAATCTGAGCAATAATTTCCTGATACTTGATCATGATTGCAATTTGGACATTGCATCTTTCTTCCTCCTTTTTTGTTCTAGCCTATAAATCTAGCAAGCTCTTCATTAAACTTTTCTTTTTCTTCATAAAACAAACCATGCCCACTATATTCAAAAGGGACTAACATAGAATTTTGAATTTGTACGTACATAAGCTCTCCTAGTTCGTAGGGACAGATTAAATCCCATTTGCCGTGGAGGATAAGTGTAGGAGTATGAATGCGGGTAAGATCACTTCGGAGGTCTTCATCACGCAGTGTTTCTAAGCATTGCGCAGTTGCATGGCCAGACGCAGTAAGACAAAGATTTTGGAACCAGTGCTGAAAGCTTTCGCTTAGGTGACGGTGATAGAACAGATTGCCGAAATCCTGCACCATTTTTGGTCGGTCATTATACGTATCGCTTATTAATTCGTTTACTACAGTTATAGGGGTGCCATAAGGAAAATCGGGCTGCATCGTAAACATTGGAGCAGCTGCACCAGCTAAGGCCAGCTTATCGACCTGATGACCTTTGTAACGAGACATATATCGGATGGCAACTGCCCCACCCATCGAGTGACCTAAAAGCGTAATGTTCTCCAGCTGTAGCGTGTCTATAATAACTCGGATATCGTCAGCCATTCTGTTGTAGGAGTAGCTTTCCCAGGGGTTAGAGGATTTTCCAAAGCCACGCAAGTCAAGACCTATACAGCGGTAGCCAAGTGCGGGCAGCTGGTTGAATTGATACTCAAACATTTGATGGTTAGCTGGCCAGCCATGAATAAATAAAATCGTCTTGTCGGCTGATGGGTTTATATCCTCTATGTATATATTCACACCTTTTTCGACCTTTACATAATATCCCATATAAGCCCTCCCATATTATCCGATATATCAATATATGAGGAAATACATAAGGTTATTCTTTAGTGACGTTAGGATTGGAGACTGATAGATTATGATGCTCAGCATAAACAAATTTTTGGAAAAAACGATGGCTTATTTTATTCCGGTCAGTGTAATAATCGGAGTATTAGTATCTGATTACATTGTTGATTTAGCATGGCTAATACCATGGATTTTTGCATTTATGACCTTTGCAGGTAGCCTAAATTCAAATTTCGCTTCCTTCAAGGATGCTGTTTTACATCCACTTCCAATCTTCGTGACGTTCACCATTTTGCATATTATTATGCCCCTGCTGTCGCTTGGAATTGGTCATCTCGTGTTTCCGGGAGAAATGCTAACGATTACAGGGCTAGTACTTGCTATGTCTATACCTACCGGGATTACTAGCTTTGTTTGGGTTGCAGTGGCAAAGGGAAATAATGTGCTGGCACTTACGATTATTTTATTAGGAGCGCTTCTTTCTCCTGTAATTGTTCCATTAACACTGCATCTTCTAGTAGGGGAGACAGTAGAGATTGATGCACTCGGTATGATGATCGGACTTCTTTGGACGATTGTTATTCCTTCCATTGTAGGAATGATTCTAAATCAGGTGACGAAGGGCAAGGTAGTCGATATTTTAAGTGCTAGGCTTTCTCCGTTTTCTAAGGTAGGCATGGGAATAGTAGTAATGCTAAATGGGGCAGTAGTTGCTCCGTTTTTATTAGAGGAAGGCTTTACTTTAATAGGGCTTGGAATTGTTGTAATCATCATCGCTTTTTTAGGCTATGTTCTTTCTTTTTCAGCGGGGAGATTGTTGAAACAGGGGAAGGAAACAGTAATTGCAATGGTCTTTACTGGAGGGATGCGCAATATAAGCGCGGGAGTTGTTCTAGCAACTGCATACTTCCCGCCAGCAGTTGCTATTCCTGTTGTTCTTGGCATGCTCTTTCAACAAGTTCTTGCTTCCTTGTTTAACTCCTTTATTGAACGTCACTACAGAAAAATGTAATTATTTTTATTTTCAAATAATTACGACTTTTGACAGTTCAATTATGCTAAAATATTTTCATAATAATAAAGGGGGATAAGAAATGGTAAATAAAATAGAGATGATGGGGCAATTCGAGCAATATGCAAAGGATCTCATAAAAGAACACAAAATCCCTGGGGTAGGTATTGCTTTTAATCAAAACAATGAACGAATCTATGAAAAAGCCTTCGGGTATCGAAATGTGGAAAAACAGCTTCCCATCGATGCAGACACGATTTTCGGCATAGCCTCCATGACGAAGTCCTTTACGTGTGTAGCCATTATGCAGCTTCAGGAGCTTGGTAAACTGTCTGTCCATGACGAGGTGGTGAAGTATTTACCAGATTTTCGAACGCACGACGAAGAAAAATCCAAGAGAATTACAATACATCATTTGATGACTCATACATCGGGTCTTCCGCCAATTGCAACTCATGTCTATGCAAGGAAGCGTAGTATCGATCAGGATCCATCCGCAAAAGATTATGGTTTAGACCTAGTGAACAATCCTGAGCCGGCGATTGACACGTATGAGGAGTTGCTTCATTACATTGCAAAACAAGACTTCGACCTGCTTGGTGAACCAGGGGAGGAGTTCAGCTATTCCAATGACTGCTACGGAATTCTAGGAATAATTATTGATCGAGTGAGTGGTCAATCCTATGAAGAGTACGTAATGGATCATATTTTAAAGCCAATCCAAATGAATAATAGCTTTTTTGATTTGGAGGAATTAAAGAAGAAAGAAAATGCGACTACACTTTATATGTCGCGCTACTCTGCAGAGGGGGTGGACGTATATGAGGCTCCGCTTTGGTGGGATGCACCTTCCATGAGAGCAGCAGGTTATTTAAAATCCACTATAAATGACATTCTGAAGTATCTGGCTATGTTTTTAAATGAAGGAATGGCTGGAGAGAATAGAATTCTACAACCAGAAAGTGTACAGCAGATGGTCTATCCACATGTAGAGTTCGAAAAAGGACGATTTTACGGGTACGGTCTACGAATCATTCCCAATTACTTTGGGACTACCTTTATTAACCATGGTGGGGGCTTGAAGGGAGTTTCTTCGTTTATGGGAATTTTACCTGAGAAAGGAATTTCTGGAGTGCTACTAAGCAGTCTAGCAGATGTTCCATCCGACAAGCTGTTCCTTGGAGCACTTAATGGCATAGAGGGTCGGGAGCCGGCTACCAAGCACATGCATTTTCAAACACACGATGTGCCAGTAGAGAAGCTTTTCAAATTTAAAGGAACCTTCATTTCTGGAGAAGGGATGAAGGTAAGAGTGGATATAGTGGATGGACGCCTAGCCATTCTAACAGCAAGTGGTCCCAACCCATTAAAATGTGTAGAAGGTAATTTGTTTATCGGAACTTTAGAGGATCAAGAAAATCTAATTGAGTTTCTAAGTGGAGCAGACGGAAACATAAATCGTATTTTCTATAGCTCCCGTCAAATATTAAAAAGCTCGGATTAGGTGTAGTGCATAGCAGCCCATAATTCGGGGTGACCGACCGATTATGTGGAAGAACCGACCGATTATTCGGGGTGACCGACCGATTATATGGCAAAACCGACCGATTATTCGGGGTAACCGACCGATTATGTGGCAAAACCGACCGATAATTCAGGGCGACCGACCGATTATGTGGAAGAACCGACCGATTATGGCACAAAACCGACCGATTAGCTAAATGAACCGACAATTGGGCCAAACACTAGCAAGGTTTATCTTCCCAATTAGAAACAGAGCAACTTGATGACGATGAGAAGGAGTGAAAATTAATTGAAAATAGTAGATACGCATTGTGATGCGCTTTTGAAGCTACAGCTAGCTAAGCAAGGAAGAATATACAAGGTAAATCCATTAAGCTTTGTTGATGCACCGGAGTTAGAAACTAATATGGTGCGGTTGATAGAAGGCGATGTCCTTGTGCAGTTTTTTGCAGTTTTTATTTTTCCGAATGTGCCAGATGACCAGAAGTGGTTATATGCCTTGGAGCAAATAGATTTGTTTTATACAGAGGTATTGGGAAAAAATCCGAGAATGAAGCATATAAAGAAATGGGAGGATTTAAAAAGTTTAAAGGATGGTGAAATTGGCGCGGTTTTGGCATTGGAGGGTGCTGATGCATTTGGAAATGATCTGATGAAGCTTCGTCAGCTTTACAGGTTAGGTGTGCTATCCATAGGGCTCACATGGAATAATGCTAATTTATGTGCAGATGGAGCAGGTGAGCCGAGAGGTGGAGGGCTTACGCTTTTTGGTAAGGAGGTAGTGCTTTTAAATAATGAGTATGGTGTTTTGACGGATGTCTCTCATTTAAGTGAGAAAGGATTTTGGGATGTGATGAATCTTGCGGAGTATCCTTTTGCTTCGCATTCCAATGCTGCTGCTATATGTGAGCACCCGAGAAATTTGAATGATGACCAAGTTAAAGCGATGTTTGCACGTGGTGGGCATGTCCATGTAGTTTTTTACCCTCCTTTTATTAACGGGAACCAGACTGCTGAAATTCCAGAGCTTATTAAGCATATAGAACATCTTTGTTCTTTAGGCGGCGTAAAGCAAATTGGGCTTGGGTCTGATTTTGATGGAATGGACTTTTATACAAATGGCCTTCATAATTCCTCCGATTTTCCAGTCTTGATCAATGAGCTATTAAAAAGCTTTTCAGAGGATGAGGTGAAAGGGTTCGCTTACCAAAACTTCTTAAATATGCGAGCAATCCAATAAAGTTAAAATTTCATATTATTTACTAAATTCAAAATTAATTGTATAATACAGGAAAATATTAAGGAGGTTTCTATGAAACCAATTATCGGTGTTTCATCTAATTTAACGGAGCTTGTACTTTCCGTCCCTACAGATAACATTCATGCGGTAACAAGATTTGGAGGTGTTCCAATCGTATTGCCGAATATGGAGACTGAATTGATAGATTCTATTGCAAACTTAATAGATGGTTTACTTTTAACAGGTGGAGGAGATATTGATCCGACACTTTTCGGCGAAGAACCACATAGAAGTCTCGGAAGTATTGTCCCAGAACGAGATGAATTTGAAGTTGAGCTTATTAAAAAAATGCTGGAGCAAAATAAACCAATTTTAGGACTATGCCGAGGTGCTCAGATAATGAGTATTGCAGCTGGTGGAGATATGTATCAGGATATTTATGGTCAAATTGAAACAACCTTACTTCAGCATGATCAAAAAGCTCCGCGTACTCATGCTTCTCATTTTGTGCAGCTCGGAGAAGGAACTGTGTTAAAGCATATTATTGGAAAGGACCGCATTAAAGTAAATAGCTTTCATCATCAGGCGGTGCGCAAAATTCCACAGGGCTATCAAATTTCGGGTATTGCAAGTGATGGAATAATTGAAGCATTTGAAAGTCAACATCATTCCTTTGTTATTGGTATTCAATGGCATCCAGAGTGCTTAGTCACAACCGGAGATGATTCATCCGAGGCAATATTTAAAGGATTTATTGAAGCATGTAAAAATTCAAGTAAACGACTGTCTTTTCAATAGGCGGTCGTTTTTATTTTGCTCAAAAGCTTAATTCTCATTCATGATTTTGATTCGTTTGGGAAAACTAATGAAAGAATTAAAAAGGAGGTAAAACATTCATGCGCTTGCTTATTAAAATAATGGCTGTCGGCTTTCTATGTCTATTTTTTGCCTCCGAGGCTTCGGCTGCCGAAGAGCTCACGCGCGAGCAAATTCTAGATAAGCGGATGGAATACTATATAAAGTACTCCACGGATACATTACCATGGTATTACTTGGCTGCAGTGGACCAATATGAGCGGAATATACAGGAGGTAAGGAAAGATTTGCCTGAGCGAGATGGTGTTGTTGCCGTACAATTTACGGATGATTTTTGGGTAGGGCCGCTTAATCCGCTTGGAGACGACACTAATCTGACAACCATTTCTTATTTTGAGGGTCAAGGAAGAGATGGCGATAATGATGGAATTGCGGATCGCCAAAATGATGAGGATGTCATGTTCACGCTTGTCCAATATTTAAGCCCCCAAGTTCATTCAGAGAAGGATTTTGAAAAGGCTTTAAAGCGCTATTATGACAAAGATCTAACGGTGAAACAAATATTGACGAATGCAAAGATTTATAAGACCTATGAGGTATTAAATCTGGATAAGCGGGCGTTTGTGCTTGCCATCAGCCACAATTATAGTTATCGCAGTACTTGGGGAGATAAGCGCGGCTGGGGTGGACGACGAATGCATGAGGGCACTGATCTTTTTGCCTATAGCGGTGTTCCAGTAAAATCGGCAACATACGGTATAGTGGAAACCAAGGGCTGGAATGACTACGGTGGCTGGCGAATTGGTATTAGAGATGTGAATAATACGTATCATTATTATGCTCATCTTTCAGGGTTTGCTAAAGGAATTGAGGAAGGAAAAATTGTTGAACCTGGTACAGTCATTGGTTACGTAGGCAGCTCTGGATATGGAAAAAAAGGGACTGCTGGTAAGTTTGCTCCACATCTTCATTATGGAATGTACAAATACAATGGTCGCACGGAATGGGCATATGATCCTTTTCCTTTGTTACAAAAATGGGAAAGGGAAGAGAAAACTCGCTATAAGTTAAATCCAGCAGCTAGGTAGTTGCTGGATTTTTTTATGTAATGAAGAGTACATATATCCAATAAATATGCTTGAACAAGACGAAGGCATATAGGAATAGTGCTCCCGCTATAAGTAACTGTAAAAAGGCATTTGGCTTTAATTTTGTAATTATCAATATGAATAAAATCGGTAAGATAATTTTAATCGAAAAAAAACCAAGGATGCTCGTTTCATACATATAACGCATCAGTGGATTGGCTTCTTCTATATATCCGTTGCTTAAACCAAAATGGGTGATAAAGCTATCACAAATAGCTAACAATAAAAGAAGTATGGCTGTGTAATGCCATCTATTTTGTTCTGTAGCTTTACTTTTAATTTTTGTGTCCATAAGACCAGCTTCCTTTCTTTAGTTAACTGATATCAGTATGAGGACGTTCGAATCTTATTAACCCTTTTTATGGAATAAAATTTAAGAAATACAAATAATGTTAACTATTTTAAAAAATAAAAAATTAAAAATATGACTTATAAAATAATAATTTGTTATTTCTTGTAGAATTAGCAAATAAAATAGAAGGACTATAGAATCATAAACTAATATTTAATAAACTAAATTTTCTTGAAATTAAATAGACTGATAGATAGAATTGAAAATAATATGTATATCTTTGGAAAATATTGCGGCTGAATGAAATGGTTTAGCAGCAAAATATTTTAAAAAGATTTATATAAAAATAGGGGGAATCGGAAGCTTATGAAAAAATTAGTTGTGGCAATCGTATTAGTAATATCACTTCTTTCGAATTCGTTTGTGGGGGCAGCTTATGCATCTCCACTTGAAACGGTTGAAAAGGCTCAGATCCAAATAGAAAATGCGAAAAAGACTTCTATTAAATCTCCTTTTTTAAGTTCAATCATTGATCAAACTGTCGCTAAATTATTTATGGCGATGCTTTATGTAGTGCCGCCCGCTTCAAAGGTGAAGGAAAGTGATGAAAAAGTGATCAAGGTGGTTCGTGCCACTTATGAAAAGCTAACAGCAAAACAGAAGAAGCTAGTAGATATAACTAGATTAGTGGATGCAGAGAATGCTTTAATCGCATTAAAAGCAGCTAAGGAAGATAAGAAAATTGCTGCAAAAGTTGTAGAGCTAATCGATCAAATTAATAAAGAGTCTAGTGCAAAACAGTATAAACAAGCAGTTACCGTTGCACTAACTGAATATAATAAACTAACGGACAAGCAGAAGGCATTGGTTACTAATTCGGCTAAGCTGACGAAAGAAGCAGCTGATTTAAAAGCTGCTGAACAAGAGGCTGCAAAAATTACACCGTCAGCAATTGGAGAACTAGTTGAAGGAGATATTTTAGTTAATAAAATTTCTGCTTTAATTGGCGAGGATTATACGGTGACTTTATTGTCTACACCTGAAGGAATGGTTGTAGATGGGAAAATTGTACAGCCTGAAATTGGGCAAGCGGATAAGTCAGGGACAGTAGTGTTGCTACTTACAAGAACGGACGGCACAAAGGTAGAACATTCTATAGAGCTTACTGTTAAAGCTAAAGTCAATTTGGACAAGGGACTTTCACAAATTAGCTTATTCAAGGACAGTACCTCATCTACAAACAAGATTGACTTTACGACCATTTCGAATTTTGCTTTGAAAAATAAAGAAACGAACAAAGTTTATAACGTAGGAACTACACCGAACAATCAAAAGAATGTGTATCAGATGAAGGATCTTCCGACTGGATCGTATACGATTGAGCTAACTACACCAGACGTGTTCCAAGTCGACAGCATTCAACTTGGGGAATCGTATAAGGAAACGATATATGATCCTGCTAATAATCCGTTAGTCATTACAAAGAACAAAACAACATATGTAAAAATTGTATTAAAATCAGATATTACTTTACAGGAAATTAAACCGTTGGAAAGCTTAACAGTACCTTTCGATATTTCTTATGATGATTTTGTAGTTGCACTTCCAAAGCAAGGTAAAATTGTAGATTCAAGAGGACAGGAGCATACAGTTCCATTGAAATGGGATGTGCGCCCATTCCAGTTTGAAAATTACACGAAGCCAGGAACTAGAACTTTATCTAGTGAATTCTTTGATTTACCTTTAGAGGTATCTAATAGTACGCCAGCACAACGTCTGGAAATGACTATTCAAGTGATATTTCCAGAGCCAGAAAAAAGCAACTCACATATTAGCTTATTCAAAGATAGTACATCCTCTATGAATAAGATGGATTTTACAAACATTAGTAATTTTAGCTTGAAGAATAAAAAGACGAATAAAGTGTATCAAGTAGGCACTACACCGAGTAATCAAAAACATGTGTATCAAATGAAGGATATTCCTGAAGGCTCTTATACCATTCATTTTGATACATTAGATTCAATGAGTGTTAGTCAGATTGAGCTTGGGGAATCCTATAAAGAAACAATTTATAACGCAGATACTAATCCATTGGTGATTACGAAAGGGAAAACTGCATACGTGAAAATTGTTGTATCGTCTGAGGTAACTCTCGAAACAATTAGTCGATTAGAGACTTTAACCGTTCCTGCAGATATTACGTATGATGATTTTCTTGCTCAATTGCCGAAGCAAACAACTATTATTGATTCGGATGGGGAAGTGCATACAGTAGCGATTACATGGGATGTGCGTCCATTCCAGTTCACTAGCTACAAAAAGCCTGGAACCGTTTCGTTAACTAGCCAGTTCTTTAAGCTGCCAATTGAAGTATCCAACAGCACTCCAGCCCAGCGCTTAGAGGTAGGCTTGCAAGTGATTTTCGCTGCACCGAATGCACCTGACGCAGTAGAGGAAGAGGAACAATAATATAATTTGAATGAAAGAATCTCTTTAGGACCACGTGGTCTTAAAGAGATTTTTTTATTATTTGGGTGTAAAGGCGTGATTTTATTAGAATAGGGAAACTTCGTCAATGGAATAAGTGTTTACTTAAAGAAAGGAAGGTTATTATGCTAGTTATTGGGTATTTTAATAAGGTATATTTAATTGGACAAAATACATAGAACAATGGAGGTAGAAGATGGCTAAGATGAATAAAGGGATTATAACGGCGTTATCAGCAATTGGATTGGCTCAAGGATTAAAGGTGTTTACCCATAAAAAAATAACTGGAGAATGGGATTTAAAACAAGCTTTTACAACTGGTGGAATGCCAAGCTCTCATTCAGCAGGTGTTGCAGCTCTAGCTTCATATGTAGCAGCAAACAGAGGCACCCGCCACACGGAAACAGCTTTAGCAGTTGTGTTTGGAGCAATCGTTATGTACGATGCACAAGGTATTAGACGCCATACAGGAGAAATCGCTCAGCTAGTGAACGATTTAGAAGAAAACGTTGTAGCTCTATCTGGTAATTTCCCTAGCTTTGAGGTTGTAAAAAGAGAAGAGGAACTAAAGGAATTACTAGGTCACCAACCAGTAGAAGTACTAGCAGGAGCAACACTGGGCACAGTGTTTGGAATACTTTGCGCCAGACTTGAAGATCGATAACGTGGGACAAGTGTGGATGAAATGTTACTGATGTCTTAAATGTTAGTGGTGTCAGAAATGTTACAGGTGCCTGGCACCTGTAACATTTAAGAGGAAATAAAAAATGGCCAAGGCGATCAGTTAAATCGCTTTGGCCTTTAGTGTTTTAGTTGACTGCGTAATTTTTTGTTTCACCATCATCATATTGGATGTCTAAGTTAAATGCAGTGAAGTCTTCTACTTCAAATGCTTTTGAAACCTCTTCTACTACATCCTCCGTATTCATTTCTTTCGTTAAATTTAAGTCTTTAAAGATAGGATCAAGTGTTTCTGCTGCTCCTTCACCTTCTGTGTTTACAGCCGTGTGCATATTTTTATAAACTGCTGAAGATGAGTCCAACTTATACTCAACAATGACAGCATCTTCGTTGTCTGGAGTATCGATAATCATAGTAAATTCCTGGAAGCCATAGTCTGTTTCAGGATTAGTAACAACTTGTGCAGAATCATCAACTGGGTTTGGCTCAACTACATCAGATTTCATTACATTTTCATCATTCTCATCGTTGTTATCATTGCAAGCTCCTAATAAGAATGTAGTTGAAAGAATGGAGGTAATTATTAACGCTCTTTTTTTATTTATCATCATGTTGCTCCTTCCTTGATGTTCTCGTACTTACTCTTTTAATATCCAAATATAATATACATTAAACAAATATTTTCCTAAAAGTGGGATAAAACTACTTTTAGAAGCTAGGACAGTGTCTATCAATTATTACAGGTGCCTGGCACCTGTAATAATAGTAAGTAATATTGGTTTAATGGGTAGTATATAGGGTATGGAGAATGATGAAAGGGTAGGGTGATTTTTGTGACGAGTTATAAGGAAATTACGAGTGTTGATGAATGGAAAGATGTATTAAAGCTATCTGATGCCCAGAAGATTTTGGTTTTAAAACACAGTACTACTTGCCCAATTAGTGCGAGGGCTTTTCGAGAATTTGAATCATTTGACACGCCATTAGAGAAGTATTTAGTTAAGGTGAGGGAGAGCAGACCGGTTTCAAATGAAATGGAGAGTGATTTGGGCGTTAAGCATGAGTCTCCACAGGTCTTTTTAGTCGGAGACGGGAAAGCTGTTTGGAATGCATCTCATCATCAGATCAATCGAACAGAGTTAGCAATCGCCACGAAATCTTCTTAAAAGGTGTGTAAATAAATGAATGAAATTTTAACTGTGAGTGAGTACCTTGTAAAAAATGCAGGAACAATTGGAGAAGAGCTAACCAAACGTGTTGTTGCGGAAGCACAAAGCATGGATGAAAATATAAATATTGAACCATATATAACTACGAAAAAAAGAAATCAAGAACTTATATCCATTTTAGGAGCAGCGCTTAATAAACCTAAAAATATCGCTGAAGAGGAATTAGCTCATTGGATCAATGAAGTACGAAGTGATGAAATCGCTAATTTTTCAAGCTTTTCTGCCCATATCGCGACTACTGTTAAAAGTAGAACCATTTTTTTAGAATATCTGAATGAAATTTGTTTGTCGTTACATGTAACCTCAGAAAGCATTGTAAGCATCAACAGTCAAATTAGTTACTTGTTTGATGTATGGATGGTTAATAAAATGCATGTCTATGAGGACCATAGGGAGCAAATGATCATAGAGCATCAAAGAGCAATCAACGATTTGAGCGCTCCGATCGTACCAATTCAACATGGAGTAGCAGTTCTTCCTCTTGTTGGGTCTATAGATTATATTAGAGTACAGCATTTGTTGACCTATGTATTGCCTACCATTCCTGACATGGACATTGATTTTTTAATCATTGATTTTTCAGGTATTCTAACAATTGACGAGGAAATTGCTCAGCATATTTTCACCATTCATAATGTATTAGAGCTGCTTGGCATTCATGTGTTGTTCACCGGCATCCGACCTAATCTTTCCATGGTTATTGTCAAAGCAGGAATCGATTTTAGTTCCTTCCAAACCTTTGGTAGTGTAAAGCAAGCGATAGAAAGTATAAATAATAAGTAAGTCGTACTATAACTTTAGCTTCTTTCATAGAGCTGTGGTGGCATAGAGCTACTACAGTTTTTATTTATGCAAAAATAGGATTGTAGAAAAAAGTACAAAGGAATTTCTCAAATAAAATAGCGCATAGCGAGCGAAATGGAATCTTCGCGAGCTTAATGATGATTAGAATAGCTATTTTTTCTTTCATTAGTAAAAGTGCAAGTGAAATTTCATAAATCAGAGGACCTAAAAATAGGAAGTATATAGGATATTTGATTTGCATGTGTCAGGCTGATTATTCCCCTTTTGATAAATTCTTTAGTTTAGAAGAATCGTAGGAGGGGTAGATGGAGGTTGGGAACATTTATAAAACAAAGGAGGACATGGAATGTTTGATGAATTATATTGGAGGAACACCCTTCACTTTTTACCAGAGCTTTTATTAGCATTATTGGTCTTATTAATAGGTTTTTTTGTAGCTAAGCTACTAGAAAATGCTACCTTTAAGCTTTTAAGGAAGTACCGTGTCAATGAAAGACTTGGCAATATTAAGGGTGAGTGGTCAGTAGAGAAAATTCTTAGTAAGGTAGTTTTCTTTATTGTATTAATCTTTGCATTTATCCTGTTCTTTTCTATTTTAAATATGGGTAATTTAGTATCTCCATTTGTCTCTATGTATTCAGGGATTACAGGTGGTGTGCTAAACATTTTGAAAGCTGGTCTCATCTTATTGTTTGCATGGGTTCTAGCTACGCTTGTTAAAAAAGTTATTAAGATGACTGGAAATAGATTTAGTCTAAATAAATACATTATGAAAACCGGAGGAGACCCTTCCAAGGTAGACCAAGTTAAATGGACAGATACTGCTGCAAATGTGGCATATTATTTAATCTTTTTATTGTTCATTCCAGCAGTACTAAACGCACTTGGAATTGATGGATTAAGTGGACCTTTGGAAGGTATGCTTGCTAGCTTCTTTAATTTCATACCTAAGCTAGTGTCAGCTGCAATCGTGTTTGCGATTGGTTGGTTTGTAGCTAAGCTTGTACGTACATTAGTAGAGAAGTTTCTACAGGCTGCAGGAGCAGATAAGCTTGCAGATAAAATGAAGCTTTCTAGTTTTATCGAAGGTACGAGTCTTTCTAAGATTGTAGGAATCGTTGTATTTGTATTAATCATTATTCCGGTTTCCATTACTGCATTGGAAATTTTAGATTTACAAGGCATTTCACAACCAGCAATTGCAATGTTAAATAATATTCTAGCAATGCTGCCTAAGATTTTTGTAGCAATAGTACTAGTACTTGTAGGAATCGTTGTTGCTAAGTGGGTCAAAGATGTGGTTGTTACTTTACTACAAAACCTTGGCATCAACTCGATATTTGGTAAAATGGGCTTCGCTTCCACTGGAGGATCCGCTCCTTCCTTTGCAGCAATAATTGGTACTATCGTTCAAGTGTTTATTATTTTATTGTTTGTAGTGGAAGCTCTACAAGTGTTAGAACTAGAGTTTATGGTTACTCTTGGAACAGCGATATTTGCTTATTTACCACATGTCCTTGCGGCAGTTGTTATATTGGCAGTAGGATTCTGGTTAGCAAGTTTAGTAGAGAAATTAGTAGGAAGCGTTATGAAGCATTCATCAGGTACTCCGCATTTCCTACGTTACGTTGCTAAGTACGCTATCTTAGCCTTTGCATTTTTCATGGCATTAAGTCAGTTAGGTATTGCAGCAGCCATCATTAACTCTGCATTTATCCTAATCTTAGGTGGAGTTGCTTTAGCGTTCGGTCTAGCATTTGGCCTAGGTGGACGTGAGCACGCAGCTCGTTATTTAAGTAAAATGGAAAAAAGTATCGAAGACGCAGACGTTTCAAAGGAAAGATATAAAGCGGAAGCTAAGGGAATGAAAGAATCATTCAAAGAAAATTTCCGTGATCCTTCAGAAGCAGAAAAAAGTTTAAGAAGAGGAAAAGGGCCACATATCGATGAGGTTAAACCAGTCGGAGACTTCGAACCACAAAATGGTGTAGATACTCCAACAGAAAACCCTATGGATGCGGCTCATGAAGAGGATTCACCGAGCACTGGATATAACATCCCGTCAACAAATGATTTACATCCATATGATGATCTTCCTTCAAATGACGACGATAACAGAAATAAATAATACACAGACACCCTAGCATGCAAGTTGCTAGGGTGTTTTTACGTCACTAAGGTAAGAGAATTGATTACAGAAAGATTGCAGTTGCCAGGCACCTGCAATCTTTCTGTAATTTTTAAAAATTTAAACGGCGTTCAATTTTTAGTTTTATTTTGTTTGTTTGGGTTGTATAATTGTTAATAGTAACAATTTTCTGAACTAAGTAAGGAGGGGATGTAGGTGAAGGCTGCGTTTTTGACAGAGGAGCATGAGCTATTTCGGAAGTCTTTAAGGAGAATGCTTGATAAGGAGGCATATCCTTTTTATGAGGAGTGGGAGAAGAAGCGAGAAATTCCTCGTTCGTTTTGGCTGAAGATGGGGGAGAATGGCTTTTTGTGTCCATGGGTTGATGAGGCTTATGGAGGTTTAGGATTAGATTTCTCGTATTCCATGGTTTTAACGGAGGAACTCGAGCGTGTTGGTCAAGGGTTGGCAAGTGGTATGTGTCTTCACTCGGATATTGTAAGCCCTTACATTGCGGAACTTGGGACAGAGGAACAAAAGCAAAGGTGGCTGCCACGTTGCGTTACTGGGGAGTTAATCAATGCTATAGGTATGACGGAACCGGGTGCAGGCTCTGATTTGGCGGGTATTAAAACAACAGCTCGTCGCGATGGTGACTATTATATTTTAAATGGAGAAAAGACGTTTATAACGAATGGGACGATTGCTGACTTTGCAATTATCGTTTGTAAGACGGACCCTTCCGCACAGCCCGCGCATAGAGGTATCAGCTTGCTTGTCGTGGAAAAAGGCATGGAAGGATTCAGGCATGGGAAGAAGCTCGATAAAATCGGTATTCATAGCGGTGATACTGGTGAGCTGATATTTGAGGACGTTCGAGTCCCAGTAGATAATTTACTAGGGGAAGAAGGTAAGGGGTTTTATTATTTAATGCAAAACCTTCAGCAGGAACGGCTGATTGTAGCTATTCAATGTCAGGTAGAAGCGGAGGAAATGCTTCGAATCACACTAGATTACATAAAGAATAGAAAAGCATTTGGTCAGTCTATCAGTAAGTTTCAAAATACCCAGTTTAAAATTGCTGAAATGGCAACGGAAATTGATATCGGGAGAACTTATATTAACTCATTAACCGCTCGCCACATCGCTGGAGAGGATTTAGTGAAGGAAGTGGCGATGGCCAAATGGTGGATTAGTGAAATGGCGAAGCGAGTGGCTGCGGAATGCTTACATTTGCATGGGGGATATGGGTATATGGAAGAGTACGAGATTGCTAGAAGATATCGGGATATTCCCGTAGCAAGCATTTACGCAGGTACCACTGAGATTATGAAGACGATTATTGCTAAAAAGCTAGATTTGTAAATGCGCAAGGAGGTAATCCTTTTGGCAATCTCACCTAATAAAATTACAAAAAAGAAAGAGGAAATTATACTTTCTGCTGTGAAGATCATGAATGAAAAGGGACATCAGCGAGCGACGATGGAAGAAATCGCAGCAGAGCTTCAAATGACGAAGGGGTCACTCTACTATTATTTTAGGAATAAGGAGGATTTGATCTTCCGATGTCATGAGCTTGTACTTGAGCAGGCAATTGACGAGCTTCGCGAGGCTTTTCATTCCAACGTTTCCAATGAAGTAAGACTTCGCCAAATGATTGCTATTCATGTGAAATATGCAGTAAAGGAAAAGGAATCCTTTAACATGATCATTAAGCCGGATGAAACATTTTCAACGGATCACCTTCATCCCATCTTAAAGAAAAGAAATGAGTACGAGGGCTGGTTCGACCGAGTAATTCTTGCTGGTATAGAATGTGGAGATTTCAATATTAATGAACCTAAAATTGTGCGAATGATGCTATTGGGTGCTCTAAATTGGATTCAGCAATGGTATAAGAAGGCTGGAGATAAATCTCTAGCAGAATTGCAACAAATTTATAGTGATTATTTATTGAAGGTAATGAAGTGAGCTTAATCAATTAAAAAGGGGATTGGTTATTATGTTAATTACTGAACAATTGGCAGCACACGTAAAAGAGCGACCAAATCACATTATTACGCAATTCAATGGAAGAGAGATTACTTATTCCGCATTTTATGAAAAAGCAAAGCAACTTGCAGGCTTTTTTCAAGCAAAGGGCTATAAGCGAGAGGATGTTATCGCTCTATATTTAAATAACTCGGATTACTTTTTAATCTGTTATTATGCATGCCAGCTTGGCGGTTTTACAGTTATGCCGGTCAATACAAAGCTTGCTGCACCTGAAATTGAATATATATTCAAGCATTCGGAGGCGAAGGCACTCGTTTATGATGTTCGATTGGAACCTGTATTGCATGAAATACCGGAGACATTTGAAGGGTTTTTACACACCATACAGGTTGGTGGGGATAACACACTAGAGGCTATATTTGCAGATTCAAGCTTAGTAATGAAAGAAGTCGCTATAAATGAACAACAGACAAGTGTCATTTTTTATACGTCAGGTACAACTGGTAAGCCAAAAGGAGTCATGCTTTCTGCTCAAAATGTATATGCGACCGCACAAATTTGGGGAGAAGCAATGGATCTAAATGAAAGCGATCGAATGCAGATTGTTGCACCGCTATTTCATTGCGCAGCGAGTCATGTGTTTAGTATTCCAGTCATTTATGCGGGAGGGACAATTGTCATAGAGGAGGCATTTTCTCCGGAGCAGGCGTTGACTACAATGGAGCAAGAAAAAATTACTATATTTTTTGGAGTACCTGCGATGTACAGTATTTTATTGAACACGTCAAAGATTAAACAAATAGAGCTTCCAAGTTTGAGGCTATTGACTTATGGTGCAGCTCCAATGCCTTATGAACTCGTTCGAAAGGTGAAATCTTTATTCCCAAATGTAAAGGTTCAAAATCTCTATGGGCAAACAGAGAATTCTCCTGCAGCAACAACCTTAAAGGACCATTATGCACTGGATAAGGTCGGGTCTGTAGGAGAGCCACTACCGAAGACAGAAGTTCAAGTGGTTGATGAGTTTGGAGATCCGTTACCACATGGCCAGGTAGGAGAAATTGTCGTGAAGGGTCCTCAGGTGATGAAAGGTTATTTAAAGAACGAGGAGGAAACGAATCGGGCAATCCAAAATGGTTGGTTATATAGCGGAGATTTAGGTAGGTTTGATGAGGATGGCCTCCTTTATATTGTCGATCGAAAGAAGGATATGATTATCCGAGGCGGAGAGAATGTTTATCCCGTGGAGGTGGAAGAAGTTCTCTATCAAGTTCCCGAGCTGCTAGAGGCGGCAGTTGTTGGAGTCCCTCACACAGTGTATGGGGAAGTGCCTAAGGCGTTTGTTGTTTTAAAAGATGGAAATGAGATAACGGAGGAAGAAATATTGGCATTTTGTTCTAAACGCTTGGCGAAATTTAAAATGCCGGTAGAGGTCGACTTTATGGAAAGCCTTCCTAGAAATGCGAGTGGAAAGGTTTTAAAGAATTCTCTTCGAAACAGTTAGGAGGAATAGTGGATGAAATCAGTTTATTTAATAGACGGAGCAAGGACAGCATTTACGAGCTTTGGAGGATCCTTCGCTCAAGTGAAAGCAGATGACTTAGGTGCAGCAACAGCAAGAGAAGCAATGAAACGATCGGAAGTCGGGCCGGATCAAATCGATCATGTCATATATGGAAACGTGATTCATTCTAGTACGAACGCAGCTTTCCTTTCACGTCATATCGGATTGAAGGCAGGTATACCAGTAGAGGTTCCAGCGATGAATGTGAATCGCTTATGTGGATCCGGCTGTCAATCAATTGTATCGGCAGCTCAAATGATCCTGTTAGGCGAAGCGAATATTGTTCTCGCTGGTGGAGCTGAAAATATGTCGATGTCTCCCTATGCAAATTTTAATGCTAGATTTGGTGGTAGTAAGATGGGGTCGATGAAGTATGAGGATATGGTGCTTAGCACGTTAACGGATGAGTATATAGGAAGTGGCATGGGGATGACTGCTGAGAAGCTAGCAGAGCAATATAGCTCACCTCGAGAAGAGCAGGACGAGTTTGCCTTACTTAGCCAAAAACGAGCAGCTCATGCACAGGAATCGGGCAGATTTGCAGAGGAAATAGTAGCTGTAGAGGTTCCTTCTAGGAAGGGAACTATAATGGTGGATCAGGATGAGCATATTAAGGGGGAAGTTACTCAAGAAAAATTGGCATCCCTTAAGCCTTCCTTTATGCAAAATGGAACCGTGACGGCGGGTAATGCTAGTGGTATTAATGATGGAGCGGCTTCGGTTATTATAGCAAGCGGTGAGGCCGTGGAGAAGCATGAGCTTAAGCCTTTAGCTAAGATTATCTCGTGGGGGATAGCGGGCGTAGATCCATCCATTATGGGGATTGGTCCCGTACCCGCAATTAAACAAGCACTTGCTCGTGCAGAAATGACGTTAGAGGAAATAGATTTAATAGAAGTAAATGAAGCCTTTGCCTCTCAGTATTTAGCGGTAGAAAAGGAGTTAGGATTAGATAGAGACAAAACAAATGTCAATGGAGGAGCAATTGCACTAGGTCATCCAGTTGGGGCAAGTGGTACTCGTGTCTTCCTTTCTTTAGCATATGAGCTTAAGAGAAGAGGGTTAAAATATGGAGTCGCAAGTCTTTGCATTGGTGGTGGCCAGGGAATTGCCGTCATTATAGAGAATGTAAATTAATTTAGTATAGGACTTTTACTTTTTTTAAAGTAGAAGTCTTTTTTAGAGCTATTTAATTGGATTATTAGTGGTAGACGTTTTACATATGTTTTATTGATGGATAGTGTTCGTCTATTATTTAAGTAGTTATTTATACTCGGGAGCAATCAATTTTACTTTTAAACCATAATTTACATGTTTCTCTAGATAACTAATGGAATAGGAAGTATAATGTTATTATTAGATAATATTCTGATAATTGAAGCTAGATATGTGTCAAAAAGAATAATGAGGGAATAAGGATTACAAAGAACATCTAAGAGTTTTTAGGAGGTTATCATGATGAAAATTGGTGTATTAGGTGCAGGTA
This sequence comes from Psychrobacillus sp. FSL W7-1457, assembly GCF_038593405.1. Lineage (NCBI taxonomy): Bacteria > Bacillati > Bacillota > Bacilli > Caryophanales > Bacillaceae > Psychrobacillus > Psychrobacillus sp. FSL W7-1457. The sequence continues at coordinate 925,018 of NZ_CP151993.1, forward strand.
CCATGGGAAATGGCATTGCACAAGTAATGGCTTCAGCGGGACATGAGGTCACGCTTTGTGATATTGATAACGAAATACTAAGAACAGCGGCATCTACAATCGATGCTAATTTATGGAGGCTTTATAAAAAGGAAAATAAAGAGTTTAGTGAGATTGGGCGGGTACTAAGCAGAATTACGTTCACTACTGATAAAACCAAACTAGCAGGACTTGATATAGTAATAGAGGCTATATTAGAAAATCGGGATATTAAGAAAAGAGTCTTTGCTGAACTGGATGCAATTTGTGACCCAAAAACCATTTTAGCTTCCAATACCTCTGGTTTAAGTATTACGGAAATAGGATCCGCAACTGGGAGACCTGACCGTGTCATTGGGATGCATTTCTTTAATCCTGTGCCAGTCATGAAATTAGTAGAAATCATAAAAGGCTCTGAAACTAGTGATGAAACATATGATACCGTAAAAAAACTAGTAGAAGACAGCGGTAAAGAAAGCATTACTATATTAGATGCTCCGTTATTCGTCGTAAATCGTATATTAGTTCCAATGATTAATGAAGCGATTTTTGTTCTAGGAGAAGGTATAGCTTCTGCCGAAGATATAGATAAAGGGATGGTGCTAGGAACAAACCAACCAATTGGACCACTAGCTCTAGCTGATCTTATCGGGTTAGACACACTTTTATCAGTAGCAGAGACATTATTTGAAGAAACGGGAGACACCAAATATCGAGTTGCACCTCTATTAAGAAAATACGTGAGAGCCGGCAAGCTAGGCAGAAAAACAGGCAGAGGCTTCTATACGTATTAAAATACAAAACCACATCCAGCATGGATTGTGGTTTTTTTATGTGCCAAGTATGTTACAGGTGCCTGGCACCTGTAACATACTTGGCACCTGTGACATACGAGACACCTGTAACATATTAAGCTCATCGAACTTAGCATTGAACAAATAAAAATGGTATTTATAATGTGATTTTTAATGTTTTCTGTAATGTTTTTGTAATGGAATGGAGAGTTGGAAGAAAATTTTGATGGAAGTTATTATGAGTTCAAGTATCTTCGAACTAAGATATTTGACAGATGCAATGTTACAAAAGATGGGTCAAAATAATTGGTTTATGTTAAGAGTGATAAATTATTGATATTTTAGTTTGAATAATAAATTATCTAGAGTAAAAATATATTATTAAATTTAAAATATTAAATTAACGGGACAAAAGTCTATGAGCGTTTAGTTCTAAGGTTATTTATTGATTTTTTTGGATGCTTTGACTACTTAGTTTGAGAATGTTATTTATTATATTAGGCAATGGACTTAAACTCCTTTTAATCTCCAAAAAAAAATATAAGGTAAGAGGTTTAGAGATTACAAAATAGGGGGATATGGCTATAGTAAATGGTTTTTTTAGTAAATTAAATAGTTAGAAGTATATTAAAAGTAAAAAATATCCATTAACAAATATTTTCTGTAAAATATTTGTAATCTATTTGGTAAAAGAAGTAAAGTGTATTGGAAGTATCTGTGAAGGAACGGCAAGTTCATCTTGTAGTTAGCTCTCACAGTTATTTTATAAATTCATCAAAATACTAAACAAAAGGGAGATGTATGAAATGTCAGGAATTATTCGCGTAACACCAGCTGAGTTGGATGCAATGGCATCACGTTACAGTCATGAGTCAAGTGAGGTTGCTTCTCAAATCGGTCGTTTGGACGGTATGATCGGTGAATTGCAATCTATGTGGGAAGGTGCTTCTAGTGCAGCCTTTGCTGAACAATATGAAAGACTTAAGCCACATTTCAATGATATGCGTGAGCTATTAAGTGAAGTTAGCGTACAGTTAAGCCGCACTGGTCAAGCTCTACAAGATGCAGATCAACAAATTGCAAGCCAAATCAGAGGGTAACTTGGAGTATTGTTCAGGATGTAATATATAGAGCGTCATTCCATATTGGAAGGCGCTTTTCCTTCATTTTCAACTATTTTAAGCAAGCTTACACTCTTTAGGAGAGGTGTTACATTTTGTATATAGAAATTACAGTTGACCTTTCAAAGTATAACGGGAAAGTTATTGACCTCCGACTATCTGATTACTACACGATGAAAAAGATGATTGATATTGCGTGGCAGGCCGCTTCCATTTCCAACCCAAAGCGTGAGGGTCATTGGATACGCGTGGTAAACAAGGATAAATTATTCCCTGGGCATTTAACAATGTCTGAATGCGGCATTACGACCGGCGACCGAATTGAAATCATTTGAAGGAGAAATGGACATGGCCCCTAAACAGAAAGATATGAGCAAAACAAAAACCAAACTTAAAGATAGACCATATACATATTTGAAAAATCGTACGGGTGCGGAAATTAATGAGGAAGCCAATAAAACCACCTTTGTATTTCAAAAGGAAAGAGTTGCTTTTAAGCGTACCGAGGAAATAATCTTCCTAAAAGAAGTTAACCCAAAGATCTCTAAGGAGATTGTTATTACTGACGACGAATTAATCGTTCAAGCCGAGATTCCAAAAGACCATATGCGTTTTAGAGACATTCATCGAGAAGAAGAAAAATCTAGGTGGATGCTAGGTTATCAGCTAGTAGAAAAGGTTTACTCTCACCCTTATCCCCGACTAAACCTAATAGTATGCCCGGAAAATATAATCTTTAGCAAGGCTTTGGATCCAATGTTTCTTTACTATGGTGTATTAGGAAGTTTACCTCCGTATGAAACAGATGAAGATAGGCTCTGGCTTGAAACAAAAGCAGTGGTAGCAGCAGCCATAGACAATTCATTCACCTTTGAAGAGTACTTAAAGTACTCCGAAATATTAGAGCTCAAGGAAGTTGGAGCTACCATCATGGGTATGAAGGATAGCCAAGCTCTATTGGACTATATTACAGAAAAAATGGAACAGCTTGAAATCGTAGAAATGGGCAATATCAAGCTACCAAGAAAGAAATGGAAGTGGACTAAATACTTAGCAATCGGACTTGGCATTCTAATTCTTCCTGCAATCATTTTTACTATCATTTATTTTGTACATGAAAAGCCAAAGAACGAAGCTTATACACTTAGCCATGAATACTTTCTAGGACAAAATTATAGTCAGGTAGTGACCTTATTAGAACCTTATTCGGTAAAAGGGATGCCCTACATTGTTCTGTATGAGTTAGCGTACGCATCGGTTACTAATGAAAGATTAGACGAAGAACAAAAGAAAAATGTGTTATCTAATATAACCCTTCAAACAGATGCAGAGTACTTGAAATATTGGATTCACCTAGGTCGAGGTGAGGCAGAAGATGCAGTGGATATAGCAAGAGCAATGGAGGACGGAGAGCTAATTACCTTTGGGTTACTAAAAAGACGCGAGGAAGTTAAAGCAGACAAAGACCTTACTGGTGAAGAAATGCAAATTCTTCTGAATGAAATTGACCAAGAGGTAGAGGAATTTGAAAAGCTAATGCTAGAAGCTGAGGAAGCTGAAAAAGAGGCAGAGGAAGAAGCACAGAAAATAGAAAAAGAAAAAGAAGCAAAAAATGAAACAGCAGAACCGGAGGCTGCACCAGTATCAGAAACCGCACCAGCAGAAACACCAGCACCTGCGACTCCGGAAACACCAGCTGCAACCGAAGCACCACCAGCTGCACCAGAAACACCAGCAGCTGAAGAAAACGCAGCTAATTGATGTTAGAAACTACTCACTTATTATTTGGCTATTTTAATAAACTATCAGGGTACGAAAGAGGGTGTTCAGGTTGTTACAGCTATGGGTATTTTATGGAGAAGATTATCAACGATTAGAGATAAAACAAAGAGAGTTTACAACACTAACCATTGGCCCTGCTATAGAGCATGATGTGACCGTCCAAAGTTTCCCTTTTCTTTTTGGAGAAATAAGGATTGAAAATAAGGAAAATCAATTATTCCTTCACGACGGGGCACAAGAATTGGGAGTGTTGACAGAAGAAAGTGGTCTTGCAATTGAGCAGAGAGATAAGATCTTAAAAGTGTTCGTATCTTCTTTACCGGTTCAGACAAAAACTTATTTTATTGATTATACAAACGAAGTGTCATTCGACAGTCATGAGGAACAAGCAACCTTTCATCGTACGAATATTATGTTCCCTGAAGTGGAGACTGGTCATTTCTCTTTCAATAAAATCAATGATGGCTGGATTATCAAAAAGGATTTTGCATGTCCTTTATATCTAAACGGAAAACGTTGCGGTACTAACCAAATTATTCAGCTCGGCGATGTACTACAATGGGCATTTATGGAGATTAAACTGGTTCAAAGAGATTTAATCGAAATAGTGACAAGTAAGGAATATATAAGCACGCTACCTGAAATAGAATTACCTAAAACGGAAAGATATGCTATGTACCCTGAATATAGAAGAACACCTCGAATGATTTATGACTTACCAGAGGATAAAGTATCTATCTCCTTTCCGGCTCAGGAAAGTGATGCAGCAGGTCGAGGATTATTGATGACGATTGCACTACCGCTTGTCATGCTAATCGCTATTGGAACGATTACCATTTTTGTTCCACGAGGGGTATTTGTCATCATATCGATCACGATGTTCATGGCTGTCCTTGTTACATCTACGATTAATTTCTTTAAGGAACGTAAAAAGAGAAAAGAAAACGAAGCTAAGCGAAGAAGAGTTTATGCGGCCTATATGGCAAATTTACGAGAAGAGCTGGATGGCTTATCGGAAAAGCAAAAGTTTGTGCTCGAGTATCATTATCCATCCTTTGAAAAAATGAAGATAATGACAGAGGAGTTATCGGGACGAATTTGGGAGAAAAGTTTAGAAAGCCATGACTTTCTGCAATTTAGATTAGGCATTGGGGATGTCCCATCAAGCTATGAAATAAAGCTTAGCTCTGGGGATTTAGCAAACAGAGAAGTGGATGACCTACTTGAAGAGGCGCAAAGAATGGAAAAAGTATATCAAACCATCCAATCTGCACCAATAACAACCGATTTACATCAAGGTATTTTAGGATTGATCGGTAAGGAAAATGTGGTCAAACGGGAGCTTCAACAAATAATTGGACAGCTAGCCTTTGCTCATAGCTATCATGATATTCGTGTGATTAATATTTTTAATCACAAAGAATACAAGGATTATGAATGGATGAAGTGGCTCCCTCACTCCACACTTCCAAACATGCATGCGAAAGGCTTAATCCACAATGAGGAAACTCGTGATCAGTTGTTGTCCTCACTTTACGAAATAATTCGGGAAAGAGATGTGGATGAGATGAAAGGGAAAGTAAGATTTGCCCCTCATCTAGTATTTATCATTTCGGATACATCTTTAATAGCAGAACATGTCATCATGGAATACTTAGAGAAAAAGAATACAAAAGAATTAGGTTTCTCGGTAATTTTTGCTGAATCGGCTGAGGAACGGATGACCGAGAATGTTCATACACTCGTTCGATATGTAAATGATCGTGAAGGAGATATTTTAATAGAGGAAGGTAAGGCTGTAAACAGACCCTTCTATTTGGATGACTACGACGCTACAACTAATGAGCGATTCTCTCGTATGCTGCGAACATTGAATCACCAAATAGGTATGAAAAATTCGATTCCCAATTCAGTTAGCTTTTTAGAAATGTTTGAGGTAAAGGACGTAGAAGACGTTCCTGTTCAACAATATTGGAAGACAAATGAATCAGCTAAATCTCTTGCAGTTCCGATAGGGCTCAAAGGGAAAAAAGAGCTTGTTCATTTAAATCTTCATGAAAAAGCACATGGTCCTCATGGATTGCTGGCTGGTACAACTGGATCAGGGAAAAGTGAATTTCTTCAAACATATATTTTATCACTTGCGGTTCATTTTCATCCGCATGAAGTTGCATTTTTACTTATCGATTATAAAGGAGGGGGAATGGCACAGCCGTTCAAGAAAATCCCTCATCTGTTAGGAACGATAACGAATATTGAAGGTAGTAAAAACTTTAGTATGCGTGCCTTAACATCTATCAATAGCGAGCTTAAACGTAGACAGCGCTTATTTGACCGGTATGAGGTTGCTCATATCGATGACTATACAACGCTGTATAAAAACGGTCTTTCTCTTGAACCACTTCCGCATCTTTTTCTTATCTCTGATGAGTTCGCAGAGCTAAAGAGTGAGGAGCCAGAATTTATACGGGAGCTAGTAAGTACTGCTCGTATTGGACGAAGCTTAGGAGTGCACCTAATCCTTGCTACTCAAAAACCTGGGGGAATTATCGATGAACAAATTTGGAGTAATGCCCGCTTCCGAGTAGCGCTGAAGGTCCAGGATGCGAATGATAGTAAGGAAATCCTCAAAAATAGTGATGCAGCTTCAATTACCGTGACAGGTAGAGGATATTTGCAGGTAGGAAATAATGAGGTCTACGAGCTGTTCCAATCTGCTTGGAGTGGTGCGCCGTATATGGAAGAAACGTTAGAAGGAGAAGAGGACATTGCAATTGTCACTGATTTAGGTCTAGTTCCACTAACGGGGATTGAAACAAAGGTAAGTAAGAAAAAGAGTAAGATGACAGAAATTGAGGCAGTGACTGCTAAAATTGCTCAAACCCAAGAAGAAATGGCTATCCAAAAGCTCCAAAGTCCATGGCTGCCACCTTTGGCTTTAAGGATTACCCAGTCCAAGCATATAGAAGAAATGGAGGATGCCTTCCTCCTGGGAATGATAGATGAACCAGAAAAACAGGCGCAAAATCCAATTTATTACGAATGGAAGAAGGACGGGAATGTAGGAATCTTTGGTTCTTCAGGTTATGGGAAATCTTATACATTATTAAGACTCCTACTTGGTATAGCAGACAATCTAAGCCCTGCCGAGGCTCACTTTTACATTTTAGATTATGGAAATGGATCTCTTCTTCCTATGAGGCAGCTGCCACATACAGCTGATTACTTTACGATGGATGAGGAGTTAAAACGAGATAAGCTTATAAAGCTAATAAAGGATGAGATATCTAACAGAAAGATAGCCTTCCAATTGGCAGAAGTGAGTAATATCCATATGTACAATAAAGTATCAGAGTCTCCATTACCTCTTATTTACATTGTAGTGGATAACTATGATATTGTACGGGAGGAAATGGAAGAGCTAGAGGCACAGCTGATACAGTTTGGGCGCGATGGACAATCATTAGGTATTCATCTGCTTGTTTCTGCAACAAGAGTACAGTCCATTAGACAATCACTCATGAACAATTTAAAAACTAAAATAGTCCATTATTTAATGGATAGCACAGAGTCATATGGTGTCATTGGAAGAGTCCCATTTGACTTAGAGCCTTTCCCAGGTAGAGCGATTATTAAAAAAGAAGAAGCGAAGTTTGCACAATTATTCCTACCAGCACATGGAGTAGACGATTTCGAGATTTTAGAATCTATTAAGTCGAAAGTACGAGCATTGAAGAGTGCTTATGCAGAAATGCCTGCACCAAAGCCAATTCCAATGTTGCCGCTTGAGTTAAACAGCGACAACTTCCAAAACTATTTAGAGGATGACATAATGCCTGGAATAGTACAGCTTGGCTTGGATGAAGAAACAGTTAGAACGATACCAATTAACTTTAATAAAAATCGTCATCTAATGCTGATTGGTCCGGTTCAAAGAGGTAAAACGAATACGATTAAGTGGTTATTACATCAATTATTAGAAATGGAGAATGGCTTTATTGCTATCTTTGATTCATTTGATCGAGGTCTTGCAGCATTCTCAGACGAACCAAAAGTAGACTACTTAGAAACGAAAGATCGATTGGTAGATTGGATTACCAACGTGGAGCAACATTATGTAGAAGTGGAAAGTAGCTATCTAGAAAGCTTGCAAAACGGACAATCACCAACAATCGTCCCTGCCTATTTCTTCATTGATGGCTATACGAGATTTTTACAGCTCGCAGATGTAGGCATTCAGGATCGTCTATCTAAGCTAATGAAAAAATATACTCATCTAGGCTTTAATGTGATTGTATCGGCTAACAACTCAGAAATTACAAAAGGCTTCGATGCATTTACGAATGAATTGAAGCTCGTAAGACAAGGATTAGTATTTATGAAAAAATCAGAGCAAACGCTGTATACAGTACCTTATGAAAGAAAAGAGGCAGAACTGCCTTTAGGCTATGCGCATTACGTATTCAACGGAAACGCCACAAAGGTTTTAATTCCGTTATGTAAGATGGAGAGGAAGATCACCCAATGAAAAATTTAAAGGGAACGGGATTATGGAAAATAGTTGCTGGGATTGTTCTAATATTAGCTCTCCCTATTTTGTTCTTCCAGCTGATGGGGGTCAGCATATTAGATTTAGACAATCCAAATAAAAGGGTTATTGCCATTGTCAATGAGGATCAGGGAATTACAAAAGGTCAGGAAAGTATTGACATGGGGGTAGAGGTAGTGACAATTCTTGCTACCGATTCACCATATGAATGGAAGGTAGTCGGCAGAGGGGCTGCTGAAAATGGTCTTAAGTCCAATCAGTATGAGGCAATCGTCTATATCCCTTCTAACTTTTCTTCTAATGTAATGTCTTATGATCAGCAAAATCCAGAAAGAGCAGAATTCTCTTATAAGGTGCATTCACAAAAAGCTGGGCTACGAAAAGAGAGAGTGCTCCATGAGATTGAGTCAGCTACCAATCGTGTAAATGAAAAGGTGTCTACTCTTTATTGGACATACGTAGCACAGGAAATGGATCATATTAAAAAGGAATTTGCTAATATTTTAGGTAAGGAAACAGAATTTCTATCGACGATGTCAGCATACTATAAGCCAGAATCTGAAACACTTGCTGAAGAAATGAAACGACAAAAGGAACAGATGGCTGGATTGCTTTCGACAATGAGCTCAGCTAATAATTCCCATGCTGCAAGGATTGAAAATGCGGAAACCTTCGGGAACCAAATGACTGGATTTATCAGCTACGTCCAGCAATATAAAACGTTCCAGGATAGTCAAAAAGAAATTTTAAGACAAGTCCAAGATGACAGTCTTGCAAAGATAAAGGTTGCTGCCGCTTCTCAAGCAGAGCATTTCAATAAAACCGTTCAGCAGCTAGAAGATAGCAACGAAAAGTTAAATGATGAAATTTACAAAGTGAACAATATTATAGATGCCAACCAGGAGAAGTTCAATGCATTGTCTGAGCTCCGAAAAAGTGAGGTAGATCGCCAGCTTAATGACTTACTTGTCGTTCAAAAAACTGCAATCGATCGCTATAACTATTCGGTGCTTACAAGCTTAGAAAAAGGAATTGAGGCAAGAAAGAACGGTACTGCTGTATTAGGGATAATGGATGTTGGAACAGATCCACAGCAACTAGTTACTATCGGTACAGAAATGGAACAAAAGGCTGCAGCAAAAACCGGAACACTTCTTCCTACTTTAGAGGAGGAGCGTACAAAGGTTAATGAAATCCTTACAGCTCTTCAGTCTTTAAAAACAAAAATATCGGAAACAGATCCAGAGTCTACATTGTTAACTGATTTGGATCAGCTACAAGGTGAATTGACAAATGTCACCGCGCTTATTTCTCAAAAAGAAAACATGTGGAGCAGTTCCAATCAAGAAGGAACAAATGATTATGCCACTGCCGCAAAGGAATATACAAGTCTTTTAACAGATTATCAGGCCGTATACAGGGAATATCAATCCGTGCAGCAAATTATAGACACCTACCCGGCTGATACGGTAAGGATAGGGTTGGAGATTAGTCAAAAAGAAGAAGTCTTACTGACTCATCCGAATCTAACAGCTGAACAGAAAACTAGATTACAGGAGTTATTTGGTAAAAGAGTTACCAATACAGAGCTAAGCTCTTTATTGTCCTATTATGCAACTTTAGAGCAGTTTGAATATACGTTGAATGAAGGAGGGGAAAGCACCAACAAGGATGCCCTGCTAGAAGACGAAATTTTAACAGCTTTACTAAAAAATGTGGTAGACGTTAATGAACTAGAATTAGAAGGCTGGACTGCAGTAGAAGAAAGTATACCGGAAACTCAATTGGGAATGACCGATTTAAGTACAACCTTTGCTGCTATTATGTCCGGTCAAAGAGAAACAGTGGAAGGGCAGCATTTATCCTTACTAAATGATTTAGATACGATCGATAAGCAGGCGAATTTATTGCTGCAGCAAATTCAAAACCCAGCTACTATGTTAGGTGCAGAACCACAGCAAACAGTAGGTGAGGGAGAAGTTGCATCCAGTCAACAAAATGTAAGTAATCAGCTAGTGTCTCTTAGTCAAATGATGAATACGTTATCGGACCGTCAGAATAACTTGGTAAATTACGCAAATGAATTGCACGCAAAAGCAGATAACATTAAAACTACATCTGATGAGTTTAGTAACAAATGGGAGACAAACGTGGATGCTATGTCTGATTTTGATGGAGATATACAAAGCTTCCTAGCAAACACTTACGTAGATGGACAGGAAAATGGATATGCATTTAACCATTTTGTGAATCCACTAGGAGTAAAAGGAGCAACTGCTGTCTCAGAGGAAGGACAAAAGGTTCCACCAGTTATCTTATTTATCGTCCTACTAATTAGTAGTCTACTAATAGGTTACTTTACGTATCACTTAAAGGATGGGGCAGTTGGGCTTCGTATAGCAATGACAATCATCTTATCTCTTTTAGTTGGGATTATTATTAGCCTATACAGTATTAACATGTACATCTTAAATGACGATCGTGCCATTCAGTGGACGATATTTACGGTGCTATTACTATTAGCAAGTGCTTCCATTGTTCGAGCAGCGTTAGAGTTTGGTCAGGCAGCCGGGTGGCTAGCTGGAATAGTACTTATGTGTATTTACATTATTCCGCTGTTGATTTTAGCGGTGCCAGATGTGAACGTACCTGATATTTTATCCAACGTGTATCTTTCAATAAAATATGAGGCGGAGACAAACTTTACGATAGGAGTAATCATTACAGGCGTTATAGCAATAATAATGCTAGTAGTATCCTATTTTGTAAGCAAGAATAATGGCCAAAACGCTACGACAGTAGATGAAGCATATGAAGGCTAAAAAGGTCATTTTAGTTGTCCTCTGTACAGCGCTACTCTGTTTTCCTAAAAGTGGAGTAGTGCTAGCAGATGAAAATAAAACAATCGATGAATTAGAGCCATTGTTATATGAAAAGCTAGAATTTAAAAAAAATACCGATTATCTACATGATGTGAAGAAAACAGAAATGAAAAACACGATTCCTATTAAGCAGTTTGATATATATTTTGACGGTAGGAAGAAGCTGCCTAATCGTAATGACTCATCTTTCCTTTTCCAAAGTGATGAAAGAGGTGAGAATAGCACGGTGGCAGCACGCTCCGTAGAATTAAAGCTTTTCACTTCTGGGGAGAAAGAGACAAACACAAAAGGGAACTTCTCACAGCAACAGCAAGAAGGAAGTTCAAATGGAAACCTTCTTACACTTGTTTTCCTATTGATTATAGCCAGTGGGATTATTATTCTCTTTGTAGTATTTTTGCCAAAGCTCGCACAAACGTCAAACGGTACTCCAAAAAAGAAGAAGGGTATAAGGGAGGGTGAATTAATTTGATTATGTATTGGTATATGAAGCTAGCAGAAGTTAAGGCGAAGATAACTAGGTTAAATGCGTGTCAAGCTTCTCTCGCAGGGAAGCAGGGAGAATTTCAGTCCAATGAGCCTAAATGTATGGACCCGGAGCTTACTCCAACTACTTGGCATGGAACACTTGCGACAGCCTTTGATGAGATTCGTGAAGCAGGAATACATCAACCTTATTTAGAGATTATAGGAACTCAATTTGGTGCTGTATTTGCAGCAATTGCGGCAAAAATTGCTGAACTTCAAGCAGAGATAGTTAGTATCCAAGCGACTATTGATCGGCTATTAGCTGAGGAAGCTGCCAACAATATGAAATAATAGCGGGGGTGTATGTATATGTCAGAGGAAATAAAAATTGTTTATGCGGATGTAGAGAACCAATTAGAGCAAATGACAGCCTCCAATGAAGCGTTAAATCCCACAAAAGAGGCGCCAATTGAAGGAAATGTGCTAGACGTGGCTACTAAGTTAAATGAGCTCTCCGTAAATCTAGAAACTTTGTTAATTAAATATCAACAGCTATTAGGAGAAAATATCCTTACAACTAAGGAATCTGTCACATTTATGAAAGAGACGGATGAAACCATATCAACGGGTATTAATAGCTCTGGTGGCCATAGGATGTTGGCTCAATGAAGGTATTGGATGTAGATTTACTTCAGACAGGAATAAAAAATAACGTGGATATGTTGTCGCGTTTAGAGGAAGAAATGAAGGTAATTGAAACTTCTATAACTGGTTTAGTGGAGTTGGATCACTCATTAACTGGGGAGGGGGGAGCGGCTATCCGATCATTTTACAACGATTGCCATCTCCCTTTCCATAAATACTTTTTAGAATTTAATCAAAATTTCAAAATAAAGCTAAACCAAATAAAATCTGCTCTGGATTCGTTGGAGCCTGATTACGCTGGTCATATTCAAGAGAGCTTTCTGGAAGGAGAGGTTGAAGAAGGACTGGTAGTAATATCTAACACTACTAGTAATTTAACTGAGGAGTCAAATGCCATAATAGATGGGGTTGCTGATATAGTAGCATTGCCTCATCTAGATGATAGTGAGGTACAGCAAGGTGTAACAGACTCTCGTAAAAAGAAGGATGTTACGGTTGAAAACTTACATGAGTTTGATACAACCCAGACTTCCGCACTTGTAGCCGTTGAGTCAACTTTAAATGCTCTTAATAAATGGCTAATGGAGATAGAAGGAATGATGAGTGCAGGACTAACTGATACTCATTTTCCTGCAAAAGCATGGGCGGAATTTACAGCTTGTACTCCAATCCTGAGTGAGCTATCCGGTAATGTAAATGACCCTGGATCAGTGGCGGATAAAGATGCTTCTGGTGAAGCTGGTAAAGTTTCTGAAGATAATAGATTTGATCAAGTTAATGATTCTCTCGGGTACTATGGTAATGCTACTACTATTGTGAAGGATGCTGAATCAGGGTTTCTTATGTGGATGGCTACTAGGAATGGGGAACTGTCTTCTGATCTTAGATTTTATGTTCCTCAAAAAGGAGGCACCTCTTATCGAATTTATGCTAGTCCACTGGCTATGGGAGTTTTGGGCTTTCCAAATCAGAGTGGTGGGATGCTAAAATATGCTGGAAAGAAGCAAGGGCAGTCTGGCTGGTCACCGCAAGGAGAAATGGTGTTAGAGAAACATCCTCATCTTAGGTATTGGGGAGAGAATACTACTTTTGCGGAAAAGGGTAAAACTATTGGTTCCGCAACTCTGAGGGGGACAGCAGAAGGTTTTAAGGATGTATTCGATTTAAGAGGAATTGCACAAAATGGGTTAGTAAAAGGAGCCACTAGAGCTGTTGCTCCTATTACCGCTGGTTTAAGCTACTATGATAATTATAGTACTGCCAAGGAGAATGGATCGAGTGAAGGTGCAGCACATGCAAGAGCAGTTGGAGAAACTGCTGCCGATGTGGCAATCGGTAGTGCCATTCAAGTAGGCTTAACTGCAGCTGGCACTGCGTTAATACCAATACCAGGACTAGGGACATTTTTAGGAGCAGCCGCAGGCGTAGGTGTCAATATGTTACTAAATGCAAAAGGTAAAGACGACGAATCCGTAATGGATAAATTAAAAGGTTTGTTCCGGTAAGAAAGAGGAGAGACATTTGGTAAGTAAGTTGAAGGAAGAAGACTTTCAGGTTTTAAGAATACCTTTAGAGTCTGGAAGACAAGGACCATCTCAATTGGCAACCGCCTTAATATTAGGGGCAATATTCATGCCCATGATTTATGCATTAGAATACTACGTGGCAGCTTACGATTCTATTTTCCCTTATAAACAAAAAATTTTAGAGGTGCACTTTTGGCTTACTAGTGTATTAGTTTTACTCTCAATTATTTATGCTATTCCATTCATATATCGTAGAAGCCAAAAAGTCCAATATTTATTGACCATATTAGTCTCTCAAAATCTTTTTACTTTTCCTTTATTTATTTGTGCGTTGTTTTTTATAGGAAAAGAAGGAGAAGGGATGAAGGCAACTCCTGAGTCTCTTCTAAATTTTACATATATTTTATTATTTATTGGTTTACTTGTTTTTCTCTTAACATTTGTTCGATTTTATACTTTGTTACGAAAAGGACAATATAGAAAAGGTTCTAGTAAGGAGCTCCTTCGGATAAAATTTGAAAAAAAATCGTTGTTACCTACAGCTATAATAGTTGGAATTGGATTAGTATTGGTTCTTCAATATATTATTAGAAATTCTGCTATTAACGATTTTAATATGTACGGGGTAATTCTTATTGGCATAACCCTTTTTTATGTCATGCTATTTATTTTACCGGAGCAGCTAGTAATCTTATATTGTAAAATGCGGTTTAAAAGCTTTAATTTTAATGAAAGTGGTTACTTGAATAGTTTGGAATCTGAATAGAGAAGGTGAAACTGATGGGAATTGAATTATGTGCACTAATGTTCGAAAACTTGCTAGTTTATAAAACAGAGGGTAAAAAAGAAAGCTGGCAGGAAGGTATTTATTATTTGGACGATATTGCTTTAAGTAAAGATGTATATAGAAATGGACCACTATTTTTCTCTTACAAAGGGAACGACACGGATCAAACATTAGGGGAATTTACATATTATTTGCCAATAAGTAGTCCAGTCGAGGTAACAGAGGACTCTGACTTTACCTTTCAAAAGGATTTTAAACTAGATCGAGCATTATTATTAAGGCAGGCTGACGAAAAGCTTGATATCAATATTGCATTTGCTGAAGTACAAGCATTTTCTATTGAAAATAATTTAGAGATTGAAGATTACTTTTATTGTATTCTTTTAAATGTGTATGGGGAATATATAGTCGATTTATATGCTCCATTAAAAAGTAAGGGTGATGAAGAATGATCGTCGAAAATCATCAAATTGCTTATCGTCATGTAGCTTCTAAACTATACAATTTTGTCCCTGAAGAAATTGAATTAGCTTTCCAAGATTTCGTGCACATATTATCTGAATACAATTATACACCTACAGGAGTGGTATTTTATTCGGTTATTGGTGAGTCCTCAGAAGGGGTTATGACAGCTGAGATATTTATACAAATAAGTGAAACTTCTATAGCTATACCTCGTGAGGAAGCAGTGAAGTTTACGAGCTATTTTTGTGTAGATCATTTACTTATGACTCGAGTGCAGGGTGATTTTGACATGAAATCTCAAGAAAAATATCAAGAACTATCTACTTATATGGAGCAGAAAAATTATATTCAGAAAACCCCACTCTTTGTTCAAATCAAAAAAATGCATACAACCGATTCTTCTTATGTGGAAATGAGTATAGGTGTTTTGTAATTTATAAATAATGACAATCAAAAACTTAGCCTATGCCATCGTTCGTTGGTATGGGCTTGGTGCTATTTTGGGGTATAGGTTGTTTAAATTAAATTATTTAAGCCTATGTATCGTTCTTTTTTTTGTCATCTTATATTGAAAATTTTATAAATGTGCATTTAACGATTTGGAATATTTATATATTTTATATGTCGTTAATGATGGCAGAATGTTTATAAATATGAAAGAAGTGTTACTGGGAATCTAAGAAAAACGAGGGATAGAAGTTTAATAAATAAATGGGAGATGACTAGGAGAATAATGGGAAGGCTAAATGAGGAAGATTTTGCAGTTTTAAAAGGACCACTAGTATCTGGTCGACAAAGTCCATCAGGTTTAGGGCCAATATTATTTATATCAGTTTTTCTACAAGCCTTAGTATTTTCATTAGAGTATTTCATGGTTGGTCCGAATACAGTATTTCCTTATAAAGATAAAATTATAGAGATTCATTTATATTTTACAGTTGCTTTGATTATACTGTCGCTTGTTTTTGCTATACCAATGGTTTATAGGAAGTTTAATAGAATTCAGTATTTAATCTCTATTTTAGTTTCTCAAAATTTATTTTCCATTTCCTTGTTTATCTGTGCCTTGTTCTTAATTGGAGAGGTTACAGGGGGGGAAGTAGTAAGTGCCGAGAAATTGCTCAAGGTTACATATCTTATCCTTAGTTGTGGTTTAGTGATATTCATTGCTACATGTGTAAGATTCTTTATTTTATTGAAAAAAGGACATTATAGAAAGGGAAGCGAGAGAGATCATGTTAGAGGTCAACTAGAAAAGAATACTACTCTTCTAATTTTTCCTGCTATTGTCTTTGGGTTAATTATAGTGTTCATTGTCGGATATATTGTGAGGATAATGCCCGAGTTTAATATAGATTCTATTTTAATTACTACTATTGGTATCGGTCTTTTCTTCGTTATGCTGTTTGTCCTTCCAGAGCAGCTAGTTATTTTATATTGTAAGTATAAATACAAGAGTTTCAATTTTAATGAGCGAGGTTATTTGTATTCTAGTGAGGATCAAAACGAGGGATAGGAGTTTAATAAATGAACGGAGTTGAATAGAAAAACAATGGGCACATTAACGGAGGAAGATTTTGAAGTACTGAGGGAACCGTTAGAATCTGGTCGCCAAAGTAGAGAAAGTATTAGTGTTGTATTAATACTAGGTATTTTTTTACAAGCATTAATATTTGTCTTAAATTATTATTTAGCAGCACCTTACTCTCTTTTTCCGTTTAAAGAGGAGATAATTAACATACATTTTTGGTTAACTGTTACTATAATCGGATTAAGTATTGTATACTCTATCCCGTTTGTTTATAAAAGAAGTGAAAGGATACAGTACGCACTTTCCATTTTGGTTTCCCATAATGTCGGTTCCATTTCATTCTTGATTATTTCCTTATTTACAATAGGTTTAGAGGATGAGGGCATGACAAACAATGCGGATAACTTAATGCAAATTGCCTACGTTATTTTAGCTGTAGCACTCTTATTATTTATTATTATAATGGTCCGTTATTATATCTCGCTTAAAAAAGGGTACTATCGAAAAGGCTCCGAAAAGGAAGAGCAAAGAAACGAACTAGCAAACATGTCGTTTGTTCCAAAAGTCGTATTAATAGGGGGAGCTGTATTTTTACTTATCACGAAGTGGATCTCTCATAACTCTAATTACTATGACAGCAGTACTCCTGGTATCCTTGTTTTGGGCATGCTTGTATTTTACGCAATGATAGCGGTCCTACCCGAGCAGCTAATCATTTTATATTGTAAGTGTAAGTATAAGAGTTTTAACTTTAGTGAGCGAGGTTACCTTTACTCCATTGGCGAACAAAAAACTGAGCGAAGAAGAAAACCAAGGATAGAGGCATAACACTATGTTACAGGTGCCTGGCACTTGTAATATATCATAAAAAAGCATATAAAAAACGCATCCGTTTTAAAAAGGGGTGCGTTTTGCTTTTTAAGGGAAATGTATGTTATTTTGAGGGTTGATTTTAAAATCTCTTAATTATTAGGACAGAGGAACGGTGCTTCATTATCGTTGTTTTTTGACTTGAATTCTTGCTACTTGGTTTAAATTGATAGTGTATTTATTTTCGGTTTCCACGAACATTCCACCATTTATGTATTCGCGCTCTGCTGTTCTAATGTCTGTGTTTGTTTCAAATAATAGTTGATGGCCATCGTGAAAGGACAATAAAAATTTATATTTTTTTATTTCATCGACGTTTTTCAATCAATCACCTCCTTTTGGAAATTGTATCATTTATATGTATTAATTACAATATAATTGGGAATTATACAGTATTATTTAATTGCTTTTTTAAGGGAAATATAAAAAATAGGTTTTAATGAGCACATAGTATATAATTAATGGACAAACATAATGTGTTTAAGATGAAATTTAAAGGAGTATGAATTGATTGAGTAAAAAGTCTATAAAAAATGAGTTACCAGAAAACTATGAGGATCTTAAAAAAGCAGCTAACCGTACTGGAAGCTGGAGAACTCGTTTAAGTGCTGTTGAAGAGTTGGGAAATTATAATACAAGCCAAGTGATTGATATACTAAAAGTAAGATTAGACCATGACCCAGTTTTTCAAATTCAAGAAGAAGCATATCGCTCATTGCTTGAGTTAGGGGAAGATGTCGTATTACCAAAGCGTAAAAAATTCGAATTGGTAAAAGGAGCAAATAAAGTATTTGTTCGTGTGAAAAAGAGCTTACCAAAAGATCATACGATTGACGACTACTTAACTAAGCTAAAAAGAATGCGTATCGATGTATATGATGCGTATGAAGGTGAAAAAGGCTTAGAATGGCTAGAAGAAGAATGGAAAAAATTATAAGGAATTCTGGAAAAGGTCAATTTGCATTGACCTTTTTTTGTATATTTATGGATGAAATATTACAGGTGCCAGGCACTTGAAATAATGTAAAATAAACTATATAAATATAAAAAACATTTTGTTAGGAGGATTAGTATGAATAAGCTTTTATGGGATACGCCAGATCGACTGCGTGAATTATTGTGTGAGCTTGTGAGCTGGAATAGTATTACGTTAACGGATGGAGAGAGGGAGTTTGCTCCTAAGTTAATAGAAAAGATTCGAGAGCTTGAGTATTTTCAAACTCATCCGAGTCAGCTCCAGCTTCATGATGCAGGTTTGGGAAGACAGGTAGTGACGGCTTTATATAAGCATCCTTCTGCAACAGAAACAGTTGTGCTTATTAGTCATTTCGATACTGTGCAGACAGAAGAATATGGTACTTTGGAGCCTTTAGCTTATTTTCCGGAGGAGTTAACTAGAAAGTTAATGGAGAATCCTAGTGAGTTGCCGGAAGATGCTCAAGAAGATTTGGCAACTGGCAAGTATTTGTTTGGCCGTGGAACGATGGATATGAAAATGGGATTAGCCTTACATATGCAGTTGATTGAAAAAGCTACTGTAGAAGAATGGCCAATTAATTTAATTCTCACAAGTGTGCCTGATGAAGAGGTAAACTCTGCTGGTATGCGTGCGGCTGTTACTCAGCTAGTTCGAATTCGTGAAGAGTTTGATTTATCATATAAGCTATTTTTAAATAGTGAACCTTCATTTTCACAGGTGCCAAAGGATATTGACGAGTATATCTACTCTGGTACGATCGGTAAAATTATGCCCGCTGCGCTGTTTTACGGAAAGGAAACTCATGTAGGAGAGCCGATGAAAGGGATGACGGCTAACTATATTGCTTCTTTCTTAACACAGCGAATGGAATATAACCCTATATTTACAGAGCATGACCTTGGAGAAAGTACTCCGTTGCCAGTTTCTTTACAGCAAAAGGATTTGAAAATGTCTTATTCAACGCAGACACCGTACCGAGCAGTTGCTTTGTACAACGTGTTTTTATTAAGAAGAACTGCTTCTGACATTATGGATCTGTTTGAACAGGTTGCGAATGAGGCAATGGACGCTTTGAATAAAACCTATCAACAAATTTGTGATAGAGAGCAGGTCCAAGGAATTGGACAGGTCAGAGTTTTGAAATATGACGAGCTGCTTGCGTATGCCAATAAAAAATTAGGCATAGAGGAAGTTCACAGACTTAAGCAAGAAGTACTTGCGGAAGAGGAATGGGACGATCGTGAAAAATCACTTCGAATAGTAGATAATCTCATGATTCAATGCCAGGAGCTTTCACCAGCTACCGTGTTGCTCTTTGCTCCACCATATTATCCAGCGGTTAACACATCCAAGGATCCACTGATTATAGAAGCGGTGGAGCTAATGAAGCAATCTGCACAATCCTTTAATAATACAGTAAAACAAATACATTATTTTAATGGGATATGTGATTTGAGCTATGTAAACTATGAAGACGATGGAAACGGCTGGACAGCATTTGAAAGCAATACACCAGTATGGGGAGATACCTATGATATCCCATTTGATGATATGGCTAAATTAAAGGGACCAGTACTGAACGTAGGACCATTCGGCAAGGATGCTCATCAAAAAACAGAAAGACTACATATAGACAGTGCTTTTGTTGAAATGCCAGTAATGCTAGAAACCCTTATTAAAAGCTTATACAAATAAAAAAATAGACGCCCCCTGTAACGTGGGCGTCTATTTTTGTGTCTTCTGAAAATATATTACAGGTGCCAGGCACTTGTAATAATGTAAATAATCGTTAGAGTTTAAATTTGTTTATGAGGTTATGAAGTTGTTGTGCTACTTCGGATGTTTCAGCGGAATGCTGTGAAATCTCGTCTATAGAGGCAGAGGTTTCTTCTGTTACAGCTGAAATGGTGGTAGTCACTTGTTCAATTTCTCTTATAGATTCTGTTAGATTTTCGATAAGATCTACTACTTGCTTAGAGTTAGCAGCTTCTTCGGTTGTCATTGTAGAAATCCTTGAGATTTCCTCTACTGTCTTACCGACAGCTGTAGAGATATTCTGCAAGGATTGAGAAGTTTGCTGAACGGTTGCATTTCCAGTTTCGATTAGTTTGGTGCTGGTGTCCGTAGAGGTTACTACGTGTGAGATGTTTTCCGTTATCTCTTTTACGATTTCTTCTACTTGTTTAACCTCTAAGTTAGACTGTTCTGCTAGCTTGCGAACTTCTTCTGCTACAACTGCAAATCCTTTTCCATGCTCACCAGCACGAGCTGCTTCTATAGAGGCATTAAGTGCTAGTAGATTTGTTTGAGCGGCTATGCCGGCGATAGACCCAGTAATTTGCTGTATTTTATTAGTTGCTTCATCGAGCTTCACAATCATTGCGCTAGTTTCAATGGAAGCATTTCTTATTTTGTTCATGTCTCGACTAGTTTCTTCGGCTTTCTTGAGGCCTTCTTGAGCAATCTGCATAGTGGTCATCGATTGTACCGAGCACTGGTCCGCAGTTTCCTTTGAATGCTGTAGGCCGGTCGCTAAATTATTTAAGATAACGGTTGAGCTTTCAGCAGATGCAGTACCCGTTGATATAGATGCAACATTTTCGCTCATATTATTGGCAATTTGATGCGCTGCTTCCTTCATTTCAATTAAAGAGGCTGTAGTTTCTTCTGCATTTTTCATTAATTGGGAGGAAGTGTTTTGAATCGTTCCAATCATCGTACGTAAGTTACCAGCAAGTGTATCAAGCGTCCTACTTAAGTTTCCAACCTCATCCTTGCTTGAAAAATTTGTGTCTTTAACGGATAAGTTTCCTTTAGCGATCTCTTCTGCATGAGCAATCAAAACAGATAAAGGCTTTGTTTTTCTTCTAATTAAAAGAAGAGTAACTAGAGACGCTAACAATAAAGGGATAATACTTAATAGTAAGCCTTTACTAACTACATCCCATGTTCTTTCAGAGACGATGTCCGCATTAAAGTCTATTACACTAATAGCAACAATTTTTTTCGAGGGGTCATGATCCTCGAAAATTGGAGCATAGCCAGACAAACGATTCATCCCGGCGTACTCATAGCTTTCTGAGTAGGTAGGGTGTCCCATCTTGACAAGCATATCAATCGCTTCTTGATCTATGTAAAATTGATCTCCTGCATTAAACCCAGTTTCTTTTAAGTTATCATCAGTAGCTAATAGGTTTCCTTCTAAGTCAATTATATATTGAGTCTCAAAAATATCTTTATGAGCAGTAGTCCAGTTTAGCTGCTCACCTACGCTTTTAACGGCAGCAGTGTCTCCAGCAAGTATTTTATTAATATCTTCAGGTGTAATTAAACCAGTAGTAATATTAGCACAACCATATGCTTCAATCCCAGCTGCTTTGTAAAGTTCGCCATAGGCAGTTTTATAAGTAGCTATAGAAGTAATCGTAAGCATAACAATCATTACCCCGACGATAATTGTCCCGAGATGTAGAGTAAGTGTATTTTTCCATTTCAGTTTCACAATAGTAATCTCCTATTCTTTTTTGGCAAATAATAGTTAACCATCTATTTATAACACATATATCCTATGGATAGATAGAGGAAAATAATAAGAATATTATAATTCATGCTAATAAATTAGGCATATTGTACTTATTTGTTCAAATTTAAAACGGGAGGAGAGTCTTAGTATACTTTTCGGCTTGTAATCTTATTGTTACACAACTGTAAAATCACTAATGTTTAAACCGTGTTAGTATGGGTATAGAGAAATTTTTAACGAGAAAAAATAGAGAAATTTTTCAATACTTCTTTGGGGGAACATCAAAATTGACTTCTTTGTTTAAAAAACTTATCACGATCTTAACACTAACTCTAGTTTTAGCCATGGGAACATTTGCGGGAAATACAGAAGCAGCTAGCTCTGTAAAATCCAACGAAATAGTATCAAGTGCGAAAAGTCTAATAGGAACTAAATATCGTTATGGTGGCACAACGAAGGCAGGATTTGATTGCTCTGGATTTATTGGGTACGTGTACAAAGGTAAAGGTGTCTCTCTTCCGAGAACTGCTGCTGGAATGTACAGTAAAGGAACGCCAGTAACTAAAGCTAAACTAGCAGTTGGGGATTTAGTATTCTTCAATACGACTGGTAAAGGTGTTTCACATGTTGGGATGTTTATCGGGAATGGTCAATTCATTCATGCTTCATCATCAAAAGGTGTAAGAATCGATAAAATTAATGATCCTTATTATTGGGGTAAAAAATACGTAGGCGCTAAAAAAGTTGCTAACGTTCAAGTTGCTAAAAAATAATACAAATAAATAATATAACCGTTTCGGCTAAAGAGCTGAAACGGTTTTTTCGTTGAAACGTAAATTTCTAGTTTTTTAATAACAAAGCTAACTGGAGTGCTAATGCATCCTGAAAGTTAGTAGGATTATAACCTGTTACTTGTGCTATTTTGTTTAGACGGTAGGTGAGGGTATGGCGATGAATCCCGAGTTCCTCAGCACAAATAGAGAGCTGAAGACTGCAATCAAAATATTTCTGCAAGGTAGTTTGTAGTTTAATATCCAATGGCTCTAGTATTTTTTTTGTATAGGTTTGAACCTCAAAGGATTCTTTATTTTTAAACAGAGAGTAAATTTCTACCTCCTCGAAGGAAATGACTGGTTTGTTAGGATTTCCGTATTGAAGAGCGAGCTTGGCTGTTCGGTAAGCATAATGGACTTGCTCTAATAATTGAACTTCTCTACCTAGCCCAATGGAAAGAGAATAATATTTCATTAGTTTTTCTGCTAATAAGGTAACTTTGCGAGTGAATGTTGTTTTATCCAAGCCAGAAATTAAAATAAAATGCTCGCTCGCTTGGTAATGACCGACCAAAATAGAATCTGTTTCTAGATAGTATTCTATTTCCTGAATAATATTTTGATAAGAGGAAGACTCTGGATCTACCTCAAGCATCATTGCATAAAATGGGGCTTTGTTTTGAAACCCTATTTTGTTGAGCCTTTCCTGTAAATATTTCTGGATTGGCTGTCCACTCATTAATTCTTCGAAGACGAGCTCTTGTATTTTCCGCTTCCACTCTCTCTCAGAGACTATTAATGCTTGATGTACCATCATTTCAGTTGTTAACTGAAGAAGTGTTGCTATCTCCTCCATGTCGGTAGGTTCACCTGTTACTCCAATGATCCCGACTATTTCATTTTGATAAAATATAGGTAAATTAATGCCACACTTTGTTCGGGGAAAAAGGTGATTATTATCCTTTGTAATCCTTAGCGGCGACTTAGTTTTAGCTACTTCAATAGCACCTTCATGTATATGATTTACTCTTAGCTCATCGCCAGAGGCAAGTATGACTCCATTTGTCTGCATAACGTTAATATTTCGATGAAGACGAAGCATAGTTTGCTGTACTATCTGTTCGGCTAATTGCTTGGTTATCAATTGAATCACCTCAATGTATAAAAAACTAGCTGTTATAATACAGGAAAATTATACATTAAGTATAATGTAATCATTTTTTCTTTGCAATATAATCTTTGTAAGCGCTTTAATCGGAGGAGAGAATATATGAAAATTGTAATTAGTCCTGACTCTTACAAGGGTTCATTGTCAGCAACTGAGGTTGCTAGGGCTGTTTCCAACGCGATTCATGAGGTTGATCCATCTATTGAAACTGTATTACTACCTGTAGCAGATGGTGGGGAAGGAACGCTAGAACCCCTTGTCATTGCAACTGGTGGAAGATTTGTAACAGCAAACGTTCAAGACCCATTAGGAAAACAAATAGAGGCGGTTTATGGGGTGTTAGGAGACAAAGAGACTTGTGTCATTGAAATGGCGAGAGCTTCTGGTTTGACTCTATTGTCGCAAGATGAAAGAAATCCGCTAAAGACATCAACGTTTGGAACAGGTGAACTGATTCGTCACGCGCTCGATCAAGGATTCCGGAAGTTTATTGTTGGAATAGGGGGGAGTGCAACGAATGATGGCGGGGCAGGGATGCTACGTGCATTAGGGGTTGAATTTAGGAATAAAGTAAAAGAAGAAATACAAGCTGGGGGAGGCTCTCTTGTAAATCTGGAAGAGATAGATATCAGTCGAATGGATAAGCGAATTCATAGTTCTCAGTTCATACTAGCTTGTGATGTGGATAATCCTTTATTAGGCAAAAATGGAGCTACGGCTGTGTTTGGTCCACAAAAAGGGGTAACTCCACAAATGGAGGACCAGCTAGAGAATGGTTTAAAGAACCTTGCAAATAAAATAGCTGAAGTGAAAGGTATTAGGGTGCATCAGATGCCAGGTGCGGGTGCAGCTGGAGGACTTGGAGGTGCTTTTCTTGCTTTATTTCCTGTCCAATTAAAGCCAGGTATAGAAGTTGTCATGGAGGCCATTCAATTTGAAAAGCACTTAGAGGATGCAGACCTCGTCATTACAGGAGAAGGTAAAACGGACAGACAAACTCTCTCTGGTAAGGCTCCGATGGGAGTTGCTGTTGCTGCAAATAAAAGAGGGATTCCCGTTATATTGCTCTCTGGCTTTATAGAGAAAGAAAGTAAAGTAGACTTGTCTACCTATTTCTCTAAGCTTGTTAGTATAGTAGATCATTCAGTAAGTATGGAAGAATCCTTGAAAGACCCGGTTCATTATTTAACTGTAAGGACTAAGGAAACAATGCAAGCCATTCTAAAGGAAGAGGTGTAAGGTCATGTTGTTTTTAGTTATTTTGTTAGGAGTTGTTTTTGTTGTAGTGGCAACTGCAGTGTTCAAGCTACATCCCTTTTTGGCTCTATTAATCAGTGCCTTCTTTGTAGGTATTGCTTCTGGTATGCCGCTGCTTACTGTTGTAGAGAATGTTAACTCTGGTTTTGGCGGTTTAATGACGAGTATCGGAATTGTAATTGTTGCGGGAACAATCATAGGGGTTATTCTTGAGAAGTCTGGTGCAGCTTACCGAATGGCAGAGGTTGTCCTTCGTATTCTAGGTGAAAAAAGACCGCAGTTAGCTATGTCCATTATAGGTTTTATTGTTTCAATACCTGTATTTTGTGATTCTGGATTTATTATTTTATCAAGTTTACAAAAATCATTAGCAAAACGTGCGAAGGTCAAGGTAGCATCTATGGCAGTAGCTTTGTCTACAGGGCTTTATGCAACGCACACATTAGTGCCTCCAACTCCTGGACCAATCGCAGCAGCAGGGAATATTGGAGCAACAGATTATCTTGGTACTATAATTTTGGTCGGTTTGTTTGTAGCAATTCCTGCAACTATCGTAGGTTATTTATGGGCCGTGAAGGTTGGGACGAAAATCGACGTGCCAGCGGATCAGGAAGATGCACTGGATTACGAGGAGGTTATTAAATCCTTTGGAAAAATGCCATCTACCTTTAAGGCATTTTTACCAATCGTACTACCAATCTTATTGATCGGTATAGGTTCGATAGCTGCATTAGTTGGCGATGAATCAGGATTAACGAACTTCTTAAAATTCCTTGGTTCTCCAACTGTGGCACTATTGTTCGGTGTTTTAGCTTCCTTCTTATTGCTACCTGAAATTAGTGAAAAAACGTTGTCTGGTTGGATTGGTGAAAGCCTTAAGGAAGCAGCACCAATTTTATTAATCACCGGTGCAGGAGGAGCGTTTGGTACAGTTATTAAAAACTCTGGAGTAGCAGAGCTTCTACAGGAAATGGACTTAGGGGTATTGGCTAATGGAGCATTATTCTTACTAGTGCCATTCCTTATTGCGGCAGCTCTTAAAACAGCACAAGGCTCCTCAACAGCTGCTCTAGTTATTACTTCATCACTAGTAGCACCAATGTTACCAACTCTAGGTATAGAGGGTGCATTACCGTTAGCGCTAGTTGTTATGGCGGTAGGAGCAGGAGCGATGACAGTGAGCCATGTAAATGACAGCTATTTCTGGGTAGTGACCCAATTTAGCGGCATGAAGGTTACTGATGCGTACAAAGCACAAACAATGGCAACTCTACTGCAAGGTATTACAACAATCATCGTTACAGCAATCCTTTGGTTTATATTTGTGTAATATGTTACAGGTATGTCTAGGTCACCTATGTTACAGGTGCCAGGCACCTGTAACATTATCTGCAACATGGCCCTATCATTTTAATTTGCAATCAAGTGAAAAACCCCATCTAGAACCGGTGCATTCGCCGGTGTTTAGATGGGGTTTTGAGTTTAGTTGAAATTAATCATATCATCGCGATAGTTTTGTTTTAGGTCAGATTCAAGGAAGTTCATATATCTAACAAGTAGCTGTGATGCTTTTCCTCGTGTAAGGACTTCGTTAGGGTTGATGCGATTTTTTCTATCTGGATCGATTAAGCCTAGTTCACTTGCGACATAGATACTATCCTTAGCTGATTTTGGTATTTTGTTGTCGTCAATAAACTTCGTTGTGTAACCAGGAGTTGGTGCACGTCCCTCTAATCCAAGAGAGCGAATAATAATAGTTACTGCCTCTGCTCTAGTGATAGATTTATTTGCTCCAAATATGTCAGCATTCACTGGAGTTACAATTTCTTTATTTAGTGCGCTTTCAATATACACATAGTTCGGATTCATAATATCTAAAAATTATCGGTTTATTTAAAGGGATATTAAGATATAATTCCTTTAAATTTACAAAAATGAAAAGTAGAGTTAAAAATACACAAAATTTTTAGAAAATTTTCTAAAAAAGGTGTTTTCAATTTTGAGAAAAGGAGTATAATTGCATATAATATATTGCACAGTTATAAAAGTTGCAATTTACTAAATAATTAAATTGATAGGGGTAATACAACATGAACAGTGTAAAAATCAAGTTTACAGAAAATGAAATAAAAAATGAGAAAACACCTGCCGGCCAACTTGCCTTTGGTACTAAATTTACAGATCATATGTTTATTGCAGACTATACAACAGGCATTGGATGGCATGATCATCGGATTGTCCCTTATCAACCGATTACGTTAGACCCTTCTGCAACTATATTACATTATGGGCAAACGGTATTTGAAGGCATGAAAGCGTATTTGTCTAAGGATGGTGTAGTTCGTTTATTTAGACCAGAACAAAACATGAAACGTATGAATATTTCCTGCGATCGACTTAGTATGCCTCAAATAGATGAAGAGTTTGCTATGGAAGCATTGAAAGAGCTGCTGGAGATTGATAAGGAATGGATTCCAAATGAACCAGGAACATCTCTATATATCCGACCATTTATGATTGGGACTGAAGCACATTTAGGTGTTTCTCCATCTAAGACTTACAGCTTTATGATTATTATGTCGCCCGTAGGCTCTTATTATAAAGAAGGTATCCATCCTGTGAAAATATTAGTAGAAAGTGAATACGTTCGTGCAGTGGCGGGTGGTACAGGAATGGCTAAAACAGCTGGTAATTATGCTTCTAGCTTAAAGGCACAGGAAGTGGCTGATAGAGAGGGTTACTCGCAAGTATTATGGCTAGATGGAATTGAACGAAAGTATATTGAAGAAGTAGGAAGCATGAATGTTTTCTTTAAAATAGATGGAGAGGTTGTTACTCCAGCCTTAAACGGTTCTATTCTAGATGGCATTACTAGAAAATCCATTATCGAGCTATTAAAATATTGGGGTGTGCCGGTAGCGGAACGCAAGGTGTCAATGGAGGAAGTTAGAGAAGCTTATTTAAACGGTAAGCTAGAAGAAGCGTTCGGAACAGGGACTGCTGCAGTTATTTCTCCAATTGGTGAGCTTCGCTGGAAAGGCGAGCTATTCTATGTAAATAACGGAGAAACTGGTGAGTTATCTAAGAAATTATATGATACATTGACTGGCATCCAAAGTGGCACAGTGGAAGATCCTTTTGGCTGGGTTACAGAACTAAAATAAAAGTGTGAATCGCTCCTAGGTTAAGAATAGGAGCGATTCTTTTCTTTGAAAAATGAACTGATGTTATAAATTTGTTGCAATTTACAGCTCGTTTAATGAAGGACATGAGATGGTTCTGGTAGGAAAGCATGTCTTTGCAGGTTGGTACCACTGTCTCCATTATTCACACGTTGTACATCCAATTAATTTAATTAGTAGGAATCTCGTAGTCAAAATGTAAATCTTGTTTAATCCGAAAATTTTCACAATAAGTTACGTAGGTTCTTTCTTTAATATCAGGGTAGTTTTTTATTAAATTGGGAAGCAGCTCGGTGTTTACAAAAGGATAGTCACATTTCTTATCAAAAAAATAATATTGAAACGAACTATAAGGATAGTATTCCATCTTATTGGTCATAGCCTTGGAAGTCGTTAAAGGGTTTTGATGAATGTAACTACTGACATTTAATAAGCCTATAGGGTCGGAAACCATACTGGAAAAAAATCTGGTTTCATAGAGTTGTCCAAAATAATTATATTTTCGTTTGAAGTATTCTGAGTAAGTCTTGTTGATGGATAACATCACTTCCGAAAGTGGTGTCTCAGGGGAGCGGATCAAAAGGTGGTAATGATTATTCATAATACAGTAAGCAATAATTATGAAATTCGATTTTTTATATGTACGTTGTAAAGCACGGAAAAAGAGAGAAACATCTCCCTCGTTCAAGAAAATATTCTGTCGATTATTGCCTCTCATTGTCACGTGATAATAAATCTCTGGCTGCCAAATCCTCCGCATTCTCCCCATTTTTCTAACCTCCATCTATTCTTTTAACAAACATACTATAAACCTATAAAATGTACAATAATGGAAATTATGCAATATTCACAATAATTTGATTTTTATAGATAATATTCGATTAAATTCTTGTTTTATCGCTTAAAATCGTATCGGAAATAAAATTATAGCGCTTTGTTAGCGGTTCATTACAGGTGCCAGGCACCTGTAATGATTCTGTAATGTGTATAATTTGGTCGGTATATTGTGTTAAAATAGCCATAAAGAGGGGGATTCCGTATGAAAGAGCAGATATTAATTATAGAGGATGAGGAAAATATTGCTCGTGTTCTACAATTAGAGCTGGAATTCGAGGGGTATTCTGTCGAGATTGCTTATACAGGTACAGATGGCCTTATTAAATATAGAGAAAAGCAATGGGATCTTGTGCTGCTAGATTTGATGCTGCCAGGATTAAATGGGTTAGATGTATTAAGGAGAATTAGAGCAACAGAGGCTAAAACTCCAGTTATTTTATTGACTGCAAAGAGCGGGCTGGAGGATAAGGTGAAGGGTTTGGATTTAGGGGCAAACGATTATGTGACGAAGCCGTTTGAAATTGAAGAGCTTCTTGCTCGTGTACGTTCAGCCATTCGTTTCAATAAATCCTCTGCTTCTTCACCAGATCAAGTAGACAATATTCATGTTCATGTTTTCCATTCTATTACTTTAAATGAGCAAACGAGAGAGATTACTAATGATGGGGAACAAGTCAATTTGACGCCACGAGAGTATGATTTACTACTTTACTTAATAAAGCATCCTAACCAAGTGTTATCAAGGGAACAACTTTTAGACGCTGTGTGGGGCTTTGATTATTATGGGGATACAAATATTGTGGACGTTTACATAAGATATGTACGAAAAAAATTAGAGGAGAAAAATTGTTCTTCTTTCATTCAAACCGTAAGAGGCGTTGGATATGTTTTGAAGGAGCTAAAAAATGAAGCTTAAAGCAAAAATTCATCTTTTCTCTACATTTTTAACGCTAGTAATTTTAGGGTTAATGAATATAGGTATCTATTTTATATTTGAGTCAATGGCTTTCGATACCGAGTATAATCAGTTGAATAATGAAGTGGATGAGCTGGTTGGCGCTCTCAGTAAAATGGGAGCGGATGACGATCCAGCTACTATTTTACGTGCTTTTATCCCTCCTAATGGAGGAATTAGAGTGATCAACGCCAAGGGTGAATCTATCGTCTTTGTAGAGTCAATCGAAGAGATGAAAGATTATAAACCGGAGTTAGAGAATGGAGAGCGATATACCTCAGGTTATTTTCGAGGTGTCCCCGTCCTAACTATAACAAAGCCAGTCATATGGCAAAATGGCGAAGTTGTTGAAATCCATACGCTTAAACAGCTTGTTGAGGTAGATAAAAATTTAAAATTCCTTCGTTGGACCTTAATAGGGGTAACTATAATAGGGATGCTCCTTATGACAATTTCAAGTGTCACTTTAGGTAATATCATTACTAAACCTATAAATAAATTAATTAAAACCATGTCCCAAAGCAGGATGTCAGGAAAATATCAAAAAATAGAGTTAAGTAAAAATCGTAAAGATGAAATGACTCAGATGGGAATAGCGTTTAATGAAATGATGGAGCAGCTAGAGGAAAACTACAATAAGCAGGAACAGTTTGTTTCTGATGCTTCACATGAATTAAAAACGCCACTCACTGTCATCGAAAGCTATGCAAAGCTATTGTCTCGTCATGGCTTCAAAGATAAAGCAATAGCAGAGGAATCAGTAAATGCAATCATTCATGAGACGGCAAGAATGAAAGAGATGATTTCTCAAATGTTGTTACTGGCCAAAGGGAATGGACAGCACACTCAAAAGTCGGAAACAATTGAATTGTATGAGCTGGTGGAAAATACCTTGCAATCTATGCGCACTGCTTATAATCGTAAATTTATATTAAAAGGTAATGGCCCTGTCTACGTGAATACAGATATGGAGCAGCTAACACAGCTTCTTTTTATTATTCTAGATAATGCGAGGAAATACAGCGAAAAAGAAATTAAGACAACGATTACCGAGGAAGAAAATCATACAGTAGTCGCAATTTTAGACTATGGGAACGGTATTCCTAAAAAAGATCTTGATTATATCTTTGACCGATTTTATCGTGTCGACGAGGATCGAAATAGGAAAACAGGTGGAACTGGTCTTGGATTGTCCATTGCAAAAGAGATTGCCAATCGTTTATCTCTCGAATTGGAAATAGATAGCACAATTGGGTTTGGTACTACTATTTATATTTTTATTCCAAAAACTCCAATTCTCATCAATTTTTAATGTTTGTCTTTTAAAATAGAATTGGGGGGAGGGGAGCATGAATGAAATTTACTAAAATCAAAAAATATACATTGATTTTTGTGTCAGTGATCGTCATTGTAGGCACTGGGTTTTTGTTTAATGTTACCCAAACGAACAGGCAATTTATGTCAGAGAATGATGTTCGTTCCCAGCTAGAGCAATTGTATGATGCAGAAGTAACTGATATAACGTTAAAAGAAAATGTATACAAGGCTGTTATTACAAAAGGTGGCTCTGTTTATTTAGTAGAGGTTAACTCTACAAATGGAGATATTTACACAATGGAGCAGACGAATGAATATATGTTAACAGGTATTTCTCAGCCTGTTGAGCAATCGGAATTCGCCACATATAGTGATACTTTTGAAGTTAGGGAATATCCATTAACTAGTAATATACGTAAAAAAGAAACTAACAATAACATTGTAGTAGAAATGAGTCCGATTACGCAAATACAGGTAAAAGAGGATACAATGAGCATGGTTAATAAAGTAGAAACCGCTCAAGCGACTGAAATGAAGTTGATTAAGTCTAGTATTTCAGCCACTTCTTCAATCCAAGAAAAGTTAAGTGATTCTAAAGTAGACAAGCCAATTACAGAAGTAATTAAAAATGCAATAAAGGATGTCCTGAAAACTGAGCCTGTGAAAACAGAGGAAGTTAAAAAGGAACCAGTCAAAGTGGAGGTTGCCAAGTCCGATGAGGGCAAGGCTGATGCTAAGGCAGAGGCTGCAACTGATTCTATAGAAGGTATTAAAACAGACTCTTCTAAAACAGAACCAACCAAAACAGATATAAGCAAGACGGAAACTACTAAAAATGAAACCTCCAAAGTGGAGTCTGTAAAGGTAGAATCTACTAAGGTAGAGACTAGCAAGACAGAAGAACCGAAAAAAGAGGAAGCTAAAAAGGAAGAGCCAGACCCTAGCTCTACTAGTACCAATAAAACACAAACTGAAACCAAAAAACCTGAAGAAGCGAAGCAGGAAAGTACTGCTACCGTGTTAATTACTCCGGAGCAAGCAACTAAAATAGCCCAGCAACAATACAAGGGAACCGTAGATAGTAATTCCTTTATAAAAACAAATGAAGGTGGCTACTATTTAATAGTGATGCAAACCGCAGATGGTAACTCGAAGGATAGTAAGGATAAAAAAACAAAAGCGACGATCCAGGTACATGCAATCTCTGGAAAAATATTATCAGTAACATGGGAATAAAAATTCTCATCAATTTCTAATAAAACTCTCTGTGTATTCTCATTTAGTTCAGATATGATGAATATATAGAAAAATTATCTTTAATGTTGTTGAACGAGTTTTGAAGGAGCTCTTTCTCCAACTTAGTATAATCGGGGATATCTAACACACGAGCGATAAAACGATGTGGAAGTACGAAGGCAAAAAATTTACGGCGTATTAAATATACCTTGAGCGATAACAAGGAAAAAACACCTCATTCTACCATCCCCGTAGAATGAGGTGTTTTTATTTACATTTTAACTTTTTTGGAAAATAGTATATCCTTTATTTAATCGATGAAACAGAGCTATATTTCATAGTTTACAATACTCTAATAGAGGTGATTACACATATGTATGACGTGGTAGCATTAGGTGAGATATTAATCGACTTTACACCATATGGGCAATCCGACAATAAAAATACATTATTTGAAAGAAATCCGGGTGGAGCTCCAGCGAACGTATTGGTTATGCTTAGTAAACTAGGGCTAAAAACATCCTTTATCGGTAAAATAGGAGCAGATGACTTTGGGACGTTTCTTAAGGAAACTTTAGTATCTAATCATGTAGATACGACTGGTGTAGTGACAACGGGACAAGTCAACACGACCTTGGCCTTTATTCATCTCCATCCGGATGGAGACCGTTCTTTTAGTTTTTACCGTAAACCAGGTGCTGATATTACTTTAGAGGAAAAAGAAGTGAACTATGAATTAATCGACAAAGCAAAGTTATTTCATTTTGGCTCCGTTTCCATGACTAGTGAACCTTCGAGACAAGCTACTATTAGTGCACTGAAACATGCTAAGGAAAAGGGTTTGCTTATTTCTTTCGACCCGAATTTGCGTGAAAGTCTATGGGACGATCTAAGTGAAGCGAAGAAAGTCATCTCTGATAGCATGCACTTTGCAGACATACTAAAGGTATCTGAAGAAGAGCTTCACTTTTTAACTGACACAATGGACTATGAAAATGGAACTGAACTATTAAGTAGAAACTATGGAATTCCATTGATTTTGGTGACTTTGGGCGAGAAAGGATGCTTTTTTAGATATAAGGATAAAACAGAAATGATTCCGCCATATGTAGTAGAAGCAATTGATACAACCGGATCAGGAGATGCTTTCTGTGGGGCTTTACTATTCAAAATTTTAGCAGAGTCTAATATGGAGAATTTGAATATAGACAAGCTAAAATCTAGTGTGCTCTTTGCTAATGCGGCAGGAGCATTAGCTGCTACAAAAAGAGGCGGAATACCTGCTCTTCCTACATTAAAGGATATTTGTCAATTGCAGGAGGACAGCCGTAACGAAGTCTAATAGTGGCTATGAATAAAAAACCGTGAAATCAAGTTACTCATTTCACGGTTTATTATTTAGGCTATGTTAAAGTGTAGGGTTGAGTTATGATGCAAAGAAATCTTCAAGAGAGTGGAATTGATTTCCGCCCCAGCCGGACGCTTTCCTCGGGTGAGCGATAAGCCATCACCCATCGCTTACGCGCGTGGTTGTGATGTCTGATCTGTCTCACTCATCCCGTAGGAGTCGCCGTCTGGTGCTCCAATCAATAAATGGAACAGCTTTAGCATCGATAAAGCATTAAAAACATTTACTCGCATAAACAAAGCTAAAAACTGTCACCAGTCCCAATTTCACAATCTATTTATGTTCTTAATAGCCATTCGAAAGTTCCTTTGTTTATGTTTACAGTCACTATAACAAAGCTTTTATTTATTGAATAGTATGCCTTATGCAGTATTATTTCTTTCTTTTTGTCAATCTTCCTAGGGCAAATGCACCTGCTGCAAGACCAATCATAGTGTTCGTTTTTTTGTTAAACACTTGTTTTACGACAAGATTCATGTTTGCAGGGCGTTCAGCAAGACGTCTCATGAAGTAACCGTACCAGTCTTTTCCGAATGGTACATATGTGCAGAAGTTAAAGCCTTCTTTTGCTAGCTGTAACTGCATATCTGTACGGAAACCATATAGCATTTGGAACTCAAATTTATCATGTGAAATATTATTATCAATTATAAATTGCTTGATATGATTGATGACATTATGATCATGTGTTGCGATAGAAGTAAATTTACCATTTAATAAGTGCCATTCAATTAGCTCTATATAATTTTGGTCAATTTCCTCTTTTGTTTGATAAGCTACGTCTGCAGGTTCTTTGTAAGCTCCTTTTACAATACGTAGACGGAAGTTTTTATACTTTTGAATATCTTCAGCTGCTCTAAAGAAGTATGCTTGGATAACTGTTCCAACTTGGTCGTATTCCTTAGATAGCTCGTCCAATATGTCAAAGGAAGGCTGTAAATGTTTGTTAGATTCCATATCGATATTAATGAATGTATTATATTTTTTTGCGACTGCAATAATATCTTTTAAATTTTGTAAAGCAAAATCATAATCTATATCCAATCCTAATTGGGATGGTTTTAATGAGATATGAGCATCAACTTGATGTTCCTCTATTGCTTCGATCACTGCGATAATTTGAGCTTTTGCTTCTAAAGCCTCTTCTTTTTCAAAGACAAATTCGCCTAAATTATCTACCGTACAAGAGATACCTTGAGCATTAAGCTTTTTAATACTTTCCATCGTTTCTTCGATATTAGTCCCAGCTACAACATGTTGGGCACCCATTTTTAAACCATACTTTTTAGCGGCCCCATTTAATACTTGGTTTTCTGATAATGTCATAAAAATATCTTTTAACATGATGATACTCCTATCTCTATTGTGATAATTAATTATAGCATATAACACCTTTTTTCGTGCAAGTAGGACAAATAACCTCATACTCCAAATGCAAATAATCACTATTTTTACCTTTTTTAAAATAATTAGAAAATGTCTTGCGTAAATAGTCGAATTGAGATAACTTTTAGTAGTATATGAATCTATTAGTAGGAGCATTTATACATATCATATTAGGAGGTAAGACATGAGAAACAAAAAAATTAAACAGACTGCTGTAGCAGCAATCGTGGCTACATCATTATTCTCAGCTTCAAACATTTCCTTCGCAAGTACATCTTTTCAACAGGTAGTAGATAATGCCAGAAAAGACATCAAACAAGCATCCTATTCTTATAGTACACCTGCTCAAGCTGGAAAACTGGCAACGAGCCAAGAACTATATCCTATTTTAAACAAAGCTAAAGCCAATTATCAAAAAGCAAGAAATGAAATTAATAAATCTAATGTAAAAAATAAATCTGCTCTTTTAAAAAGCTTAGATGAATTATATGCTGAACGAGTGACAAAAGGACTTATTCCCTATATCGATGCTTATAACTATGCAGACAAATATTTAACACCAATTATGAAAGAAATTGAAGCTGCTGAAGCGGGTAACGACTGGGAAAAAATAGAGAAAGGCTATCACAAGCTTTCTGCCCAATTAAAAACAAGAACTGCAATTCTATATCGTTTTACTGGAAGAGATGCTCGTCATCTATTGCTAACTCAATACAAGGATCCAGCTAATGAAGTAAGAAACGAATTGATGGTTCCGGTGACCGTTTATATGAAGGTCAAGCAAGCGCAGGCATTACTGACTGCAGATAAAACAGAGGAAGCAAATAAAGTAATTGAAACAATCCAGCCACTTCTTGACAGACTACCAAGTGACAAGGACCTTCCTGCAGTTAAACAGCTTTTAGAGATGGTTCATGCATTAGCTGATCATGTAGATGCAGACTTCACTCTATCTGTTATGCATGTCAATGATACACATGGCCACGTAGAAAAAGGGCCAAAACGTGTCACGGCAGTGAAAGAATATAGAACGTTGCATCCAGATGCGCTACTTGTAGATGCAGGAGATGTATTGACTGGTACACTATATTTTAACGAATTCAAGGGACAAGCAGACGTAGAAATGATGAATCTCATGAACTATGATGTGATGACGTTTGGTAACCACGAATTTGATTTAGGGTCTTCTCCTGAGGGACATAAAGCTTTAAAAGAGTTTATCGAGAAATCCAATTTCCCATTTGTTAGCTCCAACGTAGACTTCTCTCAAGATGATTTATTCAATGGGCTATTTAATGTAAAAGTATCATCGGACCCTAAAAATGGACAAATCTACAGCGGTATCGTAAAGGAAATTAACGGTCAAAAAGTTGGTATCTTTGGTTTAACGACTGCTGAAACAGAAGGAATTTCAAGTCCAGAAAAAGTGAAATTTACAGACTACATTAAAGCAGCTCAAACGATGGTAGATGAGTTTGAAAAACAAGGAATTAACAAAGTAATGGCAGTTACTCATATTGGTTACGATGACAACCCCGCAGTAGATAATGATTTGATGCTAGCAGCCGCTGTCACAGGAATCGATGTAATTGTTGGTGGACACAGTCATACACAGCTGGACAAGCCTGTGATTGTTAATAAAGACAGTAAGGGTGTTGAGAAAGATCCTACCGTGATTGTGCAAGCATATCAATATAGCGAATTCCTAGGCACTTTAGAGGTAGACTTCGATAAAGATGGTAAAGTAATAGCTCATGAAGGTGCTTTAATACCGATAAAAGATCAAAAAGATGATGAGGAAGCCCTTAAGCTTATCGAAAAGTACTCCACGAAAGTTAAAGAAGTTG
This sequence comes from Psychrobacillus sp. FSL W7-1457, assembly GCF_038593405.1. NCBI lineage: Bacteria > Bacillati > Bacillota > Bacilli > Caryophanales > Bacillaceae > Psychrobacillus > Psychrobacillus sp. FSL W7-1457. The sequence continues at coordinate 962,324 of NZ_CP151993.1, forward strand.
AATCAAAAGAAATTGGAGTAACTACAGATAAAGATTTAGAAAATCCTCGCCTAAGTGGTGATGATTCACAGTCAAGCGTACGTAAAAATGAAACGATACTCGGCAATATAATTACAGATGGAATGTTAGCAAAAGCTAAAAAGTATGATGCCAAAGTAATCATGGCACTTCAAAATGGTGGAGGAATTCGTTCAGATATTAAAGCAGGACCAATCACTGTTGGTGACGTAATTACGGTACTTCCTTTCGGTAATACATTAGCGACAATGGAAATCAGTGGTGCTGACCTGAAGGCTGCATTTGAGATCAGCTTTAAATCATATCCAAAGGAAAATGGAGGATTCTTACACGTTGCTGGAGGTAAGGTAGAATTTGACTCATCGAAGCCAGCGGGTGAAAGAGTTGTTTCTATTAAATACTTTGGTGCTGATGGTAAATTAGTAGACGTGAAGGATACAGAGACTTATGTAATTGCTACCAATGCGTTTACAGCTAAGGGTGGAGACAGCTACGATGTTTTCGAGAAAATTTATAAAGCTGGTAAAGTAACTGACTTAGGTCTTTCTGATTGGGAGAATTTAAGAGAACAGTTTGAATCCCTTGATAAAATACCTACAGAAATAGAAGGTAGAATTGTAGATGTAAAAAAATAGTCTTAACTTTTTTCAGGAGGCTGGGACGTAACTAGTCTATAAATTAAAAAACATGAAACGGAAACTCGATTTCATGTTTTTACTTCATTTTAAAGGTCCGCACAATTTCTTGTAAGAAACCTTTCAATTTTAGTTGTTTGAAGTGGAGGTGGCGACTCCTGGGGGAACAGCACGAGCTGAAAGCCCCGCAGGAGCGAAGCGACGAGGAGATTGAAGCCGTGCCCCCGGAAAGCGTCCACTGTAACGGAAAACAACTACAGGTATATTTGAATAGAAGCCTCGAAAAATTTACAAGGTCGTAAAATTTTCGAGGCTTTTTATTTTTGAGTAGAGTTTTGTCCCACCCTCTTTTTAGATGAGAATAAGTAGGAGGGAACAAGTATACGTAATATTCTTTAAAAAGGATTGACACATGACAATAGGGCTGTAAGTGTAGTTTGCACTTACAACCCTTTTTTAAATGAAGATATTTTCTAGGCTTTAAATTCCCACAGATTCTCCGTGAATTTTTTAATTGATTCTAAATTCGGCTCATAGCCTATCCCATAGCCTGTCGGCACTGTAATATATCCATCCTTGGCAACGACTTCAGGAGTAATAATATCCTCCTCCCAATAACGGGATGAACTCGATGTGTCTCCCGGAAACGTAAAGTTAGGTAACGAGGCAAGTGCAATATTATGTGCACGACCAATACCAGCTTCCAGCATTCCACCACACCAAACTGGTATATTTTTTTCTAAGCAATAGTCATGAATTTTTTTTGCTTCTGTAAGTCCCCCGACGCGACTTATTTTTATATTAATAACTTTAGCGCTACCTAATTCAATGGCTTTCTTTACATCTTCAAGTGACAGGATACTTTCATCTAAGCAAATAGGTGTTTTAATTTCTCGTTGAAGTTTTGAGTGGTCAACTATATCATCGTAACCTAAAGGCTGCTCGATCATTAAAAGATTATATTGATCAAGCTGCCTAAATATTTCTATGTCATCTAAGGTATAGGCTGAATTAGCATCTGCCATTAAAGGTAATTCGGGAAACGCTTCTCTTAGAGCAGAGATTAAAGAAATATCGCTTCCGGGTTTGATTTTCACTTTAATACGTTTATACCCTGCCTGTACGTAATTCTTTACGACACTTATAAGTTCATCAGAACTCTTTTGTAAGCCAATGCTGACTCCCACCTCGATATTTTTGAAGGTCCCACCAAGTGCTTCAGATAAAGGAAGACTATTTCTTTTTGAGTAAAGATCCCAAATCGCACCTTCTATTGCAGCCTTAGCCATATTGTTTTTACGAATAGGGGAAAATATAGCAGACACTTCATCTGGATGATTTATATCCTTATTTAATAGTAACGGGATTAAGAAATCCTTAATAATATGTAAATTAGTTTGAAAGGTTTCCTCGTTATACCAAGGGGCATGAAAGGCGGTAGACTCACCCCAGCCGGTATTTCCACTTTCGTCCATAACTTCGACTAACAAAAAAGGCTTCTCCTGAACACTGCCAAAGCTTGTTACAAACGAATTTTTCATCGTCATATTTAGATGATGTAATTTTACTTTTTTAATAATCATTTTTATAGAACTCCTTAATTGGGAGGTTATTTCATCTTTTTTATAAACTGATAATAATTCACCGGTTCCTTAGTTTTACGAACAGCAATTATGGAATAATTTTCAATGAATAGAGTTTGTATGATTTTTCTAATCTGAAGGTCCCATTTTAATGCTAGATCAGGCTCTGTGACCCGCATTTCTTGAATCAGTTGAGGAATTGGCACTTCATAAGCTTCCTCAGTCGGTACAAATATGCGTGGCTCGATTAAGACAGGATAATTATTTTCTGTAAAGTCAATGTGAAAAGGCTGTGTAAACTTTGTATTCTCCGGCATCGATTATCCTCCGCTTTCTTACTCTTAATCTACCACTTTTTATACTTAATTTCATTGATATCCTACTAAAATTAAGAATTTTCATCGGCACCTTCAAAAAGAAAATGACTTGGGATACTTTGATACATCAGCTGTCTATTTTTAAAGGCATCCTTTTGTTCCACTATTAACCCTGAAACAATGGCGTTCATAAAAGAAAACAAAGGTGCAACGGCATCAAAGGTTGACTTGTTTTGTGTAGATACAGGGAATAACACGTCGCTATATTCATGTATAGGGGCAAGCATAGAATCACTTATGCCAATAATATAAGCCTTTTGTTTTCTAACTAATTCTGCAATTTGAAGCGTTTCTTTCAAATAACGGTGAAACGATATAATAATTACTACCGAATTTGAATTCATGCTAGCAATGGTCCTAATCACATCTTCTGTGTCCGGTCTTATAAAGTGAACATTTTCTTTTACTAAACCAATTGAAAAGGAAAGCCAATTGGCGGCAGGGTAGGAGGTACGAAGGCCTAATACATATATTGATTTTGCCTTTGAAAGTCTTTGTACGGCTGCGTAATAAGATGCGGCATCGATTTGATCCATAGTAGCTTGAATAGATTGAATATCTTTTTCCATGACTTGTCTATGAAAGCTTTCTTCCTTAGATAATTCAATTTCTGTGTATTGGTAAGGACTTGTTGAGGATTCGTTGATAAAATAATGTTCACGCATAAGCTTTTGAAGTTCTACATAGCCGGAAAAGCCAAGTGTATAGGAAAATCGAATAACAGTCGATTCACTTATTCCTATTCTTCCTCCTAATTCGGCAGCTGAACAAAGCGCTATATCCCGAGGATGATCTAATACATAAGTAGCCATTTTTTTTTGGCTTTTAGACATAGTAACAAAATTTTCGCGAATAAGATTTTGTAAATGCACGGGGTTCTCCTTTTGAAGTTAAGGCGTTATTTTTTATGTCGTTTGAAGGTTAAGCTTCAATTTCTGATAATGCTTAATTTATCATAATATTCCATTCATTACAATTACTTTTTTTAGATAGGGGTTTTAAATAGTGTATATCAATGTATATATATAAAATCCTTTTTTTATAAAGGACACAAACAATAAGGTACAGAATGTTCTTATTTATAGGTGAAAGTTAATTGATTTATGTTTTAAGTCAACGGTTTTAGCTAATCCAATCAAGTTCATAAAAATTTCACAACCTCATTTCCGCGCAACCCAATAAAAAACCCCACGTATGGTGGGGGGATAGTTATTTATTCTCTTTTTTCTCCTGAACTATTTTTTCTTCTTCGTCAAAAAATGGACAGCCTTCTCCAATCATATTAAGGGAGGCAATTTCATCTAGATCTTGCCTTCTTTTCATTTCATTAGAATCAACAGGATTTGAATTTGAGCTCAACCAATATCCCCTCTCAACTTTTACTTCAATATATTCTAAGGAAAAAGAAAAAAGTCCAAAAAAAAAATTTCATTCTGTAAATTGAGGCTAAAATTCTATTATTTATGCGTATATCATCGCATTATGTCATAATCACGATATATATTTAATTCTGAAAATTGCAGAAAAAAGTAGATAGAGTAAAATAATAAAAAAGAAGGAGGTCTATTAATGTCGGTTCAACATTTTGTAGATGGAATGAATAAAAGTATAATTCATGTGGAAAAGTCAGTAGAACAAATGGTGCATCAAACTAGCATGACAAAAATCGACCAGCAACAAATAATGCGAGCTTTAATTGAATTGAGTGAAAAAGTAAAGCTGATTGAGATGTATATTCACATACCAAAAAAAGAAGACCACTCTTGATGTCTTCTCCATGGAATTTATTTAAGTTATTTCTTTAATGACTTTTTCTATATCTTTAAGTGGTGCATGGCAACTATTATTTTGACAAATTTCTACCGACAAGGCTTCTAAAGGCGCTGTGGTTGACCAAATATCAAACGGTCTATATGTTGTCTGAAGCACCTTTAAGATATCGCTTATTGGGTTACCAATTAACTTAATTTCTCTTCCTTTGCTATTTAACGATTGGAATGCCATTAGCGAAGACAATAGAGAGGTAGGATAAAGTGTAATTTCCTCAGCAAAAGTGGAAATAGTATTTTCAGCTAGTTGAAGCATATCTGGATTGTCGGTAATTTTAGCTAACCTCCAAAACTGCCAAGCGATTGTCCCGTTCCCAGCAGGAATAATTTGATCCATAATTATTTTTTCTCGAACAATTAGTTTTTCTCCACGTGTACTCGTAAAATAAAATCCACCATTTACTTCATCTTTAAAGTTGTCCATGATCTCTGAGGCTATCTGTTTTGCCTTCTCTAAATACTCTTCCTCATCCGTTGCTTCATAAAGCTCAACAAATGCCCACAACAAATTTGCATAATCATCCAAATAAGCAACGTTCTTCGCTTCACCATCTCTATAAGTTGCGTATAAAACATTTTCCTTAATAAGATGATTTTCAATAAATTGCACAGCTCTTTTTGCAGAGCTTATAAAGTGAGGATTCGTAAAAGCGGCTCCAGCTTTGGCAAGAGCGGCAATCATTAAAGCATTCCATGAGGTAATTATTTTGTCGTCAATATGTGGGTAAGCCCTATTCTGACGATGCTCTAATAGAATAGCTTTAGAAGCATCTAATCGTTCTTCCAATTCATCCTCCGATATATTAAATTCCTCTAGAATAGAAGCAATATCAGTATAGATTAAATTAGGTATATTTCTTCCATCAAAATTACCTTCTTCTGTAATATCATAGGATCTTGCAAAAAGTGTACCCTCATCCTCACCCAAGACTTGTATTACTTCCTGAAAAGACCAAACATAATAAGTTCCTTCTTCACCTTCACTGTCCGCATCAATTGCTGAATAGAATGGACCTTCGGGATGAGTCATTTCTCGTTCAACAAATTTAACAGTGTTGTATACAACTTCTTCATACTGAGGGATTCTAGTAATTTGATAAGCCTCCGTATATGCCATTAAAAGTAATGCCTGGTCATAGAGCATTTTCTCAAAATGTGGAGTAAGCCACATTTCATCCGTTGAGTATCTAGCAAATCCACCACCAAGATGATCTGAAATTCCACCACGAGCAATACCGTCTAATGTAATTTCAACCATATGAAGGGCATCATCCTCATTAGTTTCATGATAATACCTCATTAAAAAGAGCAACTGTAGAGGGGAGGGAAACTTAGGTTCTTTACCGAAGCCTCCGTGCTGAGAATCGAACATACCAGCTAACTGATGAAAGGCAGTTTCTATTATATTTGGCTCTATAGCTGTATGGTTGTTAGTTGTAGTAGTTACTTGAAAAGCTTCTATTAATTTTTCACTTACTTCTTCTAGTTGATCAAATTCATTTTCATATGCTTTATGTAAGCGAGGCAATAAATCTAACAGTCCAGGTTTCCCATATTTTTGTTTCTTTGGAAAATAGGTTCCCGCGTAAAAAGGTTTTTGGTCAGGCGTTAGAAAAACATGGAGTGGCCAGCCGCTTTCTCCAGTTAGCATTTGACAAATAGTCATATATATCGAGTCAATATCCGGTCTTTCTTCACGATCTACTTTAATCGATATGAAATGCTTATTTAATATGTTAGCGACCTCTTGATCCTCGAACGATTCTCTTTCCATTACGTGACACCAGTGGCATGTACTATAGCCAATGCTTACAAACAGAGGTTTGTTTTCCTTGTGTGCTTTTTCAAAAGCTTCCTCTCCCCATGGAAACCAATCAACAGGATTATTGGCATGCTGAAGTAAATAGGGAGATTTTTCTTTGGATAATCTATTGTGACATTGTGACGACATGAACATCCCACTTTCTGTCTTTAAATGTTATTAAATACTTTACCCTTACTGCTAATTAGTTACTCTTTATTTCTTGAAAATATCTCTAGTATAGCTGAATTTTAGTGGCATCAATTTCATGATTTTTCTATGTAAATAAAGCGAAACTTTAATAGAAAATAAAATGACTAAAGTTCTTTTAATAACACACAGGAGCTAAGTTTTATTGATGAAGAAAAAAAGAATCCTGTTTACGCTTAGGTAAACAGGATTCTTTACAATTGCTAAATACTTACGCCGAGTGACACAAGTAAATAGTTGAGGGAAACGATTGCTACAGATATGTGCAATAAAACCGTTAACCAGTTTTTTTGTGTCCCTTGAAAGTCTTGTACTAGCATAGCTACTGACCATATAAAAATAAATAGGTAAGCAAACTGTAATAGTATAGCTGGCAACATAATAAAAACCTCCTCTCTCTTAACATATGAAATAGATTAGTAATGGATTCCGCTCGTGCCTGTCTACAAAATAATTTCTTAATTCACACGAGTAGGCACTATTTTATTTACTGGTTAGTTATAAACCTTTTTATTTACTATATAACGCTCCTTCACGTTATTTTCATGCCATTTCATACAAATGCTTCTATGTCTTCGTTCCTAATATTCATGTTTTTCTCTAAAAGTCTTTGACAAGAGTGGAGAAATCATGTAAATTATCAAATGGGCGAACAATTACCTTTGTTTTTAATATAAATATTCGTGTTTGGGAGTGTTGAGGCGTGGAAAACGTATTTGATTATGAGGATATTCAATTAATTCCTGCGAAATGTGTGGTTAACAGTCGTTCGGAATGTGATACAACAGTTTCGTTAGGTGGGTATAAATTTAAATTACCGGTAGTCCCTGCAAACATGCAAACAATTATAGATGAAAAAATAGCTTTGTATTTAGCTGAAAAAGGATATTTTTATATCATGCACCGATTTCAGCCAGAAAAGCGTATAGATTTTATTAAGGATATGCAATCTAAAGGCTTGATTGCTTCGATAAGTGTTGGTGTCAAAGAGGAAGAATATCATTTCATAGAGGAATTAGCGAACAAGTCATTAGTACCTGAATTTATTACAATAGATATTGCACATGGTCATTCTAATGCCGTGATTAATATGATTAAGCATATTAAAAGTTATTTGCCAAAAAGCTTTGTGATTGCAGGAAATGTAGGAACTCCAGAGGCTGTACGGGAGTTAGAAAATGCAGGAGCAGACGCTACTAAAGTTGGGATTGGACCAGGGAAGGTTTGTATTACAAAGATTAAAACAGGCTTTGGAACTGGTGGATGGCAGTTAGCTGCGTTACGCTGGTGTGCAAAAGCTGCTAGTAAACCAATCATAGCGGATGGCGGTATTCGTACACATGGCGATATAGCTAAGTCTGTTCGATTTGGTGCATCCATGGTAATGGTCGGTTCACTTTTTGCTGGTCATGAGGAATCTCCTGGAGTGACGATTGAAAAAGATGGAAAACGTTTTAAAGAATACTTCGGATCTGCTTCTGAGTTTCAAAAAGGGGAAAAGAAAAACGTTGAAGGCAAAAAAATGTTCGTCGAGCATAAAGGACATCTTGAGGATACTTTAAGAGAAATGGAGCAGGATTTACAATCTTCCATTTCGTATGCAGGCGGAAACAAATTGGACGCTATTCGTAATGTAGATTATGTCGTTGTGAAAAACTCCATTTTCAATGGAGATAAGGTATATTAATTTTAAAAAAAGGACTGCACAGTGAATTAAACTGCGCAGTCCTTTTGAATATACACGAAAGCGTATATATTACTACTTTCTACTAATTATTCGTGCTATTACATAAAAATACGAATAATTAAATAAATATTTTCCCAGGGTTTAAAATTCCATTCGGATCAAATAATAATTTAATAGACTTCATTAGCTCCACTGCCTCACCATGCTCCTTAAGCTGGTATTTCATTTTACCGACTCCAACTCCGTGCTCCCCTGTACAACTGCCACCCAAGTCGATCGCTTTTAAAGCAATCTGGTCATTTGTATACTTGGCTTTTGCTACTTCTGTTGGATCGTTAGGGTCGTACATGACCATCGTATGGAAATTACCATCACCCACATGTCCGAACACGCCACCTAGAAGACCACTTTCCTCTATTAGCATGCGACCAAATACGACCATTTCTGCTAACTTGGAAATAGGTACACAAGCATCGGCCCCAGTGTTATCTTTTCCTTTAATATGCTTATAGGCATAAGAAAGTTCATGACGAGCCTTCCAAATGTCAGCTCGGTCTTTTGGGGAATTGGCGCGCTCCCAATTGTTGCAGTCTAAATCCTTCATTAATTCTTCTACCACGGTTGCTTCCTCTTCCACGATATTGGGAGTACCTGCAAATTCAAAGAATAGAGAGTGCTCTTCTGGGAATCCATAATCCCCATATACATTTACTTGTTTTATACTTTCAGCATCTACTAATTCCATTCTAAGTACCGGAATCCCACACGATAAAACTGCTTGAGCAGCTTCAGCACATTTTCCAGGTGACTCAAACGTACAACGAGCAGCTATCACTTTTTCTGGAATGCCATGAAGCTTTAAAGTAACCTTTGTAATTACTCCTAACGTTCCTTCTGATCCAGCCATAATTCCATTCAAGTTATAGCCCGAGGAAGATTTTTTTGCCTTGGATCCTGTATGGATAACGGTACCGTTTGCTAAAACAACTTCTAAATCTAAAATTTGATCTCTCATTGAGCCGTATCGTACAGCGGTCGTTCCACTTGCATTATTTGCGACCATTCCTCCAATGGAGGCATCAGCACCAGGATCAATTGGAAAGTATAGACCGTGCTTATTAACAAAATGGTTTAGCTGTAGACGAGTGATACCTGGCTCCACAGTAACCATCATATCCTCAGGATTAAATTCTATTATTTTTTTCATATTATCAAAACTAATAGAAATCCCCTTGTGAATTGGAATAGCTTGACCTTCAAGGCCAGAACCAGCGCCATATGGAGTAACAGGTACTTTATGTTCATTAGCTATTTTAAGAACGGTCACAATGTCCTCTACACTATCCGGGAACAATACAAAATCTGGCTCCACAAAAGGGTGGGAGGATTCATCTCGACTATGTCTATATAATTCTGATTCACTTTTACTTATTTTCTCTTTTCCTAGTACCTCTTCAAATTGGTCAAATAGATGTGCTTCCATAAATGACAATCCTCCTGTATATCTAAAAATTCAAAATATTTATTTACAATAATATTAACATAATATATTATTCATGTATACAGTATACAGGAAGGAGAAATTATTTTGAAAAAGCTTTCTCCAAAAGAATCTTTAGCTGATCAAGCGTTTAATGCCTTAAAGGACGCTATTATTAGCGGGAAACTAGCACAGCAGGAAGAATTACCGGAAGAAAAGCTAGCATTAGATTTAGGGATTAGTCGAACTCCCTTGCGTGAAGCTTTAAAAAGATTAGCGGCTGAGGGCCTAGTTGAAGTAAATAAGGCTAAACCGGCAATTGTAGCAACCTTTACAAAAGAAGACGGGCTACATTATATGGAAATACGTAGATTATTAGAAATATATAATATTGACCAAAATGCAAGTTATATTTCCGAGGAAGTATTGTGTGCATTAGAAGAAAATCTTGAGGAGCAATTAACTTCCATTAAAGAGGAAAGATACAACACGTTTAACGACTTAGATCAACAGTTTCATTTGCTGATTGGAAGTATAGGACCCAACAGAAAGCTGGGTGAACTGATAAATGATGCTAACGCTGGAAGTAATCGTGCTTTTCTGATTCTTTCCAATACATTAGAGGTCAGCGCAGAGGAGGCTTATTATGAGCATGAAGAGATAGTACGGGCCCTGCGGGTACAAGATAACGATTTGGCTAAACAACTTATGGCAATTCACCTAGATAATGTAGAAAGAAGATTTTTATTATATTTCAATGAGGAGGAAAAGAAATGAAAAAATTATTAGCTATACTACTGATCACCTTACTTACGTTAAGTGCATGTGGAAGGCCATCAACAAGTACGTCAACATCTAGCTCAGGGGAGGAACAAGAGCAATATACACTTCGAATTGCATACTTAGTATCTGAAGAGCAATCTACTCATCTAGCAGCTAAGTCTTTTAAAGAAAAGTTAGAGGAAGAATCGGATGGACGTTTAAAAGTTGAACTATATCCAAATGGACAATTATATGCATCCGATCGTGAAGGAATTGAAGCGGTACAGTTAGGTAATATTGAAATGACTATTCCAGCAGTAGCACCATTAGCTTCTTTCAATAAAAAGTTTATGGTTTTTGACTTACCGTTTTTGTTTAATGACCATGATGCAGCTTATCGAGCACTTGATGGTGAATTAGGCGATAAACTTCTTGCAGAGTTAGAGAGTAACGATATGAAGGGACTTGTTTTTGCGGAGAATGGATTCCGTCATATGTCTAATAACGAGGGACCAATAGAGGGAATAGAAGATTTAAAGGGCTTAAAATATCGAACATTAGAAAACCCAGTACATACAGACACATTTAAAGCTTTTGGTGCCAATGCCTCACCTTTTGCTTTTGGGGAATTATACACGGCACTGCAACAAAATACATATGAAGCAATGGAATCACCCATTTCTTTATATTATACAAACAAGTTTTACGAGGTTCAGGAATATCTAACTTTAACTAGCCACGTCTATGCTGCAACTATTTTGTTGATGAACAATGACTTCTTTAATAGTTTACCAGATGATTTGCAGGAGCTAGTGCAAACTGCATCTGAAGAGTATCGAACAGAGCAACGTGAAATTGCCCAAAAGCAAGATGTAGAATTTTTAGAGAAATTGAAGCAGGAAGGTATGAAAGTAAATGAATTGACGGAAGAGCAACGTAACGAGTTCAAGGACGCAACTCAATCCGTTTATGATAAATATGTATCTGAAATCGGGGAAGATCTTGTCAATATGGCAGAAGAAGCAAACAATCAATAATAGAGCAGGGGTGAAACGTATATGCTAAAGAAATTTGCAAGGTTCGAAGAGATATTGCTAGTACTTTCCCTTGGTTTAATGGTTGCACTTATTTTTGGTCAAGTAATAGGCAGATATGTTTTTTCCTCTGCACCAAGCTGGACAGAGGAAATGGCGAGATATATTCATATTTTCCAAGTATGGATTGGGGCAAGCTATGCAGTTAAATTAAGACAGCACATTCGCGTGGAAGCATTTATCACCCGCTTCCACGGGGTGTTTCGTCAGGTGCTTGAGATTTTATCCATAGTAATTTGGTTTGTAATGGCACTGTTTTTAGCTGTGTTTGGTACAGAGCTTGTTTTAAGTAGTATTAATCATGGACAACTGGCTCCAGCTATGCAAATACCAATTTGGATTCCGTATTTAGCTATACCACTTGGTGGGATTGGGATGGCTATTCGGTTAGTCATTCAAGTAAAAGAAGTGATACGTGGCAATTACGAAAAACCTAAGGAAGAGGAGATTATGCTATGACAGTAGCTCTTTTGTTCGGTACACTGTTTATTTGCCTTTTAATTGGAGTTCCTATTGCTATCTCTTTAGGTGTTTCCGCACTAGTTGCCATTTATTTTGGTTCTAATCTTCCACTGGGTATTATAGCCCAAAAAGCATTTACATCCTTGGATTCATTCCCGCTATTAGCAATTCCTTTCTTTATGCTGGCTGGAGTACTAATGAGTAAAGGCGGAGTTTCTAAAAGATTGCTGGACGTAGCTACTGCTTTAGTAGGTTGGATAGTAGGGGGATTGTCTCTAGTAACCATAGTAGCATCCATGTTTTTTGCCGCTATTTCGGGATCAGGACCTGCAACTGTAGCTGCAATTGGCGGTTTTATGATTCCAGAAATGAAAAACAAAAAGTATGACGGAGGATATGCAGCGGCTGTATCCGCTTCAGCAGGATCTATAGGCGTAATTATTCCACCTAGTATTCCATTTGTGTTGTATGGGGTAATAGGAAGCGTATCTGTAGGAAGCATGTTCCTAGCAGGGATATTACCAGGTATTATCATTGGTATTGGTCTGATGATCACCGCGTATTTTATTGCTAAAAAACGAGGCTATAAGTCCGAGGGAACTGCCCGCTTTTCATTTAAGGATGTGTTAAAAGCTACATACGATGCCAAGTGGGCATTGCTTATCCCAGTTATTATTTTGGGTGGGATTTATGGAGGCTTCTTTTCGCCAACAGAAGCTGCTGTAGTAGCAGTGGTCTATGCTTTAATTATCGGCTTGTTTGTTTATAAGGAGCTTACATGGAAATCCGTATTTGAATGCTTCCGCGAAGCAGTTGTTATAAATGCTACTACGATGATTATTATCGGTCTTTCCGTATCCTTTGCATATTTCATGACTTTAGAACAGGTGCCCAATGATATTTCTTCTTTCTTGACCGAATTATCTACCAATCCAATTGTCATTTTACTAGCTATTAATGTCATACTATTAATAGTAGGAATGTTTATTGATACAATATCTGCATTAGTCATTCTAACACCGATTCTTTTGCCGATTGTTATTGCAGTCGGTGTCGATCCCATTCATTTTGGGGTAATATTAGTTACTAACTTAGCTATTGGTTTTATCACACCACCTCTTGGTGTAAACCTGTTTGTAGCTTCTAGTGTAGGTAATGTGAAGTTCGAAAGAATCATAATGGCGATTATTCCATTTTTATTTAGTATGATTGTTTGCTTAATCCTCATCACATTCTTACCGAGTTTATCTTTATGGCTTCCAAGTATTCTAAGCAATAAATAATTGTGAAAGAAGGATAATTATATGTCTTTACAACTTAACCCACGTGCGATAGCACTTGAACAACCTGGTATTCGTCAGTTCTCGAATCAGCTCGTTAATTTCCCAAATGCAGTTAATCTAACAATAGGACAACCAGATTTCCCTACTCCGCAGGCAGTGAAGGATGCGGGAATACACGCTATTCAAAATGATTTAACTGGTTATTCTCACAATGCTGGGTTAATAGAGTTAAGAGAAGCTGTTAATAATTTTTTTACAGATAAATATGGTTTTTCCTACAACCCAACTAAAGAAATTGTCATCACAAACGGTGCGAGTGAAGCTATCGATACAGTTTTTCGAACTATTTTAGAAGAAGGCGACGAGGTTATATTGCCGGCTCCGATATACTCGGGCTATGAACCTGTTATTAAATTTTGTGGCGCTAAGATCGTTTATTTAGATACAACTAATACTGGTCTACAGCCTTCAGTAGATGAATTAGAGAAGCTTATTACAGATAAAACGAAGGCTATTTTGTTTAATAATCCTTCAAACCCTACTGGCATGGTTATTGAAAAGCAGGTAATGGATCAGCTAGTGGAAATGTTAAAGGATAAAGAGGTTTATATTGTCTCCGATGAAATTTATAGTGAGAATACATTTTTAGGAGAGCATGTTTCGTTTGCTTCCTATCCGGAGCTGCGAGACAAATTATTTTATATCCATGGGGTTTCTAAGTCGCATTCGATGACTGGCTGGAGGATTGGATTCATATTAGGTCCTGAGAAAATTATGGAGCATGTGTTAAAAGTACATCTTTACAATTCTATTTGTGCTTCTTTGCCATCACAGTACGGTGCACTAGAGGCATTAACCAATTCCAAGGACATCCCAAGCGCAATGAATATGGAGTATGTAACAAGACGTGACTATGTATATGATCGCTTGTTAAAGATGGGTCTTCCTGTCATTAAGCCGAATGGTGCATTTTATATTTTTCCTTCCATAGAACGTTTAGGTATGAAGTCTTTTGATTTTGCAACGAAGCTACTACATGAAGGTGGAGTAGCAGTAGTTCCTGGCAGTACCTTTACACCTTATGGAGAGGGCTATATTCGAATTTCCTATGCTTATTCCATGGCCGTATTAGAAGAGGGTTTAAATCGTTTAGAACGTTTTATAGAAAAAATTCAGTCCCAATGAATTCTATTACATGACGAAATGGAGAATACAATGAAAAAAGTAATTACGTATTCACTTGCACTTGGAATTTTTAGTAGTGTTATACTCGCTCCCGTAGCGAATGTACAGGCAGCGTCATTAACAAAAGCGGAAGCACTAGTTCAGAGAGCGGAGAAAGAAGCAACGGCTTTAAAATGGCAAATTTCTATTGAACATACCCAGTCTATTAAAACTCCAGATATGAAGGTATTCAATTCGACTAAATCTGCTTATCTAACGGCACAAAAAGAGATTTCCTCGATAAGTGATCCAGCTAAAAGGGCAGAATTAGAAAAAAAATTAGAGGAAACAGCCGGGATTCATTATAAACGCTCCATGGGATATGTGGATGCTATTACGTCTGGCAATAAAATTCAAAAGCTGGCTAACACTCTTCAACAAGAGTATAGAAAGGATCCAAGCTCTAAGCTTACGGAAACTGCTTATCATGCTTTATCCGAGGAAATTAGAAAGCAAGGAAAGCTTTTATATAGAGTTTATGGTAAGTCAACACGCGACGCTTTTATTACTCAATATAAGAGTCCTGCCGAACAGATGCTACTTAATGTAAAATCTGCAAAGCTAGCGAAAGGCTTAATAACTAAGCTGGACCAGGCTATCCAAAAGAAAACCAAGCAAGACTCCATTCTAAACGAATTGTTTTTAACTTTAGAATCCATAAAAGATGATACGATGTATTATCGACTATTTGAAGAATACAGCAAGGTCATGCGAAAGGACATAAATTTTGTTGCACAAGAAAAAGACTTCAACATTTATTTTGGTCAAATGAACCAACTGATCAATAAAAAAGATGTAACGGGAGTTTTCTCGTTATACGGTAAGGATTTTCCTGACTATGAATTTTTAAAAGAGGATATTCAAACTTCCTTCAATGAAAATGATACAAAGTTCGAACTGGTAAACGTTTATGTCTACTCCATCATTAGTGGCTATGCCTATGTGGAAGTTGAGGACCTTGCTACTACAGGAAATAAGAAGGAATCTATTTTAAATGTATATCTATTGAAAAAAGAAAATAAGGAATGGAAAATTGTCGATATTTTTACTCCTTACTAACTATTTTCTTCAAACAACCAACGAGAGAAAACTTGTTGGTTGTTATTTTTTGCTCCAAGAATGTTAAACTAAATGATATGAAGATTCAATTAAATTAATAGAGTCAATAGGAGGAGTAGAATGAAAACATTGTTATTAACAGGATTTGAACCGTTTTTACAGCTTACTGTCAATCCAACTATGAAAATTGTGGAAGAGTTAAATGGTTTAGAGATTAATGGTCATAGAATTGTTGGTAAGATCCTACCGGTAGATTTTCGTGCCTCTGGTAAGGAGCTACTTCAATTACTGGAAGCAGAAAAGCCAGACGTACACATATCTTTAGGCTTAGCAGCTGGCAGGTATAAAATTACTCCTGAGAGAGTTGCTATCAATGTACAAGATGGGGATGTAGACAACAAAGGAAATAGGCCCGTTGATGAAGTGATCCAGGCAAACGGAGAACCAGGTTATTTCTCTACGTTGCCAATTCGAAAAATGGTGGAAAAGCTAATCCAAAATGGTTTTCCTGCTGAAGTTTCTAATACAGCTGGCACCTACCTTTGTAATAATGTCATGTATGAAGCACTACATTATGCACAGAAGTCCAATAATAAACTGATTTCGGGGTTCATCCATATTCCGGCATCTCATGAACTAGCGATTGCACATGGGAAAATTCCGAGCTGGTCTCATGAGGACTTGAAAAATAGTATTATCACTTGTATTGGTGCGTTAGAACATCATGACAATTGAAATGCCAACTTTTTTTAGAACAGGGGAGAGGACTTTACGTTTTAGTTTTAAAGAGACTATAAGTCAAGAAGTATGGAGTCAAGTACATTTCTTTGCTGAAATGGTTTCATTAGAATGGAATCATCTTATAGAGGAAGTGGTGCCAAGCTATCATACAATTACGGTGTTTTTTATTGATTCGTCGGCATTAGACAAAGTCGATATTAAGGGATTCTTATTCCAATGGCAGCATAAAAATTTAGCTTTAGAAAAAATGCCAACTAGATTAATACATATTCCCGTTTGTTACGAGGAGCCGTATTCGTTAGATATGGATAGAATAGCTTCTTTAAATGGTCTTTCTTCCAAACAGATTATTCAGCTTCACACACAACCATTATATACCGTATATATGATTGGATTTTTACCCGGTTTTCCTTATTTAGGAGAGTTACATAAAAGCCTTTGCATTTCTCGCCTAGACAAGCCTAGAAGTATAGTACCAAAAGGCTCTGTTGGAATTGGAGGAAATCAAACAGGCATTTATCCCTTAGAATCACCAGGAGGATGGAACATTATTGGAAGAACACCTTTGGAGCTCTATTCGGCTTTTAGCAATGACCATTTTCTATTAAGAGCAAGAGATTTAATTAGATTTTTTCCCATTTCAATACATGAATATGAAGAGATAGCTAGTGAGTTAAAACAAGATTCTCTTGCTATGAAACGTTTTGTAGAGGAGTTGTCTAAATGATAACAATTGATATAAATGCGGATGTAGGGGAAAGCTTTGGAGCCTTTAGCGTAGGGGAAGACCAGGAATTATTTAAAGTGATTACTTCAGCTAATATTGCTTGTGGATTCCACGCGGGAGATTTTTCGGTAATGAACCGAACAGTAAAGGAAGCTAAGAAAAATAATTTATCCATTGGTGCTCACCCAGGTTTTCCAGACCTGCAAGGATTTGGACGTAGGAATATGATAATGTCACCCGAAGAAATCTATGAGATGGTTATCTATCAAATTGGGGCCTTAAAGGCTTTCTGTCAGCTTCATCATGTACGACTTAGGCATGTAAAGCCACATGGTGCTCTTTACAATATGGCTGCAAAAGATTCCTCTGTTGCTAAAGCAATTGCGCAGGCGACGTTTGATATGGAACCAGACTTGATTTTATATGGGTTATGCAACAGTGAACTAATAGATGCGGGAAAAATGATAGGTCTTCAAACTGCACAGGAGGCTTTTGCCGATCGCCTTTATGATGATGATGGGCAGCTAGTTAACCGAACAGAGCCAAATGCTATTTTGACTACTGATGAAGATATCGTTACGCAGGTTTTACGAATCGTAAAAGATCGACAAGTAAAGACCAAGTCTGGGGATAGTATAAGAATCCATGCTAATACCTTGTGCTTTCATGGCGATGGCAAAAATGTCTCGGCAGTCGTTAGGAAAGTTAGAAAAGTCCTAGAGGAAAACAATGTGAGGATTGCACCTTTGGAGTTGGGAATATGAAGGCGCTTTTTAAAGTTATAAAAGAGGGGGTTTACGCATCCTATCAGGATTTAGGCAGACCAGGGTATCGGAAATTTGGGATGCCTGTTGCTGGACCGATGGATAAATATGCTTTTCAAATGGGGAATAAAATTGTATCCAACTCTCCAAACTCCTTAGCATTAGAACTATTTTTAGGTGGCTTATCACTGGAAGTTTTAGATACTCATAAATTAGTTATCAGTGGGGCGGATCTGGAGGCTACGCTAGATGGAAACCCCGTGGAGCTATGGACATCATTTTTAGTCATCAAAGGTCAAATCCTATCCTTTAATAGTCCAAGTAAAGGAAGTATTGCTTACATAATTCCACAAGGAGGATTTTGTGCGGACGAGGTGATGAACAGTAGTTCAGCATATCCAAGAGCAGATATTGGATATGTACTGAAGCCAAACATGATTTTATATGGGAGGGATACTTCGTATACAAACAAACGCTCTCGATTAATACCGTCTCTTATTCCTACTTATGAAAATGATGTAACTGTTAATGTTTGGAGAAGTCCCCATTTACCTTTATTTGAAACGAGCAGTATTGATACTTTTTTTAATTCGATTTATACATATAAGGCTGGGAATCGGATGGGATATTATTTAGATGGCCCTGAGCTAAAGTTCGTCTCTAAGGGCGATATTCTATCGGAGGCAACCCAGTTTGGTACTATTCAAATTACTAATAATGGTCAGCCGGTTGTTTTAATGGCAGATGCACATACGGTTGGTGGATATGCTACCATGGGGAAAATAGTAGACGAAGATTTATGGAAGATCTCCCAATTGAGGAGTGGTGGAAAAATTCGTTTTCAATGGAGAGAGTGATAAGGATTGTCATAAAATACACCTAGCAGTTGTGTGTTTTATGACAATCCTTTTTGAGCATGCATATATGTTGTTTATAGAATTTTTAATGCTTTTCTAAATGTAGCTTTATTTCCTCGGAAATTTTTTAAAATTCATTCTCGTTCATCATATAATACCAAATTCCATCCTTTAATTCTCCAGCACCTTCTTCAAAGGTCAGAGTTTCAATCGTATTTATACTTTTTTTATAATCTTTTTGTATATTTAGCATCTGCTCGAAGGTCATATTTGTTTGTAGGTTTTCTTCAATAATTAGAAGTAGTTCCGTTCCTTTTCCTCAGGAGTAGATTGAAGTTTGCTCCCTTTTTAAGTAGAGATTGAATTACTTGTTTTTGACGATGTTGTCTTCCAAAATCTCCTAGTGGATCATCTTTGCGCATTCTTACATAATCTAGCGCCTGCTGTCCCTGTAATCTAATTTTTTCCTCAAGAAAGGTATAGCCAAACACTTCAAAGGTCGTTTCTTTTACAACATTTACTCCACCTACAAAGTCTACGAAATAAGACTTTGTTCATTCCCTTTTTATTATTTTATAAATTATTAATGATATTTATATGCTTAAATGTGATAATTATCACATTTTTGTACAAATATTGTAGGTATAATTAATCAAAAAGGGAGTGTTATTTATATGCGTGGTTCTTTAAAAAGTAAACTTTTAGTTCTGGCTTTAATCGTTATATTACTACCTTTATCAATACTAGGCCTAAATAATTATTTGTTAGCTAAAAAAGAATTAGATGAATTAGGGAAAATGGGGATTCAAAATGGTACCTATGCAATATTGGATTTAATTGATGAATTGAATAAAGAGGTAGAAAAAGGCGTTATAACAATTGAAGAAGCAAAAGCACGAGTTGCAGATAAAATTATCGGTCCTTTAAAGGAGGACAATAAACGTTCAATCACTAATCCGGCATCCTACGGGAAGAATTTCTATTATTATGTTATGGATGATAAAGGCAACTTATTAGTACACCCTAGTCTAGAAGGGGAAAACTTATATGATAATCAGTCGGAGGATGGTCAGTATTTTATAAGAGATAGTATAGAAAAAGCATTAAATGGTGGGGGGTACGTGTCTTATAACTGGCCACTTCCTAGTGACGAAGCTCAAGTGGAACCAAAAATTGCATATAGTATAGAGGATCCCAATTGGGGGTGGATAATTGTAGCAGCTACATACGAAAGGGACTTTAATAAAGGCGCACATACTATGTTATTTACAACCATTGTGACGATTTTAATAGCGCTCCTGTTAGGATTAGTACTGTTTTGGTACTTTGCTAGAAAAATGACAACTTATTTAAAGAAGATTATGGTTTTAACCTCGGATATAGCAGATGGAAAGCATAGTGGAAATGAGATACCAATAGAAACAAGGGATGAGTTAGGTCAGCTTGCATTAAATGTGAATACTATGAAGAATAGTTTAGAGGAAATGGTGAGTCAAACAAAAGTATCTTCAGACCATATGAGAGGCTCCTCCGAGGTGCTGAGTGCTGTAATAGAAGAAACTACGGCAGCTGCTGATGAAATTTCACATGTTATTACAGAAATCTCTAAAGGTGCAGTTATACAAGCAGAGGAAGCAGAGGTAGCTTCTGATAAAGTAAATGATTTGTCTACAGTTATTGAGAAAACACTTAAGCAATATAATGAAATTATTGTAGGGGTTAGTCAAATGACAAGCGTACAAGAAAATGGTTTATCTAACATAAATACCTTAACTACAAATACTGATAGATTGCAAGCAGTGATGGATGTCCTACAGGCTACTTTTACTCAACTTACTAATCGAATGGGACAGATATCTCAAATTGTTCAGACCATTAATGATATATCTGCCCAAACCAACTTACTTGCTTTAAATGCAAGTATCGAAGCTGCAAGGGCAGGAGAGCATGGAAAAGGATTTGCGGTAGTAGCAGAGGAGGTAAGGAAGCTATCAGAAGGTACTCAGGTAGCTACAGATAGTGTACGTAATCTTTTAAAGCAAATTGAGCAGGACACACGTTTAGCAGAAATTCAAATGACGGAAACTCAATCGATTTCAAATGAACAAATGGATTCAGTTGAATATACTAAACAATCATTCATGGAGTTGACTAAATCCATTCAACAAATAAAAGAAGAACTTATTTATTTAAATGAAGAGATGAATATCATGTATTCTAATAGAGAAGTGGTTGTAGGGGCGATATCTAATATTGCAGCCGTTGCAGAGGAGTCTGCAGCAGCAACAGAGCAAATGAATGCCTCAATTGAAGAGCAGAACAATGCTATTAATTCTATTATGAATTCAGCCCTTCAACTTCAACAGGAAGCTGAAAACATGCATGACTTGGTATCGAGGTTCAAATAAGAGATAAATGTGTTCGAATAGTATTTATTCAAAATAAACAAGGATAACAGTACCTGTTACCCTTGTTTTTTATCGTAAGAAAGCGGGAATAACACCTTTATCTTTTTCTAGTTTTATTACTAGGTAAATGTTGGGATAGAAGAATAATAAAAAAACTGCAGCAAGCTCAGGGGAAATAACTTGAGCAATAGCTGCAGTCTTTAGTTGAAATCTGTCTTTATTATTCTTCCGCTTTAGAGCTATTAACCTGTAGAAAGTATCGGCTGATATCTCGGAAAAAGGCGTTAAGCATGTTATTGAACATGTCTAATGCATCAAATGAATATAGTCTATAAGGATCTTCTTGTCCGTAGCCGCGAACGGAAATACCTTCTCTCAAGTGGTGTAAGTTTCCTAAATGAGAAATCCAGTATCTATCTAGCGTTTCAATGTAAATGCTTTGGATGTCCTTCCAAGTATCTTCATCTACATCATTCTCTAGTTCATCTAGTGCCATTCGGTAAACAACATTTAGTTCCTTTTGTAATTGTTCCTTACTTTCCGCAGTGAAGTTAGAGTAATCGATTGGCTCCGTGGTAGTAAGCGTGCCGATTATTTTAATTTCATCAATCACTTCCTGGTGCAAAGCAGCTTCCCCCGCTGCATCCATTTCTAACATATCCTTTAAGAAGTAATTTAAGCGTTCCTGTATAGCAATTTGAATGAGTGATTGCATGTTTTCCAGTTTCAATGCTTTTTCACGATAATTATAAATCACTTTTTGTTGATCATTGTTTACATCATCTAATTTTAATAAGTGTGATCTACTTGAGAAATGCATTCCTTCAATAACCTTTTGTACATTGTAAACAAATTTAGTTGGGTTAGGGGAAATTATTAAACCACTCTCATCTGTTTTTACTTTCTTTTTATACTTAGCGAATTCTTCTTCATCATAGTAGTAGAATAGTTCATCGTCTAAGGAGACGATAAACTGTGTGCTGCCTGGGTCACCTTGGCGACCACTACGTCCCCGTAATTGCATATCAATACGAGCACTACTGTGAAGCTCGGTCCCGATAATATGCAAACCACCAAGCTCTGCTACACCTTCGCCTAAAAGGATATCCGTTCCTCGGCCTGCCATATTAGTAGCTAGCATAATTTTATGCATTTGACCTGCATTAGAAATAAGCTCTGCTTCATCTTCCTCTGTTTTAGCATTTAAAATATTGTGTTTCAAGCCTTCCTCTTTAAAGAAATTGGATAGCTTTTCTGATTGCTCTATAGAGGTTGTCCCAATTAAAACAGGACGCCCAACTTCGTGGTGCTTTTTAGTTTCAGCAACAATTTTCTTCATTTTATCTTCAGAAGATAAATAGACAACAGTCTCCATATCAATTCGCTTGTTTGGTTTGTTCGTAGGAATCTCTGTGACTCTTAAATTATAAGTCTCCCAAAATTCATCGCGTGAAGGCATAGCACTGCCAGTCATTCCAGAGATATGACTATACAAACGGAAATAATGTTGAATGGTAACAGATGCCTGTGTATTGTTCTCTTCTTTGATCGAAACCTTCTCTTTAGCCTCTATTGCTTGATGAAGGCCATCGCTATATGTTCTGCCTTCCATTATACGTCCTGTATACTGGTCAACGATTTGTATTTTATCGTCCTTCACAATATAGTCGACATCTTTTCTCATAACTACTTTTGCGCGAAGCGTCTGCATTGCTATATGAAGAAACTCTCTATGTTCGCGATCATATACATTATCGATTCCAAAGGCCTCTTCTAGACGATCTGCACCTTCATCTAACAATACAATTTGTTTTGTTTCTGGGTAATAATCGTATTCTCTTTTATCCTCAAACGATTCTACTACCATCTGCATCACAGGGAAGAGATTTAAGCTTGCGTTAGACTTACCTGCAATGATTAAAGGTGTCCTTGCTTCGTCTATTAAAATGCTATCTACTTCATCGATTAATGCGTAGAAAAGCGGTCTTTGTACGAGCTCATCTTCTCGTTGGATCATATGGTCTCTTAAATAGTCGAAACCAAACTCTGTACCAGTACCGTAAGTAATATCACAAAGGTAAGCAGCTTGCTTTTCCTCTTTTTCCAGACCAGCTACGTTTAGTCCAACGGAAAGACCAAGAAATTCAAAAAGGGGCTTCATTTGTTCATAATCTCGAGTAGCCAAGTATTCGTTCGCGGTAATAATATGTGTTCCTTTTCCGTAAGCAGCCATCACGTAAGCTGGTAGGGTAGCCACTAACGTTTTACCTTCTCCCGTTTGCATTTGTGCAATTTGAGATTGTGTTAGAACAGCCCCTCCCATCAGCTGAGAATCATAATGTCTCATTCCAAGCACACGTTTAGAGGCCTCTCGAACGACAGCAAATGCTTCAATAATTAGCTCCTCTGGTGATATTCCCTCGTTAAGCTTCTCACGAAAAATATTTGTATATGCTTGTAGCTCTTCATCATTTTTTTGAGTGAATGAATCTTCTAGGGCATTTATTTTATTTACAATTTTTTTTAGCTGATTTAGCTCTATGACTTCTCCTGAAATCATTTTTTTAATAGATTGTAACATGTCTAATCTCCTATCTTTTATTTCCAATACTATTATATCATGAATCATAAGTGGTAGCATTTACTATATAAATAGCTATGATTACAATTTAGTTACATGATTATATTTAAAAAGTTTCCATATCATGTTAAAGTTAGTATAGATATGAAAGGGGTTAGAATGTTGAAAAAAATTAGTACAGCAATGCTTGCTATGGTTTTAGCAGCGCCGATGAGTAGTGTTCACGCAGAAGAGATAGTCAAAAAGCCAATGGTAGAAGTAAAAGAGCAACAAGGAATAGAAGGTATTAAAGATGTTGTCGAAGAAAATCTAGAGGTCGATAACTCGGAGGAATGGCTGGACGATATAATAGAAGAAAAGCCAGTAGAAGAAGTAATTGAGGAAGGCTACGAAAATTTAGGACCAATGATTTTTAAAGCTTCCGCAGTATCCTCTAAAATTGCAGCAAATAACGAGGGCGACTATTTTATTTACTACATCATGCATGGCTCTCCAGCGGCACTTGTTGTCGTGGATTATACGTCTAAAGAAATCTTACATACGTTTACGTTAGAAGATTCGAAAAGTGCATGGGGCTTGGATGTAGATGAAAATGGGAAGCTATGGGTTGGTGGATCAGTATCGAGCGTACTTTATAGCTATGATCCGAACGAGGAAGTATTTGAAAAGCATGGAGCGATTTTTTCCAATAAGAGTGATACATCTATTCAAGATTTAATCGTATCCGGCAATAAAGTGTATGCAGGTTCGGCTTATGGTGGTTCGTTAGTAGCATTTGATACAGAAACAAAAGAAATAGAGGAATTTGGTCAAATTCGAAAACGAAAAGAATTCGTGAAAGCTATCGTTGCTGATGAAGATAAAGATGAAATTTACGTTTCTATTGGTTCTCCAATGGATTTATTAGTAAAAAAGCCGAACACAAAAAATTTCACTTCATTTTTGCCAGCAAAATACATGTCTGAAAAATATGCACAGGACTTAGTTTTAACGGATAATTATATTATTGCTAGATTACATCCTTCAAATATGGCTGTTATTTTTGACCGTAAAACACTTAAAATAGTGGATGAATTCGAATTGAGCTCTAAAACTGTATCAGCAGTTTCTCCAAATGGAGAGGGCATCTACTATACAAAAGGGCAACAATTGATTAAATATGAGTTCGAGACAAAGATGCATACCGAACTAGGTGTTTATCTACCTAAAGGAACGGAAGCTATTAATCTAGACTTTATCGTAAAGAATCCTAAGCTTCCGAACGAGGAAGGAACAGGGGATGAAAGTGAAAATACTGTTCCAGGCGCAGTTACTGCACCTAAAGTAGAATCTGGTGTAAAAAATACAGAGATTATCGTTCCAAACCCTGCCTTGCCAATAATAGTACCGCCTTTGAAAGAAAATCCTAATGGTGATCCTTCAGAAGAAACTTTGGAGGAGCCAAAGGAATGGATTTTATCAGGTATGGTTGATAACCTAGGTCAAATTTTTGAATACAATCCACAAACAGGAGAGTTACAATATCATAACTTTAACTTGCCGGAGCAGCCGGTTGAGCTTTACACTTTAGCATCTAGCTCAGATGGTAAACATATTTATGCAAATGGGTATATGTCAGGTGGCCTTGGCGTATACAACGTAGCAACGGGGAACAAGGAATTATATCGTAACATAAGCCAAGTGGAGTCTATGTTTGAGATAAATAACAAGCTTTATATTGGAGCCTATCCTCTAGCTAGATTATTAGTATATGATCGTTCGATTCCGTGGGGAGTTGGAAATCCTGCTGAAGTAATTAGAATGAGCTCACATGGGCAAGAACGTTCTACAGCAGTTGCGCCTTATAATAAAGGAAAAGAGATTATTCTTGGTACTCTACCTGATACTAGCGTTGGTGGAGGGGCATTAGTTTTTTATGATACTTCTACTAAAAAAACAGAGATTTATGAGGATTATATTTATAACCAAAGCATTGTTTCTTTAGTAAGCAGAGGAACTCAAGTATTCGGTGGTACATCGATTCATGCCAACCAACAAGTAAATCCTAGAGGAGCAAGACTGTTCTATTTTGATCGTTTTAATCCAGAGGCAAAAAAATATATTCATCTACCATTTAGTTCAAGTATGATTACTAGTTTAATAGTAGATAAAGAGAATTATGTGTGGGGAATGGCTGATGGAAAGCTCTTTAAATACAAGGATGAATGGACTGATATCGAGACAGTTGAGTTATTACCATTAATATCAGGTCGATTCCGTAATGCACAAATATTAGAGGGTGTAGATGGTTACATTTATGGAAGTGTTGAAGGTAAGTTGTTCCGTGTAACAAAAGATAGTTTAAAAGTTGAATGGTTAAAGGATAAAGGTGTTTATGGACTAGAACAGGACTTAAACGGTAACCTCTATTACTACGATGGAAGTAATCTATGGAGATACACGATTGAGAAAAATCGTGGAAAACAAGCTGAATCAGCTGGGAAATGAAGGAGATTTAATTAAATGAAACGAAAATTGCTATACCTTGTTGTCGTTTTTGCAGTGGTCACGAGTTCACTATTCCAACCAAGTCAAGTAGAAGCGCAAGCAACGAAAGTGTATTGGGACGGTATTTTAATGGTTCCAGGTCAAGTGGGAAAAATTAAAGTAGTAAAACCGATCAACCTATGGAAACGAACATCAGATGGTTTAGTATTTGAGAGAATTCTAAAACCAGGAGAGCAATACCGTGTCTATCGCTATGACAATCTTTATGGTGGACAATATGGGCTTGGTGGCGGAATGTATATTACTAAAATGGCGGGGTATGTCGATTATAAAACACCGTCTAAAGCTAAGCTTCGAGAATTGGAGAATGCTCAGGGTGGGTCAACAGTTACCCCCCCTGTAGGTACTCCTGCTTCTAACTTATTTCCAAAAGAAGCTATCCCTACTCTATCCATTGGTAAAGTAGCTGCTCAGGCTATTACTCAAATTGCTCCCGGAGTAAGAAAAAAACTGATAGACATTGATGGGGCACTAGGGGCTCAAAAGCTTTTTGTCATTGACTATGATGGAAAAACTTCCAATATTCAAATGAAGGCAGAGCTTGCGAAGGATCAAGTAGTTGGGTTTGAAACAACTTCCTCACAAGCAAATAGTGTTCCGCAAAATGATTCTTATCATGTCGTAGCAGGCGTTAACGGCGATTATTTTGATAAAACAGGTCAGCCAGTAGATTTAATGATGATTGATGGATCTATTGTAGCTACACCGCAAACTGCGTTAAGCGACTTAGCTGTACTTGGGATTACTTCTAATAAGAAAGCTATCATTGGTGCACCTCAAGTTTCTATGAACCTTTCTGTAAATGGGACATCCTATCCTATTAATTCGGTTAATAGAAAAAGATTAGCAGATCATCTAGTTGTCTATACTAGAGACTTTGCTCCAACAACAAGCACTAACGAGCTTGGCACAGAAGTACGTGTGAAAATCGACTCAGGTAAGCTAAACGGTGGTGAAACACTTGCTGGTACGGTTACCGAAGTGATATCTGGTGTTGGAAATGCTGCTTTAAATACGAATGAAATTATTTTGTCAGGTCATCATTTTGCTAGCGATTTCCTAAAGGGAATTAATGTAGGTGACCAAATTGAAATATCTACTAAATTTACTCCAGCCGAATGGAATGATGTTCGAGAGGCTGTAAGTGGTAGATATCATTTAGTAAAAAACGGAGTACTACAAACGATTAAAGTAGCAGGTGTTGCACCAAGAACAGCTGTTGGAGTTCGAAAAGATGGTAGTCTATTCACTGCTGTAATTGATGGAAGAACTACTCAAAGTAAGGGGCTTTCCTTACAAAATACTGCAAAGCTGATGAAAGATCTTGGAGCTAACTATGCGATGACCTTTGATGGTGGTGGTTCCTCTACGGTAGTAGTAAGAGAGCTTGGTAACACAAAAGTGACGGTAGCCAATACTCCTTCCGATGGATACGAGCGCTCGGTAGCCAACTCACTACTCTTTGTGAGTACGTATAAAACAGGTCCTGCGGTAACTATTTCTCCAGCATCTAACGTACTTGAAGTATTTCAAGGGGCGACCTATACGAATCTATCAGTTCCTGTAAAAGGGATTGACCAGTATATGAACCCAGTTGCAATTTCAGGAAATGGAAAAGTTACTTCTACTATATTGTCTACTGTAAATGGTAAGCAGGTTGTCAATGCAAAACCAGGGACTTATGCAGGAATGGTTACTTATGAAGGTAAGACTACTAATATACAGTTGAGAGTAACAAACACGATAGACAGTATTAAAGCATCTGAAAATTATTTGCAATTAGCGAAAGGGCAAGCCGTTCAGCTTTCCGTAAGTGGGATTAAAAATGGACAAGCAGTTTTAACGGATGCTAGTGCATTTACATTTAGTAGTACTGTAGGTACTGTTCAAGCGAATGGTAAGTACACAGCACCAAACAAAGATGGAATTGGAACGATTAATGTAAAATACGGAAATAAGTCTTTAACTATTCCTGTCATTGTAGGTGAGGTCGCACCAACTATTTTAGAGTCATTTAACAAAGGTATCTTTAACTATGAGGCTACTAGTGACAAAGCTAAAAGTGTTTCCGTGACGTCCGTTGCTAATGATAGAGATGGGTCAAAGGCTATCAAGTTAACCTATGATTTTAAAGACACGACTGGTACTTCAGGAGCTTATATTAATGCTAAAACGAACCTTACAATTAGCACACCGTTAAAGAAAATAGGAATGTGGGTTAAAGGTGACGGTAAAGGTAACTGGTTAAGATCTCAAGTAGTTGATGCTACTGGTAAAACGGTTCAATTGGACTTTGATAAAAATGTAACTTGGACCGATTGGAGATTTGTTACAGCGAATGTTCCTGCTGGACTTTCTTATCCATTGAAAATGGATCTTCCTGTCCGTTATATGCAAACAGAAAATGCTAAAAAAGCAAATGGTGAAATCATCATTGATGACATTCAAGCTATATATAAAGACTAAAATGAGTATATAGTAGTAGGTGTTGCGAAGCATTTTAATGTGTGATAACGTATTAAGTATGGATTTTGGTAAACTTTGGAGGGAAGTACATGGCTGCAGAGGAAAAAGGGAAAGAGAACAATATTGTAGGAAATGCTCAGAAAGTAATAGGGTTTTATAAGAGACAAGCTTGGGCAGCAAAGGTTTTTGAGAAAATTGAACAGGATTCCATAGTTCAAGACGGCAAAGATATTGTACTAGCATCCTCTATTATTCAATCAAATAACAATTTATATTTTCCAGCTTTTATGCGAATTAACATGAAGGAAAATGGTAAGGTAGTAGGGGCTTATATGATTCAAGAGGAAGAAGATAGCTTTAGTCTATTACCTTTAGAGATCTTGTTAGAGGAACCAGAGATGCAAGAAATGCTTCCCTTTAAGTACCGTACTTTAGAAAAGATTGAGGGAGACAGTTTACAAGTAAACTGGCCTGAGTTCTCGTAATATAGTACTAGAAAAAATAAAGCTTTTTACAAGAATAGAAAGGACTGATTTTTGCTCATACTAAAGCGAAAAGTCAGTCTTTTCTTTCTTTATATTAAATTTGGTTACAAAGCTAGTTTTATAGTATAATCATTAATTGAAGAAACTTTCATGTCGTTAGTTCGTCT
Source organism: Psychrobacillus sp. FSL W7-1457 (assembly GCF_038593405.1). NCBI lineage: Bacteria > Bacillati > Bacillota > Bacilli > Caryophanales > Bacillaceae > Psychrobacillus > Psychrobacillus sp. FSL W7-1457. The sequence continues at coordinate 991,571 of NZ_CP151993.1, forward strand.
ATTTTGTAGAACCTAGCGGCTAAAAAGAAAATAAAAAAACAAGGATGATATTTTTGGATATAAAATTACTTCTTGCTTTTATCATATCTATGGCCACGGCAATCGCAGTTACCCCTTTAGTAATTAAGTTTGCACACATAATTGGGGCTGTGGATAAACCTTCTGAAAGAAAAGTTCATCAAAAAGTGATGCCTCGCTTAGGCGGACTTGCAATTTTTATAGCAGTAACAGTTGGTTATTTCGTTGCGGGATTGTATGAAGCAAAGATTACTGGGATTATTGTAGGTGCACTGATTATTATCGTGCTTGGTATTATAGACGATAAATATGAGATCTCTGCAAAAATTAAGTTATTAGGTCAAATATTAGCAGCTTGCGCTGTTATGGGTAGCGGGTTAACAATTGAAGTTTTAAATATTCCTTTTTTAGGTGTATTTGAACTTGGTATTTTCTCTTATATAGTAACACTGTTTTGGATTCTAGCTATTACGAACGCTATCAACTTAATTGATGGATTAGATGGCTTATCAGCTGGGATATCATCAATCGTATTTGCAAGTATCGCATTTTTAGCATTTTCTGCTGATAAAATGTTAATACTTACATTGTCACTTATCTTACTAGGTAGTACGCTTGGGTTTTTATTTCATAATTTCCACCCAGCAAAAATCTTTATGGGTGATACAGGGTCTATGTTCCTTGGATACGCTATTGCTGTCCTTTCGTTATTAGGACTTTTCAAAAGCGTTACATTATTTAGTTTTGTCGTTCCTATTCTAATCTTAGGAGTACCAATTTTTGATACTTCCTTCGCTATAATTCGACGGTTAGTTAATCGTAAGCCGATATCGGTGGCAGATAAGTCTCATTTGCATCATAGATTGCTTGCACTTGGCTTGTCTCATCGTGATACCGTATTAGTAATATATGGTTTCGGTTTGATATTTAGTATATCAGCGATTACATTTGAGACACTAACTTTACGTTGGGCAATTTTTATTATTTTATTTATATTAATTGCATTTGAAATTGTTGCTGAAAAAATTGGGTTAGTGAATGATGAATATCGACCAATTATTTCTGCTTTTCAAAAAGTTGTTGGGTATAAGCGTAATTAGCCCTCTAGTAGGTAGATAAAAACTATCTAGACCACTTTAAAAGGTGGGTTACGCTTTTCATATATTAAATAATTCATATAGGGTTGGTGTAAACAAATGAAAGTACCAATGTTAGATTTATCGGAACAATATGCATCGCTAAAAACAGAAGTTTTAGAAGCGTTAGACGGAGTTATGAGTAGCTCTGTTTTCATTCTAGGAAGCAATGTTAAAAAACTAGAAGCGGATATTGCCGAATATAGCCATGTGGCACATGGGATTGGTTGTGGGAATGGTAGTGATGCAATTCATATTGCATTACAAGCAGCAGGTATAGGTGCTGGAGATGAAGTAATTACAACTCCATTTACATTCTTTGCTACTGGTGGAGCAATCGTCAGAGCCGGTGCAACACCTGTTTATTGTGATATCGACCCTGTTTCTTTCAATATAGATCCAGCTGAGATAGAAAAGCATATTACGGACAAAACGAAGGCTATTATTCCAGTTCACTTATATGGTCAAATGGCTGATATGGTGAGCATTCGTAAAATTGCAGACAAGCATAACCTAATTGTGATTGAGGATGCTGCACAAGCAATTGGAGCTAAACAAGGTGACTTTACTGTTGGTGAATTAGGAGATGCAGCAACTTATAGCTTCTTCCCGACTAAAAACCTTGGAGCTTACGGTGATGGGGGTATGGTTGTTACCAATAATGCTGATATTGCTGAGAAATCTCGCGTTATTCGTGTACACGGTAGTAAACCAAAATATTATCATGCTGTGCTTGGTTATAATAGCCGTCTGGACGAGCTTCAAGCAGCAGTATTAAATGTTAAGTTCCCTCATTTAGACACTTGGAGTGAGCAACGTAGAGCTCATGCAGATTTTTACACTCAATTGTTGAATGAAAAGGTTGGAGAATACATTAAGACACCTGTAAAGGTAGAAGGTTTCCATCATGTATTCCACCAATATACTATTTTGACAGAGCGTCGAGATGAGCTTCAAGCTTATTTAAAAGAAAATGGAGTAGATACAATGATTTATTATCCACTACCATTACATATCCAACCGGTATTTGAAAGCTTAGGGTATAAACTAGGAGATTTCCCGAATGCAGAAAAAGCTGCAAACGAGGCACTTTCTTTACCAATGTTCCCTGAGTTAAAAGAAGAGCAACAGCAATTTGTTGTTGAAAAGATTGCTGCTTTCTTTTCTGGAAAATAATGATGTAAAAAGTAAAGGGAGACGTTTTTACGTTTCCCTTTAACTACCTTATGAATAGAATTAAAGGAGAAAAGATATGTCAGAAAATAGATCGTTTCGATTATATGATTCTCTAGAGTTTTTCTGGAGGAAAAAGATTTGGTTCATCATCATACCAGTCATTGCAGCTTTAATAGGCTACGGTGCGTCTTTCCTAGTACCAACCAACGGTAAGTATGTAGGGAAAAGTACAGTCTTCACTGGATCTGTAAAATTAGAGGCATTAACTAACCCTGATCATATTATGACTCAGTATGGTAAACATTTTACAGGGAAAACAGAAGTCTTTGTTCCAACTAGAAGTTACATAAAAACAGAGACCTATGGAGATACTGAAGAACAAGTAACGAAAGAATTAAATCAGTTTAATGAGCAACTATTAGCTGGATTAATGAACCAGCATGACAAAGTAATCGGTGGTACTGAAAAATATGCAAGCATTCAAGCAGAGCGTATTGAAACATTAAAAACCACAATAGAAGATTATAAAAAAATATTAATTGAATCTGATAATGTTACAGTAATTAACAACTTTACTACCTTATTATCTGCAGCTGAAATGGATTTAACAAATGCTTTGGCTACGGAACAAAGAGTAAGAAATGACGTCATTGCTTATGAAAAACCAAGCATTGCTGGAGAAACCAGAGTAGGACAAACAGAAACATACGGAACACAAGGAGCTATTGCAGGGTTCATCCTAGGAATCCTATTAGCAATCCTTTCCCTATCGATGTGGAAGTATCTAATCGATGCAAGAAACTATAGAAAAGCGTAAGCACCTATGTCTGCCCCGACAGGCAAATGGGGAAATACGAGGAGGCAGTTTTTCAGCCACCGCTTGTCCCCTTTGCGCTCGGGGGAAAGAAAATTTAAGTACCCAAACATGAAACATTTATTGATAAGATGGTGTCTTTACTAGAGTAAAACGGCACCAATTAAAAGGAGAGTATAAAATGTCTACATATTATGAAGAATTATTAGCAAAAATTGAAAACCACACTGCAGTTATTGGGGTAGTTGGTTTAGGTTATGTTGGTTTACCACTTGCGGTTGAAAAAGCTAAAGCTGGCTATAAAGTAATTGGATTTGATGTACAAGAATCTAAAGTTCAACAAGTAAATGAAGGAATTAACTATATTGGTGACGTAGTAGATGTTGACTTAAAACAAATGGTTGAGTCAGGACATTTAACTGCCTCTACAGATTATGGTTCAATTAGTGCAGTAGATGCAGTTGCTATCTGTGTACCGACTCCATTAGACATTTATCAACAGCCAGATACTTCTTATGTTGAAAGCTCAGTAAATGAAATTGCTAAATATGCTAAAAAAGGTACCCTAGTTGTACTTGAATCAACAACTTATCCAGGTACAACGGAAGAGATTATTAAAAAAGCATTAGAAGATAAAGGATTTGTAACAGGAGAAGATATTTTCATCGCTTACTCACCTGAACGAATTGATCCGGGTAATAAAAGCTTCAATACAAAAAATACACCAAAAGTAGTTGGTGGGATCACAGAAAAATGTACAACAGTAGCTGCTGCAATGTATAGCAATGTATTAGAAGGAGACGTGCATAAGGTTTCTAGTCCAGCTATCGCTGAGATGGAGAAAATTTTCGAAAACACATTCCGTCACATTAACATCGCTCTAGCTAACGAAATGGCTATTCTTTGTGAGAAAATGGGAATTGACGTTTGGGAAGTAATCGATGCTGCTAAAACAAAACCATACGGCTTTATGGCATTCTACCCAGGCCCAGGATTAGGCGGTCACTGTATTCCAATCGACCCATTCTACTTAACTTGGAAAGCTAGAGAATACAATTACCATACTCGCTTAATCGAGCTTGCTGGTGAGATTAACAATACGATGCCTGAGTATGTAATTACTCGTGCAATGCAGATTTTAAATGATGAAGGTAAAGCTTTAAGAAATGCAAATGTTGTACTTTTAGGTGTAGCTTACAAAAAAGATATCGATGATATGCGCGAATCTCCATCTTTAAAATTAGTAGAACTATTAATGCAACAAGGTGCTAATTTCAAAACGGTTGATCCACATGTAACTACATTTAGAGTTGCTGGTGAAACACATGAAACTGTCGAATTAACAGACGAGTTGTTAGATTCAGCTGACCTAGTTATCCTAGCTACTGATCATACTGGCTTTGACTATGCTCATATTGCACAAAAATCAAAAGTTATTTTTGATACTCGTAACGCGTTTAAAGGAATTGACACTCCAAATCGCTATATTAAATTATAAGGGCGGGATATAAGATGAATTTTATACATGAAACTGCTGAGTTAGGCGAGAATACGACAGTTGGACACTTTTCTGTTATAGAAGAAGGAGCAAAGATTGGCAATAACGTTCGCATAGGCAATCGTGTAACAATTCACGCTGGTACCATCATTGGTGATGGTACCACCATCGATGATGGTGCCGTAGTAGGCAAACAGCCTAAGCCTGCCAAAACAAGCACAATGCAAATTACGAAAGAAATCCCTCCTTTAGAGCTTGGCAAGGAATGTACAATTGGAGCTAATACAATTGTGTATAGAGGAGCAAAAGTCGGAGAGAGTACGTTAATTGCTGATTTAGCAACGGTTCGAGAAGATGTTGAAATTGGCTCTTTTGTTATCATTGGTCGGAATGTTACAGTTGAGAACTTTGTAACGATCGGGAACCGTACTAAAATCCAATCGAATTCATATATCACTGCTCATTCTACTTTAGAAGATCATGTATTTATCGCACCATGTGTGACAACTACAAATGATAACTATATGGGTAGAACGGAAGCACGCTTCGATAAGATTAAAGGAGCTATTGTTAAACGTGGAGCTCGTGTAGGTGGAGCGTCTATTATTCTACCTGGTATAACAATAGCAGAAGAAACATTTGTAGCAGCTGGAGCAATTGTAACGAAGGATACAGAAGAGAAAACTGTAATTAAAGGTTTCCCAGCAAAATTCTTGAAAAATGTACCTGAGGAGGAGCTTCTTTAAGTGTTCTCTCAGTTAAAACGTTTAGGAGCGGATTCGCTCCTTTATGCATTTATGAACGTAGGTACTAAACTAATCGCATTTATACTATTCCCTTTATATGCACATTATCTTGAAAAAGAATCGCTAGTGGGAATGCTACAGATGGTAGATACTACTGTATCTATGCTTACTTTCCTTGTAATATTTGGTACTGATTCCGCTTTAGCTTATTATTACTTTGAATATAAAGATAAAGAAACACGGGAAAAGTATGTTCGCTCGGTTATGACGTTCCGCTTATCAATAGTTATCTTGTTATTTGCAGTATTTTTAATCGGCGGAGATTGGCTGTCTGCTCTTATATTAGAATCAGCGGGCTATTCTCAACTATTTTATATTGCACTAGGTACGTTATGCTTAGATACCATTATTACACTAGTCTTAACTATTTTAAGATATGAGTTCCATACGAAGAGAGTAGTCTTTACTACGATAGGTAAAATGCTATTAATAGCAGTAGTTTCAGTCCTTTTCTTAATGTTTGTATGGACTTCATTAGAAGGGATACTAGTAGCTCGCTTAGTCAGTGTAGCTATTATAGTCTTAGTGTTAATAAAGCCTGTTAGGGTTTATTTGAAGCCACTGTACGATAAAGCTATTTTAAAGAAAATCTTAGTTTACGCTGCTCCCCTAGTTCCTGCCTCTTTAGCCTTTTGGATCATAGCTAATGCCAACAACTTTTTTATACGGGCATATGGAACATTAGATGATGTAGGTATTTATGGGACCGCTATTAAGTTTGCAACCTTTATAACTCTATTGACGAGCGGTATACAACTAGCGTGGAGACCATTCTCTATGTCTTTAAAAGACAAAAAGGATAGTCCCCAATTATTTGCCACATTATATGCGGCATTTTTAATCATTGGTAGCTTTGGAGTTTTAGCTTTAGCGACATTTATGCCATGGATTATTTTAGTAATGCCAGATAACTTTAGAATTGCATTTCAATATGTTGCACCTATTTCAATCGCAACATTTTTAAGCTTTTACTATATGATTGTTTCTACTGGAATATTTTATTCTAAACAAACAAAACATATTTCTATAGCATTTGGGATAGCTGCAATTGTATCAGTGGCATTGAATTTTGTTTTTGTGCCGTACCTCAATATATGGGGAACTGTTATTTCGTATATAGCAGCCTATTGTATCGCTTTATTTATGGTATTCCGTAAAAGTCAAAAGCTATATTATGTACCTTTCTCAGGTGTAAAAATGGGTTGGACAATCTTTTGGCTAATAGCTGCAACTCTTGGAATTGTATATATTCAATTACACGATTTAAATAGCTGGCTAATCTTAGGAGTATGGATTGTATTCATTCTTCTAGTCCTACTAGTTCGTATGGATAAGTATTTTGTAAAAAGAAAGTAATGGGGGATAGGCATGTCAAAAAAATGTATAACAAACCTTAGGCATAAAGATTTTCATACTATACAAGGTGTCGGGTATGAAGGATTTTTCAGAGGATACTTCTATTATGAAAATCAATATGTCACCCATGAAAACTTCGCTAGCATTATAAATGAAGAAATTTTAACATCTAATGACTTCGCCAAATGGAATGGGGAATATGCGTTAATCTATACAACTCCAGTCGAAACAAAACTGGTAACTGATATGAAGCGTTCTATTCCATTATTTTATATGGAGGATCAGTCAGGCAACTGGCTTGTCCAAGATTATATACAGCCTCAGGAAGGCTTAAATATGGATCCAGAGGCAGAGGAAGAGTTCCTAATCACAGGATTTGTTTTTAGAGAGAAGACGTTATTTAAGGAATGGAAACAGGTTCCTGCAGTTTCTTATGTTACATTGCAGGAAAAGGCTGTCCATGATTACTACTATTCGTATGTTCTTCCGAAAGAAACAGAGCCAATCGATTCATTTGCAGCCGAGTTAAAGACAGTATTTCATGACTTATTTGATGATCTTGCATTTCGTTTAAAGGATCGCCAAATCGTCATTCCACTTAGTGGTGGATATGACTCTCGATTAATCGCATTGGCCTTGGTGGAACGTGGTTTAAAGGATAATATTATTGCATTTACATACGGAAGAACAGGGAACGGAGAGTCAACTGTTAGTAAACAGATTGCTGATAAGCTAGGCTTAAAATGGAAATACTTTGCCTATGATAAAAAGATGTGGGAGGATATGTACAAGTCTGACGAATGGAAGGACTATGTGGTGTATTCTAGTAATGCTGTTTCGGTAGCACATCTTCAAGATTTTCCAAGCACTAAGCTGCTGGTTGAGCAAGAAGGGTTACAAGACGCAGTGTTTTTACCAGGTCATTCCTTAGATTATCTGGCAGGGGGACATTTACCTTATGAGTCGATTGTTGACAAGCAATTTGAAAAGAGTGAAATTCAAACCTTTATAATGAACAAGCATTTTCGATTATGGGAGCTAGCTGGTAAAGACAGCTATGCAGAAACAGATATCGGTAAAGGATTGTATCAGGATATTGAAGCGTATTCCAATTATACCAATGAACGTGTCACTTCTTTAATTGATGAATGGAATTGGAGAGAACGACAAGCGAAATTTATCATTAATTCTGTTCGTGTATACGAATATTTTGGACAAGGCTGGTCCATTCCGTTATGGGATGATCGTTTAATCCACTTTTTCAGTAAAATCCCTGCGGATTTAAAGTATAAAAAATATTTATATGATTACACATTGCATCAAATGTATCCGGAATACTATCCATTGCCTCAAAAGCCAGGACCAGAAAATTCCCTTAAAAATAAATATGGTATTCTCTATCCTTTACTACGCAAAATATATAGAAAGAAAAATCTATATCGTAAATATTTTGATGAGCCAATGGAGTGGTACGGAATCTATCCGACTTACAAGCAGTATGTACAGTCTCTTACTTTTAAAAGAAATGGTCAAAAGTATGAGCATCCGTACAATATCAATTCGTTTATCGTAAAAGACATGATTGAAATGATGAAGGAGATTACAAAATGAAGGTTCTAACTATTTTAGGAGCAAGACCTCAGTTTATAAAAGCAGCAGCAGTTTCACGTGTTATTCGTGAAGAAGTAACAGAGCTTATCGTTCATACTGGTCAGCATTATGATGCCAATATGTCAGATATATTCTTCGAAGAATTAAACATTCCAAAGCCTGACTATCATTTAGGAATCGGTTCAGGAAACCATGGTAAACAAACTGGTGAAATGCTAGCTAAAATCGAAGAAATAATTTTAAAAGAAAATCCTGATTTCTTATTAGTGTATGGTGATACAAATTCAACATTAGCAGGAGCACTTGCAGCTGCTAAACTGCATATTCCTATTGTTCATATCGAAGCAGGTCTTCGCAGCTTCAATATGAGAATGCCTGAAGAAGTTAACCGTATTTTAACGGACCATGTTTCCACGTTGTTACTTTGTCCAACGGAGACAGCTATCCAGAATTTAACGAACGAAAATATTAGCGCAGGCGTGTATAATATTGGTGACGTAATGTATGATGCAGTTCTATACAATAAAGAGCTAGCTAAGTCTACATCTACTATTTTAGAGACTGAAAAGCTCGCTCCAAAGGATTACTTACTAATTACGATTCATCGTGCGGAAAATACAGATGATGTTGACCGTATGAAGTCAATTTTAGATGCGTTCCGTCAAATCGAAGATAAAAAGGTTTGGCCAATCCATCCAAGAACAAAGAAAAAATTAGAGGATTACGGCTTTAAGCTAGATGAAATTCCTAATTTACAAGTTATAGATCCAGTTGGTTATTTGGATATGCTTTCCTTAGAAACAAACGCAAGAAAAATCGTAACAGATTCTGGTGGCGTTCAAAAAGAAGCATACTTTGCAGAAGTACCTTGTGTCACTGTTCGCGATCAAACGGAATGGGTAGAGACATTAATAGAGGATGCAAATATCTTAACTGGAACAGATACAAATAAAATCGTAGACGCAGTTAAAAAAGAAGTAACTCCTTCTTATACTCCTGTTTTCGGTGATGGAAAAACATCGGAAAAAGTGTTAGCTTTACTAAAGGAATATTCAAGTAAATAAAGTAGGTGTGAGCATTGTTAATATTTAGCATATGGCTCTTTACTGTGGTGGCTTCCACATACCTTTTTAAAAAGGTTTCTGGAAGCCTTTCTCTTGTAAAGCCAAATATGATTTCTATTGTTTATTATTATTCTTTCCTTATCTCCAGTTATATTGGCGGATTGTTAATAGCTTTAGGAATAGATGATTATTATATGATCAAAAGAATGGACCATGAGGAATATCGAATAATTGGTTTTATTTTATTGACGCTATTAATGATTTTATTCCCACTAACTCAGTTAGTTGTAGGTAGAATTTTTGGGTTTAATGGGGAGCTAGAATTTAATAACTATCTGCAAAAACCCGTTCGTACAAGTGTAGATAAGAATGAGCGTATCTTTAGATTGGCTTTTGGTGCTTTATCCGCTATATCTGTTTTAGCAGTTGCTTATACCTTATTGAAGACAGCGAATGTTCCTTTATTGGAGCTTTTAAAGGGGAATACATCGGAGCTTGCAAAGCTTAGAATTGATGCGAGTAGAGGCTTCAGTGGGAATGTGTATATTCGGAATATATTCGGTATCGCATTGACTCCAGTCCTTTCTATTATTGCATTTGTATATACTACGAAATCGAGAGCATTATATTGGAAAGTATTGTTCTTTGTTTTATTCATTTCATCCGTCCTAATCTCTACCTATGATTTAGCTAAGTCTCCAATTTTCTTTTATATCATCATGCTGCTTCTAGCTGGTGTATATACACAAAAGCTAAAGCTCAATTGGAAGAGAATCAGCGGTTATATTTTGGCGGGAAGTGCCTTATTAATCGTTATGTATGTGGCGATTCAAGGGGTTACAGAGATTGAAAGCTTCTTGTCTCATAATTCTGGCCCAATTGGAAGGATTATACTGGCGCAAATTTCACCATTCTTTTTACATTTGGATACGTACTCACATTCTCTAAGCTTCTTAGAAGCGAAAGGCTTGCCTTCCTTTATTGCAGGAATTTTCGATATCGAGCAAGTACGATCAGCACGAATGGTAATGGAGAATGTGTTTCCTGAAAACGTAGACAAAGGTACTGGTGGTGTTCTTAATACCATTTTCCTTGGTGAAGCCTTTGCTTCGTTTGGATATCTAGGTGTTATTATATCTATTATTTATATTGCAGCAGTTATTCAGGTGTTATATATCATCTTTTTACGCTTACCGAAAACACCAGTGGTTATAGCATTGTTTGTCTACTTTACGATTAATCTACCAAGAACACTTGTTGGAGGAGTAGCTGACTTTTTCTTTAACCCAGTGTGGATATTAATGACCGTAGTATTGGGTGGATTGTTTATTCTGGAACAGTATTTCCATATTATATGGACGTTCCTATTAAGCAAAGTACGAAAAAAAGGAGCACCACAATGAAAAATATTTTAATTTATTATCCTTTTACTCTTGCTACTAATCCGAAGAGTGGTTCAGCAATTCGCCCCGTTGAAATGATTAAGGCAATAGAAAAATATGCAACCGAAAATAATTTAGAAACTATTGTTATTTCAGGTACTTCTACTGAGAGACGTCAATTATGGAATAAGATGCTTGCTGAAAAGAAACAAGAGCAAACATTGTTTTGTTATTCAGAAAATCAAACGATTCCTTTATGGTTAACAGATCCGGGACATATTCCAAAAGACTGGATTATTGATAAGGATGTTTTTAAAACATTAAAGAGACTTCAAGTGCCTATAGGTGTTTTTTACCGAGATGTGTATTGGAAATTCGATGAATTATATCCTTTGAAGGGTATCAAAAAAACGGTTATGAAGACTATTTATAGGATGGAAGAAAGATTCTATGAGAAGTATGTTCATACACTGTTTCTTCCAAGTGATGCTATGGGAAAATACGTAGCTATCAATACGAACAAAATGGCTCTTCCACCGGGCGGTCGCTTTACCGAGTTGAATGACAACTATCGAGAAATGCAAAAGCCGTTTAAAGGTATTTATGTAGGTGGCATTAATAACGAGGATTATGGATTACCAACACTCGTCGATGCATATGCGCTTCTAAATAAGGACGAGACATTAGGAAACTTGGTCATTGTTTGCCGTGAGGAAGAGTATACTCAACTTAGCCAAGAAGAAAAAAATAAAATACAGCAGCCATACATCGAGCTAAAGCATGTGAGTGGGGCAGAGCTACAAGCATTATACGAGCAAGTAGACTTTGCATTTATCCCTCGTAAAAGATCCACTTACAACGACTTTGCAGTACCGATTAAATTAGTAGAATACTTAACGGCGAGCTTGCCTATTGTTGCAACGAATTGCTCTGCACAAGAAGACTTTATATTATCGGGACCATACGGCGTAATAGCCGAGGATGATGCTGAGGGACTTGTGAAAGGTATGCTAGCTATTCAACCTGAATATTTACAGTTCAAACAAAATATTAAAAAAAGCTTTTTACAGCAACATTCTTGGAATGCACGTGCCGAGCAGGCTGCACAAGCGCTTATAGGAGGTAATAAAAAATGAAAATAGCTGTATTAGCTCCAAGTAAGTCTATTCATACACATAAGTGGGCATTATTTTATCAATCGAAAGGTATAGACGTAAAAGTATTTACGTTCAAGGATCATTATTCGGAAGATAATGCCAAGCAAGTACCTACCGAAATTTTGCCGAAGGTGTTACCCGGTAAGGCATCTTATATTGCAGCAGCACCTGCCTTAAAGAAAATGCTAAAAGAATGGAATCCTGACATCTTGCATTCCCATTTTATCTCAAGCTATGGATTGCTAGGAGCGATTGTTGACTATAAGGTCCATTTTGTATCGGTATGGGGCAAGGATATCTTTGATTTTCCTAAGAAAAATAAATTAAATGAAAAGCTTGTCAGATTTACGTTAAGTAAAGCAACGGCTATCTGCTCAACAAGTCATATTATGGCGAAGGAAACGAATCTTTATACGAATCGTCCTGTATACGTAACGCCATTTGGAGTGGACTTGGAGAAGTTTTACCCTGAAGCCCATACAAATGAAAGTAATGACAAAATCATTGTTGGAACGGTAAAAGCATTAGAGGACAAGTATGGGATAGCTGATTTGGTAAAAGGCTTTGCTAAGTTTCATATAGAGTATCCAAATTCTGAGCTACTCATTACTGGGGATGGCCCTCAAAGAAAAGAATATGAGCAGCTGGCAGATGAGCTTGGTATATCCAACGTTACTACATTTACCGGAAAGGTACCAAATACAGAGGTTCCTGCTATTATTCGTAGCATGTCTATTTTCGCTGTTCCTTCCACAGAAGATAGCGAAAGCTTTGGAGTAGCCGCAGTAGAAGCGATGGCTTGTGGCGTTCCGGTCGTCGTGTCGAATGTCGGGGGATTACCGGAAGTAGTAGTGAAGGATGTCACGGGTATTGTCACTGATAAGGAAAGTCCAGATCAGCTGGCAGCTGCTTTTATAAAACTGGCCGGGAACAATGATTTAAGAGCTGGAATGGGTAAAGCAGGCATAGCTCATGTAAAGGACAATTATAGTTGGGTTGATAACGCTAATTACATGTTGTCATTATACGAAAAATATACAGAGGCTTAAAAGTTTAAATTGCCTCTAATAGAAGAAAAGGTGAATTATATGATTAAGAAAGCAGTCATTCCTGCAGCGGGCTTTGGTACAAGGTTTTTACCAGCTACAAAAGCATTGCCAAAAGAAATGCTTCCAATTGTAGACAAACCAAATTTACAATATATTATCGAAGAAGCTATAGCTTCAGGGATTGAAGATATTATCATCGTTACTGGACGAAACAAAAAATCTATGGAAGATCATTTTGATAAATCCATTGAACTGGAGTTATTGCTTAAAAATACGGGCAAGCTAGAGTTATTAGAACAAGTGGAGAACATCTCTAATTTGGTGGACATCCATTACATGAGACAAAAAGAACCACTTGGATTAGGACATGCCATTCTTTGCACTAAAAAATTCATAGGCAACGAACCATTCGCAGTATTGCTTCCAGATGACATCATCGATTCAGAAGTCCCAGCACTTCAACAAATGATTGCCAAGTATGAGGAAGTACATAGCAGTATTTTAGGCGTAAATGAAGTTCCAAGTGAAGATGTAAACAAATATGGAATTGTCGATTATAGTGCAGCGGAAAACGACTTATACTCAGTTAAACGACTAGTAGAGAAACCTGCTATTGAAGATGCTCCGTCCAATCAAGCTATAGTTGGACGCTATATTTTGACTCCTGGCATATTTGAAGAACTTGAAAAAGTACAGCCGGATGCAAAAGGTGAAATTCAGCTTACAGATGCTATTGATGCCTTACTGAAAAAAGAATCCATCTATTCTTATATGTTCGAAGGCAAGCGTTATGATGTTGGAGACAAGTTTGGGTTTTTGCAGGCAACATTTGACTTTGCATTAAAGCGTGACGATTTAAAGGAACCATTACTTGCTTACTTGAAGAATAAATTGAAAGATTAAACGGTGATTGCGATGCGTATTGTATATTTATGTCAACATTTTCCACCAGAAACAGGTGCACCTCAAATTCGTGTATATGAAGTTAGTAAGGAATTACTTGCTCAAGGACATGATATTCAGGTAGTTACCGCGTTTCCTCATCATCCACACGGAATTATTCCAGATGAATATAAAGGGAAAAAATATGAGTTTGAAAAATGGGATGACATCCCGGTTCACCGAACTTGGATTTATCCATCTAAAAAAGGGTCGTTTTGGAAACGCCTTGTTTCCTATTTTTCATTTACCTTTAGTTCGTTCTTTGGGTTAATGAAAACAGGGAAAGTGGACGTTATTATTGTCAATTCTCCACCGATCTTTCTAGGATTGACTGGGTTAATTGGGGCAAAACTAAAAGGAGCCAAGTTCGTTTTTAACGTAGCGGATGTTTGGCCAGAGTCGGCTGTTAAGCTTGGGCTTGTAAAAAATAAAATGTTTATTAAGCTTGCAGAAATTCTGGAATCCTTTCTTTATAAGCATTCTTGGAAAATCGCAACTGCCACGGATGGTATTAAGTCATACATCATTAACCACTCTCAGCCAGAGGAAAAAGTATTTGTATTACCTAATGGAGTTAATACAAAATTCTTCTATCCTCAGGAAAAGAATGAAGAGTATGTAGAAAAGTTTGGCTTACAGGGTAAGTTTGTTTTTGCCTACGGAGGAAACCTTGGATACGCTCAAGGGCTTGAGTTTATTTTGTATGCAGCGAAAAAAATGCAGGAAACCGTTCCACATGCTCACTTTCTTATTGCAGGAGCAGGACCAGAAGAAGAAAAGCTTCATAAATTGAAGGATGAGCTTGGTTTACAAAACACTACATTTTTAGGACATCTTCCTTTGAAGGAAATGCCAAAATTATTTTCAGTAACAGATGTAAGTATAGTTCCACTTCGTGACATACAATTATTTGAGGGCGCACGTCCATCGAAAATTTTCCCTGCAGCAGCATCTGGAGTACCAGTGCTATATTGTGGTAAAGGGGAAAGTGCAAAAATCATTACAGAAAATAATATAGGATTAGTAGCTCAACCAGAAAATGTTGACTCAATGTCTGAAAAAATGTTTGAATTTGTAGAAATGAAGGTAAATGATAGAAAAGCTATGGAAGAAAACGGTAGACGATTAGCAGAAGACGAATATAGCTGGACTACAATTGTAAATGACTTGTTACAAAATATTACTCAAAAGTAATATTCTTTACGATATACACCATCCGTTAAATTATGTATAATTGGTAAGATAAAATTTAAAAGTAAAGTAGGGAATTATTATGACTACTTCACGTCAAAACAAGAGAAAAAACAAGACGAGAAGAAAAATTTTATATACTGTACTGATCGTTGCGATGGTGTTATTGTCTGGAGTTATCGTATTTGCTACTAATTTGTCGTTTCAGACAAAGAACGCTGTTAACAAAATCTATGAGCCACTAGATCGTGAAAAGGAAGAACAAAACGAGGCAATAGAGAAGTTCGACAATGCGAAGGCAGAAGATTCAGCGTTTACTATTTTATTGGCCGGTATTGAGAATGAAGAAAAAGCTAAATATGGCCGTTCAGATGTGCTTTTAGTTGCAACAGTAAATCCTAAGACAAATAAGATATCCATGGTAAGTATACCACGTGATACAAGAGTTTATATTCCTGACCTAGGGTATAACGATAAGATAAACCATTCCTACGCGAATGGTGGTATTAACTATACGATCAATACAATTGAAGAGATGTTAGATATTCCGATAGATTACTATGTTTCGACAGACTTCCAAGGCTTTGAAGATATCGTTGATACGGTAGGTGGAATTGATGTAGAGGTGCCATTTACATTTAAAGCACAGTTAACAGGCAGCTTAAAGTGGAAAACGTACACAGAAGGCCCTATGGAACTTAACGGTAACGAAGCTCTTGCTTATGTACGTATGAGAAAAAGCGATCCGCAAGGTGACCTTGGTCGTAATAATAGACAAAAGCAAGTAATTAAAGAAATAATTGATAGAGGCACGAGCATATCAAATATTACTAAAATAGATGATATGATTGAAGATATAGGAAATAATGTGAAAACTAATATTCCTTCTTCCGAATATCTTGGTCTAATTAAGACATACCAAAAGATTAAGTCTTCACCAATCGAGCAGCTTCAGCTTAAAGGGGTAGATGATACACGTAGAGGCGTCTATTATTTCATACCAGATGAAGAAGGTTTAGAGGAACTTAGTGAGCAACTAAAACTAAACTTAAAAGATTTCGGTAATAATGCCCAAACTGATTCAAAAAAATCAACTAAAGTAACTGATTTAACAATTGGAGAGTAAAATGAGGAGTCCATATGGACTCCTCATTTTACTCTTTTTTCTATTCCTCGAGTATATTTCATGTCTATTAATACATTTGTTGGATTGTTTTATAGTAAAATTTGCATTAAAATGTAGAAAATACACGTTTTCAGGGAGGAAAAAATGAAAAAAGTAATCGCATCATCTGTTTTAGCAACTTCTGTCCTTTTGCCCATTAATCTTCTGACAAGTGATACAGTTTACACGTATGCTGCCTCGAACACAGCAATTGCGTCTACTCAACAATCTACTAAAGGCCTAATTACAAATAACAATGTCAATATTAGAAAAGGAGCTACTACTAGCTACAATAGCATTGGAAAAGTCCAAAATGGACAGCTAGTTACTATAATTGACCGCTTTACAAATGCTAGCGGTGAATTATGGTATAAAGTAAAGGCCGATTCTATGTCCGGTTGGGTAATAAGCGATTACGTAAAAGAGGTTTCAAATGCTGTAGGAGGAAACTCTACTACTAATGGAAATTCTTACGTTGGTTCTTCACAAAAAATAGGGAAATCTGCAGCTCATATGAGAAGCGGTGCAACTACTTCCTACAAAATATTGTCTACTGTTCCATCTGGAACTTCCTTGAAAATTTTAAGTAGTTTTACAAACGCTCAAAAAGAAGTTTGGTTTAATGTAGAATATCAGGGGAAAAAAGGGTGGGTTTTATCAGATCTATTTTTATTGAATGCTACTAATGGAGAGACTGGTACCTCTATGAAGGTAGTAAATCAATCGACGGTCCATAAAGGGGCAACTAAAAGCTATGCAACAGTTGCTACTGTCAAAGCCGGCACTACATTGACTGTTCATCAAGAGTTTACAAATGCTGCAAAAGAAAAGTGGATGCAAGTAACCTATGCAACTGGGAAAAAGGGTTGGATCCAAGCTACTGCTTTTGAAGAAGCAACAAGTGATTCTAAGACAGTTGTAAAAGCTTCTACTGTACATTCAGGGGCAACTAAAAGCTATAAAGTTGTTGCAACTATTAATGTAGGAACAAAGTTAGCAGTCCATCAGGAATTTACAAATGCTGCAAAAGAAAAGTGGTATCAAGTAACTTATGCAACGGGCAAAAAAGGCTGGATATCTGGGGAAGCATTCGATAGTGTTTCTACTTCACCAGAAGCACCACCAACTGAAACGCCAGATAGTGGACAAGTTATAGAACAAAATACAAATCTAGTAGTTTCTGTTTCCGTCGCTAATATGCGTTCAGGCCCTAATATGTCCTATGATGTTGTTACTCAATCTAGATTAAACGACTCTTTTATCTCTACCCATTATGCATTAGATACAAACAATGAAAAATGGTACAAGGTTGGCACAACTAGTGGAGAAGCATGGCTTCATGAATCTGTAGTAAACATAGTGGATAGCACAATAGAGCCCCCAGTAGTCACTCCAGGCAATGGAGAAACTGGAACTATTAAAAGATATAATGCTTTGGTATACGCAGATAGTAAATTTAACTCTGCCGTTTTACAGGGGCTTCCTAAAGATACAGCATTCACGGTATTAAATAAGATAAATGGTACAGACGGAACTAATTGGTTACATATTAAAGCAGGGGCAGTCGAAGGTTGGATTCCTGACTTTGAGGTAAGTGATAACATACCTACAAAATATGCAACAAAAGCGTCTACTGTATTCAGCAGTGCAAGTGCCACCTCTAAAAAGGTAGAGTCTGTCACAGCTAGCTCTCCTTTAAGAATCTTACGTACTTTAAACAGCTGGTTAAATGTTGAAACACAAAGTGGAAAACGTGGTTGGATTCAAGCTTCCTTAGTATCCGATGCATCACCAGTCTCTCTTATTAATGGAAGAACTGAAGTGCGTAACGGACAAAATTATTTAGTATGGACAAAACCTACTAATTTTAAGATAACTTATACAATGCCATCTGCAAATGTATTAAAAATTAATGGTAATCTATCTAGTATTAATACAATCGCTTCCGGCTTAAAGGGAGTAAAAAGCATGAAGGTAGATACAGTATCAGGAGGTACTTCGGTATTAACTGTTACATTTGATCCTAACTATACGTATACAATAAGAGATTACGATAAAGAGTTAACGATCAAGGTTGTTACCAAAGGCTTAGCTGGTAAGAAAATCATTATTGATGCAGGTCATGGAGCTAAGGATCCGGGAGCAGTAGGTCCTAAAGGCACTAGAGAGAAAGATGTTAACCTTGGCACTGCTAAATTCTTGAAGGCAGAGCTAGAGGCAGCAGGTGCGATTGTAACCTTAACACGTAGTACCGATGTATTTTTAGAACTAAAAGAGAGAACTGATATTTCTAATGCTTCTGATTATGATGCATTTATCAGTATCCATGCGGATTCATTCTCATCCACATCTAAAGGAACTACTACTTATTACAATACGTCAGTTAACTTTAACGGTCCAAAGAGTTTTACACTAGCGAAAAGCGTTCAAGCAAATCTAGTCAAAGAGGTTGGTACCTACAATAGAGGAGTAAAACAACAATCATTCTATGTTAACCGCATGAATGAGATTCCTTCTGTGTTAGTGGAGCTTGCATTTATCTCTAATCCATCGGAAGAGGCATTATTAGCCTCCGATTCCTTCCGCAAAAAAGCAGCGGTAGGTATTCGTAAAGGACTACAAGACTTCTTTAATCAATAATTGTTAAGTAATAGGAAATTATGCCGATAAATATCCTAGGAGTGATTCCTAGGACATATCGGCCATTTTTTTGAAAAAATTCTTTGTCGAAATATTGGGTCATTAGTCATTAGTCATTTCTAGCGATAAAACAATAAAAAGATAGGAAGGAAGACAAAAAATGAAAAAGAAAATACTTACAACGATTGGGGTTGTATTAGGTTTAAGCTTTCTAATTGCCATTAATACACCGACCACTACGAATGCAAATTCTAATCTACTATTAGCTTCAGTTGATTGGGTGCAATCTCAATTGAATCCGTTAAATTCAAAAGTAACAACTTTAGAAAAGAAAGTTGCTGAGCAGGACGCTATGATTAAACAACTGCAAAAAGCAGTTTCAGAGGGTGGCACAGTAATTCCGCCTATTCCATCAACACCTGACACACCTACACCTGGTACTTTACCTTCAGTTGTATACACAAATGCTAGCAGCGTGAAGGTTCATAGTGGAGCTACACGTAATTACAAGGTACTTGCAACATTTACAGCAAACAAATCATTAAATGTAATTGATCAGCACGGTACGGGAGCAAACCTATGGTACCGAGTAGAAGTATCTTCAACTGTAAAAGGGTGGGTTCACTCTGGAGACGTTACAACAACAAAGCCAAGTAATGTAACACCAAGCTCTGTTAGTGCAAAAGAAGCAGTGAACATCCGTAAAGGCGCTACAACTAGCTATGCTTCTATCGAACTAGTAGCAAAAGGAACTTCTTTAAAATACATAAGTTCTTTTAAAAATGCAAAAGGTGAAACGTGGTACAATGTTCAATCCCCAAAAGGAAACAAAGGTTGGGTACTAAGTACGTTAACTGAGGTGAGATAATTGAATAAAAAATTTGTAGCAGTATTAGCGGCTGTTTCATTAAGCTTTGCGTCAGCCAATACAGCACTTGCATATAAGCAGGAGACCTATTCGAAGCAAATACAAGTCGAGGTACACAATACTTTTACAACTTCCTTGTCTTTAAATGGGGTATATAAGTTAGAAAATCTTACAACTAAAGAAATGTTCTTTGCACTGCCTAATACACCTATAACATTTTCTCAGGTTAATGGGGAGGTTTCCATTTATCAAATGGGGGCAACTATGTACTCTTCCAAAGGCTATGCCTTACATGCACTTACAGGAAATGAAAAAATAGTTGTATTTCGAGCTCCTGTAGAAGGAAGAAAGGGTGCAACCGCTGATTATGGGGTTGTAAAATCCTATCAACCGTTCCAAGGGGCAAAATATGTAACGGAGTTTACGAATGGAAATGGAGAGCTTTGGTATTCCATTACGGATGAACAGGGGGTTTCCTCCTGGGTACCTGCCAAGGACGCAACTGTAGCGTCTGTTGTCTCTCAGCCACTCGGTAAGACACCAAACGGCTCGCAATATAGAGGAAGCTTCAATGTCGTGAAATCAGGAACTAACGTCCAAATTGTGAATAGACTAGATTTAGAAAACTACTTAAAGGGCGTTATTCCTAATGAGTCTTTTGCTTCCTGGCATCTTGAAGCATTAAAAGCTCAAACGATAGCAGCCCGTAGCTACACGCTAAGCAAAGCTGGCATCTTAAGCAATACCACTAAGGATCAAATGTATAAAGGCTATACATCTGAGCATAAAAACACAAATGCAGCAGTAGATGCTACTAAGGATTTAGTAGTTAAGTATAAAGGAAAACTTGTGGAAGCATTTTATTTTTCAACTAGTGGTGGGAAAACAGCAAATATTGGTGATGTATGGGATTCTACGCAGGTACCACAATTTATATCTGTGGATGATTCGATTGAGCAATCCCCATACAAAAACTGGTCTGTACAAATTCCGGTCACTAATATTTTGACGAAGTTTGGTTTTAGCAGGGCGGATCAGCTTTTAGATATTAAGCTGACAAAAGGTGGAGCAAATGGTGAAGTTACAGCAGTAACAGCTGTAACCTCTGCAGGAGAGAAAACTATTACAGGAAATGAAACAGTAATGCGTAATGTTTTCTTAGATGCAAGCAACAAATCCTTGAAGTCAAGCTGGTTTGACGTTGCATTTACAAAACCAACTGGTGGAGGAGTAAATGATATTACTGTTCAACAGGCTAATGGAACAACTCCTGTGGATTCGCTGACTGGTGTTTCCGTTCAAACAGCTAACGGTATTGTAACGATTCCAGAAGGAGCGGTAAGCATCCAAACTAGTAGCGGTACTGTGAACACAGATACTGTACAAACGGGCATTCAATCTGTGACGGTCAACGGAAAAGGCTACGGACATCGTATCGGTATGAGTCAATATGGTGCCAAAGCTCGAGCAGAAGCTGGCTGGACATACGATCGCATACTCAAGCATTACTATCAGGGTGTAACGATTGAAAAATATTAATAAAGCAAAAAGCAAGAACGTTGAGGAATCAACGTTCTTGCTTTTTATATATAAATAATTGCTTATCGCTTAATGGAATATAGGTGAATAGAAAATAGCCGATTTTTGCTTTAGGCGGACGCTTTCCACGGGGTGAGCGATAAGCCATCACCCAACGCTTTCGCGCGTGGTTGTGATGTCTTATCTGTCTCACTCATCCCGTTGGAGTCGCCGCCTGCTGCTACAATCACAGGGAAAGTAGTACCTTAAAGTGGGCTGCTTTTGCGTTAAAGAAGCTACAGTTGCTTTTTCATAAGTAACCTATAAAATCAATCATTAGTATTATGCCTGGTAATTATAGGGAAACGTTGAAAACGTGATGTTGAGACAACAACATCCCGCCAGGGGGAGTAATATCAATGTATAAGCATTTTTTAGCGTCGTGAGGTATTATCCATTCTTTCAGTACTTCTGCAAAGACATATGAAAAGAGTTTTATTAGTCTTCGCTTATATCTTTTTTATCCCACAAGCTAAACAATAAATATATTGCAGCTGAGGCGATAGCAAAAATTACAGCTCCCGTTACCGGTAAGTAGATGGAATCTAGGAAAAACGAAACGGTCATAATAAGTATAAATGATACAATCATATAACTAAAAAACTTATGGAATTTCTGATGATTATCCGACTTACCTTCAATCAATACATCAACTGCCATAATTATGACGAACTCAATAACTCCATAAATGATAATAAACCAAATTAGATTCGACCAATGATCATATTCAATGCCAACTAGCAATAGGACTCCAATTTCTGCTGCCATGGAGACAATAAGTGTGGCAAGTACACCAACAATTACTAGTAATATACCAAATGCGGTTCCTAAATTTTTCTTCATATAATTTCCCTCGTTATTCGTGATGTCATTTAAAAAGAGTGTAGACAAAGCCAAAATACGAGACTTTGTCTACACTCTACTAGTTATTAAGGTTTTATAAAATTTTGAGTGTAATAAGGAATGGAGCCATGTGTCCATTTCACAAAGTAGACACCCACTCCTACATGGGTGTAGGCAGTGTTTATTACATTTTTTCGATGGCCTAGTGAATTCATTAATGCTTCATGGGCAAAATATGGATCCGTGTATCCCATCGCAATATTTTCTCCGGCATTTCTAAATTGTACGCCACCTTTTTCTAAACGGTCAAAAGGTGATTCACCTTTAAGATTATTATGATTAAAATAATCGTTCTTGCCCATATCCGCACTATGCTTGCGCGCTACATCCGCTGCCTTTGGAGCCGATTGTAAAACTTGTACGCCATGAGCTTTTCTTTCTGCATTGATTAAATCAAATAAAAGATTCTCGTAACCTGTTTCTAGTGTTGTAGACTTTTTGGGATATAAATTTGGATTATTGTTTATTAGTTGGTAGTCTACTAAGTAAATAGCTGAGATTTTATTGTCGTTATGGACGTCTATGAAGAAGTTTGCTTCATATTTTGGTGTCGAGTAAGTGATAATCTCTACTGGGTACGTATTTCCACTTGTTTCATAGCTTTTACCAAATTTGTTCTCGAGCTGACTGATTGTATTGGAAACGGAAATTCCGTTAACTTGAAAGCTTTTATCCTTTGTATATAAAGAAGATATTTTATTGCTAAGTGTACTGATCGCATAAAATTTGTCGTAATTGTTATGGTAAATCCCAGTAATTGCTCCAAATTCGTTAGCGACTGTTTTCTTCGCAGCACCGAGCTTATTGGTGACTGTTGAAATGGAATCACCAATCATAAAAGAAGTTGTCGGAGCAGGTGTGCAATTTAATTGGCTAAGTTTAGATTTAGATGGTGTTTGATAAATAATCGATGTATCGTCCTTAATCACTAATCCGCCACCAAGGTGATAATATGTTGACTTGTTAGCATAGACTCGATAATTATCTCCAGGCTTTACTGTTCGGAATGGTTCAAAGTTGCCATTATTGTTTTTATAAATCGTTGTCGGCTGTTGGATAAGCACTCTACCAATCTGTCCTTTTTTCAGCTCAACGCCATCCCAAGTGACTTTATCTGGACAATCAGCTGCAAAAGTAATTGCAGGAGCAATACTTAAGCCGAATAGTAACACAAGTAAAATTGAGAATTTTTTCATCTTTTTCCATCACTCCTCTACCTAATTATAAATCAAACGACATCAAACTCCAAAAATACTTTTTCGACAATGTCGATTTTTGCTTGGCCGTTTGTTATTTCTGTTACCCACTCTAAAAATTTTAACTCATCTTCGGCTTTGGTGTATACATATATTTCCACTAAATCTGCGTAAGCAATTTCTTTTAGAGGATAGACGGAGTTTCTAATTTCATTTTCAACTTTACCTAGCCATGTATAGTCAATAGAAGCTTTCATTAAATGATGGAGCTGACATTCTACTTCGCCTGCTGCCTCGATGCCTTCCGTAGTCGCTTTACTATAAGCCCGAATAAGGCCCCCACCCCCAAGCTTAATACCTCCAAAGTACCGTGTAACTACTACGACAGTATCTTTTAGTGCTCTTTTCTTAAGGACTTCAAGCATCGGGACCCCAGCAGTACCACTTGGTTCGCCATCATCATTCGCTTTTTGAATGTGATCATGCTCGCCAATTATGTATGCAGAACAGTTATGATTAGCATCTTTATGCTTTTGTTTGATACTATTAATAAAATCTTGTGCTTCCTCTTCTGTCTCAGCTCGTTGTATATAAGTTATAAATCGGGACTTTTGAATAATAATTTCACTTTGTGCGTATCCCTTAATTGTTTGATAATTGTTTCTCATAATAAATTTCCCTCCTAAATGCTTTGAAACATACTTGTAAACTAATTTTAATTTAATTTTAGTTAATTAGTGCTATAATAGAATTTGTCAGTAAAAATGAATGAAGACTCATGTTAAATGTCTAAAGGAGAAAAAACAGATGACGAACAAGAATCTTGAATTGCAATCGTTAGATGTTATTTTCGATCGAATGGTCGAAGTAATGGATCATTCGAAAAAGGATATATTTATTATAAGCGAACAAAGTCGTCAAAGCTTCGAGGAAATGAAAGTTGAGTTAGAAATAATTCGTGGAAGCATTGAGGCCGTCATTCTGGAAGGAGACTCGCTTGAGGCAAAGTCGAGACTTGCTCGTAATAGATTAGCAGAGGTTTCGAAGAATTTTAACTCATACGATGAACCGCAAGTACGTAGCGCTTACGAAAATGCAAATGAGCTTCAAATTAATCTTTTAATCAAACGTAATGAAGAAAAACAACTGAGACAGCGTAGAGATGAACTAGAACGAAGGTTGCAAGGACTATTAGAAATGATAGAACGTGCAGACCAGCTTGTCAATCAAGTCAACATTGTCATCAACTATCTTACTTCAGATTTAAAGGAAGTGGGAGAAGCACTTGAAAACGCAAAAATTAAACAGGATTTTACACTGAAAATTATTGAAGCACAAGAAGAAGAAAGAAAACGCCTTTCACGAGAAATCCATGATGGTCCTGCCCAAATGCTAGCAAACGTCTTACTAAGAACTGATTTAATCAATCTTACGTATCAGCAGCGTGGTGGAGAAGAGGCCATGAAGGAAATTATCGAATTGAAGAGCACTGTGCGCGAAGCACTTTCGGAGGTACGTCGCATTATCTATGACTTACGCCCAATGGCCCTAGATGACCTAGGTTTAATCCCGACGCTCCGAAAATACATTGCCACTACGGGAGAATACAATCCCACAAAGAAAATACATTTTCAAACATATGGAGAAGAAATACGAATTCAGCCCAAATTTGAAGTAGCCATTTTCCGTTTAATTCAAGAATGTCTGACGAACGGACTAAAACACGGTCAGTTTTCAGAAGCATGGGTGAAGGTAGAATGGGTGAAACATAAGATGAACATTATCGTGAAGGATAATGGAGTCGGTTTTGATCCAAAAGTGGTAAAAGAAAAATCATTCGGCTTGATCGGTATGCAAGAGAGAGTCGATTTACTAGAGGGTTCGATGAAAATTTTATCGTCCCCAGGAGATGGAACTACTATTTTGTTTAGTATTCCAATAAATGAGGAATAGAAACTATAGCTGTTTTTTTAATAGGAGGAAATGACCAATGACAAAAATTATCATTATAGATGATCACCAACTTTTCCGTGAGGGAGTAAAGAGAATACTAGACTTTGAAGATTCATTTGAAGTAGTAGCAGAAGGTAGCGACGGCAATGACGTTCTACGCTTATATGAGCAAAACTTACCAGACGTAGTGTTAATGGACATTAACATGCCAACCAAAAACGGCGTAGACGCTACAGAAGAACTAATCGAAAAATTCCCAGAAGCAAAAGTAATCATGCTTTCTATCCATGATGATGAATCTTACGTATCTCACGCATTGAAAACTGGTGCATTAGGCTATATGTTAAAAGAAATGGATGCTGTGGCAATCGTTTCAGCAATCAAAGTAGTAGCTAAAGGTGGCTCTTACCTACACCCAAAAGTAACTCGTAATCTAGTATCAGAATTCCGTCGTCTAAGTGAACGCGAAAACAAAGGAAACTTCCACCAAACGGAAATCCGTCGCCCATTCCACTTACTAACGAAGCGCGAATGCGAAGTACTACAATTACTAACTGACGGACAAAGCAACCGTACAATTGGAGAAACACTATTCATCTCCGAAAAAACAGTTAAAAACCATGTATCCAGCATTCTTCAAAAAATGAACGTAAACGACCGTACCCAAGCCGTAGTAACCGGCATTAAAAACGGTTGGGTTGAAGTTCGATAATACTATAATAGATTAATATAGTGTGTAATATGTATGCCCCTCCAGATTTTTTTCTGGAGGGGTTTTTGGTTTTACAAAGGGAGAAGGGGCTAGCAGATAAATTAAGTGTTGCGCAAAACTTCCAAAGTGTTGCGGAAACGGGAGAGAGTGTTGCGCCAAATGGGTCAAGTGTTGCGCGAAAGGCATGAAGTGTTGCAGAAAAATAGAGAGTTGCGGCAAACTCCCGAAGTGTTGCGGAAACGGGAGAGAGTGTTGCGCCAAATGGATCAAGTGTTGCGCGAAAGGCATGAAGTGTTGCAGAAAAATAAAGAGTTGCGGCAAACTCCCGAAGTGTTGCGGAAACGAGAGAAAGTATTGCGCCAAATGGGTCAAGTGTTGCGCCAAATGGTCCAAGTGTTGCGCAAAAGGCATGAAGTGTTACAGAAAAATAAAGAGTTGCGGTAAACTCCCGAAGTGTTGCGGAAACGGGAGAAAGTGTTGCGCCAAATGGTCCAAGTGTTGCGGGAAAGGCATGAAGTGTTGCAGAAAAATAAAGAGTTGCGGTAATCTCCCGAAGTGTTGCGGAAACGGGAGAAAGTGTTGCGCCAAATGGTCCAAGTGTTGCGGGATAGGCATGAAGTGTTGCAGAAAAATAAAGAGTTGCGGTAAACTCCCGAAGTGTGGCGGAAACGGGAGAAAGTGTTGCGCCAAAGCCCCAAAGTGTTGCGCCAAATGGTCCAAGTGTTGCGCAAACGAGAGAAAGTATTGCGCCAAATGGTCCAAGTGTTGCGCAAACAACTCGAACTGGTGCTAAAAAAATACTCTAATATAACTCCTCACAACTTATCTTTCAATTTAAAATATCTTCTATTTGCCTTACCAAAGGCTTGTAATTCAGGCATATTATTTAACATACGCGAAGCAGCGTATTTAGAATCTATTTTGCAGAAATCACGAAAAGCTTTGATTGTTATCTTCGTATTTATTAATTGGAAGTATTCATAAACGGCTGCGATGTGCGCACCTCGATCAGTAACCCCACACTTCCCGCATTTCCATGTAGAGTATTGTCGTTGCATTCCAAACGCTCCACAGCTTGGACACTCGACTCCACGCAGCAAGTCTCCCGGAGCGATTCGATAATATTCGCATAAAGGGGGCATGACATATGGTGATAGACTTCGCTCAATCAAAGAAACAATTTCCTCAAACTTCGCAGAGTCAATTGGCTCGCTCAATCCATTACCATGCATTTGATAGATTCTCTCGATCATGCTTTCTAGTTTGAAAATTGGATAGTTGGAGGGTTTTTCGCGGATGCGACTGGACTTGGCGGTCATGATGATGGCGCCGGTCACCTTCATGGTGGGGCATACATTTCGAAGAAATTCTTTCATGAAGCGGATATTACGCGTTAATTGAAAATAGGGATTGGGGAAGGGAGTTTCAATTCCATCTACTTCTTTATAAAACTCTTCATCTTTAAAATACAAATTGCCGTTCATGTTTTTGGATTCGATTACCATACAGCAGCGGTCACTCACTATTAAACAATCAATCTGTATTTTCCATTCATCCAACAACAAACCTACATTGGAAAATATATGATAGTTTCCTTCTAATCTTAATTCCTCGAGCTTCCCGAGTAACCGATCTTCACCGCGCTCTCCGGCTTCACTCCGCCGGATATCCTCGGTGACGAACGTAAATTGCTCATGCTCCAACGACAATCTTTTTAATAAAATCTTCTGGGTTGGGTACAATAAATTTATTCACCTCCATTCTACATATATCTTACTTCAAACGTCTGAAAATTCCATTATTTTGAATATCGAAACTTATTCGTTGAGTTTTCGTCCTAACTATGACAAAATAACCAACAGCAGGAGGGAAACAGATGAAACTTATAATACAAGGACTTTCTCTAGCAGCAATTATATTAGTACTTGCTGCTTGTAACGATAAAGAAGAAGTAAATTCAGAGGCTGGATCTGTAAATGATGGTGCTCCATCACAGTCAGAATCAGCACTAGATCATGGCGTTAAGGACAAATCAGACGTAGGCTTCGAAATGTCTTCTGACGGAAATGTGGAAGAAGCAACGAATGTACCTGAAAAAGAAAAAACGGCAGTATTAAATGCATTCAACGAATATATAGAAGCATTTAACGCTGAGGATATCGACCGCTATTTGAGTGTAATCTCTAAAAAACCAGAGGGCTTCAACTATGAGGACGATAAAAAGATGGTAATCGAAACCTTCGAAAATTATGATACGGTACGTACAGCCGAAGATGTCACTATTATCGAATATAACGATAAAGAGGCGCAGGTTTACTCTAATCTTCATATTGCCCTTCATGAGCCCGGATCAGGTGCTAAGCTTGATCGAAATGGTCGCCAGGTGACTGTTTTTGCGAAGGAAGAAGGCAAGTGGTTGGTAACAAGTGTCTATTTCATAGGCGAAACATCTGAATAATGAACCACTTCCCCAACGTATATGATAAATATCATGGTTGGGGTCTTTTTATGCTTTCTTTTCCTATCCAGATTAAGTAAACTAGAGTTAGGAGAGTGATTTCTTATATGACGAAAACGGTAGTAGTAACGGATAGCACAGCGTATATCCCTGAAGAAATACGAGCAAGCTTGAATATTCAAATGGTTCCTCTAAGTGTCGTGATAGGAAACGAGACTTATAGAGAAGAAATAGATATTAATACAACAGAATTTTACGATAAAATCAGAAATGAAAAAGCACTTCCAAAAACCTCACAACCGTCTCTAGGAAACTTCGTAACCACCTTCGAAAATTTGGAGAAGGATTATGACTCCATCATTTCGGTTCATCTATCTAGTGGTATTAGCGGGACATTAGCTGGAGCTGAGCAAGCAGGCGGAATGGTAGAGGGAATCGATGTCCACACATTCGATACAGAGATTTCTTGTATGGTACAAGGCTTCTACGTAATACGTGCTGCTGAAATGGCACAGGCAGGAGAAACGCCTGAAGCAATTCTCCAAGAGCTGAACAAAATGAAGCAGTCCATGCGTGCGTATTTCATGGTAGATAACCTGGATCACCTTCACCGCGGAGGTCGCCTAAATGGCTTTGAGCGTGTTATTGGTTCAGTTCTTCAAGTGAAACCAATCCTTCATTTTGAAAATAAAGTCATCGTTCCTTTTGAAAAAGTTCGTACACGCAAAAAAGCGATGAAGCGAATTGCAGACATGCTAGAAGAAGACTCTAAAAAATACGATAAAATCAAGGCTACCATCATTCATGCAAACAACGAAGAAGAGGCTAATGCATGGAAGATACTTCTCGAGGCAATCATGCCAAACGTTGAATTTACGATTAGCTACTTTGGACCGGTTATCGGTACGCACCTTGGAGAAGGATCCATGGGGCTAGGCTGGTACCACGTCGAATCGTAATGATGAACGAGCAATTACAACAATTTCTCACTGGACGCATATGGCTTCGCGCGCACACACCATTTCCGCGCGAGGTCATTGACGACCATATCCGCAGCGGCCACATTCACCTCAAGCCAGGAATAGAAACAGTACAATCCCACTCAATTTTCCAATCAAACAAGCATATCTGCAATCGATGCCACAACACAAACCCATACCTATTTTATTCATTTCCATGTTCCCGTTGTAATAAAACCTGTACCTATTGCCGCCATTGCATCCGCATGGGACGAGTTAGCAGCTGTTCTGAGCTAATTACGTGGGCAAAAGAGCCAGCATATGGAATGACAAAGGACGTTTTTAACTGGAACGGTCAGCTAACGCCGCTACAGCAAAAGGCAAGTGAGGAGCTTCTCAGCAGTGTTCAAAACAACCAATCCCACCTCTTGCATGCAGTTTGTGGAGCAGGTAAAACAGAGCTGCTCTTCCCATCGATCTATACCTCTCTACAGGCTGGTAAACGTGTATGTGTTGCTGCGCCAAGAACAGATGTCATTTTAGAGCTGTTCCCTCGATTTCAAAAGGTATTCCCTAAAACAATTATTCATGCCCTTTATGGAGGAGCTCCAGACCAGGAAGGCTTTGCCACATTAATTTTAGCAACAACTCATCAGCTATATCGCTTCGAGCATGCCTTTGACGTTGTCTTTGTAGATGAAGCGGATGCCTTTCCGTACTACGCAGACAAAACCCTTCAGCAAGCCGTTGTCAAAGCAGCAAAGCCAGATGCCGCCATTCACTACGTCACAGCCACACCAACAGACTCACTACAAACAACTAACCATTCCATTCTTTCTAGGCGATATCACAGACATCCATTGCCAGTCCCACGATTCGATAGTCTATGGGGCTACCAGAGACAATTAAACAAAGGTAAAGTACCAAAAAAGCTGCAGCAATGGATGGATGATAAAATCCAAAATAACCTCCCATTTCTCGTATTCCTGCCAACGATAGAAATGCTTGAGCAATTCCCTGGAGACCTACCTAGGGTTCACGCCGAGCATCCTGAGCGAAAGGAACGGGTCATGCAGCTCCGTGAAAAGAAGGTTCCAGGTCTATTAACAACAACGATTCTAGAAAGAGGAATCACGATAGAAAATGTTCATGTTGCGGTAGTGGGAGCAGAAAAGGCCATTTTCACTGCTAGCGCACTAATTCAAATAAGCGGAAGAGTAGGGCGTTCTAGCTCCTATCCTGATGGGGATATTGTGTTCTTTCATCATGGGATCAGTCACGCGATGGATGAGGCAAAAGAAGAGATTGAGAGGTGGAATGAGCTATCATCTGTTTAATTTGTGGAAGTAGGTTTTCACGCCCTGCGACTTGGAGGAGGCTATTCCTCTATGAAACGGAGAGTGCTTGCTGTGACCGTTGCCGGCAAAACTTTGAAAAAGCAGAAGCTGTGCTTGATTTCTCCGATTTTATTGGAACGACATACGAGGGGGCTGTCGATCAAGTAACCTCCATTTTTACTTACAATGAAGCGATGAAAGACTATCTTCACCAATATAAGTTTCTTCAGGATGTTGCACTTGCTAACGTTTTTGCAGGGGAAATAAAAGCACTACCTATGCATGGAATAGTAGTACCCATTCCAATGCACCCAGAGAAGTTAAAGGAAAGAACCTTTTCTCAAGTGGAGGAGTTATTAAACCATGCAGACATACCATTCCAGAATCTTCTTATCAAGTCTACTCCCAGCGAGCAAGGGAAAAAGTCGAAAAAGGAACGTTTGGGAGCAGAGAATTTATTCGAACTGATCCATGATGTCGAAGCAACGCACTATATTTTATTCGATGATATATACACTACTGGCGCTACCGTCCACCAGGCTGCGAAAATACTGAAGGACGCGGGTGCTAAGAGCGTGGAGGCCATCACTTTAATAAAAGGCTAATCTGCCGATATAATACATAACTAGCAGAAATAGTGGAGGTATGGTCATGGGAGAGCTAAAGAATTGCCCAACATGTGGCGAGTTTTTTAACTATACTGGGTTAAGAGAAGTATGTAATCCTTGTGCAATGAATGAGGAAAAGCAATATGAAATAGTCTATCGATTTTTAAGAAAACGAGAAAATCGAGCTGCTACCGTAGAACGTATCGTAGAAGCAACCGGAGTGGAAGAGTCGCTTTTACATAAATGGGTTCGTAAAGGGAGACTACAGCCAGCGATGTTCCCGAACCTTGGGTATCCATGTGACAGCTGTGGTAAATTGACTCAGGTAGGAAAGCTCTGTGGGAAATGCACTGAGGAGCTAAAGTCAGGTTTACGCCAGTTTGATGCAGCAAAAGAATTCCGAGAAAAAGTAAACAACCAAGAAGCAGTTTATTATAAGGACCAGAAATAACTCTCACCTAGTGTGGGAGTTTTCTTTATAGTTCAATAGACCTACAAAAAGTTTATGATGCTCGTATAATAAGACTCTTTGCCTATTCCAATCATTTCCTTCAAAAGAACTCTAAACACTCGCGAAAATAAACCGAAATAAACAATAGACAATTTTATGAACGAAAGGGGAATGTATATGAAAATCACCAACCATGGTGTCAATCAAATCAATCCATACCAACGCAATCAAATGCAAGTAGGAAAAACACAACAAACGATGAAGCAAGCCGCTGATCAACTTGAAATCTCATCTGCTGCAAAAAGCATGCAGACGAAATCACCGATAGAGGTCAATCAAGCAGAGCGCGTTGCAGCTCTTAAAGCAGAAATTGAGGCAGGCACTTACAAAGTGGATGCGAAGCAGCTAGCTACAAATATTTTAAAATATTATCAAATCTAAAGGAGACCCGAGCATGTCCATCGAAAATATTCTGCACTCTCTAACGAACTTAAATATGCTTCACAAAAGTTTATTAGACATTGCATACAAAAAAACAGAAGCAATCAAAACGGGGGACATGGACAGTCTTAACAAGCTGCTCAAGGATGAGCAAGCGCACGTAGCCGGTATTTCTCAGCTAGAGCAACAGCGTCAATTAGGGGTAACGGATTACCTTCGAGCAAAAGGAATTGCTCCAATCGACAACCCAACTGTAGCCCATGTCTTAGAAAACACCAACACCGAGAAAGAAAAGGAGCAGCTAAGTGCTGCACGAAACCAGCTTCTTCTCACATTAGGAACGCTTAAAGACCAAAACGACCTAAACCAAAAGCTAACATTCCAATCACTACAATTTGTCAACATAACATTAGATATGCTACGACCAAAGCCAGATCAAATAAATTATTCGAAGAACGAAGTAAAGGGTCCTTCCAAGGATAAATCATACTTCGATTCACAAGCTTAAGGAGGCTGACCCATGCGCTCCACATTTATGGGACTAGAAGCAAGTAAACGAGGGCTGTTCACACAGCAGTCCGCTCTTTATACAACAGGACACAATATTTCAAATGCAAACACGCTAGGTTACTCACGTCAGCGAGTGAATATGGAAGCTACACTTGGTTATCCGGGAACTGGCTTGAATGCTCCAAAAACAGCTGGACATATTGGAACAGGAGTTCAAGCACATTCAGTACAACGAATAAGAGACAATTTTATAGATCGACAATATCAACAAGAAACTACAAAGCTAGGTTATTGGGAATCACGTTCTAATGCAATTAGCCAAATAGAAGACATTGTAACAGAGCCTTCTGATTTTGGTTTAAATGCTGCGCTCGATCAATTTTGGAGCTCTTTACACGACTTAAGTGGTAGTCCCGAAAACGCCGCTACTCGTAAAGTTGTTATACAACGTGCTTTACATGTAGCAGATTCATTTAACTATACACATAAACAATTATCCGATATTCAAGGAAACGTAGGGAATGAAATTAAAGTATCAACTGATAAAATTAATTCTATGTTAAAACAAATTGCTTCTATTAATGAACAAATTCAAGCTATTGAGCCAAATGGTTATATGCCAAATGACTTGTATGATGCAAGAGATACATTAATCGATGAGTTAGCCCAATATTTCCCTGTTGAAACTGAACGAGTAGCTTCAGGTGGTAACGCTTTAGCGATTGCCGAAGGAAGTTTGACAGTTAGTCTGAAATTAAAAGATGGTACTAAAGTAGAACTTGTAAAAGGTAAAGATTTTTCACAACTAGAAACTTTAGATACTTCTAATAAGAAATTGGATGGTACGGATTTAACTGCAGGATTTAAGGAGATTAAAATTACAGGTTTGGGCAGTCAAACAATTACTTATGAACAATTAGATCCGTCCAAAGGAAAACTAGTTTCTCTAATTGACTCATTTGGACATGGAAATCCTCCAACTGGTTATTTCCCAGAAACATTAGATAAATTAAATGATATGGCCAATGCTTTTATTAAGGAATTTAACGAGGTTCATAAAAAAGGATACACACTTGCTGAAGAAAATACGCTGAGTACCACTAATCAGGAGTTCTTTACAGGAGTAGGAGCTGCAGGTATAGATGTTCGTGAGGATATCATAAATAACCCTAATTTAATCGCTGCATCAGATGCAGTTGGAGAAGTAGGAAACGGAAAAAATGCAATTAAATTAGCAAACATGAAATTTAATAAGTTAACTGATTTGGATGGCGCAACGGTACAATCTTTTTATCAAGGAGTTATTGGTAAACTTGGGGTAGATGGTGAGCAAGCGAATCGTTTAACGACTAACGCCGGTACGATACTTTTAACGGTTGCAAATAATCGCGCTTCAGTAAGTTCAGTATCTCTTGATGAAGAAATGACTAATATGATTACATTCCAACAAGCGTACAATGCGAATGCACGTATGATTACGGTAATTGATGAGACTCTAGACAAAATAATAAACGGCATGGGTCGAGTAGGCTTGTAGAAAAGGGGATATTTAAATGCGTGTAACACAATCAATGCTTTCTAGTAATATGCTTCGTAATCTCTCCAACAGCTATTCCAAAATGGGGAAACTACAGGATCAAATTAATACGGGGTCAAAAATTAGCCGTCCTTCAGATGATCCAGTAGTAGCTGTAAAAGGAATAGGTTATCGAACAAATTTAAATAAAGTAGAACAATATAAGCGCAATATGGGGGAAGTAGAAAATTGGTTAGATACTTCCGATGATACCCTTGATCATGTTGGAATTGCTCTTCGTCGTGTTCAAGAGCTTGTAACCAATGCTGCAAATGATACGAACACAGACGAAGACCGGGAAAAACTAAAAAAAGAAATAGATCAAATTAAACTACAAATTCGTGATTTAGCAAACACCAAAGTTGGAGAAAAATATTTGTTTAGTGGAACAAATACTCTGAGTCCTGTTTTTGAAAATGGAAAATTTGCTGGTCAAACTTTTACAGAAGGTGACAGCCTAACTAATTTAGCTATTTCTGCTAACGCTGGCTTTAAAAACTCAGTAGAAATTGAAGTGTATGACGGAGTAAATTTAGATATTAATACTAAAGCTATTGATATGTTTGCTCAAATTGACGATATGCTAACAAGTATTCAAAAAGATTTAGCAGATCCTACTGGAACATTAGGAAGTAAAATTGGTGATCATTTAAGTACAATAAGTACTGTGCAAAATAAAGTGCTTGAAAATCGAGCTGATATCGGGGCTCGTCAAAATCGGGTAGATATGATGATCAATCGTCTTGCGACACAGGAAGTAGTTGTAACAAAGCAACTATCTGATAATGAGGACATTGATTATGAAAAAGTAATCACAGAAATGATTA
The DNA here is from genome assembly GCF_038593405.1 of Psychrobacillus sp. FSL W7-1457. NCBI lineage: Bacteria > Bacillati > Bacillota > Bacilli > Caryophanales > Bacillaceae > Psychrobacillus > Psychrobacillus sp. FSL W7-1457. Next base: position 1,026,953 of record NZ_CP151993.1, read on the forward strand.
CTCAGGAATCAATTCATCAAGCTGCACTTTCAGTAGGTGCCAAAATCATTCAATCCACATTAGTAGATTTTATTAGATAATTCAAGGCGTTTGGACAACCTGTTCAAACGCCTTCTTTCGAGGTGAGACAAATGAATTTTCCACAGCTTCAAATACGGACCACAGATGCGAAGTTAGGTCTTAATATCGTTAATGCTAACCAAACAATTAAACAACCGAAGGCAACTCAACATATTGAACAACCTGCTGCAATTGTAGAAATAGACACAACTCGTGGTATTATGAGAATTGATGCTTCTCAAGCAAGAAGAGATATTGGATTAATAGGACCCCTCGAATCTGCTTCTAACTTTGCGGCAGAGGGGCGAAAAAAAGTCATGCAAGGGATAGCCAGGCGTGTTAGGGAAGGAAACCAAATGATGGATATTGCCCATAACCCGAATGCAGTTCCATCTATTGCTAAACAAAACACATTTCCTCATAAAAAGGCTTTAGGTATAGATTTTATTCCATCGGTAGGTTCAGTAAAATTAAATTATGAGCCAGCTAAGCTGGATATAAATGTTCAAACACAAAAGCCCACAATAAATGCACAAATAAATAGACCAATTTACGATTACACACCAGGGAAAGTATCAGGATTTATGCTGCAAAATCCAACGATTGAAATTGACTTCATAGTCTAAAGGAGTAATGAATTATGAACATTGAAACAAAATTTTTAGGATCAATTGTAATAGATGAAAAAGAAATTATTCAATTCCCACATGGAATACCAGGGTTTGAAGAAATAAAGGAGTTTGTAATCTTACCCTTAGAAAAGGATTCACCTTTCGCAGTACTTCAATCAATTAAAGAACAGGAAATTGGCTTTGTTATTGCTTTCCCTTTTGCATTTAAAAATGATTATACATTTGATATTTCTGAGGACGATAAAGAGGACTTGCAAATAGAAAAAAGTGAAGACTTAATCACTTACTCCATTGTAACCTTAAGAGATCCATTCCATAGTTCCACAATAAATTTACAAGCCCCTTTGTTGATTAATACCAAAAATAGACTTGCTAAACAATTAGTATTACAGGATGCAACCACTTATCCGATTAGGTTTCCTATTGAAGGGAGTGCTTTATAATGCTTGTTCTTTCAAGAAAGAAAGACGAATCTATAATGATTGGCGACCAAATAGAACTGAAAATACTGAGTGTAGATGGTGACCAGGTAAAGCTGGGAATAGTAGCACCCAAAAATATAAAGGTATACCGATCAGAAGTATATGAAAGTATACAAAAGCAAAATAAAGAGGCGTTAAATATCTCCCAATCATTAATAGAACAAATTTCCAAAAAAAATATCTAATAAACTATTAAACTATCTTCAACTTGTACGATAATACTAATGTAAGGCAGAAATGGGGCGGCCGACCTTATACTGCCAAACAACTTCCACAAGGATGTGGAACTAAATAAACCAAAATTCAAGGAGGAATCTCACAATGAGAATTCAACACAATATTTCAGCTTTAAACACACACAGAAACTTAACAGCTAACCAAGGATCATCTGCTAAAAACTTAGAAAAATTATCTTCAGGTTTCAAAATCAACCGCGCTGGAGACGACGCTGCTGGTCTTGCGATCTCTGAAAAAATGCGTGGACAAATTCGCGGTTTAGATATGGCTACTAAAAACTCTCAAGATTCAATCTCTCTAATCCAAACTGCTGAGGGTGCTCTTAACGAAACGCATTCAATTCTACAACGTATGCGTGAATTAGCAGTTCAATCTTCAAATGATACTAATACAACTTCTGACCGTGGAGAATTACAAAAAGAAGTTAAAGAATTAATCACTGAAATTGGACGTATTGCTAGCGATACAGAATTCAATACAAAGAAATTATTAAATGGTTCAGCTTCTGCACTTAACTTCCATATTGGAGCTAACGAAGGACAAAGTATTACACTAGCTATTTCTGATATGAGAGCAACTGCTTTAGGTGTAGATGCTATTTCTATCTCTTCACAAGGAGATGCAGATACTGCTATCACTACTATTCAAAAAGCTATTGATGATGTTTCTGCTGAGCGTGCAAAACTTGGTGCTAACCAAAACCGTCTAGAACACACAATCAACAACCTTGGAACTTCATCAGAGAACTTAACTGCAGCTGAATCTCGTATCCGTGACGTAGATATGGCTAAAGAAATGATGAACTTCACTAAAAATAATATCTTGACTCAAGCAGCTCAATCTATGCTTGCTCAAGCTAACCAACAACCACAAGGTGTACTTCAATTATTACAATAATCGTAAATGAAAGACCGAATTCCTTTTTGGAATTCGGTTTTTTTATTGATATTTATTTATTCACGCCGATATAGAACAAGAGGTGGAATTTGTGAATCTTGAAATAGAAAATATTAAAACTAAAACAAATGGATTTACTTTGAGAATAAACGGATATTTTTTGCATAGTAAATATAATCCAGTTAAAGAAGCCGAACAATTAGCCATTAATCATTTTAAAAAAAATCATATCCATATACTGTTTGGTAATGGACTGGGGTATATAACAGAAGCTTTACTTTCGATAATGGACGCTAAAAGTACATTATTGGTAGTGGATCCGTTAGTAGATGAATTATATAAATATAGTAAAAATACAAATAAAGCAACTATTATAAAGCAACTTACAAACGAAAACTTTGGAACTTATTTGGGAGCAAGCCTTGATAATTATAATAGAAATGTCACTATTTTTTCTTCACCAAATTACGATAAGTTATTCCCAAAAGAGTACAAAGAACTATTAAAATTAGTCAAAAATAAATTAAATTTAAATATCATAAATGAAAATACAGTTCGTTTTTTTGCTGACACTTGGCAGAAAAATTATATTAATAATCTCTTCTTGGCTCAGAAGGATTACTCAGTGAAAATATTAAATAAAAAATTTAATTGTCCCGTTATCATAGCATCAGGTGGACCATCATTAACAAAACAAATTCCTATGTTAAAAGAAAAATTGGAAAATGTCTTGTTAATTGCAGCGGGTTCAACTGTAAATACTTTGCTTTCACATGGAATTGAACCGGATTTTGTAATTTCAGTTGATGGTGGAATAGAGAATTACAATCATTTTCAAGAATTAAAGTTAAAAAAGCCACATCTTATATATAGTATGACAAATCATTATAAAATTAGAGACTCATTTCATTCTAAGTGTTTCTTTTTCGTTTCAAATGAATTTGTGAACTCAAAGGATAATATTGAGTATACTTTAAATAGGGAAGTTCCAATCATATTTGGTGGAGGCTCTGTAGCAAACTATGCATTTTCCATAGCAAGTTACATCTCAAATGGACCTATAGCATTGATAGGTCAAGACCTGGCATATACTTCCAATAAAACACATGCCGAGCATAATAAACACTATAAGATAATTGATGATCAATATAGAGAAGAAAGAGCGATGTTTTACGTTAAGGGTTATAATAACGAAGATGTCCTTACTGATTATGCATTTTTGTCAATGAAAGACACTTTTGAAAGACTTGTGAGTATAGTAAAACATGAAAATTCTATCTATAATTGTACAGAAGGTGGTGTGTTTATAGAAGGATTTAAACATGATACCTTTAGTAATTTCTGCAGAATACACGTAGGGAACAAAATTCAAAAGGATATTTTATTTCCTAATGAAATTAATGATTATAATGGATTTACAGAAAAAATTAAAGAAGAAATGACAAATTATAATAAAATTATTAGTTTTTTAAATTTAGGTTTACAGGAATTGAATAATAATAAAAACAATGTAGCTTTTTCAAATAATAGTTTAAGGAAATTGAAAAATGTGGATGAGGAAATAGGAAGGTTGTTCTCTAAAGTGTCTATGAGCACAATTATAAATCCTATTACAATAGATATTTTAAAAAAATTTCAAGAAAAAGAAGGTGAAACAACAAGTGAAACCTTCAATCGAATTTATAGCCAAAATAAAGAACTTTATTCTAGATTACTAGAAGCTGCAATAATATCAAAAAAATATACAGAGAACTTAGTAAAAAAAATAGAGAGTTGAAGAGGATGAAATTAATGAGCGATTTATTAAAAGATACAGTAGAGAGTTACAATAATTATTTAGTAAGATTGCCTATAGGTTGCCAAGAAATTTCGGACTTACTTAGAAAAGATCATATTATGGATGCCATGAATTTAATTACTAATTTTAGTGAAGGAGTTATATGGTTAACAACTGCTAACGACTTTTTTTTAAAGAGTAACTTACAAAGTGAATTAAATGCTAAAAAAATTCATGAGTTTTTATACGAAGTAAATAGTGGATTAGAAATTCAAGATTATATTCTTATTGCTGATATGTTTGAATACGAAATAAAACCTTTTTTTGACGAATGTCCAGCAATAGAATTTACAAACTGATTATGGAATTTAAGGTTGAGGTTGCCAAAAGTGGGGAAAACACCTTACTCTATAATGGGAAATATATTTATAGCAAATATCATCCTTCCAAAGATGCCGAAAAGTTTATTGAGAATGAAGTAGACTTTGATGCAAAAGGGTATTTATTGGTTGGTTTAGGATTAGGTTATCATTTAGAAAGTTTATTAAATCTTGCTCCCAATAAAAATATATTGCTATTATTGTTAGACATAGAAGAAATGAATATTTTTAAAAAACATTCAAGAGACAAGCAAATAATTTGTCAGAAAAATGTTAAGCTTATTAAAGCAGGAGATAAAATTCAAGAGTATTTAGACTATCAAGTGATTTTACCGAATGTCTGGTTAAAAGCAATTTCTGAAAACCATCCATATTTCACAATTTTAGAGGATATTAAAATTAGACAAATGAGTTATAACTCTACAGCGCAACTTTTAAAAAGTAACTTTTTAAGTAATATTCAAAATAGTAACTTGTATGTTAATGGATTAAAAAATTCTTTTGAAAATAAAAGTGCCTGTCTGGTATCAGGTGGCCCATCTTTAAATGAGACTGTGAAATGGCTTCAAAAAGCAAAAAACAAAACTTTCATTTTAAGTGTAGGTTCTTCATTGAAAACATTATTAATGCATGGTGTTGTTCCTGATGCAATTATCATCACGGATCCGTCAATAAATGTTGTAAAACAAATAGAAGATAGTCGATATAAAGGCCATTTGTTTTATTTATCAACAGCTAATAATGAAATGTCAAAGATACATGATGGTCCTAAAATATTGTTATTTCAGCAGGGATATTTTCTGGCAGAGCAATATGTATTAAAAAACGAAAGTCCACTAATGGAGACTGGTGGGTCTGTTGCAACAACTGCAATTTCGCTTATTGAATATTTAGGCTTTAAAAAACTTTTTTTATTTGGTCAAGATTTAGGGTTTAAGGGTAAGAGAACACATTCTACTACATCCACTTCTGGGATTGAAATAGCAGAGAGATTTAACTTTAGAAAGATACTTTCTAACAACGGGGAAATGATTAATACAACTCCTAATTTAAGTACCTATCATCGTTGGATAGAAAGAAAGGCAAGAAATTCAAATATGACAATTTATAACACAGCGAAAGATGGAGCTAAAATTGAGAATGTTCCAATGATTAAACAAGATATTTTTGTAGAATATATCCAAACTCTTTCAGATTGTCAGTTTAAACAAATATTAGAAAATAAGTTGAAAAACTAAAAAAGGTGAAATCAATGCAAAATAAGACATTATCTAAAAAAACGATACTAGTAACTGGTGGAACGGGATCATTCGGGAAAAAAATTATACGTAAATTACTAGAAATTGATGTAAAAAAAGTTATTGTTTTCAGTAGAGATGAGTTAAAACAATATGAGATGGCACAGGAATTTCATGATAATAGGATTAGGTTCTTTATAGGTGATGTTAGAGATAAAGATAGACTTTATCGTGCTTTTGATGGAGTAGATATTGTCATCCATGCTGCAGCAATGAAGCATGTTGAAGCATGTGAGTACAATCCATTTGAAGCTGTAAAGACGAATATTCATGGTGCGCAAAATATTATAGAAGCTGCAATAGACCGTGGTGTAGAGAAAGTCATAGCTCTTAGTACAGATAAAGCATGTAGCCCAGTGAATCTATACGGAGCGACTAAACTAGCATCGGACAAATTATTTGTTGCGGGAAATTCTTACGTTGGTGAAAAGAAAACTCGTTTTTCTGTTGTTAGATACGGAAATGTCGTTGGTAGTCGAGGAAGTGTAGTACCATTCTTTAAAAAGTTAAAGGAGACAGGTACGTTGCCTATTACTGATGAGCGTATGACACGATTTTGGATTACTCTTGATCAAGGGGTTCAATTTGTTTTAGATAATTTAGAGCGAATGCATGGTGGAGAGATTTTCATTCCTAAAATTCCAAGTATGAAAGTTACAGATTTAGCAATTGCAATAGCGCCTGAATGTGAAACTAAAATTGTAGGGATTCGTGCAGGAGAAAAATTACACGAAGCTATGATTACCGAAGATGACGCACGTCATACTGTTGAATTTGATGATTATTTTATCATACAACCTGAATTTTCTTGGTGGTCCAAAGAATTTGCTACGGGAGGAAAGCTTCTTCCAGAAGGCTTTAAATATGCAAGTGATATTAATGATGAATGGTTATCTATTGAACAATTAAAAGAATTAGTGGGAGAGATTTAGGCACCGTCTAAGCATTTTCATATCTGATAATTTTTTGAAAGAAAGCGAAGAGTGACATTTTATGAAAATAGTAGCGATAATTCAAGCTAGAATGACTTCCACACGTCTACCAGGAAAAGTTTTAATGCAAGTAATGAATAAGCCGTTACTAGCATATCAGTTAGAACGTGTGAAGTTATCAAAATTTATTGATGAGATTGTTGTAGCAACAACTTTAAATGATACCGATATACCCATCGTCGAATTATGTGAGCAGTTAAGTATATCATGTTATCGCGGTTCCGAATTGGATGTTCTCTCAAGATACTACGAAGCAGCAATAGAACATAAAGCGGACATAGTAGTAAGACTTACTTCAGATTGTCCACTTATAGATCCTGAAATAATAGATCAAGTAATTAATTATTATCTTAATAATAATTATGATTATGTTTCTAATACACAAGTGAGAAGCTTCCCTAGAGGAATGGATACAGAAGTATTCTCTCTTGAAAATTTAGAATTAGCTTTTAATAATGGTAACAAAGACTATGAAAGAGAACATGTTACCCCTTATTTTTATTTGAATAAGGAGCTTTTTTCAATTGGGCAAGTGATACATGAAGCTGATAATAGCAACTTTCGCCTTACAGTAGATACAAGAGAGGACTTAGAGTTAATTACAATCTTATTAAAAAAATTGTATCTTAAAAATGGGGATTTTTGTTTAAATAATATTATTGAAGAGTTAGAAAAAGATACAAGTCTTGCTAAAATTAATGCTCATATCGAGCAAAAAAAACTGGGTGAGTAATTTTAATGAAAATTATATTAATTGGTTCAACAGGAATGCTTGGGCAAGAGTTGTATAAAAAGTTCTCGCAAAAGGATTTTGAAATCTTGACCATATCACGTTCAAACAGTACAAATAATGTTGATTTATTAATAGATTCTAAAAAGGTAACAGATTTAATTACTCAAGAAAAACCAAATATCGTAGTGAATTGTGCAGCAATGATAAATTTAAAAGAATGTGAAAAAAACGTTGATAATGCATATATGTTAAATGCTAGGTTACCATCCATTATTGCAAGAGCTTGTAGTGAAATTAACTGTTATTTTATTCAAATTTCTACTGATCATTACTATGAAAATGATAAGAATCTACAACACTCTGAAAATGATACTGTTGTTTTATTGAATGAGTATGCTCGAACAAAGTATGCAGGCGAATTCTTTGCACTAACAAATAACAACTCTCTTGTCGTAAGAACAAACATAGTAGGATTCAGAAATAAAAAGGATGAACCAACTTTTATTGAATGGGTTATTAAGTCATTAGTACAAGAACAAACTATTGTAGGTTTTGAAGATTTTTATACATCAAGTATTGATATTTATAGTTTTTCAAATATTTTAATAGAACTAATTGAGCTAAAATATACAGGTATCATTAATATAGGTGCTAAAGATGTATATAGTAAGTATGATTTTATTTATGAACTTGCAAAGAAATTTGGAAAAGAAGGAAATGTAGTTAGAGGGAAATTAAACGATTTTCAAGAAATTAAAAGAGCAAATTCATTAGGTTTAGACATTTCTAAATTACAAAAAGTTCTTCATAAACAACAGGTTCCTTCAAGTAAAGAGGTTATCAACCGATTATACGAAAAATTTAAAGAAGGTGAATTTCATGAATTATCATAGTGAGATTAATATAGGTAGCCAAAAAATCTCTATAAATGATCCAACTTATTTTATTGCAGATGTTGCTTCTAATCATGATGGAGATTTAGCTCGTGCTAAAGAATTGATTTGGTTATCGAAGGAAGCTGGGGCAGATGCAGTAAAATTTCAGCATTTTCATGCTAATAAAATAGTAAGTGATCAAGGATTTAAGAGTCTTGGAAGACAAAGTAGTCATCAATCGAAATGGGATAAAAGTGTATACGATGTTTTTAAAAAATATGAGCTAAACAGAGATTGGAATCTAGAATTAGTTAAAGAAGCCCAAAAAGCAAAAATTGAATTTCTTACAACACCATATGATATTGATGCTGTTGATGAAATAAATAATCATTTGTCTGCATTCAAAATTGGTTCTGGTGATATTTCATGGATTGAATTTATTAAATATATAGCACAAAAAGGTAAGCCGACTTTATTAGCAACTGGGGCATCAGATTTTTCTGATGTAAAGCGTGCGGTCAATGCAATAACGAATATTAATCCTAAGATTGTACTAATGCAGTGCAATACAAATTATACGGGAAGTTTAGAAAATTTTAAATATATTAATCTATATGTATTAAAAACTTATTCTTTAATGTATCCAAATATGATTTTGGGTTTGTCTGATCATACACCAGGCCACTCTACTGTTTTAGGAGCCATAGCACTGGGGGCAAGAGTAATAGAGAAGCATTTCACAGATGATAATAACCGTACTGGACCAGATCATCCATTTTCTATGAACCCATCTAGTTGGTGTGAAATGGTGAATAGGACAAGAGAATTAGAAAATGCCCTTGGTGACGGGGTTAAAGTAATAGAAGAAAACGAAAAGGAAACAGTTATTGTTCAACAAAGAGGAATCTATTTAAAAGAGAATGTGACTAAAGGACATTTCCTTACTATAAAAGATTTTGATTTTTTAAGGCCAGCACTTAAGAATGGATATCTTCCTTATGAGGCAGAAGAACTTGTTGGAATGGAAATGAAATATGAAAAGAAGGTAGGAGAGCCTTTAATTAAAGGAGATTTACAATGATAAAGGGTAAGTTTACTGGACTTAGAGCAATTGAAAGAACAGATTTGCCCATTCTCTTAGAATGGAGGAATAAACCTGAATTTCGTATTTTTTTTAGAGAACATAAAGAACTAAATATGGAAAATCAACAATCTTGGTTTGATAATTATGTAATACTTGATTCTAATACTAGAATGTTTGCAATTATTGAACTAAGCACACAAGAGTTGATTGGCGCTTGTGGTCTTTGCTATATTGATTGGGTAAATAGAAGCGCCGATTTCTCAATATATATAGGAAAAAATGATTTATATATTGATGATATATTGTCAATAGATGCTGCTCTTTCAATGGAGAAATATGCATTTGAAGAATTAAATCTTCATAGACTCTGGGCTGAAATCTACTCAATTGATGAAAAGAAAATAAAGTTTTTTAATAAATTGCAATTTGAACAGGAAGGTCACTTAAAAGAGACTCATTGGACAACAGGACGTTGGGTAGATTCATTATATTTTGGGAAAATAAATAAAAATTATTGAGTTAAAATCTATACTCATTTTTAATCGTTTGAAAATAGATTTGTAAATTTAGTGGAATTTGTTAATGTTTTTTTATTGTTTTTTTTGAATTGATTTTGTTAAAAGATAATATAGATAATTAGTATTTAAAGGTCGAAAATAAATGAAAGAAAGAAGTACTTATTATCTCCTTAGAATATTATAATTCAGTTAAAGTTAGGTGTTGAGAGTAATTGCCTGAAAATCAAAGCATCAAAATCCCTGCACATCATAACATCTATACTGGTTATTCAAATAGAGAGTTAAGAATTGACTTTTCGGTTCCTGAAAAAGGAACAAATGAGAACACTGGTATTCTATTGTTAGCTCCAGGTTTTGGGGGGAATATTGATTCAAATGTGTATAAGAAAATGAGAGAAACATTTGCTGAAAAATATAATTTAGTTACGGTACAATGTGAGTATTTTGGCAGTGAATTTATGCAAAGTACTACATCATTTAAACTAAAAAATAATCTGGAACAATTATTAATTTCTCTATCTCCAGAGGAAAGAAATACAATAGGGAATGACACAGCTAAACTATTTGATATATTATCTAATAAAAAAATAAATCTTCCTGTAATGGCAGATATAAAAGAAACAAATGATGACTTTAATGATATGGGCTATATGCAAGCAATTGATATTATTACGTCAATTGAAGCTATACGAATTATATTAAAAGACAATAATTTTATATTTAACGAAAAAAAAATAATAGGATATGGTCATTCTCATGGTGCTTATCTAATTCATTTAAGTAACCGTTTAGCACCTCATCTTTTTTCTCATATTATAGATAACTCTGCATGGATTGAACCAGTTTATTTAACTGCTAATCGCTATTTATTTCAGAAGTATGGGGAAATGATATTACAAATTGAATTTGATTACTTTGCAAAAGAAATTATAGAAGATAAACAATCACTTAATTTATTCACTGTGTATAATGACTTTAATAACGTGGCAAAAATTATTTCATTTCAAGGAAATAATGATAATTTAATTAACTATTTGGAAAAAGAAAAATTAATCAAAAGTATACCTGATACAAAGTTTATTTTAGTTGATGAAAAAAGAGTAGATGGGCAAATATTTAAATCTAATCAACATGGATTAGATGCTGATTTTTTGAGAATGTTTGACTGTGGACTTAAAGAATTAGGAGTACATCTTAATGATACAGACCTATCAACTAAATATGGAATTACATTATCAAATACAATGATTCAGGTTGACTACTCTCGGGGACTTCCGATTTTTAATAGAAGGTTATTGTAGGTATAAATAAAAAAGACTAGAAACCTTAAAATGGTTTCCTAGTCTTTTTTTATTTTAACTAAATAATCTCAGTACATCATTAACATTCTGATTCGTATGCTTAATTAGCATTTCATCGCCCTTTTGGCGTATTCCTTGTTTAACAAATTCCATCATTTCATAAGCCAAATCTGGATCTCGAATAAGAGATTCTGACTTTTGAAGACTTGCCTCGGTATTCGACACGTTATCCTTATGGTGAGTTAGTGCTTCGTAGTCTGCTCCAGTATTTGCAAGGTGACTAGAAATAATACCTTGGGCTTTATCCACGTTTGTTATTAAATCCTCTGCTTTTTCTCGTGTAGAAAGCTCAGCGATTGCTATACCTAAAGAAGCCGTACTCACATTTACTGTATCAATACGAAGTGCCTGTCCAGAGTTAGCACCCACGTGTATGTACAATGGTCGGACGTCACCGAGAATAGTTTGAGTGTTAAACTCCATTTTGTCGGCAGTATCATCAATTGATTGGAGAAGCTGGTCTAATTCCTTTTGGGCTGCTCCTCTGTCTTCATCTGAAACAGTATCAGTAGATGTTTGTACTGCTAATTCCCTTATCCGTTGTAATACACCGCTAACATGTTGAAGACCTGCATCCGTTGTCTCAAGTACAGAGAGCCCATCCTGCATATTAAGCTGAGCCCTTGCAAGTCCACGAATTTGCCCACGCATTGTTTCCGAGATGGACAAACCTGAAGCATTATCTGCAGCACGAGTCAATTTGTCGCCACCTGAAAGTTTTTCTAATGTTCTAGTTATTGCATTGTCATTTTTCTGATAACGATTGATAGAGAAGGCTATCCCTGCTTGGTTTTGTATTTTCAATTCATTCACCTCCATGTGAATTATTTTACTACTCTATTATTATCGTCAGCTTAAATGGAAATTTTGCTAACAACTGAAAATTAATATTAAATTGCCGATAATGAATATAAGAACATTGTTAGCATAGGGGGAGAGCCTAGTATGCGTCTATCAGCACAGGCACAGTCAAAAGATGTTGCAATTACATCTCAGCTAAAAAAAGAAGTAGTGGGAGATATAACAAAATCAAATGTAACAGAAAATTCTCTAAGACAAATTATGCAAGCTGAGCAAAAAGCAAATGAAAAGGAATTAATTCCAAAAGAAAAAGTACAAAAGGCAATAGATGCATTAAATGAGTTTATGACTATCCAAAACAGAAACTCCAAATTTGTTATGCATGATGGTTTAGATCGCTACTATGTAGAAGTTATAGACGCAGAGACGGAAGAGGTAATAAGAGAAGTTCCACCTCGAAAGCTATTGGATGCATTTTACACGATGCAAAAATTTTTAGGCATGATAATTGACGAAAAAATTTAGGGGGTTATAAAATGGCAGGTTTAAGAGTTGGTGGATTAGCATCGGGAATGGATATTGATCAAATTGTTGGAGATTTGATGAAGGCAGAGAGAATACCATTAGATAAATTATTTCAAAAGAAAACAACAACGGAATGGCAAAGAGATTCTTATCGTTCTATAAATACAAAATTAAAAACCTTTAGTGATTACTTACTTGATAATTTCACATTGTCCAGAAACTTTAACAAAAAAACTGTACAGAGCTCTAATTCAAGTCTAGTAACTGCAACTGCAAATTCCTCTGCTTCAAGTGCTTTATCTCTTGAAGGGGTATCCCAATTGGCTACTGCAGCGAGACAGATTGGAAATACTATCTCTACTACAAGCGGGGGAACAGTATCTGGTACTACTCAAATGAGCGAGCTTGGTGTTGGGGACACGACAATTTCTTTGAAGGCTATCCAAGCAGATGGCAATCTTGCAGCAAAAGCAACAGAGATAGAAATAAGTTCTACGGATACTATTGCTCAAGTAGTATCTAAAATAAACAATAGTAATGCGGGAGTATCAGCATTATTTGAGAATGGTAAGCTATCTATTACTGCAAAAAATACAGGTGATGTAAAGGGCGGAGCTGAAGTCCAAGTAGTTGCAGGGAATGATGTATTTTCAAAATTAGGCATGGCAGATTCTACTAATTTAGCATCTGGAGGAACTAATGCTGTTTTCCAAGTGAACGGTATTACAACGGAAAGATCTTCTAACACTTTCAATATCTCAGGATATACAGTGACATTAAATTCTACATTTAATGTTAAAAATACTTTGCAAGAACAAGTGGCACGATTAGAGATAGCAAAAAAACAAGCAGAGCAAGATGTGACAAATGCAGAAGTCTCCAAAGAGTCTGCGTTGGAGGCTCAACGTGTCGCTAATGCAAACTATACCTCAGCTTATGGGAATTTATCTTCTAGTTTGCAAACAACCTATACAGACTTTGTTAGTGGGAATTCTAATATTAAAAATACATTAGCAAATTTAAGTGAAGAAAATTTCGAAAAATTTAAAGCACTTGCATCTACATCTGATGAAGATATAGATGGTTCTGATTTAACTGCTGACCAAAAAAAAATGCTGAAAATTTTATCAGCTGGCGATAGAGACGATCTAAAGAAAATGAGTACAGGAGATTTTACAGCTTTAAAAAGTGTAGCTGAAAAGGATATTCAAGCCGAAATAGCAACTTTGAAAGCAACGAATGCAACAAATGATCTAGCAGCAAAAGAAATGAAAAGTACTCAGTTGAATGATGATTATAATGATGCAGTTGCTAAAAATAATGCTACATCACCTGATACAACTGTAGCTCCTGTTCAACTTACAGCTAGTGCTGATATAGACTCCATGGTAGATAAAGTAAAAGAGTTTGTTGCAAAGTATAACGAGTTAATTACTGGTATGAATGATTCTTTAAAAGAAAAAAAATATCGTGATTTCCCTCCTTTAACAGACGAACAGCGCAAAGATATGTCTGATAAAGAGCAAGAATTATGGGATGAAAAAGCTAAAAGTGGACTTCTTCGCAGTGATTCAATAGTTAGTAGTGGTTTATCTAGTATGCGTAATGCAATTTATGGTAGAGTAGATGGTATTGGTGATGATTTAATTGATACTCTTGCTGAAATGGGTATCACAACTTCTAGTGTTTACTCAGATGGTGGTAAACTAGTAATTAGTGAGGATAAACTTCGAAAAGCAATAACAGAAAATCCTGATAAAGTAGTACAAACTTTAACTCAATCAGGAGAAAAAACTGCAACAGGAGACACCCGTGGTATTGTCAATAGGCTTCGTGATTCTATGAAGGAATTAACTGCAAAAATTGAAGCTAAGGCAGGGAAGGCTACCGCCACTGATCAGCAGTATACTCTTGGTAAAAGCTTAATAGACATGAATACTCGTATTTCTAACTTCCAACGTAGATTAGAAGATATCGAAACTCGTTATTGGAAACAATTCACTGCTATGGAGCAGGCGATTAGCAAAGCCAATTCACAATCAGGCTATCTATCACAATTTGGCCAAAGCTAAATAAAATTATATTTTCAACAAAAGGAGTTGTAAGATTTGTCAGCACAATCGGTCCACCAAGCTTATAAAAATAATAGTGTGAGTACTGCATCACCAGGTGAATTGACTTTGATGTTATACAATGGTTGTTTAAAATTTTTAGGTAAAGCAAAAATTGCGGTAACAGAAAAGAATATTCAAGAGAAAAATACAAACTTGCAGAAAGCACAGAAAATTATTCAAGAGCTTATGATGACCTTAAATATGGATATTGAAGTTTCTAAGTCAATGATGCAAATGTATGAATATATGAACCACCGCTTAATTGAAGCAAATATGAAGAATGACACTGCTATTATTGAGGAAGTGGAAGTATATGTCCTTGATTTCCGCGATACATGGAAGCAAGTCATCCAGATTAATCGTCAAAAGCAATTTACTACTGGCGGTCAAGCGTAATGGCTAGTGTCGAACAATTTTTAGCAGTCTCTGAAGAGCTTTACAACCATCTTTTGAAGAAAACAACTGATGATGAACGTACAGAATTTATAGAAGAAATTAATGAGTTACTGGATGTTCGTGAACAAGTATTGAAAACTATAGATGTAGAAGAAATATCTAAGTTGTCCATTTATAGTAAATTAATAGAGTTGGATTATGGAATTAATAAACAGTTAACTACTGTGATGACTCTTGTTAAGAAAGATATTAAGGAACTTCAGCAAAAGAAACGTCATGAAGGTTCTTATACCAATCCTTACGCCGCTACTCAAACAATTGATGGTATGTATTTTGATAATAAGAAGTAATAAAAAAACGACTTTCATAGCGAAAGTCGTTTTTTATTACGCTTGAAAATTATACTCCTTCAACAACCCCTCCAGCTTCAAAGCAAAACCAATACTCCCATCAACCTTCAGCTTCCCGAACATAAAGGCAGAAGTACTGTTCAAATCCCCATTAATCAGCTTTACAAAATCCTTTGAGCTTAATTTTAATGTGCAATCAGCCTTAGTAGAAGTGTCGTCTGTCACAAATGCTCTACCGTCTGCGATGACCAATTGTTTAACGGATGGCTCGTCGCCAGATAGGTGGAACTCGTAGCGGACGTTTTGGTTTTGGATTGGTGTTGGATTGTTGTTCATTGTGTTTTCGATTTGTGTCCATGTTTCATTCATAGTCATATCCCCTTTGTCTAAATGAATGGTTATTCATTTATGATTATGACATATTTTCTGATAACTTACGAGTGTTTATTTCCCAGGTAATATTTTGTTGAAAGTTGTGGATGTTACGAAAGTTTTACCGATATAAACAGAAAGGGGGTTTAAAGTATGAGAAAGAAAGTGCTGATTATAGCTTTTATGCTGTTTTTTATTACAGAAAATGCAAGTGCAAGTACGCTTTATGAGGTGAAGAAGGGAGATAGCCTTACAAAGATTGCTAAATTACATAAAGTAACGGTCGCTGATTTACGTACTTGGAACAAGCTGACGAAGGATAATATTTATATTAAGCAAAAGCTTGTTGTACAAAAACCAGCGACAGTTAAAAGTGCCACAAAGGTTGTCCCAGCTAAGGCGGCATCCGTTGTGACGCAGCCTGTTCAAACGGTAGCTGCTCCAGTAGCGACACCAGCTCCAGCACCTATTATTTCAGGTGAAGGACATGCCTATTACCCACTAATCATGGATTTTGCTAAACGTTTGGAAGGTATTCCTTATCTGTATGCTGGTAATACGATGGCTGGGTTTGATTGCAGTGGGTTTATTTACTTCCTACATAATCAGGCTGGAGTGAAAATAGAACGTAAAAGCAGTGAGTCTTATTATTTGGATAGTGTTGTGGTGACTAATCCGGTCCCTGGAGATTTAGTGTTTTTTCAAAATACATATAAAGAAGGAATCTCTCATATGGGAATCTTTTTAGGGGATAATCAATTCATCCATGCAGGATCTAAGGGAGTAGAAATTACTAAGCTCGATAATGTGTACTGGGATGAGCACTTTGTATCCTTTAATCGATTTGTTCAAAAGTAATTAAGACAGGAGAATGATTATGAAGTGGACCATTACAAAAAAAATGTGGTTGGGCTTCTCTGCAATTATCCTAGTGATGGTTGTTATTTCTTACTTTAGCAGCCTAGCATCGCAAACTACCACGAGTCAATACAGGGAAATCCTAGAGGTTGATAGTGTTAACGTGAGAATTATCCAGGACATTAAGATGGCTCAAAATGAGACTACAGAAAACCTTTATGATTTTTTATTGACGAAAACGGATGCTTCTAGAAAGAACGTGCGTGTTCATTTGGAGGATGAAAAGAAGCTGATGGAAGACCTTAAAAAAGGACTGAAATCTGATGAGTCGCTACCGTACATTGAGGACTATGAAAGAAAATACAAGATGTTTGTGGAAGCAAATGAAAAGCTAATTTCCAATCAAGTACTCATTGATCCATCTCAAATAAACACGTTAACAAAAGATGTTAAAACGATTAATGATAATATGATTTCTTTGCTAGATAAAATTGATGAGCAGGTTCAGCAGGATATGAATGCTACTGTTGGTGAGCTTTTGGATTACGAGCGCATTGCTATCATTTTTGTTATGTCTATTACAATTGTTGGAGCTGTCCTTGGAATAATCATTGCACTTTTAATCGGAAGAAGTGTTGCACGTCCGATTAAGCGTGTGACTTCCGGTCTGACAGAAATTGCAGGGGGCAATCTACATGTAGAGCCAATTCTTATTAAAAACAAAGATGAGGCTGGGGAAATGGCCACGGCATTTAACAAAATGTCAGCGGACCTCCGTATGATTGTTTCGAATGTACAGGAAACGTCTATGCAGCTTGCAGCTAATGCGGAAGAATTATCAGCCAGTTCAGAGGAAAGTTTAGCGAGCTCACAAATGGTAGCAAGCTCAGCTCATGAGCAAATGGCTAGCAGTGAACAGCAGGTACTCCATATGACAACTTCTATGGAAGGGATGTCGGAGCTTTCACAAGGAGTGAATGAAATTGCCTCTAGTAATGGCGAGATGCTTAATTCTGCTAATAATGTTGGAATGCTTGTAAAACAGGGATCTGATGTGATTGAGGCGGTGGCACAACAGATGAGCACTATTCATGAGACGTTTAATGAAACAGCAACCAATATGAGAGATATGGAGAAGCATTCTAATGATATTCAAGGTATTACTACTCTTATTACACAAATCTCAGAGCAAACAAATCTGCTTGCATTAAACGCTGCGATTGAAGCAGCTCGAGCTGGAGAATATGGAAAAGGATTCGCGGTCGTTGCAGACGAGGTACGAAAGCTTGCAGAGCAATCCAAAAATGCTGCATCTGAAATTGCTGAAATGGTTGGAGTCATCCAGGGAGCTACTGGAAATGCAGTAGTGGCCATCACTGCGGGAGAAGGCAAGGTTAAAGAAGGATTAGCGAAAACAAAAGAGTCCTTACGTGTGTTTGAGAATATTGAATCGGCCGTAGTAGAGGTAGGTTTTAAAGTGGAAACAGTTTCAGCTTCAATTGAGCAAATACAGGCAATTGCCCGAACGGTAACCGAGGGTTCAAGAGAGGTGCAAAGGCTTGCGGAGATCGTAGCTCAAGGGGCAACAGATACAAGCTCCGCTACAGAGCAGCAGCTTGCATCTAATAGTGAAATTACGTCTAATGCTCAATCTCTAGCAAATTTAGCAGAAAAATTACAAGATAATATAAGTCATTTTAAAATGTAGGTATAAAGGTTCTATACTTAATTTAAAAAGTGTAGAACTTTTTTATGCCATTAGGAATAAATATGTACATTTATCTATGTCAAAATACCTTATAAAGAGTATAATTATAGAGGTGCATTTTACTCATGTATGAAAATAATTACGGAAAAGGAGTTCCAAAATGAAATTATCAATTTCTAAAAAAATGTGGTTCGGGTTTTCATTTGTTTTACTTTTATTAGTTTTAATAAGTGTTATTTCTATTTTTACTTCTTATGACCTTGCAAATAAGTATAAAGATATTATTGATAAGGATATTGAAAAGATTAATTTAGTATCAGAAATTGAAGTAATTCAAAAGGATATGGCCACTGCTATTCTAGAGTTCGTTATGTTCGGTTCAGATGAGGCTGTCCAAAAATTTGATCAAGAAATAGAAAAGGGATCAGTCGCAGCTCGTGCTTTAATAGAATCTGTAAAGGATGAAGAGTCACAAAAGTTATTAAAGGACCTTCAAACAGAGACTGTACAGCTTTTTGAATCAAATGATAAAATAATCAAATTGAAAAAAAGTAATCAACCTTTTGAACAATATGCAGCAAAGTCAAGCGAACTTAACGGCAATGCTTTGGCAATTTTGGGTGAGTTAAAACAAATTCAACAAGATAATATGCTAAAAACTAGAGAAGAGTTAAATACATATAATGATAAAATTAATATATTTATAATTATATTGGCAATAGCAAGTATTATTATAGGTATACTCGTTTCTTATTTCATCAGTAAAGGTATTTCTAACCCAATTCGCAAGGTGACAGAAGGATTAGAGGAAATTGCAAGTGGTAACCTGAAAGTAGAACCAATTGTTATTAAAAATAAAGACGAAGTTGGGGCAATGGCAACTACCTTTAATAAAATGACAAGTGATTTACAGCGTATCGTTTCTAATGTTCGTGATTCGTCTATGCAGCTTGCTGCTAATGCGGAAGAGTTGTCTGCAAGCTCGGAGGAAAGCCTAGCCTCTTCTCAAATGGTTGCTAAATCGGCTGAGGAGCAAATGGCAGCAAGTGAAGAGCAAGTAAAGCATGTAGAAGACTCTGTGAGATCTATGTCCGAAATGCAACAAGGCGTCTCAGACATCTCACAAAACAACAAAGAGATGCTGGAAGCAACAGATGGTGTGAAAAAGCTGGTAACCAAAGGCTCTACAGTGGTATCTGGAGTAGCGAGTCAAATGAATACGATTCATGAAACATTCAAAGAAACAACAGAAATTATGAATAACATGGCTAAGCATTCCAATGAAATACAGTCCATTACAGCTTTAATCACGGATATCTCAGAGCAAACGAATTTACTAGCGCTAAACGCTGCGATTGAAGCAGCCCGTGCAGGGGAATATGGAAAAGGCTTCGCAGTAGTTGCAGAGGAAGTACGCAAGCTTGCTGAGCAATCCAAAAACTCTGCTTCTGAGATCGAATCTATGGTTAAACTCATCCAGTCCGCATCATCTGAGGCAGTTAAAGCAATCACAACAGGTGGAGACAAGGTAGAGGATGGTCTTTCTAAGACAACTGAATCATTAGACGTGTTCAATGAAATTGAGTCCAGTGTAGAAGAAGTTGCAGTGAAAGTTGCAACAGTTACTACCGCAATTGAACATATTAAGGAAATGAGTAGCTCAGTAACAGCAAGCGCACAACAGGTAGAAAACTTGGCAAACCATGCAGCAGAGGGAGCAAGTGATACGAGTGCAGCTACCGAGCAGCAATTAGCAGCAACCGAAGAAATTTCAACAAACGCACAAACATTGGCGACTCTTGCAGAAAAACTGCAAAGTGAAGTAAGCCATTTTAAAATCTAATAAATCGGGTTAACCCATAAAGAAGGCATTGTCACATATTGTGACGATGTCTTTTTTTGTAGAAATAAAAATTGGAGAAGGGATATAGAGAAGTCGCCAAGTGTAGGGTCTATGGCGGAAGTTCTACACTGATCGGGTGATATGTTGCGGGAAATAGGGAAAGAGTTGCGGAAATCAGTTGAAGTGTTGCGGAAATCGGGCAAAGTGTTGCGCCAACGGGAGAAAGTATTGCGGGAAATAAAAGTGTTGCGGGAAATAGGGAAAGAGTTGCGGAAATCAGTTGAAGTGTTGCGGAAATCGGACAAAGTGTTGCACCAATGGGAGGAAGTATTGCGGGAAATAAAAGTGTTGCAGGAAATAGGGGAAGAGTTGCGCAAATCAGCGAAGTGTTGCAGCAATCGGACAAAATGTTATTGCGCCAACGTAAGTAAGTGTTGCAGGAGAAAGAGCCACTGGCAAGTTAGGGAATGTTACATAGAAGTAAAGTAATTACAGTGTTACTTAATAGGAAAAATATTTTTTATCTCCCCTCTTCTTTTATCAAATCCCCACCCATATGCCTCTCACAATCATGTTATGTATAAACAAATTTCAAAATAATTTTTCCTTATACAAAATGCGATATATCGCTATTGTAAGCGATTACAATATAAATGAATATTCGAAACTAACAGAAAATTTAAAGAAATACGGTTGACTCTAAGGTTTATAGGGGTTATGATATCTTCAATATATTAAATATTGCAAGAAAATTCACATAGTAATTTTAACAGGTATTTACGATTTTTGCATAGGCAAACGCGTTGAAGCGGTAAAGTATAGGGGCGATAAAATATGAGAAGTGACATGATTAAAAAGGGTGTAGATCGAGCCCCACATCGTAGCTTACTTTACGCTACGGGGGTAAAAACAAGAGACTTGGATAAGCCGTTTATCGGTGTGTGTAACTCGTATATCGATATTATTCCTGGCCATATGCATCTAAATAAGTTTGCAGAGGTTGTAAAGGATGCCATTCGAGAGGCGGGAGGTATTCCATTCGAATTCAACACGATTGGTGTAGATGATGGAATCGCAATGGGGCATATTGGAATGCGATATTCGCTTCCAAGTCGAGAGCTAATAGCCGATTCAGCAGAAACGGTTATCAATGCCCACTGGTTTGACGGAGTCTTTTATATTCCGAACTGTGACAAGATAACCCCAGGAATGCTAATGGCAGCTGTAAGAACGAATGTCCCATCGGTTTTCGTGTCAGGCGGACCAATGGAGGCGGGTGTTTCTGCAGATGGTAAGCAGCTTTCCCTTACTTCCGTCTTTGAAGGAGTCGGCTCGTATAAGTCGGGCTCGATGACTGCAGAACAGCTGTTAGACATCGAACAAAACGCTTGTCCCACCTGTGGCTCATGCTCCGGGATGTTCACGGCAAACTCTATGAACTCTTTAATGGAAATGCTAGGTGTTACGCTACCGGGCAATGGAACGATTGTTGCTACATCGGATGAGAGACACCAACTGATTCGAGAGGCGGCAAAGCATCTTGTCCGGATGGTCAAGGAGGATGTGAAGCCTCGAGATTTGATTACGAAGGAAACGATCGATGATGCATTTGCACTTGATATGGCAATGGGCGGATCGACAAATACAGTGTTACATACGTTAGCAATCGCTCACGAGGCTGAAATCGAGTATAACGTAAGTGAAATAAATGAAGTAGCTAAGCGAATTCCATATTTATCGAAAATCATGCCGGCATCTGATTACTCCATGCATGATGTCCACTTAGCTGGAGGAGTCAGCGCGATTATAAAAGAGCTTTGTGAAATACCTGGAGCGGTTCATCCAGATCGTCTAACGATTACCGGTAAATCACTCTATGAAAATGTGAAAGACTGCGAGATTAAAAATGAGCAGGTGATTCGAAGAAAAGAAAATCCTTATAGTCCTGTTGGCGGTCTGTCTGTCTTATTTGGAAACATTGCCCCAGAAGGCGGTGTCATAAAGGTTGGTGCAGTTGATCCATCTATAAAGGAGTTTACTGGAGAGGCAATCGTCTTTGATTCGCAGGAGGCTTCCCAGGAAGCAATTGATAATGGAACGGTCAGAGAAGGTCACGTAGTCGTTATTCGCTACGAGGGTCCAAGAGGTGGTCCGGGAATGCCAGAAATGCTGGCACCGACATCGGCGATTCAAGGTCGAGGCTTAGGCACAAAGGTTGCCCTCATTACAGATGGAAGGTTCTCAGGTGCTTCCCGAGGAATTTCTATCGGACATATCTCTCCAGAGGCTGCTGATGGAGGACCGATTGCTTTAGTAGAAAATGGCGACATAATCGCGATTGATCTTATTAATAGAACGATAGAGTTACAGGTGAGTGAGGAAGAGCTCGTTAGAAGAAGAGCAGATTTACAACCATTTGAACCAAAGATTAAAAAAGGATATTTAGCAAGGTATTCCAAGCTCGTTACATCTGCAAGTACAGGTGGCGTGATGAAAATATAAATATTGCTGTAAATCTATGATGAGGTAAAAGTTAAAGGAATTTTGTATTCACAGAGAGCCGGTAGTGCTGGGAGCCGGCAATACAACCTTTAGCGACATCCCCTCGGAGTGAGGTGTTGAACGGGATTATCCCTTTTAGATACTTCCGGGTGTAGTAATAAGCTACTCTCGTTAAAAATGGACGTTCGATGCTATGTCGTTTGTCTGCGAGGTAGCGGTTGCGCTACGAATTAGGGTGGTACCATGAAAAGAATTTCATCCCTATACAAAAGAACGATGGTTTCTTTGTGTGGGAGGAAATTCTTTTCTTTTTTATTAGATAAAAACTGGACGATTTGAGGAAGAGGAGGAATGATGATGAAGTTAACTGTAGAAGCGGAGCAATTGTTAGAGGAGCCGGCGACCAGTATAGCTGTCCCGGAAAAGAATGGTGCAGACGTGTTTATCGAGACGCTAAAAAAGCACCAGGTGGAAGTAGTATTTGGATATCCAGGTGGTGCCGTCTTACCAATTTATGATGCACTTCATAAAAACCCGATTAAGCATATTCTTGCCCGTCATGAGCAAGGAGCAATACATGCAGCAGAAGGATATGCACGAGTGTCTGGGAAAGTCGGAGTGGTGATTGCAACCTCTGGCCCTGGTGCTACAAACGTGGTGACAGGGATTGCAGATGCAATGATGGATTCGATTCCATTAGTCGTATTTACTGGCCAGGTCGCCACAACCGTTATCGGAACAGATGCCTTCCAGGAGGCAGACATCATTGGAATCACACAACCAATTACGAAACACAATTATCAAGTAAAGGATGTAGCGGATTTCCCAAGAATTATGAATGAAGCATTTCACATTGCTTCCACAGGTCGTCCAGGACCAGTAGTCGTCGATATACCTAAAAATATAGCAACAGGTATTTTCACCCCAAGGGAAGGGGAAACGGAAGCAGTTAATTTACCAGGCTATCAGCCAACTACTACGCCGAACTTCCTGCAAATTCAGAAGGCTGCTCAGGCAATCTCTACCGCAAAGCAACCATTAATACTAGCGGGAGCAGGAGTGCTGTTTGCAAACGCCTCAGAACAATTGAAGGACCTAGCGGAAAAATACCAAATACCGATTACAAATACGCTACTAGGGCTAGGTAGTATCGAGGGAACACATCCTTTGTTTCTAGGAATGGCCGGTATGCACGGGACATACACAGCGAATATGGCCATCCAAACATGCGACCTACTCATTAATATAGGAGCAAGATTCGATGACCGTTTAACAGGGAATTTAAATTACTTTGCTCCAAACGCTAAAGTAATTCATATCGATATAGATCCAGCGGAAATCGGTAAAAACGTACCAACCGAAATACCGATTGTGGCAGACGCAAAAGAGGCATTAGAGGCCCTGCTCCACCAAAATGCACCAAATGGCAACACGGCAGCTTGGCTAGAGAGCTTAAAGGTCAATCAAGAGCAATACCCATTACACTATGATGCAAGTGGAGAGAGGGGTCTGCTTCCTCAGCAGGTTTTAGAACTAGTGCAGGAATACACAAATGGAGAGGCAGTTGTGACAACTGATGTCGGGCAGCATCAAATGTGGACAGCGCAGTATTACAAGTTCCAAAAGCCGCACAATTGGGTGACCTCAGGTGGTCTAGGGACAATGGGATTTGGCTTCCCAGCAGCGATTGGAGCTCAAATAGCTAAGCCGGATGCGAAGGTGGTATCCATCGTTGGAGATGCTGGATTCCAAATGACACTTCAGGAGCTCTCGTTACTCCAAGAAATGCGTATACCGGTAAAGGTCATTATTTTAAACAATCAGGCACTCGGTATGGTTCGACAGTGGCAGGAGACTTTTCACGGAGAACGTTATTCTCACTCCTTAATCCCGGTACAGCCAGATTTTATCAAGCTCGCAGCTGCCTACGATATTAAGGGATATAGAATCGAGACATATGAAGAGGCAAAGGTGCAATTAAAAGAAGCACTTGAGTCGGATGAGCCAGTGTTGATCGATTGCCGAGTAGTCCAAAAGGAAAGTGTCCTTCCAATGGTTGTCCCGGGCACAGCATTACACGAAATGATCGGGGTGAAGCCAGAATGAAACGAATCATTACTGTCACGGTCATCAATCAAAGTGGAGTGCTTAATCGCGTGACTGGTCTCCTGATGAAGCGTCAATTCAATATTGAGAGCATCACAGTAGGTCACACCGAACAGCCCCAAATTTCTAAAATGACCTTTGTCGTTAACGTAGAAGATGAACAGAAGCTTGAACAGCTGTTAAAGCAGCTTCAAAAACAAGTAGACGTGCTGAAGGTAAATGATATTACAGAAAAATCAATAGTAGTAAGAGAGCTCGCGTTAGTAAAGGTCGTATCTCCACCGTCTGGAAGAGCAGAAATCAATAGTTTAGTAGAGCCATTCCGAGCATCTACCATTGATACAGGAAAAAATGTAGTGACATTTCAGGTTACTGGAAACCCAGAAAAAATAGATGCGTTCATCGAGCTCGTCAAGCCTTATGGCATTAAAGAATTAACAAGAACCGGTGTTACAGCCTTTGTAAGAGAAACACAAAAGGCCGCAAATGCACCTTATCTTTCTATATTGCAATAACAAAACAAACAATTTGAGGAGGAAATGAAAATGGCGAAAATGTATTATAACGGGGATATCAATGAAGGATCTTTAAAGGAAAAAACAATTGCAATCATCGGGTACGGATCACAAGGTCATGCACATGCACAAAACTTAAAGGATTCAGGCTTTAACGTTATTGTAGGAATTCGTGCTGGAAAATCATTTGACCAGGCAAAAGAAGATGGGCAAGACGTTTACTCTGTACAAGAGGCTGCAGAAAAAGCAGACGTAATCATGATTTTATTGCCAGATGAACGACAAAAAGCAGTGTATGAGGCAGAAATTGAAGCTGCTTTAACAGCGGGCAAGGCGTTAGTATTCGCTCACGGCTTTAATATTCACTTCGACCAAATCGTTCCTCCATCAGACGTGGATGTATTTTTAGTAGCTCCAAAGGGACCAGGGCATTTAGTACGCCGTACATTTGAGTCTGGAGCAGGTGTACCTGGATTATTTGCGGTATATCAAGATGCAACTGGGCAAGCAAAAGATTTAGCTTTGGCTTATGCAAAAGGTATTGGAGCTGCTCGTGCTGGAGTATTAGAAACAACTTTCAAGGAAGAAACAGAAACAGATCTATTCGGAGAGCAAGCAGTGCTTTGCGGCAGTACAACAGCAATCGTAAAAGCAGGCTTCGAAACATTAGTAGAAGCAGGCTACCAGCCAGAACTTGCTTACTTTGAAACGTTACATGAGTTAAAGCTTATCGTTGACCTTATGTACGAGGGAGGAATGGCAACGATGCGCTCTTCCATTTCTGACACAGCGGAGTGGGGAGATTTCGTTTCCGGTCCACGCATCATTGATTCGTCCGTAAAGGATCGCATGAAGGAAGTTTTAACTGATATTCAAAATGGTAAGTTCGCTAAGGAATGGATTGAAGAAAATGAAACAGGCCGTCCAAAATACAATGCCATCAAACAAGCAGAGGCAGAGCACCCAATCGAAACGGTAGGTGCACAGCTAAGAGAAATGATGCCATTTATCAATGAAGGAAAAAAAGCGAAGAAGGAAGTGGTGACGAGTGGCCAAAATTGATATTTTCGACACTACGCTAAGAGACGGGGAACAGTCTGCGGGCATTAACTTAAACACTCATGAAAAGCTGGAGATTGCTCGTCAATTAGAAAAGTACGGCGTTTCAATTATCGAGGCAGGCTTTCCTGCTTCGTCACCTGGTGACTTCAATGCAGTTCAGCAAATAGCGAACACCGTTAAAAACTCAGTCGTAACAGGTCTCGCTCGTTCGATCAAAAGCGATATTGAAACGTCCTGGGAGGCATTAAGAGGAGGGGTTCAGCCTCATCTTCATACATTTATCGCTACATCGCCAATCCATATGCAATACAAGCTCAACAAAACACCGGAGCAGGTTATAGAAATCGCAGTAGAGTCAGTGAAGCTAGCACGTAAATACTTTCCATTAGTGCAATGGTCTGCAGAGGATGCAACACGATCTGACAAGGATTTTCTAGTTCGTATTATCAATGAAGTCATTAAAGCCGGAGCTACAACGATCAATATCCCAGATACAGTAGGCTATGCAACACCGATTGAATATGGTGCTTTATTTAGATATTTGTCTGAGAACGTAACTGGTATTGAGAAAGTTAAGCTTTCTGCACATTGTCATGATGATCTAGGTCTTGCCGTTTCGAACACACTTGCAGCTATTGAAAATGGAGCGACACAGGTAGAGGGCACGATCAATGGAATCGGTGAACGTGCAGGAAACGCGGCCTTAGAAGAGGTCGCAGTCGCATTGCATATTCGAAGCGATTATTACCAAGCGGAATCAGGCATCGTTCTGAAGGAAACTAAGCGTACGAGTCAGCTAGTAAGTAAGCTTACAGGAGTCGTCATTCAGCCGAACAAAGCAGTCGTCGGAAAAAATGCCTTTGCTCATGAATCCGGCATTCATCAGGATGGGATGCTCAAAAACCCTGAAACATATGAAATCATTACTCCAGAGCTAATTGGAGATGTCGCAACCGAGCTAGTGCTTGGTAAGCATTCCGGTCGTCACGCTTTCTTTAGTCGTGCAGTGCAAATGGGCTTCCAGTTAAGCGATGAAAAGCTAAATGCAGCCTTTAATGCATTTAAGAAGCTAGCGGATCGTAAAAAGGAAATATCCGATGAGGATCTATTTGTTTTATTGACAGATCAGCAAGTAAGCAGTGGAGAAGTTGAGGTTTACGAATTAGAGGAACTAGTCATTAACTACGAAAACAATGTACCGACTGCATCCATCACAGTGAAGATGCCAACTGGTGAGAGTAGGACCTCAAAAGGCAACGGCTCTGGTGCGGTAGAGGCCATCTTTAACACATTAGAAAAGCTAGTAAATGGAGAGGTAAGAATTTTGGATTATCGGGTTTCCTCTGTTTCAAAAGGGCGAGATGCTCTAGGTGAGGCAGTGATCAATCTATCGTATAACGGAGCAACCTCTTCCGGAAGAAATGCATCGCAGGATGTACTTAAGGCATCTGCGAGAGCGTATATCAATGCAGTCAATCGACAACTAATGAATGCACATTATAAAGAGCGTGTAGCAGTCATTCAATAAATAAAACAATGGGAGTGAATGGGATGGAAAAAACAATAACGGTATTACCTGGTGATGGAATCGGTCCTGAGGTTACGGAGGCAGCGGTAAAGGTGCTTCAAACAATTGCAAAGCGATATAATCATACATTTAATCTGCAATTTGCGTTAATCGGCGGAGCAGCAATTGATGCTTGTCAAAATCCACTGCCAGAAGAAACGATCAGCTTATGCAGTGATAGTGATGCCATCCTATTAGGTGCGGTAGGTGGACCTAAATGGGATCAAAACCCATCTCATTTACGCCCTGAAAAAGGTTTATTGGCAATCCGTAAGCACTTCGGACTTTATGCGAATATTCGTCCAGTGAAGGCTATTCCAGCTCTACTAGATTCTTCTCCACTTAAAAAGGAAATCGCTGAAAATGTTGACATGGTAATTGTTCGAGAGCTTACTGGCGGCTTATATTTTGCAGAGCCTCGTAAGAAAACGAAAGATTATGCATTGGACACTTTAGTCTACACTCGCTCTGAAATTGAGCGAATTGTAGACACGGCATTCCAGCTTGCCCGGAGCCGAAGAGGTAAGCTAGCCTCTGTAGACAAAGCAAATGTACTGGATTCCAGCAAACTATGGAGAGAGATTGTGGAAGAGAAAAAACAAGGCTATCCGGACGTTGAGGTAGAGCATATGCTAGTCGATTCAACTGCGATGAAGCTTATCACAAAGCCTGGTGCTTTTGATGTCATCGTAACGGAAAACATGTTTGGAGATATTTTAAGCGATGAAGCGTCTGTGATCACCGGCTCACTAGGAATGCTACCATCTGCGAGCACTCGTGGCGATGGCTTCGGTCTTTATGAACCGGTACATGGCTCTGCACCAGATATTGCAGGTCAAAACAAAGCGAACCCTGCTGCCTGCATCCTATCTGCTGCCATGATGATCCGTGAGGCTTTCCAAATGGAAACAGAGGCTGCAGCTATCGAAGAAGCGGTATTTAATGTACTAAACGACGGTTACTTTACAGGAGACTTGCAGACGAACGGGAAGCGAGTTCTATCCACAAGTGAATGGACTGACAAGGTGTTAGATGAATTAGACTCAGAATTTGTTTCAGAAAGCATTATGTATTCATACGTATAAAAGGAGAGGGACTAAATGGCAAAAACGATTATCGAGAAAATTTGGGATGAACATATTGTATACGAAGAAGAGGGGAAACCAGACCTTCTCTATATCGACCTTCATTTGCTTCACGAGGTAACGTCTCCCCAGGCGTTTGAGGGCTTGCGCTTAAATAATCGTAAAGTACGCCGCCCAGACCTTTGCTTCGCAACGATGGATCATAATGTGCCAACGAGAAATCAAAAAGAAATTAAAGATGAAATTGCTCGTAAACAAATTAATACGTTACAGCAAAACTGTGATGAGTTCGGAGTTCCTTTAGCAAATATCGGACATCCAGACCAAGGAATTGTTCACATTATCGGCCCAGAGCTAGGCTTAACGCAGCCCGGTAAAACAATCGTGTGTGGAGATAGTCATACCTCCACACACGGTGCCTTTGGTGCCATCGCATTTGGTATCGGTACAAGTGAGGTAGAGCATGTTTTATCGACTCAAACTCTTTGGCAGGCTAAACCAAAAACAATGCAAATTAAAGTGAATGGCGAGCTAGGCATAGGAGTAACAGCAAAAGATATTATCCTAGCTATCATCGCCAAGTTCGGAATTGATATGGGAACTGGCTACATCGTGGAATATACCGGAGAAGCTATTCGG
Organism: Psychrobacillus sp. FSL W7-1457; assembly: GCF_038593405.1. Lineage (NCBI taxonomy): Bacteria > Bacillati > Bacillota > Bacilli > Caryophanales > Bacillaceae > Psychrobacillus > Psychrobacillus sp. FSL W7-1457. Next base: position 1,056,722 of record NZ_CP151993.1, read on the forward strand.
AAACTCACGATGGAGGAGCGCATGACCATCTGTAATATGTCGATTGAAGCAGGAGCGAGAGCAGGTTTGATTAGCCCAGACGAGACAACAGTCGAGTTTTTACGAGGCAGAGAATACGTCCCAACAGGTGAAGCATTTGAACAGGAAGCTTCACGCTGGCTAGCCTTGGCGTCTGATCCAGAAGCTACTTACGACAAAACAGTGGAAATCGATGCAGATGAAATTGAGCCATTTGTCACTTGGGGAACAAACCCTTCGATGGGCTCTGGAGTGTCCCAAAGCATTCCGTATATAACAGACTTCCAAGATGCTTCCGATCAGCAGGCACATGAAAAAGCACTTACGTATATGGGACTGCAAGAAGGTATGCCATTGACGGATATTCGAATTAGTAATGTCTTTATCGGTTCTTGTACGAACGCTCGCTTAAGCGACCTGCGCAACGCAGCAAAAATAATAGAGGGGCGCACTGTTCATCCAAACGTCAAAGCTATAGTAGTACCAGGCTCGCAAACCGTGAAGAAGCAAGCGGAAGAGGAAGGCATCGACCAAATCTTCAAGGCAGCAGGCTTCGAATGGCGTGAATCCGGTTGTAGTATGTGTCTAGCGATGAATGATGACATCGTTCCCGCTGGAGAGCATTGTGCATCCACATCTAATCGTAACTTTGAAGGCAGACAAGGAGCAGGAGCGCGAACTCATCTTATGAGTCCAGCTATGGCAGCTGCTGCAGCTATCGAAGGACATATTGTAGACGTTCGAAAATTTCAACTAGTGCCTGCTTAAGGAGGAAAAAACATGGAGCCCATCAATGAAATTAATAGTATCGTTACACCTTTAAATAGAAAAAACGTTGACACAGACCAAATTATTTCCAAAGAGTTTCTTAAAAGAATCGAGCGCACAGGATTCGGAAAATATCTTTTCTACCATTGGCGCTTCGATGCAGAAGGAAACGAACGTCCAGATTTTATCCTAAATGACGAGCGTTATAAGGAATCCACTATTCTAGTGGCTCATGAAAACTTTGGATGCGGCTCCTCACGTGAGCATGCCCCATGGGCGATCCTGGACTATGGCTTCCGTGTCGTCATCGCACCAAGCTTTGCGGATATCTTCTACAACAACTGCATGAAAAACGGCATTCTTCCTATTAAATTATCAGTAGAGGAAGTGGAAGCCATCTTAAGTAAAGAAAATTACTCAATAGAAGTAAATTTAGAGGAGCAAACAATAGTGGGTGAGGATGGAGTCTCGTATTCATTCCCAATCGATCCCTACCAAAAGAAGATGCTTCTAAACGGCTGGGACGAAATCTCATTAACCTTCCAATACGAAGACCATATCAAAGCTTATGAGGAAAAGAAGTTTGCCGCTGTATAAATAGAAAGCCACTAATCGAAGCGGATTAGTGGCTTTTATAGTGTAAAGGATTAGGTACAGACTTGAGAAAGGAAGAATGCATTGTCAAAGCAATGGCAGTAGAAGTATATAGCCGAGCGGAGAGATTTATGACCGTTCAGAGAGAAGTATAACCGTTCGCGGAGATTTATGACCGTTCGGAGAAAAATATAACCGTTCGAGGAAGATTTATAACCGTTCACAGAAATATATGACCGGTAAGGAAGATACGAGTAGTATAACGTGGAGGTCATTCTCCAAAACTAATATCAGTGCAATGTTTTCCTACAATAAAGAGTAGTTGACTTAAGTAGGTAATTAAAATATAATTACTTACGAAAAGTAACTTAAAAAGAGGAGCTAATAAATTATGAAATTCCATCAAAAACCATCTACATATGTAGAACTAGTCGAGTTAAAAGTAACTGACCTAGAGCAATCACTTAAATTTTACGAAGAAGTAATAGGGTTTAAGGTATTAGATAGACAAGGGAATAAAGTATGGCTAACTGCTGATGGCAAAACAGCTTTGATATCTATTGAGCAGCCTGAAAATGTAATACCTAAGCAGCCAAAAACGACGGGACTTTATCATTTTGCATTATTATTGCCAAGTCGCGAGGATTTAGGAGCTGTATTAAGATTCTTTGCGGAAAATGGAATTCGAATTGGTGCAGGAGATCATCTAGTTAGTGAAGCACTGTATTTAAATGATCCAGATGGGAATGGGATTGAAATTTATAGTGATCGACCAGAAACAGAATGGAATTGGGAAAAGGGTGCAGTTGCCATGGACACTTTAGCAATTGATGCGCAAGCTATTTTAGCTGCGGGGGCAAACACCGAGTGGAATGGTTTACCGAAAGAAACAGTGATGGGGCATATACATTTACAAGTGGTGAATATAGAAGAAGCACAAGATTTTTATGAGCTATTGGGATTTGAAGTAGTTACTCCTTACCCTGGTGCATTATTTATGTCCACTGGAAAGTACCATCACCATATTGGCTTGAACACTTGGGCTGGAGCTGGAGCACACCCTGCATCTGAGGATATGTCAGGATTAGAGGCGTTCCATATTATTTATCCTTCTATAGAAGAAAGAGACACAGCGGTAAAGAATTTGCGTGAAAAAAATATTTCTGTTCTAGAAGAGAACGAGATCTTCTACACAAAAGACCCATCTGAAAATATAATAAAAATGGTAGTAAAATAAAGCTATATTAAAGATTAGGGTTGAGTCATAATGCATAATTCTCTAAGTCAGAAAGTAGAATTGATTTCCGCGCCAGCCGTACGCTTTCCGCGGGGTGAGCGATAAGCCATCACCCATCGCTAGCGCGCGTGGTTGTGATGTCTTATCTGTCTCCCTCATCCCGCTGGAGTCGCCGTCTTTCGCTCCAATCGATAAATGGAGACGAATTTATTTTCATCTTCAAGCTCTATTTAGGAATAAAAAAATCGATAAAAATAACTCTAACCCACTTCATAATTTATTTATGTTCGGAATAGTCATTTGAATTATCCCATTCGTAATCTTTAGAGTCCCTTTTTAAAATAAATCTAAAAATCAACCCATAACTTTAACATAGTCTAAAACAAAGGAAATGCCTCCCATTCTTAGATGGAGGCATTTTTTCTTATGTTCCAAATGCAATAAAAAAAGACTGGAACAAACTCCAGTCTTCTTCCTCATTTTATAATGCCTTCAGCATTCCACCATCAATTACTAGGCTTTGGCCTGTCATATAAGTATTTGCCTCAGAGCATAAAAACGTGATGACTTTTGCAAATTCAGCAGGCTCTCCATATCTGCCCATCGGAATGATTTGTTTAAACCCTTCTCGAACCTCTTCTACGGTTATCTCACGCTTCTTTGCTGCAATTTCATCTAGCTCTGTTACGCGATCTGTTTGAATGCGCCCTGGTCCAACGGTATTAATCAAAATATTATCCTTGCCATATTCTCTTGCAATACTTTTAGACAAACCAACCATACCCAATCGGAAGGTATTCGACAAAATTAGACCATCTAATACTTCTTTAGTAGAAGATGACGAAATGTTTACTATTCTACCGAATTTTTGTGCTTGCATGAATGGAATAGCTTGTCGAATGGTACGTATATAGCTAAGGAGATTTTTTTCAAATGCATCCATCCAGTCTTGGTCGGTTACTTGTCCGAATCCTCCTGGAGATGGGCCACCAGCATTATTGACTAAAATGTCTACTCCACCAAGCTTAGTTTCTGCTTCTTTAAATAATTGAGCAATATCCTCTTCCTTCGTAACGTCACAAACGGTGTAGAAGATATTTGGATTGGAACTATGTTGTTTAATGTCCTCCATGGTTACCTTTAATTCTTCTTCATTGCGACTAGAGATAAGCACCTTTGCTCCTTCTTGTGCAAACTGTAAAGCGGTTGCTTTTCCTAAGCCCTTACTTGATGCCGTCACTATAACACGTTTATTTTGGAGGCCTAAGTCCATTGAAGCGCTCAACCCTTTCTTTTCTTATTTATTAGTATATCTTACATTTAATATTCAGATTTGTCAGTGTAAATGATTATCCTTCGATATGATCGTCATTATTTGTTTAAACAGCAGCCTCCAAAGAGAGATTTATACGCTGTTTTTAATTTGTTAAATATTTTATTCCTCCTACTTTATAACTACCTATTTTTTTAGTATGCAGAGATGAATAAAATTATTCGTTTTGTCCTAAACACAGATTAAGAGAAGATTTCACAGATTTTACATCTATATTTAGCGAAGAAACCATCGACAATTGTCGATGGTTTTTTATTGAAAACCTTATGTATCAAGGGTTGTCCCAAATTTAACAAGAAATTTCTTTGATTACATTAGACGTCTTTTGTAATGAAAATGTTACATAACTGTAAAATAAAAAAGGTTTAAAGAGTGATAAGATGAATATAGTTAAGTTTTCAGAAAATTTATGACGTCGGAGGAACTACATGAACTTGAAGTCTATATCGCAAAAAGTCATTGGTATAATTATTTTATCTATGCTTTTAGTCACAATTCCATATGCAGCTAATACTGAAGCTTCTAGCTCAATAGATTCATCTGAATTAGTATCCACTGCTAAAAACTTAATAGGCATTAAATATCGCGGAGGCGGAACTACTACTGCTGGATTTGATTGTTCAGGGTTTGTAGGTTACGTATTTGATGATTTAGGAGTTAATCTTCCAAGATCATCCGCAGGTATGTATGCAAAAGGATCAAAAGTAGAAAAGGACGATCTTTCATCAGGGGATCTAGTTTTCTTTAATACATCTGGTAAAGGCGTATCGCATGTTGGCATCTATATTGGAGACGGGAAATTTATTCACTCTTCAAGCTCAAAAGGTGTAAAGGTAGATAAGCTAAGCGATCCATATTATTGGGGCAAACGTTTTGTTGGAGCTAAACGAGTAGCAGATGTAACGATGACTGCAAATAAATAAACATATAACAAGGTACCTTATCGGATTAGTCGATAAGGTATTTTTTTATAGCTTCATATAATAATAGTTTTAATCACACTAGGATGGTTTGCATTTAATATATCAGCGGTTTTCTTTTTCTAAGCTTTATGATTTTTTATATGACTATGGCGACAACACACCCATTAAAGTTTCTCTGACTTATGATTACCACTTATAACTCCAATATAAGCGGAATTATAGTATGGAATATCAAAGTGTTTAAAATACATAATTAGGGTATAAAAGTAATAGCAACATTATTTTCATATACCTCTAGCAGTCGAATAATTTCTTGTAAATAAATTCTTTATTAGTCATAATGAAGAAAAATAGAAGGTTATTATTGGTTCTTGTGGGAGGACATAGTATGCAATATAAAAGAAATGAATATTTTCGGTACACATTTGGTGAACCTACTGAAGCAACTTTTCGTCTAATAAAAGAATCGGGAGGTGACCAACCTGCTGAATTCTCTAATAAGGGGAACTGTCAAATCGTAGATATAAGCCCGAATGGCTTGCGAATGGTCACAGAGCTATCCATTGCTATCGAGCTAATAAAGCGAATTGAGATAAGTTTTATTATTGATGAGACCCAGCTAGATATGATAGGTGAGCTTGTTTGGTGCAAGAAGAGTGTACATGGTTTCTTCGAATACGGAGTACGATTAGTTGGGGATCATGACACGGAGCAAAGAATTATTAATGAACTGAAAGCTCGCCGGAGAAAAGAAGTGGAAAATAAACCCAAAGATGTGACAAGATTCGACAAAAAATAATTATTTTATTTCTTAAAAAGAAGGATATTAAATAGGGATTGTAGAAATATTATATAGAGTTAAATTAAAGGAGGAGTTTACATGCTAAACTTTAACATTCGTGGAGAAAACCTTGAGGTGACTCCTGCAATTCGTGATTACGTTGAGGGCAAGATCGAAAAAGTTGGTCGATACTTTAACGAGGAAATTCAAGCGACTGCAAATGTCAACTTAAAGGTATACAATGACAAACAAACTAAGGTCGAAGTGACAATCCCGATGAAGAATTTAACTTTAAGAGCGGAAGAACGTCATACTGATATGTATGCCGCTATTGATTTAATAGTAGATAAATTAGAACGTCAAATTCGTAAATATAAAACTAAAGTAAATCGTAAAAGCCGTGAGCGTGAAGGGGTTGGAGCTTACTTCGCTGCAATCGATCCGCCAGATGCACCAGTTTCAAATTTAGAAGAAGACGAATACAATATCGTCCGTACTAAACAATTTGATTTAAAACCAATGGACCAAGAAGAAGCAGTTTTACAAATGAACATGCTTGGTCACAACTTCTTCATCTTCACTGATGCAGACTCAATGGGTACTCATATTGTTTATAAACGTAGAGATGGGAAATACGGTTTAATCGAAACAAACTAAATACATCAATGAAGCTTTCTGTGCCACATATGAATGGTCTATAGGGCATCGACAAAAAGCGACAAAGCTCTTCTCGTTACTTGAGAAGAGCTTTTAATATTGGGTAGGAAGTGTATCAGGGGATAAATTGATGTCTAGCTCCATCGCCTTGCCCCTCGGGGTCAAATGGATAAAAGCTGCGGTGGCTGAAGAGCTGCCTCCTCGCATTTCCCCATTTGCCTGTCGGGACAGAGATAGGCGGTTGCGCTTTTCTTGATGTCTAGCTCCACCGCCTTGCCCCTCGGGGTCAAATGGATAAAAGCTCCGGTGGCTGAGGAGCTGCCTCCTCGCTTTTCCCCATTTGCCTGTCGGGGCAGAGATAGGCGGTTGCGCTTTTCTTGATGTCTAGCTCCACCGCCTTGCCCCTCGGGGTCAAATGGGTAAAAGCTCCGGTGGCTGAGGAGCTGCCTCCTCGCTTTTCCCCATTTGCCTGTCGGGGCAGAGATAGGCGGTTGCGCTTTTCTTGATGTCTAGCTCCACCGCCTTGCCCCTCGGGGTCAAATGGGTAAAAGCTCCGGTGGCTGAGGAGCTGCCTCCTCACTTTTCTCCATTTGCCTGTCGGGGCAGAGATAGGCGGTTGCGCTTTTCTTGTGTTACTCATTTGCGTGACTTTGTAACGAATGGTAAAATGGAGAGTAAGACTAAATGGGAAGTGAATATAATATGCTTAACGTTCTGAATAAAGTATTCGATTTAAATAAACGCGAGTTAAAACGATTAGAAAAAATCGCAGATAAAGTAGAAGCATTAGCAGGAGAGATGGAAGCTCTTTCTGACGAAGCATTAAGTGCAAAAACAGTTGAATTCCGTGAAAGACTTGTCGGTGGAGAGAAATTAGACCAGCTTCTACCAGAAGCATTTGCTGTTGCGCGAGAAGGGGCTAGACGAGTACTTGGTCTGTATCCTTTCCGAGTACAAATTATGGGTGCTGCTGCATTAAATGAGGGCAATATAGCAGAGATGAAAACCGGGGAAGGTAAAACACTTACCTCCACGATGTCTGTTTATTTAAATGCGTTAAGTGGACAAGGCGTACACGTAGTAACTGTCAATGAATATCTTTCTAGTCGTGATGCGGAAGAGATGGGTAAATTATATAATTTCTTAGGTTTAACGGTAGGATTGAATTTAAATTCTCTTTCTAAAGATGAAAAACGTGAAGCTTACGCTGCTGATGTAACTTATTCAACCAATAATGAGCTTGGCTTCGATTATCTTCGTGACAATATGGTGCTTTATAAAGAAGAAAAAGTACAACGTCCGCTTCATTATGCTGTAATTGATGAGGTCGATTCAATCTTGATCGATGAAGCAAGAACTCCTTTAATTATCTCAGGACAGGCTAACAAAGCTGCAGCTTTATATATGCAAGCCAATGCTTTTGTTCGTACGTTAACGAAGGAAGAAGATTACACGTACGAAGAATCAACAAAAGGTGTTACTTTGACTGATGTAGGTGTGGAAAAAGTTGAAAAGGCGTTCCGTATAGATAACTTGTTTGATTTAACCCATGTTCGCTTAAACCATGCGATTAATCAATCCTTAAAGGCGCATGTTTCTATGCATCTAGATGTAGATTATGTGGTGCAAGATGGGGACGTAGTAATTGTTGACTCCTTCACTGGACGTTTGATGAAAGGTCGTCGCTATAGTGATGGCTTGCATCAAGCTATTGAAGCAAAAGAAGGGTTAGAGGTTCAAAATGAATCTATGACGATGGCTACAATTACGTTCCAAAACTTTTTCCGTATGTATGACAAGCTGTCAGGGATGACTGGTACAGCTAAAACAGAGGAAGAGGAATTCCGTAACATTTATAATATGAATGTTATAGCGATACCAACGAATAAGCCAATTGCTAGAGATGATCGTGCCGATTTAATCTATGCATCTATGAATGGGAAATTTGAAGCGGTTGCTGCAGATATTGCTGAACGAAATAAAAAAGGGCAGCCAGTACTGATTGGTACTGTTGCCATTGAAACTTCTGAAATCATTTCCAAGCTGTTAACAAAGCATGGCATTAAGCATAATGTATTAAATGCAAAAAACCATGAGCATGAGGCAGAAATAATTGCAACAGCTGGACATCTTGGTTCTGTAACGATTGCCACTAACATGGCTGGACGTGGTACAGATATCAAACTTGGAGATGGAGTACTAGAAGTTGGCGGTTTAGCTGTCATTGGTACAGAGCGTCATGAATCTAGACGTATTGATAATCAGCTACGTGGTCGTTCAGGGCGTCAAGGAGATCCAGGGGTAACACAATTCTATCTTTCTATGGAAGATGAATTAATGCGTCGATTTGGTTCAGATAATATGCGTAATATGATGTCTAAGATGGGTATGGATGATTCACAGCCAATCCAATCTAAGATGGTGTCACGCGCGGTAGAATCTGCTCAAAAACGAGTAGAGGGTAACAACTTTGACTCTCGTAAGCGATTGCTGCAATATGATGATGTATTACGTCAGCAACGTGAAATCATCTACAAAGAGCGTAATGAAGTTCTGGAAACAGAAAACATGCGTGACCTAGTGGAAACCATGATTTTCGCTGTTATTGAGCGTCTTGTAACTACGCACACTAATGCAGAAAACAAAGCAGAGTGGAATTACAAAGCGATAGAGGATTATATTCAAGCGAATATGCTTCCAGAGGGTGTTATTACGCAAGAAACTTTAGAAAATCTTTCTCAAGAAGAAGTTATTGAGAAGATTAAAGAAGAAGTTATCTCCTTCTATGATGCAAAAGAAGAAGAAATGACAGCTGAACGTATGCGCGAATTTGAAAAAGTTGTACTGCTTCGTTCAATTGACTCGAAATGGATCGATCATATTGATGCAATGGATCAGCTTCGCCAAGGGATTCACTTACGTGCATATGGTCAAACAGATCCGCTTCGCGAATATCAAAGTGAAGGCTTTGCAATGTTCGAGGCAATGGTTGAGTCAGTCCAAGAAGATGTTGCTAAATATGCGATGAAAGCAGAAATTCGTAACAACTTAGAGCGTGAAGAGGTTGCAAAAGGGCAAGCTGTAAATCCAAAAGAAGAAGGCGGTCCTGTAAAGAAAAAACCTGCTCGCAAGCAAGCAACAGTGGGACGTAACGAACCATGCCCATGTGGTAGTGGAGAAAAGTTTAAAAATTGCCACGGAGCAGTTAGATAATAGAGATATTCGGAGGAAATAAAAAATGATAGAAATTTCAGTTGTAAGAAATGAATTAGACCGTACGGCGGGCAAGTTAAATGACTTTAGGGGGTCTCTTTGACTTAGAAAACAAAGAGGTTCGTATACAAGAGCTAGAGGAATTAATGACTTTCCCTGACTTTTGGGATGATTCCCAAGGAGCTCAAAAGGTCATCAATGAGTTAAACGCTTTAAAAGGCATAGTGGAGCAATACAACGACCTTATGTCTACACAAGAAAACTTAGAAATGACGTTAGAGTTATTGAAAGAAGTTCCTGATGAAGAATTGCAAGAGGAGCTTGGCAGTGAGCTGAAAGAGTTTACAGCTGCACTGGGAGAGTTTGAGCTTCAACTTCTTTTAAGTGAGGAATACGACAAGCACAATGCTATTTTAGAATTACATCCAGGTGCTGGTGGAACTGAATCCCAAGATTGGGGTTCAATTCTTTTACGTATGTATCAGCGTTGGGCAGACAAACGTGGCTTTAAAGTAGAAACAATCGATTACTTGCCAGGAGACGAAGCAGGTATTAAATCGGTTACGTTACTGATCAAAGGTCACAATGCCTATGGTTACTTAAAAGCAGAAAAGGGTGTACATCGTCTAGTACGTATTTCACCGTTCGATTCATCTGGTCGTCGCCATACGTCCTTCGTGTCGTGTGAGGTAATGCCTGAATTTACGGATGAGATTGAAATTGAAATCCGCACAGAAGATTTGAAAATTGATACGTATCGTGCAACTGGTGCAGGTGGTCAGCATATCAATACAACGGACTCCGCTGTCCGTATCACTCACTTACCAACTAACTCGGTTGTAACATGCCAATCAGAGCGTTCACAGATTAAAAACCGTGAGCACGCAATGAAGCTTTTAAAATCAAAGCTGTACCAATTAAAAATCGAAGAACAGGAAGCTCAGCTTGCTGAAATTCGTGGAGAACAAAAAGAAATTGGATGGGGAAGTCAGATTCGTTCCTATGTATTCCACCCATACTCCATGGTTAAGGATCACCGTACCAATGAGGAAAGTGGAAATGTCCATGCAGTCGTTGATGGGGAAATTGACCCGTTTATTCATGCCTACTTACGTTCCAAAATAAATTAATAGACGGTAAAAAATCCCATGCTATAATAAAATAGTTGGGGTTTTTTATTATTTTAATTGAATTGAGGAAAAAGTATGAACATTGATGATTTAAAGCAGAAGGATTTATTAAAGAAAAATAATATTCTTTATTTAGCATTTGCATTAGCAGGTGGGCTTGGACTACTAGTTCAAATCATTATTCAAGCAAAGTCTGTAATTATTTTTTCAATAGGTATACCTGTAGGCGCTTCTATCATTTTTTATTTTTTAGCAAAAAAATCAATGAAAATAGCTAAATTATTTCCTTATATTATAATTTTAGCAGCCACAATCGTTGCAGTAAGTAATGCGTATTTCAATATAATCAGTTTAGCAACAGTTATTTTAGCGTTTTTTGTACTCGTATTAAGTAGTATACATAATGATCGTTTTGTATTTATATATGGCTATATTTTATCTGCTATTGCCTTATATATAAATGTTGCAATGGATGAACCAAATTTATTTGCTGGACAGACAATTAATGTATTCTTTATACAATTTATAATGGCTTTAGGCGTCTACCTACAAGTTACTCAAAGTAAATCTTTATTCGGGAAGATGCAGCAGTTAACGGAAGAAGCTGCCATTAAAGCTCAAGAAGACAATCTCTTGAATGACAAATTACAAAATGCAGTGCATGTCATTTCAACCAATTTAGAACAGATTCGCACAAGCACACAATCCGCTAATATTGCACAGCAGGAGATGCTATATGCAGTAGGGGAAGTGAGTGTCGGTGCTCAACGTCAGGCAGATCATGTGTCTGATATAGTACGAAACACTGAAGCAACTAGCAGCTCAGTAAAAGAAATGGCGAACAACTTAGAGCTAATTGTTCAAAAGGCAGAATCTGCTGGGCAAGATGCTTCAGAGGGCTCAAAAGTGATGGCAGAAATGACAAAAGATATCACCCAATTTACAATCTTTTTTGAAGAGTTAAATGAAACATTTCAAAACTTGTTCGAAAAAATTAATGAAACAAATCAATTTGCTAAAGATATTCGACAAATTACAGAGCAAACAAATCTATTAGCATTAAATGCCTCTATCGAAGCTGCCAGAGCTGGAGAGCATGGCAAAGGATTTTCTGTAGTAGCTGAAGAGATTCGAAAACTTGCAGGGGTAACCAATCAAACAGTAGAGAAGATAGATGACAATCTTAACAATGTCAATAAATTTAACGAGGCTGCTCTTCAAAAGCTGAAATTAGGGTTAGCACAAACGCACACACAAGCCGAAACAGCGGAACAATCCAATGAGTCCTTCAAAGGTCTGTTTGAAACGATGAAGACGCTTCAGTTATCATTAACAAGCTATTTAAAAGAGATTGAAACAATTGCTGAAAACAGCGAATCCATCAATGTAAGTACAACAGAGTTTGCTGCAATCATTGAAGAAAGCACAGCTACTGTCGAGGAAATCAATGCAACTTTAGTCAATATCACAGAGGATCAGCTTGCCATTTCGGACTATATCGACGAAACCTATAAGGAAGCACAATCTATTAGTAAATAATTGCTGGTAATTTAAGTGTATCTAATTTATTTTAGATACGCTTTTTTATTTTGTGCAAGTAGCCTGTTAATACACCATCTTGCTAAAGTTCACAAAAATCTTTTCTGTTGTTATACTATTTCAGGTTGAATAAAAGAATTTACATGAAAGAGGAATAGTAATGACTACTACGACAAATAATAGAGTTCATAAAGAAATTTCTCCTTGGATGGCGAATGTTAGAGATTATTTATATGTCATCATTGGTGCTGCCATTATAGCACTTGGCTTTAACGTCTTTCTTTTGCCAAACCAGGTTGCTTCAGGCGGAGTAAGTGGGATAAGTACTATCTTAAAAGGAGTTTTTGGCTGGGAGCCTGGGCTTGTTCAATATGCTTTTAACATTCCTTTGTTTATCGCAGGCTTAATATTTCTTGGTGCAAAATTTGGGATTAAATCTTTTGTAGGAACCTTAGTTTTACCTGCAGTAGTTTTGCTAACTGCAAGCTGGGAACCATGGACGTATAATCCTTTGTTAGGTGCATTATTCGGTGGTATTACGGTTGGCCTAGGTTTAGGAATCGTTTTTAGAGGCGGCGCATCAACAGGCGGAACAGACTTAGCAGCTCAAATCATAACCAAATATACTGGCTTTTCTTTAGGGAGAAGTGTCTTGCTAATCGATGGCCTAATAGTGTTGAGTGCTGCCGTAGTATTTGATATTGAACAAGCTTTATACGCTTTAATAGGTTTATTTGTAACTACTAAAACAATCGATATTGTGCAGCTAGGATTTAGCCAATCGAAAATGATTTATATCATTACGAATAAACAGGACGAAGTTAGAGATGCTATCTATAAGGAGATTGATCGAGGGGTAACTAAACTACCTGCATATGGTGGATATACCAATGAAGAGAAATCTATCCTTATGGTGGTGGCGTATCAGACTGAGTTCACAAAGATGAAACAAGTGGTTCAAACCATTGACCCCACTGCATTTGTAATAGTTTCTGATGCCTATGAGGTATTAGGAGAAGGTTTCAAAAGGTACTAAATTTGGTATAATATGAGTGCATTCATAATGTTGAGGGAGGTTCATTAAATGAATAAAAAATTATTAGCTGTTATCTTTGGAGCAGGTCTTATGCTTGCTGCTTGTGGCGGTGGAGACGACGAAGCAAAAGATACTGGCACAACTGACACTGGTGCAACTGATTCAACTGAAACCGCGTCTGTAGATGCTGAAAAAATTGTAAATTCTAAATGTATTAGCTGTCATGGCGGAAATTTAGAAGGACAAGGTAATTTCCCAGCACTTGCTGATGTAGGTTCTCGCTTATCAGAAGATGAGATCTTAGATGTTATTTTAAATGGTCGAGGCGCAATGCCAGGTAAAATTATTGAAGGCGCAGATGCAGAAGCAGTTGCTGCATGGTTAGCGGAGAAGAAATAAGATAGTAGGACACACAGCTACTTTTATTGGTAGCTGTTTTTTTTGTGGGAATGTGTCTATAGTGTAGGGGATGGTGTCCCAAAAATTAGAGGACGTGCGCCATAAATTAGATGAGTGCGCCCATAAAGTAAGTGAAGTTGTCCCGTAAATCTCAGGTATCCGCCCGTAAAGATGAAAAGTGCCCATAGAGTTGAGAGAAATGACCCATAAGTAAGAGGAAAGCGCCCATTAAGTAGGTGGATATGTCCCATAAAGGCGAGTTATCCGCCCGTAAGGTTGAAAAGTGCCCATAGAGTTGAGGGAAATGACCCATAAGTAAGAGGAAAGCGCCCATAAAATATGTCGAAGTGTCCTATACATGCGAGTTATCCGCCCGTAAGGTTGAAAAGTGCCCATAGAGTTGAGGGAAGTGACCCATAAGTAAGAGGAAAGCGCCCATAAAGTAAGTGGATATGTCCCATAAATGCGAGTTATCCGCCCGTAAGGTTGAAAAGTGCCCATAGAGTTGAGGGAAATGACCCATAAGTAAGAGGAAAGTGCCCATAAAGTAAGTGGATGTGTCCCATAAATCTCAGGTATCCGCCCGTAAGGTTGAAAAGTGCCCATAGAGATGAGGGAAATGACCCATAAGTAAGAGGAAAGCGCCCATAAAATATGTCGAAGTGTCCTATACATGCGAGTTATCCGCCCGTAAGGTTGAAAAGTGCCCATAGAGTTGAGAGAAATGATCCATAAGTAAGAGGAAAGCGCCCATTAAGTAGGTGGATGTGTCCCATAAATCTCAGGTATACGCCCATAAGGTTGAATTACTCTAATTGTTTCTAGAGGTGTAACCTAACCTCCAGCGAAACGCACATAAAGAGAGCAAAGTGTCGCCTAAATCCCAGCAACACGCACCTATCATCATCCCATAAAACTCCAATATCCACTCAATACCGCCCAAAAAATACCAGAAATATTACAAAACCCCTCACACCACACCCAAAATTCGCTCCAAGAAACTATCCCAACTTCATAGCTTTATTTGTAGATTTTCACAGAATGTTAACTATATTGGAGAAATAAACCTGTAGTTGTAAATATTTTCTCTGGCAAGAAAATATAGCAGGAATTATGAAAGAATGTGTAGAAATAAAGGGTATAGTCCTTTTGTAACTGAGTAAAAAACACTAAAAAAACTGAAAAATCGCTAATATTTTAGTTTTTCTGACTAAATTTACCTACAAAATGAAATCTATTTGTAACATTAAGAAAGACATCAAGTGTTATAATAAGCATTGTTGTATTTAATAAAAGAAAGTAATTAGGTGGTATAAAATGATAGAAATGACTAACGTCTATAAAAAATATCCTAATGGTATTGTTGCAGCTAACGGGATCGACGTAAATATTAAGCAGGGCGAATTTGTGTACGTAGTTGGACCAAGTGGAGCAGGAAAATCGACATTTATCAAAATGATGTATCGAGAAGAGCGCCCAACGTCAGGTACGATCATAGTCAATGGTATGAATTTAGCAACCTTAAAAAACAAAAATGTACCTTACTTGAGAAGACAAATTGGCGTTGTCTTTCAAGACTTCAAACTACTTCCTCGACTAAACGTGTATGAAAACGTTGCTTTTGCTTTAGAAGTAATAGAGGAATCCCCTAAGGTGATCCGTAAAAAAGTAATGGACGTATTGGAGCTAGTAGGACTAAAAAATAAGGCAAGAATGTTCCCGACTGAGCTATCAGGTGGAGAACAACAACGTGTTTCCATAGCGCGCTCCATTGTTAATACTCCTAAACTAGTAATTGCAGATGAGCCGACCGGAAATTTAGACCCCGAAACTTCATGGGAAATTATGAACACATTTGAAGAGATTAATTCCCGAGGAACTACAATTGTTATGGCAACTCATAATAGAGAAATTGTAAATACAATTCGACACCGTGTTATTGTAGTTGAGGGTGGCTTAATCACTCGAGACGAGTACGGAGGAGATTACGGATATGAAGGCTAGAACAGCAGGACGACACTTTAGAGATAGCTTAAAAAGTATCAGCAGAAATGGTTGGATGACATTTGCATCCGTCAGTGCTGTTACTGTTACATTATTACTGGTAGGCGTGTTCGTCATGATTATGATGAATTTAAATAAAGTAGCAGACGACCTAGAAAGAGACGTTGAAGTAAAAATTTATGTTGAATTGACAGCAAGTGAAGAAGACATTGCTAAGCTACAAGAAGACATTAAAAATATTCCGGGTGTTGCAGAGCTAGTATACGCGACTAAGGGAGAAGAATTAAAGAAACTGGTTATGGATTTTGGGTCAGATTTAGAGTTATATGAGCAAGAAAACCCATTACATAATGTATTTTATGCAAAAGCGGTAGACCCTCAAGAAACTGAAGCGATTGCGAAGGAAATCGATAAGTTAGATAACACATTTGAGGTTAGTTACGGAGAAGGAAAAATAGAACGATTATTTTCCGTGTTAAACATGGGTAGAAACGTGGGCGTAGTGTTAATCCTTGCTCTATTATTTACAGCTATGTTCTTAATCTCGAATACAATTCGAATAACGATTGTTGCTAGAAGAAGAGATATAGAGATTATGAAACTAGTTGGAGCTACAAACTGGTTTATCCGTATCCCATTCATATTAGAAGGAATGTGGCTTGGTATTTTAGGAGCGATTGTACCAATCACGTTAGTTACGGTGCTTTACTATAATCTTTATAATGCATTACAGCCGAAATTAGAGCTAGGAAATTTATTTAATTTACTAGAGTTTTCCCCATTTATTTATCAATTAAACGCATTAATTCTATTAATGGGAGTTTTAATCGGTATTTGGGGTAGTTTCATGTCAGTTAGAAAATTTTTACGAGTATAAGAAGGTATCTTGAAAGGAGCAATAAGATTTGAGAAGACAATCCAAATGGGTGTTGCGTATTGTCGCAATAGCTGCATCCGGAGCGCTACTATTTAACACACCAAGCGCTCTTGCCAATTCATTGAACGACCTTAAAAAAGAACAACAGAACATTCAAGAAAAGAAAAGTTCTATTCAATCGAATATTAAAGAAACTGAAACAAAAATTGATACTAATGAGTCTAAAATTGATCAAATAATGGCTCAAATCAAAAAGTTGGATAATGAAATCATGGCAACTGAAAAAAGTATTTCAGCGGTTTTAAGTGAGATTGAAAAGACTACAAGTGAAATCGAAGCATTAAAAGCTTCTATCGCTGAGTTGGAACAGAAAATTGCAGCTCGCGATGAATTGCTAAAAGAAAGAATACGAGCTGTTCAAGTTAGTGGCGGATCAGTCAATTATTTAGACGTATTACTTGGAGCTAATAGCTTCGTAGATTTTATTGACCGTTTTTCAGCAGTAAATACATTGATGGAAGCTGACCGTAAAATTCTAAAAGAACAGTCAGAAGATAAAAAAGAACTTGAAGAGCAAACTGCAAGCCTAGAGAAGAAACGTCAAGAGCAAGAAGCAAGTAAAGATCAGCTTCTCTCCTTAAAAGCTAATTTAGATGGCCAAAAATCTTCTAAGAGCACATTAGTAGATCAACTAGAAGTTGAACAAGCTAAACTTCTGGAAGACAAAGAACAAATGGAAACAGAATATGAAGAAGTTTTAAACCTAGATAAAGCGATTCAAGATAAAATTGTTGCAGAGCAAAAGCGTCAAGCAGAAATAGCTAGAAAAGCAGCAGAAGAGAAAAAGAAAAAAGCGGCTGCAGAACGTCAACGTCAGCAAGCTGCTAGCGGATCTTCAACTGCAATTCCTGCCGTTTCAGCTGGTAACTGGACTAAACCTGCATCAGGAAGCTTTACCTCTGGTTATGGATACAGAATGCATCCGATTTACGGTAAAGGAAAAATGCATTATGGTATAGATATTGCCAACAGTACTGGGACACCAGTATTATCGGCTGCTGATGGAGTCGTATCGTATGCATCACCTTTAAGCACATACGGTAATGTAATTATGGTGACTCATTCTATTGATGGTCAAACTTTCACTTCATTATATGCTCATTTAAGCAGTATAGGTGTAGGAGTTGGACAAGTTGTCTCTAAAGGGCAACGTATCGGAGCAATCGGAACTACAGGTAATTCCACTGGACCACATCTTCACTTTGAAATCCATTTAGGATATTGGGAAGGTATGGCAGGTAACTCAGTGAATCCATTGAGATACATTTCTTTATAAAAGTAAAACTATAGTGAGCATTCAATTATTATATAATTGGATGCTTATTTTTATATATTTTAAACTTCATAGAAGTCTTATTTTGTACACATTTGGAAAAAACATAAGCTATCGAATGGTATCTATTAGGATTTATGCATATAATTAAAATAATAATATTTTATAAGTAAAGTGGAGGTTAAGTGTGAAAAAAATAATTGGATTACTAGTTATAGGTTTCTTAATAGCGATTGCTACTATATCATTTGTAAAAAACAATATTGATGAAAAGGAAGATCCTTTTGAAGGAGAACAAATGGGAACGGATATGGCAGAGAACCCAGCAAATAAAGGGACTGGTAAAGGTGATCAAGCTCCAGATTTCACTTTAACCACATTAGATGGAAAAGAAGTTTCGTTATCTGATTATAAAGGAAAGAAAGTAGTGTTAAATTTTTGGACCTCGTGGTGTCCGCCTTGTAAGGCAGAAATGCCGCATATGCAAAACTTTTACGAGGATATGACTGATGAAGATAATGTGGAGATCTTAGCAGTCAACCTTACTAGCAATGATCATGGATTAGATAAGGTTACTTCCTTTGTCGATGATTATGGTCTGACCTTTCCAATACCCTTGGACGAGGATGGCCGAGTAGAAAATGCGTACAAGATAATTCCTATTCCAACTACATACATGATCGATACTAACGGTATCATTCAAAATAAGATAGTAGGTCCTATGGATGAGCAAATGTTGATAGATTATGTCGATAAACTAAAATAAGAATCTGATTTTTGGGCAAGTATTAAACTTCGTTTTCCTCACATATATTAGTGGAAAACTAGGAGGTTGAACTTGCGCAAAAATCGGATTATTTTATTTGGATTCATTTTAGCCATTGTATTGGTATTAGGGTATTTATGGATGTCTGGAAAATCGTCAGAGTCCGAGAAAAGTAACGTTAGTAGTAGTCAAGTGATTGATGAGGCGTATCAGTTAATAAAAAAAGAGGCTGTTTTCTCGAAGAATGAAAAGTTATTAGTAGAGGGTGCAATTAGAGGCATGGCTGAAGCTTTAGAAGATCCACATTCTTCGTATTTAACGAAAGAGGAAGCGGAGACGCAAGAATCTTCTTTAGCTGAGGAACGGGTTGGTATTGGTGTAGAAATTATGAATTCTGGCGGTAAGTTTATTGTTGTAGCTCCCATTAAAGACTCTCCAGCTTACAAAGCAGGTTTGAAGCCTCAGGATGAAATCGTGCGGGTGAACAGTGAACGAGTAGATGGGAAATCTATGGCTGAATTAGTTCGATTATTAAGTGGTGACAAAGGCAGTAGTCTTAAAATGACGATATATCGTCCAAGCGAAAATCGTCATGTAGAGTTACATATGAAACGAGAGACAATCGCGTTGCATACTGTTTCCAGTGAAGTACTAGAGGTTGATGGAAAATCTATCGGTATTGTTACTATCACAATATTCGGAGAGAAAACGGCAGAAGAGTGGGAAAAACAAACAAAAGCGTTAGTCGAGCGAGGAATAAACGGACTAGTTGTGGATGTCCGAGGTAATCCTGGAGGTTATTTATTTAGCGTTTCTTCTATTATAGGAACCCTTCTACAAAATGGAAGTACATTTGCTTACATGCAAGATGCTAAAGGTGTTTTAGAAACGTTGAATACGGTAAATAAGGATACCCCTTATCTGAACAAGCTACCAGTTGTTTTATTGCAAAATGGAGGTAGCGCATCTGCAAGTGAAGTTTTGGCCGGAGCATTAAAAGATAATAATCGTGCCATGATCGTAGGAGAAACAAGCTTTGGTAAAGGTACTGTTCAAGAAACCCATCCTTTGTCTAATGGCGGAAAGTTAAAAATCTCTACCCATAAGTGGTTAACTCCAAAGCAACAATGGATTCATCATAAGGGGATAGAGGCAGATTTGAAGGTAGAGCAGGATGAGTTATTCAATACAGATATTAAATATTATCATGGTGAGTTCCACCAAGGAGATTATGGAGATGAAATTAAGTACGTACAACAAATTCTTAGTGGATTAGGCTACAACATATCACGCAAGGACGGTTATTTTGATGAAGCTACTGTTGAAGCCATAGATAAATATAGAGAGCAAAATAAACTAGAAATTAATTCGAAGCTAGATGAGACGTTCTTTCAGGATTTAACGAACACAATTAATGAGTATAAGGCGCGCAAAGAGAATGATCAGCAGCTTCAAATGGGTGTAAGTTATATAATTCACACCTTAAATAAGTAACTTGAGACAATAAACCTATACGGAAGTTCTCCTCGTTTGTTACAATAATAGGAAGACTATGTTGTAAGCGAGGAGGATTCGTATGGTACAAGAAATATTAATAGAATTGGCAAAAGGGATTGGACGTTTCTTCCTTCATCCAGCTGTTTATATAACACTTCTTTTTTCTGTATTAATCGGATACTTTCGGGTGAAGAGAGAGAGAAAACAATTTCGAGCGAGAATACTTTGGGGTTGGACAGAGGCCAAGCATTTTTTGCTAGATGGTTATGTATGGGCAATTATTATATCTGTAATTAGTGTGGCGGTTGGATTGGTTATACCGTCCAGTTGGTTAATGGTTTATAGTGTATGGATGATTTTATTTGTTCTACTCTTTATGTATCAGGCCGGTTCTGCAATTTATGCAATTGCCTTAGCGGTAGCTACTTTTTATATCATGTTTTTCTATGATTGGTCTTATGAAATATTTTCATGGGAGATTGTTGGACAAGATATAGATGGACAAGTCATTGTTCCAATTGCTATTTTAGCGGGTTTATTGCTGATAGCAGAGGGTTATATTATCCAAAAGCATGGAGCGACAAATGCTTCGCCTAGATTGGTTAAAACGGCAAGAGGCAGCGAGGCAATGGAATATGTTACTAAACGACTTTGGTTGTTACCGATTCTATTAGTCATACCTGGAGATGTTATACATACATATCTACCGTTTTGGCCACAGTTTACTTTAGGAGAGTCTACATTTTCTTTAATATTGTTTCCTTTTGTAATAGGCTTTCAACAAAAAAGCAGACATTCGCTGGCAGAGAATTTTTTCCCTAAGTACGGAAAAAAGGTGTGGCAATTAGGAATAATCGTGACAGTTGTAGCAGCGGTAGGCTATATAGAACCACTTATCAGTCTAATAGCTTTGGCGTTGGGAGTAATAGGAAGACTAGTAATATCCTTTGTTGAGTATAGAAGAGAGCGTAATGGCTCCTTTGCTGTGTCTCCGCAATCAAATGGGGTAATGATTGCTGGTGTGCTTTCCGACTCTCCAGCAGAAAAGATGGGCTTAAAAATTGGAGAATGTATAGTTAAAGTAAACGGACAAAAAGTAACAGATGAGCAAGAGCTTTATGAAGCTGTTCAAATCAATGCAGCCCATTGTAGATTAGAAGTATTGGATCATAATGGAGAGCTTCGATTGAGACAGCATGTTTTGTTTAGACATGACCATTACAGACTAGGATTAATCTTAGTAAGGTAGGAGAAACAATGGAAACTTTATCTATACCAACACAAGTGATACTTGCGATTGTTGCACCTGCTTTGTTAGTTGTGCTATTTACTCGAATTACCTTTAATCGATATGTGGCCTTGCTACTAACAGTCGCTCTCTTCGCAGCATCTGTGTATGCAGGCTATACTCATCGTTGGTGGATTTATATATTAGATGCTGCATCTCTGACATTTGGATTTTGGTATGCTAGCTATATGAAAGCGCGCGACAAAAAATCCGCCCCATAAAGGGCGGATTTTTTTTTACCTATCGACTGATGGAAATTAATAGTTTAGTAGACTTCCTCAAACAGGGGGAGGCAAGAGGAAGTCAATTGGTAAAGTGAGATACTTGGATTGATGCAACACTTCAAGCCGTAAGTGCAACACTTTCCATTTAGTGCAACACTTCGGGTAAAATGCGCAACACTTGAAGTCATTCCCGCAACACTTTGCCCATGTACAATACTTTCAGCGGCTACTGCAACACTTCTACCCAAATGCCAAAACTTCACCATTTAACCATAGGCTATCATTCAGCGAATCAGGTATTCATCTCAATCTTGCTTCTTAGCTAGCGCTTCTTCATATTCCTTTCGTACGTTGTGAAGCAGTTCAGCATCTGTTAGGATGCGATAGCCGGTATTGGCTAGAGCCTTAGCTCCCTTAATTAGTGCTTCGTCGCCAAGCTGGGATTTGGCAGCTTCACGGAACTCGATGGTGTGACCTACTAAATCATCTGGACCAATTTTAATATGTGGATGGGCAGTAGGGACAGCATAGCTGATGTTGCCAGCGTCTGTTGATCCTTTGCCTTTTCGTTTTTCTGTATGGACAAACTCTCCTACTGCCTCAAGCTCTTCATGAAGAATTTCATCTAATTTAGAATTTAATACAAAGTCCTGAACCTCGTTTTGGAATCGCTCAATTCGTACAGAGGCTCCTGTTGCAAGTGCTGCGCCATTTGCAATAGCATGGACTTTTTCTGCTACTTCCTCTGTTTTCTTCCAGCTTTCTGCTCGGATATAGAAGCGAGCAGAAGCGTAGTCAGGAATAATGTTTGGAGCATCTCCACCGTGGGTGATGATTCCATGGATACGTACATTGCTTGGAAGCTGCTGACGAAGGGCATTAATGCCATTGAATAAAAGAATGACAGCGTCTAAAGCGTTTATTCCTTTCTCTGGAGATCCAGATGCATGTGCTGCTTTCCCATGAAAATGAAAATCTAATGGATCCACAGCCAGTGTTTCACCAGTTAAAGAAGTCTTACCAGAAGGGTGAATCATTAGTGCAACATCAACATCTTTAAGGAAACCGTGTTTCACAAAACTTCCTTTTGCACTTCCATTTGGTCCACCTTCCTCAGCGGGAGTCCCAAGAACGACTACGTTTCCTCCTGTGAGAGGGAGGGCCTCTGCTAAGGCAATTCCAGCTGCAACGCTCGTTGTTCCGATAATATTATGCCCGCATGCGTGACCTAGTCCTGGAAGGGCATCATACTCTGCAAGGTAAGCTACGGTTGGCCCTTCTTTTGCTCCCTTTTTTATAGCGTAGAAGGATGTTTCATGGCCTGCAACGGAAGTAGTTACCTCGAAGCCGGCGTCACGTAGTAGCTTTACATGTTTTGCACTAGCGAAGAACTCCTGGTTGCCGATTTCAGGATTATTATGGATTTCCTGACTGACCTGCACGTATAATTCTTTGTTTTCCTCAATTGACTTTAACAATAATTCCTTTGGTTCTTTTACAATACTCATCTGTATTCCTCCAATTTTTTTTATTTGATTAGATCTTCAAATGTTTTATCTAGTTGTTCTTGCGTTAAAATAACTAAAGCGGATCCGCCTTTTGTATCCTCGGTGATAACTTTTTGGATATCTTCTTCTTGATATAATTCGACAATACGTGTGTATGTTTCGTTATTTTTATCTTCTCCACGGGCTACTATTGTGTTGACATAAGGATAGATGGATTCATCCTTTCCTTCTTCTTTAAATATAGGGTCCTCACCAGGAGAGAAGCCAGCTTGACCGGCAACGCCGTTATTAATGATAGAAGCAGTAACGTCAGGTAACACTCGTGGTGTTTGCTGTGCAACCATTGGGATGATGTCTAGGTTCAATGGGTTCTCTACAATGCCACTTGGGTCTCCAAATAGGCCGAAGCTATCTGAAAGAGTGATTAAATCTGCAGACTCTAACAAACGAAGTGCACGAGCCTGGTTAGATGGATCATCTGGAATTGCAATTTTATCGCCTTTTTTAATTTCGCTAATGTCTTTGATTTTTTCGGAATAAACGCCAAGTGGTGCAAACATCGTTGAACCGATCGGAACAAGGTCATTACCACTTTCCTTTACATATTGGGATAGGAAAGAAATATGTTGGAAGGCATTTAAATCGATATCTCCCTGTGCTAAAGCATTATTGGGTAAAGTGTAGTCTGCAAACTCGATTAACTCGATTTCAATTCCTTCTTTTGCTGCTTTTTCCTTTAAAACTGGCCACTGGGCACCATCTGATCCATTCACTCCAATTTTCACTTTAACCGTATCTTTGTCTGAAGCAGCGGAAGAGTCGTTACAAGCTGCTAAGACTACTGCTGCTAGAAGAGCAATTATTAATAAACTAATTTTTTTCATATCTATTCTCCTTATCGTCTGATGAATTTTTTAGATAATGCATTTCCTAACCACTGGGCAAGCTGTACTAAAACGATGAGTATAACAACGGTTACGAGCATAACACTTCCCTCAAATCGCTGATATCCATAGGTCATTGCTACATGGCCTAGTCCGCCTCCGCCGACTGTCCCTGCTACAGCAGAAAAGTCTATTAAGCTAACAGTTATAAAAGTTAAGCCGAGAATAAGAGGTCCAAGAGCTTCAGGTATTAAAACGGTAAATATAATTCGTAAAGGACTTGCACCCATCGCTTGTGCTGCTTCTATCACCCCGGGATCAATGCTAACTAAGTTATTTTCCACAACTCGAGCTATAGAAAAGCTGGCGACAATCGTCATTGGGAAAATGGCGGCTGCAGTTCCAATAGTTGTTCCCATTACAAATCTAGTGAGCTGAGAGATGGCCACTAAAAAGATGATAAATGGGATTGGTCGAATAATATTGATTAATATGTTCAACACTTGAAAAACAATTTTGTTTTCTAAAATGTTTCTTTCTCGTGTTACGAATAATAGAAGACCTATCGTTATTCCTAAAATAGAACCAAATACTAAAGTGGCAATAACCATAATAATGGTTTCCCCAGTAGCTTCTACAATCCTTGGCCAGAAAGTACTCCAATCAACTTTCATGCTTTGCCACCTCCTGAATGTCAACGATTGTCTCTAGCTCATTAATGGCACTTTGTATTGCCACCGTGTCGCCTTCAAAAGACACGATTAAATCTCCAAAAAGCCTTTCCTGTAACTCTCGTATAGAACCATAAACAATATTGAAATGAATGCGATGCTTCTGAGTTATTTGAGATAAAATGGCTTTATTTGTTACGTCGCCCTTGAAGATTACTCGATAAAAGCCGTTGCCTCCTCGAGAACGCCAATCCTCTAAAATTTGTGGAGAAGGTAGATCCTGTTGTACAGATCGTATAAAGCGCTGAGAGGTAAGATGCTGTGGATCAGTAAATACATCGAATACGTCTCCTGATTCAATAACCTCTCCATTTTCCATTACAGCTACTCGATCGCAAATGGACTGAATGACGTGCATTTCATGTGTGATTAACAAAATGGTAATTCCAAATTCCTTATTCACCTTTTTAAGTAAGCGAAGAATTTCTGCAGTAGTTTCGGGATCCAATGCAGAAGTTGCTTCATCGCAAATGAGAATATCAGGTGATGTTGCAAGAGCTCGAGCAATGCCAACGCGCTGTTTCTGTCCTCCAGATAATTGACTAGGGTAATCCTTTTCCTTATCAGAAAGTCCGACAAAGCTAAGTAGTTCAGTCACTCTTTTTGTAATTTCATTTTTACTCAAGCCCGCTAGCTTTAGAGGGTAAGCTATATTTCCGCCAACTGTTCGAGAGTGGAACAAGTTAAAGTTTTGAAAAATCATTCCAATATTTCTTCGTCTTGCTCGTAACTGTTTGGAAGTCAATGATTTAACATCGATATTCTGAATAAATACAGAGCCTGCAGAAGGACGTTCCAGCATATTAACTAGTCGGAGCAGCGTACTCTTTCCCGCACCACTAAATCCTATGATGCCAAATATCTCACCTTCTTTTATTTTTAGAGAAACATCTTTTACTGCATGCACCTCCCGCTTGCCAAGACGAAAGGTCTTGGAAACATTTTTAAACTCGATCATTCAAATTACCTCCTCATACATCATTGGTTCGTTACAGACAAAAGATAGTCATCTACCTTTCTATCACGAGAAAAAGAGAGCTTCCTTGTTCTTATCTAAAAACGATAAGAAAAAGAAAGCTCTCCAGAATTTACGAAAAAGCCAACTTTTCTCATCTTTCAAGCATTGCGCTTGCAGGAGTTGGCACAGTATTCAAAGATTTGAACCTGTTGCCGAAACGTCATAGGGCCTGATCCCTCGGTTTCTCTAGATAAGAAAGTGATGTGCTATTTAATTGTTGTAAGAATTGTTTTAAACTTTAAACAATAAAAACATAACAGTCAAGAGGTTTTCAAAATTAGGGTAATTTGAACTACTTAATTGATTAATTAAATATAAATTTTTGAAGGGTTCGAAAAAATAATAAATAATATAGTTTTATACGCTAGGAGGAAGCATTCATGGATGAGCTATAACTTATCCGTCATCGCTTCCCCTCGATCAATAATTCGTAAAAGAGTTTTTAATAAAGGCTATGTTAAAGAGTAGGGTTGATTTATGATGCAAAGAAATCTATAAATCAGAAAGTAGAATTGATTTCCGCCCCAGCCGGACGCTTTCCTCGGGGTGAGCGATAAGCCATCACCCATCGCTTACGCGCGTGGTTGTGATGTCTTATCTGTCTCACTCATCCCGTAGGAGTCGCCGTCTGGCGCTCCAATCAATAAATGGGAATGGCTTTCCTTTATCGATAAAGCGCGAATAAGTTTACTCGCATAATCAAAGCTAAAAAACTGTCACCAACCCCAAATTCATCATCTTTTTATGTTCTTACTAGCCATTTGAAAGTTCCTTTGTTTATGTTTACAGTCACTATAAAAAAGAATTGTGAGTCAAAATCAACCAATAACTTCAACAAAGCTTATTTAAATTACAAATTTATTAAAGTCACGGACAATTAAGAGAGAATTATTAAAAATATAAAGTTTTGTACTCTACGAGGAGGCATTCGTCGGTGAACGATAAGCTATCAGACGTCGCTGCCACTCTATCATAATTCGTAAAATGCATGTTTAATAAAATGAATTTTTTGAAGAAATTAACCCCTTTATATAAAGAGGCTATAAACTGCTAAAAAACCAACTGTTCCAAGGACTACTACCATCACATTTTGAAATAAAAAGGCGAGAGTAAAAGCAATGATTGCACCTATAAAACCAAATAAAATATCGCCTTCTTGTATGTATAAAACTGCTGGAAATATTAATGCCCCTAAAACAGCAAAAGGGATATTACGTAATATACCTGAAATAACAGGTGGCAGTTCCTTGCCTTCTAAAAATGTTAAAGGAAATGCTCGAGGAATGTAAGTAACAACTGCCATACCAAAAAGCATCCACCAATACCAACTACCCAATTTATAACACTCCTTTTGGCAAGCTTTTTTGTTTTCTTGCATAGATGATTTCAACTAGAATAGAAGAAGCAAGTGTTGCGACTAATATAGCCCATCCAGTAGAAAGTAAGCTAGTCCAGTAAAAAAAAGCATTAATCACAGCAGAAATGAGGGCTAGCATGACTACTTTTCGGTTATCCTTCATAGACGGGACTAGTAATCCTATGAACATGGCATATAAAGCTATAGCCATCGCTGCTTTTAAAAAAGCAGGGAGGTTTGCACCAATCGCATGACCAATTGCAGTGAAGACAACCCAGCTACTATAGGCAATAATCACGACACCAAATGCAAACGGGGTGGAAATTTTCTCGCCTTTTTTAGTAGCAAGAACCGAAAAGGCTTCGTCCGTTATCCCAAATGCATAAATTCCTTTTATCCATCGTTTCTCGCTTTGCATCTTTTCATTGAGTGATGCCGTCATAAGAAAGTGACGGATATTTACTACAAAAGTATTTAATACAATTAATATAGGGTCTACCCCTTTTGTAATAAGCGTTAAGGACATATATTGGGCTGCTCCAGCGTAGACAAATATGCTCATGGCGGTTGCCTCCAGAAGAGACAATCCTGAGGTTTTTGCTAATAGGCCAAAGGTGAGAGCTACGGGAAAATAACCAATAGCGATACTTAGTCCATCCCGCATCCCGCTAGCGAAAGATCTATTCACAAAATATTCACATCCTTTTTACATAATGAAAAAATTATACTATAAGAATATAGTTTTATGTATACAATAAAAGGGGAAAGTATAAATATACATAGGCGGAGGAGAGAGACATGCCAGATTGGTTATCGTTTGAGACACTTACTGATTTAACAAAAGAATATCGGACACTTGGCCCGATTATCGGCATTTTTCTGCCCTTTCTGGAAGCCTTTCTGCCATTTTTACCATTAGTGGTTTTTATCGTTGCTAATGTAGCTGCTTATGGTTTATTGTTTGGATTTTTATTATCATGGGTTGGTTCCTTTGTTGGAGCTTATACTGTATTTTTAGTTATTCGTAAATATGGACGGGCCAGAGTTTTAGGTTTTATAACTAGGCATGAAAGAATACAAAAATTAATATTATGGGTAGAGAGGAATGGTTTTGGACCACTATTCCTATTGATCTGTTTCCCTTTTACTCCATCTGCTCTGGTTAATATCGTAGCAGGGTTATCGAATATAAAAAAACATACGTATTTATGGACTGTAGCCTCAGGAAAGCTCATTATGATTTTTGTCGTTAGCTTTATCGGCTCAGATCTTAAAGCGCTTGTTACACAACCGGTTCGAACTGCAATTGTTATCCTAATTATTGCTATCTTATGGTTTATTGGAAAGCGTGTGGAAAAAAGAATTGAAAAGAGAGTAGAAGAAGACATAAGTGGGGTCAATATAAAAAGAAAGAGAAAAAGAGGAGAGACATTTGAGTAAATTTAAGCAGGAGACAATGGAATGGGTCATTGCCATAACTATCGCTATAGCTATTGTAGTCGTAGTTAGAATGTTTCTTGTAACAAATTATGAAGTTAGTGGTAAGTCGATGATGCCAACCCTTGCGGATAAGGATAGGGTATTAATTAGTAAAATCTCTCCAATCAACCGTATGGACGTCATCATTTTTAACAATGGAGAGGAAGACTTTGTAAAGCGTGTCATTGGGTTGCCGGGAGACACAATCCGGTATGAAAATGATGAGCTATTTGTGAACGAAAAACAGATAAAGGAGCCATTTCTAGAAAGTAATCTTGCTTATAAAAATCCAGATGAACATTTTACCGAAGACTTTAATTTACTTGAATTAACTGGCAGTAATACGGTACCGAAAGGCAAGCTTTTTGTACTTGGAGATAATCGAATTGCCAGTCTAGACAGTCGGTATTTTCATTTTATAGATAAAGATGAAGTTATTGGAGAGGTTAAATTCAAATACCTTCCATTGGCAGATGCCACCTTCAATTTTACGTCCGAATAATTTCCCTCACTTGACTATGTTTTGTACAATAGAGAGTAGGAGATTATTCGTTTTTTTTATGGAAAGGAGCTTGTTTAGCTTGTCATTACGAATTATTAGTGGTCGGTCTGGATCCGGTAAGACAAAGTTTATACAACAAGAAATTGTTCAATCAGTAGATGCGGCTCCATTCGGAGATCCGATTTTTTATATAGTACCTGACCAAATGTCATTTTCCAGTGAATATGACATGGCCGCTGATTCAGGGGTAACTGGAATTATTCGCGCCCAAGTGAGTACATTTAAACGGCTTGCTTGGCGTGTTCTTCAAGAAACAGGTGGTATAGCTAAAGAAGAAATTAGTGGCTTTGGCTATCGTATGCTTATTCGTAGCTTATTAGAGGACAACAAGGACGAATTTACTTTGTTTAAGCGTGCATCTACTAAACGGGGGTTCACTGACCAAATAGAAGTGCTATTGAAGGAATTTAGTCGTTATTGTGTGGACTCCTCTTCGATGAGCAATGCCTTTAGCAGCTTAAAGGCTGTCGATGCCCCTCAAACATTATTAGATAAATCCTCGGATATTATGATGATGCTTGATTTAATCGAACAAAGGCTAGGGACAAGCTATGTAGACGGAGAAGGGTATTTAACAATACTCGCAAATAATATTAAGGACTCCTATCTATTGGAAACCTCAGAAATTTATATTGATGGGTTCACCTCCTTTACTGCTCGAGAGCTAGAAATTATTCAAGCATTGATGAAAAAGGTGAAGAGACTATCTATTGCACTGCCGATGGAGAGTCTTTCAGATGCCTATGATGAGCAATCTCTTTTCTTCCAGCCTGCTAATACAGCTGCTAGATTAATTGAAATGGCTCAGACTGAACACGTTCAGGTAGAGGAAACGATGCATTTTAAAGATCAAAGACGGTTCGTAGCAGAAGAGCTTGCTCATATTGAAGCTAATTTCGATCAAATACCAGCTTCTCAAATTATGTCTAACGGAGCACTAAGGCTAACGGAGGCAATGAATAGACGCGCCGAGATTCATGCGGTTGCTAGACAAATTAGAGATTTAGCTCATTTTAAAAATGTCCGCTATAACGAAATGGCAATATTACACCGGGATACTGAAAGTTATGAAGGGCTAATAGAGACAACCTTTCCCCAATATGAAATCCCATTTTTCATAAGTAAAAAGAAATCTATGCTTCACCATCCTCTGATCGAGCTCAGCAGAACAGTTTTAGAAATTATTCAATCTGATTGGAAATATGAGCCGATGTTCCGAGCGATTAAAACGGATCTTTTCTTCCCGATCGATGCACCTAAAACGATGTGGAGAGAGCGAGCAGATCGTTTAGAGAATTTCGTACTGTCCTTTGGTATATACGGGGATAGATGGTTTGATAGTCGAAGATGGGTGTACAAAAAGTATAGAGGCCTAGAATTCTATTCAAAGGTACAAACGGATGAAGAGCTTAGTATTCAGGCTGATATTCATGCTGCGAGAGATATTCTTATCCAGCCGATAAAGAATCTGGCAGATGCCCTGGAGGAATGTAATACAGGAAAAGATATAGCTATTGCGCTCTATACCTTTATGGAATCATTACAGGTGTACGAAAAACTGCAAAATCTTAAAGAAGTGGAGGAGGAAAGCGGACAGCTGTTGCTGGCTACAGAGCATGACCAAGCATGGAATGAATGGGTCGATGTGCTAGACCAATTTGTTCTAATGTTCGGAGAGAAGGAAATGTCTCTCGAAGAGACTATGAAAATCCTTGACGAGGGCTATGACCAGTTAGAGTTTTCTCGCATTCCTCCATCGATTGATCAGGTGATTGTTGGAAACGTGGATACTGCGCGTCTGACAAATATAAAAGCGGTTTTTGTAGTTGGAGTGAACGATGGTGTGTTTCCAAAAAGAATCGATCACGAGGGCTTGCTGTCGGATACGGAGCGTGAGTGGTTCGCACAAGTAGGCTTCGAGCTAGCACCGACTTCTCGAATGAGATTGCTCGATGAAAATTACTTGACGTATAAAGCCTTTGCTACGCCTTCTCACTATTTGTATGTTTCCTATGCTATTGCCGATAGTGAAGGGAAGGCTCAGTTGCCTTCCATGTATATTAGTAAACTCCAACAGCTTGTAGGAGGGGTACCACTAGAAATAGCGGTAATCGACCCTTCTGATATAAAGGACCCTAGCTTTAGTATGACGTTAATCAGCCACCCGAGAACGACTCTTGCTTACCTGTCGATGCAGTTACGACAGGCTTTACAGTCTGGAGAGTTGTCAGATGAATGGCAGGCTGTGTATCAGTATTATATGGAGGATCCTTATTGGTCAACGCTTATTAAGCGAATTATTCGCCCAATGCTGCGTGGAAACAAAACAGACCTTCTATCCTCGAATATAACGGCTGCTTTATACGGAGAAACGATTAATTCCAGTGTTTCAAGGGTTGAAAAGTATTATAGCTGTCCGTTTGCCCACTTTGCTGGTTATGGGTTAAAGCTAGAGGAGCGTTCAGAATATCGCTTAGAGGCACCGGCTATGGGAGATCTTTTTCATGCTGCAATGAAATGGATTTCAGATGAAACCTCTCGCTTAGATTTAACGTGGGGACAGTTGACTAGAGCACAATGCATGCAGCTTGCCAAGCAGGCAGTCGACCATATCGTACCAATTTTTGTACACCAACTATTGTTGAGTACAAATCGTTATCGTTATATTCAAAGAAAATTAGAGCAAATCGTTGGAAATACGTTAGTGGCATTAAGCAGACATTCCAAAGTATCGGGCTTCGTACCAATTGCTATCGAGGCAGGCTTTGGTCCAGGCGAACAATTGCCACCTCTAGAGATACCATTAAAACATAGACGTAAGATGCAATTGCGTGGAAGAATTGACCGAGTGGACGCAGCGAATGTAAATGGCAATATGTTCATGCGTATCATTGACTATAAGTCCTCCAAAAAGGGTCTTGATCTCAATGAAGTGTATCACGGTATTTCCTTACAATTGTTAACGTACTTAGACGTTGCTGTAGAAAATGCTAAAATATGGCTCCAGGAAGAAGCAGAGCCTGCTGGTGTACTTTATGTTCATATGCATAATCCGTTTATTCAAAGCGAGAAGGAATTAGAGGATGAGGAGCTACAGGATTCCATATATAAATCCTATAAAATGAATGGACTGTTGTTATCGGATCCAGAAGTGATTACAGAGATGGACGAGCAAATAGATGGATTTTCGAAGGTAATTCCTGTCCGGATGAATAAGGACGGCAGCCTTTCCAAATCCTCCTCAAAAGTTGTAGAACCAAATCAAATGAAACTTCTTCAAACCTTTGTCCGTAAAAAGCATGAACAGGCTGGGAACGGCATGAACGCAGGTGACACGAGAGTATATCCATATGTCATGAAGGATAAGATGCCTTGCCAATTTTGCTCATATAGGAGCGTTTGTCAATTTGACCCGCAGGATCCGGAGCAAAAGGTGCGAGTGTTAAAAGTAGATAAACCAGATATTATAGCGGACAAGATACAAAAGGAGATGAGTACAAATGAAGATTCCTAAGATGCCTGATGACTTAACTTGGACACCAGCGCAGTGGAAGGCAATCTGGGCAACTGGTTCAGATGTGCTCGTAGCTGCCGCTGCAGGTTCTGGTAAAACAGCTGTGCTCATCGATCGACTTATACAAAAAGTGATTGCAAAGGAAAATCCAATAAACGTAGATGAATTGCTAGTCGTTACATTCACAAATGCTTCAGCAGCAGAAATGCGTCATCGAATGAGAGAGGCATTGGAAAAAGCGATTGCCTTGGACCCTAACTCAAATCATTTAAGAAAGCAGCTGACGTTGTTAAACAAAGCACAGATTTCCACCTTGCACTCCTTTTGTTTAAACATTGTGCGTCAGTATTCCTATATGCTTACAATCGATCCGGGCTTTCGAATAGCAGATGACACAGAGGCAGCTCTTCTGCGCGACGATGTACTTGCAGACATCCTAGAAGAAGCGTACCAGACAGAAAATCCAGAAGCTATGTATCTATTATCCGACAGCTTCACCTCCGATCGAGATGATCAATCGATTGAAGTGATGATCGATAAGTTATATACGTATGCTCGTGTGCATCCAGAGCCAAAGAAATGGCTACTAGCTATCCCGGAAGCTTATGAGCTAGACAGTGACATGACGATAGATGAACTGCCATTCATCGACCCATTAAAGCTCGCAATAATTTATCAGCTGGAGGAAGCGATGGCGCTGGCAGAGGATATTCGAAAGCTTGCGAATCTTCCTGATGGCCCTGCTCCACTCGAAGACACGGCTAAAAATGATCAACAACTTATACAGGAAGCCATACGCTTACTGAAGATGGGGAGCTGGCAGGACGCGTACTATTACTTCCAAGGTTTAAAATGGGGGAAAGCTGCCTCCATCCGAAAGGATTCCTGTGATGAAGAGCTGAAAAAGAAGGCTACGACTAAGAGAAATAAGGCTAAAAAGGTAGTCAACGATCTCAAGGATAAATATTTTACGCGCACACCTGAACGACTTTTAGAAGAGATGAGATTAATGGCTCCTCACTTAAAAACATTAGTAAATCTTGCTATTTCTTATGGAGAAAGATACACTGCAGCAAAAAATGATAGAGGGCTAGTAGACTTTTCTGACCTCGAGCATTATGCCTTAGAGATACTCACTGATCATGATGAGGACGGAAATTTAGTCCCTTCAGCTATCGCAAAGGAATATCAGGAGCGATTTAAAGAAGTGCTCGTGGATGAATACCAGGATACTAATAATCTCCAAGAAACTATTCTTCAATTAGTTAAAAGCGGTGATGAATTAACTGGGAACATGTTCATGGTTGGAGATGTAAAGCAATCTATTTACAGATTCAGACTTGCCGAGCCTATGCTTTTTCTTGGAAAGTATCGCGTATTTAATGAAGAGCCATTAGAATCTGGAGTGAAAATTGATTTAAATGCAAACTTCAGAAGTCGTCAAGAAGTGCTCCATGGAACGAACTATATTTTCCAACAAATTATGGGTAAAAATGTTGGAGAAATAGATTATGATGATGCTGCTTCCTTAAAGCCTCAAGCTCCATATGATGACAAAGACGCAGCGGTAGAGCTTGCTTTGTTATATGAAGTGGAAGATGGAAGTGCCGAGATAGATTCAGATGAGGAGGATTTTTCATCTGTTGATGCCGAGGAGGAATTAAAAAAATCTCAAGCAGAGGCACGTTATATTATTTCAAAAATAAAAGAAATGATATCGAGCGGACATTCAGTGTATGATCCATGGAAAAAGAAAGAACGACCAGTACAATATAGCGATATGGTTATTCTCATGCGGTCTATGACCTGGTCACAGGAAGTCAATGAACAGTTTAAAGAGGCTGGGATTCCTTTATATGCAGAGCTTTCCAAAGGCTACTTTGAAGCGATAGAAGTTCTCATCATGCTACATACCCTACGTACCATTGATAATCCTTACCAGGATATTTCATTAGCTTCTGTTCTTCGAGCACCTTTCGTTGGTTTAACCGAATCAGAGCTTGCCCTTATACGATTAGCTGCACCGAAGGAATCCTTTTATGAAGCGTTGAAGCTATTTGTCTCAAGTGGTGGAGCAGGCTTATCCTCTGAGACGGCAGAGAAGCTCCAAAGATTCCTGCTACAATTTGAGGATTGGAGAGATCTTAGTAGAAGAGGCTCTTTAGCAGACTTAATATGGCAAATCTATTTGGACACCCATTATTATGAAATTGTTGGCTCTATGCCCAACGGAAAGCAGCGCCAAGCGAACCTACGTGTGTTACATGACCGAGCAGTTGCTTATGAAAAGACATCCTTCCGTGGATTGTTCCGTTTCTTACGATTTATTGATCGGATGAGAAAGCGTGGAGACGATTTAGGTGCAGCTAGATCTATTAGTGAAAAAGAAAATGTTGTTCGCTTAATGACCATCCATTCCTCTAAAGGTCTGGAATTTCCTGTAGTGTTCCTCGCAGGTATGGGAAGACCATTTAACCAAATGGACTTTAATGAGTCATATTTATTTGACCAAAACTTTGGACTTGCCGTAAAGGCAATAGACCCTATCAAACGTATTTCCTTTACATCGCTTCCATTCCTAGCGGTAAAAGAAAAGAAACAAATGGAACTAAAAGCAGAGGAAATGCGAGTTCTCTATGTGGCGATGACTCGTGCCAAAGAGCACTTATTCTTAGTAGCAACTATAAAGGACTTAGCAAAAACCCTAGATAAATGGGAGGATTCTCAAACACTTATGAGTGATGAGATGATCCCAGATTATAAAAGGGCGAAAGCGAAAGGATATTTGGATTGGATAGGTCCTGCTCTTGCTCGACACCGGGATTATAGTCAGCTATCTCAAATAAACGAGGCAAACATAGTGGAGGGTCCCTCCAAGTGGAATATAGTTGCTAAGCATATAGATGAACTTAAAGTTCACCAGGAGGAAGAGAAAAAAGAGGAAACTTCGCTTCAAGGACTTCTGCAGCTAGAAAATACTGCGGTACTAGACGATATAAAGAAAATTTTTGATACGCGTTACGAATTCGAGGGGTCCACTCATAAACGTTCTAAGCAGTCAGTGAGCGAGATGAAGCGACTACAATTATTGTCCGAGCGCCATGATGAAGAGTTCTTTGGCCCTACTACTACTCCTTTAAAAAGTAAAGTGGCTAAGCGTCCTTTCTTTTTACAGGAAGGAACGAAGTTGACGGGAGCAGAAGCAGGTACTGCTGTCCATGCATTTATGCAGCATGTAGATTTATCTGAACGAAAGACCGAAGAACAAGTACTGGCATTTGCAGAGAGGCTAAAAGAACGAGAAATCATTACTAATGCTGAAAAAGAAGCGATTAATCCACAAAAGATGGTCCCTTTCTTTCATTCCGAAATGGCCGAACGTTTGAGAGTTGCTAAAAAAGTAATGAGAGAATTTCCTTTTACCTATGCTTTAGTTGATCAAGATGGCGATAAGCAGATTGTCCAAGGGGTTGTAGACTGTTTATTCCAAGAAGATGATGGTCAGTGGGTGCTGCTAGATTATAAAACAGATAAAGTAAAGCATTTACAAAACAACGAGAATCTTTTACTACAAGAGATGAAAAACAGATATGCAATACAGCTTTCGTTATATGAAAAGGCTATCGAAGACATCTTGAAGGTCGATATAAAAGAGAAAGTATTATATCTATTTGATATAAATAAAACAGTAGTTATTTAGGGGGAAGTTTGGTGATTTTACCTACGCAAGAAAAAGAAAGAATCATTTCTATCGATGTAATGAGAGGCTGTGCTTTACTAGGGATCTTTGTAGTAAATATGCTATTTTTTCATGGCCCGTATATTTATGTGAATCCATATGACTGGTATCAAACTCCAGCTGATCAAGAAGCCTATAAGTGGATTGATATTTTCGTACAAGGCAGTGTCTATCCACTGTTTGCGATG
Source organism: Psychrobacillus sp. FSL W7-1457 (assembly GCF_038593405.1). Taxonomy (NCBI): domain Bacteria; kingdom Bacillati; phylum Bacillota; class Bacilli; order Caryophanales; family Bacillaceae; genus Psychrobacillus; species Psychrobacillus sp. FSL W7-1457. The sequence goes on from NZ_CP151993.1 coordinate 1,093,319, forward strand.
CTATTCGGATACGGATTAGCAATGCAATTTATGAAGTCTGAGTCAAAGGGTACCTCCTTTTCTCGCCTCGCAGTAAGAAGGCTATTGATACTACTAGGAATTGGGTGTATTCATGCGTTTCTGATCTGGTCTGGTGACATTTTGATTACCTATGCATTAGCCGGATTGTGTTTAATAGTGTTAATGAAGTTAAAGCCTCTATGGTTAATGCTAATTGCAGCTTTATTGTATTTACTACCTAATGGCTTGTTAACTGGATTGGTCTACTTCATGACAAAATTAGCTCCTGACCAGTCCGTTCTTTATACAGCAATTCAAAAGGTAGAGGAATCGGCCGTAGCCTATTCACAAGGATCATGGTTTGATGTATTTGGACAAAGGTTAGCTGATTGGCTATACATGCAAGGCTATGGTCTAAATGTTGTACTTATTCTTTGTACGATATTGCCGCTTTTAATGCTTGGTTCGGCTGCTGCAAAGCTAAGACTAATCGAGCGAGCGAGAGAGCTGAAGCTATTTTGGATCATTACAGTAATTATTGCGATGACAGCAGGAACTGCTATTAAGTGGTTACCGTTTAGTCAAGGTGATGATTTATTTACAATGACTGCACAAGACACTTTTGGTGGGCCTCTTCAAGCCATTGCTTACGGTGGTTTCCTTGCATTGATTTGTACAATTCCTATAGTAGAAAAACTATTATCCCCAATTGCTAAAGCTGGAAGAATGTCTATGACCATTTATTTAATGCAATCTATTCTTGCAACTACTATATTCTATGGTTATGGCTTTGGTTTATACGGTAAGGTCGACATAGCGACAGGAACATGGATGGCAGTAGGTATCTTTGTGATACAATTGATTTTTGCAGAAATCTGGTTTACTAAGTTCAAACAAGGGCCCGTCGAATTATTGTGGAGAAAACTGACTTATTCGAAAATATGATCGAAAAAGATGAAATTAAACAAAGTTTGTAATAGACTATATTAATAGATTCAAATTTCTTTAGAGGAGTGTTTATAGATGAAGCTATTGTCATACCGATTAAACGATAAAATTTATTTTGGTCCAAAAGTAAAAAAAGAAGAAGCAGTATGGGATGTACTTACTATTCAAGAAGAATTACAAGTGCTACCTAATTTTCCTGCAACTATCGTCCAAGGTGTCAGCTTCGGGATGGATTTTATTGAACAAATACGTGTTTTAATAGAAACAGCTTTAAAAGAAGAGGATCCAAATCGTTTTAAACGCTCATTTACAGAAATTGAATGGCTATCACCGATACCTCGCACACCAAAAAATGTAATGGCAATTGGTAAAAACTATGCGGATCATGCAAAGGAAATGGGTGGGGTAGCGGAGGACTTTGTTGTATTTACAAAGGCTCCAACAACAATTGCAGCAGATGAACAAACATTACCAGTTCACTCAGAGGTTACTACTTCCTTAGATTACGAGGGAGAGCTTGCCATTGTTATAGGAAAAGAAGGGAAAAACATTCCATCCAAACTTGCGTATGATTATATCTTTGGATATACAATTGCCAATGATATAACAGCACGAGACCTACAAAAGAAACACCAACAGTTCTTTTTAGGAAAAAGTTTAGATTGGTCATGTCCGATGGGACCTTATGTCGTGACGAAGGATGAGATTCCAAACCCGCAGGACTTAACGATCGTTACAAAAGTAAACGATGAAATCCGTCAAAACGGAGTAACTTCAGATATGATTTATTCTGTTGAGAATATTATTTGTGAGATATCAAAAATTGTAACCTTGGAGCCTGGAGATATCATTTTAACAGGCACACCTGCTGGAGTAGGTAAAGGGTTTAATCCTCCAAAATTCTTGAAATCAGGCGATATTGTGAAAGTTTCTATAGAAGGAATCGGAACGCTTGTAAACAAGTTTGAGTAATGGTAGTTTAAAAGTGGTATAGTAAAGATATATTAAAATTAACGTTGAGGTGAAACAATGGATTTCTTAGCAAGTACGCACTTACACATAACAACTTGGGTAGTAGCATTAATTTTATTTTTTGTTGCTCTAGCAATGTCTAATTCAAAGGTTGTTCATATGATCTTACGTTTAGATTATTTGCTAATCATCCTTACAGGAGTTGCTTTATTCATCAAAGGGATGGATTATGGAGAAGGCATGCTGTATGGCTTGAAGTTTATAGCTGGTATTCTTGTAATTGGTATGATGGAAATGACTTTAGTTAAAAAAGCAAAAGGTAAACCATTTACGACGTTCCTTGTATTAGTATTTGTATTCTTCTTTATCGCTTTGTTCCTTGGATTCAAGCTTCCAATGGGTATTAATTTCTTAGCGTAATTATTAAAACTCTCATGTTTACATGGGAGTTTTTTTGTATTTAAATAAAAAGTTTATACCCATTGTGATACAGGGAAGAGCGATGGTAGATTTTTGCTTCGGTAGACGCTATCCTTATGGTGAGCTAGAAGCTATTACCCATATCTGAAGTGATGATTTATATAGTCCCTTTAAGAAGCTATGGTGAAAATGAAGGTTGATTTAAGATTCAACCCTCTAGAGCAATAATAAAAAGATGATAATATTGATTATAGCTATTCATTTTTCCAAAAGGGAGGTTAACCCATATGATCTATCTGAAAAGCTTCAAGCTTTCTCCTCATACAGTCAATAATCCAAATGCATATCCATACAATGTGTTAAAAAAAATAACTGGAGAAGTGTTAGTCTTTCATAACATTACAGTAGTGTATGGTAACAATGGTTCCGGTAAGTCCACACTATTAAATTTAATGGCAAACAAGCTTAAAATTACAGGGGCTGAGGAAATAACAAATAATAGCCATAACATGTACCCGTTAGATTACATATCAGAATGTTCATACGCGCTAGGTGAAAATAAGAGTGACGGAGAGTCAGATCAACTACCGTATAATAGTTTGTACGTCAAAAGCGAAGATATTTTATATGAGATCAAGAAGATTCAGCAGGAGGCAGTTCTTAAGGAAGGTTACCTGTACCAACACTCTAGGTTGGGATATACTAAGGAACAATTGGAAGAGTTGAAACATTCTTCACAGATGTACAAACAAATGAAGATTATGAATTTTTCTAATGAGAAGTATTCTAACGGTGAGACATCCATGCAAATATTTGATGAATATCTTGTCCCAAACGGATTATACTTGCTCGATGAACCTGAAACCTCTCTTTCTCCTACAAACCAAATTCAGTTGGCAGAAGAAATCAATAAACTCGCAAGGTTTTTTGACTGTCAATTTATTATAGCGACACATTCTCCATTTATGTTGGGAACACTAGATGCTAAGATTTATAACCTTGACGCACCCCTTTTGACAACAAATAGATGGACTGAGCTTGAAAACGTAAGATTTTTCTATGACTTTTTCAATAATCGGAAGAATGAATTTGAATAATCTGCAGAAACATCTGCCGGTTCTTCAGAACGCATATAATAGCCAGCCAAACTAGCCACTTAATGGTTGAATAAATAAAGTAATATACTTCTAATAACTTTTCGAAAAAAATAAGTAAGTGAATCAATTTCATAATTCCTATTTTTATAGAAGAATATGAACATTAAAGATAAACCAATTAAAATCATGTGCTTTTTAAAGAGTAAAGTAGAATTGATTTTCGCTCTAGGCGGACGCTTTCCGTGGGGTGAGCGATAAGCCATCACCCATCGCTAACGCGCATGGTTGTGATGTCTTATCTGTCTCACTCATCCCACAGGAGTCGCCGCCTGCCGCTGCAATCAATACAGAGATAATATTCGTGTTTCATTGTTGAAACGCTATTTATAAAATTAACTCAAGTATGACTCTTTAAAAAAAAGGCATAGAGCTCGCGAAATTTCATCTTCGCGAGCTGCTTGACCAATAGAAAAGTTAGTTATTCCTTCATTAGCTAAAACGCCTTTATTCTGTTTCTAATAGTTGAAGGGAGGTGACGGATAGGGACGAGCCATAAGATTACCGAAAGTAGAGTGTTGTCGTGACGGTAGTCACGACAACACTCCTAAAACTTCTCCGATAATGATATGGCCAAAGTCTATCCCAAAGCCGACCGGAAACGAATAGGCACCAGCTTAAGGTTTTTATACCTCAAAATAGGAAGTAAAGATTTAATGGTTTATCATTAAAGATATACATATCCTTCTTATTAGCCCTTTCAAAAAATAAGTAAGAATTATTCTTTAAAAAAGCGAAGAGCTCGCGAAATTACATCTTCGCGAGCTACTTGACCAATAGAGAAGTTATTTATTCCTTCATTAGCTAAAATCCTTTATTCCGTTTCTAATAGTTGTAGGGAGGCGACGGAGAGAATTAAGCCATAAGATTACCGAAATTAGAGTGTTGTCGTGACGGTAGTCACGACAACACTCCTGAAATTTATCCGATAATGATATGGCCAAAGTCTATCCCAAAGCCGACCGGAAACGAATAGATTCCGACTTGGTTTTATATCTTGTTGTCAAAGGAAGAATAGAACAACTTAGTATATGACACAGTTTGGACGAATACTTTTTTATTTTCTACCGATTTCTGTTTAAAACATAGCGAATGAAACGTAGCTTTGTTAAAATTAACGATGATAAGTCTTGTTTTAGGGTATAAATAAACAAGACAATTTTATGTTTACCCGATGTAGAGGAGGATTACCTTGAAATTTAAAAAATGGCTTGTTTGTATTGTACTTTTCAGCAGCCTATGGATGACAACTGCTTTTAGTGCTCAAGCAGAAGCTGATTCATCTATACAAAATGAAAGTATTTATGACTTATATGTTGATCGATATTTTAATAGCACTGTTGCTAATGACTACAATGTTAATACGAAAGATCATCTTGCTTTCGCTGGTGGAGACTTTAAAGGAATCATGGATAAAATGGATCATATACGTGATTTAGGCTTCACGATTTTATCGATTGGTCCAGTTTTCTCAACGGAATCCTATGATGGTAAAGCAATTTTAGATTTTAATGAAATTGAAAAACATTTTGGAACAGCTGATGAATTAGAGGCTTTGATTGAGAAAACACATACTCAAAAGATGAAACTAATGATAGAATTTCCATTGAATAACTATAGTACGCAGCATACTTGGGCAAGTGAAGAGGACAAGCAAGATTGGATTATATCCAAAGACGGTGTACTACAACTAGATTTAGAAAATTCAGAAGTACAAACAGAACTTATAGACACGATTGTAGCTTTTGCTAATAAGTACAAAATTGATGCAGTGAAGCTTTCTGAAATAGAAGGCGCACCTACAGAATTTATAAACGAAATGATTACAGCATTAAAAGAAGTAAGGAATCCAATGTACGTTATAGCATTAGAGGAAAGCGATGCGAATTTTGATGTCAACTATTCAGAACAACGCATGGTCGAACTAAGAGATGCGTTCAAAAACACGGATTACCCTTCAGATGTTATTAGTTCTGTTGAATCCAATGATTTACTCTTAATTGATAATTTAGTATCAGAACGTTTTACTTACCATAGTGCTTTGGAAAACATGTTCCCTCCGACGCGTATTCGCACTGCTATTGGAACCCTACTGACATTACCTGGAGTTCCTTATATGACATATGGAACGGAAATTGCGATGAACGGTCAGGTACCAGAAGAAAGCCATCAAATCATGAATTTTCGTGTGGATGAAGAATTAATCGAATATATCCAAGACGTTAACTCCATTCGCAATAAATCGGCTGCACTTAGATCTGGTGACATAGAAGTACTAAAAAATGAAAATGGTTATGCAGTATATAAGCGTGAATCAGGTGAAGAAACGTTTATCATAGTCGTAAATAATACTAGTGCTACTCAACGTATTGATCTTTCAAGTAAAGTGATCGGCGAAGACAAGGAAGTTAGAGGGATTTTTGAATCCGATTTAATTAGAAGCACGGATGACGGCTCCTACCGCATAGTTATAGATCGCGAAATTGTGGAAGTCTTTCAAGTAACAGACCGCAAAGGTTTAAATACAGCTTATATAATCGCTATGGTAATCTCTTATTTGTTGTTTATCGTATTCCTCGTAATTGTTTGGAAAAAAGGAAAACAAAGAAGAAGAGACGATGAAAACAAAGCGAAATAATTAAAAAAACTATCTCTTGAGTGCCAAGAGGTAGTTTTTTATTAGTTAGAAAATTATTAAATTACGAATCTTTAGATGAATTGTTGTCTAGCTCCATCGCCTTGTCCCTCGGGGGCAAATGAATAAAAGGGACTCGTTGCAAAACAAGAAAGTTTGCGGTAGCAGAGGAACTGCCTCTTCGCTTTTCTCCATTTTCCGGGGCAGACCTAGGCGCTTGCGCTTTTCTTGTTAGCTATGATCTGTATGAAGTGGAGGTAGGATTAACCAACCTTTTTCCTTCGTTAACTGCAATAATTTTGCACCTAATTGAGCTTTTTTCATATGGAATTGACCATACATTGTAGCTATGTCTTCTCTTGTAGAAATACCCATTGCCTTACTGCAGGCTACTAATCCTGCTGCACCATCGATTGCTAACGCAGCTGCAATTTCAGGATCATTGAATTTTGCACCTGGTGGGATATTTTCCACTTGAGCTACAGGACGCTCAGGAGGGGCAGGTGGAAGTCCAATGCCATTTTCCTTGAGAATTCTTTCCAAATACTTGTTTTCATCCTTCATGGCATCCACGGAATCTTCAAGAATTTTTTTAAAATCTGTATCTCCTGCGTGATTATAAAAGGTTTGGTGTGCAGCAATTAATCCTTGGTTGGTTGTTAAATTAGTCCAAATAGCAAAAACTTCACCACAGTGTAATGGTTGCTCTTTTTGATTCCCAGATAAAATACCCATTTTTTCACTCCATTTCGTCTTAAGTCGACATGATTTTTTCAGGTCGACCTTATTATGTGACAACATGGAGGAACTATTCTAGTTCCAATAAAAAAGACAAATCTGCTGGAAGATTTGTCTTTTAATCTATTAAAAGTTTTATGCTTCTTTGTTCAAAAAGAAGACAGAGATTGCTCCAGGTCCAGTGTGGGCACCAATTGTGGAACCAATCATATGAATTTCTACATCTGTAGGCTGCATTTTTTCTAATATCATTTCTTTTAGTTCTTGTGCTCGATCTAATACGTCTGCATGACTAATAGCAATTACTTGTCCTTCTAGATTTCCTCCGCGTTCCTCGACTAATTCTACTATACGCTTCATTACTTTTTTAGTGCCGCGAATTTTTTCAATCGGTACAAGTTTGCCCTCTTCTACATGTAGTACAGGCTTGATGTTTAATAGGCCACCGATAAATGCACTTGCTTTTGATACTCGTCCACCGCGGGCCATATAATCTAAGTCATCTACAGTGAAAAGATGCTCCATATGCTTAGCATTATATCTAATTTTCTCTTCTATTTCTGTATGGCTTAGTCCTTCATCTCTTAGCTTTACCGCTTCTTTTACAAGCAGTCCATATCCAAGGGAAGCACATTTTGAATCAATGATCGTTAGCTTCATCTCGGGATATGTCTCTATTAATTGTTCCTTCATCATGACAGCTGTGCTATAAGTTCCTGAAAGCTCAGAAGAGAAAGCGATGTAAATACCCGGTTCTCCCGATTTAGCAAGGTCCTCAAAAATACGTAGGAAATGTTCAGGAGAAGTTTGAGAAGTTTTAGGTTGCTTACCGTTTCTTATCTCGGCGTATACCTCTGTTGAATTAATATCGTTTATGTCTTCATATTCTTTATCGTCAATATGAACACGAAGTGGTGCTAACTCGACTTGATTTGTTTCAAAAAATAATTTTGGTAAGTCACTTGCACTGTCGGCAAATATTCTCATTTTTGTCCTCCTAAAATTTGTGAATTATATTAATTCAATTTTAATCTTTCTTTTAAGAATTCTGCAATACCATCTTCATTATTTGTTGCAGTAATTTCATTTGCGATATTTTGCAAAGGGGAAATAGCATTACCCATTGCGACACCAACGCCAGCATATTCAATCATTTCTAAATCATTGTCCTCGTCTCCAAATGCAATAATTCTATCTTTAGGGATATTTAAATATTTGGATACATGGTCTAGACCTACTGCCTTATTTAGACCGTGTCTAACAATTTCAATAACATCCCAAGGTGCTCCCCAACGGCGGTGGTCAATAACTTCTGCATGTACTTCTTTCAGATGCTTGCGAACATCGTCTATTGAATTTTCTTCAGCATGTATGAGAAGACTAGTAGGATCCGCTTGTAAAAATTGACGAAGGTCACCAGTAGTTATATTGGGATTTCCTTGTACTAAAGCGGAGATCATTTGTTCATCATGATAATGTAAGTATACGTCATCTAGGACTTCTGCGAGCATATTTTTTATCGAATAGCTTTGGACGGCCTCAACTACTTCTTTTACAACTTTCAAGCTAATTGGTTTATGTATCATTTGCCATGAACGATTTCTTGGATGATGTACGAATGCCCCATTGAAGTTGACAATAGGTGTAGTTAGCCCAAGTTCATGATAATACATTTCACTTGCGCGATAGGGTCTACCCGTTGCAATCATTACTTCATGCCCTTCATCCTTAGCCTTTAATAAAATTCTTTTAGTGTTATCAGAAATAACCTTTTGGTCGGTTAATAAAGTTCCATCTAAGTCTAATACGATTAAGTGTCGTTCCATGTGCATATTCCCCCTCATCTTATTAAAGTTTATCTTGTTCCAGATGTTCCGTCAAAATGTATTAGTTCGCGATTTTGTAAAAAAACTTTTACTTTGCTAAAATAGTAATATAACGAATAAGGGGTGTATATTCAATGATTACTAATTTAGAAAATTGGGGAGACATCCCTGTGCTACATATATCAGAAGAAAACTTTACAAATAATGCTCCCGTAGTCTTTTTCCTTCATGGTTTTGAGAGTGCAAAAGAGCATAACCTTCACTATGCGTATCAGTTAGTCCAAAAGGGTTGCAGAGTAATTATGCCTGATGCCCATTTACATGGAGAACGTGATATACATCTTGACCAAATACAGATCAGCCTTCGTTTTTGGGAAATTGTTTTAACATCAATCGAAGAGCTAGGTAAACTAAAAAAAGAATTAAACACACGCGGATATGACAACGGACAAAAAATAGGTTTGGCTGGAACCTCTATGGGCGGTATTACTACACTGGGCTGTTTAACGGCCTACCCCTGGATCGATGCAGCTGCTATTATGATGGGAACCCCGGGATATGTAAACCTTGCTAAAGATCAAATGACTTTAGTTGAGCAAAGAGGATTTAAGATTCCAATGAATGAAGAAGAAAAGAAAAAAATGTTTGATACACTTTCTATATTTGATGCTTCTAAGCAATTAGAGAAACTAGAAAATAAGCCATTATTTTTCTGGCATGGCATGAAGGATGAAGTAGTGCCTTTCGCACCTACTGCCAAATTTGTTGAAGAATTGATTGAAAAATATAGTGATTCTCAGATTGAGTTTATGAAAGAGAAAAGCGTTGGTCATGCAGTTTCAAGAAAAGGTATGCTTCGTGCAACGGAATGGTTAGCTAACCGTTTGGCATAATTGATATATCTTTGTTATGATGAATGAAAGATGTAAGGAGGTATTAGTATGGATCAAGATATGAAAGATAGTATGATGGCTGCCCTGGAAAATGTTATTGACCCAGAGCTTGGCGTAGATATTGTTAATTTAGGTTTAGTATACGATGTGGATCTAACTGATGAGGGACAAGCAACAGTTACGATGACATTAACTTCTATAGGATGCCCGATGGGTCCAATGATAGTAGATCAGGTTAAAACAGCACTAGCTGAGCTACCTGAGGTTAAAGACACTGAGGTTAATATTGTCTGGAACCCGCCATGGTCAAAAGATAATATGTCTCGATATGCAAAAATTGCATTAGGTATTCGATAATTATAATAACTTCTCTATTCATAAGAGAAGACATTTAAAACAAAAACAAGGCATCTTCTGTTCAAGTCGAACAGGAAGTGCCTTGTTTGATTATACGCGTTTTTTTGTGAATTATAAGAGTCGTTTTCCTGAGCTGCTTAGGATTTGAGACTGAATGCAGCGAGGGAAAATCCTGGAGTCGTGCCCACGAAAAGCGTCCGCAAATGGAAATCAACATTATAAACAAGTGAGTAAACGAACGACAATCGTTCACTTACTCTAATTAATCTATCCGACAAACGCAAAGAGGACAGCTTTCGCACTGGTTTTCTCTTCTTAATAACTCTAAATCGTTTATCGTAATAATACCTTTATGAAACGAAATTAGACCCTCGCTTTTCATATCATTTAACATTCGATTAACTACTTCCCTACTCATCGAGCAAAGGTTAGCTATCTCCTGATTAGTAAGTGAGAAATTAATTTTAATCTTACCATCAGACAATGGTTCACCATACGTGTTACACAAGCGTATTAAAGTAGAATATAGAGCGCCTTTTTTACCATAAAGCATCAAATCACGAAACCTTGTCTGGTTTTTTAAGTAAATAAGCTGTATATATTTTGTCCATTCCACCATTAACTGAGTAGAATTAACAAGAAAATTTTCTAATTTATTTTTTGGTAGCACTAATAGCTGTGTAGTCTCCAACGTAAGAGCAGAAAAGCTATGATGAGTATTATCTGCGAAAACACCAGATTCACCTATACAGTTTTCGGGACCTACTATTCTTAAAGTGAGTAATTTGCCACCCTCTGTATCTTTATTAATCGCAATAGAACCGCTTACGATAAAATATACGTCTTGTGCTAGTTCGCCTTCTACATAAACCGAACGATCCTTCTCTAATTTTATAATAGAACCGTATTGTTTAAATAATAACCTAATATCTGGGGATACTAAAGTATGATCCACCTCAACACCACCTTTATATGTACCTATAAATATAGCATATATTCCGTTACATAAAGCTTAATACTTTACAAATTATGCTACAAGGATTTATATTTATAATAGTCAATAAAGGTCAAAGTTTTGTGAAATGGAGCTGTTAATTATGCAAATGAACCAACAAGATCAAAAAAGTCCTTTAGAAACGTACGGACGTAATTTAGTAAATGCAGTAAAAGACGGCAAAATGGACCCGGTTATCGGTAGAGATCAGGAAATTCGAAATGTCATTCGTATTTTATCAAGAAAGACTAAAAATAATCCTGTTCTGATCGGAGAGCCAGGGGTTGGTAAGACCGCTATTGTAGAAGGATTGGCACAAAGAATTGTAAAAAAAGATGTACCAGAGGGCTTGAAGGATAAAGAGATATTCGAATTAGATATGAGCTCGCTAATCGCAGGAGCAAAGTATCGTGGGGAATTCGAAGAAAGGCTTCAAGCAGTACTTAAGCAAATCAAAGAGAGCGAAGGAAAAATCATTTTATTTATTGATGAAATCCACACAATAGTTGGTGCTGGGAAATCAGATGGTGCCATGGATGCGGGGAATATGTTAAAGCCAATGCTCGCACGAGGAGAACTGCACTGTATTGGAGCGACTACTCTTGATGAATATCGTATGTATATTGAAAAGGACCCAGCTTTAGAGCGCCGTTTTCAGCAAGTATTAGTAAGAGAACCCTCCGTAGAGGATACAGTATCCATCCTTCGCGGTTTAAAGGAACGCTTTGAATTACATCATGGTGTACGTATACACGATCGAGCAATTGTAGCAGCATCTCAGCTTTCCAACCGCTATATTACAGAACGTTTTCTTCCTGACAAGGCAATAGACTTAATAGATGAAGCATGTGCCATGATTCGTACGGAAATAGATTCAATGCCTCAAGAGCTGGATGAAGTAACAAGAAGAATGATGCAGCTCCAAATTGAGGAGCAAGCGCTGATGAAAGAAAAGGATTCAGCTAGCAAAAAGAGATTAGAACAATTGCGTCAGGAATTAGAGGAGTTAGACAAGTCCTCAGCAGATATGCGTAAAAAATGGGAATCAGAGAAAGAGTCCATTCAAGTAGTTCAAAAAAAGAGAGAGCTGTTAGACCGCTATCGTAGAGAGTTAGAGGAAGCAGAAAATAAATACGATTTAAATAAAGCAGCAGAGCTACGTCATGGTAAAATACCACCTTTAGAAAAGGAACTTCAATCATACGAAGATGAGATAAACAATGATTATGATTCACGTTTACTTCGTGAAGAGGTAACTGCTGATGAAATAGCCCATATTATTTCAAGGTGGACGGGTATACCTGTAACTAAGCTGGTAGAAGGAGAAAGAGAAAAACTTCTCCGTCTCAAAGAAACATTAGGAGAGCGTGTAGTTGGTCAAGATCAGGCAGTACAATTAGTGACAGAGGCTGTTTGGCGCGCACGAGCAGGCATAAAAGATCCAAATAAACCAATTGGCTCGTTTCTCTTCTTGGGGCCAACTGGTGTAGGTAAAACAGAACTAGCTAAATCTTTAGCCGCAAACCTGTTTGACTCAGAAGAACATTTCATTCGTATAGACATGTCCGAATATATGGAAAAGCATAGCGTATCTCGATTAGTCGGTGCACCTCCAGGATATATAGGCTATGAGGAAGGTGGTCAACTTACAGAGGCTGTGCGAAGAAATCCATATTCTGTAGTGCTATTAGATGAAATAGAAAAGGCTCATCCAGATGTTGCTAATATTTTGTTACAGCTGATGGATGATGGAAGGATTACAGATAGCCAGGGAAGAATCGTCAATTTTACAAATACGGTTGTCATTTTGACTTCCAATATAGGCTCCCAATATTTATCCAATACCACAGGGGAAGTTTCAGAAACGGACGAGGAACTGGTAATGACTGCTCTTCGCGCACACTTCAAGCCAGAGTTATTAAACCGTATGGACGACATTATAATGTTCCACTCCTTAACGACTCATCACTTTGAATTGATTGCGAAAAAGTATGTAAAACAACTACAGAATCGTTTGTTGGAGCAGGAAGTTACATTAGAGGTAGAGGAAAATGTCTATACGTGGATCGTGGAAGAGGGAACAGATGCAGCTTATGGTGCTAGACCGCTCAGAAGATTTATTCAACGATATCTCGAAACAGCAGTTGCAAAAATGCTAATTGGAGGGAATGTCCTGCCTGGTAGCACAATTGTAGCGAGCCTGGAGGATGGCCAGCTAATGGTGAAATAGTATCGCTATACAGCTATCAAATAAAAAAACTCCCTTTTGAAGGGAGTTTTTTTTATTAATGATGTTTAGCTTCTACAGGCTCATCCGGAATTACTTTAGTAATTAGTATAATTATAATAGCTGCTGGGATAGCCATATATAAACCATGGAAAAAGTTAAATTCTTCTACGCCATTAACTGATCCTACTACGTAATTTAACATCGTAACCAAGATAAGTGTCCAAATTACTGTCATAACATATTGCATATAATTTCACCTCAAAAAAATTAATTTATCTATAGCTATCATAACATAGGGTTGTCCTATACAAAAGAATTATTCTTAACATCCAACAACTATGTTGAAAAATGTTCATATATTCGCTATTATTAATACCAGGTACTAATAATAGATTACAAGAAAAGAGGAATTTCATGAATGCAGGAATTATAGGTTTAGGAACTTATGCACCTGAGAAGATTTTAACCAATGAAGACCTTGAAAAAAGAATAGATACATCGGATGAATGGATAAAAACAATGACTGGTATAGAGGAGCGTCGAATAGCTGCTCCTGGAGAAGAAAGTTCACATATGGCTGTAAAGGCAGCTAAGGAAGCAATAGAGGATGCAGGAATTTCTCCGGAACAAATAGGACTAATTTTGGTAGCAACAGTAACCCCGGATCGCCCTTTTCCTAGTGTCTCCACGATGCTTCAGGAGCAATTAGGGGCTACTAATGCAGCTGCAATGGATATATCCGCAGCATGCGCAGGGTTTATGTATGGTGTCGTTACTGCAAAGCAATTTGTAGAATCTAAAACGTATTCTCATGTGTTAGTAATTGGTGTGGAAAAGCTGTCTAAAATTACAGACTGGGAAGATCGAAATACTGCTGTCCTCTTTGGGGATGGAGCAGGGGCTGTAGTTATTGGAGAAGTCTCAGAAGGCAGAGGCATATTGTCCTTTGAGCTCGGAGCCAATGGTAGTGGAGGAAAGTATTTATTGCAGGACGGACCTTACATTACGATGAATGGTAGAGAGGTATTTAAATTTGCGGTTCGCCAAATGGGTGAATCTGCTATTAATGTTATCGAAAAAGCAGGATTGCAAAAAACAGATATTGATTTGTTAATCCCTCATCAAGCAAATATTCGTATTATGGAGGCATCTAGAGAACGATTAGAGTTGCCTGCTGAAAAAATGGCAAAAACCATTCATAAATACGGCAATACATCATCTTCATCTATTCCACTAGCATTAAAAGAAGAAGTAAAAAATGGAAAAGTGAAAGATGATGATATTATTGTAATGGTAGGTTTTGGTGGAGGTTTGACTTGGGGAGCAATAGCGCTAAAATGGGGAAAATAATTTAATTTGTCGAAGGGACGGACATACATGACGAAACGTAGGGTTGTAGTAACAGGATTAGGTGCCGTAACACCACTAGGTAATGATGTAGAAACTACTTGGGCTGGTATTAAGGAAGGTAAATCAGGTGTTGGAATGTTAACAAGACTTGACGCATCTTTGTTTCCAGCGAAAGTGGCCGCAGAGGTAAAAGATTTTGACATAGAGAAGTATATTGAAAAGAAAGATGCACGAAAAATGGACCGTTTTACTCATTATGCTTTAGCTTCTGCAATTATGGCAGTAGAGGACGCCAATTTAACAATCACAGAAGAGCTAGGTCTACGAACGGGCGTTTGGATTGGTTCAGGTATTGGTGGAATGGAGACATACGAGAATCAGTTCCGAGTATTTTTAGAAAAAGGAACGAGACGCGTAAGTCCATTCTTCGTGCCAATGATGATTCCTGATATGGCTGCAGGTCAGGTGTCAATTCATTTTGGGGCAAAGGCGATTAATTCATGTACGGTAACGGCTTGTGCATCCGGCACTAACTCTATAGGGGATGCTTTTAAAGTAATCGAACGAGGAGATGCAGATGTGATGATTACCGGCGGAGCAGAGTCTCCGATTACGCATATGTCTGTAGCTGGTTTTTGCTCCAATACGGCACTTTCTTTAAATACAGATCCTAATACCGCATCGAAACCTTTTGATGCTAATCGAGACGGATTTGTTATTGGTGAAGGAGCTGGAATTCTTATATTAGAAGAATATGAGCACGCTGTTGCTCGTGGTGCTAAAATCTATGCAGAAATAATAGGTTATGGTTCTACAGGAGATGCCCACCATATTACTGCACCAGCTCCAGAAGGAGAAGGGGCAGCTAGAGCGATGAAGCAAGCATTAGACGATGCAGGAGTGTCTCCGGAGAAAATCGATTATATTAATGCGCACGGTACTAGTACGCCTTATAATGATCAGTTTGAAACAATGGCTGTAAAATCCGTATTTGGTGAGCATGCGTACAATCTGGCTATGAGTTCCACTAAATCTATGACTGGTCACTTGCTCGGTGCGGCAGGAGGGGTAGAGGCAATATTCAGTGTATTAGCTCTCCATGAAGGCATCTTACCGCCTACCACAAATCTGGAAACGCCTGATCCGTTATGCGATTTAGACTATGTTCCAAATGAGGCAAGAAAAGAAGAAATTGACTATGCTATGAGTAATTCATTAGGTTTTGGTGGTCATAATGCAAGTATATTATTTAAAAAAATCAAATAAACAACAAAAAATCCACGTTCTTGTGAACGTGGATTTTTTTGTATATTATAGTTCTTTTAGAACAAATATATATTAAAAAGTATTAAGAAATAAGTGTATATTTAATTTATTTTCATAACAATTTTCCATTATTTAGACTAATTAAAACCTTGATATTCCAATGTTTATAATAATTTTGTATGGTTCAGAATATATTAAATAAACAAAATATATAAAAAATTTGTATTGCGCTTGTAATCATCCTGTAATAGACTTTACAAAAGGAATCAAATAACAGAAAAGTTTTAATCTTTAATTATTTGGAAAAAATCAGACCGAACATAAAGTTGCGTGAGAGGAGAATTAGTTTGAACAACTCAGAACAGCTATTAACCATAAACAATTTACATACCGGATTCAGAATAAAAGATACATATTATGATGCCGTGGATGGGGTATCCATTTCGCTAAAGAGAAATGAAATTCTGGCAATCGTAGGAGAATCAGGTTGTGGGAAATCTACTTTAGCAACGTCCATTATTGGGTTACATGACCACAACAAAACAAGAGTGGAAGGCGAAATTATATACAATGGTATCAATCTTGCTAAATTGAATGATGAAAACTTTAATGCTGTTCGAGGAGAAGAAATAGGGATGATTTTCCAAGATCCCTTATCTGCATTAAACCCGTTGATGAAGATTCAAGACCAAATTGAAGAAAGCCTTGCCTTTCATACAAAGCTGAGTAAGTCTGAAAGAAAAAAAAGAGTATTAGAGTTATTAAAACAAGTAGGTATCCCAAATCCAGAGCGAACTGCAAAACAATTCCCACATCAATTGTCTGGAGGGATGAGACAGCGGGTTATCATTGCGATTGCAATCTCTTGTAAGCCTAAAGTAATCATTGCAGATGAACCAACTACTGCATTGGACGTAACCATTCAAGCTCAAATATTGGACTTACTTATTGACTTACAAAAAGAAACAGGTTCGGGAATTATATTAATAACACATGACTTAGGCGTAGTAGCTGAAGTAGCAGACCGGGTTGCAGTAATGTACGCAGGACAAATTATTGAAGAGGCTCCTGTAGAGGAACTATTTTCTAATCCGTTACACCCTTATACTCGTTCATTATTTAACTCTATACCACAGATGAATAGTGAGAATGATAGGCTTGAAGTTATTCAAGGAATTGTACCTTCTTTAGCCAAATTACCTCGAGAAGGATGTAGATTTTCTGCCAGAATCCCTTGGATCAGTGAAGAGACACATGAAAAAAATCCAGTATTGCATGAAGTTTCTCCAGGACACCTTGTCAGATGCACATGTTGGCAGCATTTTCATTTTGAGGGTGAGAAAGGGGAAGTAACCAATGAGTTTTATGCAAATTAAGGACTTACATGTTCATTATCCTATCAGGGGTGGATTTTTTAATACAGTGGTTGATCGTGTGCATGCAGTAGATGGAATCTCGTTAGAAATTGAAAAAGGGAAAACGTATGGATTGGTAGGAGAATCTGGCTGTGGAAAGTCTACTACTGGTAAATCTATTATTGGACTTGAAAAAATAACATCTGGACAAATCATATACGAAGGACAGGATGTTACAAATAGCCGTCGTAGTCCATCTTCTTCCTATAATCGAGATATTCAAATGATATTTCAAGACGCTCACTCAAGTTTAAATCCTAGAAAACGAGTTCAAGATATCATAGCAGAACCTATTAGAAATTTTTTGAAACTGTCTCCTACCGAAGAAAAAAGAAAAATTAATGAACTGTTAGAAATAGTGGGAATGAGCGAGGATGTCAAGGTAAAGTATCCTCATGAGTTTTCAGGCGGTCAGAAACAAAGGATTGGCATTGCTCGTGCTATTGCAACAAATCCTAAATTGATCATAGCAGATGAACCAGTATCAGCACTAGATTTATCGGTTCAAGCACAAGTGTTGAATTTTATGAAAGATATACAAAGAGAATTTGGATTAAGTTACTTATTTATATCCCACGATTTGGGTGTAGTTAAACATATGTGTGATGAAATTTCTATTATGTACAAAGGTAAATTTGTAGAAACTGGAAGTAGGGAAGATATTTATACAAATCCTCAACATATCTATACAAGGAGATTGCTATCGGCTATACCTGACGTAAATCCAAAAGGTAGAGAAGCAAGAAAAAGAGAAAGAATTGAAGTAGAAAAAAATTATGTAACTGATCATCAGAAATACTTTGATAAGGATGGGAAAGTATTAGATTTAGTACCAATCTCAACTACTCATCAAGTAGCAATGGCCACTAGAAGCAAGGAGGTCATCTAATATGTGGAAAACAATATTGAGAAGAGTTTTAGCCATGATTCCACAGCTTTTTGTCTTAAGCCTACTAATATTTATATTAGCTAAGCAAATGCCTGGAGACCCATTCACAGGCCTAATAACACCAGAATCCGATCCTAATCGATTAGAAGAAATGAGAGTGTTAGCAGGATTTTACGATCCTTGGTATGTACAATACTACAATTGGATAACGAATGCAATTCAAGGGGATTTTGGTAAGAGTTATACGTATAGCATGCCTGTTGCGGATTTAATAGGATTTCGGGCGATGAACACACTGTGGCTATCCTTGCTCAGCGTTGTTCTTCTATACTTAATAGCTATTCCGTTAGGAGTATTGGCGGGGCGCTTTCAAGATACATTCCTAGATAAAACAATCGTACTATACTCTTTTGTGACCTATGCGATCCCAACATTCGTACTTGGCTTGCTAGCATTATTCTTTTTCGGTTATCATCTTGGATGGTTTCCGACAGCCGGTACGGTGGACATAAAGTACGAGGAAGGTACCCTTGGGTATGTATGGAACCGAATTTATCATATGCTATTGCCTGCAATGACCTATGCAATCCTTGGAACGACCGCAGTAATTCAGTACCTAAGATCTGAAATTATAGATGCAAAGTCGATGGATTATGTCCGTACAGCAAGAAGTAAGGGAATTCCTATTAAAAAAGTATACAGTAGACACATTTTCCGAAACTCATTATTGCCAATTGCAGCTTTTCTAGGGTTTACAATTACTGGGTTACTAGGTGGCTCCATATTTATAGAAACCATTTTTGGATATCAAGGCATGGGGCAATTGTTTATACAATCTATATCCTCCAGGGATTATAGCGTTATTACCGCTTTAGTATTGCTTTTTGGCTTCTTAACTTTATTAGGTAGTCTATTGTCTGATATCATCATGAGCATTGTAGATCCACGTATTAGAATAGATTGACCCAAAATATAAGGTTAAGGAGAGAGTATGATGAGTGAACAAATACTTAATACAGAAATTCTAGAAAAAAACACACAAAGCTCTCCGCCTACAGGTTTTCAAGTGCTAGTAAGAGAGTTTAAAAAAGATAAGTTAGCAATGTTCTCGCTATTTTGTTTAGTCATTGGAATAATAGCTATCTATATCTCAGCAGCAATGATCAATCAAGAAGAATTAATGAATGTAAGTTTAAGAGACAAATTTTCAGAACCTGGCGAAAAGTTTATTCTGGGAGCTGATCAGGGTGGACGTTCCATTTTAGGACAGTTAATCATCGGAGCTAGAAACTCCATTACTATAGCATTATCGGTGACAATTATAACAGGTATTGTAGGTGTGGCCATTGGTATGATTACAGGCTACTTTGGTGGTTTAATAGACAATATATTTATGAGAATTATTGACTTTTTCATCACTATTCCAACTTTAATGATCATCATTGTGTTTGTAACAATTATTCCGAAATACTCTATATTTGAGTTCGTTCTTATTATGAGTACTTTTTTATGGGTGTCAACGGCCCGACTGGTTAGAAGTAAGTCATTAACTGAGAGTAGAAGAGATTATATAAATGCCTCTAAAACATTAGGAACTGGCAATGGCAGAATTATCTTTACAGGTGTTATGCCTAATCTTAGCTCTATTCTAATCGTTGAACTGACGTTAAGTTTTGCAGGAAATGTAGGTTTAGAAACAGGATTATCTTATTTAGGCTTTGGCTTACCGCAAAGTGTACCTAGCTTGGGAACTCTTGTGAGTTATGCGAATAATCCGTTAATTTTAGAGGACAAATGGTGGGTATGGCTACCAGCTTCCTTGCTAATTTTGTTATTAATGCTTTCCATCAATTATGTAGGGCAAGCGCTACGTCGCTCGGCAGACGCAAGACAAAGGCAAGGATAATGAATATGGTATTAAACGATTTCTGTTTGATATATAAAGATATATAAAAAGGAGGAAAAAGGATGAATAAGAAGCTTTGGACATTATTAGCTGTACTAATAGCATTTATGCTTGTGTTAGGCGCATGTAACAACGACGAAGAATCTTCAGGCTCAAATACTGAAGGAACAACAGAACCGGCAAAGACTGAGGAAGATAAGGATAAAGAAGAAGATAAAGAGGAAGAACCTGCTGCAGAAGAAGGTACTTCAGAATTTTCTCAAAAGGTTGAGCATGAGGGAGATGCAATTGATGGCGGAATTTTAAAGGTTGCATTAGGAACAGATACTCCTTTTGAAGGGATCTTCTCTCTAGTATTATATCAAAATGGTGTAGATGCAGATATTTTAGATTACGCTAGTAATTCCATTTTCTCTGTAGATGGTGACTTTTTAATTGATGACAGAGGTATTGCTACACTTGAAGCAGACCCTAATACAAACAAAGCAACAATTAAAATCCGTGAAGGTGTAAAATGGTCAGATGGCGAGCCTTTGAAAATTGAAGATGTTATGCTTCCATATTTAATCATTGGACACCCAGACTATCAAGGTATTCGTTATGACGGAGATTTTAAAAATATCATTGGTGCAGAAGAGTATAATGCAGGAACTGCTGATACAATTTCTGGATTAAAAAAGGTTGACGAAACTACATTAGAAATTTCCTTTAAAAAATTATCTCCAGCAATTTATTCAGGTGGAGATGGTCTATGGGGTTCTGCTGAACCAAGTCATATTTTAAAAGATATTCCAGTAGGACAATTGTTAGAATCTGACCCAGTTCGTAAAAACCCATTATCTTTAGGTGCATTTAAATTTGAAAAAATTATTCCTGGTGAATCTGTTCAATTCGTAAAAAATGAGCATTACTTTAAAGGTGAGCCTAAGTTGGATGGAGTACTTTTAAAAGTAGTACCTTCTAGCTCTATCTCAAAAGCTTTAGAAACTGGTGAATACCACATGACAGCTGGATCATTACCAGCAACGAAATATGCGGAAGTAAAAGAATTTAAAAATGCTTCAATACTTGTACAACCAGAGCTATCTTATTCTTACCTTGGATTTAAATTAGGAAAGTTTGATACTAAAGCTAAATTAAGTACGATGGATCCAAATGCCAAGATGGCTAACTTAAACTTACGTATGGCAATGGGTTATGCTTTAGACGTAGAGTCTGTAAATGAGGCATACTACGATAATTTACGTACTCGTGCTACTGGTTTAATACCACCAGCATTTGCTTCTTTCTATGATGACACTTTAGAAGGCATTAAGTATGATCCAGCAAAAGCAGAGCAATTATTAGATGAAGCTGGTTATAAAGATATCGATGGAGACGGATTCCGTGAAACTCCAGAAGGCGAAAAATTAGAGATTAATTATGCAGGTATGTCAGGAGACGTTACAGCTGAAGAAATGGCTGCATATTGGATTCAAAACTGGAGAGACGTTGGTCTAAAAGTGGTTTTAACAACTGGCCGTTTAATCGAAATGAACTCTTTCTATGATAAAGTAGAAGCAGATGATCCTGAAATTGATATTTACATGGGAGCTTGGGGAACAGGTACAAACCCATCACCACTAGGCTTATATGGAAAAGACTCAGCATTTAACTATAGCCGCTTTACTTCACCTGAATTAGATGAATTATTAGCAGCTATCGATTCACCGGATGCATTTGACTCTGCAAAACGTGCGCAAGCATTCCGTGATTTCCAAGTATACATGTCAGAGCAAGTTCCAGTAATTCCTACTCAATTCCGTAGCGCAATTTATGTAGTAAACAAAGCAGTGAAAAACTATGATGTAACTTATGGAACTGACTTTGGATTACATGAACTTCAACTAGTATCAGAAGAGCCATTAAAATAATCTTCAAAAAAACCGTTCCTAGACGAAAGTTTAGGGACGGTTTTTCATATGTTTTATGAAGGACGTGATACTAATGAGACTACTAATTTTTCTAATAAGCTACGGAATAGCAATTATCAGCTGCTCCCATTTAGTACTATATTTAAATTTCTTATCTTTAGGATATTCATGGAAATCTGTGTTGATGTATATGCTAAACTCAAAAGACTTTATTGTATTTTGTCTATCTATTTTAGGATTAACGATTAGTGTCTTCTACCGAGACCCATTGCGGCTTCCATCTTAACTAGTGTTTCATTTGCTAATTGGTTAGCTTTTTCTGCACCGCGATCTAGAATGGAATCTAGTTCTGATGAGTTTAATAATTCCTCGTATCTCTGTTGAATAGGTGCTAGATGATTAATAATAGCTTCTGCAACAGATGCTTTAAAATCTCCATAACCTTTTCCTTCATATTTAGCTACTAATTCTGGAATAGGTGTACCCGTCAAAGCAGATTCTATTGTTAATAGATTAGAGACACCTGGTTTGTTTTCAGTATCAAATGCTACGATTCCTTCTGAATCAGTAACAGAGCTTTTGATTTTCTTTTCTATTTGCTTTGGCGTATCTAAAATACGAATAGTTGCTTTTTGATTAGGGTCTGACTTACTCATTTTTTTCGTTGGATCCTGCAGGGATTTGATACGTGCGCCGTGCTTAGGAAGCTGGATTTCAGGCATAGTTAATACATTACCGTATCTTTTATTGAAACGTTCTGCCAAGTCACGAGTTAGCTCTATATGTTGTTTTTGATCATCGCCAACAGGTACGATGTTTGTTTGGTAGAGAAGTATATCAGCGGCCATAAGTGGTGGGTAAGTCAATAATCCAGCAGTCACAGCATCTTTCCCATCTGATTTATCTTTGAACTGCGTCATTCTTTCCAGTTCTCCAATGTGAGAAATACATTGCATCATCCATCCTGCTTTTGCATGGGCTGGAACCTCTGATTGGACAAACAAAATCGACTTCTCTGGATCTATTCCTACCGCTAGATATAAGGCTGCCAACGAACGAATATGATTTTGAAGTTCTTGGGGGTCTTGAGCTACAGTAATAGCATGCTGATCTACGATGCAAAAAATACAATCGTTATCATTTTGTAGGTCTATAAACTGTCTAAATGCGCCGATATAATTTCCCAAAGTAATTGTACCGGTAGGCTGGACGCCCGAAAAAAGTGTTTTCATAAAATTTTCCTCCTTAGAATATAAAAAAACATCATGCATCCCTAAAAAAGGGACGAATGATGTAATATCCGTGGTACCACCCAGCTTGCTAAAATAAATAGCCACTCTTCTTCATAACGCGAAGGAAACGGTATAAGCTACTTGACCTTTCACTTATACTGCTCAGAAGCCCATTCCATTTATCGTATGATCTGCTTGCAGCATCCGCAGACTCTCTAAACATACTCTATAAATGTACTTTCTTCATCAAAGCTCTTTATTTAGTTTTGATTATTATATATAGAAGAAACTCAAAAATCAAGGGACAAATTTATCCATAATAAAAAAGTAACGCTATACATGTACAAGCTAAAATCGATAACCCTAAAGCAAATAGTGGTTTAGGGGAGAAAGAAAAAACTTCGGAAGGAAGTCGCATATTCTCTATTTCTTCTCTCAAATGCTTCCGCGTGAAAAATTTTCTAGAGCTTGATACATATAAGTCAAAAAATCCTCCTGATACAACATATGTAACTAACCCTACAAATGTAACAAGCCCTCCTATATAGAAGGAAACATTAATATATGCTTCCAAATCGATACGTATAGACGTTAATAGCATCACTAAAACTATTATAATTTGAGCACTAAAAAAATAGATAAGCTTCTTTTTCATAATTCACCTCTAATAATTTAAATTATAGAAGATTTGCTTGAAATAATCAAAACTAATAAAAAAATATGGCTATGTTAAAGTTCGGGGGTGATTTATGATGCAAAGAAATATTTAAATCAGAAAGTAGAATTGATTTTCGCGCCAGCCGGACGCTTTCCACGGGGTGAGCGATAAGCCATCACCCATCGCTTACGCGCGTGGTTGTGAGGTCTTATCTGTCTCCCTCATCCCGTAGGAGTCGCCGTCTGGCGCTGCAATCAATAAATGGGAACAGCTTTAATGCATCGATAAGTGCTTATAAATTTACTCGCATAAACACAGCTAAAAACTGCACCAACCCAATTTCATAATCTAGTTTATGTTCTTAATAGCCATTTGAAAGTTCCTTTTTTAATTATTACAGTCACTATAAAAAAGAATTGTTAATCAAAATCAACCAATAACTTTAACAAAGCTAAAAATATAAAAGATAATTAACAAAATAGTTAAGAATCTTCCTAATTCGTTAGGACAATGTAATGATTTTGTTACATGATTGTAAAAATATTTAAAAAAAGGTATGTACAACTCTCTTATAAAATGTATAATAATAAATGTAATGAATTTTTCTGAATATTAGGGAGGTTATTTTTGTGAAGAATAGTAAATTAGTATGGCTTCTTAGCCTACTGTTAGTTGTAGGTCTATTCCTAGCTGCATGTGGCGGCGACGATGAGGCTAAAGAAACACCAGCTAACGAACCAGCAACTGAAACAGATGGAGAAAAAGAAGACGATGGTGCTGAAGAAGCAACATTAGACGAAGAGCAAGTATTAAACTTAATCATGGGTTCTGAAATTCCAACTCTTGATTCTGCTTTAGTAACTGACTCAGTAGGTTTCGATCTACTAAACAACGTAAATGAAGGTCTTTACCGTTTGAATCAAGAAAATGTAGCTGTACCAGCAATTTCTGATGGAGAGCCAACAGTTTCTGAAGATGGATTAGTTTATACGTTCAAATTACGTGACGCTAATTGGTCTGATGGTACACCAGTTACTGCAAATGACTTTGAATTCGCTTGGAAACGTGCTATGAACCCAGATACTGCTTCTGAATACGGTCCATATATGATGGAAGGCGTAATCGCAAATGCATCTAAAATTGTAGCTGGAGAAGTTGAGTATACTGAATTAGGTGTTAAAGCTCTAGATGAGAAAACATTAGAAGTTACTCTTGAAAAACCAGTTCCTTACTTCTTATCATTAATGTCATTTGGTACATTCTTACCACAAAAAGAAGAATTCGTTACAACTCAAGGTGAAAATTACTCTAAAAACTCTGAAGCACTTTTATACAACGGACCATTCGCTTTACAAGATTGGGATGGAACAGGCTTAAGCTGGAAACTAGTTAAAAATGATCAATATTGGGATAAAGATACTGTGAAACTTACTGAAATTAACTATGATGTAGTTAAAGAAGTAGCTACAGCGGTTAACCTTTACACTAATGGTGAAAAAGACCGTACTGGTCTATCTGGTGAGTATGCAATGCAATATGCTAATGATCCAGAACTAGTAACAGAAATGGAAACATCAGTATTCTATTTCAAATACAATCAAGAACGTAATGGAGAACCTACTCCACTTGCTAACGTAAATATTCGTGAAGCAGTTTCAAAAGCTATCAACAAAGAAGATTTAGTTAAAGTAGTTTTAGCTAATGGTTCTGTACCTGCTCATTACCTAGTACCACAAGGATTCACTTTTGACGAAGATGCTAATGATTTCCGCGAAGTTAATGGAGATATGTCTACATTTAACGTAGAAGAAGCAAAAGCAGCTTGGGACAAAGGCTTAAAAGAACTAGGAGTTACTGAGCTTACTCTAGAAATTCTTGGCGGAGACTCTGATCTTTCTAAGAAGATGGATGAGTATTTCAAAAATCAATTAGAAACAAACTTACCAGGTTTAACTGTTACTCTTAAAGAAGTACCATTTGCAGTGCGCTTAGATCTTGATACAAACCAAGACTATGACATTCAAGTTGCTGGATGGGGACCAGATTACCAAGATCCTTACACATTCATGAGCTTATGGTTAACTGATGGTGGTAACAACCAAATGTCTTATTCTAACCCGAAATATGATGAGTTAGTAACTTCTGCTAACAATGAATTAGCATTAGATACAGAAGCTCGTTGGCAAGCACTTGCTGATGCTGAAAAACTTCTAATTGCTGAAGACTATGCTATTGGACCAATTTACCAACGTGGTCTTATGCAACTTCAAAAACCATATGTTAAAGGTATCGTTGCTCACCCATTCGGTGGAGACTATAGCTACAAATGGGCATATATCGAAGGTAAAAACTAAGATAGTTTAAAGTTTTAAAAATCTCATAAAATGAGAGTATATGTATTCCTTTCGGAACATATACTCTCTTTTTAAATGAGTCGAAATATACGCAATATTTTTACTATAAAATATGATTTTGACAAATTACTATTTTTTTTGTTTAATATATAGATTAGTAAAATTATAATTTATTAAATAATTTAGGAGGTGCAAAGATGGCGAAATATATTTTGCGTCGTGTTTTTTATATGTTTATCACGCTTTTCCTGATTGCGACAGCTACATTCTTCTTAATGAAGACGCTACCAGGATCCCCTATAAGCTCTGCTTCAAAACTATCCCCGTCTCAACTTGAAATAGTGGAAGCGAAATATGGATTAAATGATCCAGTTCCCGTCCAGTATGTAAATTACATGCTTAACTTAGTTCAAGGTGATTTAGGTAACTCGTTTCAGTTCAAAAATGCTGAAGTTACTGATTTGATTTTAAGTCGTATTGGACCATCGTTCCAAATTGGTGCCCAAGGTCTTATTGCCGGAGTACTAGTAGGTATTCTTTTAGGAATGATTGCTGCATTAAAACAAAATACATTTTGGGACTATGGAAGTACCATCATAGCCATTATTGGTATCTCTATACCATCGTTCGTGTTTGCCACAGTATTACAATATTGGTTAGGTGTAAAGTGGGGAATTCTACCGGTAGCTTTATGGAAAGATGGATGGGCCTCAAGTATTATGCCTTCCATTGCATTAGCACTGGGACCACTGGCTACTGCAGCTCGTTTTATAAGAACCGAGATGGTAGAAGTTTTAAGCTCTGATTATATAACATTAGCAAAGTCTAAAGGAGCCAATGGTACTGAAATAGCATTTAAACATGCTTTGCGAAATGCTTTGATTCCGTTAGTGACTGTACTTGGTCCGATGGCAGCAGGATTGTTAACTGGGTCATTAGTAATTGAACAAATCTTTGCTATCCCAGGAATCGGAGAACAATTTGTAAAATCTATTAATGTAAATGACTATTCTATTATTATGGGTACTACGATTTTCTTCTCTGTATTCTTAATTGTTGTAATATTCATTATAGATTTACTTTATGGAATCATTGATCCACGTATTCGTTTGTCAGGAGGTAAAAACTAATGAGTCAAGACTTGAAAAAATTACCTGCTGATTCATTTGATAGAATCCATGTAGATAGCAGTCAAGCGGAGAGAATTTCTAAACCGAGCGTAAGCTTTTGGAAAGATGCTTGGTATCGTATAAGAAAAAATAAAGCTGCTATAGTCAGTGTTTTTATACTAGTATTTATTATTCTTATGTCATTGATTGGTCCATACATTGGCCCTCATGATGCAGAAACACAAACAATTACACATGCTAACTTGCCACCAAAAGTTCCAGGAATCGAAAAGCTTGGAATTATGGACGGATATGGAAACTTGGCAGGTAAAGAAGTCAATTTATATGAATTAAAAAATGTAGATACTTATTATTGGTTTGGAACAGATGGTCTAGGTCGTGATATGTTTGCTCGAGTATGGGAAGGAACTCAGGTGTCACTTTTCATCGCATTCATGGCAGCGCTAATTGACATGGTTATTGGAGTGGCCTATGGAGGTATCTCGGGTTACTACGGTGGACGTGTAGATGATGTTATGCAGCGTATAGTAGAGATTCTAATTGGTATTCCGAATCTAGTAATTGTTATTCTCATGATTATGTTTATGGATCCTGGTATCACGGCAATTATTATTGCCATTACGATAACTGGATGGATAGGTATGTCTCGCGTTGTTCGAGCTCAGGTTTTGAAATATAAAAACCAAGAATTTGTTTTAGCTTCTCGTACGTTAGGTGCTTCAAATAACAGAATCATAACAAAACATATTCTACCAAACGTTTTAAGTATTATTGTTATTAACACGATGTTTACTATACCTGGTGCGATTTTCTTCGAAGCTTTCTTAAGCTTTATCGGGTTAGGATTACAACCGCCTGCAGCTTCTTTAGGTACACTAATTAATGATGGAGTTAAATTACTAAAATTCCAGCCACATATTTTAGTATTCCCAGCTGTAATTATAAGCTTACTAATGCTGTCCTTTAACCTTCTTGGTGATGGTTTAAGAGATGCGCTAGATCCAAAAATGAAAGACTAAAGGAGGAAAGCAAGGATGGATAAAATATTGGAAGTTAAAGATCTAGAGCTTTCCTTCCATACTTTTGCAGGTGAAGTTAAAGCTATTCGTGGTGTTAACTTCGATCTTTTAAAAGGTGAAACACTTGCAATCGTAGGGGAGTCTGGTTCTGGTAAGTCAGTTACAACTAAGGCGATTATGCGTTTATTACCGGAATCAAGCTCTGAATTTAAAAATGGACAGATTCTTTTTAATGGTAAAGATTTAACAAAGCTTACGGATAGAGAAATGCAAAAGATTCGCGGAAAAGATATCTCTATGATTTTCCAAGATCCAATGACTTCTTTAAACCCAACAATGACAATAGGTAAACAAATTATGGAGCCTATTTTAAAGCATCGTAAAGTAAGTAAGGCAGAGGCAAGAAAAATAGCGGTGGATTTATTGCGTCTAGTTGGTATGCCAAAGCCGGAAGCTCGTATAAAACAATATCCTCATCAATTCTCTGGTGGACAGCGTCAACGTATTGTTATAGCTATTGCCCTAGCTTGTAATCCACAGATTCTGATTGCGGATGAACCAACAACGGCATTGGATGTAACAATTCAAGCGCAAATTTTAGAATTAATGAAAGACTTACAAAAGAAAATTGATACATCCATCATCTTTATTACGCATGATTTAGGAGTAGTAGCTAATGTTGCGGACAGAGTAGCTGTAATGTATGGTGGTAAGATTGTGGAAACTGGGACGGTAGATGAAATATTCTATAACCCTCAGCATCCATATACATGGGGCTTGTTAAGCTCTATGCCTTCATTAGATACTGCTGAAGAAAAGCTCTATGCAATTCCAGGAACACCACCCGATTTGTTAAGCCCTCCTAAAGGAGACGCTTTTGCTCTTCGTAGTGACTATGCGATGAAAATAGATATGGAGCAATCTCCTCCATTCTTTAAGGTTAGTGATACGCATTACGCTGCTACATGGTTATTGCATCCCGATGCACCAAAAGTAGAGCCACCTGCTTCTATTGTTGAACGTATGAAAAATTTCCCTGGAAGTCGTTACTACGAAGGGAGTACTAACTAATGGCTGAAAAATTACTAGAAATTAAAAATTTAAAGCAATATTTTAACGAAGGTAAAGAAAATGAAGTTCGTGCAGTAGACGACATTAGCTTTGATATCTATAAAGGTGAAACTTTGGGTTTAGTAGGTGAATCCGGATGTGGTAAGTCTACAACTGGACGAACTATTATTCGACTTTATGATGCTACTGACGGAAAAGTTATTTATGATGGTGTAAACGTACATGATAAAAAATCAAAAAAAGATTTAAAAATCTTTAACCGTAAAATGCAAATGATCTTCCAAGATCCTTACGCATCTTTAAATCCGCGTATGAAAGTTTTGGATATCATAGCAGAAGGTTTAGATATTCATGGCTTAGTTAAAAATCAGACTGAACGTAAGGCGCGAGTAATTGAATTGCTGGAAACAGTGGGTCTTAATAAAGAGCATGCTGAACGTTATCCTCATGAATTCTCTGGTGGTCAGCGTCAACGTTTAGGTATAGCTAGAGCGTTAGCTGTAGATCCTGAATTCATTATTGCGGATGAACCAATATCAGCTTTAGATGTATCTATCCAAGCCCAAGTAGTTAACTTATTAAAAGAATTGCAGGAAGAAAAGGGTTTAACATATCTTTTCATCGCGCATGACCTTTCCATGGTTAAATACATTTCAGATAGAATTGGTGTAATGTATTTCGGTAAATTAGTAGAGCTTGCACCTGCCGAAGAATTATACTCAAATCCATTACATCCATATACGCAGTCTCTATTATCTGCTATCCCGCTTCCAGATCCTAACTATGAGCGTACTCGTGTACGTAAGTCTTATGATCCTTCTTCGCACAAATATACGGATGGGGAAGAAATTGCAATGCGTGAAGTTACACCGGGTCACTTTGTATTTTGTTCTGAAAAGGAATTTAAAGAACTAAAAGCTATATCCCAATCACGTATTTAATAAACCATTAAAAGTAGGCTAATCGAAGAAATTCGAATTAGCCTACTTTTTTTGTCAGAATATATTTTCAAAGTTAAAGCTAAAAATAAGTTATACAAAATTTCTATGCTTATGGAGTAAAAGGGTGAAAAAGAAATAATGATATAGCTGAACATTTAGATTAATTATAATTTTTATTGTAATATTAGACGTATGTACTCTTTTCATCGTACGATATAGTTGTTAGAATGTTAGACGTAAAGAAAGGGAGACGGTTATGAAACAAAAATTATTAACAGTAATTTCTGGTATTATGCTAGGTGTTTTAATGATGACACCATTCGAAGTTTCAGCTGAAACAAAAGCTTTCTCGAAGGATTTTACATCGAAGGAATTTGGCTTTAATTCAATAGAGGAAACGTTAGTATCCTCTTCTAAGCTATTTGTCTATGACTCCGGACTTACTTTTAACTATCCTGATGCGGTAAGAGGAGTGTACGTGACGGGTCACTCAGCAGGCGGTTCAAGGTTTAATCAATTAGTAGAGCTAATGGATAATACTGAGTTAAACGCTATGGTCATCGATATTAAAGATGATTTTGGGAACCTAACTTATAAGCCTAAAGAGGATTCACCTTTGTTCAAGTATGAAATTGGAAAACCATACATAAAAGATCTTAGAGGAATTCTAGAAGTGATGGAGAAAAAAGAGATTTATCCGATTGCCCGCGTTGTTGTTTTTAAAGACACGGAACTAGCGGAAAGAAAGCCAGAATTATCATTTGTTGAAAATGGTTCCGTTTGGAAGAATGGAAGAGGCGAAGCTTTTGTTAATCCATTTATGCAAGAAGTATGGGATTACAATGTAGAAGTTGCAATTGAAGCAGCGAAAATGGGATTTAAGGAAGTTCAGTTTGACTATGTACGCTTTCCAGAAGGATTTGAAAAAAGAGACACTACATTAGAATATGGTAAGGGAAAATATGAGGCATCTGAGTTGGACTCAACCCAGCGTAGAGTTTCAGCAGTAACTGACTTTGTTGCTTATGCTAGAGAAAAATTAAAGCCATATGGTGTACAAGTGTCTGTTGATATATTTGGATACTCCGCAACACTACCAGAAGCTCCAGGTATCGGACAAAATTTCTCGAAGATATCGGAAAATGTAGATGTCATTTCATCCATGATTTATCCAAGTCATTGGACATCTTATTTTGGGATTGCGAAACCGGATTTAGAACCATACCGTCTTGTCCAAGAATACGCTAAGGTTGAGAATGCCAAGCTAGGAGAGCTAGAAAACCCTCCAGTGTCCAGACCTTGGTTACAAGATTTTACTGCTTCTTATCTAGGTAAGGGGAATTACTTAGTATATGGTAAGACCGAGGTAGAGGCTCAAATAAAGGCATTAAACGAAGCCGGTATTAACGAATTCTTATTATGGAATGCCGGGAATAAATATACACCAGGTGTAGATTATACACCAGTTAACTAATGTGACAAGTGTCTAGGATTAAAAGCTCCCAAGATTTTACGAAAGTAAAATTTAGGGAGCTTTTGCTTTTTTACTATCTGCTATTTTGATAGGATACTTCCATACAGTTGCTTAAAGCGACAACAATGGGGGAAATTAAAACTATAGATGTACGTGATATCCAATCCAACTGACTATTCGATCATTTTACTTAAAAAATGAGCAAACGCGCCTTAATTACAACATAAAATGAAACTTTTTTTCATGAAAAACGTACTATATAGTGTAACAGTTGTTTTCATTAAAGAACTGCTAATTGAGAATGAATATTTTTTAGAAAATATGGTTTAAATGCTTTTAAAAAAGGGTATCATTGTATTAAAGAAACATTATTATTCTAAAAATGTATCAGGTTGTTCATTATATGGACAAATTGTAAATACTCTTTATAAGTGAGAAAATTTCTGGAAAAATGTATTTTAAATACTTATTAATTAGTGTATACTATAAAAGTGCTAAACTACATTAAATTAATTATAATCTACTTTATATAACACAAGTAACAATCGAGAGGAAGTGTTTTTTAATATGATGGTTACATTATTTACTTCTCCAAGCTGTACTTCATGTAGAAAAGCAAAAGCCTGGTTAGAAGAGCATGACATTCCTTACACAGAAAGAAATATCTTTTCTGAACCATTAAGTATCAGTGAAATTAAAGAAATACTACGTATGACCGAAGACGGTACAGACGAAATAATATCTACTCGTTCAAAAATATTCCAAAAATTAAACGTTGATGTGGAGAGCCTACCACTTCAAAGGTTATATGAATTAATTCAAGAATATCCAGGTTTACTTCGTAGACCTATCATATTAGACGAAAAACGTTTACAAGTTGGATACAATGAAGATGAAATTCGAAGATTTTTACCTAGAAAAGTTCGTGCGTATCAATTACTAGAAGCGCAAAGACTTGTGAATTAGTTCAGGATTAAGCTGATGATTTTCAAAGAAATTTTGAAAATCATCAGCTTTTCTTTATTAGTTTTTCTTGCCTCATGTTATAATTTTTAAAAACATAAAAAGTTGTATTAATATTTTTAAAAGTGAAGCTGGAATCCTTTTCTTTTTTTATTAAACAACATACAATAGTAATAGACACTACAATAATGAGGCGGAAGAAGCGAAAGGAGATGTGTTAAATGGATATCGAGCGCATCAATGACAACACTTTCAAAGTATACATTTCATACATCGACATTGAAGAAAGAGGCTTCAGCCGAGATGAAATATGGTTTAATAAAGATAAGAGCGAGCAGCTTTTTTGGGAAATGATGGATGAGGTTCATGATGATGATCATTTTGAGGAGTTAGATGGTCCCTTATGGATACAAGTTCATGCGATGGAAAAAGGTTTAGAAGTGATTGTCACTCGAACGGAAATGGCAAAAGATGAACGATCAGACGATAGCTTAAGTGCAGAGGATTTATCAAACAAGATATTTAAAAGTGCTGTCTCCAATTCCATGGGGCCACATGAGTTTGATGATTTTTCAAATTATATGGATGACTTAGATGAAATACCCGCAGAATATACTTTTATATTCGAAAATTTTGAAGATGTTATTGGATTGTCCAAAAAACTTGATGATTTAGATCTTGACACTTCTTTATATCATTATAATGAAAAATATTACTTACACGTAATTTTTGATATGGATATGGTGGAGTTAGAAGTTATTTTAAATACGTTGAGTGTTATTTCAGAGTTTGGGCAAAGCACAAAAACAACAATTCACATAATACAAGAGTATGGCAAAGAAATTATAGCAGCCAATGTGATGGAAGAATTAAATAAACATTTTTAAAACCTTCTGAAAAGAAGGTTTTTTTGTTTTAAAAATTTGGCTATGTTAAAGGGTAGGGTTGATTTATAATCCAAAGAAATCTTAGATCAGAGAGTAGAATTGATTTCCGCCCCAGCCGGACGCTTTCCGTGGGGTGAGCGATAAGCCATAACCCGTCGCTAACGCGCGCGGTTGTGATGTCTTATCTGTCTCACTCATCCCACTGGAGTCGCCGTCTGTCGCTCCAATCAATAAATAGGAACAGCTTTAGCATTAATAAAGAACTAATAAATTTACTCGCATAAACAAAGCTAAAAAACTGTCACCAACCCCATTTTCATCATCTATTTATGTTCTTAATAGCCATTTGAAAGTTCAATTGTTTATGTTTACAGTCACTATAAAAAAAAGAATTGTTAGTCAAAATCAACTAGTAACTTTAACGAAGCTAAAAATTTTAACCTCATACCATTATGATTTTGATTATTGTGTTTTATTTCTTTTATTTGTATATTAAGAATGGAGGTGATTATCATATTAACAGCCCTAACAAAGGACGGCGAAATCTTCATACCAGCTCATTATTCAAGAGACAGTTTAAAAATGATGAGACAAAATGTCTATAATTGTGCTGAATGTAAAGAGACGCTTATTTTAAAAGTCGGCAACATCAAAATTCCTCATTTTGCTCATCAACATAATACCGTTTGTGCACAGTCATTTTCAGAAGGGGAAAGTGAAGATCATCTGAGAGGGAAAATTCAACTGTACGATTTTTTGCAAAGTAAAAAAGTACCTTGTAATTTGGAACCATTTATTTTAGATATTAAGCAAAGGCCGGATATTTTAATCTTTACAGACAATATAAAGGTTGCACTGGAGTATCAGTGTAGTAAAATACCCACTAGCATCATACGAAAGCGTAATAAAGGCTATATGCAGGTCCATATCAAACCACTTTGGGTTTTAAAAACCCCTAACCCACTGGAT
Source organism: Psychrobacillus sp. FSL W7-1457 (assembly GCF_038593405.1). Lineage (NCBI taxonomy): Bacteria > Bacillati > Bacillota > Bacilli > Caryophanales > Bacillaceae > Psychrobacillus > Psychrobacillus sp. FSL W7-1457. The sequence continues at coordinate 1,127,923 of NZ_CP151993.1, forward strand.
TTTCCCCTTCAGCAAATTGGTTCCATGAAGATTTCTGCTTTTCAAACAGAACTTTTATATCATAGTATGAATGGTAAAGTTCTAATCACGTACTGTCCTCAAACCAAATCCTTTTCCTATATTTCTAATCTCCTTTATCTATATTCCAATCATTTTATCGTAAAAATTAATAGGCTACCCATTACTATGCAAACATGGCCTTTAGCTATGGTTAAAACAATTACTGAGCACGAGTTTCAGACTTATTTAAAACTCTACCAAGATAAGAGAATGAAACGTTTAAAAAATTTATATCTATATAACCGTAAAGGTATTCAATCTTCCTTTTTACAGGTGTGCTATAAGTGGAGAATAAATCCTATAAATCTTCCTTTGTTTATTGGGGTACCGTCTTATGGGGCTGATGCGTTTGATGAGCATGCCTGTGAATGGCAGCTGCAGTGGATCGATTTTTTACTAGGCAATAGTCTGATGTTAGACACGATTACCGACCAACACTATCGCTATTTCTTACTGGTTCATCGTTGGAAGGATCCCAATCGATTAGTAATGCGGATAAAGGCTTTAAAAGCGTATGTAGCGATTCTCTTGGAATGCTTAGATATACCGAAACAACTTCACCTAGAGAGTACATGCAACTATACCAAAATGCATAAATTACTTTATAACCAATTCCTTGCAAAAGGAGCTGAAAATTGAGAAAATAGAATTGGTTCGTAGTTCGAAACAATAGGAGGAGAGAGTATTTTGACAGCAGATACAAAAAATAAAATCTTAACAAGAAGTGAAGTAGATGAACGTCTTACTTGGAAGTTGGAGGATATATTTTCTACTGAAGCGGATTGGGAAAAAGAATTTAAGGAAGTAGCGGAGTTAGCTAAAAAAGCCTCTTCTTATCAAGGAACAATAAGTTCTGGACCAGAAGCATTATTAGAAGTTTTAACATATCGTGACGAGCTAACTAGCCGATTACGTAAGCTATATACTTATGCTCATATGCGTAATGATCAAGATACTTCAAATAGTAAATACCAGGCTTTAGATAGCCGTATAAAGTCTTTATACGTAAAAGTTTCCACAGAGCTTTCGTTTTTAGTACCAGAGATATTGTCTTTAGATGAAACGGTACTAGGAAATTATCTAAAAGAAAACAACGACCTTCAAGTATATAAACAAATGCTAGAAGAGATAAACAAAGAACGTCCACATGTACTTCCAAAAGAGCAAGAGGCACTACTTGCTCAGTTTTCTGAAGTGACCGGGGCATCAGCAGATACTTTCGGTAAGTTAAACAATGCAGATTTGGAATTCCCCTTCATTAAGGATGAGAATGGCAATGAAGTACAACTTACACATGGTCGCTATAGTAGATTTTTAGAAAGTGAAGATCGACGAGTGCGTGAGGATGCATTTAAGGGTATGTACGAAACCTATGGTAAATTTAAAAATACATTTGCGTCTACTTTGAGTGGGAATATCAAAGCAGATAATGTTAATGCAAAGATCAGAAACTATTCATCTGCTAGAGAAGCTGCTTTATCAGCTAACCACATCCCTGAATCGGTTTATGATAACTTAGTGGAAACGGTTAACAAAAATGTACATTTACTTCATCGATATGTCAGTCTTCGTAAAAAAGTTCTAGGTGTAGATGAGTTACATATGTATGATTTGTACACACCACTTGTCAAAGAATTGAAAATGGAGTATACGTATGAAGAGGCTTGTGCTGTAATGCTAGAGAGCTTTAAACCATTAGGTGAGGAATATGTATCTATCGTTAAAAAAGGTCTTGAGAGCCGTTGGGTAGATGTTGTAGAGACGAAAGGAAAGCGTTCTGGTGCCTATTCATCCGGTACTTATGGAACTAATCCTTATATTTTAATGAACTGGCAAGATAACGTAAATAACTTATTTACACTTACTCATGAGTTTGGACATAGTATTCATAGCTATTATACTAGGGAAAATCAACCGTATGTGTATGGGGACTATTCTATATTCGTTGCAGAGGTAGCGTCAACTTGTAACGAGGCTTTGTTAAATGATCATTTACTAAAAACAATAGAAGATCCTAAGAAACGTATTTATTTACTAAACCATTGGCTTGAAGGGTTTAGAGGGACAGTATTTAGACAAACCATGTTTGCGGAGTTTGAGCATATCATTCATCAATTAGACCAAGATGGAGAAGCATTAACAGCTGATAAGTTTACAGAGGTGTATTACGAGCTAAACAAGAAATATTTTGGTGACGATATTGTTATAGATGAGCAAATTGGTTTAGAATGGTCTAGAATTCCTCACTTCTATTACAATTACTATGTATATCAATATGCAACTGGCCTAAGTGCCGCTACTGCACTGAGCAATCAAATCTTGTCTGAAGGACAGCCAGCGGTTGATCGTTATATTAATGAGTTCCTTAAAGCTGGGTGCTCAGATTATCCAATCGAAGTTTTGAAAAAAGCTGGAGTAGATATGAACACAGCTTCTCCAATTGAAGAGGCTTGTAAAGTATTTGAAGAAAAACTAAATGAATTAGAGCAGTTACTGAGCTAATTAGACAAAGCCATCTCTTAATAGAAGAGGTGGCTTTTACTCGAATGGAAAAATATAAATTCTAGGATAATGTTTGACGAATTTGTGAAAGTGAAGTACAAGGAGTTGTTTTTATTACTGGAGCATGCTAAAGTAAGAGTGTGAAATAAATCACAAGATAACATACACCCCTTTGTTTGAACGTGAACATTTCTCCCATCCCCTTTGTAAAAAACCCTTTCCTAATTGAGGAAAGGGTTTTTTCTTTTGGCTATGTTAAAGTTATTGGTTAATTTTGATTAACAATTCTTTTTTATAGTGACTGTAAACATAAACAAAGGAACTTTCAAATGGCTATTAAGAACTTAAATAGATGATGAAATTGGGGTTGGTGACAGTTTTTCAGCTTTGTTTATGCGAGTAAATTTATTAGCGCTTTATCGATGCTAAAGCTGTTCCGGTTTATTGATTGGAGCCCCAGACGGCGACTCCAGTGAGATGTGTGAACAGATAAGCCATCACAACCTCATGCGTAAGCGATGGGTGATACGCGGAAAGCGTCCAGTTGGAGTGGAAACCAATTTACTTTCCGATTTAGAAATTTATTTGCATCATAGATCAAGCCTAGCCTTTTCTTTATATAAAATCTAAAGCAGTATATGGCAATAGCTATGGCTCATTAACCGAGGGGAAAAGCTCTTTTATTACATAATAAAAGGCTGTAAACAAGTGTTTACAGCCGATGAATAATCTATTTATCTATTTTTTAAACGCCAAACTACTAGATTTGGAAGTACGATTCTTTCAACCTCTTGACGCAATAAAAGCTTTTTTAATTCACATTCAGCTTGTTGCATCGTTAAACCGTAGTAATCAGCTATTTCCTTAGTAGTCAATGAATGAAATCGATTTAATAATTTATCAAGTCCGGGTGGATCTTGTCTTTTGGGAGAAGCATTTAACATCTCCTGTAAAATTTGTACATATATATCATAAGGATAAGTGCCAGAAATTTTGATGCCTTCATCTTCAATGTTTTCATTAAAAAATACAACCGTTGGGAACGTATCAACTTCCATTTCACAAGTGATGGATAAATCACTTTGGAAGGAGCGTAAACATTCCTGAGACTGGAAGTCACGTGTAAATTCCTCTACATCAATTTTCGCTTCATATGCAAGCTCCTGTAATACCGAAAAAGAAGTTACATTTTTTGTTTGAAGGAATAGATATTCCTGTATTTTATTAAAAAAACGAAGTCCAGCTTTTTTTCCTTGAAATTCTGCTGCTTTTACTGCAATAGAAGGCAATACAGAATGCTGAATATATGGATAGTTGATATCATCTTCAACTGTTCCTTTGGAAAAAACGCAGGCAGTATTTAAATTGTTTAGTCTTGTACTAAGCACTGTTCGAATAGTAAAGTACTGCCCATACTCCACTTGTAATTTTCTAATAATCGGTTGCAAATCCCAACAAGCAGAACAAAGCGGATCTAAAAACATATACATTTCAAGTGGCTTGTTTGTAATAGGAGCATTGATCGGCTCAACAGGAATTTGTATTCTTGTCACATCTTTTCCTCCTCATGACTCATTTGATTGACCATGTGGTTGGCAGTAAGTACAAGTCTTCTATATAAATCATGACGCACCTTTCCATCAAGTTCGACTTCGTCCATTGCATCTGACATACAGCTGAGCCAAGCTTCTGCACGTTCTGGTGTGATAGAGAAAGGGTTATGGCGCATCTTTAGCATGGGATGGCCATGTTCTTCTGAATATATGTTTGGTCCCCCAAGGTATTGGGTTAAAAATTGTTTTTGTTTACGCGCTGTTTCCGTTAAATCTTCAGGAAATATTGGCTTTAGCTTTGGATGTTTTGCTACTTTGCTATAAAACGTATCAACAAGGAGTGATAATTTATCTGCACCTATCTCGTCATATGGTAAAATCGGCTTCTGGGTCATAGTTGTTTACTCCTTTGCTTTAGCACTAAATACATTTTAGCAATCAAATACGAATATCTCAAACAATTAGACTGTAATCAGAAACAATATAGAAAAAACGACCAATTTTGGCGGTCGTTTATACGTCAAGCTAAGAAATTATTTAGAACTTTTTTCACATAATTTTCTGTTTCCTTATAGGGAGGAATTCCGTCGAATTTTTTAACTGATCCTGGTCCGGCATTATAAGCGGCCAGCGCTTTTTCTATATTACCATCAAATTGCTCTAACATCTGTTTCAGGTATTTTGTTCCACCCATGATGTTTTGCTCTGGATCCAGAATGTTTTGTACACCTAAATACTTAGCTGTGCCTGGCATAAGTTGCATTAAGCCAGATGCCCCAGCAGAGCTAATTGCACTAGGATTAAAATTCGACTCTTGTTTGATGACAGAAGAAATTAATTTTGCTGGCACATTATATGCGTCAGAAGCTTTGTTTATGATTTCTTCTATTGATGAGGGGTTACCTACAGAAACTTTCATAGACTGGTAGGAATTATTTATACCGTTTTCGGGTATATAAACAGGTGAGTCACCACTATAGAAAAGGGAATCGAAAGTAGTTGTGGGACCCCCAATAGATGTTTCTTGTAGAACCTGTCCAAGCATTTCTGAAAAAAGGGAAGAAGCGTTGTTAGTTTGAGAACTTTGGACACTTCCCAATGTTTGCATAGCATTAATATCCATTAACGTTTTTAGTGACTTTATATCTATAAAGCATCAACCTTTCAAAGAATTCATAGCCTTTACAAGACGTGCAATCTTTTTATCGGTCGAACGAAGGGGGATTTGATGTTTTTTCAATAATTCATAAAAGAATTTTTGCCCTTTTTCGACATCTTTACTTTCATATTCTACCTCATAATCTTCAGTATGACTATATGAGGAGTGGTCTAAGAAAAGTATGCCTTCCTCCAGCTTCAATTGAGCACGATTAGTCTCTATACTACCAAAGCAAGAAAGGGATTTAGAAGCAATCAGCTCATCAATGAAAGCGATAGAAGGAAAAATTGCTTGGTTAATGATTAAATCTCTTTGCTCATCCGTTACTAAAATTGTTTGCTCATTCATCACGTGCTTTTTTACTGGTGATTTTAGGGTAAGTTCATTTCGATCTTCCAACACTCTTAAGCGAAAGCCCATATGATTATTTTTAAAATATTGGTCAGGTGTATCAAAATAATAGTTTATTTGACTTTGAAAATGCTTAGGCTCGATATGGAAAAAGTCTGTCAAACTCATGAATTCTTCTTTCGTTAATAAGTTTTTAAATTCAATCTCTTGTTCAGATAACATAGTCTCACACCTTTCATATTATTTCATTATAGACGGTTTCCAATGAGTTTCAATATGTTAAAATAGTTACAGAATAGACAGAAGGGAACGATGTGTTTTGCCTATTACATTTCAAGTACAAAGTGGCGTGCAACTAGAAAATGATATTCGGTTTACTTTAGAGGATGTGCCTAAAGGGTTAAATATAAAAGCTGGCGGACAAATGATTACAGATTCTGATTCTTTAGCTTTCGTATATTTATTAGAAGGAGATAGCGAATATCACTATCTTAAATTTGGTCAGGATGTATGGCCATTACTAGTTAATACTTTAAAAGCTACCGAGGATCCTATTTTACAAATTGGAGACCAAAGGGTCGTTTTAGTGAAGTTTAAAGAAGAGTTAGAGATGCTAATTTTCAATATAGAAGGCAATGATAACTACGGAGCAGAATTTGCTCAAGCCGTTGAAAATGCTTTTAAAGAAATTTTAAAAGCATAATAAGTGTTCAAAGTGGAGGTTTAGTAGTATGGGCCAATGGGAACGTTTTTTAGAGCCGTATAAGCAGGCAGTTGATGAGTTAAAAGTTAAAATGAAAGGTATGCGGACTCAATTTGATATTGAGAATACTAACTCCCCTATTGAATTTGTAACTGGTCGGGTTAAACCACTGGCTAGTATATATGATAAGTCATTAGAAAAGGGAATTGTATTTGAACCTTCTGCAACACTTGCAAGAGAAATCCCAGACATTGCTGGACTTCGAATGATGTGTCAATTCGTAGATGATATAGAAACCGTTATCCAATTACTCCGTAGTAGAAAAGATATGACTATTATTGAAGAAAGAGATTATGTTAGTCATAAAAAGCAAAGTGGCTATCGATCCTTTCATGTCATCATTGAATACCCTGTACAGACAATTCACGGTGAGGTTACTATATTAGCGGAAATTCAAATTCGTACATTAGCAATGAATTTTTGGGCATCCATAGAGCATTCGCTAAACTACAAATATAAAGGTGTGTTTCCAGAAGAAATTAAAACCAGGCTGCAATATGCCGCAGAGGCCGCATTTCGTTTAGATGAAGAGATGTCACTTATTCGAGGTGAGATTCAGGAAGCACAAAAATATTTTAGTGAGAACAAGGAACAATCCCCACCTCACATAAAAGAAGAAAAAATATAAAAGAGAGGCCGTGGTACAATGAATTTCTTTATACAGTCTCGAAATGATGAACTATCCAATCAATTAATGGAAACTGCTAAAATGTACCTTACAGATTTTGGACTAACTTTAAATGAAGAGAATCCTGATATCGTTCTTTCCATCGGTGGTGACGGGACATTATTGCATGCTTTTCATAAGTACAAGCATATGACAGATTCTGTTGCATTTGTTGGTATTCACACAGGGCATCTTGGTTTTTATGCGGATTGGAAACCTTCAGAAATAGAAAAACTAGTTATTAGTATTGCCAAAAAAGAATTTAAAGTTATCGAATATCCATTACTTGAAGTAACGATTAACTATAAGCATGGAGAAGATAGCTCTGTTTATTTGGCATTAAACGAATCGACAGTGAAATCTCCAGACGTTACCCTTGTGATGGATGTGGAGCTAAACGGTAGCTTATTCGAGCGATTTAGAGGAGATGGCTTATGTATGTCCACTCCATCAGGAAGTACTGCTTACAATAAAGCACTAGGAGGAGCAATAGTACATCCTTCTTTAGAGGCTATGCAGCTAGCTGAAATTGCTTCCATTAATAATCGAGTGTTCCGTACGGTTGGTTCTTCTTTAGTGTTGCCTAAGCATCATACCTGTTTACTAAGACCAGTGAATGGTCCAGATTTTATGGTGACTGTCGATCATCTACACCTGCTACATAAGGACGTTGCCTCTATTGAATATAAGGTCGCAGAAGAAAAAGTTCGTTTTGCTAGATTCCGTGCCTTTCCTTTTTGGACTAGAGTGCATGACAGCTTTATAGATAGTGACTTAAAATAATGATGGAAAATAGAATACAGCTTTCCTTCACTGTGGACAAATCACTTCTACTAAGAGAAGCGATTAGCCAATATGGCATATCAAAAAAAGCCCTTACTAGTATTAAGTTTGAAGGTGGTCAAATTATAGTAAATGGGGAAGAAAAAACAGTTAGACATACACTTGAAAAAGGTGACCTCGTAACTATTGTGTTTCCTAAAGAGAAAAAAAGCGAAGGCTTAATAGCCGAGGAAATGTATTTTCCTATATTATTTGAAGATGAACATTTACTTGTTATATCTAAAAAGGATGGGATAAGTACAATTCCTTCTCGTGAGCATCCTACGGGAACAATAGCAAATGGGATTGCTGGTTACCTTGAAAAGAATTCATCTGTTTCCACCGTACATATCGTGACTAGGCTGGACAAGGATACGTCGGGCATTGTCTGTATTGCAAAACATCGTCATGCTCATCACTTAATGAGTGAAATGCAAAAGGCTGGATCTATTTATAGAACCTATGAGGCAATTGTTCATGGCAGTGTAGAACAAGATTCTTTCCTTATCGATGCCCCAATAGGCCGAAAGGATACCAGCATTATTGAGCGAAGGATTGACCCAGAAGGTAAGCAAGCTAAGACGTCTGTAGAAGTAATAAAAAGATTTACTGTTAATGGTGAAAATCTGACTCATGTAAGGTTGAAGCTTTTTACCGGTAGGACTCACCAAATAAGAGTACATATGATGTCAGTGGGGCACCCATTAATAGGTGACGATCTGTATGGAGGAAGTTTGGCTATAATGACTCGTCAGGCATTACATGCTAAGCAACTAAAATTGGTGCATCCATTTACAAAACAAGCTTTAACGATAGAAGATGAATATCCTATGGATATGGCGGCGGTTTTGGAAAAAGCTACGATAGATAAATGAGTAAATAAACTCAAAATAAATACTGGATGAAAACAAGGGGGGGGTGAATCAAATCGCTGCCCTTGTTTCATTTGATAGGTAGTGTTCGTCTTGTTGTGACATCGATACAGAACAACTTTATACATTGTACTAATGTAGGGTTAAGTAGTGAATTCTTTTACATTTAGTTTTAGTATGATTTCCCGGGGAATAATATATTGATGTAACTTTTTTGCCAAATTAAGAAAGCAGTTGCTTAATAAAAATTGTGGTCTTACAATAGTAAAGGATAAATGCCGAAGGGAGGGAAAGATATGAGAGAAGAAAAGATGGATTTATTAGAATTAGAAGAATCAAATTTAATTCATTTTTTACTTGCAGATTCTATGGATGAATTTAGAGAAATTTTTATGGAGCTACATCCATACGATCAATCATTATTTTTTGAGAAGGTAGAGCCAGAGCTGCGACAGAAAATCTTTCATTATCTTTCTCCAAAAGAGATGGCAGAGCTTTTTGAAGCAAATAAGTTTGATGAAGAACTGTATGAATTTTACTTAAAAGAAATGGATACGACATACGCAGCTGATATGCTTTCCTATATGTTTGCTGATAACGCAGTAGACGTCTTAAACGAACTTGAGGATGCCCAGGTTGCTAGCTACTTAAATATAATGGATAAGGAATCTGCTCAAGAAATAAAAGACTTACTACATTACGAGGAATATACTGCTGGGTCTATTATGACTACAGAATATGTAGCAATTCCAGAAAACTCAACCTGTCGTTCTGCAATGATCATTTTAAGAAATGCAGCTCCTGATGCAGAGACCATTTATTATTTATTTGTAGTAGACGAAGCTCATCGACTTTCTGGAGTAATTTCCTTAAGGGATTTAATAGTAGCAGATGAAGATACCCTTATAAAAGACATTATGAATGAACGTGTTGTTAGTGTGCTAGTAAACGAGGACCAAGAAGAGGTTGCTAGAATGATCAAGGATTATAATTTTCTTGCGGTTCCTGTTCTAGATTTTGAGAACCACCTACTTGGAATTGTAACAGTAGATGATATCATCGATGTATTGGATGAAGAAGCTTCTGATGATTATTCTAAGCTTGCAGCGGTTTCTGACATGGATACTTTCGATAAAGGGCCATTTTCTGCTGCAAGAAAAAGATTGCCATGGCTAGTTATACTTCTTTTCTTAGGTATGATGACAGCAAATCTTATGAGTATTTTCGAGCAAACACTAGATAAGGTAGCTCTGCTTGCTGTGTTTATTCCTTTAATTGCTGGAATGGCTGGTAACAGTGGAACTCAAGCTCTCGCTGTAGCAGTTCGAGGAATTGCAACAGGTGATATTGAAGAACAAAGTAAAACAAAACTATTGTTTCGTGAGGCGGGAACAGGTTTAATAACAGGATTAATATGTGGCTTACTAGTTATTGGAGTCATTTACTTCTGGAAACAGGATCTGTTAATTGGAATGCTTGTAGGAGCAGCAATTTTTGGCTCTATATTTTTTGCAACGCTTGGAGGATCTTTTATACCCTTACTTATTCATCGGTTGAAAATCGATCCTGCAGTAGCTTCAGGTCCTTTTATAACGACTATCAACGACTTGGTTAGTATTTTAATTTATTTAGGCTTAGCAACACTGTTCATATCTTCCTTATAGATTCACCTTTCTAAACTTTTTGGCATAAAGTAAAGGAAAAAAGGATGTGCCCATGAGCGCTTTAAATGATCCTATACTTTATATATCAGGTCCCCCTGTATTCCATCTACCTCCACAGCTACGTACCAAGGAGGAAGTAGAAATAGTAGTAGATGAGACCATCATAGAAGAAGAAAGTACTTCTATTTATGAGATGAAAAAAAAAATATCAGAGAAGAATATTGCTGTATTTGAAAAACTGAAATTTTTATCTAAACCATTTCAACGGAAAGTTTATCGCCCGCTAAGTTTTCACATGGTTGATGGTAGTATTATTCAAGGTGAAGTGCAAGAAGTAACTGATGATCAGGTAATAATTAGTACCAATGGCGAGAACTTAGAGACCTATCCCATTCATCAAGTAAACAAAATATTTTGGCGTGGAAGTATATTGAAATAGTTTGAGGCTACCTTATATAGGTAGTCTTTTTTTTTTACCCGGATAAGTATATGGCATTGTTTACAGAGGTTAACGAGTGCAGGGACTATGCAAGAGAATATTTTATACTTTGACACATGAAAAAAACCCGTTCGGTGAGTAACCGAACGGAAAAGACACTACAATATTGAAAGACGATCAGTCACACACATCTAAGAATACATCTGCTACACATTCAATTCCACAGAAACAATTTAAATCTACAGTTACACAGCTACCAGTTAAATCGAAATTACGGACTTTACAAATTTGTTTTAGGTCAATCTTAGTACCATCACCATTCAATAGATTGATCCCTTTCCTATGAGCATCAAGTGGTTCTAAAACTCTTAAGGTAGCACAGCAATCATCAAAAATATCTTCTACACGGAAAAATACTGATACACAATCATTATCATTTGGTCTAGGTGTTAAATCACGGAAGAAGGCTTTGAAAGGATCACCATCTTTTGTCAATAACATAAAAACACGTGTATCTGCTTGATTTCTTGATGGACTTACAAGTCCTCCAAGTGGCTCTAAAAAGCAACTAGTTGGACATGGACCGCAATTATTTTCTGCTTGATCTTGTATATCCTTGATAGCTCGAACTACATCACATACGCAACGTTTAGTTCTATCATGACCATTAAAGTCATCTACATTTCCACAACCCATTTTGTTTCACCTCCTTTGCTTCTTTCTTTAGTAATTTATGTTGAGGGTTCTAATTGAACAAGGGCAAATAGCTCAGTTCCATTTGTATATTTACAAAGTCTGCGTACATACTAACCTAAAAAAAGAGGAGCAAATAGCCAAATGCGCAAAATAGTGTATATTCTACTGTTGTCTTTATTATTGACGGCTTGTTCTAGCTCTAAAGATCAGGTGTATTCGGACAGAGATACCTCAAAACTTGAGCAAGTCCTTAAGGAGCAGGATAAGATTGCCGGATATCAAAGTGTAATTGATAACAATGATGTGGTTGTTGCAATAGATATTCCGAGGTTCAAACGTTTCCAAAAAGTTAAAATAGAAGATGAAGTAAAAAAAGCAATTGAAAAAGAGTTTCCAGATAAAGAAGTAATCGTTACAGGAGATATAAAAATTAAATGGGAAATTGAAAAAATAGTAGACAAGAAGAAGAAAAATGACGAATTAAAAAAGTCAATTAGTGACATTAAATCCCTATCGAAGGAAGAGACATGATGGATCAAAAACAATATCAAAAAATTGTCGATAAGCAAACTCCTAAGGCCCCATTATTTATGAGCTGTTTTAAAGCATTTCTAGTAGGTGGAATATTTTGCACAGTTGGACAACTAATTACTTTTTTCTATATACGTTTTTTCAATTTTACCGAAAAGACTGCTGGTAATCCCACAGTAGCAACGATGATTTTTATTGCCATGATTTTAACGGGGACAGGTTTATACAAAAAAATCTCTCAGTTTGGAGGGGCAGGATCAGCGGTCCCTGTTACTGGGTTTGGTAATGCTGTAATTTCAGCGTCCATCGAGCATAAGACAGAAGGATACGTTTTAGGTGTAGGTGGCAATATGTTTAAGCTTGCAGGATCTGTTATTGTGTTTGGTGTACTTTCCGCTTTTTTAGTGGCTTTAATTAAAACTATTTTAGTTAAATTGGGAGTGGTTTCGTGGTAAGTACCGGTGGAACGATTTCATTTACGCAACGACCTAGTATTGCAAGTGCCGGAGTAATCGTTGGTCCGGTTGAAAAATCAAGTCCATTTGCCGAGGGCTTTGATGAAATACTAGAAACTGAAAAAGAAACTAATGAAACATATGAGCAGGCAGCAAGTCGATTTATTGAAAAGGCCTGTTCTACGGCAGTAAAAAAAGCACATGAAAAAATGGATAATATTGACTTGTTAATTGGAGGGGACTTAGTAAATCAAATGTCACCTTCTAACTTTGCTGCAAGAAAGCTTGCTATTCCTTATTTCGGTGTTTTTTCTGCATGTGCGAGTTCAATGGAGGCAGTTATCATTGGATCGCTTATATTAGAATCCGGAAATGCTAAGAATGTCCTTGCCGGGGCATCGAGTCACCACCCTTCTGTGGAAAGACAGTTTAGATATCCCTTAGAATACGGAGCTCAGAAACCAAAAACAGCTCAATGGACAGTAACTGCAGCTGCTTTTGCATTATTACAAAGTAAGGCTAAAAATGCTCCTTATATTACTCATGCTACTATGGGCAGAGTTGTGGATGGCCAGCAATCGGACCCTCTTCATATGGGAGCTGCAATGGCACCTGCTGCGAGAGATACGATTGAAAGGCATCTGAAAAACACGAATAGCAAAATGACTGACTATGATTTAATTATGACTGGCGATCTTGGGAAAATAGGTCTTTCTATATTAAAGGAAATGTTCCAAGACGAGAATAGTGGAGTTATTTTACAGGATGCTGGTGCTCAATATTATGGAGACAACCAATTTTTTAATGCTGGAGCGAGTGGTCCTGGTTGCTCCGCCTCTGTATTCTTTAGCCATATTTATAGTCAACTTAAAAAAGGAACGTTTAACCGAGTATTGTTAGTAGCTACAGGGGCTCTATTGTCCCCTTTAACTTATCAACAAGGGGAAACAATCCCTTGTATAGCACATGCCATAGAATGTCGAATGGAGAAGAAGGGATAATATGATATCATCATTAATTACAGCTTTTGTAGTAGGTGGATTAATATGTGTAGTTGGGCAAATCTTAATGGATGCATTTAAGCTTACGCCAGCCCATACGTTAAGTGGATTAGTTGTTACAGGATCGATTCTAGATGGGTTTGGTTTATATGAGCCTCTCATCGATTTTGCTGGAGCTGGTGCAACTATACCAATTACCTCTTTTGGAAACTCATTAACTCATGGAGCGTTGGCCGAAGCAGAGAAGCACGGATTAGTTGGAGTAATAACAGGAATGTTTGAAGTAACTAGTTCAGGTATTAGCGCAGCAATCTTATTTGGTATCATTGGAGCCTTTATATTTCAGAAACGGAAAACCACCTACTAATTAAAATGCCCTACTTCCTCTTACCCCTTTGCATACTATAAGTTGAAAGGAAGGGGGGAAAGATATGTACGGCTATTGTGGTGGCGAAAGTTTTTGCTATGGTGGTGGTTACGGCTATGGCTATGGCGGAGGTTATGATGGTGGAGGATACGGTGGTTTTCAAGGTTCTAACGCATTTGTTCTGCTTGTAGTGTTATTCATTCTTTTAATAATAGTAGGAAGCACCTTTCTCCCTTAACACCTGGATATAAATAATGCGAGGGGGAAAATACATGCAAAATTCTTTTTTTAGAGCGATTGAGAATAAAACTGGCGTATCAATGGATCAGCTTTTTACATTAGCTAACGCTATTTCAAATGCGGATTTTACTGATGAACATCAAGTTAGAAAAATCGTAAGAAAAGTAGGTAGGGTAGCTAACAAACCTGTTTCTGAAGAATTAGAAGATCAGCTGACGAACTCTATCCTCCAAAAAGGAAGTTCCATCAGTTTAACTGATATTGAAAAAATGTTGTAATTTTTTTAAAAAAGAGGTTTAAGGTAATTTCAAATGGGGTAAAGAGCATAGAGTTTATAATGGAGGTGGATAAGAATGGGGTATATTATTCCAGTTCAACCTTTGCAGTCACAAATTTATGCTAATCGAATGCAAATGGAAGAATATAATTTTGCTCAAATCAGCAATGTTCAAACAGTTAAAATGAAATCACTTTTTGATAATCACTTAACAAACCTTCAACAAAATGAAGACGTAGAACAAAAAGAAGAGAAGCAATTATCGGGTAATAAGGAACTTTCTAGCTTGCCATTATACAAAGGCTTTATCCAACCTAACCCCGTCAATTTATCACCTATTATTGCAGAAATATCAGGTAAAGGTCATTTTGTAAATACCTATATTTAAGCAAAAAGCAAAACCCTCTAACTTAAAGTTAGCGGGTTTTGCTTATGTAGGATTATAATTCTTTTTCCATAGCTCGGTGAGGAATATTAGCCTCCAGAAATTCTGGGGATGTAATAGTATATCCTCTTTTTTCATAGAAAGGTAGCGCCTGACTTTGAGCATTAAGCTTTAGCTTTTTAAATTGATGATCCAATGCATATTTCTCCATACAATCCATCATCAAGTTACCTAAATGCTTCCCTCTATACTCTGGTAAGATACATACTCGCTCTACTTTACCGACATGGGGCTCTGCAATACGGATGCGGCCAGCTCCAAAAGGAGTGTCTCCATCATAGGCTACAAAATGCGTCGATTTCATATCATATTCGTCTAACTCTAAATGTAGAGGAACATCTTGTTCCTCTACGAATACTTTTCTTCTTATATGAATAGCATCCTCATATTCTTTCTCTGTTTCAACAATTTTTGCAAATACCAAGTTTACTCAGCTCCAGACAATCTAAATGTTTCATATACGGTCCATGAACCGTCTTCTAATTGGTACAACAGGTGAATTCGGTCAATTTCTTCCTCAAACTGTGCACCAATCATTTTTAATTGAGGTAAAATATCGTCGTGTTCACTTCCACTAAGTTTTTGTGCAATAGTAATATGAGGAACAAATGAATACGTTTCGTCATCATGAAATTCAATAGAATTTAAATCCTCATGAAGCTTCTCTAGCTCTGGAGTTGATTGAACATTAAAATAGATAGCATTTGTTACAGGTGCAAAAGAACTTACCTTTGTAGTTTTCATAGTAAAAGGTTTATGTTTTTTAGCTATATCATTAATATGGTTAGCTATTGTTTTAATTTGGGCTTCATCTGCCTCAAAAACTCCCTTCAATGTCATATGAGGAGTAATTAGGGCATAATGGGGATCATAACGCTTTCTATAAGAGTTTGCAAAATCTTGTACCTTTTTTGATGGAAAAGCAACAATACCGTATTTCATAATCATGACCTCCTTATAATTATCTTACAATATATTTCTATTATATCAAAAATACCCTACAGACTGAAATTGTTTAGCAGTGATCTTTTAATATCTGGCTGCCAAAGCTTCCATGTATGGTCTCCATTTAATTCGTCGTAAAAGGTAGAAACTCCTTTATTTTTTAGCAAATCATGAAGTTGTCGATTAGGTGTAAGGAAATCGGTGAGTAGTCCGTCTCCTGTTTTAACTGCCGTTTCTTCATTTCCTATTACTTGATAAATGGAAAAAGCACTTACCTCTTTATGATTTTCCACCTTTTCTAATATTTCTTCATTAACCAAAGGGGAGTGAAGGATGACCTTGCCGAAGGTGTTTGGGTATCTCAGAGCAGTAAGCAAAGAAATTGTTCCTGCCAGTGAATCACCTATTAGAGCTCTTCCCATTCCAATTTGATAAGTGGGATAATTTTCATCAATATAAGGAACAAGCTCTTGTGCTATAAACCTTGAATACGCAAGCTGTTGTTCTCCCTCTGGATGATATTTACTTCGGCGATCTTTTACATTTTTATAAGGCACGCCCACAATGATTAAGTTTTCTATTTCCCGGTTTTCATATAACTCATCTGCAATCCTGGATATTCTGCCAAGCTGAAAGTAGTCTTTTCCGTCTGATGCGATTAAAACACTATATTTGTATAATGGTGAATAATTGGGAGGTAAATAAATTAATAACTGGATCTCTTCATCTAACGCTTTACTGTAAATTGTTATGTCTTGTAATGTGCCTCGATTCATATTTACACCTCGTTGTCATGTTATATAGAAATTGTATCATATACTGGTAAAGAGGTATAATAAGAGGAGTTCACAAGGATTGTTTTACATTGTTAGATTAGGATATGTTAAACGGTGGGTTGATTTAGGGTGCAAAGAAATCTTAGATCAGAGAGTAGAATTGATTTTTCGCACCAGCCGGACGCTTTCCACGGGGTGAGCGATAAGCCATCACCCATCGCTTACGCGCGTGGTTGTGATGTCTTATCTGTCTCACTCATCCCGTAGGAGTCGCCGTCTGGCGCTCCAATCAATAAATGGAACAGCTTTAGCATCGATAAAGCAATCAATTTACTCGCATAAACAAAGCTGAAAAACTGTCACCAACCCCCATTTCATCATCTATTTATGAATAGCCATTTGAAAGTTCCTTTGTGTATGTTTACAGTCGCTATAAAAAAGAATTGTTAGTCAAAATCAACCAATAACTTTAACAAAGCTTTAGATTATAAGGAGGTTATTTTTTTGGAAAATGAATCATTAAGAGTGCATTCGAGAACAGTAGAGCAAGCCACGTTAGATGCCTTAAAACGTAGAGGGGTTACCATCGAAGAGGTTGCTAAAATAGTATATGAAATGCAGTTTCCTTATAATAAAGGATTAACAATTGAACATTGTATTGAGTCGATCAAGAGCGTCATGAAAAAAAGAGAAATGCAGCATGCCATTTTAGTTGGTATTGAATTAGATGAGCTTGCTGAGAAGAAGATGCTTTCCGCTCCTCTTCAGCAAATTGTAGAAGCAGATGAAGGTTTGTTCGGAGTAGATGAAACAATCGCATTAGGCGCTGTATTTACATATGGAAGTATAGCCGTCACCACGTTTGGGCATCTTGACAAGAATAAAATAGGTATTATATCAAAACTAGATACAAAGAAGGGTGGAAGTATTCATACCTTTTTAGATGATTTAGTTGCAAGTATCGCTGCTAGCGCAGCATCTCGTCTCGCTCACCGAACGAGAGACTTAGAAGAAGCAAATGAAACCTTTGAAGATATAACACCAGAAGAAACAGCTCCAGAAACTAAAATTAAAGGTGCAACAACATAATATAATATATAATCGTATTAAAGTCTGTGGACAAACTGAAATTGAAGTTTGTTTGCAGTCTTTTTAGTTAAATGAATTTATTAGTACAATTTATTTCGCCTATCAATTGGTAATTTCCAATGAGTGGAGGCGAAGTTATTATCCCTCTTTTCCATTCACATAAATATAATGATTTTGAGTTTATATTTTATCAATTAACATGATTAGGTACATTATTTCTAAAGTATTGTAAAGAATAAAATATATAAGAGCGTTGATCTCCATATTAAAAGGAGGAGAATCTTCGGACTCTCCTCCTACATGTTCTAAGTAACTACGATATATTACTAATTCAAAATAAAAAAACTGACTTTTAGAAAATAATCTATTCGATTGTAGTTGGCTCGGTTATAGTAGAGTCACTTTGTTGGAAATATAAAAAAGTTTCCTCTTCTAGTTCATTTTGTAAACGTTCTTTGTTTAAACCTATGGACATTGGTCCTTGAAAAATAGGTTCCCACCATGTTTGAGTTTCAGTCATTATATTTCCTCTCCTTTTTAAAAGCTTTTAAATAATTCATTTGATTTTTATATACCCCAATTTGTTGCACCATCAAACACTAATTACGAAATTAAAACTTTTCATAAGACAGGACTGGTTAAAGAACGGTTAAAAAGATTACTTTATAACTCATCCTTTAAAAGTAGTATGCCATTTTTGAATCATTTAATGTACTAGTTAGAAAATCCAATTTCTTTCGTCTACTTGAAAAAAATAGTATGCTTTAGCAAGAAGGTCTTTTAGCACTAAAGAAGTTTTACTACAAAACAAAGTCGATGAGGAGATGATTTATGTGAAATTTAATTCACAGCAGTTGGATATTATGTTAGAGGAGCATCATGCTTTTTACTACTCAGGCATAACAAAATCCGCGAAGTTTCGAATCGAACAATTAGAAGTGTTGAAAAAAACGATTAAGAAGTATGAAACTGAAGTAATTGAAGCTCTTTATAAGGACTTGAGAAAGAGTGAGTTTGAGTCATATACGACAGAAATAGGCTTAATATATGAAAGTATTTCAAACATGAACAAAAATTTGGAGCACTGGATGCAACCTAAACAGGTAAAGACTCCAATGGCCTTAATGCCATCTAAAAGTCAGATTATTAGTGACCCCTATGGAACTGTATTAATTATTGCCCCATTTAACTATCCTTTTCAATTAGTAATGGAACCGTTAATTGGTGCAATTGCTGGCGGTAATTGTGCCATGATTAAACCTTCAGAAACTACTCCTTACACTACTAATATAGTGAAAAAGATTGTTACAGAGGCATTTCATCCGCATTATATAAGAGTTGTGGAAGGAGAGAAAGAAGAAACTTCCCTTTTAATCCATGCTCCATTTGATTTTATTTTCTTTACAGGTAGTGTAAATGTAGGGAAGGTAGTAATGGAAGCAGCTTCTAAAAGACTCACTCCTATTGCTTTAGAATTAGGTGGGAAAAGCCCGGCTATTGTCGATCATACAGCTAACTTAGATTTAGCCGCTAAACGTATTATTTGGGGGAAATTAGTGAACGCCGGACAAACTTGTATTGCACCTGATTATTTACTAGTAGAAGAGCAGGTAAAAGACAAGCTAATTGAAAAATTACAGGAAGCAATTCATCATTTTTATGGAGAAAATGTACAAGAAAGTCCAGACTACGGCAGGATAGTTAATACCAATCACTTTAAACGACTACAAAAAATGATTGTACAAGAAAAGGACCAGATTATTTTTGGTGGAAAATCAGACAAGGAAGATTTATATATAGAGCCTACAATTCTAGATGGTGTGCAATTTTCTAGTCCATCTATGCAGGAGGAAATCTTCGGACCAATTTTACCTGTAATCACTTACAAAGAGTTACCTGATATTATTCGTCAGATTAGAAAATTTCCTAAACCTTTAGCTGCCTATATGTTTAGTGAGCATGAGGGGGCTCAAAACTATTTCCTAGAAGAGCTTTCATTTGGAGGCGGTTGTATAAATGATACTATCATGCATGCAGGTAGTGCACATTTACCTTTTGGTGGGGTAGGAAACTCTGGAATGGGTGCATATCATGGGCTAGCGAGCTTTGAATTATTTACTCATCAGAAATCTATTGTGAAGAAGAGCACAACTATACCTCTTAATGTAGCATTCCCGCCTTATAAGAACAAAATAAAGCTAGTAAGAAGTTTATTAAAATAATAGTATTTTTTGGAGGTGCGATGATATAAAATTGTCGCACCTTTAGTGCGTTATAATTAACTAATGTCCAAATGGTGACAATGAATAATCCTATTATATCAATGCAATATTGACATTTTGTATCTTTTTTACTAATATTTGAAGTGAAGCGGTTAGGTTTTTACGATAAATTAAAATTGGAGGACAAATTATGGAGTCCATATTTGGAACAGGTTCCGAAGATTTATTGCTCACAGTAAAAGAAGCTTTACATAAAGAGTCATTGTCAGATATTAACCTTTTGGGAGAAAAACTTGAAGATACATTATATAAAATGAATCTGATGAGCTATGCAGTAAATAAAACAATGATTATAGCTTTAACTAATCGTGCAGGAAAAATATTATATGTAAATGACAAATTTACAGAGATATCTGGTTACTCTCGTGAAGAATTAATCGGAAAAACTCATCGAATTATTAATTCCTTCACCCACCCGTCTGGTTTTTTTGAAGAATTGTGGAAAACTATTCTTCATGGTCAAACATGGGTAGGTGAAATATGTAACAAACGTAAAAATGGAGAATTGTATTGGGTAAAGACTTATATTTTGCCTATTAATACGATTGACCAAGGTACATACTTTTTAAGTATTCGAACAGATATAACGCCTGAAAAAGAAAATGAGCTACGTTTAAAGACTAATATCATTAATTCCTTTGATACTGTAGTGAGGCATGTAAACAACTTAATTTTTAGATTAGATAAAGAGTTGAATTTTACCCTACTAACCGGAAAGATAGCAACAGAGTATTTTTTGGAAAGAGGAATTCCGATGATTCACCCTTCCAATGAACTGTTTGCGGAACAAACATCTCAATCCTTCAGTCAGACGATGGATTATTTCCCTAAAGAAATATCTGATAGATTTAAGGAGAATATTTCAAAGGTCTTTTTAGGGAAGGAAGTTTCTTATAAAGAGTGGTTTGGGCCGAAATGCATTCATATCACCATCTCACCTATTGAAAAAGAAGGTGAAATAATGGGCGCTATAGGAATAGGAAATGATATTACGGAAATAGAAAACACTAGAAGGAAGCTATCAGAGCTAGCGTACGAGGATCACTTAACAAATACATACAATACTGCAGCGTTAAATAGGGATATCCAGCTTAAGATAAAATTAAAGGAAAAGTTTAGTTTTCTATATATTGATTTAGACCGATTTAAAAATATTAATGACTCATTAGGTCATGTTACAGGGGACTTGCTATTACAAAAGGTTTCTAAAAGAATGAAGAAATTCTATAACAAAGGCGCCAAGATATATAGGATGGGCGGGGATGAGTTTGTTATCCTTTTGGAGGATGACTATTTTTCTTGTAGAGACTCATTAAGTAATGCCCAACTTTTATTAAAAGAAATTGAAAGGCCGTTTAGCATTCATGAAATGGAGTTATACATTTCATGCTCTATTGGAATTTCCTGCTTTCCTGAACACGGCGATAGTTATACCGCTTTACATAGAGCTGCAGATTTAGCGTTAAATGAATCGAAAGATAAAGGGAAGAGAACAGCAGTCTTGTATACATCTGAATACGAAAAAGGATATATAGATAAATTGTCTTTAGAGAGTGATATTCGAAAGGGACTTAAAAAGAACGAATTCTTTCTAGTCTACCAACCGAAATTAAACATAACTACCAACAAGGTTCAAGGCTATGAAGCTCTTATTAGATGGAATAGAAAGGGGGGAAATATTATTCCTCCGAATGAGTATATTCCATTTGCAGAAGAGACAGGGCTAATTATTCCGATTGGTAGGTATGTTCTTAAGGAAGCATGTAAGCAAGCTACACAATGGTTAAAAGAGGGATTGTCTTTTAGTACAATATCTGTGAATATAAGTCCAGTTGAGTTAGATCAAAATGACTTTACAACCAATGTAAAATATATTCTTCATGAGACGGGGCTTCCAGCACATTATCTAGAATTGGAAATTACGGAAAACATTCTAATGAAAAATATAAGCAAGCTGTCTAGTATATTGGATGATTTAAAACAACACGGTGTTCGAATTGCAATGGATGATTTTGGCTCCGGCTTTTCAAATTTCCGTTATTTAAAGGAACTCCCTATTCACACTTTAAAAATAGACCAAGTCTTTATGAATCAGATCATAGAAAAAAGAGACGAAGTAATAGTGTCCTCTATTATAAAAATAGGCAAAAGTCTTGGTTTAGAAGTAGTAGCAGAAGGTGTGGAAACAGAGGAAGTCATCCAGTTTTTAAAGCTGCATAATTGTGAAATTGTCCAAGGCTTCTATTATTCTAAGCCTCTTCGTGTGGAAGACGTTCCGGGATTTAAGCTATTGGCTTCGCAAATATAAAATTATATGGGGATCTTTTAATCTTTTAAATTGGATGATAACTACCTTTTCATTTTTGAGAATTAGCGAACTCCTACTAAAGTAAAAATACCTTGAGATTCACTTCTCAAGGTATTTTTACTTAGTATATGGAGGATGTAAGTCTTTGATGCAATGGATATAAAAAGAAGAGACTAGCCCGTAGCCTCTGTGTTTGAAGTGTAAGGTAACTGAATAGTTACCGTAGTTCCTTGTCCTTTTTGGCTTTCAATGGCAATCGTTCCACCATGTTCAGTAATAATTTTTTCGGAAATCATCATTCCAAGGCCTGTCCCGTTAATCTTAGTAGAGAAAAATGGATCGAAAATTTTCTCTACAATCTGCTTGTCCATTCCTACTCCATTGTCTCTAATTTTAATAAGGATGATATCCTGGGGATCGATGGAACAGCTAATATGGATTTTGCCATTGTCAGAAATTGCCTCTATCGCATTTTTCACTAGATTAATAAGTACTTGCTTCATCTGACCTTCCTCACCATAAAGGTGTATTGGACCTTTTATAATATCAGTAGTCAAAAATATCCCATTCAAGTTAATCTCGGGTTGAAACAAAACGAGAAGGTCATCTAATGTTTGAGTTAAATCATATTTCTTTGGCAATTTTGCGTGTGGCTTTGCTAAAACTAGGAATTCACTAATAATGTAATTGATTCTTTCAATTTCGTTTTCAATTACTTTCGTGTAACGGTAATAGGGCTGAGTAGGGTCCCCATTCATAATCTGCATAAAGCCAGATATAACTGTTATAGGATTTCGAATCTCATGAGCTACTCCAGCAGCCATTTCCCCAGCAACTTTTAACTTTTCTGATTGTAGTAATAAATTCTCAGTTTCTTTTTTAAAGCTAACGTCCCTACTAATTATAGAAAGAGCAATGAGCTCGTTTTGGTAATCATAAATAGGAGAAAAAGTGATTTGGGCATCAAAATAAGTTCCATCTTTTTTTCGATCAGTTGTTTCGAGAAAATGATAGCTGGCCCCTTTTAATACCTCTTGTTTTCTTGCTTCATCTAGCTGATATTGTGGGGATAAAATAGAAACACTTTTTCCTATTACTTCTTCCCTTTTCCAACCATATAAATCCTCAAATGCAGGATTTACCTCTATTATTTTATTGTCTTTATCAAATACGGTAATACTATCCTTCGCATTGTCAAAAAAAAGCTGTAAATAACTTTCTCGCGAATATTGCTCTTTTCTCATAGAAGTATTTAGTTCAGAAATCTTATTCCAATATTTACGGTCAAAGTATGTATTTAAGATGGAAGTGAAAATAAGTATAGCTAAAAGTAGTATAAAAGCAATTAAATCTTCTGAGGACAAAATATATGTATAGTCATCATATTTATAATAGATGAGACCAAGAATTTCAATGATAGTTAGAAAGAATAATAATATTCTAGGAACGATGTTGGAATAGATGACTGCGATGTATATTGGGTAAATAAAAAATACTATCATTACTACGCTGTCACTGTATATATTCAAGATTAATAGATAAAGATTGAGTGTTGTAAACAAAATGTATTGGATAATTGGGTTCTCTGAGTTTACCCAACATAACAACGATAATATGAGTAGGTATACAATCCCAGCGTACAGATAAATTAATAGGTCCTTGTTATGTAAAAGTGTTGCAAGAATAATATGGCATACGGTAAAACAGGAAAAAATAATGAAAAACAATTTATTTTTATCTTTCGTAATATTAATATATTCCATTTTTCCCACCTCCTATCAAATTAGATACTTCTTATATTAGCCTATTTAGAGGTATCTGAAAATACAAGATTTTGATAAGATGGAGTAAGAATAAAGGAGGAGTCATTATGTCATACAAATTCCAAGAGCAAGAGACTGTCTCTTTGCTAAAACAATTAGTGGAAATTCCTAGTCCTTCCGGTTATACAAAGGACATCATGGACTTTATGGAGCAGTTTTTAAAGGATATTGATGTGAATTATATTAGAACTAACAAGGGAGCGCTTATTGGCACCATTACAGGTGAAAATGATACTAAACATCGTTTACTGACAGCACACACCGATACTTTGGGAGCTATGGTAAAGGAAGTGAAGTCTTCTGGCAGATTGAAGCTTGCAATGGTAGGTGGCTTTAACTGGAACGCAGTAGAAGGTGAGTATTGTACAATCCATACTGCAGATGGAAGAAAAATACGGGGCACCATTCTCATGCATCAAACAACAGTACATGTATATAAAAATGCGACTACGCTCGCTCGTGATGAGCAAAACATTGAGGTACGAGTGGATGAGAAAGTAAAAAATGCTAGTGAAACAAGAGAGTTAGGTATAGAGGTCGGGGATTTTGTTTCATTTGATCCTCGATTTGAGCAAACGGAATCTGGCTTTATCAAGTCACGTCATTTAGATGACAAAGCAAGTACTGCCCTTTTACTCCAACTAATGAAGGCTATTAAAGAAAATAAATGGACGATTCCTTATACAACACACTTTTATATTTCTAATAATGAGGAAATTGGATTTGGGGGCAATTCTAACATTCCAGAACAAACAGTGGAATATATAGCAGTAGATATGGGTGCAATAGGCGATGGACAAGCCTCGGATGAGTATACTGTTTCCATTTGTGCAAAAGATTCCTCTGGGCCGTATCATTATGAATTAACCCGAAACTTAGTAGAACTAGCTAAGGCAGAAGGAATCGATTATAAGTTAGACATCTATCCATACTATGGTTCTGATGCTTCTGCTGCAATAAGAGCAGGTTTTGATGTCAAGCATGCATTGTTTGGACCAGGAATCGAAGCGTCGCATGCATATGAAAGAACGCATATTGAATCATTAGAAAATACAGCGAAGCTATTGTATTCTTATATACAATCTGAAATTCTGTAATGGATACTAGTAGACATTTTTACGATTAATTTGTAAAATTGTCTGCTAGTTCTTTTTTTACTTGTATTTTTGCTAGTAAATCCATATGATAAAAAAGTGAATAAGAAGGAGATATACAAATATGGACAAACAATTACAAGAAGAAATACTTAAGAGAAGAACCTTTGCAATAATTTCCCACCCAGATGCTGGTAAAACGACTATAACGGAAAAGCTTTTATATTTTGGAGGAGCTATTCGTGATGCAGGTACAGTGAAGGGGAAAAAATCTGGGAAATTTGCAACTTCAGACTGGATGGAAATTGAAAAGCAACGTGGGATTTCTGTAACATCCTCTGTTATGCAATTTGACTTTAATAATTGTCGTATAAATATATTAGATACACCTGGACATCAGGATTTTAGTGAAGACACTTATAGAACATTGATGGCTGTGGATAGTGCAGTGATGATTGTAGATGCTGCCAAAGGGATAGAGGCTCAAACATTAAAACTATTTAAGGTTTGTCGCATGCGCGGTATTCCTATCTTTACTTTCATTAACAAACTAGACCGACAAGGTAAAGAACCTCTTGAATTAATGGAGGAGCTAGAAGAAGTACTTGGAATTCAATCCTATGCAATGAATTGGCCTATTGGTATGGGAAAAGAATTTTTAGGGATTTACGATCGCTACAATCATAGAATTGAGCAATTCCGCACAGAGGAATCTGAAAGATATCTTCCTTTAGATGATGAAGGAGAATTAGCTGTCGATCATTCTATGAAAGAAACATCTTATTATACGCAAGCTATGGAAGATATTATGTTGTTAAATGAAGCAGGGAATGATTTTGATAAGGAAAAAGTACTTTCTGGTGATTTAACACCTGTATTTTTTGGTAGTGCATTAACTAACTTTGGTGTGCAAACCTTCTTAGAAACATATCTTCAGTTTGCTCCAACTCCACAGCCGAGAATGACAGATGTTGAAGAAGAAGTAAATCCTTTGAACGAAGATTTTTCCGGTTTTATCTTTAAGATTCAAGCGAATATGAATCCTGCTCACCGAGATCGAATAGCATTTGTACGTATCGTTTCGGGGAAATTTGAACGTGGAATGACTGTTACTCTGGCACGTACTGGAAAAACGTTTAAAGTCACTCAGTCTACTCAATTTTTAGCTGATGACCGTGAGACAGTTGAAACTGCAGTAGCAGGAGATATTATTGGTCTTTATGATGTAGGAAATTATCAGATTGGCGATACGGTTGTTGGAGGGAAAAAAGCATTTAATTATGAAAAGCTTCCTCAATTTACGCCAGAAATGTTTGTAAAGGTTACTGCTAAAAATGTATTAAAATCTAAGCATTTCCATAAAGGTATCATGCAGCTTGTACAAGAAGGTGCAATTCAATTTTACAAAACACTTCATACAGAAGAAGTAATTCTTGGCGCAGTTGGACAGCTTCAATTTGAAGTATTCGAGCATCGTATGAAAAACGAATATAATGTAGAAGTTCGTATGGAGCCAATTGGATCGAAGGTAGCTCGTTGGATTGAAAACGAAGAAGATGTAAAAGAATCGATGACAGGTCCAAGAAGCATGCTAGTAAAAGATCGTTATGATCACTATGTATTCTTATTTGAAAATGAATTTGCAACTCGCTGGTTCCAAGACAAATATGAGCATATAAAGCTATATAACTTACTATAAGGTATATATCCCTGACAAATAGGGAATTGTAAATAAAGGTAATCGGAAGAATGCGCGCATTCTTTTGGTTACTTTTTTTATTAGCTTTGTGAAAGTTAGTGGTTGATTTATGTTGCAAAGAAATCTTAAATCAGAGAGTAGAATTGATTTTTCGCCCCAGCCGGACGCTTTCCTCGGGGTGAGCGATAAGCCATCACCCATCGCTTACGCGCATGGTTGTGATGTCTTATCTGTCTCACTCATCCCGTAGGAGTCGCCGTCTGGGGCTCCAATCAATAAATGGGAACAGCTTTAGCATCGAGAAAGCGCTAATAAATTTACTCGCATAAACAAAGCCAAAAAACTGTACCCAATCCCATTTTCATAATCTATTTATAATCATAATAGTCATTTGAATGTCCCTTTGATAATGTTTACAGTCACTATAGAATTGTTAGTCAAAACCAACCAATAACTTTAACAAAGCTTAGTATAAAAAACGAGAGAATTTGATTTCAATATGGAGCACAAATGATAAATTAAAGAATTACATTTTCCATTGGGGGTGAGTGAAATCGTTGTCTTTATAACTTATATAACTGGAATGCTGCACGTTCTGACAATCATATGCTGTATATGAAAGGGGAAGTAGTTCGTAATTAACAGTATTAGTTGTTTCTGAACATTTCTCCGGCATAGAAAAAAGTTATACATTTGTTATAATCTCTTTATTTATATATCCCTAAGCAATAATAAAATTTGAACTCTTACGTCATAGAGCATATGATATAAATAGAGAAAGTAAAGGTGGTTCCCTGTATATGAAAATTAGTGGTTTCTCTATAAAAAGACCTGTATTTACTACTGTAATTATGTTTTTAGTAGTTATATTAGGAGCTGTTTCTTTTTTTAAAATTCCAATCACATTGATCCCAGAATTAAATCCTCCAATTGGCGTTGTCGTAACTAACTATCCTGGTGCTGGGCCAATAGAGGTAGATGAAAAAATAACCAAACCATTAGAAACTTCATTAAGTACCTTACCTGGTATTAAGTCAATCAGTAGTACCTCTCAAGAAAGCGCTAATTTTATTTTGTTAGAATTTGATTGGTCTACAGATATGGATGATGTTCAATTGGACATCATGCAACGAATAGATTTAGTGCCCGTACCTACTGGAGCAGATAAACCAAGATTTTTAAAATTTGATCCTGCACAGTTTCCTGTCATTCAGTTATCACTAAGAGCTGCTGATGATGGACAAGATATTCGATTAATAGCAAAAGAGCTAGAAAAAGAATTAATCAGCACAGAGGGTGTTGCAAGTGTTAATATATCTGGCTCACTTGTCGAAGAAGTGCAGATATTATTAGATCAAAACAAATTAATTCAAAATGGACTAACTCAAAGTGATATTGTCCAGTTAATTCAAGCGAATAATATTTCTCTTCCTGGAGATCCAATAGAAACAGAGGAAAAGATGTCCTTAACTACTCGAATTATGAGCTCATTAACCTCTGTTGAAGAAATACAAAATTTAATTATTACTGTTAACCCAATTGATGGTTCGAAAATAACTATTTCCGATGTTGCAACAGTTCAGTTAGCCGAACAAGAAACAAATAGTGAAACAAGAGCCAATGAAGAGCCGGCTGTTCTCTTGTCTGTGCTCCAAGAATCTAGTGCAAATACTGCACAAGTATCTACAGCCTTTCAAGAAGCTTTGGACAAGCAGCTAGAGAAAGAGGAATATAAGGGAGTTACAGCGGATATTCTTTTTGATCAAGGGGATTACGTAAAGCTGGCCATTAACAATATTGGAACCACTTTAGTAACAGGTGGTTTATTGGCAATGGTAGTTTTGTTCGTGTTCTTAAAAGGGATTAGAAGTCCAATTATTATTGGTGTAGCAATTCCATATTCTGTTATTGTGACATTTTTACTGATGTACTTTGCAGGTTTTTCTTTAAATATAATGACGCTCGGGGCACTTGCATTGGGAATTGGGATGCTAGTTGATAATTCGATTGTTGTTATTGAGAATATCGAAAGGCATCTCGGTTTAGGAAAAGACCCTAAAGCTGCAGCTTTAATAGGCACAAAAGAAGTAAGTGGTGCAATTACGGCCTCTACTTTAACAACTGTAGCAGTATTTATACCTGTAATTTTCCTTTCAGGTCTTATAGGGCAGATATTTACCGAATTTGCGTTAACTATTTCCTTTAGTCTTATTGCCTCACTTTTTGTTGCACTCACTGTGATACCTATGATGGCTAGTCGAATGTTAAAAAAACCAAAAGGAGATTTAGAGGCGAGAAGACGAAGATCGAAGGCTTACAACAATTTGGAGAAGTCAGTTAAGTGGTCTTTAGGTCACCGAGCTTTAGTTCTTACTATGACATTAGCTTTACTAATTATTTCTGTATTTGGTATTTTCCGTGTAGGTACTGAATTTTTACCTCCTACGGATGAGGGCTTTGCTTCTATTAGTGTAAGGCTACCAAATGGTTCATCGTTTACATCTACAAATGAAGTAGTAGACGAGATAGAGAATATATTGCAGGAACAGAAGGATGTAGATGTCTATGTAAGCTTTGTAGGCGGAAGTCAAGAGGGCATGTCTCGAGGTACTTCTAGATCTAACATCGCAGAAATCTCTGTGAAACTAATACCGCTTGATGAACGAAGTCAATCTACTTTTGAATTTGTAGATAAAGTACAGCCTAAAATAGCACAAGCAATAGGAGAAAGAGCAGAGATAAACTTTAATGTTCAAACAGCATCAGGCTCCTCACCTAATGTGGTATCTTTCAATATTTCCTCTGCTGATAAAGATATATTAAACCAAGCCGTTGCTGATTTGCAGGCTGATTTAGAAAAAATAAAAGGCGTAACTAAGGTCAACAATGACATTATTTCTACCGTAGAGGAAGTGCAAATGATTGTTAAGCGAGATGCAGCAACTGAACTAGGTCTCGCTCCTGCACAAGTAGCTCAAATGGTTAACAATGTAACGAGAGGTGTGTTGGCTTCCCAAATAATCTCGGAAGACAATGAAGTTTACGGAGTTTACGTTAAATATAACGAATCAGACCGGGAAAATATTGAAACCTTAAAGCAATTAAAACTGCGTACTCCATCAGGTCAATTTGTAAACCTTGAGGATGTTGCAAGTATAGAGGTTGCTGAGGGACCAGTAGCTATACGAAGCTTAAACCAGGCTAGTGCGGTTGCATTTTCTGTTAAGTATGAGTCAGAAAATACACTAGGGGATATGTCCGAACAAATTGATCAAGTAATAGAGAAACAAAACTTTAATGATAAAGTGCAGGTCAATTTTGGTGGCGACAGAGAGTTGATGGATAATGCCAAAAATGATATGATTTTGGCTGTTTTATTGGCGGTAGTCTTAGTGTTTATCGTAATGGCGGCTCAGTTTGAATCTTATAAATATCCGTTTGTAATCATGTTTACTGTACCGTTAATCGTGATAGGAATTGGAATTGTCTTATTCCTTACAAGTACTCCTATTAGCGTTTCAGCTGTGATTGGAATATTAATACTTGTTGGAATTGTTGTGAATAATGGGATAGTCTTAGTAGATTACATTAACCAGCGTAAAGCAGATGGCTATTCATCCTACGAGGCAATTACGACTTCCGTACGAGATAGAGTACGTCCGATACTAATGACAGCTCTAACGACAATATTAGGTTTAATTCCATTAGCCCTTGGAATTGGAGAGGGAACAGAAATAAATCAACCAATGGCTTTAACTGTAATTGGTGGTTTAGTTGCTTCGACTTTACTAACATTGTTTGTAGTGCCAATCATCTATAGTTTAGTGGACAAAGAGACAAGGAAAATAAAATCATCTTAAATATGAAAAGCTCCGAACATTTACGTACTGTAAAATTTCGGAGCTTTATTTTTGTATATATTGTTTTGGTTTAAGGCACTAGACCTAATAGTATCGTGTAACACCTTTTCCGATTAAAGTTTATGTATGCGCATTTAGAGGTCTTTAGTATAATCAAAAAAAGGGGATGATTACCAATATGTCTAATGCATTGATTACAGGATTTCCAGGGTTTTTGTCGAAAAATATCATAAAGGAACTACGTCATCAAAATCGATATTCCGCTATTTATGTTCTTGTTCTTCCTAATCTAGTTCAAAAAGCTGAACAGGTAATAAATGAAATTTACGAGGACGGAATAACTAATCAATCGATTATTGTGGTAAAGGGGGATATTACACTTTCAAATGCCGGACTTGATAATGAAACAATTAACAACTTGAAGCAAGAAATAAATGATGTATGGCATTTAGCAGCTATTTATGACTTAGCTGTTCCAAAAGAAATTGCCTGGAAGGTTAATGTTGAAGGAACCAAATTATTTAATGAATTAGTTCTTAAACTTCCCAACTTAAAAAGATACATGTATTTTAGCACGGCTTATGTGGCGGGAAAAAGAGAAGGTAAGCTACTGGAGACGGAACTTATTAAACCCCCTGGATTTAAAAATCATTATGAGGAAACAAAATACGAGGCAGAAGTACTTGTAAACAACTTAAAGAGCCAACTGCCAATTACCATTATTAGACCAGGGATTGTAAGGGGACATTCCATCACAGGAGAAACGATTAAGTTTGATGGGCCATACTTTTTTATAAACATGATTAACAGATTGAAACGATTACCAATAATACCTTATCTAGGTAAGTCAAATTCTTTTATTAATGTAGTACCATCTGATTACATAACGAAAGCCTCGATATATTGCTGTTTTGATGAAGAAGCAGAAGGTAAGACTATTCATTTAACTGATCCAAAGCCTTATCCTGTTGAAGAGGTATATAGAGCTTTTGTTAGAGAAGTTACAGGGAAATACCCAAAGGGGAGAATACCATTAGTATTAGCAAAGGGATCTGTTAGCTTATTACCTATAAGAAAGTTCCTGCAGGTGGAAAAAGAGACTTTAGATTATCTCACTTGGAATTCTTCTTTTGATACAACAAATGCTGAAAAAATTCTTCGAAAAGGTGAAATATATTGTCCAGATTTTATAGAGTCGGTACCTTCTATGGTTCGATTTTACAATAAACATAAGGACGACCCAACATATCACATTCTTATTAAATAAAGCTTTGTTAAAGTTATTGGTTTACTTTGACTAACAATTCTTTTTTATAGTGACTGTAAACATTATAAAGGTGTCATTCAAATGATTATTAAGATGAAAAATAAATTATGAAATTGGAGTTGCCGACAGTTTTTCGGCTTAGTTTATGCGAGTAAATTTATAAGCAATTTATCAATGGATTAAAGCTGTTCCCATTTATTGATTGGAGCGCCAGACGGCGAATCCTACGGGATGAGTGAGACAGATAAGACATCACAACCACGCGCGTAAGCGATGGGTGATGGCTTATCGCTCACCCCGAGGAAAGCGTCCGGCTGGCGCGGAAATCAATTCTACTCTCGGATTTAAAGATTTCTTTTTCTATCTATCGTAAATCAACCCTACTTTTAACGAAACCTGAAATAATTATGCTTTACTAATCACTTAAATATTGTTATTATAGACATATAAATAAATAGACTCTTGACGTTCGTCAAAGGGGAGTAGCTATAGGGAAACCTATTTCATAGTCGTCATTACATGGCTTTTGCCATCGGTTATGATAGCACATTAATTTTTAATTTGCTTAGCAAGACCTTTGCCTTTTTTAGGCAGGGGTCTTTTTATATTTCAAAGGAGGATTTTTATGGATTATGGAATTTTGTTAGAGTATGGATGGGTTTTACTTGTCCTAGTAGGACTGGAAGGCTTGCTAGCTGCCGATAACGCAGTAGTAATGGCAGTAATGGTTAAGCACTTACCAAAGGCCCAGCAAAAAAAGGCTCTGTTTTACGGTCTATTAGGAGCTTTTGTTTTTAGATTTGCCGCTTTATTTATGATTACGTTTTTAGTCAACATTTGGCAGGTGCAAGCACTAGGTGCTGCTTATCTGTTATTTATCTCGATTAAACATATTTACGATCAACGTAAAAAACCAGGTCCACATATTGAAACAGATGGTATAGAGAAGGAAGCAAAAGGTTCAGGATTCTGGATGACTGTATTAAAAGTAGAATTAGCAGATATCGCGTTTGCAATTGACTCTATGTTAGCTGCAGTTGCGATTGCAGTAACATTACCATATTGGGGAGACTTTGAAATTGGTGGAATTAACGGTGGACAATTTGCAGTAATGTTCATCGGTGGTGTTATTGGGCTAGTTATTATGCGTTTTGCCGCACATAAATTTGTTCAATTACTTGAAAAATATCCTACACTAGAAACGGCTGCATTTTTAATAGTAGGTTGGGTAGGGGTTAAGTTAACAGTACTAACACTATCTCATCCAAGTGTAGCTATACTTGATGAGCATTTCCCACATTCAACTGGATGGAAATTGACTTTCTGGGTTGTTTTACTAGTAATCGCTATTGGTGGATATTTACTTGGTGTAGCCAAAAACAAAAAGACTGCTTAATTTTAGTAAATATATAATGATTTAGTTAAAAGTATGAAAAGATAGTATTGTTACTGCTATCTTTTTATACTTTTTTTTTTTACAATGATTTAATAGGCTCTCTTTAACTTGAAAGGAACATATTAAATGAAAAACTATACATTTAAAGCGAAATATAAAATGACACCGGCTCAAATAATTGTTTCTTATTATTTTATTGCCATTGCTATTTCAGTTATTCTACTTCGCTTACCCGGAGTTCATAGGCCAGGTGTGAAAGTAGACTTTATTGATAGCTTGTTTACAGCAGTTAGCGCCGTCAGTGTAACAGGGCTCACCACTATAAGCATTGTAGATACATATACTATTTTTGGGTATATCATGCTTATTCTAATTCTCCAGCTTGGAGGAATTGGAATAATGTCCTTAGGAACATTTATTTGGCTTGTGGTTGGTAGAAGAATTGGTTTAAGGGAAAGGCAGTTAATCATGGTTGACCACAACCAGTCTAAAATGTCGGGTGCTGTAATGCTTATAAAGGAAATTATTAAAATTCTCTTATTCATTCAATTGCTCGGATCAATTATACTGACAGTTTACTTTACGCAATACTACGATACGTTTAAACAAGCATTGTTACATGGAGTGTTTACTTCTGTTTCTGCTACTACTAATGCCGGTTTTGATATTACAGGTGAATCCTTAGTTCCTTATCATCATGATTACTTTGTTTTAATCATCACTAGTATAATGATTGTATTTGGTGCGATTGGCTTTCCTGTTTTAATTGAGGTAAAAGAATTTCTTTCCAATAAAAACAAAAGTTTTAGATTTTCATTATTTACGAAGCTCACTACTTTAACGTATGGGGCCCTATTAGTTATAGGAACAGTGATGATTTTTTTACTTGAATTATTTAATACTCTTAAGGATCTCCCTTGGCATGAGAAATTCTTCACTGCTTTTTTTCATTCAGTATCAACTCGGTCTGCGGGGCTAACTACTGTGGACATCAATATGTTTAACGAAGGAACTAATCTTTTTATGAGTGCACTCATGTTTATTGGTGCTTCTCCTAGCTCAGTAGGTGGAGGAATACGGACAACTACCTTTGCCCTTGCAATCTTGTTTCTAATAAACTTTTCTAGAGGTAAAGAAAATATACAAATATTTAATCGGGAAATTCATTTGCTCGATATTTATAGGGCCTTTGCAGTATTTGTTTTAGCTATCCTGATGGTCTTTGCTGCAACAATTATATTGTCGGTTTCGGAACCGGGTGTTCCAGTAGCATCCCTACTATTTGAAATAACCTCTGCGTTTGGTACATGTGGTATGTCGCTTGGGGTGACAGAGAACCTATCTTCCTTTGGTAAGCTAGTAATCATGCTCCTCATGTTTATAGGAAGAGTTGGTTTAATATCTTTCCTATTTACACTAGGAGGTAAGCGAAAAATTACCAAGTACCATTATCCAAAGGAACGTGTAATTATTGGGTAATTAAAACTGCTTTTGAATAACCGCTAGTTATTCTTACAGAACACAGTGACTAAGCTTGTGGAAAGAGATAACCAATCAATAACCCTCTTGTGAAACAAAGTGGAAACAAAAGCTATGAGGAAACAACAGAAGCCCCAGAATTTACCGAATGGTAAAATTTCTGGGGCTTTTGAAATTTTAAAGCGGGTAAATCAGCCTTCTACTAATTTCTGGGATGAAATTTGGTGATTATTAATTCGTTACTGTTATATTTTCTTTTGTTTGCAAAAAGAAGAATTGTGGAGCTTCTCCGTTTTGGAATGCAGTCAGTAAGAACCCATTATCTTCTTTGATGATTCCTTGCTTAAACAAATCCACATTAACAGTAATCGGTGTGATAAATGTCTGCTTGTACAATTCTCGTTCTGACAAATTTAAGTGTGAAAAGTCTACTCCACCAATCGAGGGATCCTCTATTAGTAGCTTATAGATCGCAGACTGAGTTTCTTTGTTTAAATCATTATTCCACCAAGGCTTCCGTGGTTGGAATTTTTGTTTTGATAAATAATCTAGTTTCATAACAGATTTAATAGTTGCTAAAGGAATATTTTCTAATTGTTCTAGGAAAGCAAAAAGACGAGTATATAGGTCCTCTAGCTGATGACCAATTCTAGACCAATTTCTTTCTTCCCAATAGGTACCGAATTGTTGGAAAAAGTCGAAAGGTGTTTCAAATACATGCTCAAATAGAAATTCTAACGTTTGGTCCATTCTATGTGCATTCCAATACTTTTCAAGAACGTCTTCCACTTGCTTAATACGTAAAATATCATGAAAGCTTAATACATTATTAGAGAAAATTTCATATGGCGCTTGGTCTACATACACATAACCATACTTTTCCGCTTCAACTCTCAATCCTGTACCTCTTAAAAGCTTCAAAAACCCTAGTTGTAATTCTTCGGGACGCATTTCGAAAACTTCATTGAAAGTATTTCGGAAGGAATGATAATCCTCTTCTGGTAGCCCAGCGATTAAATCTAAATGCTGATCGATTTTTCCACCGCTTTTAACCATAGTAACTGTCCTTTTCAACTTTTCAAAGTTCTGTCTGCGTTTAACTAACTCATTAGTCAAATCGTTGGTAGATTGAACACCAATTTCGAAACGGAAAAGACCAGCTGGAGCATTTTCATTTAAAAATTGAATAACTTCTGGTCGCATAATATCAGCTGTTATTTCAAATTGAAAAACAACTCCCGGTAAATGTTCATCGATTAGAAATTGAAACATTTCCATAGCATAACTTCTACTAATATTGAAGGTACGATCGACGAATTTTATAGTTTTTGCACCATTTTGCATTAAATATCGGATATCCTCTTTAACTTTTTCACGATTGAAATATCGAACACCAACTTCAATAGAAGAGAGGCAGAATTGACAAGAAAAAGGACACCCTCTACTAGTCTCAACGTAAACAATACGTTTAGAAAGATTGGGTAAATCTTCTTCGAAACGATACGGAGAAGGAGATTCACGTAAATCTAATTTTGGAGGTAGCGGATTTAGAATAAATTTGTCGTTTTGTACATATGCTAGTCCAGGTACTTCTTTTAGCTCTTTCTTTTTGGAAAGGAAGTCTAAGGTTTCCTTGAAAGTCTGTTCGCCTTCTCCAACTACGATATAGTCAATTTCTGGCACTTTACGGAGCCAAACATTCGTGTCATAGGAAACTTCGGGACCGCCTAAAATAATAGTTATGGAAGGATCTACTGTTTTTAACATCTTGACTACTTTAATGGTTTCTTCAATGTTCCAAATGTAACAGCTAAAGCCAACTACATTCGGTTTTTTTTGGTACAAATCAGCTACTATATTAAAAGTTGGATCTTTTATAGTATATTCAACAATAAGGGGGGAATAGTCAGGTGCTGCTGCAGCCTTTAAACAACGTAATGCCAAATTCGTATGGATAAACTTTGCATTTAATGTGGTTAATATTATATTCATTTTCTTA
This sequence comes from Psychrobacillus sp. FSL W7-1457, assembly GCF_038593405.1. Lineage (NCBI taxonomy): Bacteria > Bacillati > Bacillota > Bacilli > Caryophanales > Bacillaceae > Psychrobacillus > Psychrobacillus sp. FSL W7-1457. The sequence continues at coordinate 1,164,804 of NZ_CP151993.1, forward strand.
ACTCCTTTAGTTTTGCATAACTATTGTAACAGTGAATATTCATGTCGACAATATGGTCAAAAATAACCATATCCAGAATTATAAAAGTGTGGAATAATCAGAATTAATCAATAATTTAAAAATTTGAATTGTTTATTCTCAAATTCTTATGAGAGGTTGGGTGCAAAATGTTAGCAGAATACGAGTACAAACAAAGGTTTGAACAGGTTTTCCAACTCTTTTCTAGTGGATTAATATTTATAAGCGATGAAGGAGAAGTATTAGACGCTAATCCATATATAGAAAAAGTCTTAGAGATAGAACGAGAAGAATTGCTTAAAATGAACTCTAATACACTTTTAAATATGTTCTCCCTCACAGGAGCTTCTAGGAAGACATTTCTACAGAATTTAGCTTCAAAAGGACAAGCAGAATTTTTTAGTGAATTTCAAACATATATGGGTGACAATAGGTATCTACATTTGATTGTATCTAAACAGAGTGAATCGAATTTATTTCTCATGGAAATACATGATGAATCAGAAAAGATGTTTATGAAGAAGCGCCTCAATCATAACGAATCGTTAAGTACTCTAGGACAACTTGCGGCAAGTATCGCTCATGAAATACGTAATCCCATGACATCTTTAAAGGGATTCACACAGTTGTTACTGAAAACTGCTAATGAAGACGGAAAAAGATACTTGGATGTTATTGATCATGAGATACAAAGAATGGAAGAAATATTGACAGAATTTCTTCAAGTTTCAAAGCCGAGCAACAAAGAGTACACCTACTTCGAAATTGACCAGCTCATAACAGAGGTAGCTAGTTTCATGACTCCTCAATCTCTAATGAAAGCAATTGAAATCAATATTACTAATGAATTATATCCGAACATTAGAGTATTGGGAAATAGAAACCTTTTAAAACAGGTTTTTATAAATGTCATAAAAAATGCTATTGAATCTATGGTAAAAAGTGGTAAAATAGATATTAGATTATCTTTGTCTTGTGATGGATTTATAAGTATTAAAGTAAAAGATGAGGGGAATGGAATTGGAGAAGAAGAGTTAGCTAATATTTTCAAGCCATTCTTCACGACTAAATCGACAGGGACTGGGCTTGGATTATCTCATGCCTATGAAGTTATGGAGGCTCATGGCGGTAAAATAGAGGTTGAGAGTATGGTAGGAAACGGAACGATCTTTAATTTTCTACTTCCCTTACAAATAGCTTCCTAAGCTATTTTGACAATCTATTAGTCTGACCTATATAATGATTGTTAATGTAATTTAATATAGGTGAGGATGACGACAATGACCAATGACTTATCGAGTAGTGCTTTGAAATTATTTATAGTACTTTCCCGTGCTCATAAAGTAATACATGAATGTACAAATCATTTCTTTCAACAAAATGGGTTAAATCCAACTGAATTTGCGGTATTAGAGCTTTTGTTCCATAAAGGAAAGCAACCCTTGCAACAAATAGGAAATAAGATATTACTCGCTAGTGGGTCTATAACTTATGTAGTAGATAAGCTTGAGGGGCGTGGCTTTATAAAGCGGGTTTCCAGCGATACAGATCGAAGAGTTACCTATGCGGAAATTACAGAAGAAGGTTCAGAGTTCATGAAAGAATTATTTCCACGTCATGAGCAGCAGTTAGTACAATTAATGAGTAGCTTGACAGAAGATGAAAAAAAAGATGCTATAGAATTAATAAAGAAGCTTGGTCTGTCCATTAAAAAATTATCTTAAGAACTTCGAGCCATAGTACGGCCCGAAGTTTTTATTTTAATTGATTTTAATAGTATTTGCCATTTTTATGAAATCTTCAATAGCAGGCGATTCTGCTGTATCAAAAACCGTTAATTTTACTCCTAAGCCATCTTGTAGGAATGTGTAGCCATAAACATTATTGCCATCTGGAATTTCTGCTTTGTACGACTTAACATCTTCTATTTGTTTCCCAGAAGGGACAATTGATTTATCAGTGATTTCTGTTACGTTGCCTTCTGAATTAGATGCTTTTACCGTCTCTACTAGCTCATTGGTTACATCTGCCATATTAACCTCAGAGGCATTATAGACTTCTATACGCATAGATTGCTCTTCATTTTCTTTATTGAATAGCAGGTCTTTATTTGGTTCTTCTGCGGTTAATTCATAGCCATCTAGTACGGATATGGAGTATTCCTGATTATCACTATCTACAGAAGTTCCAGTTGCTTCAGAACTATTTTCTTTTTCCTCTGAACCGTTAGCTTCACTGCTGTTTGTAGAATCTGTTACTTGATCATCGTTAGATGTCTCTTTCTCTGAAGAACCACAAGCAGCAATCAAAAGTGTTAACAGTAGGACAGATAGTATTGAAATTACTTTTTTCATTTATTCAGCTCCCTTTCTAGTATTGTTATGGTTTACATAACTTTCATATTAGTGGTAGCACCAGGAATAGCATTAAAAGAAATATAATATGGGCTACAATATTAAGCGGCATACTTTTTTTCTTTTCGTAAAGCCATCCAAAAATGATTCCTACAATAATAGCAAAAAAAACACCAATGTAGAAACCACTCACTATAAAGGATGCTCCATATAAAATGGAACTAGTTAGTATAGCGAGAGTAGGAGAGAACCAATTCTTCACTGCATTTTGGATGAAGCCACGCCAGAAAAATTCTTCTCCAGGAATAATGATGAAGAACAATAAAATGTAATGCCATATAGCAGAAGGTGCAAATACACCAAAGAAACGTGAAACTTCTTTCGTCGCTTTAGACGGTAATAGCTCCAGTAGCTGAAAACCTAAAAAGCACAAGAAGTAAGTTCCTATACCATATACTATACCCCAAAATAAATAGTTAAACGTTTTCAGCTGGTCTTCTAATTTTGAAAAATAAAAAGAAGAAGCCGTTAAAAAAAGTGTTGTAAACGAATAGAAATACCAGAATACGTTTTCATTATTAAACGTAACCCAAGTAAAAACAAAAGCTAATACTAGTGATATTACTAGACCTATAAAAAGTTTTCGATTATTCATATATGCACATCCTTACCATAGTCACAAAAAAAGAGAAGTATAGAGTTTTATGACGGTCTAGGAAAAAGAATTGCCTGTTACTTAGAAATAAAACCGTTCATCTCATGGAGAGGAACGGCATGACGTTTAATCTTCATTGCTATATAATATCTTATAACGCTTATGGTTGATTACCGTTTTTTCTTCTAGTTCAAGCTCGTTAAAGTTTTCCATATAAGTTAAATCAACTATGACAGAATTCTCGTTAACTTTTTCTACTATACCTTGAAGACCATTTTTAAACTCAATAATGTTACCGACTTCAGCGATTTTCATAGATTGTCCCATCCCCTTAAGAACATAATATAATACAGTTTGCCCTAAAAAAAGATGTACGTAAAGTATTTTTATCAAAAGTTTTAAAACTATACATTTTGACTGATATTAAAATACTACTTTTCAATAATACATGAGTAATTCAGTTTAGGAGGCATTCTATGATTGTTGTTTTTCGAAGGAATAGTAAACACCATATTTAAAATATAAGGAGATTTAAAAATATGCAATCGATAGATGAACAACTTAATGCGCTAAAAAGTGGGATGGTAGATCAAATTCACGTCTCTAAGGAAGAGTTTTTAGCATTTAGAGAAGTACTTGTAAAAAGAGAAGATTTTAAACACTTTAGTGGTAATGCGATGCAAGGTGGAGATATAATATATACTTATCTAACGCATCCAAGAAGTTAATGTGCTGAAGTACATTACTTTACACTAAATTGTCGGTATATTCTGATTAGTATAAGTGGTTTATGTATAGATAGTAGTGGGAAATATACAATTTTCAAAAGGAGAGTTTTCTAATGATGGAATCTATTCTAAAAAGGCTAGAATATACAAGAGAAAAGATGATTCAATCTGCGATAGAAAATGGTGTAACTAATAGGGAAACTATTCGATTAAGCGAAGAGCTAGATCATTTACTTAACGAGTTTCATTCCCAAGTTAAACAGCTAAGCACATCTAAACAAATCGACTAATAAATTGGAGAAGATATGAATGGATTCAGCTTTAATCAAACTAAAAAAAGAATTGAACCAATCCATTATAGGTAGAGAAAAAGAAATCGATTTTATGTTAATGGGTTTGTTAGTTCAAGGCCATGTGCTATTAGAAAGTGTACCGGGATCAGGAAAAACAATGATGGCTAAATCTTTTGCAGAAGCTATTCAAGGAGAGTTTAAACGAATACAATTTACTCCCGATGTTCTTCCTTCAGATGTAACAGGAATTAGTTACTTTCATCCTCAGAAGCAGGAATTTATTCTGCGGATAGGTCCAGTTATGAGTAATATTTTGCTTGCAGATGAAATTAATCGTGCCACTCCAAGAACTCAGTCCAGTCTTTTAGAGGCGATGGAAGAGAAACAAGTGTCAATAGATGGTGAAACTATTAAGCTACCTTATCCTTTTATGGTGATTGCTACACAAAACCCAATAGAATCACAGCAAGGTACCTTCCAGTTACCTGCTGCTCAGCTAGACCGCTTTCTATTTAAGCTTAATATTGGTTATCCAACCATGAAGGAAGAGAATTACATTTTAAAACATTTTGGTCAAGCTCCTGGAAAAGTTAAAACAAAGCAAGTTGTGTCTCTTGATAAAATTGAAGAATGGACTAAGCAAGTAAACAATATTCAAGTTCATGAAGACATTTTTACTTACATCATACAAATTGTACAAGGGACGAGAAAACACCCGTACATAGAACTAGGGTTAAGTAGTCGAGCTTCTTTAGCTATGCTACAGGCTTCTAAAGCCCACGCCTTCATTAATGGTAGGGAGTATGTGACACCTGACGACGTAAAGAACATCATAGACCCTGTTTGTTTGCATCGCCTAAGATTGTCCTCGCAAGGAATGCTAATCCATGAAATATCTAGCATTATGACAGAATTGATTAAAGAAATTGAAGCACCTGTAGAGGCCAATATATAATGACGTGGAAACGTAACGATGTAAACTATAAGTATATAAAAATATATAGGGATATATTGCTGATCAGTGCGGGATTTCTTTTTATCTTTGACCAGCATGTACTTTTCGTTATTATTATCTTTTTGTTATGTTTCGTGTTGATTCAACTGCTTTACTTTCAAAAAGTTGGTAGTGGACTTACTTTTGTAAACGAGAAAAAAAGAGTTAGATTAATGAAAGGGACTACCTCACATTTTGAGCTGACTTTTAAAAATAAAGGTATGCCGATTTGGAATGGCACCATTACATTAGCATTCCACGATTCAGTTGCTCCAGTTAGAGTCAATAATATTTCATCTTCAGGATTTTTTGAGGTGAATGTTCCTTTTTCTATTGGATACAATAAAACAGTTACGATACAAGTACCTATAGTTGGTAGTCGAAGAGGTCTTTCGAGGTTTAGAGGCATAGATATTAATATCCCTCATCCTTTAACGGAAGGTTCTATTATATTGAATTACCAACCATACATATTGTTGGATGCGATCGTTTATCCAACTATTTATCCAATTAAAGAAGAATTTCTTCCTACTCGACTTAAGCCTGGAGAGCTGGAGTTAAATTCTTCTTTGTTTGTTGACCCATTCTTCCCTGTTGGTACTAGAGAATATGAACAAGGTGATCAGTTTAATCATATTCATTGGAAAGCAAGTGCAAGGACACACCAGCTACAAACCAAAATTTTTACAAAAGTTACTAATGTATCGGTATTATTTTTAGTTAATCTTGCAGATGGGTATAGGATGGTTCATGATTTTGAGGATAAGATAGAGTGGCTTGCATCTAATGTGGAAGCTTGTTATAAGGCAAATGTTCCCTTTGGATTTGGCTTAAATATTCGAGCATCAGGAAAGAGACCATTCGTATTTGTTCCTTTAGGCTCTGGTGATGTACATAGACTAAATGCTTTAGAGTTACTTTCTATTTTATCGGTTAGCAATATCACTATACCATTTGAAAATATTATTAAATATATTGATAGTCATGAGGAAATGCCGGTGTCTGTTCGAGTTTTTTCTCATAATATAGAGAAGTATCATTCCATATTAACCCTATGGGAGCAGAAAGCGATTGTAACATATCTGACTGAGCAAGAGGAGGGAGATTATGTTAAATAACTCCACTCAAACTTTCCCTGTACAAAAATTGTCCTATGAAAAGTACCTGAAGGATATGTGGATTGTTAGCTTGTTCTTTGTTTTATTGTTAAATGAGACTTTGGTGAGTTTGCCGATTCTATGGATTGGTATCCAAATTTTAATCGGGATGATTGCCCAGTATACTTTTTCCAAGTTTGGGCCTAGTTTAATCATCGCATTTATTATTCCTACGGTGTCATTATTTTTCCTCTTTTTATTTGGAGGTCCCTTTTGGCTATATTGTATAGGGGTTCTAATATCTGTGTGTTGCTTACATTATAGATATAATGTCATTCAGTTGGACGAGGACAGTGATAATCCTTTTGCCTTACTGTCTTTAATGGTATTTTTCTCTGTCCACTTAGCTTGTTTTATGCTTATGATCGAAAATTATAAAGTCTCTTTATATAGTGTATTTATAGGAGGAGTTATTTTCTTTGTAGGGTTAAGGTTATTTAGTGTTTGGAGAAAAAGTTACAGTCATACAAAAGAATCGTTAAACCGATTTGCACTATACTATTTAGTTGGTTTGTCAGTTATCTTTCTTCTAACTTTCTTAACCTATTTAATTTTTAGCCCAATGAGACAACTTTTAAATGTGATCCTCCAGGGGTTGTTTACTATTGTGATGTTGCCTTTGACACCTTTGTTCATTTTACTTGAAGAATATTTGAGTAATTTATTCGGCGAACCTGCAGAGGAAAAAGAACATGATATTTTAGCAAATGACGACTTAATGGATGGTTTACTTGAAGATAAATCTGAAGCAATTACTTCTTCATTTCCAATAGAGTGGATTCTATTTGGGGCGTTAGGTATAGTAATACTTTTAATCGTTATTTATATAATCAAAAAGAAAATAGAATTTCCTGTGCAACAAGAAGGGAATAATTTTATTTATAAAAATGATAATTTGGCAATTGAGGAGGAAGAATTATTAAAGCAAAGTACCATTTATAAAGTTGAAGCTTCATTCCTGAGAGAGCTGTACTTAGAATTTGAAAAAGAGGCAATATCATTAGGGTACAAGAGAGAAATGAGTGAAACTGTTAGGGAATGGTTTAAAAGAATGTCATGGGAGGTAAAAGGTGAATTCTTTTCTACATATGAAGAAGTAAGATATGGTGGTCACATGGTAGGAGAAGAACAGGCCGATATTTTTATAGAAGAACTGGATAAAATAAAAAAAATAATTTTTTTTAAAAAAGAGGTTTAAATAAATGTGAGCAGGGCATATTAATAAAGAACACAGCAACATTCTCATTTCCCCCTTTTTAAGGATCATCCATTGGATGGTCCTCTTTTTTTGTCTAAATTTATCATTTGCGTATTCTTTATTGAAATAAAGTGCACTTTCCTGATATAAATATTTACATCTTTTAATTATGGATGTAGGGGCAGTTTGCTGATCCAGTAGGATGCATGGGACAGTGAAGAGACAAAACAGGTGATGATAGTTTATCGTTCGCCCGATGGAAAGGGACCTACTTCATTTCTGAAAAGAGATATAATATTTTTCTCTTTTCAATCGTCCCTGTCTTACATAAAAACCGAAATTATGAAATGGATTAATCATTAAAGTGAAATTTTAAATAAACTTGTTTTATTTTTCTGATAAACTGTATTTAATACAATTATATTGGAGGAGTTATTTATGTCGGAGCAACTAAAAATAGGTTTTATTGGCACAGGTGTAATGGGTAAAAGTATAGTTAAGCATTTACTGAAAGCAGGTCATGAGGTTAGTGTATACACAAGAACTAAGGAGAAAGCAGATGAGTTACTTACTTTAGGTGCAAGATGGGTCTCAAAGCCTAGTGAAGCTGCTAGCAGTGTACAATACCTCTTTACCATGGTTGGCTATCCACACGATGTAGAAGAAGTTTATTTTGGAGAAGAAGGAATTTTCTCAATAGAAAACAAAGGATTAACTGTCATCGATTTAACAACATCTACACCTACTTTAGCAAAAAAAATTAACGATCGTGCTAAGGAGCTAGAGATGCAATCCCTAGATGCTCCAGTGTCGGGTGGAGATATAGGTGCTCAATTAGGAAAGCTATCCATTATGTGTGGTGGAGAGAGGGAGACCTTTGATAGTTCTTTACCAGTACTGAAGCTATTTGGTGAGACCATTCTCCATGAGGGAACTGCGGGCGCTGGACAACATACTAAAATGTGTAACCAAATAACAATTGCATCTAATATGATAGGAGTCTGTGAGGCACTTACATACGGAAAGAAAGCTGGGTTGGAGTTAGAGCAAGTATTAAGAGCAATTTCTACTGGTGCAGCTGGTTCTTGGTCATTAAGCAATTTAGCACCGCGGATGATTAAAGGTGATTTAGAGCCGGGATTCTTTATCAAGCATTTTGTTAAAGATATGAAAATTGCTTTGGAAGAATCAGAAAGAATGAATTTGACATTACCTGGGTTAGAGTTAGCGAAGTCATTATATGACCAATTAATAAATGACGGATATGAGGATAAAGGTACTCAAGCACTAATAAAATTATACGAATGATATAGTAATATTTTACCTCTGTATGATACAATTGGTATAATCGTGAGCGTGGAAAGGAAGATTTTTTGTGAATGACCACAAAGGAATATTACTAGAAAGCGGAACCAATGAGTTGGAAATCGTAGAGTTTCAAGTAGGTACAAATAGTTTTGGCATTAATGTGATAAAAGTAAAGGAAATTATTCAACCTATCCCGGTTACTTTTATCCCTCTTTCACATCCGCATGTGGAAGGCATTATTCAATTACGAGGTGATGTTCTACCTGTGATAAATATGAGTAAAGTTTTAGGTTTGCCAATGCAATCAACAAGTGAGCAACAAAAATATGTTGTTGCGGAATTTAATAAACAAAAGGCTGTATTTCACGTAGACAATGTAACTCAAATACATCGTATATCATGGGATCAAATAGAAAAGCCTGGTTCCCTATATCAAGGAGGATCTTCCCACGTAATAGGAGTTATTAAAAGAGGCGAAGACATGCTCTTATTATTAGACTTTGAAAGAATTATTGTGGATATAAATCCTGAATCAGGAATGAGTATAGATTCGGTGAAGAAGTTAGGGCCAAGAGAAAGATCTAACAAAAAAATTGTAATTGCAGAAGATTCACCTCTATTAAGGAAATTATTGCATGATACTATGCATGAGGCAGGTTATGTGAACCTAGAGTTCTTTGAGAATGGGAAGGATACTTTAGCATACCTGGAGCAATTAGAGAAAGTCTCTCCAGATGTATCGGAACATGTTCAAATGATCGTAACCGATATTGAGATGCCACAGATGGATGGGCATGCTTTGACAAAATCTATTAAAACCAATAGTAATTTAGCCAAACTGCCAGTAGTCATTTTTTCAAGTCTGATTACAGACGACCTTAGACACAAAGGTGATTTAGTAGGAGCAGAAGATCAAGTAAGTAAACCAGAAATTACTGAACTAGTTTTAAAAATTGATAAATATATACTGTAACAAATATATAGGAATTAAAAGAGGGATTCTCATAGCTAATGCTATAAGAATCCCTCTCCATAATATTATATCGAATATACACTACTCAGCGTTAAAATAGGGTTAGGTAACTAGAACATTATAAGGAAGAAGAAATACACTTTTTTGACTTATAAAAGTGTTTGCTTCTACGAAATTTTATCGATCTAGGTAAGATTTCATCTTACTTGGGCGTCTATTGGAAACACGAGCAAACTTCGCAGTACAAGATGTAGAGTGATTAGTGGACTTGCTTTTAGTAGCTTTGGGAGGTCCTATATAATCGGTTAATAATTGTTTAGCCATTCTTATACTCATTTTCCTGATAGGGTTTCTATAAGTATCATCTAAATGACCGAGATGTGGTAAAGTTTTAAAATCTTCTTTAACCGGAAGAAGGTGGAAATAATAGTCAGCACACTGAACTAAAACGGAGGATTGCTGTTGGCTATTTCTAGGATTACGCACAAAATGAAGACCAATTTTACTAGCTTTTTTTTCTGTGATCATTTTTTGAATAGCTAATTTTTTCAGCTCATAAAGGGGCTTGTTGTCTATAGCAGTTTTTGCATGCCTATTAACTGTATATATCGCAGTCGCTAACTGCTTGTCTGATTCAGTAGTCATAATAAGTACACTCCTTTCTTTTACTCTTTCTATACATACTATCATACCAACTAATGACCTAATTGTGTACACAAATCAAAAAAATATTATATAAAAATATTTAATAGTATTTTTATTAAAAATTACCATTATTTGACGATACAAAAGAGAGTACAGTGTGTTGATTTTTGCAATATGTCTTATACGAGGCTACTGGAGGCTAACATGAACAATTACGAACAGCTTAAGATGGATGATTACTTAGCAGATATGATTCATGAACAACCCAACCTGATAACTTGCCTATTGCAAAAAAAGGAAGATGGTTCTCATGTAATTATTTATACAAATAAAAGTGCTAACAAATTTTTAATAAGTGCGATAAATTTAAATAATTTCACTCAAGAATTATGGATTCAATTAGAACCACTTTTTTTAGAAGAGGCGAAGCAGAAAGTCTACCATAACTTTGACATTTTATTAAACGACCAAGTTTATACGTTTGATATTACAATAGCTCCAATGGGAGAAAAAACAAGAGGGATATATGGTTTGATGATGGTTGATCAAACGGTAAAACCCCATTTTGATCCCTTATTAGAGGTTCAAGAAAAATACCATTCGTTAATAGAACACAATCTAGACACCATATTGGTTATTGACAAAGAAGGTAAAATTCAATACGCAAACAAAATAATAAACACAGTTTATGGATATAAGTCGAATGAGTTATTAAATATACCATTTGAAAAATTTGTAGGAGAAGAATCTCTGTGGAACTTCCGCAATATTATGAGCCATGTAAAGACAGGCAAAGCTACCGAAATGCAGAATTGCTTGATACAACATGAAAAAGGCCATTTTATAAGTACAGATTTAAAAGCAATTCCTATAGTAATTGGTGGAACTGTAAGTGGACTTCATATAGTTCTGCGAAATACAATCAGTGATACCGAGGAGCAGGAGCAATTATTCTATCTTGTTTACCACGATCATTTGACTGGCTTATGGAATAGAAGAGCATTAAAAGAACACTTACATGAAAATATTAAAGACGCTCAAAAAACAAATAGTGAAATATCTATTATACGAATTGACCTTGATCGATTTAAATTAATAAATGAATCATTGGGTTATACATATGGTGATGAGTTACTGAAAAAAATTGCAGATCGTTTAAGTTTATATATTGATAAGGCGAGTAATTTATATAGGCAAAGTGGAGATGAATTTGTTTTTTTATTAAAGGGGAAAACAAAGGAAGCTACTAGTGCTTTTGCGGAAAATATATTAACGGAACTAGCCAAACCGATTTATTTAGATCATCAAGAGTATTTTGGTACAGCCTCTATAGGAATATCGATGTTCCCTTATGATGGAGAAAAAAGAGATGAGTTATTGTTAAAGGCTGATCAGGCTTTATATGTGGCAAAAGATAGAGGCAGAGCTCATTATCGATATTTTCAGGAACAGATGAATTTATCTTTTCCAAATGCAGCATTAATGGAATCACACTTAAGAAGAGCAATTGAAAAAGACGAGTTGTCTATACATTATCAGCCACAGGTCAATCTATTGACTGGGGAGATAAATTCATTCGAGGCTTTGCTACGTTGGAATAATCGAAAGTTTGGATATGTCTCTCCTATGCAATTTATCCCTCTGGCAGAAAAGTCGGAAATTATTTTCAAGCTGGGAGATTGGGTTTTAGATGAGGTTTGTAGACAGTTAAAGCAATGGCAAGATAAGGGCTTCCGAATGGCGAGAGTGGCAGTCAACATTTCACCTCAACAATTTAAACAAGATAATTTTGCTTTCAAGATTAGAGATAAAATTAAGAAATTCAATATACTTGCCTCTTCTTTAGAGGTAGAAATTACAGAAAGTGCGATGACCGACTTGCAGAACACTTTCACTATTCTAAAAGAATTGAAAGATATTGGAGTCGTTATATCAATTGATGATTTTGGAACCGGTTATTCCTCACTGAGTTATTTAAGAAAGTATCCAATCGACATTATTAAGATTGATCAGTCCTTTATAAAAGACATGGAAACTGACGAAAAAAGCGCTGCTATTGCAACGACGATTATTCGTTTAGCTCATAGCTTAGGCATGGAAGTAATCGCTGAAGGAGTAGAAAAAAATACCCAGGTGGAAATCTTAAAAGCAGCGAACTGTCAAAAAGCTCAAGGCTTCTTTTTTAGTCGACCTATCCCGATAGAGGATATTAACAAATCATATATGAATTATCAATAATAATTGTAGACCCAGGAGAGAGCAAAAAGCACTTTTCTATGGGTCTTTTTTTATTAATATAGACTCTAACAAGCCATAGTGCTTTTCTTAGAAGGGTATGATAAAATATTGAGTGAATGTTCATTCAATTTTAAAAGGGGTGTGTTTCCAATGTTATTAAAGGGGAAAACGATTATTGTCACTGGTGGTTCTAATGGGATGGGGAAATATATGGCAATGGCTTTCGTAGCCGAAGGGGCAAATGTCGTCATTACTGGTAGGGACAAGGAAAAGCTAGATAATGCAAAATTAGAGATTGCACAGAATGGGGAACAAGTGGAAGTATTTCAAATGGATGTACGAGACCCTGAGCATGTTGCAGCAATGGTTGAGTTTACGGATAAGGCATTTGGTAGCATAGATGGCCTAGTTAATAACGCGGCAGGCAACTTTATTGTCGAGACCTCCAAGCTTTCTCCAAATGGTTGGAAGACCGTAATCGATATTGTCCTAAACGGTACTTTCTATTGTTCAAATGCTGTAGGTAACTATTGGATAAATAAAGGAACGAAGGGTTCTATTATTAATATGCTTGCAACCTATGCTTGGGGAGCAGGGGCTGGAGTAGCTCATTCTGCTGCAGCTAAAGCAGGAGTGATGTCCTTAACTAGAACACTAGCTGTGGAGTGGGGAAGTAAATATGGTATTCGAGTTAATGGAATTGCCCCAGGTCCAATTGAACGTACGGGTGGAGCGGGGAAGCTTTGGGAATCAGAAGAAGCTGCTAAAAGAACAATTCAAGCGGTTCCTCTAAAGCGTTTAGGTAAACCAGAAGAAATAGGTGATCTTGCAACATTCATCATGTCAGACAAAGCTGCTTATATGAATGGAGAAATAGTAACGCTAGACGGTGGACAATGGTTAAATCAATTTCCATTTTAAAATAAATGTTAACTTCATCTGAAATGGTGAATTCCATAAAAAATAATAGCGGGTATGTGAATGGATGGTAGTCACATACTTGCTTTTTTTATGGAGTAATAAAGTGTTGCGCCAAAGTCAGCAAGTGTTGCGGGAACCAATGAACCAATATGAAGTGTTGCACCTAATTCCTCTTATATCGAAAATTCTTTAGAGATGTTTAATGAGCGATGTCCTCATTTGAATTTAAAAATAATGAGATATTGTAAGCGATTTCATAGTTTTTTATTCCTTTCATATGCTATCATAGTTTTATAGGTTGTGTTTTCCAATTAGGAAAACAGACAAAGGAGTAGGATTCAATGATATTTGTAAGTAGTAAGGACTTTTTGCAAATTCCTATTAAGGATTACATTATTTCAGCGGATAAGGTTGCTCATGTGCAATTAGGAAATAATGCAGAACATGCATTGCTTGTGTTAACAAAGACAGGTTATTCTTCAATCCCAGTCCTAGACGTAAAGTATCGTCTGCAAGGACTTGTTAGTACTCAACAAATTACAGATGAAATACTTGGCCTTGAGCATATTGAATATGAACGATTACCTGATTTAAAGGTTGATCAAATTATGAAAAAGGATATTGCTTCTATTCACGTGAATGAAAAATTTCAAAAAGGTTTAGACCTCTTAGTCAATAACCCATATGTATGTGTTGTAGATGATGAGGGTACTTTTATCGGTATTTTAACGAGAAGAGTTATTTTAAAGCAGATGAAAAAGTATTTATACCAATCCCAGGAACCTCAAGAATGATTTAATATAAATAGCTAGCGTAATATTAAGACACTTACTGTGTGGGTTAACAGTAAGTGTCTTATTTTATGGGCAAAATAAATGGGGTATATAGATTTCCTTTAAATTTCTTAAGGCCTAGCCTGTAGCTACGATTAAAAGAAGAAAATACTCATGTTTGATATGTAAAAAAATTTTCCTATTTCTCTTTCCGTATGATTGTTATGACTTTAGAATTAAATTAGATTACTTAATAAAAGAAATAAAGTATACAATTAAGATGACTAAGTACTATAGCGATAAAGTAATCTCAATTGTAAGGAGTAACATGGAATAACTATGACGAGATGAATGAGAGAGATAAGTCCTGCAGTAAGTATAAATACATGCTTGTAAATTCTCGTGTGGAACATCAACCATTTGAAATAGTAACCAAACTTAAAGAAAGAGGGGCAATAAATGAATTCAGATTATCTTATTATCAAAACATTAGCTGAAGAACAAAATATGCGTAAGGCCGCAGAGCGACTTTTTCTTTCTCAACCAGCCTTATCCTTACGTCTGCAAACAATTGAAAAGGAATGGCAAACAAAATTATTTTTAAGATCTCAAAAGGGTTTAACAGCAACTCCTGAGGGAGAACTTGTTATTGAATTTGCTAACAGTATACTCCAGCAAAGAGAAGAACTTTTTGAGACCATTCAATCTTTAAGCTCTAAGGTGCATGGAACATTAAAAATTGCATGTGCCTCTATAGTAGGTCAAAATTGGCTCCCAAAGGTATTAAAGGATTTTGTCCAAACGTATCCAGAGGCTAAGGTTTCTTTGTTAACCGGTTGGAGTTCAGAAATAGTGAAGGCTATTTACGATGGAGAAGCCCAAATAGGTATTGTACGTGGACAAACAGATTGGAAAGGGAGCAAAATACATTTATTTAGAGATACTCTTTATTTAGTGGATAAAGAAATGACAAACATTGATGAAGTTTTAACAACGGAAAAGCCTTTTATCCAATTTAAAAGTGATTCGAATTATTATCAAGAAATTCAGCAATGGTGGCAAAAACACTTTTCTGTTAATCCGAAGCGTCAAATTATTGTAGATCAAATTGAAACATGTAAGCAGATGGCTTTAAATGGTATTGGGTATGCTATTTTGCCTTCCATCACACTGACAGGTCATGAGGATGTAAACAAGATTCCGTTAACTAATAATGAAGAAGAGTTTGAACTTACAAGGGATACTTGGTTAATAGGGTATGACAGCTCATTCGAACTTCCACAAGTTGAGGCATTTGTAAAAATTGTGAATGAGCATGCGAAGAAATTCCACTAAAGGAACTTTTTTGGGTGAGAAACGTACTAAAAGATATACATAATAGGAGGGAAATAATATGCAGATACGTAAGTTTGCTTGGGCGATCGTAGCACTTTTTATCATTTTTTGTATACAACCATTAGATGCCTTAGCAGCTCCAAGCTTAAAGGTCAAGACTACTCTAGGTTTTGACGGAAAGGCAAAGTATGGAGAGGGCCTTCCTATAACCATCACTGTAGAAAATTCAGGTGATGCTTTTTCAGGGGATATCGTGCTTGATATGTTCGAATCCTATAGTTTAGGGAATGGGCAGGCAATTCCATTTGAAATTGGTGCTAACGAAACAAAGACAGTTCAAATTGCCTCTTCGGGGTTAAGTGACGATTATTTATACTCTAACTCCAATATTCAGCTTGTACATTTTTATGAAGGCGGCTGGAAAAAAGGAAAATCCATTGAATATAAAGGCTCCAAGAATTTAAAGGCAAATTTTATGGACCCATCCTCGACCTTTTATTTGACAATGACTAACAGTGCCGACCGTTTAACTGTTTTAAATGGTTTAAAGCAATCGAATAGTCAGGTAATCCATTTGAGTCAACTAAGTGATTTCAGCTATCCTACTGAAGGTATAGCATGGCAAATGGCAGATTACATATTCATAGATGAATATGTTTTAGCTGACCTATCTAATAGTCAGCAACAGGCTTTAGTTGATTATGTTAGTTCAGGGGGATATATCCTTGCTGGGGCCTCCGATAATACGTCCGCAGAACTTGGATTATTAGCAGAACACTTACCGTTCAATTTGCAATCGACCACAAAAAGTCTTTCACCTGAAACTGTTAGCTCTATTACTGGAGAAAAGTTATTAACAAATGATTTAACAGTTTATGAAGCAACTCTAACTGAAGGTGCACAGCCTTTGATCAATTTAGATGGTACATTACTTGCTGGTCAAAAAAAGTTGGGCAAAGGTGCAATTATACAAACAAGCTTTTCTTTAGGTGATGCGCCTCTAGCAAAAGACGAAGCGTATCCAGAGTTAATGAAAAAAATTCTGAACCCTTTAAAAACGCAGGCTACTAACTATATGTATGGATATAACGTGAAGGATCAATTAGTACATGAAATTGGTAATACGAATTCACTTTTTGCTTCTTTTAAAGTCTCAACTCCTTTGATGATAGGAATTGTAATTGTTTATATGCTTTTAGTGGGACCTTTACTGTACTTTATATTGAAAAGAAAAGATAAAAGAGAATACGCTTGGGGAATTATTCCGCTTCTTGCTATTATAACTTCTGCTGCCATATTTGGTTATGGAGCAAAGGATCGCATTGCCAGACCACAAGTTCAGCAATCTTCATTTTTATATGTAAATGAAGATAGCAGCCTTAGTGGGTACTATGCGGAATCTATTTTGAGTAATAAAGGTGGAGAATTTGCTTTTACGTCTCCAACTAGTACTTCTATGGTAGCAAGTCGAGAATACAACTCCTTTACAGGCGATGTAGTTAATATTCATGAAAACGTAATACTTGAAAAGAGTGCTTCAAGCTCAGAACTAACCTACCGCGACCTTGGTTATTGGTCCGTTTCTTCATTTTATGGAGAAACATTTATTCCAGATATAGGTAAAATAGATTCGGATCTTCGAGTAGAGGCAAGTAAACTATCAGGTACTATAACGAATAGCTTCCCTTTTACCCTTAAAGAAGTTTCTATATGGTCGGGTTCCAAGATAATAAAACTGGGAGATTTAGAACCTGGTGAACAAATGGCTGTAAATAAGGATATAGGATCCATTATGCTAAGTCCAACCTCCAACCCTTATATTAATAGTGGGGGCAGCTATGGCCAAAATGCTGGAAATCAAGACGATTTAATAACTCAACGTAAAAAGTCACTGTATGCAACAAGTAAAACTATTGAGCAACAGACAACCAAACCTGCTATTACTGCATTTGTAGAAGATAATGTAATACCAATCGAGCTTAAAGATAAAAAGGTAGAAATGTCTGCACTTCATTTATTAATACAACCATTTGAGGCAGAGACAATTATATCAGGAGATTTTACACTTCCTTCCACTAGCTTTACGGTTAATGTTGAAACAAATGCATACGGAAAATACATGGAGCCAATGGAGAATAGTAACTTTGAGTGGTATTTAGATGACGGAGAATATATTACGTCATGGAAGCTACCAGAAACTTTATCAGTAGAAGGCGTGACTTATACACAATTGCAAATTGCGAATACGGATCGCAACTCACAAACGATCGAGCTATGGAATAATAAATCCGAAACATATGAACCAGTTGATGAAAGCAGATTTACGATAAAAGAAAATATTTCCGATTATATTAACCAAGAGGGAGTAATTATATATAAATTGACGAAGGATTCTATAGACGGAAATTCTTATACACGACTTCCAGAGGTTCGGATGAAAGGGGAGGTTAAGTAATGATCGAGATTAAGGGATTAACCAAAAAGTATGGCTCTTTTTATGCTTTAAATGATTTAAATTTAACCTTACAAGAGGGAACTGTTTTTGGATTTGTCGGGGCAAATGGTGCCGGCAAATCTACGACTTTCTCTATTTTAGCTACATTGTTGCAGCCTACCTCCGGTGAAGCGTTCGTCAATGGAAATAGTGTTAAGACGGAGCCTCATGAGGTAAGAAAACAAATCGGCTACATGCCTGACTTTTTTGGTGTCTATGATCAACTGAAGGCAAATGAGTATTTAGACTTCTATGGAGCTTCTTACGGTATTCCAGAAGCAGAGAGGGCTGTTTTAATACCCCAGTTATTAGAATTAGTGAATCTAACACATAAACGATATGAATATGTAGATCTCCTTTCTCGTGGGATGAAACAACGTTTGTGCTTAGCAAGGGCATTGATCCATGATCCAAAGGTATTGATATTAGATGAACCAGCATCTGGCCTAGATCCACGTGCACGTATTGAAATGAGAGATATATTAAGACAGTTGAAGGAAATGGGAAAAACTATTCTAATTTCTTCTCATATTTTACCGGAGCTAGCTGAAATGTGTGACGAAATTGGAGTGATAGATGGAGGTAAACTGATTGCGCACGGTTCTGTTCAGGAAATTCAAGCACAGCTTGCTGGCGAGAGACATATAACCGTTAAAGTAAAAGGTTTACTTGAAAATGTAGCAACCTTCTTTGAAGAGGATCCTTTTGCTTCTAAAGTAGAGAGCGACCCTGTGAGAAACGTTATTACGTTTAACTATAGGGGAACGGAAGAAGATCAGATTAATTTACTTAAAAAAGCAGTAGAGCAACACCTAAAAATTATATCTTTTGCAGAAACAGAAACAGATTTAGAAGATGTATTTATGGAAATTACGAAGGGGGCGAAGTAAGTTGAAACAAGCTTTAAATAATCCAGTACTTATCAAAGAGATAAAACTTCGCTTTCGCTCTCTGAAAAGCTTCACAGGTATTTTGTTTTATCTTATTGCCATGTCTATTTTTGTGTTTGGTTTTATACTATTAACAACATCTTTTACAGGCACAGGATATTTTAGACCAGAAGAAAGCTTCTTTATGTTTGTGATGCTTACCTATATTCAGCTCGGTCTTATTCTTTTCATCACACCTGGTCTAACAGCTGGAGCAATTAGCTCAGAGCGTGAGAAACAAACCTTGAATATATTGTTAACAACGTCTCAAACTTCTTTTCAAATTATTATAGGAAAGCTTTCTTCATCCATTGCTTTCTTATTGTTATTGTTAGTGGCAGGCTTACCTGTATATAGCTTTGTGTTCCTTTTTGGTGGGGTATCACCAGGACAGCTTGGGCTAATCTTTTTATTCTTTTTCTTAACCATGATGGCAATTGGCGGTATAGGCATTATGTATTCCACAATTATTAGGAAGACGATTGTTTCTATGATTGCTACCTACGGGACAATGATTTTTTTAGCTGGGGTAACTGGATTTATTTATCTAGTCCTTACTGGTATGAACAGTATGGCTACGGGAGCACTTGCAACTACTCCTCAGCCAATAGCTCATTTTTTTGCAACGATTAATCCGGTTGTCCTTATGTTAAATTTAACAATGTCCAGTTCGGAGAGCTTTATCGGCCAAACAACGAATATAGATTTTCCGATATGGGCGGGATATGCTATTTTTTACGTTTTACTAACGGTTCTAACAATCTTTATAGCAGTCAAAAAGTTACGAGTTAATATGAAAAAATCTAAGTGAGGAGGATTGTAAATGGAGGACAGAAACAGATTGATTCAGTGGATTAAAAAAGCTAGATATAGCCTAGCAATTGAGCACTATTTTAAAATGCTCCAAGGAGCACTATTTTACGCATTTCTTTCTGTTGCTGTGATTTTACTAATTTCTCGCTTATTTGTCTTACCATATTACACAATTTATGCCTGGTCATTAGCCATTATTGTTTTTGTCACTTTATTAGGATGGGCATTTTGGAAAAGGCCGAAGAAAGAAATTGCTCTTCAACAGTTAGATGCATATTTCCCAGATAATGTTCTAATGACTGCCGTGTCATTTATGCACAATAAAAACCCCCTCGCTCAAGGTATTTTGCGCAAAGCTGAAACTAGTGGGGGAGCAGCTTTTGAGGCATTTAAAAAAAGAAAAAAGAATTATTTTGAAGTAAAATGGATGGTCGGGTTTGTAATCTCATGTGCAGCGATTCTTTTGTTATACACCTTTCCAGCGATTACTCAATTAGAGGCAAAAGATATTGAACAAGAAAAACAAATAATAAGTGAAATAAAGAAGGAAGTAGAGAAACTAGAGAAAAAAGATTTATCTAAAGCAGTAAAAAAAGATTTAGAGGAATTAAGGGAATCATTGAAGGATACAGAACTTGCTGAAGAAGCATTGAGAGAGCTTATAAAAAAACAAAAGGAGCTTGCTCTTAAGGAACAAAAATTAGAGGAAAAGAAAGATATGGCTAACTCAGATGGATCAGAGGGCTCCGCATTGAATGAGGAAGAGCTAAAAGAGCTTGCTTCCTTAAAGGAGTCTAATAGCGCATTGGCAAAAAGTTCAGCATCTGCTCACTCTACTCTAAGTAAAATGGGGAAAAAGCTTCCATTTTCCTCGAACAATATAGCTCAAGGTAATACAAATTCAAATAATAACAGTAACAGTAACAGTAACAACAACCAGCAAGGCCAAGGACAGCAAGGCCAAGGACAGCAAGGCCAAGGACAACAAGGCCAAGGACAGCAAGGTCAAGGCCAAGGACAAGGACAGGGTCAAGGACAAGGACAGGGTCAAGGCCAAGGTCAGGGTCAAGGGCAAGGACAAGGACAGGGTCAAGGCCAAGGCCAGGGTCAAGGTCAGGGTCAAGGGCAAGGACAAGGACAGGGTCAAGGTTCAGGAGGGCAAGGAGCTGGTAAGGGTTCTGGAGGAAGGGACCTCCTTTCTATTCCATCTAGAATAGGTGGTACTGGAGATACGAGTGTTGACAGTGGAAGCCTTGGCGAGGGTGACTCTTCTAGTGAAGAACCCGCAGAAGCGCCGACAACTAGAGGTACGGTTAAATCTTACGAGGAAGTCATCAATGAATACATGGACTCCTATTTAAAGAGTTCGGACAGAATGCAGTTGCCTAGTGATTTGCAGAGGATTGTTCAGGATTATTTCTCATCCGTAGAAAATAACGATTAATGGAGGAAACTATGGAGTTAACAACTGAAGACTATATCAATATGAGTAAACGTTTAGAAACGGTTCGCCAGGAAATTGGTCACTTTATTGTTGGCCAAAAAGAGGCAGTAGAATTTTCTATTTATTGTGTTTTAGCAGATGGCCATGCACTTTTAGAGGGATTGCCAGGACTTGGGAAGACTATGCTTATCCGTACAGTTTCTGAGGTACTTGACCTTTCCTTTTCACGTATTCAGTTTACCCCTGACCTCATGCCATCCGATATTACCGGGACTAGTATGATTGAACGATTAGAGAGTGGTAAACAACAATTTAGTTTTCAAAAAGGACCTATATTCAGTCAGATGGTTTTGGCAGATGAAATAAATCGTGCAACTCCTAAAACTCAAAGTGCCCTCTTAGAGGCGATGGGAGAGAAAACTGTTACGGTCCTCGGAGACACAAAGAAGATGGATCGACCATTTTTTGTATTAGCAACACAAAATCCAATTGAAATGGAAGGGACTTATCCATTGCCAGAAGCACAAATGGACCGATTTTTATGTAAGATAATTGTTTCCTATCCAACTAAAGAAGAGTTAATAGAAATTACAAAGAGAACTACGGGAAGCCAAGACATTCGTTTGAACAAAGTAATGAATGCAGAAGATCTGATTATTGCTCAACAAATGGTTAAGGAAGTATTGATTGCGGATGACATGTTAGAGTATGCAGTTGATCTTATTGCAGCTACTCACCCGGAATCTTCTGTCGTCCCAGAAGTTCAGCAATATGTTCAATATGGAAGCGGCCCTCGTGGTTTGCAAAGCCTTATTAAACTAGCAAAAGCAAGAGCCTTGGTTTCAGGACGTTATCACGTTTCGATAGCAGATATTAAAACCGTAGTAAAGCCTGTACTAAGACATCGTTTGTTGCTTAACTATGAGGGGGAAGCAGAAGGTAAAAGTACGGATGATTTAATAGAAATTATTTTACAAACAGTGAAGCAAGGACAAAGTGTATGAGTAAGGATTACTTGATCCCAAAAGATTGGGCTGGAAAACTAAGTCGATTGTCTATAGCAACCAAATCTAAACTACGTGGACAGCATAAAGGGTCTCATCGCTCCCAAAGATTCGGCGCTTCTCTAGACTTCTCTGATTTCAGGGAATACACGCCTGGAGATGATGTTCGTCAAATTGACTGGAATGTTTATGCTAGAACAGATAAGTATTTTATCAAACGTTTTTTAGATGAACAGGAAATGAGAGTACATATTCTACTAGACTCCTCAAAATCGATGGGAGAAAAAGTAAAGTGGAATTTTGCTAGGCAATTAGCAGCTTCCCTAGGTATCCTTGTACTTCAAAGAGATGATCGACTTACCTTTTCCATGGTTTCAAATGAAAAAGTTCCTCCTTTTAGAAGAAAAGGGGCAACCTACCGTAAAGCTTTTGCACAAGTAATAACCGATTTGAATCCGCCCTCCATGGCAGATTCCTTTGCTAAAAATGCAATCTCCTTTCTGCCAAAAGACAGTACTGTATTATTCCTTATTACGGATTGCTTGGAGGACATAGAGCATTTAAGAACTCTTATACAAAAACTACCTCGCTTTGCGGGTGATATACGACTGTTACAAATTGTTACGAATGATGAGTTAACCCCTTCTTTTTCTGGTGACATGCAGTTGGAGGATGTAGAAACCGCTCAACAATTAAATATATCTATGTCTTCCAGAGTAATAGATTCTTACAATGAGGAAAGAAAGCTGCATCAACTTGCTTTGGAAAAGTTATGTAGTAAATTCGGTATCAAACTAATACAGGTCAATGCAGATGAGGGCATTTCTCATGTCCTATTTCATCAATTACTAAGAGCAAATTGGGTGCAGTGAGGTGAGTACATTTGGGTTTTAGTCAATTACCATATTTATGGACAGCAATATTTCCAGTAGTTGTTCTCCTTTATTATTTCTTCCGAAAAAAATACAAGAAACAATCCGTTTCATCTACGCTTTTTTGGGAGGAAGTAATGAAAGAAACGAGAGCCTCTCCTTATTTACAGCACCTTCAAAAAAACGCCTTATTTTATCTTCAGATGTTAGCAATGATTTTACTTGTTCTTGCACTGATTCAGCCTTATTGGAAAAAAGAAGCACTTGCGGGAGAGCAGGTTATCTTTGTCTTAGATACATCCGCTAGTATGGAAGTAAATATTAATAATGCTAATTTATTTGACCTTCATAAACAAGAAATGCTTGATATGATTGAGCAGTTATCTGGTAAGCCATTCACCCTTATTACTACAGGAAATGAACCAACTGCTGTATTAAAACAAGAAACAAATATAAATCATATAAAAAATGAAATAAATAAATTAGAAGTGACATATGATGATGAGGCATTTTCCAAAACACTAGATTTTGCTCAATCTTTTTTTCAAACGAAAGATACTTCCGTTTATGTATTCACGGACATGCTTGATCGACAGACATTACCACTGCACTATGAAAATGTCAGTTGGAATGTTATTGGACAGCCAGTAGAAGTGGATAATATATCCATTAAACGTTTTGGGGCTACTAAGATGAAAAACGGAACTTCAGCATTGGTCCAAATTGACAATCAAACGAACGAAGAACAAAATGTCTCTTTAAAAGTATCAAATGGAGAGAAGGATGTTATAAAAGAAGCGGTTATTTTGCCACCTAGAGAAACGGTGACTCTTTCTTTTAATGAGTTGGAGGAGGCAAGCTTTCTTAAAGCTACTATTGATGTTTCTGATGATTATCTCCTAGATAATGAAATGGTTGTATTTATGCAAGACCAGCTTTCTAAGATTTACATAGATAGCTCGCTACATACATTGGTTCGTACAGCATTTCAATCACTAGGGATTGAAATGAGCAGTATACCATCAGAGCAGGTAAGCTTAGTAAAAGAAGAAGGTATTCTCGCTACCAATCAGTTTGGTTTGATAAATCAAATGGAAAGACCAGCCTTATTTATTGGAAGAAATGATGTGACGCCAATCGAAGTGAACGGTAATGTTCAAACTGTGGAGCACCCGTTATTTTCTTTTGCTGATTTATCGGACATTTATGTGAGCAGTGTATACCCAGGAGTAGATGGCTATTCTACAATTGCAACAGTCGATAATAAGCCCTTTATACAGGTATCACCCAAAGGCGATGTAGTCGTGCTTTCCGATATACAAATGACTGATTGGCCATTAAGTCCTTCCTTTCCATTATTTATGTGGAGCGTAAAAGAACAGCTATCCAATAGTAATCTATATTTAGGAACATTTACTCCAAATGAAAGAAAACCTCAATCATTAGGCAGTACAACGAACGAATGGGAAATATATACGATGGAGGATTCTTATTTATATTCTATTGAAAATGGAGGATCCTTTATGGCACCAAAGGAGCCCGGTGTGTATGTCATACGTTCAGGTGAAAAAGAAAAATACTTTACGGTAGCGTTATCACAAAAAGAAAAAGAAATTTCCAAAGGAGCTTCTTATTCCATTGGAGCTCAGAAAACAGATAAGCAATCCGAGAATCATGAACAATTTTCGCTAGTTCCATTTTTAATTGTTGTATTGCTCTTGTTGTTTGTTATCGAGTGGGAGGTGCAAAGACGTCGTGGATTTACGAGTTGATCAACCACTATTGCTATTAATATCACTACCTATTCTTATTTATTTTATATGGATTTGGAATAAAGACAGAAAGCACTGGAAGAAGGAAGGTCTTGTAGTGTTCTTTATTCGCTTGCTTGCTATTCTTTGTTTAATACTTGGTCTTACGAATCCTTATCTATTAATGCCGATCAAAGAGGAACAGGTAGTTTTCCTTATTGATCGTTCTGCCTCCGTTCAAGGTACGGAACAACAGGTTTCTGAGTGGATTGAAAAAAGCTTAGATGCTCAAACAGACAAGCATCTAGTTGGAGTTTATTCTTTCGCTGAAAATTTTCAGTCAGAGATAGCATTAACGAATGAGGATATAAAGCTTCCTGTATTGAGTCCAATGGATTTACCTGGTAATACAGATATAGCTAAAGCATTGCAATTATCTACTGGAATAATTGATCCCAACAAAGCTACACGAATTGTTCTCTTTACCGATGGAATTGAAACAAGTGGATCGGTGGCAGACGAACTCATGAAAATGACAGGTAGTAATGTAACTGTTGATGTGGTGGAGCTTGAGAGAATATCATCGGAGGATGTAGCGATTACTACTTTTGAGACTCCACCTGTAGCCTTTGAAGGAGAACAACAGCAGCTAAATGTGGAGTTAGAGGCTACCAAGGCAACTAATGCAGAGCTATTACTTTATCAAAACGATGAATTATTATCTAGAGAACAAGTATCCTTGGAACAGGGCTCCAATAGTTTTACATTCCGGAACACGTCTAAGGGTGAAGGTCTATTGAAATATGACGTACAGGTGATAGTTCAAGGGGATGCCCTAATCGAGAATAATAAGCTTACGAGTGTTACGAATGTAGAGAGCTCTCCAAGATTGCTGATTGTCACCAATGAGGATGCTACAACTAATATTACTCAAGTAATTGACCAAGAGGCAATTACTACAGATGTTATCTCTGCAAGTTCCTTACCATATGATTTATCAAATTATCTAGCCTATGATGCAATTATTTTTGATAATGTTCCAGGGCATCTTGTTGGAGAGCAAAAAATGAACGTCATCGAACAGGCAGTCAAAAATTTCGGTACTGGATTTATGATGGTTGGTGGACAAAATAGCTTTGGACTAGGTGGATATTTTAAAACACCTATAGAAAAGTTATTACCCGTTGAGATGGAAGTGAAGGGGAAGCAACAATTACCTTCCTTAGGACTTATTATAGTGATGGATAGGTCAGGAAGTATGGCTGGCTCTAAAATGGAGTATGCAAAAGAGGCAGCTGCTCGTTCGGTAGAAATGCTAAGAGACGATGATTATTTAGGCTTCATAGCCTTTGATGATCGACCATGGCAAATCATTGAGACAGAGCCACTTACAGACAGGGAAGACGCGGTTGAAAAGATCCTTTCTGTAGGCGCCGGGGGAGGAACTGAGATATATTCAAGCCTTGCGCAAGCATACGAGCAGTTACAACCATTGAAGCTACAACGAAAACATATCATCTTACTGACAGATGGCCAATCAAGCTCTTCTAATGACTATCAAACTTTAATAGAAGATGGAAAAGAGAACAATATAACTGTTTCCACTGTAGCGGTTGGTCAGGATGCAGATCGTGCTTTATTAGAAAGCCTTGCTGAAATGGGAGGCGGAACATTTTATGAAGTACAGGATGAATCTACCATTCCAGCGATTATGTCTACTGAAACGGCGATCATCTCCAGAACCTATATAGAGGATAATCCGTTTTATCCTACTATTTATGGAGACCCGACCTGGTCTAGTTTGTTTGTGGAAGGAGTTCCACAGATGAATGCATATATTGCAACCACTGCAAAACAAACTACAAATGTTATTGCACAAAGTGAGAAGGAAGATCCAGTTTTAGCTGAATGGATGTATGGTTTGGGAAGAACACTTGCCTTTACTTCTGATTCTACTGGTGCCTGGAGTGGTGATTTTGCTCGTTGGAATAATTGGGGAGATTTTTGGAACACAGCAGTCTCTAGAATGCTCCCATCCTATAGTGAAGTGCCATATACGATTCAAAAAGCAAGTGATGGAAGCTATACGGTAACAGACCCATCTGGAAAATCATCCTTTATAGAAGTGGCAGCGGTCAATGAAAAAGGGGAAGAGCTAGAAGTAAGTTCAGAACCATTGGCGCCTGGAAAATCACGTGTCACGGTTGAGAGCGAGCCAGGACTTGTATTTTTCCGAGTTTCCAATGAACAGGACGCTGTCTATCAAGCTGGAATATCTATTCCCTATAGTGAAGAATATAAGGTCCAACAGCCAGATGTTCAAAAACTACAGCTTATAACAAACAGAACTGGTGGAGAACTTTTAAGTGAACCAGCAGAGGCGTTTCGAGATATGGATGTCACTAGCTCCGAAAAACAGCCTATTAGACAGATGTTAATATTAATAGCGATAATCCTTTTCTTTATCGATATAACAATCAGGAGATTTGGATTTAAACAGCTAATTTTACCATTTAAGAAACCTAAAAAAGTAATTACCCCTTCCACTACAACAAAGTCAAGTAATATGGAAAAGCTAGTGAGAGAAAAGAAAAAACGATAAAACGTAAAAAAGCGCAACAGAGGCTTGTATCCTCCGTTGCGCTTTTATCATAGAATGACTGGTTTCTTCCTTTTAACCCAAACAAGTGTAATGACCCAAGTGCAAAGTAAAATTACA
Source organism: Psychrobacillus sp. FSL W7-1457 (assembly GCF_038593405.1). Classification (NCBI taxonomy): domain Bacteria; kingdom Bacillati; phylum Bacillota; class Bacilli; order Caryophanales; family Bacillaceae; genus Psychrobacillus; species Psychrobacillus sp. FSL W7-1457. Next base: position 1,192,420 of record NZ_CP151993.1, read on the forward strand.
GCACCTACTAAAAATGGTATGTTAATATTTACGTCAAATAATATACCAGCAAGTGCAGGGCCAATCATATTGCCTAAACTCATATAAGCATTATTCATACCAGCAGCAAACCCCTGCTCATTGCCAGCAAGCTTAGAAACGATAGTATTAACAGCTGGTCTAATCAATGTAGTAGCAATCGAGAAGACTGTTGCTAAAAATAAGATAAGCCAAAAGGAGTCTACTAAAAAGAATAGAACTAATGAGACGGCTCCCACAACTAAGTTGACAAGAATAACGTTTAATTCACCAAAACGTTTAAATAAGCGATCAATGACAACTGTTTGAATAACTACTCCCACAAATCCACCTACCGTTAAAATAGCAGCTATTCTTTGCGGACTATAATCGTATTTGTGATCTACATATAAAGAAAAGGTTGCCTGGAAGTTAGCGATTCCAAAAGAAAATACAAAAATGATAAATAACATCATAAAGTAAGGTGTATAAATCGAGCTTTTCATTTGAGAAAGAATATTTTCACGTTTTTTTATAGCTGGATTTAAATCAGTTATTACATTTTTAATATCAGGCAAAATGATCAAGGATACTATTGCGGAAAGAAAAGAAACTACCGCTGCCATGTAAAATGGAAAGGATAAACTAACTCCTGCTAAAAATCCTCCAATAGCCGGCCCAATCATAAAGCCTAGTGACATGGAAGCTCCAATGAACCCCATACCTTTCCCACGTTCTTCATAACTTGTTATGTCAGCGACAAAGGCCATCGTTGCAGGTACTAAAAACGCTCCTCCAACTCCACCCATAAATCTTGCAATATAGAGCATCCATTCTTGAGTAGCTATCCCAAACCATAATTGTGAAACAGCGAAGATGATCAAGCCAATAATAATCATTTTTTTTCTTCCATGTTTGTCAGATAGTTCACCCGCTAATGGGGAAAATATAAATTGTCCTAAGGCATAGGATGCGATAATAAAACCTAAGGCTTGCCCAGCAACTCCAAAAGTTTCTAAATAAGAAGGCATTACTGGAATAACAATTCCTATCCCTGACATTACAATAAACATATTGAACATCAGAATATATAATGCAAATTTATTTCTTTTCTCTGTCATAATGACTCCTGCTTTCTCTCGTACTATTATTCATCTATCGATAATATCATATTTTCTCATTAATACATACTTTCGTGTCCCGAAAAATTATACAATTTTTTTCAATTAGAGTACTGTGTAAAATAAATAATAATAATAATAATATAAAGCATTAATGAAATATGAGGTTTAAGCATATATAGAGGCCGCTTTCGAAGTAGGGTTAGTCCTATAATAAATCATTGTAAAAAAAAGGTTGTTTGATTATTTATGATTGTTTGTAACAGGTTCCATTCGAAGGACATTAGTGGTGGATAATTATGTTAAAATCATTTGTAAGATTGTGGATAATGTTACTGGGTAGAAAGATTATAAGTGAGAGGAGGTAGTTGTTTGTATGAGAAAAAAAATAGTAGTAATCGTTGCTATTGTTATTGTATCTATTTTTGTTTTAGTGGATCTATTCATGGAGGACTTATGGGAGAGTAATGAAAATTTATTGAAAGAAGAAGTTTTGTCTATAGAGGAATCTGTAGAAAATATAAATTTTAACGAGTTAACGCCATTTGAATGGGATGTAGCTTATGCTTTTGACCCCTATACAACAAATGACACAATCTACGAAACAGTTGGATATAAGTGGGATAAAATTAGGGAGACGATAAATGAAGGTATGAACCAAATTGTGTTTCTAAAGGATGGAAAAGTAGTTTGTTATTTATATGGGTACCCTGAGAACAATGGTTATGGTATCTATTTTACGCAAGAAAATAGAACGGAAATATCCTCTGCTTCTGTGATTAATTCGAAGGATGATTTAGTTTTTCAAGTTGTACGAAGTAATAATGTTATATATTTAGAAAACAAGGTGCGTAAAAAGTAGTTAATTTCAAAAAAAGAGGGTCAGACGTAACAATGCTCGAAATAAAATGTAGTAGTTTTCCGTTATGACGGACGCTTTCTCTGGGCACGTCTTCCATCTCCTCATCGCTTGGCTATTGCATAAAAAAGTAAAAACGCGAAATCAAGTTGCAGATTTCACGTTTTTTTTATTTATTCTAGAAGAAATAATTAAGTTGTTGAAATTAATTATCTCCCATTTTAAATTTCAAGAATAATTCATTGTAATGGCCTAGCATTTCGAGACCAAGATTTTTGTAAACTTCTAAATTATCTCTAGCTTCTTCTGTAGGATAGAAACGCTCGTCTGCGATAACCTCTTCATCCATTATTTCCATCGCTGCAGTATTAGGAGTGGAATAACCAACGTAATCTGCATTTTGAGCAGCTACCTCTGAATCTAACATGAAGTTGATGAAAGCATGTGCACCATCCACGTTTGCTGAGGTTTTAGGGATTACCATATTATCAAACCATAAATTAGAGCCTTCTTCAGGAACAGAATAGTCTAGTTCTTCATTTTCCCACATCATGTCAGCAGCTTGTCCAGACCAAGTAAGGGCTACAGCTGCTTCTTCATTTACCATCAGCTGCGTTACTTCGTCACCAATAATTGCCTTTACATTTGGAGTCAAGCCTTGAAGCTTTTCAAGAGCACTTTGAAGCTCATTTTCATCTGTAGAGTTTAAGGAATAACCTAGGCTATTTAATCCCATTCCAATGACCTCACGTGCTCCATCTACTAATAATACCTTGCCTTCCAATGAGGGATCCCACAAATTATCCCAGCTTTCAAATGTTTGCCCCTCCAATAGGGAAGGATTATATACAATTCCTACTGTTCCCCAAAAATAGGGGATAGAAAACTCATTTTTAGGATCAAAAGGTAAATCTAAAAAGTAAGGATCAATGTTTTTTAAATTTGGTAACTTGGAAGGATCGATTGGCAAGAGTAAATCATTTTCCTTCATTTTTTCAATTGCATACTCTGAAGGGACAGCTATATCATAAGAAGTCCCGCCTTGTTCAATTTTAGTCATCATTGCTTCGTTTGAATCAAATGTTTCATAAACAACTCGATATCCAGTTTCTTCTTCAAACTGGTTTATCAACTCAGGATCAATGTATTCTCCCCAGTTAAAGACAGTAACAGTATCACTACCGGCATTATTTGCATTTTTTCCTAAATAATCGTTTGTGATAAATAATACGATACATACAACTATAATGGCTACAGCTGCTCTTACAATTTCCTTCATTTACGTATCCCCATTCCTGTCAGGTTTTTACCGCCTCGCTGGCTAATGAAGTAGTAACCTACAACTAAGAACAATGTTACGATAAAAATAATACCTGAAAGTGCATTTATTGTTAAAGTAATTCCAGCTCGAGCCATGGAGTATATTTCAACAGATAGAGTACTAAAACCATTTCCTGTTACAAAAAAGGTCACTGCAAAATCATCTAAAGAATAAGTAAGTGCCATAAAGAAACCTGCGAAAATACCTGGCTTGATGAAAGGGATGATAACCCTTCTTAAAATGTCTCTTCTAGTTGCACCTAAGTCAGCTGCCGCATCGATTAATGAGCTGTTCATCTCTTGTAGCTTTGGAAGTACCATTAAAACAACAATAGGAATACTAAAAGCAATATGAGAAATAAGCACAGAGGCAAAACCTAGCTTAACGCCCACCATAGTGAATAGAATTAAAAATGACGCCCCAATGACAACGTCAGGACTTACGATTAACACGTTATTTAACGATAAAATCGAATTTCTCAAAGATTTGTTTCTAATATAAACTATTCCTAAGGAACCTAGAACTCCAATAGCCGTTGAAATTAAAGCCGATAGTAATGCGACTATAACTGTGTTTATAAGTATCATAATTAAGCGAGTATCAGAAAATACTGCTGCGTAATGCTCCCAAGTAAAGGAGTCAAATTCATTCATCGTACCGCCGCTGTTAAATGAATAGAATATCAAATAAAAAATAGGAGCATAAAGAATGACGAAAATAAGGACTAAATATATTTTTGCTGCCTTACTTGTGTTTCCCATTGGAAGTTGCCCCCTTATCTCTTTGCCCTGTAATAATCATTACGATTACCATGAAAATGATTAAGAATACAGCAATCGTTGAACCCATTCCCCAATTTTGAGTTACGAGGAATTGTTGCTCAATAGCTGTTCCTAAAGTAATTACTTTGTTACCAGCGATTAAGCGGGTAATCATAAATAGGGATAAAGAGGGAATAAATACAGCTTGAACTCCAGCCTTTACACCATTTGTTGTTAAAGGGAAGATAACCTTTCTAAAGGTTGTCCAACCAGAAGCCCCCAAATCTTTACTTGCATCAATAAGAGAAGGATTTAACTTATCAAGTGAGTTAAAGATTGGAAGAATCATAAATGGTATAAAAATATATACCGAAACGAAAATAAAACTGAAATCAGTAAATAGTATTTGTTGCTCTCCTATACCGAATACATTTAAGAAAGCATTAATTGGGCCATATAAGCCGAAAATACCAATAAAGGCATATGTTTTTAATAAGAGGTTTATCCATGATGGAATGATGATTAAAAGTAACCATAATTGCTTATGCTTTGTTTTAGTCAAAAGATAAGCTGTTGGATATGCGATTAACAATGAGAACAAAGTAATAAGGAACGCATACCAGAAAGAGCTAAGTGTTAGTTTTAAATAAACAGACGTAAAGAAATTTTGATAGTTATCTAAAGTAAAGTTTCCGCTTAAGTCGAAGAAGGAATAATAAGCGATTAATGCAATTGGAGCTATTACAAATAACAGTATCCAAGCATAGTAGGGTATTAGATAAAGTGCCCTAGCTTTTTTAGTTTCCATAAGCGTCTTCTCCGTAAGACTCTAGGCGTTTATCAAACTCTTCTTCCGTTTCATTCAGACGCATAACATGAATAGACTCAGGATCAAAATTCAAGCCAATCATTTCACCTACGGCTGCCTTTTTAGTTGAATGCACTAACCACTCATTTCCTTCTTCATCATAAGTGGAAAGTTCATAGTGAACTCCTCTAAACAATTGTGTATCTACTTTAACTTTCATTTTTCCTTTATCAATCGTTGTGATTTCTAAATCCTCTGGACGAATAACGATATCGACTTTTTCATTTGGGTTTAGACCTTGGTCTACACATTCAAATTCCTTGCCACCGATACGAACACGGAAATCAGCTACCATTGTTCCTTCGACGATATTAGACTCACCAATAAAGTCTGCAACAAAACGATTAATCGGTTCATCGTAAATATCCATAGGCGTACCACTTTGTTCAATGTTCCCAGCATTTAGGACAAATATTTCATCCGACATCGCAAGTGCTTCCTCTTGGTCGTGGGTAACAAAGATAAATGTTTTACCTAGACGTTGTTGTAGCTCACGAAGCTCGTATTGCATTTCGGATCGTAGTTTTAAGTCTAATGCTGAAAGTGGCTCATCTAGTAGTATAATTTCAGGGTCATTGACAATAGCTCTAGCAATAGCGACACGTTGTCTTTGTCCGCCAGACATCTCTGCTATCTCTCTATTTTCATAGCCGTTTAGGTTAACAAATTTTAACGCCTCTAACACTCGATCCTCTATCTCTTTCTTACCAAATTTTTTAATACGTAGCCCAAATGCCACATTTTCAAATACGTTTAAGTGAGGGAACAGGGCATAATCCTGAAACACCGTATTTACTTGACGTTGGTTGGCAGGCACGTTATTAATAAGTTTTCCGTTAAGATAAATACTGCCATTTGAAGGCTGCATGAAACCAGCTATTAAGCGAAGGATAGTTGTTTTCCCACAACCAGATGGGCCTAACAATGTATAAAACTTTCCACGCTCTAATTCAAAATTAATGTCTTTAAGAACTGTTGTGTCCTCATCATAAAATTTAGTAACATTTTCAAAGCGAATAATAGGTGTCTCTGACATAATAACCCTCCATTTTCATAAATAAGAATTCGTGACGACATAAATAACCTTGGAGATATCATCTGATGCATTTTTCAAAAGATGATGATCTGCCGCTTCAAAATAGAGGGACTCTCCAGCCGAAGCAAAGTAGTGTTGTTTGCCAAGTTGTAACTCGACGCGACCTTGTAAAACGTATATAAAAGTTTGAGATAAGGAAGGTTCAAACTCTTTAAACTGACCGCCTTTATCAAAAGTGATCAATACTGGCTCCATATCGTTTTCATTGGATTCAGAAATAAGCCAGTGAAGCTTGTACTTTTTTTCTTCATCTATGTAAACAGTTTGCTCCTCTTCTTGGAAAACCACCTTAGTTCTACTATGTTCATCATCAAAGAAATCCTTAGGCTTACAACCTAAAACATTTAAAATAGAAAAAAGTGTCTCAATGGAAGGAGAATTTAGGTCTCTTTCCAGCTGGGATATGAAACCCTTGCTTAAGTCCGTTCTCTCGCCTAGTTCTTCCTGTGTTAGACCTTTTTTCAGTCTTAACTGTTTAATTTTTCTACCAATTTGCATGTAATTACGCTCCTTCTCTTTTGTAAAATAAAGAGCTTTTCCATAAAACAAAGTTTATTTTAACATAACTTTAAGTTTACTTTAACAACTTTTTAAAGATAATACAAAAAAAAAATTTTCCAACTATTAGATGCAACTATCTCTTAGTTGCATAGACTGAATATGGATGAAGGATAAAGGAGAGATATGGATGAATTTGAGAGAGGAGTTACCGGAGTTTCCTATTACAACTAAATGGTTAAACGGCTCATGGACAAAGGGACAGTTATTAGGTACAAAGCCTTTGCTTGTCTATTTTTGGTCTGTTAGCTGTGATGCCTGTAAGGTTGCTCCACCATTAATAAATAAATGGAAAGAGAAGTATGAAAATCAGTTTAATGTCATTGCTGTTCATATGCCTAGGTCTCCTGAAGATGCGAGTAAAAGCTTAGTGAAATCAACAGCTTCTGCAGCAGGAATTTTCGACTCTATTTGTCTAGATCATGATTTGGTGCTATCTGAAATGTTCCAGTGTAAGCTTGTACCAAATTTTTATTTGTTTGATAAAAAAGGCCGACTGCGACACAGGCAGGCTGGCGAGAGAGGGCTGCAAATGTTAGAAAAGCGACTTGTCCTCTTGGTAAAAGAGATTTAAATTTTTATAAAAAGCATGGGTTTAAAAAATGATGGAAATCTAGATAGCAGTAGAACCACTGTTGTGTTAAACTAATGGCAATTAGTTCTAGGAGGCGCAGCTATGCAGAAGGAATTTGTTGTTATTGGTTTAGGACGTTTTGGTGGAAGTATCGTTAAAGAGTTAATGGAGCAAGGCGCCGATGTTATGGCCATTGATAAGGTACAAGAAAGAGTTGATGAATTTGCCTCCATAGCAACCCAAGCAGTGATTGCGGATACGACAGACGAAGCAGTCTTAAAATCGCTTGGGATTAGAAACTTCGAACACGTTATTGTTGCAATAGGAGACGATATTCAGTCTAGTATTCTTACAACGCTTATGCTAAAAGAAATAGGTGTAAAGAAGATTACAGTAAAAGCTCAAAATGATTATCATGAGAAGGTGTTGCGTAAAATTGGAGCCGACCAAGTAGTCCATCCGGAGCGGGACATGGGGATACGAATTGCTCATAACATCCTGTCCAACAATGTTTTGGATTATTTGGAGCTTTCCGACGAGCATTCTATTATGGAAATCAAAGTAAATGAAAAAATTGCTGGCTTCTCTATAGTAGACTTGGATATTCGAGCTAGATATGGCATCAATATAGTTGCCGTAAAGAGGGGAAAAGAAATTATAGTATCTCCACAGGCACAAGATAAGATGCAGCTGAATGACGTTCTCATCATCATTGGAGCAGATGTGGATATCAATCGTTTCGAAAAGAAGGTTCTTTCTTAAATAAACGAAGTGTTCATTCTGTCCAAAAGTTAGTTGGCAGTTTTTTGCTGGATGAGCGATAAGCTATCAGCCTATCCATCTCGGGAAATTTTATTAGACTCGTTCATCCAGCTAGATTTAAGGACATCAATTCATAACCTGCAATCTCCCAAAAAGGGGTTGCTTTCCTATTTTCTTCCCTTACAATATTATTAGATAATTAAAACGGGGTATTAGCTCAGTTGGGAGAGCACAACACTGGCAGTGTTGGGGTCAGGGGTTCAAGTCCCCTATGTTCCATCCTCTAGAAACCTTGATATAAAGCGATTCTTTGCTAATGCAAAGAGTTGTTTTTTTATTTTTTTCTAGTCCAGTGTGACCGATTCCGAACTTCGTCTTTTTCTTCTGTATACATCTTACCAAAAGTGATGCTGGCAACTCAATCATCATCCTGATTAATCTGAGTATAAATATTTAAAGCAGTTTTAATAGCTCTATGTCCAAGTCGTTTTTGTATAATCTTCATATTAACTCCCTCACTAAATATGTAAGAGGCAGAGGAGTGCCTAAGACCATGAAATGAAACAGGGCGAAGGTTCTCCCTTTTAATAAATCTATTTCAAAACTGGGTAACAGAATCAGGTCGATAAGGCTTACCGTATTCATTAGAAAATAGCAGCAACACCTCTTTTCCTTCTTCATCTTTAAACCCTTCCAATAAGTTATCCATTTCATCTTGTAACTTTATTTTAAATTGATAATAGTAATATAGCTTGTCCATTAAATATTTAGGATAAGTTACATAACAATCCTCAACTGTCTTGGTCGACTTAAGACGAAATCCCATCTTCTTAGATAACTGTAAGTCTTTTTACATGTATCTGATTAGTATCCCAATAAATTACTTCTGGAGTGATGGCTAATACTTCGCCTCTTCTAAGACCACTAAACAAAGCTAAGGCAGATATGAGGTATTGATGTTCTAGTGAATTTTCCATTACTTTTAATAAGGTAGGTATTTCGTTCTTATCAAAAAATTTATTTGTTTCAACTTTCATTTTTTTACTTTTTGGTTTGCTAACTCCATGCATTGGATTGTTGCGTTCATCGATAATTTTCCAAAGAACCGCATGCTTAAATATTGACTTCAATAGTTTACATTTCTTTTCTAAATTTGCACTTTGTTCCTTTTCCCGGGTGAAAAATTGTACAATTTGAAATGTGGTAATCTCCTTTATTCGTTTTTGTTTTTTCCAAAGTGTTTTATTAAACTGTTCAGGCATAAGAATAGGTTTCAGCAGTAATGCTTCTAATTCAACATCTGCAAAGTTTTTATTCCATCTTATTGCGAAGTCCCCAAAAGAAGGATTGTCATTATCTAAATGCAAGCTTTCTTTTACTTCATGTTCAAATATCCTCAATAACTCTGCAGCATGAGGAAGCAGAGGCAGAGTTCCTTAAACGTCAGGTGACTATCGATGAAAAACTTGAATATCAGGAGAGGATGCGAGCATGAACAACATTCTCTTCGAAATACCAGGTGAACCAGTAGCGCAAGGAAGACCAAGGGCAGGGAAATCTTGGACAGGTAAAACTGTCCTCTATGATCCTGATAAGTCTAGGGACTTTAAGCAATATGTAAAGCTGGTAGTTGGTCAGTACGCTCTAAAAGAGCTCATAACAGGACCGATTGACTTAGCGATAGACATTTTATAGAGCAACCCCTAAGAAGTATCAGACAAAGCCAAAACAGGCTCTAATTGAACAAGGAGAACTAAGACCAACCACTAAGCCTGATGTAGATAACTACGTGAAGGGTGTTAAGGACGGCTTGAACAAAGTAATCTGGCAGGATGATAGCCAAGTGGTGAATTTAACAGCATGCAGCTGAGGGTGGTAGTGAGGGTTGCTTTTTGAAAAGACGTACTAAAATCACAATGTGAATTTATGTATGAGTTTAATTTATAAGTTTATTAATATCGGAGGCGAACCAGTACTCTTAACTGAGTATGGTTGCTTTTATTGAAAGTCGGTCAAGAAATTAACTGATTGAGGATCGTCTCTACAATTAATAAAATTAATTGTTTGAGAAATTTAATCAAAGTTTTTTTCCATTCTTTTCTCACGACTTTCACACCTCCTTACACGAACGAAGATGAGAATCTAATAATAGTTCTTCTAATCATTATTATCTTATTCAGATTTTCAAAAAGTGTTCTACGAAAGGAGTATGAAAATGGAACAACCACTAATAGTAAATCATGGGGAGTATGAATTTACAAGATTTGAGCGCGCTGTATCAGAACTTCAAGAGGAATACGGTTATGAAGGATTAGCTTGGGATATGGTCGTAACAAGTGGTGATTTTGATGTTCTGTGTGACTTTTTAAACGGTGACGGTTTAGATGCGGAACTAGATTAAATACGACACATTAGAACAAAAACTGTTCAATAAAGAGAAAGAAAAAAAGCAATGAAATCTCATTGCCCTAATTCGTTCTTACGTTTAAATATTAATTCAAAAAAACCAGGAGTCCCATAACCTTTTAAGCCTGGTGCAAAAATCTGTACTAATTCCCATCCTTCTTTTTCATGGTCATAAACAACTTGATGGTAACTTTCCTCAGCAGTACGTAGGAATGTAGATAATTGGATTTTCACGAATTTATGTTCGTACAAAAAAACAACCTCCTTTTTTATCTTTAATTTACGTTTTATATTAATGTAAGGTTTCAAAAATCTTAGGGAGTTGATGGACAGTTCGGAGATATTGCGAAGTAAAAAACCAATTAGAATATTCCAATCAGCTTTTGTTTTTTAGTTTTTTTCCTATTTCAACACCAACACCTAAAATAGCGAAAATCATTCCAAAGAAAAATAGTATTTGAACGAATCTAGCTGCTGCCCAATACCCTAAAAAATTCATGAAAACAACGATGATAATTAAAATTACTAAAACAATATTCGTATAGAAACGTAAATTACCAGACATTTTATACCTCCATTTTGTTCAAATATAATCACGCTTTAAGTTTAACATAAAATGGGTATTTAACCCGTTCTTATTACTGCACATTACGTAGAAACTACGTTGAACTAGAAATATATATTGCCATTGAGAGTAGGTGTTATAGAAGTGAAGGAGGCTTGGAAAATGTGCCTCTTCTTAATCTTTTAACTATTAGAGGCTTGAAATTAATAACATAGCTATTCCGAGCCAGATAAAACTAAGAGCCAATGATTTATTTGGTAAAAGAGAATTGAATTCTAGTGGACCAAGCGTTGTTCCAAGACCAGAAATGAAAAATAAGAAACCTAACCAAAATATGATTTTCCCAAATAAATTATGTGTTTTAATTGCCAAAACCTCCGGAATATATTTCTTAATATATGTATACATGATATTTTTTTCTGCATAAATGGTTTAAGTCAAAACACGTAGATAGTGTGTATTAGAAACCTATAACGTAATAAAAAAACATCTATTTCTTTAAGAAATAGACGTAAGTTATTTTTTTAAGGCTTACAGCAAAGGTTTCCTTCTCCTTTTTCAAGTGCAGATTTAAGACTACTTAATACACCAGACCATGCCATATCATGCCATTTAATAGCCTCTGCCCAATTTTCACCACTATTAAAACCAGAGTGGTGTAATGTAATCTTAGTAATATTATTATCTAAATTTAAAAAAACTACCTTTACAAGCGTTAGGGAATTCTCATCGTTCATGACACTTTCAAATTGGTCAGGCCCTTTCCAAGTAAATTGTAGCTCATTCTGTTCATCTAGTTTAGTTATCTTGCAACCTTTAGTATTCATGCCAGTTTTATTCCCAGGTATGAAATAAAGCTCATATGCTCCACCAACTTTAGGATTAATGATTGCTTCAGAAGCAAACCATTCAGAAACTCGTTCTGATATTGTCCAAGCATACCAAACTAAATCCATTGGAGTATTGATAGTGATTTCTTTGTTGATCTCAATACCTTCTAATAATTGTTTCATTCCAAAATCCTCCCTAGTTATTTACTGCTATTCAATACCGATTATATCAAATATTAAAATTATTTTGTATTTTTGTAGAAAATATATTGTATTGCTAACAACTAAGTCGTTATACGTAGAAAAAGTTTTGTATCGGTAGGAGAGAATGGAAGATGTATGGTTCTATGTTTATAAGATGATTCAAGAAGAGGGTCTGGATGGGCATTTTTATTAAGACCTGAATGATGACGAATTGTACGAGATGTATTTTAAGAAAAGAATTAAATAACGCATCTATCATACGATTTAAAAAATTGTCCAGTATAACACCCCTACTGCAGTGAAGTATTCTATTAAGTTAACTTCTCTATCAGTTTCAAGACTACTTTCTCGATTTGGATCCGTAATTAATTAACGATTCTACTTAGAAAGCATTTCATTAATCAAACATGAACATTTTCTCTATATTGAAGCGGCAGGCGGCGACACAAGTAGGGATGAGTGAGACAGATAAGACATCACAACCGCGCGCGTAAGCGATGGGTGATGGCTTATCTCTCCCCCCGCGGAAAGCGTCCGCCGAAAGCGAAAATCAATACTACTTTATTTATTTAAAAGCTTATAAATCTCCTAATTCTCTATCAATCGTTCGTGTTATCAAAATAACTTTTATTAAAAAAGACTGCAATCAAGCACGAAAACCTCGTGGATGACTACAGTCGAAGATACTTTTAAAAATACTAGATTAGATTATACTATTTACACTTCCATAATGATTGGTAAAATCATTGGACGGCGCTTAGTCTTTTCATATAAATAAGGGCTTAAAACATCTGTAATTTCATTTTTCAATTCAGACCACTCTATTGCTTTGTCTTGAATTGTAAACCTTAAGTGCTTATTTAGCATTTGCTGTGCTTCATTAATCATTGTGCCAGATTCACGCATATACACGAATCCTCTAGAAATAATATCCGGACCAGAAACAATTTTCTTTCTTTCCATATCCGCACTAACAACTACTATTACTAAGCCTTCTTCAGAAAGAATTCTACGATCTCTTAATACGATATTACCTATATCCCCAATACCGCTACCATCGATATAAACATCTCCTGATGGTATGCGACCAGCTACATGTGCTTCATTAGAACTTAATGCTAAAACTTGTCCATTTTCCATAATGAATGTGTTTTCAATAGGAACATCACAATCTGCTGCTAACTCTGTATGAATTTTTAACATACGGAATTCCCCGTGGATTGGCATAAAGAATTTAGGCTTCATTAAACGTAGCATAAGCTTTTGTTCTTCTTGAGAGCCATGCCCAGAAGTATGGACATTGTTCAAGGAACCATGAATAACTTCTGCACCCGCACGGAACAACAGATTAATCGTTCTATTAACGCTTGCTCTGTTACCTGGGATAGGAGAAGAAGAAAATACTACAGTATCTCCTGGTTGAATTTGAATTTGTCGGTGAGTACCATTAGCAATTCGAGAAAGAGCTGCCATTGGTTCCCCTTGACTACCTGTACAAAGGATTAAAACTTCGTTAGCAGGTAATCGGTTTAATGCGCTTGTATCAATGAACATTTCCTTAGGGGCTGTAATATAGCCTAGCTCTCGTCCAATTGTAATATTGTTGTCCATGCTTCTTCCGAAAACAGCAATTTTGCGATTATGATGAATCGCAGCGTCTATTACTTGTTGAAGTCTATGGATATTCGAAGCAAAGGTTGCAAAAATAATACGACCATTTACTTTACGGAAAATGGAATCCATACTTTCTCCAACTTTGCGTTCGGACATTGTGAAGTTAGGAACTTCAGCATTAGTACTATCTGAAAGAAGACAAAGAACGCCATCACGACCGATTTCTGCCATTTTCGTTAAGTTTGCAGGTTCGCCGACAGGAGTAAAGTCAAATTTGAAATCTCCTGTATGCACAATATTACCAGGTGGAGTTTTTACCACAATTCCAAAAGCATCAGGTATACTATGCGTAGTTCTAAAAAAGCTTACAGCTGTTTTTCTGAACTTAATCACATCGTCTTCTTCGATTACATTCATTTTCGTTTGACGTAGTAAGCCATGCTCTTCTAGCTTGTTTCGAAGCAGACCCAATGCTAGCTTACTTCCGTATACTGGGACATTGAGTTGCTTAAGTAAGTAAGGAATTCCACCAATATGGTCTTCATGTCCGTGGGTAATAAAAAGGCCTTTAATCTTGTCCACATTTTTGACTAAATAAGTATAGTCTGGGATCACATAATCGATTCCTAAAAGATCATCTTCTGGGAATTTAATACCCGCATCAATTAGAATAATTTCATCTTGAAATTGAACACCATACGTATTTTTGCCGATTTCACCTAGTCCGCCGAGGGCGAAAACAGCTGTTTGGTCATTTTTTACAAATTTCATGAATTACAGCTCTTCTACTTTGAAATTTGGACTTGCTTGTTCGTATTCCAAGTGGTTACCTTCAAGCAACTGGATAAGCTCAATGTTATACTTGCGGTCTATAAGAAGTGAACGAACCTCACGCTCTGATTCAGCCTCTACGTATAAGCTTTTAGTGTTTTCGCGAACTGGTACCTCTAGTGCATTTTCTTGATAATAAACTTTATAAATCATTTTTATACTCTCCTTTTTCACGTTCAAAATAAATCAATTCTCTTTATATTATCACGCTACTTATTTAAAATAAAGAAAAGCCCTTCAATTTTTGAAGGGCAAGACATTTGACTTAAGCAATCGTTTTGTTTCTGAGCATTCCGCCGAGTCGCCGCAACAGTTTTCTTTTCAAGCGTTTCAACATGGCAATCCACTCCTTATGACGTATTATATATGAAAATGTGGAGTTTGTAAAGGATTATAACAGAAAAGTCAAATAATTTAACTTGAAAAGGGAGAAAAAATAATGGAAAAAAAAGTATTGATTTTCGATATAGATGGAACCATTTTAGATTTTGAGAAAAATATTCCTGAAGGGGTAGAAGAAGCATTTAAACAAGCGAGAGAAAATGGACATATTACTGTAATTGCTACTGGAAGAGCACCATTTCTAGCTAAAGCAATCGTAGATCAACTTCAAATTGATTCTTATATAACTTATAATGGTCAAATTGTTCAATTTGAAGGCAAAACCATACATAAAGGTGTTATAGATAAGGAAGAGCTTAAAAAACTTTCGGAGTTTGCTGCTTTGAAAGACCAGCCTTTAGTATATATGGACAGCCATGAGATGGTTTCAAATGTACCCGATCATAAAGACGTGATTGAAAGTATTTCTACTTTAAAGGTCGGTTTTCCTAGACAGGCAGAAAATTTTTATTTAAATAATGATATTCATCAGGCGCTTGTCTTTTGCGAAAAAGATGTACAAGAGGAATATGAACGTGCATTTCCTAACTTGTCCTTTGTAAGATGGCACAGAGTATCTTGTGATGTGCTTCCTAAAGGCATGTCTAAAGCTGTTGGGATTGAGATACTTTTAGAATATTTAGGAGAAACTCGTCAAAATGCAGTTGCGTTCGGGGACGGATTAAATGATGTAGAAATGCTGAAGTTCGTAGGTACAGGTGTAGCTATGGGAAATGCTGTAGATGAACTAAAAAAACACGCCACAATCGTTACTGAACATGTCTCAGAAAATGGTCTAGTAAATGCAATGAGGCAATTAAAGCTAATTTAAAGGAGTATCACATGATAGAGCAAAGTAATAAGTACGTATTAGTATATGGCGATGCCTTTGTTGACTATATTTCAAAGGATCAGACAAATAAGAGCTTTAAAAAGTTTTTAGGAGGAGCCACTGTAAATGTAGCTGCAGGTATTGGCAGACTAGGTTCTTCCTCCTCTTTTATAACTATCATCGGAGAAGATGATACCTCTAAATTTGTGAAGAGGGAGCTAGAAGCAGAAGGGGTTGACCTTTCTTACATACAGGTCGACCCGGAAAAGTCTATAAGTGGAGTTTATGTGCACTTAACAGAAAATAACGATCGTCATTTTCATACTTATTTAGATGATACCCCTGACTTACAAGTAGATTTCTCTATGATAGACTTGAATGCTTTTAATCAAGCAAGTGCTTTCCATTTTTGCTCTGGGACATTATTTCATTCAATCGCTAGAGAGACTACTAAAAAAATAGTAGAACAAACAAAGAAATCTAGTGCGCTAATATCGTTTGATGCTAATATTCGCCCATTAAGATGGAATACTGAGCAGCAATGCAGAGAGACAATTTGTTCGTTTCTTCATGACGTAGATATATTTAAAATCACGGAAGAAGAACTTTTCTTTTTAACTCAAGCTAATACTCAATTAGAGGGGATTAATAGATTAGCGGAATATAATATTTCCGTAATCCTTGTAACAGTAGGAGCAAAAGGAACATACGCCATGATCGAAGGGGAACTGGTTCATATCCCGACTGAAAAAGTAATAGCTGTTGATACAACCGGTGCTGGAGATGCATTTATGGCAGGTATTCTATCTAAAATCCAGTCAGAAGGGAAGCCTAAAACTAGAGAAGAATGGATCAGATATATTGCTTTTGGGAATAAGCTCGGATCTATTTGTGCAACAAACTTTGGAGCGTTGTCTGCTATGCCAAAACTTTCCGATATCAACTAATGTGTAGTTGCTTTAGGAGAGGAGAGCGGAGCATTTATTATTAAAAGCTTTGCTAGGGGTTGGGTGAGGCTTATCGCTCACCCCGAGGAAAGCGTCCGGCTGGTGCGAAAAATCAATTCTACTCTCTGATTTAAGTTTTCTTTGCATCATAAACCAACCCTACCCATCAACATAGCCTTATTGAAAAAAGATTGGTCTCCGTAGAGGCCAATCTTTTTAATTATTTATTTTCGTAAGGAAATGCATCTGCTATTTCCGCATAAGGGTTTTGTGGATTGATATGGTCATAAAACATAATGCCATTCAAATGGTCTAATTCATGTTGGAAGGCGATAGCAGCCAGACCTTTTAGACGTTTCTTAAATGGAGTTCCATCCGGATAAAAGCCAGTTGCTGTAATTCTGGCATATCGCGGAACATACCCTTCAATAACTTCGTCTACAGATAGACAGCCTTCACCAGAAGGTATATATGTTTTTTCTACGGAATGGCTAATGATTTTAGGGTTAACTGCAACAAAGCTGATTTCCTGATCGTTCTCATCCATTAGGTGTAAGGCAAACATTCTTTTAGATTGGTTTACTTGTGGTGCAGCAATTCCAATTCCAGGACGAAGGTTGTATTTATTCACCATTTCATCATCTTGGCTATTTATAACGTACTCCAATAAATCATTTGCCAGAGCTTTTTCATCCTCAGTGAGTGGAAAGGTAAGCTCTTCCGTTTTCTTGCGTAGAGTAGGATGTCCATCTCTAATAATGTTAGGCATTAAAATCATCTTGATCGTCCTTTCAAATTTCATATTTCTATTATATCGAATTATGTCGTTTTACTAAACAAAAAGGTATATAAGTCAGTTGAATTTAGTAACTAGAACAATTATAGTTGAAAATGGGTATAGGAGGTTACGGAATGAAAAAATTAATATTCGTGGTTCCTTTCATGTCACTTTTACTATTGTCTGCCTGCTCTTTTGGAGAAAGCACTCAGGAAAAATTATCAAATGTTTTGACTGAAATCTATGAAGCAGAAGAAGGCTATAGAGAAGTTCAAACATCCTTGAAGGAAACAGAGTTAAAGGAACAGGGAAATTTTCAAAGCATGATGGAATTAACTCAGGACCAAAAAGAAGAGCTTAGTGCTCAAGTAGAGGCAACTGCTAATCTATTAGAAGAACGTATGACACTGGTAGAAAAAGAAAAGGATTCCATATCGAAGGCAAAGGAGAAGCTTACAGACCTAGAGTCAGTTATTTCTGATGCTAAAGAGGAATCCGAAAAGGAAAGTATCCGTTCAGTAGAAGATGCTTTTAAAAATCGATATGATTCTTATGATAATTTGGTTGAACAATACAACTCTCTTACAAGCTTACAAGACGCTCTTTATAATATGCTTTTAGATGAAGAAGCGGACGTATCTAAAATTCAAGAGCAGGTTGCAGAGGTTAATAAGCAGAATGAAGCTGTGCAACAAGCAGTTCAAGAATTCAATGACTTAACTACACAATTAAATGAAGTAAAAGATCAAGCTTTTTCTACTCTTCAAAACGAAGAATAAAATGTATATACACTTTATTTGAGGCTTGAACAAAACTAGTCAATATAATAAAAACGTGAAATCGGCAACTGGACTGCTCCCTGTCAAGTAGACAGTGGAAATAATAAAAATTGAACTAAGCGGCTTGAGCTCTGAATTCTAGAGGGCTCAGGCCGTTTAGTCGTTTTTGATAACGTTGATGATTGTAAAAGTAAATATACACATCAACTGCTTTTCTTAATTCCTCATACTGGAATTCCCGCAAATAATACATTTCTGACTTCAGTGTACCCCAAAAATTCTCGATTGGAGCGTTGTCCAAACAACGGCCAACTCGAGACATACTGTGCGTCATTTTAGCGCCATCTACGATGCGTTTAAATCCCTTCGAAGTATATTGAAAGCCACGATCACTATGAATCATCGGGAAGGCGCCAGCTGGCAATTGTTCTATCACTGGAATAATCGTGTCAAAAACTAAACGATTATTATTGGATTTACCTAGTTTATAACCAACAATTGACCCATCGTGTAAATCAATAATTGCACTTAAATATGCTTTTCTTCCGACACCATATTTGAATTCGGTAATATCTGTACACCATTTTTCATTTGGCTTAGAAGCCTTAAAATTGCGATTTAACAGATTTTCTGCAACGTGCTGTGGTGTAGATTTCTTATATCCTTTTCGTTTTCGACGAATGACAGATTGTATTAGATACATACGCATTAAACGGTAAATTCGTTTTTCATTGTACGTAGGTGAGCCTGCCACTTTACGATAACGATTGATCGTCAGCGTCATACGACGGTATCCATAGATTCCATCAACCTGGTCGTATAGTAGGCGAATCCCCTCTAATAAAGCTTCGTTTTCTTGTTCGCGCTTTGATGAGGTGCGCGCGCACCATTTATAATAGGCAGCACGTGAAATTTTAGCGATTTTACATAAGACGATAACCGGAATATGTTCCTCTGTATGTAGTTCTTGAATCGCTAGATAACGCTGTTGTAAGCGAATTTGACTGATTAACGCCTCCTCTCGATTTCCTCTAACTTTTTTAAGAATAAGTTTTCTGCACGCAAGCGTTCCATTTCACGTTCCATTTGTTGCATGCGTAATTTTAATTTCTCTTCTTCTGTTAATTCTTCCATTGATTTCGTGCGCCCACGACCGTCTTTTAATGCCATTACGCCTGCTGTTTCTAATTTCTTCACCCAGCTATACACTTGTTGATACGAAACCCCATATTTTTCTGCAGTTGCTTGATAATTTCGTTGAGTGTTAAAGCAATATTGTGCAATTTCAATGCGTTCCTCTACCGTTGTTGATCTCCATTTAGTCATAGTTTTACTCATTCCTTTTCTTGAGTCTTTTAATTCGCTATGGCTAGTATACTTGCGAATCCAACCATACAAAACAGAATCACTACTCACTTGAAATTTTGCGAGTATTTCATTCATGGTTAATCCATTACGTGTATAATCTAGTACCGCAGCTTCCTTCAGTTCTTTTGAGTAAGGTTTCCAAGTGTGTGAATCCTTCAACCCCTCTAATCCTTCCGCTTTATATTTCGCTTGCCAACGGTAAAGTGTAGTATAGGTTAATTCATGCATTCTACAAATTTCTTCTAATGTATATTTTCCATCCTCAAACAGTTGGAGAACGGTTAGTTTTTGTTCAACTGTATGCTTACTTCGCGCCATAAAAAAATACCCCCCAACAGGTAAACAGATTTTTGTTTTTTCACCTGTCTACCTATTGGGGAGCATATCAAACTTGATTTCACGTTTTTATTTATTTTTAAAGCAAGCTGACTTATCGGAACTTTTTATTTTGAAGAGAGGTTTGCCTCAGACTTGTCTCTAAGTAATCGAGAGGATCACTAGACTTGGTGACGGTGATGTCCGATTAATTTTATATGGTTTCGGAAAAGCCATAGAATAATCATGTGTAAAAATGATTAGACGTGGTATGTATATCGAAAAGGCGTTTATCTATATCAATATAGGTATTTGGACGATAGGAAATGGGAAATGTATTAATGATGTATTTAATTTATCGATATCCCTTCGAACTGATATAATACAGATGAAATTAATGACTAGTACAGAAT
Source organism: Psychrobacillus sp. FSL W7-1457 (assembly GCF_038593405.1). NCBI lineage: Bacteria > Bacillati > Bacillota > Bacilli > Caryophanales > Bacillaceae > Psychrobacillus > Psychrobacillus sp. FSL W7-1457. The sequence continues at coordinate 1,212,600 of NZ_CP151993.1, forward strand.
GTAATGTTTATAATATTCTAATATAAAAATGATAGAGTTCTAGATGATTGACCGAGCATTTATTCTTGAGTATACTTAGATGGAATTGATATTGTACCAATCAATGTGTAAATAAATTTTAATACAGAGAAAAAGGAGAGGTGCTTTATGGCTTCAAACAAAGAAACCCAGTTTGACCCAATGAAAACGCTTCATGAAATCGAAGAAAAGTTTGAAATGTTCCAGATTTTAAATGAAGACGGGGAAATCGTTAATGAACAAGCGAACCCTAATTTATCTGAAGAAGATTTAGTGGAATTAATGAGTCGCATGGTCTATACGAGAATATTAGATCAACGTTCTATTTCGTTAAACCGACAAGGACGTCTTGGCTTCTATGCACCAACAGCAGGGCAAGAGGCTTCCCAGCTTGCTTCCCATTTTGCGTGTGAAAAAGAAGATTTTATCTTACCAGGCTACCGTGATGTGCCACAAATAGTATGGCATGGTTTACCGTTATGGCAAGCATTCCTATTCTCACGTGGTCACTTTAGAGGCAATCAGATTCCTGAAGGTGTAAATGTATTTCCACCACAGATTATTATAGGCGCTCAATTCATTCAAGCTGCAGGAGTTGCATTAGGAATGCAAAAACGTGGCAAGAAATCAATCGCTATTACGTATACAGGAGATGGCGGTTCTTCTCAAGGAGATTTCTACGAAGGCATTAACTTTGCTGGAGCTTTCCGTGTACCAGCTGTATTTATTGTCCAAAATAACCAATATGCTATCTCTACTCCACGTGAGCTACAGACTGCAGCTAAAACAATTGCTCAAAAGGGGATTGCTGCTGGCTTACCAAGCATGTTAGTTGATGGAATGGATCCACTAGCTGTATATGTTGCAACAAAGGATGCTAGAGATCGTGCAATTAGAGGCGAAGGGCCAAGCTTAATCGAGACTGTTTGTTACCGATACGGTCCACATACAATGGCTGGTGATGATCCTACACGCTACCGTACATCAGAAACAGATTCTGAATGGGAGAAAAAAGATCCATTAGTACGCTTCCGTAAGTATTTGGAGAGCAAAGGTATTTGGAATGAAGAAAAAGAAGCAGAAGTAATTGAGAGAGCGAAAGAAGAAATTAAAGATGCAATCAAAAAAGCGGATGCTGCTCCAAAACAAAAAGTAACAGATTTAATAAATATTATGTATGAAGAAAATCCATATAACTTAGATGAGCAATTAGCTTACTATACAGAGAAGGAGTCGAAGTAACCGATGGCACAAATGACGATGATTCAAGCTATTACGGATGCTCTCCGTACTGAGCTTAAAAATGATGAAAATGTGTTAGTCTTCGGCGAAGACGTTGGTAATAACGGCGGAGTATTCCGTGCAACTGAAGGACTACAAAAAGAATTTGGGGAAGATCGTGTATTTGATACACCACTTGCAGAGTCAGGTATTGGTGGATTGGCAGTTGGTCTTTCATTACAAGGATTCCGTCCAGTTCCTGAAATCCAATTCTTTGGTTTCGTATATGAAGTGATGGATTCAATTAGTGGACAATTATCTCGTATGCGTTTCCGTACAGGTGGTGCTTTTAATGCGCCAGTAACTATACGTTCACCTTTTGGTGGAGGAGTTCATACACCAGAAATGCACGCAGATAGCTTGGAGCTTTTAATGACTTCAACTCCTGGTGTGAAAGTGGTTATTCCATCTACACCTTACGATGCAAAAGGTTTACTGATATCTGCTATTCGTGATAATGATCCAGTTATTTTCTTAGAACATATGAAATTGTATCGCTCTTTCCGCGGCGAAGTTCCTGAGGAAGAGTATACTATTCCTCTTGGAAAAGCAGACGTGAAACGTGAAGGTACTGATTTAACGATTATTACTTATGGTGCAATGGTTCAAGAAAGCTTGAAAGCAGCTGAGGAACTAGAAAAAGAAGGACACTCTGTTGAAGTTGTGGATCTTCGTACTGTACAACCATTAGATATCGAAACAATCATTGCTTCTGTAGAAAAAACAAACCGCGCAATTGTTGTACAAGAGGCGCAAAAACAAGCTGGTATTGCAGCAAACGTTGTTGCAGAAATTACAGAGAGAGCTATTCTAAGCCTAGAGGCTCCAGTTCTACGTGTGGCTGCACCAGATACTGTATTCCCATTCTCTCAAGCAGAAACAGTTTGGTTGCCAAACTCTAAAGATATAATGGAAACAGCAAAGAAAGTATTAAATTTCTAAAAGAAACGAACAATAGAAAGGGTGAGCACTTTGGCATTTGAATTCCGCCTACCGGATATTGGAGAAGGTATACATGAAGGAGAAATCGTTAAATGGTTTGTTAAAGCTGGTGACGAAGTTGATGAGGACGATATCCTTTGCGAAGTACAAAATGATAAAGCTGTAGTAGAAATTCCTTCACCTGTAAAAGGAAAAGTAACAGACGTGTTGGTAAGCGAAGGAACAGTTGCTGTAGTTGGCGACGTACTAGTTAAGTTGGATGCACCAGGCTATGAGGATCTTCAATTTAAAGGAGATCACAGTGGTGAAGAAAAAACAGAAGCTCAAATACAATCTACTTTAGAAGATGGTAAGGAAGTGGAGAAAGAAGCAGTTGATGCTTCTAAAAATCAGCAACCTTCTACACCTACTAAAGAAAAGACTGAAACTACAGAGGTTAAACCTAAAGGCGACACTCGTGTAATTGCGATGCCTTCTGTTCGTAAATTTGCTCGTGAAAATGAAGTGAATATTGCTGACGTAAATGGTACTGGTAAAAACGGTCGAATTCTAAAAGAGGACATTGAAGCATTCCTTTCTGGAGACCAATCAGTAGAAGAAACTAAATCTACAGCACCAGCTGCTGAACAGGAGAAGGCGCAAGAAACAAAATCTTCAGCTCCTGTTAGCCTAGAAGGAGACTTCCCTGAAACGCGTGAGAAGCTTTCACCAATGCGTAAGGCAATTGCAAAAGCTATGGTTAATTCTAAGCATACCGCTCCACACGTAACGCTTATGGACGAAGTTGATGTGACAGAGCTTGTTGCACATCGCAAGAAATTTAAAGAAATAGCTGCAGAGAAAAACATCAAGTTAACTTACTTACCTTATGTGGTAAAAGCATTAGTAAGTACTTTACGTGAATTCCCTGCTTTAAATACTTCGTATGATGATGATTCAAACGAAGTTATTCAAAAGCATTATTACAACATTGGGATTGCAGCTGATACAGATAAAGGTTTATTAGTACCTGTTATTAAAAATGCAGATCGTAAATCTGTATTTACTATCTCTGATGAAATTAATGCTTTAGCAACTAAAGCTCGAGATGGCAAATTAGCTCCTGCTGAGATGAAAGGTGCATCATGCTCAATCACTAATATTGGCTCTGCAGGAGGGCAATGGTTTACACCTGTTATCAACCATCCAGAAGTGGCAATCCTCGGAATTGGTCGAATTTCAGAAAAACCTGTAATAAAAAATAGTGAAATTGTAGCCGCTCCTGTGTTAGCATTATCATTGAGCTTTGATCATCGCATGATCGATGGTGCGACTGCCCAACATGCGTTGAACCATATAAAACGTTTATTAAGCAGTCCAGAATTATTATTAATGGAGGCGTAAAAAATGGTCGTAGGAGATTTCCCGATTGAAACAGATACTTTAGTAATAGGTTCAGGTCCTGGAGGTTATGTTGCTGCAATTCGTGCTGCACAAACAGGACAAAAGGTAGTAGTAGTAGAGAAAGAACATATCGGCGGAGTATGCTTAAACGTAGGGTGTATCCCTTCTAAAGCGCTTATCTCAGTTGGTCACCGTTTTGAACAAGCAAAACATTCAGATGACATGGGTATCACGGCATCTGATGTTAAAATTGACTTTTCAAAAGCACAAGCTTTCAAAGAAAGTGTTGTGAAAAAATTAACTAGCGGTGTTTCCGGATTATTAAAAGGTAACAATATTGAAGTGGTTTCTGGTGAAGCTTACTTTGTTGATGCAAATACAGTTCGTGTAATGGATGAGAAGTCTGCACAAACTTATACTTTTAAACATGCGATAATCGCTACTGGATCTCGTCCAGTAGAAATTCCAACATTTAAATATACAAAACGTGTTATTAACTCAACTGGTGCTTTAAATCTTCAAGAGGTACCTGAAAAATTAGTAGTAATTGGTGGAGGGTACATTGGAACTGAGTTAGGTTCTGCATATGCTAACCTAGGTTCACAAGTTACAATTATCGAAGGCGGAGACGATATTTTAGCTGGCTTCGAAAAACAAATGACTACTATTGTTAAAAAAGGCTTGAAGAAAAAAGGCGTAGATATGGTAGTAAAAGCATCTGCAAAAGGTGTTGAAGAGTCTGATACTGGCGTAGTTGTAACTTATGAAGTTGGTGGAGAAGAGAAAAAAGTGGAAGCTGACTATGTATTAGTAACAGTTGGCCGCCGCCCAAACACCGATGAAATTGGTTTAGAAGAGCTTGGTATTAAATTTGCAGAACGCGGATTAATCGAAGTAGATAAGCAATGTCGCACTAGCATTAGCAATATCTTTGCTATCGGTGATGTAGTAGCTGGTCCTCAGCTTGCTCACAAAGCATCTTATGAAGGTAAAGTAGCTGCAGAGGCGATTGCTGGTCAATCATCTGTTGTAGATTATCTTGCAATCCCAGCTGTTTGCTTCACAGATCCAGAGCTAGCTACAGTTGGTTTATCTGAAGCACAAGCAAAAGAACAAGGATTTGATGTAGCTGCTGGTAAGTTCCCATTCGGAGCTAACGGTCGTGCACTTGCTCTTAACGCGACAGAAGGCTTTGTAAAACTAGTTTCACGTAAAGAAGATGGTTTATTACTTGGCGCTCAAATCGTAGGTCAAGGTGCATCTGATATGATCGCTGAACTAGGTTTAGCAATTGAAGCTGGTATGACGGTTGAGGATATCGCTATGACTATTCATGCACATCCAACGCTTGGAGAAATTGCAATGGAAGCTGCAGAAGTAGTAATGGGTCACCCAATCCATATTCTATCTAAATAATAAGTAGGTCGATAAAACCGTGTAGAAATACTCTACACGGTTTTCTTTTTGACTGTTAGAATGGAAATAGAAGGGATATGGTGATTATATTGAAACTTACAACTTGGTTATTACCCGCAGCACTAACTTTTTTACTAGTAGGATGTAATGCAGAAACAACGGAAGTCCAAAAAGAACTTGGAGAAAAAAACGAAGTTAATAAAGAAACGGTAGAAACTAAGCCTGAAGAAACTGAAAAAGTGGAAGAAATAGAGCCTGTAGAGGAAGTTATAGAGGAAGAACCTGTTTCGGAAATAAAGTATGAAATTAATGAGGCGAATTGGACGATAAAACCAATTGCAGATGCGAATCCTAAGGCTGTGCTTTTAACGATTGACGATGCTCCAGATAAATATGCTGTCGAAATGGCGAAAACATTAAAAGAACTTGACGCTCCAGCTATCTTTTTTGTGAATGGTCATTTCATAGATTCAGAGGAAGAACAAGCTAATCTAAAAGAAATATATGATTTAGGTTTTTCTATTGGAAATCACACTCAAACACACGCGAACTTAAAAAATAGCAGTGAAGAACAGCAACAAGAAGAAATAATTAAAGTAAACGAGACGGTAGAAGCAGTGATCGGTGAGAAGCCTAAATTTTTCCGAGCTCCTTTTGGTGTAAATACTGATTTTAGTAAGTCCTTGGTTCACCAAGAAGGGATGGTCTTGATGAATTGGACATATGGATACGATTGGGAGAAACAATATATGGAGGCTAATAGTTTAGCAGATATTATGGTTAATACGGAGTATCTAGTAGACGGAGCAAATTTGCTAATGCATGATCGAGAATGGACCGCAGCAGCTCTTTCGAAAATTGTAGAAGGCTTACGAGCAAAAGGATACGACTTGATTGATCCGAAAACTATTAAAACTATAGAATAATTTTTCGCCTCTAGTTCTAGAGGTGTTAGAGTATTGACAAAATACCTCGAGATATAAATCTTTTGAGGTATTTTGTTATTTGGAACGGGGTTGTGAGGTAAAAATCCCTGTTTTCTAGTTTTGTCGGCGGAAAGCTTCCGCCTGGAACGAAATCATCCGATTCCTTCCAAACAAGCAAACTACTTTTCTACTCATGGACATACTAAAAGAGAAGGCGTAAAATTATTTCTATTATCAGCTTTTATGGAGGTGAAACTTTAAAAGAATAAACTTTTAAAGTACATAATGAACAAAATAAAAAAAGTAGGTCGAATAATTTTTCAAGTAATTATTCTTTATTTATTCTCTACTCTAGGATCTTTTATAGTGGAATTATTGCCATTTTCTTTTCCTGGAAGTATTGCTGGATTATTAATGCTATTAGCGTGCCTCCTGCTAAAAATAATTCCAGCCAATCTTATAAAAGATGGGGCTGGTTTTTTACTTGCATTTCTTGCCTTATTCTTTGTGCCGGCGACCGCAGGGATAATGGATTACCCTCAGTTAGCCTCGTTAAAAGGGATTTTTATAATAATCGCTTTAATAATTAGCACAATGTTTACTATTGTAGTAGCAGGAAAGGTATGTCAATACTTTGAAAGTAAAATAGTAGGGGAGGAATTGAAATGATTGCTCTAGCGATGGTAATTGGTACAATCATTATTTTTATAGGGATGACTTTTCTCTATAGAAGATTCACCTATCCTTTACTATTACCTATTTTAACTACTACGATTATCCTTGTAGTAGTATTAAGTTTTTCAGGAGTTTCTTACGATACATATATGTCAGGTGCCAAGTGGATTGATGCAATGCTTGGACCAGCGGTAGTAGGGATGGCTTACCCTTTATATATACAGCGAGAAAAAATTATGAAAAACAAGGTGACGATTATATTAGGTGTTACTGTAGCAATGCTTTCTGGACTCATTAGTATTGCTATAATAGCTAAACTTATGTCTTTTGAGGAGTTTCTTCAAAAATCCTTATTACCAAAGTCAATTACTTCTCCAATTGCGATGCCTATTAGTGAATCAATCGGGGGTATTCCAACTTTGACAGCAGTTTTTGTAATTTTAGCTGGTTTAATAGGAGCATTAGCTGGACCGTTTCTCTTTAAATTATTTCACATAGATACCGCAATCAGCAGGGGGATATCTATAGGTAGTGCATCTCATGGTATCGGCTTATCTAAGCTTTCCGAGTATGGGGAAGAGACGATGACGATGGGGTCAGTGGCGATGACTCTTAGTGCTATTTTAGGGGCTTTTATATGTCCAATATTTGCCTTTTTAATTTTTTGATGTTTTGATTCTATTAAAAAACAGACTTTGACGTTAGCAGTCAAGAGTCTGTTTTTGATTGGAGTGAAAGTATTAATATACTAAATGATAGCTTGATGCTCTTTAATAACGTGAATCATTTCTAATGTATCATCTTCTGGTCCTTGTACTGGAAGGCCAGCCTCTAAATTCATCAGAATATAGTCAATATTCCCTTGGGTGATTATTTCCCCGGGAATAAAAATAGGAATACCAGGAGGGTAGACCATCACGAATTCAGCAGAAATACGGCCGCTAGCTTCTAATAATGGAATAGATTCAGTTTCTGCGTAAAATGCATCTCGAGGTGACATAGCTAAACCAGGGATGTCTGGTAAGGTTACAGCTGATTCTACTATTGTTGCAGCAGATTCATAAGCAACGACCATTCTTGATAATGCATTAACTAGCATATCTACCTCTTTTTTTGTATCTCCCAACGTAATAAGGCAAAGAATATTATATAAATCAGAAAGCTCTACTTCGATATTTGCTTTTTCTCTAAGCCAAATTTCTGCTTCAAATCCAGTGATTCCTAAATTTTTAACGCTAATTAGTAGCTTGGTTGGATCCATATCGTAAGTAGCAGAGGTTTGTAATATTTCTCTTCCGACACAATGGATATGTTCAATTTCATTTATACGTTTCCGAGTTTCCTCAGCAATTTCAATTGCTTCGCCTATTAAATCCTCTCCATGTATAGCTAACTGTCTTCTAGCTGTATCTAGAGAAGCTAAAAGAGGATAGGATGTAGAAGTCGTTGTAAGCATGGAAAGGATAGATTGTACCCTTTTTGCTGAAACTAGTCCTTCTCTTACATTCAGGACGGAGCTTTGAGTCATAGATCCTCCAAGTTTGTGTACAGATGTTGCGGCCATATCAGCACCGGCAGACATTGCCGAAATAGGAAGGTCATTATGAAAGTGGATATGTACACCATGGGCTTCATCCACTACTACAGGGATACCGTGCGCATGAGAAATATCTACAATTCTCTTTAAATCGGCCGCTAGACCAAAATAAGTTGGGTTGATAACAAGTAAACCCTTTGCATCTGGATGTGCTTCTATTGCTTTTTCTACGGATTCCACAGAAATACCATGGGAAACACCAAGTTCTTTATCTACCTCGGGATGTATAAATACGGGTATAGCACCTGCAAATACAATGGCAGACATAATAGATTTATGAACATTTCGTGGAACAAGGATCTTATCCCCAGGTCCACAAATAGTAAGAATCATTGTCATAATAGCTCCACTCGTACCTTGAACAGAGAAAAAGGTTTCATCTGCTCCAAAAGCTTCTGCAGCTAGATGTTGAGCTTTTTTGATGGCTCCTTTTGGAGAATGTAGGTCATCTAATGGAGCTATATTGATTAAATCAATTGAAAGTACATTATCTCCAACAAACTCTCGAAATGCAGGGTCCATCCCTTTCCCTTTCTTATGACCAGGAATGTGGAACTGAATTGGATGACGATTTCGATGCTTCAATAAAGCATCGAAGATAGGAGTTTCTAATTGTGACAACGCTTATACCACCTCTAATTAAATTTTTGTGCATGTAAACGATTCTAGTAATTATTAATAGAGACGTTGATGCAATTTTAAAAACAAAAGAATTATAGCATTTAAGGAAATTTATTACTATAAAAATAATTCAAAATTATTAAGATGCATTAATTTTGCTGGGCAAATAGAAAAGAAATCGAGAGGTTTGCTTCTACAAGCATTTTAAAAGTCGTTTGTTTTTAAAAGCATTTTATAATGAAGAACAGTTAACAAGCATTTAAGCCATAAACGATAACCTTATACTAGATTGTATGTTTTTCCTACCGGATATGTCTTGTTAGAGTCTTCTAATACATACATAACCTACTTTAAAGATTTAAAACGGCTCATTTAAAATTCTATCCTTTAATAGATCGATTGAATCCTAATTAAATTTTCTTTACACTACTATAAAGGGAGGGATTAGTTTGTCATTTCAAACAAGGGTTACAGATCTATTAGGAACAAAATATCCTATAGTACAAGGTGGACTAGCATATCTTGCGTATTCGGATCTATGCATTGCGGTGTCAGAAGCGGGTGGCTTAGGACAGATAACTGCTATGAGTCTCTCAACACCGGAGGAGCTTCGCCAAGAGATTGCTAAAGTGAGAGAACATACAAATAAACCTTTTGGCGTAAACTTTGCTATTGGGCAAACAGGTAGACCTTATGAACATATGCTTCAAGTCGCTATCGAAGAAAACGTTCCAGTAGTTTCAATGACTGGAGGCAATCCTGCACCAATTTTAGATGCCCTGGATAAGACGGATATTAAAAAGCTGGTTTTAGTCGCATCTAAGCGACAGGCTCTAAAAGCAGAACAGCTAGGGGCCGACGCTGTGATGGTTGTAGGGCAAGAGGGTGGCGGTCACTTAGGGAGAGATGATATCGGAACTATGGTACTTATCCCTCAAGTTGTGGATGCTGTTTCCTTACCTGTCATTGCATCTGGAGGCATTGGAGATGGGCGAGGCTGGATGGCTGCTCATGCTCTTGGAGCGGAAGGGATAGAAATGGGGACTCGTTTTATCGCAACAAAGGAATGTATCCATGCATCGAAAGCATATAAAAATGCCATATTATTAAAAGAGGAAACAGATACAGTTGTTATTAAAAAAGAGCTAGGGTCCCCAGCAAGGGCAATACGAAATAGTTGGACCGAAACTATTTTGGCTATGGAAAAGGAAAATCCTACATATGAGCATTTGAAGCATCATATTAGTGGAGAAGCCAACAAGCAATTTATTTATAACGGTTTCGAAGACCAAGGCTTTGCATGGGCAGGGCAAGTAATAGGCATGATTCATGACATTCCTACAACGAAAGAGCTCATCGACAGAATGGCAGCTGAGGCACTAGATATACGAAAAAAATGGAAATTATAGGAGAGTTGAAAATGGAATACACATACCCTTTTTCGTTAGATTGGTCTACAAAAGAGATAGTAGACGTAGTACAGTTTTTTGAAGCAATTGAAAATGCTTATGAAAAAGGCATAAAGCGAGAAGAACTGATGAATAAATATCGTCGCTTTAAAGAAATAGTTCCGTCTATAGCGGAAGAAAAAACATACTTTCGGGAGTTTGAAAAAGAAAGTGGATATGCAAGTTTCCCAATCATAAAAAAAATGAAAGAACAAACAAACGAAGCAATTATAAAGGGATAAAGTAATCCCTCCTTAAAAAGGAGGGAAAGCTTGTCTTATTTTATATTGGTCATAGTTTTGTAAATGGGGAGAAGTTTTTCAAAAGTATTTTCTACTAAGTCGAATAATTCTTTTTCTGTTAATTTAACAGCTTCTTCTTTAGGTATATGACGCCCAACTAAAAATTCACCCTTTTTAACGTCTCTCAGACGCGTTAGAAGCTCTTCTACACCCTCTTGATTAACTTCCCTTAAGGAAGAGGCTTCTGGCTTCATATGGTCCCCAGAAACGATAAAATCATCTGGTAGCTTTTTAAATAGACTCATCTGTTGCAGCAAACGCTCTGCAATTGCAACTTTATCTGGTGCTTCATAAATAACTGCTACTATGATAAATAAATGCGTACCCCATAAGCCAATTTGAAAATGAGGCAAAGCCTTGTAACCACGTTTGTAAGGAGCAAAAGCTACCCAACTATCCTTTGGAGGGTTAACTGATCGACGAGCGTGCTTAGCTACATGACTAAAAAACTCATCTCCAAGAACACCAGAAAAATAAAGGCTATATTGTTTACCAAGTTCTTCAAACTTAGGTCGAACATTCTCTATAAGAGCAGTCATTCTATTTTCTAATCCTTCAATTTGAAACACTTCAAAATCTTTTTCTTGCCAAAAAGTTTTACTCATATATTAACTCCTTTCAATTTCTATGTTTATTTTAGCGGATTTTTGGGTAAAAATCTTGTAAGCAGTATTTATTAACACAAATCGATTTGTAGCATAATGTAAGTATAAAGTTCTGAATATTAAGATAAAATGATTATGGAGAGGTGTTAACTATGAAACAGGTTGTGCATATAATTCGTAAATATGATATGGAAAAGGAAAAAATTCAAACATTGAAATTGGAAATGGATTATCAATTAGCTACTTTATACGATGCAATGCAGGATGGAGACCAAGAAGTAATTAGTGAAGCAAAGATGCGATTAACAGAGCTTCATCAGTCACTGGATGAACTAAATGCGTTTACTTAAGTTGTCATCACTAATAGCACCATGAAAAACACCAGCTAATCTTGAAAGACAGCCGGTGTTTTTTTCTTTATACTAAGACTAAGTATATGCAAAGCATGTATGACGGTCAGTTAACAGGAACATAGAAGGGGTGGTAACATGGACTTACATATGCTTGATAAGTATGCAAAATCATTGATTAAACAAGCTGCGATTCAAATAAGAAGCTCATTCTCAGAGGAGTTAATTATTGAATCTAAGTCGGAAGCGAATGACTTAGTTACTAATATTGATAAAGAAACAGAAAAGTTTTTTATTAGACATATTAAAAATGATTTTCCAAACCATCGTATATTTGGAGAGGAAGGGTTTGGAGATAAGATAGATAATTTAGATGGCTACGTTTGGATGCTTGATCCAATTGATGGGACTACTAACTTTATTCACTTCAAGAGAAACTTTGCTATATCGTTAGGTATTTACAAGGACGGCGAAGGAATACTTGGATATATTTATAATGTTATGGATGATGATTTACTAAGTGCTGCATTGGGACAAGGGGCATATCTAAACGACGTGAGGATCCCTCGGCTTGAGAGTACGACAGTAGAGAAATCAATTATAGGGGTGAATGCTAGTTGGGTTGTACCAAATCGAATGGTGCATCACGACGGAATGATAGAGCTCGTGCAAACGTCTAGAGGAACTAGATCCTTTGGGTCTGCTGCAATTGAGATTGCCTATGTAGCCACGGGAAGATTAGATGCATATCTGTCCATGAGACTCTCACCTTGGGATATAGCTGGAGGGATGGTAGTAGCAAACGAAGTGGGAGCAGTTGTTACTAACTTATCTAACGAGCCTATAAATCTGTTAAAACAAAATTCATTTATAGTCTCTAAGCCTAATCTTCATGAACAACTATTATCAAAATATATTATTTTAAAATAAATGAGTTTGTTTCATATATTTAAAATTAAATAATAGAATTTAATAAAATTATATTGTCGAAAACTATAAAAGTAATTTCCGTAGATTAGAAATAAGAATTTAAAAAAGAGGCTGGTTAGTGACGTTAGTCGCGACCAGCCTCTACTGAAGTAGAAAAAAACAGATAAACTACCCAGATATAATTATAAAAAACTCGGGTTGATTTAGATTTTCCTATTCTAATAACCCTTGTTCACGCATTTTCTTTTTTGTTTTAAAACCAAATCCCATTACAACAAATAACATTGCTAAAAACAATAATGCTAACGGAATATTACGTAAAGCAATAGCGACTCCTATTAATCCCATAGACAACATTGCGCCTAGAGAAAACAAGACAAAAACCCATTTAATGTTACTCAAAACAATTACCCCCAAGAAAATAATTAAAAATATTATAACTTTAGTTCTACTTGTGTTATAATAGCACAGTTATGGACATGAAAAAAGAATATGGAGTGGAAATATGACAAAATTACGTCAAGATTTAAGAAACATAGCTATTATAGCACACGTTGACCATGGAAAAACGACATTAGTCGATCAATTATTAAAACAATCAGGAACGTTCCGTTCAAATGAACACGTTGACGAAAGAGCAATGGATTCAAACGATATCGAACGCGAGCGTGGAATTACTATATTAGCAAAAAACACAGCTGTAAATTACGAAGACAAACGCATTAACATTTTGGATACACCTGGACATGCCGATTTTGGTGGAGAAGTAGAGCGTATCTTAAAAATGGTAGATGGTGTTTTACTTGTAGTAGACGCATATGAAGGTTGTATGCCTCAAACACGTTTTGTATTGAAGAAAGCATTAGAGCAAAAGTTAATACCAATAGTTGTAGTTAACAAAGTAGATAAAGATTCTGCTCGTCCACTAGAAGTAGTAGATGAAGTATTAGAACTTTTCATCGAGTTAGGTGCAGATGACGATCAATTAGACTTCCCAGTTGTTTATGCTTCAGGTGTTAATGGAACTGCTTCTTTAGACGCTGACCCAGCTAACCAAGAAGAAGATATGAAGTGTCTATTTGAAAAAATCATTGAATCTATTCCAGCGCCAATTGATAATTCGGATGAGCCGTTACAGTTCCAGGTTGCATTACTTGACTATAATGACTATGTAGGCCGTATCGGTATTGGTCGCGTATTCCGCGGTACAATTGAAGTAGGTCAACAAGTTTCTTTAATGAAATTAGATGGCAAAGTTAAAAATTACCGTGTTTCTAAATTGTTTGGTTTCTTCGGTTTAAAACGTGTAGAGATTGAATCTGCAAAAGCTGGAGATTTAATAGCAGTTTCTGGTATGGAAGAGATTAACGTAGGGGAAACGGTTTGTCCTACAGACCATCCTGACGCTTTAACTCCATTACGTATCGATGAGCCAACATTACAAATGACATTCTTAACAAACAATTCTCCGTTTGCTGGTCGTGAAGGTAAATGGGTAACATCTCGTAAAATTGAAGAGCGTCTTCGTTCTCAATTACAAACAGATGTTTCTTTACGAGTAGAAGATACTGATTCACCTGATGCTTGGGTTGTTTCTGGTCGTGGAGAGCTTCACTTATCTATATTAATAGAGAACATGCGTCGTGAAGGTTATGAGATTCAAGTATCTAAACCAGAAGTTATTATTCGTGAAATTGATGGCAAAAAATGTGAGCCGGTTGAACGCGTACAAATCGATGTACCAGAAGACTGTGTAGGTTCTATTATTGAGTCCATGGGTACACGTAAAGGCGAAATGGTAGACATGGTCAATAGTGGAAATGGACAAGTTCGTTTGATCTTCATGGTTCCTGCCCGTGGATTAATCGGATATTCAACTGAATTCATGTCCTTGACTAAAGGTTTCGGAATCATTAACCATACATTTGACAGCTACCAACCAGTAGTGGCAGGTCGCGTTGGTGGACGTCACCAAGGTGTGCTTGTTTCTATGGAAACAGGAAAAGCAACAACTTATGGTATGATGCAAATTGAAGACCGTGGAACTCTATTCGTAGAGCCAGGTACTGAAATTTATGAAGGTATGATTGTTGGTGAAAATACTCGTGATGCTGACATTACAGTAAATATAACTAAGATGAAACAAAAAACAAACATTCGTTCAGCAAACAAAGACCAAACAAATGTTATTAAACGCCCACGTATCTTAACTCTAGAAGAAGCATTAGAATTCCTTGGTGATGACGAATATCTAGAAGTAACACCAGAGTCTATTCGCTTACGTAAAAAAATTCTTGAGAAGAGCGAACGTGAACGTGTAACAAAGAAAAAGAAAAGTGCAGATCAGGAATAGGAACTGAAAGGGTGACAAGCCTTGGAGGAACAAGATCTAGTAATGGGTAGAATGTCTTCTATCGCTAGGTTTATATATGAAACAATGCCAAACTTTACTGTATCAGGCTATGTTTTATTTATCGTCATATTTTTATTGTCAGTGCTAGTGTACAAGCTTGGATTTGCAAAGAAATTAAAATTTAAGCAAAATATAGTTATCTATATTTTCCTATTGTTAGGTTGCTTAATGTTGACCTTCTTAGCATTTTTCCTTCCGGTAGTGGAAGCATTGTTAGTTGCTGCATTGATATTAATCATATATAAAATACGATTAAAGCTAGAAAAAAGAGGTTCGACTACTTAATTAGGCTACTTTAAATCTAAAAGCCGAGGCTGGGACAAAACCCACCTCAAAATTAAAAGCAGATCAAATTTTACGATGAGTAAAATTTGGTCTGCTTTCTTTTTATGACTAGGGTAGCCGTTGTTCTCCGTTACGGTGGAAACTTTCCTGGGGGCACGTGGCATGAGCCTGTAGTCTCTCCCACGCGCTTGTCCCCTAGGAGTCGTCACCTTCACTCCGAACAACTAATATTACTTCTGTTCAGATAATACCTATAAAATTTCTGTAAGTAAGCATTCGAGGATGACATTTCGTCAGACATTTTAAAAATATAAAGCAAAAAGAGAATTCCTCGTAGCAATTCTCTTTTTGCGTAAAATGAAACTAATTAAGTTCTAGCTTCGTTTTTTATTTATTCTCTTATAAGTAAAAAGTAGATAATAAAAAAGCCCTAAAAATTTGCTGTAATTAAAATTTTTAGGACTTTATGATTTGGAAGATAAGTATGGTCCTAGTCTCGATTAATTAAAACTCATTTTCAATTAATCGAGAACTTTTGTAGGAGATATACTTACCAGTAGCTAGGCGTTCCTTCGTTTTATACTCGATTCGATCATGACATTCTTCGCACATATAAGTGTGAATAGGTCGGTTTCTTAGTTTTTTTGCTAGTGGTAAATCAGAAGAAATTTCATCAATTCGATCGCATATCACACATTGCACTTTCATATACAACACTCCTACTCTAATCGAAATGCAGTTACGTATCTAATCGGATCATTCAGGTTCGTGCCATCTTTTTTTATAATATGGACGGGACCATCTTCACGAAGAGGCTTGCCCTTGTGACTAAATTTAACTAGAATATCATCTATTTCATCTAAGGAGATAGTATGATTTCCTTCGCTTGTTTCAATTATTAGGTGCTTTGCCTCATTTAATGGTTCAGCATTTTGAATAAACGGTTTTAACTCAATGCCATAAGTGTTAGAAAGCATTTTAGTCTTTTCATACTTCTTTTCTGATTTTAATGTAGGGGGATTTGTAGATCCCTCTATAATCTCACGAGACCAATGAGCGGAAGTGACCTTTGTGTATTCCTCGTCTAAATCTTTATACTCATATTTTCCTTCAAAAAACTCATCTAGGTCAATTCTACGATCATCAAAAATCCACACAGTGGGATCAAGCGTTATATTAAATTTAACTGCTCCTGTAATAGGTATTATAAATTCCATGCAAATTGCCTCCTCTTAACTGTCTAATCTATATTAGTATACAGATAAAAGGTGAAATTTAAAAAGAATATTTCCTTTTCGATTAAACCTAAGCGAGAGAACACTTGCAATTTTTCCGATCAAAAGATACACTTTAGGGAGGTAAAGAACAAGAAATAATAATAATGGGGGCGTCCTCATGGATACTAATATAGAACTTTCCTATCAAGATAAAGCTTTAGTGCTCTTAAAAAAAGATGCTGAAAAAATTGCCCAATTGATAAAAGTGCAAATGGATAACTTAACAATGCCTCAATGCCCTCTTTATGAAGAGGTTTTAGACACGCAAATGTTTGGATTATCTCGTGAAATAGATTTCGCGGTAAAACTTGGACTTTTAGAAAAAAGTGAAGGCAAAGAGATTATTGCTTCACTGGAAAAAGAGTTGTCTGTTTTACACGAGATCCACACAGAAAAATAATGTTAAAACTCAAACAAGCAGACTGTTTGAGTTTTTTTCTATAAAGAAATTGAGGTCTTTCATATGAATGCTTATATAAAACGTTTTATTAAAAACTTTGACTATCCTGTTTTTTTTGTTTACATCGCTCTTTGTTTATTCGGTCTAGTAATGATATATAGTGCGAGCATGGTTTGGTCCGTTGAAAGATATGGATGGACCCCAGATTATTTCTTCAACAAGCAAAAGCTTAATTTGTTATTATCTTTGCCTGTGTTTTTTTTAGCTGCGTTGTTTCCGTACAAGCATTATAAGAGTCGATTTATGATGCAGTTGATGCTTGGCGTAATGTTTATCCTCCTCATTCTCGTTCATTTCATTGGAGTAGGGGGAGAAAGTGGATCCCAAAGTTGGCTGAGTTTAGGTTTTGGTAATGTACAGCCATCAGAAATTGCTAAAATTGTAATAGTCTTATACTTTGCTAGTATCTTTACGAAAAAATATCAAAATGGCACGCTAGACAAGCTAAATGAGTCTGTAGGTCCGCCTTTGTTAGTTTTAACTTTTGTGTTTGTTCTCATTATGCTTGAAACTGATGTGGGTAATACAATGATTATAAGTTTTGTAGCCATTTCAGTTATTGCCGCAAGTGGCATTAAATTCAAATCATACTCCAAATTGATAGGATTAATCGGTATACTAATAGTTATTGCCTTAACTTTTATATATTTCTTAAAGGACTCTCTTCTTACAGAACGCAGGTTAGGTAGACTTGAAGCATTTTTCAATCCTTTTGATTATGAACAGGGCTTTGGATACCAAATAGTAAATGGATATATTGCTATTGGGTCAGGTGGTCTTACAGGCTTGGGTTTAGGAAATTCTAATCAAAAGTACGGATATTTACCAGAGCCACATACAGATTTTATCATGGCCATTATTGCTGAGGAGTTAGGCTTGGTAGGTGTTCTGATTGTGTTATGCGGTTTGTTCTTCCTAGTGTTTAAGGCGATAATGATTAGTATAAAAACTAGAGATCCTCAGGCTAGAATGATAGCTGCTGGAATCGCAAGCATCATAGGGTTTCAAACATTTGTCAACCTTGGCGGTATGCTTGGAATAATCCCGCTTACTGGTGTACCACTTCCTTTTATAAGTTACGGGGGGACCTCCATCATTATCTTATCTGCTGCCATTGGTATACTGATGAATGTGTCAATGTTTGTTAAACTTGAAAAGACTAAATCATAAGGAGTGTGCAATGGGATGAATAATATTAAAAAAATAGTAGTAGCAAATAGAGGCGAGATTGCTATTCGTATATTTCGTGCATGTACCGAGTTAAATTTGCGTACCGTAGCTATTTATTCAAAAGAAGATAGCGGTTCCTTCCACCGCTTTAAATCAGATGAGTCTTACTTGGTGGGTAAAGATAAAAAACCTATTGATGCTTATCTAGACATTGAAGATATTATTCGCATTGCAAAAGAAAGTAAGGCCGATGCTATACATCCAGGCTATGGTTTTCTATCAGAAAACGTAGAGTTCGCTAAAAGATGTGAAGAAGAAGGCATTATTTTTATTGGTCCAACATCTAAGCATTTAGATATGTTTGGAGATAAGGTAAAGGCACGTGAACAAGCTGTAAAAGCTGGAATTCCTGTTATACCGGGAAGTGATGGACCACTAGAAAACTTGGAATCCATTCGTGATTTTGGTAAAAAGCATGGCTACCCACTAATGATTAAAGCTTCTCTTGGTGGTGGTGGTCGTGGAATGCGAGTAGTACAAACTGAGGAAGATCTTGAGAGCGCTTACGATAGAGCAAAATCAGAAGCAAAAGCGGCTTTTGGCTCTGATGAGGTTTACGTAGAAAAGTGTGTATATGAGCCAAAGCATATTGAGGTGCAAATTTTAGGAGATAAAGAAGGAAACCTAATCCATCTATACGAGCGAGATTGTTCTATCCAACGTAGACATCAAAAGGTTGTAGAGATTGCTCCTTCCAATTCATTAAGTCCTAAGTTAAGAGATGAAATATGTCAGGCAGCTGTAAAATTGATGAATAATGTAGGTTATATAAATGCAGGAACTGTAGAATTTTTAGTGACGGATGATGAATATTATTTTATCGAAGTAAACCCACGCATCCAGGTAGAACATACGATTACAGAAATGATTACGGGAATAGATATTGTTCATGCTCAAATAAAAATAGCAGATGGGATCCCTTTAAATGCTCCTGAAATGGGTATACCTAACCAAGCTGACATTCCGTTATTTGGCTTTGCAATTCAATCGCGTGTAACTACTGAGGATCCTTTGAATAACTTTATGCCAGATACAGGTAAATTAGCCGTTTATCGTTCAGGTGGAGGATTTGGGGTCCGTCTAGATGCAGGTAATGGCTTCCAAGGTGCGATTATTTCTCCTTATTATGATTCTTTGCTAGTAAAAGTTTCCACATGGGGAATGTCATTTAAAGAAGCAGCAGCTAAAATGGATCGGAATTTACAAGAATTCAGGATCCGTGGTATTAAAACAAACATACCATTCCTAGAAAATGTGGTTAAACACCCTTCGTTCCTGTCAGGGAAATTTAATACAAGTTTCATAGATTCTACACCTGAATTGTTCCTGTTTCCTAAAAGAAAGGATAGAGGGACTAAACTATTAAATTACATTGGTAATGTAACGATTAATGGGTTTCCAGGTATAGAGAAAAAGATTAAACCAGAGTTCGGTTCTGTTAGAAAGCCAAGTTTCGATTTCTCTTCTAATCCACCAGCGGGAACAAAAGATATTTTAGAGCAGCGAGGCGTTGATGGTCTGATTCAGTGGGTAAAGGAGCAGAAGGATGTTCTATTGACAGATACGACATTCCGAGACGCCCACCAGTCTTTACTTGCAACTCGAGTGCGCTCTTTCGATATGTTTAATATTGCCAAAGAATCCGCACATGGTATGCATAATCTTTTCTCCTACGAAATGTGGGGAGGAGCAACGTTTGATGTAGCTTATCGCTTCTTGAAGGAAAATCCTTGGGACCGCTTGATCAAAATGCGTGAAATGATACCAAACACTTTATTTCAAATGCTATTCCGAGGAGCAAATGCAGTAGGCTATAAAAACTATCCTGATAATGTGATCCGGGAATTTATAGCAAAATCTGCTGAAGCAGGAGTAGACGTATTCCGAATATTTGATAGCCTTAACTGGATAAAAGGAATGGAAGTAGCGATTGATGCTACGCGTCAATCTGGTAAGATTGCAGAGGCAGCTATTTGTTACACTGGAGACATTTTAAATGATTCTAGAGACAAATATACTGTTCAATACTATAAAGACATGGCTAAAGAGTTAGAGGCTTTAGGGGCTCATATTTTAGCGATAAAGGATATGGCAGGATTATTAAAACCGGAAGCAGCCTATCGTTTAGTGTCAGAATTAAAAGAAAGCGTAGATATTCCAATCCATCTACATACACATGATACAAGTGGAAATGGTATTTATACTTATGCCAAAGCAATTGATGCTGGGGTAGATATTGTAGATACAGCTCTTGGAACAATGGCTGGGTTAACATCACAGCCTAGTGCTAGTAGCTTAAGCTATGCAATGCAGGGATCTGGTCGCAATGTTATTGGTAACGTCGAAGCATTTGAAAAACTTTCTAGTTACTGGGAAGATGTTCGTAAATATTATCAAGACTTTGAAAGTGGCATGATTAGCCCACATTCTGAAATATATGTCCATGAGATGCCTGGAGGTCAGTATAGCAATCTTCAGCAGCAAGCGAAGGCTGTAGGACTAGGAGATAGATGGGAAGAAGTAAAATCGATGTATTCACGAGTGAATCTTTTATTTGGAGACATCGTAAAGGTTACGCCTTCGTCTAAAATTGTTGGAGACATGGCTTTATTTATGGTTCAAAATAATCTAGATGAGCTATCCGTCGTAACGAGAGGGAAGAAAATTGACTTCCCAGACTCTGTTATCGAATTTTTTGAAGGATATATCGGACAACCACATGGTGGTTTCCCTGAAGAGCTTCAAAAAGTGGTTTTAAAGGATCGTGAACCTATTACAGTGAGACCAGGTGAACTATTAGAGCCAGTAGACTTTAATGCGGTTAAAGAGCTTCTATTCAACAAATTAGAGCGTCCAGTAAATAGTCAGGAAATACTAGCTTATACTTTATATCCAAAAGTGTTTGATGAGTACTGTGCAACTGAGAAAAACTTCGGTGACGTTTCGGTTCTTGATACGCCTACTTTCTTGTATGGAATGAGACTGGGTGAGGAGATTGAGGTAGAAATAGAAGTTGGTAAAACCTTGATCATTAAACTAGTTTCGATTAGTAAATCAGACAAAGAAGGAAATAGAATTATCTATTTCGAGCTCAACGGCCAGCCACGGGAAATAACAATCCAGGATATGAACATGGAAGTTAGTAGTTTTTCTAAGCTTAAAGCTGAACCGTCCAATGAAAGCCACATTGGCGCTACTATGCCAGGAACTGTTTTGAAAGTAGAGGTTGCTACGGGTGACCAAGTAAGACGCGGTCAGCATCTAATTATTACAGAAGCAATGAAAATGGAGACGACCGTCCAAGCACCATTTGATGGTATTGTAAAAGCTATCCATGTAGGAGCAGGAGAAGCAATTGCAACCGGTGATTTATTAATTGAAATGGAAAAATAATAAGTAAAATAGCTCGAAGGTATCAAAGGTAAAATTTATGATATCTAAGACTGTAGGCAAACACTGTGAATTATGGAGTTTGCCTACAGTCTCTTTTTTTAAGGAGTTAAAGTTGATTATCCGATGCGAGCGAATCTTATATAGGGTATTAAGCAAGCTGGTAAGCCATTGGATTCTCAGTCCAGATTATGTCTTTATTGAGTTGACCTATGAAAAAAATAAAACGTAAGCATGCTAGAAGGATACTAGTCTGCTTACGTTTTTTTAAAAGAAAAGAAGAATCTTATTGCTAAGTCTATTTTACTTCTGTATTTCTAGTTACTTGTTTTACTTCTCGATAACAATAATATGAGATAACATAACAAACCAAATAAAAGAGAAATAAATAAAGAATGTAGTAAGGCGATATAAAGATTTAATTTCGTTAATACTACAACCATACCTGTAACTACTTGGCAGGACACAAGTATGAGGGAAATAATCCAGCCCCAGTAGATTGCTCGTTGATCCTTATAATTCTTGATGACATGAATAGCAATGATTAAAATCCAAATAAAGATTAAACCGGCAGCTGCTCTGTGCCCCATTTGAACCCATTCATACAGATTGGTTGGTAAGGCAAAGCTATCATTGTTACATAGTGGCCAGTCATTACAGATTAAACTTGACTCGGTATGACGAACTAATGCCCCCGTGTATATAACAATGTAGGAATATAAGGCTACGCCAATGGTATGGAATCTCAGTGTCTTACCGATTTTAATCTTATCAGTATCAAATTTTCTATCTACCTCGAAAATTAGAAGTGTCAAAAGTAATACTGCTGCAAACGAAATTAGGGAAATCCCAAAATGAAGTGCGAGGATAAAGTCGCCCTGTCCCCATTTAACTTGAGCGGCTCCGATTAATGCTTGCAACACAAGGAAAAAGAAAGCCATAAAGGATAAGAACTTAGTCTCACGAACATGACCCAATGCGCGCCAAGCCCATACGGATAATGCTACAATTAATATTCCAACTGCCCCTGTTACTAGGCGATGTGAAAACTCAATTAAAACTTCAGCGGTAATTACATCTGGTATAAGCTGTCCATTACAGCCAGGCCAATGTCTACCACAACCCATGCCGCTGTCAGTCTTTGTAACAAGTGCGCCACCTAAAAGAATTAGGAGCATACCAATTGTTGAAGCTACAGCTAGCCATTTTAAATATTTGTTTATATGCAATACGTCACCTACTTTATGTATCTATTGCTCGCTTAATAAAAGCGGTATCTGCTACTAGATAATATCGAAACCTGAGCAAAAATACAATGTAAAACAACGAAACACTTAAATAAGACAAACTCTATTCACAAATTGTTCATAAAATCGTTAATTAGTATTCACACATAAGGGGGGCAAATGATTTACTATTGATATGTTCAGTTTAGAAACATAAATTACTAGTACTATTATGCGAAAATTCTATTCGGTGTAGAAATATGTTATAGTTTTCGCTATAGTATTAGATAGCGGAATATGCTTACAACTTTGAAAGGAGGGTGCAGCATGTCAAATGGTCATACTATAACCGCTACTACTGAAACGGAGAGAGATCCTGTAACTTCATCTTTTTTGAAAGACTTCCTTTCATTGATTAAAATTGGAATTGTCAATTCTAATTTAGTTACTACTTTTACAGGTTTATGGTTAGCTTTCCAGTTTACGAATACAAACTTTCTTCACGAGCTAGATTTATTGTTTTTCACGCTTTTTGGTTCCGCGTTAATAATTGCAGGTTCCGCTGCGATGAACAATTTTATCGATCGTGATATCGACCCAGTGATGAAGAGTAAGAAGGGTAGACCAACTGTCACAGGTAGATTTAACCCGACAGCCGTGCTCATTACTTCTTTCACGTTTTTAGTTGTAGGTGAGGTCTTCTTATTTATGGCATCTACTTCCGCGGGTATATGGGGATTAGCTGGTATAATCAGTTATGTCGTTTTGTACTCTATGTGGTCGAAAAGAAAGCATGTCAGTAATACTATTGTGGGTAGTATCTCTGGTGCAATCCCACCGGTAATCGGCTGGGCGGCTGTAGAGCCAGGTTTAAGTTTAGGAGCATTAGGCTTGTTCTTCATTATGTTTGCTTGGCAACCACCTCATTTCTACGCTTTGGCTATGAAACGTGTGGAAGAATACCGAGCAGCTAATATTCCAATGCTACCTGTAGTCAAAGGTTTCAAGCGTACAACGGTTTCTATGCTACTGTGGGTAATTTTATTATTCCCACTTCCACTATTTTTGATGGAACTAGGAACAGCTTTTGTTGTACTTGCAACAGCGTTAAACATTGGATGGCTAGTTTTAGCTGTTAAAGGATTTAAAGTAGAAGACGATATTAAATGGGCGACTAAAATGTTCGTTTATTCATTGAACTATATGACAATTCTATTTGTATCAATGATTATCTTCTCTATGTTTGTTTAATTTTTGGGATTCTTTCTTAGTCAACAAGAATTCATATAAAAGAACCACAGTCCAAATGTACTTGAAAACAATAATGAAAGAGGGGTTTGATTTAGCTATGATGAAAGGGCTTAAAAAATGGCGACTTTTTTCACTGTTAGCAGCTCTTACGATATTTCTGTCGGGTTGTGGCGAAGAATATTTATCAACGCTATCACCTGCGGGAGAAGTCGGAAGAGATCAATTTAATCTATTACTACTAGCATCAGCTATTATGGCATTAGTTATTATAGTAGTAGTGATAATTTATGTAATTGCTCTAACGAGATATAGTCGCAAAAAGGTTGGAGAAGATGTGATTCCTAAACAGGTTGAAGGAAGTCACACACTTGAAATTATTTGGACAGTTATTCCAATTATACTTTTAGTTATTCTTGCAATTCCAACAGTTTATTACACTTATAAGCACGCAGATGTTGCTGCTATGGATCAAGTGGATGAAGAAGGAAACAAAACAAACCTAACAGTAAATGTAACTGCAAAGTTATACTGGTGGGAATTTGAGTATCCGGACTTAGGAATCGTAACTGCACAAGAATTAGTAGTTCCTACAGATGAGCAAGTATTCTTCAATTTGAAGGCTGCTGATGTTAAACACTCATTCTGGATTCCATCAATCGGTGGTAAATTAGATACAAACGTTGAAAACGTAAATAAATTCTACTTAGTTTTCGATAAAGAATCTGCCGGCTTAGAAGATGGCGTATTCTACGGTAAATGTGCCGAGTTATGTGGACCATCTCATGCATTAATGGACTTTAAAGTAAAATCAATGAATCGTGAAGATTTCAATGAGTGGGCAGAAGCAATGAAAACCACTGTACATACTGCAGAAGGGGATCTTGCTAAACAAGGGGAGGAACTATTCCAATCCGCAAGCTGTATCGGATGTCACGCAACTGGCGGTGAAGGTATGTCTGGTCAAATGGGTCCAAGCTTAGCTACTTTTGGAGATCGTAACCGTGTTGCAGGCTTCATGGATCACACGAAAGAAAACGTGAAAAATTGGATCAAGGATCCTCAAGAGTACAAACCAGGCAATATAATGCCACAACCAGAACAATTAAATGGCGGTGAACCATTTACAGACGAGCAGTTAGATGCTCTTGCAGAATACTTAATGGGACTATCTATTGAAAAATAATTCCATAGATAAAAATGAGGGAGGTAAAAAGTTGTGAGTTCTATAGCTAAGAAAAAAGGCTTTGGCGCAACTTTATGGGACTATTTAACAACAGTAGACCATAAAAAGATTGCTGTCCTGTATCTCGCTGCCGGTGGTTTGTTTTTCGTAATCGGTGGTATAGAGGCAATGCTTATCCGTATTCAATTGGCTAAACCGGATAATGACTTTGTAAGTGCAGGTCTTTTCAATGAAATTATAACAATGCATGGTACGACGATGATTTTCCTTGCAGCCATGCCGATATTATTTGGTTATATGAATGCCGTTGTGCCACTTCAAATTGGTGCGCGTGACGTAGCATTCCCATTCTTAAACGCACTTGGTTTTTGGTTATTCTTATTTGGTGGTATCTTCCTAAACCTTTCTTGGTTCATGGGAGGAGCTCCTGATGCTGGTTGGACTTCTTATGCATCGCTGTCCTTAGCATCCCCTGGTCATGGTATTGACTTCTATGCACTCGGACTTCAAATATCCGGTGCTGGTACGTATATTGCTGGGATTAACTTCCTTGTAACGATTATTAATATGCGTGCACCTGGTATGACGTATATGCGTATGCCATTGTTCACTTGGACTACATTTGTAGCAAGTGCCTTAATTTTATTTGCATTCCCACCACTTACAATCGGTCTTTTCTTCCTAATCATTGACCGTATGTTTGGAGGGCAATTCTTCAATCATGAAATGGGAGGAAATACAATTATCTGGGAGCATTTATTCTGGATATTTGGACATCCTGAGGTATATATTCTGATTTTACCTGCTTTCGGTATTTTCTCAGAAATCTTCTCATTATTTGCTCGTAAACGTCTATTTGGATATTCATCCATGGTATTTGCGACAGTATTGATCGGATTCTTAGGATTCATGGTTTGGGCCCATCACATGTTTACAGTTGGATTAGGGCCAACAGCTAACGCAATTTTTGCAGTTGCAACAATGGCAATTGCTGTACCAACTGGTATGAAAATATTTAACTGGCTGCTTACAATTTGGGGAGGAAGTATTAAAGTTACAGTTCCGATGCTTTACGCATTAGGATTCATCCCTTCATTCGTAGCAGGTGGTGTAACTGGTGTCATGCAAGCTGCGGCTCCACTTGACTACCAAGTACATGATTCTTACTTTATCGTTGCCCATTTCCATTATGTAATCGTTGGTGGGGTAGTACTTGCTATCTTAGCTGCATTACATTTATATTGGCCTTTAATGTTCAACCAAATGTTAAGTGAAAAATTAGGTAAATGGACTTTCTGGTTCTTCTTTATTGGTTTCCATCTAACATTCTTTGTTCAGCATTTCTTAGGATTAATGGGTATGCCACGTCGTGTATTCACTTTTGGAGCAGATCAAGGTTGGGACTTATTCAACGCGATCAGTTCCGGTGGTGCCGTATTTATGGCAATCGGTGTAATTATCCTAGTAGTTAATATTGTTATAACAATTGTTAAAAATGAAAAAGTTGGAAATGACCCTTGGGAAGATGGACGTACATTGGAGTGGGCTATTCCACAACCAATTCCATTCTACAACTTTAAGCAAACTCCACTTGTTCGTGGTTTAGATACTTTCTGGATTGAAAAACAAGAAGGAAATAAAGAAGGTATGACATATGCAGAGCCAATTTCGGATATCCATATGCCTAACAATTCTTTCATTCCTTTCGTAATGACATTAGGTTTATTTATCGCAGCGTTCGGTGCACTTTACAATGGCGAAAAAGATTGGGCTGTTCCAGTATTAGTACTAGGACTTGCAATTACAGTTGCTTCTATGGCTGTTCGTTCATTGAAAGACGACCATGGATATCACATTCATAAAGAAGATTTAATGAATGACAAAGGGGGTAAATAAGATGGACGTGAATAAAAAGTACACCCCACAAACTTGGCCAGATCATCCAGAACAAGCAACAATGGAAGGTAAGAATAAATTCTTAGGTTTCTGGTTGTTCTTAGCCGGTGAAACTGTACTATTTTCTAGTTTGTTTGCTACTTATTTAGCCCTTAAAAATAAAGGGCCAGAGGGTATGGAATTCAGTACAAATACGTTATTTGAATTACCTCTAGTTTTTATCATGACAATGATTCTGTTAACTTCATCTTTAACAAGTGTTTATGCTATGTACCATATGAAAAACCATAATTTCCGCGGTACACAAACTTGGATGGCTATTACTGTATTTTTAGGTCTAGTTTTCCTAGGATTAGAAATTTATGAGTTCAATCACTATGTACATTTAGGATTCCATTATGGACAAAGTGCTTTCTCAACTGCATTCTTTACGTTAGTTGGTACTCACGGTCTTCACGTAGTTATTGGATTAGGATGGATCATCTTATTACTTCTACGTAATGCTAAACGTGGATTCAACTTATACAATGCACCAAAATATTATACTGCATCTTTATACTGGCACTTTATTGACGTTGTGTGGGTATTCATCTTTACAGTAGTATACTTGATGGGAGTGGTGAACTAATGTCTTCACATGACAATCATGTTTACGTTAGATCTCAAACTGAATTTGAATATTTGAAGCGAAAAAGAAGAGAGAATATGCGTACACAAGTAACGACATTCTCTATCATGATTTTCTTGACGTTAATTTCATTTACAGCAGTAGTAGCAGATTTCTCAAAATACTACATTATCCCAATCATTTTATTGTTAGCGGCAGTTCAAGTAGTGTTACAACTTTACTACTTCATGCATATGAGTGAAAAAAATCATAACATTCCTGCTTATTTCATCTATTTTGCAGCAATGGTTGGTTTTACATTCCTACTTACTTTCATAACAATCGTTTGGTGGTAATACTAAAAAGAGCTAAGATTTTTCTTAGCTCTTTTTTTTTTAGATAAAATAATTTCATGATTCCTGTTTTAATGTATAAATCCGAACTCAACTCAACTTCTGGGATACCTTTCACATGTGCACGTTATGATATATTATCTGCACCAATGGAGGCAACGCCTGCCTCTGAATCATTATTAGAACTGATCGTGCGATTAACCGGCAGAGAGGGATTCATGAAATTTGAATTCATTATAATCGCCTTTTTATCCAGATCAATGTGTGACAGTCTGTCACAAATTTTATAATAGTAATAATTGTCATAGTTCGTTCATTTGATGTTAATTGAACTGCCCTATATAATAGGGGTAGCAACTTAAAAAGGAGCGTATAGGTATGTCTATTAGCATATTCGGCTTCCAAGCTTTATGGAGTCCTATTCTTTTAGGATTATTAGTTTGTATAGCTATTTTATATTTCTTGATTACTGTCAAATGGAGAAATGACTTTAAAGTTTCCGAGCCACTAAAAAGAAAAGAAGCAATATATTTTATTTCTGGTTTAGTTCTTTTATATATTGTAAAAGGCTCTCCAATGGATTTGATGGCACATATCATGTTTACATTCCATATGGTTCAGATGGCACTTCTGTTATTACTAGTACCACCTTTACTTATGAAAGGAATTCCATGGTGGGTATGGAAAGTGGTCATTGAGTTACCAGTACTAAGAAAGGTTATTCCTTTCTTTACTAAGCCGCTGTTGTCACTAGTATTGTTTACTATGACATTCTCGTTATATCATATTCCTTTGGTGTTTGATGCTATTAAGATGAACGAGGTTCTTCATGGTACTTATACTTTAGTGCTATTCTTAACAGCAGTGTTTATGTGGTGGTCTATAGTTGATGTTATGGAGTCAGAAAAGAGACTTCATGGACTAAAGAAAATTGGTTTTATCGTTGCAAGTGCTATCTTGATCACCCCGGCCTGTGCATTGATTATTTTCTCAAATAACCCAATGTATGACACGTATACAGATTCAGACGTTTGGTTAAAGAACATGGAGCTATGTGTACCTACAGATACGTTAGCTGGTCTAAACTTATCTGGTCCTGAATTATTCTCTAACTTAGATCCACTAGAGGATCAACAGCTTGGTGGAATAGTAATGAAAATTATTCAAGAGATTATATACGCTGCATTCTTATTCTCCATATTCTTTGCATGGTATAAAAATGAGCAGGATAATGCAGATCAAATAACTCAAAAAGCATTAGACGACTTAAAGGTACAAGCTAAACTATAATTTTTATATACGAGGAGAATGAGAATGAGTGTTCCAGTATTACCTACAATCAGCACATTTTTTATTGTTTTAAGTGCTGTGCTTGTTGCGGTTGGTTGGATTTTAGTTAAGCAGAGAAAAATAGAAGCTCATAAAAAAACAATGTTTGCAGCCGCAATCTCAGCGCTTACGTTTTTCATAATTTATGTGTCTCGAACATTATTTATAGGAAATACAGCCTTTGGTGGGCCGGATGATATTAAAATTTACTATACGGTATTTTTAATATTCCATATTATTTTAGCCACTACTGGGGCAGTATTTGGATTAGTTACAATTTATTTAGGATATAAGAACAATATAAAGAAACACCGTAAGCTTGGACCTATTACTAGTGTTATATGGTTCTTTGTCGCAATCACAGGATTGGCTGTGTATTCATTGCTTTATATATTCTATAAAGGCGGGGACACAACCTCCGTGTTCAAAGCAATTCTCGGTGGATAATAACTTATGTTCCCTATAGTAGACTCATTTCTAAGCTATGGAAATTCAATAAGAAGTAGAATGAAGAGGCTTAGGGTAAAATTAGTCTCTGCAACATTAAAAAGGTGAAATTGCGACATGCAATTTCACCTTTTTATGTTGTATATTTGTAATCAAATTATATTTTAAAATTTAATCGAATCATGCCCGCTTCTCTGGCGGTTATAAATAATATGACTACCAGTGGACCGATTAGGAATCCAAGGAAGCCAAACAATTTAGCACCTATAAACATGGCGATAAGAATCGCTAAAGGTGATATACCCATGTGACTACCCATTAACTTTGGCTCCACAGCTCTTCTAATTATAAGTAAAATTATAGCAAGAACCGTTAGCTTTGTGGCGAATACAGTATCACCCACAAGGAACAAATATCCTGCCCACGGAGCTAATACAGCAATCGATCCTAAAATAGGAATTACATCTATTATCCAAATAACTAGAGACATTATGATGGCTATTTTAAATGGAACTATAAATAACAGACCAATTAGAGAAACCCCTAAAATGATGAAGCTAGCCAGAATTTGAGCCTTCATAAAGCCAATTGTTACTTTCTTAACGCTAGAAGTCATGACTCGAACCTTTTCAGCAGTCCCTTCCTTCAAAAAGAAAAAGAACTTTTGGCTTAGGTTTTCTAAGTCTAACATAAACAGAAATAGAGCAATTATAAATACAACGAAGTTTACGAGAAAGGTAGGAATATTGGTGAGTATGGCCGAAATATTTGAGTAGCTTAAAAGATCTAGAAGCGCATCCTTCATACTTGTTAAGGTAGCATTAAACTTATCTTGTATGGACTGTACTACTTCAAGAGGTAGTCCTTCGGTATACTGAAAGACGTTATTCTGAATATTTATCCATATCCCAGTCAAACTATTAAGATGGTAAGGGATTACTTTTGAAGTATATAGAAGTTGGCTTATAAGCTTAGTTACAATGAAATATAAGAGGGCCGAAATGATGGTTAGAAAAAAAATGAAGTTGGTAATAACTGCAGGTTTTCGTTTCCATTTAAATACCCTTTGAGTAAACTTTACAACTGGTTCAATAATTATCGCAGTAAGTAACGCTAAAATAATCGGAACTGACACTGGTAGGATAAAAATAGAAATTAACAGAATAAAAATAAATAGGATTATATACTTAATGTATTCTTTTTTAAACGCTTTGAAAACCATTCTATTTTGCTCCTTTATACATCGTTCCTTTAAGTATATACAAGGAATACCAGTTTTAACAGATAAAAAAACGTTAGAGAAATTTTTCTCTAACGTTTCATTAGTTAACCTTGGATAGCAAATTCATCTAATTCAGCTTTTAAAGCTGTTAGAGTAGTTACACAAGATTTAACTAAATGGTTCGGGAATACTTCACCTTCACCGTATTCTACACCATGCGGATAATAGTGTTTTCCTAAAACCGGTTTTAAAAGTGTAATGTTAGCTTCGTGTGCACCAACATCTCCTTCTTTTGTAAAACCGAATATACGAAGGTAGAAGATACCCTCTTTAATTTCGAATTTCTTATCGTAAGTCACACGTTCATAATCCCATTGTCCAGCGCGAATTAAACCATGTTTTTTCATTATGTCGTCTAATACATTTAAGTCTAAGACTTTGTCTTCTATACCTGTATTTTCAAAATACATCGAATTGTCCTCCTTCACATTGAAGTTATACTAAGAATCTGTTCTTATTAATATTAATTCAAATTCAAAAATGTTGCAATGACAACATTGTGTATTTGTACATATCCTTGATATACTAATGAAAATGAAGGAACTTCGAAGGAGCCAAAAAAGTTGAAAACTTTATTTCATATTTTAGTTGGCATGGCTATTATATTATTAATATTCATATATTTTGATTCACCAGTTCGAGAGAACGATCTAATAACAGGTTCTAATAATAACGGCCAGCTAATTCCAGTTGAAAGAGAAGAAGTTGTCGAAACCGTTAGTATATTCACAAGGCCGAAGGAGGGAATCTCCACTTTAATAGGAAAGTCAGTAAAGGAAGTGAGGACCCTTTATGGAAATCCAGCTAGAATTGACCCTTCCATTTATGGATATGAATGGTGGGTATATAATAAGTCTTTCTCCGACTATATGTTAATAGGAGTTAAAGAAGACAAAGTAACACAAGCATTTGCAATAGGAAATCATGTTGATACTTCCCCTTACAAAATTGGTCAGTCTCTTGAAGACATCTACCGGTTTACACTAGTACAATCCGAAGTAACGATGAATATTGGCGACAACACATATATATTTTCCTTAAACGAAAATGATATTAAAACTAGACTGCTGGTTCAATTTGATGATTTGTTCGCGATGCTCTATATTGATCAAAAGGATCAACAACTAGAGGCTGTAAGATTTAGTGACTCACAAACTCTCCTCCTGCATAAACCGTATGATATTTTATATAGTGGGGAAGTCATTGAATCTAAAACACCATCTTCTAATCTTCAAGTAAGGGCGGATAGAGCTACTGCTATCCAAGTTGTGGAGATAACTAATATTTTAAGGCTTCGACATGGGTTACGTGTTTTAGAATCAGACGTTAACCTCCAGAACTTGGCTGATATGCACAGTGAAGAGATGGCAAAGAATAATATTGTTACAAACGATAACTTTGAGATACCAAGGTTTAAAGATAAGCTTAAAGAAACCTCACTTGATTTTAATCGCGCTGGTGGTAATACTGCTGCTTTTTACTTTGATGCTGGAGAAGCTGTGAATGGTTGGTTGAATTCCCCAGACCATCGACAAACTTTATTAGGTAGGTCATATACTCATACCGGTGTAGGAGTCTACAGTAATTACTATACACAAAACTTTATAGAGAAAAAAGATAATCTAGAATAATTATAGATGAACAAAAGTACCATTCGTTTCTTCGTACAAAGAGCGAATATGAAGGGGTACACCATGAAGGGCAGCAAAATTTGCTGCTCTTTTTTGTATGACTTCTACAGGTTCATTTATTTTAAGCTGGAGCTCATCATACGTCATATGGGATATTAACTCCACTTCGCTATTAGTAGAAGGATCTGCTGACATAACTCCCGGCACATTCTTGTAAAATTCTACAACATCTGCTTTTAAATAATAGCCGTATATGACAGCAGTTAAATCACTTCCACCTCTTCCAAGGGTAGTAAAATTGTTACTACCTTCGGTGACCCCTTGAAACCCAGGAACTACGATACATGGACAGTCCTCAAATGTTTTTAAAATTTGTGAGGTATCTACATTATCTATATTAGCATTACCAAATTCTTCGTTAGTAATAATCCCAGCATTTTTACCATACAAAATTGTTGAACGAACACCATTTTGTTTCAATTCTGCTACTAATACAGATGCACTAATGAGCTCTCCACAAGCAGAAAGTAAATCAGTCTCTACACTGTGTGGCGAGCTTGGTATAAGGTCAAGCAATGTATCGGTAGAGTAATGCTGACCTCTTCTTCCCATGGCGGATACAACAACTAACACTTTCTTATGGGCAGTGATTGCTTTTTGGATTCTTTCGATGACTAATTGTCTATTCGAAGTATCCTGCATCGCAATTCCTCCAT
Source organism: Psychrobacillus sp. FSL W7-1457 (assembly GCF_038593405.1). Taxonomy (NCBI): domain Bacteria; kingdom Bacillati; phylum Bacillota; class Bacilli; order Caryophanales; family Bacillaceae; genus Psychrobacillus; species Psychrobacillus sp. FSL W7-1457. Next base: position 1,246,070 of record NZ_CP151993.1, read on the forward strand.
ATTTTTGCACAATCATATTTTCAACCACTCTTTTCGTGACATTTCAAACACTCCGTTCATAAAATACAAGGAATTCATTTTACTGTATGCGATTTAACAAGAATGGTGTAGGGAGTGAGCTACTATTTATCCAATAAAAGAGCTATTAGAGGGTCTGGAATATAAGATATTTGGAGATTTAAATGGTATAAAGGTTCATCGTTTTATAGATCATTCCAAACAAATACAGCTAGGAGACGTATTTGTCTGGGAATCCAACAATCGTACCTTTGTAGAAGAAGCAATCCAAAGAGGGGCTAATCTAGTCATTACTCAGCATTATATTCCAGACTGTAGTGTTCCACAAATCGTTCTTCCATCTGATATGTTTTTACTAAAAGACAAGATTGCGTATTTAACCTATAAAAAATATGGACAAAAAATAAAGACAGTAGGCATTACAGGTACCAATGGTAAAACTACCGTTGCTTCTTTTATTGGGCAGCTATTGACTCAACAACAGAAGTCAGTATGTGTAATTGGTACTCTTGGGGTCTATGTGAATGGTGAAAAATTGGAAAGACAATTTAGAAACAATACCACTCTACCTTTTTATGATTTCATACAGGTAGTGAGGTATTGTTATGACCATGATGTGGAATACATCGTGTTAGAAGCCTCCTCTCAAGGCTTGTTGGATAATCGGTTAGGAAGTTATCCAATGGACGTGGCTGTATTTTTAAATATTGGAAAAGACCATCTAGAGTTTCATGGCGGGATGGTGCCATATAAAAAATCTAAGGAGCTACTCATTCCATTAGCGAGAAAGTTGGTAGTTAATAATAATGATGAATGGTGTCGTTCAGTTGCACAAAAAGCATATATACCAACAATACGATTCGGAAATCAGGAAGGTAATGATGTAATTTTTAGTAATGAAAAATATTTAAATGAAGAAGTTAAATATGAATATGAAGTAAATGGAAAAGAGACGTCTGTCCTCATGAGGAATAGTGGATATCATAATGGGATGAATTTAGCTGCTGCACTTGGTGCGATGTTAGGGCTAGGTCTCCCCTGTGAGGTGATCTATCCAGTAAATTTACCGGCTGGAAGGCTACAAAGGGTACCGAATAATAAAGGGATTGAAGTATTGATAGACTACGCACATACACCTGATGCACTAGAAGCTTGTTTGTCTTCTATTACAGTTTATGCGAAGAAAAATATATTCGTTGTCTTTGGGTGTGGAGGAAATCGTGATAAGCAAAAGAGAAAATGGATGGGAGAGGTAGCTTCCAAATATGCTACTAAGGCAATTATCACTTCTGATAACCCACGAAATGAGGAACCAGAAGCAATTATCGCAGATATTATTCAAGGGATAGACCCTAGCAAGGTAATGGTGGAAGCTAATCGAAGAAATGCAATTCGCTTGGCATTAGCTACCGCTCAAGAAGGAGATGTCGTTTTAATAGCGGGAAAAGGGCATGAAAAAGAACAAATTATTAAAGAAGTTGTTTTACCCTTTTCTGATCTTGAAGTAGTTCAGTCTTATTTTGATGAAGGTGTAATGACAAAAAATGATCCGGTTGCATGAGCAATCTTTTTCCCATCCGGTTGAGTAATAGTACATTCCATTACTAGCGTTTGTCTTCCTTTATGTAAGTACGTAGATGTAGCAATCAGTTGCTTTTCGGATGAAGCTTTTATGTAGTTGATCGTCATATTAGTTGTAACGGCACCTTTTCCTTCTGGATGAAGGTCTTTGTTCACTAAAAATCCCATAGCATTATCGACTAGAGTTGCAATGACACCACCATGGGGCATATCAAAGCTGTTATGAATTAGTGGGGTAACAGGAAGTGTTACAATGCATTGGTTGTCCTCAAAACGAGTGTCCATTTGAAACGTCGCATTTAGGTATGTAGGTGCAAGTCCTTCTTGTTTCTTTTTTAATCCGGTAAGGAAGTCTGTCAGTAACCCTTTTTCCGTTTCTGAAGCCTCTTTTGTAACTTGTTCAAATAGAGTTTGTAAATTTTCCATAGAAATTCTCCTAACACTTAAGTTATTAGTTTAACAATTGTCTCCAGTTTTCTGTTATGATAGACAGGATTGGAGGTTTTATTTATGATTATGACTGATGAATGGGTGGATATTATGGATCACTCAGACCTATTATGTGCAATGATTTTATCCTCTGAACCATTTTACCTTTACTTAAATGCACATCGTGCTGTATATACAAAACCTGAACTCGTGCGGGAAATCAATAGCTTTACCCGACTGAAGGACCAATACGAAGAGGTTCAACGCTTTGGAAAATACCATCCAGATTACTCAAGAGTCATGAAAGACATTCGTGTAACTAAACGTAATCTTGATATGGTAGATGAAATAGCAGCTCTTAAGGTGGCTGAAAACGAGTTACAGGACCTGCTCGATGAGGTAAGCTTGATTATTGGTAAAACAGTCTCAGAAGGAGTCAAAGTACCTGTAAGTAATCCATTTTTCGCTTCTAGTGGTTCAAGCTGCGGTAGCGGCTGTGGAACCGGCGGATCATGCTCTTGCTCAGCTTAAGAAAAGCGCAAAATTAAAAGTCAGCTAAGCAGACAAATGGATAGCTGCACCATATAAATTAGGAAGGATGTGTACATAAATTGTGCACATCCTTTTTTTAGACTCATAAAATTCTAGTTCAACTTTAATACATCAATTGCTAGGTCAGGTCTATCCGTAATAATCCCTTTTGCTCCATTTTGAATAAGCTTTTTCATTACCTCTGGATCATTGATGGTCCAATAATGTACTGGGATATTTAAAGTAGATAAAAATTTTATAAATCCAGGACTGTCCAAAGAAACCATTTTGGCTCTTAACGGCAACTGAAAAATGTCCGCCTTCGGATGATATAAATGTCTAAATTGTGAAGTGTAAGCTGTGTATGCTTTTTTCACTTCTTTTTCACCGGCACCTAAAGCAACTCTGTTTTGAGCGTAGAGATTGAACCGATCAATTTGTTCATCAAAGAAGCTTGTTACCACTACCCGATCAAAGGCTTGTTTTTCTTCTATCAATCTCCATAGCTTAGATGGCATCAGACTACCTTCATAAGTAGCGGGGTTGTCCTTTATATCCATATTAATGAGCATTTGTGGATACGCATCGATTAACTCACCAAGTGTTACCACTCGTTCACCTTTGCCTCTATATGAAAAGCCATCTTTTATATCTTTAAAATGATACCCTATATCTGCATCTCTGAGCTCAGGCAACGTGTAGTCTGCAACCTTGCCTGTAAGGTCTGTTGTTCTTTCTAATGTTTCATCATGAAATACAATGATTTCTTCGTCTTTAGTTAATCTTAAATCAATTTCAAAGCCATGGACTCCTAATTTTGCAGCATTATCAAAAGCAGCCATAGAGCCTTCAGGAGCAAGGGCTAGTCCTCCTCGATGTGCAAGAATAATGGGATGTTCATACTTTAATGCTTCCTTTGAAGGGCGGCTATCCGGCTTTGATAAAGCTTTTGTACTAGCCCAAGCGGCACCTGCAGCAGCAGCAATTGCAAGAGCTACATTAGATTTTTTCCCCATATTTTAATCCCCCTTTTTGGACTTATTCAAATTGTAGAAAGATAATAGGATCTTAACCCACTTATGTTGACAATGATTTCTTTAATTATAGCCAATTGATATTTAGCTGTCAGCTAGTTGTTGTTGCTATCAAAATCCTCCATATGTTATTCTTGAAGGAAGAAATGAGGGGAAGCGTATGACAGAAAGACAAGGACTAATTGTCTATGTGCATCATTTAAAGCAGGCTAAATCTTTAAGAAAATACGGGCATGTCCATTATATTTCTAAAAAAATGAAATATGTCGTTTTATATTGTGATCAGGATCAGATAGAAGCGGCTAAACAAAAGATGAATAAACTTCCTTTTGTAAAAGAAATATTAGAGTCCTATCGTCCGTTTGTAAAAACAGAATTTGAAAATAGTAAACCAGATAAAGCTAAAGAGTATGATTATAAAATCGGTCTATAGCATTTTATTGGAATGGTGGTATATAATGGTTTAATCTTAGGATTCCAATGATATACTGATAAAATAAATGCGTATCTGCAAAAGTAGAGGAATGCTTAATAGATATTTGTATTGGTTCAACCTGTAACTCGTTTAAAGTTTCTTTAAATGTACTTAGTCTTTTGGATTCTGGCTGTGACTGGGGAATGCCCTCACGGCAAATATAAATTGGGAAAAATTTGGTATCATTTATGGGTTTTAGAGCAATTGCTATAGAAATATAGTCCTTCCCATTTTTTGGTGAAGAGAAGATAAATGCTCTGTAAATACGTTCTTTGTTTACACGTGCTAATTCACATAGCTCAAATGTATCTCCGTAACCTTCGCCAAGTTCTATAAAACGTTGGATCAATGAAAACACTTCCTTTCCAATTCATCTTACCACTATGTTGGAGGACAATTCCATGAAAATTATTGTAGGCTTTATATCTATGCTTTTAGTAGTAACAAATTGTGTTTTATTATTATTTCAATATGAGGTGTACTCCTCCAATATAGATGAAGAAGTACAGGATTTTTCATATGAGCAAGAAGTAGATGTCCAATTATTTGAAAATAGTATACAAGTAAATCATCACTTTTTTAACTTGCCAAAGGAGAAAGTCTCTATTTTATGGCCAATTGCTAGTGGAAATAGGAGCTGCTTAAACATTGCTGGAGACAGCTGTAAACGTTCTACAGAAGACTTGAGTAGCTTTCTTGAAGGTGAAAACTCCAGTCAAAGTGTATCCTATACTTTTCCTTTGCCAAATGGATTAAAAGAAGGAGTCGTTCTTTCTGATTTTCTCTTAAAGCTAGAAAATGGTGATGTAACCTATACAACATTACATATAACAGACTCTTTAAAAAGAGGTGGAATGTGGGTAAGTGGTCTACCTAAGATAGGTAACTCTTCTTTAGACTTAATTGACTACTCACTTTCTATTGGAGAAGGTACTGTACAAGAGTTATATTGGCAACAAGAAGCTTTACCGATTCAATACCAAAATGATCATTATTCTGTCTATTCCAAGGAGCCGGTAGCGGCTGGTCTACAAAAGCTTTTAGATGAATTACAATTACCTAACACTAGACATTCTTCTATTTTAGTTGAGGATAATACGAACAAAGTGAACGCATCCAATATTTTATTTTTGGGAAATGAGGACTTGCCTTCTATACAGAGAGATATAGCAGTTAAAAATATTCAGGATGGCTATAATTTACCGATTGAAAATCTTCTGCTAGCAGAAGTAGTAAGCAGCTTTCTAATGGAGTCTCCTGTGGGGGCTGAAAAGTCAATATGGATGTATGAGACCTTAACTAGTTATTTGACTAATAGTCAATTGTTAGAATGGAAGTCCTTGTTGGAAAATCAGAAGGAGTTAAGTGCGGAGAAGTTGGATAAGCTATTGTCATCTCTTTTGGACTCCAAAACTTCATTTTTCGAATGGAATGATCTGCAAAAGGACAAGTTCCCATTGTTGTTTGAAGATTCACGACCTGTATATATTAATGATGGCATACAAAAGGACATCGACGTCTTATTTAAGGATGGAAAGGTTTTGTATGCAGCAGAACCATTATTTGATGTGTTGGGCTATACGTATGACGACACAGATAAAGGTTTATACGTCCAAAATGAAACTAGGGCATTTAGATTTCCTATTCAAGAACCATTTTATGTTTATAATCAAAAAAGATATGATGCCATGTCCGAGCCCTTTGAAAAAATCGGTTCAAAATTTTATATAGAAGAGACGTGGATGATTCGTTTGTTTTTGTTGAACATAGATAAAGAGGACGGACGAATTCATTTACAAGAAGAAACGTCTAATTAATGCTGGGAGAAATAGTATGAGAGTTATTTCAGGAACTAGAAAAGGATTACCATTGAAGGCAGTACCAGGAACTAATACAAGACCTACTACAGATAAGGTGAAAGAGTCTATTTTTAATATGATTGGACCGTACTTTAATGGAGGAACGGCTGTGGACTTATTTGCAGGTAGCGGTGGACTAGGTATTGAGTCTTTAAGTAGAGGTATAGAAACCTGTATTTTTATTGAAAAAGATTATAAAGCGATTCAAACCATTAACGAAAATTTAAAAAAATGTCGCTTAGAAGATACAAGCGAGATATACAAAATAGATGCATCTCGTGCAGTAAAGGCATTTGAAAAAAGAGAGCTGAGTATAGAGCTATTATTCGTTGACCCTCCCTATAGTAAAACTCCTTTTTATAATCTGGTTGGGGATATAGTAGAAAAGGGTCTAATGTCTGAAACAGGAACAATCGTCTGTGAGCATGAAAAGATGGTGGATTTACCGGATGCTTATGGAGAGTTTCAGCTTTCACGCAGAGAAAATTATGGTGGGACGGTTATTTCCATTTATCGTTACCAAGAAGAAGAGGGGAATTCACATGAGTAAAATGGCAGTTGTTCCAGGAAGTTTCGATCCAATCACTTATGGACATCTTGATATTATTACTCGAGGAGCTTCTATTTTTTCAGAGGTTTATGTAGTTGTTTTAAATAACTCCTCTAAAAATCCTCTATTCTCTGTAGAAGAACGAGTAAAGCTTATTCAGGAAGTAACCGCCCACTTGCCCAATGTAAAGGTAGAAACCTTCTCAGGTTTACTTATGGACTATGCTCAAAATGTAGGAGCAAGTGCAATCATTAGAGGTCTTAGAGCAGTCTCAGACTTTGAATATGAGATGCAAATTACCTCTATGAATCGGGTTTTGAATGATGAAATCGAAACATTTTTTATCATGACCAAAAATCAATATTCATTTTTAAGCTCTAGTATAGTAAAAGAAGTTGCTAAGTACGGAGGCAACATTGGAGAGCTAGTACCACCCCAAGTGGAAACAGCACTTAAAGAAAAATATAAGCATCAACAATAACCTTGCCCTTGGGCAAGGTTATTTTTTACCTCCGATCAATATATGACAGAAGTGTTACTGGTGCCTGGCACCAGTAACATTTCTGTCATTTAGCCAAGTATGAAAAATAGTGGAATGATGAGCATGTTGAGCAAGCGGAACATGAGGTATTTCCGAATGGGTATGCCTGCTTTTTGAGCAAGAACTATTATTTGCATATGAATACTTAAACCGCTAAAAGCAATAATAAGAGCAATGGTAAAAGGAAGGTAGTAAGATCCTGATAGTATCTGTCCAGCAAGGCTAATCCCACCTGTCATTTCAAAAAGTGAGGATACAAAAACTAGGACAGTTGGTGAAATAGATGGGATGATTTCTTTTAATGATTCAAAAACGATATAGCTGATTGTAGTAAAAAAGATAACGGTCGTCCCAATAAGTAAAAGGATTTGATAGGTTTCTTTTATGCTCTCTTGGAAGGGAGAGGTGTTAGCTTCTTTTTTGTATGTATTCATTTGAATAGGCTTGGAGAAAATAATGAATACTAGTAGGAATATAAGGTTGACTACATGAATGATGATTAACAATTTAAGCCCCGCTATTTCTGCGTTAAATATTTCAATTCCCACAAATCCAATAACAAACATTGGGCTAGGTGCGTGGCAAATAGCTAATAGCCAGCTTGCATTCCGGGCGTTCAAGGTGCCTATCTCCTTTAAGGAGGATATAATGGCTGCTCCACTAGGGAAGCCACCAAGTGCTGTCAGGAGGTAAATATTAAAATAAAGTTTAAATTTGTTATTGGTAGTTAAAAATTTTTTCTGAGTGCGAATAAACATTTGAGTAATCACCAAATAAGGTAATAGGTAAGGCATGAGAGAAGTTGTGAAGATACGCATCCCTTCTAATGCACCTTTATGTGAAACTCCGGGCTGTAAAAATAAGAGAATAATAAGTGCCCAACTGCCAACTGTAACAATAATATGCATTATGCGTCATTCCTTATCTCTTAAAGGAAAACAGTTTTTCCTCAAAGTGTAGTTTTTGTAAGATTTCTTTCTTAATCAGAGTTATTCAATCTTTTAAATCTTCCAGAGTTAGCAATATTTTCTTAATATGTTTTGTCAGTCAAAATTGGAAGTGATAAACTTATATTTATATTTAATTATTTATGAAAGAGAGGGATAACTTATGAAGAAGATAAAACCAATAGTCCTTCTTTTTATTGTTGTAATTATTTTGGCATTAGGCTTCTATCCAATGGAATCCTACATTTCAAGACCAGGGGGAGCTTATGAGCTTTCACCATTGGTACATGTTGAGAATGGAGATGAGGATGACGAGGGTACATTAAGTCTTCTAACTATTGCTCTATCAAAGGCGACTCCTCTCACGTATGCATACGCGAAAGTAACAGATAGTCAAAAGATTTATCCTGCCGATCAAATTCGCCAAGAGGACGAAGATGAAGAGGAATATAATGTACGTCAATTAAAGCTTATGTCTGATTCTCAGTTTAATGCTATTACGGTGGCTTTCGATCGAGCGAAAAAACCATACACCGTTATCAATCACGGAATATTTATTTTTAATGTAGTGGATGGAGGAGGCGCTCACAATATTCTGAAACCAGGAGACAAAATTTTAGAAATGGATAATTTGTCTGATCTGACTGGAGATGTGATTGCCAAGTACTTAGCAGATAAAAAAGAGGGCGATACCGTTCGTTTAAAGGTCGAGCGGGAAGAAAAGGTGCTTACTAAAGAGGTAACCCTTAAATCGGTCCCAGGGGTCCTTGAAAAGGCTGGTATTGGTATTTCCTATACTGAAAACAAGGTAGTAGAAACCACCCCGTCTGTAGAGATTAAATCCGAAGATATTGGGGGTCCATCGGCAGGTCTAATGTTTACCCTTGAGTTATTAAACCAACTGCTTCCAGAGGACATAACAAAAGGCTACAATATTGCTGGGACTGGAGAGATGCTACAAGATGGTACTGTAGGAAGGATAGGCGGAATTGACTTAAAAGTAATTGCTGCAGATAAAAAAGGGGTAGATTTCATGTTTGCACCCGACGATGATATACCTGAAGAAATTGTTGCTAAAAACCCAGATCTTACCTCTAACTATGAAGAAGCGTTAAAAACGGCAAAAAAAATTGGCACAAAGATGAAAATTGTGCCAGTGAAAACCATTGACGATGCATTGGAATATTTAGATAACCTAGAACCTAAATGATTAAATTCTAATTGGTATCTTTCTATATTCGCTTCCAACCATGGATGAACCAAATTTAGTTTGAAGTCCTAAATAATATAGATTTGCGGCCTTAATATCAAGCTGCAGTAGTATATTATCCTTGCTTGCAGCCACCCTACTAACTAGAGGGAGCTGCAAGTCTTTTTTTATGGATTGGAGATATGTCTGTCCTTTTTGACTCATTGCAAGTGGTCGGATGTAGGTAGGGTACTCAATAGATCTTAAATCTTCCCATGTAAATGCATTATAAATATGGGTCAACATTCTTTGTATTCTTGTCCAGGTAAATCGTTTGGATTTTATTTGCTCCATAAATGGGAAGAAACTGTCATGCTTTGCAGCAGCGTTCCAAATAGCGTTTTCAATGCCTTCCGTCACCTCTGCATACTTTGCGATGCTATGTTTATCCTGGCGCAAAATTATTAGGCGCAAAATAGGATAAAAACGCTCCCAGCTACCGAAGCTTTCTGCCTGCTCTATCCATTTGGTTAGACCCATGAGACTTGTGTCGGGTAAATATGGATGAATTTTAGATAGCTCTTTTTCTTCGAAGAGTACCTTTCTAATTCCAGTGGCGCTCGCAATCGATTCTGTTTTTTTAGCATCATCGTGATAGTTAGCTACAATGCGTTGAATCGTAGTTGGCTTAATGGATGAATTTATTTGACGTGCAGCCTCTATGTAATGATAGCCTAAGATGTTATTCGGTTTAGACAGATCCACTAGAGGTTCAGTTGCTTCATTTGCCAATAAATGATATGCCTCGTTCAGTGCTTTTGGATAACTAATCCCTTTTTTTATAAATTGGGAGATAGCCTCGTTATATTCGTTCTTTTTGGAGGTTAACAACTTAACTGTATGATTAAAAGACTCTATTGACCCTTCCTCACTTCCAAAACAAAAGCTTTCGCATTTTAGTGCATCCAATAAAAAAATAGCTCCCTTAGCAAAATCACTTGCCTGTGCAGTTGCAAATGCATATGGTAACTCTATAACTAAATCGACACCAGCATCTACTGCCATTTTAGCTCTAGTCCATTTATCTACAAGCGCTGGCTCTCCACGCTGCAAGAAGTTGCCGGACATGACAGCGATTGAAAGTTTGCTATCCGTCTGTTTAGTGGACTGTTGTAAATGGTGTAGATGACCATTATGAAATGGATTGTATTCTACAACAATTCCTGTGGCTTTCATTATAATTAATCCCCCTTAAATTTTCTGATTTTCTAGCTGGTAGTCTTTGCTATCCTTGTTTTGTCTGTTAAATCTGGACCAATCTTAAATACTTTCCTTACTGAAAGTATAATGTTAAAATAAAGTAGTGACAAGAAATTATCTTGACATCTAAAACTAAGCATTATATAATCAACTTTGTTGTCTTGAGGTGATAATCGTATGAAATGGGCAATTAGTCAGCTTTCTAAATATCGTGAGAATGGTCTAGATATAGATGAATTCGTGGAACTCGAAAATGTGAAGAAGCGAAATCAAGACGTTCGAAAGATTTCACCCGTTCATGTAAAAGGGCACTGCACATTTGGTGCAGCGCAAATGACTTGTCATTTTCAGCTTTCTGGAGTTTTAACCTTACCATGTGCACGCACTTGGGAAGACGTAGAATTTCCATTTGAGATTCATTCGGATGAAGTATTCACCTGGTCCGACACTGCACTCGCTTCTGCTAAAGCGTATGATAATTATCATATCGTTGAAGGGGATGTCATTGATGTCGATCCTGTTCTGGAAGAATTAATTCTTTTAGAAATACCATTGCAAGTGTATAAAGAAGGTGCAGACCAATTTAAACACGAGGGTGGGACAGGTTGGAGCTTTACTACTGATGAAGATCTTAAAGAATTGCAAGAAGATGACCAACCAAAATTGGATCCAAGACTTGCTGATTTAGCTAAGTATTTTGATCAAACAGACGAATAATAGATCTGTAAGGAGGTGCCACCAATGGCAGTACCAGCTAGAAGAACTTCTAAAACTGTAAAAAGAAAACGTCGTACACATTTTAAATTATCCGTACCTGGTATGGTTGCTTGTTCAAATTGTGGTGAAATGAAATTGGCTCACCGAGTTTGTAAATCATGCGGTCAATACAAAGGGAAAGAAGTAGTGAGCAAATAATACAGTATTTGTTCCTTAAAAGGCTACCAAAGAGACCATGGCTCTTCGGTAGCCTTTTTCTCTATATTCATTTTAGGAGGTACATACTTTGGCGTACACAATAAAAGAAAAGGATAACATCCTAATATTTGAGATTGATCGACCTGACATACATAATGCTATTAACTTTGATGTTTTGGCTGGATTTAGGCAGCTTGTGACCGAGGTTAATTCAAATAAAGAAATTAAGCTTGTAGTTATCACAGGAGCAGGAGATAAGTCTTTCTGTTCAGGAGGAGATTTATCGGTTTTTCATGAGCTAAAAACGGCAGAGGAATCTTACGCAATGCTAAGCGAGGTAGCTAAAGAACTTTACAAGGTAGCTACTCTAGAGGTACCAACAATCGCTTTAATTAATGGGACCGCAGTTGGTGGGGGATGTGAAATAGCCACATTATGCGATTTCCGACTTGTCAAAAAGGAAGCAAAATGTGGATTTATCCAAGGTAAACTTGCTATAACTAGTGGCTGGGGTGGGGGAACATACCTTTTTGAAAAGGGTATGAGGTATGATAAAGCACTAAAGATGTTAACAGAAGCCACTCCTTATCAATCATCGGAGCTTTTAGAGATGGGTTGGGCTACCGAAGTGTTTGAGGGTGATAAAGTGATTGCTCTACAAGACTTCATCTCCAAAATGATTATTCCCCATTCGACAGTTTTGAAGGCCTACAAAAAACAGATCATACGAAAATGGGAGCAATCTAAATTATTTGAGAGAATAATGGAAGAAGTGAAAGAATGCTCTGTACTTTGGGAAGCAGATGTACACCATGAGGCAGTCAATTCTTTTTTATCAAAAAAGAAATAAAATAGAGTCTATTTATACCCACTTTGCATATATTAATAAAAAAGCAAAGGGTGATTAATGTGAATGTTAAATTGAGAAAAGATAGCTGGACCCTCGACGAAGACAATCTACTAAAAGAGATAGTACTAAAGAAAATCGAACAAGGCCACACCCAAATCTCAGGGTTTCAGGAAGCCAGCGTGTTGTTAGGGCGTTCCAAACAAGCTTGTGCATTTAGATGGAATAAAAATCTTCGCCCACAACTTTTCCCGAAAGAGGATTCCCCGAAGGTAGAAAGTTTCAAGGAGACTGTAAACGATTCCACTTCCCTTCAAAACCATTTGCAACTTGCCATGCAAAGTTATGATGAAATGAAAAATTCCTATGATGAAATAGCTAATGCATATAATTTACTAAAAAGAGATTACGAGGTACTAGTGAACTGGGCAAAACAAGGTGTTCAACACATAGAAAGAAATTAGCAATGAAGTCTCTAAAAAATAGAGACTTTTTTTAATGGGAAATAATTTTATATCAAAATCGTTACAGGTGCCTGGCACCTGTAACGATTTTGTAATTTTTTGTTGGTTATTTGGCCCTAGGTTAGGTAGATGAATTTAATCAATTATTATGTGAAAGTTGAATTCACTTTCAACTTTCGTATAGACTAATAGAGGGGAGAATATTTTGACAAAGGGGAGATACATATGAAAAAGCTGTTAATAGCAAATCGGGGAGAAATAGCACGACGTATTATCAAGACATGTAAACGATTAAATATTGAAACGGTAGCAATTTATAGTGAAGCGGACGAACAGCTTCCTTATGTGAAAGAAGCAGATTATGCTTTTCTTATTGGGCCGAGTCAGGTGCAACAGTCTTATTTAAAGGCTGATGACATAATTGAGCTTGCTATACGAGAGGGTGTAGATGCAATTCATCCAGGCTATGGTTTTTTGTCAGAAAATGCAGAGTTTGCTAGAAAAGCAGAGGCGGCTGGAATTACGTTTATTGGTCCTAAAGCGGAAACGATTGAAAAGATGGGAGATAAAATTGAATCCCGTATAACAATGATTAATGCAAACGTGCCTGTGGTACCGGGAACAGAGGATGGGCTTAATTCTTTGGACGAGGCACTTCACGCAGCCAAACAGATTGGCTACCCAATTATGCTTAAGGCAAGCGCGGGCGGAGGCGGCATCGGCATGATTAAATGTGACGATGAAGCAACCCTTACCAAGCACTTTGAATCGATTAAAACTAGAGCCAAGTCTTATTTTGGTAGTGATATAGTATTTTTAGAAAAATTTATTGAAGACTCTCGTCACATTGAAGTACAAATCTTTGGGGATACAAAAGGAAACATCGTGCATTTGTTCGAACGTAATTGTTCTGTACAAAGAAGAAATCAAAAGGTTCTTGAAGAATCTCCATCTCCAAATTTCCCGGAAGAAGCCAAGAAAAAGCTGTTTGAAGCGGCAGTTAACGCGGCAAAGGCGGTCGATTATGTGAATGCTGGCACGGTAGAATTTATCGTAGACCAAAATCATCAATTTTACTTTTTAGAGATGAATACCCGTTTACAGGTAGAACATCCAGTAACAGAAGCGGTAACAGGCTTTGATTTAGTAGAATGGCAGCTAAAGGTTGCACAAGGTGAGGAGCTGCCAGTTAAGGAACAAGACAAAATTACAACTAATGGGCACGCGTTTGAATTTAGAATTTACGCGGAGGATCCAAAAACGTTTTTTCCTTCTCCAGGAACAATATCTACTCTTACATGGGGGAATGATTCGGATGTAAGAATAGATGCAGGGTATGAGGAAGGGAATAAAGTGACTCCTTTTTATGATCCAATGATTTCCAAAATAATTATACATGCAGAAAACAGAAGATTAGCAATAGAGAAAGCACAAAAATTATTTTCTTCTGCTAAAATAGAAGGTGTAAGAACTAATATTTCACTATTTGACCAGTTTTTACATGACAGTACTTTTGAAAGTGGAGTATATTCAACATCCGTTTTAGGGGAATGGATGGACAAACAAAGGGAGGAAATTTCAAAATGAAAAATTTAGAATCAACTATGGCAGGTACAGTATTTACGGTTAACGTTGCAGTGGGGGACGAAGTGCAAGAAGGCCAAGTGGTTATGGTACTTGAATCGATGAAAATGGAAATTCCTGTAGAATCTAATGTCGCAGGCAAGGTTCTAGAAATAAAGGCGCAAGTTGGGGACTTCGTAAATGAGGGAGACGTATTAGTAACGTTCGAATAAAAACTCTCCAATACAAAAAACTGTAAGTTGAGTATTTAAAATTCTATTAGAAAATTAAGTAGGTTTAACGAATCGTTCAATAAATGTATCTATCAATTAAAATAATTGTTTAGTATTTTATTCTATCAAGCAATTGTATCAGTCGGAGTGTGCCCTACATACAGGGCTCGGCTGCTGCTACTTGAAACGGGGGTTTTACAAAGTGGGAGAAACAAAGGGGTATAACGATAAGTTAGAAGAAAAATTGTCATCCATTTATGCAGGTGGACATTCAAAGTATCATGAGAAAATGAAGGAGCAGGGGAAGCTGTTTGTTCGTGATCGTTTAAACCTGTTATTTGATAATGGGGAATACGTAGAAGACGGTCGATTTGCAAATGTAGAAGCAGGTGACTTACCCGCTGATGGTGTTGTAACTGCGACTGGAAAAATAAATGGACAAACAGTTTGCGTAATGGCAAATGACTCTACAGTAAAAGCTGGATCATGGGGATTTAGAACGGTTGAAAAAATAATTCGAATCCAAGAAATTGCTGAAAAAAATCGTGTGCCACTATTGTATTTAGTAGACTCTGCTGGGGCACGTATTACAGACCAATTAGCAATGTTCCCTAATCGTCGTGGAGCTGGTAGAATTTTTCACAATCAAGTGAGATTATCCGGTTTTATCCCTCAAATATGTTTGTTATTTGGACCATCAGCTGCAGGAGGGGCGTACATACCGGCATTTTGTGATGTTGTATTTATGGTTGAAGGAAATGCCTCGATGTACCTTGGATCTCCACGTATGGCTGAAAAAGTTATTGGAGAAAAGGTGACGTTAGAGGAAATGGGGGGAGCGCGCATGCACTGTACAGTAAGTGGTGTCGGCGACGTGCTTGTTTCCTCGGAAGAAGAAGCTATAGAAGAAGCGAAGAAGTATTTAAGCTACTTCCCTGCCAATTACACCGAAAAGCCAAAAACGGTTGAACCGAAGCAAACCAAAGAAGGTAGAACGTTAGAGGAAATTATTCCTGAAAACCAAAACGCCCCTTTCGATATGTATGAAGCAATTGATGCATTAATCGATGAAGGTACTTTCTTTGATATTAAAAAACTGTTTGCTCCGGAGCTAATAACAGGATTTGCTCGAATCGAAGGGAAGCCGGTAGGAATAATAGCGAACCAACCGAAGGCAAAAGGTGGAGTCTTGTTCGTAGATTCTGCAGACAAGGCTGCTAAGTTCATCTCTCTTTGTGATGCTTTCTCCATTCCATTATTATTCTTAGCAGATGTTCCGGGCTTCATGATAGGGACTAAAGTGGAAAGGGCAGGTATTATTCGCCATGGAGCTAAGCTTATCGCAGCTATGAGCTCAGCAACTGTACCAAAGCTTTCTGTTATTGTACGAAAAGCTTATGGCGCAGGTCTTTACGCTATGGCTGGACCAGCTTTTGAACCTGATGTGTGTATCGCACTTCCTACCGCTCAAATTGCTGTTATGGGACCTGAGGCAGCGGTAAACGCTGTATATTCCAATAAGATTGAAGCAATCGAGGACCCAAAAGAACGATTGAAATTCGTTCAAGAAAAGCATGCGGAATATAAGGAAGAAATAGATATTTATAAGCTGGCATCTGAAATGATTATCGATGAAATTGTGAAGCCGAGCGATCTGCGTAACGAGCTTGCTAATCGTTTGAGATACTATGAGGACAAAGAAATTGCAATTGCACCTCGAAAACACCCAGTCCTTCCTGTATAATATTTTTAAACTTAGGTCTACCTTAGAGGTAGGCCTTTTTAAAAATTTGACCTAATATAAACGTTTAGTGGACGACTTCCCAAGATGGTAGATTTTTATTCCCCATATAATATTTTTTAGGAGGTGAAGAAGTATGCGAATAGGAATTATAGGAGCTGGAGCAGTAGGAATGCTATTTGGCGCCTATTTATCTAAAGCAGGTCATGACATATCCTTTTTAGTAAGGAATAAGAGCTTAAAAGAACTATACATAAAAACAAACGACATTACTGAACCGATTGAATGTCAGATAGTCAATTCTATAGAAGCACTACATCAAATGGATATAATTATTGTGGCAGTTAAGTATCACGATCTCTCTTCATTAAAAAAAAATTTAGATTCCTTACCAAAAGAAACTCCTCTACTGTTTATACAAAATGGTCTACTACATTTACAGTTTATCGATACTTTAAAACAATCGAATATATTATTAGGTTCTGTTTTACACGGAGCGACCAAAATAAATCCGGAAACGGTACAACACTTAGGAATTGGAACGACTTCAATTGGATTTTATAAAGGAAAGTGGCAGAGTCTTGAACAGCTACTGAAATCTGAGGCAGAGCAATTCCCATTTCAACTTACTGAAAATATTAGACAAATCTTGTTTAAAAAAGCATTACTTAATTGCTTGATAAATCCCTTAACTACCATTGCTCGTGTGCAGAATGGTGAACTAATTAAAAATGAATCATATAAAAAAATATTGCGAAGCCTGTATGAGGAAATTATAGAAGCCTTTGAAGATTGGAACGACTTATTGGCTTGGAAAGAAGTTGTGTCGCTTTGTCAAAATACAGAGTATAACTACTCATCCATGCTTAAGGATTTTCAGAGCAACCGCATGATGGAAGTCGATACTATTGTAGGAGCTATCCTAGCCGAAGCAGAGAGTCGTAAAAAGTCATTGCCCATTCTAAATACTTTTTATTTATTATTAAAAGAAATGAATAAAGTAGGTGATTGATATGATCAGCCTTGTTTCTATCATTGTATTAGTTCCAGCAATTCTATTTATCATTTCTTTTGTGATTGCGAAATATGCCTTTCGCAAAAGAAAAAAATCTATTGGTATAGCTGCAGATATTACTACGTTTTTGTTATTCTTTTCAGTTTCTCATGTGTTTAATGTTATTTTTGAAAAAAAAATAGGATTTATTATAATTATTTTTGCTATTTTTATTGCAACTATTATGACCATTCTAGAATGGAAAATGAAAAAAGAGATAGAAATAAAGCCTCTGCTTCGGAAAGTGTGGAGATTGTTTTTCATCCTACTCTGCTTCATGTACGCTCTTTTATGGATAATCGGAGTAATCCGATATGTTTTAAAGTATATAAGCTAATAATTTTCATCTCTTTCTGATGAAATGATATACTCTAAAAGGATTATATTAAAGAGGTGGAAAATCGTGCGATTAGAGCAATACACACAACCATTTGTTTCCCCATTCTATAAAGCATATTTAGAGGACTCTGCAAGTCTTTCCTCTTTTTTTCATTATGAATGGAACCAAGAGGATTTAAATAAAAGACTTCAAGAAACCGATTACTCAAAACATAAAAGAGTTGAGCTGGCGACCGTAATTACTAGCTATATGGACCAGTTTGGTATTTCTGAGAAAAGTAGAAAACATATAGAGGAATTGAAAGATAACGGCGTGGTTGTGATTGGTGGACAGCAGGCAGGCATACTGACCGGTCCTATGTATTCCATCCATAAAGCCATTTCGGTGATCGTTCTTGCGAAACGTCAAAGAGAAATACAAGGGATACCGGTAATTCCTGTATTTTGGATAGCTGGTGAGGATCATGATATCGATGAAATCAACCATGTTTACATAGAGAAAAGCAGAAAGCTCCAAAAGCTCGTCTTCCCTGAAAGATCGAAGTTAAAGAAAATTGCTTCAGAGACAACATTTACGAAAGAAACGATGCTAGCCTATTTAGAAGAGATTTTCAAAAGCTTGCCTGAAACATCCCATACGAAAAAACTATACTCAAAGTTCACCCACTTTGTAGAGGAACATTCCAACTTCACTTCATTTTTTTCGGCAATTATGAACGAATTATTTTATGAAGAAGGACTGCTTATGGTTGATGCAGCCTATAAGCCTCTTCGCCAGTTGGAATCTGACTATTTTGTTCAAATGATTGAACAGTCCTCGGATTTGGCAAGTTTAGTATTCCAAAAGGAACAACAGCTTGACCAACTAGGGTACGGATCTCCAATTCAAGCGAAAGAAACAGCTGCCAATTTGTTTTATGTAGAGGATGGCGAACGTTTTCTTCTAGAAAGAGAGAGCAATTCTTTTGTGCATGAAGCTAAGGGAATATCTTTCACCAAAGAAGAGCTTATTGCGATTGCTAAAGATCAACCTGAGAAACTTAGTAATAACGTTGTTACACGACCATTAATGCAAGAAATGGTTTTTCCGGTATTAAGTTTTATTGGTGGCCCAGGCGAGATAGCTTATTGGGCTACATTAAAAGATGCCTTCCAATTATTTAATATGAAAATGCCGGTTATCACGCCGCGACTTAGTATATCTTTGGTCACTCCTAAGGTGCAATCGCTACTAGATAAGCTGGAATTCTCGATTCCTGATGTTTGGAGTGGAGAGGTTGAGCTTTCAAAAGCTAGGATGATTGAGCAAAATCAAAATAAGGATGTCTCCTTGTTCATCCAGTCAATTAAAGATGATTTAGCAAGTAAGTATGAAGAGCTTGATCAATTATTAAAACGAAACGATATTAAACTTACATCTTTAGTAGAAAAAAACTTGGATTTTCATGCGAAGCAGCTTACCTTCATGGAGAATGCAGTGGAGGATACTATTTTAACTAAGCTAGATTCTTCTATTTATCGATATGACCAATTAATGATTCAGCTTATGCCCAATGGTGGTCTGCAGGAAAGAACTTATTCTCCTATACAATTACTAAACGAAAAAGGACAGAACCTCCTTGAAGAATTACTTCAGGTTCCATATGAATTTAATGGTAAGCACCATGTAGTATCTATATAATGTATCTTGCTCCTCTCCCTTAATGGGAGAGGAGTTTTTCGTTTGTTTAGGAAATTATAAGTTTTGAACCTTTGGATCAATTGATGTCTAGCTCCACCGCCTTGCCCCTCGGGGTCAAATGGATGAAAGCTCCGGTGGCTGAGGAACTGCCTCCTCGCTTTTCTCCATTTGCCTGTCGGGGCAGGGATAGGCGGTTGTGCTTTTCTTGTTTTATTTATATTAGTTGAAATTGATGAAAGGGAAATAATTAAGTCGTTTTTTATAATCCATTGGATGTAAACTATGACTTGTATAATCATATTACAAATCGAAAAATAAGATATTTTAAGATGAATTTGTTTTTTTGTTAATTTTCTCTTCTTTAGAAATATTAAATGTTGTTTATCTATTACATAGTTTGTTAGTTAAATTTAATGTAAATTTAACGAATTATAGGTTTAAGCTTCTGAAAAATGGGTAGCTCTTTTTTCTCCTAAACCCTTGTCATATTTGCTCTAAATGTGTTTTAACAAGTACTAATTACGCATTTTCAAATTTTCTCCACTAATTTACGAAAAAATTGTGGAGGAAAGTGGGGGGATGTGGTATGTTATTGACATAAAGTGGGGTGAGTAGCATGTTCATGGGCGAATACCAGCATAACGTCGATCCTAAAGGGAGAATAATCATACCTTCTAAATTTAGAGAGCATTTGGAGGATTGTTTTGTTTTAACTCGTGGTCTTGATAATTGCTTATTTGGTTATCCTATGAATGAATGGCGAAAGCTTGAAGAAAAATTAAAAGAACTACCTGTAACTAAAAAAGATGCACGAGCATTTACTCGTTTTTTCTTTTCTGGTGCTACAGAGGTAGAAATTGATAAGCAAGGCCGAATCAATATACCAAGTAATCTTAGAGCATATGCAAAAATGGACAAGGAGTGTATTGTTCTTGGGGTGTCCAACCGTCTGGAAATATGGGCGAAGGAAGCCTGGGAAACATACTTTGAAGACTCTGAGGATTCATTTAACGACATTGCGGAGAATATGATCGGCTTTGATATATAAGAAATGGAGGGAAGAGCTTGTTTCATCATACAACAGTACTACTCCACGAGACGGTAGATGGGCTAGCTATTCGTCCCGATGGAATTTATGTTGACTGCACACTAGGTGGTGCCGGTCACAGCGAATACTTAATCAAACAGCTTAATGAAAATGGTAGGTTAATCTGCTTCGATCAGGATATGACAGCTATCGAAAATGCAAAAGTTAAATTAGCTCCTTACTTGGATCAAGTGACTTTTGTTCACTCCAATTTTCGATATTTAAAAAAATCCTTAAATGATTTAGGTATTGAAAAGGTTGATGGGATTTTGTATGACTTAGGAGTTTCCTCACCTCAGCTAGATACCCCTGAGCGTGGTTTTAGCTATAACTACGATGCTCCTCTTGATATGCGGATGGATCAAACAAGTGAATTAACAGCTTTCCATGTCATCAATGAATGGCCTTATGAAAAATTAGTAAAAATCTTTTTCCGTTATGGAGAAGAGAAGTTTTCCAAGCAAATTGCAAGGAAAATAGAGCAGGCAAGGGAAACTGCACCTATCGAAACTACTTTCCAGTTAGTTGAGTTAATCAAAGCAGGAATTCCGGCTGCAGCAAGAAGGACGGGCGGGCACCCAGCCAAGCGTATTTTTCAAGCAGTCCGTATAGCAGTGAACGATGAGCTGGGAGCAGCTGAGGATTCACTCGAAGATGCAATACAGCTTATAAAGGTGGGAGGACGAGTTAGCGTTATTACTTTCCATTCTTTAGAAGATAGGCTGACAAAGACTATCTTTAAGGAGGCGTCCTCACTACCGGAGTTGCCACCAAACTTGCCAGTTATACCAGCTGGAATGGAACCTATGCTGAAGTTAATAACTAGAAAGCCAATATTACCTTCGAAAGAAGAGCTAGAAGTGAATAACCGTTCAAGATCTGCCAAGCTGCGCATTGTGGAAAAACTAATCGAAAAGGGAAGTGTTTAAATGGCTTTACGTAACTATCAGTCAGAAGAGACATACATAGCTAGGCCTTCTTTTCCAGAGCAACCACCACAGCCAAAGAAGCCGGCAAAAATAAAGAGTAAAATACTATCTAAAGGTGAAAAGTTTTTATTTGTAGGATTATTAATCGTTGTAACTGTGCTTTCGTTAATGATTGTTCAAACTCAAACAGACGTTAGAGCAACTACGAAAGAGATATCTTTACTTGAACAACAAATAGATACTACTTCAAAAGAAAATACTGACTTGTCCATACAAGTACGTGAATTATCTACCTATGATCGAATTTGGAAAAAGGCAGAGGAACTCGGCTTGAAACTAAATGAGCAAAACGTAAAGGTAGTACCAGGACAATGAATAAAAAATTTCGTTTTCAATGGGGAGCCTTTCTAATGTTTTTACTTTATGGAGGGCTCTTTTTTGTATTGCTAAGCCGCTTTGTATTTATTCAGGTTACAGGTACAGCAGAAGGGGAAGTTTTAGCTTCAAAAGCAGACGATAAGTATGGACGTGTTCAAGAAATACCAGCAAATCGAGGCAATATTGTAGATCGTAATGGCGAGATAATTGCAGAAGATACCTTAAGCTATAAGATGATTGCAATTACGAGAGCAGAGGTTTCAGGTAATAGTAAAGTCCCTCGACATGTTGTGGATCCAGAGGATACGGCTAGAATACTGGCAGAATATATTGATATGTCAGAGCAAGAAATTCTAGAGATATTAAATAAAGGTATTGAAAAGGACAAGTATCAAGTCGAGTTTGGCAAAGCTGGAAGAGATATTAGTCATAAAAAAATGTTAGAGATTAAGAGCTTAGAACTTCCTGGAATTCAGTTTAGCCAAGATTTAAAAAGGTTATATCCTAATGGGACATTTGCATCTCATTTAATTGGATTTGCTCTCAAGGAAGAGAACAAGGATGGGGAAGCCATTGCAGTGGGTAAAATGGGACTTGAGTATATTTATGATAAAAAGCTTACTGGTGTGCCAGGTAAAGTAGAATATCATAGTGATACAAAGGGCTTCTTACTTCCGAATGCAAGCAAGATGATCACAGAAGCACAAGATGGCTATGACATTCACCTGACGCTCGACAAAACAATAGAAAACTTTTTAGAAGATGCTATGAATAAAGCAGAAGAAAAGTATAATCCTGAAAAAATGACAGCCATTGTTGCGAATGCTAAAACTGGTGAGATATTAGCAATGTCTCAACGACCGACATTCGAACCGAATACGAGAGAAGGACTTTCGACCAATTGGTTGAATGAAGCCATTGAGCAAACGATAGAACCTGGTTCTACGATGAAAATCTTTACTTTAGCATCTGCTATTGAAGAGGGTGTTTGGAATCCAAATGATCAATTTAAATCAGGCTCCTACAAAGTTTATGATCGTACGATAAGAGATCATAATGTAGTTGGTTGGGGAACGATTTCTTACCTAGAAGGATTCCAAAGATCTTCTAACGTTTCCATGGCCTTTTTACTAAATAAAATAGGTGACGAAACCTTTATAGAATATATTCGTCGTTTTGGTTTTGGGCAGCCCACTGGTATAGACCTTCCAAATGAGGCAAGTGGTATCGTAAACGATAGATATCCTATTAACAGAGTTACTACGACTTATGGACAAGGGGTAACTGTCACACCTATTCAATTAGTTCAAGGAATGACAGCTATCGCAAATGAAGGAACTATGTACCAGCCTTATGTTATTGATAAAATCGTTAATCCTAATACAGGAGAGATTGTCGATGACAATGAACCAGTAGAAAAGAAATCTCCTATTTCAGCAAGCACTGCTAATCAGGTAAAGGAAATTCTGGCAAGCACTGTTACATCGGAGCATGGAACGGCCCAACGCTTTAAGTTGAATGGATATACTTCTGCAGGAAAGACTGGTACTGCTCAAATTCCAAAAGGGGATGGAAGCTACTTTTGGGGAAGACAGCTATTCCTATATTCCTTTTTAGGGATGGCTCCTGTAGAGGATCCTCAATTAATCGTGTATGTTGCTGTTCAGAAACCGAAGATTAAAGATACCGAAGTTGGTTCTCAACCAGTATCTGAAATATTTAATTCTGTTACTGAAAATAGCTTGAAATATTTAAATATAGAACCAGAAAACCTTGAATTATCTAAACCGATAAAAATGCCTGATTTAATTGGTAAAAATGTGTTAGACAGCCAAATGGCGTTAGAAACTCAAGGATTAAAAACTGTTATAATTGGACAGTTGGATCAGGTGTTAGAGCAATATCCTAAGGCTGGCACCTCTGTTATTTCTCAAGGAACTGCTTTTATAAAAGGGAGCGGGGAAATAGTACTTCCGAACTTTGCAGGATGGTCAAAAAGAAATCTTATGATTTATAAGTCACTTTCTGGGTTACCAATTGAAATAATAGGAGATGGCTTTGTGTCGAAGCAAAGTTTAACAGCTGGCTCAGTTGTGACTAGTGACTCACCGATTGTAGTTCAATTGTCGAGCCCAAAGGAAATTGCTGAAAACAGCGTAGAGGAAGAAGAATTGGAAGAACTACCGCAAGACTAGAAGAGTGCTAGAATAGTTAAGGACGTTTTCTCATAAGCTATCTAAAACGGACATAAAGGAGAAAACGTAATATCTAAACTTAAACAAGTAATTCGGCTACGGATGATATGGGTTATTACGCTGCTGTTGTTTCTGGCGGTAGCGGGAAAGCTTATTCAGCTTCAGTTTTTTCAGTTCAGTGAATTGACTACTAAAGCTAAGGAAAGCTGGGACCGAGAGCTGCCTTATGCTTCTGAAAGGGGCAATATTCTTGATCGAAATGGGGAGGTAATAGTTGGTAACAAACTATCTCCTACCCTTTTCTATATGCCTTCCCAAAATAAAGAACCAGAGAAGGTAGCAAAAGAAATTGCACCATTGTTAGAAGTGGAAGAGAGTAAGCTATACGAACAAATTAACAAGAGAGCTTATCTTGTTAAAATTGCTCCAGCAGGGAAGAACATTACGTCTGACTTAGCTATGCAGATTCAAGATAAAAATGTTAAGGGTCTGTATGCTGGTATTGACTATGTCAGAGATTACCCGCATGGTAAAATGCTTTCGAGATTGTTAGGCTTTACCGGATATGATGCCCAGGGGCTTGCTGGAATCGAATATCAATACGATTCTGTCTTGAAGGGCAAAGAATCAGCCATTCGAATGTTTACAGATGCTAAAGGAATTCCACTTCCACATGTTGATGACAGTTGGAAAAATGGACAAAATGGTAACCATGTCCAATTAACAATCGATATGAAAATTCAAACCGTAGTAGAGAGAGAATTGTCACAAGCAATGGATAAATATGAGGCAACGCAAGGCATTGCGATTGTAATGAATCCTAATAATGGAGAGATACTAGCATTAGCTTCGGCTCCAAATTTTGACCCTTCTTCTTATCAAGAAGTTGATTCTACTATTTACAATCGTAACTTACCAGTTTGGATGACATTCGAACCTGGATCCACGTTTAAAATTATTACGCTTAGCGCAGCACTCGAAGAAAATGTTGTTAACTTAGATAATGACCATTTTCATGATGCTGGTTACACAATTGTAGAAGGAGCAAGACTGCGATGCTGGAAACGACAAGGGCATGGTAGCCAAACGTTTCTGGAAGTTGTAGAAAATTCCTGTAACCCGGGATTTATAGAATTAGGCAGGAGAGTTGGACCTGACAAGCTTTCAGAGTACATAAAGAAGTTTGGATTTGGTCAATCCACAGGTTCTGGAATGGCTGGAGAATCTTCGGGCATTCTATTTAGTAAAGATGCTTATGGACCAGTTGAACATGCAACCACTTCATTTGGCCAAGGTATTTCTGTCACACCGATTCAACAAGTTCAAGCAGTAGCAGCGGCTATTAACGGCGGCTATTTATATAAGCCTTATATTGTAAAGAACATTGTGGACGGAGAAACAAATAAAATTCTATCTACAGCAGAACCAGAAATGAAAACGCAAGTAGTATCAGAAGCAACTTCTCAAAAAGTACGTGAGGCACTTGAACACGTGGTTGCTCATGGCTCCGGTAGAAACGCCTATAGAGACCAATTACGGATAGGTGGAAAAACTGGGACTGCACAAAAGGTTCAGAACGGCCGATATATGGATGGAGAGTACATTGTTTCTTTCATCGGCTTTGCTCCTGCGGATAAACCAGAACTTATAGTATATGTAGCAATTGATAATCCAAAGCATAGTACTCAGTTTGGTGGAGTAATTGCCGCACCGATAGTAGGTCAAATTATTGAAGATTCACTTGAGGTTACAGGTGGAGGTAAACAATTAGAGAAAGATTATAGATGGGGAGATGTTCAAACCGTCCGCGTCCCAAATCTTGTAGGAACTAAAAGAAAAGAAATTACATCGTACATGTATCCGTTTCAAATTGTTTGGCACGGCGATGGAGATGAAATCTTAACTCAATTACCGAAAGAAAACAGTCTTATTCCGTTAGATGGGACTATACATGTTTACACAAAATAAAAATAACTATAGTACATTCATGATTAGTTGTGCGTATTTAAGGAGATTTTTTTATGACATTGTCTACAACGTTAATTACACTTATTGCTAGTTTTTTAGTATCTGTTATACTTGCCCCGATTATTATCCCCTATTTAAGAAGGATGAAATTTGGGCAAAGTATAAGAGAAGAGGGGCCAGAATCCCATCAGAAAAAAGCTGGAACACCTACCATGGGTGGTTTAATATTTTTAACCTCAATCATTGTGACAACACTTGCTATTTCGTTTATATTTGACAAGCTTACGACACAGTCAATCGTATTGTTGTTAGTATTAGTGGGCTTTGGGTTAATTGGGTTCTTGGATGATTTTATAAAAGTAGTTTTAAAGAGAAATCTAGGCTTAACTTCTCTACAAAAACTAATCGGACAAATAATTATTGCGATTATTGCCTTTTTCTTGTTAAAGCTAGGTCCATTTGATACTTCAATCTCCATTCCATGGACTGAAATTACGCTTTCTCTAGGTCAGTTCTATGTTGCCTTTTTAGTGTTTTGGCTAGTTGGCTTCTCCAATGCAGTAAACCTATCAGATGGGTTAGATGGTCTTGTATCTGGTACAGCATCAGTATCCTTCGCTACTTTTGGAGTGCTTGCTTTAATATACGAACAAACGGATATTGCAATTTTTGCCTTTAGTGTTGCTGGAGCCTTGTTAGGTTTTCTATTGTTCAATAAAAATCCCGCTCAAGTTTTTATGGGAGACACTGGATCACTAGCTTTAGGTGGAGCACTAGCTATGGTTTCAATTCTTGTTCAACAAGAAGTGCTTCTATTGATCGTTGGGATTATCTTTGTAATAGAAACATTATCGGTTATATTACAGGTCATTAGCTTTAAAACTACTGGTAAGAGAATATTTAAAATGAGTCCGATTCACCATCATTTTGAACTTTCTGGCTGGAGTGAACGTAAAGTTGTCACCGTATTTTGGGCTATTAACTTTGCGGCTGCAATGTTTGTAGTGATTATGGAGGTTATGTAAATTGAAACAGCTACCTTTTGTATATCATAAAAAAATACTTGTTTTAGGCTTAGCCAAAAGCGGTACAGTTGCTGCTGAGCTCTTGCATGACTTAGGAGCATTTGTCACAGTTAATGATTCCAAGCCATTTGAGCAAAATGAAAATGCTCAATATCTTTTGACCAAAGGATTGACAGTCATTTGCGGTAGTCATCCAGAAGACTTGTTGGATGAAGGGTTTAATTTAATCGTAAAAAATCCTGGAATTCCTTATACGAATAGTGTAGTTGCAGAAGCTATTAAAAGAGGTATTCCTGTATGGACAGAAGTAGAGCTTGCGTATCGTATTAGTGATGCTCCCATGATTGGAATTACGGGGTCAAATGGTAAAACTACTACAACGACCCTTATATACGAAATGTTGAATCATGCTTCTAAGCAACCATTGATTGCGGGTAATATAGGAACTGTTGCCTCTGGGGTCGCAGAAAAGGCGACTGCAGACAATACAATTGTTATGGAGTTATCCTCCTTTCAGTTGATGGGAACTGAACAATTAAAACCTAAAATTTCAGTTTTAATGAATTTATATGAGGCTCACTTGGACTATCATAAGGATTATCAAGAATATACAGACGCAAAATTTAATATTACCAAAATGCAGGATGAAAATGATTGGTTTGTCTATAATGCAGAGCAACAGTTAGTTCAAGATTATGCTGATAAAAGCCAAGCACAAAAGGTTCCTTTTTATGTCAGCAAAAAGACAGCCAACGGTATAAGTGCCGACGATCAATTTGTATATTGGAATGGTGAACAACTTTTTGAACGCTCCATTATTGCACTACGAGGTAAGCATAACTTGGAAAATGTATTAGCTGCAACTGCTGTAGCTATTTTGTCAGACTGCTCGCTAGAAAGTATTAAATTTGTATTACAAACCTTCCAAGGTGTAAGGCATCGCACACAGTTTGTGTTAGAGTCAGATGGACGTAAGTTCTACAATGATTCTAAAGCTACGAATACGCTGGCTACCAAAAGTGCGTTAGAAGGGTTTTCTGAGCCTGTCGTGTGGATAGCAGGTGGAGTCGATCGAGGGCATTCGTTTGATCAGCTTATTCCTTATTTACCTAATGTAAGAGCACTTGTACACTATGGTGAAACAGCGGAAAGACTTCAGAAATTTGGAGAAGAGAACCATATACCCTTCGTGAAAAGAGTCTCTAATTTAGAGGAAGCCACCCGGTTAGCTGTGGAGGTATCAGAAAAAGGAGACATTATTCTTCTTTCTCCCGCTTGTGCAAGCTGGGATCAATATGAGAGCTTTGAAATTCGAGGGGATGAATTCATCAAGGTTGTTGAATCTTTAACGAATAATTGAAAGGATGAAATAATCGAAAGATAAACGTAAGTTACTATTCTTATCGTCTGTATTATTTTTATCAATTATTGGGATTTTGTTTGTGCATTCAGCCGGATCGTATTGGAGCGAGGTTCATTATCAAGGGCAAACGCCTTTCGCTTTGAAACAGAGCTTGTATTTAATAGTTGGGGTGGCAGGAGCATTTTTTATACAAAATAAATCATTTCTCCGCCTTCCCACATTTTGGCACGTTTTATATATCATATCGGTGGTATTGCTTATAGGGGTATTGATTCCTGGTATCGGTGTCGTACGGAATGGTTCACAGAGTTGGATATCTCTTGGTTTTACCAACTTTCAGCCTGCAGAGCTGTCTAAAATTGCTGTATTAGGCGTGTTGGCTTTAGCTTTGGCAAAGGAACCAAAAAACAAAGGTAAACTATATATGCGTAGCGCACTTCTACTCTTGCTGCCAATAGGGTTAATAATGGTTCAACCAGATTTTGGATCTGCTTTTGTATTAGTTGTAGCAGTATTTATGCTGTTATTTGCTGCAGGACTTCCTTTAAAGTTTTTTTTCGCCATTGGATTATCTGGGGTAATAGGTTTAGCAGCACTAATCATTTCTGCTCCGTATAGGTTAGTTAGGATCCAAGCTTTCTTGGACCCTTGGAAAGACCCTTTAGGTTCTGGATTTCAAGCAATTCAATCACTCTTAGCCATTGGTCCAGCTGGTCTATTCGGTTTCGGCTATGGAAATAGTCGCCAAAAGTTTTTATATTTGCCAGAGCCACAGAATGATTTTATCTTCTCCATTTTATTGGAGGAAACGGGATTTATCGGTGGGATAGTTGTAATCTCTGCCTTTGTTGTTTTTTTCACTACTAGCTATATGATGGCTTCCCGTGCGAAGACAAGAGAGGCCCAATTAATGATAGTAGCCTTAACCTCCTTACTTGTTGTACAAACGTTTTTAAATATGGGAGTGGTAACTGGCTTGTTACCTGTCACAGGGGTAACCTTACCATT
This sequence comes from Psychrobacillus sp. FSL W7-1457, assembly GCF_038593405.1. Classification (NCBI taxonomy): domain Bacteria; kingdom Bacillati; phylum Bacillota; class Bacilli; order Caryophanales; family Bacillaceae; genus Psychrobacillus; species Psychrobacillus sp. FSL W7-1457. The sequence continues at coordinate 1,275,274 of NZ_CP151993.1, forward strand.
TATCAGCTATGGCGGGTCATCCTTAGTAATGACCTGGGGGATTATCGGAATCATTTTAAACTTGGCTAATACATCTAGTACAGAAGGGAGGCGGTAGAATGGAAAAAGTCATCGATATCGAAGATCGAATACCTACCTTAAAAGAAAAAAGAAGACGTAGAACAAACAAAAAATTTTCCATTCTACTTTTTCTCTTTGTCTTTACTCTATTGGTCTTGCTTTATTTTCAATCGTCTTATAGTCAGGTACAAAAAATAGAGCTAGATGGGGCTAAGCTTTTCTCCGTGAATCATTATGTTGAACAAAGTGGTCTGAAAATTGGAGATTCCATGTGGAGCTTTAAGGAAAAAGACATAGAAAATTCATTGGAGAAAAGCGATTGGGTAGAATCAGTACAAGTTAAAAGAAAATGGCTATCCAGTATTCATATCGAAGTTAAAGAATTTAAACAGGTTGGATATGTAGAAAAGGAAAATGCACTTCAAATAATTTTGGAAAATGGTAAGACCATAATTCCAGAAGATGAGATTGTGCCTATCGAAGGGCCAATCATCGCAGATTTTGAAGATGAAAAAATTCGATTACGTCTTATAAAAGAACTTAAAAAGTTGAATAGTGAAGTGTTATTAACTATCTCTCAAATAAATTACGTCCCAACAGAGAATGATATATACTCCATTCAAGTTTTTATGAATGATGGTAATGAGGTACAAGCTCTAATCCCGTCATTTTCAAGTAAAATGAATTATTATCCTTCGATTATTTCACAAATAAACCCAGATCAAAAAGGGGTAATCGATATGGAGGTAGGGTCATATTTTGAACCCTATCAAAAGGTTTTAAATGAAACTGAGGGTGAGGAGGCCATTGAGGATGAAGAAGAGGAGTCGTCTTAATGTTCCTTTTCGTGGACGTATTCTTATCTCGCTGGTTAGTTTAGTATTAGGGTTCATTTTAGCTTATTCCTATAGCATGGCATCTGCGGATAAAGAAATAGAGGGTAGTAATAGCTATTCGTTGGAAATACAAAAGTACAGAGAGCAGCTAATAGAACAAAAGGAAATGAATAAGGAATTAACAGAAGAGATAAATAAAAAACAACAGGCTATTAGAGTTTTTGAAAAGTCATTTGTGGATAGCGAAGAAAGTGTTGAAGAGTTAGTAAAGGAAGCCGAAATGCTTCGGTTACTAATGGGAGACATTCCATCTGAGGGGAAGGGCATTTCAATAGCTTTGCAGGATGGTGAGTATAATCCTTCTCAGGAAAACCCGAATGATTACATTGTTCACGAAAGTCATGTATTTAAAGTGATAAATGAGCTAAAAATATCTGGAGCAGAAGCAATTACTATTAATGGACAAAGGCTTCATGCCCAATCTTACATATCGTGTACTGGCCCAGTGATAACAGTCGATGGACGAGCTTTTCCCGCGCCTTTCACAGTTGAAGCCGTAGGTGATCCAAAGGTATTACTAGCATCGGTTAACTTAGGTGGCGGTATTGTAGATCAGCTAACAAACGATAATATCGTAGTCACCGTTGAAGAAAAGAGTAACATTATGATGCCTGCCTTGCGTAGTGACCAAAATTAACAAAGGCAAAGGAGGGCCGAATACATGAAAAAAACCGTCTATATTCGGTTTACTATAATTTTGTTGATCGTTGGTTTCATGATTGCCATTCAATACAATACAGTAAAACAACCAGAAACTCGCGATACGCGTGATGTATGGGAGATTCGCCAAGAGCTTGCCACGGAAACACAGCTACATTCTGAATTGTTGTCGGAAGTACGCCTGTTAGAGGAGACAGTTGGCAAGTATGACAATATGGTCAATGAAAGTCCTGAAATAGCTTTAAATGAAACCGTTAAACAATTAAAACAGGATATTGGAATTGCGGATTTTAAAGGTCCAGGACTAACCATAACAATTGAACCCTCTATAGAGAGTATGATGGTGGGGGAGCAAATAGAAGAAATATCTCCTGATTTATTAATTCGATTAATCAATGAGATTAATCGCTTTAAAGCGGAGGCAGTAGAAGTGGATGGCAAACGGATTGTATATTCCTCTGCTATACGTGATGTAAACGGAAGGACTACGGTTAATAACCTGACAATAAAAAAGGCCCCCTTCACTATTAAAATTGGCACATTAACACTAGAAGACGCTAAGAAAATGTATAACCAGCTACAAGCATCTCCTATTGGAGATAATTTCTACATTGATAATCTAAGACTAACTATAGGTGAACCGGAAGATGAGGTTACAATACAGGCCTTTGATCAATCAGTAAATATGGAATTTTTACAAGAAGTGCCAGGGGGAGAATAGTTATGTGGTTGCCGTTTTTAGGATTAATACTTGGAATATCACTTGGCTTAATGACTGATATTCAAATTCCAGAGGTTTATGAAAGCTATTTATCCATTGCTGTTTTAGCTGCATTAGATACTTTGTTTGGAGGAATTAGGGCACAACTTCAACAAGTTTATGATGATAAAGTATTCGTTTCCGGTTTCTTCTTTAATATTGCTTTAGCTGCTGGTCTCGCCTTTCTGGGGGTCCATTTAGGGGTAGATTTATATCTAGCAGCCATCTTTGCTTTCGGTGTTCGACTTTTTCAAAATATAGCTGTGATTCGTCGAATAATATTAACAAAATGGCCTGAGAGAACAAAAAGATAATGTTTTGTGCTATAATTTACTATTTCTTTAGAAAATTTTAGACTTTATAGGTTTTTTACAATAGAATAATAAATAAAGAGTTATTAGGAGGTGCCACGGGTGAATCAATCAGAAATGTACGTATCATTAGATATTGGGTCGTCTTCCATTAAAGTATTAATAGGTGAAATGAGTGATGACTCGCTGCATGTAATAGGAGTAGGAAATGTTAAATCAAACGGTATTAGAAAAGGCACCATTGTTGATATAGATGCAACTGTTCAATCGATCAAAAAAGCCGTTGGTGAGGCTGAAAGAATGATAGGAATGTCTATACATGAAATAGTGTTAGGTATACCCGCTAATTTAGCGAATATACAAAACGTTAAAGGTGTTGTCGCTGTCAATCGAGAGGATAGAGAAATAACAGACGCAGATTTGGACCGTGTTTTAGAGTCTGCTCAAGTAATGTCTATTCCTCCTGAAAGAGAGCTAATTAACATTGCTCCCAAACAATTCATCGTGGATCATTTAGAAGAGATTAAAGATCCTCGAGGCATGATTGGAACTCGTCTAGAATTAGATGGTTTAATGATGACGACATCCAAAACGATTTTACATAACGTGTTACGATGTGTGGAAAGAGCAGGCCTTCAAATTAGAGAAATATATTTGCAACCATTGGCGGCAGGACATTTTGCCTTAACTGAGGATGAAAAAAATCATGGTACTGCCTATATAGACATTGGTGGAGGCTCTACAACCATTGCAATATTCAGAGAAGGTCATTTAGTCAATACTGCTGTTATTCCTGTAGGTGGAGATCATATAACTAAAGATTTATCTATCGTTTTAAAAACCCCTACAGAACAAGCGGAAATGATAAAATTAAAATATGGACATGCCTTTTACGATGACGCGTCAGATGATGAGTTATTCGAAGTACCAGTAATTGGTGCTGATATGAAAGAGCAATATTCTCAACGATATATAGCAGAGATTATTGGGGTACGTCTAGAAGAACTATTTGAGTTAATTCTAGAGGAATTTTACCGAATGGGATTACAAGATCTCCCAGGTGGAGTAGTAATTACAGGTGGAGTTGCTAAACTTGAGGGTATCGGACAATTGGCGAGACATATATTACAATCGCGTGTTCGACTGTACACACCAGATTATATCGGCGTTAGAGAACCACAATATACAACAGCTGTTGGCCTTATAAGATATGCCTATAAAGAAGATCTTTTCTATGGTAAAATTGGCAATAGCCATGCATTATCTCAAATGGCACACAATGAAGTAGTAGCAAGCACTAAAAAACAAAAACAACCACAAAAAAATTCAAACAATGAAAACAAAGAGAGTGCAATGAGTAAGGCGAAGAAACTTTTTGACAAGTTCTTTGAATGAGAAAACTTTATCATAGTTGAAAGAATATAGGAGGCAATAGCATGTTAGAATTTGAAACAAACGAAGATCAATTAGCAATTATTAAAGTTATTGGAGTCGGTGGCGGCGGAAATAACGCAGTAAATCGTATGATTGAACATGGTGTCCAAGGGGTAGACTTTATCGCTGTAAATACAGATGCACAAGCCCTTAACATGTCAAAAGCTGAAGTAAAACTTCAAATTGGTGGTAAACTAACTCGCGGTTTAGGAGCAGGAGCTAACCCAGAGGTAGGTAAAAAAGCAGCGGAAGAAAGTAAAGAGTTAATAGAAGAAGCACTAAGAGGTGCAGACATGGTTTTCGTAACAGCGGGAATGGGTGGCGGAACTGGTACAGGAGCAGCTCCTGTAATAGCTCAAATCGCTCGTGACTTAGGTGCTTTGACTGTCGGAGTAGTAACACGTCCATTTACATTTGAAGGCCGCAAGCGCTCTACACAGGCTGTAGGCGGGATTGGCATGATGAAGGAAGCCGTTGATACACTAATTGTCATTCCTAATGATCGCCTATTGGAGATTGTAGACAAAAATACTCCAATGCTAGAAGCATTTAGAGAAGCTGATAACGTTCTTCGTCAAGGTGTTCAAGGTATCTCAGATTTAATCGCAGTTCCTGGTCTTATTAACTTAGACTTTGCCGATGTTAAGACAATTATGTCTAACAAAGGAGCAGCACTAATGGGGATTGGTATTTCTGCAGGAGAAAATCGAGCAGCAGAAGCAGCTAAAAAGGCTATTTCTAGTCCGTTACTTGAAACTTCTATTGATGGAGCGACAGGTGTATTAATGAATATCACTGGCGGCTCAAATCTTTCCTTATTTGAAGTACAAGAAGCTGCAGACATCGTAGCATCTGCTTCAGATGAAGAAGTTAACATGATCTTTGGTTCGGTTATCAATGATAACTTGAAAGATGAGATTGTAGTAACAGTAATTGCAACCGGTTTTAATGAAGAAGTAATTATGCAAAAACAACCTAGAGGGACAGGCTTTGGAACTGCACGTGCACAGCAAGCAGCTACTACACAGCGTGAAACTAGAAAAGAAGAGCCACAGTCTCAACCGCAGCCTTCTTATCAGCAGGAACGTCCTGCTCCAACTCATAACCACCAAGATGATGCTTTAGATATACCAACATTTTTAAGAAATCGTAATCGCAGAAACTAATAGGTTAATAGATAAAAAGTAATCAGGTTAATAGCGATTGCTCAGGCTATAGACTTTCAAAGAAATTTGAAATGTCTATAGTCTTTTTTTATGGCTATGTTAATGGTTGGGGTGATTTCGAAAAAAACTCATACCATAAATCTTTCTATAATTTTGTCGTTTAAAAAATTTACTTTTGAACGTTCCTTTGACAAATTTCTTATAAATCGGATGTTAAGCTTTTATCAAAAGGAGGAGAGCTATGTACGCAGAAGTTATGATTGCAACAAACACCTTTTTCAACTATACCGTTTTAGCGTTTGCAAACAGAATTGGTTGGATTGAAAACAAAAAAAGATACCTGCTTCTGTCTGCATTTGTTGCGGGATTGATAACCGTCGTTTTTTCTAATCATTTCATTACGCTATTTTTGACTTTCTTTCTCATGATTGGAATAGCGTTTTGGAAAAAAAGGACACAAATCGTCAAAGCCATTTCATTAACATTGCTAGCAAGCATCTTTGCTGGCGGACTACTTACAGCAATTGCCCCAATGTACCATAATGCGAGTAATTCATTCATGATTATCAATTATGCATTAATTGCTACTGGTGGTTTATACCTCCTCACGAAACACGTACTAAGTCTGCATATATCACAATCGGAAAGAGAACTTATTTATCCTTCTAGCATTAAATTATTCAATCAAACAAAGGAACTTACACTATTTATTGATTCTGGGAACGTCTGTACAGAACCACTTTCTAATGATCCTGTACACTTTATAGCAGCAGAAGCTCTTCGCCCCATTCTTCCAGAACTTCTTTATGATGTTATAAATAGCTGGGATAGCTCACATTATAAAGGTTTGGATATGCTTCCAAAAGAGTATGCGAGTAAGGTTCGTCTAATACCAATTGCAACCGTTCAAAAGGAAAAGTCATGGGTAATTGGCATTAAATTCGATGAATGGGTCGTAAATGATCAACCTTTACCAAAAGGTTACATCGTACTAACGAGAGGTAAGGACAAATTTCCACACGAGGCAGACGGTATCTTACATAGTTCCTCGTACTATCATTTGAAAAAAAGGAGTGCTAAATAATGATATTAAATATGCTACGTCGATTTTATTATTGGATTCTTTCATTTAGAAGAAAAGGAGTCCATTATATTGGTGGAAGTGAATCATTACCAAAACCATTGACGAGAGATGAGGAACGAGAAATGCTACTAGCTTTTATGGATGGAGATGAGTACGCAAGAGATGTGTTAATCGAAAGAAATTTAAGACTTGTAGTATACATTGCTAGAAGATTCGATCAAACGAATACAAACATAGAAGATTTGATTAGTATTGGATCCATCGGACTTATAAAAGCGGTAGAAACGTTCAATTTAGATAAAGGCATTAAGTTAGCAACCTATGCTTCAAGATGTATTGAAAACGAAATTCTTATGCATTTGAGAAAAACGAACCGCATGAAATCAGAAGTTTCATTTGATGAGCCTTTAAATTCTGATTCAGATGGTAATGAATTACTACTTTCCGATATTCTGGGTACAAGTGAAGACCTAATAATAGAGGATGTCGAAAAAAAGCTAGAACGTCAGCATGTTTTTGAAGCTATAAATTTATTGGGAAATAGAGAAAAATATATTATGCAATGTCGTTTTGGGCTCAACGGACAAGAGGAAATGACTCAAAAAGAGGTAGCTGATCATCTTGGAATTTCCCAATCTTATATCTCAAGATTAGAGAAAAAAATAATTTTAGATTTAAAAGAAGTACTGAATGAACCGATTGCCTAATGGGTGAAATTGGATAGCTATGCTCCGAATAATCTTTTAACCGGCGGATAAACTGACTAAGAACTATTAAAAAGTCCGGAGGAAGATCTATGACGAGAACAAAAGTTGAATTATGCGGCATTGACACATCAAAGCTTCCTTTACTAACCCACGAAGAAATGAAAGCATTATTTATTCGCTTACAAGCTGGCGAAGATTCGGTTAAAGATGAATTGGTAATGGGTAATTTAAGATTAGTTTTAAGTCTAGTACAGCGCTTCGCTTATAGAGGCGAGCAAGCAGATGACTTATTCCAGGTAGGTTGCATAGGGCTTATAAAGTCCATTGAAAATTTTGATTTAAAACATAATGTGCGTTTTTCCACATATGCAGTGCCTATGATCATTGGTGAGATAAAAAGACATTTGCGTGACCACCATTCTGTAAGGGTTTCTAGATCACTAAGAGATATTGCTTATAAGGCTATGAAAGCCAAGGAACAATATATTAACGAACATTTGGAAGAACCGACATTAGAGGATTTGTCTAAAATACTTGAGATACCAGTAGAAGATATATTACTATCGCTAGATGCAATTCAAGATCCTGTCTCTCTTCAAGAACCAATTTTCAGTGATGGAGGAGATGCTATTTATATGATGGATCAATTATGTGATAATGATGTATCAGAAGATCAATGGGTTACTTATTTTACGGTAAAAGAGAGCTTTCAAAACTTAGACTCGCGACAAAAGAAAATATTAACGAAAAGAATATACTTTGGTGCGACACAAACAGAAATAGCTACCGACCTGGGTCTCTCGCAGGCTCAAATCTCAAGACTAGAGAAAAGTGCTTTATCTACTATTCAAAATCAGTTAAATCCTAAATAACAATCCTAAACGCTTTTTCTCGTCAGAAAAAGCGTTTTTTTCTATTTTCATGAATATACTATAAAAAAGGAGGGGAACTGTTGAAGTTTTCAGATGCGCAACAAAAAGAAGTCATTGAGGCTAATTCTGGGCAATTATTGGGCTTTATAGTGGATGCAGAAATAGATAAAGAAACAGGTCATATCATTTCCTTTATTGTAGAAACTAATGGGGCATACCCCACATTTTTCAATAAAAAAAGGGAAACGAAAAAAATTAGCGTACAAAATATAGCTGTTATTGGAAAAGATGTAATAATTGTTGCCAAAAACAGAGAATAGGTACTGTTCTTTATTGATAAAACGCCATTTCATTGATACAATGAACAAAACACTAGATGAAGAGTTGGTTTAAAATGTCAAATGTTCATAATAATTTAATTAATATTCAAAAGCATATTGAAGAAGCCTGTGTACGCTCTAATCGAAATTTTGACGATGTAACACTTATTGCTGTTACAAAGGAAGTTTCAGTAGAACGTACGGAGGAAGTTATTCAAAATGAAATATTGCATCTTGGAGAAAACAGACCTGAAGGACTTAAAAGAAAATTAGAAGCTATTTCAGCTAACGTAAAATGGCACTACATAGGCTCATTGCAAACTAGGAAAATAAAATCGGTAATCAATGAGATAGATTATCTGCACTCCTTAGATCGTAAAAGCTTGGCCGAGGAAATTGAAAAAAGAGCAGACAATGTTAAAAATTGCTTTGTTCAAGTGAATGTTTCTGAGGAACAATCCAAGCATGGTCTATCTATGGAAGAAGCTGAATTGTTTATTGACACTCTTAAAGATTATTCACATATACGTGTAGTCGGTCTAATGACAATGGCACCGAATACGGAAGATAAGGCTTTAATACGAAAAGTTTTCCGTAGCTTAAAAGAGCTTCAACTAAGAATTGCTGCAAAACAACTTCCACACGCCCCGTGTAAGGAGCTATCCATGGGTATGTCCGGAGATTACGAAATAGCTATTGAAGAGGGAGCTACATTTATACGAATAGGAACAGCATTAGTCGGCAAAGACAAGGAGGATGAATGAGTATGAAGAATTGGGTAAAAAACTTCTTCTATTTAGAAGAGGATGAAGATACTACAACACCTCAGCAACCTAGAACACAAAATCGTGCAGTAGAACCAGAACAAGTACGACAACAGCCAGTAAAATCATCATATCCTAAAGAACGCAAATTTAATGCTGCTCCTAAGGAAACTGCTGCTACGAATCTTGTTAGTATTCAAAATATGCAAAAGTCCTCAAAGGTAATTTTAATTGAACCAAGAGTCTATGCTGAGGCACAAGACATTTCAGAGCATTTAAAGAACAAAAAAGCAGTTATAGTTAATTTACAACGTATTGACAAGGAACAAGGAATTAGAATAATCGACTTTTTAAGTGGAACAGTATATGCTTTAGGTGGAGATATTCAAAGAATAGGAACAGATATATTCTTATGTGCCCCTGATTCGGTAGAAGTAGCGGGCTCAATATCGGATTACTACTACAACGATCTAGATTAATAGAGGAGTTATTATAATGGATTTGATTTTATATTTATTGGCACAATTAGTACAAATTTACTCATTTGCGTTGATTATTTATATCTTTATGTCATGGGTACCTAATGTGAAAGAATCTGCGGTAGGACAATTTTTAGGGAGAATATGTGAGCCCTACTTAGAGCCCTTTCGTAAGATTATCCCACCAATAGGTATGATTGATATTTCACCGATTGTTGCTATATTTGTTCTTAATATAGCTATGAGAGGGATTATATCTCTAGGTCATTACATTTAACCTCACATTTGTGAGGTTTTTTTAAAATATATTATTTATTCTTGCCCCCCTCGGGTTAAACAAAGACAAGCAATTTAACTAAACTAAAAGGCTATGTTAAAGGTTATGGTTGATTTATGATGCAAAGAAATCTTAGATCAGAGAGTAGAATTGATTTGTCGCCCCAGCCGGACGCTTTCCGCGGGGTGAGCGATAAGCCATCACCCAACGCTTGCGCGCGTGGTTGTGATGTCTTATTTGTCTCACTCATCCCACCGGAGTCGCCGTCTGGTGCTCCAATCAATAAATGGGAACAGCTTTAGCATCGATAAACCGCTAATCAATTTACTCGCATAAACAAAGCTGAAAAACTGTCACCAACCCCATTTACATCATCTATTTATGTTCTTAATAGCCATTTGAAAGTTCCTTTTTTAATGTTTATAGTCACTATAAAAAAGAATTGTTGGTCAAAATCAACCAATAACTTTAACAAAGCTAACTAAAAAAAGTTTTTCTGTGCTTTTTCCCATTTGCCTGTCGGGGCAGAGATAGGGGCTTACGCTTTTCTTATTATCTAGCTCCAGCCCCATGCCCCTCGGGTTCAAATGGATAAAAGCTGCGGTGGCTGAGGAGCTGCCTCCTCGCTTTTCCCCATTTGCCTGTCGGGGCAGAGATAGGGGCGTACGCTTTTCTTATTGTCTAGCTCCATCGCCTTGCCCCTCGGGGTCAAATGGATAAAAGCTCCGGTGGCTGAAGAGCTGCCTCCTCGCTTTTTCCCATTTGCCTGTCGGGGCAGAAACAGGCGATTGTGCTTTTCTAATTATAAATTTCAGTGAGGTCTTGATTATATGGAACATTTATTACAGCATTTTAGGAAAGAAGAGCAACCTTTTATCGAGCAAACGGTTAGTATGATGAGAGAGGTTGAGGATCGTTATGCGCCAAAGTTAACGGATTTCTTAGACCCGAGACAACAATTTATCGTGGAGTCTATACGTGGGCAATATGAAATAATTGAGTCTAGCTCTGCTGGTGCTTTAGAGGACGCGGAGAGAAAAAGGATACTACTTTATCCCTCATATTTCGAACCGGCGGAATCTGATTATAATATGACCGTAGTGGAAGTAAAGTATCCGCAAAAATTTGTAACATTAAAGCATCAAGATGTACTCGGTTCGATGATGTCCTTAGGGATTGATCGAAGTAAGTTTGGTGATATTCGTGTGGAGGAAGGATCTATTCAGTTTGTAGTTGCTACAGAGGTTCTTGACTACGTTAGAGCAAATTTCGTCAGTATTGGTAAGGTTAAAGTTCATATGGAAGTAGTAGAAGATCCGGCTAACTATTTTAGACAGCAAGAAATATGGACTTCTGAAAATCATACGGTTAGCTCTTTAAGGCTGGATACAGTTATCTCATCTATTTTCAATATTTCTCGGCAAAAGTCTGCTTCTATCATTCAAGGTGGAAAAGTAAAGGTCAATTTCACTGTAAAAGAACAAACATCCCTAGAGTTACAGGAGTTAGATCTAATTTCTGTAAGAGGATTTGGTCGATTAAAGTTATTGATGATTGAAGGAAGAACAAAAAAAGACAAAATTAGACTGCAAATTGGTAGATTAGAGCCAAAAAAGTGATTTCCTTAAATTAAATTTGAAATTTAGATGTTTTCAACCTGCCGGAAATGTATAATAGAGGGAAGAAGATTAGTATGTAAAGGAGATGGATAGGATGCCACTAACACCACTTGATATACATAACAAAGAGTTCAGTAAAGGATTCAGAGGTTATAACGAAGATGAAGTAAACGAATTTCTGGATCAAATCATGAAAGACTTAGAGATACTCATCAAAGAAAAAAAAGAGTTAGAGCTTAAATTGAAGTCGTCTAGTGAAAAGGTTGGCCATTTCACCACTATAGAAGAAACCTTACATAAATCCATAGTTGTTGCCCAAGAGGCTGCTGAGGAAGTAAGACGAAACTCTCAAAAAGAAGCAAAGCTTATTGTAAAAGAGGCAGAAAAAAATGCAGACCGTATTGTCAATGAAGCTCTATCTAAAGCTCGGAGAATTGCTTTAGAAATAGAGGAATTGAAGAAACAGTCTAAAGTGTTTAGAAATCGCTTTAAAATGCTAGTAGAGGCTCAATTAGATCTTATTAATACAGACGATTGGAATCATTTGATGGAGTATGATGTAGATTCTACTGCTGTCGACCGTATTTCTGCTACAGAGGATTAAGAGATTTCTTGACTGCTGGCCGTACATTTCCTATAATAATTTCATATCATATATACATGCATTGAAAAAGACGTCTAAAAATGATTTCAGTCAAGCGACTTGGGGATGGTGGAAGCTCAAGCAATGAAGCGTTTTAGAAAATCACTTTGGAGCAAGGACACTGAATTTTTAAGTGTCTTCGGATATGTCCCGTTATGACATACTAAGCGGCGATTACTTTTGGTAATCGCAAGTAGGGTGGTACCGCGAGCATAACTTCTCGTCCCTTTTTGGGATGAGGGGTTTTTTTATTTGTAAATATACCATTACCTGCGAAAAATGAAGGAGGAAGAACAAATGGAGTACAAAGACACATTATTAATGCCAAAAACAGATTTTCCTATGCGAGGAAACCTACCGGTCAAAGAAGTAGATATCCAAGCAAAATGGGAAGAACAGGACATCTACAAGAAGGTTTTAGAAAGAACGAAAGATCGTCCATTTTTCGTCCTGCATGATGGTCCTCCATATGCAAATGGTGATATTCATATTGGGCATGCTTTAAACAAAGTTCTAAAAGATATGATTGTTCGTCACAAATCAATGACTGGCTATCATGCTCCTTATGTGCCAGGCTGGGATACTCACGGGCTTCCAATTGAACAGGCTTTAACAAACAAAGGTGTTAAGCGTAAAGAATTATCATTGGCTGAATTTAGAAAGCTATGTGAGGATTATGCCTATCAACAAATTGACAACCAACGTACTCAGTTTAAACGTTTAGGTGTGCGTGGAGATTGGGAAAATCCTTATGTGACATTAAAGCCTGAATTTGAATCTCGCCAAATCGAGGTATTTGGGGCGATGGCTAAAAAAGGTTACATTTATAAAGGATTAAAGCCTGTTTACTGGTCACCTTCAAGTGAATCAGCGTTAGCAGAGGCTGAAATTGAATATCAAGATAAAAAATCTCCATCCATTTATGTAAGCTTTGCTGTTACAGATGGTAAAGGGGTATTAGAAGAAGGTACAAAGTTTATTATTTGGACGACAACACCATGGACAATTCCAGCCAACCTTGCTATTTCATTGCATCCACGAGTGGAGTATGTCGTTGTGCAAGCAAATGAAAATAAATATGTTGTAGCGAAAGACTTGGTAGAAGCAGTGGCAGCTGAGCTGGGCTGGGAAGAGTATTCTATTGAACGTACAATCCTTGGTCAAGAAATGGACCGTCTAGTTGCTAAACATCCATTGTATGACCGTGATTCTTTAATAATCCTAGGTGAACACGTAACTACTGAATCTGGTACTGGTTGTGTTCATACAGCACCTGGACACGGGGAAGATGACTTTTACGTAGGGAAAGCTTATGGTCTAGATGTGCTTTGTCCAGTAGATGAGCGTGGAGTAATGACAGCGGAAGCACCAGGCTTCGAAGGGTTATTCTATGACACAGCCAACAAAGCGATTACAGAAGCATTAGAAGAAGCAGGAGCATTAGAGAAGCTTACATTCTTTACTCACTCATATCCACATGACTGGCGTACGAAAAAGCCTGTAATCTATCGTGCAACACCACAATGGTTTGCTTCAATTGAGGCTTTTAGAGATGAGCTATTACAATCTATACGTAACACTAAATTTACACCAGCATGGGGCGAAACGCGTTTATATAATATGATTCGTGACCGTGGAGATTGGTGTATATCTCGTCAGCGTGTATGGGGTGTGCCAATTCCAGTGTTTTACGCAGAGGATGGAGAACCGATTTTAACAGAAGAAACAATTGCTCATGTATCAAATCTTTTCCGTGAGCATGGTTCGAATATTTGGTTTGAAAGAGAAGCAAAAGATTTACTTCCTGAAGGATTCACACATCCACATAGTCCAAATGGTATCTTTACAAAAGAGACAGATATTATGGACGTTTGGTTTGACTCAGGGTCTTCCTACCATGGTGTTTTAGAAGAACGTGATGATTTGGTATTCCCAGCAGACTTATATCTAGAAGGTTCTGACCAATATCGAGGATGGTTTAACTCTTCTTTAATCACAAGTACAGCTATGCATGGTCATGCACCATATAAAGGGCTACTAAGTCACGGATTTATTTTAGACGGAAATGGTCGTAAAATGAGTAAATCACTAGGAAATGTAATTGTTCCTGCAAAAGTAATGAACCAGTTAGGTGCTGACATTTTACGACTATGGGTTGCTTCAGTAGACTATACTGCTGACGTTCGAGTTTCAGATGCAATTATTAAGCAAGTGACAGAGGTATATCGTAAAATCCGTAATACACTTCGCTTCTTACATGGGAACATCAGTGATTTCAATCCAGCAAGCAATCGTGTAGCATTTGAAGATTTACGTGAAGTAGATCAATACATGTACATGAAATTACAAGAAGTTATTAAGACTGTTAGAGCAGCTTATGAGCGCTATGATTTTGCGACCGTTTATCACACAGTAAATAACTTCGTATCTGGAGAATTAAGCTCGTTCTATTTAGATATTGCAAAAGATGTTGTATATATTTATGGAGCAGATGACAAAGATCGTCGTGCAATGCAATCCGTAATGTATAATACACTTTCAGCTTTATTGAAACTGTTAACTCCAATTCTTCCACATACAACAGATGAGCTTTGGGCTTATTTGGAGCATGAGAAGGAAGAAAGTGTCCAATTAACTGACATGCCAGATGCTGTTGAATACCCAGCTTTCGAAGCTCTTGCTCCTAAGTGGGAAAAAATCATGGAGCTACGTGATGATGTTCTTAAAGCACTTGAGGAATCTCGTAATGCGAAGACAATTGGTAAATCATTAGAAGCAAAAGTTACGTTATATGTTAGTGATGAATATAAAGTATTGTTCGATACTGATGCAATTGACTTTGCACAACTATTTATCGTATCTAAGTTTGTTCTGGGAGGCTCCCAATCTGAAGCTCCAGAAAACAGTTTAGTGCTTGAGCATTCGTCCGTTGTAATAGAAAAAGCAGATGGTGAAAAATGTGAACGCTGCTGGACTATTGCTGAAACAGTAGGAGAAAGCGAAGCTCATCCGACTTTATGTACTCGTTGTGCAGAAGTTGTAGAAAAACATTACGTATAATAAATTTATAGATGCCCTATATGTAAATTCAAGGGCATTAAAACAACAGTCAAAAAAAATAAAAGCGAGTACGTGAACGATTACAGTTTACGTACTCGCTTTTTTATAATGAGAGTGATTATATAGCGAACCTGTTAATTAGGGCACTTTTTATAGGAGTTAGTATAGTATTTGCATAAACAGCAAAGTATTATATAACATAGAATTTCCCAGGACGTTAAAGAGAAGCCTAACTTTTCTTTGTATAATCTATAGATGCTCTTTTACGTGAGATAGGTTTCTATGGTAAACTATTGTAGATTGTTTAATATTATTCAGCAAAAATCTTTTTAATAATTATTAGTTGGATGTAATATTCATTACTACAGACGAGAGAGGTCGTTAAGGCTTATTTGATTATCGGGGGAATTAATGTGTGGAAATTTTATGGACTAGCAGTATTTGTTATTGCCTTAGATCAATGGACAAAATGGCTTGTTGTTAAAAATATGACGCTTGGTGAGCAAATTATGATTTGGGACCCTTACTTTGCACTGCTTTCACATCGTAACCGTGGTGCCGCTTGGGGTATGCTCCAAGGACAAATAGGATTTTTTGCGGTAGTTACTATAATTGTAATCGCTGCAATTATTTATTACTTCCATAAGGAAGCAAAAGGGAAACCTGTTTTTCAAGTAGGATTAATGCTTTTACTAGGTGGAGCAATTGGTAACTTTATAGATCGACTTTGGAAAGGCGAAGTAGTTGATTTTGTAGATGTGCTCATTCCAATTGTTAACTATGATTTTCCGATTTTTAATATTGCAGATGCTGCCCTGACTATAGGAGTTGTAGTAGTAATTATCTTTATACTACAAGAAGAACGAGCTGAAAAGAAAAAGGTGAAATAATGGAAGAATTAACGTTTATTATTGAAAAGGAACAAGAAAAAGAGAGAATTGATAAAGCAATTGCTTCTTTTGATACAGACTGGTCTCGTACACAAATTCAAAATTTTATAAAAGATGGTAGTGTATTAGTTAATAACGAGCCTGCCAAAACAAGCTACAAGGTAAAAGAAGGCGATGTTATCATTGTCACACCTCCTGAAGTAGTTGAGCTAGACATAGTGGCAGAAAACTTAAACCTTGAAATCGTTTATGAGGACGAGGATGTATTAGTAGTGTATAAGCCAAGAGGTATGGTAGTTCATCCGGCTCCCGGACATCTTAGCGGTACGCTTGTTAATGGTCTTATGCATCAAATTAAGGACCTTTCTGGTATTAACGGAGTACTACGTCCGGGAATTGTCCACCGTATTGACAAGGATACGACAGGTCTTCTAATGGTAGCTAAAAACGACGTTGCCCATGTTTCTTTAGTAGACCAACTTGTAAAGAAAACTGTTACTCGTAAATATACAGCACTTGTTCATGGCCACATAGCTCATGACAAAGGAACAATTGATGCACCGATTGGCCGAGACAAAAAAGAACGTCAAAACATGGCAGTCGTTGATAATGGTAAGCATGCTGTAACTCATTTCCGTGTATTAGAACGCTTTAACAAATATACTTTAGTGGAATGTCAGTTAGAAACTGGTAGAACACACCAAATCCGTGTTCATATGAAGTATATTGGTTATCCTTTAGCTGGAGATCCAAAATATGGTCCAAAGAAAACACTAAACTTTAATGGACAGGTTTTACATGCGGGAGTTCTTGGTTTTATACAGCCTAGAACTGGGGAATACTTAGAATTCTCATACCCACTACCAGAGGATTTCACGGATTTATTGCAAGATTTAAGAAAAACAGCATTGCCAAAAGAAGAATAGTCAGATATACTGATTACAATAAATTGAATAGTTTCACCTTTAATAACAGTCCAGAGAGGCTGAGAAGGTACATGTGAAAGTGACTCACTATTATTCTGCGGATTAATAGGATCACTATATTTTAAACGCGCACATACAACCTCTTGGGCTCTTCTAGCTCAAGAGGTTTTTTACATTTCCGAATAGGAGGAGATAATTTATGGAAGAAAAAGCAAGTATTCTGGATGAACAAGCCATTAACAGGGCACTTACTCGAATTGCACATGAAATAATTGAACGGAACAAAGGAATTGAAGAATGTATATTAGTAGGCATAAAAACTAGAGGTACATATCTAGCACAAAGACTGGCTGAGAGAATCGAAAAAATTGAAGGCAAACCAATCAAAACGGGTGAATTGGATATTACATTATATCGAGACGATTTATCAATCAAAAGCGCTTCTAATGAGCCTTTAGTACAGCAAGTAGATATTTCTCATGATGTAACGAACAAAAAAGTAATTTTAGTAGATGATGTGCTATTTACAGGAAGAACAGTTCGAGCGGCAATGGACGCAGTAATGGATATAGGTCGACCCTCTCAAATACAGCTGGCTGTTTTGATCGATAGAGGACATAGAGAGCTACCAATTCGAGCGGATTACGTTGGCAAGAACATTCCTACCTCTAGCAGTGAAAAAATAGTAGTTAAAGTTACAGAGACAGACAAAATAGATGCTGTAACAATCTTTGAATAAACCAAAAAGGTGGCGACTTAAATGTCAAAGGCAATATTAGATGTAAATGACAAGCCTACAGGTGGACAGCTGATTACTTTAAGCTTTCAGCACATGTTTGCAATGTTTGGCTCAACAATATTAGTACCTCAGCTTGTAGGGTTAAGTCCCGCTATCGCATTGCTAACCAGTGGTATAGCAACTATCATTTTTTTAATGATAACCAGATTTCAAGTACCAGCGTATCTTGGTTCCTCCTTTGCTTTTATAGCGCCTATACTAGTTGCTTCAAATGGATTAAATGAATCAACAGGTAAAGCTATAGACCCGGGAAATGCCATGATTGGAGCAGTATTCGTCGGTTTGGTATATGGTGTAGTGTCACTGATCATTTGGAAGAGTGGCTATAAGTGGATTATGAAGCTATTACCACCAATCGTTGTTGGTCCGGTAATTATGGTTATTGGTCTTGGATTAGCAGGAGTAGCAGTGGACATGGCCATGAATATTACAAATGTAGAAACTGGTTTAAAAGAATATAGCTTTTTACATTTTTCAGCTGCGCTAGTGACATTATTTACAGCAATCATTTGTACAATCTTTTTTAAAAATATTATTAGTACAATGCCAATTTTAATAGGCTTGGTAGTTGGATATCTCTACTCTATCCTCATTGGTATTGTAGATTTTACACCGGTTAAAGAGGCTAGCTTGCTAGCGTTACCTGATTTCTTAATACCAGGTGTTCATTATGACTTTGAAGTTACTTCTAGAATCTTGCTCATTATGGTACCAATTGTCATTGTTACTATTTCGGAACATATTGGCCACCAATTAGTATTAGGGAAGGTAGTTAATAGAGACTACATTAAAGAACCAGGTTTACATCGATCACTTCTAGGGGATGGTCTTGGAACATTTGCTAGTGCCTTAATCGGCGGACCTCCAAAGACAACCTATGGTGAAAATATTGGAGTATTGGCAATTACTCGCGTATATAGTGTTTATGTAATAATGGGAGCAGCTGTGATCGCCATATTACTTTCTTTCTTTGGTAAAGGCATGGCTCTAATTACAACGATACCTACTGCAGTACTCGGTGGAGTATCTATCCTTCTTTTCGGAATTATCGCTTCTAGCGGATTGCGAATGCTAGTAGAAGCAAATATTGATTTTGGGAATAGCCGAAATCTAGTCATTGCATCGGTAATCCTTGTAATTGGTATAGGTGGAGCTAAATTTATAGTTACAGAGGCTTTGAGTGTGGAAGGTATGGCACTAGCAGCAATCGTTGGTGTAGTTTTAAACTGGATACTACCAGGTAAAAAAGAAGCACAAGCATCAGGTAACGAGACAAAAGAATAATAACCTTTTAAAAAGTTGAACAGAGAGTCAACGAAGGGTTCAGATTGAAAAGAGAATTTTAGTAAAAAATCTCTTCTTTGATCATGCTTTAACGAACCCTCTTGAGCTTTTTCAAGAGGTTTTTTTATAGAAAGGCGGATATTCATGAAAAATTTAGTCTCAATGAAGGAATTATCTGTAGAACAAATAATTGCAATATTAGAACAAGCCGAAGCATTCCGAACAGGCGCAGCCTCTACTTTAAAAAGTAAATATACAATGGCAAACCTCTTTTTTGAGCCGAGCACTAGAACTAAGATGAGCTTTGAAATGGCAGAAAGAAGGCTCCCAATAGATGTGCTACCGTTTGAAGCTGGATTTTCAAGCACGTTAAAAGGTGAAACATTATATGACACAGTAAAGGTACTGGAAGCTATAGGACTTGATGCACTAGTTATAAGACATGAGCAAAACAACTATTTTGAAGAGCTGATAGGTAATGTAAAGCCTGCAATCATTAACGGCGGAGATGGCACTGGAAATCATCCCACTCAAAGTCTGTTAGATATTTTTACGATCTGGCAGGAGTTTGGTACTTTAGAGGATAAAATTGTCACGATAGTAGGGGACATAGTGCATAGCAGGGTGGCAAGGTCTAATGCTCAAGCTCTTACTAGACTAGGAGCTACCGTTCAATTTGTCTGTCCTCCTGAATGGCAAGGAGAATTTGAAACTATTAATAGTTTTGAGGAAGCGATAGAAACAAGTGATGTATTAATGATGCTTCGCGTACAACATGAACGTCACGATGGTTTGGCTTCTTTTTCAAAGGAAGCGTACAACAAGTCTTATGGCCTTACAGTAGATCGGGAACGAAGGATGAAAGATGGAGCAATCATTATGCACCCTGCCCCTTTTAACCGTGACGTGGAAATAGCTAGTGAATTAGTAGAGTGTGAACGTTCTAGAATTTTTAAGCAAATGGAAAATGGTGTTTATATCCGAATGGCTGTTATCGAGATGATCTTAAAAGGGAGAGAATAACATGACAAAAATTATTCAAAACGTCCAACTAGTAAACAAATCAGGTGAATTAGAAACTACCTCAGTTGTAGTAAAAGACGGGAAAATAGCTGAAATTACTCCTACTCCTACTTTAGATGATGCGCAAGTAATTGATGGTAAAGGAATGTTACTGTCCGCTGGCTTTATCGATGTGCACGTTCATTTACGTGAGCCAGGTGGAGAGCATAAAGAAACAATAGAAACAGGAACTAAGGCTGCTGCAAAAGGGGGATATACTACGATTTGTGCGATGCCAAATACTCGTCCAGTTCCAGATACAGTAGAAAACTTCTCTCATGTATTAGATTTAGTAGATAAAAGTGCACTAGTTCGAGTACTTCCTTATGCTTCTATTACCATACGTCAAGCAGGTAAAGAACGTACAGATATAGCCGCACTAAAAGAACTTGGTGCATTTGCTTTAACAGATGATGGAGTCGGTGTACAAACAGCTGGAACTATGCTGGAAGCGATGCAAGAGGCAGCAAAACATACTATTCCTGTTGTAGCTCACTGTGAGGATAATTCCCTTTTGTACGGTGGGGTAATGCATAAAGGAAAGCGAAATGAAGAGCTTGGATTAAAAGGAATCCATTCGGTTTCAGAATCGGTACATATTGCGAGAGATATATTATTAGCTGAAGCAGCAGGAGCACATTATCATGTTTGCCATGTAAGTACAAAGGAATCTGTTCGAGTGATTCGAGACGCTAAGAAAGCCGGCATCCATGTTACTGCAGAAGTAAGTCCACATCATTTATTACTTTGCGAGGAGGATATTCCAGCAAATGATGCAATTTGGAAGATGAATCCTCCGCTAAGAGGTAGAGACGACATGATGGCTTTACGTGAGGGATTGTTAGATGGAACTTTAGATTTTATAGCAACAGACCATGCCCCTCATACAGATGAAGAAAAAGCACATGGTTTCGAAAAGGCTCCCTTTGGAATAGTTGGATTAGAGACAGCATTTCCATTACTGTATACTCATTTCGTAAAAACGGGGGAGTGGTCATTAAAGCAACTGCTAGATTATTTGACCATCAAGCCAGCGAACGTATTTGGGTTTGAATTTGGCAAGCTAGAAGTAGGAGCTCCAGCTGATTTAGTATTAGTAGATTTAAATAAAGAACAAAAAATAGATAAAGAAGCATTCCTTTCTAAAGGAACAAATACTCCGTTTGATGGATGGGTTTGTACAGGTTGGCCACAAGTAACAATCTATAACGGAGAAATCGTATGGCAGGAGGAACAAGCATGAAAACAAGATATTTAATATTAGAAGACGGTACTGTTTTTAAAGGAAATGCATTTGGTAGTGAATCAGGGACTATTGGAGAAGTTATTTTTACAACTGCTATGACCGGTTACCAGGAATCTATATCAGATCCATCCAACTGCAGTCAAATACTAACTTTTACGTATCCGATGGTAGGTAATTATGGTATTAATCCAGATGATTTTGAAGCAATAGAGATTGCCTTGTCAGGAGTTGTAGTTCGGGAGCTAGCAGAGAACCCATCTAACTTCCGTAACCAAAGTACATTGAATGAATTTTTAACTTTAAAAAATATTCCAGGAATTGAAGGAATAGATACTCGAAAGCTAACACGCATAATTCGTAAGCACGGATCTCTAAAAGGAACGCTAACAGCTGCTGGAGAAGAAGTGAATGTGGAAGAAACAGTGGCAACGTTAAAATCTACTGATATTCCTAAAAACGTAGTGGAGCAGGTTTCTATTACGAGACCTTATCCAAGTCCAGGGCGAGGTAAACGAGTTGTATTAGTAGATTTCGGTATGAAACATGGAATACTAAGAGAATTAAACAAACGTGACTGTGACGTTATCGTAGTACCTTTTAATACATCAGCTAAAGAAATTTTAGCAATGCGTCCTGATGGAGTAATGCTATCTAATGGTCCTGGGGATCCGACGGATATACCAGAGTCTATTGAAATGGTAAAAGGTCTAATAGGAAATGTTCCAATCTTCGGAGTTTGCCTAGGTCATCAGTTAATTTCACTAGCAAGTGGTGCAACGTCCTTTAAACTAAAATTTGGTCATCGTGGTGGAAATCATCCAGTAAAAGATTTAACTACTGGAAGAACAGAGCTAACTTCACAAAATCATGGCTATGCGATTGATGCAGATTCAATCTCTAACACGGATTTAGAAATTACTCATCTAGCATTAAATGATGGAACAATTGAAGGTGTAAGACATAAAAAATATCCCGTGTTTTGTGTACAGTTTCATCCAGAAGGGTCATGCGGTCCAGAGGACTCAACCCACTTATTTGATCAATTTATTGAACTAATGAATAAAGAAAGCAAAAAGGAGACTTCACATGCCTAAACGTAAAGATATAGAAACTATTTTAGTAATCGGATCTGGTCCAATTGTAATCGGTCAAGCTGCAGAGTTTGACTATGCGGGGACACAAGCATGTATTTCCCTTAAAGAAGAAGGCTACAAAGTAATATTAGTAAACTCAAATCCAGCAACTATTATGACAGATACAGAAATTGCAGACAAAGTATATATTGAACCTATTACTCTTCCATTTGTGAGTAAGATCATCCGCAAAGAGCGTCCAGATGCAATCCTTCCAACTTTAGGAGGACAGACAGGTTTGAACATGGCGATTCAATTAGATGAATCAGGCATATTGGATGAGTTAGGAATTGAAATTCTTGGTACAAAACTAGAGGCGATTCATAAAGCAGAGGATCGTGACTTATTCCGTACGTTAATGAATGAATTGAACGAACCAGTACCGGAAAGTGATATTATCCACAACCTCGAGGAAGCAAAGGCGTTTGTAGAGCGAATCGGATACCCAGTAATCGTAAGACCAGCCTTTACCTTAGGAGGAACTGGGGGAGGTATTTGTCACAATGATACAGATTTAGTGGAAATCGTAACTAGTGGTTTAAAGTATAGCCCTGTGACTCAATGTCTACTAGAAAAATCGATTGCTGGCTTCAAAGAGATTGAATATGAAGTAATGCGAGATTCAGCTGATAATGCAATCGTTGTTTGTAATATGGAAAATGTTGACCCAGTAGGCATTCATACGGGAGACTCGATTGTAGTAGCTCCGACACAAACATTGTCGGACCGTGAAAACCAAATGCTTCGAAATGTTTCCTTAAAGATTATCCGTGCGCTGAAAATCGAAGGTGGATGTAATGTGCAGCTTGCTTTAGATCCATATAGCTTCCAGTACTATATTATTGAAGTTAACCCACGTGTAAGTCGTTCATCAGCACTTGCATCAAAGGCAACTGGCTATCCAATCGCGAAGCTTGCAGCAAAAATTGCAGTAGGACTTACACTAGATGAAATGATGAATCCGGTAACTGGAAAGACATATGCTTGCTTCGAGCCAGCTTTAGACTATATTGTTGCAAAAATTCCTAGATGGCCTTTCGATAAATTTGAATCAGCAAAACGTAACCTTGGAACACAGATGAAAGCAACCGGAGAAGTAATGTCGCTAGGACGTACATTTGAAGAGGCAATCTTAAAATCTGTCCGTTCCTTAGAAACAGGTCACTTCCATTTGGAAATGAAGAACAGCGAATCCATTACAGACGAATGGATTGCCAAAAGAATTCGTCGCGCAGGAGATGAGCGCTTATTCTTTATAGGAGAGGCACTTCGCCGTGGTGTGAGCATCGAGCAAATACATGAATGGTCTCAAATAGATCTGTTTTTCTTAAACAAGTTACAGAACATCGTGCAATATGAAAAGGTAATACAGGAGAATCCTTTTAATCAAGAAATTCTATATAAAGCAAAAAGAATGGGCTTTGCTGATAAGACAATAGCAAAGTATTGGAACGTGAAAGAAATAGAAGTATATAACTTTAAAAAGGAACATGGAATTACACCAGTTTACAAAATGGTAGATACTTGTGCAGGAGAGTTTGAATCAGAAACTCCTTATTTCTACGGGACATATGAAGAGGAAAACGAATCCATTAAAACGGATAAAGAAAGTGTCATCGTACTTGGTTCTGGTCCAATTAGAATCGGGCAAGGAGTTGAATTTGATTATGCAACAGTTCACTCTGTATGGGCCATCAAAGAAGCAGGCTATGAAGCGATTATTATTAATAATAATCCAGAAACAGTTTCTACCGATTTCTCCATCTCAGATAAATTATACTTTGAGCCTTTAACGGTAGAAGACGTCATGCACATCGTGGACCTTGAAAAGCCAAAAGGAGTAGTTGTACAGTTTGGCGGTCAAACAGCGATCAACCTAGCGGAAGCGTTAGAAGAACGAGGCGTAAAAATATTAGGCACTACTCTAGAAGATATCGATCGAGCAGAAAATCGAAATAAATTTGAAGCTGCTCTTCACGAAATAGGAATTCCTCAGCCGCTAGGTAAGACAGCAGTATCTGTAGAGGAAGCTATTGAAATAGCTAATGAAATTAGTTATCCGGTATTAGTTAGACCTTCTTATGTTTTAGGTGGTCGAGCAATGCAAATCGTTTACAATGAAGATGAAATTAAACACTATATGGAAAACGCGGTTGAAGCTAGCCCGGAAAAGCCCGTTTTAATTGACCGTTACTTAACTGGTACAGAGGTCGAAGTCGATGCAATCTGTGATGGAGAGAATGTTCTAATACCAGGTATCATGGAGCATATTGAGCGAGCAGGTGTGCACTCAGGTGATTCAATCGCTGTATATCCACCACAAAAGCTATCACAAAAACATATAGACACATTGGTAGATTATACAACAAGACTGGCAAGAGGTTTAAAAATAGTAGGTCTAATGAATATTCAATATGTTATTTCCAAAGACGAGGTTTATGTAATTGAAGTAAACCCACGCTCAAGCCGTACGGTACCTTTCTTAAGTAAAATTACATCGATTCCAATGGCAAACATTGCAACAAAGGCAATTTTAGGAAAGTCCATTGTAGAACAAGGATTTAAAACAGGGCTTGCACCAAATAGTCCAGGAGTATATGTAAAGGTTCCTGTATTCAGCTTTGCTAAGCTGCGCCGTGTAGATATTACCCTAGGGCCAGAGATGAAATCCACTGGAGAGGTTATGGGTAAAGATATAACATTAGAAAAAGCCCTATATAAAGGCCTAGTAGCTGCAGGAATGGAAATTAAGGATCATGGCTCAGTGCTAATGACGATTTCTGATAAAGACAAAGAAGAAGCAACAGATATCGCTAAGCGTTTCCACGCAATTGGCTTCCGCATAATTGCAACAGAGGGTACCGCTAAAGCAATACAAGAGGCAGGTATTCCAGTAGATATTGTAGACAAAATTGGTTCTAAGGGAACTACTTTACTTGATGTTATTCAAAAAGGGGAAGCGCAATTTGTTATTAATACTTTAACAAAAGGCATGCAGCCCGAGCGTGACGGCTTCCGAATTCGTAGGGAGTCTGTTGAAAATGGAATTCCTTGCTTAACTTCTCTAGATACGGCAGAGGCAATGGTTCGTGTAATTGAATCGATGAGCTTCTCTACGGATACGATGAAGCTACAGGAGGTCCGTGCATGATTAAACAGGAGCAGATGATTGTTGTATCTCAACATAAAATTGCGACGAACATTTTTAGGCTTACGTTAAAGGGACAGCTCGTACAGGAGATGAAACAACCTGGCCAATTTGTTCATGTACGTGTGGCAAATCAAATGGAGCCACTACTACGAAGACCGATTAGTATTTGTTCTATAAATAGAGAGGCATCGGAATTTACGATGATCTACCGTGCTGAGGGCAGAGGAACTGTGCTACTTTCAGAGAAAAGACCAGGGGATTATATAGATATACTTGGTCCCCTAGGTCAAGGGTTTCCAATAGAAAAAGTCTCTTCAGGTGATAAGGCATTACTTGTGGGGGGAGGAATTGGAGTCCCTCCTCTCTATGAATTATCTAAAAGATTAGTTGAAAAAGGTGTGGAGCCAATCCATGTATTAGGCTTTCAATTCGAGAATGTTGTTTTCTACGAGGAGCTATTTAACCAGCTTGGCGAAACACATATAGTTACAGCAGATGGAAGCTATGGTCATAAGGGGTTTGTAACAAATGTATTAGAGACTATGAATGACGACTTTGCTGTGTACTATAGTTGTGGTCCAACGCCTATGCTTGCTGCTATGGAAAAAATGTATCCGCATAAAGAAGGTTACCTCTCTTTTGAACAACGAATGGGCTGTGGGATCGGTGCATGTTTTGCATGTGTATGTGAGACAACGGAAAAAATGGAAGTTGACTATCTGAAAGTTTGTTCAGATGGTCCAGTCTTCCAGTCAGGAGTGATTCGAGTATGAATAGATTAGCTGTCGAATTACCAGGACTGTCATTAAAGAACCCAATTATGCCTGCTTCTGGGTGTTTTGGGTTTGGGAAGGAATATGCTCAACTCTATGATCTATCCAAATTAGGAGCTATCATGATTAAAGCAACTACCTTAGAAACACGACTAGGTAACCCAACTCCTCGAGTAGCTGAAACGCCTGCAGGGATGCTGAATGCGATTGGACTGCAAAATCCAGGACTAGCTAAGGTCATGACAAACGAGCTTCCTTGGCTAGAGCAATATGACGTGCCCATCATAGCAAACGTAGCTGGGACATTAACAGAGGACTATGTTGGTGTTGCTGAGGCTATTTCAAAGGCACCTAACGTATACGCTCTAGAGCTAAATATTTCGTGTCCAAACGTTAAACAAGGTGGAATTACGTTTGGAACAGATCCCCTAATAGCAGAAGAATTAACAAGAGCCGTCAAGGAAGTTTCAAGCGTTCCTGTCTATGTAAAGTTGTCGCCTAATGTTACGAATGTAGGGGAGATAGCTAAAGCAGTGGAAGCTGGCGGCGCCGATGGAATAACGATGATTAATACATTACTCGGTTTACGCTTGGATACTCGAACTGGCCGTCCTGTCATTGCAAATGTAACAGGTGGCTTATCGGGTCCAGCTATTAAGCCAGTTGCACTTCGTATGGTATATGATGTGGCTAAACAAGTCTCCCTACCTATTATAGGGATGGGCGGAGTTTCAAATATAGACGATGTCATTGATTTCTTATCAGCCGGGGCAAGTGCAGTTGCTGTTGGAACTGCTAACTTTGTCGATCCATTCATTTGTCCGACACTGATTGATCAGTTACCAGAAAAGTTAGATGAGCTTGGATATCAAACAGTAAACGATTTAGTTGGAAGGAGCCATCGATTATGAAAAACAGCCCCATTATCGCATTAGACTTTTCTTCAGCAGAAGAAGTTTACCGTTTTTTAACACCTTTTGAGGAACCTCTTTTTGTGAAGGTTGGAATGGAACTATTTATGCAGGAAGGTCCAGCCATCGTTTATAAGCTTAAGGAAAAAGGACATGATGTCTTTCTAGATTTGAAGCTACATGATATTCCAAATACAGTCGGACAGGCGATGAAAGGATTAGCACGTTTAGGAGTAGATCTGATCAATGTCCACGCTGCTGGAGGAGAGACTATGATGTCAAAAGCTCGTGAAGGCTTAGAGGCCGGAACTTCGGCCGGTAATGTAAGACCTGCTATTATAGGCGTTACTCAATTAACTTCCACTTCTGAGAAGCAAATGCAAGAGGAACAGCTGATTAAACAAACTCTAGAGGAATCTGTTCTTCATTATGCTAGGCTTTCCCAAAAAGCAGGATTAGATGGGGTAGTATGCTCCGTACTAGAGGCAAAGAAAATAGCAGAAGCGTGTGGGGGAGACTTTTTAAGAGTTACTCCAGGTATACGATTATCTACGGGAGAAGCACACGACCAAGTTCGAGTAGCGACTCCTTCTAATGCGAGGAAGCTAGGCTCTTCTCACATTGTTGTTGGACGTGCAATCACAGAAGCAGAAAATCCCGTAGAGGCTTATAAAACTATTCTAAAAATGTGGGAGGAACAAGCATGACACTTGAACATAGAATTGCAAAAGCACTTCTTGAAATAGGAGCAGTAGAACTAAAACCAAACGATCCTTTCACGTGGGCATCAGGAATTGAATCACCAATTTATTGTGATAATCGTATAACGATGTCTTCTCCGGTCATTCGCAAGGAGATTGCAAAAGGTCTTGCTGAAGCAATTAATGAGAGTTTCCCAGGAACAGAAGCAGTTGCAGGAACGGCAACTGCAGGTATTCCTCATGCGGCATGGGTAAGTGATGTATTAGAGCTTCCGATGATGTATGTACGCTCAAAAGCAAAAGAGCACGGTCGAGGAAACCAAATCGAAGGAAAAGTAGTGACAGGTCAGAAGGTAGTAGTGGTCGAAGATCTAATTTCCACTGGAGGAAGTAGCTTAACAGCTGTTGAAGCGCTTCAAAAAGCTGGGTTAGAAGTACTTGGAGTAGTAAGTATTTTTACATATGGACTTCCTAAAGCAGAGGAGTCTTTTAAAGAAGCAGAGATAAACTTTGTCAGCCTAACTAACTTTGAGACTTTGGTTAATGCAGCGCAGGAAGTAGGGACTATTACAGAAGCGGATATTCCGATGCTTACTAAGTGGCACAATGATTTGAAGCAAGGGTTATTAAAATAAGGAAGTGATCGCCTTCTCATTTTAATTGAGAGGCGATTTTTTTTATGGATGAATCAATTTCATAATCATTTGCCTCGGTTTGTGATATTTTGTTTGCCTCACTTATCCTAGTTGAGCTACCCTTGAATCAAAGCAACCCCTAAAGATGCTTACAGATTTTTGCATAGTAAAAGAGAAAGAAGTGAGTTTACTTCTTTCCCTGTTTATTCAAAGAAAGCTAGATTCATTAGTCTACTGTTACAGCAAGCTCTTTTACTAATATAGAGGGTGAACCATAGCCTCCAGGTTGAAAGGTAAGATCTGATGCAATGGCATCTATGTTTTTCATAAGGTGATAGAAGTTTCCAGCAATAGTCATTTGGTTTATAGGTGATGCGATATTCCCGTCTTTAATATGATATCCTGTTGCCTCCACAGAAAAGTCACCTGAAATAGTATTTGTTCCAGAGTGTAGCCCAGATAAATTAGTTATATAAATGCCATTTGGAAGATTACCTAATAACTGATCTCTGTTTTGCTCTCCAGGAGCAATATATAAATTTTGCGGTGCTATAGTTAAAGTACCTTTGTAAGAGGACTTAAATGCATTTCCAGTGGACTCGCAGCCATCAATCTTAGCAGTCTTCCGATTGTGTAGAATAGTTTCTAATGTTCCATTAGAAATAATTGTTCGTTTTTTGGTAGCAACTCCTTCGCCATCAAACGAAGATCCAGAAAAAGCATCAGGGTGGAAAGGGTCATCTACAAGAGTCAGTATATCTGATCCTATTTTCTCTCCAACTTTACCTTTTAAAAGAGATTGGTCCTTTTGAGTATTTTCAGCCGAGAAAATTTCAGAAAAGGTTGCTAGGAGAGAGGCAGCGGAATCATGTCTGAATAATACTGGGTATTTTCCGCTCGGGATGGTTTTACCCCCCAAGTAAGATAATGCTTCTTTTGCTAGCTCAGTAGCAATTTCATCAGCATTCAAAGTATGAAAATCACGTGTCATTTTAATAACGTGTCCAGTTTTCATTTCATTATCAGCTTTTACAACTGCAGATACAAAAATATAAAGTCCGTTTCTTTCATCCTGCAAAGAGAGTCCTTTATTATTAATCATTAATCGTTCGGAATTAAAATCTTCTAGCATGCAATAATTTAAAGTAGTTATTCTTGGGTCGTATGCCAATACTTTTTGTTCAATGGCTTTTATAAGCTCAATCTTCTCAGGAATTCCTATCTTCCTTAATTCGGGACTATAAAAGCTATGTTGGACATATTCTTTACTTCCCTCGAAAATAGAAGAGTTATCACTTTCATCCAAGATATCAGCATTATTCTTAGCGTTTTCTACCAAGAAGGCAATCGAGCTCTCATCTATTTTTTCTGTATAAGCATAGCCCATGTTTCCGTTATAAAGACCTCTAAATCCTATGCCAGCTTCTTCAGAGGTTTCATAACTATCTACTTCTCCATTAAAAATCATACATTTAAACGAATCTGATCTTTCGTAGTAAGCTTCTGCTTCAGAAAATCCAGTGGCTTTTGCTTGTGTAAGCAGCTCTTTTTGAAAGTCTGTTGTATTCATCATTATTCCCCCTTTGTTCCACCAACAGTGATTTCACTTACACGAATCATGGGCTGTCCTACGTTAACTGGAAGGCTTCCACTAATGGAACCGCACATTCCAGCACCGTGAGCTAGATTATTTCCGACACGATCTACTAGTTGTAACGTCTTTGCACCATTTCCAATTAGCGTAGCACCACGGATTGGTTGAGCTATTTCTCCATTCTTAACTATATAACCTTCCATAACTGCGAAGTTGTAGTCTCCAGTGGCAGGGTTAACTTGCCCTCCACCCATATATTTAGCATAGATTCCGTATTCTGTAGAAGCTATTATTTCTTCCGGAGTAGAAGACCCAGGTGCAATAAATGTGTTAGTCATTCGTGACGTAGGGTTGTATCTATATGATTCTCGACGTGAAGAACCTGTTGGCTTTGCATTCATTCTTCTAGCATTAAATTTATCAATCAGATAGCCCTTTAAAATACCATTTTCAATTAATACGTTCTTTTGAGTTTTTTCACCTTCATCATCAATATTTAATGAACCCCATTCGTTAGGTAATGTCCCATCATCAATATAGGATACAATGTCAGGAGCAACTTTTTCACCTATTCGATTAGCAAAAACAGAATTGTTTTTGGCAACCGATGTAGCCTCTAGGCCATGACCGCATGCCTCATGAAAAATAACTCCTCCAAATTCGTTGTCAATAATAACTGGGAACTTTCCGCTAGGACATTCCTCAGCACCAAGCATATTTACTGCGATACGAGCAGCCTCTCCGGCATAATGTTCTAAGTTAAGATTTTCTATAAATTCGAAACCAGCATGAGCACCTGGCCCATAAAAGCCAGTCTGCATTTCAATACCATCAGAAGCAGTGGCTTGAATAGATAGTCGGCTATATACACGAGTATCTTCTACAAACTTTCCTTCTGAATTTGCGATTAAAACATTCTGTTCCTCGTCTATATAGCGTATTCCTACCTGTTTAATACGAGGATCAAAGCCTCTTGCAATATCATTTGCCTGTCTCATTACAGATACTTTTCTAAGATTTTCTACACTACGAGGCTTTAAAGCAATAGTATGTAGTGGCTGAATAATTTCTTTTTGAAGTGGATGAATGATTCCAGCAGAACCGCCTTGGATGGCATGGGCTGCTCGCTTGGCTGCTTGTATTAAACCTTCTTCTGAAAAATCAGTAGTATACGTATAAATACTCTGTAACCCTAAAAATATACGAATACCAATACCAAAATCTCTACCCGAATTACTTTTTTCTACTTTGTTGCTTTGTAGTACTAATTGATTGACGTATTTATCTTCTACAAAGATCTCTGAAAAATCTCCTCCGGTAGAAAGTGCTGCTTCCAATACGTTTTCTATAATGGACTGTTTCAACATATAATTCCCCCCTTAATAGAATTATATAGTAATAAACTATGACTTAATACTTTTTATTTTGATAATTTAGTAAATTTAAAAATGTTTTTAGGGGGTAATATTTACGCAATAATAAGTGTGTTAGAGTTGGGCATTATAGATGGGTGATGGATTATCGCTCACCCCGCGAAAAAGCGTCCGGTTGGCGCGGAAATCAATTCTACTTGCCGATTTAGAACACATCGTAAATCAACCCTAGCCTTTAACATAGCCAATACTAAATATCTGTATTGGATTAAATGGGTAATAAATCATAAGAAAGTTAAGACATCCCTCTCTGGTTATGTTATATTCATAATAATTATAAAAAAATGAAGATAGAGGATGTAGAGAATATGTCAAATTCAAAAATATTGAAATGGGTTACAGGAGGATTAGAGGCTGTACTAGGTATACCAGTTCTTGGAGGAATCATAATTCTTAGTTTGGCCTGGGTTCCTTTGCTAATTATGCTGGCACTGCATATAGTTACTCTAGTGATTACAAAAAAAGAAGGCGGAGGAACTACAACAGGGAGTATACTAGGAATAGTAACCTCTTGCATTGGTTTCATACCTCTTGTAGGAATGATTATGCATATCATTACTGCTGTTATTTTAATGATAGAAGCTTCTAAGCCAGAGATTCCAAAAGACGTCTTTAATGAAGAGTTTTAAATAGATTTAAAGAATCAAAAACTGCACTTAGCAGAGACATTAGCTAAGTACAGTTTTTTCTCAATTCGCTGTAACCGAAAATAACTTCAGATAATTGAAAGAAGCCTTGAAAATTTTACATCCGTAGAATTTTCAAGGCTTCTTATTTTGAGGAGAGTTATGTACCCGCCTCGTTTATTAATTTTTTCTTATTTTGTGTAGTTATCAAAGTATCCTTGAATATAAATCATTGGTGTACCTTTGTCTCCACTACCGGAAGTAAGATCTGACAGAGAACCAATAAGATCAGTTAATCTACGTGGAGTTGTACCTTGAGCTTCCATTGCTCCAACTAGATTGTCTTCTTTGTTATTAATATGCTCAGTAATTGCTTGCTTTAATTCTTCTCCTCTTAAGTGAGCGAAGTTATTATCTGCGAGATATTTTAATTTTACTTCATTTGGAGTTCCAGCTAATCCAGATGTGAAGGCTGGTGAAACGACGGGGTCAGCTAGCTCCCAAATATGTCCTACAGGATCTTTAAATGCTCCATCTCCATATACCATTACTTCCACATTTTTTCCTGTTTTTTCTTTTATAATTTCTTGAATGTTATCAACGATTGGTTGGCAATCGCGAGGGAAAAGCTTCACCGTGTCTTCTGTAGATTT
Organism: Psychrobacillus sp. FSL W7-1457; assembly: GCF_038593405.1. Taxonomy (NCBI): domain Bacteria; kingdom Bacillati; phylum Bacillota; class Bacilli; order Caryophanales; family Bacillaceae; genus Psychrobacillus; species Psychrobacillus sp. FSL W7-1457. Next base: position 1,308,203 of record NZ_CP151993.1, read on the forward strand.
GTTCGATCCAAGTAAACCATATTCCTCGTTAAAACCACTTCCATCAATGGACTCCGATAATATGTTGTCTAGACTGTAAATTTTTTCGCCACCATTTGCTTTTAAGATTTTCTTCGTTCTAAATCTTGAGTGAATATCACAAGCAAGTACGTTTTTTGTATAGTCTAGAATAGATTTTGGGTTGTTAGAGAAAATGACTTCACATTCCACTCCGTATTCTTCTATTAACGATTTATAGTATGCAATGTAGTCTACTCCAGTAAAAGGATGCAGTTTATATCCAAAGTAGTCGCGGAACTGTTTCTCTGTAAGGACATCTGTCCAAGGGTTTACGCCTTTATCATCTAATTCGTCAATTTCTACAAGATGATTGCCGACTTCATCAGAAGGATAGCTTAGCATTAAGACTATTTTCTTTGCACCTTTTGCTATTCCACGTAGTACTACTGCAAATCTATTACGACTTAGGATTGGAAAAATTACACCTAGTGTGTCATCTCCAAATTTCGAATGAACGTCAGTGGCAATCTGGTCTATACTGGCGTAGTTTCCTTGAGCGCGGGCAACGATAGATTCAGTTACTGTCACAATGTCCTGATCGTTGATAGAAAAGCCTTCCACTTCTGATGCTTTTAATACACTATTTACTACTATTTCTTCAATATTATCACCATTATTTATAATTGGGCCACGAAGACCTCTTACAACTGTTCCCACTACTCTTTCCAAATTGAACGCTCCTTCAACTATTATAAATATATTATTACCACTTGTAATTCTACGTAAAACAGTGATATAAGTAAAATTAATATATATTATAATAGATATAAGAGGTGCTTATATGTCAGGGAAATTGGATTTATATAAAATATTTTGCATGGTAAGTAAAAATAATAGCTTTTCGAAGGCTGCAAAAGATCTCTTTATGAGTCAGTCGGCAGTTAGTCAGGCCATAATGCAACTGGAGAAAGAACTAGATACCAGATTATTCTATAGAACGACAAAAGGAGTTACTTTAACAACAGAAGGCTCTGTACTTTTTGAATATGCTAGCTCTGCTTTAAAGCTCATTGATACTGGTGAAGAGAAAATTTTAGAATTTAAAAACCTTACTGCAGGTGAACTTAAAATTGGAGTGGGAGATACCATTTCAAGATTTTTCTTGCTCCCTTATTTAGAGGAATTCCATAATAAATATCCTAGTATTAAATTTACCATTGTAAATGGTACGACCATGGAGCTTTGCAATATTTTAAAGAGTGGAGGCGTAGACATTGCTCTTTGTAATTTTCCAATAGATGATGATAGTTTGGGACAACGGCCTTGTCTAGAGGTACAAGACATCTTTGTATATGGGGAAAAGTTTGATAAAGTCTTGTCAAAGCCAATTAGTTTGGACAAGCTTGTAAAATTTCCATTAATATTCCTCGAACAAAAATCAGTCTCGAGAAGATATGTGGAAGAAATTATGCTTTCAAAGGGTGTAAAAATATCACCTGAATTTGAATTAGGTTCTCATGATTTACTATTGGAGTTCGCAAAAATTAACTTAGGTATTGCTTGTGTTACTAAGCAATTTGCGGGAGATTATTTAAGAAAGGGGATGCTTAAAGAGGTAAAGTTAAAAGAGAGTATACCGCCAAGAAATATAGGAGTGTGCTTTCTAAAAAGAGTTCCATTATCAACTGCCGCCACTAAATTTGTAGAATTAATCGAGTAAAGGCTTGATTATCCACAACTATTTCTAAGAAGTGCTACGCTTTGTCATATTTGAGTAGCACTTCTATTTTCTATCCAAATTACAGTATGTAGGAATACGTAGTGTTATTTAAAAAATATTCTGAAATTCCATTGTAGACATGTAAGGTAACCTTACATTATAATAATGTATTATAAAAAAGGGGGAATTGAATGGTTAAATTTACAGCTGTGTTATCGATCATCCCAAAAGCCTTGCAAATGTTTTTAAACCTCTGCTTAGTCTTCTTGGCCTTTATACTGGCCTTTTTGTTAGTGAAGGAGCTGACGATTTTTATAAAGGTGTTGCTCACAGTAGGTCCGAGCGATTATAAAATGTTCCTTGCTAACATCCTCATATTCTTTTTGTATTTTGAATTCATCACTATGATCGTGAAGTACTTCAAAGAAGACTACCACTTTCCGCTTAGATATTTTTTATATGTAGGCATCACAGCAATGATCCGTCTAATCATCGTAGAGCATGACCATCCAATTGATACTCTTTTTTACTCACTCGTTATTCTAATTTTAATTGTTGGTTATTTTATTATGAATATTACACCACTTGAAAGACCTAGTAACCCATGGTTTATAAAAGGAAGGGAAAGAGAAAATCCATCAAACTTGGGAGAAACGAATGCATGAAAAATACCTATTTAAGTCGTAAAATTATTACTAAAAAAATAAATAAAACCTCTATAAATGTTGCAAAGAGGATGGTTGTGAATACACCACAACCATCCTCTTTATTTATATATAGAAAAGCGCAAGCCTCTGTGCTTGCCCCGACAGGCAAATGGAAAAAGGGAGGAGGCAGCCTCACAGCCACCGGAGCTTTTATCCATTTGACCCCGAGGGGCAAGGGGCTGAAGCTAGCCAAATAGAAAAGCGCAAGCCCCTGTGTATGCCCCGACAGGCAAATGGAAAAAGGGAGGAGGCAGCCTCACAGCCACCGGAGCTTTTATCCATTTGACCCCGAGGGGCAAGGGGCTGAAGCTAGCCAAATAGAAAAGCGCAAGCCCCTGTGTTTGCCCCGACAGGCAAATGGAAAAAGCAACGTCACAGCCAACGGAGATTTTTTCCAGCCCTCCTACTCAATTTAATATACTAAACCAATGCGAGTATGCGTTTTTTGGAAATCCTCTTCCTCAGGGTCAAAATAATCTTCACTAAAACTAGCTATAAATTCCTTGTTGTCATTTAGGTAGCCTGCACCCCATGTAGGATCCATTGTGACCCAACGATTATCGACCTTCGCTTCTACCCATGCATGTCTATCTGTAGTGAAACCTTCTACAAAACGGGCTTCGATATTGCTTGCACGTAAGAGTGCAATAGTAAGGTAGGCGTAGTCCTGACATACCCCCGTTTGAGAATTTAAAGTTTTTAAGGCACTGTCATCCCATTTAAAGTCGTCATTTTGGAATTTAACTACGTCATAAGAGATGGTGTTAGCTACAAAGTCATAAATAGCTTTTGACTTTTCTAATTCGGAAGTTTTTCCTTTTGTAAGACTGTTTGCTAGGTCAATAATTTGTGGTGCATCAGATTCAATTCCTCTTGAAGGAAGAATATCTCGTTTATCCTGTTCAGCTGTAGAAATTATATCGAACTTAGCAACCTCATAATATCTAAAGAAGTCATTTTTAGTTTCAGTTATCTCAGGGACGCTAATAGATACTTCATATTCTCCAGGGCCAAATCTCAAATGAAAATAATCGTTAAATGTAAAGTCTTGGATGGGAATGACCTCTAGGGCTTGATCTTCACCTTTTTGAGTTTGCACATAGAGATGGGTAGTTTGTTTTGATAGTGTAGCTTCTGGATCAATAAAACCATTAATGTGAAACGTGTGTCCTGTTGTCTTTTCTCCACTGACAGGCTCAACCAGATTTATTCCGCGTTCAGCATATAGGGAAGAATAAGAGATTGGTTCCAATATCTCTAACGATGTATTTTCTATAAGCAAATCTGTTGCAGTCTTGTAAAAGTTATCTTTCTCTAAATCGGGAATCATAACTTCTAGCGTATGCAAGCCTTTTCCAAACAAAAGCGGAATATTGGAAGTAAATTGACCTTTTTGTATTGGAATTACATTACTCCACGTTTGACCGTCTTTTGATAGCCGAACCATAATATCCTCGTATAATTCACCATTCTGTAAGCTCCCCTTCAATGTATAAATACCGTCTTCTTCTACATAGCCGACCTCTGTATTAAGGATAAGACCGACTTCTAAACCAATAGGTGTATAGGCAACATCTCTAATTCTATTTGGGTTTACATTTAGAACTTCAAAGTTTGCTGTATCATAGTAATGGTTTTCTCGTTCTGTGCTCGGTATTTGTACTTTAATCTTATACGTTCCTTCACCGTTAAAAAAATGAACGGTTTTCTTAAATTTACCATCACTAATTGGAACAAAATAATCCTGTTCCTGAATATAACTATTTTCTTTTTCTGTTTGGACATTAATCCATATGTAGTTGGATTTTAGTTCGTCAGTCTTTTTTATCTCACCTGCAATAGTAACTTCACCGTTAGCAGAAAACTTCTCATATTTTGGTTCATAAAAGGTGAGCCCTAGTTCACTTGCATAAGAGGAAGTGAAATCCAGTGGAGTAAGGTTTAAACTTTTATTTTTTTCCTGAACTAAAATTTCATAAGGATCAGCTTCAACTTTTTCTATCGGAACAGGAATGTTAAGTTCTGTTGGTATTGGATTATTCAATGTTTCGGAATCATTACCACATGCAGAGAGAAGACATAAAAAACAAAACATAGGGAGCCCACGTTTAAATAACTCCATTGAACATCCTCCTTTTTATATATATAACACTCTTCTATTTATTCTCTCATAAATTTGGAAAAATAGTGGATTATTTTTTACATGTATTGATATCAGTAGCAGGTGTCTCCAGTAGGATAAGTGAGCTATATAAGAGATGACAGCGCGAACGTTTACTATAAGGGATAGCTTAGAGATTAACCCGACCAACTGCCATCTGCTTAATAACTTTAAACAAAATTAAATTATATATAAATAATAAAAAAATGACAAAATTATGAACAATTGATTAATAATTTATGAACTAATAGTGAAAAAAAGAATAATAGTATAACAAAAAAATACAAAAGAGTTATACTTACGTTATTGTGAAATTATTCACAATTAATAATATTAAACCTATTCTTTTAAATGAAACAGCATCAAAAATCCTGCAATTCATGAAATTTTGCTTGGGAATATCAGGTATAAAAAGGTTTTTTTATTACAAGATAATTTAGAAACTTGTATGAAAAAATTATTAATGACTTAAAAGTGAAGTCCAAGTAAGAGAGTAATTAAGAGAAAGAGGCGATTTCCAAAACTGAAAAGTTAAAATAACGTGCACGAGAATTGAAGAAGCTGGAATGATTAATAAGGATAAAATAGGACAAAATACAGCAGATAAGTCTTCAGAGTGCTTTATAAAAGTGAGTTTACCTATTGTTTTATCGACAAGTATGTTTAATCGCAAAGTATGAATTCATACTTAGTTAGTCTATTTGTAAATTTATAGAAGTAGAGGAGAAGAAAAGATGAAAAAAAATAAAATGTTATTTGTTCTTCTGGCTTTTGCAGTATTTCTTATCATTATTTTGTTACCAAATCCTGAAGGACTTCCTGTTGCTGGGCAGAGAGCTCTGGCAATACTTGCGTTAGCAGTAATTCTGTGGGTTACAGAGGCTGTATCGTTTCCTGTAAGTGCCTCCATAATAATTGTGCTCATTTCAGTATTTATAGGTCTTGCTCCAACTATTGATGATCCTACAGTAGATTACACGACATCAGGTGCATTAAAGCTTGCGTTAGGTGGGTTTAGTTCTTCTGCAGTCGGATTAGTAGCCGGTGCTACATTTATCGCAGCAGCGATGGAGCTTACGGGATTACACAAAAGGTTAGCCCTTTTCATCATGTCCAAAGTTGGTACAAAAACAAAGAGCTTAGTTTTTGGGACAATCGTTGTAAGTATTGTATTAGCTCTATTTGTTCCTAGTGCTACAGCCCGCGCGGGTACAATTCTTCCTATTCTTTTAGGAATAGTAGCTGCTTTTAATTTACCTAAAACAAGTAGGCTTTCCGCTTTATTAATAGTTACGGCAGTGCAGTCTATATCTATTTGGAATGTTGGTATTAAAACAGCTGCAGCCCAAAATATGGTTGCTCTTGGATTTATTGAAGAGACTTTTGGCATTAACATTACCTGGGGGCAATGGTTTATATATGCAGGTCCCTGGTCCATACTGATGTCTGTCTTACTATTTTTTCTAATGAATAAGCTTATCAAACCAGAGCTATCGGAATTAGAAAATGGTGACGTAGTTATTAAAGATCAATTAAGAGATTTGGGTCCTATAACAGGGAAAGAAAAAAGATTAATCATTATTTCCGTCGCATTGCTAATTCTTTGGGCAACAGAAGGTATACTTCACCCACTAGATTCAACGACAGTGACTTTTATAGCGGTCATGGTTATGCTCTTGCCTGGAATTGGAATTTTTTCATGGAAAGAAGTGCAAAATAAGATTCCATGGGGAACTCTTGTAGTATTTGCAGTTGGGATATCAATGGGTACAGTGCTTTTACAAACACAAGGAGCTGCTTGGTTATCGCAAAATAGTTTAGAAGCAGTCGGTTTGACAGAAATGCCTCTTATTTTTATTATCATGGTGCTTTCGTTATTTAATATTTTGATTCACTTAGGTTTTGCAAGTGCTACCAGCTTGGCTTCTGCTTTTATACCTATCGTTATCGCTTTAGTGGTCTCCATGCAGCCAACTTCATTTAACGGTCCTGGTCTTGTATTAATACAACAGTTTGTTGTTTGCTTCGGTTTCTTGCTACCTGTAAGCGCACCGCAGAATATGCTTGCATATGGTACCGGTGCTTTTACAACCAAAGATCTTTTGAAATCTGGTCTTCCAATAACTATAGTAGGATACTTATTAATCATTGTCTTCAGCATGACATATTGGCAATGGGTTGGGCTTCTTTAGGACAAGTAGGATTAGATATAAAATTATAAGGATGTGTACTAATGAATAACAATTATCCATGGAATCAATTTCAAGGACCCAATTTAGCGTACCTGTTAGAGCAATACGATTTATATGTACAATCACCTGATGACGTAGAAGAGGAAATAGGAGCGTTGTTTCAACAATATGGTTCTCCAGTCGATTCTTTGGGTCAACGTGAGACTATATCGATCTCAGATAATGCAGACAACAACTTAGATAAAATTCTTCGAGCTATTCGGCTCGCAGATGCTATTCGTACACATGGACACCAAAATGCTAATATCTACCCACTTAACAATGGAATACAGGATCCGTCAAAAATTAGTATGGAATTCTATGGCCTTTCTGAACAGGACTTAGTAGATGTACCGGCAGCTCTTATAATTACTAATCCTCCTAAAGAAATACGTAATGGTCTTGAGGCTATCAATTTTCTAAGGTCTGTTTACACAGAAAGTATTGCTTTTGAAATTACACATATCGCTGACTCCAAGGAGAGACAGTGGCTTCAAGATAAAATTGAAGGAAATGCTTTAAATCAAAGCCATTCATTAGAAGAAAAGAAAGAGTTACTAGAACGTTTAACTAAAATTGAAGGATTTGAAAAATTCATTCATCGTACGTTTGTAGGAGCCAAGCGTTTTTCTATAGAAGGGCTTGATGCATTAGTTGTTTTAATCGATGAATTAGTTAATCAGGCTGGGAAAACAAAAACTAAACAGGTGAATATCGGAATGGCCCACCGTGGCCGATTAAACGTCTTAACGCATGTTTTGAAAAAACCGTATGAGATGATGTTTGCTGAGTTCGCTCATGTACCGTCTAAGGCATTCTTACCTAAGGATGGATCTTTAGAGATTGCAGAAGGCTGGTTTGGTGATGTGAAATATCATAAAGGGGCTACCTATCGTTCAAATAATGGCGTCACAGTACAGCTAGCCTATAATCCATCCCATCTTGAGGTAGTGAGCCCTGTAGTGACTGGTCAAACTAGAGCTGCACAAGAGGTAAAAGATATACCTGGTTATCCGAGGCAGGATAAGAATGCAGCATTTGCAATTTTAGTTCATGGAGATGCTGCTTTTCCAGGGCAAGGTGTAGTAACAGAGGTATTAAACTACAGCCGAGTACGTGGTTTCCAAACAGGAGGATCAATTCATATTATTGCTAACAATATGATTGGATTCACTACAGAGCAATTTGACTCTCGGTCTACGCATTATTCCTCTGATCCTGCAAAAGGGTTTGAGGTACCAGTTATCCACGTAAATGCTGACAAGCCGGAAGCTGTGTTAGAAGTAGCAAGGCTTGCTTTTGAATATCGTCGACAATTTAGTAAGGATATAGTTATTGATCTTATTGGTTACCGTCGATATGGTCATAATGAAATGGACGAACCATCCATTACTAATCCATTGATGTATCACATTGTCCATAAACACCCAACTGTAAGGCAAATTTATGGTGATCAACTTGTAGAAGAAAAGGTACTTAATCAGTCCCAAGTTGAGACGTTAGATGAGACAATATTAAAGGAAATGCAGGAGGCATATGACAGGGTCAAAGAACTTCCGCAGACAACTGCAAACGAGGTAGTGATTCCGCAGGTCGTATTAGACGGGTATCCAGATATACCGACTGGTGTTGAGGAAGAAAAGCTAAGCAAGGCTAACGCAGAACTTTTGACTTGGGCCAAGGAGTTCACTCCATTCAAAAAATTAGAGAAGATACTTAGACGTAGGGAAGAGCCTTTTACCGGAAGCGGAAAGATAGACTGGGGACACGCCGAAACACTTGCGTTTGCAACTATTTTGCAAGACGGACATTCGATACGCTTAAGTGGACAGGATGCCCAACGTGGGACGTTCTCTCACAGACATTTAGTATTACATGATGAGAAAACAGGAGAAGAACTTATACCAATGCATTTTATTAGCGATTCTGCTGCTTCTTTTGTTGTTCATAATAGCCCATTAACGGAAGCTGCTATTTTAGGCTATGAATTCGGATATACACTAGAGGATAAGAATACGTTAACGATTTGGGAAGCGCAGTATGGGGATTTTGCTAACATGGCACAGGTAATGTTTGATAACTTTATTAGTTCTGCTCGAGCGAAATGGGGATTGAAGTCAGGTCTAGTAATGCTGCTTCCACACGGGGCGGAGGGGCAGGGCCCAGAGCACACAAGTGCTAGATTAGAGAGGTACCTACAGCTTTCAGCAGAAAATAACTGGACTGTAGCTAATCTTTCAAGCGCAGCAAATTACTTCCATATTTTACGCAGACAAGCAAAATCTTTGAATGAAGAATTTGTGCGTCCGCTATTAATCGTCTCTCCTAAATCACTTTTACGCAATCCTTTGGTCGGTGCTGATGTCTCTGATTTGCTGGATGGTAAATTCCAAGCAGTGATTGAACAACCGAATCTTGGTGGCCAACCAGAGGAGGTAAAGAAAATTGTTTTTGCTAGTGGGAAAATGGCAATTGATTTAGCGGAAAAAGTAAAAAACGGAACTGATTTTAATTATTTGCATATCATTCGTGTGGAACAGCTTTATCCATTCCCTGAGGATGAAATTTTGGATATATTAGGACATTACCCAAACGTAGAGTTATTGATATGGGCTCAAGAAGAACCTCAAAATATGGGTTCTTGGAATTATGCTCTCCCGTATTTATTAGAGATGGCAGATGGAAGAAGCATTGCTTATACAGGACGAGTGCATCGCTCAAGTCCGGCTGAAGGCGACGCAGATACTTATAAAGTAGAACAAGCAAGAATTATTGAAGAAGCATTAAAAAGTTTGTGAGCATTAGAACTAAAAGGAGGAAGTTTAAGTGGCAGAGATTATAGTTCCGGAATTGGCAGAGTCTATTACAGAAGGCACGATCGCCCAGTGGTTAAAAAAACCAGGTGATACCATTGAAAAAGGCGAGTTTATAGTTGAGCTCGAAACAGATAAAGTAAACGTTGAAGTTATATCCGAGGAAGCGGGAGTAGTTAGTGAACTGTTATTTGGTGAAGGAGATACAGTTCAGGTAGGAGAGGTTATTGCAATCGTTGGTGCAGGATCTGGAACTCCTGCTGCCCAACCTCAGGCAGAAGAAGTAAAGGTTGAGGAAAAAGCTCCAGATATACCAAAGGCAGTAAATGCACCAATTACAAAGGTTGAAACTACCTCAGACGCAAGTAGACCTATTGCTAGCCCTGCTGCTCGTAAGCTTGCAAGGGAAAAAGGTATCGATTTAAATGAAGTGTCACCTGTTGATCCAATGGGAAGAGTTCGTGTTCAAGATGTATCAGCCCATGGCTCTAAACAAAAAGCAGAACCAGCTAAAATTGTCTCTGCTCCAACAGAAGATGGTCGCACGACTCGCGAAAAAATGTCTCGTAGACGACAAACAATCGCTTCACGCTTATTAGAGGTTAAACAAAGCACTGCAATGTTAACGACGTTTAATGAGATAGATATGACGAATGTGATGGCATTGCGTTCTCGTAAAAAAGATAAATTTTTCGAAGACAACCAGGTACGTCTAGGTTTTATGTCGTTCTTCACTAAGGCAGTCGTAGCTGCTTTGAAAAAATATCCTTATGTTAATTCACAGCTGGATGGAGAATATATTGTTAAAAATAACTTCTTTGATATCGGTATTGCTGTATCAACAGAAGGTGGTCTAGTAGTTCCGATTGTTCGTGATGCGGACCGCAAAAACTTTGCAGAAATTGAAGGGGATATTGGAGAACTTGCTAAAAAGGCGCGTGATAACAAGCTAGCTCTTTCGGATATGACTGGTGGTTCCTTCACTATTACAAACGGAGGTGTTTTTGGTTCCTTAATGTCTACCCCGATATTAAATGGGACACAAGTTGGTATCCTTGGAATGCATACCATTCAAAAAAGACCGATAGCGGTTGGAAGTGAAATTCAAATAAGACCTATGATGTATGTAGCTCTTTCTTATGATCACCGTGTAATAGACGGAAAAGATTCAGTAGGCTTTCTGAAAATGGTAAAAGAACTGCTCGAAAATCCAGAGGATCTTATGCTGGAATCTTAAGAGAGTTCAGGTGAAGTATTAATATTTACATTTTATGTTCTGTTAGAGGCTTATTGGATTAATCCAGTAAGTCTTTTTATATTCTTAATTATTTTCTGGGAAATACTATTAGCAGGAACTTTTATATGAAAGGCGAATTACTAGTTATTACATTAGAATGGGAGTGGCGCTATTATGGTAAAAAATATGACTTCTGAAGATTCTATTAAGAGGTGGGACAAATTTGCTGAAAAATATGCAGCCAATCATCTGGAGCATGGAGACCCACATAAAGAGGTATATTTAAATCCAACCTTGTTTAGTCTTATGGGAAATTTAAACAACAAAAAAGTACTAGATGCTGGTTGTGGAGAAGGGTATTTAAGTAGACTGATGGAGAAAGCAGGAGCAGCTGTAACAGCTATTGACTATTCATCAAAGATGATTGAAATAGCAAAAAGTAGAACGACATCAGAACTCAATATAGAATTTAAACAATCTAACTGTGAAAATTTACATTTTATAATGGAAGGAACTTATGACGTAGTTGTTTCTAATATGGTGATTCAGGATTTAGAAGGTTATCAGCAAGCATTTAAAGAAACTTACCGTGTTCTTCGAGAGGGTGGGGTTTTTATCTTTTCTATTTTACATCCTTGTTTTCAAACTCCAGAAAGTGGATGGGAGAAAGGGCATGACGGTAAAAAATTATTTTGGAAAGTAGATAACTATTTTTATGAGGGAGCCTATGAGCAAAGAGGAATGGACCAGGTAATCTTCTATCACCGCACATTAACAAGTTATGTAAAAGCCATCTGTGAATCTGGATTTCTAATAGAAGAGATAGTAGAGCCTACCCCATCTGAGAAAATGTTGAAGAAGTACCCATCATTTCGTGAGGATTTTAGAAGTCCCGACTTCATTGTTTTTCGACTGAAAAAGTGATGTTAATTAAGTAGAATAGATTTTTCACAACTAAGCTAGAACAGTTTAACAAGTTGTATAGTGGGGAGACTGTCACTGGACATAGTGTTAAATAATAATCCCTCTAAATTATTTTTTCTTATATTAAGTTTTTTCTAAACTAATGATTAAACCTAATTTATATACTCTAAAAAAGGGCAATCTCTCATGAGATTACCCTTTTTTCGTGTTAATCACCTATAAAAACTAGATACACAATTTTCTTACGATACACCAATTTTACTAATTTTACTCAAACCTTTCTTTTGGCTATACATATGATAGCAATGTACGAAAATCTATTAAAGGTGTGAAAGTTATGACAAAAGAAAATGATGAAAAACATTTTAATAGACTTGGGGAACATGAACATCACTCAAATAAAAATAGGTATAAACTAACTTCGCAACAATTTCCTATTAGAAGCTCCAGAACAGAATCCGCAAATATAATGCCGAGTGCTTCTGTTAATCGGAACTCTCCTTCTGGATCCACTGGAAATAACAATGTTCGTTATCGAACTTTTAATGGCAAACAAATTAGTCAGTTTTGTAACTATAACCCCAGAAGAGATTTCGGACGTTGCCTTGAATATAACCGCGACGCGATTCCATCTGTTTGGACAAGGAGCCAAGCAGAACAAATTCGAATTAATTCTACTAACGTTGCACCTCTAATTGAAGCCCCATTCCCTCGTATATCAGCCGATTTATGGATATGGGATATGTGGCCGTTAATAGAAAAAGACGGTTCAATCGCAGTGTTACCTGGTGGTTGGCGAGTGTTATTTGCTTTATCTGTCCCTCGTAGTGTTCTACCAGGAAAAAGACACGATGTTGCAAGAATCAGTTACTTTTATTCGAGAAATGGACTTGATTGGATTCAGGGAGGCTATGTCCTTGAAGAAGGCACAGCTTTAGGGTCTAGACAGTGGGCAGGCTCAGCAATGCTTGATGATGATGGTCGTATTTATTACTTCTATACAGCTACTGGTAGAAGAGGTGAAGCTCAAATCACTTACGAGCAGCGAATTGCCTTATCGAGCAGTGATTATATTTCTAACTTAGATGGTGTGCAATTAGTAAACTTTGCACCTCATCAAGTAATCCTAGAACCAGACGGTATTCTCTACCAGACAGAAGAACAATCTAGTGGAGGAATAATTTATGCCTTCCGTGATCCCTTCTTCTTCAAAGACCCTGCGACGGGGTGTGAATATTTATTGTTTGAAGGAAATATAGCTGGTACATCAGCAGATGTAGACTGTGGACCTGGAGTTCCAGCAGACGCTGCAGAATATACAGGCAATATCGGAATAGCGTTACTTCGTAATAACAGCTTTTCCAGTTGGGAACTACTCCCTGCACTTTTAGAAGCAGGATGTACGAACCAACAAACTGAACGTCCTCACATAGTAGTGAGTGACGGACTGTACTATCTGTTCACTGATACTCATGCTTCAACATTTGCACCAGGTCTTGTTGGGCCAGACGGGTTGTACGGTTTTGTAGCAGGTTCCCTGCGTGGAAATTACGTACCGCTAAATGGAAGTGGTCTAGTAGTTTCTAATCCTCCTTCTGAACCATTCCAGGCCTATTCTTGGCTTGTTTTACCCGACTTTTCAGTCCTAAGCTTTATAGATAATTTTGATTTACAAGGTATACCAATAGAAGAGGTTGGATTTTTGCCAGAACAATTCCAATTTGAGCATTTTGGTGGGACATTAGCTCAAACATTGCAGCTAGCTGTAAGAGGCAGAAATACGGAGATTATAGATGTTTATGAGTATGGACTAATGATGGTATCAGAAACAGAAAGTCCTAAATGCAGAGAATGTAATGATGATTATTCTTCTGAGAATCATCACAGACGTTAAGTAAGAAAAATTATAAATAACATTTGATTATATGAGTGGTCAATTTTTCAAATTAGATTATATTAGATTTTCGTACAAACCATTCATTTGATTGAATTGAAAATAAGAAAAGGTGAAAATATATGTCAAAAAAAAGAGATATGGGTCAGAGAGTTCCAATCGCTGGGTCAGGTAATGAAATGCTATCTCCAATAAGTGGAGGTTCATCTAATAGAAATTTCCCAAGTGCTGCAACTCATTCTGGAACTACTCAGTACAGATCATTTAACAACAATGATATTAAAAGATTTTGTGATTACAACCCACAAAGAGATTTTAAAAGATGCTTAAACCAAAGTATTGACGCGGTTCCTTCGGCTTGGACGAGGGCGCAAGCAGAGCAAATTAGAATTACTGCTTCTAATAGCGCTCCTGTTATACAAGAACCATTCCCTCGAATCTCAGATGATTTGTGGATATGGGATATGTGGCCACTTCAAGAAAAAGATGGTTCTATAGCTGTACTTCCTGGTGGATGGAGAGTCCTGTTTGCCTTATCAGCACCTAGAAGTGTATTACCAGATAACAGACATGATGTAGCGAGAATCGCATACTTCTATTCTAGAGATGGCTTAAATTGGATACAGGGTGGACTAGTTTTTGAAGAGGGTACTGCTTTTGGATCAAGACAATGGGCAGGATCTGCAATCATCGACGGAGGAAGAATCTATTACTTCTATACAGCCTCCGGTAGACGTGGCGAAGCTCAAGTAACTTTTGAACAGCGCATTGCATTAACAAGCAGTAACTTTAGATCCAATTTAGATGGTGTCGAGCTAGTTAACTTCGCACCACATGAAATAATTTTAGAGGCAGACGGAGTACTTTATCAAACACAAGAACAATCTGAAGCAGGCGGAAGTAGTATTATCTACGCTTTCCGTGATCCTTGGTTCTTTAAAGATCCAGCAACAGGCTGCGAGTATTTATTGTTTGAAGGTAATATCGCAGGAAACAATTTAGACATTGATTGTGGACCTGGTGTGCCAGAGGAAGCAAGACTTTACACTGGAAATATTGGAATTGCCCTACTACGAAACAATGATTACACTTCTTGGCAATTACTACCGGCTCTCTTAGAGGCGGGTTGTACAAATCAGCAGACGGAACGTCCACACCTTATTGTAAGGAACGGTTTGTACTATTTATTTACAGATAGTCATAGATTTACGTTTGCTCCCGGTTTAACTAATGGACCTGGACCAGATGGTTTATATGGTTTTGTTGCAGGGTCATTAAGAGGGAATTATCAACCATTAAACTCTGGTGGCTTAGTTATAGCAAATCCAGTTACTGAACCGAACCAGGCCTATTCTTGGTTAGTGTTACCTGACTTCTCGGTACTAAGCTTCATCGATACATTCGATTTACAGGGAATAACGACAGAGGAGCTTGCTAATTTACCTGAATCTTTCCGAAGAGCTCATTTTGGTGGAACTCTTGCGCCTACTCTTCAATTAAGAGTTTCAGGTAGAACAACAGAAATTGTAGCTGAATACGAGTACGGATTGGTTATGGTATCTGAAACTGAAAGTCCAAAATGCTGTAGAAGTGGTGCAGAAAACGGTAATGGTGGAAGCAACCATGAACATGAATGCCATTGTAAAGACCGTGGTAGCCATAATTGTAGACATCATCGCAATAGAGATAAAGACCGTAATGATTGTGAATGTAACTATCATCACGATAGAGGCAGAGATCATGATGATTGCAGCTATGATAGAAATGATGATTGTGAATATGATAATTATGATTCTAATGGACAATGTTATAGATGTGGAAAAAATCATAGTAACTCGTCCTATCCAAGAAGTCATAAGTCTTGGAAGGAAGATAACTATTGGAAGGATTCCAAGCATAAACACAATGATGACTGCGACTCAGTAGATGATTGTGCATGCAAGGACAAGAATCATCAGCATGATGATTATGACTGCATCAGCTTCCCTAAGCCAGATAGAAAAAGATTTTACAATGATCCCAACTGTGGATGTAGAAATAGATAAATAAAATTTAGCAATACATCGGCTCCTTTGTGGAGTCGGTTTTTTTAGTTAAGATATATTTTTAAACAATAGGATGTAAAGATTCTGTGAGATACTTTGTTTTCCCAGACAGAAGTTCAGATTGGAAATAAGAGATGGGATTACTAGGAAGACTTAAAGTTAGTACAAGCCTTTATAAAAACATGTAAGCTATCCATGATCTCAAAAAGTACCACGGATTAATAATTGTATCTGCTAAACCCGTTTTTAGCATTAAACACAATCATGTAATAAAAATTAACATAAAATAAAATAAATTCAGAAAAATGTATTGACATTCAATTCGAATTAAGTAAAATAAGGATATAAATAAATGATGTCATGTTTTCTTACATTAAGAGTGAGTAAATGTGACATATCAAGAAAGAGGAGGGGTCAAAATGGAAGATGTAATGTATTTAATGAACAGCTTATGGACCATGGTTGCTGCAATTTTAGTTATTTTTATGATTGGTGGATTTATACTTTTAGAGGCTGGTTCAACCAGAATGAAGAATGCTGGACACGTTGCCGGTAAAACCATTTTTACTTTCGGGTTGGCATCATTAGTATTTTGGGCAATAGGATATGGTTTTATATTTGGAGGAAATGCTAACTTCTTCGTCGGAATGACAGATTTCTTCTATGCTGGTGGAGGAGAGGATGGAGCGAGTGTTTCTCCTACCGTATTTTTTGTTTTCCAATTAGCGTTTGCTGGTATTGCAATAACGATCGCTCTTGGCGGGTTTGCTGAACGTGCAAAATTGTCTGCTTACGTAATTTTCACTATTCTTTTCGGCATAATCGTTTATCCTGTAATCGCTCATTGGGTGTGGGGAGGCGGTTGGTTAGCTGAACATGGAAAACAAGATTTTGCAGGGTCTACAGTGGTACATTTAACTGGTGCAGCTGCAGCTCTTGCGGCAACGATGATACTAAAACCTAGAATTGGGAAATTTAACAAAGATGGTTCTTCTAATAACTTAGCGGGTCATAACCAAGTTTATACTGCATTAGGTGTACTAATTTTGTGGGTTGGTTGGTTTGGGTTTAACGCGGGTAGTACGGTTTCCGTAGATGCAGCATTCTTTGGGTATGTAGCATTAAATACAGCTTTAGCAGCAGGAGCAGGAGCGGTTGCGGCAACATTTATCTCCTGGGTAGCTTTAGGTAAATCAGATATTCCTACTATTTTAAATGGAGCGTTAGCTGGTTTAGTTGCTATTACGGCATCGTGTGCATTTGTAGAAGTATGGGCTTCAGTTGTGATTGGTTTAATAGCTGGGGTACTTGTATTTTATAGTGCACGATTCTTTGAAAAGAGAAAAATTGATGATCCAATTTATGCACTTTCTGTTCATGGAACTGCTGGTATTTGGGGTACTTTATCTACCGGCTTCTTTGCTACAACCGAGCTTGCGACGACAGGTAAACCAGGTTTGTTTTACGGCGGTGGCGTAGATCAGCTGTTAGTACAATTAATGGGAGTGGCAGCTTGCGGAGCATTCGCTTTCGCCGTATCATATGCTATTCTGTTTATAATGAAGAAAGTCATGGGTGGCATTCGAGTAACAGAAGAAGAGGAAATAATGGGTCTGGATATGAGCGAACACGGGAATTATGGTTATCCAGAACAAATGGTTTTAGAGGAAGCGAAAGGTACTAACTAAAACAAATAAATAAACGTCAAAAAGCCTCTGCTGCAGAGGCTTTTTGTATAAAAGGGAGTGTGGTCATGGAAACCTATGAATCCTTAAGAGAATGGAAGGACCAAAATATCATGTCCTATTTGAAAGATACCATCTCTCTCAACGATTTTCATGATCAAGTCATGCAACATGTGATGCATATTGCTAAAAGTAAACTAAAAGAGGAACCGCCATGTAACTTCACATGGTTTATAACGGGCAGTGGAGGTAGAAGAGAGCAAGGTTTAATCAGTGATCAGGACCATGGAATTGTATATGAAAAGTCGAACAAAGAATATGAGGGATATTTTAAGGCGCTGGGAGAGGAGCTAGCATTCGGGTTGCATGCTGTAGGGTATCCATATTGTCAAGGGAACGTTATGAGTTCTAACCCATTATGGTGCAAGTCTGCGGAGTGCTGGAAAAGTCAGCTTGAGGAATGGATGAGAGAGGAAAGCTGGGAAGCGATTAGACATCTTCAGATTTTTTTTGATGCTCGTTTTTTATGTGGAAATCAAAGCTATATTAATGAATTAAAACTTTTTATCTATCAATTTCAGTTGGGTCATCCTTCTTTATTGAGACGGTTTTCTGCCAATATTGAACATGTCAAAAATGTTATAGGACCAGTGGGGCAGATTTTAGTGGAGCAGCATGGTAAGTATCAGGGATGTGTCAACTTGAAATATGCCGCCTTTTTGCCGTATGTAAATGCTGTGCGTCTATTATCCATAAAGGAAGGCATCTATGAGACTTCTACGTTTAGTAGGATTGTTCAATTAAAGCGTTCAAGTAAATATGATAAAATGCTACAAAACTGTGAGAGAAATTTCTTGGATTTATTAAAGTATCGTATTTCATTAATTAAAATAGAGAATTATACGGACACTCATTACTTAAGGATTCATAATTTGTCTAAGGAAGAGCGCAAGGAGATTAAGCGAATTCTGAAGGATGGAAAAAGGCTTCATGAAGAAGTAATTGCTTTAACTAGTTAAAAAAAGGGTGTTGGCGATGGCATTTGAACCATTTATGCAAATATTAAGAGGGCTACAAGGAAAACGTAACAATGTTGGAATTGGTGATATTCAAAATGCTCATCAAATGGCCTATTTACGTAACTTGGAAAAGGAAATGAATCAACAATATGTACTTGATGTTCCGCTTATAGATTTAAAGGTAGTAGTCTTTGACATCGAGACGACGGGGTTTTCTCCTGAAAAAGGAGATACCATTATTTCTCTAGGGGCAATAAAGATGCGAGGAGAGCAAATAATCGAGGATGAGGTGTTTTATTCGCTCATCTACACCGACCGAAAAATACCTGATGCTATTGTTCAATTGACAGGAATTACAAATGAACAGGTAAGCAATGCTACGCCGCTTTCGGATGTATTCATCCAATTCCTTCAATTCAAACAAGATTGCACATTAGTAGCGCATCATGCTACTCATGAACGAAATTTTATGGAGCACGCAAGCTCAACCTTGTTTCGTAAGCCTTTTAAGCATCGGATTGTAGATACTTCTTTCCTTTTAAAGGTGATAGAGCCTAATTTGAATTTTGTAACGCTTGAAGAAGTATGTGTTCATAACGAAATTCCTATTATTGGACGACATCATGCTCTAGGGGATGCCAAAATGACAGCTAAGCTGTGGAGTATTTATGTAAAAAAAGCCAAAGAAAGCGGCTGTGAAACGTTAAGTGACGTCTATCACCGTCTCGCCAGACTCTAAAAGTATAGTGGTATTAAAATAATCCTGACAGTCCATTAACTGTCAGGATTATTTTTATTATATGAGAAAAGGGTATTTACATAGGTAAATCGAATATATAGTAGTGGGTAGGGGGATTGTTTAGTGGAAAATATACTATTATCGGATGGTTGTAATACGATTAATTACTATGAAGTCGGTGATCGACGAAATCCCTTAATTGTTTGTTTACATGGTCTAGCTGGAAATGCACCATATACATTTGATCAACTTTCTACATTATTGGAGAAGGATTTTCATTTAATTATGGTCGACCAACCTGGGCATGGACTTACAAGTCCGCTAAGTAGGGAAAGTGACTATTTATTCTCATCATTGGCTCAGTGGCTTCAAAAATTAATTAGACAAGTAACTGATAAGCCTTTTTATATACTGGGACATTCCTGGGGAGCTGATATTGCACTGCACTACAGTAAGTTTTTCCCAGAGAGTATATTAGGTGTAATGTTGTTGGATGGAGGATATACCTTTCCTGTCAATCAACCAGAGATGACATTTGAAGTTGCACTTTCCGGTTGGAATACATATATGGATCAATCTACTCTAGTAGAATGGGAAACAGTTTTAAAAGAATATAAGGAGTACACAAGCAAATGGGATGACCGAAAAGAAAAATATGTTCGGACGCTATTTTATGAGGAGAACAACCTTTACACTTTAATTCCCTCTAAGTTTACTATTCTTTCTATTATTAAAGCCTTTTTCTCTGAGCCTTTCACAAGTGCCTACCCATACATTCAAGTGCCACTTTTACTCTTGCATGCAACATTGCCGAGAACTCTTGATAAAGCCCGAGGTGTTGGATTTAAGCAGTTAGAAGAATCAATGAGTGAATTGGCAATAATAGCTATGGAAAACGCTGGACATATGATTCAATGGGATCAACCAGAACAAACAGCTTTAGAAATTAAAAAATGGGTTATGCAACAAAAAATGAAGAAAAATGAAGAGGAGTTATTAGGATGACAAAGACTACTTTTGCACTAATCGGAACGGGGATAGTTGGAGAACGTATCATTAACCAAATAAAAACTAATCCTAATTGTGAAATTTTATCTGTTTTTGATGAAAATAAAAAAAGGCTGAGAGAAGTTGCTGAAAAGTATACGCTACCGGAAGCCTCTACGCTAGAAGAACTACTAGAAACAAAGCCAGATTGGATTTATATAGGAACACCCCCAGTTAGCCACGCACCGATCACAGAAAAGGCAGCAGCCTATGGATTAAATATTCTTTCTGAAAAGCCACTAGCACACGATGCACAAGATGGAGAAAGAATGGTTAAAGCCGTGACCAAGGCAAACGTACATACAGCTATGCATTTTCCTTTAATGTACAGTCCAGTTATACATAGTCTACAACAATCGATTTCAGATGGTTCGTTAGGGGATATCCTTAAAATTGAGCTACATACATACTTCCCTCATTGGCCTAGAAAGTGGCAACAAAATGCATGGATCGCATCTCGTGCGCAAGGTGGTTTTATAAGAGAGGTATTTCCACATTATTTCCAACTATTATATCGTTTATTTGGGAACTTCGAGATAACTGCACATCATACGACATATCCTCAGGATATAAAGCTATGCGAGTATGGTGTCTCTGCTTTGGCAAAAACGGATAGTGATATTCCTATTGTTTTAAATGGCCTATCCGGGATAGGGCAGGAAGAACGATTAGAGTTTAAAGTATTTGGAACGAAAAAGGTTATCACGATTAGAAACTGGTCCGAGTTATGGGAAAGTGAATTGGATAAAGAGGCAGTACAAATCACTCCATCTACAGTGCCTGATGGATTAATTGAAGCATGTCATCAATGGAGGGCCGGTGAAAATTCTACATTAGTTTCCTTTGAAGAGGGTTTGAAGGTACAGGGATGGATTGATGAATTATTAAAGTAAATCATAATTGCAATTTCTATGGAAATACACGAACGTTTAATAGAAAACAGTGATCTATATATGCTTTTATATATGTAGAAACTGAATTAATTTCCGCTTTCGACGGACGCTTTCCGCGGGGTGAGCGATAAGCCATCACCCATCGCTTACGCGCATGGTTGTGATGTCTTATCTGTCTCCCTCATCCCGCTGGAGTCGCCGTCTGCCGCTACAATTAATCATTAGTAAATGTTCATGTTTAATCAGTAATTTGCTATTTATGAAATTGAGACAAATATATACTTTCCCAATTTAAAACTCCCATGCTAAATTTTGTAAAGGAGGTTTAAGGTGTAGAAAAAAATCTTATATATATTATAGGGTTTATGTTATGAGTTTTACATAGCTTTCTATATTAAAAGCAATTTTATGGGAGTCTAACTCCTTGAGAATTTGAACTGCTTTTTCTACCTTTTGTTTTCCTTGTTTAATATGGCCCATTTTTATTTCGTAGATGCCTTTTAATTGGAGAATTTGAACTCGTTCGAAGAGATTTGCTTCTGGTATTGACATTGTTGCTAAATAGGAAAAAAAGTTAGCTGCTTCCTGTTGAAAAGTTTTTAACTTTTCATTTCCCCAGTTAACAGGTCCAATTAAATGAATAATAGTATTGATTAGAATTGATACCACAATAGAGTTGTATTTTTCCCACCGTTTATACCGATTACACTTTTCATAGGTTATTTTAGAAAGCTGAACAACTCGTTCTGTATCTAAGAACAACATGGTAGAACTATAGAGCATCATTTCATAATAGCCCCACCTTTCTACTCGAAAAAGATAATCGCTTAAACGATCTATGTCTTCTTTGGTTGTTGAAATATCGTCGTTATCTACAATAAGTGCATAGACTTTTAGAAATAAATAACTATAATAATATGAGTCAATTTTATGTTTTTTCCACTTTTCCATTTCAATCTGCTTCAGATGATGTATCTTCTTGCTATCTCTATTATAGTAAGCGGAACCTGCTTCTATAAAGAATTGTTCTAAGTTATTTATTTCATAGTCGTTATGTATAAATAAAAACTCTTCTATAGTAATCATCAATCTTTCTGCTAATTTATTAAAAAGTCCTAGAGTAATATCTGATTCTCCCCGTTCAAATTTAGAAAGGAAAGAAACAGAAAGTATTTCCTGAGCTAATTCCTTCATCGTATAGCCTTTTTGTTCTCTAATCATCCGAATAGTTTCTCCATATTTTTTTATCGTGTTCATCTCCATTCCACTATATGAGAATTTTATTATGCTTTAATTATATCCCTTTATGATGAATTTACAGAAATATTTTTTAATTATAATAACCTTATAATTTTTATGGTTTTAAAAAAACACTTAGGGATTGTGAGTGTTAAATATTTTATTAAATAACTAATTTAAAAGAGGAGTGGAATATTGATGGAGGAGAACAGGTTTATTTTAAAGAATGCAAATATTATAGATGTAGAAGTAGGTCGATTACTTAAAGGATCTTTGGAGATTGAGGGGAGGTATATTAAAAGAATTTATTTTGGAAACGAGGAACTGCCTCCTCTAAGAGTGGTTGATATGGAAGGGAAATATATTATCCCAGGACTAATTGACATGCATTGTCATATACAAGAAAAATTTGCTCCCCAGTTCGTTGCTTCAGGAGTAACTACTGTCAGAAATACAGCAGGAAATATCTTGCAAATATCCGAGCTGATTGAAGCGCCGCAGGATGCACCTACTCCTAGAGTTTATTCCGCTGATCGCATGATTGACGGGTATCCAGGACTTTGGGGACCGACAAGCTTCGGGAACATAGTTACAGAGGATCCTGAGGCAGCTAAAAGGGAAGTAGTAAGACAAGCGTTGGCTGGAGCTAACTTTATAAAAGTATATGGCTTGCTGAAAAAGGAAGTTATGGCTGCAGTAGTGGATGAAGCAAAAAAACATAATCTAGAAGTTAGCTGTGATTTAATACACTCTAAGGATGTCTCCGCGTTAGATGCTGCAAGGTTAGGAGTAACTTGTTTCGAACACTCATCAGGCTTTGCTCAAGCTTTATATCCAGGGTGGTACCCGACTACAGATGAACCGCAGTGGAAATTAATGGATTGGGGGAAGCTGGATGTTGAAAAAATTCAAGAATTATGTAAGCAAATGTACAGGTTTAAAGTGAAGCTTTGCCCGACCCTAGTTATTTTTGATCAAGTAGAAAAATATCCTGATATTTGGTATCCAGAAAACGATATAGTTAAATCTCTTGATGGTGAGCACGGACTTAACGAGCACTGGAGACTTATGTCAAAGCAAAGTGAGACTTTAAAAGAACAAGTAGGATTTTTAAATTACTTTAATAAAGTAGTAGCGAAAACATATTTTGACTTAGGAGGTACTATTGTAGCAGGAACCGATACTCCGGCTCTTATATGGACTTTTCCTGGAATGGCGCTCCATCGAGAATTAGAGATTTTTGTAGAGATTGGTCTGACCGAAATGGAAGCCCTACAAACAGCTACCATACGTGCAGCGAGATCTATTGGGTTAGATGAGCTAGGAATAATTGCAGAGGGAAAAATAGCAGATCTCGTTATATTAAATAAAAATCCATTGGAAAATATTCAACACACAAAAGAAATTAATTTCATTATAAAAGGTGGAAAAATATATACACCATCAGAGCTACTTGGACACATCCCAGATAATGAGTATTTACAAAAACGTTATCATGAATTTGAAGAAAAATTTCAAGCAACTTTAGAGCATGGATAATTTAAAAATTTTAACTTTAAAGGAGAGTAGGTAATTTATTGGCGGAGAGTTGTATGTCCTAGCTTCTTTAATATCTCAGGACAGAAAAAAGCTAAGGTGGTTGAAAATTCTCCACCTTAACTCTCAAGCGTTTGTACTCCTCTCCTCACAAATACAACGCTGCAAGAAAAATGCCTAAAGCATCTTCGTAAATTTCATCAAATTGGGTTAGTGGTAGGGGGTTTGTTCCAATGCCTAGCTCGATAGTAAAACCAGGTCTTCTCCAGTCTTGGATAAACCAGTCCTTATATCCTGCGTAGCTATTGGTGGTTTCTATTGGAATGTAGCCGCTCGCTTCACCGAATTGTATAGCTAGAACTTCATTTTCGGGAGGCTGAAGATTTTCAAATCCCCAGTAAATGACTTGCCCCTGTGTATGAAAAGGGAGTACTCGAGCGAAATCTCTTCTTCTCGTTAAATCTGCCATTGCGATAGCTTCGGGTTGTGTTAATGGAGCTTCCCCGCCATAATCTCTTGGTCCTGGAGATTTAGGATTCCGATCTCTTTCTAGCTCCCATAACGCAGGAAATTGATCATTTAAATCTACGCCGTTTATATTGGCCTTCCAGCCTGAGAAGTTTGTACTTCCCTTATTCCATTCAATCACATTACTTCGATAAGGCTCGTCGGATGGTGGACCATTAATTACTAAATCCACTCCGTCTGGATTAACCATGGGCACTATGGAAAGAAAAGATTGCTCATACAAAGATGTAGTTTGAATTCCTCTAATGGTGTCCCCATTAGTCAGTGAAAGTAAATAGTCATCTAAGAAGGTCATGATGATAGGAGTTGTAATCCATTCGTTGGCATGAAAGGAACCATCAAAATGGACGCGCTTGTTTCCATTCCCAACTACTATTTCCTGGAGGTCTTTGCCCATAACAGAGCTGCCAATAGAAGAAATTTTTAAAAATGGATAGACGGTTTGAAGGCGTCGAATATCAATGACTAAGGAATTGTAATCATAATTTCTTTTACCGGTGACTACTCTCCAAGTAATTCGCAAAGGGATTTTAATCGTTTGTCCGACTTGTAAAGAGGTTGGGGTAATATTTGGGTTAGCTAAAAGAATGCCCTCTACTGAAATTTTTCTACTCTGTGCAATAGCCCAAAGTGATTCTCCTCTTCTAATTTGATAAACTAATCCTACATACCCTGGTATTTGAATTTGTTGTCCAATGGAAAGGTCTTGGGGGGATATATTCTGGTTGGAATCGAGAATTAGTTGTAGGGGAATATCAAACAACTGACTAAAGTAATAGAGGGAATCTCCTTGTCTTACAAAAACATCCATGCACTTCCTCCACTTCTTTCGATTCATCATAAAATTATATGTAATAGAAAAGGAAAGATATGACTTCAAAGGAAAAACGTGCGAATTTAATTTCGCACGCAAAAATTTTAGTCTACCAATTTTCTTTTTGCAATTACTATTCCGTCTTCGTCTGCATATAAATAATCTCCTGGATGCCAATCGATGCCTAAGAAGAACAGTGGTATATCCACTTCACCTATTCCTTCTTTTTTACTTTTTAAAGGATTACTTCCGAGGGCTAGAATGGCTATGTTAAGCTCAGTCAGTTCATTTGAATCTCTCACGCATCCATTAATCACAATCCCGGAAAGGTTTCTATTCTCGGCTATTCCAGCTAAACGGTCTCCCATTAAGGCGCACTTTTTAGAGCCTCCACCGTCCACGACTAGAACGCTTCCCACTGGAATGTCTTCTAATGCTTGATTTATTAATATATTATCTTCAAAAACTTTAACAGTACAAATGGGACCAGAAAAGCTAGTTTTTTTACCGTAGGATTTAAATTCAGAACCTAGGACTTGGATCTCGTCTGAATATTCATCACATAAATCTGCTGTGCTAAATGTCATTCATTTAACCTCCTGGTTTTAAAAAATATATTTCTACCAATTTACTACTTATTTAAAATATTTGCAAAAATTTAAAAGGAATAAGAAATAGTATAAAGTTTAAAAAAGTGATTGGTAGGATTATCCTACCAATCACTTCATGTTATTTTTTCATATGTCTAATTTTTTCTTCATCTGGTGTAACGAACAAAGTAGTTTGTTCGAAGTAAATGACAAAGCCAGGCTTCGATCCATTTGGCTTTTTCACTTGTTTGACTACTGTATAGTCAACTGGCACCGAAGAAGATTCACGGGCTTTACTAAAATAAGCTGCCAGGTTTGCTGCTTCTGATAGGGCTGTTTCAGATGGGTTATCTGAATGTATAACAACATGAGAACCAGGTATATCCTTCGTATGCAGCCAAGTATCCGTTTTCTTCGCTAGCTTAAATGTCACATAATCATTTTGCTTGTTGTTCTTACCAACTGAAATTTCTGTGCCGTCAGAGGCAATATACTTTTCAGGTGTTGGTTTTACAGGCTTTTTCTTCTTTTTCGAAGCGCGCATTTTCAGCAAGCCTTGCTCCATTAACTCTTCTCGAATCTCCTCGATGTCAGTAGGAGATGCCTGCATGACTTGTTGTTGCAATAGCTCAAAATAGGCGATGTCATCTTGGGTTATTTCTAGCTGCTGTTCAATCTTTAATAAGGCAGTTTTTGCTTTTGTATAGCGGTTGTAGTAACTTTGAGCGTTTTGGGTGGCTGTCTTTCTATCATTTAATGGAATGACAACCGTTTTTTCATTTTCATCATAATAGTTAACTAATTCCACTTCGGACAAACCTTTATCAATTGCGTATGCATTTGCCATTAGCAATTCTCCGTACAATTGGAATGTATCTAGCTTTTCAGCCTGTTCGAAATCCTTTTTTAATTTCTTCATTTTTAACTTTAGCTTATTTAGTTCATTTTGTAGCCATCGTTCTAAATCGCCGGCTTGCTGCTTCACTCGATCACGTTCAGCTTTGGCAAAATAAACACGGTCTAACAAGCTGCCTAAATTTTGTTCGTCAAACTTAGTGCCATCTAAATGATTTAAAGCATTAGGTGAATAATAAGTTTTACCGTTTATCTCTACGATTTGCTTTGAGGTACCACCTTGCATAAATTCACTTATATAGGATTTATAAACATCCAGCTTTTCAGTAGTATTAGTAATTTCGTTCATGCGATATATCAATTCCTTCGCATGAAGTGGAGAAAACCCTGAAATCTTCTCTACTATTTCTTTAGGGTCTGATGTATTGAAAATCACATTTGTTAAATCCTCGGAATATACTAGTGGGTTCAGCTTGTTCTGTGTAGGTGGTGCAATATAGGGCTGACCAGGCAAAATGGTTCGATAGCTATTCATCGAAGAAGATAAGTGTTTAATGCTTTCTAGGATCAAGTTTCTGCTAGGATCTACTAATAACAGGTTACTATGACGGCCCATTATTTCCATGTGAACCTCGCGGGTAATATCATCCCCGATTTCATTTTTGCTTAGTACTTCTAGTATAATAATTCGATCCGTTTCATGTTGGCGAACCGCAGTAATGATTCCGCCCTCTAGATGCTTGCGAAGTACCATACAAAACAGTGGAGGAGTAGCTGGGTTATCGATCGATTCATGAGTGAGTTGTATTCGAGAATAAGAAGGGTGTACAGAAAACAATAGTTTAAAGTTTTTCCCTTGAGCTCGTATTTGCATAAGTATTTCTTGTGCATTTGGTTGGTGTATTTTAGAAATACGACCTGTTACAATTTGTTGTAATTCAGTTTTCATTGAAATGGTAAATAATCCATCAAAAGCCATAATAATTCCTCTTTCAAAACAGTTTTTTATATTCATTTAAAATTGATTAAACTATGTTAGTTTGGTAAAAATGCAGAGAATATGATTTTTTTACAATTGGAATAAGAAGAGTGGACTAAAAAACTACCTGCATAGGCGAGTTTATCCTCTCACCGATTAGTTTCTCTATCATGAGAACTCAATTATAGCTTAAACTTGTATATCTTTAAGCAAAACTATCTCAAACGTTAAAATCTAAAAATTGTTAATATAGCTAAAGTAATAAACAAGTCCTTGCTTTTCTTTTAATCTTATCATTTTATAGAGGACTTGTGTTATAATCAGTAAAGTATGTATTAAAGTTAGTATTCGGAGATAGCATGTAATTGAAGGAGAAGTTATGCGAAGAGAAAAAGGGATATTAATCGTTTTATCAGGTCCATCCGGAGTGGGTAAAGGAACTGTAAGAAAAGAGTTGTTCTCTGAACCGGGAACGAACTATGAGTACTCCATATCCATGACTACAAGGCTCCCACGCGAGGGTGAAGTAGATGGTGTGGATTATTTCTTTAAAAAGAAGGCAGAGTTTGAAGCCTTGATCGAGCAAGGTAAATTGTTAGAGTATGCATCTTATGTAGGAAACTACTACGGTACTCCAATTGACTATGTGAATGAAACGTTAGACTCCGGTCGAGACGTTTTTTTAGAAATTGAAGTTCAAGGAGCTGCTTTAGTACGCGAAAAAGCTCCAAATGCCTTATTTATTTTCCTTGCGCCTCCTAGTTTAAGCGAGCTCGAGCAACGATTGATAGGTAGAGGGACGGAGACAGAGGATGTCATCAACTCCCGTATACTAGCTGCTAGGCAGGAACTAGAAATGATGCACTTATATGATTATGTTGTAGAAAATGATGAAGTTACAAAAGCTTGCGCAAAGATTAATGCAATTGTAGCTGCGGAGCATTGCCGCCGTGAACGTGTGGAAAAAAGATATTTAGCCATGTTGGAAGGGGAATTTTAAAATGTTATATCCATCAGTAGATTCATTAAAAAACCAAATCGATTCAAAGTATTCATTAGTAAGCGTTGCTTCTAAAAGAGCACGCCAGTTACAAGAAGAAGGCGGAGAGCGCCTAGGTATTTACGTTTCAGCGAAGCAAGTTGGTAAAGCACTTGAGGAAGTAGCTGCTGGAGAGCTTAAAATCGAATCCACTAACGAAAATGCTGTATACGAGGATGAAGTATAAGTAACTCTATTTAGCTTGCGTTAGACATCAGCTAAAGTAATAGTTAAATGCCTCAACGGATACCTTAGGAGTAAACGCCAAGGCGAATCGGATGAAAAGACACCTCCCAAAGAATGTATCTGTTCTTTGGGAGGTTGTTGTTTAGAGAGGGGATTAATAAATGATAACTTCTAAGAAAATTCTTGTTTGTGTGACAGGCGGGATTGCAGTTTATAAAGCAGTTGCGCTAGTAAGTAAGCTAACGCAGGCTGGCGCAGAAGTGAAGGTAATGATGACACCATCCGCTATGGAATTTGTGACACCATTAAGTTTTCAAGCGATGTCAAGAAATGATGTATACTATGACACGTTTGATGAAAAAAATTCGCAGGTTATTGCACACATAGATTTAGCAGATTGGGCGGATTTGGTGCTCGTTGCTCCTGCAACAGCTAATACTATTGCCAAGCTTGCTAATGGGATAGCGGACAATATGGTTACCACTACTCTTTTAGCAACAACGGCAGATGTCTGGATTGCGCCTGCTATGAATGTACATATGTACGACCATCCAGCAGTAAAACGGAATATTGAACAGCTTTCAAAAGACGGATATTCATTTATCGAGCCATCTGAAGGCTTTTTAGCATGTGGTTACGTTGGAAAGGGAAGATTGGAAGAACCAGAAAAAATTGTAGAGTTAGTCGAAACACATTTTTCTCCGAAAGACTTACCTCTAAAAGGGAAAAAGGTAGTCGTAACTGCAGGTCCTACAAGAGAAAAGCTAGATCCTGTTCGATTTTTAACTAATTTTTCAAGCGGTAAAATGGGATATGCTATGGCAGAGGCTGCTTCTAAATTAGGAGCAGAGACTATTCTCATTTCAGGTCCAGTTGCAATAGATGCTCCTCAAAATGTAAAGCTAGTAAACGTCGAAAGCACAGAGGATATGTTTCTTGCAGTCCTTAATCATTTTGAAACAGCCTCTATAGTAGTGAAAACAGCAGCAGTAGCGGATTATAAGGCGAAAGAAATACACCCTCAAAAGATGAAGAAAAAAGAGGGGGAAGTTACAATCGCTTTGGAAAAAACTACGGACATATTATCAGAGTTGGGAAAACGTAAAACAAGTCAAATATTAGTTGGCTTTGCAGCTGAAACTAATGATGTTGTGCATTATGCAAAAGGTAAGTTAAAAAAGAAAAATGCAGATTATATAATAGCTAATGATGTGACAGAAGAGGGTTCTGGTTTTGGGACAGAAACGAATGCCGTAACTCTTGTTGGAAAGAATGATATCGATATTCACTTTCCACAAACCAGTAAGAAGGAGCTAGCCCTTCAGTTATTCCGCATGATAATCGAGCTAGAGAAAGATGAGACTCTATGATTGTAGAGGTTATTGTTGATGTAGCTGCATATCCGATTGACCGCCCGTTTGATTATGTAGTACCTGAACATTTGGAAGACTTAGTAGAACGAGGTAGCCGGGTTCATGTTCCTTTCGGTAATCGAAAAGTGCAAGGGTTTATTACCAATATCAAAGGAGAAACAGATATAGATCGAACAAAACTTAAGGAAGTTCTATCGATTATAGATGTTGAGCCAGTTATTACGGAAGAATTGCTAGAGTTGTCTAAATGGATGACAAAGAAAACTCTTTGCTATGAAATTGACGCTCTTCAAGTAATGCTTCCAGCTGCCTTACGAGCATCCTATAAAAAAAATATTAAGATAGTTGACTCTACCCAATTAGATGAAGAGATTCTAGCGCTTTTTGGAAAGAAAGAAGTTCTTCCTTATGAAGCTTTTGAAAAAGCAGGAATGCTACGTGTGATGAAAAGGCATTTAACAGAAGGTAGTCTATTGCTCGAAAATATTATTAAGCAGCAAACAAGAGTTAAAACAGTTACTAAATATACGCTGGTTGAAGATAAAGAATTTATAATAGATCAACTAAATAAACTCACCAAACAAGCAGTAAAACAAAAAGAATTGATTGAGTGGCTTCTAGCACAAGAACAAAACTCTTTCACTATGCAAGAAATAATTCAGACTGCCGCTGTTAGTAATGCTACTGTTCATGCACTTATTAATAAAAAGATATTAGTGAAAGAGCAAGAAGAGGTGTATCGGGAGATTACTTCACTTGACTATCAAGATCGTGATAACCGAGTACAGCTAACTAATGAACAGAAGGCTGCATTATCTAAAATTACAAATGCTCAAAATAATAGAGAAAACACTACCTTTTTATTGCACGGTATAACAGGCAGCGGTAAAACAGAAATCTATCTTCATGCAATAGAAAAATCTATAGCAGAAGGAAAACAAGCAATAATGCTGGTACCTGAGATTTCATTGACACCCCAAATGACACGACGTTTCAAGCTGCGCTTCGGGGACCAGGTGGCAGTAATGCATAGTGGCCTATCAACCGGCGAGAAGTTTGATGAGTGGCGTAAAATTTGGCGTGGTGAAGTAATGGTTGTTGTTGGAGCTAGATCAGCAGTATTTGCTCCATTTAAGGATTTAGGTGTCATTATTTTAGATGAGGAACATGAGTCCTCCTATAAGCAAGAGGATACACCGCGCTACCATGCCAGAGATGTTGCAATTTGGAGAAGTGAGTATCATAAATGCCCGGTTATTTTAGGCAGTGCCACCCCCTCCTTAGAATCCTATGCACGTGCATCAAAAGGGGTATACACTTTACTAACTTTAACAATGAGGGCAAAAGAGCAAGCTTTACCAACCGTCAATATAGTGGATATGCGTGCGGAGCTAAAAAGTGGGAACCGTTCTATGTTTAGTGTTCCTTTAGCAGATGCCATTCGAGAAAAACTAGAAAAGAAAGAACAAATTGTACTCTTTTTAAATAAGAGAGGTTTCTCTTCTTTTGTTCTTTGTAGAGATTGTGGAACAGTTGTAGAATGCGACCAGTGTGATATTTCTTTAACGTATCACCGAGAAGGCGAACGATTAAAATGTCATTATTGCGGACATGAGGAGCCAGTGCCTCATCAGTGTCCGGAATGTCAGAGTGAACATATCCGTTTTTTTGGCACAGGTACGCAAAAGGTAGAAGAGGAAATTACTAAATTATTTCCTTATGCCAGAGTTTTACGAATGGATGTTGATACTACTAGAACGAAGGGATCGCATGAACGCATTCTGAAACAGTTTGGAGATGGCGAGGCAGACATTCTATTAGGAACACAGATGATAGCAAAAGGACTGGACTTTCCTAATATCACTTTGGTAGGTGTCTTGAATGCCGATACTACTCTCCACCTTGCGGATTTTAGAGCTGCTGAAAAAACATTTCAGCTAATGACACAGGTAAGTGGTCGAGCAGGAAGACACGATAAGGAAGGTATTGTATTCATCCAAACGTATACCCCTGAGCACTATGCGATAGAGTACTCTAAGGACCAACTGTACGAGCCCTTTTATCATAATGAAATGATTATGCGTAAGCAATATGAATATCCACCATTCTATTACGTGACATTAGTGCAAGTTACGCATGAAAATGTTCTTCTTGCAGCAGAATACGCGAAGCTTGCTACCGATTGGTTACGAGGTAATCTATCGAGCACGAGTATGGTAATAGGGCCGACTGCAAGCGCAATTAGCAAGATACAAAATAGATATCGCTACCAATGTTTGATAAAATACAAACAAGAACCACTATTAATAGAAAAACTACAGCAACTGATTAAAATTTACCGTACGGAGTGGATAAAAAAAGGGGTTATACTTACAGTAGACTTAGATCCCTCCACTATTTTATAGGCTGTTTGAAAAGAGGAATTTAGAAATGGCAATTCGATCAATCGTTACACACCCTAATGAAATATTAACCCAAAAATGTAAAGAAGTTCATGCATTTGATGAGAAACTTGGTAAGCTACTAGACGATATGTATGACACAATGATTGCTTCAGATGGTATCGGTCTTGCTGCGCCCCAGGTTGGAGAAGCCATCCAAGTGGCGATTGTAGACTTAGGAGAAGGTCAAGAGGTAATTGAAATGATTAATCCCGAAGTAGTCGAAATAGGTGGATCAGAAGTGGAAGTGGAAGGATGCCTAAGTTTTCCTGACATTTATGGAGAGGTAGAGCGTCCATTTTATGTGAAGGTAGAGGCTCAAGATCGTGATGGCTCTTTATATGAGTTAGAGGCAGAGGACTACGAAGCAAGAGCAATTTTACATGAAATTGATCATTTACACGGTATTTTATTTACCTCTAAAATAATTCGTTATGTTGATATGGAAGAGTTGGAGAATGAACAGGAGGATGAGCTATGACTTCTATCGTATTCATGGGCACACCTGCTTTCTCAGCACCAATCTTACGCATGCTAGTTGAGGAAGGCTACGAGATTAGTGCTGTTGTGACTCAGCCTGATCGACCAGTAGGTAGAAAAAAAGTGTTAACTCCTCCTCCGGTAAAGGAAGAGGCTTTAGAGCTTGGATTACCAATCATTCAGCCAAACAAGCTAAAGGGATCTGAGGAACTCAATCAAATCCTTAACCTGGCGCCAGACTTGATTGTCACTGCTGCCTTTGGTCAAATTTTACCGAAAGAATTACTAGAAGCTCCCAAATACGGTTGTATCAATGTGCATGCATCCTTACTTCCAGCCTATCGTGGAGGAGCCCCAATACACCAAGCAATTATAGATGGACAAGAAAAAACAGGTGTCACTATTATGTATATGGAGGAAAAACTCGATGCAGGGGATATCATTTCTCAGCGTGAAATTCCTATTACACATCTAGATGATACTGGAATTCTGTTTAACAAACTAAGTGAAGTAGGAACTCTCCTTTTAAAGGAAACATTGCCATTAATCATTACGGGCAGAAATGAACGAATTGTCCAAGATGAGTCTCTAGTTACCTATGCAAGAAATATTTCACGCGAACAGGAAAGAGTAGATTGGACTAAGTCTGCAATAGAAATTCACAATCAAATCCGTGGTCTTCATCCGTGGCCTG
Source organism: Psychrobacillus sp. FSL W7-1457 (assembly GCF_038593405.1). NCBI lineage: Bacteria > Bacillati > Bacillota > Bacilli > Caryophanales > Bacillaceae > Psychrobacillus > Psychrobacillus sp. FSL W7-1457. The sequence goes on from NZ_CP151993.1 coordinate 1,342,072, forward strand.
TAGCATATACCACATTAGATGGACAAACAGTGAAGCTTTGGAAAGCAGACACGATTGATACAGATACAATGGAATTACCAGGGACAGTCGTAAAAATTGAAACAGATTATTTTGTTGTTCAAACTGGTTTGGGAGAAGCTATCCGAATTGATGAGATACAGCCGGCTGGGAAGAAAAAAATGTCTGCAAATGACTATTTGCGAGGCGTAGGTTCTAAATTGCGAATAGGAGACAAATTTGAATGACAAAAAAGAATGAAAAAATATGGACAGGTAATGTAAGAGATGCAGCATTAACTATACTAATGGCTGTTGAAAAACAACAAGCTTATAGTAACTTGTTGCTACATCAAACAATTGAAAAGTATGACATTGAACCAAAAGATCGAGCCTTATTAACCGAGTTAACTTATGGAACGCTTCAACATAAAATGACATTAGATTACTACCTTCAGCCCTTTATAAAAGGTAAGCTGGATGACTGGGTTAGACAACTTCTTCGATTGTCCTTATATCAAATACACTATTTATCGAGAATTCCAGACCATGCAGCTGTAAATGAAGCGGTTAACATTGCTAAGCGAAGAGGACATAAGGGAATTTCCGGTGTAATTAATGGTATTTTACGCTCGATCCTTCGAGAAGGCGTCCGTTCCACGGAAGAGATTCAAGACAAGGTAGAGAGACTTTCTATCGAGACTAGTCACCCAATGTGGATGGTGAAACGATTTATTTCCGAATATGGTTTTGAAACAACTGAGCAAATGCTTAAAGAAAATAACGAGCCTCCTGTGACTACTTTACGTGTTAATTTATTCAAGCGAACAGTAGAACAAGTTATGCATTTAATGACTCAAGAAGGATATGTCGTGGCAAAGAGCGAAGTTATTCCAGAGTGTATTTATTTGTTCAATGGCCAAGCAGCTAAAACGACAGCTTTTCAAAAAGGTTTTGTTACCATTCAAGACGAAAGCTCTATGATCCCGGCCTATGCTCTTCAAGCAGAACCAGGAATGACCGTATTAGACATGTGCTCTGCACCAGGCGGAAAAACGACACATATAGCTGAAAAAATGAAAAATACTGGAAAGCTTGTAGCGATGGATATTCACCAGCATAAATTGAAATTAGTAAAAGAAAATGCTGAAAGACTAGGCTTTAGTTTTATTGAAACAGTTGAAAAAGATGCACGCCAAGCGTCAGAGTTATTTCCAGAGCAAACGTTTGACCGTATTTTAGTTGATGCTCCTTGTAGTGGTCTAGGGGTCATGAAAAGAAAGCCTGACATTAAATATACGAAAAGTGAAAAGGATTTCGATTCACTGAAGCCGATACAACTAAAATTATTAGACGAAGCATATACACTTTTAAAGCCAAATGGTTTAATAGTTTATAGTACGTGTACAGTGGACCGTGAGGAAAATGAAGGTACGGCCAAGTTATTTATGGAAAAACATCCAGATATGGAACTAAAAAGTTTTCCAGACGTTGTAAAGAATATAAAGCAACAAGAAGAGGATGGTATGTTACAGCTGTTTCCTCAAGACCTGAGAAGTGATGGATTTTTTGTGGCAGTTTTTCAAAAAAAGAGCTGATTGCAACGGGCTCTATCTATGAAGAGGTGAAGGGATAAATGAGGTTCGTTGTTAAAACTGATGTAGGCTTGAAAAGAACCATTAATGAGGATCGTGTAGGTGTATTTAAACGTGAGGATGGTCGTATTTTAGCTGTTGTAGCGGACGGAATGGGTGGTCATAATGCTGGAGATGTAGCTAGTGAGATGGCTATTACTGAGTTCGAAAAGTATTTTCATGCTTACAATCCTTCTGTTGTTCCAGCAAAAGATTGGTTAATGTACACGTTTCAAACCATTAACCAACTAATCGCCCAACATTCATCCTCTAATACAGGGTGTGAGGGTATGGGAACAACTTTAATTGCAGGTTTGTTTGAAAACAGCAAAGGGATTATAGCTCATATTGGGGACAGTCGCGTTTATCAAATTACACAAAACTTGGTTCGGCAAATTACAAGAGACCATTCTTTTGTAAATGTCTTACTCGACTCTGGGGAGATAAATGAAGAACAAGCAAAAACACACCCTATGAAGAATGCAATTATGAAAGCAGTCGGAACCGAACGAACTATTCACCCTGATTTTTTTGAAGTAGAATTTGCAGCGAATTCATATTTTCTTTTTTGCACAGATGGTTTAAGTAACAAAATAAGTGAATCCTATATACAGCACTTGCTATACTCAAAGAAATCTCTTTACGAAATGGGAGATGAATTAGTAGAGGAAGCTAATAAGTCAGGCGGAGAAGATAATATATCCCTGATCTTGTTAACGAATAAGGATGAGGAGGTGTAAGGATGTTAATCGGCAAAAGAATTAGCGGCAGGTATAAGTTGCTAGAGATGATTGGTGGAGGCGGCATGTCCAACGTATATTTGGGACATGATATGATCTTAGACAGAGACGTCGCAATTAAGGTTTTGCGATATGATTTTTCTAATGAAGAAGAACTGCGTCGTCGCTTTCAGCGAGAAGCACTTTCTGCCACAAGCCTTACTCACCCTAATATAGTTAATATCTACGACGTAGGAGAAGATGAAGATATTCACTATATAGTTATGGAACATGTTAAAGGTGAAACATTAAAACAATACATACAGCATAATGCCCCGGTTTCGCCCGTTAAAACAATTACGATTATGAAGCAGCTAACTTCGGCTATTTCTAATGCACACAATAATCATATTATTCATCGGGATATAAAACCACAAAATATTTTATTGGATGAACAAGAAAACGTGAAAATAACTGATTTCGGCATAGCGATGGCTTTAAGTGCGACTTCCTATACACAAACTAACTCCGTTTTAGGAACCGTGCATTATTTGTCTCCAGAACAAGCCCGTGGCGGTACTGCTACTAGGGAATCGGATATTTATGCGCTAGGAATTGTGTTGTTTGAGTTATTAACTGGACAGCTTCCTTTTTCAGGAGAGTCAGCTGTATCCATTGCATTGAAGCATTTACAGGCGGAAACTCCATCGGTTAGAGCTATCAATCCAGTCATACCACAAAGCCTAGAAAATGTTGTCCTAAAGGCAACTGCAAAAGATCCTAGAAACAGGTACCGTTCTGCAGAGGAAATGGAAAGAGACTTATCAACTGCCATGTCACCAGAAAGGTCCAATGAACCAAAATTTGTTGTTCCTGTAGACGATGGAGCTACGAAGGTTCTTCCGGTTATTAAAGAGCCTGTTTCTTTTGAAGATGTTGCAGAAACTAAAAAATTACAAACGGAGGATAAGCCTCCTGAACAAACAAAACCAAAGAAGAAAAGAAGTAAATGGAAAATAATAACAGGGATAATAGCTGGCCTTATCTTGCTAGCATTAATCATCATCGTAGCTTTCCCTGGGTTGTTTAAACCGGACAAGATAGAAGTTCCTCCTGTAGCTGGCTTAGCGGTCGAAGATGCTATAAAGCTACTTGAGTCAGAAGGCTTTATCATTGGAGAACAAATTCTAGAATTTGATGATGAGGTCGAAAAAGATCATGTCATAGGTACAACACCAGAAGAAGGAAAAATGCGTGACGTAGAAACTGAGGTAGATATAATTGTATCCCAAGGGAAGGAAACTTCTGTAATGGGTGACTACGAAAATCAGGATATCACCCAGGTTATAGCTTTGCTTGAAAAACAAGGCTTTAAAATTGAGGAAGATAAAATCTACTCTTCTACAACGGCGGGTACCATTTTAAAGCAGGAGCCTGAAGCTGGACAAGAAATAATTCCAGAAGAAACAGTTGTCCGTTTTCAAGTAAGTCTTGGACCAGAAATGATTACTTTGAGAGACTTAAGGGAATACAATGAAAAGAATTTAAACGAATATGCAACAAACTCTGGATTAAAGGTCGTTAAAACAAAAGAAGTAAACCACGATACAATTCCTAAAGGAGCAGTTGTAGAACAATCTCCTGGGCCAAACTCGAAAGTGGCAAAGGGAAGTACGGTTCAGGTAGTGATTTCTTCGGGGCCAAAAGCTAAGCCAACTAAGACGTTTGTAAGAATTGTGCCAATTCCTTATTTGGAGCAAGAACTTGATGGTGAAGGGGAAGAAGGAGAAGATGAGGAAAATCCTGAACAGGAAGTTGTTCCTCAAATAATTCAAATTTACATTCAAGACAAAACGCATAAATTTACTGACCCTCCAGTTGAAGAGTTTGAAATTACATCGGCAGTAGAGAAAAAGATTTCACTAGAAATTGTGGAAGGCGAGGCTGGCGGATATCTTATTAAAAGAAATCAAGAGGTACTCGAACAGAAAACAATAAAATATGAAGATATAGATTAGGGAGGCATAGGATGCCAAATGGTCAAATAAGAAAAGCACTTAGTGGTTTCTATTATGTATATGATAATGGTAAAGTGATTCAATGTAGAGGGAGAGGGGTCTTTAGAAATAGAGGCGAATCTCCTCTAGTTGGTGATTTTGTTGACTATACAGTCGAGGGAGAGAACGATGGTACTATAACTGTCATCCACGAAAGAAAAAATAACTTAGTTCGTCCACCGATATCGAATATTGATCAGGCCATTTTAGTTTTTTCTATTAAAGAACCAGACTTCAATACGATATTATTAGACCGTTTTCTAGTAGTGCTAGAATCCTTTTACATTGAGCCAATCATATGCTTGACGAAAAGTGATTTGATGGATACTAAGATGGAACAAACAATGAAGGATTATATCAACGATTATGAAAATATTGGTTATGAAATATTAATGACCTACAAGGATGATCCAGATTTTAACGATAAAATAACCCCTATTTTAAAAGGGAAAACTACTGTACTAGCAGGACAATCAGGGGTAGGGAAATCTACTTTATTAAATACAATTCTCCCTTCCTTAGATTTAAAAACAGGAGTCATATCGGATGCTTTAGGACGTGGGAAGCATACAACCAGACATGTAGAACTAATCGAGGTTTGTGATGGGCTTCTAGCTGATACCCCTGGTTTTAGTTCTTTTGAATTTGATTTAATGGAAAAAGAAGAGCTCTCTAGTTGCTTTCCTGACTTTGTAAAACGACAGGACGAATGTAAGTACCGTGGGTGCCTACATGTTAATGAGCCAAAATGCGCTGTAAAAAAAGCAGTAGAGCTTGGAGAAATTAAAGAATACCGATACAAACATTATTTACAATTTTATGAAGAAATAGTAGATAGAAAGCCGAGGTACTAACTTATGGTAAAGATTGCACCTTCTATTTTAGCAGCAAATTTTGCAAAACTTGGAGAAGAAGTATTAGAGGTAGAAAAAGCTGGAGCTGAGCTTATTCATATAGATGTGATGGATGGTCATTTTGTTCCAAACATAACGATGGGACCGATTGTCGTAGAGGCTTTGCGACCACTTACTAGCCTTCCATTGGATGTACATCTTATGATTGAAAATGCAGATCAATATATTGAGGCATTTGCTAAAGCTGGAGCTGATTATATAACAGTTCACGTGGAGGCTTCACCACATCTTCACCGTACAATTCAGCTGATTCGTTCATTTGGAGTGAAGCCAGGAGTTGTGTTAAATCCACATACGCCTATCGAATCAATTATGCATGTATTAGAGGATGTTGATATGGTTTTATTTATGACTGTCAACCCTGGATTTGGTGGTCAGAAATTTATACATTCGGTTATTCCTAAAGTAAAACAACTTTCTCAGATTATACAGGAAAGAAATCTTTCTATTGAAATTGAGATTGATGGAGGAGTCAACGAGGAGACAATTATTCCTTGTGTGGAAGCAGGAGCAACTATTTTAGTCGCTGGATCCGCTGTTTATAATGCACCTGACAAAGGAAAGGCACTTCAAAGAATAAAAGCTGCAGGATTGAGTGTGGCTTCAAAATGAAGCGTGTCTTCATCTGCGCAGGTGGTCCTGTAGAGGAAGTTGTTGATCTTAGACAGCTTCCTTTTTTACAAGAGGAAACAATCTTTATTGGGGCTGATAGAGGTGCCTATCATTTGCTGAATGCTGATATTATTCCAACTGAGATTATTGGAGATTTTGATTCTATTAGTTATAAAGAGTTGGATACACTACGTAAACACGTGACACATGTATCTATAATGCCTTCTGAGAAGGATGAGACAGATACGCGTTTGGCTTTATTAGAAGCAATGAAATATAAACCAAACGAAGTTATTTTAACCGGTGTAAGTGGTTCTCGTTTGGATCACTATCAAGCAGCTCTTCATGATGTATACCACTTTCAACGATTGCATCCTGAAGTCTCCTTTTATATCCAGAACAATAAAAATAAGCTTCAATTTCTACTTCCAGGAACACATAAAATAGATCAACAAGAATACAAATATATATCTTTTTATCCTTTTGGTGAAGGACTGGAAGACGTTACACTAGACGGATTTTTGTATAATGTGGAAGAAGAACCAATAAATTATGGCCATGCAAAGTTTACTAGTAATGAACAAGTAGAGCGAACAAGTACTATCTCCTTTAAGTCAGGCATATGTTTAATGATAAGAAGCAGTGACTAAAAGGGAGGAAATTCGTGTGAAGGTCTACACATTTAAATTACCTAAATCTGTTAGTAGTTTAATGAAGGTTTGTATTCGTCTTTTTAAAAAGGATGAGGAAAAAAAATAGTTTTAAAAAGAAATAATGCCAGGTCGACAATTTGTCGGCCTGGCATTAATTATGAGAGCGATTATACGCGCTCAATTTTTCCTGATTTTAAAGCTCTAGCAGAAACCCATACGCGTTTAGGTTTACCGTCTACAAGAATACGGACCTTTTGAAGGTTTGCCCCCCATGTACGCTTAGTAGCGTTCATTGCGTGAGAACGAGCATTACCAGAACGAGCTTTACGCCCAGTGATTGCACATACTTTTGGCATTATAATTTCCTCCTTTAAAAAAGAAGCTGAAAGATTTTCAGTTCGATATTTCACATACTTTAATAATTTACCACAGACTCTTTTGATAAGCAAGTATATCAAGAAAAAAACCTTTACACTATAAAATAACAGTTTAGCTTCAGTAGTTACTTGCAGTGTCGGGGTTTACATAGTTACTATAGTAACAGATGGCGTTTATACTGGAAAAATATTTTACTAAAAAATAACTTCATAAATGAATTTAAGAAACTAAGAGGTTTCAGGTTACTTGAAAAATAAGATAAAAAAGCAGGAGAAGAAATTGCTGATTTTCACTTTCTGCTTGATGAGCAATATGGATGCCCGTCATTAGCATACTCGAAAGCAATTCTGAATTATTTTTATTCAAGTCATAGAGCACCTTATTGCTATAATTACAGGTTGTATAGAAAATAACGTATAATGTATAAATCAAACCATCTTTTTTTTGAAAAGGAAGCGCTAAATAAAAACCACTTTTGCAAAAAGTAGACGAATAGAAACGTGTCTTTTATAATTTTAAAGGGTGTAGTACAATAAGGGATAGTCAAAAAGGACTTGGGAGGTTTCAACATGTCAATAGAATTAACAAATGAATTTGGGCACATTGATATATCACAAGATACTATTGCTCAAATTGCAGGCGGAGCAGCGATTGAATGCTATGGAATTGTTGGTATGGCATCAAAGCATCAAATCAGAGATGGTTTAACAGATATATTAAGAAAAGAGAACTTTACAAAAGGTGTAATTGTTAGACAGGAAAAAGATGATTTACATATCGATATGTATATAGTTGTAAGTTACGGAACAAAAATTTCTGAGATCGCTTATCAAGTCCAGTCTAAAGTTAAATACACGCTAAATAAATCTCTTGGTATGTCGGTGAAATCCGTAAATGTTTACGTACAAGGAGTTCGCGTGGCAAACGTGTGATTAAGGAGAGAAAACAATGAAATCAATCAATGGTAATCAATTTGCGGATATGGTCAAGATGGGAGCACATCATCTTTTCCAAAACGCTGACTATGTCGACGCATTAAACGTATTCCCTGTACCCGATGGTGATACAGGCACAAACATGAATCTTTCAATGACTTCAGGGGCTAAAGAGACAGCTGCTCATACTAGTGAGCATATTGGCAAAACAGCTCAAGCATTGTCCAAAGGTTTGCTAATGGGTGCTCGAGGAAACTCTGGAGTTATTTTATCGCAACTTTTTAGAGGCTTTGGAAAGTCGATTGAGCAGCATGCAACCTTAGATGCAAAACAATTTGCCCAAGCTTTACAGTATGGAGTAGAAACAGCTTACAAAGCTGTTATGAAACCAGTTGAGGGCACTATTTTAACTGTAGCAAAAGATTCAGCTAAAAAAGCAGTGGAAGCTAGTGAAACAATTACAGATATATCAGAACTAATGGCAGTTGTTGTAGAAGAGTCTAAACTATCACTAAACAGAACTCCAGATCTATTACCTGTTTTGAAAGAAGTAGGCGTAGTTGATAGTGGCGGACAAGGCTTAGTATTTGTTTATGAAGGTTTCCTTGCAAGCTTAAAGGGAGAAGCTCTTCCTGAGAGAACAATTAGTTCCTCTATGGACGATTTGGTTAGTGCTGAGCATCATAAAAGTGTTCAAGGATATATGGATACTGCTGACATTGAATTTGGTTTCTGTACAGAGTTCATGGTCCGTTTTGAAGAGGGCAAGAAAGCCTTTATCGAAAACGACTTCCGTAATGATTTAAGCGAATATGGTGACTCACTTTTAGTCATCTCGGATGATGAGATTGCTAAAATTCATATCCATTCTGAAACACCAGGTGAAGTCTTAACTTATGGTCAACAATATGGTGATTTAATTAAAATTAAAATTGAAAATATGCGTCAACAGCATACAGATATCGTAGGTGAAGGGCATTCTTCTAATACTGCTAAGAAAGCAGAAGTTCATCCTTATGCAGTAGTAACAGTTGCAATGGGAACAGGTGTCGCTGAATTATTGAAGAGTCTTGGAGCTTCAGCAGTGATAGAAGGTGGTCAGACAATGAATCCTTCTACTGAAGACATTGTAAAGGCGATTGAGTCTGTAGGAGCTGAGCGTGTACTAATCCTTCCTAATAACAAAAACATCGTAATGGCTGCTGAACAAGCTGCAGAGGTTCTAGGGATTGAGGCTGCGGTAGTGCCTACAAAAACAATTCCTCAAGGAATGGCAGCGATTTTAGCGTTTAACGCTCAAGCGACTGTTCAAGAAAACCAAAAGAATATGACCGATGCTTTTGCTCACGTTAAAACTGGTCAAGTTACTTTTGCTGTACGTGATACGTCAATTGACGGTGTAGAGATTAAAAAAGATGATTTTATGTCTTTAGCTGAAGGTAAAATTATACTTTCACAGCCATCTAGAGTGGAAGCTGCAACAAAGCTAGCAACAGAATTGATTGACGAGGATTCTGAAATTGTGACAGTTATTTACGGAGAAGATGTCACGGAAGAGGAAGCTGGGAAATTTGCTTCGTTTATTGAAGAGACCTTCGAAGATGTGGAAGTAGAGCTTTATAATGGTAAACAACCATTGTACCCATATATTTTATCAGTAGAATAAAACTAGTAATACTCCGCGTGGGAGAAATCCCACGCTTTTTTTTTAGCAAGAAATTTCAGAGTTCTTTGTAATCCTTTCGTACAATACTTTTGTTTAAAGTTCCCTAAAAGTGTAAAATAGAAATATCAACATGAAAGTGAGGTCTGTCAAATGAAATTTAAGTCTGTTTTTGACATTATTGGACCCGTTATGATTGGACCGTCCTCTTCCCATACTGCTGGAGCAGCACGAATAGGAAGGGTAGCAAGAGATTTATTTGGAAAGCAACCTACTTGGGCAAAAATCCATCTTTATGGCTCTTTTGCCGAAACATATAAAGGCCATGGTACAGATGTGGCGATCATCGGTGGCTTATTGGACTATGATACCTTTGATGAGCGTATTAAAACGTCGTTTAGTGAAGCAGAAAAGGTCGGTCTATCATATGAGTTTATACCTGAGACAGGACATACTGAGCATCCGAATACAGCTAGAATTGTATTAGGAGACGACGAACGTGAAATGTCGGTGGTTGGTATTTCTATTGGTGGCGGGAAAACAGAAATAACAGAGCTAAATGGTTTTCCGTTAAGATTGTCAGGCAACTTGGCTGCGATATTAGTTGTTCACAATGACCGTTCGGGATGTATTGCAAGCGTTGCCAATTGTTTAGCTAAGCACAATATTAATATCGGTCACATGGAAGTTTCTCGAAAAGAGAAAGGAAATATGGCATTGATGGTAATTGAAGTGGATCAAAATGTTAGTAAAGATATTTTAGATGAAATTACAACTCTACCTAACATAACGAAGGTTACGAGAATTGTAGATTAAGGAGGGTTATGATGGAAGTCTTATTTCGCAATGTGCGAGAATTAGTAGAAAAAGCTGAAAAAGAAAATAAGCTTATATCTGAGATTATGATAGAACAAGAAATTCTTATTACAGAACGCACTCGTGAAGAAATCATGTCACAAATGGATCGTAATCTGACAGTTATGGAAGAAGCAGTAGAAAAGGGACTAAAGGGAGTTCGTTCCACTTCTGGATTAACTGGTGGAGACGCTGTTCTTTTGCAAGCTTATATGAAAAAGGGGAATTCCCTTTCTGGAGAACTGATGCTAGATGCTGTAAGTAAAGCTGTAGCTACGAATGAAGTAAATGCGGCGATGGGAACTATTTGTGCTACACCTACAGCGGGCTCGGCAGGAGTAGTCCCAGGAACTCTATTTGCGGTAAAAAACAAGCTGAACCCGACTCGTGAGCAAATGATCAGATATTTATTTACAGCAGGGGCATTTGGATTTGTTGTAGCGAACAACGCTTCTATATCTGGCGCTGCAGGAGGCTGCCAGGCAGAAGTTGGATCAGCGGCTGGTATGGCTGCCGCGGCGATAGTAGAGATGGCTGGAGGGACTCCTGCCCAAAGCTCTGAGGCATTTGCTATAACTTTAAAAAATATGCTTGGATTAGTATGCGATCCAGTTGCAGGGCTAGTAGAAGTACCATGTGTGAAAAGAAATGCGATGGGAGCCTCTAATTCCTTAGTGGCAGCAGATATGGCACTCGCGGGGGTAACAAGTCGTATTCCTTGTGATGAAGTAATCGATGCTATGTATAAAATAGGCCAAACGATGCCAACAGCATTAAAAGAAACTGCTCAAGGAGGCTTAGCTGCTACACCAACAGGAAAATGGCTAGAAGCTAAAATCTTTGGTGGGGCTGTGGTCAGCAGTGGAAAATAAGAGAAGCAGTTTAGTTACTTCTCTAAAGGGTGTAGGTGCAGGAACAGCTAAAGCCTTAGAGGAACTAGGAATAGTTACACTAGATGATTTAGTAATGACCTTTCCTTATAGGCATGAGGATTTTCGGTTAAAAAACCTAGCAGAAACTGCCCATAATGAGAGAGTAACTGTAGAAGGAAGGGTCGAAAGTGAACCTTCTCTTCTTTTTTTAGGAAAAAATAAATCCAGACTGCAGGTTCGATTGTTGGCAGGCCAGCATTTGATCAAGGCTGTTTTTTTCAATCAAGCTTATTTGAAATCTAAAATAACTCCAGGTTCTGTCATTACTGTTACTGGTAAATGGGATAGAGGACGACAAGTTATTAATGTTTCGACGTTCTCAGTAGGACCAAAGACAGACCAACAGGATTTTGAACCTGTCTATTCGTTAAAAGGCTCCATAAGCCAGAAAGTTTTTAGAAGATTTATGCGGCAGGCGTTAGATGAGTTAAAAGGGGATATCATGGATCCTTTGCCGGAGTCTATCCGCTCGATGTATAAATTGCCTGAAATGGTGGAGGCTCTCGAGGGAATTCACTTCCCACTGGATGCTGAACATTCCAAAAATGCTAGAAGACGGTTTGTTTACGAGGAATTACTTAACTTCCAGTTGAAAATGCAGGCCATTAAAAAGGTACGCAAAGAACAAAATGTTGGAAATGGCGTTTCCTTTGATAATGAACGAGTGAAAAAGCTAATTGAATCCTTACCTTATGAGTTGACTGATGCACAAAAGAGAGTAGTTAATGAGATTTGTCGTGACTTGAAAGCACCTAATCGAATGAACAGACTTTTGCAGGGAGATGTAGGCTCAGGGAAAACTGTAGTTGCTGCAATCTGTTTATATGCCGTCATAACGGCAGGTTATCAAGGTGCTTTGATGGCTCCGACGGAAATTTTGGCGGAGCAACATGCAGCTTCCTTAGATGAGTGGCTCTCACCTATTGGTGTAAGAATAGCGCTATTAACTGGCTCTACTAGGCAAAAGGCAAGAAGAATCGTGCTAGAAAATTTAGCAGCGGGTAATATTGATTTACTCATAGGTACACATGCGTTGATTCAACCTGATGTTTCATTTAAAAATCTTGGTTTAGTTATTACTGACGAACAACATCGTTTTGGTGTGGCTCAAAGAAGAGTTTTAAAAGAAAAAGGAGAAAATCCAGATGTACTTTTTATGACAGCGACACCTATTCCGCGCACCTTAGCCATAACAGCTTTTGGGGAAATGGATGTTTCTGTCATTGATCAGATGCCGGCAGGAAGAAAATCCATTGATACTCATTGGATGAAGGAAGATCAGCTTCCTAAACTTATAGGTCGTCTTAAGAAAGAGTTGGCTAATGGCAGACAAGCCTACATCATTTGCCCTCTAATTGAGGAGTCCGAGAAACTAGACGTCCAAAATGCGGTGGATGTTTATAATATGATGTCTTATGAGCTCGGAAAAGATTACTCGGTTGGCTTGATGCACGGACGGCTTCATCCTGACGAAAAAGATGAAGTGATGAGGAATTTTACTGAGGGGCATATTCAAGTATTAGTCTCGACAACGGTAGTTGAGGTCGGAGTAAACGTTCCTAATGCATCCTTTATGATTATATTTGATGCAGAGCGCTTTGGACTAGCGCAGCTACACCAACTACGTGGTAGGGTTGGGCGTGGAGAACACCAATCGTACTGTATCCTTCTTGCTGATCCTAAGACAGAAGAAGGGAAGGAACGAATGTTGTCCATGACGGAGACGAATGATGGTTTTGTCTTGGCAGAGAAAGATTTAGAGCTACGAGGACCTGGTGACTTCTTTGGGAAAAAACAAAGTGGATTACCTGAGTTTAAAATAGCAGATTTAGTTCATGATTATCGTGCATTAAATACAGCGAAAATAGATGCCGAGCGATTATTGGAATCTGAGCACTTTTGGAATTCCGATGAAATGGAAGGTCTACGGAATGCCTTGGTTGACTCTAAAGCACTAGATGGGGAAAGAATTGATTAAAAAGAATGCAAGGATGAACTAAATCATTTCTTGCATTCTTTTTTTATTGTTTATATACTGATATTAGTACCAAGTGCTAAAATGGTGGTGAATAGCTTGAAATATACGAAAAAAGAAAGACAAAGGCTTTTACTAGAAACGCTAGATAAAAACCCTTTTATAACAGACGAAAACCTGGCGGCAACTTTTCATGTAAGCGTGCAAACCATACGATTAGATCGAATGGAGTTATCCATCCCAGAATTGCGTGAGAGGATTAAATCAGTTGCAGCTCATAATTTTGAAGAAGAGGTAAAGTCTCTCCCAATTGATGAGGTTATTGGAGAAATTATAGATATAGATTTAGACAAACAGGCAATATCACTATTAGATATTAAGCAGGACCATGTGTTTGCAAGGAACGGTATTGCACGGGGACATCATCTTTTTGCACAAGCAAACTCATTGGCTGTAGCTGTTATTAATGACGAACTGGCCTTAACTAGAAAATCTAATATTACATTTGTGAAGCCTGTAAAAGTCGGTGATCGTGTTATTGCAAAAGCAGTTGTCCTATCTAATGACACTGAGAAGAAAAATACAGTTATTCAAGTGACAAGTAAGGTAGAAAATGAGACTGTTTTTGTTGGAGAATTTAATATGTATAGAGAAACTATGAAGTAAAAAGGTGTGTAAAAATGAAAATATCGATAGATGCAATGGGCGGAGACAACGCCCCTCATGAAATAGTAAAGGGAGCCTATGAGGCTCTAGAAGCTTTTGACGATTTGAACATTATCTTATATGGTGATGAAAGTAAATTAGAATCACTTGTAACTAAGCATGACCGCTTGACCGTAGTTCATACCGATGAAGTGATTGAAGGAACTGATGAGCCTGTTAGAGCTATTCGTAGAAAGAAAAATTCCTCGATGGTTAAAATGGCTGAATCGGTGAAAAATGGTGAGGCAGATGCATGTGTTTCTGCGGGTAACACAGGGGCTCTAATGGCAGCGGGACTTTTTGTAGTTGGTAGGATAGATCAAGTAGATCGCCCAGCGCTTGCTCCCACCCTCCCAACAATAGACGGGAAAGGGTTTGTAATGCTTGACCTTGGTGCAAATTCAGATGCCAAACCGGAACATTTACAGCAATTTGCTGTAATGGGAAGTGTGTATGCAGAAAAAGTGCGTGGTATTCAAAACCCTCGAGTTGGCCTACTGAATATAGGAACCGAAGACAAAAAAGGAAATGAGCTTACTAAAGCCGCGTTTTTACTGTTGAAAGAGACACCTGTGAATTTTATAGGAAATGTTGAATCTAGAGATCTTTTAAATGGCGTAGCTGATGTAGTAGTAACAGATGGATTTACAGGCAATATGGTATTAAAAACGATTGAAGGTACGGCCGCGGCGATGTTTACCTTGCTGAAAGAAGCTTTTAATACATCGACAAAAACAAAAATATCAGCGTTGCTAGTAAAAGATCAGTTAAAAGGTATTAAAAATAAATTGGATTACTCTGAGTACGGTGGAGCTGGGCTATTTGGATTAAAGGCTCCAGTTATTAAAGCACATGGTTCCTCTAATAGCAGAGCAATTTTTCATGCGATCAGACAAGCACGGACAATGGTAGAAAATAATGTTTCTGAGATTATTTACACTACATTACGAAAGGAATCTTCCGATGACTAAAATTGCTTTTATATTTCCTGGACAGGGGTCTCAATCAGTAGGGATGGGGCAACAGCTAATAGAAAACAACAGTGAAAGTAAAAAGATTTATGAATCAGCAGATCAAAAATTAGGTTTTTCTTTATCAGATATTATGTTGAATGGACCGGCTGAGGAGTTGACTAAAACCTACCATGCACAGCCTGCTTTACTTACAACCAGTACAATGATTGCAAAATTATTAATCGAGGCTGGAATTACTCCAGATTATACAGCTGGGCATAGCTTGGGAGAATATTCTGCTTTAGTTGCCTCTGGGGCAATTAGTTTTGAGGATGCGGTATTATTAGTTCATAGACGTGGTCTTTTCATGAATGAAGCTGTACCGGCAGGAGAAGGAACAATGGCAGCCATATTAGGATTAGATGCTACTTCTTTAGCTGAGGTAACTCAAAAGGTTACGCAAGCTGGTGACATTGTGCAAATTGCTAATCTTAATTGTCCTGGTCAAATTGTTATTTCTGGTACAGCAGAAGGAGTCAAAAAAGCTTCTGAACAAGCGAAAGAAGCAGGGGCTAAAAGAGCAATTCCTTTAACTGTGAGTGGTCCCTTCCATTCTGAATTAATGAGACCTGCTGCACATAAATTAGATGAGGCAATCAATTCTATTAAACTTTCAACTGCAAAACCTCCAGTAATTTCTAATGTTACGGCGCTTCCTGTAGAGGATGCAGCGGACGTGAAGTCCCTATTGGTCGAACAATTATATTCGCCCGTTCGTTGGGAAGAATCGATTCAACAAATGCTTGATCTTGGTGTCAACGTCTTTATTGAATGTGGTCCAGGTAAAGTGCTGAGTGGCTTAGTAAAAAAAATAGATCGATCTGTTACAACTTATTGTGTATATGACGAGGCTTCCTTCCAGCAAGCCATTACGGAAATAGGAGAGGTTATCAATGGGTAAATTAGAAGGCAAATCTGCAATTGTAACAGGTGCTTCTCGTGGAATCGGTAAGGATATAGCTATTTACTTAGCAAACGAGGGAGCTAAGGTAGTAGTCAATTATAGTGGCAGCAAAGAGAAAGCAGAAGCCGTTGTGGAAGAAATAAAAGCGCGCGGAGGAATTGCCTTTGCTGCTCAAGCTAATATTGACCAAGCCGATGATGTTCAACGTTTAGTCAAGCAAACTTTAGAAGTCTTCGGATCTATTGATATTTTAGTTAACAACGCTGGTATCACACGTGATAATCTAATTATGCGCATGAAGGAACAGGAATGGGACGATGTATTGAATACGAACCTAAAAGGGGTATTTCTCTGCACAAAAGCTGTTACGAGACAAATGATGAAACAACGAAATGGTCGTATTATTAATATAACTTCTATTGTTGGAGTTTCTGGAAATGCTGGACAGGCTAATTATGTTGCGGCTAAGGCTGGTGTCATTGGTCTAACGAAATCTTCTGCAAAAGAATTAGCGAGTCGTAATATAACTGTTAACTCGGTTGCACCTGGATTTATAACTACTGATATGACGGATGCTCTTCCTGAAGAAGTTAAAAGTCAAATGTTGAGCCAAATTCCTTTAGCGAAGTTTGGAAATCCAGAAGACATAGCAAAAGCAGTAGCATTTTTGGCATCAGAGGATGCTAATTATATTACTGGGCAAACGCTTCATGTTAATGGCGGTATGTATATGTAATGACCATCTGTAACTTAATAAGCACGATCTGATGTAAGTATTTATATTTCATGTGAATTAGCCTTTCATAGACTAAAAGTTTTTTGTATAATCATTGAGGGGAGGTGACAAATTTGTCAACAGTTTTAGAACGTGTAACTAAAGTGATCGTTGATCGTCTAGGTGTAGACGAGAGCGAAGTAAAATTAGAAGCATCTTTCCGTGATGATTTAGGTGCTGACTCACTAGATGTAGTGGAGTTAGTGATGGAACTTGAAGATGAGTTCGATATGGAAATTTCGGATGAGGATGCGGAGAATATTTCTACTGTGGGTAACGCAGTTAGCTATATTGAAAGCAAGCAAGGCTAATATTAAATAGTCACCTTTATATATATATTCTTTATATAAAGGTGAATTAAGTTAAATAGCAACAGAGACGTTTTTACTATTCGTATGAATAATTAAAAGCGTCTCTATTTCTTTTTGCACATTGCTATAGAAACAGGTAAACTTAAACAGATAGATGTTAAGTAAGAAAGGCAGATCAGGATGAAAGTAAATAGAAAAAGCAACCACCCTAAAAAAACAGGGTTCCCAGAGAGTGTTAAACAACAGTTTCAAAAATTTCAAAGTCATTTTGAAATCGAGTTCAATAATCCAACATTATTGTATCAAGCCTTTACCCATTCATCTTATGTGAATGAGCATCGACGTAAATTTTTCACCGATAATGAGCGTTTAGAGTTTCTAGGAGATGCCGTATTAGAATTATCTGTTTCTCAATACTTATTCCAGCAATACGAGGTTATGAGTGAGGGGCAGCTTACAAAGCTTCGAGCAGCGATTGTTTGTGAGCCTTCTTTAGTTGTGTTTGCAAACGAATTAGGATTTGGTAAGTATGTGCTCCTTGGAAAAGGAGAAGAGTTAACTGGCGGACGTGAAAGACCGGCACTTTTAGCGGACGTATTCGAAGCATTTATCGGTGCATTATATTTGGATCAAGGATTAGAGGTAGTCGTTTCCTTTTTGGAAAAGATTGTCTTCCCTAAAATCGAAGTCGGTGCTTTTTCGCATGTGATGGATTATAAAAGCCAACTACAAGAAGTCATTCAACAAAAAAACAATGGTGCACTTAGCTATGAAATTGTAGAAGAAAAGGGTCCGGCACATAACCGTACCTTTGTTTCGCGTGTTATTTTAAATACAACGGAACTTGGCGTCGGAATAGGACGTTCTAAAAAAGAAGCAGAGCAACAAGCAGCTAGACTAGCGATACTCGCAATAAAGGATCAAGAACAGGGGGAATAATCGTTGTTCCTTAAGAGATTAGAAATTATAGGATTTAAATCATTTGCAGATCGAGTTGGGATAGATTTTGTCCCGGGAGTAACTGCAGTGGTAGGTCCGAACGGTAGTGGGAAGAGTAATGTTACAGATGCAATCAGATGGGTGCTAGGTGAGCAATCTGCCAAATCACTTCGTGGAACAAAGATGGAAGATGTTATCTTTGCAGGGAGCGATTCAAGAAAGGCGTTAAACTTTGCAGAGGTTACCTTAATATTAGACAATTCTGATCGTCGTGTTCCATTAGATTTTACTGAAATAAGTGTTACGAGAAGGGTTTACCGGTCAGGAGATAGTGAATATCTTCTAAACAAGCAAACGTGTAGATTGAAAGATATTATAGATTTATTTATGGATTCCGGTCTTGGAAAAGAAGCGTTCTCTATTATTTCACAGGGACGTGTTGATGAAATACTAAATAGCAGACCTGAAGACAGAAGAACGATATTTGAGGAGACCGCCGGTGTCCTTAAGTATAAACAACGTAAGAAAAAAGCAGAATTTAAGCTGATAGAAACGGATGATAACTTAAATCGAGTGCTTGATATTCTCCATGAACTAGATGGTCGAATGGAGCCACTCAAAATTCAATCATCTCTTGCTACAGATTATTTAGAGATGTCTACAGAACTAAAGGATATTGAAATAGCAGTTATTGCTCATGACTTAAATCTTTTTGTCCAAGAAAGTACAGATCTACATAATCAGCTTCAACAAATAGAAGAGCAAAAAACAGCGCTTTTGACGAAGATTAGTAATGCAGAGTCAGATATTTTATCCATAAGAAGAACCATTAGTTCTACAGATGAAAAGCTAGACAAGGAACAGACTGAGTTACTTGAGGTAAGTTCTGAATTAGAACGTCTAGAGGGAAGAAAACTGTTGCTTGCTGAGAAAAAACAAAATGCTAGTCAGCAAATATCGCAGTTAAGAAGAGCTTTGGAAGAAGAAAAGACGAGACTTCAAGTACTTGAAAAACAGCTAGAAGAAAATATTTCTTCTAGCACTAAAAAGAAACTGTCATTAAAAGAACTTCGAGCAAAAAAATTACAAATCGATCATGTTCTTAGTAGGTCAGCTTCAGAGGTTGAAGAGGAAATTGAGACTTTGAAGGGCACTTACATTGATTTGTTAAATGAAGAAGCAACAATGAAGAATGAAATGAAGCATATGGAGCAGCAGCTTCAATTTGAACTAGTGTCTTCTGAGAAAATTATTGAAGATTATCGGGAGATCAAAGACGAGTTAGAAAAGCTTACAAATCGAAAAAAAGAGATAGAGAAGCAGCTGGAAGCATGTCAAAAAGACTTAGCACAAAAGGTGCATGACTTTAAAACAAAGCGAGAATCATCGGAGCATTTAGAAGCCTCTTATGAAGAACAGCAAACGTTGCTTCAAAAAGCCTATCAAATGAAGCATCAAATGCAGGCTAGAAAGGATTCTTTACAAGAGCTTGAATCCGAGTTTTCAGGGTATTTCCAGGGAGTTAAGGAAGTATTAGTTGCTCGTGATAAAAAAGAGCTCAAAGGGATTCATGGCGCAGTAGCTGAACTAATCCAAATTCCATCTAACTATATGAATGCAATTGACACAGCTATTGGCCAGCAGTCTCAGCATATTATTACTGATACTAGTCAGGATGCACGTATGGCTATTGATTGGCTGAAAAAGAAAAGAGTTGGAAGAGCTACCTTCCTTCCACTTCAGGTTATGAAGTCGCGTAAATTGAATGAGCAGACGCTGTCTCCGATCAAGGAGCATCCATCTTTTGTGAATACGGCAGACATGCTTGTCAATTACAATACAGACTATAAAATAATCATTGAAAGTTTACTAGGTAATATTATTATTGCAAAAGATTTAAAGGGTGCAAACGAAATGGCGGCACGTCTTCAATTTAGATACCGTTTCGTAACACTTGACGGTGATGTTGTAAATGCAGGAGGCTCCTTGACAGGGGGGTCTGTAAAACAACAGTCATCTGTCTTTACACGAAAAGCTGAGTTAGAGCAATTAAATGATAAGCTTGTAGAACTAGAACAATCCGTACTTCAAGCAGAAAAATCAGTTGCTCATAAAAAACAGCAAGTTCAACAGATTAAAATTGCATTAGAGGAAGCGCGTCTCTCTGGGGAAGCTTTGCGAGAAGAAGAGCATAAACTATTGTCAGAAGACAGAGAATGTGGAGCTATAATTTCTCGTTTAACCAATCGCTTGCTTGAATTTGATGAGGTTCAAACTGAAAAGAATAACCTGCATGAGAATCTAGTTCGTAAAAAAGAACAAACAGCTAAGCGTAGTGCGGAGATTAATGAATCGTTAGCTTCCATTCAAAAAACTATCGATCAACTGCAACTGTTAAAGCAGCAGTCTATGCAAGAAAAAGATAAAGTACAAAATGAACTTGGCGAACTGCTGTCCTCTATTGCTGTAGTAAATGAGCAAGTGACGCAACAAGAGAAAGAAAAGAAACAGCTGGAACAGGATATTCAATATTGTGTTCAAAAAGTTGGTACTTTAGAAAAAGAGATCAGCTGGTTTGAGAATGATGACCAAACAGGTCCATCTCCAGAACAAATTGACCAAATGATTGCCACTAACAAACAGAAAAAAGATTATTTACAGGGGCAAATAACGAAGGACAAAGAGAAAAGAATTGGACTTTCTCAAAGAGTAAACGAATCTGAAGGCCAATTAAAGATGCTACAGCAACATTTAAGTATCTTTTCTAACGACGAGCGTGCATTAGAACTAAGGTTGAGCAAGCTGGAGGTGGAAACTAATTCACTTCAAACACATCTAGAAGAGACGTATGAAATGTCCCTGGATGAAGCAAAGCGAGACTATCCTTTTGACATGGATGAGGAGCTTGCTCGCAAAAAAGTAAAACTATTAAAACGTTCTATAGAAGAGCTTGGACCTATTAACTTAGGGTCTATACAGGAATACGAGCAAGTCAGCGAACGTCACTCGTTCTTAACAGAACAAAGAGAGGATTTGCTTTCTGCTCAAGATACATTGCATGAGGTTATTAAAGAGATGGACGAAGAAATGACTATACGCTTTGAATCTACGTTTAATGACATTCAAAGAAACTTTAAGGTAGTGTTTAGACAGTTATTTGGTGGCGGACAGGCAGACTTAATTTTAACTGATCCTACCTCCATGTTGGATACGGGGATAGATATAGTGGCACAGCCTCCAGGCAAAAAGCTACAGAATCTTTCTTTATTGTCGGGTGGAGAACGAGCGCTAACTGCTATTGCCTTGTTATTTTCAATTCTACATACTCGTCCTGTACCTTTCTGTATCCTGGATGAAGTGGAAGCTGCTTTAGACGAGGCAAACGTTACGCGTTATAGCGACTATTTAAAGAAATTTAGTCATGATACGCAGTTTATCGTCATTACCCACCGTAAGGGTACGATGGAGGGGGCAGATGTACTGTATGGTATCACTATGCAGGAATCTGGGATTTCCAAGCTTGTATCTGTAAAATTAGAAGAAGAATTAGTCACTTAAATAGGAGGTTCTACTGTGAGCTTTTTTAAAAAAATGAAAGAAAAAATGTTGGGCTCTACACCAGAGGCTGAAGAAACAGTTTCGATTACAAATAAATTTAAAGAAGGACTATCGAAAACGCGAAATCAATTTACTTCTAAAGTAAATGATTTAGTAGCAAAATATCGTAAGGTAGATGAGGATTTCTTTGAGGAGCTTGAAGAAATTTTGCTTCAAGCAGATGTTGGATTTGAAACCGTAGTGGAGTTAATGGACAAATTACGTTTTGAGGTTCAGCGTAAAAATATTAAAGATACTGCCGGAATCCAATCTGTTATTTCTGAAAAACTTGTTGAGATATATGAGGCTGGTGATGAGGATCTAACAGAGCTTCACATCGAAGAAGAAGGACTAACAGTTATCTTATTTGTCGGTGTTAATGGAGTTGGTAAAACAACTACTATCGGTAAACTTGCACATCGTCTAAATGGAGAAGGAAAAAAAGTAATGCTTGCTGCTGGGGACACTTTCCGAGCAGGTGCTATTGATCAACTTCAAGTGTGGGGCGATCGTGTAGGTGCAGAGGTTATAAAACAGGCAGAAGGTTCGGATCCGGCTGCTGTTATGTATGATGCTATTCGTGCTGCCAAAAACAGAAAAGCTGATGTGCTTATTTGTGATACAGCAGGTCGTTTGCAAAATAAAGTAAACCTGATGAATGAGTTGGAAAAAATTCACCGAGTTATTACTAGAGAAGTGCCTAATGCTCCGCATGAAGTATTGTTAGCATTAGACGCCACTACAGGACAAAATGCGCTTGTTCAGGCACAGACATTTAAAGAAGTGACCAATGTTACTGGAATTGTGTTAACAAAGCTTGACGGTACTGCAAAAGGCGGTATAGTCCTTGCTATCCGCAATAAGCTACATATACCAGTTAAATTTGTTGGTCTCGGAGAGCAAATGGATGACCTACAGCCATTTGATGCAGAAAAATATGTTTATGGATTATTTGCTGAAGGGTTAGAACTAGAAGAAACATCAGAAGACAAGTAATTTTACTTGACAGTTAAAGCTAGTCTTTATAAACTATTAGATGAACCATTCATGGTAAGGAGAGATGGGAATGATTGAAAAAACGACTCGTATGAATTTTCTCTTCGATTTTTACCAGGCTTTATTGACAGATAAACAACGAAGCTATATGCAGCTTTATTATTTAGATGATTTATCACTCGGCGAAATTGCAGAGGAATATAATATATCCAGACAGGCTGTTTATGACAATATACGTCGCACTGAAATGATGCTGGAAGAGTATGAAGAAAAGTTAAATCTTTTTTCCAAATTCGAAAAAAGACAAGAAACGACTAAACAGCTTATGCAAATAGCAAATGAACAATCATCAGAAGAACTGACTCAACTCATTGAGCAATTAAAAGAATGGGATTAGGAGGCGAGCTTGCATGGCATTTGAAGGTTTAGCTGAGCGTCTCCAAGGGACGATTCAGAAAATCAAAGGTAAAGGCAAAATTTCTGAGGCTGATGTTAAAGAAATGATGCGTGAAGTTCGTTATGCACTACTGGAAGCAGACGTTAACTTAAAAGTGGTAAAAGAATTTGTTAAAAACGTCTCTGAACGGGCTGTTGGGCAAGAAGTGATGAAAAGCTTAACTCCAGGTCAGCAGGTCATTAAAATCGTAAAAGATGAATTGACCCAGCTAATGGGAGGCGAGCAGAGCCAAATCGCATTCTCTTCAAGACCCCCTACTGTTATTATGATGGTCGGATTACAGGGTGCTGGTAAAACCACCACTACTGGTAAACTTGCAAATGTACTTCGAAAAAAGTATAACAAGAAGCCTTTGTTAATTGCTGCGGATATTTATCGTCCAGCAGCAGTGAAACAGCTTGAAACGATTGGAAAACAACTCTCCTTACCAGTATTCCAAATGGGTACGGACATTTCTCCTGTGGAAATAGTGAAGCAGGGTCTTGAGCATGCAAAGGAAGAACATTATGATGTAGTGATTGTCGATACAGCAGGGCGTTTACACATTGATGAAACTTTGATGCAAGAGCTTAAAGATATTCGTGCATTAAAAGAGCCGGACGAAGTGTTCTTGGTTGTAGATGCAATGACAGGGCAGGATGCGGTCAATGTAGCTAACAATTTTAATGACTCTATTGGTATAACAGGGGTCGTACTTACGAAATTAGATGGTGATACACGCGGTGGGGCAGCCCTTTCCATCCGTTCCATTACTCAAAAACCTATTAAATTTGTAGGTATGGGTGAAAAAATGGATGCTTTAGAGACTTTCCATCCAGAACGCATGGCATCCCGTATTTTAGGCATGGGAGACATGATGTCCTTAATCGAAAAGGCTCAAGCTAATGTTGACGAAGAAAAAGCGAAGGAACTGGAAGAAAAGTTCCGTACGCAATCTTTTACGTTCGATGATTTCCTGGAGCAACTAAGCCAAGTGAAGCAAATGGGACCTCTTGACGAGATTTTAAAAATGCTTCCAGGGGCAAATAAAATTAAGGGATTGGAAAATGCGAAAGTTGATGAGAAGCAAATGGATCGTGTCGAAGCCATTATTTATTCAATGACTACGCAGGAGAAAACTAACCCTGAAATTATTAACGGAGCTCGAAAAAAGAGAATTGCTAAAGGATCAGGAACATCTATTCAAGACATTAATAGACTTCTAAAGCAATTTGAAGAGATGAAAAAGATGATGAAGCAAATGACAAATATGCAACAAAAAGGAAAGAAAAAGATGAAAATGCCAGGATTTGATTCTCTTTTTAAGTAATTTTCCTTAAAAAAATAAGGTGTTAAGAAAAAACACTTTACAAACATTTAAAACCTTGATAATATACTATCTTGTGTGAAACTATTCGGAGGTGCAATAAAAATGGCAGTTAAAATTCGTTTAAAACGTATGGGAGCTAAAAAATCTCCTTTCTATCGTATTGTAGTAGCAGACTCTCGCTCACCACGTGACGGTCGTCAAATTGAAACAGTAGGTACTTACAACCCACTTACTAAACCAGCAGAAGTTAAAATTAACGAAG
This sequence comes from Psychrobacillus sp. FSL W7-1457, assembly GCF_038593405.1. Taxonomy (NCBI): domain Bacteria; kingdom Bacillati; phylum Bacillota; class Bacilli; order Caryophanales; family Bacillaceae; genus Psychrobacillus; species Psychrobacillus sp. FSL W7-1457. The sequence goes on from NZ_CP151993.1 coordinate 1,366,663, forward strand.
AATTAGCGTTAAAATGGCTTCAAGATGGTGCGAAACCATCTGATACAGTACGTAACTTGTTCTCTGAACAAGGAATCATGGAAAAATTCCATAACGCAAAACTCGGCAAATAATCGGAGGGGACATTGTGAAGCAGCTGATCGAAGCAATCGTTAAACCATTAGTTGATTATCCAGACAAAGTTCAGGTGGTAAAGGACGAAAGTGCAAACCGTATAGTTTACAAACTTTCTGTTCATCCTGAAGATATGGGAAAAGTAATTGGCAAACAAGGCCGAGTAGCTAAATCTATTCGTACAATTGTTTACTCAGCAGCAGGCAGTCACCAAAAGAAAACATATGTCGATATATTAGATTAACTTCACTTGTGAAGCTAATACCTCAGGGAAGAAATTCTAAAGAGGTAAATGTAATATGAGAAGAGGGAGAACACTTTGTTCTTCCTTTTTTGATAGGAGGAATTTATTCAATGGAATGGTACAATGTTGGAAAAATCGTCAATACCCACGGAATTTGGGGAGAGGTTCGTGTCATTTCTACTACTGACTTTCCAGATGAGCGTTATCAGGTAGGAAATGAGCTTGGTCTTTTTAAAAAAGATGGATCTAAACCAATCATCGTTAAAATTACAAGCTACCGTAAGCATAAAAATTTTGATTTGTTAACTTTTGACGGTTATACCTTACTGAAAGATGTAGAAGGCTTTCGTGATGCAACGTTAAAAGTATCTGAGAAGTATCTAACAGAGTTAGAAGAAAATGAATACTACTATCATGAAATTATTGGCTGTACGATTGTTTCTACCGAGGGTGAGACAATTGGAACCGTTACTGAAATACTTCAAACTGGAGCAAATGACGTATGGACTGTGCAGCCGGTCAAAGGGAAGACACACTATATTCCATATATTGAGGATGTAGTGAAAAAAATAGATGTGAATAAAAAAGAAATCACTATTGAGGTACTGGAAGGTTTATTGTCATGATGAAAATTCATATTCTTTCGCTTTTTCCAGAGATGTTCACGGGAGTGTTCAACTCATCTATTTTGAAAAAAGCGCAGGATAAAAATGAGGTATCGATTGATGTAGTAAACTTCCGAGACTATTCTGGTAACAAGCATCATCAGGTTGATGATTATCCCTATGGTGGTGGGGCAGGGATGGTATTAAAGCCAGAACCTATTTTTAACGCCATTGAGGCTCTTCCTCCAAGCTCTAGTGGGAACAGACGGATTATATTGCTCTGCCCCCAAGGAGAACGCTTTAATCAGCAAAAAGCAGAGGAATTAGCGAAGGAAGAGGAGCTTGTTTTTATATGTGGTCATTACGAGGGCTACGATGAGCGAATTAGGGAGCATTTAGTTACAGACGAAATTTCAATTGGAGATTTTGTTTTAACCGGTGGAGAATTAGCTGCTATGACTGTAGTAGATAGTGTTGTGAGATTACTCCCCAATGTTCTTGGCAAGGCTGCTTCCCATGAGCAAGATTCTTTTTCTACGGGCTTGCTAGAGCATCCACATTATACTCGACCAGTAGAATATCGCGGCTACAAGGTTCCAGATGTGTTGCTGTCTGGAAACCATGCAGCTATCGACCAATGGAGAAGAGAGCAGTCTCTAAAACGAACGTTCGAAAGAAGGAAAGACCTTCTAGAAAATGCAGAACTAACAGATACTGAAAAAAGAATGCTTCAATTAAAAGAGTTATAATTTATAATTGCATATAGCCAGTCAATATGATATATTTTACTATGTACTTTTATGTGAAGTACTGATTTTGGGTGTTCCGCTGCAACAGCTATGTGTGTAAGAGCATTCTATATAAGGAGAGAAAATGATGCAAAACATTATTTCAGAAATCACAAAAGATCAATTACGTACAGATCTTCCTACATTCCGCCCAGGTGACACAGTTCGTGTACACGTTAAGGTTGTTGAGGGAACTCGCGAACGTATCCAAATGTACGAAGGTGTTGTAATTAAACGTCGTGGAGGCGGAATTAGCGAAACTTTTACAGTTCGTAAAATCTCTTCCGGTGTTGGTGTAGAACGTACTTTCCCAGTACACACACCAAAAATTGCTAACCTAGAAGTTATTCGTCGTGGTAAAGTTCGTCGTGCTAAATTGTACTACCTACGTGAACTACGCGGTAAAGCTGCTCGTATTAAAGAGCGTCGCTAATAGTGTAAGTAAGGCAAAGTTGCCTGATGTGAATGTTGCAGGAAAAAGTGATCTCACTTTTGCTGCAACATTTTTTTCTTTGTGGATAATTATTGTATTTAAGAGAAGTATATAGATTATCTATTTTTAAAGTAGTTGTTAAGATAACCCGTCAGTGTTTTCGAAGTGAGGTAACTAGCAGAACGTATCGGCCAAGAGTAGCAATTAAATACATATACTAATTGGGAAGCGTATAGAAAGTGATCATTGAGATTGATTGGGTTTTTTATAAGATTATGAAATTGGGATTGGGTACAGTTTTTCGGCTTTATTTTATGCGAGTAAATTTATAAGCAATTTATCGATGCATCAAAGATGTTCCTATTTTTTGATTGGAGCCCAGACGGCGACTCCTGCGGGATGGCTGATCGCTCACCCGGAGGAAAGCGTCCGGCTGGGGCGAAAATCAATTCTACTCTCTGATTTAAGATTTCTTTGCATCATAAATCAACCCTACCCTTAAACATAGCCTTTTTATAAAAGGATTTATGAAATCATCTCCAATGATCATTTTATTTTAGATATTTTCTCTATATATACTGAATTTAGACGATTTTATTTTGCCACTCTTACATTTTCCTTGTACAATATAAGAGTATATAAAGGGGGCAAGTGAATGGGACAAGCACAAAAAGAAAAGAATGAGTTATGGGAATGGTCGAAAGCTTTATTAATAGCTTTTGGACTTGCAGCATTAATTCGACTCTTTTTATTTACCCCTATAATTGTGGACGGAGAATCTATGATGCCGACCTTAGAAAATGGGGATAGTATGTTAGTGAATAAAATTGGTTACGTGGTCGGTGAACCAAAACGATTTGATATCGTAGTTTTTCATGCTCCTGAGCAGAAAAACTATATAAAACGTGTAATAGGGCTTCCTGGCGATCATGTCGAGTATAAAAACGACCAGCTCTACATTAACGGAAAAGAAGTTGCTGAGCCTTACTTAGAACAAAAAAAGAGCGAGTTAACAGAAGGAACATTAACTGGGGACTTTACGCTTGAAAGTATCACTGGAGACAAAAAAATCCCAGAAGGATATGTTTTCGTTATGGGAGACAACCGCTTATACAGTAAAGACAGCCGAATGATCGGTTTAATTGAAATCGATGAAATTATAGGGAAAACAAATTTAGTATTTTGGCCAATTGGTGAGGCTGGTTTTGTAAAATAACCAAAGTAGTGCGTAAGAAGGTGATTCTTCTTCCCGGCTATTAGAAAATAGCTAGTGCTTTAAGAAGGAGGTGCAATATGACAATACAATGGTTTCCAGGTCATATGGCCAAAGCAAGAAGAGAAGTTACCGAGAATCTAAAGCTTGTAGACATTATTTTTGAACTGATAGATGCACGTTTACCATTGTCTTCAAGAAATCCTATGTTAGACGAGGTAGTCCATCAAAAAACGAGACTACTTATTCTAAACAAAGTGGATATGGCTGATGATATGCAAACCAAAAAATGGATAGCTTATTTCGAGTCAAAAGGGCACCCTACTGTTGCAATAAACTCTTTGGAAGGGAAAGGACTCCAAGCGGTTTTTAAAGCCTCTAAAGAGCTTTTAAAGCCTAAATGGGACCGTATGAAAGAACGTGGGATTAAACCTAGACCAATTAGAGCTATGATTGTAGGCATTCCGAATGTTGGAAAATCTACTTTAATTAATCGCTTTGCCAAAAAGAATATTGCTAAAACCGGAAACACTCCAGGTGTAACCAAAAGACAGCAATGGATTAAAGTAGAAAAGGAAATAGAGCTATTAGATACGCCGGGTATTTTATGGCCTAGATTTGAAGACCAAATAATAGGCTATAAACTTGCTTTAACTGGCGCCATTAAGGATGCTGTTATCAACATGGAAGACTTAGCAGTATATGGGCTACGTTTTTTAGAAGAACATTATCCAAAGAGAATGGAAGAGCGATATAATATTACAAAAATCAGTGAGGATTTAGTAGACACTTTTGATCATATTGGTAAACTCAGAAGATGCTTTGCATCCGGCGGTGAAATTGACTATGATCAAGTGGCTGAGCTAATTGTTCGTGATATAAGAAATCAGCAATTAGGTAAGCTGACCTTCGATTTTGTAGATGAATATGAGTGAAAAAATTCCCTTTTTACCTTCTGGTAAAGAGGGTTTTCTCGATTTATAATATTTTTAACCGATACATACAGAAAGCAAAAGAAAGCTGAAGTGATTTTAATGTTACGTTTACAAGAAATAAAAGAAAAATTAATAGTTGCAGATGGCACAGAAGACTGGTTTAAAGAACTTGAAGAAGATCAACGGGCTGGAGCAAAGAAATTATTGGAAAGCTGGAAGAGAAAACAACAAGTCCAAAAACTAGAAAAAGAAGCTCATATTGAGAAGGTAATGTTTGATAAAAGTTTTGATGTTAATCGAAGTGGACTAATAGCGGGCGTAGATGAGGCCGGAAGGGGACCGCTAGCAGGTCCAGTTGTGACTGCCGCGGTTATTTTAAGAGAAGATACAAGTAACTTAATAGGATTAAATGACTCTAAACAAATATCCAGAGCAAAAAGAAATGAATTAGCTTTGAAAATAAAAGAGAATGCTATTAGTTACTTCATACATTTTCAATCAGTTGAAAAAATTGATACGCTAAATATATATGAAGCAACAAAACAATCGATGTCAGAAGCTGTGCTTAGCTTAAAAATCCAACCGAGTGTTGTATTGGTAGATGCTATGAAACTACCAATACATATAGAAAATCACTCCCTTATTAAAGGAGACGCTAAAAGTTTAGCAATTGCAGCTGCTTCTATTTTGGCAAAAACAGCAAGAGATGAATATATGGATAAACTTCACGAGGAGTATCCTGTCTATCTTTTCAATAAACACGCAGGCTATGGTACAAAGGAACATATAGCAATGATTATGCAGCATGGTCCAAGTGAGCATCATCGAAAAACTTTTGAACCGATTAAATCTATATTAAAAAGCGAGGTGAAAGTATGAGTGGACCTTCTTTTTCGTCCATCCAATCCAACGCACCAAATGTTATTTCATCGAAGGTATCAGCACCTATGAAAGAAGGACAAGTCATACATGGAACAATTAAAAGGCTATTCCCAAATCAAACGGCCGAAGTTCAAATAGGGAACCAAAAGATAATCGCAAAACTTGAAACCCCTTTAAAAACTGGGGATGCTCATTTCTTTCAAGTAACAAAGGCAGCACCTGAAATTCAGCTCAAAGTTGTGACTGGTCCCTTAAGTGGAGGAAATTCACTTGCACATCAGTCTCAGCAATTGCTCCAGGCGATGAATTTAAGTAAATCAAGTGAGATGCAGGCAATCATTCAATTTTTTATAAAAGAACAATTACCTATCTCTAAGGAAATACTTATACAGGCTGAACAGCTTATTAAGAATTTACCTCCTAATGCCACTTTAAAAGGAGGACTAGAAGCAATTCAAAAAATGATAGAGTTAAAAATTCCAATGACGTCTAAAATGTTTGATACTTTATTGAGTGGTAAAACTACTACTGGTTTTCCTTCACTAATAACTAATTTGAAAACTGCATTACAGCAGGAACAACAACTTTCTCCATCACAAAAAGAAGCAATTGTCCTAAACCTACAGAAGATAGGAGAACCTTTTCATCTTCCTGTAGCGGGTGCTCTATTAGGTAAACAACTACAAACTCTTCTAAATACACAGCTTCCATCTGCTATTCGTTTACCTATATTACAACAGCTTATAACCGCTTCTATCTTACCTACTGAGGCGACATTGAATAATCCGGTGCCAATTTCAAATAACCCAGCATTAAAACAAACGGCAGGAGAAATCATTAGCAAATTAATGCAGCCAAATATAGAAAATAAACTGGTTGTTGAGCAGTTGCGAAGCTGGATTCAAAACCAGCCTTTACTTTCATCATCTCAAAAGGAACAAGTTTTAATGAATATTAAAGATGGAGAAGCAAAACCTAATATAGTAGCTCATTCTTTAGTTAAAGCTTTTTCTGAGCAAAGCCAACAGGCAGTTTTTAAAGTAGATGCAAATGGTTTTACCCCAAAAGACCATTTAGTTTCATTACTGGGAAAAGGAATGACTATGAATTCTATTAATCAAGCTTTAGAGCAAGTAACCAATCTTAGTAAGGACTCATCCCTAATGCAATATAGAAACCAAGCAGAGCAAACAGTACTAAGTCAACTAGATGGTAAAGCCTTTGAAATGGCAATGAAAGAAACTCTAAAAATGCTTGGATTTAGCTATGAGGGAAGTTTAGCGAGTGGGAAAGACGAAGTGCGCCAACTGGCAAGCCAGCTAAAACCGCAACTTGTAGAGTTACTACAAATGCCTAATATATCGGCTATTGTCAGAGATGGAGCCGAATCGATTATTAGTCGGATGAATGGTTTGCAGCTCCTTTCGGGAGAAAATGGTCACCAACATCAATTATTAATGCAAGTTCCTTTAGAATTTTTAGGTAAACGAATGGATGCAACCCTTGAATGGAATGGGAGAATGAAAGAAGATGGGAAACTAGATTCGGATTTTGCCCGAATAATTTTTTATCTTCAACTAGATTCCCTTAGGGAAACAGTAATAGACATGCAAGTTCAAAATAAAATTGTAACAATTAATCTCTTCAATGATGATCAGACAATTGAAACGATAGCGAATAAGTTTAAAGCTACATTAAAAGATGGACTGGCTACCGCTGGTTATCAATTATCTGGAATTTTTATAAAAACCTTTGCACAACAAAAAATGTCGAGCTTATGGCCAAATAACTCTTCTTCTTCCAAAGAGCAAGGAGTGGATATTAGGATATGACAGAAGGTAAGTTTAAAAGGAAAGAAGCTATCGCTTTAACATATAAGCCAGGTCAATCGGATGCTCCTACTGTAGTAGCTAAGGGGAAAGGGAAAATAGCAGAAAATATATTAGAAAAGGCATTGGAACATTCTGTACCGATACAAGAGGATGCTAGCCTAGTAGAACTGCTAGGAAAGCTAGATATTAACCAATCCATACCCGAAGAACTTTATCAGGCGGTTGCAGAGGTTTTTGCATTTGTGTATAGGGTAGATAAAGAAAGAGGAGAGAAGTAATATTTTGTCCTTTTTATCACAGAATAGATTATGCAAGAGAAAGTTCTATAAAAGATTTAGAAGCTACGGATAGAAAATCATCTTTTTTGTAAATCGGTGTTGTACAAGCTTATTTTGTACACATATTTTAGTTAAATAGGAAGTACATTGTCGATTTCTAAAGATTGAATATTCTATGTTTTTTGTAGTTATAATACTTTTATGGACAATTTGTGACAGCTTTATTACAATGATAGAGGTAGCAAATAGTGACATAAGTTTGAGGGAGGATGTATAAATGAATATCCATGAATATCAAGGTAAACAGCTCCTTAGACAATATGGCGTAGCAGTTTCTAACGGAATCGTTGCTTTTTCACCAGAAGAAGCAGTGAAGGCCGCTAAGGAATTAGGTTCTGACGTTATTGTTGTTAAAGCCCAAATTCACGCAGGTGGACGCGGTAAAGCTGGTGGGGTTAAAATTGCAAAGAATTTAGACGAAGTACGTGAATATGCAAAAGAGCTTTTAGGTAAGGTTTTAGTAACTCACCAAACAGGACCAGAAGGTAAAGAGATCAAGCGTCTACTTATCGAAGAAGGTAGTAAAATTAAAAAAGAATATTATGTAGGTTTAGTATTAGATCGCGCGACATCTCGTGTAACATTAATGGGCTCTGAAGAGGGCGGAATGGATATCGAGGAAGTAGCGGCAAATTCTCCGGAAAAATTATTCTATGAAGAAATCGATCCTGTAGTAGGATTAACTGGATTCCAAGCTCGTAGAATGGCATTCAATATGAATATTCCAGCGAAACTTGTAAATAAAGCAGCTAAATTTATGCTTGGTCTTTACCAAGTTTACAATGAAAAAGATGCTTCTATCGTTGAAATCAATCCATTAGTTGTAACTGAAGATGACAATGTATTAGCATTAGACGCTAAGTTTAACTTTGATAGTAATGCTTTATACAAACACAAGGATATCTTAGAGTTACGTGACTATGATGAAGAAGATGCGAAGGAAATCGAAGCATCTAAATATGACTTAAGTTATATTTCATTAGATGGAAACATCGGATGTATGGTTAATGGAGCAGGTCTAGCTATGGCAACAATGGATACAATTAGCTACTACGGCGGCTCACCCGCTAACTTCCTGGACGTTGGGGGCGGTGCAACAGCTGAAAAGGTTACAGAAGCATTCAAAATTATCTTAGCTGACAAAAATGTAAAAGGTATTTTTGTTAATATCTTTGGCGGTATCATGAAATGTGACGTAATTGCAGAAGGTGTTATCATTGCTGCAAAAGAAGTTGGACTTCAAGTGCCATTAGTTGTTCGCTTAGAGGGTACAAACGTAGACTTAGGTAAAAAATTATTAAATGAATCAGGCATCAATATTGTTGCAGCAGATTCAATGGCAGACGGTGCTCAAAAAATCGTTAATCTTGTAGGATAAGAAAGGCAGGGACATAAAATGAGCGTATATATTAATAAAGATACTAAAGTAATTGTTCAAGGAATTACGGGCTCAACTGCTCTTTTTCATACAAAACAAATGCTAGAATACGGTACTAAAATTGTTGCTGGGGTTACTCCTGGTAAGGGTGGAACAGAAGTAGAAGGCGTACCTGTATTCAATACAGTAGCTGATGCTGTAAAAGCTACGGGAGCTAATGTTTCTGTAATCTACGTACCTGCTCCATTTGCTGCTGATGCAATTATGGAAGCTGTTGACGCTGAGCTAGATATGGCTATTTGTATTACTGAGCATATTCCTGTATTGGATATGGTAAAAGTTAAGCGCTATATGGAAGGCAAGAAAACACGTTTAGTGGGACCTAACTGCCCAGGTGTTATTACAGCTGATGAGTGTAAAATTGGAATCATGCCTGGATATATCCATACAAAAGGACATGTAGGCGTAGTTTCACGTTCTGGTACGTTAACATATGAGGCGGTTCATCAATTGACTCAAGCAGGCATCGGTCAAACGACTGCTGTAGGTATTGGTGGGGACCCTGTAAATGGTACAAACTTTATCGACGTCTTAAAAGAATTTAACGAAGATGAAGATACTTATGCTGTAGTAATGATCGGAGAAATCGGTGGTACTGCTGAAGAAGAAGCTGCTGAATGGATCAAAGCTAACATGAAGAAACCAGTAGTAGGATTTATCGGTGGTCAAACTGCACCTCCTGGAAAACGTATGGGTCATGCTGGAGCAATTATCTCTGGTGGCCAAGGTACGGCAGAAGGAAAAATTAAAGCAATGGAAGCTGCTGGTATGAAAGTAGCTGCTACTCCATCTGTAATTGGCGAAACGTTAATCGAAGCTATTAAAGAAGCAGGAATTTACGACGCTTGTAAAACACATTAATTAAAAAAGTGCGGCTCATCGAATGATGGGTCGTACTTTTTATAAACTAATCATTACCCACTTACCTGTTAGGGCATACACATGCACATACTTTTCGTATAAAAAATTTCATAAAAGGGGTTAATTGATGATAGAACAAACTTTCCAAAGAAGATTACTCGCTCTACATTATGTATTTCCTGTACCTCTCCCTAAAGTAATTCCACTTCTAAAAATAGATCCCTACCTATCCCAACTAGAAAACATCCAACCAACCCTTCTTGCTAAATTGTGTAATATTCCCATTGAAAGAGCTATTCACTTGAAAAATATGTATAAAGAGTTAGTTTTTCACCCTCTACTTGAAACCTATGAGAAACATAATATTTTCCCAATCGCTTATAATGATAATTGTTACCCAGAAAGTCTTTTGAAATTATATGATCCTCCAGTGATTTTATATACTAAAGGAGATGTAAGCTTACTAGCTAACATTAAAAAGATTGCTATAATTGGTTCTAGAAAGGCAACTTCCTATTCAGAAAAAAGTATAGAAAAAATACTACCCCCTCTAATTCAACAAAATTATGTTATTGTCAGTGGGCTTGCGAGAGGTGCGGACACGCTGGCCCATAGAAAAACAATAGAAATGGGCGGAAAAACTATTGGAGTATTGGGCACAGGTTTTTCTAATATTTATCCTAAAGAAAATGAGGATTTAGCGAATTTTATGTCGAAGAGCCACCTACTAGTAACTGAATATCCTCCCTATATTACTCCAAAAAAGTGGAATTTCCCCATGAGAAACCGTATTATAAGTGGTTTGTCGTTAGGTGTCGTTATTACAGAGGCACATAAGAAGAGTGGTACAGTTTCTACAATGGAGCATGCCTTAGAAAATGGAAAAGAAATTTTTGCAGTTCCAGGATCTATTCATTCAGACCTATCTGAAGGTCCGCATCACTTGATTCTAGAAGGGGCTAAGCCTATTTGGGACGGCAATCAAATTATTGAAGAATTAATATAAAAACCCTAAATTTTAAAATTTAAAAATGAAAAGTCTTGCAATTATTAAGAAACTGTTATACATTTTGCAACAGGTATTTGTTTTGCAGATTGAAGCGAGTTACCTTCTATAAGGAGGCACATCTATGTCGGATTATTTAGTTATAGTAGAATCGCCAGCGAAGGCAAAAACGATTGAGCGATATTTAGGAAAGAAATATAAAGTAAAAGCATCGATAGGACATGTTATAGATTTACCAAAGAGTCAAATGGGTGTCGATGTAGAAAATAATTACGAGCCAAAATATATTACAATACGTGGTAAAGGGCCAGTCCTTCAGGATCTAAAAAATGCGGCCAAAAAAGCAAAGAAAGTTTATCTCGCGGCTGACCCCGACAGAGAAGGGGAAGCAATCGCCTGGCATTTAGCAAAATCTCTAAACGTAGATTTAGAGTCAGACTGTCGTGTTGTATTTAACGAAATAACAAAAGATGCTATACTAGAATCATTTAAGCATCCTAGACCGCTTGATAAGGATTTAGTAGATGCTCAACAGGCAAGACGAGTTCTAGATCGTCTAGTAGGATATAATATCAGTCCTATTCTATGGAAGAAAGTTAAAAAAGGTCTTTCAGCAGGTCGTGTACAATCCGTTGCTTTGCGACTAATAATTGATCGTGAACGAGAAATTGAAAAATTTATCCCAGAGGAATATTGGTCTATCGAGGGTAAATTTGAAAAAGGTAAAAAAGCATTCGAAGCTCTTTACTTTGGCAAAGAAAAAGAAAAAGCAAAGCTTACCAATGAAGATGAGGTTAAAGCTGTATTAAATCTCATGAAGGGCAAAAAGTTTGATGTAACTAATGTTACTAAAAAAGAAAGAAAGCGCAATCCTGCGCCTTCTTTCACTACCTCCTCACTACAGCAAGAGGCAGCTAGAAAATTAAACTTTAGAGCTAGAAAAACAATGATGCTTGCTCAACAGCTTTACGAAGGAATTGACCTTGGTAAAAAAGAAGGTACTGTTGGTCTTATAACTTATATGCGTACGGATTCTACTAGAATTTCGGATACAGCTAAAGCAGACGCTGCTGAATTTATAAAGAGTGAATATGGATCAGAGTTTCTTTCGACTAAGAAAGCGGAGAAACAAGATAAAAAAGCCCAAGATGCTCATGAAGCTGTTCGACCTACAAACATACTAAGAACACCTGATTCGTTAAAGGCAATATTATCTCGAGATCTTTTCCGTTTATATAAACTTATATGGGAAAGATTCGTTGCAAGTCAAATGGCTCCAGCAACTTTGGATACAGTTGCAGTAGATTTGAAAAATGGTGAAGTCATTTTTAGAGCTAATGGTTCTCAAGTGAAATTTGCTGGTTTTATGAAGGTCTACGTAGAAGGCTCAGACGACCAAACAGATGACAAAGATAAATTGTTGCCTGCAATGGAAGTAGGAGATAAAGTAAGCGCTACAGAGATAGAGCCTAAGCAACATTTCACACAGCCACCACCACGTTACTCAGAGGCGAGACTTGTTAAAACCTTAGAGGAACTAGGCATAGGTAGACCATCTACATATGCTCCAACTTTAGATACAATTCAAAAAAGAGGCTATGTTGCTCTAGAAACGAAGAGGTTTGTACCAACTGAGTTAGGAACAATTATCCATCAGCTTGTATCAGAATTCTTCCCTAAAATAGTAGATATTGAGTTTACTGCTCAAATGGAACGAGATTTGGATAGTGTAGAAGAAGGTCAAGTCGAGTGGAAGAAAATAATTGATGCTTTCTATGTAGAGTTTGAAAAACACTTGGAACATGCTGAAGCAGAGATGGAAAAAATCGTAATAAAAGATGAACCTACCGGTGAGGATTGTGAAGAATGCGGTTCTCCGATGGTGTACAAGCTTGGTCGCTACGGAAAATTCATGGCATGTAGTAATTTCCCAGACTGTAGAAATACAAAAGCGATTGTTAAAGAAATTGGCGTGAAATGTCCATCATGTGAGGAAGGGCAAATTGTTGAGCGTAAAAGTAAAACAAAACGCTTATTCTATGGCTGCAATCAGTATCCTACATGTGAGTTTCTTTCTTGGGATAAGCCAATTAGTAGACAGTGTCCAAAATGTAATGAAATGCTAGTAGAGAAGAAGTTGAAAAAAGGAATACAAATACAATGTGTTGCGTGTGATTATAAGGAAGATCCGCAAAGCTAGAAAGAAGGATACGACATGACTGAAATAGTAAACGTTATTGGAGCAGGTTTAGCTGGAAGTGAGGCTGCTTGGCAAATAGCTAGCAGAGGAGTTAAAGTACGTCTCTTTGAAATGCGACCTGTTAAACAGACTCCAGCTCACCATACAGATAAATTTGCTGAGCTTGTTTGCTCTAACTCTCTTAGAGCAAACAACTTAACTAATGCTGTTGGGGTTATTAAAGAGGAAATGCGTATGTTGGATTCTCTAATCATCTCCTCAGCGGACAATAGTAGTGTTCCTGCAGGCGGTGCGCTTGCCGTAGACAGACATGATTTTGCAGGTAGAGTTACTGATTCTATTAAAAACCACCCACTAATTGAGATTGTAAATGAAGAAGTTACAGAAATTCCAGAAGGTATTACAGTGATTGCAACAGGTCCTTTAACATCCCCAGCTCTAGCCGAGAAGGTAAAAGAGGTTACTGGTCAAGATTACCTTTACTTCTATGATGCAGCTGCACCTATCGTTGAAAAAGATAGTATCGATATGGACAAAGTATACTTGAAATCTAGGTATGACAAAGGGGAAGCGGCTTATTTAAACTGTCCAATGACTGAGGAAGAGTTTAATCGCTTCTATGATGCTCTTATTGAGGCAGAGGTTGTACCATTAAAGGAATTCGAAAAGGAAATTTATTTTGAAGGCTGTATGCCAGTAGAGGTCATGGCTGCAAGAGGCAGAAAGACGTTGCTATTTGGTCCTATGAAGCCGGTAGGCCTAGAAGATCCTAAGACAGGAAAAAGACCATATGCTGTAGTTCAACTAAGACAAGATGATGCTGCCGGTACTCTTTACAATATCGTAGGGTTTCAAACACATCTAAAATGGGGTCCGCAAAAAGAAGTACTAAGGCTAATTCCTGGATTAGAAAATGTGGAGATAGTAAGATATGGAGTAATGCATCGCAATACGTTCATTAATTCGCCATATGTTTTAAAGCCAACATATCAGCTAAAAGCTAACGAAAAAATCTTTTTTGCTGGTCAAATGACAGGTGTTGAAGGCTATGTTGAATCAGCCGGAAGTGGGTTATTAGCTGGCATAAACGCTGCAAAATTGGCAAAAGGTGAAGAACTAGTTGTATTCCCAGCCGAGACGGCTCTAGGGAGCATGGCCCGTTATATAACAGAAGCTAACCCGAAAAATTTCCAGCCAATGAATATTAACTTTGGCTTGTTCCCAGAGCTACAACCTAAAGTAAGAGATAAGAAAGTACGCACAGAGCAGATGGCTAATCGAGCACTAACAACAATTCAAAATTTTATGAAAAGTACATCGATATAATTGCTAAAAGCCTCTAAAAAGTTGTATACTTTTAGAGGCTTTTACAATAGATGAATTGGAGTGGTTACTTGTGATTGGTAAAGAGGAACTTCATTCTTTTATTGCACATATACAATTAGAAAAAAATTATTCTAATCTAACAGTTCGAGAGTACGAAAAAGATATTATTCAATTTTTAAAGTTTATAGAGGCGGAGGGTGTCCAAGAATTAAATGACGTTGAATATATTCATGCTCGGTTGTATATTACTAAGTTGTATGATGAAAATTTAGCAAGAACGTCTATTTCTAGGAAAATCTCGTCAATCCGATCTTATTACAAATTTTTAAACAAGGAATATAGTATTCGAGACGATGCTTTTCAATCTTTGTATCATCCGAAAAAAGAAACGAGATTACCACAATTTTTCTATGAAGAGGAAATGGAAAAGTTATTCGAGAAAAATAAAGGGACAGATCTATTGTCTGTTCGAAATATTGCCATACTTGAATTATTATATGCAACTGGGATGCGTGTGAGCGAACTTATTTCCATTGAAAACAGTCATATAGATAGTAGTTATGGTGTAGTGCGGGTTATGGGTAAAGGAAGAAAAGAGAGATACATACCAGTGGGAGACTATGCACTTGCTGCAGTTGAAGAGTATATGCATACTAGCCGACCTAAGCTGATGAAAAAGACTTCTCATCCATACTTATTTGTGAACAATCGAGGTGAGCATCTTACTACTGATGGGGTGCGTTATATCTTGAACAGTATGATTAAAAAAGCTTCTATGCATACAACTATATATCCCCATATGCTTCGCCATACATTTGCTACTCACCTACTTAACAATGGTGCTGATTTAAGAAGTGTCCAAGAGCTGCTAGGGCACGCTCATCTCTCCTCGACTCAGGTTTATACTCACGTAACGAAAGAGCATTTAAGAAAAACTTATATGAATGCCCACCCAAGGGCGTAACTACAGGAGGTCATACAATGGGTTCAATTCATGCAACTACTATATTTGCAGTTAGTCATAATGGAAGCTATGCAATGGCAGGCGATGGTCAAGTTACTTTAGGAAATCAAGTGGTAATGAAGCATACAGCAAAAAAAGTTAGAAGATTATTTAATGGTCAGGTTATAGCTGGTTTTGCAGGTTCTGTTGCAGATGCTTTTACGCTTTTCGAGATGTTTGAAGGAAAATTGTTAGAGTACAATGGTAATCTTCAACGAGCTGCAGTCGAGTTAGCTAAACAATGGCGTGGGGATAAAATGCTACGCCAATTAGAAGCGATGCTTTTAGTAATGGATAAAAAGCACTTGTTGCTTGTCTCTGGTACCGGAGAGGTTATAGAACCCGATGACGGTGTTTTGGCAATAGGCTCAGGTGGTAACTATGCATTAGCAGCAGGTAGAGCATTAAAGCAATATGCTGGAGACAAGTTGAACGCAAAGGAAATTGCAGAGGCTGCTTTGAACACAGCTGCAGACATTTGTGTGTTTACAAACCATCAAATAATTGTGGAGGTATTAGGTGAACATGAAGGAAACTAACTTAACCCCTAAACAAATAACAGAGCACTTAAATAAATATATTGTAGGCCAAGAAACAGCAAAGAAGGCTGTAGCAGTTGCTTTACGCAATCGTTATAGAAGACAAATGTTAAACGAAGAAATGAAAGCAGAAGTGATCCCGAAAAATATTTTGATGATTGGACCTACAGGTGTAGGGAAAACTGAAATTGCGAGAAGGATTGCCAAGCTAACAAAAGCCCCTTTCGTAAAGGTAGAAGCGACTAAATTTACAGAAGTAGGGTATGTAGGTAGAGACGTAGAATCTATGGTTAGAGACTTAGTAGAGGCTGCTATTCGTATTGTAAGAGAAGAAAAAATGGAAGAAGTTAAGGATCAGGCTATACGTTTAGCTAATGATGCTATTGTAAAGCTTCTTGTACCTTCTCTTAAAAAGAAGAATGCGGGACAAAATCCCTTTGAAGCTTTATTTGGTGGGAAGCCTGAAGATGATTCATCAGACACCGAGGATACAGATGTACGTATAAAACGTTCTCAAATTGCCGAAGATTTAAGAGATGGCAAGTTAGAGGATGAAATAGTAACGGTAGAAGTAACAGAACAGTCACCATCTTTATTCGACGCTTTACAAGGTGGAGGAATGGAAAGCATGGGCATGAATATGCAGGATGCTCTTTCTAACTTAATGCCTAAGAAAAAGAAAAAAAGAAAAATGAAAGTAAGAGACGCTAGAAAAGTATTAATTCAAGAAGAAGCGGGTAAATTAATTGATAACGATGAGTTGTCACAAATTGCCATTGAAAAGACGGAGCAAACAGGTATTATTTTTATAGATGAAATGGATAAAATCGCTAGCAAAAATGGTGGAAGCTCTTCTGCTGATGTATCTCGTGAAGGGGTACAAAGAGATATATTACCAATTGTAGAAGGTTCAACAGTTACGACAAAATATGGAGCAGTAAAAACAGATTATATACTGTTTATTGCTGCTGGTGCTTTCCATATGTCTAAGCCTTCTGATTTAATCCCTGAACTTCAAGGGCGCTTTCCAATTCGTGTAGAGCTTGAGAAGCTTACGAAGGAAGACTTTGTCCGAATTCTAAAGGAACCTCATCAGTCGCTAATAAAGCAATATGAGGCTTTGTTATTAACTGAAGAAGTAACTATTTCTTTTTCAGATGAGGCAATTGAAAGAATTGGGGATATAGCATATCAGGTAAACCAAGAAACCGATAATATCGGAGCAAGACGTCTTCACACGATTTTGGAGAAAATTTTAGAAGACCTATCTTACGAGGCTTCAGATATTTCACCTGCTCAAATACAGATCACTCCTGCTTATATTGACTCTAAACTTGACAATATTGTGAAAAACAAAGATTTATCACAATTTATACTTTAAAATCCGATTCTTATTACTTTCAAAAACAATTAAAAACCTTTAGAATATTAAAATAAATAGGAAAATTACAATGGAGGCTTTATTTAAATGAATTTATTAGACAAAACACGCAAAATTAACTCGATGTTACAGGCATCTGCTGGGAAACCGGTTAACTTTAAAGAAATGGCTGCAACATTAAGTGATGTAATAGAATGTAACGCATTTATCGTTAGCAGAAAAGGAAAGCTATTAGGGCACGAAGTACACCAACAAATCGAAAATGATCGTATCATTAAAATGATGGAAGAGCGTCAATTCCCTGAGGAATATACAAAAAATCTTTTCCACGTTAGTGAAACGTCATCTAACTTAGATGTATATAGTGAACACTCTGTATTCCCTGAGGAAAATAGAGAATTGTTTAAAGATGGTTTAACTACAATTGTTCCTATTATTGGTGGTGGAGAACGTCTGGGTACACTTATTCTAGGACGTCTTAAAGATGAGTTCCAAAACGATGATTTAATCTTAGGTGAGTATGGTGCTACTGTAGTTGGTATGGAAATCCTACGTGAAAAGTCAGAAGAAATTGAAGAAGAAGCTAGAAGCAAAGCAGTGGTACAAATGGCTATTAACTCATTATCATATAGTGAATTAGAAGCTATTGAGCACATCTTTGAAGAATTAGATGGAAACGAAGGACTTTTAGTAGCATCTAAAATTGCTGACCGTGTAGGAATCACTCGTTCTGTGATTGTTAACGCTCTTCGTAAACTGGAAAGTGCTGGAGTTATCGAATCAAGATCTCTTGGTATGAAAGGAACTTATATAAAAGTTCTAAATGATAAATTTTTAGCAGAACTTGCACAACTTAAAATGCGATAATAATCCAATAAATGGAGCCTACTCTATAAATTTCTAGAGTAGGCTTTTTTTGTTTATATTTATAATAGTTCTAAACTAAAAAAGTTTTTCCAAAAATCGTCAATTATCTCCAAATGTGACAATTATATTGTCGAATTTTTATAAAAAAAGGATAAAAGTCCTACAAAAATTCAAGAAATAGAATAGACACTGTGAAACATTTTCTTTACAATTATATTATTGTGTTTTTAATAGAAAATTAATAAAAATGACTCATAAAAAATAGTTAAGGGGGGTAAAAAAATGGGAATTTTTAACGGTACTATTGAGAGTTTAGAACGAGGTTTGAATTTTGCATCTATGAAACAAAAGACTATAGCGCAAAATATAGCGAATGTTGACACACCGAATTACAAAGCAAAAAGTGTTAACTTTAACGATTTCTTAGAAAATGCTAAAAAGACTTCCATTTCAGCCTACCGCACAGAAGAGAGACATCTTGACTTTAAAGCCAGTCAAAGTTCACACGGAGCATTTGACTATTCCAATCTAAGATATAGCAGCAATGGCAATGGGGTAGACATGGATAAGGAACAGGCTAATCTAGCGACAAACCAACTATACTATAATGCTTTAGTCGATCGGGTTAGCGGTAAGTTAAATTCTCTACAAACAGTTATTAAAGGAGGCGGCTGATAAGTGTCTATATTTCATGGGATGAACACTACAGCATCTGCACTTACTGCTCAACGCTTACGAATGGATGTTATTTCTTCTAATATGGCCAATGCTGAAACGACACGAGCGAAATTGGTCGATGGGGAATGGCAGGCATATAGAAGGAAAACGGTAACTCTACAACCAATAGAAGGCTCTTTTTCTAGCATTTTAAATGTAGCAAGAGGAAATTCTAGTAAAAGTGGGGTAGGAAATGGGGTAAAGGTCTCGGGAGTTAAAGAGGATGCAGAAACACCCTTTAAACTTGTATATGATCCTACACATATTGATGCAAACGAAGAAGGCTATGTGGCAATGCCTAATGTTGACCCTTTAAGAGAAATGGTTGATCTTATCTCCGCTACGCGATCATACGAGGCGAACGTCACTGTCTTTAATGCAAATAAGGCAATGCTTTCAAAGGCACTTGAAATAGGGAAATAGAAAGAAGGTTTAACGCTTTATGGCTATTGAATCAGTATCTATGTTTAATGTAGCACCGGTAAACGCACCTGTAGCTACCAATAAGTTAAGTCCAGCTCAAGCCCAAGAAAACTTTGGTGAATACCTTCAAAGTGCTATCAATTCGGTGAATGACTCGCAGAAGGCTTCAGATGTAGCGACAAACAAACTAATCAGTGGTGGGAATATAGAACTTCACGAAGTTATGATTGCATCACAGAAGGCAAGTATCGCATTAAATGCAACATTAGAAGTACGTAATAAAGTTGTAGAAGCATACCAAGAAATCATGCGTATGCAGGTTTAGTCCTCGGTTATTGTAATATATCGAGCTAAAATATTCACCATAACCGGAGGATAAAGATGAAAGAGCGTATAACTAAAATTAAAAGTGATATAACAACGTTTTGGAAGAGTCGTTCTAAAGGTCAAAAAGGTACGATTATCGGAGGATTCTTAGGTGTAATTATTATTGCAGCTATCCTAACCTTTTTCTTGACGAAGACGGATATGACTCCATTATATTCTGAGGTAGCCCCTTCTGAAGTAGGGCGAATAAAAGAAAATTTAGATTCTAAAGGTATACCAAATGAAATAGCAGCTGGCGGTACTTCTATATTAGTGCCATCGGAACAGAAGGATACTTTATTAGTCCAAATGGCGGCTGAAGGATTTCCTCAATCAGGTATGATCGATTATAGCTTCTTCTCTCAAAATGCAGGATTTGGGATGACTGATAACGAGTTTAATGTATTAAAGCTAGCTACCACTCAAACTGAGCTTGCAAATTTGATTAAAAGTGTAGAAGGTGTTAAGGAAGCGAAGGTAATGATTACCTTACCTGAAGAGGGTGTATTTTTATCTCAAAGCAACGAGGGAGCAAGCGCTTCTATTGTGCTAAATACAGAACCAGGCTATCAATTTTCAGAAACACAAATAGCTTCGCTATATAATTTAGTATCTAAATCTATACCGAACTTGTCTACAGAAGATATCGTGATTAGAAACCAATTCCTAGAATATTTTGACCTACAGCAGGCAAAGGGATCTAATGGAACATCGGTGACGGATCAAATGACGTTAAAGAAAACGATTGAAAGAGATTTACAACGTCAAGTGCAAACAATGCTTGGAACTCTAATGGGACAAGATAAAGTAGTAGTCTCGATTACTACAGATATCGATTTTAAACAAGAAAATCGAGAAGAAAATCTCGTAGAACCAGTCGATGTAGAAAATATGGCTGGAATTGAAATTAGTGCTCAGCGTATTTCTGAAACGTTTACGGGTAACAACCCCGTAGCTGGTGGTACTCCTCAAGGAGAGGATGCTACTGATAACTTCACTAACTATGTCGAAGGAACTACTGCTAATGGAGATTACGAAAGATCGGAAGATACAATAAACAATGAAGTAAATCGTATCAGAAAAGAAATTGTCGAAAGCCCATATAAAATTAGAGACATAGGTATACAAGTAATGGTTGAACCACCAGATGCAGAAGATGTTGCATCCTTACCGGACGATATACGAGGAGACATCGAACAGATGCTTGCTACGATTGTAAGAACTTCTATCGACAAGGGCGTAGGAGAACTAACAGAGGAACAAGTCGAAGACAAGATTGTAGTTTCGGTTCAAGAGCTGAGAGGGAAAACCTCGGTTGCTGAAGTATCTTCTCCAACAATCCCTTGGTGGATATATGTAATTGGTGGAATATTATTAGTCTCCATTATTCTTCTAGTCATTAGTTTACTTCGTTCAAGAAGAAGTGATGAAGAGGAAGAATTACTAATTGTTGAAGAGGCAAGAGAGATACCAAAAGTTGATGATATTAATAATGAAAAAGAAACAGAATCTACTTTAAGACGTAAGCAGCTAGAAAAAATGGCAAAAGACAAGCCAGAGGAATTTGCAAAGTTATTACGTACTTGGATAGCAGAGGATTAAGGAGGGACGGCTATGAGTAAAAAAGAGAAAGAAAAAGAATTAACAGGTAAGCAAAAAGCCGCGCTCCTATTAATTTCTCTAGGACCAGAAGTGTCTGCTTCCATTTATAAGCATTTAAATGAAGAAGAAATTGAGCGATTAACTCTAGAAATTTCTGGAGTGAAAAAAGTAGAACCAGAAATAAAAGAAGGTATTATAGAGGAATTTCATCATATTGCCCTAGCACAGGATTATATATCACAAGGTGGTATTGGCTACGCAAGGACAGTTCTTGAAAAGGCACTTGGTAGTGAGCATGCTCAAGCAATTATCAACCGATTGACGTCCTCCTTACAAGTTCGTCCTTTTGATTTTGCTAGAAGAGCAGAGCCAACGCAGCTGTTTAACTTTATACAAAATGAACATCCTCAAACGATTGCTTTAATCTTATCTTATCTTGAACCACAGCAGGCGGGGATTATTTTATCTTCCCTGCCTCAGGAAGTACAAGCAGATATCGCTAGAAGGATTGCAACAATGGATTCTACTTCACCGGAAGTGATTAGTGAAATTGAATCAGTGCTTGAGAGAAAACTTTCCTCTACTGTAACTCAGGACTTTACAGAAACTGGCGGTGTAGATGCAGTTGTAGAAGTACTAAATGGTGTTGATCGAACTACTGAAAAAACCATTTTGGATGCTCTAGAGATTCAAGATCCAGAGCTTGCAGAAGAGATTAAAAAGAGAATGTTTGTATTCGAAGATATCGTTACGTTGGACAACCGTTCTATTCAAAGAGTTATACGTGATTGTGAAAATGAAGATCTTATTCTTTCTATGAAGGTTTCAAGTGAAGAAGTGAAGGATATACTCTTCCGTAATATGTCTACTCGTATGGCAGAAACGTTTAAAGAAGAAATGGAAATCATGGGACCTGTCCGACTACGCGACGTAGAAGAGGCCCAAAGTAGAATTGTATCGGTTATTAGACGTTTAGAAGACGCAGGTGAAATTATCATTGCCCGTGGTGGAGGAGATGACATTATTGTCTAAAATTTTCCGAAACGTACAAATGGATGGTAATGCTGAAAAATTCCGTCCGATTCATATAAGAAATCTTAATGTAGAAGAGACAAGTGATGAAACACCGATCGCTATAAAGGAAAGCTTCAATATAGAGCGCAGCAAAATGTTGGATGAGGTCAACCAAGAAATAACAACTAAACAAAAGCAGTTGCAATTAGAAGTGGAAAATACTCGGCAACAAATTCAACAGGATCTAAATGAATGGAATAACCAGAAACTTAGCTATCAACAAAGTGCTTATGAAGAAGGGTTTGCACAAGGTCTAGAAGAAGGTAGGCAAAAAGCATTGGCTGACATGCAAAGTTCACTAAAAACAGCCAACGAAGCGATGCAAACAGCATATGAAAATGCTGCTGCCTATTTACAGCAACAAGAGCAAGTAATTCTTGAATTGAGTATTCGAAATGCAGAGCGCATTATTGGGGTTAAATTAGAGGAAGATCATGATTTGTTTTTGTCTATTGTTCAAAGGGGCTTAAAAGAAGCTCGTGAAATGAAAGAAATAAAAATATATGTATCCCCGTATTATTTCAATCTAGTATCTAAAAATCGAGAAGAGCTTGCTTCTATCTTCCCGATAGACGTGCCATTTATGATTTTCGTGGACGAAGAAATGAATGATACAGATTGTTATATTGAAACAAATCGTGGTCGAATTGTTGTAAGTATTGACGAACAAGTAAAAGAATTAAGACGTAAGCTAGTTGATATTCTTGAAAGCATGGAGTGAGAGTAATGAAAGCAATCGATTTAATCCAACAAATACCAAATGTCTCTACTTTTAAAAAGTACGGCCGTGTAAATCGTGTAGTTGGATTAATGATTGAGTCGCAAGGCCCCGAGAGCTCTATTGGAGATGTATGCAAAATCCATATTAATTCTGCTAAAAATGGTCCATCTGTCATTCTTGCTGAAGTAGTAGGCTTTAAAGAAGAAACTGTCGTCCTAATGCCTTATACAAATATACGTGAAATTTCCACAGGGTGTTTAGTAGAGGGAACAAACAGTCCTTTAGAAATAAAAGTAGGTCCTGAGTTAATTGGGAAAGTACTTGATTCCATGGGAAATCCAATTGATGGAACGGTATTACCGAAAGGCTTGAGTACAGTTGGTACCGAACAAGATCCTCCAAATCCTTTAACTAGACCACCTATTCATGAGCAAATTGAGGTGGGTGTGAAGGCGATTGATGGTATGCTTACAGTCGGAAAGGGACAAAGGGTTGGTATTTTTGCTGGTTCAGGAGTAGGTAAAAGTACCCTGTTAGGAATGATTGCAAGAAATACGAATGCTGATTTAAACGTAATTGCCCTTATTGGAGAACGTGGCAGAGAGGTTCGAGAGTTTATTGAACGTGATCTTGGCAAAGAAGGATTGGAAAGGTCAATCGTGGTAGCTGCTACTTCTGACCAGCCAGCTCTTATGCGTATTAAGGGAGCATTTACTGCGACTGCTATTGCGGAGTATTTTCGAGACAAAGGCTTAAATGTGATGCTAATGATGGATTCGGTTACCCGAGTAGCGATGGCTCAACGGGAAATAGGATTAGCAGTTGGTGAACCACCAGCTACAAGAGGATATACTCCCTCCGTATTTTCTATTTTACCTAAGCTGTTAGAAAGAACGGGCACAAATGAAAATGGAAGTATTACAGCGTTCTATACGGTCCTCGTAGATGGAGATGATATGAATGAGCCTATTGCTGATACAGTCCGTGGAATACTTGACGGTCATATCGTGCTTGATAGGGCGCTAGCCAACAAAGGGCAGTTTCCTGCTATCAATGTGTTAAAAAGTATAAGTCGTCTAATGAACCATATTTCAGATGAACAGCATGTAAAGGCTGCTGAAAGGCTGCGTGAGCTTTACTTTACTTACAATAAATCAGAGGATTTGATCAATATAGGGGCATACAAGCGAGGAACTTCCAAAGAGATTGATGAGGCCATTCAATATGAACCTTTAATTACTGCTTTTTTAAAGCAAGGATATTTGGATAAAGTTTCTTTGGACACTAGTGTACATGAATTAGTGATGTTATCAGGCGGAGGAGCTTAAGATGGTTGCTTATCAATATAAATTTGCTAAGGTGCTTACGGTTCGTGAACAGGAAAAGTCAGAAACAGAAATAGCATACAAAGAATCAGTTAATGCCTTTGAACAGGTTGCTACGGAACTATACAATCTTTTGAAAAAAAGAGAGTCTACTCTAGACACTCAAAACGATTTGCTGTCCAATGGATTAAGTATTGATGGAATACATCATTATTCTAATTTTCTAGAGAGCCTACAAAAAAGAATTGAAGTTGTACAAAAAGAGGTTATACAGGCTAGGTCCAAGATGAACTGGTATGAGGAAAGACTGTTGGAAAAAAGCTTAGAGGTTCGGAAGTTCGAAAAAATGAAAGAAAAGGATTTTGAAAGTTTTCAACAAGAACAGTATCGCTTAGAAGCAATTGTTTTAGATGAGATTTCTTCCTTAAAGTTTCAAAACAAAGAGATTAGGTGAGTAAAGCATGGCAAAAAAGAATAATCAAAAGAAAAGCCTTCATACGATGGACAACGGGCCAAGAAAAATCGGCTTAGGCAAGAAAATATTATATTTGTTTATTATACCGCTTCTCTTTGCTTTGGCTCTCCTTTTAACTTTTGCCCAAATAACAAATATTAATGTATTTGAAAAAGCTAAAGAATTTACATCATTTGGTGAGGATAAGCCATTGGATGACAATACAAAATCAATCCGCTTAGAAGAGCGAGTTGTTTCACTGCAAGCAGAGATTCAGCAAAAAGAAGTACAAATTAATCAACTACATGACGAAATAGAAAACTCTGAGAAATCCCAAGAATCCCTGTTGTTAGAACAGGAAAACCTTTTGCAGGAAATTGAAGAACTGAAGAGACAAAATGAGCAATCAAAGAGAGATTATGCCGAGGTAGTTTCTACCTTCGAAAAAATGTCTGCAAAATCAGCAGCTCCCGTTATCTCGAATATGAGTGACGCAGAGGCAATGAGAATTTTGGCCAGTTTAAAACCAGATACAGTTGCAAAAATTTATGAAAAGATGTCTCCTCAGGATGCCGCTAAATATACTGAGCTAATGACTAAGCAGTAAATCGTGTTTTGCATGTGAGAGGAGGTGAAAGAAAAATGAACATAGCGATTGTTAATATGAGACCTCCTGTAGCTGTGCAACCTAAAACAGAGTTACCAACAGGCAACAGTCAAGCCTTTGGGAATGTATTTGGACAAATTCTTTCCAGTCAGTCTGTACCATCTGTAAATGTGGAAAGTCCTGTGAATACAGAACAAAGTCTTATCCAAGATTTACTTTCTCTATTAGATGTCGAATCCATAGAGGATGCTCAGAATTTACTTCAAACGGATGAACTACTAGTAGATTCGAAACAATTACATCAATTGTTAAATAAACTGCTAAGCAAACTTGAAGATTTGGAGAATCATCCAGATCAGAAACAGGATGTCTGGGAAATTCTAGCGAATGTAATGGAACAGCCTCAAAAGCTTGTTGACTCTATCCTTTTAACTTTAAATGGACAAGCATCGACTAAAGTTGCAAGTCCAGTGGAAGCAAAACAAGCAGTAGAACTTTTAAAGGTGGCCCAACTTATAGGAAACAAAAGTGATTTGACATTCAAACAAGAAACGACACTTTTTGATCTAAAACAAACGTTGGAAACTTTAAAGGAAAACTTAACAAATTTATCATTACCACAAGGTAGAAACTCTACTCAAGTAACTAAAGCATTTATACAACAAGTGGTAATGCATCAATCAGTAACTAAAGGAACGAGTACAGAAGTAGTAACAGAAAGTAAAGAAACCACTTCTGTAAATCAAGGTCATACAACCACTGTACAAACAAAAGTAGAAACAGTGTCCATGACTCTCCCTACACAAAAATCTGCTCAGTCAGAGGAGTTTCTAAAAGAGCTTCAAAAGGTGATGAATCGGGTACAATTTGGACAAGCAGCAGGAGCTAATAGATTAGTGATTAAGCTATATCCTGAACAGCTTGGAACGATCCGCATTGAGTTGATACAAAAGGATGGAATCTTAACTGCAAAAATGCTTGCTTCAACTGCCTTAGGTAAAGAGCTGCTTGACACGCATTCTGGTCAATTAAGACAAGGACTGGCAAACCAAAATATACAAATTGAGAAGCTGGAAATTACCCAGGCTTTGCAGGATGCAGCAAAACAGGAGAAAAACCAAGGCTTCCAAGACTCTACTTTTAAACAGCATAGACAGCATGAAGAGCAAGAAGAAGACTCGGATGTTTCAGATACACAAACCACGTTCCAAGAATTCCTAAGTGAAATAGAGGTATAAAAATGGCTGATTTAACACCAATTACAAGCAATATGTACCTGTCATCTAAAAAAACGACTAAAACAACGGGTAATAGTACGCTCGGAAAAGATGAGTTTTTAAAAATATTGATGACACAACTTCAAAATCAGGATCCTACAAATCCAATGAAGGATAACGAATTCATTGCTCAAATGGCACAGTTTTCTTCCTTAGAGCAAATGACGAATTTAACGAATGCCTTTGAAAAGTTTGCCCAGGCACAAGAACAAACCCAAATGATTGAATACAGCAACTTTGTTGGTAAGCAAGTGAAATGGCACGAGCTGACAGATAAAAAAGATGAAGACGGTAAGCCAATTACGAATGAAGGAACTGGCTCTATAGCTGGAGTTAAATTCGTAAATGGTAGTGTAGAATTTACTCTATCTGATGGTAAGAAAATAACACCAGGCAATATCTCAGAAGTATTATCAAGCAATGCAAGCTCTAATAGTTTAGTAGAGGCAAGTATGATGATTGGAAAAACCATTGGTTACACTGCTGAAGCTGGACAAACTACAGGTGTTGTTGAATCCGTCTCTAAAAAAGATGGTGCGATTGTATTTAATCTTTCCGGTGGTACAACGATAACAGCAGATAAAATTAATTCTATTCAATAATAAATAGAACGGAGACTTGCAATGGACCAAGTTACTATTAACCGCGTCTCCCTGCAGCCAGGTATCCGTCAACCAATAACAGCTAAGCAAGTCACACCGCCCAAACAGGCGTTTTTACAGCATTTACATGAAGCCACGGTAAAAACAGAATTAAAGGTAAGCAAACATGCCAATCAGCGATTACTAGAAAGAAATATTCATATTTCAGATGCGCAGTGGCAGCTTGTAAGTGACAAAGTATCAGAAGCGCGCTCCAAAGGCGTCAAGGACTCATTAGTATTGATGGAACAAGCAGCTTTAATCGTAAGCGCAAAAAATGCCACGGTTATCACTGCAATGGATCGCAAGGAAGCAAACAATCAATTGTTTACCAATATAGACGGCACAATAGTGCTAGGATAGCAGGACCTATAAAGGATGCTATGTGCAGTGGACTGATTGAAGCTAGCACACAAATCGAAGGGAGAAATTCATCAATGATTCGCTCAATGTACTCAGGTATCTCAGGACTTAAAAACTTTCAAACAAAATTAGACGTAATAGGTAACAACATCTCTAACGTAAATACTTACGGATTTAAAAAAGGTCGTACTGTTTTTAAAGATTTGATTTCGCAGACTACTTCTGGTGCTTCAGGTGCTTCAGAAAATAGAGGTGGAGTCAACGCAAAGCAAGTAGGTTTAGGGTCTCAATTAGCTTCAATTGACACTATTCATACTGGTGGCTCTCTACAATCAACAGGTAATACACTAGACCTTGGATTGTCTGGAGATGGATTCTTTATTGTTGGAGAGACGAATGCGACTCCGGTGCCTGGAGGAGCGGCAGCAGGATTACAAAATTTTCAGTACACTCGTGCAGGAAATTTTTATATGGATGCAAATGGTTACTTAGTTAATGGAGAAGGAAAGTATGTTTATGGATTTAGTGAAAATATGGAGGATGCTGATACAACTGGAACTCCAGCAGTACCAGGGACAGCCCCTAACTATTCCATCGCTCCAGATGGAACACTTACAGGGACAGTAGGACCCATTCGAATTCCTACTAACGCTAAAAGTATGTCAATATCTCAAGATGGTACTGTAACTTTTGTTGATGCATTCAATGAACTGCAGTATGCGGGAAAACTTATTACTGCTAAATTTCCAAACGCGGGTGGTTTAGAGAAATCGGGCAGTAACTATTACACACCTTCAAGTAACTCAGGGGATCCTATGTTCAGTTTTGCCGCTCAAAATGGAGTAGGGTCAATCGAATCAGGCTTCCTAGAAATGTCTAACGTTGATTTATCTGAAGAGTTCACAGACATGATCGTAGCACAACGTGGATTCCAAGCTAATACTCGTATTATCACAACTTCAGACCAAATCTTAGAGGAATTAGTTAACTTAAAACGATAATCTTCAATAGTGTCCATTTCATAAATAACATTTTACAGAGTAAACACGAACATATTCTAGTTATTGATTGGAGCGAAAGGCGGCGACTCCAGCGGGATAAGGGAGTCAGATAAGACATCACAACCACGCGCACAAGCGATGGGTGGTGGCTTATCGCTCACCCCGCGGAAAGCGTCAGCCTGAAGCAAAAATCAATTCTACATTATTCTTTAAAATAAAAATATGAAATAGATTCAGTTTAATAGTTTGATTGTAAGGGAGGGGTGGGCCGTTCCTTGAATGGCCCGGCCCTTAAATAAATGATTAGTTTAACTCGTTTAAACGGTAAAGAGTTTTCGTTAAATGCATTATACATAGAGACGATTGAATCTTTTCCAGATACTACGATAACGCTAACGAACGGTCATAAATATGTGGCGTTAGAATCACGAGAAGATGTGTATGAAAAAATCGCTCAGTTCTACAAGGAAATACATATTTTATCGAATCCTTATTTAAGAGGTGAACAGGATGAAGAATAACAATAAGCTATTAACAATGATGCTAATTATTTTAGTTTCTCTTACTTTGGTAGGTGTGGTTGCAATTTTACTATATTTTCAATTCAATAAAGGTGAAGAAGCTAACGAACCTACTATTGATGAGATTGTCGAGTCTTCTGTGGACATTCAGGAAATTACAACTAATTTAGCAGGCGACAAATTTATCCGGATTTCTATGAAAGTTCAAACGGATAGTACAAAAGCGGCAGAGGAACTTACAAAACGTGATTTCCAAGTGAAGAATATTTTGATCACCGAGCTTTCGGAAATGACTCCAGAGGATTTAGAAGGTAAGCAGGGAAAGCTAACCTTAGAGTCCTCGCTTAAAACTAAAATAAATGAATTGATGAATGAAGGAGAAGTACAGCAGGTTTATATTACTTCTTATATTATTCAGTAAAGTACTTTTTTGAATGGAGGTGGGCAGATTGGCAGGAGATATATTATCTCAATCAGAAATAGATGCATTGTTAAGTGCCCTTTCGACAGGTGAAATGACAGCGGACGAAATGAAGAGCGAACAGGAATCAAAGAAAATTCGTACTTATGATTTTAAGAGAGCTCTGCGTTTCTCGAAAGA
This sequence comes from Psychrobacillus sp. FSL W7-1457, assembly GCF_038593405.1. NCBI lineage: Bacteria > Bacillati > Bacillota > Bacilli > Caryophanales > Bacillaceae > Psychrobacillus > Psychrobacillus sp. FSL W7-1457. The sequence goes on from NZ_CP151993.1 coordinate 1,396,361, forward strand.
CCAAATACGAAGTTTGACACGTATACATGAAAATTTCGCACGTCTTTTAACCACATTTTTTTCTGCCCAGTTAAGATCATATGTTCAAATATCTGTAGTGTCCGTAGACCAAATTCCTTTTGAAGAGTTTATACGCTCTGTTCCTCATATGACACTCATTAACGTGTTTGAGGTTCCTCCTCTAGAAGGCAACATTCTAATGGAGATAAATCCCAATATCGCATATTCCATGCTGGATCTGTTAATGGGAGGGAAGGGTCAGACACATACAAAGGTAGATAATTTAACTGAAATAGAAACAAAGATAATGACTAATCTCTTTGAAAAATCCTTTGATAATTTAAGAGAAGCTTGGAGTAATATAGCGGATATCGATCCAATCTTAACGGAATTAGAGATAAACCCGCAATTTCTACAAATGATTTCGCCAAATGAGACGGTAGTTGTCATATCGTTTAATACGGTTATTGGAGAAACAAGTGGAATGATTAATATTTGTATTCCTCATGTAGTATTAGAACCAATTGTACCTAACCTATCTGTGCGCTATTGGATGCAAACGAATAAAAAAGAAGTGTCACCAGAACAATTAGCAGTCCTTAAAAAGCGTGTTAAATCAGCAGAAATACCAGTCGTGGCTGAATTAGGTTCTACTGAAATCACGATGGAAGATCTTTTATATCTTCAGTTGGGTGATGTGATTCAATTAAATGCAAAAGTTGAAGATGCTCTTACGATTAAAGTAGGCGATATACCAAAGTTTAAAGCACAGCCTGGTAAGCTTAAAAAGAAAATGGCAGTACAAATAATTGAAACTTTGAAAGGAGGAGAGGATGATGATGAGTGATGATATGCTCTCCCAAGAAGAAATTGAAGCCCTCCTACGTGGAACGGTTGATAATGTGAAGGAAGAAAAAGAAAGCTCAAAAACGAATATTGAAGATTATTTAGATTCTTTTGCTATAGACACATTAGGTGAAATTGGTAATATATCTTTTGGAAGCTCTGCTACTGCTCTATCTTCCTTATTAGGTCAAAAAGTGGATATTACTACTCCACATATTAGCATGATTAATAGAAGTAAATTAGTAGAAGAATTTCCTCACCCTTATGTAGCTGTACAGGTTCAATATACAGCTGGATTAATAGGGATGAACCTATTAGTTATTAAGCAATCAGACGCAGCAATCATTGCTGATTTGATGTTAGGTGGGGACGGGTTCGACCCAAGTCCTCAAATGAGTGAAATTCAATTAAGTGCCGTACAAGAGGCTATGAACCAAATGATGGGCTCTGCAGCTACTTCAATGTCCACTGTATTCAATAAAAAGGTAGATATCTCTCCACCTTCCATAGATATTTTAAATCTGATCGAAGGGGAAGGGGAGGAAGCGATCCCTAATGATGACTTACTTATTAAAATATCTTTTAGACTACGAGTAGGAAGCTTAATAGATTCTAATATTATGCAGCTTATACCATTAGAATTTGGTTTAAGCCTTGTTAAGACACTTCTGGGAGGGGGAGAAGATGCTCAGCCAGAGGCAGCAGCAACGATATATGAGGAAAGAGTAGAAACTCACCACGTATCTGCTCCCGTACCAGACTATTATGAGGCACCACCAGTTCAACAATCAGTTGTACCACCAGTTCAACAGCCAGTAGCACCTCAGCATCAACCAAGACAAAGTAATACACCACCTGTAGAGGTGCAACAAGCTCAATTTGCTAGCTTTGAAGCAACAAATCTTACACCTAATGAGTCTAGAAATTTAAATTTACTGCTTGATATTCCTCTTCAAGTAACAGTAGAATTAGGTCGTACTAGAAGAACGGTGAAGGAAATTTTGGAACTTACTAGTGGTTCTATCATAGAATTGGATAAATTAGCCGGAGAGCCTGTAGACATCCTTGTAAACAATCGTCATATTGCCAAAGGGGAAGTTGTAGTAATTGATGAGAACTTTGGTGTTCGAATTACAGATATTCTAAGCCAGGCGGAACGAATTAATAATTTACGATAAGTAATGGAGGAGACATATTATGTCGAAAAGAATTTTAATAGTGGACGATGCTGCATTTATGCGCATGATGATTAAAGATATTTTATCAAAAAATGGTTTTGAAGTAGTAGGTGAAGCGGCTGATGGATTACAAGCTGTAGAAAAGTACGCTGAACTTAAACCAGATTTAGTAACGATGGATATCACGATGCCTGAAATGGACGGTATCGAGGCTTTAAAGAAAATTAAAGAAAAAGATCCTAGTGCAACTATTATTATGTGTTCTGCAATGGGACAACAAGCTATGGTTATAGATGCCATCCAAGCAGGGGCAAAAGACTTTATCGTAAAGCCATTCCAAGCTGACCGAGTAATTGAAGCAATCTCTAAAGCGATAGGGTAAGAAATGATGTGGAAGCTTTACCTAAATATTTGTATAGCATGTTTTCTATTGATATCTTTTCCGTTAGGTACTGAGGCATCTGTAGATTCAAATGAAAGTATTAAAGAGAATTTTGAACGTATAAACAAGGGAACTGCCCCAGAGGCAGAGCCCGAGGAAAACAAAAAATTAGACCAGGAAGAAAATACTCCACTAGAAGGTGATTCAAGTGGAGTGTCTATTACAGCCTGGGATTACATTAAAATGATTTTTGCCTTGTTATTTGTAATTGCTTTATTGTACGGACTATTACGTTTCTTAAATAAACGAAACCGAAGTTTCCAGCATAACCAGCTCATCCATAATCTTGGAGGAGTTGGGGTTGGTCAAGGCAAGTCAATTCAGTTAATGCAAATTGGCAACTCTCTCTATTTAGTAGGGATTGGAGAAAATATAAATTTACTGAAAGAAATTACAGATCCTCAAGAAATAGAAGAGTTAACAAAGCTATATGAGGATAAGCTTGGAACTGCTCAAACGCTTCCTTATATTATGGAGTTAATGAATAAACTAACAAAAAACAAGACTCAAAAGGCAAAAAATAACGAAAATCCTTCATTTAATGAAACGTTTCAAAAGAAGTTAGAAGATATAAAACGAGACCGTAGTGAAGTATTAAAGGATTGGAAGACAAAGGAGCGCAAAAACAATGAATGATTTCGTCCAATTCTTCTCGGACAGCGATCCGTCAAATGTCTCCACTTCTATCAAATTAATGCTTTTACTAACGGTTTTATCTTTGGCACCGAGTATTTTAATATTAATGACTTCCTTTGCTAGAATTATAATTATTTTATCTTTCGTTCGTACAGCTTTAGCAACCCAACAAATGCCACCTAACCAAGTATTAGTTGGTTTAGCCTTATTCTTAACGTTTTTTATCATGGCACCAACACTCCAGGAAGTGAATGAAACTGCCTTGACTCCTCTCTTTGATGAAGAGATTACGTTGGAACAGGCTTATGAAAATGCTAGTGGACCATTTAAGGAGTTCATGAGTGAACATACAAGGCAAAAGGATTTAGAACTATTTCTAAGGTATACCGAAGCAGAACGACCAGAATCGATTGATGATATTCCATTGACAGTAATGGTACCTGCTTTTGCTTTAAGTGAAATTAAAACAGCCTTTCAAATAGGCTTTATGATCTTTATCCCTTTCTTAGTAATTGACATGATTGTGGCAAGTGTCCTAATGTCGATGGGGATGATGATGTTACCACCGGTAATGATATCCTTACCATTTAAGATTTTATTGTTTGTGTTAGTGGACGGATGGTATTTAGTTATGAAGTCCATCCTACAAAGTTTTTAGGAGCTGATTGTATTGAGTAATGAAATGGTAATATCAATTGCAGAAAGAGCCATTTGGGTCATTCTTCTTGCATCAGGTCCTCTTTTGTTAGTGGCTTTAATAACAGGTCTTGCAGTGTCTATCTTTCAAGCAACAACGCAGATTCAAGAGCAGACTCTTGCATTTGTTCCTAAAATTATTGCAGTTTTAGTGGCTATCGTCTTTTTTGGACCATGGATGCTATCACAAGTGACCTCCTATGCTGCAGATATTTTTGAAAACTTAGTGAGATATATTGGTTAGTTCAATGGAAGAGATCATACCTAGCCTAACTGTATTACTATTAATTATTGCAAGAGTTTCAGCGTTCATGATTACATTGCCACTGTTTTCACATCGTACTATTCCAGCTACGCATAAAATTGCCTTTGCCGTAATTCTTTCATGGATGATGTATTACACGATGGATGTGAGTCCTTTTGAAATTAACGGAGAATACATATTATTAATCATCAAGGAAGTAATGGTAGGTTTATTTGTAGGGTTACTAGCCTATATCATTCTTTCTGCAATTCAAATTGCTGGCGGATTTATCGACTTCCAAATGGGGTTTGCAATTGCCAATGTAATAGACCCTCAAACTGGAGCCCAAAGTCCGTTGATAGGACAATTTTTAAATATTATTGCACTTTTATTATTGTTAGCTTTAAATGGTCATCACTTGCTCTTAGATGGAATTTTTTATAGCTATCAGTTTATCCCTATGGAAACGACTTGGCTTGCTTTTGGACAAGAAAATTATGTGGAATTCATTATGAAAACATTTGCGGGGGTTTTTGCAGTAGCCTTCCAGATGTCTATTCCTATCGTGGCGACTCTGTTTCTAGTAGACATCGCATTAGGAATAACAGCTCGTACTGTTCCTCAATTAAATATTTTTGTAGTGGGATTCCCTATAAAAATTGGGGTTACATTTATTGTGTTATTAGTCATGATGGGAGTCTTATTGGCTGTTATGCAAAAAGTATTCGAGATGATGATTATCGCTATGCGAGATTTAATGATAATTTTAGGTGGTGGCTAATATGTTGATGCTCCGATTGGATTTACAGTACTTCGCAGGAGAAAAGACAGAAAAGGCTACTCCTAAAAAAAGACAGGATTCTCGAAAAAAAGGACAAGTGCTAAAAAGTCAGGATGTCACAAGTGCCATTGTGTTACTAGCAGTATTCGTCTTTATGTTTTTCTTTGCAGGATTTTTACGAAATGAGATTTTTACTTTCTTCAATGTTACTTTTACAAAGTATATGTTAATGGATTCCATTTCCATCCCCATAGCTATTGAGATTTATAAGGATATGCTAATGGAAATGGCGATGATTTTGCTCCCTATCATGTTAGTTGCTGTAGTTGCTGCTGTTGCGGCGAACTTCTTTCAGTTTGGCTTGTTATTTACGACGGAGCCTTTGAAATTTGATTTGAAGAAAATAGACCCGATAAAGGGACTTAAGCGAATCTTTTCGATGAGGGCAATCATTGAACTATTAAAATCCATTCTTAAGATTACATTTATAGGATCTGTTACAACGATGATTTTATGGTTGAACCTTGAGCAAGTGCTCTCTTTATCCTTCAAAACTGCTTGGGACACCTTATCAACAATAGGCTGGCTTACAGGAATGATGGGTATTGTTGCTTCCCTTGTCTTGTTGTTTATATCGATCTTAGATTTCTTCTATCAGCGCTTTGATTACGAGAAAAATTTGAAGATGTCTAAGCAGGATATAAAAGACGAACATAAGAACTCAGAGGGCGATCCTATTATTAAATCACGTATTCGGCAGAGACAAAGAGAAATGGCCATGCGTCGAATGATGCAGGAAATTCCTACAGCTGATGTTGTCATTACGAATCCTACTCATTATGCTATTGCACTAAAGTACGATGACCAATCAATGGAAGCCCCAATCGTAGTGGCGAAGGGTGCCGATTACGTTGCTCAAAAGATTAAAATGATTGCTAAGGAAAATGACGTGGTAATGGTTGAAAATCGGCCACTGGCTAGAGGGATGTATGACCAGGTAGAAATTGGTCAACGAATTCCCGATGAATTCTTTAAGGCGGTAGCTGAGGTATTAGCTTATGTGTATCGCATTAAACAAAAAATTTAAAGATTGAGGTGGAAGTATATGCAAGTCCGCGATATATCCGTTTTAGCAGCAGTAATTTCTATTGTGGCTATGCTCGTGATACCTCTTCCTCATTGGTTATTGAGTTTTTTAATCATTGTTAATATTACTATTGCTCTTTTAATTTTAATGACGGCAATGAATATGCAAGAGGCATTACAATTTTCTGTCTTCCCAACATTATTATTATTAGTAACCTTATTTAGACTTGCGCTTAATGTTTCCACTACACGCGCGATTTTAGCTGAAGGGGATGCGGGGAAAGTAGTAGAAACGTTTGGAACATTTGTTACAGGTGGGAATATGTTAGTTGGGTTAGTAGTTTTTGCAATTTTAGTTATAATCCAATTTATCGTAATTACTAAGGGAGCTGAACGTGTATCAGAAGTTGCTGCCCGTTTTACCTTGGATGCTATGCCTGGTAAACAAATGAGTATTGACGCTGACTTAAATGCCGGAATGATTTCGGAGAAGGAAGCAAGAGAAAGACGTGAAAAGGTAAGTGGAGAAGCCGACTTTTATGGAGCAATGGATGGTGCAACCAAATTTGTAAAGGGTGATGCGATCGCTGGTATTATTATCGTAATTATTAACTTACTATTTGGTATTATCATCGGTGTAGTTCAGTTTGGACTACCTTTTGGTGAGGCTGCAGTTTTATTCTCCACAATGACTGTTGGGGATGGACTTGTGTCCCAGATTCCGGCTCTGCTAATATCGACTGCTACAGGTATTGTAGTTACAAGAGCTGCATCTAAAGGTAATTTAGGTGGAGATATTACAGGTCAGTTATTAAATCAGCCTAAGCTACTTTATGTAGCAGCTGCCACAATCGCACTTCTTGGAATCGTAACACCTATTGGAGTGATTCTTACTTTTCCTATCTCGGCTATTTTAGTTATTGGGGCATACATGATGGGTAAAACAGAAAAAGAGGATCCGGAAGAGCTAGAGGAGTTCCAGGAGGAAGCAGCTACAGATAATATGAAGAGCCCTGAGAATGTTATTAACCTATTAAATGTAGATCCTATAGAATTTGAATTTGGCTATGGACTAATTCCCCTTGTTGATACAGCACAAGGCGGAGATTTACTTGATCGTGTAGTAATGATTCGCAGACAGCTGGCGTTAGAGCTCGGTATAGTAATTCCTGTCGTACGTATACGAGATAATATTCAGCTACAGCCAAATGAGTACCGCATCAAAATAAAAGGGAATGAAATGGCTCGAGGAGAATTGCTGTTAGATCACTATCTTGCTATGAGCCCTGGAGACGATGATACGATTGAAGGGATTGATACTATTGAACCTTCTTTTGGATTGCCGGCTAAATGGATAACTGAGGCGGTCAAGGAAGAAGCAGAGATTATGGGATATACAGTCGTAGACCCACCTAGCGTTGTTTCTACTCATATGACAGAAATTATCAGAAACCATGCCCATGAGTTACTTGGTAGACAAGAGACGAAGCAGCTCATTGATCATATTCGTGAAACATCTCCAATTCTAGTGGACGAATTGACTCCAACTCCAATGACAATAGGAGAGATTCAAAAGGTACTAGGAAACTTACTAAGAGAGCATGTTTCAATCAGAAACTTGCCAATTATTTTCGAAACACTTGCAGATTATTCAAAAATGACATCCGATGTCGATATATTAACTGAATACACTAGACAAGCTTTAGCAAAACAAATAACATCTCAATATGCTGGGAACAGTAATACACTTAAAGTTTTAACGGTGTCTGGTAAGGTAGAGAAAATGGTTGCTGATAGTATTCAACAAACTGAGCATGGTAACTACCTTTCAATTGATCCTACTGATTCGCAAGCTATATTGGAATCTATGGCGAGAGAGGTGGAACGAGCTTCTCTGATGGAGCAGTCTCCGATAATATTATGTTCACCAGCAGTAAGAATGTACTTAAGACAAATGACCGAAAGATATTTCCCTCAAATACCGATTCTTTCGTATAACGAACTAGAATCATCTATTGAGGTACAAAGCGTTGGGGTGGTGAATGTTGAATGAAAATGAAAAAATATATCGCAGCCACTATGCCTGAAGCAATGAAGGCTATTCGAAAGGAATTAGGAGACGAAGCAGTAATTCTCAGTTCTAAGGTTGTATACTCAAAAGGTTTTCTAGGAATGTTTAAAAAGAAATCTATTGAGGTTTTAGCTGGAATGGATAGTATAGAGCTTTCAAATAAAGCAGCAAATTTACCGACTGTGCAACTTGATCCTGATTCTAATCAAACTTTAGAGATAAAAAAAGAATTAGAAGATATAAAGAATATGGTTAAATCGATTCAACGTCCACAGTTGGAACAACAATATTCGGAAGAACTTCATACACTTATTCACCACCTTAAGCAACAGGAACTAGCAGAGGAGCTTATCACGCGAGTAAGTGATGAGCTTTTTGTGCATGGTAAAAAAACGATTGAAGAACAATTACACTTCACAAAAAACTATTTAAATAATATCCTTAGTGACCTTTCATTTGGAGGAATCTCCTACGAAAGAAAATTTATTAATGTGCTAGGGCCCACGGGTGTTGGTAAAACAACGACAATTGCAAAAATGGCGGCCCGTGCAGTTCTTGAAAAGAAGAAAAAAGTAGGTTTTATCACAACCGATACTTACCGCATTGCTGCAATAGAACAATTAAAAACATATGCAGGTCTTTTACAGGCACCTATCGAAATTGTCTACAGTCAAAAAGACTTCCAACAAGCTGTTCATCAATTTGAGAAGTTGGACCTGGTCTTTATCGATACAGCAGGTAGAAACTATAAAGAAGTTAAATTTGTAGAGGACTTACAAAAGTTAATCGATTTTAAGGACAACACGGAAACTTTTCTTGTTCTCTCTTCTACCTCTAAAGAAAGAGATATGGAAATAATAATAGAGCAATTTACAGATTTTCCAATTGAAAAATTGATATTTACTAAAATCGATGAAACAAATTCTATTGGCTCAATGATTAATTTAATGGTTAAATATAACAAGGGACTTGCTTACTATACAGACGGGCAAGAAGTACCGGAAGATATTGTAGAGGCTAGTCAAGATGGAATAGTCGAGTTGCTATTAAAGGGGATTCATAATGAGAGATCAAGCTGAGGAATTACGATTGAGAATGCTTCGCAATCATAGTCAGTTAGGCCGTTCTATTGCAGTAGTTAGCGGAAAGGGGGGCGTAGGGAAAAGTAATTTTTCTACAAACTTCACATCGATGCTTAGTGCGCAAGGGAAAAAAGTGGTCTTAATCGATATGGACATTGGAATGGGTAATATTCACATTTTAATTGGAAAATCGGCGCCTCATAACTTAAAAGATTATTTAGTGGGAGAAAAATTATTAGAAAGTGTCATGTTTGATGGACCAAACGGACTGAAATATATATCTGGAGGTTCAGGACTAAATGGAGTCTTAGAGTGGTCGGACAGTATGTTTGAAAGGCTAATTGAAGCGTTTGAATTCCTTCAAAAGTCCTATGATTATATTATATTCGATATGGGTGCTGGGGCCACATCTCAAACATTAGACCTGTTAGTTGCATTAGATGACATTATCGTCATAACAACGGCAGAGCCTACATCAATCACTGATGCCTACTCTATGATGAAATATATATATCTTAAAGATCCACAGAAAAGCTTCTTTCTTTTATGCAATCGAGCTTTTTCAAAAGAAGAAGGAGAAGATACGACGGCTAGATTGAAGTTGGCTATGTCCAAATTCCTTTCAAAGGATGTGGTTGTTCTAGGGAGCTTACCAGAGGATCCCACAGTACGTAAAGCAGTCCAACAGCAAGTACCTTTTTCCATTTTGTATCCGCAAAGTGAAATCTCTAAAAAGCTTTCCTCTATTGTTAGCAAGTTTACAGAAGAGCAGTTGGAAGCAGTTCCTTCTAATCCGAGTAAGTTTATTGATAAATTGAAAAGCTTATTTAAAGGAGGCGGTAAGTAGGATGGGACCAAAGAAAAAATTACTTATCGTGGATGATTCAGCTTTTATGCGTAAATTAATCGGGGACTTCTTTAAGGAAAGCAAAACAATTGAAGTAGTTGGTATAGCCCGAAATGGATCAGATGCCCTTAGAAAAATTAAAACACTACGTCCTGATGTTATTACGATGGATGTAGAAATGCCAGAGATGAATGGAATAGAAGCCCTAAAACAAATAATGATTGATTCGCCTGTTCCAATCATTATGCTTTCTAGTACTACTCAACGGGGTACGGAAAGTACTTTACTAGCTATGGAATATGGTGCAGTAGACTTTGTAGCTAAACCTAGTGGCACCATATCTTTAGATTTACATAAGATTAAAGATGAATTAGTTGAAAAAGTAGAACATGCTTCAAGAATCACTATAAGTAAATTAAAAAAAGTACAACTACCAACAAGAGAAGAGCCAAAGGTAGCGATGAACCAATCTGTTACACATAGGCTGCTAAACAAAAAAAAGATGGTATTGATCGGTACTTCTACAGGGGGACCACGAGCTTTACAAGAAGTTCTACCCAATTTACCAGGGAATTTAAAGGCTCCTGTTCTAATTGTCCAGCATATGCCTCCTGGATTTACTAAATCACTTGCGGAACGTTTAAACCAACTATCCGAGATAGAGGTAAAGGAAGCAAGTGAAGGAGATATTATTCGGAATGGACATGCGTATATAGCTCCAGGTGGATATCATATGCGCATAAAAAAAGTAGGAACCGCTTATACGATAAAACTGGATGATGTAGAGCCTCCTAGAGGAGGACATAGACCGTCTGTGGACGTTCTATTGGAAGACAATAGCAGCTATAATGACTTTGATAAAATCGTAATCATTATGACTGGTATGGGTTCGGACGGCTCTAAAGGCCTGAAGCGGTTAGTTGAGGCTGGTAAAGTAGTAACAATTGCTGAATCCTCGAATACATGTATTGTTTATGGCATGCCTAAAGCAGCGGTAGAAACAAAATTAGTGAACGAAGTGGTAGATTTAGAGAGAATTGCAAACACAATCACACGGTATTTACCTTAAAGGGGAGTTAAGTTCATGGATATCAATCAATATTTAGAGATGTTTATAGAAGAAAGTAAGGAGCATTTACAGGCTTGTAATGATCATTTACTAGAACTAGAGAAAAATCCCCAGGATCTTTCTATTGTTAATGAAGTTTTTCGTTCTGCTCATACATTAAAAGGGATGTCTGCAACAATGGGGTACGAGGACATAGCTAATCTTACTCATAAGATGGAGAACGTTCTAGACGAAATTCGAAATAGCCGTTTAAATGTTACTCCAGAGCTTCTTGACGTAGTTTTCGTAGCGGTGGACCAGCTAGAAGAAATGGTCTTTAACATTGCTGAAGGTGGAGATGGAAAACTGAATGTAGAAGAGACTGTAAGAAAGCTTCATATGATTGAAACCGGAGAAATAGAAGTTGCTGCTACTGTTGTAAATAATGTTTCTTCAACCTCGCTAGAAAATTATTTAACTTATGACGATTATGAAATGACTGTCATACAGCAATCTGCAGAACAAAATTATTTTTCATATGAGATATCTATCAAACTTCGAGAAGATTGCTTGCTTAAAGCTGCCCGCGTGTATATGGTTTTTGAGCTACTTGAAAAAATGGGAGATGTTATTAAATCTTCTCCTTCCGTTGAAAAGCTCGAAGATGAGGATTTTGATGAGCAGTTCTATGTAGCCTTCGTTACGACGGAGACGCAAGCTGATGTACAGAAGAAGCTGATGAAAGTATCAGAGGTTACGGAAGTAATCGTAAACACGGTTAGTCTGGAACAATTAAAGAAACGACAAAATGAAGCCTTTGAAAAAGAAGGAAGCACTGTCATAGAACTACAGACAGTAGAGAAACCAACAACAGAAGTGAAAGCTTCCGGAGATAAACAAGTAGCTACAAAGAATAACCAGACCCACGGCAACAAAACAATCCGGGTTAACATCGAGAGATTAGATATTTTAATGAACTTGTTTGAAGAGTTAGTAATTGATAGAGGTAGGCTTCAATCGATTTCTGAAAACCTCCATGATAGTGAATTAGAGGAAACTGTAGAACGTATGGCAAGAATTACGGGTGATTTACAGAATATTATTCTCACAATGCGTATGGTACCAGTAGATACAGTATTCAATAGATTTCCTAAAATGGTTAGACAGCTGGCAAGAGACTTGAACAAAAAGATTAATCTACAGGTTATCGGTGCTGACACAGAGTTAGATCGTACGGTAATAGATGAAATTGGAGATCCACTTGTTCATCTTATTAGAAACTCTTTAGATCACGGCATTGAAAGTCCTGAAATTCGAAAAGCAAAAGGTAAACCGGAAGAGGGTACTGTTATACTTCGAGCTTATCATAGTGGTAATCACGTCTTTATTGAAATTGAGGACGATGGTGCAGGGATTAGTCGTGAAAGAGTATTGAAAAAAGCAATAGCTAAAAACATTGTTACACCAGAGGCCGCAACGGTAATGAGTGATAAACAGGTTGCGGAGTTAATATTATCATCTGGTTTTTCGACGGCGGAAGTTATTTCTGATGTATCAGGACGTGGCGTAGGTCTTGATGTAGTAAAAACAACGATTGAATCATTGGGAGGATCTATTGAGATTTCTTCTACTGAAGGACAAGGGTCCTTGTTTTCTATTCAGTTACCTTTAACGCTGTCTATTATTTCAGTCATGTTAGTGGAACTAGGAAAAGAAATTTTCGCTGTCCCTCTTTCTTCTATTATTGAGACCGCAATCATTCGTTCTTCCGACATTTTAAATGCTCACAATCAGAAGGTCATCGATTTCCGTGGCAAAGTTGTGCCGCTTGTATTCTTAGAAGAAGTATTTGAAGTTCCTCATGAGCGTCTAGAGGAAGAATTTCATTCCGTAGTGCTTGTAAGAAAAGGAGATAAAATGGCTGGCTTAGTTGTTGATTCATTTATTGGCCAACAAGAGATTGTATTAAAAACTCTTGGAGCATACTTGTCTAGTGTATTTGCTATTTCAGGAGCAACTATTCTAGGAAATGGGAAAGTAGCCTTAATAATTGATTGTAACGCTTTAATAAGGTAGGGGGAAAAATAATGACAGAGGCTTTAGAAATAGAAAACTTAAAAGTAGTTGTTTTTCAATTAGCGGACAAAGAATACGTAATACCAGTAAGCCAAGTACAAGGAATTGAGAAACTGATTCATATAACGAGAGTTCCCAAGACTCCTTCTTTTGTAAAGGGTGTCATTAATTTACGTGGTGTAGTTACACCTATTATCGATTTAAAAAGCCGATTTGGTTTAGGTGAGAGCAATTTAAATGATTCATCTCGAATTATTATTATTTCTTTAGAAGATATGAATGTTGGGGTAATTGTAGACTCTGCAAATGATGTATTAGATATTTCGAAGGATTCCATTGAACCACAGCCGGAAGTAGTTGGAGGATTAGAACAAGACTTTATAGCAGGTGTTACTAAAATTGACAAGCGTCTATTAATATTACTGCATCTAGATTTAGTTTTAAATCCTATTAAGACAGGAGCTTAGTCTAATGTTTGAAAAGCAAATTACTTCCGTCCATCTGGATGTCCTACGAGAAATTGGGAATATTGGAGCAGCTCATGCTGCTACTGCACTGTCCATGCTATTAAACAAAAAAATAGATATGAATGTTCCTAAGGTAGAAATGGTGACCTTCGATGAAATGATGGAGCTAGCTGGCGGGGCAGAAAGTGTTGTGGCAGGAATATATCTTCGAATTGCAGGAGATGTCAATGGGAGTATGTTCTTTGTATTACCTGTGGAGCAAGCAAATCAATTTATTCGAAGATTAGTTCAAGATGACCAAATAGATTTTGAAAAGGCTAAAGTAACTGAGATTGGCGCGTCTGCTCTTCAAGAACTAGGTAACATATTATCTGGCTCTTATTTATCGGCTCTCTCTGATTTTACAAAGCTAAATATATATCCATCTGTTCCTGCATTGTGTGTAGATATGGTAGGAGCAATCATCAGTTTTGGTCTTGTAGAGCTTTCACAAATAAGTGATTATGTTATTGTCATTGATACAGCTATTAATGAAGAAGAAATGGAAAATGGAAAAAGTGTCCACGGACATTTCTTCTTACTTCCAGATCCAGAATCATTTCAGACGATCTTTCAAGCCTTAGGAGTAGAATAATATGATTGAACAAGCTCAAATGGCAGCGGTGGTGAAGGTAGGAATTGCTGATATGAACATTGTAAAGGCTCCTCAAATTATAAGGACCACAGGCTTGGGGTCTTGTGTTGGAGTAGTTTTATATGATGATAAATCTCAGATAGCTGGTATGGTTCATATAATGCTTCCTAACTCTTCTTTAGGTAGAGGTGAAAACATTAATACGGCCAAGTTTGCTGATACGGGTATTCAAGCGCTTATTAACCTCTTAAAGCAAGAAGGGGTAAGTAGTGATAGACTACGAGCTAAAATAGCTGGCGGTGCACAAATGTTTCAATTTTCGTCCAGTAGAGACACGATGAGAATAGGTCCTAGAAACGTAGAAGCAGTAAAAGAATATTTAAAAAAATACTCCATCCGAATAATTTCAGAAGATACTGGAGGGAATAGCGGGAGAACAATTGAGTTTGATCCTCTGACCAAGCTGTTAAATGTACGGACGGTTAACCAAGGGGTGAAAAATATTTAATGGTTGGAACGATTATGTCTAATTTTTGGATAGCGTTGCTAACATTTAGCATTCTTTTTCTCTTCTCTTACCCATTTATAGAAGGGGCAATTATTCTTATACCGATTATTTTGTGGGCTATCCTATCTTTTTTTATAACTTTTGGGGGTCGTGCAATTTTATCTTATGTACTAGACGATAGAATGAAAAAATTAGAAGTCGAGGTACCTTTTACCCAGGAAAGTTCTCAAACAACGGTTGTCGGTTCAAAAGAATATGCTGAAATTATAAAAGATATGATAAATGAGGAATCTTAAGTGGGGGGCGATTTTTCTTCGTCTCCCCTTTTTATACGAAATTTTGGTATAATATCCATAAATAATAGAATGCAATGTCGAAAGGAGGATATTTGTGTCAAAACAAAACTTGACAGAGGAGCAGCTCCTTTGGAGAAGATGGACTGAAAGCAAGGATCCTCAAGCGGGCGATTTACTTCTAAAGAAATATACTCCACTAGTTACGTATCATGTTCAACGGATAGGTGCGGGTATACCTCAAAATGTTTCGAGAGATGAGCTCAAGAGCCTTGGTATGATGGGCTTATTTGATGCATTAAATAAGTTTGATCCTTCTAGAGATTTGAAGTTTGATACATATGCATCCTTCCGGGTGAGAGGAGCTATAATAGATGGGCTAAGAAAAGAAGACTGGCTCCCTAGATCATCTCGTGAAAAAGCTAAAAAACTGGATCAGAAAATAGAAGAATTAGAGCAAAAACTAATGCGACATGCGACACCAGAAGAACTGGCCGATTTTGCAGAAATACCTTTAGAGGATGTATATCAGACTGTTCAAGAACACTTCTTTTCTAATGTTTTGTCTATAGATGAACAATTACATGATCAGGATGAAATGGATAGCAAATCTTTTGTGATCCGAGACGATACACAAACTACGCCTGAACAAAAGCTGGTAAAGGACGAGCTAATTAATGACCTTGTCAATCAAATCCAACACTTAAATGAAAATGAGCAATTAGTATTAAGTTTATTTTATACAGAAGAATTAACTCTAACTGTTATCGGGGAGATGCTCGGCTTATCTACCTCGAGAATATCTCAAATACATTCTAAGGCACTTTTTAAGCTTCGGAAGCTATTAGTAAATGAAATGATGAACACCTAAAGTGTGGAGGGCTGACAGATGAGTCTTAAAGGTTTGGAATTACAAATAGCTATCCCAAAGACTGTGGATGCAGGGAAAATGGCTGATCAGATGCAGCAGCAAAGCCTAGTTAACCAAGCCAACGCCCAAGCTGCGACAGAAAGGCAAATAGAAAAGAACAGAGAAACTGTTATAAAATCTAATCATATAGAAGCAGACGCAAAGGGAAACCAACAGGAGCAGGATGAGCAAGAGAAGAAAGATAGAAAAAAAGGACAAGAGAACAACAGTATAAAACATCCTTTTAAAGGGAACTTTGTGGACTATAATGGATAGGAGAAAAAATGACAACAATTATTATAATAGCACTGTTTCTTCTCCAAATTATTAGCTTTTATTTCATTGCATTATTAAATATGAAATTATCAAAATATAAAGATTTGGAAGACAGACAAGAACAAACTATGAAAGAAATAGAAGAATCATTTAGTGCTTATCTAGCAGACATGAAGGATGAAAATGATCGCCTTCTATATGAATTAAAGGAAAACAGTTTTGTTCCTCCTCTAAAGGAACATGCTTCCGCACAAGAAGAAGTTTCTACTACTATAAAAAATGATATAGATCCGTCCTTTGTGCTTTCAAGGCCACTCGTATCCAAACATAAGGTAGCAAATAGCTATGTCCAGGCTGCTAGTTTGCCAGAAATAAAACAGCCAGTTACGATGAAAGAGAAGGTACTATATTATAGTGAAGAAGGAAAAAGTCCAATGGAAATAGCCAAATTGCTTCAAATAGGAAAGACGGAAGTAGAACTTTTCTTAAAGTTTAAGTAATAAATAGTTGAAAGTATAAAATAACTATGGTATATTACAATACGGTATGAATACACACGCATTACGGATGAACTTGGCAGGTGCTCTAGAAATAGAGTAGCCAATGACAGATGATGGATGCGGAAGACTAAACCAAACCAGGAGGAAATAAAATGTCAGTAATCTCTATGAAACAACTACTTGAGGCCGGTGTACACTTCGGTCATCAAACTCGCCGTTGGAATCCAAAAATGAAAAAATACATTTTTGTTGAACGTAACGGAATCTATATCATCGATCTTCAAAAAACGGTGAAAAAATTAGAAGAAGCTTATGATTTCATGCGCCAAGTAGGTCAAGATGGCGGGAAAGTTCTTTTCGTTGGAACTAAAAAACAAGCTCAAGAAGCTATTAAAGAAGAAGCTGAACGTTCAGGTAACTACTACATCAACCAACGTTGGTTAGGTGGTACTTTAACAAACTTCGGTACTATTCAAAAACGTGTTGCACGCTTAAAAGCAATCGAAAAAATGGAAGAAGACGGTACTTTCGCTGTACTTCCTAAAAAAGAAGTTGTTCAACTTAAAAAACAACACGAACGTCTAGTTAAATTCTTAGGCGGTATCCGTGATATGAAAGCTGTTCCAGATGTAATGTTCGTAGTTGACCCACGTAAAGAGCGTATTGCAGTAGCAGAAGCTCGTAAATTGAACATTCCATTAGTAGGAATTGTTGATACTAACTGTGACCCAGATGAAATCGACTATGTAATCCCTGCAAATGACGATGCAATCCGCGCAGTAAAATTATTAACTGCTAAAATGGCGGATGCATTACTTGAAGCAAGACAAGGTGAAGATGCAGAAGTAGCTTCAGCTGAAGTTGCTGCTGAGTAAGACACATGTAAGTACAGGTGATAAGCGGCCAAACCACTTATCACCTTTTTTTGAGAAACGACATGATTCGTACTAGGAGGAATTTATAATGGCAGTTACAGCTCAAATGGTAAAAGAATTGCGTGAAAAAACTGGCGCAGGTATGATGGATTGTAAAAAAGCTTTAGTTGAAACAGACGGAAACCTAGAAGCAGCAATTGACTTCTTACGTGAAAAAGGTCTTTCTTCTGCAGCTAAAAAAGCTGATCGTATCGCAGCTGAAGGTACAACTTACATCCATATTGATGGAAACAAAGCTGTATTATTAGAAATGAATGCAGAAACGGATTTCGTTGCTAAAAACGAAGGATTCCAAACATTAGTTAAAGATGTAGCTTCTCACTTATTAGCTACTGAACCTGCTTCAGTGGAAGAAGCATTAGCTTCTAACATTCAAGAAGGCGTTACAGTTGAAAATGCTATTTCTAATGCAGTAGCAAAAATCGGAGAAAAAATTACTCTACGTCGTTTTGTTATTGAAACAAAAACAGATGCAGACGCTTTTGGACCGTACCTACACATGGGTGGACGCATTGGTGTTCTAACTGTTCTTGAAGGATCTACTGATGATCAAGCAGCTAAAGATGTTGCTATGCACATCGCAGCTTTAAGCCCATCATATATCTCTCGTGATGAAGTATCTGCTGAAGAAGTAGAGCATGAGCGTAAAATTTTAACTGAACAAGCATTAAACGAAGGTAAACCTGAAAATATCGTTGCAAAAATGGTAGAAGGTCGCCTTGGTAAATACTTTGAAGAAGTGTGTTTATTAGACCAATCTTTCGTTAAAAATCCAGACCAAAAAGTACGTGCTTTTGTTGAATCAACTGGTGGTAAACTAGTTTCATTCACTCGCTATGCTGTTGGTGAAGGAATCGAAAAACGTGAAGACAACTTTGCTGAAGAAGTAATGAGCCAAGTTAAAGGAAATAACTAATAATAAGAACTTTAAGTTCTTATTTTATAGAAAAACTCTAGGGAGCACGTAATTTGTGTTCCCTATTTTTCAAGAAAAGAGATGGAGGATATCTATGAGCACACCATATAAAAGAATCGTTTTAAAACTAAGTGGCGAAGCATTAGCTGGAGAAAAAGGATTCGGATTGTCACCTGAAATTATCAAATCAGTAGCTGAGCAAGTGAAAGAGGTAGTGGATCTTGGTGTAGAGGTTGCTGTTGTAGTTGGTGGAGGCAATATCTGGAGAGGTAAAATTGGAAGTGAGATGGGTATGGACCGTGCGAATGCTGACTATATGGGCATGTTAGCTACGGTAATGAATTCATTGGCACTACAAGATTCTCTAGAGCAATGTGGAGTTGAAACTCGTGTACAGTCTTCCATTGAAATGCGTCAAGTGGCAGAGCCGTACATAAGAAGAAGAGCTATTCGTCATTTGGAGAAAAAACGTGTAGTAATCTTTGCAGCGGGAACAGGAAATCCATACTTCTCGACTGATACTACAGCAGCCTTAAGAGCGGCAGAAATTGAAGCAGATGTAATCTTAATGGCTAAGAATAATGTAGATGGTGTGTATTCTGCTGATCCTAAGACGGATAAAACAGCAGTGAAATATGATGAATTGTCTTTCTTGGAAGTAATTCAACAAGGTCTGCAAGTAATGGACTCAACAGCGTCCACGCTATGTATGGACAATGATATTGCACTTATTGTATTCTCAATTATGGAGAACGGAAATATTAAAAAGGCTGTCCTAGGTGAATCTATCGGTACAGTCGTTAGGAGGAATTCATAATGCCGAAACAAGTAATAGAGCAAACAAAAGATAAAATGGCTAAAACTATTCAAGTGTATACAAGAGAATTGGCTTCTATCCGTGCTGGTCGTGCAAGTGCAGCATTATTAGACAAAATAACTGTAGATTATTACGGTGCTCCAACTCCAATTAACCAAATGGCTGGTATTTCAACACCTGAAGCTCGTTTACTAACGATTCAGCCATATGATAAATCCATTTTAGGAGATATCGAAAAAGCGATTATGAAGTCAGATTTAGGGATTACGCCAACAAACGATGGTAACCTAATTCGTATCGCTATTCCTGCACTTACAGAGGAACGTCGTAAAGACTTAGTGAAACAAGTGAAAAAAGAAGCAGAAGAAGCTAAAGTAAATATTCGTAACGTACGACGTGATGGAAATGACGACTTGAAAAAGTTGGAGAAAGCCGGAGAAATCACAGAAGATGATTTAAGAAGCTATACTGAAGAAATTCAAAAAATCACAGATGCAAATATTGAAAAAATTGATGCAATCACGAAAGACAAAGAAAAAGAAATTCTAGAAGTTTAAGCGCTTCTAGCCAGTCTTACAGTTGAACTTTTATTCGAGGAAGGCGTCCTTTTAGTAGGACGCCTTTTTATATTCGTCTTTATTTGTTATGATAAGATATATGCTTCGAGAAGGTTTAAAGTGGAGGTTAATGCATGTTAAAAAAACTTATGCGTAAAAATGATCAAGCGATAAGTAACTGTTTAAATGAACGGATTGAAAATGTCCGAAAAGAACAATTGCCAGACCATATAGCCATTATAATGGATGGGAATGGTAGATGGGCTAAAAAAAGAGCTCTACCACGAATCGCGGGTCATCATGAAGGAATGCAAACGGTTAAGAAAATAACGAGGTTTGCAAACGATGTTGGAATAAAAACGCTCACTCTATATGCATTTTCGACAGAAAACTGGAAAAGACCGAAAGTCGAAGTTGAATTTTTAATGCGGTTGCCTGAGGAATTTCTTAATACGTATTTACCAGAATTGATTGAACAAAATGTTCAAGTACGAATGATGGGTAATATTGAACTACTACCAGAGCATACTAAAAAGGCAGTAACTAAGGCTATGGAAAAAACAGCAAATAATAATGGCCTAATATTAAATTTTGCTTTAAATTATGGAAGTAGAGATGAAATTGTTCAAGCTATAAAGAAAATAGCTAGTGATGTGCAAAAAGGAAACATGACAGTAGAAGATATATCAGAAAGTAAGTTCAATGATTATCTAATGACAAAGGACCTGACCGAACCGGACTTACTTATTAGAACAAGTGGAGAGGTTAGATTAAGCAACTTCATGCTTTGGCAGCTTGCTTATACTGAATTTTGGTTTACAGACACATTATGGCCAGACTTTGATGAAGGCTGTTTACTAGATGCGATTGAAACTTTTCAAAAACGTAATAGAAGATATGGTGGAATTAAGGAGGAAGAAACAAATTGAAAACAAGAATCATCACGGGTGCGGTGGCTTTAGCGCTCTTTCTTCCTATTGTTCTGCTAGGAGGACCTGTATTTACTGTTCTAATTTATGCGATTGCTGCAATAGGATTATATGAAATATTAAAAATGAAGGGTATAAGCTTAATTAGTTTTCCAGGTATTATATCAATTCTTCTTTTATTCTTACTATTATTCCCTTCCGTATATACAGAGAAAATAGTTAATCTTACAGGGCATACAAAGCTCGAATGGATATTCGTAGCAGTATTCATTTTATTAATATTTACCGTATTAACGAAAAATAAATTTACATTCGAAAATGCATCATTTGTGCTATTAAGTACGTTATATGTTGGGATTGGCTTTTATTACTTTATTGAAACACGAGCAATAGAAGGTGGTTTGGCATATGTCATTTTTGCCTTATTAATCGTTTGGACCACGGATTCTGGAGCTTATTTTACAGGGAGAAAGTTAGGTAAACGAAAGCTTTGGCCAGAAATATCTCCAAATAAGACGGTTGAAGGTTTTGTTGGGGGTATAGTTTGGGCAATAGTAACAGCACTAATTATCCAATCGATCAGCCCGCTTACATCTTCATACATAATATTGATAGGGATTACAATCGTAGCCTCTATATTCGGGCAACTTGGGGATTTAGTAGAGTCAGGTATTAAAAGACACTTTAATGTAAAAGATTCAGGTAATCTTCTTCCTGGGCATGGTGGTATATTAGACCGTTTCGACAGTCTTCTTTTTGTCTTGCCATTATTGCATTTTTTACATTTTATATAAGGGAGACGACATTATTTCATGAGTAAAAGAATAAGTTTATTAGGTGCAACAGGTTCTATCGGGATACAAACATTAGATATAATAAGGGAGCATCCAAATAGATTTCAATTAGTTGCATTTTCTGTTGGTAAAAATATAGAAGAAACAAAAAAGATTCTAAAAGAGTTCAAGGTAGAGGTTGTGTCTGTCCAAAAAGAGGAGGATGCTATTTTACTTCAACATGAGTTTCCAAAAGTAGAAGTTGTTTTTGGCGATGAAGGTTTAATACAAGTGGCTGCTCATACGAAAGCAGATGTTCTAGTGAACGCTGTTCTAGGAAGCGTAGGTTTAAGACCTACTTTAGAAGCGATTAATAAAGGTATTACTATAGCGATCGCTAATAAAGAAACATTAGTTACTGCTGGTCATTTAGTAATGCGGGCCGCTAAAGAACATAATGTGCCGATATTACCAGTGGATAGCGAGCATTCAGCACTTTTTCAAGCAATGAATGGAGAGAAAAAATCTGAAGTATCTAAACTAATCATTACTGCGTCAGGTGGTAGCTTTAGAGACCGTACACGCGAAGATTTAAAAAACGTCACTGTAAAAGAAGCATTGAACCATCCAAACTGGTCGATGGGTTCTAAAATCACAATTGACTCAGCGACGATGATGAACAAAGGCCTTGAAGTAATTGAAGCGCACGTTCTTTTTGATATCTCTTATGATGATATTGAGGTTTTATTGCATAGAGAAAGCATCATACACTCCATGATTGAATTCAAAGATACGAGTGTGATAGCTCAATTAGGAACACCGGACATGCGAGTACCAATTCAATATGCCTTGTCATATCCAGATCGATTGGAGCGTTCAAATGCTCAACGATTAAATTTAGCGGAAATTGGAAAACTTCATTTTCAAGAGATGGATTATAAGAGATACCACGCCTTAAAGCTTGCGATAGACGCAGGCCGAGCAGGAGGTACAATGACGACTGTCTTGAATGCTGCTAACGAGGCTGCAGTAAGTCTATTTTTACAAGAAAAGATTAAATTCCTTGAAATTGACGAATTAATCGAACGAGCAATGGACGAGCATTCTAATATTTCTTCACCAGATTTAGATACTATATTATTTGTTGATAGCCAAACGAGAAAAACTGTTCAAAACATGGTAAAATAATGTATTGAGGAAAGATAAGCAGGAGAAAAAGGTGGGGTATAATGGAAACAGCCATTGCGTTTATAATCATATTTGGAAGTATTGTTTTTTTTCATGAGCTAGGGCATTTTATATTTGCCAAAAGAGCTGGAATAATGGTTCGAGAGTTTGCTATTGGCTTTGGTCCTAAAATATTTGGTATGACTAAAGGCGAAACTCTGTACACAATCCGTTTATTACCAATGGGTGGATATGTACGGATGGCTGGAGAAGATTTAGATTCCGTAGAATTGCAGCCTGGTTATCGTCTAGGTATTCGCGTAAACAAGGATAACAAAATCGATCAAATCGTACTTAACCAAAATAAACAGTTTCCTGATATGCTCTTTTTAGAAGTAGAAAGATCAGATTTGATGAAGGACATGTATATTGAAGGCTATGATGAGGAAGAGCGTTTAGTTCGTTATCAAGTGGCAAGAAACGCTGTTATCATTGAGAATAATACAGAAACATTTATAGCCCCTTACGATCGACAATTTGGTTCAAAAACAGTTGGACAACGTGCTCTAACGATTTTTGCGGGACCTTTGTTTAACTTTATATTAGCTTTCTTTATATTTTTAGCTCTAGGACTGATACAAGGTATTCCAACTAATGAGCCTATCATTACGACAGTAGTGGATGATAGCCCAGCTGAAATGGCAGGTATGAAAGACGGCGATTTAGTTAAAGAAATCGACGGAGTGCAAATTACAGAATGGGAGCAGCTATCGAATGCTGTGAGAGAAAGTGCAAACGAGCCGATGACTTTCGTCGTAGAACGAGATGGTATGATGGAAGAACTGATGATTACTCCAAAAGAAGTATCTACAGAAGAAGGGAAAGTCACACAAATCGGCGTCACGTATCAAAGTCCTTATGAGAAAAATCCAATAGGAGCAATAGCCTTTGGAGCGGAACAAACCTATGAATTGACGAAACGAATATTTACTATTTTAGGTACATTAATAACCGGTTCATTTAGTATAGATGACTTGTCTGGTCCAGTGGGCATATATCAAGCAACAGATACAGTAGCACAATTAGGAGTATTTAATCTTATGTACTGGGCGGCAGCGTTAAGTATAAATCTAGGAATTATGAATTTGTTACCACTACCTGCACTAGATGGTGGTAGATTATTGTTCTTCCTATTTGAAGCAGTAAGAGGAAAACCAATTGATAAACAGAAGGAAGGAATGGTTCATTTTGTTGGAATCATGCTTCTAATGATACTGATGGTAGTAGTTACCTGGAATGATATACAACGATTCTTCCTATAGAGTAACTTGGTGAATACTGGGCAATCTTTTTGTTTATAGATTTGATAGAATATGTTAGAGGGGGAGTTCGAGTAGCTGAACTTCCTTTCTTTTTCTGTTAATGGTTCAATTTAATCTATAATAATGTTTAATATAGTACTTTATATAAAAGAATCTTATTTAAGAAGGCTATGTGAAAGATTAGGGCTGATTTATGATGCAAAGAAATCTTTAAACCAGAGTGTGGAATTGATTTCCGCGCCAGCCGGACGCTTTCCGTGGGTTGATCGATAAGCCATCAGCTATCGCTTACGCGCGTGGTTGTGATGTCTTATCTGTCTCACTCATCCCACAGGAGTCGCCTTCTGTCGCTTCCAATCAATAAATGAGAACAGCTTTAATGTATCGAAAAGTGCTTATCAATTACTTGCATTAACAAAGCTGAAAAACGGTCACCAGCCCCAATTTCAAAATCTATTTATGTTTTTACCTTTGTTTATGTTTACAGTCACTATTAAAAAGAATTGTTAGTCAAAATAAACCCAAATCTTTAACAAAGATTTTTAAGAAAAAGAATAAATAATGATTTCATTGATTTTCCTCTCCCCGTCTGCTATTTCGTTGGGAATAGGATGTCTAAAAGAATAATCGCATTCAAAAACAAATAAAATATATAGAATTAATTTTAAAATAAGGGGGGATAGGTAATATGCAAGATGGCAAAATGAGAATGCATCTATTGTTGCAACAGCTAGAGTTGACCGAAGACACTGTTGTTAAGCATTTCGAAAATGCTTCTATTACAAGATTTACAGTTCATAAAAAACAAAGACAATGGCATTTTCAAATCAATATAGCTGCCGTTCTTCCTATCGATGTCTATAACCAATTCCAATCAAGACTAGAAGAAAAATTTCAAGGGATTGCTACAATATATTTAGAAATCAATTGTGAGCATCCAGAAGTAACAGAATCGCTCATAAAAGCTTATTGGACAAGTGTACTTAAAGAGTTGAGCGACATGGCTCCTCCTTTAAAAGATTGTCTACTTGGTCAAGAGCCCGAGTGGAATGGTCAGATGATTCAGCTGACATGCGGACAAGAATTACAACAACGTACTTTTAAAAAGAAATATATTGAACAAATTGCAAGTGTATATGAGAGCTTTGGTTTTCCTAAACTTGCGATAGATTTTAAGTTAGTCGAGGATACAGAGGCTTTAGCTGAAGCACAGGTAGCTTTTTTAGAACAACGAAGAATGGAAGAAGAGCAACTTGGGAAAAAGGCTTTAGAAGATATGCAAAAGAGAGACTCTCGTCAGGATAGTGGTGAAGCCAGCGAAGATGGTCCATTCCAGCTAGGTACTCCACTGAAAAAAGAAGAGGCAAGTGTGGAGATACGTTCTATACAAGATGAAGAGCGCCGTGTAACGATTGAAGGCTTTGTGTTTGATGTCGAGGTGAAAGAGCTGAGAAGTGGTAGATCTCTATTGACGGCTAAGGTCACTGACTACACAGATTCTATTCTTGTAAAAATGTTCTCTCGCGACAAAGAAGACGCTGGAATGATGGAGCGCCTTAAAAAAGGAATGTGGATAAAGGTAAGAGGATCAGTTCAAAACGATACATTTGTGCGTGATTTAATCATTATGGCTCAAGATATGTGTGAGATTAACCCTGTACTAAGATATGATACTGCAAAAGAAAAAAGAGTCGAGTTACATATGCACACTCCGATGAGTCAAATGGATGCGGTTTCTTCTGTATCGGCGTTAGTTTCTCAAGCAGCAAAGTGGGGCCACCAGGCAGTAGCCATAACGGACCATGCGAATGTGCAATCATTTCCGGAAGCGTATGCTGCTGGTAAAAAGAATGGCATTAAAATTTTATATGGACTAGAAGCTAATCTAATTCATGACGGTGTTCCAATAGCTTATGACGAGCAGCATATCCCACTTGAGGATGCAATTTATATAGTTTTTGACGTAGAAACAACCGGTTTATCCGCCACATATGACAAAATCATTGAGCTTGCTGCAGTTAAAATGCAAAATGGCAATATTATAGATAAGTTTGAAAGATTTGCGAATCCACATCATGCTTTATCAGCTACAACAATTGAGCTTACAGGTATCACAGATGATATGGTTCGCAATGCACCAGAAATAGAAGACGTTATACGGGATTTTCATGAGTTTATTGGAGACGGCATAATTGTTGCCCATAACGCATCATTTGATATGGGCTTTTTATACGAGGGGTATAGAAAGTGTGGCATTGATCACTTTGATCATCCAGTAATTGATACGTTAGAGCTGGCTAGGTTTTTACATCCAGAGATGAAAACACATAAACTAGGTACTCTAGCCAAAAAGTTTAATATTGAATTAACACAGGCCCACCGAGCAATTTTTGACTGTGAAGCAACTGGCTATTTACTTCTTCACCTACTAAAAGAAGCTGAAGAAAACAATATTCATTATCATGATGACTTTAACAAGCACATCGGCCAAGGTGATTCATACAAAAGAGCTAGACCATCTCACTGCACAATTTTAGCTGTTAATGATGAGGGGCTTAAAAATCTATTTAAGCTAGTGTCCTTGTCACATACAACAACATTCTATCGAGTTCCACGTATTAAGCGTTCAGTACTACAAAAGCATAGAGCTGGATTGATCATTGGCTCTGGCTGCGATAGAGGTGAGGTATTTGAGGGACTCATGCAAAAGCCGTTAGAAAAGGTTGAGGAGATTGCAAGTTTCTATGATTATCTGGAGGTTCATCCGAAAGAAGTCTATGCTCATTTAATAGAAATGGAACTAGTAAGAGATGAGTGGAATCTAGAAGATATTATTCGTAAATTAATTAAAGTAGGGAAAAAGCTGGGAAAACCAGTAGTAGCGACAGGTAACGTACATTATTTACATGAGAATGATGCAATGTTCCGAAAAATTCTTGTCAATTCACAAGGGGGGGCAAACCCGCTTAATAGGCATGAGCTTCCTAAAGTACATTTTAGAACGACAAATGAAATGCTTGATGCCTTCTCCTTCTTAGGGGAAGAGCTAGCAAAAGAGATAGTTATAACAAACCCTAATAAAATTGCGGACTCAATAGAAGACATAAAACCGATTAAAGACGATTTATATACTCCAAAAATTGAAGGTGCGGATGAAGAGGTTAGAGAACTGACCTATACCAAAGCAAAAGAAATTTATGGAGAGAATATACCTGAGATTGTGGAAGCTCGTATAGAAAAAGAACTTACCTCAATTATCGGACATGGCTTTGCCGTTATCTATCTAATCTCTCATAAGCTAGTAAAGAAATCTTTAGATGATGGTTACTTAGTTGGTTCTCGTGGTTCTGTAGGCTCGTCCCTTGTAGCAACATTAATGGATATAACAGAGGTCAATCCTATGCCTCCTCATTATGTCTGCCCAAACTGTAAGCATTCGGTGTTCTTCCAAGACGGCTCAGTCGGCTCTGGATTCGATTTACCAAATGCCAACTGTGAAAAATGTGATACACCTTATGTAAAAGAAGGACAAGATATTCCATTCGAAACATTCTTAGGATTTAAAGGCGATAAGGTACCAGATATCGACTTAAACTTTAGTGGAGAATATCAACCAATCGCACATAATTATACGAAGGAACTGTTTGGGGAAGAATATGTTTTTAGAGCGGGAACGATAGGAACTGTTGCAGAGAAAACTGCTTATGGGTACGTCAGAGGCTACATGAATGATAACAATATAAATTTACGTGGAGCTGAAATCGATCGCCTCGTACAAGGATGTACAGGAGTAAAACGAACTACAGGGCAACATCCCGGCGGTATTATCGTTGTACCTGACTATATGGATATTTATGATTTTTCACCAATTCAGTTCCCAGCAGATGCTCAAGATTCTGAATGGAAAACGACACACTTTGACTTCCATTCCATTCACGATAATCTACTTAAGCTGGATATATTAGGACACGATGATCCAACGGTCATTCGTATGCTCCAAGATTTATCTGGAATTGATCCTAAAACAATTCCAACAGATGATCCTGAAGTGATGAAAATATTTAGTGGGCCAGAGTCACTTGGTGTCACAGCAGAACAAATCGATTGTAAAACTGGAACCCTCGGCATCCCAGAATTTGGGACCCGTTTCGTTAGACAAATGCTTGAAGAAACAAAGCCATCTACTTTTTCCGAGCTTGTTCAGATTTCCGGACTGTCCCATGGGACGGATGTTTGGTTAGGCAATGCTCAAGAGCTTATACAAGCAGGCACCTGTCAGCTTTCTGATGTAATCGGTTGTCGTGACGACATTATGGTCTATTTGATTTATCAGGGACTTGAGCCATCACTTGCGTTTAAAATTATGGAATCTGTACGTAAAGGGAAAGGTTTAACGCCTGAGTTTGAAGCAGAGATGAAATCGAAAGGTGTAGCCAACTGGTATATTGAATCGTGTAAAAAGATTAAATACATGTTCCCAAAAGCGCATGCCTCTGCCTATGTTTTAATGGCTGTTCGTATTGCATATTTTAAAGTTCATTTCCCAATACTATATTATGCGGCATATTTTACTGTACGAGCGTCAGACTTTGATTTGATCTCTATTGTAAATGGCTCTCATACGATAAGAGCTAAGTTAGATGAGATTAATGCTAAGGGATTAGAAGCATCTAACAAAGAAAAAAGTTTAGCTACAGTGCTAGAGCTTTCCCTAGAAATGTCAGAGCGTGGCATTAAGATGCAAAAGATTGATCTTTATAAATCCAAAGCGCATGAGTTTACTATAGAAGGTAATACATTAATACCACCTTTTGATGCAGTGCCAGGGTTAGGGACAAATGTAGCAGTTCAAATTGTTAATGCTCGCAAAAATGGTGAATTTCTCTCTAAAGAGGATTTACAGCAAAGAGGAAAAGTATCCAAAACAATCATTGATTATTTAGATGCAATGGGTTGCCTAGAAGGGCTTCCTGAAGCAAATCAGCTTTCGTTGTTTTAGTCACTAATTTGCAAACAAACCTATGGTATGGTAAGATAAATCTACCAATGTTTCATAGTTCTGTGACGAAAGAGTGGGATTTCCCGCTCTTTTCTGTTGTTATATAGAAAATCACGGTTTTGTAAGGAGGCCTTTATGAGTAATATAACTAGTAAAATGGAAGAGCTTGTTTTACCGATTTTACAAGAAATGAACTTAGAGCTCGTTGATATTGAATATGTAAAAGAAGGTCGCGATTGGTTTTTACGTGTGTATGTCGATACACCAACTGGTGGAATCGATATTGAACAATGTGCACAAGTAAGCAACAAACTAAGCGAAAAGCTGGACGAAGAAGATCCTATTAAGGAAAATTACTTTTTAGAAGTTTCCTCTCCAGGGGCAGAGCGTCCATTGAAAAAAGAAGCTGATTTTATTGCAGCTGTAGGGAAATATGTTTTTATTAAAACTTATGAGCAGATTAATGGTGCAAAAGAGTTTGAAGGAACATTACTTTCTTATACTGCAGAAGAAGGCGCTTTAATAGAAATTCGCATCAAAACAAGAAGAGTAAAAATTCAAATTGAAAAAGAGAAAATTGCGCTAGCTCGTTTAGCAATCGATTTCTCTGCATAATGTATATTGAGGAGTGGTGGCTGTGAGTAGTGAGTTATTAGATGCGTTAACAGCGCTAGAGAAACAAAAAGGGATTTCAAGAGATGTATTAATCGAGGCAATCGAAGCTGCTTTAGTTACGGCTTATAAAAGAAATTTCAATCAAGCTCAGAATGTTCGCGTCGACATTAATTTAGCGAATGGTTCGATGATCGTTTATTCAAGAAAAGATGTAGTTGAAGAAGTAGGAGATGGTCGTTTAGAGATCTCTTTAGAGGATGCACAAGCTATTAATCCACATTATACAATTGGAGATGTAGTGGAAGAAGAGGTTACTCCACGTAATTTCGGCCGCATTGCTGCACAAACAGCGAAACAAGTTGTAACGCAAAGAGTTCGTGAGGCTGAACGAGGATTAATATACGAAGAGTATGTTGATCGTGAAGACGATATAGTAAATGGTATCGTTGAACGACTAGATGCGCGTAATATATATGTAGGATTAGGGAAAGTGGAAGCTGTTTTACCAGTAAACGAACAAATTCCAACTGAAACATATCGTCCCCATGATCGTATCAAAGTGTATATTACAAAGGTTGAACGAACAACTCGTGGACCACAGGTGTTTGTTTCAAGAACACATCCAGGATTACTTCGTCGCTTATTTGAAATGGAAGTACCTGAAATTTTCGAAGGTATTGTAGAGATTAAATCTATCGCTCGTGAAGCTGGAGATCGTTCAAAAATATCTGTGTTTGCACATAACGAAGAAATTGATCCAGTTGGCTCATGTGTAGGTGCGAAAGGTGCTCGTGTTCAAACGATTGTAAACGAACTAAGCGGAGAAAAAATTGACATTGTTGAATGGTCAGAAGATCCGATTGTTTTCGTTGCAAATGCACTTAGTCCTTCGAAAGTTTTAGATGTTCAAGTAAATGAAGAAGAAAAATCCACTACTGTAGTAGTACCAGATTATCAATTATCCCTAGCTATTGGTAAAAGAGGCCAAAATGCAAGACTTGCAGCTAAGCTAACTGGCTGGAAAATTGATATTAAAAGTGAAACTGATGCTAGAGAGCTAGGAATTTATCCTAACGAGAATTCTCCACAGCTAATTGTAGAAGAATTAGAAAATGATATGGATGATTTTGATTTTTACAAAGACGAAGAGTAAGAATAGGAGGCTGATTTAGTATGGCCACTCAAAAAAAAATCCCATTACGAAAATGTGTTGCTACTGGAGAAATGTTTCCTAAAAAAGAAATGATTCGAGTAGTTCGTTCTAAGGAAGGCGAGGTTAGCGTGGACCCAACAGGAAAAAAATCTGGTCGTGGTGCGTACGTCTCTAAAACCGTAGAAGCTGTTAACCAAGCGAAGAAAAAGAATTCTTTAGGTAATCATTTAGAAGCAAGCATTCCAAATGAAATATATGACGAGTTAATCGTCATGATTGAAAGAGAAAAGTTGAAATGAATATAGAACAACAAATTACGCAACTATTAGGACTCGCCACTAGAGCTAGAAAAACGATTTCTGGTGAAGAGTTAGTCGTAAAAGAAATTAGAAGTAAGAAAGCAAAGCTAGTTATATTAGCTAACGATGCTTCACATAATACTGCTAAAAAATTGAATGATAAATGTGCATCTTTTAACGTTGAGCTGCATGTCTTTGGAGACCGGCACGATCTCGGACATGCGACGGGAAAAGAGGCCAGAGTGGCAATAGCCATTATGGATGACGGTTTCGCTAAAAAACTGTCCGGCCTTCTCAACGAATATAACCGGGGGTGAGCTAATGACTAAAATCAGAGTTCATGAATACGCGAAACAAATTAATAAATCGAGTAAAGAAGTTATAGAGCAACTAGGAAAGTTGAATATAACAGTAACGAATCATATGTCTACGCTTGAAGGAGATGCTGTAAGTAAATTAGACGGCATTTATAAAAAAGGTGGAGCTGGAAACAATTCTAATTCACAACAGTCTAAACCTGCTAGCCAAGGACAAAGACCAAGTAATCAGAACCAATCTAGACCAGCATCACAAGGACAGCAAAGACCAAATAACCAAAACCAGTCTAGACCGTCTTCACAAGGTCAACAAGGACAGCAAAGACCAAGTAATCAGAACCAATCTAGACCAGCTTCCCAAGGTCAACAAAGACCAAATAACCAAAATCAATCTAGACCATCATCACAAGGGCAATCACGTCCATCTAATGCTGGTCAGTCTCAGCAAAGACCAGGAAGTCAGTCCAATACTCAAGGTTCTAATACTCAAGGTTCAAACAACCAACCCAAGAAAACCTTTACTAATAATAACAAACCAGGTGGACAAAATCGTCCGGGTGGCCAAAACCAAAACAGACCAGGTGGACAAAATAGACCAGGTGGCCGATTCAACAAACGTAGAAAAGGACCAACTACTCCTGTTCAACCACCAGTTCCAAGAAAAGAAAGAGAACTTCCAGAAAGAATTACCTTTACGGAATCTCTTACAGTTACAGAGCTAGCTAAAAAATTAGGTCGTGAGCCTGCAGAAATCATTAAAAAATTGTTCTTACTTGGTGTAATGGCAACAATTAACCAGGAACTTGATAAGGATGCTATTGAACTAATTTGTGCAGACTACGGTGTAGAAGTGGAAGAAGAAATTAAAATCGATATTACCGATTTAGAAGTTCATTTCGAAGCTCCTGTTGAAGAAGATGCTGTTAACATGGGTGAACGCCCACCAGTAGTTACAATCATGGGACACGTTGACCATGGTAAAACAACTCTTCTAGATTCAATTAGACACACAAAAGTAACTGCTGGAGAAGCAGGCGGTATCACTCAGCATATCGGTGCATACCAAGTGGTAGACAATGGCAAAAAGATTACTTTCTTAGATACTCCAGGACATGCTGCATTTACAACGATGCGCGCACGTGGAGCGAAAATAACTGATTTGACCATTTTAGTAGTAGCAGCTGATGATGGTGTAATGCCTCAAACAGTAGAAGCTATTAACCATGCCAAAGCAGCTGAAGTTCCAATTATCGTAGCAGTTAACAAAATGGATAAACCATCTGCTAATCCTGATCGCGTAATGCAAGAGCTTACAGAGCACGGTTTAGTACCAGAAGCATGGGGTGGAGACACAATCTTCGTACCAATTTCTGCTTTAAAAGGTGATGGTATCGACAACCTACTTGAAATGGTTCTACTTGTTTCCGAGGTTGCTGAGCTTAAAGCTAACCCAAAACGTCTTGCTTTAGGAACAGTAATTGAAGCTCAATTAGACAAAGGTAGAGGTTCTGTTGCAACGTTATTAGTTCAAGATGGTACATTAAAAGTTGGAGATCCAATCGTAGTAGGGCATGCTTTTGGGCGTGTTCGTGCAATGGTCAATGATTTAGGTCGTCGTGTGAAAGAGGCAGGTCCTTCTACTCCTGTAGAAATTACAGGATTAAACGAAGTACCACAAGCAGGAGACCGTTTCGTTGTATTTGAAGATGAAAAAACTGCTCGTCAAGTAGGGGAAACGCGTGCATCTCATGCTCAAGTGAGCCAACGCTCTGAAAAATCACGAGTAACATTAGATAACTTGTTTGATCAAATGAAACAAGGTGAAATGAAAGAACTTAACCTAATTGTTAAAGCAGACGTTCAAGGTACTGTGGAAGCAATGGCAGCTTCACTTATGAAAATCGAAGTTGAGGGTGTAAATGTACGTATTATCCACACGGGTGCAGGAGCAATTACTGAATCAGACATTAGTCTTGCAGCTGCTTCCAATGCAATTGTAATCGGATTTAACGTTCGTCCAGATACAAATGCTAAACGTGCAGCAGAACAAGAGGGTGTTGATATTCGTCTTCACCGTATTATCTACAAAGTAATTGAAGAAATCGAAGCTGCAATGACAGGCCTATTGGATCCAGAATTCCAAGAGAAAATCATTGGTCAAGCAGAGATTCGTGAAACCTTTAAAGTTTCTAAAGTAGGAACTATCGCAGGATCCTATGTAACAGAAGGTAAAATTACACGTGATAGCGGAGTGCGAGTAATTCGTGATGGTATCGTTATTTTTGAAGGTGAATTAGATACGTTAAAACGCTTTAAAGACGATGCAAAAGAAGTTGCAAAAGGCTATGAGTGTGGGATAACGATTAAAAACTTTAATGATGTAAAAGAAAACGATATTATCGAAGCTTACATTATGGAAGAAATTAAACGCTAATGATTGTCTATGCAGAGTGTGAATTTCTTATTCCTACTGCACATTCATTGAAAGAAAAAAGAGCAGTTCTACAACGAATGCTCACTAGAACCAAACAAAAATTTAATGTTTCTGTTTCAGAGTTAGATCACCAGGATGTGTGGCAACGTACCAAAATTGGAATAGTTGCCATTGCTTCTGACAAGCGTGCGGTCGAACGCGAGCTAATGATGGCCATTAGGTTTTTAGAATCTAACCCTGAATGGGAATGTATTGAAATCAACAAAGAATATTTATGATGAAAATGAGGTGTAGCAATTATGTCAATGCGTGCGAACCGAGTTGCCGAACAAATGAAAAAAGAGTTAGGTGAAATCATAGGACGTAAATTAAAGGATCCTCGTATAGGATTTGTAACAGTTACAGATGTAGCAGTTACAGGAGACCTACAACAAGCGACTATTTATATTACCGTACTAGATGGAGACCGTAACGATACCTTAAGAGCTTTAGAAAAAGCTAAAGGCTTCATACGTTCGGAAATAGGACAGCGTATTAGATTACGTGTAACGCCAGAATTATTATTTGAGTTTGATGAATCTGCAGCATATGGAAATCGTATCGATAATCTATTAAGACAGATTAACCAATCTTCAAATGAGGAATAACACATAATACAAAGAAGTCTGCTTAAATTGAGCAGACTTCTTTCGTGTATTTTTGAAAAATGGGGTGAGCATGATGTATGAAGGAATATTGCCTTTATGGAAAGAAAAAGGAATGACCTCACATGACTGCGTTTTTAAATTACGCAAAATATTGAAGATGAAACGGATTGGCCATACAGGAACATTAGATCCAAGTGTAGAAGGTGTATTGCCAATTTGTCTTGGTCAAGCTACTAAAGTATCCGAGTATATAATGAATGAAGGAAAAACCTATGTAGCTACTGTAACTATAGGATCATCTACGACTACTGAGGATGCAGATGGTGACGTAGTAAAGGTAGATTCAAGTGAAAAACAATTCTCTATAGATCAAATAAAAAGTGTCCTTCAACAGCTGACTGGACAGATTACTCAAACTCCTCCAATGTTTTCTGCGGTTAAAGTTAATGGTAAAAAGTTATATGAATATGCCCGCGAAGGTAAAGAGGTAGAGCGACCTAGTAGACAGGTGACTATACATTATTTAAATCTTTTAGATGAAGATGATCTTTTTTCAGGTCAAGAAATTTCCTTTCAAATAGAAATTGGTTGCAGTAAAGGTACATATATACGTACACTTGCAGTACAAATAGGTGAGCTTTTAGGTTATCCTGCACATATGTCTTCACTTGTTCGTACAGCATCAGGGAACTTTACTAAGTCACATTGTTTAACCCTTCAAGAGGTACAAGAAGCTTTGGAAGAGGGTGTATTGGATAACAATATATTACCTATTAAGCATGCACTCGCGAAATGGCCATCTCAAGAAATGGATGATTCGTTAAAGAAATGGATTGCGAATGGAGCCGTCTTAGAGTTACACCCTCTCCTCAATACTAATGACAAAGTTGTTTTTACAGAGGAAGGGCAACCAGTTGCAGTTTATATTAAACATCCAACAAAAAATGGTATGATGAAACCAGAAAAAATGTTTTCATCAGAAAAAGGAGTATAATATGAACGTTTATCATTTATCTTATCCAAACCATTTATATAACATAAAGAACAATGAAGAATTTTCCCTAGCAATCGGCTTTTTTGATGGTGTTCATTTAGGTCATCGAGCTGTCATTCAAGAAGCCTTGGACAAAGGGAATGAAATGAATCTAAAAACAGCTGTAATGACATTTGATCCACATCCTTCTCTTGTTTTAGGTGGAAGGAAGGAACAGGTATTTTATATAACTCCCTTGGAGCAGAAAATTGATATTCTGGAACAAATGAACGTAGATACACTGTTTGTAGTGAGATTTACATCTGACTTTGCAAAGCTAACACCGGTTGAATTTATAGAATCTTTCATTAAACGAGCTAATGTAAAGCATGTTACTGCTGGTTTTGATTTTTCTTTTGGTGCTTTTGGTAAAGGGACAATGAAGGATATGGCGGATCTTTCTGCTGGAGAGTACTCTGTTTCTGTAGTAGGTAAACAAGAAATGGAAGGCGATAAAATTAGTTCTACTAGAATACGTGGAGCACTTAAAGAAGGTAACGTGGAAGACGCAAAAGAACTTTTAGGTCGCCCATTTATGCTTACAGGTGTCGTGGTACATGGTGATAAGCGCGGAAGAACGATTGATTTTCCTACTGCTAATATTCAACCAAAAGAAGGTCAGTTTATACCGGCTATAGGTGTTTACGCAGTGAAGATACGCGTTCAGGAGCAATGGTATGAGGGAGTGTGTAATGTAGGATATAAGCCTACATTCAATAATCCTGATGAAAAAAAATTGTCTATTGAAGTACATATCATTAACTTTGACCAATCTATTTATGGTGAAGAAGTGGCAGTCCATTGGTACAAGCGCATACGTGCTGAGCAAAAATTCAGTGGAATTGTAGAGCTTAAAGAACAAATCGGCAAGGATAAGCAAGTTGCTATTGATTACTTCAAATTATAATTTTTGAACCAATTGTTTCAGACAAACTGCTACTATATTTGGAGAAGAAGCATCTATAAAAGTTGCTTCACGTAACAGATTATGCTATTCTTTATAAGTACAAAATGTACTTAACCTTTCCTTGGCTTTTTCGATTCTCCAACGATTGCTCAGGAACAGGGGATATTAAGAATATTAGGAGGAAACCTACATGGCAATTACACAAGAACGCAAAAATGAACTAATCGCTGAGTACAGAACTCACGAAAGCGATACAGGATCTGCAGATATTCAAATCGCAATCCTTACAGAAGAGATTAACTCTTTAAACGAACATTTACGTACACATAAGAAAGATCATCACTCACGTCGTGGTCTATTCAAAATGGTTGGACGTCGTCGTAACTTATTAAAATACTTACGTGAAAACGAAGTACAACGTTACCGTGAACTAATCGCAAAACTTGGTTTACGTCGATAAGATACACCTAGGAAAGCGGGATTTATCCCGCTTTTTCTATTGGTATAAATTTTAATATATTAGGGAAAATATTATATATTAGTATTAGCAAGTAATTTCTGTTTTTTTAGTAAAATATTTCGCATAGTTCCGATATTTTTGATACACTACTTATGATACATATAACCACTATAGCGCGCTAAACATTAGACTGCGTTATATTTCAAGTTGTATAGAAATAGTAGATGATTTGTGAAAGTGTGCACTTCTAATGAGAAGGAATCTTTCTTAGGATTGTCGAAAAATTTATTATAGCTAATTAAAAAGAAGTTTTTTGAAGTTGAGAGGAGTCCAGATTAATGAGTGAAAAGAAAGTATTTACACACGAATGGGCAGGCCGTCCATTGCAAGTAGAAATTGGACAACTTGCAAAACAAGCGAATGGGGCAGTTCTAGTAAGATATGGTGATACTAGCGTATTATCAGTAGCGACTGCATCTAAACAACCAAAGAATTTAGATTTCTTTCCATTAACAGTGAACTATGAAGAGAAATTATATGCCGTTGGTAAAATTCCTGGTGGATTTATTAAGCGTGAAGGTCGTCCTTCTGAAAGAGCGATTTTAACAAGCCGTTTAATCGACCGTCCAATTCGCCCATTATTCCCGGATGGCTTCCGTAATGAAGTTCAGGTAATCTCTATTGTTATGTCAGTAGACCAAAACTGTTCTTCTGAGATGGCTGCAATGCTAGGTTCTTCTTTAGCACTAAGTGTATCCGACATTCCGTTTGATGGACCAATTGCAGGTGTACAGGTAGGTTTAATCGGTGATGATTTCATCATTAATCCAACAGTAGAACAAATGGAAAAGAGTATATTAGATTTAACAGTTGCTGGAACAAAAGATGCGATTAACATGGTAGAGGCAGGAGCTAAAGAAGTTTCTGAGGAAGTCGTTTTAGAAGCAATTATGTTTGGGCATAGTGAAATCGTTAAGTTAATCGAATTCCAAGAAAAAATTGTTGCAGAAATCGGTAAAGAGAAAAAAGACATTCCTTTATTTGAACTAGATAAAGA
Source organism: Psychrobacillus sp. FSL W7-1457 (assembly GCF_038593405.1). Taxonomy (NCBI): domain Bacteria; kingdom Bacillati; phylum Bacillota; class Bacilli; order Caryophanales; family Bacillaceae; genus Psychrobacillus; species Psychrobacillus sp. FSL W7-1457. Next base: position 1,434,319 of record NZ_CP151993.1, read on the forward strand.
ACTTTTTGCTGAAATAAAAGAACTATGTGAAGCTAAACTAGTACAAGCTATCCAAGTACAAGAAAAGCATGCACGTGAAGATGCAATCTCTGAAGTGAAAAATGAAGTATTAGAACAATATAAAGAAAAAGAAGCGACAGATGAAACATTGAAGCAGGTACGTGAAATTCTAGATGCAATGGTTAAAGAAGAAGTACGTCGTTTAATCACAGAAGAAAAAGTGCGTCCAGATGGTCGTGGAGTAGCTGAGATTCGTCCATTATCTTCTGAAGTAGGTGTTTTACCTCGTACGCATGGTTCTGGTCTATTCACACGTGGACAAACTCAAGCATTGAGTATTTGTACATTAGGACCGCTAGGTGATGTGCAAATTATTGATGGTATTGGCTTAGAGGAATCTAAACGCTTTATGCACCATTATAATTTCCCACAATTCAGTGTGGGTGAAACTGGTCCAATCCGTGCTCCAGGTCGTCGTGAAATTGGTCATGGTGCCTTAGGTGAACGTGCATTAGAAGCAGTTATTCCAGACGAAAATGATTTCCCATATACGCTTCGCTTAGTTGCTGAGGTGTTAGAATCAAATGGTTCTACTTCACAAGCAAGTATTTGTGCTTCTACACTTGCTATGATGGATGCTGGTGTTCCACTTAAAGCTCCAGTTGCTGGTATAGCAATGGGACTTGTTAAAAAAGGAGAGCATTACACAATCCTAACTGATATTCAAGGAATGGAAGATCACCTTGGGGATATGGACTTTAAAGTAGCAGGTACTTCTAAAGGGATTACAGCACTTCAAATGGATATCAAAATAGATGGATTATCTAAAACAATTTTAGAGGAAGCTCTTGAGCAAGCTAAAATTGGACGTATGCAAATTTTAGAAAGTATGCTTGCCACTATTGGTGAGCCACGCCAAAGCTTATCTAAATATGCACCAAAAATTACAGTTATTAAGATTAATCCAGACAAAATCCGTGATGTTATTGGACCGGGTGGTAAACAAATCAACAAAATCATTGATGAAACTGGCGTAAAAATTGATACAGAGCAAGATGGTACAATTTATATCGCTTCAGCAGATGAAGAAATGATTGCTCGTGCAAAACAAATTATTGAAGACATCGTGCGTGTAGCTAAAGTAGGAGAATACTACTTAGGAAAAGTGAAACGTATTGAAAAATTTGGTGCATTTGTTGAAATCTTCAACGGTAAAGATGGCTTGCTTCATATCTCTGAAATTCAAGAAGAACGTACGAAAAACGTAGAAGACGTTCTGAAACTTGGCGACGAGCTTTTAGTAAAAGTTATTGAAATCGACAACCAAGGTCGCGTTAACTTATCTCGTAAAGTAGTAATTAAAGAAGAAAAAGAACGCGCAGAACAACAAGATAACTAATAATTAAAATATACGTAAACAAAAGGTTGTCCGTAGATCCAATCTACGGCAACTTTTTTAAATGAAATAGAAAAGCGTGCCTATCCCTGCCCCGACAGACAAATGGGGAAAAGCGAGGAGGCAGCTCCTCAGCCACCGGAGCTTTTACCCATTTGACCCCGAGGGGCAAGGCGAAGGAGCTAGCCATCAAGAAAAGCGCAATCGCCTATCTCTGCCCCGACAGGCAAATGGAGAAAAGTGAGGAGGCAGCTCCTCAGCCACCGGAGCTTTTACCCATTTGACCCCGAGGGGCAAGGCGAAGGAGCTAGCCATCAAGAAAAGCGCAATCGCCTATCTCTGCCCCGACAGGTAAATGGAGAAAAGTGAGGAGGCAGTTCCTCAGCCACCGGAGCTTTTATCCATTTGACCCCGAGGGGCAAGGCGAAGGAGCTAGCCAAATAAAAAATAAATGAATAGATTAGATAGAGGTGCTATATTGATAAAGAAGAAAACGTGTAAGAATGGGTTGCGTATAGTGCATGAGCATATTCCACATGTGCGATCTGTTGCAGTAGGCATATGGGTTCAAGCTGGTTCAAGGTATGAATTGCCAGAGGAAAATGGTTTAACTCATTTTATTGAGCATATGTTATTTAAAGGAACTAATACTAGAACAGCTAGACAAATCGCTGAAGAGTTCGATCGAATTGGTGGAAACATTAACGCCTTTACTTCAAAAGAAAATACTTGCTACTATGCAAAGGTTCTCGATCACCATGCAAAATATGCTGTTGAAATACTTTCAGATATGTTTTTTAACTCCACATTCGATCCAATCGAATTAGACAAAGAACGACAAGTAGTATTAGAGGAAATCAAAATGGTAGAAGATACACCTGATGATATCGTACATGAGTATCTTTGGCAGGCTATGTTCCCGAATGATCCATTAGGTGCTCCTATATTAGGGACCGAAGATACCTTAAATACATTTTCAAGGGAATCCATCATATCGTATATGGAAAAACACTACACACCGAAAAATATTGTAATTTCAGTAGCAGGTAACATTTCTGAGGATCTATTAGACTATATAGAGTCATTGTTTGGTGATTTTATGCAACCAATCTCAGAGGTGACACAATTTAGCACACCTGCTATTAAGCCTGTGTATACGGAAAGCCATAAGGATACAGAGCAAGCCCACTTATGTTTAGCTTATCCTGGGCTTAGTGTAAAGGCGGACAAGATATACAGTCTTGTAGTTTTGAATAATATACTAGGTGGAAGCATGTCCTCAAGACTTTTCCAAGAAATTCGAGAAGAAAAAGGGCTTGCCTATTCTATATACTCGTATCATTCATCATACGAAGATACGGGAGTTGTTGCCATTTATGGCGGAACCTCTTGCAATCAATTAGAAGAATTAAAGAGCTCTATTAATGAAACGATTCAAACTGTTCTGGAGCACGGCTTTACGGAGACAGAAGTTTCAAACGCTAAAGAACAGCTCAAAGGAAACCTTTTGTTAGGACTGGAAAGCTCAAACTCTAGAATGAACAGAAACGGTAAAAATGAATTATTATATGGCAAGCATCGCTCATTAGATGAAGTAAGCGATTCAATTGATGAAGTTACTTTGGAGTCCGTAATGGACCTTACAAAAGAAATATTCTCTCATAAGCCTGCTATTTCTGTAATTATGCCTAAAGACGTCGAGTGTTAATCGACGTCTTTTTTATAGATTAGGAAATTATAAAATTTTGCACCTGTTGATAAATTGATGTCTAGCTCCACCGCCTAGCCCCTCGGGGTCAAATGGATAAAAGCTGCGGTAGCTGAGGAGCTGCCTCCTCGCTTTTCCCCATTTGCCTGTCGGGGCAGAGACAGGCGGTTGCGCTTTTCTTGTTTATTTAAAAAAATATCCTCCCCTATAGTTGTACTAGGAGCCTATTATTTTAATGGGTTTTTAATTCACTTTGTATTAAAGATGGCATATACATAAGTAGAGATTAAATGAGGAGGGGACAGATTGTTACTTTCGGAACTTGCAGAAAAAGAGCTTATTCAAGTGAAAGATGGATCGAGATATGGAAGGCTGGCAGACACTGAATTATTATTTAATCCACAAACGGGTAAAATACTTGGGTTTGAATTATATCAAAAATCTTCATCTTTTTTTCAATCCAATAAAGCTCCTAGGAGAAAAGAGTTTATATCCTGGGAAGAAATAATTCTTATTGGTAAAGATCGAATTTTGTTCAATGAAACTGACTCTTCGATAGAAACAAGTGTATACCCATGAAGAAAAAAATTGCAATTATCGGAACAGACCCACGCTTAAATTTTTTGCAACAATCTGTGTCTGACTATCTAGATACTCAATTGTATCCAACGATGACATGGGATACAGAACTCAGAGAAACTATTTTTGCATATGAGCCAGAGGTTATTTTTTTACCGATTCAGCCAATCCAAACAGATTGCTCCTTGGAATTGCCTCCCAGTTGTCAAACCCTTTTTATAGGTAAAACAAACGAAAGCATTGATAGGGAATCTAAAAAAGATACTATTCAGCCCTTTTATTATTTAGAGGACGAAGAATGGATTTGGGAAAATGCCAACCTCACTGCTGAGGGCTTTATCAATTATTTTTACTTATATGAAAAACAAGCAATTTATAACAAAAAATTCATAATTACCGGATACGGAAGGGTAGGTAAAAGATTAGCACTTGCATTGCATCATTTGGGAGCCGAAGTTATTATCTCTGTTAGATCGGAGCTTCAACTTTACGAAGCTAAAAGCTCTGGCTATCAAATAGTAACCCTAGATAACGTCTTGGACCAACAAGGTGAGGACGCCTATCTGGTTAATACAATCCCTACCAAATGGTTAAATAATGAATATGCAGCCTCTTTCAGTCGAGTTTTTGACCTTGCCTCCAATCCGGGCTGTCTCTTGGATAACGAAAATAACATCCCTCTGAATTACAGTCTCTCCACCAGCTTGCCAGGTATGTACTTTCCGCAAGATGCAGGACAATTACTTGCCAGGTCTGTTTTGAAGCATCTTGCTTTTTAGAGGAGGAAAAATAGTGTTAGAAGGTCTACGTATTGGTCTAGGAATCACCGCTTCTCATTGTACGTATGAGGAAGTGATACCAATGATTAAGCAATTTACGGATGTTGGTGCGACAGTTGTACCAATCATCACTTTTTCAGTTTTAACAGCTGCTACTCGTTTCGGTACAGGAGAAGAGTGGGTAGAAAAAATAGAGGCAGCTAGTGGCAATAAGGTAGTTTCCAAGATAGTAGAGGCAGAGCCTTTTGGTCCTACTAATCCACTAGACTGTATGGTTATTGCACCAATGACGGGTAACTCCATAAGTAAGTTAGCTAATGCACAAACAGACTCACCTGTATTAATGGCTGCTAAGGCCACCTTGCGTAATGGAAAGCCTGTTGTGCTAGGTATATCCACAAACGATGCATTAGGCTTAAATGGAACGAATATCATGAAGCTGCTCACTACAAAAAATATTTATTTTATCCCCTTTGGTCAAGACAATCCATATAAAAAACCTAATTCTTTAATTGCAGATTTCACAAAGATTGTACCTACTGTTGAACACGCAATAAATGCAAAGCAAATTCAGCCTTTACTCATTGCCTATCAATTATAAATATTAAAAATAGTGTATTATTATTTAATTTATGATACAATATCGCCAATATGTTTTGATTTTTGAGAGGAGAGCTTTGCATGTCAAAAAAATATACAACAGCTATTGTAGGAGCTACAGGTGCTGTAGGTCAAAAAATTATAGAGCAACTAGTTAAGAGAAGCTTTCCTTTTTCTAACTTGAAGTTATTAGCTTCCAAAAAGTCTGCAGGAAAACAGATTGATATTGACGGAAAAATTTATACAATAGAAGAAGCTACACCAGAAGCTTTCGAAGGTGTTGATATAGCATTTTTTTCTGCGGGGGGCTCTATTTCAAAAGCATTGGCTAAGGAAGCTAGTAAGAGAGGCGCTATAGTAATAGATAATACGAGCGCATTTCGAATGGATCCGGATGTTCCGCTAGTAGTACCAGAAGTGAATAAATATGCTTTAAATGAGCAGCAAGGGATTATTGCTAATCCTAATTGTTCTACTATTCAGATGGTTGTTGCATTAGAACCAATTCGTAAGCATTATGGGCTATCAAAGGTCATCGTTTCGACTTATCAAGCAGTATCAGGAGCTGGGGCTGCAGCTATTCAAGAATTGACAGCTCAAAGTGAGAGAATAATAGAAAGACAACCAAATCCTGAAGTTTTACCTGTAAAAAGTGCGGAGAAGCATTATCCAATTGCAGGTAACGTAATTCCTCAAATTGATGTCTTTAATGAAGATGGTTTTACATTTGAAGAGCACAAAATGATGAATGAAACAAAAAAAATTATGTCACTACCGGAACTTTCGATTGCCGCTACCTGTGTAAGGGTGCCTGTTGTAACAGGACACTCTGAATCTGTGTATATAGAGGTAGATAAAGAGAACGTATCCGTTTTTGATATTAAACAATTGTTATCTGAAGCAGAGGGAATTGTTCTTCAAGATAATCCGAATGAGCAACAATACCCAATGCCTTATTTCTCAGAAGATGAAGATGCAGTTTTCGTTGGACGTATTAGAAAAGATCCTTCTAACGAGTATGGTTTCCATATGTGGATTGTTTCTGACAACCTATTAAAAGGTGCTGCTCTAAACTCCATTCAAATTGCTGAAGCATTAATCGAAGAGAAAATATTGTAAGCAAGAATAGTTTTTAGCTTATCTAAGAGGTCGCTTGTTTGTGGGGGGATCGATAAGGAACCACCCATCACTTCCAAGTGGTTGTGGTGTTAAGCTTTCTCTTATCCCTACTTGTAGCACCGCTTGCCTTTAATAATGATGAAATATACTCCATTAAATATATTTAGATTTTTAGAGAGAGTTTTTTCTCTATTCATTTGGAAAAGCGCTAGCAGCCTAGCCCCACGGGTCAAATGGATATAAGCTGCTCCTGCGCAAGCTCGTCGCAAATAAAAGCGTTTGTGGTGGCTGAGGAACTGCCTCCTCGCTATCCCCATTTTCCTGTCGGGCAAACATAGGCGCCTGCGCTTTTCTTATTGTCTAGCTCCGGCGCCTTGCCCCTCAGGATCAAATGGGAAAATACTGCGGTGGCTGAGGAACTGCCTCCTCGCATTTCCCCATTTGCCTGTCGGGGCAGACATAGGCGCCTGCGCTTTTCTATTAAATATAGAGAATTAAATAAGAGGTGTGGTTGAATGAATATAGGAAATGTTTCTACAGCAATGGTTACACCGTTTAGTTCAGACGGTTCTATTGACTATCATAATACTGAAATACTTATAGAGCACTTGCTTTCGAATGGAACTGATTCTCTTGTAGTTAGTGGTACGACTGGGGAATCTCCGACATTATCAACAAATGAGAAATTAGAACTTATACAATTTGTAGTGGAAAAGGTTAATAAAAGAGTACCAATCATTGCTGGTACTGGAAGCAATAATACAGCTGCATCCATTGAGCTTTCGCAAAAGGCGGAAGCGCTCGGAGTAGATGCTTTGATGATAGTAACTCCTTATTACAATAAGCCCAATCAACGAGGAATGATTGCCCATTTTGAGGCTATTGCTTCAGCTACTACTCTTCCTATTGTTGTTTATAATATCCCTGGGCGATCAGTAGTCAATTTGGAGCCAGAGTCAATTATTTCCCTTAGTAAGATACCATCTATTCAAATTGTAAAAGAAGCTAGCGGCAGCCTGGATCAGATGACCAAAATCTTAGCCGAAACAAATGAGGATTTCCTTGTGTACAGCGGGGACGACGGCCTAACCTTACCTTTACTTTCAATTGGGGGGAAAGGGATTATTTCAGTCGCTTCTCACGTTATTGGTAACGAAATGCAGGAAATGATACAACTGTTTCATCAAGGAGAACATGCTAAAGCTGCTAAAATCCATCAACAAATCTTGCCAGTCATAAAAGCATTATTTCAACATCCGAATCCTGTAGTTGTAAAATATGCACTTTCTAAAATTGGCTTAGAGGTTGGCTCCTTGAGACTTCCTTTAGTTGAGATGAACGAGGAAGAGAAGCTAGATTATGATCGTGTTTGGGGTAAATTTTTGGAAACGAAATAATGATATGAGAAGCTGGAGTTCTAACTTCAGCTTTTTTTATTTGTGTGAAACGGTGACGTCCGATATAATAAAAAATAGTGGATGTTGGTCGGGTTAACAATTAGGAGGAAAAGAATTGGTAAAAGCTAAAAATGAACTTATACGTATTATACCGCTCGGCGGAGTTGGTGAAATAGGAAAAGCAATGTACGTAGTAGAAATAGACGATGAAATATTTATAGTAGATAGTGGACTTATGTTCCCAGAAAACGAAATGTTAGGAATCGATATAGTTATTCCAGATATTACGTATTTAGAAGAAAACAAGGATCGTGTTAAAGGAATATTTTTGACGCATGGACATGAAGACGCAATTGGTTCTATTGCTTACTTACTGCAAAAGATTCAGGCGCCTGTATATGGATCTAAGCTGACGATTGCTTTAGCAAAAACGCATGTAAAGGCTATGCCAGTTAAACAACAAATAAAGTACTTTGAAGTTACAAACAAAAGTCGTATGAACTTCCAAAACACACACGTAACTTTCTTTCATACCACACACAGTATTCCAGACTCTTTAGGTATCGTATTCCATACATCTGAAGGTGCAATTGTGCATACTGGTGAATTTAAATTTGATCAGTCTGCTAGAGGGAAGTACCGTCCTGATATTGCTAAAATGGCTGGCCTAGGTGAAGAAGGCGTATTTATATTAATGTCTGATTCAACAGAAGCAGAAAGACCCGGACACACAACATCAGAGGCAGTAATCGAAAACCAATTATCTGAAACATTCCACGCTGCTAAAGGTCGTATTCTAGTATCTTTATATGCATCCAACTTTATAAGAATTCAACAAGTGCTAGACAAAGCAACGGAAACAGGAAAAAAAGTTGCTATTGCAGGAAAAAGCTTGGAAAATATCTTTGCAATAGGGTTAGACCTAGGTTACTTTACGGTGGCAGAGGACACAATCATACCTATAAAGGAAATCTCTAAGTATAACGATGAACAAATAGTAATCATTGTATCTGGTAATCAAGGAGAACCTTTAGAAGCTTTAGAGAAAATGGTACGTAAGCATCATAAAGATATTAAGATTAAAGATACAGATACCGTGTTAATAACATTTACACCATCACCAGGTATGGAGGTTGGCGTATTTAATACGATGAACCTGATTGCCAAGGCTGGTGCCAAAGTGTTGACTTCAAGTAAAAATGTCCATGTATCAGGACATGGAAGTCAAGAAGATTTAAAAATGATGTTAAATTTAACAAAGCCTAAATACTTTATCCCAATTCAAGGGGAATATCGTATGCTTATTGCTCACTCTAAGTTGGCCCAAGATATCGGGATGTCTAAGTCAGAAATCTTTATTGCAGATAAAGGCGACATCGTGGAATACAAAAACGGGAAGATAAGAATGAGTGGAAGAGTACAAGCAGGTAACGTCCTAATCGATGGCATTGGTGTAGGAGACGTAGGGAATATTGTTTTAAGAGATCGTAAGCTATTGTCTCAAGATGGAATATTCATTGTAGTAATTACACTTAACCGTGCACAAAAGAAAATAGCGTCAGGGCCTGAGATTCTTTCTAGAGGGTTTGTATATGTAAGAGAATCCGAAGAGTTGATGGACGAGTCAGCTAAACTAGTAAGAACAATTGTTGAAAAATATGTGAATAAAGAAACGTTTGAATGGACAAACATTAAACAAGAAATCCGTGATACGCTAAATTCATATTTATTCCAACAAACGAAGAGACGTCCGATGATTATTCCAATTATCATGGAATATTGATATCTAAAAATCAGGATTTCCTTTCCCCAGTGGAAGGAAATCTTTTTTATCTTTTTAAGCTGTTATATTTTACCTGTTAGGGACATCCTAATAGAGAATACTTAATGCAAAGCAGGTGATATTCTTGGCGAAGAAGAAAAGTAAGAAAAAAGTAAATAAAAGTAAAAGTAAAAAGAAAACCCTTCATCCTTTAATGTTTGAAATTATAGGGCTTCTCATTTTGGGAATCGCAGTTATTTCTTTCTTTGAATATGGCTTGGTTGGAGAGGTATTCGCTTATATTGGGTATTTTTTATTTGGAAATTGGCATATTGCTATTCCATTTATGTTCGTTATTTATGCTCTTATTATTATGATCAAACAATCCTTTCCACCGTGGAATCATCGCTTGTTATTAAGTGGAGCCTTTATTTTAAGCAGCTTACTTATATTCAGTCATTTAGCACTTTTTGAGCAACTGTTTGAGGGCAAGGCACTGATGACGAACTCTGTTCTAAGGGAAAGCTACAGGGTCTTAGTAGAAAGTGGTGGAATTACTAATAGAAGCAGCTCTCTAGGTGGAGGTATGATCGGGGCTATTCTGTTTGCCTCATTCCATGTATTATTTGACTCTGCTGGTGCAAAAGTTATTAGCTGGCTACTATTATTAATTGGTATCGTACTTTTAACAGGAAAAGCACTTGTTCCTTATTTGGTAGAGGTTTCTCCTAAGATGGCAGAAAGCTTTAAGAACCGACCAAAAGCTGATAAGAAAAAGCCTTCAACGGAGCAGAAGAAGGTTTCTCGCAGATCACGTAAAGATGCAGTACAAGAAGAGTCTGAACAAGCTGTTACCATACTTGATGTCAATCATCCGCCAGAGGAAGAAACAGAAATACCATCTTCTCCGATTATCTCTGCTTTTACAGAGAGAATCACAAGAAAAGAAGAGACAAATGAATCGACAGAACCAACAGAACCCATTGAGATTAATATGGATGCGGATGAACTGGAAAACGAAGATTATCAGTTACCGAGTATTAATCTATTAGATTCTCCAGAGCACAATGATCAAAGTGGAGAGTTAAATGCAATTCAAGCTAATGCTAAAAAGTTGGAGCAAACCTTCTTAAGCTTTGGGGTAAAGGCAAAAGTTATGCAAGTCCATTTAGGACCTGCAGTTACTAAGTATGAGGTACTACCTGATGTAGGAGTGAAGGTTAGTAGAATCGTAAGCCTTCACGACGATTTAGCCCTTGCTTTAGCGGCTAGAGATATCCGGATTGAAGCACCAATCCCAGGGAAGTCTGCGATAGGGATAGAAGTACCAAACAAAGAAGTGGCAATCGTAAGCTTACGAGAAGTACTAGAAGCAAAAGAAAATAATAAGCCAAGCCAAAAACTATTAATAGGTTTTGGTCGAGATGTTACCGGACAGGCAGTATTAGCCGAATTAAACAAAATGCCTCATTTACTTGTTGCTGGTTCGACAGGTAGCGGGAAAAGTGTATGTATAAACGGAATTATAACAAGCATTATGATGCGAGCAAAACCGCATGAAGTTAAAATGATGATGATTGATCCAAAAATGGTTGAGCTTAACGTCTATAATGGGATTCCCCATTTGTTAGCACCCGTAGTTACGGATCCAAGAAAAGCATCCCAGGCATTGAAAAAAATTGTTTCTGAAATGGAAAGAAGATATGACTTATTTTCCCATACAGGGACTCGAAATATCCAAGGCTACAACGACCATATAGAAAAATGGAATGAAGAAAATGAAGAGAAGCATCCCAAACTTCCGTTTATTGTAGTGATAGTCGATGAGTTAGCTGACTTGATGATGGTAGCATCAAGTGATGTAGAGGATTCTATTACACGGCTTGCACAAATGGCCCGTGCAGCTGGGATCCACTTGATAATAGCGACACAAAGACCAAGTGTGGATGTTATCACGGGAATCATTAAAGCTAATATACCTTCAAGAATTGCTTTTGCAGTATCTTCTTCTATAGATTCTAGAACTATTTTGGATATGGGCGGAGCAGAAAAACTCCTTGGGAGAGGCGATATGCTCTTCCTACCAGCTGGGAGCTCTAAGCCCGTTCGTGTACAAGGAGCATATTTGTCAGATGCCGAAGTAGAGAGAATCGTCGATTTTGTGATTGAGCAGCAAAAGGCAAACTACCAAGAGGAAATGATTCCAGATGAAGTGGAAGAATCCCAGGAGCAGTTAGATCGAGATGATCTCTATGATGACGCTGCGCAGCTTGTGATGGAAATGCAAACAGCTTCAGTTTCCTTGATCCAAAGACGCTTCCGTGTTGGATATTCTAGGGCTGCCAGAATTATTGATCAGCTAGAGATGGGTGGGATAGTAGGACCATACGAAGGAAGTAAACCAAGACAAGTGTTAATATCAAAACAAGATTACGACCAAGATCCAATGTAAAAAATGTGCTAACCATTATTGAGGAATAACATATGCAAACATACTAAAGATAATCGAGAAGTTCTATACTCGATTATCTTTTTTTAATTACTACAGAATAAATAATTTATTTTTCAAGACATTACAAATACGCGTAAGCAAAACAGAGGGCTTATCGTAACTTTCTAGAATGGGTCCACAAAAAATCCGTATCTGTCTACGGGATGAGGGAGACAGATAAGACAGCACAACCACGCGCGTAAGCGATGGATGGGTGATGGCTTATCGCTCACCCCGAAGAAAGCAAAGCGTCCGGCTGGGGCGAAAAATCCATTCTACTCTCTGATTTAAGATTTCTTTTTATCATAAATCACCCCTACCCTTTCACATAGCCTTTAACTTTAAAATTTAAAACGTAAAGCTAAGCTAATTTATTACTAAATCTTGAATGTAATTTATATATATTATTCCTTTTTTTTACTACAATATTAACCAATTTAAAACACTAGCAAAATTCAGTGTTTTCAAGGGTTTTTATCAATTAGTATCACACATTAAGTGATATATTATGACAAAATGATTACATTTATATATTAACAACGTAAAAACAAATAATAATTTCGTAAATAAAGTATTTATTTAAAAGATTAAAAGTGGTATAGTATGTACTGATTAGTAGGAAAGTTTTACATCAGAGGTCTGATCTCTTCATAATGGTGGTGTTTTAAATGACAATAAAAATGGATCAAAGGCATTTATACCTACAAGTAATCGATCGTCTTAAACAAGACATTGAAAAGGGGATTTTCAAAGAAAAGGAGAAATTACCTTCTGAATTTGAATTGGCCAAGCTTCTTGGGGTAAGTAGAGCAACTTTACGAGAAGCTCTGCGAGTGCTAGAGGAAGAAAATATTATCGTAAGAAGACATGGCGTAGGAACCTTTGTTAACTCAAAGCCTGTTTTTACATCAGGGATTGAACAACTCTCAAGTGTTTCGGCGATGATTAGAAACGCAGGGATGGAGCCTGGTACTATTTACCTTAGTTCTATGGAATCAGAAGCATCTGAAGATGATGCAAAACGATTCCAGTGTGAGGAGGATACGACCGTTGTTACAATGGAGCGAGTCCGAACTGCAGATGGTGAACCAGTGGTATATTGTATCGATAAAGTTCCACAATATTATTTACCGGCAGATTTTCTTATAAGAAAAGAAGGCTCTATTTTTACAGCATTGGAGGAATCAGGTGATATAAGGATTTCGCATGCGGTTACCTTCATTGATCCAGTGGGATATCATGAAGTAGCTTCACCAACCTTAAATTGTGATCCAGAGACTTCGTTGCTGATTTTAAAACAATTGCATTATGATGAGAATGATCGTGTAGTTTTATATTCGAAAAATTATTTTCGAGCAGACAAATTTAGCTTTCATGTAGTTCGGAAAAGGGTGTAAAAAAGTAGTTCCTGCTAAGAAGAAGAAAAAATAATGGGGGTTTTCAAGTTGACGAAACGTAAATTTGGTTTAGGCTTATCACTTGTTTTAGCTGCTGGTACTATTCTTGGAGCATGTGGTTCTAAAGATGAGGAAACAAAAAAAGACGAAGGTTCTAATGCTGGTACTGGAACTGAAGAAACAGCAGACATCTCAATCGCAATGGTTACAGACGTCGGTGGAGTAGATGATAAATCATTCAACCAATTAGCTTGGGAAGGTATTGAAGCATTCGGTAAAGAGCATGGTCTTAAAAAAGGCGATGGCGGTTACGATTATTTACAATCACAATCAGATGCAGATTATATCAACAATATTACTAACTTAGTTCGTCGTGACTTCGACATAGTTTATGGTATTGGTTTCTTGATGGAAAAGCCTATCACTACAATTGCTGAACAGCAAAAAGATGCTCAATTAGCAATTATTGATGCAGTAGTTGATGCTCCAAACGTTGCTTCTGTAATGTTTAAAGAACAAGAAGGTTCTTACCTTGCTGGAGTAGCAGCAGCGTTAATGTCTGAATCAAAACAAATTGGTTTTGTTGGTGGAATGGAAATTCCTGTTATTGAACGCTTTGAAGCAGGTTTCCTTGCAGGAGTTAAAGCAGTTGATGACACTATCAAAGTAGATGTTCAGTATACTGGTAAATTTGACGATGCAGCTCTTGGTAAAACAACAGCAAATCGTATGTACTCTTCAGGCGTAGACATTATTTTCCACGCAGCTGGTGGGACTGGTAATGGTGTTTTTGCAGAAGCTAAAGAACGTAAAACAAAAGATAAAGATGCTAACGTATGGGTTATTGGAGTTGACTCTGACCAATACGAAGAAGGAGCAGTTGGCGATACTAATGTAACGCTTACTTCTATGCAAAAACGTGTTGATGTAGCAGTACAAAACATTGCAAAAGAAACAATGGAAGGGAAATTCCCAGGTGGTAAAACTGTTACTTACGGTTTAGCTGAGGAAGGTGTTCAGCTTGCTGATTCACGTGGAGCTATTCCTGAGGATGTTTTAGCGAAAATTGAAGAATATTCTAAAAAAATCGCTTCTGGTGAAATCGTAGTTCCTGAAACTGTAGAATAATTTGACTTAACATCATAAAGGCCGACTTGCTCGGTCTTTATGATATTTTAAATTAATGGATGAAAGATTTTAAATATTTAAAGTCTTTCCTGTATTAATTTAGTACTAGTATTCAAGTAGGGAGTGAAATTCATTGGATTATGTAATAGAAATGCTAGGCATTCGGAAAGAGTTTGGAACTTTCGTAGCAAATGATAATATAACCCTTCAATTGAAAAAGGGAGAAATACATGCTCTTTTAGGTGAGAATGGAGCAGGGAAGTCCACTCTCATGAACGTATTATTCGGTCTGTATCAACCAGAAGCAGGCGACATAAAAGTGAGAGGTAAGTCTGTGAAAATTACAGACCCAAACGTTGCCAATGACCTTGGAATTGGAATGGTTCATCAGCATTTCATGCTAGTGGAAAACTTTACAGTTACGGAAAATATTATTTTAGGTAACGAACCAACTAATGGCGGTGTCGTAAATATTAAGGATGCTGCACGTAAAATAGAGCAACTGTCAGAAACTTATGGATTAAATGTAGATCCTTATGCAAAAATAGAGGATATTTCTGTAGGAATGCAGCAACGGGTAGAAATTTTGAAAACGCTTTATCGTGGTGCAGAAATTCTAATTTTTGATGAACCAACAGCCTCTTTAACGCCTCAAGAGATTAATGAGCTAATTCAAATTATGAAGCGTCTTATTAAAGAAGGTAAATCTATAATTTTAATAACGCACAAATTAAAAGAGATTATGGATGTGTCGGATAGAGTCACGGTTATTCGTAAAGGTAAAGGAATTGGGACAGTTATAACAGCAGAAACAAATCCAAACGAATTGGCATCACTTATGGTTGGACGTCAGGTTGAATTTAAAACCGTTAAGGGCGAAGCTAAGCCTAAGGAAGAAGCATTGATCATTAAAGACTTAATAGTGACAGACTATCGAGGTATTGAAAAGGTTAAGGGGTTAAACTTAACTGTTCGCAAAGGTGAAATTCTCGGCTTAGCAGGGATTGACGGAAATGGTCAAAGTGAGCTAATTGAGGCAATTACTGGTCTTCGTAAGTCTAAGAGCGGATCTATAAATCTAAATGGAATAGATATTACAAACAAAAAACCTCGTAAAGTTACAGAGGCGGGAGTTGGACATATTCCACAGGATAGACATAGACATGGTTTAGTTTTAGATTTTCCAATTGGTCATAATATTGCTCTTCAAACCTATTATTTAGAGCCTATTTCTAAAAGAGGAATTATAAATTACAAAAAAGTGTCTAACTTAGCGCAAAAAATTATTAAAGAATATGATGTACGTACACAAGGGGAGCATACATTGGCTCGAGCATTATCAGGAGGTAACCAACAGAAGGCAATTATCGGTCGTGAGGTTATACGTGACCCTGAGTTGTTGATCGCGGCGCTTCCTACTCGTGGTTTAGATGTAGGGGCAATCGAGTTTATTCATCAACGTTTAATAGAACAAAGAGATAAAGGGAAAGCTGTTTTACTTCTTTCATTTGAACTTGATGAAGTTATGAATGTATCGGATCGAATTGCTGTTATATATGATGGACAAATAGTTGATTCTCTTTTACCTAAAGAAACGACAGAGCAAGAGCTTGGTCTATTAATGGCAGGACATACAAGAGAAAAAGATAAGAAGCAGGGGGATGTAGAGCATGTCGAATAGAGTAGTAAATATACTTGTCCCTGTTATTTCCGTAATACTAGGGTTAATCGTGGGTGCGATTGTCATGCTAATAAGCGGATATGATCCTATCTTGGGATACGCTGCACTATGGGAAGGTATATTTGGAGATGCCTATAGAATGGGTGAAACAGTACGTCAAATAACACCGTACCTATTATCAGGGCTTGCGGTGGCGTTTGCTTTCCGCACTGGGCTGTTTAACATTGGAGTGGAGGGGCAATTACTTGTAGGCTGGTTTGCAGCTGCATACGTCGGTATTGCATTTGACCTGCCAATGTACATACATCTACCATTAGCAATACTTGCTGCAGCTGTTGCAGGAGGATTGTGGGCTTTCCTACCAGGATTATTAAAAGCAAAACTTCAGGTGCATGAAGTAATCGTAACGATTATGATGAACTACATTGCTCTTCATACAACGAATGCGCTTATTAAAATTGTTGCTGATGGTGGCGACAGTACGGAATCTATTAAACCAACCGCTTCACTGACGTCTGCTTTCTTCCAAAGCATGACAGACTATTCTCGTTTACATTATGGAATATTTATTGCGTTAGCAATGGTTTTATTAATGTGGTTCATTTTAGAGAAAACAACTACTGGATATGAGTTGAAGTCAGTAGGATTTAACAAGCATGCTTCAGAGTATGCTGGTATGAATGTCTCTAAGAATATCATCTTATCTATGGTTATCTCAGGTGCTTTTGCCGGTCTAGCAGGTGCTATGGAGGCATTAGGTACTTTTGGTTACGCAAGTTCAAAGGGTGCCTTTACGGGTATTGGATTTGATGGAATCGCCGTGGCTTTACTGGGGGCGAATACACCTCTAGGAGTAATTTTTGGTGCTACACTATTTGGATCTCTTAAATATGGAGCAACTAATATGCCTAACGCAGCAGGAGTTCCGATAGAAATTGTATCGATTGTTATTGCGATTATTATTTTCTTCGTTGCCTGTGGATATGTCATTCGCTATTTCCTTGAAAAGATTAGTAAGAAAAAGGAGGCGAATTAAATGAGCTTTTTAGATGTATTATATTTCATCGTTCCATCAGCAATTTTCTATGCAGCCCCTTTAGTTTTCACTGCTATAGGTGGAGTTTTCTCTGAAAGATCTGGTGTAATTAATATTGGTCTAGAAGGTATGATGGTTATGGGTGCCTTTATTTCCATCATTTTTAACCTGACTTTCGTTAGTACGTTTGGCGCTATGACACCTTGGGTTGCAGTTATTGCAGCCATGATTGTTTCAGGTATATTTGCTTTGCTACATGCGGTAGCATCTGTATCGTTTAGAGCAGACCAAACCATTTCTGGGGTAGCGATTAATATGTTAGGTGTCGCTATTGCATTGTTCACAGTAAAAATGATCTATGACAAAGGACAAACAGATTATATTCAAGAACGTTTTATACGTTTTGATATTCCTGGTTTAAGTGAAATACCAATCATCGGACCAATGTTATTTAAGGATGTCTACTCTACTTCTATTTTAGCTGTTGCAGTAGCTATTCTAGCATGGTTTGTTATTTACAAAACTCCATTTGGTCTTCGCCTTCGTGCAGTAGGTGAGCATCCTATGGCAGCAGATACAATGGGAGTTAATGTAAAGAAAATGCGATACATTGCAGTAATTATTTCTGGTATGCTGGCTGGTATTGGTGGAGCTGTATATGCTCAATCGATTTCAGGAGAGTTCAGTCACACTACAATTAATGGACAAGGATTTATGGCTCTTGCAGCCATGATCTTTGGTAAATGGCATCCGCTAGGAGCCCTTGGAGCAGCACTTTTCTTCGGATTTGCGCAAGCTTTAAGTATCGTTGGTGGACAAATACCATACATTGATCAAATTCCAAGCTATTACTTGCACATTTTACCGTATGCATTAACGATTCTTGCAGTAGCAGGATTTATAGGGAAAGCAAATGCTCCTAAAGCGAGCGGTATTCCTTATATTAAAGGAAAAAGATAAATTTTTGCTTAGAATTTACCAATTAATAATAAAAAATATAGCGATTAAAAAGGGACCAATTAAGTTTGGTCCCTTTTGTTTGTATTGATATAATTAGAAGATGTATAGTGAAAAGGTATATGAGTAACACTAGAAAGAAAAAGGGGGAATTCTTTTCATGTTTCAACATTTTGAATTAGCCAAAGGTGTCCAGCTTTATATAAGACCAACAGAACAATTTAAAACCATTAATATTTCCTTTAAATGGAAGCAACCATTAACTGTAGAGTCTGCTGCAGTAAGAGCGGTACTTTCCAATGTACTGCAATATAGCAATGCCAAATATCCAACATATGCATCTTTTAGAAAACGTTTAGATGAATTATTTGGAGCGGTATTATATTTTGACACATCTAAAAAGGGTTTAAATCATATTTTTTCTTTAAATGCCGAAACAGTTAACGATGCTTATTTGTCTAATGAAACTGTGGTAGATGAAGTACTTTCATTATTACAAACAGTGCTTTTCCAACCTAACTTAGAAAATGAGAAATTTGTTGAATCGGTTGTGAAGCGAGAAAAAGAACAAGTGATAGAACGTATTCAGTCTATGTACGATGATAAAACTCGTTTTGCACAGCAACGATTATTAGAAAATATTTTACCCGATCATCCTGCTTCTATTAGCGCTAATGGTACGGTGGAAACAGTGAAGGCAGTAACAAACAAACAATTATTAGAAATGCATCAAAACCTGCTTACAAAAGAACCGTTGTCTATCTATATTGTAGGTGATGTAGATGTAGAGGAAATGAAAGCTAAAATTAGTGAATTTTTCCCGTTTGAAGCTCGTTCTGCAGACATTCCAAAAGAAACAGAAAGTGCTGTTTCAACAAACGACAAAGAGTTTTTACATGAAAAACAGGACATGAAGCAAGGGAAATTACATATCTCTTATAGAACTCCAGTCACGTTTTACTCTAATGAATTCCCAATTATGCAAATTACTAATGGTATTCTTGGTGGCTTTGCTCATTCCAAAATTTTTATGAATGTTCGTGAAAAAGAAAGTATGGCATACTATGCCTCAAGTAGCTTTTCTTCCCTTTATGGTCGCATTTTTGTATTTGCTGGAATTGATGCCAACCTACAGGAAAAAGCTGTTGCATTAATAGACGAACAGCTAAAGGAAATGCAAAAGGGAAATATATCTGATTTAGAGATCAATCAGACAAAATCCATGCTTAAAAACCAGCTTAAGGAATCTCTGGATTCTGCTAGAGGACAAATAGAAATTTACGATCAATATAAAGAACTTGATGAATCCTTTACAGTGAAAAACTGGACCGCTAAATGGGAAGATGTCACGAAGGAGCAAATTCAAGAAATGGCTACAAATATCGAAAAGGAATTTGTCTATTTCTTATCTGGTAAGGACGGTGCAGACTATGAATGAAACTTACTTTGAACAGCTAGAAGAAACACTATATCACGAAGAACTTTCTAATGGATTAAATGTTTATATTTTGCCTAAAAAAGGCTTTTCCAAAACATATGTAACCTTCACTACAAAATACGGTTCTATTGACCGAGAATTTATTCCGCTAGGTAAAAAAGACCCTGTTACAGTACCAGACGGGATTGCCCACTTTTTAGAGCATAAAATGTTTGAAAAAGAAGAAGGAGATGTTTTCCAGAAGTTCAGTGAAAATGGGGCTTCTGCCAATGCATTCACATCATTTACAAGAACTTCTTATTTATTCTCCTCAACAGATAATATATTAGAAAACACTAATACTCTTCTTAACTTTGTACAGGAGCCATATTTCACAGAACAAACTGTTGAAAAGGAAAAGGGTATTATTGGGCAAGAAATTACCATGTATGACGACCAGCCCGACTGGAGGTTATACTTTGGTACGATTGAAAATATGTACAAAGAACATCCAGTGAAAATTGATATTGCTGGCACAATAGAGTCTATTAGTCATATTACAGCTGAGCATCTATACGAATGCTATAACACGTTTTATCACCCTTCGAATATGGTGTTGTTCGTTGTAGGAGCTGTAGATCCTAAAGAAATGATGGAATTTGTGAAAGAAAATCAAGCTAAAAAAGAATTTAAGGCTCCAGAGGAAATTGTCCGTTTCTACCCAGAAGAGCAGCCGCAAGTAGATAAAAAAGAACGCACGTTAAAAATGGACGTACAGAAGTCTAAGCTTTTATATGGCATTAAATCGAACAATGTTAATATTACCGGTGAAGAAATGTTAAATTATGAGTTGGCTATGCAAGTGGCAGTTGAACTGATATTCGGTAGAACATCCTCGTTTTTCCAAGAGGTCTATGAAAAAGGGTTGATCGATGAATCCTATAGTGCAGACTTCTCTATGGAGGAAGGCTACGGTTTTGCAATGATAGGCTCCGATACAGGAAATCCGGAAGAGCTTGGTCAGAAGATTAAAGAAACTATCACTAAATTTGCAACGAATTGGACATTGGAAGAAGAGGACATGAAACGAATTACCAGAAAGAAAATTGGTCATTTCTTACGTTCATTAAATTCAATTGAATATATTGCAAACCAATTTACTCGTTATAAGTTTAACGATATGAATTTATTTGATGTAGTACCAGCCTTAGAGAACTTAGGGGTGGAACAAGTCAAGAAGGCATTTGAAGCATTTAAGGATGAGAATACGCATACTGTATTTAAGATTATTCCTTCGAAGGAAACAGATAATGGCTAAGAAGTTTGCTCTAGTGGTAGGTGCGTCTGGAGAAATAGGGATTGCTACTAGCCTAAGTATGGCGGAGGCTGGATGGTCCCTGTACCTTCATTTTGCGAGTAATAAAGAGAAGGTGGATGAACTTATAGTTGCCCTCAATCTTGCCTATCCAGAACAGGAATTCTTACCTATTCAAGCAGACCTATTAGATACAAGTGCAATTGAAGTCATTGTGAATTCTATTTACTCTCTTCAATCGATTGTCTTTGCCCAAGGCCAAAGTCTTTATAAAGGTATAGAAGAGACCTCTCTGGAGGAAATAAGACATCTCTTTCAAGTACATGTAGAGCATCCGATGTTTTTAGCGGGAAGATTAGCGCCTAAGCTACGAAAGCATGAGCATAGCTCTATTATCTTCATTGGCTCTATATGGGGAGAAACAGGTGCTTCCTATGAGGCAGCCTATTCTGCTGCTAAAGGGGCTCAGCATGCTTTTGTGAAAGCCTATGCTAAAGAGGTTGCCATGCAAAAGACAAACGTTAATGTCGTCGCACCAGGTTTTATCGATACAAAAATGAACGCTCATTTAGATGATGAATCACGAGAGTTTATATTAGAAGAGATTCCTGCAGGTATATTTGGCAAACCACAGGACGTAGCCAATGTGGTTGTTTTTTTAGCAAGTGAGCATGCATATTATATTACTGGTCAGGTCATTCGAGTTAATGGTGGTTGGTATATTTAGGAAAAGAAAAGGGGGAAGTTAACTCTCTTTTCTTTTTTCCTTTTATTCGGTTATAAAATCATATATGATAGAACTATTAATGCATTGAGAACGTCATTCTATAAAGGGAGGAATACATGATGGCAAGTGAATGGTTTTTTGAATACGAAATTCAAGTAAATCGTCCTGGACTTTTAGGAGACATTTCTTCTCTATTGGGTATGCTACGAGTAAATATAGTAACTATTAATGGTGTGGATGAGGGTAGACGTGGTATGCTCATTAAAGCTGAAAAAAAAGAAAATATTGAACGCTTTGAACATATCATTTCCACAATGGAAACAATTCATTTAACTAAGTTTCGTGAGCCGAAGCTAAGAGATCGTTTAGCTGTGCGTCACGGAAGATACATACAAAGAGATGCTGATGACAGAAAGACTTTTCGATTCGTAAGAGATGAGCTTGGTCTACTAGTAGATTTCATGGCTGAGATCTTTAAACAGGAAGGACATAAGCTAATCGGTATCAGAGGTATGCCTAGAGTAGGGAAAACAGAATCTGTAGTTGCCGCAAGTGTTTGTGCGAACAAAAAATGGATTTTCCTGTCTTCCACAATGATTAAGCAAACTATTAGAAATCAACTCGCTGGGGATGAATTTAGCGATCGCAATATCTTTATTCTGGATGGAATTGTTACAAGAAAGTCAAATGATGAAAAGCATCTACAACTTGTTAGGGAAATGATGAGAATGCCTACTATTAAAGTAGTGGAGCACCCAGATATGTTCATCAAGCATTCCGAATATTCTATAGAGGATTTTGACTATATAATTGAGCTTCGTCATAGTCCAGAGGAAGAAATAACGTACGAAATGATGGAAAAAAATCATGCGATGACCGACAAAGGCATGGGTGGATTTGGCGGATTCGGTGAATTTAATTTTTAACGAAGTAGGTGTTTTAATTGACTGAACTTGGTACTCGTTTAAAAGAAGCGAGAACAGCAAAAGGATATAGTATCGAGGATTTGCAAGAAATAACAAAAATTCAAAAAAGGTATTTAGCTAACATTGAGGAAGGGAATTATTCCACAATTCCTGGTGCTTTTTATGTGCGAGCTTTTATCAAGCAATACGCAGAAGCAGTTGGCTTAAATGGGGATGAGCTTTTAGAGACATACAAATCAGAGCTTCCAAGTCCTACAAATGAGGATGTTGCAAAAACTATCCCTGCAACACCGTCTAGAAGAACTTTGGGTGGCCGAGCATCGAACAGATTCATGGAAATTATGCCGATGATTATAGTGGCATTGTTTGTTGTGGCGATAATTGTGATTGTATGGACACTTAGACAGAACTCTCCAGAGACGGAAGAGTCACCAGCAGTAGAAACAGAGGAACCAGTGACAATGGATATCACACCTCCACCTTCAGATCAAACAGCTACAGATAATGAAGAAGAGGAAGAGGCTGTGGAAGAAGAAATTGAGGAAGAACCAGTGCCTAAACTAGCTTTCACATTAGAGGGGACTCAAGGGGAAACTTCAACATATACTGTATCTGGTGCAGAAACTTATCAGCTAAAGTTAATGGCTAGTAGCGACAAGACTTGGTTAAACTTAAAAGACCAGGCTAACAAAACTTTATATGATAGCTGGGTTAACACTGGAACGCCATATGAGCTAGATGTAAGCACAACGGAACAAATTCGCGTGAGAGTAGGGAACGTTCCAGTTACAAAGGTTTTCATTAATGATGAGCTAGTGGAATTCCCAACAGATAAGACTCCACAAAACTTAGTTATAAAGTTCAGCAAATAGTCATCGATTAGATGGCTATTTTGTTTGAAATATGAAAGGAGTAGTTTTAGATGAAAATGAATATACCAAACCAAATTTCCATGTTCCGCATATTTTTAATTCCAGTATTTATGATTTTTATGCTAATTGATTTTAACTGGGGGGAAGCTAGTTTTTTAGGCGCAACTATTCCAGTAAATCACCTAATTGGGGCTATTATTTTTATTATCGCTTCTATCACTGATTTTATCGATGGTTATTATGCTAGAAAATACAATTTAGTAACCAATATGGGTAAGTTTTTAGATCCTCTAGCAGACAAATTACTTGTTTCAGCAGCATTAATTATATTAGTGCAGTTTGGAGTTGCACCAGCATGGGTAGTTATATTAATTATCAGCCGTGAATTTGCAGTAACTGGTTTACGTTTAATACTAGCCAATACAGGAGAGGTAGTTGCAGCAAACCAACTTGGTAAGATAAAAATGTGGACACAAATTATCGCGATTTCATCATTACTTTTAGGAAATGTATTTTTTGAAATGTTCAATTTCCCATTTGATATGATCATGCTATACGTTTGTCTATTCTTTACTTTATGGTCGGGATTTGATTATTTCTATTTGAATCGCAAAGTGTTACTTGACTCAAAATAGGAAGGAAGTTTTGGGATGAAAGCAGAGATTATTGCGGTAGGATCAGAATTATTGTTAGGACAAATTTCCAATACGAACGCAAGATATATATCCTCCCAGCTGGCAGAGTTAGGGATCGATGTGTATTACCACACAGTAGTTGGAGACAATCCTAATCGTTTGTTAGAAGCTATAAAAATCGCAGAAAATCGAGCTGACCTCATTATTTTTTCAGGAGGTTTAGGACCTACTAAAGATGATCTTACAAAAGAAACAATTTCTAAACACCTTAACAAAAATCTTGTATTAGATGATCATGCAATCATATATATAGAGGATTTCTTTAAAAGAGCTGGAAAAGTAATGACAGAGAACAATAAAAAACAAGCATTAGTTTTAGAAGGCTGTACTGTCCTTGAAAACAAGCATGGAATGGCTCCGGGGATGCTTCTTTCCACAGAGAAACATACATATATGTTATTGCCTGGCCCTCCAAAAGAATTAGAGCCGATGTTCCAATTTGAGGCTAAGCCGCTGTTGCCTAAACTGCTTTATAAAGAAAATGTAATTATGTCCCATGTCATTCGCTTTTATGGTATTGGCGAAGCAGAGCTGGAGAATGAAGTACAGGATTTATTGGACAATCAAACAAATCCTACCCTTGCGCCGCTAGCTTCTGACGGAGAGGTAACATTACGACTTACTGCGAAAGCAGATACGGAAGAAGAAGCTTGGAAAAGGATTGAAAAGCTACAAGCTGAAATCTTAAACCGTGTGGGCAAACATGTGTATGGATATAATAACGAATCTTTAGCCTCCAAGCTAAGAGATATACTAATTGACAACAAGCTAACAATTTCTGCTGCCGAAAGTATGACAGCTGGACTTTTTCAATCAGAGTTGGCTGCAGTCCCAGGAATGGGCGTAGCACTTGTAGGTGGCATTATCACCTACACTGAAGAAGTGAAAATCAATCAGCTTGGTGTTAAAAGAGAAACGATTGATGAACATAGTGTGGTTTCTAGTCATGTTGCAGAAGAAATGGCTAGTCGAGTCAAAGAAAAGTTTGAAACAACGATAGGTGTAGGTATTACTGGAGCAGCTGGACCAGATGGACATGGAGATCAACCGGCAGGAACGGTGTGGATTGGAATAGCGTATGGAGACGTTGCTCCAATTTCTTATAAATTGAATCTATCCGGTATGAGAAACACAAATCGTTTAAGAACAGTTAAGTTTACTATTCATTATTTGATTCGACTTTTAAGAGAAGAAGGATTATCGAAAATTTAATTTTGACAAAGGAAAACGGCTCAAATTATCATTTTGTGCTGTTTTTTTCTATCAAAATCTAATAGTGGTAAAAAATAAACGAATAGATGTTCGCTTTTTTCTTGTAAATTTCTCAAAGACCGAGTATACTAAAGATAGTAAAAAAAATGATAGTTTCTAGGAGGAAATACATTTGGCTAATGATCGTAAAGCAGCGTTAGAAATGGCTTTAAAACAAATAGAGAAACAATTTGGTAAAGGTTCCGTAATGAAATTAGGAGAGAAAACAGACCGTGAAATCTCTACCTCTTCAAGTGGTTCCCTAGCTCTTGATGCAGCACTTGGAATAGGCGGATATCCAAGAGGTCGTATTATTGAAATTTATGGCCCAGAGAGCTCAGGTAAAACAACTGTAGCGCTTCACGCTATTGCAGAAATACAAAAAACAGGTGGGCAAGCGGCATTTATTGATGCAGAGCATGCGTTGGACCCTGTATATGCACAAAAACTAGGCGTTAACATAGATGAATTATTATTATCTCAACCCGACACTGGAGAGCAAGCCCTTGAAATCGCAGAAGCTCTAGTCCGCAGTGGTGCGGTTGAAATCATTGTTATCGACTCTGTTGCAGCATTAGTACCAAAAGCGGAGATAGAAGGAGAAATGGGAGACTCTCATATTGGTCTTCAAGCTCGCTTAATGTCTCAGGCATTACGAAAACTTTCTGGAGTTATTAACAAATCTAACACTATAGCAATCTTTATTAACCAGATTCGTGAAAAAGTTGGAGTAATGTTTGGTAACCCGGAGGTAACGCCGGGTGGTCGCGCACTTAAATTCTACAGCTCTGTCCGCTTAGAAGTAAGACGTGCTGAAGCTATTAAACAAGGTACAGACATTATGGGTAACAAAACGAAAATTAAAGTAGTAAAAAACAAAGTTGCTCCACCATTTAAAACTGCAGAAGTAGATATTATGTACGGAGAAGGAATCTCTCAAGAAGGAGAAATCGTTGATATAGGTTCTGAATACGATATTATCCAAAAAAGTGGTTCTTGGTATGCTTACAATGAAGAACGTATTGGCCAAGGGCGAGAAAACGCTAAGCAATTCTTGAAAGAAAACCCTGCTATTAAAGAAGAAGTGGCATTAAAAATCCGTCAATCTCTAGGTATGACTGCTGGTGCACTTGTTATTGCAGCGCATGAGCCAGAGGACGAAGATGGCGAGTTCGAGCTACTTTTAGAAGATGAATAATAGTTAAAATTAAAAAGATATCAAGAGACTTTCTCTTGGTATCTTTTTTTAAAATCTATTTCTAATATTTTTTGTGAATTTAAACTTATCACAAAGTCCAATTTTAATTGAACTTTAGTATTTATGAATGAGCTAATTTCAAAAATAGAAGCTTTACCTATTAAAAGCGTTCGTTGATGCGACAGGCAGTGACTCTAGTCGGTTGAATGAACATGGATCATTCTTCAGAAAAGGGCCACCAGAGTTGAAACTAATTATAATACTCTTTGCTATGCAGATAAGTATCATGAATCTTTTATTGATTTTTCCTAGTGGTTTTACATAATAAAAGAAAATATGAAATTGTTTTAAATAAGAATTATGAAATCATTTTATTTAGGCAATACCTAAAGTAATAGATATCCTCTCTCTAAAACTAATAATATTCTTCCGTTTCCTTGACAGAGTATTTCTACATCTATACAATTAAAATTGTATAATTTCTTTATTAAATGACTAAAAAGCAGTACAAATATGCATTCAATTAGCATATATGTGCCGACTGAAACTTAAAAGTATAGCAAGAGGGGGTGTTCGAAATGACATTGGAAATTATCATCTCCGCTTTGCTTGGTCTTATTATCGGTGGCGCTGTTGGTTACGGTTATCTGAAAAAAGTGAATGATTCAAAAGTGACTGGTGCAAAACAATCTTCTGTACTCATTATAGAGGAAGCAAAGCGAGAGGCAGAAGCATTAAAGAAAGAAGCACTTTTAGAGGCCAAAGATGAAACTCACCAATTACGAAATGAAGCTGAATCTGACATCCGAGAACGCCGCATGGAACTGCAAAAACAGGAAAATCGGTTATTACAAAGAGAAGAGAATCTAGATCGTAAAGATGATGCTCTAAACAAGAGAGAAGTAAGTCTTGAGCGTAAAGAAGATGCTCTAACACAAAGACAACAGCATATCGAACAAAAGGAAAGTAAAGTGGATGAACTAGTTGAAGAGCAACAAACAGAGCTACAGCGTATTTCTACTCTTACTCGTGAAGAAGCAAAAACTATCATTCTTCAAGAGGTAGAAAATGAATTGGCTACTGATATTGCTGTGATGACTAAAGAATCTGAAACAAGAGCCAAAGAAGAGGCTGACAAGAAATCGAGAGAAATACTTTCACTTGCTTTACAAAGATTTGCAGCAGATCACGTGGCGGAAACTACCGTTTCAGTTGTAAACTTACCTAATGACGAGATGAAAGGACGAATTATCGGACGTGAAGGACGAAACATTCGTACACTCGAAACATTGACTGGTATCGATCTTATCATTGACGACACACCAGAGGCTGTAATTCTTTCCGGGTTCGATCCGATTAGAAGAGAGACTGCTCGATTAGCCCTTGAAAAATTAGTGCAAGATGGACGTATCCATCCTGCTCGAATTGAAGAAATGGTAGAGAAGTCTAGAAGAGAAGTAGATGAACAAATTCGCGAAATTGGCGAACAAACTACTTTTGATATAGGTGTTCATAACCTACATCCAGATTTGATGAAGATTTTAGGCCGTTTAAGATACCGTACAAGTTATGGTCAAAACGTATTAAAACATTCTACTGAAGTTGCCTATTTAGCTGGTCTCTTAGCTGCAGAGCTTGGAGAAGACGTAACACTTGCTAGACGTGCAGGCTTATTACACGACATCGGAAAAGCAATTGACCATGAAGTGGAAGGAAGTCACGTTGAAATAGGTGTAGAACTTGCAAGAAAGTATAAAGAACATCCGGTAGTAATTAATAGTATTGCTTCCCATCACGGAGATACAGAAGCTACTTCTGTCATTGCCGTATTAGTAGCAGCAGCAGATGCTTTATCTGCAGCTAGACCTGGTGCAAGAAGTGAAACATTAGAAAATTACATTCGCCGCCTTGAAAAACTAGAGGAAATTTCAGAATCCTATGAAGGTGTTGAAAAATCCTTTGCTATTCAAGCGGGTAGAGAAATCCGCATTATGGTTCGTCCTGATCAAATCGATGACATTACAGCTCATCGCTTGGCAAGAGATATCCGTAAGCGAATTGAAGAAGAGCTCGATTATCCTGGTCACATAAAAGTAACTGTAATCAGAGAAACTAGAGCCGTAGAATACGCAAAATAAAGTAAAAGCAATCATAACATTGAAAACAAAAGGCTTCGAAATGAAGCCTTTTTTTCGTGAAAGGACGTTATTGTAAAAATGAAAATACTATTTATCGGTGATATTGTTGGATCAATTGGTAGAGATACGTTGGAAAGCTACTTACCAAGACTAAAAAGAAAATATATGCCAGATGTTGTAATTGCCAATGGAGAGAATGCAGCTGCTGGTAGAGGCATTACGAAAACTATATTTAACTCTCTTTTACATATGGGAGTAGACGTAGTGACGATGGGAAACCATACATGGGATCAAAAAGAAATTATGGACTTCATCGATGATACAGATTATTTAATTCGTCCTGCTAATTTTTCAGAAGACGCTCCGGGTAAAGGGATGACCTCTGTAACGAAAAACGGCCACACTATTTCTGTCATCAATATGCATGGTAGAACATTCTTGCCGCCACACGATGATCCATTTAAAATGGCAACTGAAATGGTTGAAGAAGCTAAGCAGCTATCCCCAATTGTATTTGTAGACTTTCATGCAGAAGCTACAAGTGAAAAAATTGCCTTTGGATGGCATTTAGACGGCAAGGCCTCTGTTGTAGTGGGAACTCATACGCATGTACAAACAGCGGATTCTCGCATTCTTCCTGGTGGCACTGCTTATATTACAGATGTCGGAATGACAGGTCCCTATGATGAAGTATTAGGGATGAAAAAAGAGGACGTACTATACCGTTTCCAAACAAATATGCCAACTCGCTTTGAAGTACCGAAGAGCGGTCGTTCTGTGCTAAGTGGATTTTTCGTAGAGGTGGATAACCAAACTGGTAAAGCGACACATCAAGAGAGAATATATATTAACGAAGATTATCCATTTGAAGCATAAAAAAGTCTAAAAAATTTCTTCCGAGCATAAGTTAGTTTATGAACGAAAGCAAGTTCATAAATATAGCGATAAAAGGAGAAATGATAGTGGATTCTTTAAAAGTATCTTCTCGTTCAAACCCCAATTCAGTTGCTGGTGCATTAGTTGCAGTTATAAGAGAACAAGGTTACGCAGAAATGCAGGCAGTAGGCGCAGGAGCATTAAACCAAGCTATAAAAGCTATTGCTATTGCAAGAGGATTTGTTGCTCCTAGTGGAACAGACCTAACTTGCTCACCGGCGTTCACAGATATTATTATTTCTGGTGAAGATCGAACCGCTTTGAAATTATTGGTAGAAAAGAAATCAAAATAATATATAGCAGCAAGGCTTTCTTCACAAAAGGCTTGGCACTCTATATAAAGTTTCACAAAAAGCCGCTACTGCCTTTAGTAGCGGCTTATAATTTGCGTTTCCATAGTTTTTTGAATAAATCGTGACGGAGGGTTTCCGTCAAAGGTCTGAAATTCCATAAAAGTACAGGTAATACATAGTGTATATCGCTACTTCGTGATAAACTAATGAAGGAAAAAAGCATTTAAAGAGAACAGTAAGGAGATGTTTATATGTTGCAACAGCTTTCTTGGAAAGTAGGAGGGCAGCAAGGAGAGGGTATTGAGAGTACAGGCGAAATATTCTCTATGGCTATGAACCGCCTTGGGTACTACTTATATGGATACCGTCATTTCTCTTCTCGAATTAAAGGTGGACATACTAACAATAAAATTTGTGTGCGTCCTACTCAAGTACGTACCATTCCAGATAACTTAGATATTTTAGTGGCATTCGATCAAGAAACAATTGAAGTCAATTATAAAGAGCTTACAGAAAAAAGTATCATACTAGCAGATGCTAAATTTTCACCAGAGGCACCAGAGGACTGTTTAGCACCAATGTATATCGTACCTTTTACAGAGATTGCTTCTAGCCTTGGAACCTCTCTAATGAAGAACATGGTGGCAATTGGAGCAACGTCTGCTTTATTAAACCTAGACAAAGCCGTTTTCCAAGGAGTCGTTGATGAAATCTTTGGTAAAAAAGGTGAAGAAGTTGTTGAAAAAAATATGCAGGCTATTCAACAAGGATATGACACGATGGCTGAGCAGCTTGGGGACCGTCTAGGAGAGTGGGAAATAGCTCCAGCTGACGGCAAACAGCGTTTATTCATGATTGGTAATGATGCAATAGCTATGGGCGCATTAACTGCAGGCGTACGCTTTATGGCAGCTTATCCAATTACTCCAGCTTCTGAAATAATGGAGTATATGATTAAAAAGCTACCTCTATTTGGAGGAGCAGTCATTCAAACAGAAGATGAAATTGCTGCAGCAACAATGGCAATTGGTTCTAACTACGGTGGTGTACGTGCATTTACAGCGTCTGCAGGGCCTGGTCTTTCTCTAATGATGGAAGCAATCGGATTGTCCGGTATGACCGAGCAGCCATTAGTAATTGTGGACACGCAGCGTGGGGGTCCATCTACAGGATTACCAACCAAACAAGAGCAGTCTGATTTAATGCAAATGATCTACGGTACGCATGGGGAAATTCCAAAGGTGGTCATTGCACCAAGTACTGGAGAAGAAGCATTCTATGATACAATCAAAGCATTCAATATTGCTGAAGAATTGCAGCTACCTGTCATTATTCTTTCGGACTTACAGCTATCACTTGGTAAGCAAACAGTGGAGCCATTTGATTATTCGAAAATAGAAATCCGTCGTGGTCGTTTAATGGACAACGAAGAACTTCCGGAAACAGAAGATAAAAGTTATTTCAAACGATATGAAGTAACCGAAGATGGTATTTCACCACGTGTATTACCAGGTATGAAGCATGCAATTCACCATGTAACAGGTGTAGAGCATGATGAAACTGGCAAACCTTCTGAAGCAGCATTAAACCGTCAAGCTCAAATGGACAAGCGTATGAAAAAATTAAAGTTTGTTAACTTCGATGAGCCAGTGTACGTTAACGCCCCTCATGAAGAAGCAGATATATTGTTTGTAGGATTCAATTCTACTCGCGGAGTACTAGAAGAACTACAACAAACACTAAATGACAATGGAGTGAAAGTGAACCATGCACATATTCGCTTAATTCACCCATTCCCAACCGAACAAATGCAACCGCTAGTAGCTAAAGCTAAAAAGGTAGTAGTGGTAGAAAACAATGCAACAGGACAATTGGCAAACATTATTAAAATGAACGTCGGCGGTCATGACAAAATAGTGAGTGTATTGAAATATGACGGTACTCCATTCTTGCCATTAAGTCTTGCAAAACAAGTGAAGGAGATGCTAACAGATGGTAACATTTAAAGATTTTCGTAACAATGTAAAACCAAACTGGTGCCCAGGATGTGGTGACTTTTCTGTGCAAGCAGCAATACAGCGTGCAGCAGCAAACGTAGGCATCCAGCCGCATGATTTAGCAGTCATCTCTGGTATCGGATGTTCTGGACGTATTTCTGGCTATATCCATTCTTATGGCTTCCATGGTATCCACGGCAGAGCTTTACCAATTGCACAAGGTTTAAAAATGGCTAATAAGGACTTACACGTAATCGCATCTGGTGGTGACGGAGATGGGTTTGCCATCGGTATGGGACACACGATCCACTCGATTCGCCGTAATATTGATTTGACCTATGTAGTAATGGATAACCAAATTTATGGCTTAACGAAAGGACAAACATCTCCACGTTCAGCAGAAGGCTTTAAAACGAAGTCTACTCCAGGTGGAGCAATTGAACCTTCCGTTAAACCACTGGAGCTGGCACTTACTTCTGGAGCTACATTTGTCGCACAAGGCTTCTCTTCAGACATTAAAGAGTTAACAGCAATCATCGAAGCAGGTATCCAGCATAAAGGCTTCTCGTTTATCAATGTGTTCAGCCCATGTGTCACTTATAACAAAGTAAACACATATGACTGGTTCAAAGAGCATTTAACTAAACTATCCAACATCGAAGGCTACGACTCCACTAACCGTGAGGAAGCAATGCGAGTAGTAATGGAAAATGAAGGCCTAGTAACTGGAATCATCTATCAGGATGAGAATGCACCTTCATACCAGGATCAGGTACCTGGATATGCGCCAACACCGCTTGTGGATCAAAACCTGAAGATGAGTGAAAAAGAGTTTGATGCATTGTTAAAAGACTTTATGTAAATGAATACTAAGCTCATGAACGATTATCGTTCATGAGCTTTTTTTTTAAGAGTAGAATCTCTGCTATGGATGCGTATTTAGTGGGTGGTTGCACGGAAATGTCGGGAGGTGCACGTAAGCGAGTGGAGCGCCCATAAGTAATAGCAAAGTGTCCCATAAACGAGTTGAAACCGCCCATAAAGCGTGTACAAGTAGAGATAGTATAAAAAGTAGACATGTTAAAACACGACCTTCATACTTATAGAAAATAAAGGGAGCGTGTTTATTATGATAAGGACAAGTAGAGAAATGCGTGATTATCTGGTGAAATTGGTAATCGAAGATGGAAGAAAGGCAACCGAATTAGGATATGAACATGGGATCAAGCCGCAAAGAATTCGTGCCTGGGTAAGGGCCTACAACAAGAAGCAGGAGCTTTCAAATAATGAACAGCTCATCTCTTCTACAGAACTGAAAAGACGCATAGCAGAGCTAGAGAAGAACGAAAAAGAACTGAAGGAGGAAAATGAAATCTTAAAAAAGGCCATGCATGTCTTCGCCAAAGGCCACACGTGATATTTACGTTCATAGAGGAACATCAAAATGAGTTTCGCGTGGTGAAGATGTCTGAAGTTTTAAAGGTTTCAACTAGTGGTTATTACAAATGGTTGAGAGAAAAAGAGAAACGGAACAGAATTCAAGAGGAAAAAGAAGAAATCAACCAACTGATCCGAACCAGCTTCATTGAAAGTCATGGAACTTATGGCAGCCCGCGAATCGCAAAAGATTTGGAGGCGCAAGGTGTTCACGTGTGTGAGCGGACAATAGGGAAACGAATGAACGAGATGGGACTCCGTGCGACATCAGCGACCCCTTACGTGGTGACGACGGATTCCAATCACCAACATCCTATCTATCCAAATCTGCTTGAACGCAAATTCTTGGCGGAAGCACCTAATACCGTATGGGTAACAGATATAACGTATATCTGGACTATACAGGGGTGGTTATATCTGGCGAGCGTGATGGACCTTTTTTCACGAAAAATTATTGGCTGGAGTATTAGAGACAATATGAAAAAAGAATTACCCTTCGAAGCCCTCCAACAGGCAATTATGATAAGGGACCCAGGGGAAGGACTAATTCATCACTCGGACCGTGGATCGCAATATTGTTCGCAGGATTATACCGGATTATTGACCGAAAGAGAAATGAAGGGCAGCATGAGTCGCAAGGGAGATCCTTATGACAATGCCTGTATCGAGTCGTTCCATGCGACGATCAAGAAAGAGTTGATCTACCGCCATAAATGGGAGACGCGTGAGCAAGCAATCAAAGCGGTTGGGCATTATATTGACCAATTCTATAATACGAGAAGAAGGCATTCCACGTTGGGTTATGTGAGTCCTGTAGACTTTGAACAAGCGTTCATTAAAAGTTGTCTTTTGGCTGCAGGGTGAGAAAATCAGAGATGGTGGAAATAGGATAGGTATGGTTGTGACCTATCCTGTTTTCACCATCCCAGCAAGCGACAGCGCGGTAGTGGAAGAAAAAAAGTTGTGAATTAATTTGTCTACTTTCTTTACAGAAGACCACAAGTGTCCCATAAATCACAGAAACCCGCCCATAAACAAAGAAGGCGCCCATAAGTAATAGCAAAGTGTCCCATAAACGAGTTGAACCCGCCCATAAAGCGTGTACAAGTGTCCCATAAATCACAGAAACCCGCCCATAAACAAAGAAAGCGCCCATAAGTAATAGCAAAGTGTCCTATAACAAGTTGAAAACGGCCCATAAAGCATGGACAAGTGCCCCATAAATCACAGAAACCCGCCCATAAACAAAGAAAGCGCCCATAAATAATAGTAAAGTGTCCCATAACAAGTTGAGAACAGCCCATAAAGCATGTACAAGTGCACCATAAACTCCAACAAACCACCCATAACCATAAGCTCACCATAATGCCATACCAGAAGTTTCTCCCAAACCACCATAACAACCTAAAAAGGACCCCCTAAAACAAGGGAATCCCAGCAGCACAAACTCTATTATTCAAATCACAATCTTATCTAATTCCCATTAAGTACACTATATAAACCAAAAAACCGTACATATTTTGTCTAAATAAGAAATTTTAAGCTTAATGCCTTGTAGCAATGGAGCACTATTCAGTATAATAGGATGGATATTCGGATTTTGGCGAATGAAAGAAAGGGGAGTTCTTATGAACGAGGAATCACGTTTACAAAGTACTCAAATAAAAGAAACTACTTCTCCCGAGAAAAACGTGGAGAAAGATTATAGCAAATATTTTCAAGCAGTTTACACTCCCCCGTCCTTAAAAGATGCAAAAAAACGTGGGAAAGAAGAAGTGGCTTATCACAACGACTTTTCAATTGCAGATGAATTCAAAGGGATGGGACAAAATCGTAAATTTTATATACGTACCTATGGATGTCAAATGAATGAACATGACACAGAAGTAATGGCTGGGATTTTCATGCAGTTGGGATATGAGCCAACTAATACAGTGGAAGATGCTAATGTCATCCTTTTAAATACTTGCGCTATTCGTGAAAACGCGGAGAACAAAGTATTTGGTGAACTTGGTCATTTAAAGCATTTAAGAAGAAATAATCCTGATTTGCTGATCGGCGTATGTGGATGTATGTCCCAGGAAGAATCCGTAGTAAAGAAAATTTTGAAAACGTACGATCAAGTAGATATGATTTTTGGTACACACAATATTCACCGTTTACCTAACATTCTTAATGAGGCGTACCTATCAAAAGAGATGGTTATCGAAGTATGGTCTAAAGAAGGGGATGTAATAGAGAACCTTCCGCGAGTACGTAAGGGGTCTATTAAAGCCTGGGTTAACATTATGTATGGCTGTGATAAGTTCTGTACATATTGCATCGTGCCATATACACGAGGTAAAGAGCGTAGCCGTCGACCAGAGGATATTATTCAAGAAATTCGCCACCTTGCAGCTCAAGGCTATAAGGAAATTACACTGCTTGGTCAGAATGTAAACGCTTATGGAAAAGACTTTACAGACTTAGATTATCGTTTTGGCGACTTAATGGATGATTTAAATAAAATTGATGTAGCGAGAATTCGTTTTATGACTAGTCACCCAAGAGACTTTGATGATCATTTAATCGAAGTTTTAGCAAAGGGCGGCAACTTGGTAGAGCATATTCATTTACCAGTTCAGTCAGGCTCATCTGATATTTTAAAAATTATGGCTCGTAAATATACAAGAGAACATTATTTAGAGCTAGTAAGAAAGATTAAAACTGCTATTCCGAATGCCTCATTGTCAACGGATATTATTGTTGGTTTTCCTAATGAAACGGACGAACAATTTGAGGAAACGTTATCTCTTTATAAAGAGGTAGGATTTGAAATTGCATACACTTATATTTATTCTCCACGTGAAGGCACTCCAGCAGCTAAAATGATTGATAACGTGCCAATGGAAGTGAAGAAGGAAAGACTTCAACGTTTAAATGCACTAGTAAATGAAATGTCTGCAGAGGCAATGAAAAAGCTTGAAGGTGATATTGTAGAGGTATTGGTAGAAGGGGAAAGTAAAAATAACCCTGATGTACTTGCTGGATATACCCGAAAAAGCAAACTAGTGAATTTTGTTGGACCTAAAGATATTATCGGGAAACTTGTTCAAGTTAAAATTACAAATGCAAAAACATGGTCACTTACTGGTGAACTAGTAGAAGCAACAATTGAGGAAAAGGTGGGTATATAATGACTACTAAATACACTAGAGATGATATTATTGAAAAGGCTAGAGAAATAGCTACTATGATTGCAAACACGGAAGAAGTTGACTTCTTTAAACGTGCAGAAGCACAAATTAATGAAAATCAATCCGTTCGCGAGAAAATTGCTAGCTTAAAGAGCTTACAGAAACAAGCTGTTAACTTCCAACATCTTGGAAAAGAAAAAGCATTGAAAATGATTGAAGGTAAAATTGCTGCAATCGAAGAAGAAATCGACAGTATTCCAATTGTTCAAGAGTTTAAGCAATCGCAAGGTGATGTAAATAGTCTGTTACAGCTAGTTGCTAATTCAATCTCAAACAATGTTACTAACCAAATTATTGAATCTACTGAAGGCGATCTTCTTAGAGGAGAAACTGGCTCTAAGGTCAAAAACACTACTTACGATAGCTGTTCATAATTATAAACGACAAAACATACACTGTATCTACACGATACAATGTATGTTTTTTTATTTGGACAAAATTCTAAATTAATTATGTAATAACGCTCGCTACCCGTTAAATTGATATTTAAAAAGGGAGGAAATGTAAATGGAGAATAGACAATTGAAATGGTTAGCTGTTTTAAGCATTTTTACGTTATTAATTTTAGCTGCATGCGGTTCAGATGATGATGACAGTGAAACAGGATCTGGAGATTCAGCCAAAACCGAAGCAGAGTATAAATTTTTAAGTATTTTAACTGGTGGAACTCAAGGGACATATTATCCACTAGGTGGTACTTTTGCTGAATTAGTTTCTGAAGAGACAGGTATAAAAACTACTGCTGAAGTATCACAAGCTTCAGCTGCAAATATGACTGCACTACAGGAGGGGAAAGGAAATATTGCCTTCGTACAAACTGACATCGCATATTATGGGACGGAAGGAACAGAAATGTTCGAAGGGAAAAAATTAGATAATATAGTTGCTCTTGGCGCACTTTACCCAGAAACAGTACAACTAGTAACTTTAGCCGACTCAGGGATTAATTCCTTTGAAGATTTAAAAGGTAAAAAAGTTTCGGTTGGTGCTCCTGGTTCAGGAACGTATGCAAACGCTGAACAGCTTTTAGAAATTCATGGATTATCGATCGAAGATGACATCGAAGCTCAAAACTTAGATTTTGGGGAGTCTACAGATGGATTATCGACAGGTCAAATTGAGGCAGCTTTCATCACAGCTGGTTATCCTACGTCAGCAGTTGAGAGCTTAAATGCCACAAACAAAGTTAACATTATTCCGGTTACTGAAGATAAAGCAAAAGAGCTTATTGAAAAATATCCATACTATGCTTTAGATGCAGTACCTAAAGGAACTTATGGCCTTACAAAGGAAGTACCAGCTGTATCCGTATTAGCAATGTTAGCAGTTACGAAGGACCTTCCAGAGGATTTAGTTTATGAAATAACAAAAGGCATCTACGGCAATACAGATAAAATTAGCCATGCTAAAGGTGCGTTTATTAAAGCTGAAACTGCTCTAGATGGTATTGGTATAGAAGTTCATCCTGGTGCTCAAAAATATTTTGATGAAGTAAACAAGTAACTATTACGGAAAAGAGGCTTTGACGCGTACAGCTTCGAGTCTCTTTTCTAATGGAGTGAGGCTTCCCACATTATGAAGAAAAGAATAATTTTGACTCTTTTGTTGATAATGGTAGCTTTTATATTCGTACCTTTCATACCTGTCCTCTCATTTACCGAAACACACACAGATTCACCAATTCCTCATTACCTTTCTATTAAGAAAGAAAAAAACTTCCAAATTATATTTACTCATACTATACATAAAACCGATGTTATTGAAAATTATCGAGTATTTAATAATAAGGAGATTCTCTTACTTTCCATGGAATATAGTGACGTGGCCATTGGAATGCCTAGCTATGCAGAGGAGGGGCAGACGTTACTTTATGAAGATGGCAAATATACTCTTTCGTATGACCGGTCAGTTTTACCTCATTTTACTTTGTTCATCGGAAATGTAGAGGATCAGCTGTTTTTACAATATCAGCAGAAGAAATACGATTTAAAAGAGAGGCTAGAAAAAGGAAAATCCTATCTTTTTGAAGTGAAAAAGCTATCCTTGTTGGAAGTAATGAAAGGAGCTAACCTGAATGAGCAATAATAAAAAGCAGAACACTAAGGTCAATGATTTTCAAGAGCTGTCTGCTGCGGAACAACAAGCACTATTAGAAAAGTATGATCCAGAATCTAATACGCGTAACGTAGATAGTAAACTTAAATATGTCATATATTTTGGCTTGTTGGGATTTTCATTATTTCAGCTTTACACCGCTATATATGGACAGTTTCCAGCTCAAATCCAGCGTACTGTTCATTTAGGCTTCGGTTTATTGTTTGTATTTTTATTATTTCCAGCTCGCAAAAGGTTATCTAAAACCAAGATACCATTTTATGATTTTATACTAGGAGCAGGAGCAATTTTTGTTGGGAGCTTTTGGGTTATAAATTATAAACGGCTTGTCCAAAGCTTAGGTAGTTTAGAAACGGTAGACTTTGTTGTAGGTATAGTCGCTATTTTATTAGTTTTAGAGGCTGCACGCCGAGCTGTAGGCTTACCGATAACAATTATAGCAGCATTGTTTTTAGTATATGCCTACTTTGGGGAACATTTTCCGGCGTTTATGGCTCATCGAGGACAAGACTTTGATAGTATCGTAAACTTAATGTACTTTTCTACAGATGGAATTTTAGGTACACCGTTAGCGGTTTCCTCTACTTATATATTCGCCTTTCTATTATTTGGAGCGTTTTTAGTTAAAACGGGGGTAGGTCAGTATTTTAATGACCTTTCAGTTGCGGTTGCTGGAAAACTAGTAGGAGGCCCTGCAAAAGTCGCTATTTTTTCATCTGCCCTACAAGGGACAATTTCTGGAAGCTCTGTAGCAAATGTAGTTACTTCAGGGGCTTACACGATTCCGATGATGAAATCCCTAGGATATAAGAAGGAGTTTGCTGGTGCAGTTGAAGCCTCCTCCTCGACTGGAGGCCAATTAATGCCGCCAATCATGGGGGCAGCTGCATTCTTGATGGTCGAGTTTATCGGACGGGGAGTGACCTATTGGGATATTGCTAAAGCAGCAGCGATACCGGCACTTTTATACTTTACCGGAATCTGGATTATGACTCACTTTGAAGCTAAACGTTTAGGCTTGCGCGGATTGACAGATGATCAAATGCCAGATCGGAAGGAAATTTTGAAAAAGATTTATTTAATCTTGCCGATTTTTTTAATTATTATTTTAATGATGGTCGGTGTACCGGTCATTCATTCAGCACTATATGGTATTCTTGCTTGTATCGTGGTGGGTTGGATTAATAAAGACACTAGACTTGGTCCAAAGGGAATTTTAGATGCTCTAGTCGACGGAGCTCGTACCGCGCTTAGCGTAGTTGCAGCAACAGCTTGCGCTGGAATTATTGTAGGGGTTGTCGTAAAAACAGGTCTTGGTCTCAGTCTGGCTACAAGTCTTGTAAAGCTTGCAGGGGGTAGTATAATTCTTACCTTGTTCTTTGTTATGATTGCTTCTTTGATTCTTGGGATGGGGGCTCCAACCACTGCAAACTATGTGATCACCTCCACAATTGCAGCACCTGCAATCATTACGTTACTAGCGCCAGATACAGCACAAAGCGCTATTCCGCTTGTTGTTTTACTATCTGCTCATTTCTTCGTATTTTATTTTGGAATAGTTGCAGATATAACCCCGCCAGTTGCCCTAGCCGCCTTTGCAGCGTCAGGCATATCGGGTGGTGACCCTATTAAAACAGGGATTCAATCTTCGAAGCTGGCGATAGCTGCATTTATCATTCCATATATGATTGTATTCTCACCAACCTTATTGATGATAGATACAACCATCGGGCAAATAGTGTGGGTGACCTTTACAGCAGTCATTGGAATGCTAGCGATTAGTGCGGGGATGATTGGTTATTGGTATCGCAAAGTTAATCTAATAGAAAGAGTGCTAATAATTCTTGCAGGACTGCTGCTTATTTACCCTGAAGGATACTCTGATATGGCTGGCTTAACTTTATTCGGAATTCTATTGGTCATTCAGCTTGCTACACGTGAAAAAAATGTAGTCACTCTATAATAGAAACCATGGGCAAAACAGCCCATGGTTATTAAGTATTTAGATAGAAAAATATGAATATATTGGTATAATGTAAATAAACAGAATACATAGAATAGAGGATATGTTCATGACGTTAAAATTCATTCAAGCTGGTAAGCATACAAATGATATGGTTCATTTTCCTGAATTTGATTTGATAATACAACCGGGAGAGGTAACGGCAATCGTTTCTACAGTAAATGTTAAAGAGCAACTTTTAAATACATTTCTAGGAAAAACACGACTTTCCAATGGTAAAGTAGATTATCTCCCAGATAAAAAAATAGGTTTTTTCTTTTTACATGAAGGTTGTTATGAACGACTAACGGTAGTTGAAACTTTAAAATATTATAAAAAGCTCTTTAATTCCTCCGAACAAATAGAAAGCATACTACAAACAATGCAGCTAGATGCTCAAAAGAATAAGAAACTAAAGAATTTGACTTACTCTGAAAGAAAGCGAGCACAGCTTGCATGGTTGCTTATACAAAATCCAGACATATACATAATGGAAGAACCAGATCAGAATCTGGATATCGAGTCCAAACGGATTTTGTTTTCACTGTTAAGAGAGCTACGATTAGCACAAAAGATAATTTTAGTATTAACTGGTCAAGTAGAGAGTGGAGTCGCTTGTTCGGATAACGTTTACCGATTAGATGAAAAAGGACTGCGACCAGTTTTGACTCAGGAAGAAGACAATGAAGAGGATAAAATTGAGCAGCCTACTGATAAAATTTCCAATGCCGATGAAGTAGTGGAAGAAAAAATAGTTCAGCCTATTCGATTCGAAAAAATACCGACGAAAGTAAATGAAAAAATTGTATTATTTGATCCACCGGAGATTGATTACATAGAAAGTACAGAAGGACAAACCTATTTACATATAAAAGGGGAAAGCTTTGCTTGTTCATTTACGTTGAATGATTTAGAAGAAAGATTATTGGCTTTTGGTTTCTTTCGTTGCCATCGTTCCTATATAGTAAATTTACAAAAAGTGCGGGAAGTCATCACATGGACAAGAAACAGTTATAGCTTAGTACTAGATGACTCAGAAAAATCGTCCGTTCCACTCTCAAAGACCAAAATGGCGGATTTAAAGGGAATGTTGGGCCTCAAATAAGCTCCATTCAGCATAAAAAGGAGTTCATTCACCCCAAATTTAACTCCTTTCACGGTAAATATGATGTCTTTCCATTAAATATCTTCTAATCTTAGGTTGTAGATACGAAATGCTAAACCAAACAATTAGGAGGTTTTCAAATGGAAAATGTAATTGAAGTGAAAGGCCTTGCCAAATATTTTTCGAATTTTAAGGCAGTAGAAGATGTAAGTTTTCAAGTAAAAAAAGGTGAGATATTTGGATTTTTAGGACCAAGTGGCTCGGGGAAAACAACCACTATAAAAATACTAACGGGTCAGCTAGATCCAACTGAAGGGGAAGCATTTGTTTTTGGAGAGAAAGTATCCAATTTTAAAAAGGCCAATGAGAGAAAAAGATTTGGCGTTCTAACAGACAACAGTGGTCTATATAGTAGGTTAACCATTTTTGAAAATCTAAAGCTATACTGCGAATTATATGACTTGCCTATTTCTAAGGTAGATGAAGCACTGAGCTTTGTAAATCTAACGGAAGCACGAAAGAAGAAAATTGCTGAATTATCTAAAGGAATGACACAACGTGTAATACTAGCGAGAGCTATTCTTCATGAACCAGAGCTTTTGTTTTTAGATGAACCAACGTCCGCGTTAGATCCAACAAATACGTTACATATTTATAATGGCTTACGGGCATTAAATGAAAAAGGAACAACAATCTTTTTAACAACACATGACATGCAGGAAGCTGAAACGCTTTGCGATCGAGTTGCATTCTTAAATAAAGGGAGAATTCAATTACTGGATAAACCTAGTGAACTAAAGAAACAATTTTCAGATGGAACAATGACTATTGAGCTGACTAACAATGAAACAATCATAATTAAAAGGGATGCATCTGGAGCAGATGCAATGTTCCAATTAATGAAGGAAAATCGTATTTCCACTGTACATTCCAACGAACCTACATTAGGTGATATTTTTGTCAAAGTGACTGGAGGAGAATTAATATGACATTTTCATGGAAACGTGTAAACGCAATTTTTCAAAAGGATTTTAAGGAATTTAGTAGAAACATGGCAGTCTCAGTTGTTGTCTTATTACCTATCTTAATGGCAGCTATTTTTAGCCGAATGGGCATGGATCCGTTGGTAAATGGTAATTTCACGATAGGCTTTGCGTTAACAATGGTAGGCTCGTACGTTCAATGCTGCTTGATTGCAGAGGAAAAAGAAAGAAATACACTGCGTGGATTAATGCTATCCCCTGCAAATACGTATGAAATTCTTGGTGGGAAAAGTGCATTATCATTCGTTTTAACAATGATAGTGGCTATTGTTAGTGTAATGCTTGCTGAGTATACTCCAACCAACGTACCTGTATTATTATTAGGATTAGCCTTATGTGCGATATTTTTTATAGGCTTAGGTACTTTACTAGGGTTAATAGCAAAATCAGTAATGGAATCTTCTGTGATCGTGTTGCCAGTTATTTTATTGTTCTCTATGGGAACAGCTATTGAAAGCTTTAGTGATAAATATCCTATTTTTAGTGTGATTGAATATATACCAAACCTTCAGCTATTAGAATTAGCAACTAGAATAGATGCTGGTGCCGGGTTCGGAGAAGTTTGGAGCCATTTAGGTATCATCGCTCTATGGTCAGTAGTAATTTATATCATTACTGCTATTGTCTATAGAAAACAAATGGTAGACTAATAAAAGGAAATGTAAACCGACTGAAATATTAAAATGAATTAGATTAATAAAAATTAATGCCGAATCTAGGAGAAGCTTTGTATCCCCCAGAGCTACTCCTTAAGGTATTTAGAAGAGAGGATAAAAATTTTGTACAGTCCAATTTGATTTAACTCCGTATTAAATGAACGAAATTAATATGGGGGATAATGATGAAACAAAATAAAAATTTTATAGTATTACTAACTAGTCAATCGATTGCAAACCTTGGAGATGTTTTTTATCTAGTAGGTGTTATTAGTGTTTTATATAACTTAACGGGTTCGGCTGCCATTTCTTCTATAGTGCCATTTACTATTACTACTGCAATGTTTATTTCTAGTTTAGTGACTCCTTTATTTCTTGGGAAATATAGGCTGAAGTTCTTACTGGTATGGTCACAGGCAGGAAAAACTTTGCTGTTAGCATTGTTAGTAGTTTTTCTATTGTTTTTTATGCATTCAACTAATTATTGGTACACTTTCTTTATAATAGGTGGAATTGCTTTGTTAGATGGCTGTGCCAATCCCATAATGCGAGCTTTCCTACCTCATTATGTGGAAGATGCTCAGCTGATAAAGGCTAATAGTATCGTAGAAACTGTCACTCAGTTATTGCAAATTGGTGCTTGGTTGTTCGGCGGATTGTTACTTTTGTTGCTAAGCCCCAACTGGTTAATACTTATAGTATGCGGCTTCTTTTTAGTTTCTACTATACTTACGTTTCTTTTAGAAGATGTAAGTCATGAGGAAAAAGAAAAAGATACCCTCTGGAACCAGTTCTCCGAAGGCTGGATTAGTATAAAGAAAACACCGGTTCTTAAAAAAATTATGCTAATGGATATCCTAGAGACGATAGCTGGTGCTGTCTGGATAGCAGCCATTCTATATATTTA
The DNA here is from genome assembly GCF_038593405.1 of Psychrobacillus sp. FSL W7-1457. Classification (NCBI taxonomy): domain Bacteria; kingdom Bacillati; phylum Bacillota; class Bacilli; order Caryophanales; family Bacillaceae; genus Psychrobacillus; species Psychrobacillus sp. FSL W7-1457. The sequence goes on from NZ_CP151993.1 coordinate 1,478,615, forward strand.
TGTGGATCAGGCTCTCCATGAAGGAGAACAATGGTGGGGCTTTATTAATGGAGCCTTCTTTATAGGACTTTTAATAGGTAGTATTATTTGTATGAAATATTCTAATTTTACAGATACGTATAAGCAATATTTTATTGGCTTTGGTGCATTCATTAGCGGTATTCTTACCATCCTATTCGGTTCGATAAGTTTTCCATTACTAGCGATTATATTATCTGTAGGTATTGGACTAACTAGCCAACTGAAAAATATACCGCAACAAACAATTATTCAGAGAAGTATCCCGAAAGAGAAATTAGTAACTGTATATACATCTTTAGGTACAGTAGGTACTGGGCTGTTTGGTATATCTTCCTTAGCCATAGGTATTGCAGTAGATTTAGTCGGAGTAAGAATAGTATTTATTCTTTCAGGAATACTACTACTTATGGTGAGCCTGATAGTTTTGAAGAATAGAAGGCTGTTTAATTAAAGTTTTCATGCAGGAGCTCAGTTATATTACTGAGCTTTTTGTATGTAGTTCAATCTATATCAGTTATAATTAAAGTAAACAACACGAGGTGATTTGGATGGATCGTGATTTCTTAATACATATTACCTCTGAAAGCCTCAAGCTAGTCAGAGTAGAGAACGACTATACACAAGACAAAATGGCAGAGCTGCTAGGAATCTCTAAGAAGACGCTAGTTCAGATAGAAAAAGGTAGGACACTAGCAAATTGGACAACAACTATCGCTATTTGTGCCTTGTTCCGTGATAGCCCAACCTTACAAAATCATATTGGTGGAGATCCCATGGAGGTAATAGAGCTCACTGCTCATGATGTGATTATACGACCAAAGGATAAAACATTAGGTGGCTACGTATGGTGGAAAAATGTTGAAGAGAAAAACGGCTTTCGATTACAGCAAAATTTGTTGAGCAAGCATTTTCGAATAGTAGATGAAGAAAATTATCGAATTCTTAGCACTTTTGATGAAGCGGTAGTAAGAGATAAGTGGAATGTTATTAGTCAGAAAATTTAATGTTGTCCAAAACTCCCCTTTAGTGTAAAATTACACTAAAGGGGAGTTTTAGTATGAATAATATAAACAAATATCAAATTATAATTATAGTTATTTTCATCAGCGCATTGCTTATTAATTTCATGCCTGCGATTAAATTTCCAGACCATCGGATAAGTATTTTCAACTTAGCAATTTCTATACTGTTTTTAATAGGTATCCTATATTACTCGAGTGTAAAGAATGGCATTGTTTTATATGGAATTGCATTTGTAGCAACCTCAGTTATATTTGTTGTAAATCTTATAGAAAGTTATCTTTTCGATTATGTTGTCTTAGATGTATTAGCAAATATACAGTATCCTTTATATGTTATTTTCGTCATTCCATTTTTTGGACTAAACAAATTATTGAATATGAGCTACGGAAATTTTTCTTTTATAGTTTCTCTTCTATACCTAATCATTTTAGCTGGCAGCCTTTTAAAATATAAGTGGAAGGTACGGAATACAAGTTTACTTATTTTGGTTCTTTTGTTTTATTGTTTGCCTTTTGGCTACTACGGCATGTATTTGGATTATACAAATGGGACATTGCTCGGATACCTATCAATGATTATCATTGGTTTAGCTCTAGCGTATATTTGCAAAGCATTTCTATTTGTACCTGTTCTAGTTGTAGGGAATTTACTATCTGCCATTAGTTCTTTATATTTTATACACATGATGGATATAAAAGAGGATTGGGGATATTTTTTTAAACCATTTAGGCAAACAACTATATTTTTTATTATCTTCCTTTTAAATTGTATCCTACAATGGTTTGTCATTAGATCAACTGGTAGGAGGTATAGAAAAAGATGAAAAAGTGGTTAGTTATAAGTTTATGTGTAAATGTATTGCTGTTTGGCAATATTTTCTGGAAAGGGATGTATACACCTAACGAAAGAGATCAAGTTATTTTAGGAGAAATGGTACAATTAGTAATAAGTAGTCCTAAATTTAAAACAATAGATGAATCAGAGGGAGTCCTAGCAGTCAATCAAATGGTTGATAGAAACAAGGGAGGGGTATTTCCATATCACTATGACGTAATTGTATATACCAGTGAGCAGGCATATATCTTTGGTTGTAAAGATGATAAATGTGACGTAGTGGGATTTGAAGGGACTATGGCTTCTAAATACGAAGATTTGGAGCAACTATTACCGTTCAAATAATAAATAGGAGTTCGTGTTCAGAATGGATATGACCAATTCCGCCGTAAGATCTTTGAAACGAATATATTTTTTCCTCGTCTAATTCATAAAAATAAAGAGGGATTATAATGTATAAAATAGGTTTCCTTGTGTCTTTAATAGTTCTGTCCTTATGTTTAGTGAGCTGTCAACAAAAGGTTGATAGGAAAGTTGATACCGAACCGTCTGATACGAAACCATTAGATACAAAAGCCCAAGCTATAGAAGAAGATATTGTATATCGACTTGTGACAGAAAAAGCAGAGTACGGTAAGAATGAACCTATAAAAATTTATGCTGAATTAGAATATACAGGTGAAAAAGATGAAATTGAAATTTTTCATTCAGCTTCCCCGTTTTCTTTCCCAATGGTTGAAACTACCAGAAACTTTGAAATCGGATACGGTATGGATGCACCATTATTAAGCACTAAACTAAGAAAAGGGGAACCACTCCGTGCAGAATATTGGGGAAGTGGCGGCTACACTTCAGAGGATAAAAAAGAATATGTAGATTTTATAAGTCAAATTATGAATCAGGAATTTCCAGAAGGACGTTATATCGTAAACGGCTCTGCTGATTTTTATGTGAAAGCTAACGGGAAAACTGAACAAAAGAAAAACTATAACATTAAATTGCAAGTTGAATTTAAGGTTAATAATACTAACTAGAAAAAAATGCTAGATGAAAACAACTACTCTAACGTAAGAAAGGTTGTTAGCTAATTGAAGAAAGTAATAACAGCCATCATTTTATTCGGATTAATTGTAATAGTTCAAAGCATTCAAGTTATTTATACGACCCACACATTTATTAGGGTTATGAATTTAATATCTACCATCTTCATTTCTGTTGCAATCGGTACCTTTATTAGAGAAATGTTTATTTTAAAGAAGGTAGATAAGTAGAAGGGTTAAAGCGTATAAATTAAATAATTTCTATCTATAAAATAGCCAGAAGAAGAGAACTTTTGAAATTTATTTAGTAAGTCATTTAACCTCTAAAGCTTTTTTCTTTGCTAGTTGTAGAATTTGAAGTCGAGGTGCTTGCTCGCCCTCTAGCTGTTTGATCATCATTTCAAATGTACTAAAATTACTTATAATATAACCTGTTTTCTCATTGTTAAATTCATAGTTTCCAATTGTTTTTATTTTTGATAGGTACCAAACTGTATATGTATCGGAAGCAGACCAGTACCAGGAAGCAAACGGAACTCTTTCATCTGTTAACGTGATTCCGACTTCCTCCATCACCTCCCGCTCTAAAGCCTCCTCCAAACTCTCACCATTTTCTAAACGCCCTCCAATAGTGGTGATTTGCTGTTCTGCCTTGTCCCACGAAAGCATAATCATGCCTTGTTCGGTTATGGGTATACAATGAACACCAGCAATTCTTCTGTCCTTTGGTAGTGAATCCCTATAATTTAGCATCAAATTCCTCCTTACACCTTAAACTATTTCGATATAAATCTGTAAAAACCTCCTTTTAATAAAAAATAGAAAAGCGAAAAAATGTTTACTTAATTTACAAATTTTAGAGTATAATAGTATTGACAGATAATTAAAATAAATGTTTAAATGGGGGAAATATGGGGTGAAAAACTTATATATCATTTTAGCTACTGTCCTAGTAGAAACAGCTATATTATGGGGAGTTTCTATTCTATTAGATTGGAAATTCGTAGATGTCATTTTTCTTGGTAGTTTAGCGGTATTTGGCCTCATCTGGTTTCTTCAACTTAATTCTAATAGAAATAGCAATGAAGAGAACGCTCATTTGAAAGGCTGGAATGGACAGGATGGTGGCGGGGTTACACCTTTTCAATTTAAATTTAGAGGATCTCCTATTGTATTAGGACTACTGCTATTCATTGTAGTGAGCTTTTGCATAACTGCATTCACTTATTATCCTTATTTTATTGATTAATGAAAGAGGTCTAGGTATGGAACAATTGATAACAGAACAAGAGGATTTATTATTAGTGTTAGACAGTCTTTTAAGAGAACCAAAATTTTTTTGGGACGATTTTTATCGTGATCGGAAAAGAGAGGTTCCTTTTTTTACGGTAAAGCCTGATGAAAATTTAGTAGAATATGTGGAACGCAATATATTTAAACAGGGTAATGTGTTAGAGCTAGGATGTGGACCTGGCAGAAATGCCATTTACTTAGCTAATAAAGGCTTCTCAGTTGATGCGGTTGATATTTCAAAAGAAACAATACAATGGGCAAGCGAGAGAGCAAAAAAAGAAAATATTGATGTTAACTTCATCTGTCAAAATATTTTTGAGTTGAATATTCAGGAAGATAGCTATGACATTGTCTATGATTCAGGGTGTTTTCACCATATCGCTCCTCATCGGCGAATGAGTTATATCCAACTAATACAGAGAGCACTTAAATCTGGAGGCTATTTTGCTATTACTTGTTTTTCTCCAAATGGCGAATATGGTGGAGCGACAATTTCGGACGAAGAGGTTTATCGTTCACTAAGCTTAAAAGGTGGACTTGGGTATGATGAAACTAAATTACGAGCTGTCTTTAAGGATTTTAAGGAAGTTGAGATACGACAAATGAGGGAAATAAAACCACCCGCAGAAATGCTTGGCTTAGCTGGATTTATGACAGCAGTTTTTCAAAAAACATGATTAAAAGAAAAGAAGAAAAGAGTTATTTGTTATTTATGAGCTTATATTGGAATGAACACAAGAAGCTAGTTATTGTTCATATAAGAAAGAGAGGCTATATAAATATATGAATAAGTATGGCAATGAATTGTTTGCAGGAACAGCTTTGTTTTATTCTCGATACCGACCTCTTTACCCTGCTAGCCTTATTCGACTTTTAATCCAAAGGTTCGCTTTAGACGGAACGGGACAAATGCTAGATTTAGGGTGTGGTGATGGAAGACTTGCGTTAAGATTTGTCGATTGGTTTGAAAGAATAGTGGGAATAGATCAAGAAGCAGAAATGATTCAGCAGGCTATCCATTTACAGCAGGAGACGAGATTTAGTAATACGAAGTGGTTTCTAGGTGATTTGGAAAATTATATTACTAATCATGAGGAAAAATTTAAGCTAGTAACAATTGCCAAAGCTTTTCATTGGATGGAACGTGAAAAAACACTTGAACTGTTGTTTAGTATGGTTTCACCAGGAGGCGGTATTGCGATTATTGACCCTGCTTCCACAAAAGTCACGCCTAGTTTGTGGGAACTCAAAGTGGATGAAGTGATGAAGCATTGGTATGGTAGCGAACGAAGAGCGGGCAATACTGTTTATCGACCGCCAAGTGAGACTTATGAACAGCTTATTATTCGCTCCAACTTTGACTTGGAAACTATAGAGCTTCCACCATATCAACATAGCTGGAATATAGGTTCTATAATCGGCAATATATATTCATCCTCCTATGGTGCCAAACATTTTTTGGGTGACAATTCTCATTTGTTTGAAAGGCATTTAAGAGAGGAATTACTGAAAATTGAACCTACTGGACGTTTCGAGGAAAAAATCCAACTTTCAGTCCAATTAGCGCTTAAATAAGGAGTGTTATCAATTATGTATAAACAAATTAAAACCTACAAGGAAGCTATACATATAATTGAAGAATTTGGGCTTTTGCCCCTTGCGCCTCTTATCCCTGATTATCCTTCATTAGGAAGTATAACTGCTAAAGAAGTCTGGCATTCAGATACAGAATTTGATCCATGGATGTGGAGGACACAATTTTCGATGGATGGAACGGCAGGATACGGCAAGTTTATTAAGAAAAAGTCGGTGCTCATTTCAAGGGAGCTACTCCCATACTTCAAAAAGGTTTTAGGTGAAGAAGATTCAGTCGAACAACGTTTTGCAGATGGCAAACTTTCAAGAGAGGCTTTAGTAGTTTTTCAATTAATTCAAGAAGAACAGGGAATAGATACTAGAGTTTTACGGAAAAAGTCGGGTCTGATACAAAAGGAGCAAAAGAAAGTTTTTGAAAATGCATTGTTAGAACTTCAAGGTTATATGGATATCGTAATTGCTGGAATTCAAGAGAAGACAGATGAATATGGAGAGAAAAATGGTTGGAACTCCACAGCCTTTGAAACCTATGATGCATGGACTATCAGAAATGGGATCCAGAAGCTTGGCCATAGTAGACAGGAATCTAAAGACTATTTAATTGCTCATTTTGAGAACAAGTGCAATGAGAATGGGATGAAAAAAATAATTAAAATACTGCAATAGAATGTGGGGGTTCAATGGAGTTTTTATATCATATGGTGCCAAAGAAAATGATTGGTGATGAACTATTACCGCTAAATTATATAAAAGGCTTAGACAACGAGCTTTATAAGCAATATAGCGAGAAATATCGTAACAGTCCAGAAAGGGAAAGTCTTTTACAGAGGAAAATACCTAAACTAGATTGTTTGTGGAATGATGTTATATTTTTATTGCCACTTCATCCAAACTACATTTTTAAATCATTGTCCGAGTTAGGGGTAAGAATAAAAAAAGACTTATTATTTTATGAAATCCCAATTGAAAGACTACATGATAACTTAAATGCTATCTATTATTATCGTAAAAGCAATTACAAGGGACCATCTTCAGATATACCCGAAGATGAGGTGGAAATTATTCAAATGGATTCTTTTCCGACGTTGAATGCTCTTCCCAAAGATACATTGTCCTACTTTACGGAAGAAAGTAAAAAAGGTACTAACTTCGGGATGTTTGCCCATATTCCACATATTTTAAGCCTTGGAAAAATTAATATTTCTGGTGTAGGTCATGTAAACTGGAGTGAGAAACCAATTTAAAAATTACTTATAATCCAAGAAAAAGAACAGCGACTGCTGCTCTTTTTTTTGTACAGAAATTCTAAATAAGGGTATCACGTATTTAAGAAGGGTATAATGAAAACATAAGAAAAAAGTATTTTATAGGAAAGGAAGATACGATGACAGAAACTAGAAAACAAACTGAATGGAATTTAGACAATAGTTATACTAGTCTTCCGCCAATATTTTTTACAATAATAGATCCTAATCCTGTTAGCTCCCCTAAGCTTACAGTTTTAAATGAATCACTAGCCACTGAGCTAGGGTTGAACAAAGACTTACTTAAAAGTGATCAAGGTATAGAAATACTTGCAGGAAATAGTGCCCCGTCAGGAAGTACGCCTCTTGCACAAGCCTATGCTGGTCATCAATTCGGCCACTTTAACATGCTAGGAGATGGTCGGGCATTACTGTATGGAGAACAAATAACCCCTGATGGGGAACGTTTCGATATACAACTAAAAGGATCAGGTAAAACTCCTTATTCTCGCGGAGGAGATGGAAGAGCTGGTCTGGGCCCAATGCTTCGGGAATATATAATTAGCGAAGCGATGCATGGTTTAGGAATACCGACGACACGTAGTCTATCAGTAGTAACAACTGGAGAATCGATTATACGAGAAACTCTTCAACAAGGGGCTGTAATGACGAGAATCGCTACCAGTCATATTCGGGTAGGTACATTCCAATTTGCTGCAACCTATGGCACATATGAGGACTTACAGGCATTAGCTGACTACACAATAAATAGACATTACCCTGCGTTGGAGGAAAAAGAGAACAAATATTTACTTTTCCTCGAAGAGGTAACGAAGCGTCAAGCATCTCTTATTGCTAAATGGCAGCTTGTTGGATTCATTCATGGAGTGATGAATACAGATAATATGAGCATCAGTGGAGAAACGATAGACTATGGACCATGTGCATTCATGGATACATATGATATGAATACTGTGTTCAGCTCAATTGATACGCAAGGTCGTTATGCATATGGCAATCAACCAGGTATTGGTGCATGGAACCTGGCTAGATTAGCAGAAAGTTTATTGCCGCTTATTCACGAGGATCAAGAGGAAGCAATCAGACTTGCACAGGAAGTGTTAACTGCCTATCCAGAGTATTTCCAAACAAATTATCTAAAAGGCATGAGAGCTAAACTTGGTTTATTCCATGAAGAAGAAGGGAATATTGCCCTCGTTCAAGAGCTACTAGAACTAATGCAGAGGTATAAAGCAGACTACACGAACACTTTCCGAGCTCTAACTTTAGAGGAACTAGATGAAAATGAACTTTTTAAATCTGTTGAATTTAAAGATTGGCAAACAAAGTGGCTAAATAGATTAGAAAAGCAACAAGAAACAAAACAAGAAGCGATACAAATGATGAAGAAACATAATCCAATAGTGATTCCTAGAAATCACCGTGTGGAGGAGGCGCTAGAGGCAGCAGTTGATAGAGGAGACTATCAAGTGATGGAAAGCTTAGTGGCAGTGCTTCAAAACCCTTACGATTATTCAGCAAACAACGTAGAATACTCAAAGCTTCCACCTGACTCTAGCTGTGGATATCAAACTTTCTGTGGGACGTGAAGAAGGCAAAGATTAGTATTAAATATAAAAGAACTCTTAAAGCCAGCAGACAATAATTTGTTTGTACGGCTTTTTTTATTTGAAAACATGGTTTTATAAGCCATTAGTATTATTTTTCTGAATAGGTATTAAATATCAACTATAATTGGGTCTATTTTAAGACATATCTATAGTTTTCAAAAGATAATATACTGAAAATTGTAATTATCCTGATAAAGGAGGGTTTTATTTGAAAAAAGTGCAATTTTTACGTTTGATTTCCGTCCTATTAAGTTTAGCATTACTAGTTTCCGTGTTACCTTTAACAAGTTTTGCTAACTCATCAGAAGGGGATGTAATAGTAAAGCTTAAAGACAGAGGCTTTAAGGCACCTGTAAATCTCGGAATAGGTGCCTCAGAAGTTGTTCTATTAAACGCTGCTTTTGGAAAAGAAAATGGTAGAGATGTAGTTTATGCCACAGCAAATGGTGGTGTATTTAATGTAGTAGATGTAAAGGATAATAAGCTAATATTTTCTCAGCAGTTAGCAAAGGTATCTCAAGTGTGGAGTCATTCTATTGCTTCTAATGGGACAGTGTATATTGCTGCACTCGGAGAAGGAAATGTAGGAGAGCTTTGGAGCTATTCCCCAACAACCAAGATTGTCGAAAAGCTAGGAACACCTAATGCTGGACACCAAGCATGGAGTAGTACTACGGACGATAATGGAAACGCATATATTGGTACGTATGCGGAAGGCAACGGGCGTATTTATAAGTATGATGGTGCCACCAAGTCTTTCGTTGACTTTGGAAAGATTGATGCTGGCAATGCTAGTTATATTCGTTCTCTCGAATATCATGATGGATACTTATATGCTGGTTTAGGAGTGGAAGGAAAGGTTTATCGTATTAATGTAGAAACGATGGAAAAAGAAGAAATAACAAAAAATGTACCTGACATTTTAGGGAAACCTGTCAGCCAGATTAAATTCGTTTATGATATGGCTGTCGTTGGTAACTATCTATTTGCTCGTTTTGATGATGGAGGAGAATCGGCAATACTTTTTTATGATTTGATTAACCAAGAATGGGTGTCAGATAAAAAGCTTGGAAAACTACATGATGGATCAGCAGATGATTTTGGAAGCTTTGGTTTTATCCAGTTACCGGTCAATGGAGATAAGGCATATGTAATTCACAATCGTCACATTGTAGAAGTTGATATCAATACATTGGAGACGCGTGAAACAGGGATTAGATATGGAGCTGGCTTACGAGGAGGGGCTTTTGTAGATATGGGAAGAGAAGATCTTCCAGGTCTCTCTCTAGTAACAATGAATAGGACAGGGCAAATATTTGCTGCAAATCTTGAAACAAATAAAACTGTTACCCTACCAACCGCTATGCAAGCACTTCCATTGAGACTTCATAACCTTGGGGAAGGTCCAGATGGTAATCTTTATATGACTACTTATCCGGGGGGACCAAAGGGTTCGAAATATAATATCCAAACAGGGCAATTTGTTACGTATTCCCAGGGACAAGCAGAAGGAATTGTAGCGGGAAATGGAAATGATTTATATTTTGGAATATACGGTGGTGCTGCTATTCAAAGAATGAATACAGAAACCATGGCGATAGAAACACTTTTTGATCTTAAGCCGGAGCAGCAGGATCGGCCGTACATTATGAAATTTGTAGAAAACAAATTGTTAATCGGTACTATACCGGATTATCAAAAGCTTGGCGGGGCACTTACGATTTATGATTCAGTTACTGGAGATAGAAAAACTTATCGTAATGTGGTTCAGGATCAAAGTATTGTTGGATTATCCCATAAGGACGGTTTAATTTACGGCTCCACTACAGTAAGAGGAGGGCTTGATATTCCTCCGAGCACCTCAAAGGCAAAAATGTTTATATGGGATATGGAAAGCGAGCAAAAATTGAAGGAATTTGAATTAGATATTCCAGAACTAGATGCTCCTCCAATAATTAGCGGATTAACGTTTGATGATAACGGAACATTATGGGGCGCAGTAGACGGCATTATTTTTGCAATGGATCCCGCGACCCAAGAAGTGATAAAGTATAAAAATATATATCCAGAGATAAAAAATAGGGGCATGTGGAGACCGGTCCATATTGAAATTGGAAAAGATGGTCTGCTATACACAGATGTTGGTGGAAAGCTTACGGTAATAGACCCTTCCTCTGAAAACTTAGACCATGTTTCATTGATAAATTCAGGTCCTGAAATTGACTTTATGGTTCTAGCGAATGACAAAGAAGGAAATGAAAATATCTATTATATAGACGGCGATGCAACTCATCTATTTATGATTCCTGTAGTTGATGGTGGAGAAGTTGTAAATCCTGAGGAACCGATTTATGAGACTGTCAATGTTCCGATTAAAAATGCAGGATTCGAAGACAAGGTCAAGAAAGAAAGCATACCAGGTTGGTCATCCTTATTTGGAGCATTTCCATCCAATGCATCCTTTGAAATAAGCGAATTACGTAAAAGCTATGGTAAGAAAAGCTTAAAAATTAACGATACGGATCAAAAGCAAACCGTTTTCGCACAAACCGATTCAATTTCTATAAAAGAAGGAGTAGAGTATACAGCTTCTACTAATCTCTTTTTAGAAGACGGCAGTGTAAGCTTCTTTATTCGGTATTTTGACGAAACGGGAATACAAGTTGGTAGTGATCGAGACGGTGAAAATATTATCCATATCCGTAACGGTCATAAGGAATGGCAGACGGTAAAAGCGACCGTCACAGCTCCAGAGGGGGCTAAATATGCCCGACTATTTGCTGGAACATCTAATTATTTTACTACAACAGCTGCTTATTTTGATGATTTTAAACTGAGCTATGAAAAGGAAGTAACGAAGCCTGGAAAACCTGGGAAGCCAGATAAACCAGGGAAACCTGAAAAACCAAAACCAGGGAAGCCCGGAAAACCAGGCAAGTAAGGTATTAGAAAAAGAGGAGAAAGTGAATTTTCACTTTCTCCTCTTTTTTCAATTTTATCTCTTTTTCTTCTTGCCTAGCTCTGCTGCAGCTTTACTTTTTTCTACTATTTTCTCAAATTCTATTTGAACATGCACATGATTGTTATCATTATAGGAGACATCTAGTACCTTGCACTTGCGTCCTTTAATTTTTAAGTCTTCGTCTACTGCAGGAATGTTTCTTAACGCTTGAGTTAATACAATTATATTATTTTCATAAAAATGTACTGCGAACATGTGCTTTTCCCCTTTATCAAATAAATTAATTCTGAAATAGAATCTCTATATTTTATGAGATAGAAAGGAATATAGAACAAGAAATTTGACAAGATAAAGATTGGTAGAAAATCGATTGTAATTATGAAGCAGACCAACCGATTATTTGGAAAAACCGACCGGTTAATGAAGTTTACCGACCGATTATTTAGGAAAACCGACCGATTAATGGAGTCAACCGACCGATTATGAGATAAAACCGTCCGATTACTCTCCAAGCATACAAAAAAACGAAAAAGTTACACTGTGTGTTTCACTTTTTCGTGGAAGTTTATTAAATATCTGTATGATCACTTTCTAATTCATTGAGCTTTTCATAAATTCTTCTCTTCCTGTAAAGCATGATGCCAGCCTCTGCTATATCTTGGATCATTCCTTTATTTGCAAATGCTCCAAATATGATTCCGGCTATTGGTACCATTTGAAAGAGCTTCTTCCAACCAAATTGATCACGATAGGTGAAAAATACTTCCTGCCAGCCTTTTAACTGGGACAGCATATTCTCTGACGTCGGTTTTTTTTCATGAAGAACCGATAATTCATTTAAAATGGATTCTTTTCCAACGATATCAGCAGACGCAAATTGCAGACACTTAATGATAAACACACGCTCCTGTTTGTCATTTGGATCATACCCATGAATAATCGCAATTTCCTGCAAAGTTTTTAGTGCAGTACCAAGAATCACGGGAATATCGATTGCTAGTGTAAATATGCCACCAACCCCAGTAGTCGCACCCTGAAGAGTAGCAAACTTCACACGATCTTTTTGTAACCTTTCACTCAGTATGATCATATCTTCTAATGGAATGTTCCCAATATCCTCTATAGACTCAATAGGGTCGTAAGGAGTAGATGATTTAATCTTATTAATCATCGTTTGTTCATTGATTAAGTATTTTCCACCGGTTTGTATATAGCTACCTATTTCAGAAACAAGTAAGCCAATTTTTTCTTGTATAAAAGCAGGAGTTAACTTATCTAAGACCTTAAAAGGAAGACGGCCTAGCTTCTCCCAAAACCATAAACCCTTCTGATCTTTCTCCCAGGCTTCAATCTCTTCTAAATGTGTATGAAGATATTCTTTCGTTTCCATCTATCACTACTCCTTATAATAATATCTTATCACTACTATAATCTAATCTTGTTCAACTTACTTACATGACGTGCTTAAATCATTATCGGTTTCTATATTGTTAAGTACTGGTGCTATGTTATGTTACAGGTGCCAGGCACTTGTAACAATTGGAAAATGTTATTTTGAAATAATTGTTTACCAATTCATAATCTTCGTGTTAGACTAGCATTTATATATAACTAATCACAATTATTTAACATATTAAGGAGCAGTAACATCGTTGAATATGCTATTATGTTTAATAACGGAGGGAACAACATGAAAAAACTTATACATAAATGGAACCAAGTAAGTCTCGTTAAACAAATTTTACTAGGTATTCTTATAGGTGTTATTCTAGCTCTAACTATACCTGAAGCTGCAAGCTGGGTGACTATTTTTGGTGCTTTGTTTGTTGGTGCTTTGAAGGCTGTTGCACCAATACTTGTATTATTCCTAGTTATTCATGCAATTTCGTCTCATAGAAGTGGTCAGCAAACGAATATGAAGTCAATTATTATTCTTTATGGAATTGGAACTTTTCTCGCTGCGCTAGTTGGTGTTATTGCTAGCTTCCTGTTTCCGGTTACTCTTACGCTTACAACTGGAGTAGAGGACGTAACACCTCCAAGTGATATTGTAGCGGTGTTGAAAACCCTTTTGTTTAATGTCATAGATAATCCTATCAATGCTATTTTAAACGCAAATTATATTGGGATTTTAACATGGGCTATTCTTTTAGGACTAACTCTGAAGAATGCTGCAGAAACAACAAAGACTGCCATAGCTAATTTTTCAGATGCAATCTCACAACTAGTCAAATGGGTCATTAAACTTGCCCCTATTGGTATTTTAGGACTTGTATTTGAAGCTATCGCAACTAATGGTCTTTCCGCTTTAAAAGAATATGGTCAATTAATCATCATATTATTAGGCTGTATGCTATTTGTAGCTCTAGTTATTAATCCTTTAATTGTTTACTTATATGTACGAAAAAATCCTTACCCATTAGTATTCCGCACGTTAAGAGAAAGTGGAATTACAGCTTTCTTTACGCGTAGCTCGGCAGCTAATATTCCAGTAAACATGGGGCTATGTGAAAAGCTGAAATTGGACAAAGATACATACGCTGTTTCAATTCCTTTGGGTGCCACTATCAATATGGCTGGAGCAGCTGTGACTATTTCTGTATTAACATTAGCTGCTGTAAACACATTAAATATAGAAGTGGACCTAGCTACTGCTTTAATCCTAAGTGTTCTTGCTGCTGTGTCTGCTGCAGGAGCATCTGGAGTTGCTGGTGGATCACTTTTACTTATTCCATTAGCTTGTAGCTTGTTTGGTATTCCAAACGAAATTGCGATGCAGGTGGTAGGTGTAGGTTTCATCATTGGAGTCATCCAAGATTCATGTGAGACTGCATTAAACTCTTCCTCTGATGTTTTATTTACGGCTACTGCTGAGTATGCAAAGGATCGTAAAGAAGGAAAAGACGTTATTATTCACTCTTAATAAAAGAAAATCAAGTGCCTCTCTACAATCCGTTGTAGAGGGGTGTTTTTTATACATATTTTAAATGAATAGAAGGATACTAAAGCTAAAGGCCAAAGGAGAATCTTTATGTCCGAGTGTCCACTGTGCAATGCATTCAATGAATTTGAAGAGAACTGTCCAAAGTGTACTAACCCTTTAGAGGACGCTGGCAAGGAAAGTGATTTTCTAGATCCCTATGCTCATTACAACGACCTAGACACCATTAAAATGGCAGACGGTTATTCTCATACAAGCAAGGAAGAAATTTGCCCACATCTCATCACTTGTAATAATTGCGGATACGATGAAGTGAAATTTGTACAAGGAATATGAAAACAGCTGAATAATCAGCTGTTTTATTTTTGTGTATTGAAGTAAAATATATGTAATATTGAAAAAATACCGTTTAATAAAAAAAAGAAAAGAAGTCAAATCCATATAGAAGAGAGGAATAGATATAGTTATAAAAACAAAAACGCATTACCCATTTATCTATTTCTTCATTGAGCCGAATGTTGTCATTGTATATAAAATAGAAACTCAAAACTATTTAACAGCAACTGAATTTAAGAACTATGACTGCAAGATGTATGAAATCAATACACCAAGTGAATTTGAAGAGTTTCACCATGAAAATTATCGACCTCTCCGTTCACGAACCTGGTTTATCAAGCAGGAAATAATGAGTGACATGGTAGAAAAAATAAACTCCTTCATCCAAGAGTCTCTACAGTTACATCAAAGATCTAAAGGACCTATTCATTTAGTTTCTTCGGAATCTGCAGCCGGGTCTCTTAAGGTAGGACTTCCGAAGCCACATACAGTCATCGCTATCCCAGATAACTTTACTTTTGGTCCGTTAGGAAAGTTAGATAAAGAAACAGAGCAAAAAATACGAGAAGAATGGCTATTTGATCATATAAATGACGAGCAGGAAGAAGGAAATTATGCCAGTAAATTCAGCAATATGTTACGTCAAATAGATGATATTGTCGATTCAATCCCTATATATTTATGGTATGGAAATAATGTGGCTGAACAAATAGGGATTCGATTTATGGTTTATTTATTGAGAGAGAAGAAAAATACTATTTATTTGATAACTGAGGATAAAACAGCTATATCTTATACTTCACAATTACATTCGGAGCAAATTAAAAAAATATTTGAACAAAACAAAGATGTTTTTCCACTTTCCTCAAATGAGCGTTCAACCTATATCGAAGAATGGTTCAAGTTAGTTGATAGTAAGGAAGTCTTGCGCAAATGGAATGGCAGAGAAATAATAGGGGTTACAGAAAATTATTATGATTCCCTCATTCAAGCAACTGCCGAAATGCTGCATAACAGTCAATCTGAAAAAGAGTTTCTTCCCGTAGGAGAAGTCATAGCTGAAATACTTAATAAAGAGATAATAGATCCATTCTTCTTAGAATATAGAATAAGACACTTAACTTACGATGGTACTTTTCAGATAAAAGGTATTCCTAAATCTATGCACAGCTATAAAATAAAGCTCCAATAGTGATGTATTCGGAAGCTATCCAATGTAAATATTCAAGATTTGCTAATTATAAAATGTAACAAAAGGAGAAAAAATTATGAAAAAACTTTATATAAAGCAAAAGGTATTAAGTCTAAGTGGCAAGTTCACCGTAAAGGATCAGCAGGAGAACGATGTATATTACGTTGAGGGCAGCTTTATGAAAATCCCCAAAACGTTCTCTATTTTAAATACATCCAGAAACGAAATAGCGCTCATTACGAAAAAAATGTTCAGTTTTTTACCGAAGTTTTTTGTGGAGGTAAATGGAAAAGAAGTACTAACGATTAAGAAGGAATTCTCTTTCTTGAAGGCTCGTTATTCAATTGATGCAGCTGGTATTGAGGTGCATGGTAACTGGTGGGATATGAATTTCCAGGTGTTACAGCACGGAGAAGTGGTAGGGCAAGTTAGTAAGGAATGGTTCACTTGGGGGGATAGCTATCAGGTGGAAATATGGAAAGAAGAGATGGAAGCTATTATCCTTGCATTAGTTATCGCAATTGACTGTGTAAAGGCGGACCAAGCAGCATCTTCATCTGCTACTGCGTCGATTTAAGCTTTAGATTGTCTACCAGCATTTCAAAATATGATTCTTGAATTCGAAAAACAAGAATCATATTTTGATAAAAAAATTTTACCCTTTAAACCAATGCTTATTATAATAATGCTTCAATATCCTTTTCCATATCAATGGTATCTGTAGTAGATTCATAACGATGTAGAACGTTACCATTACGATCTAATAGAAACTTAGTGAAGTTCCATTTAATCGAATTTCCTTGCATATAATGTGGTACCTTTTCATTAATGATGGAACTTAGTATTCGAGAAGACGGATGAGAATTGTTAAATCCTTTAAATGGCTTAACTGTCGTTAGGTAATTAAAAAGAGGTTCGGCTTCTTGATCTCTTACTTTTACCTTAGAGAACATTGGGAATTGTACACCAAAATTTATCTTACAAAACTGATTAATGTCTGAATTACTACCAGGCTCCTGGTCATCGAAATGATTAGATGGGAATCCTAGGACTACAAATCCCTGCTCCTTATAACGAGCATATAATTTTTGCAAATCTTCATATTGGTATGTAAAGCCACACTTGCTTGCAGTATTGACGATCAACACTACATTCCCCTTAAATTTTTCTAATGAAACCAAGTTACCACTGATATCCGGTAATTTAAAATCAAAATCATAGATACTCATCTTTTCTCCCCTATCCTCAAATAAAAACTTATAATAAGAGTCCTTAGACCTAATTCGTTAGACTCATATAATTGATTGTATTATAGTTCTTAAATAATTGCCAAATTATTGCTTGGTATGTTTATAGAATGATTTAAATCTATATATTTTAACTGCTAACTTACAAAAGGAGGAAGTGGAAGGAGGAAAGAAAAATCTTTTGTAGTATTTATAATAAGACAGTTTCTTGAGTCCCAATTTACTTAGGAAAAATCCATAAAAAAATACTAGAAAGAGATACCATCTAGTATTTGAAAAAATTATAAATTTTCGTTTTGTTGTTTGATCTCGTCGCCAGTTAGAATGATATTGGCCTCTTCGAGTGCTTTATGTTTATCAACAGAGTCACCAGGAACATGGTTACCGTTTGGATAGGTAGATCCGTTTTCAATCGTTATTTTTTCATTTTTAGGTGCTTTTGTATTAAAGTCATCCTGCTTTTTCATTTTTTCACTCCTTGTTTGTTATTAGTATCGTTTACCAATGTACAATTTCTGCTTTACTATTATGGACATCCCTTTAATAGACATACATTTGGCTCAATGAAAGATGGAATATCTCCACAATCTCGAAACTATACCTAGGAGGAATTACAATGAATCGCATAAATATTATTACACTTGGGACAAAGGATATCGTCCGTGCACATGAGTTTTACAAGAAACTAGGATTCGCTACTGCTGTAAGAGGACCAGAATCAAGTCCGCATATTATCTTCTTTAAAAATGAAGGTACTAAAATAGCTTTATATCCATTGGAAGACCTTTCTAAGGACATAGATTCAGCTAATCCACCCACGGTAGCCAATGGATTTACAGGCTTCACACTTGCTTATAATGCAAAAACTAAAGAAGAAGTGGATGAATTAATGAAAAAAGCTCATGTTGCAGGTGCAACTATTCAAAAAACAGCCAAAGCAACCGATTGGGGTGGTTACGGTGGCTACTTTACTGACCTTGACGGCTATTTTTGGGAGGTTGCCCACGCAGATTCCTGGGAGTTTGATGAAAATAATATGTTAATTATTGAAGATTAGCAGATAGGAGACTAAAATGGATAAGTTTGTTTTTATATTTGGACCCTAAGCAGTGGGCAAGATGACAGTTGGACAGGAGCTTGCGAGGGAAACAGGTCTAAAGCTGTTTCACAACCATATGACAATAGATTTGCTAGAGCCACTTTTTGGCTTTAGTGAGGAAATGTGGAGACTGACTCACGAGTTTCGAATGGAGATTTTTCAATCATTTTTGAAAAGTAATCAGGATGGAATGATCTTTACGAAGGTATGGTATTTTGACAAACAAGAGGATTGGGATGATATAGAGAATATC
Organism: Psychrobacillus sp. FSL W7-1457; assembly: GCF_038593405.1. Lineage (NCBI taxonomy): Bacteria > Bacillati > Bacillota > Bacilli > Caryophanales > Bacillaceae > Psychrobacillus > Psychrobacillus sp. FSL W7-1457. The sequence continues at coordinate 1,497,327 of NZ_CP151993.1, forward strand.
TGTCAAATGATGTCATCCAAAGGTGTTTCTATTTACTTTGTTGAGTTAGAAGCCAATGTGGAGAAGAGACTCGAACGAAATATGACACCACATCGATTAGAATGTAAACCAACAAAAAGAAACGTGAAGCTATCTGAACATCACTTACTAACAACAATGGAAAATAACAGATTAAATTCAATGCCTGGAGAAATAGAAAGAGAAAATTATATAAGAATCGATAATACTTTTTTGAGTCCATATGAAGTCGTACAAATAATAAGAGCTGAGTTTAATTTTTAATAAGAAAATGAGGGGACATAATGTTAGAGACAGTAAAAGAGCTAATTACAAGAGAGCAGTGGTCAGAAGCATTTCCTTTAATGAATCAACTAAGAACAGATTTAACGATGGAAACGTACATAGATTTATTGGACGAAATGCAGAAGGATGGATACAAGTTGTATGCCCTCTATGTCCAAGAGAAAATGGTTTCTTTAATCGGATTTAGCTGGCGAACGAACTTTTACAATAAGCGCCATATATTTGTTTACGATTTAGTAACGGATACATCACAGCGTTCAGGTGGCTACGGTGAACAATTATTAACATACATACATAAATACGCTAAAGAAAATGGTGCAGAGTACATAGCTTTAGAGTCAGGCTTACAAAGAAAAGAAGCCCACCGTTTTTATGAAAATAAATTTGAATACGACAAATGGTGCTATTCCTTTAGAAAAACGTTGAACTAAATAAAACAAAAGGAGCAATAAAATGAAAGTACTTATTCTTGGAGCCACTGGTTTTTTAGGATCTACCTTATATCAAAAGGCTATTGAGGACGAATCGCTAACCGTTGTTGGAACCTCTCGATTGTCAAACGCGGCAAAAAATATCATTCCTTTAGATGTAATGGACAAGCATTTAGTTGCACAGACAATAGAAAGTATAAAGCCGGATGTCGTCATATGGTGTCTTATGAGCATGGAAAACGAGGACCAGCTTATTGAAATTGGACTGAAAAATGTCGTAACACATTTGAGTGAAGACACCAAATTCATATTCTTATCTACCGATGCGGTGTTCGTGGATGGCAGGGGTGATTACGATGAGCTTGATCCAATTGGTTTGCTACCTTCCGAAGCTCGTCTAGCTATTTACGTAAATGCAAAACATGCCGGAGAACAATATTTGATGGAGAATCACCCAAACTATGTGATTGTACGCACAGGACCATTATATGGGGACAATCATTACATAGAAAGACGTACTCTCCAATTAATTGAGAATATAAAAGAAAGTAAACTATATAGCGCGTGGGAAAATGTATATAGATCTTTTGTGAATGTTTATGATTTATCAGATGCCTTGATAGAGCTAACTAAAAATAACGTGATAGGCATTCTTCATGCAGGTCCACCACAAAAAGAAAGCTATTATACATTTAATAAAAAGAGAGTGGAGCAGCTTGGATTCGACAGTACCTTAATTTGCCCAGTGATTGTTACAAAAGAAGAGAATCCCTACATTTCTCTAGATACCACTTTAAGGACAGATAAGATTTCTGAATTGCTACCAACCGTATTTAGGAATATATAAATTACGGAAAATCGATACATGCAGAGACGATGAATGTTCGACTAAAACAGCAAATACTCTCTAATACTAATTCAATAGACATATTTATCATAGGAATATTGATAGATGCTTTCCTTAACATACCACTCCGAAAATCCTCTTTTTTACTTGTTGGAAGGAAATTTCTTCTTTAAGTGGAATATGTCCCTAATCTATTAATGCAAATTAGAATGGGGGAAGATTATGAGGAAAAGGTGGGCAAGCCTTTTGATGGCTTGGGTCTTATTTGTGAGCATGTTTGGAATGGGGCAATTAGCTCAAGCAGAGGTAACAACAGAGGATGCTTTAAGTGAATCCATTTCGACAATCGTTCAAGAAAAACTGTCAGGTGCAAAAGTAAGTATTGCGATTATGGACCGGATGACTGGTGAAGTGGTGTATGACTATAATGGTGATACACCTATTAAACCTGCTTCCAATATGAAGCTGCTTACTACTGCCGCAGCGCTAGATGTTCTAGGAGAAAATTATCGTTTTAAAACAAGTCTGTATACGAGCGGTAAGCTATCTAATGGAGTATTAAAAGGAGATGTCTATTTACAGGGACAAGGCGATCCAACCTTAATGGAGGCAGACTTACGACAATTTGCTCAAGCATTGAAGGCTAAAGGAATTCAAACGATTGATGGAAGAATTGTCGGAGATGACAAGTGGTTTGATGATGAGTTGTTAACACCAGGCATATGGGCAAACGATGAATCGTATTACTACGCAGCTCCAATTTCTGCATTGACTACATCACCAAATGCTGACTATGATTCTGGAACCATTATTATAGATGTCAATGGTTCTGCAATCGGGAATGCTCCTACCGTAAAAGCAACACCCCATCTTGGAGATCTAGAAATTGTCAATCAAGCACAAACTGTAGCGGCTGGCCAAAGTAATACAATTACGATTGAAAGATCTTATCGAACAAATCAAATTGTCATAAGTGGCAATCTACCGATCGATAAGACTAAAAGAGAGTGGGTAACGATGCAGCACCCAACTACTCATACATTGACAATGTTCCAAGCCATATTAGAACAAGTAGGGATAGAGTATAAGAAACATAAATTGTTTAGAGCTGCCACTCCTAAAAGCGCTGAACTAATATCAGTAAAAGAATCTATGCCATTAAGAGAACTACTCATTCCTTATATGAAGCTAAGTAATAATGGTATTGCGGATATATTGGTTAAAACAATGGGCAAGGTCAACGGCAATCATGGAAGCACGAAGGCCGGCTTAAAGGTGATGGAGCAGTACGGTAATTCCATTAACTTAGATATGTCTAATTGGAAATTTGAAGATGGCTCTGGCATGTCTCACGCAAACTCAGTGTCCGGCTTGGCTATTAATGATTTACTTCTAAAGATACAACAGGAAGATTGGTTTGCCACTTATTTTAAAAGTTTACCAGTAGCTGCTCATCCTGACAGAATGGTAGGAGGCACACTAAGAAACCGTCTAAAAGATCCACTTACTTCAGGTAACGTTTTTGCCAAAACAGGTTCATTAACTGGCGTTAGTACGCTAAGTGGTTATATAGAAGGAAGTAGTGGGGAACAATATATTTTTAGTGTATTGGTACAAGATAAGTCAGGTACAGCTACAGTAATTGATGAAATTGTAAAGGAAATGGCTAGAGGACTATAAAATATTTAAAAACTAATAGAAAGGCCGGTAAACGAAAGTTTACTGGCTATTTCTATTGTCAAAATGAAAGTAAAAGTATCAAGTTAGAGAAGTGGCGCTTAATAGAATATATGATTTTGATTGACAGTCAAATCAAAAAGTGTGCTAACATACATATTTATGACGAATAATAATGAGATAATTCTAAAAAATCTAATTTTTATTTGATTTATTGCGATTAGTGAAATATATTAATAGAGTGCTTAATATGTTAAAAAAAGGGGATGAATGAAGTGAAAAAGAAATTATTATGGGTGTTTCTACTTACCTTAAGTATTTTGCTAGTTGCTTGCAATGAGGACAAAAATACTAAAGAAAGTTCAACGAAAGAACCAGAAACTACTGAGGGGAAAGATTCTGCTGAACTTGATGAAGTACAAGAATTAAATCTTGTTGCAGGTGCAGAGATTCCGTCAATGGACTCAGTTTTGGCCGATGATGCTGTGTCATTTAATTACCTTAATAACGTAATGGAAGGGCTCTATCGATTAAATCAAGAAAACATTCCTGTGCCTGCAATGGCAGAAGGTGAACCAGAAGTTTCAGAAGATGGATTAACCTATACATTCAAATTACGAGATGCTAACTGGTCCAATGGTACTCCAGTAACAGCAAAAGATTTTGTATTTTCTTGGAGAAGAGCAATTGACCCTGAGACAGGCAGTTCCTATGGTCCTTATATGATGCAAGGGTTAATAAAAAATGCAACCCAAATATCAATGGGGGAAATGGCAAAAGAAGAATTGGGCGTTGAAGCCGTGGATGATAAAACCTTAAAGGTGACGCTTGAGAGACCCGTACCTTATTTTATGTCCTTAATGTCATTTGGTACCTTCTATCCTCAAAATGAAGAATATGTAACTGAAAAAAGTAATTCCTATGCATCAAACTCAGATAACCTTATCTACAATGGACCATTTGTGCTAACTGAATGGGACGGGACTGGCTTATCCTGGTCATTAGAAAAAAATGCAACCTACTGGGATGCTGAAGTTGTCCAGTTGGATAAGGTTAATGTGGACGTAGTCAAGGAAACAGCTACATCTGTTAACCTCTATGAGAATGGGGAAAAAGATCGTGTAGGATTATCAGGAGAATTTGCACTTCAATATGCAAACCATGAAGAAGTAATAAAAGAATTAAAACCTACTATCTACTATTTGAAGCTAAACCAAGAACGTGATGGTCAAAAAACAGCCCTTTCAAATGTGAAAATTCGTAAAGCAATTGCTATGTCCTTCAACAAAGAGGATTTGGCATCAGCTATACTGGCAAACGGTTCAATACCAGGTGATTTCCTAGTGCCTAAGGGACTGACATTCGATGAAAATAAAAAAGATTTTCGTGATATAAATGGAGACATGGCAAAGTATAACGTTGAAGAAGCAGCAAAACTATTTCAAGAAGGAATGGAAGAAGAAGGACTGACTGAATTAGAGCTAGAATTAGTTGGTAATGACAGTGAGCTTGCTAAAAATATGGATGAATATTTAAAAGCTCAGATGGAAGGAAATCTTAAAGGGCTTACTATTAAGCTGATACCAGTTACATTCAATGTGAAATTGGACAAGGATGCAGCGCAGGATTACGATATTCAAAGCACTGGCTGGGCACCTGACTTCCAAGATCCAATTACCTTCCTAGAATTATTTGTTACAGGTTCACCGCAAAATAATATGTCTTATTCAAACCCGGAGTTGGATAAACTGATTGACCAAGCAAAAAATGAACTTGCATTGGAGCCTGAGGCACGCTGGGAAGCACTAGCAAAAGCCGAAAAAATCATTATGGAGGAAGATGTTTCCGTCGCATCGATGTATCAGTCAGGACTCATGTCACTACAAAAACCATACGTCCACGGAATTATATCTCATCCGTTTACAGGTGATTATAGCTACAAATGGGCTTATATTTCAGGAAAAGAATAATCCGTAAATGATGAGTGTATATCCATTATTGGATATACACTTTTTATTTCACCTATTCTAGACTGCATATTTGTTACAAGGGTGGAAAGTATAATAGTATTCGATTAAAGGAGGCCATACATATCTTGAAGCAAGAAAATAATGAAAGTGCTAAATTAGGGAATAAAAACGTTGCTACGAATACGGCTTATGGAGATCCCATTAAATCTACCAAACCCTCAATAAATCAAGAATTTAAGCAAGCATCCTCCCAAATTGCAGATAGTACACAAAAGCCAATGATGAATGACTATGGAAAACAGAATACTTCCAAGGAATATACAACGGATCGGTCATACGGAGACCCTTTAAAATCAGATGCACGACCTATGGATTATACACACAAAGCAGCATACTCCATTATTGCAGAGAGTACGGAGAGGGCTAGTACAAAAAAAGCGAATGAGAAGGAAGACCCCACTAGTTTCACTGCATACGGAGACCCAGTGGTTTCTTCTAGCGAATCTATAAATGAAAACTATAAAAATGCTTCTGCAATTATTACAAAAAGTACAGAGGATACTGGGCATGATGGGGCTAGAATCAAATAGTATAAATATATAATAGCATTTAAATTGAGATATAAAGGATTAAGGGGTAGGATGAAATAGAAAAGAGTTAAGGAGGTAATATTATGGACAGACTTAAGGATAGGGTTGTTATTGTTACAGGAGGAGCAGGAGGCATTGGGCTAGGTATGTCCAAGGCGATGGCTAAGGAAGGAGCAATAATAGCAATTGTTGATGTGAACGAAGAAGCTGGTCAAGCAAGTCTAAAAGTACTTCAGGAAATATCACCTAAATCGATGTTTTTAAAGGCAGACTTAATGGATAGAGACAAGCTTCCTACAATTATCACTACAGTAGCAGAAGCGTATGGAAAAATTGATGTTTTAGTCAATAATGCACATGCATCTAAACAGGTGACGATTGAAGACACAACACAAGCAGATTTAGATTTGTCATTCGGCACAGGGTTTTACCCAACCTTCTATTTGATGCAGGCAGCACTTCCATATTTAAAAGAAACAAAAGGAAATGTGATTAACTTTGCATCAGGCGCTGGATTAGCTGGACACGAAACACAAGGGGCGTACGCTGCAGCAAAAGAAGCAATTCGAGGAATTTCCCGTGTGGCAGCCAATGAATGGGGTCGCTTCGGTATTAACGTAAACATTATTTCTCCTATTGCCGACTCTGAAGGCGTACGAGCATGGGCGAAAGCACAGCCTGAATATTACGAAAATGTTCGCAGCAAAATCCCATTAGGACGCTTCGGTGATGTGGAAGAAGATATCGGTCGCGTAGCAGTTTTCTTAGCAAGCGAGGACTCTAAGTATATAACTGGTCAAACAATCATGGCAGACGGCGGATCTATAATGCTACGCTAAATATATGAAAAAGTCAGGGTGAATTGTTTCTCACTCTGACTTTTTAAATGTGTATTTTTATTACTCTCCGCAAGGTACCACTCCTATATGCTTGTTTCGTAAAAAAACTAAATTCTCTAGACTTACTAGATGCACTAGACTACGGTAAATCTCCTTCTGAACTAACAGTTCCATTTGAATTGTAGTAATTCATTGTGTGATTGTCGTAAAGTAGAGCGGCATTGTAGTAAATGAAAGTTAGATTGTAGTAAATTTCATTTCAAATTCACAGTCAGATTTGGATTGTAGTAATTTACTGGGTGAATGTCGTAAAGTAGAGCGGCATTGAAGTAAAGGAGGTCTAGAATGTCGTAAATTTCTTTTCAAATTAACAGTCAGAAATGGATTGTAGTAATTTACTGGGTGAATGTCGTAAAGTAGAGCAGCATTGTCGTAAAGGAGGTCTAGAATGTCGTAAATTTCTTTTCAAATTAACAGTCAGATATGGATTGTAGTAATTTACTGGGTGATTGTCGTAAAGTAGAGCGGCATTGTAGTAAACGAACGTTAGATTGTCGTAATACGCTGGAAAATTTTCGTAAAGCACAGCATTATTGTAGTAAACGAGCGCTATACCAAATAGATTCATGAAAAAAAGAAGACTAATAAATAGCCTTCTTCAGAAAATTATTTCAAAAATTTAGGATCTTCATATTTTGGATTTGGATAATCATAAAAACCTTTTCCATTTTGAATTCCCAATCGTCCTTTATCGATTAACTCCGTTTTAAAGTATGCTGCTATTTTCGCCTTTTGCTCATTTCCTAATTTTGCTTTTTCAAGTGCAATGTTATATGGGGTGTTTAATCCTATAATGTCTAGCACTCCGAAGGGGCCTCTGTTTACGCCCATACCTGCCATCCATGTTTTATCCACTGTCTCAGGATCAGCAATTCCATTTGCGACTAAATTTTGAGCGGCATCTAAAAATGGTACTAATAAGGAATTTAAAATGTAGCCAGGCTGTTCCTTATGGATAGGTAAAGCAATCATATTAATTGCTTTAGCAAATTCAATCACCTCTTCAAAAACCTGAGGTTCTGTGCCTTCATGTTTCATAATTTCAGCCGTGTTGTTTAACCAAATTCTATTTGCAAAGTGTAAATGTAAGAATTTCTCAGGACGACCCGTAAACTCAACGAGCTGACTAGGGATCATAGTGGAGGAATTTGACGCAAAGATTGTTTTCTGTGGAGCAACCTTCGACAAATTTTCATAAAATACTTTCTTGATATCCAACACTTCGGGAACTGCTTCAATTACTAAATCCACATCCTGAACAGCCTCAGCTAAGTCCGTATGCAACGTTAAACGATCATAAGCTGTATCTACTGCTTCTTGAGTTGCACCTAAGTCTTCTTGATAGCTTGCTTTCAGCCCAGTAAGTCTTTCCTTTGCCTTCTCTAACGCTTCTTCATTAATATCATATACGGCTACTTTAAATCCGTAAAAAGCTGTCTGAAAAGCTATTTGACTTCCTAAAACTCCACTACCCGCTACCAGTACCTTATTAGTATCCAAAATAGTTCACTCCTCTATGCTCTAATAACTATTAGTTATTATCTAATTTGACATTATTATGTATTAGAAAATAAAAAATTAGTATAAGACAGCTTGCTATTGAGTGAAGGTGAAAATGATGGAAAATTACATTTATTCATTGAAAAAGAAAGGAAAAAAATTAAATACATGTTAAAATTGAACAAGAAGCACAAATATTTAGTTTTAGAGAGGACGCTAATGGACTATACAGAAGTAATTCATAGGTTGAAAGATAATCGCTTGATGCATTCTGAGCAAGAAATTATTTTGTTCGAAGAGGCATTGGAGGAAGTAGCAAATACAAATGATGTTCACTTTATCGGTCAGCTGATGGGCGTGTTAGACGATGAAACCGAACAGGAAGAAGTCATGTGGGGCGTTATACATACAATAGAATACTTAAGTGCGTTTTCTCCTAAGAAAGGCTTGAAACAAATGATTGCTGCTGTTCCAATGAATATCGAAAAAAGTAGAGAGTGGATGGTGTTTCTACATTATAGAATTTTAAATCATGATGAATATAGAAATTTATTTATTGAAGCATTAAAAGAGGCTGACATAATATGCAAAGGCGTTGTATTGAATCTACTAGAAGTTATAAGGGATGATAATCCAATTGATTTTACAGATAAAGTAGAAGAGGTAAAAAAAGGATTATGCACATAGAAAGGAAGAAAACAGTGGAATTGAGAATAATACGAGAAGATACCGATGAATCTAAAAAAAATATTAATGAAAGATTGTATTATTTTAATCTAGCACACTTTCCTGAGGACTTGAGAGGGAGATATGAGGAAGTTAACTTATTTATAAAGGATGAGAAGGATCAAGTGCTAGGAGGAATAATGGGAGAAGTATGCTGGAATTGGCTAGAAATTCATGTTTTGATAATGGATGAATCGCTACGTAAGAACGGGTATGGTTCAAAGTTGTTGATAAAAGCAGAGGAAATAGCTAAGGAAAGAAAATGTGATTTCATTAAACTGGATACTTTAAGCTTTCAGGCATTAGAGTTTTATAAAAAACATGGGTATGAAGTGTATGGAACTCTGCCTAACGTTGGTCGGGACTTTGACCATTATTACATGAAAAAAGATTTAATGTATGAAAATAGATAGGGGTAATTTAATGAACATGCAAACTATACATATGCTAGATATAGCATACTGCGAAACATTTACTAGAAGAATTGATAGATCATGGGGGATTCTATTTTGTAACGAGAATCAGCCTGACTACTATGATGCTAATCATGCAAGGATAATGACTGCTTGCGACAATTCACATGAAGTAGCTGAAGAAGTCATAAACTTTTTTCAATCCAAAAACATCGTACCAAGATTCTACATTTATGACCTAGAAAACCAGCAAAACTTACTGACCGAACTAAAATCGAGAAATTTTAAATATGAAGAATTGATAAGTCCGGTACAACTATGGGATAACAAAGTTATTGATATCTCCGCTGACCCTAAGGTGACAATTGAAAAAGTGACAAATGAAAATTACCGAGAAGCGATTGAGATTGAGGGAAGTATAAAAGAGTTCGGTGGTCTGGAAGTAATGGAAAAGGTTTTTGAGGAGCAATTTAATCACCCAGCATTCACTCATTATCTACTTCGTTATGATGGGGTAGCCTGCTCCTCGGCTTGTATTTTTGAAGACGGCAATCAAGCTAGAATGGAAAGTGTAGCAACATTAGAAGCATTTAGAGGAAAAGGATTAATCGGACAAATCATTCATCATATTCAGCAAGAAGTTACAAAAAAGGGAATTGAAAAGCTATGGGTTTTCCCTATAAATGAAACCATCGAAAAGGTCTATCAAAAATATGGTTTTGAGACAGTACATAAAGCAGTAGCGGGTCATGCATTTTTAAGCGGGAAGAGTATTAAAGAAATTCAAAGTTAATTTTCATGATAGCTTGGTTCGTATTAATCGAACTAAGCTATTATTTATAAATCTATTTCATATAAGTAGTTTTGAACTGTAGCTATCCTAAATGCAAAAACATTAAATAAGTAAATGAGGTAATTAAAATGAAATATGCCCGATTTTTATATTTTAGTATAGTGTTTATATTTTTGATGTTATTTATAAATCTATATATTCTAATTGAACCATTCCACCATATCGTTTTTATGATAGTTGGTATAACTTTTATTATATCTTCCTTTGTATATTATAAATATCAAGAAAAGAGTTAAAATGGCTTAATTAGCTATTCTTCATCGAATTCCTTAAAATAATTCTCTATTGCTTCGGGGAGCACTTCTGCCCGAAGGATCGTTAGTTTATTCGTCCCAGGACTGGTTTCTATAAGAACTGATTCTGTATCATCATCATACTGAATAACGGTGAATTGCCGAATCATTGACGGGCTACCTTTCTCGCTTTTTAATACGTCATATGCCTCTTCAGAAAAATAATTCTCGTAGCCCGGCTCCAACAAATGGTGAACACTCGAGAATTCTTCTGAGAATCTTAACTCTTGATATAGTTCTAAGGAATCTTCCGGCTTCGTGTAGTAGTCATATAACAAGGGACCAAAAAAAATCACAACTATTAATATTATAACGGTTACTTGAATGGTTGGTTTCCTCATATCACCTTTCCTCCTCTAATTTAGAATTGCTAAAAGTAACACAATGATTATACCATGCGAATTATAATTGGGGTATATTTCCAAAAAGAAGCGATCAGATTGTCTCGAGTTTAATGAGTAGTTTATTCGCAACAAATATATGAAGGAGTAGATGAGGATGTATAAGCAAGGAATGGTTTCCATTTGGCTTGGTAATATCAAAAACCAGAGCTTGTTATATGGGTACGTGGATGTAACTTATGATGAGGATGGAGATTCCATTCCTTCTAAATTTTATTTGGATTTTAATATTGATATGGATGAAACAGACGAGGACTTCATTGAAAAAGATTTTGTTAGTAAGAAGAGTGATGATCTATCCAAACTTTTAGAAGGGTGTTCATATGATGATGTTATAATCCCAAATGTTAAAAAGAAAATTAATATAACAAAACCATATAATGCATTAATATTAATTTATAATTTTGAGTATGAAAATAATATCCAAGCAGCTGGCGATTTTGAATTCGTAATTACTACTAGGTACGAATAAAAGGAATAAACATTTTGCATTTAATTTCGACTTTTCGTTTGACTTTTTTAATTCCAAATATTACAATCAAATTAAGGTTAACGAATTGTTAATCAAAACACCTTTGGAAAAGAATTTTTTCTTCAGAAGGAGTGATAAACATGTCTAACGAAGAAGCATTAAAGCAGTATGATATCAGAAAATATAAAACACCGGACGGCTATACATCAGATATCGCAGTTTTTACAATAGTTGCAGAGAACAAGGAAGAGCATAAACCACCTATCATGTCTCTGAAGCTAATGCTGATCCAGCGGGCCTTACTGAACGCGGAAGGCGATACAAATATAGAGGCAGGAAAATGGGCGCTACCAGGAGGTTTTGTTCAAGAGGATGAAACTGCTTTGGAAGCAGCTAAGAGAGAGCTTGAGGAAGAAACAGGCGTTGAAAATGTGCTGATCAAACATTTCGGGGTGTATGACACACCTGGTAGAGATCCCCGTGGATGGATTATTACAAATGCACATTACGCTATTGTTCCGATGGATTACCTTTCTAAAAGAAAAGCTGCAGATGATGCAGCAGAAGTGGAGTTATTCTCCATTGAGGAAGTGTTAAATCTCTCATTAGCATTCGACCATCGGGAAATCATTACAGATGCTATTCACATGATTACAAATGATTTGCTCCAAACGACTGTTGCTAAAAACTTCTTGCCAAAACATTTCACTTATTCAGAGCTGCAAGCAGTATTAGCAACTGTAACTAATGAACCAGGTATCCTTAGCGAGCAATCCTTTGCTAGGAAAATAAAAACGCTGCCGTTTATTCAAAAAGTGGAAGGAAAGAAAACGCAAAGAACATCTAAGTCTCCTGCTGCATTATACGAATTTTTGGAAATGGATATTGTAAAGTCTATTTACACGGCTAGATATTAATTTTTTTATTATTAATGACTAACGATTTGTTTATTAAAATAATATTTAGGAGGAAATGAAAATGAAAGCACTTATTAACATTGATTACACTAATGACTTTGTTGCAACAGAGGGAGCATTGACATGCGGAAAGCCTGGGCAGGACATTGAGCAGGAAATCGCTCGATTAACAGAATCATTTATACAAGAAAATCATTATGTAGTTTTTGCAATTGACGTGCATCATCCAAACGATCCTTATCATCCAGAAACTAAATTGTTTCCTGCTCACAATTTAGAAGGAACAGAAGGCCGTAATTTATACGGTAGCCTGCAGGAGATATATGAAATTCATAAAGATAGTAAGCAAGTGTATTGGATGGACAAAACAAGGTATTCTGCTTTCGCGGGAACGGATTTAGAGATAAAACTACGCGAAAGAGGAATTAACGAGGTTCATTTAGTTGGAGTATGTACGGATATTTGTGTGCTTCATACTGCAGTGGATGCTTACAATAAAGGTTTTAAGGTCATTGTTCACAAGGATGCAGTCGCTAGTTTCAATCAAGTAGGACATGACTGGGCTTTAGGGCATTTCCAAGGGTCTATAGGGGCAGAGGTTATTTAATCGAAATTTAGACTGGGAGGTTTGTTCAATGGAACGATTATATAAAGACGATAGCTTAGCTCTTCATACGGACCTGTATCAAATTAATATGGCCCAAACGTATTGGAGAGACGGATTTCATAATCAAAAATCGGTGTTCGAAGTTTATTTTCGTAAGCTGCCATTTGGGAATGGCTATGCTATTTTTGCAGGTCTAGAGAGAGTGATCGAATTTATCAACAACTTCCATTTCTCTGAGACAGATATCGATTATTTAAGAGACCAAGGCTATGAAGAGGAATACTTAGATTACTTGAAGGGTATTCGATTTACTGGTACATTACGAAGCCTTAAAGAAGGCGAGCTAGTATTCCCGAATGAGCCAATTATGCGTATAGAGGCACCACTGGCCGAGGCACAGCTGATTGAAACACCTATTTTAAACATCATCAATTTCCAAACACTTATTGCTACAAAGGCAGCACGGATCAAACAAGTAGTTGGTGATGATACAACATTGGAATTTGGTACTCGCAGAGCACAGGAAATGGATGCTGCTATCTGGGGCACAAGAGCAGCTTATATTGCAGGCTTCGATGGAACGTCCAATGTGAGAGCTGGAAAACTGTTTGGAATTCCTATTGCAGGCACACACGCACATTCATTGGTTCAGGCTTATATCGACGAATATACAGCGTTCACCAAGTATGCAGAGAGCCACAAGGACTGCGTGTTTTTAGTGGATACGTACGACACATTAAAATCTGGTGTGCCCAATGCGATACGAGTAGCGAAGGAGCAAGGAGATAAGATTAATTTTAAGGGTATCCGATTGGATAGCGGAGATTTGGCCTACTTATCTAAAGAGGCTAGAAAGATGCTGGACGAAGCAGGATTTAAAGACACGAAAATATCTGCCTCTAACGATTTAGATGAGGCAACAATTTTAAACCTGAAGGCGCAAGGGGCCAAAATCGATACATGGGGAATCGGAACCAAACTAATAACTGCATTTGACCAACCGGCACTAGGAGCGGTCTACAAAATAGTATCTATTGAAGGAACGGACGGAGAAATGGTAGACACCATCAAAATAAGTGCAAATCCTGAAAAGGTTTCGACACCTGGTTTGAAAAGAGTCTACCGAATCATAAATCGCAACAATGGAAAATCAGAAGGGGACTACATTGCTTTAGAAACCGAAGAGCCACAAAAAGAAGAGCGATTAAAGATGTTCCACCCGGTTCATACATTCATAAGTAAGTTCGTGACCAATTTTGAGGCAAGAGAGCTGCATCATACAATTTTTGAAAACGGCAAGCTTACGTACAAAACTCCTTCTATATTAGAGATTCGAGAAAATGTTCAAGAAAATCTAGAGCTACTATGGGATGAATATAAGCGCCCGTTAAATCCAGAAGAGTATCCGGTCGATCTGAGCCAAAAATGCTGGGATAATAAAATGAATCGCATCGCAGAAATCAAAGAAAAAACGCAGCAAATGATGAAACAGAAAAAAAGTTTATAGGGGGAGTAAATATGGCTAGGATCGGAATCTATGGATCATCCTTTGATCCCATTACGAATGTCCATCTGTGGACAGCAAGTACGATTGGGCGCAGATGTCGTTTAGATAAAGTAATCTTTTTACCTTGTTCGCACAAAAGAAGAGATAAAGAGATGAATGTTGCAGACAACCATCGTTGGAATATGATCTTACTCGCTATCGAAAACAATGAAAAATTCGAGGCAGATGATTATGAGATGAACCAGGAAGCCTGGAATGCAAATACGTATCAAACGATGAAGCATTTCAAAGAAAAATATCCGAATGATGAAGTATTCTTCATCATGGGAGCAGATTTACTAGTTGATATAGGTGCAGGTAAATGGAAAAACGGTGAAGATTTAGTGAAGGAAAATAAATTTATTGTCATGGCAAGGGACGGAATTGATATGCTAAAGGTAATCAGCAAGTCCCCTATCCTAAGAAACAACGATGAAGGATTCCACCTCATAGACAAGGGACTAGCAATGGAAATCAGTTCCTCCTATATTAGAGATGAATTTGCAATGGGTGGAGAGCCGAGATATCTTCTTCCAGATAAATGTTATGAGTACATCTTAGAAAATGCACTGTATCAAAGAAAATAAACGAAGGCGCCTAGTTTAGTAATTAAACATAGGCGCTTCTTTAAACTATTGCTAAGCATTTTGTTGAATGCAAGTGTAGATTGAAGTGGTAAAAATGGTATTTATTCATTTAAATAGTTTAAGTAATTTATCCGAACAGTTGAAAGGAGAACAAGGAATGCGCTCTCATGAGGAATTAGAGGAGCAACTAATAGTATTTATCAAGCAAATGCCAACTATGAAGAATAAAGCAGATTTAATAGAAGCACTAGAAAGTATTTATAATATGGATATAACCAATTTTCAAAATCTACTAGAAAAGAGCTATAAGGAGTTTGAGGATTGGTTAAATACACTGTTAAGTAAAGAAAAAATACCAAAAGAAATAGTAGCTATTAATTTCGGAATATTTGATAAAAAAGATAGCTTTCAGCTTTATATTTCGGGCTCCATGGAATGGGATGGGTATGATGATGACTGGGCAAGTAATAATGATTATTTTCCACAAGGCAGATATGCTGAAATAACAGCTTATAAAACGTTGTACCATTTATACGAAGAGCAGTTCTACTTAGGTTTATTTTTAACTCTTGCTTCTACAATCATTTTTACACATACATACTTACAATCTAATATTTCAAATTTCCCAGGAAACATATTTTTTGCAACAGGATTTGATGATGGTGATCTATACAATTTTTGTGGAAAACATGATAATACCATGGTTCCTCTCATTTATCGGTAAATAAAAGATGGAGACATATTTATTCATCTTTTCTTAGAGAGTTTAAAATACTATGTAAAAGATATTAGGGACCTTATAGTGTTACAAATTATAAAATTATAAAATTATAAAATTAGGAGAAATGAACTCATGATAAGAATGCACAATTTACCTGAAAACATCAAAGAGGCCTTAAAACCTTACTATAATAAAAACGAAAAACCAGATGTTTTTCCGGCAAAGTTTTCATTTAAAGGAGAGCTTTATTACTATTTTACATTCGCTCCTGCAGCTGAACAGGTGATTTTACGCAACGATGGAAGCGCTCCTTACTTCGAGGAGATAAAGGAAGAAGCGCTACTAGCAAACAATTTTAATGTTTGTATTGAGAAGTTTGTACATATTGGAGCTGGATGGGCAACTGCAAACAGGCTAGGTAACTATGAAAACTATAAAAACATACTTACCCAAATTAAAAGGAAATTAGGTCCATTCCCGGAGGATGTACAAAAAGCATATGATGTAGTCAAGCATGTCCCCGATATAATTATAGAAAATCAACATCAAATAGTAGATGCCGTGAAAAAGGCGGATGAGTTGTGGAAAGTAGCAAGTGATAAAGAGCTGGTTACCGATCAGGATGAAGAAAAATTGGAGTCCTATTTAGTTGAAATGATTCAGGCACAGGTTAGACAAAATGATATTCAAATGAAAACAGATGAGGAAAGAAGGATAATTAGTGAATTTGTTTCCTTAAAAAAATGGGTTAACTTACACGCATTTATATTATCCATCAGGCTAAGACCCTTTGATAAATACATGTTTAGTCGTAATCATGAGGATGCGGACGAATGGGCTGAGCTTAGAGATATGGCGCTATATAGTAATCGAAAAGCAGAGGAAGTAAAGGATCATTATATGATTTTCGATAGCTTAAGAAATCCTAGATTAAATAAAGAGTAAGGTATTTAGATGAGAGGATAATTTGAAATATTGTGACGTCACCCTATCGTCCTTAGCGTTTTAAACACGTTAAGAACGATAGGGATTTTTTGATGTCTACAAAGCAGCTTTGATTGAAGATAAAGTGATTATTCTCGTGCCACAAAAGTGTATTCATGACACAAAATAGCAAAACAGTCTCTAGTACAGGATAATCTACTACTATATAATATAGGATGCATGAAAGATAAATTGGAACGGAGAAAAATTATTGACGCACATTCTAGTAGTAACATTAGCGGGCATAATAAGCTTGTTTCTTAGTTTATATATACGAGTTAAAGCGAAAGATGCTCCGGGAGTAAAGCCGTATATTGTAGTTACCATATTGTCATCGATTTTCACATTTGCTTATGCCTTTGAATTAGCAAGCACGACCTTAAAAGAAATGAAGTTTTGGCTCGGAGTTGAATACCTTGCCATGCCATTCATTCCTGTATTTGTTCTATTTATGTGTATGGAGTATGTAGGACGCAAGATTAAAACATGGAACTATGCTATTTTCGTCATTCCCATCACTACGATATTTATGATGCAAACGAATGATCTGCATCATCTTTATTATAAAACAATGAAAATAAATAGCGATGGTCCATTCCCATTATTAGAGCTAGAATGGGGCCCATGGTTTAATGTTCATGCTATCTTCTTATTTTTATGCTTAACTATATCTGTCTTCCTATTGCTTAGGGAATACCGTAAATCTCTGTTTTTGTTTCGTATGCAAACTTTATTGATGGTGGCAGGTTTTATTACGCCTATCATAGCTAATTATTTTTATTTAAATGATTGGAGTGAAGGAATAGACCTTGGCCCGATTTCTTTAAGTATTGCTTTTACGTTCCACGGGGTAGCTCTGATATCCTTACAAATGTTCAATGTCGCTCCCATTGCTAGGGATAGTGTATTTGAAAGCCTAAAGGAGGGAGTGCTTGTTTTAAATCAAAACAAAGTGATCGTTGATTATAATAAAGCAGCACTATTTGTAATCCCAACTTTAAGTGGTCATCATATTGGTAAACCGATCGCAGAGGTTCTCGCTGAAAATCCAGAACTTAAAGAGAGGTTAGATGAAGAAATAGAGTCTGACTATACTAGCTTACTAGATGAGCGAGTTACACACTTTCGAATTAATTTTACAGAAGTGATCAATAAAAATGGGTTACAGGTCGGTAAAATTATTACCTTTATTAATGTTACGGAAAAAGTGCAGATGGAAGCAAAATTAAAACAATTAGCAAGCATAGATGGGCTTACCCAGGTATTAAACCGTACATTCTTTATGAAAAAAACGGAAGTAGTATTTGATGATATATCGATAGATGGAGGTAATATTTCTATTGTCATGTTTGATATAGACCATTTCAAAAGAGTAAATGACACTTATGGACACGAGGCAGGAGATGTAATCCTGACTAGTGTCACAAGCATAGTAAAGAAAAATTTACGCTCCACGGACTATATGGGTCGCTACGGAGGGGAAGAGTTCATTATTTGTATGCATGATACTTCTTTGATGGAGGCTGCTAATAGAGCAAATATCATTCGACAAGCAGTTGCAGAAAGCTTAGTCGCTTTTTATAATGAAGAAATACAAGTAACATCAAGTTTCGGGATATCTCATGCTCTTCTGGAAGTAGGAGAAGATAGATATTCCATTCAACAGCTAATTAGGGAAGCTGACCAAGCGTTATATGCTGCAAAAAATAAAGGTAGGAACTGTGTAGCAATATATAATGCTGACGAACTATTACTTCAAATCTAATAAAGACGAGTGAGTAAACAGGTGATCTGTTTACTCTTTTTTTTATAAATAAGAATAAAGACTTAGGATTAATTAATACAATAGACTTAATTTTTCTAGATATTAGTAATCCTTATGAATTGTTTTGATGATTTAATCCATTTCATCCTTTACCTTTCTTTATAATAAATGGAATATTATAGATAAAAAGAGATTGCTAGAGGAGGAGAAAGTATGCCTAGTTCTAGGGGAATATTGTATAATAATGAAAACAGGCAATCCTTCCTAACACCGAACATTTGGTGTGGTTGCCTATGAAAATATTAGATGTAGATTTACTTCAAGATGGATTGAAACGAAATATGGCTATGCTTGAGCGCCTGAAAAACGAGACAGAGAATATCGAAAGAACGGTAAGTGGCTTAGTTGAAATGGACGAGCTGTTAAAGGGCGCAGGAGGCAATGCTATCCGCGACTTCTATGCAGAATGTCACCAGCCCTTTCTACAATTCTTCCAGCTGTTCTCCGTTAGTTATCTTCAAACGCTTCAACAAATGGAATCTGCCCTCCTATCACTAGAGCCAGATCCAGCAGGATACATAAGGCAAGAATTTCTAGAGGGAGAGCTGGAGCAGGGCCTAACACTGATCGGCAATCTGACAGAAGCCCTCACCAATGAGGCGAACAGTATCATGGACAGTGTCAGTGATATCGTGGCCCTGCCACATCTCGATGACAGTGCAGTTCAGGAAGGTGTCATTACTTCCAAAAAGAAGCGGGATGACACCGTTCAAAAGTTGAACGAGTTCGATTACTCTCAGACCGTGTCATTGAATCCTGTGGAACAGGACATTCAAACGATGGACACATGGCTAACGGATATAGAAGGAATGTTTCAAAGTGGTCTAACCGATGTCCATTTTCAGCCGAGTCGCTGGGGGATCTTGGCTTCGAGAAATACTTTGAAAATGGAGCTGGAGGCACGTACTTCACGGATTCCAGGAGACACCACCCTCCAACCCAAAAATCATGACTTGACGACCATGTTTTACACTTTTTTAACAGGGGCAAGCCCCCTCCAATTTGGCTACAGGGGATTCATCCAAAAACCAAATGTATTATATGGTCCTAGTATTCTAGGTTTTGCTAGTCTTCCTACTCATTCGACCACAAAAAATATAAATGAAAATGTGAAAGATGAATCGAATGAACTGGACGAAATTTATGCAGCGATTTTAAAAAGTAATCCAGAATTGGCAACAGATAGCCCTTCAACTCCTCAAACATATTACGCTAATGAACCTATTACCTATGAGGGAATGAGGAAAGTGCTAGGTGGAAATGGATCCGGAACTCCGGATGGGTTATTTGCCATGGGAGTAGGTTTGAGTATAGCTTCTAAAAAGGGTGGAGAAATCGCGGCAGATGAGTTTCTCTTAAATGATATTGAAACCCTAAGGGACCCTAATGCTTCTAAAACAGACAAGGGAATCGCTCTTTTTTCTTTAACGCCTATGGGGAAATTAAAAAAAGCCGCTGAAGGGATAGAGGAAGGGAAGGACTTTTTAGAGCATGTCATTGATGCTCAAAAGAAGGCCGAGAAAGCAAAGGATACGGCAAAGGATGCTAAAAAATCCGTGGAGGATGTTGAGATTGAGACTAAGGGTACGGGTAAATTTATCAGTAGCGCCGATGATGTTGTATTTAAACAAAGCTCAATAGATAAGGCTTTCAGTAAACACAGAAAAGATTTTGGAAGTTATCCTGATGGTAGTAAATCTAGTGTGGAATTATTCAAAAATGATGTTTCAGAGCTGATTAATACTGGAGTTCGAAAACAAGGAAAATATAGAAACGTTGAAGGAACGCATATTTATAACGAAGATAATAAACAATGGACTTTTATTAACTCAGATGGAACTATGAATACAGCATTTAAATTAAGTGACTCACAATACAAATATTTAATTGACAAAGGAGTTGTAAAATAGTGAGATTAGTTAACACCTACCTCTCAGAACATGAATTAAAGAAAGAAGAAATTGAAGTGATTTGCAATATATTTAAGAAACAATATGATGAAAATATAGAAGTAAATAGCTATAAATATGATGATCGTAAATATTATGAAACTGATATTGATATAATTGACATAGAATTTCTAAAGGAGAGTCTTTATAAAGAAATTGATAAGTTGATTAAGGTTCATGAAATGGTTATTCAATTAGTTAACCAAAATGTAGAAATAATTGTAGCTAATGATGATACAGATACGGAAATCCAAGTATTTGAAAAAAATTGGAATGATATATCAGGATTTGGATTATTTATTACTTCAAGAAAAATTCAAGATGTTGAACCCTATTATACTTCTGATATTTGTAACGCATATTTGAATTTTGAAAATGTTAGCTTTGGAGTAATGTTCGAATAATGTTTATTATGTAGAAGGGGAAGTTGTATAATTGACTATGAAAATTTATTATTGTGACGAATGGTCGGACATTAAAAAGAAGCCTTGGAACATAATTGATGACCGTACTGCATACACATACCATCAAAAACAAGAACCATATACGGCGGTATTAGTAGAGGATGAGAAACCTAAGTATATTGTAAATGTTACAAATGATTGGGTATCGGTTGGGTTTTATGATGACCTGATTCGTAAGTATTTAAATTATGATTTTGAAGTTATGAGTGATGGTAAGATTTTTTTAAGAACAGCTATGTATTGGGAATATGATGATGAAACTGACACGGAAGTAAGTACCTTGATTTTAGGCTTCCGAGAAGATGGTTATATAGCAATGGAAAAGAGAGATTTAAATACCGGTTCAGTCGAGGAGCGCGAAACTAGCGATACCCTTGAAAGAAACTGGGATGTATTTCCTGGATTTGGTCATTACAATCATTTGTGCAAAGAGGAAAGGTAACGTGTTTAGAGCACTCTAGTGCCTAAACTAGTTATACGAAAGGGTTTTACGTATAGGCACATAAAGCAAGTGAACTAAAATACAATTAAAATATTTAAGATGGACAAAAAGAGCAATGATCCGTTTAAAAATAGAGACTCCATGAAGGTACTGCCATCATGGAGTTTTATTTTGTATAGGAATAATAAGAAAAGTACGTGAATTGGGTGATTTGACATTTTACATGGTGTGGGGACTTATGACACTGCAAAACCTATAAACTAAAGACAATGGGTAAGCTCGTAATTTAAAGTGAAGATTTATGAGTGGGACAATAAGAATGTGATATGGTTTGTAATTTTACTAGAGAAGGTCGTAGACGAGTAAGAATGAGTTTAGAAAGTTATTTTCACTTCCAAAAAGAAGCGGGATGACACCGTTCAAAAGTTGAACGAGTTCGATTACTCTCAGACCGTGTCATTGAATCCTGTGGAACAGGACATCCAGACGATGGACACATGGCTAACGGATTTAGAAGGAATGTTTCAAAGTGGCCTGACAGATGTCCATTTTCAGTCGAGTCACTGGGGGATCTTGGCTTCGAGAAATACTTTGAAAATGGAGCTGGAGGCACGTACTTCACGGATTCCAGGAGACACCACCGTCCAACCAAAAAATCATGACTTGACGACCATGTTTTACACTTTTTTAACAGGGGCAAGCCCCCTCCAATTTGGCTCCAGGGGATTCATCCAAAAACCAAACGTTTTATATGGTCCTAGTATTCTAGGTTTTGCTAGTCTCCCTACTCATTCACCCACAAAAAATATAAATGAAAATATGGAACATGAGACGAGTGAATTGGACGAAATTTACGCAGCAATTTTAAAAAGTAATCCAGAATTGGCGGTAGATAGTCCTTCTACTCCTCAAACATATTCCGCGAATGAACCTATTACCTATGAGGGAATGAGGAAAGTGCTAGGTGGAAACGGATCCGGAACTCCGGATGGATTGTTTGCCATGGGAGTAGGTTTGAGTATAGCTGCTAAAAAGGGTGGAGAAATCGCAGCAGATGAGCTATTTTTAAATGATTTTCAAACGTTGAAGGACCCAAATGCTTCGAGAATAGATAAAAGTATAGCACTTTTTTCTCTTACACCAATGGGGAAATTAAAAAAAGCCGCTGAAGGGGTAGAGGAAGGGAAGGATTTTGTAGAACAGGTCATTGATGCACAAAAGAAGGCGGAAAAAGCAAAGGATGCTAAAAAATCTGTGGGGGATGTTGAATCTAGTAATACAATCAATGACATCAAAACTGATATAAACTCAAAATTTGATGGTTTTGATTTGAATCAAGCTTCAAATAAACAAAAGGGCAATTATGGGGAATACAAAGCATATGATAATCTTGTAAATAATGAAAGTCTGAAACAAGCTGGTTACGATTTGGAGCGTATCGGAAATGTAGCACCAACTTCTCCGAATGA
The DNA here is from genome assembly GCF_038593405.1 of Psychrobacillus sp. FSL W7-1457. Lineage (NCBI taxonomy): Bacteria > Bacillati > Bacillota > Bacilli > Caryophanales > Bacillaceae > Psychrobacillus > Psychrobacillus sp. FSL W7-1457. The sequence continues at coordinate 1,520,213 of NZ_CP151993.1, forward strand.
TAAAATAATTAAAGGAATTGATAGATTAAATAAAAATAATAATACTAATAGTGCTATAAAGTATGTTATTGACGAAGCAAAATTTGGTACTTCACAATTAGGAACAACCAAACTAGATGGTCCGCAAATGTCGAATGATTGGTTGTTAGGTATGGGTTCGGGAAAAAGCAGAATAATAAAAGCGGTGAATGGAAATGAGAAATTAGCAACAGAAATTTCGGATGCATTAGAAAATGGTCAAATCGAAAGAGTTTTATCCAAAGTTAATTCAAAAGGAGAGACACTTACATTTCGTTTGGATACAGAGGGGAAAATTGTAGGAACTTGGCCATAATTGAAAACATAACAAGAGGTGGGATTTAATGAGGGATTTTTTATGTGATTTAGAATATTTAAAAGAAACCATTGACTTTAAAGAGAAATTAATTAAAGAAAAAAATAACAAAATAGAAAGAATAAAACAAGATGTAAAAGAAAATATTCAAAGATACCCATTGGATAACGAACAAATTATATTTAATACGAGATCTTCTTTGTTTCAGTTATATACTGAATTGATACGGGCCAAGTACTCAATAGGGAGAGCATGTGCAGATTTAGAAGAAGATTATCTAGAAGCATTAATGATGCTAGAGTATATTGGATATAAAAAAGTACGTTATGTTAATTTTATTTGGATGGTTGCTTTAGGTATACTACTTGAAACTGACAAAGAAAACATACGTAGATTAGCAAAGATTGCAGATGGTGAACATGTAGATGATGTTCTACTGGATTACTTATTATATTCATATAAAATTGAACGAAAGATAAAATCATCACAATTTGAATTGAAGAAACCTTATTCTAAGTCATTAGAAATTATTGAGCTAAGTTTCAGAAACAAAGTGGAAGCTTCTACGAGAATAGAAAAATATATCGAAAAAGAATGGTTTCAAGGACACTATAGTTATGGATGGAAAAACTCACATAAAGAGCCAGGTTATCTTGGCTTTTGGAGTTTTGAAACTGCAGCCCTAGCAAAAATCCTTAAATTAGATGACAGTACACTAAAAGCAAATAATCATTATCCGTACGACTTAGCCCACTATAAAAAAGATATGATATTTAATATTGAACCATTAAAACAGTTAGAAAAAGATGAACCTTCATCAATGGAAGAGGATTATCATTTCGGAATCGAATGTAATCGAAATTTGGAACAAATTATACCTAGAAAATATCATCAAATGGTAAATCAAATAATTGAAGACTATGAAAATATATCCTCCTCTGAATTTTGGAACAAATATAATTTGAAAGATATCTGGTTTGAGGAAGAAGAGTTTGTTCGCGAAAAAAATACTAAAGATTTACTTGGAACATTAATCGTTTTTGCCCTCGTGGATCAAGAATATATTTTACAACTTGATTATAAAGAAAAAGTAGAAGATTATATGGATGATATACCAAATGACTGGCTAGAGCAAGAAGTGAAACTAGTAAGATTAGAAATGGATAACGATCAAGATTACTATATGTATATCCCTGTATCGGTTCAAATGAAGAATCTTTATGAGGTTAGAATAATAAATGGCTTATAAAAATCTTATTTTAGGAGTGTTAGAAAACGATTTTCTTAAACGTTTTCTAACACTCCTTCTTCTCCTTAGTTTCAAGTTCCTTCTAATCTAATAGACTGACAGATATTTAAAATACATAATAGCAGTAGTGGTTTTGTCTTAGCTTTAGAAGATAGTTCTATCCACTTTCAGACATCACAGTGGAGTGTGAACCCTGCAAAAAAGAGGCTGGTATGGGATCTTGCAACCCGTGAATCGACTCTTCCGATATTAAAAAAGTACTCTTTAACCGAGGAACTATCCAGTATGCTCCAAACTTATCTGCAAGGGGTGTCAACCATCTCGTTTGGACTTGGTGGGCAGGTTTCAAGACCAAATGTGTTTATGGGTCCTGCAGTGAATAAGAGTAACGGGAATCCTCTCCATTTGAATTTCTGGAAGAACAACCTGATTCCATCCGTGTAACAGCTGATTAGCGCCACAGAGGCGGAAACACTCATCAATGAAGCAGTGAATGTAAAAAAAGTTGCCGATGAATATGGTAGCGTTTCAGAAGAGAGCGTGATCGAAGGAACTTATTATACATTACCGGATGGGAAGATTATACGACAATATTATGGTCGGACAGGTGCCCAACAGTATAAATACGTTCAGAGTATTCCAAAAGAACGAATCGGCAGTGGCAAAACATTAGAAGATATATTCCCTCCTATAACAAAGACAGAAGAATTTTTAATAGGGGACATCATCGCCATGTCAGAGGATCCCTCATCGGAATCCGTTGCGGAGGCTGCATTATTCACCGTTTTCAAGCCACTTAAAATGGTAGATAAGATTATTGATAGTATTAAAGATGGGGAAAAGAAGATAGAAAAGATTGAGGACAAGAGTCCAGGGAAAGCTGAGAAGAAGGAGAAAACTAAAAGTGCTAAGAGATTAAGGGAGCATTATTTAGGTAGGACACCAAGCAAAAAGTCCCGGACTGGAAGTGAAGTAATAGAAAGAATGAAGAATGAAAATCCACCAAAAATCAGAACAACACGTGGTGGTAAAACAGAGTTTAAGGATAATGAAGGAGAATGGCATGATATCAGTGAGGCAGATATGGCTCATATAACCGATGCTGTTTCGTGGTGGAATGAAGTTGGAAGACATTATGGTCCGAAGTCAAAGGAAGTAAGGGAATGGATGTTAAACTCAGATAATTATGTATTAGACCATTATAGTCTCAATCGTTCAGTAGGTGCAAAATTAGGTGAGACCTATTTGCCACCCAAAAAATAATTGGAGGTAGAATTGTTTGGAACTAGATGATAAAATTTATGCCCACATTGTACGGTTATGCGAAGAAGGAGATTCTTTAATTGATGAGGAAGAGTTTGATAAAGCAATAGAAAAGTATTCCCATGCCTTAGAACTAGTGCCATTACCGAAAACTGACTGGGAAGCAAGTACTTGGATTTTTACCGCATTGGGTGACACGTATTTTATCAATGAGGATTATGATATGGCTAAGAATAATTTTTATAATGCCCTAAATTGCCCGGATGGCTTTTCAAATCCATTGATTCTCATGAGACTTGGAGAGAGCTTATTCGAATGCGGGGAGTTGGAAAAAGCAAAGGAATACTTGTTAAAGGCATACCTGTTAGAAGGTTATAAGATATTTAACGAGGAAGATGATAAGTATTTTGAATTAATTAGAGATATTATTTGAGGAGGAAATTAATATGGCTAAACTACAATCACCTATAAAGGAGAAATTTGAAAACCTTGTAAACAAAAGTAATGAACAATTTGAAAATGGTAAACATAATGACTCTATTATAACACTGGAGGAAGCATGGGATTTACTGCCTGAACCGAAAGGGGTTTATAGTGAAGAAAGCTTTTATCTAGTAAAAGATATTATTGATACATGTTTCATTTTAAAAGATTATAAAAAAGCAAAAGAATGGTCTAATAAAATTTATATAACAGGATTAGCCCGGAAAGATACGGGTAAAAAAGAATTTATTTCAGGGAAAGTTGCATTTGAATTGGGAGAAGTAGAGGTAGCAAAAGAATTTTTTGATATTGCAAACAAGAAATCAGAAGGCAGATGTTTTGAGGGAGAGGATCCCAAATATTTAAGATACTTTAAAAGTTAGATAAGTTCTCTAGTTTAAAGTAAGTCTCGCTATCAATGGGAATACGAGGTTTATCACATAAATAACGGTACCCAAGATAAAAACAATGAGTTTCAAGCCTGCTAGACTATTAAAATATTTAAGATACCCATATCGAAGAAAAAGAGAGGACATAGACTATAATAATGTCGGAAAGAATAAGACTGTTAGAATCAAGTCGCACCGAACTTATTTTATCTAACATATGAAATAGGCGGGGAAAGAATAGATGTTTTTATTCATCCAGACGGTCAATTTGGTAGTGTATATGGAAGACATAAGTTTACGGTTGAGGATATTAGAAAAATGACCAAATAAGGAGGAAAATGATGTTCGAAATATGTTTTAAAATATTTGAAAATGAAAATGTTGAAGAAATGGAGCTAAACGGGGCAGATGGGTATTTTCAATTTATAATTGATAACGAAACCTACGGTATTATTATCCCAGAAGAGATTGATGAATTTTCAGTATCTATTTATTGGTGGGTTTATTATTTTTTAAAAGCGGTTTTAATTTTGAAAACCGAAAACTATGTTTTAATAAGTGATATTGAAAAACCTAAAGTTTGGATTGAACTAAAAAAAGTAAAAAATATTGTAAGGATAAGTAAAGTAACTGCTGATAAACCTGAAGGAAGTGGTGCAATAGAAACGAAAGAAATGCCTAATTTAATTCATCAAGATTGGGAAGACAAACAAGTTACTTATGAGAACTTCAAAAGTGAAGTAGTAAATAAAGCTAAGTTTTATGTCAATGAATTAAGAGTTTTAAACAACGAGAATAGAAAAGATATTTTGAATTTAGAGAGTTTGATAATGGAAATAGAAAAATAATTTGATATTGTATCGACTTTAATTGATGGTGCATTAAAAAAATAAGTTAGTCAATTAAACCAACGAGCTCGTACAAAATTATAAGTTTCTACGTATTAGTATTATTAATGAAATACAAATTTTATAATACCTAAAAAACAATTTCCTCGATGACTGGTGAAACGATGAAAAACGTGAATATCATAGCATGCGGAAACGTTGCGATTGCCTCCCACTCGGATTCCCGGAGCACAACACGTCTAAGTTTTGTGGCGATTGTTCTTCTTGTTCTCTAATTTGATGTGTCTGATATTTAGGTTAAGCATTATTGTATTCACCTCTTTCATCTTTTAATTTTTGGTTTATTTATATTCTTGTCTTTTATCGGGGCATCACGGCACAGGTTAGCGCGATATGTCAGAAATAAGATGCAAGGGGAAATCTATGGGACTCTACGCTTTAGGTTTTTTATTAATCAACACTTAATCGGATGATATAGAGGCAATGGAGTTTAAATATGACGGGTCACTTATCTATCGTATATAAAAAACCAAGGCGTTATGCCAAGGTTTTTTTGTTTTTTATTATTTTATATACGTAACATGACTACCAGTTCCACCAGCAATAGGTAGTTTAAAGGTATTTGTATTCGTGCCCATTTTCAGCTTTACATTAGTTTTGGTGGATATGTTAATTCCACGGACATTTACATATTTGTTTGATAACTTACCATCACTAGTTATGACGTTTTGTAAGATGGTTCCTTCGTTATCAGTAGAGCGTATTGCAATAGCTGCAGGCACTACGTACGACTTGTCCTGTACATTCAAAATTTTATTTTTAGTAATTAAAAACTGATGATTTTGGGTGTTCATACTAATACCATTAGCGAAGCTATTCGTCAAGGTGTTTTCTTTTATTACTATACCTTTCGTAAGCTTGGCACAGATTGCACCTGAGATACTACTTCCTTCTTTTCCGGCATTTGTTAATTGGTTACCGCTTATCATAAGACCAGTGGAATAATCTACCGTTGATCCTGCAACAATAATGCCGCAACCTTTACCGATCCCTTCGATTTGGTTACCTTTTGCCGTTGAGTGATGTGTACCAAACATTCCTACTTTGCCGTCTTTGCCATCACCTGTAGCATTGACTAACGCTATACCGACATTCGCGTTTCTTATTTTATTGTAGTTAAACGTAATATTTACTCCACCGTGCGTGTCTAACGCCTCCCATAATGGAACATCCTCTATGGTGCTATTTGTTACCGAGCTGTCTTTGCTTAGTGGATGTTTTTCGAGGTCACTTTGGCGAGCTTTCCTAGAAAAGTACACACCGTATGCATTACCGTTGTGTCCCGGAGTAATATTTTTAATATGGCTCTTATCTACGTGGAATTTACTAACAGACATTGCGCCAATGCCCGCATAGCCGATGTTCTCAACTTTTGTGTTTATAACAGTCACATTGTCTGCAAAATCGGCTTTGATGCCAAAAAATCCGATGTCATGAATAAAGCTATCTTGAATGACGATATTTTTAATATAATTCGCTGAATCTGCACCAGCAATGTTTATTCCGATACCTTTTACATTAGCATCTTTGTTGCCTGCCCCCTGTATTTCTAAACCGTATATCTTTACTCCGCTACCTATCGTTAGTAGTGTCGTGTGCTGTTTATCATTATAAATTTTAGAGCCATAACCAATAATAGTTGTATTTTCAGGAACTTTTAATCCGCTCACTTCATACGAACTACCATATGGTAATACAACAATTTTTCCGGATCCGAGGTTCAATGCATTTTGTAGTTTTTCAGTCTTATCGGCATTTTCTACAAGTACAACTTTGTCTTTATTACTATCTGAAATGCCAAGTTCAAGTCCAAGTTTGGCCTTTTCTAATATTTCTTTTTCTAACGTATTGCTATCAAGGGATTCTGCGTTTACTTTCACATCTACACTGACACCAATCGTCAGCACTATAATAATTGCTAAAATACTGGTAAATAATACTCTCGATAACCTCATCATCATCGTCCTCTTTCGTCTTTTAATTTTTGGTGTATTTGTTTATTTATGCTCACACCTTTTATCGGACGTGCAGATACAAAGTATCATGCAAAGTCAACTTTATATGAGATAAAAAAACTATGTATATTTTGAAAAGTAGGTCTTAATTACTTGTACACAGACTATATATCGGATTTTTAAACCACTTATTTACATAAAAAACAAAAAAAGCCCCATCAAAAAATAGGGGGGTGTATTCTTTTGCCGCGAAATTGCGCTTGGTGTACTAATCGTTTGGTAATCTCTCCATCGACAGAGCCTTTTGGCGAGCTGTGGCATCCGCACCGAGTGACACACCGAAGTTTCGAAGACAGTAAGCGGATTCAAAGGAATTCACTGTCCAGTTAGCGAAGAAACTAGATGATGTAATTGGTGGTAAGTGTATGGGTGAAGTTGGTAAGGGAGCAAGTATGGCTGATGATATTTTTAAACAAAGCAAAAAGGTAGTTGATCATATGTCAAACCAAAGCATTTATCAATAAGGTAATGGAGCAAAGTTTTTAGGAGATTCTGAAGGTGCTGCCGAGCAAATATCGAAGGACTCAATGAAAAATAGAATAGTCCAATCAATAACAGATAACGGATTAACTAAAATGGGAAAACAGAGTTATTCAGTAATAATTGAGGCTGGAAACCATAGGACCACAGGTGAAAATTTAATTAAAGTTGAATTATCAGAAGAGGGAGGCATGTTATAAGCTTATCCAACAAAATAGAAAGGGATCTATTATGAACGTTTTAAAAGGGTTTTTGCAGGCAGAGATTAATACACAGGAATTATATGAAGATATAATGTCTTTTATAACTTCATATCATATCAGATGTGGAGAATTTGAAGGAAATGAATATGTAATAAAAAAATGGATCAAACGAATTTTATTTTATTTCCGGAATATATAGATGAAGATGATGAAAGAGAAATACACGGAGCAATATCAGTTTATAGAAACAACTTAATCAAAGAAATTAATGACTGCGCTCACCTTAAAGGAATACAAGTAATTCATGTAAATTAGTAGTAACTAAGATGGTTTGAGTTCGAAAACGTAGTCTCATTGGAAAGAGTAACCCCCCTCTTTAGTAAACTTTCAAGAGTGGATTTCCGAATCCTCCAATTAAATTAATTAAATGTAAGAAAAAATAATAGGGTGTTAGAAAATATATACTCCCCTAGGGTTGTATCATCATAGAGTATTGTTTGCAATGATAGACGTTAACAGTAAAGTTTCATATACTGGAAACCTACGTGTAGATTTTATATAGTTGCTATCAATCAAAGCTTATTACTAAAGAAAAGAGTGATTAACATTAGAGTTTTTGAAGAGTTGCACACAATCGAAGAAGTTGATCGTTTTATTTCCAGCAATCCATTAAGCTTTATTTACGTGTCACGTAGAGAATGCACGGTTTGTCATGCTCTTTTGCCACAAGTGAAGGTGCTTATGGAAAAGTTTCCAGATATACAGCTCGCACACGTTGATTCGGCTGAAGTAGAAGAGGTTGCAGAAAGGTTTATTGTTTTTTCAGTCCCTGCTATGCTTTTGTTCATTGAGGGAAAAGAATATTTGCGGGAAGCACGCATGGTCCATATGAGTCTTTTCGAAGAGAAATTACAAAAAATTTATGAAGGATATAAAAATGAAAGGCTATTCTAGCATGAGCTAGGAATAGCCTTTCATTTTTAATTAATAGGGAAATAAGATTCTTAGTCGCAGGATAAACAACTCATCATTATAAAGCGTCTAAGAGCAACCCCATACTTGCATATATAATAACCGTAAAGTAAATCACAATCATATGGATTAATGAGAATTTAAACATTTTGTTTGCCCAGTCTTTCATATCCATTTTGCGTGTTCCGAATAAGCTTAATCCCAACCAAAATAGACCTAAAACGAGTGAAACTAATGTGAGACCTAAGCTAAGCGGTAAAAACAAAAAGCTAGATAGCACTAATAGAATTAAATAGAAATTTGTTTGGATATATGTGCGTCTACCTGCTTTAACAACGGGAAGCATTGGAATTTTTGCAGCAGCATAATCATCCTTTTTTCGAATGGCGATCGCGTAAAAGTGAGGCATTTGCCATATTACCATGATTAAAAATAATGCCCAACAAGCTGGGTGCCAAATATCAGGAGCGACAGCTGCCCAACCGATCAATGGGGGCATTGCACCTGAAATACTTCCTACTTCCGTGTTCCAAATCGTATGGCGTTTCGTCCACATTGTATAAGGAACTACGTAAAAAAATACTCCCAAAAATCCAAGTAAACTTGCTAATGGCGATGCTAAATATAATAAAATTAATCCAATTACTAATAATAGAATCGCGACTATTAAAACTTTCTTAATCGATATAGCGCCTGTTACGGTTGGACGTACCTTCGTACGAGCCATAATCGCATCGATATCGCGATCATAAATGTTATTAAACGAACCAGCGGCAGCAATTACGGCTGCTGTTCCTAAAAATGCAAAAACTACATTCCAAATATTATCTACAAAGCTGTACTCATAAGTATATAAAGCAAGCATTAAACCAGCAATCATTGGAATAAGATTAGACTTAATGATTCCTGTTTTAACTACTTGAGCCCATAACGTTTTTTGTGATTGTTTAGTCATCGTATTTCATAGCTCCTTATTTATCCACTTGAACTAATATAACCTATATGATTAGCTAAAATCTATATATTAACTCTTTTTTATAATCATATTTGAACAATTTAGGTCTATTTCTACATATATAATTGCCGCATAGTAAAAACAGTCCTGCTGAATGCTAAAAGGACTGTTTAAGAGAATTGATTTTAATGTAAAAATGGAAAATTTGATTAATCGATATTTACAATCACTATGATAATTAGTAAGACGAATATAGGCAGACCAACAATTACAGATAATATAGAAATAAAGTTTTTAATTTTACTATCCTCTTTTAAAAATTTCTCTGCAATTTTATAAATTATGACTCCAAGGAATCCACCAATAAAATTTAAAATAATATCATCAATGTCCGTTGCTCCTAATTCAAAAATATATTGAACAACTTCAATAAATAGGCTCAATAAAAAGATAGAACATAAAACCCTAGCTATGGATTTAATACTGCTATGAAGACTCAGATAGATTCCTGCTGGGATGAACATTAAAACATTTCCCCAAATATTCATATCTACAATTCTTGTTCCACCAATTCCATTATCCACCATAATATACTCTCTTATAGAATTCAACGGAACGAAATTAACACTTCTGAAGCTACCTCTGCCTAAAAATACGGTATCAATTAATAAAAATAGATAGAAAAATAATATGCCCCAGTAAAATATATTTAAATACTTTTTCATTATGGTTTATCCCTTCACTCAATTACTTCTTACCCACTATACATTAAACTCTTTAAGAAAATGTAAGGCAAACTCTTAAGGAAATATTAAATAATGTAATTTATTTTCTTCCACCAAATAAATTATTTCCTCAATATTCTAGATTGAATTTTGTCCTCAATAGTAGTTTTATCGAGTAACTTAACTCTTAAGGTTTTTGTAAGAAATAAGTAAGACAAAAGATATTTCTGAAGTTTAGTATAAATCATACAGTAGGGAGGAGGAAGGGGGTGTAAACTTCCAAAATCGTCCAAGTCAGTTCTAGATAATTGGAACTTTGCTATGTACGTGATAAATAGGGTCATCAACCATTTGGGGATTAATTTTAGCTTGAGTTAGTGTAGAGGACTTCGGATAAAAGGTAGTTTTTTCAGAAAAGCGAGAGAACCTTGCGGAGATGGGAATAAACCCTGCGGAAACGAGCTAGAACCTTGCACAGACGGAGCAAAGCCTTGCCGTACTGAACTAGCCTTTGCTAAAAGCATGCTAGTTAATAATCTAATATTCACTTATATTTTCTCAATTACAATTCATAAAAAGGAGCCAAAAAGATGATTAAACGAATTCTTGTAGTACTCATTTTAGTTAGTACTTGTCTTTCTTTCAGTCCTGTTTACAGTGCGGAAAATGGAAGTACGCCATCAGGTATTCCATTAAATAAGTTAAAGGAGGAAATCGATGGGTTTGTCTTAAATCACATTGGTCAATCAACACCGGGTGCTTCAATTGTAGTCGTAAAAGATGGAGAAATTGTGTTTTCTAAAGGATATGGTTACGCAAATATTGAAAAAGAGATATTAGTAAATCCACAAAAAACGGTTTTTGAATATGGTTCTATTAGTAAATTGTTTGTATGGACAGCTGCAATGCAACTAGTCGAACAAGGAAAATTAGATTTAAATGAAGATATTACAACATACCTTCCTAAAGATTTTGTCTCCAAGTTAACATATGAAAAGCCTATTACAATGAATCAAATTATGAGTCATACAGCGGGTTTTGAGGATTATTACTTTGATTTAATCATGTCTACCCCAGAAAGTGTAGATTCTTTAGAAGAAGTTTTAATCAGTAGGCAACCGAAGCAGATCTATGAACCAGGTAGTACAATGGCATATTCAAATTATGCGACTGCTCTAGCGGGTTACGTCATTGAACGAATTGCAGAGCAAACTTTTTTAGATTACGAGATGGAGCATATTTTTCTACCACTATCCATGCACAGCACATCAGGCGATCCTACTTTAGCGAATTACACAGAACTTGAACACAAAGCGAAAGGTTATATACCAAAAGAAAATAAGGAGTTTACAGAAGGAAGTTGGTCATATGTTCCACTCTACCCGGCTGGTTCTGTAAATGGAACAGCTGAAGACTTAGCGAGATTTGCTGTCGCGCTAATGCCAAAAGAGTCCACTAGCAGTGCACTTTTTTCAACTGAAGGCACTCTCGATAAAATGCTAACACAAAGCTATTCTCCACATGGTGAGATTCTTTCGAATGCACATGGTTTTTGGGAGTATGATGGTAAAGTGAGAGGGGTTGGCCATGGAGGAAATACAGCTGCCTTTAGTTCAAATATGGTAATTGCACCGGAGGAACATTTTGGAGTAGTTGTACTAACAAATGCTTCAGCTGAAATGGATGTGACATCAGGGGTCATAGATTTACTTTTTGGTAAACCTGATAATATGACTCAAACAGCAACCATTGATTTACCAAACGCTGAAGAAATTACTGGATTGTATGTCGCTGCCCGTCAATCACGTAGCACATACACGGAGTTTCTTGGTTTTATACCACCTTTAAAAGTAGAAGCGATATCAAAAAATAAAATAAATATCAGCCTTTATGGAATGGAAGGTACCTACACTCAAATTGATCCTTATTTATATACCCTTACATCTAGTGAGAATCCGATTGTGGGATATATTCTTTCAAAAGCTTATTTTGAGGTAGACGAATACGGAGTAAAACGGCTCACCAATGGTCAGGTTGCTGATTATTTACCTTTAGAAGGGGATCGAAAGCTGCTATGGCTAATAATGAGTTTAGGGATAGTACTAATTAGTGTATTATATTTTATTTTCTCACCTATCATTTGGCTAATAAAATCATTAAAAAATCGAAAGCAAAATATGCAGCACTCAACAGAAACAAAGCTATTTTGGTTGATAAATTTAACTGGAAGCTTGTTAGTCATAAATAATATTGTTCTTGTTATTCGTACTATTGTTAGCTCCTCGATGCTTTATTTAGATGCGCTTCAATTACACATTTACTTAAACTGGTTCCTTCTTTTTGTAGCAGTCATTCTTCTCATTTTAGATTTAGTTAATTGGAAATTAGTAAATTTGAAAAAAAGCCATAAATTTATACGAGTTTTCACAATATGCCTCATTGTATTATTAGTAGCCGTATTAATGAATTGGAATTTCTTTAATTTTCTATAAAAATACTTTTTCCTAATATTGATAGGTTTCAAACGTCAACTAAAAGGGAGAGGAATTTTATAAAAATATAAGAATAAAATATCATAGAAGTATTTGATATTGCACAGGATGGTCTAGAAGACGATATTAGGAGGAAAGATGTATAGTGGATAATAAGTTAAGTTATGCAAAAAAGCACCCCATTAAAAGTATAATACTGATTGAGATTAGTTTTTTACTAGTAGTTTTTATAGCGGGGGCGATTGCGACGATTAAACAATTAAGTTACAATGCGCCGATATTAATATCGTTCATACCAACTGCACTAGTATTAATTATTTATTTTACATGGAAAAGAAAATGGACTTATTTTGGTTTTAAACGCGTAGTAATAAGAAAAAGCTGGTATTCGTACTTCCCTCTATTTCTTATTTTAATTGTATTATGCTTTCAAGGGTTTAGTTTCCAGCCTATTGAAACAATTATATTCTTTGTTGGCTTTGCTATTCTAGTTGGTTTTGTGGAAGAAAGTATTTACAGAGGAATAATGATTAAAATATTATTGCCACTAGGTATGCTTCCAGCTATTCTAACTTCGAGCATATTATTTTCTGTTACCCACATGCTTAATTTGTTATCTGGACAAAGTTTAGGACAGACTGGACTTCAATTGATTTATTCTTTATTAATAGGAATAGTGCTTGCACAATTATTTGTAAAAACAGAAAACATTTACCCTCTAATTTTGTTTCATGGCCTTCATAATCTGCTTCAATTTTTAGGAAACGGAGAATCCAGTGTCATTCTGGATACGACAGTGATTGGTATTTTAGTTATAGCTATTACTGTCTTAGCATTTTCTCTGCGGAAAAATAATACAGTAAAGAATGCTTTTATTCATGAAAGAATTTAAATGATTAAAGGCTATACATTTTGAACTAAACCCCGAATAGTGGCTGCTTTTAAAAGTAGACCAATTCGGGGGTTAATGTTTTTCATGGTGAATGTCGAGCTTCCGGATGGTTCATTGCTTCAAGAAGAGAAATAGCCTTTAGGAAAATAATCTTCACATAAGGTAAGTTAGTGCTTAGGATTTAATATGGCAAACATTTCATGGTCTTCCCATTTTTCGTTAATTTCTACACTTTTTTTTGCCAATCCCTCATTGTGAAAACCTACTTTTTCTAAAACTCGAATGGAACCTGTATTATTTGGCATGACTCCTGCTTCTATTCTGTGTAAGTTGAGTGTCTCAAAAGCATATTTAATAACTAGAGCAGTAGCTTCAGTGGTATATCCTTTGCCATTATGCGCTTGATCCAAGGAATAGCCTAAAAGGGCGCTTTGACGAGGTCCGCGGACTACTTGAAATAGTGAGATAGAACCTATTAATACGTCGGCATCTACTTTAAAAATTCCAAACTGATATGCGGAATCCTTTGTCGAATTTTGTGCCCATTTTTCAATTAATTCTTTTTGAGTTTCTATAGTCCAGTAGTTTTCTGGAAGAGCTACGGAATAGTTTTGTAAAAATGCACGATTCCTGATTTCTAAATCTAGCAGTTCTTCCGCATCTGAAACAATAAACGGACGAATGTATATATTTAATGTTTTTAACATCTCATATCTCCTTCTCTAAGAAATAAATACAGTATATCATAGTGAATTATGGAGATAAATGGTTGAGGTTCTTTCGTTAAAATTGATATTCGCATTATTTCATTTTCTTTAATTAGCATGAGAATTATACATATCTAGTTTTCCAGAAAAGAGATGATTGCGATTGTCTAGAAAATCTTTCTTAATCGGTGTGTGCGATAGCACTGATCTCAATTAGTTGCTCAGGGAAAGCCAAGTAAGTCACGCCGATACAACTGCCGGCTGGACGATGTTCTCCGATATATTCCTTAAACATTTCTATGACTGGGGAGAAATGGGCTTGAGGATTCGTTAGATAGAGCTCCACATAAGCGAGATTAGATTTTGTTACACCAAACTCCTGAAGGACGAGGTCTAGATTTTCAAGTGTCTGACGGGCCTGCGCCTCAATATCTTCCTCTCCAACGAATACGCCGTCTTGATTGTGTGAAAATTGCCCTGAAATGTAAATGGTATTGTTGACGCCATAACCTTGTGTAATCCCATGATCCCAGAGATTGTGGTTGTAAGTTTTAACACTATTCATTATTTTCTCTCCTTTATTTCAAAGTAAAGTAAGTATAAAATGAATAAAAAGAAAAAAATAGTACGCACATTTTTGATAGTTACTATCAGAAAGGATAGTGTCAAATGAGTATGGAGGAATATAAAGACAAGGGGAATATTCAAGAGACATCATTTGGGTATACTTTGTCGGTAGTAGGTGGGAAATGGAAAATGCTAATTCTCTATCTGCTAGCTGAAAATCAACCCGTTCGCTTTAATGATATGAAAAGACAAATAGGAGCCATTACCTTTAAAACATTGAGTTCACATCTTAAAGAGCTGGAAGCAGATGGGTTGGTTTTACGGAAAGAGTACCCACAAATACCTCCTAAAGTAGAGTATAGTCTAACACCTAAAGCAGATACTTTATTACCTGTTTTGGAACAACTATGTGAGTGGGGAGAAAAAAATCGCAATAACTAATAGCTCATGATATTGCGTGGATTTACTAATACTAAAAGCTACTAATAGGGGGAGCATTTTATGGAATGGATCGTGTTGCTACTTATAGTTTTTATTGGTTTTAGTCTTTTTGTGCGCAAGAACACCTCATATAAGTTTGGTTTATCTCCAAAAACATTAGAATTAAAGCAAATTAAAGGGTTAAAAAAGCTAAATGATACACTGGAGCAATCCCTTCCTAAAAGTTTTATGGAAAATGTAGAAGTGAGGGTAAGGAATAATAATAGATTAAAAGAAAATGAGTATGAGTGGCGCCTCCTAGATTTAAAACGCTATTTTATTATGGCGTCACTATTAAAAGAGTCTCCAATGTTTAGTGAGAAAGTTGATGAATTGTGGCATGAGATGCTTATGTTTACCCGTGAGTATGAAAATTTTTCGATAAATTATTTAGGTGCAAAGCTACATCATAGTCCAAATGTAAAGATAGAACCCGATCCTGATTTACGTGGTTTTTTTGACTGGGTGTATGCAGAGCTATTTTTTATAAGACGCGAGAATATACTTCTGTATAAAGGTTTTTTTAAGAACCCTGTCCATCCAACTGTAATGGATGATTTTAAAAATTTACAAGAAAATGAATTAATCGATATTTACTTTAAACGTGATTCGAAATATATGAAAACTGTACTTGCGCTTATTACTTCGATGAAAAATACAGTCCATGGAGTAAGAGATTACGAGAAAAAGATTGTACATGAAAAGTTGAAACAAGGAAAAACTTATCAAAATTATAACGCAATGCTCGTTCCTTTCTTGTCGGTTTCATATTTCCATTATGATGATTTTTCAAGTTACATGAAAATAAGCAGCAGCGACAATTTATCGAATTGCACAAGTTGCGGATCGGCCAGCTCTTGTAAGTCTTGCTCTACAGATAGTTCTTGCTCAAGCTGTGGGGGAGGAGATTAATAAAGAGAGGCTGGGATATAGCGAGTCAATCAATGAAAAGAGGTGAAATAAGAAATATGATTTCACCTCTTTACTGTTTTTATAAGGTAACTGATCTCTAATAAAAATTCACTATCATTGTTTGAAGCGGAGGCGACGTTTCCTGGTAGTACAGCGAACTGAAAACCTAAAAAGAAACATAGCAAGGAAGTCTAATCATATTGAGGGAAGGATATAGCATACTAATTAAATGTGAAGCAAGAGAGTTTTCTAAAATATATTATCGGCCATTATTATAGTAATTTACTTTTGGAAAGCGTTTTCGTTAATTTGTAAGAAAATTCTTGATTTTCTATTAATCTAGGATTATAATTCTATTTGAAAGCGGTTTCACCTTCTAATTATTGCTTTTTTTTATATTATTTAGAAACCGGTTTCCTTAATGTATCAAGTAGCTTAGTTTTTATGATGAGGACAATATGGGAGGTGCATGATACAAAAATAATAACTTTCATTATTTTTGTTGAAGAATTACAACCTGTAAGACACATTGACTAAAAAAATTAGGGGGAATCAATTTGAGAAGTTTAAAAAAAATAGGTGCTTTGGGCTTGTCGGCTGTTCTTGCACTATCATTGGCAGCTTGTTCTGAAAAGGAATCGTCTGAAGGTGCAAAAAGCGGAGGCTCACAAGACCAAGTTACATTAAACTTTTGGACTTTTGGTGCTACTAACTATGAAGACTTAGCGAAGGCATATGAAGAGGAAAATCCTAATGTGAAAGTTAAAGTAAGAGCTGCTGAAACTGCAGAGCACCATGATGCATTATTTACTGCATTATCGGCAGGAAGCGGAGCTCCAGATATTACGATGCTAGAGATTGATCAATTAGATCGTTTTAAAGCAGCACAAGACCAGTTTGAAAACCTTTATGATCTGGGTGCAAAAGATATTCAAGACCAATACTTAGATTGGAAATGGAGTACGGGAGAAAATAATGCTGGGGATTTCTTAATCGGGTTACCAACGGATATTGGTCCAAAAGCTTTATATTATCGTACAGATGTCTTTGAAGAGGCTGGTTTACCAACAGATCCTAATGAAGTAGCTAAACTTATCAGTTCTCCCAAAGCATTTGAAGAAGCTGGTATACAGGTGAAGGAGAAAACTGGAAAACCATTCATCGATAGTATTGAAATGGCATTCAGATCTTATTTAGATGCAGCACAAGAAACGTTCCTAAACCCTGAGGGTGAATTATTAATAGAGCAAGAAGGAAATACGGTTAAAGAGGCATACGACTATGCTGTAAAGCTTAATGAGCTTGGTATTGTTGGAAAATTCGAAATGTGGTCACCAGAGTGGGCAAATGCGGTAAACAAAGGTGAATTTGCAGCTGAATTAGGAGCTGGCTGGTTAAAAGGTTGGATGGAAGGGAATGCACCAGAAGGAGTAGGTAAATGGAGAGTAGCAACATTGCCAACTGAATTTGCTGCAAACTGGGGCGGTTCGTTTATCTCCATCCCAAAAGAAACTAAACATGCAGCTGAAGCTTATGAATTTGCAGAGTGGTTAATCTCTCCTGACAATCAAATAAAATCATTCCAAACAAAAGGATTATTCCCATCTGCTCCGTCTGTTTACGAAATGGATTCCTTCAAAAACAATGAAGATGAGTTCTTTGGTGGCCAATCAACAGCACCAGTATTTGCTCAAGCAGCACAAGACATCAATGGAGCGGTGTATAAAGGAGAAAAATACTTCCCGGTTTATCAGGAAGTACTGAATGCCTTAAAGGATGTTCAAGCTAAAGGGGCAGATCCAGAAAAAGAGTGGGCTGCAGCAGTTAAGCGTGCAAAGGATTTAATGAATCGCTAGTAAAGAGAATAATAGATTTGAAGGTGGATGAGGAGTTGAATGAGCTTCCATTCCACCTTTCATAGGACATGAGGTGAGTATATGAGTGCTGTAAGTAATAAGGAAAAGGTAAGAAAAAAAAGGTACATGTCCGAAGCAAAAAAAGATATGGCTTCAGGTTATTTATATATTGCACCTTTCTTTATTATTTTTGCTATTATTGGGTTATATCCAGCATTATTTAGTATTTATCTAGGTTTTCAAAAGTGGAATGGATTAAGTCCTATGACTTTTGTTGGTTTAGCAAATTTTAAAATAGTATTAACAGATCCTCTTTTTTGGAAATCAGTCTACAACACAATTGTCATGGGAATCATGGGAACCGCCCCTCAATTAGTGTTTGGAATCATTTTTGCCTATTTATTAAATCTGGCATTTTTAAAGTTTAGAAATTTCTTTCGCGTAACAATTTTTATGCCGTATATTACTTCCATGGTGGCTGTAGCTCTTATTTTTAGTGTATTGTTTAGCGATCATGAATCTTCTTTAGCCAATTATGTATTAAGTTTGGCGGGGCTGGATCCTGTGAGCTGGAGCAGCTCTGAGTGGGGAACGAAGATTGCCATTTCGATTATGGTATTTTGGCGGTGGGTAGGGTATAACACCATTATCTATCTTGCTGGTATTCAAAGTATCCCAAGCTATTTGTACGAAGCAGCAACGATCGATGGAGCAAATAAATTTCAACAGCTTATATACATTACCATACCGATGCTGAAGCCATTTATCATTTTAACGGTCTTCACTTCAACTGTAGGAGCTCTGCAGTTATTTTCTGAACCAACCATCTTTTTAGGAACTAGTGCTTTTACAAGAGACGAAGCGATGACAATTGTTATGTATTTGTACCGGGACGCTTTTAAACTCCAATCTTTTGGGACGGCATCGGCTACAGCTATCATATTATTAGTATTGATAACCGTTTTTGCTACGATCAATACATTATTAACCTCAGGCATTGGTAGGAAGAAAAGAGGTAGAAACTAGTGAATAAATCGGAAAAAGGAAGAAAACCGTCCTTTAGTAATATCCTTTCTTATGTACTTTTGTCCATTGCATCCCTACTTTCGTTGTTTCCGTTTTACTGGATGTTTGTAATGGCAACAAGCCCTAGCTCTGCTTACAATTCCATTCCACCAACAATTACACCTGGGAGCTTATTAATAGAGAATTTTAAAAAGGTCTTGGATAAAATTGATTTCTTTCAAGCCATGTGGAACTCACTGATTGTTTGTTCAATTGTCACCGTTGTCGTTTTGTTTATTAGTTCATTAGCTGGCTTTGCCTTTGCGAAGTTTAAGTTTCGAGGTAAAAATATACTTTTTACTGCTATCCTCTTAACGATGATTATACCGCCTCAATTAGGGTTAATTCCGCAATATTTCCTAATTTCTAAGGCAGGATTACTTGATACGTTACCAGGTGTGATGGTATTGTTCTTCCTTAATCCTCTAGGTATCTTCCTGATGAGACAATATATTAGTCAATCTGTCCCAGATGAGCTAATTGAAGCAGCAAAATTAGACGGATGCTCCAACTTTAAAATTTATCGTAGTATTGTACTTCCCATTATACTTCCGGCATTTGCAACATTAGGAATTATTGTATTTTCGGCTGCATGGGGCGAATTTTTATGGCAATTTACCGTTTTAAGAGATCCGGAGATGTATACGATTCAAGTTGCTTTAGCCCAATTAAGTAATACACAAAATGCAGACTTTGGCATGATCTTATCGGGTGTGTTTTGGGCAACTATCCCACTTTTGATTGTTTTCTTATTGTTTAACCGCTTATTTATATCAAGTATTACAGAAGGCTCTGTGAAATAAAGTAACGTGTAATAGAAGGGATAAGAGATGAATTTAACTATAAAAGATATCGCACAAATGGCAGGTGTCTCCCCAGGCACTGTTTCAAAGGTCATCAATAACTATGAAGGCATTAGTGACAAAACAAAGAAACAAGTGATGGATGTCATTAACCAAAAGGGGTATGAACCTAATTTTTCGGCAAGAACTCTGGCAACAAAAAGGTCAAATCTTATTGGGCTGATCTATGCCGGAAAGATTAATGTGGAAATGACACATCCTTATTTTAATGAGGTTATTTCAGCTTTTAAAAAGAACATCGGTCTACTAGGCTATGATATTATCATGTTCTCCAATGAACGCTTTCAAATGGGGCAAGGCAGCTATTTAGCACGATGTCGACATTTTCAAGTGGATGGCTGTATCGTAATTGCCGGTGAGGAAGTGGAAGAGGCTATCTATGATGTGGCGAAGGAAGGAATTCCATGTATCGGTATAGATATTGAGTTAAAAGGTCCGAAATCTAGCTACATCATGACAGATAATGTGGATTTATCGAGAAAAGTAGTAGAATTTTTTTATCTTCATTCCGTTAGAAAGATTGGATATATAGGCGGAAAATGGGATTCAGCCATTTCTCGTTATCGGAAACAGGGTTTTTATGAAGCTATGCATCAATTTGGTCTAGAATTACGCGAAGAGTGGATTGAGTATGGTGATTTTCATGAAGAAAGCGGATATGAGGCGATGAAAAAAATACTGCAATGTAAAGAGCATCCAGAAGCTGTCTTTGCTACATCTGACCTGATGGCTTTAGGTGCTTTAAGAGCGATAAAGGAAGAGGGGCTAAGTGTACCGCAAGATATTCAAATTGTCGGGTGTGATGACATTGTGGCTTGTCGTTATAGTGAGCCAAAACTTACGACAGTAAAGCAGGATAAAGAAAAGTTCGGGAAATTATCCGCTTATATGTTAAATGATTTGATAAATGGAGAGACACAATTAAAGCCAGTGTTGATCGACTCCGAGTTGATGATAAGGGAATCGTGCGGAACGAACAGGGTTGATAGGAGGTAATTTTGTGAATTACTATGCTGTTTTTGATGTTGGAGGTTCTTCTATCAAATATGCCCTTATGAATGATTTAGGAGAGTTTATTGAAAAGTCATTTGCTCCCACTCCTGAAGCTAGTCTTAAGCTGTTTGTGGATACGGTGGAATCTATCGTAAAGGATTTCCGAAAAAAATACGAACTAAAGGGAATAGCTATAAGTGTACCTGGTGCTGTCAATGTAGAGACCGGATATATAGGGGGAGTCACAGCACTTCCATATATCCACGGACCGAGTATTAAGGAGCTTCTACAGGACCGGACACATATACGGGTTGAAATTGAAAATGACGCTAATTGCGCGGGGTTAGCAGAAGGATGGATCGGTGCTGCAAAGGATATTAAGGATTACCTATGTATCGTGATTGGGACCGGTATCGGAGGAGCTATAGTTCTTGATAAAAAAATTAGACATGGCAAGAACCGTTTTGCTGGAGAATTTGGTTATATGATCATGGAGGACTATTTAGAGGAACCAATAGGGAAAACGTGGAGTACTTTAGCTGCAACTGGTGGATTGATAAACCAAGTGGCAATACGCGAAGGAATGGAACCGAATGCCCTTACAGGTGAAAAAGTGTATGAATTGGCTGAAGACGGTAACAAAGAGATACAAAATGAAATAGAAAAATTTGTGAAACGATTAGCAGTAGGAATTTATAATTTACAGTATGTAATTGACCCAGAAAAAATCTTGATAGGTGGAGCCATCAGCACGCGAGAGGGTTTCATTGAACAAATCAATGAAACCTTAAATCAAATGAAACATGATAAGGATAGTTTAACTATTCAAGTAGAAAGATGTCAGTTTGGAAATGATTCTAATTTAATCGGAGCTTTGTATCATTTCATACAGAGACAGTCGATGCATGGAGAATAGCTAGGAGGGTGAAATCGATGATACATCAAACGCTTAAACCGTTTCCGAAGAATTTCTTATGGGGAGCAGCATCTGCAGCCTATCAAGTGGAGGGTGCTTGGAATGAGGATGGAAAAGGTGTTTCAAACTGGGATATGTTTGTTCGTATACCTGGTAAGACATTTAAAGGAACAAACGGTGATGTGGCAGTAGATCACTACCATCGTTATAAGGAAGATGTTCGCTTGATGGCAGAAATGGGAATGAAAACCTATCGATTTTCTGTTGCTTGGACACGTATTTTTCCAAAAGGCAGAGGAGAAGTTAATCAAAAGGGCTTGGAGTTTTATAATCAATTAATTAATGAATTAAAGGTTAATAACATAGAGCCGATTTTGACATTGTATCATTGGGATTT
Organism: Psychrobacillus sp. FSL W7-1457; assembly: GCF_038593405.1. Taxonomy (NCBI): domain Bacteria; kingdom Bacillati; phylum Bacillota; class Bacilli; order Caryophanales; family Bacillaceae; genus Psychrobacillus; species Psychrobacillus sp. FSL W7-1457. Next base: position 1,542,329 of record NZ_CP151993.1, read on the forward strand.
GCCACAGGCCCTTCAGGATGAGTACGGAGGCTGGGAGTCTAGGAGGATTATTGAGGACTTTACGAATTACAGTATAGAATTATTTAAACACTTTGGTGACCGAGTGAAATATTGGGTTAGCTTAAATGAGCAGAATATATTTACAAGCCACGGATACCAAATGGGGACACATCCTCCAGGTATGAATGATGAAAAACTATTTTATCAAGTCAATCACCATGCAAACTTAGCAAATGCTAGTGTGATCAAAGAATTTCATAAATATGTTCCCGAGGGGAAAATCGGTCCAAGCTTTGCCTACTCACCAGCTTATGCCGCGTCTTCTAGCCCAAAGGATATTATAGCTGCTGAAAATGCCGAGGAGCTAAATAGTCATTGGTGGATGGATACATATATATGGGGTAGGTATCCAGAGGTAGCATGGAATTACTTAGAGAAAAAAGGGCTCTCTCCCACTATTGAAGAAGGGGATCTTGAGTTATTAAAAGAAGGTAAGCCAGACTTTATTGGTTTAAATTACTATCAAACAACAACTTTTGAAGAAAACCCTTTAGTAGGCGGTGTTGGATCATCGGAAATGAATACCACTGGTGAAAAAGGAACGTCGAAAGATACTGGCATACCGGGATTATATAAAACAATTGCCAATCCAAACTTAGAACGCACTAACTGGGATTGGAATATTGATCCGGAAGGGCTGAGAATTGCCCTACGTAGAATGACTAATCGTTATGGTCTTCCTATTCTGATAAGTGAAAATGGGTTAGGAGAATACGATAAGGTAGAAGCGGAAGAAGTGATTCAAGATGATTATAGGATTGAATATTTGCGTTCTCATATTATTGCCATTCAGGAGGCAGTTTCCGATGGCTCCGATGTTCTAGGTTATTGCATTTGGTCCTTCACAGATTTGTTAAGTTGGCTAAACGGCTTCCAAAAACGTTACGGGTTAGTTTATGTAAATCAGCATGAAGAGGGAGAACATGATTTAAAGCGCATTAAGAAGAATAGCTATTATTGGTACAAGAAAGTCATCGAATCGAATGGAACCAACTTGTAGTATGAAGAGTTCTTAAGATTAAGCAAAGTCCGTTTATTTTGAAACACCCCGTAAATGTTAGACTTGAAACTAACATTTTCGGGGTGTTTTATATGGCGTACAGCAGAAGCATATAGTTTACTTGAAACAAAAAACTGGCTTAAGTTCCATCACACAGAACTTAAGCCAGCCAATTAGCTGTATAGAGAATCTCTTTATAGTCAATGAATCTACTACATAGAGATTAGTTATAAACTAAAATTTAACCTTCTAGTGTTAACACGCCATCTTCCATACGGTACACTTTGTCACAAAACTCTAGCATACGCTCATCATGCGTTACCATTACAGCAGCCTTATTACGTTCTTTGACCTCTTTGCGAATTTGTTTTACTACTTCAAATGCGCGGTTAGAGTCTAAGCTCGCTGTCGGTTCATCTGCCAGGATGATGTTTGAGTTGTTAACAAACGAGCGGGCAATTGCTACACGTTGGCGTTCCCCACCAGATAATTCGTTTGGAAACTTGGATAATTTTGAACCTAATCCTAGGTCGTTTAGCAACTCTTTAGCAAATGCTTTTTCTGCTGGAGTTACCTTTCCTTTCATTTTACAAACAAGTAGCAACTGATCGAGCACGTTTAAATACGGAATTAAGTTCGATGTTTGTAAGATGAAACCTATATCCGTTAGGCGGAATGCTGAAAGATCTTTTTCTTTCATGTTACCAACGTTTGTACCACCTACTAATACTTCCCCTTTAGTAGGCTGAAGTAGAGCACCGGCAATAGATAATAATGTACTTTTCCCTGAACCAGAAGGGCCGATAATGGCGATGAAGTCACCAGGTGCAACTGTTAACGAAACATTTTTTAAAGCGTCAACAGTTGAATCGCCTTCTTTAAATGATTTTGTTACATTGTTTAATACTAAACCTGTCATTTATTCCACTCTCCCAATCGCTGTTAATGGATCGATTTTCGTTACTTGACGTGCGGAAATAACGGAACCTAAAACAGAAACAATTAAAAGAACTACTCCATAGATCAATACCATATTAAAATCTAAGTTGAATGGCATGTCTTCTGGGAAGACTAATGCTGTCAAATAAGTCAATCCGATACCCGCGATAATGCTAACTAACGATAAAACAAATACTTGTGTGATGATTGAATTTTTAATAAATCGGTTTGAAGCACCAATTGCTTTCATAACACCGAACTGCTGCGTTTTTTGTAAAATGAATACATAGAAGAATACGGCAATAATAACTGCAGAGATGGCAAATAAGAAGGCAAGCATCATGTAAATAGTGGCACTTTCTTCTTTATAACCAGGCATTCCCATTACCGCTTCTGATTTCGTGAACGTTTCAATTAAGTCATAGTCTTTAGCGATCTGGTCAGCTTCGATTGAAGTTCCTTGTAAAACAATCATCGTTACAGGATCTTCTAGACCATTATTTGAACCAGGTGCTGCAAAGGCATAAGATTGCCAAGTTGCAACATCAACAAAGACTGTAGGTAAATGGTTAAATGTTTCGCCAGTTGTAAATCCTACTATGTTTAATTTGATGTCTGAACTAGTTACTACAATCGTATCGCCAATTTCATATCCTTTTTTCTGTAGAGATTCATCAATTAGTACACCGAATGGATCATTTGGATCTAATTGCTTACCTTCTACAACTTTTGGTTCGATAAATTTGCCAGGATCAACCCCGATAAAGGCAACATCATGTTTTTCTTTAGTGTTGGAAGTAGCTTCATTTTGAATAATAATTGTAGATTGTCCAAATTTTGCAGCTTCCTTAACACCGTATTTACCCTCAATGTCTTCTGCGATTGCTCCAGACACCTTCGTTTTCATCATCGTTCCCTCAGAGCCCTCTTCATATATGAAAAGATCTCCATCGATATTTTTCATCGTTGCAGCAGCTAATGTGGATAATCCATTACCTAAGCCCGATAAAATAAAAACAAGCCATGCAATTAGCATAATGATTGTGCCAATCATTGCAAAACGTGTTTTGGAATGTTTCATTTCTTTTAGTGCTAAAAACATTCTATGTTCCTCCTCTTATATATGTTATTTGACGATAGATTTCTCTATGGTTCTGACTACTTGAAGAACAGATCATAAGAAAACACATTAACTCAATCCAATAAAACTATATTAAAATAACAAAAGTTTGCAAAAAAAATAAATATAGCTTTTTTGAGGTTGAATAATATGTCCCTCCTATACGCCTCGATTTACAGTATAAATCACTAATATGAACTTTAGCTAAACTTTTTAAAAATTTTTTCGGTTGTTTTTTGTATAAAAGATATATTTTAATAGTATTAATTCGTTATATTAATATTATTTTGATGTGAAAGTGTAATTTACTTATATCCTGGAGACCAGACTAGCGGTTTGTTGTTCACTAAGTATTGCACCCCATTAATCTTTTTACTATTTTAAATCTTTTTACATTTTTGCGGTGAAAATAATTCCCAATATATTCTATTGACCATTTAAATTAATCTTGTTATTATTCTCCTATTGTTTTTAAAAGAATAGATATACCTTGTATAATTTCAAGAATACGGCTTGAAAGTTTCTACTAGCTACCAGTAAATAGCTTGTCTACAAGGAATGGGAAATTAATGATGTTTTTTATTCCATTTTTTGTAGAAAAGCTTTGACCTAATAGTGGTCAAAGCTTTTTTTATATCAAATGGATAATAAAATGAATTGGTTGGAAAACTAACTTCTAAGTCATTCCCTTTCACTCTTTAATTATAGGAAATAGGAGATTACAACATGAGAAACTTTTTTAAATTCACAGAACGGAACACTTCCTATAAGCAGGAATCACTCGCAGGGATAACGACCTTCCTATCGATTGCTTACATATTAGTCGTGAATCCAATTATTCTAAGCCAGTCTGGTATGGATAGTGGAGCTGTATTTACAGCAACCGCTCTTACTGCAATCATTGGATCACTACTTATTGGTCTACTTGCTAACTATCCAATCGCAATTGCACCGAGTATGGGTTTGAATTCATTTTTTACTTTTTCTGTCTGTATTGGAATGGGAGTAGAATGGCAAGTCGCTTTGACAGGTGTCTTTGTTGCAGGAATCATTTTTATGCTATTAAGTTTAATGAAAATCCGAGAAAAAATTATTAATATCATTCCTTTGGATTTAAAATATGCGATTGCTTCTGGAATTGGATTCTTCATCACATTTATTGGATTAAAAAATGGAGGAATTATTACTGGCAATCCAGATACATTTGTTTCCATCGGTGATTTAACTTCACCGATGACCGTATTAGCCATCATTGGCCTAATTCTAACGATCGTTATGTTAGTTCGTGGAATAAAGGGCGGCATTTTTTACGGAATGGTCATTACAACGATTATTGGTATGATTTTTGGATTAATTAAAGTTCCCTCATCGATCATTGGAAGTATACCAAGTATTGAGCCAACATTTGGTGTTGTGTTTTATCATTTAGATGAGATTTTTACACCAGAGATACTGACAGTTATTTTCACATTTTTAATCGTTGCCTTTTTTGATACAGCTGGTGCACTTATTGCACTTACTAGTCAGGCAGGAATGATGAAGGGGAATACAATTCCAAATATCGGAAAAGGATTACTTGCGGATTCTTCTGCTGGTGCAATTGGCGCTATTTTAGGTACATCGACGCCTGCTACGAGTGTGGAATCTTCCGCTGGTATAGCTGTAGGAGGAAGAACAGGCTTTACGTCTGTCGTTATAGCAGCTTGTTTTGTCATTGCGTTATTCTTTTCACCACTGGTTGCCGTTATTACAGTCGAGGTAACAGCAGCTGCATTAATCATTGTAGGTGCATTAATGGCCATGGAAATCAGTAAAATTAACTGGACTAAGTTAGAAATTGTCATTCCCTCGTTTTTAACAATAATTATGATGCCTCTTTCTTCAAGTGTGGCAATCGGAATTGGATTAGGTTTTGTTCTTTATCCAATTTGTTTAGTAGCACAAAAGCGTTATAAAGAAGTTCATCCAATTATGTATGTACTTTGCTTGTTATTCATTTTATACTTTGCTTTTATCGTATAGGAAGAGAACTAGAGGACTGTTAGAATACAGTATCAGGATAATTAAATTAATGAGAGTAAACTATAAGAGACATAGATTAGTTCAGCTAATCTATGTCTTTTTTATCTCATAAATACTTAGGAAAGTTACACTTAAACCTTGTATTTAGTAAGATAGATGTTATTGTATTATAAATACTAAAACTAATGCCTCGATAAAAATTTACACTTTAAAGATGAAGGAGAATTTCATGAGCTGGAGCAAATTGAAGAAAAACTTGGAGAGTTATCTCTGCCCTGCATTATATGGAAGGGTTGAATACAGTGCTAGTAGCTACCGTTATTTACCTGACAAATCAGGAACTTGTTTTATTACGGTAGATAAAAAGAATGTGCTGAATATGAGTGATAAAACAATTTTAATTAAATGGTATCTAACTGAGCAGGAAATTAAGAATGATGCCAATATCCAAATTCCTATCAGCAATGAGGAAATAGAAGCGGTAAGAAAAGAAAGCAATGGTATGATTCCGGATGATCGTCTACAAGTAATTGCAAGGAGTAGAAAATTATCAGAATATGCAAAGGAGCTTTTGTCAGCACAGTCATCATTAAGCAAATCAAATTTTGTAGTTGTAGCTAATAAGTTTTTATCCACTTCTATAGAGGAAAGTATAGAGAGTAATGATATATTATTGAATGTTCTTGCTTTGGTGGACAGACGGCTTGGCAAAAAACGAATTTTAAACATGTCGGAGAAGATGAAGTTAAAACACCCAATTGTGCAGTATTTTTATGAGCTAAGGCACCGTACGTTATGATAAAAAATAACGTGAATGGAATAAACCAGACACAGGAAAAATATGCTTACATTAAAGAGTTTCTTACCTTATAGAGTAAGAAGCTCTTTAATATTTGTGCATCGTACTATGGTTTATCTAATGGGAACCTGCACATTTCAGACAAACTATGTGCTGAAATACAGTAAATCTTAAAATTTACTATTATCATTAGATTAACAATAATGTTAGTCTATACTAGTTCCGAAATTTTTAGAATGAACAATATGAAACTATTATAGGAGAGTCCTAAAATGAAAAAGAAAATGAAATATTTAATTATACTTTTAACGGCCATCTTAATGGTTGGTTGTACCGACGTAGAAGACGCAGCCATTTCAGATGTAGAAACAATTCCTCAAGACATACCCACAGAATCAAATATAAATAGTGAAAAAGAAGAAGTTACCCCTACAGTGGCTGAACCGGTAATTGAAGAAATACCAACACAATCCAAAGAGGATCTATTCTCAGGATACAAACTTATCGAAGTGGATGGCGGAGGTTTATCCGGATATCGTGAATCTAACGTGGTCGTTGACATTGGTTACGGGGAACGTGAATATTGGGCATTTACGAATGAATATGGGCAGCTAGTACGTGTTATTGCGGAAGAAATCACCCTACAAGATGACAGTACGGAGCCTGTATTATCGTCTGGCAGATACTATTCGGATGAGGCAAAGGTGCCAGGGGTTGAAAGTGACTTTTTAGATGAAGGACATATCATTGCTGATTCTCTCGGTGGGGTATCCAATGCTTATAATATTACCCCACAAGAAAGTACACTTAACCGACATGGTGATCAAGCATATATGGAAGATGCCATTCGTAAAGCGGGTGGAGCTACTAATTTTGAAGCAATTATCACATATCCTAATACAGAAACGCAGATACCTTCCAGTTATCAGTATACCTATACGATAATGGGTAACAAAATCGTGGATACATTTGACAATGTGAACCCTGATGAAGTAAATGCATCCCTTGGTTTAACGGTTAATGAGTCTCCTGCTCCAACTAGTTCAAACACTAATGAAGATATTTCCAGTGTGGATACAAACGGTAATGGACAGGTGACGATTAAAGAAGCTAAAGCAGCAGGCTTTAGTATGCCAATCACGAGTGATCATTGGTTATACCCATATATGCATGATAATGATAAGGACGGTATGGTAGGTGAGTAAGTTCTTAGAGCTAAAATAGTGTAATACATCACGGAAAGATTATGAGGATTTACCACATATGAAAAGGGAGATTGTTTTTTTAAAACAATTTCCCTTTTTTACTTGAATTATATGTCTTTTAAGACTTGTTAGTTTTGTTCCAGGAAATCGTCGGTCGAAATTACATTGGCATACATATTGTTAAGTGTGCTGACAAACGAATAATGAACTTGTTGTGCTGGCACTACCTTATCCTGATACGTTAGTTCTCGAGTTGCACATGCATCTTCAATAAGTGTAGCTTCATAGCCAAGATCCACTGCAGCTCTGACTGTAGCATCAATACACATATGTGTCATCATGCCCAATAGGTGAACAAATTCATATGACTGGGCAAGCAGTAGGCAATCGTATAAAGAAACTGGAGGAAAGCGGTGTAATTAAAAACTACTCTCTAATAGTTGACGAAAAGAAATTAGGGCTCACTTATACAGCATTTATCATCATTTACATGATAACTACAAACCATGATTCGTTCATCCAAGTGATGAATGATCGAGATGAGGTAGTGGAAGTTCACCGCGTATCGGGGGAGGGCTGTTATCATTTAAAAGTAAAGGTTAGCTCTCAAGAGCAATTAAATATTTTCCTGGATAAAATTCTAGACTATGGGAACTATAGTGTACATTTATCCATTAAATAGATCAAACAACAGAATCGAGTGTTTTGAACCTTTTGGAGGGATATAAAAATGATGATAAGGGATATTTATCAATTGCCACAGGGAAAAGTCCAAGAAAATTATGCATTAGATGAATGGTATAATACCTTAATAAATAAAGATATTACAGAATTAGATATTAATGATTTATGTAGAATGATTAAACAGAATATTTTTATCGAATTAGCAATAGATAAAGCAATAGGGTTTCTTAAGCATAATCCTCTAGAAGGTGATGTTTATGATGGTCAGTTATTAGAAGTACTATTTTCTGTTGATATGGAAAATATTGCAGAACAAAAGGAACCACTAAAAGAAGTACTCTTGGATGTAAAAGAAAATGTAGGAATTGATAATTTTATGAGTGATGTGGATTTTAATGAATATAAAGACTTGGTAGAGAAATTTTTAACTAAAATAAACTCATTCTAAACTTAAACTATTACCTTGGTTGGCTATAAGCCTTTCAGGGTTTCTTTTTTAGGTGAATACCTTATGCGTGAATAAAGCGAATTCTCAACCCAAAGCACTTTTCTTTCGCTTACTCCCTGCAGAGCGTAAAGGCAAATGGGAGACTTGGGGGAGGAACTGCAGTAAAACAGTTTAAAATATAGAGGGAAGATTGGTGAAATAACAAAACTTTTTCCCTATTATTCATTAACTAAAAATATGATTTGATAGGAGTACGAAAATGAGTCGAGAATATCAAGTAAATGAAGATAAAGCAGATTTAGATAAATTAATGCTAACATATTTTGATTTCATAAATGGAAAATATCTAAAAAAGGCATTAGAAAGCTTTGCCCAAAGAGAAGGTTATGGGCAAGAAATTATATTTGTTTTTTTTCAATCTGATTTAGATGAATACGATATGGAACAATTACCTAGAGCTTTAGATGAAGAACACGTATTGATAGAACTAGGTTATCCAGCTGTTGAAATTGATCAAATAGCTTATATGGATTTTAAAACATTTTATAATTATTTGGACGAAAATGTTAAAAAAGAAAGTGAAAAAAATCCAAGCAATATTGAGCTAACAGATTTATTGGCAAAAGTGAAACGTAGTTTATATATTTAATTTAATAATTATAGAACAGTTGCACACCATCACTTGAATGGTAATTAAGTGATAGAACTTTGTTAACAGACTATCAAGGTTTTGAAAACTAACAAAATATAGCTATTCGTCTCTAGTGACGTCAAAGGCGTGGTCTTAGGGATAGGTAGTGGAATTATGATGTTAAATGATAGTCATAAATTACACAAGATCCATAAGTAATATCTGTGTTTGAACAAAACCATAACATACAGGGCTTGTAATTAAAATTGTTAGGGATGCGGTTATTTTCCAGATGCCAAGAAAAACTTTATAGTGGGAGGATCAGCCATGGATACTGAAAATAAAATGAAAGTTATATTAAATAAAAGGAAGAAATTAAATTTAAATGATGACTATGGGATACGACGTAGTTGGGATAAAATAGTACAGGTTCTCGGAGAAAACGAGGGAAATACTTTAAAATATTTAGATAATTGTAGTGCTGAAGATTTGTATTGGATAAGCGAAGTTTTTGAAGATATAGCAGAAATACTACAAAGTAAAGAACTGATTAATTGTCTAAGAAAATTAGATGACAAATTTCCTGAACTAAATATGACAAAGGATATAGATATTGCAGAAAGTTATATAGAAAATCCATAGTTAAAAACTAATAAACAAATTAATAGATTGTTCATCTCTACATTTGAAATATTAAATGATTTTGCTTCTAGGAAGTTTGCTGCTAAATATACAAATAATGAATTAGAAGTCATACACAACAATGGCAATAGAATTATTCTTTATACTTAATTTTTGGGAGAAGAAAACTAATGAAAGATTGGAAGTATAATGAATTATTTGATGCAATACAGGAAACATTTGAAGAGTTGTTAGTTGAAAATAGGGGATATAGGTATGCTATAGCAAAATTAGCGGATGAATTTGATAACTTAGGTAAGATAGAAGATATAATTGTTGATACTGCTATTGGAGAAATTGCAATTGGCCATGATAAAATTTTTGTTGGACGTAGTGAAGGAATAACAAAGAGGTTAAGCATGTTTAACCCACAAGAAGTAGGAAACGAATTAACATTAGAAGAAATAAAAGACTTATCGAGACGAATAAATACAGTAATAGAAGGACTAAAAAATACAGAGGTTGATTATAATCCTTCAGCAGAATAGTGATATTTGTAAAGGATTGGTTACAACAGCGCATTATATAAGAATATAAAGATCATGATGGTTGTACCTCAAATTAAGATTTATGGAGATTTGTTTAGTATATTTGAACAAGAGAATGGATTGATTTTCTTTTCAAATAATTTGGTCTATCTATTATTTTAATAGAGGAGTTTTGCAATTGGAAAAAATAAATGAGGAAATTATGTTGGAAAAAGACCATTATGTAGTAATTGCATTTTTTAATGCTATATCTGATACGGATTTTGTTAGAACAGTTGAACAAATGTCTTTAGGTATAGGTACTGGAATTAATGTTGTTGATTGTTCGTTCCCTAATGATCTTGAAGATGATGAAGAAAAATTTGAAGGTGTTATGTTTTCTTTACATAATGAAGAGTTGTTGTTAAGCTATTCTGAATTTTTCTATTATCTTAATTTAGCAAGTGAACTATATATTTCTGATTTTCCGAATAGCCGAGAAATTTTAGAGGTGTACCTTGACAAAATTGCAAAAAACTACGACTTATAAAGTAAAACTGTCTAGGCTGACGGGCGAAAAATGCTTGGAAGAATAGTTGATTGAATTAACCTAGAATTTCTAAGGAGCATTTAATACTACTTAAAAGTAATCTTTATGGTTGATAGTAAAATCCATTTCAATGGTTTGTGAAGCTATATGGTGACGTGAGCCACAGAAAGTTCATTGAAAAAGATTTTATAACATGGTAGCCAAATCAAATTCCAAGAAAGTAGGACGTGAATAATGTGAAATTAAAAGATTTTAAAAAAAGACATATTAATTATGACTGGAAAACTATTTTTATAGGTATCCAAGAAAACTATTTTAGTAAAGATGTTATTTCAGACTATGCGGTAGAGTTAATGGAAAATGGAGATGAAAGTGAGATTGTCAGTGAGCTTGCATGGGGAGTATCTAGTGAAAATTTAGATAAAGTAATGGTAGAAATAAAAACTAATTATTTTCCCTATTTAGATGAAGAAAGCACAATATTATTAGAGGAGAATAGAAAACTTAGATTTGTTTGCTTATCTGAAATAAAAGAAAGCTGTGAAGAAGAAAACGAATTACTAAATAAAATTGCAGAGTTTTATGGAAATCATCACTACCCAGAAGATATGGTGAGTTTCATTAATTATATGCCTCAAGATGTTCCAACTACGACACAAGATTTAGTAAATAGGTTTGAAAAATTTTTAGAGCTAGAGAGAGTGAGATTTTGTTAGTTATTTTACTTGACTCTAAGGGCAGAGGTATGAAGCTATAGATAAGGATACTTGGCAATCCATTATAGAAAGCTATATAGTGAGCATATTGCAGTGAACATAATCTATTAGTAGGAGGATAAAGTTTTATGATAACGTTGAGAAATTATTCGGAATTGGGGTCGTACTTTGTAATCGAGCATAACCATTATTCGATCATCAAAGATAAGGATAGACATAAAGAAATACAGGGTGTAGGAGGGGTAAGTGAGGATGGTCAGGTGGTTGGTATTTATGTGGAAAATGAAGAGTTAAATTTTTTCTATAATAATCAATCATTTTTGGCTCGTCCTGAAAAATTAGTCTGTAAAAATGAATATGTTTCTAGTTTAGAGAGATGTTTTAATGTAACTATAGAAGGTAAAGAGATTTGTAACATAATTTATAAACCTTATATTGATCCAGGTATGATTTATTATGATGCTGATCCAGAAGAATTTGATGTTTTGTTATACTTGAGTAGACTGATGAAGGATGAAGAGTCTTTAAAAGAATTTATGAATGGAATGAAATTGATTAAAGAAAGACACAAAGAGGCCTAAATATAATTAGACGATTTACATGATGAAATTGAGGATAGTACGTATTTACAGGGTTATCCAAACATAAGGAGAATTAAACTAATGATAGAAGAGAAACACCATCTTAATACTAAGTGGTACTTGAGTGGAGATTTAAAAATATGTCAACAAGACTTGGGAGATGGGAGAATAGGTATTTGGGTTTCGATTCAAAAATTCAATGTTTGTTTTACGATGATAATGTATGATTTTATTGAATGGTGCAAGGTATTGGATATAGATTTAGAGTTTAATTTAATTTGGAAAAATCATAGAGGATTTGTGATTAATAGTAAAGATCAAGTAATAGTTTTATCAGAGATAAAAAGATTCATTGATATAAACAATATAGAACCTAGTGAAGCTGATGAAGAATTTTCTGATGAAATGTGGTATTCATAATATAAAATCAAACCTATTTTTCTAATGAGATTCCAATCTCTTGGAGAGATATGATAGTATTGCGTCATAGTAAACACAGAAGTGTCTAGCAGGATTTTCTCTCTATTTTGACGAATTGTGGAGGGAAGAGGGAGGGGTTTTTAAATGTTTGATTATATTCTTAGTGTAAAAAATGATAAAGAGTGGAAAATTATTTCAAGTATTCAAACTAACTTATTTGATATGAAAGACCATTGTTTTGTGATTAATGATAATGAAAAAAACATATTGTTAGATTATAAAAATAAGCCTCTTCGTTTAACTACATTAATTACGGATACACAAAACCAGGAAGTTTACGGTTATGATGTAAAGGAATTCGCTGATTGGACTATAACTGCTTATAGGGTTTACTGTTTGAATCCTAATAAAAACTACAAAGAATTTAGATTACCACTTAATGAAAATTAATATCAAAAACTGCACACCATGTGGATGTGTTTTTATTTATATAAAAAGGATACACAAAAAATTTATCCAGAAATGAGGAAATAAAATGAATGATATTTTTGTTAAATCACTTTATGAGTCTATCATTAAAGAGAACCTTGAAATATACAAAGACCTGTATGAAACTACGAATGTTACTTCTATAACAGATGATTACTGGAAAAAAGCTATTGGTTTTTACGATAGTTTAACTGATGAAAATAAAGACACATTAACAAAGATTCTTGAACAAACTATGATTGATACTATTTCAAACATGCTCGGAGTAATTGATGGAAGTTCGACTTTAAAAGATTGTTCGTTAGAACCTAAATTACTTCTCGATTCTATTGACACAGAAGGAGAACTGCAAGATTCGTTTTTAGAATTCATAGAAGAAAGAGATAGTAACAGCTAGTTGGTCTTTTTATTTGTATATCGCAACCCAATAGGGAATCATTTGTTAACTGAGCTATTGAGCCACTTAAAAATTAATTATGCGGACAAATTGCGGACAAAAGAATAAACAGGTGGTCAGTATTACTCTTTGGATAAATACAGGTTGCTACAGTACGGTAATAACTAATGGTTAAAGATGGCTTATTGCTAAAATAGTTAGAATGGGCTTCCTAAAACTACACTCTCTATGCCTATAACGATATATATTCATTAGACCCGACATCTTAAGTAGAAAGTACCCTCAATCAAAGAAGATTTAGTAATGATAATAGTAATGAAATGTTATATTCGCCACTAGCTATTCAACTAATGTTTTTCTTCGACAGTAGGGAAAGAGTATCAGGAGTTTTTATGCATACTAATACGTAAGGTTTATTTTAAAGGTTATTGTAGTTAATCCCTTTACCTCTTCGTGTGAAAATGGAATATTATAACTACTGATAGTTTGCTAGAGGGGGAGAAGGATGTTCACCTATGGGGCATTATTGTATACTAAAGGATATAGTGAAATGAGTTTTTCTAAACATGTGATGAGGACAAGCCTATGAAGGTATTGGATGTAGATTTATTACAAGATGGGCTACAGCGAAACATTACAATGTTAGAAAGATTAAATACTGAAATAAAAACAATCCAGCGTGGAATCGAAGGACTAGTTCAGATGGAGGAACAATTAAAAGGAGAAGGAGGAGGTGCCATTCGCTCCTTCTATGAGGAATGTCATTTACCATTTCTTCAGTTTTTTCAATTGTTTTCCTACGATTCTCAACAAGTACTTTATCAAATTAGCAAAGCTCTTAACTCACTTGAGCCGGACCTATCAGGTTACATAATAGAAGAATTTTTAGAGGGCGAATTGGACCAGGGATTGACACTTATTGGCCAACTTACCGCTAGTCTAACTGACGAAGCAAATAGTATCATGGATCAGGTGAGTGACATTGTAGCACTGCCTCATCTAGATGATAGCGCAGTGCAGGAGGGGGTTATCAGTTCTAAGAGAAAACGTGATGATACCCTCTCACAACTGCATGAATTTGATGCAACACAGACGACTGCTTTAAACACCATGGAACAGGATATTCAGACAATGGAAACGTGGTTCTCTGACATAGAAGGAATGTTTAAAAGTGGACTAACGGATGTTCATTTCCAAGCAGATAACTGGGGAGCATTTACTGCTAAAAATAAGTTGAAGACAGAATTGGCATCTCGTATATCTCCTGTTGCCGTACTTTCCTCCATAGTGAATAGAGAAAATCAGTTGACGACTATGCTCCAGGCATTTATTGCGAGTAATGGTCCTATACGATTTGGCTATGGTGGTTTAATTGGGATACACAATCCTTTTGTCGGTACAGATATGATTGCCTTATCCTGTCCTAAACCTGAGCTCAATGGGACGGAACAAGAAGATATTGATCAAAACATATTTGTGAAATCCTTCCATAGTTTCAAAGGGATTGCTAAAGATTTTTGGGAGGGTGTACGCATACGACGTGAAAAAGCACTAGATTCTCCGTATGATTTTGTAAACTATTGGACTTTTGGGATTTCAGATGGAATTGTGTCAGGATCCAATGAAAGAAGTGCCAAGATGTTCGACTCAAAACTGGATTTTTTAAACTATGCTACATTTGGTTTTAGTGGAATGGTTAAAGAAGCGGTCTTTCCAGAAGATCCATTCTCCAAAGAACACTGGCAAAATAGTTTTGGATTTGTTGGAAGCATAATTGGACTTAGATTGGCGGCAACTCCGTCACCGGTTAAGAAACCTGGTAATGCTGCGGGGGATGGTAAAGGAATAAATGATGGCAATAATGTAACTGAAAATCCAAATAAAATTGGTGAAGGAACATCTAAAGGTGTGGTTAATAATAGTAAGCCAGTCAGCGGAGCTAAATCAATTATCACACCTGAAATGAAGGAAAAAATCCTGTTGGGACAGAGAAAGAACCCTAATAAAAATGAAGTTATTGGGGGGCATTCATCAAACATTAATAATAGCCAATCTAACTATGCTACAGAATCTATTAAAATCAACCCTGATGGTACAAAAGATATCAAATATATAACTCAATTTCCCGATGGCAATCTTTCAAAAATAAAAAATAGTACAATATTTCCTGGAGGTTGGAGTGATATTAAAATCTTAGATAGTATAACTGATATTGGTAATTCTCCTCCAATAAGTATAAGAGATAGAGATGGAGCAACTTTCCATAGGGGAATTATTGATGGTGTAGAAATTGATGTTATTAAAATAGGTGATACGGTAGTCAGCGGCTACCCAACAGGACAAATTAATGCTCCATTACCAGGTGGTTTTAGTAAATAGAGGAGGAATGTGAATGTACGAAAAAGTAGATGCAGTATTATCTGAAAATAGCTCAGATAATTATTTTTATGACGATGAATTTATGTATGTGCAAGAATTGATGAGTGACTTTACTAATATTGATTGGGAGAATTTAATTCAAGGATTAAAAGATAAAGATGATAAATATAAAATTAGATTGGCCTACTGTATAGATGAAGATAACGGGGTATATGGATTTAATTTATTATTAGATTTACTTAATGAGAGTGATGAAGTGGCTGAATATGCAATAGATTCTTTACGTTCTTTTGATGGAGAAGAATACAAAAAAATAATTGCTTCTAATAAGCAAATAAAGGACAAAGTAGAGAAATTGTTAATAAATGCTAGTTTACCTATTGAAAGGATTTTAGAAGCATTTTTACAACAATACAAATTATAAAAATTCGCAAATATTATTAAACTTAAAAAATGTATAAAATCACTTGATTCCCTAAATTTTGTAGTGAATGGATAGAGTAAAATTTATGGTGAAATTTCTCGAATCTTATGAAACTAAACAAAGTATAGTATTGAAAAATTAGATTATTATTTAGTGAAATTAATTAATAAGGATTATGAAAAAGAGACTTAGTGATGCTAGTATGGATGTATGGACACAAATTAGTTAAGTCTCTATCCTATAAATAGAGAGGAAGTGTTCGGAATGAAACAAAAACGGTATAACCAAGAATTTAAACAAACAATTGTCGAACTCCACAGATCTGGTACACCTGTGAGTAATCTCAGTAGCGAATATGGTATTTCTGAAGTAACTATTTATAAATGGATTAAAGCACACTCCCCAATCGAAAACAGTGGGGGTTTAACACCGTCTCAAATCGCAGAAATTCAAAAGGAAAACCTTCGGCTTCAACAGGAGGTAGACATCCTAAAAAAGGCTATGACCATATTCGCAAGAAAGTAACAGACCAAGAGATTATTGACCATATCGAAAAGGAGAAAGAACACTTTCCTATCCAATTGATGTGTGATGTGCTAAAAGTGTCCAGAAGTACGTATTACCAGTCGTTCCATAAAGTAAAATCTTCGTATGCCATGGAAAACGAAGCGGTTTTAGCACGCATAAAAACTATACATGCGGAGAGTAAAGGTCGCTATGGTGCACCAAAAATTCATTATCTGTTAACACAAGAAAAGGTCGATTTCAGCTTAAACCGAGTGCAGCGAATCATGAAAAAGGCTGGAATTCGATCAACGATCGTGAAGAAGTACCGACCAACTTCCTCCAATGCGCAAGTGGTGGAACGCGAAAACCTGTTAGAACAAAATTTTGAAACGACGAGCATTAATGAAAAATGGGTTGCAGATATTACGTATATTAATACATTAAAAGACGGCTGGTGTTATTTAGCTTCCGTCCTAGATTTACACACGAAAAAAATTGTTGGCTATTCCTTTTCCAAATCGATGACAACAGAACTTGTTTTACAAGCTTTAGCGAACGCAATCGATGTTCAACAACCAGAAGAAGGACTAATTTTACATACCGATTTAGGCAGCCAGTATACTAGTGAAGACTTTGAAAAAGCAGTGAAAGAAGCAAAAATCAAACAATCTTTCAGTCGTAAAGGATGCCCGTATGACAATGCATGTATCGAGTCTTTTCATGCGATTTTGAAAAAAGAAGAGGTATATCAATCTAGTTATATCAACTTTGAAACAGCCCGATTGACCCTATTTCATTATATCGAATCGTGGTACAACCGAAAACGAATTCATGGAGCTATTAACTATCTAACACCTCAACAATTAGAGGACTTATGCCGAAAAGAAGCGGTTTGATAGCAAAGGCATCTCGTTTTCCTGAGTTACCCCTACCTACACATTTTTTCAGGACGACATCCATGGCTTGTATTTCCTGTATCCAGCGAAAGCTGTCAAGTACGGTCTTTCACTTGATTGGTTTCGCTGGATACAGGACGCTCCATGATTGGATGCCGTTCTGACAGGGACTTAACTTTTTTGTGTCCAGGATATTGACGTAGATCCATAGGTGACTAGTATATGAGTCAATAAATCTTAAATATATTATTAAACCTTGATTGGCTAAATGCCTTTCAAGGTTTTTACTTCTTCGTTTATTATTATGAAATATTGGACTTTATTGTTTTAATCGGGAAATTTTGTAATGGACAATTATTATTGGTGCTAGAGGACAAAATATCTCAAGAAATGTTTTAAGGTATGTTAAACAAAAAACAAATGAAAGAACAAATGGTGTATCGGCAATTATTTATAAAATGGATTAGAGATGTAATATAGATGGCAGTAGGAGTATTAGTAGATTGTTTTTATTACGTATTAGGGCATATGATTTTGTACATTCATTCTATTCGACATCAAAATTATAACTTTAACTAAGTTTAAACCATGGGAAAATTTCCTCATATAGTGTGGAGGATGAATATGGATACTGAAAATAAAATGAGAGCAATATTAAATAAAAGGAAGAAATTAAATTTAAATGATGACTATGGCATACAAAGTAGTTGGGATGAAATAGTACAGGTTCTCGGAGAAAACGAGGGAAATACTTTAAAATATTTAGAGAATTGTAATGCGGAAGATTTGTATTGGTTAAGTGAAGTTTTTGAGGATATAGCAGAAATAATACAAAGTAAAGAACTAATTAATTGCCTAAGAAAATTAGATGAAAAATTTTCTGAATTAGAGATGACAAATGATATAGATATAGCAGAAAGTTTTATAGAAAATCCATAGGTAAAAATAATAAACAAAGTTATAGTTTTTTAACTAGTGCTAAGCTATAAAGAAGGAAACGTAGTCGAATGACTCTTGGGATGGAGTACGTATACGACGTGAACAGGCACTAGGTCTTTCGTTGGCTCCTGACAAAATCCCCCTAAGCTCCGAAAGTCCAATAGTTTACAAAATCATAAGGAGAAGTACCAAGATGGTCGACTCGAAACTGATCATTTTAAATTATGCTTAATATGGTTTAAGTGGAATGATGTGAACTAGTTGTCTATATACCGAAACAACACCATCATCAGTACCCTTAGTCATTCCTTCACCATTTTTTGACGTGGATTAACTGCTGCAAAAAGATCCGTAACTTATATCTAACGAGCAATGGCTATGTTAATTTAGCAAAATTAAAAGAAAATACGATTAACTAAATTGGAATAAAGGAGGAGATATTTTGACTAAAGTTACTCAAATGAATAAAGAAATTTTTTCAACAAATTTATCTAAAGCAGTTGATAAGATTAAAGAAGTTAGGAAAATTTCAAGTGATATAATTAAATTTGTTATAGAGCCTGTGGAGGAACATGGGAAAATATTAGATGGTGGCGATGAAATGATGAAACGTCTTGTTTTATCTAAAGAGAATATTGGTGGTAAAAGACTATTAATAGAGGATGCTGTTGGAGTTTTAGGAGGACTTTTCCCGAAAGCCCCCATGTGGATTAATATATCTTTTATGGAGATGGAAGGAGATATCGCCATATTCAAATTGGAAACTAGTTTACGTTTTAGAAAACCAACATTATTAAGGAATGCTGAAACAGGTCATGCCCCTTTTAATGTCATCATATAAAATTTTGTAACAGATTTTTGAATAATGGTATCATGTTTATCCTTGGATTATAATTATCGGGAGTGAAGCTAGTGGAAAAGATAAAGCAGTTGCTCACACAAATAAACACTTTACCAAATAGTCGTATCTTTGAGCCTTCTGGATTACCCATTATTGATGAAGAAAAGCATATTTTACCTAATGATTTAAAAGAGTTTTATAGTCTTTGCGGGGGATTAGTTCTATTTGAAGATGAGGAATATCCAATATATATTGTGTCTCCTGATAAGTTTGTATTGGCAAACCCAATAATTGTAGCAGAATTATGTGAAGAAGATATTTCATCTAACTGGTATATTATTGGTAATGATGGAACGGATGAATACTTAACTACTGACCTCAATGAAGATAGACTAGGTAGATGCACGATAGTTTTTTTGACCGCCATGGGCTTGTAGGTGAGTCCCAGATTATAGCTACTTCGTTTACTGATTTACTTGAACAACTTATAAAAAATAAAGGGCAATATTGGTATTGGCTTAGAAGTGATTTTATCTCTCTAGGTGATGCATATGATGAAATTGAATAGCTAATAATTTGTATAAAGAAAAAGCTGACCTTGATTGGCAATATGCCTTTCAAGGTTTCTTTTTGTTGGCTGCTCATGAAAAGCATATTTCTAATACGCCAAATTTCAAACAAGAAATAGCAAATGGAAAAAACAAGAGTATTTTCTATGGCGATAATAAAACAGCACAAGAATTGCTTGATCAGTTTGCAGGGAAAGGTCAACTACTGCCAAACGGTAAAAAAGAAAGAGTAGACTTTGGTAAAACTATTGGGAATTACTATGATCGAAATACCGGTGAATATCTTGATACTACTAATGGATTGATACATTAGTGGTAAAGATGGAGCTCATATAGTACCGTCAAGGCCGTAAAAACAAAAGAAAAGAGGATGTATATGGGGTATGACTCTTTAATAGGAACATTAATAAAATATGAACATAGTGACATGATACTAGAATGGGAAAATGGATTAAGGATTGTTGGTGTACTAGAGACAGTTTTTGAAACAGATAATGGGTTAGATGACGACAATGTAAATTATACCAAATATGATGCAGCTGTTTTTCAAGTAAGTGATATTTTAGAGCATCCTACTAATGAGGAAAGTCGTTTATATAATTGGTTAATACAAAAGAAAGGTTCATTAGTTGAAATTTCACTTTATGATGATCCGCCAAGTGCAGTTTTTTTAACTGAAGGAGAAAGTGTATGGAAAAGGGATAGTAAAAAATAAAAACGTTACTTTAAACATAACCTTGATGGGCTAAATTGCCTTTCAAGGTTTTTTTACTTTAATTTATATTAAGTCTGCTGATATTAGTGAGAATCAAATTGAAAATGATTAGATTGTAAGGATGTTTCTAGTAATGGCGGAGAAGTCCATCATATGCCAGCTAATTCTGTTAGTCCGATAAGTAGAGGTAATGGTCCTGGTGTAAGAATGGAAACCATAGACCATAGACAAACAGCGAGTGGGGGTAACTCAAGAGAAGCAAGAGCATATAGAGAACAGCAAAAATCTTTAATAGAACAAGGGAAATTAAATGAGGCTCAAAATATGGACATTAATGATTTAAGAAATAAGTTTGGTAACAAATATGATGAAGGTATTAGACAAATGTTAGAATATACTAAAAGATTAAACAAATCTAGGGATGGTGTAAAAAATGAATGAACTTATAATAACTCCTAATAAGGGAGTAGGTCCAATTAGTTTTGGCATGACAAGAGATGAGGTTAGAAATGTTTTAGGAGGAAATGTAGTAGAATTTAAAAAAACGCCTATGTCTGATACTTTTACAGATGCATTTAATGATCATGGAATACACATATATTACGATAGTAACGATACGTGTGAAGCAATTGAAATGGCACTACCAGCAGACCCAAAATTTTCACATAAACACATGATTGGAAGGCCTTTTAGCGAACTGAAGTCAACTATTATTTCACAAGATTGTGATGTTGAATTGGATGAAACAGGCTTATTATCTTTCCCATCAGGGATTGGACTTTTTGTTCCTGAACTTGAGGATTCTGAAGATAGTCTTGTTGAAAGTGTAATTGTTTTTAAAGAGGGCTATTACGAATAATAGTGGAGGGCACCAAGTTAAATTCCTAAGGGTACTTATGAAAATGATAAGGTATTAACAAAAAATGTAGTATTAATAGATGCAAAGAGAAGCGCGGGAATACCTAACTCTACTCAGCACAAGAAACCTGTCGATGTTTATGATGAAACAACTGAAAATAGAAGAGAGTATGAATTTGAAGTAAATGGTAAGAAAAAAATATATCATAGAGCACCGAGTAGATAAATTCGTGAGGTCCTCATTTCACGGTACTGACGATTTGAAAGGAAGCCCATTCGAAAACGGAAGATATAATCAGTAGCCTGGACATTTTCCGGAAGATTTAGTTGATTATAAAAAGAAGGGTCGACCGTGAGAAAGGTGATTAATATGAGTGACGAAAGAAAAACAAAAATGGAGCTGTTAAAAAGAAAAAGTAGAAGAAAGAATTTATTAAAAGAAATAAACTTCATGAATCTTTCAGAGGAACCTTTTTTAAATATCGAAGATAATGATTTATTTTGTAAGAATGTGTTTTCCCTACTTAACAGAAAGGAAAATAAGATTCAATTGCAAGGAGATAGCTATAAAGAACATATTCAAAAATCAAGACAATTGTTAAACGATACTATTGATAATATCGAAGTAATACCAAAACAAGGAAGACTATTAATTTTTAGAGAAAATGAAATAGAAGCAGTGTTGGTTAATGTTAATGAAGTATTTAGTCACTTAAATGAAATGATTGAGTTAACAAAGTTTTCAGGTGGCTATGGTGATTTTATTCTAGTTGCAGAAGATTTTAATTTTGGTTTGTGTATTGAACGAACGGAATATTTTTATGAGTTAAGTGTTTGGGGACTATCATAAGGAAAAATTTGAGAACCTTGATTGGCTATATGCCTTTCAAGGTTTTTGATTTTAATTTATAATAAATCAACTGTTATTGGAATGGGACAACTGCTTTGTCTTATAAATTTTGGTTTGTCTTTTTACTAGAAACGGTCTGATAATACTCGCTATTCGTCAAAAAATCGTTACGGAAATTAAATTTATGTACGGGAGGGTGAAATATTGAACATTGTTAGATATATACGAGTCTCGACTCAAGGGAAAACCAAAGAGGACTATAGTTTGAAATGCCAAGAAGATGAAATTAAAGTATATTCTGAAGAACAAGGCTTATACTTGATCAGTATCTTTAGAGAAGAATTCAATAGTGGCGTCAAATTAAATGGAGGAGCATTAGAAAAAGACAGGATCAGCTTACAGGAGATGTTAGCTCCACTTGTCATCTGTCCACGTTGATTTTGTGGTAGTGCTCAACACAAGTCAATTATTGCTGTCGGATATCGTACTTATTCAACGCTAGTTGAAGAATATGATTGTGATATCAAAAAGCACATAAGAGAACATGGAATTGGACACTTTGAATCAGTTTATCAAATTGGACAAGCTTGGGATAGGCTTCAAAAACGTACTTATAACAAGAATGATATTAATTTATTAAATCATGAACTTTTTTAATCAAGATTTGAAGGAATATTAAAACAGATTCCAGGACCGCACACGATAAAACAGTCGAATCTAGGCGTCCGTGGTACTCAGAAGAGGAGGAGTAAAAATGGCGTCGTATATTTTACTATTAAAAGAATATGAAGATGATGAAACTGTAGTTTACAAATTTGGACCTAACGAAGAGATTATGGGTAAAATTGAGTTAAATAAAATAACCAGAAAGTTTTCAGAGTTAGAAAGTTTACCTGATCAAAATATTCCCGCTAAGTTTTATTTTGATCGAGCTGCTCAAAGATTGGCAGTTTGTCTTGTAAGAGAAAAAGGTATATTTCCAGATAAAACAGCTTTTGAGTCATAGTAGACATAAATAAGCTTTCTTGGGTGGGGGTGTGTAACCGTCAAGTAGAATTGAACACTTTTTGCTAATTTAGAGTGAACACTTTTGCTTAAAACAAACTCTGTCGGTTTTTCATCCGATAACTGTCTCCATTCATGTGTATTACCTCCACACGATGTAAAAGGCGATCTAAAATAGCCGTAGTAATTCCTTCATCTCCCATTAATTCTCCCCATTGATCTGGACTCTTATTAGAAGTTAAGATAATTGAACTTTGTTCATAAAGATGATTGATCATTTGGAAGAACAGATTGGCCTCACGTTGATCCATCGCCATATACATCAAATCATCAATAATTATTAAATCAGAAGCTCTTAATCGTTTCATCTGTACCTGTGATTTATGCGTAAATTCCTCCGTTTTCAGTAATTGAATTAATTCTCCCATTGTCACAAAGTAAACTTGATAACCTTTGTTAATTGCCTCGATGCCTAAGCCTACGGCTAAGTGAGTTTTTCCCACTCCTGGAGGACCTAATAAGATCAAATTATACTGTTGCTCCAGCCAATTTATTTCTTGTAGTTGAGTAAGTTGGCGTTCACTTAAAGAATTTTGTGCTTCAATACTAAATTCCAACAGAGTTTTCTGATAAGGGAACCGTGCCCATTTCAACCGTCTTTCCACACTCTTAGCTTCTCTTTTCTTTAATTCAAAATGGGTAATGGCCTCTAGGAATTCTAAATAGGTCCATGACGATTTCTCAGCTTCGCGAAGGAGCTGTGGAAGCTCCTCAGCTGTTTCGGCTAAGCGCAATAGTTTGAATTGGCTCTGAATTTCTTTTACCGTATGATTCATGAAAGTTCGCCTCCTAAAATGCTTGTGTACGTACTTAAAGGGCGTGTTCCAACTGGTATATCTACTTTATGAATCGGCCGTTTCTCCTGTTCTAAGGAAACTAATGGTTCCTGTTGAGATTGTTTTTTTAGGTAAAGCACAACGTCTTTAAAATCGTTCGCACTATACAAGTTTTCATGGATGCATTTCTCCAGCGCCTTATCAAACCAAGTTGAATCAGTTATTGATACCGAACGGAAAATTTCTAAATGATCTCGACGATAACGTGGGTATTTCTCGAGCACTTTCTCTATGTAAACCTTCGCTTTTTCTTCATCGTCAAATGCAGATAAAAGCCCATTTTTTAATGCCTCGATGCCTTTAGATCGATCCCTACCATGATTTCTATTCTTAATAAGAATACCTTTCTCCTTGCTAATTGTATGTTTGGCAATGACTTCACGATTCTTACTACTCCTGATAACCAGCTGCTGATTGTTTGAGCCTTTTATTTCAAGGAACACCTGATTATTTCCTTTTGTTTTGTAAGTACCTATCGGTACGGAGTATCGATTAGACTCAAATCTGATTGTGTTGTCCTTCATTACATTTCTTGTTATACTAGACTCATTCATACTTTCTATTGAAAGTAAGCTAGAGACCGGTTGTAAGTGTTGCTTTTCGAGGAGAAACACTTCATCGGGTCTTTTTTTCGTTGTGTTATGCACATTGTGATTCCCAGTTCGTTCGAGCCATTGAAGTGCTCGTTCATTCCAGTCATCAATATCATTAAAAACTCGACTATTTGCGAAGTTCCCTTTGATAAATTTAACGACATTTTCAATCATTCCTTTTGATTCAGGGTCTGCCTTACGACATAAATGAACCCTAAAATTCCGTTCTTTCACATACGATTGAAAATCGGTAGTCAGAATTAAATCACCAGCGTTCTCGCTAACCGAAAGTAAATGATCCTGATCGTATACTATTTCGTTAGGCATTCCCCCATAAAAGTGAAAGGCGTTTTCATGGCAGCGAATCGCATCTCTTGTTGTAAATGGTCGATTTTGCCATTTCATGTATTTATGGCGCGAATGCGCCAAAACAAACGCGATAAAGTAAAGTTTTATCTCTCTTTTACTTACGGTTTTCTGCTTTGTTTCTCCCCAATCAACCTGCATCTGTTTTCCCATAGGCTGTTGTTGTATTGCCTCATACTGCCTTGTTTGTTTCGTCTTTTCAATTTGATATTTCTCTCTGACTTCTTGAACATATAATCGAACAGTACTGTCTCCAATCTCTAGGCTTGGAAACTTTTCTAATAACCAATCTTTAATCTGGGCTGCACTTAGGTGTGGATATTCCTCCAACCAGGCAACTATCCAATCTAGATGTTCATCTAATTTCTTCTTCCTTGTTTTACCTTCTTCAAATTGTTGTATCGCCTCTTCCAAGCTCATCTCCAAATATTTATACACTGTCGTTCGAGATACTTTAAACTGATTTGCAATTTGAGAAACTGTTAAGTTTCTTTTGGCTAGTTGATGAATTTCTAAATATAGCACTAATTTTCCCTCCACTTGTCTGACCCCCAATAAACGAATATATATAGTTTACTGAAAATCTATTAGATTAGCGAAAGTGTTCAATGTTATTTAGCAGAAACTGTCCATTTTATTTTAGCGTTTACAGGGTGCACTGACCTATACAAATGACACAAATAAAAACACCTTTCGTTGAAAACGGTTATAACATACCTAAACTCAATGCAGAGGTGTTTTTTCTATTGAAACTAGAGTCAAATATCCAGTAGAAGTGAAACTGAAGGTGATTGAAATTCTACAATGGATTACCCACAACTACTTAAGGATGCTGGAGTTAACGTTAAAGGTGCATGGATTGAAGTTTATAGCTATAAAATAGATGCTGATGGCTTTATTAACGACTCCACTAAAGTAGTCTCTAAAAAATTAAAGGAGTGAATAATTTGATTAAGTACATGGATAATGCTACGTTCAAAGAACACTTGTTACAAGCCTTAAATAAGCTTTCAAATTTTCAAAATGTCAGACTAGGTGAAAATTGTAAATTTACTGTAGTACCTATAATCGAGCATGGCAAATTTCTTAATTCTACTGATGAGTATTTGCAACGAGGGATGTTAAATGAAAAAAACTTAAATGGAAGGGAACTTGATTTCGAAACGGTGGTTAATATGCTTGCATGCAGGATTCCACTATGCCCTATCTGGATTAATGTATCGCTCAAGGAAATAAAGGGAGAAGTAGCTGTAATCGAACTACAAACTAGTTTAAGATTTCGTAAGCCTAGCTTATTACAAAATCAAGATACTGGTCATCCCCCATTTAAGGTTATTTTTCCAACTTTAAGCTGATAGTATATGGTAGAAGGGTATGTCAATGTAAATGGGGAAAAATTGAAATTTATAGGCTTTAAAGACATAAATACAGTGAGAGATTTCGAATTTTTTCCCAGTTCTAGATTAAATGTTAAAGGAATGTTTGTTATAAGTGAGGAAGTTTTTATTATTGAAGAATTTTCAGAAAAAGTTGAGTTGATGCGTCTATATTACAAAATAATAGGTGATGGGAAGTTTATGGAAGCGATTGAAAATTTCAAAAACAAACAAGGTTTTGGGATTGATCCAGTATGTTGTATTTTTGCAAATGAATATCAGTCAGGAGAAGAGGAATATTTTGGTGAAACTGGTGTTAACTTTAGTATACAACCTCCTATGGCTGAAGTTGAGGAAAATGCTATTGTAGATGAAAATGTATTTTTTCAATATTTAACAGAGGCTGGGGAAGACTATTTAACAAGACAACCTCAAGATCGAACAAGAGTTGAAGTTTCCTTAAAAGAACTAAAAGAAATTTTAAATTTATCATAATTTAAGATGGAGAAGAAATAGATATTTCAAGACACATTTACCAGATTTTAGATTAATCAAAAGTTATAGTATCTATGAAACCATAAAAGAGGAGTGATATCTTGGAAGACTGGGAATATAATGAAATATTTGAGGCTATTAATGAAGACTACAATGATTATTTAAAATTAAATAGAGGACATGAGTATGCAATAGCAAGAACTGTTAATGATTATATAAATCTTGGAAAGATAGAAGACTTTATTGTTGATACTGCTATAGGTGAAATATTGTTATCCAAAAATAAGGTCTTTATTGGTTATGTTGAAGGGATAACAAAGAGATTAAGTATGTTTGAAGATTTAGATGCTACAAGTGAACTAACACATGTAGAAATAGCTGACTTGACTAATAGGATAGAGAAAGTACTAGATGGTCTTACTAAGGTTGAGATAGATTATAACCCTTACTCCCAGTAATAATTTGCGATGTTGTGATGATGAAATTTATTAAAAGCACTTGATTTCCTTTTAGGGAATGAGGTGCTTTTTATGTGATATTTAAGCTATGGACAAAATAAAAATGTCTAAATTAAATCATAGCTTATAAAGGTTGTACCATCTAGGTATTCAGTTTTAATGCTTGGTTTGTGAAAATAATAATGTTAAATAGGTGAGATGAAATTTGGTGGTTTGATTCACATAAACAATCCTTTTGTGGGTACAGATATGATTGTCTTATCCTGTGCAAGACCAGAGAACAGTGGTTTGAACAAGAAAAAATAAATATCCAAAAGAACAGCAATATTTTTCAAGACTTCTATGATCTAGGAATAGGTGCGTTAAAATCTGTAGCAGCAATAAATCCATTCGATAGTAAGTCATTCGGAGAAGCTATGCTAGAAAGAGCGAATGATGTTGGTCAAAGACAGACGGACGATTTTGTCGAGGTACAGCGATTTACCCATCGGACAGCTAATACATCTCTTTTAGGTTTACCTTCAGAATTGCACAAGGCTGGAACAGGAGATGAGCATTTATTTTATACTACACGGGAGTTTGGTGAAGGCGGAGGTACTGACCTCATAGCTGATATGCTGGGCTATGGAGTCCCTGGGCTTGGTGCTGTTAAAGCTATTAGAGGTACATCTTTAGGAGCGAAAGGACTTACAACCGGGATCTCTGCACGCAATTTAGGGCAATTTGCTAAAGAGGGTACAGCCGTTGGTAGTATCTTGTCAGCAGGAGAGATTGGCGGTCGGGAGTTACTAAATCCAGAGGACACTAACTGGAAACAGAATGCTTTAGATTTAGGGCTAAATATTGGTGCAGGTGCTACACTTGATCCCTTATTTTCAATGGCAGTCCCTATTGCTAAGTCTATACAGAAGATGGTTAATGAGAAATCAATTGTAGAAGCTGTTAATTCACCATCGAAAATTGGTGAAAGGATACCTAAGGGTACGGTTAAGATTGAAGGAATGCCTCCTCTTGTTCAGTCTAGAGTAAACTTAAGAAATGGAAGTGCAGCAGAAGGATCAGGTTTTAATCATGTATTAGATAGGCATTTTAACCCTTCAAAGAATGCTTCCCAATTCTCAATTACACCTGACGTGCTTAAGGGAGTTCTTCAAAGTAAAGAAGTTGTGAACACTCCAGTTTCAAAAGTTTTATACTCAGATATAAAGTTAGCAGATGGGACAATCGAGAAGCAGGCTAGATATGTAAGGGAAGTTACATTAGACTCAAACATAGGTATTGATAAGTTTAGTGGTTCTCCTACAAATATTATGACAGTACTAACCGATAAGTATGGAAATCTAGTTACTACTACACCAGGGGTGATAAAATGAAACTAAACGGAAGCAAACAGGAACAGGATTTCAGAAAGGAGTTAGAAGGTTCGAACATTGTTTCGGCTCAAGATGGTAAAGCAGAAGCAATATTGAATGTGTTAAGAACTACTTTTGGAGAAGTAAAAAGTGCATATATTTTAAATTGGACACCTGACCAAAGCGAAGACATATTCACTATTTTAGTTGACCTTGATAGAATTGCTAAAATTGAAATTAGTAGAGTCAATCATTCGGAAGTTCCTATAATTGAAACTTTTAATCTGAAGGATTTTCAAAGAGGGTTAAGTAAAATTTTTCAAATAAAATTAGCCGTAGCGATTGATTTAGCGAAAAAGGAACATCAAAACGGTTAAATCAGTATTGTGAAACCTTGATTGGCTATATGCCTTTCAAGGTTTTTTACTTTAAGATCTTTACGGTTAAAAGCAAGATGACTTTTGAATCAAAAACTCAGATTGAGGCAGGAGTTGATCCAAAAACTGCCCGTAAAGCAAGGGGAGATGAATTCTCGAACCAGCGACCCCCCACCTTGTCGAATTTGTAAATAGTAATGATAATAGTAATGAAATGTAATATTTTCCACTATCTATTTAACTGTTGTTTTTCTGTGACAGTAGTGAAAGAGTATCAGGAGATTTTGTGCATCTAATACGTAAGGTTTATTTTAAAGGTTATTGTTGTTAATCCCTTCACCTCTTCGATAGAAAATGGAATATTATAACTATTGACAGTTTGCTAGAGAAGGAGAAGAATGTTCACCTATGGGGCATTATTGTATACTAAAGGATATAGTGAAAAGAATTTTTCTGAACGTGTGATGAGGATAAGCTTATGAAGGTATTGGATGTAGATTTATTACAAGATGGGCTACAGCGAAACATTACAATGTTAGAAAGATTAAATACTGAAATAAAAACAATCCAACGTGGAGTCGAAGGACTAGTTCAGATGGGTATTTACAGGTTATTTTAATAATGTAACAAGTATTAAAAAAGACGATAAAGCTTTTGTAATGTATGTGGGGGAAGAAGAGAGAATAAAAGTTAAATTTTACAAACAAATTAGAGTAGAATTACTTTAATATAGATTGATTATTTGAAAAAACATCAAAATTTTGATGCTTTCACCTATTTCCTGAGTTTAAGTATATATTAAAAAAAGAAAATTAAGTTAGTTAAGCATGACTCTCTACAAGTTGTGCGTTTTTATATTTAATAACAGGAGAGTTTCCATTGGTATTCTAATTTCATCGGGCAGCTAATACATCTCTTTTAGGGAGCACTTATTTATCAAAGAATACATAAAAGAACGTGGAATTGTACGCTTTGAATCAGATTATCAAATTGGACAAGCTTGGGATAAGCTTCAAAAAGGTACTTATAACAAGAATGATATTAATTTATTGAATCATGAAATTTTTGAATCAAAATTTGAAGGAATATTCAAAACATAACAAGACCGCACACGATAAAACAGTCGAATCTGGGCGTCCGTGGTACCCAGAAGAGGAGGAGTAAAAATGACTTCGTATGTTTTACTATTAAAGGAATATGAAGATGATGAAACAGTAGTTTACAAATTTGGACCTAATGAAGAGGTTATGGGTAAAATTGAGTTAAATAAAATAACCAGAAATTTTTCAGAGTTAGAAAGTTTACCTGACTATTTAGTTGGCTCTGTTGATCGCTTGGGTACATATAAGAGTAAAAAAATTCGGAACGTAGTTACAATCGTCTAATGCACGATTGAATAGGAATGACACCGTATGTATTAAGAAAAACTCTAATAACTATCATACATAATAAAAATGCTGATTTAGCAACATTTTCGAAACAAACTGGGCATAAATCATTGCAAACTATAAATGAACATTATTTACATATAGATATAA
This sequence comes from Psychrobacillus sp. FSL W7-1457, assembly GCF_038593405.1. Taxonomy (NCBI): domain Bacteria; kingdom Bacillati; phylum Bacillota; class Bacilli; order Caryophanales; family Bacillaceae; genus Psychrobacillus; species Psychrobacillus sp. FSL W7-1457. Next base: position 1,572,972 of record NZ_CP151993.1, read on the forward strand.
GAATTTGGATAAATTTCTTTTATAATTAATTAAATTACATATCAGGTAAAATTAAATTAAAGTTTGTTATAATAAGGAAAAAAGGAGGTATTTTAGAATGTCCGACGTACAAAAGTATTTTGTAGATTTCCATGATTCTATAAAAATTGTAATGGGTGATAATAAAGAGCTTAAAGAAAAAAGAGATGAAATAATTGAACTTATTAAAAGTAATTTAAGAAGCGAAACTTCTAATAGTTTTGAGACATTTAGCCAAGGAAGTTATGCAATGAAAACAGGAATTAAAGCGTTAGATGACGGTGATTATGATATTGATGTAGGAATAATTTTTACTTTAAATAAAGACGAAGAAAAGCCAGTTATCTTAAAAGAAATCGTATCTAAAGTACTTTTGGAAGAATATGATGATGTGCAAATTAAAGTTCCTTGTGTGACTGTAAAGTTTGAGAATGAAGTAAAAGAAAATCGGAATTATCATGTGGATTTTGCAGTTTATATTAAAGATGAAAATGAGGATATGTTTATAGCAAAAGGAAAACCCGGGTCAAATGATGAAAATAAGTATTGGGAAGATAGTGACCCGAAAGAATTATTAAATAAAATTCAAAATAGTTATAGTAAAGATTGTGAAAGAAAGCAATTTAGAAGAGTAATAAGATATTTGAAGCGTTGGAAAGATTTAAGATTTAAAAATCAAGTTAATCGACCTACTGGGATTGGTTTAACGATAGCGGCACTAGATAAGTTCGAAGTGAAGTATACATTAGATCCAGTATCTTTTAAAAGGAAATATAATGATTTAGAAGCTCTAAGAAATTTTGTTTCAAATATGATAAATGGGTTTTATTATGTCTTTGAAAATGATGAAGAAGGTTATAGATTAAGCGTTAAATTACCTACCAAACCTTTTAATGATGTCTATAAGAATATCAGTTTAAAGCAAATGAACGATTTTAAAAGCAAGTTAGAAAACTTGAATGAGGTTTTGAGTGAAGCTGCTAAGTGTACGGATCCTAAGGAAGCCTGTGAATTGTTAGCCAAAGAGTTTGGAGAAGATTTTCCAATTCCTGATGAAAAAGATACAGCTCAGTCTAAGAATAAAGCTATATTAACTAATACGTCTTCAGCACATGAGTTAAATGATTAGTTTTGAGAAATATAAAATAGATTTAGAAAGTTCTTTTTCTGCTGCTGGATACGAATTCATTGAGGATAAAATCGATAATATTAAAAGTACAAGAGCTAACTGGGTTAAAACATATAAATTACAAATTAATTTGGAAAGAAAAATTCTCGAAATAAGAATAGCGTTATCAATAGATTTTCCTATTGAGAAGCCTTACTTCTTTTTCGAGAATGTAATAGATTTTAATTTTATGCCACATATTGAAAAATCGGATAATCTGATTTGTTATGCATTCGATGATGGTCTAATTTTAGATGTTAATTACCCTGTTCAAATTATAATGGAATCATTGAATTTAGCTATAAAAACAATAAGTAATGGAATGAATAAGTCACGTTTCGAAGAGTTTAAAAGAGAATATGAGATTAATTGGAGTAGATTAGATAATACAGTTGAAGTTCAATCATTTTTTGATGATCGGGATATAAAAATAAAAGAAGTTGAAATTTTAAAACCTAAGAATAGTTTGGGCAATGAAACTAGAATATTGATTAATCCGGAAGTGTCTAGCTTAAGAGAATTAAGCTATATCTATGAAATAGATTTAGAAAAATGGGATAGATATAAATGTGTATTTATAACCCTAAAAAATTCAGATATGATTCCTTTTCCTAATAGATATAAGATGTGGAATTTTAAACAATTAAAGCGATTAATTTTAAGGAATTGTGGCTCTTCAACTAAGAGATACCTTCAAAATATTAAATTTAATAATGAAGAATTATACTTTATATTAAGCGTTCCTTTTGAGAAACAAAGGATTAATGTCGGGGTTTGTGTATATCCCGCTAATGGAAGTAATAAGGAAATAAAATTAGCTAATATTTCAAATAAATCCAGGTTAACACCAGTTAGATATACACGTATTCATGCTGATTATTTGATGAAAAGAACACAAGGAAAAAACGCTTATGAAAATTATAAAGTTTTAATTTTGGGATTGGGTTCGATAGGTAGTAATACTTTAGCAAATTTAGCTAAAATGGGAGTAAAATATTTCGGCTTAGTCGATAATGATATTCTTCTTCCAGAGAATTCAATGAGACACTTTTTAGGACTTAATCATATTTTAATGGGTGGAACTTATAAGTTTAAAACAGATATCCTAAGTTTGTACTTGAAAAGTAATTTTACAGAAGTGGAAGTTGAGAAATTCACTAAAAATGTTAAAAATTTTATTGATGATAATTTAAAAGAACTATCTACAAAGTACGATTTGATAGTATCGGCTTTAGGCTCTCCTACTTATGAGTTATATTTAAATGATTTTATTTATAAAAATAAGATTAATATCCCTATAATTTACTCTTGGATTGAGCCTTTGGGAATAGGTAGTCATATTTTGGTTACAAATAATTCAGAAATTCCTGGTTGTTTTAGATGCTTATATACTGAAGAAGATAACCTTAATCGGTTAGTTCATAATCGAGGAAGTTTTGTTAATCCAGAAGATAATTATCTAAGAAAAATGCAAGGATGTCATAGTGAATTCACTCCATATAGTTACTTGGATTCACAGGAAATAAGTATTAACTTATCAAAAATTATTTTAGAGGTTATGAACAACAAATTTAAAGGTAATAAGCTAATATCATATTTAGGAGACTCTCGGAGATTTACCGATGAGGGATTCGAACCTTCATTAAGATATAAGCAAATTTCTTTATTAGGAGCTAAAACAAATACTGTTTGTGTTAAACAAAATGAATGCGTTACTTGTGGTGTCAATTATGAGATTTGAATATAGTAATTGTACTGTGGAGATTAAAAAGCAAGTGCTAGATGAGTTTAAAAAATATATACAAACAAAACCAAGTAAAAAAGAGTCTGGTGGTATTTTAATAGGACGGTATATTAAAGATACTCCAAATGCAATTGTTGATTTATGCACTACTCCGCAACCTGAAGATCGGCAAAAAAGATACTTTTTTAAAAGGAGTAAAAAATACCATCAAGAAATCCTTGACTTAATCTGGGAGAAATCCAATTCAACACAAAATTATTTAGGAGAGTGGCATACACATCCGGAATTAAGACCTATACCGTCTAGTCATGATTTAAAAGAATGGGGAAACTTGTTAAGTAAACAAAATGAGGATGTAAGATATATTTTTTTCGTTATCGTAGGGATACATGAAATATGTGTTTGGAGAGGTTGCACAAAATGTAAACAAATTCTAAGAATGGGGATGCAGAAATAACGTGTCAAAACAACAAATTTGGTTTCTTTTCACAAAAATAATGGTACCTATTTTAATTGTATTAATGTCTTTTAGTTTACCTTTTATTTTTTATCAGATAGCCTTGATATTTATTACAGCATTACAAGTTGATGCATCTATAATAGTAGATAATTTAGAAGCTTATAACGAAAAAGATATTTCTAAAGTTGTTATAGGAATAATATTAGCGTATTTAGTTTTAACAATTATTCGCAATAATAATAAAGATAGAGTTTTTAATACTAGTAATATTTATTATGATATAAGTTATTCTACTTTTTGGATTGCTGCAAAAGTTCTTGGATATACTAAGGTATCTTTAATGAATGTGCCTATATATTTGCATTATATAATTTGTTTTAAAGGGGATTTCCAAGATATTGAGTATATAGATACTGAAGAAATAGATAAACCTGTAAACGTAAAGATTAAAAACGATACTAGACAAGGGAATACTATTAATATTCTTATAAAGGACACATATGATATTGAGGATAAAATGTTACCTAAAGACTTAGTAAAATCACCTATGATAATAATTGATAACTATATAAATACAGATGGTCAACGTTTATATAATAAAAATATTCAAAAAGAATTAAAAAAACAAATAGATCATTATTCTAGACTATATACAGCGGTCAATATTTTTGCAACTACAAATACTCGAACTTCAAAAACAATAATCGACTACTGTTTTAAGAATGCTGGAAGAACAGGCTTTAACGAAGTATTTGTATATAAACAAGAACGAAATAGAAATTTTGTGAAGAGAAAAAGAGTATATAAATTTAATAATTAAGTGGATAGAGTTTTACACAAAATTTTACACATGTATTAAATAGAAATATTATCGTCGGATCAATATTTTGTAGCCATATATAATGTGCTCCTGGGACGTATCAGGTACAGAAACAATAAGTTAGAACCAAACAAAAAGCACCTACAATCCTTTAGTATCAAGGATTGTAGGTGCTTTTTGTTTTCTGTATTAATAAGAAAAAATAGAAAATGAAAAGTTTCTACAATAGAATGGTTTGTGAAAAACGGAGCTTCAAAATGTTTTAAACCAAATATATTTATAATCAGTGTGGTTCCTATTAACTCTAACTACAATAATCCAAACAGATTATTTTTGATACAAACGTTGATATAACAACGTTTGCAATCCTACTAAATTAATGGTCCCGACTGGTCTCGAACCAGCGACCCCCACCTTGTCGAGGTGGTGCTCTCCCAACTGAGCTACAAGACCGGGTTTTATGAAAGGAATACCTTGTTGTACCAACGTTTCTACTTTAGATCCTAGCACAAAGCAGGGTGTTAGTATACCCCATTAATTCCTACCCTGGCACTACCCATCAAAGTAATGAAATAATGAAATACTCTTAGTTGTTTAGAATATTAACGCATATACAACGCTAATAGGGTATGCTAAGAGATCCCTTAATAAGTATATTCCGCTATGCTCTGATTTTTCCTTTATTTTAAATTGCAATATTCTAAATAAATGAAGCAAATTTCTACTTTATAAGTATATAATTAAATCATATTGTTTTGTTTTGATGAGGTGAGATTATTGAATGATCTTTTTTTTAAAAAGATTAATGAGAAATACATAAAAGAAAATGCAATTAGATTTTATAAGTATGATGAGCATGAGAAATATCGTGTTCAAAAAAATAAATTTTTAATCAGTTTTTTACTTACAACACTAGGATTAATTATACTAACTTATTTGGGTATATATATAAGTAAAGATAATTTTGAAATGTATAAGGTTTTAGATAGTGAGAAGGAACCTTTTATAAGTTTTGTTATTTTTTTTATACTAGGGATAGTAATTTTCTTTATGTATCTTTTTATTACGGTAATATATAAACGCTTACAGCTTGATACGATTTATTATTATTATACAGATGATGAAAAGAATATTATTGAACATAAAAAACTTGATTTGAGAAATTCGAAATTAATTTTTAATAAGCAATATTTATTGCCTTTAAACATTAAAGAGGGATTTTTCTTTCTATTATCACCAGATTATTTTTACTCAAATAGAAATAAAGAACAATTAATAGAATTTACTAGAAAAATAAAATATAAATATAATGAAGGTGAAATAATTGAACTTATTGGTGAAAATGAACATGGATTAACAAATTATGATTGGCTAAGAATTTCAATAGAAAGAAAATTTTTAGTGGAATGGTCTAATTGGTCAAATGTTAAAAGAAGTATTGTTTATTTCTTTCTAGTAACAATATTATATATAGTTCAATATGTTGTTGATATTTGTTCCGTAGAAAATTCTAATAAGGATGAACACATAATTATGTATTTAATACTTTTTATTTCTGGAATGATAATTTTTAGAATAATTTCAAGAAGTATAGAGATAATATTTGCTTTTTATAAAGATGTAGTTAGAGTTGATTCCAAATCATACCTTGTTAAAAATTTTCAAAATAATTATATGGAGTATCAAATTTCTACAATGGGATATATTAACGGATTTAAATCAAGTCTATTAAGATCTCAAGGTAGACTTTCCTTAGCAATACATAGTTTAATTGAATTTTTTATTTTGTTTTCGGCTATTTATATTATATTATCCACTACAATAAGTAATTTTTGGGGAGGAGAAAGTAGTGAAGCAAATCCTTTAAATGCAATTTTATATAGTTTTTCACTAGGTGTATTTAATGTTTCGTTTGATAGTGAATTTTTGCTGTTACAAGGATTCTTACATTCTTTACAGTTATTGACTAGTTGTGTGTTAATACTTTTATCGGTATCACACTATCTAAATGGAAACAATAGAATGGCTGTTAACTCATTTGAGTATAGCTTTTATAATACGCTAAATATAGTGAAGTTGGAGAAAAAAAAGAGAGTTCTAAATATAAGAAATAGACAAATTTTCGATTTATATATCTGGTATGATTATGGAATTAAACCAAAATATATTAATGATAATGAGTATGAATTTATTAATGAAAGTAACAATGCAAAGTGTAAGATTAATTATGATAAAAAAGTATTTACCGTAAGCAATGTGGATGATTTTAATATAGAAATTAGAGATGATAAAAAGATTTTCTTAAGTCTAAATAGAGAAAGTAAATAAAATTGAATTTTGGGTCTATAAAATATTTAATTAGAAGTAAAAATTTAAGAGGGGAGTTTATTATGCCTAAATATAATAAACTAGTTCGTGATAATATAATAGAAATTATTAAAAAAGATAATAAAGCATACAATTCTCGTATCTTATCGGATGAAGAGCATGTAGCTGAGATTAAAAACAAAATGTATGAGGAATTACAAGAATTTCAAACTGCTACAACATTACAAGAAGCGGTAGAAGAGTTATCAGATCTATTAGAATTAATAAATGCATATTTAGGTGTAAATAACTTAACTTTTGAACAATTAGAAGCAGTTCGTTTAAAGAAAAAAGAAAAACGTGGTGGATTTGATCAAAAGATTTACCTAATTGATGTGGAAGATCTATGAACGAATTTTTAAAAGATGATCAATCTATAGAATCACAGTTTAGATCGATTGTACTGTTTGGTCGCAATGTAGCAACATATAAATTTGCTTTAGCTCATTCTCTACTAGATTTAAGTCAACAGGATAAGACTTTTGTCAGTCTGGAAGAATTATCACCTATATTTGCAAAATACATGTTAGAGCATGTTCAAAGTGGAAAACGTCAAATTACTAGTCAATCATCTCAATTCATTAATGCACTACACTTATATGATGAGGATAAAATTACCTGGGATCAATTAATGTTTGTGACAGAGCGAAAAGGTTTTAATAATGTTATTGATGCTTTTCACAACTTATTTGAAGGTGAAATAACTTCGCCATTTTATGAAAAAAGTGTGCAAGGCAAAAAACTAGGTATTTCATTAACTGATAGTATTTATCTACTGAATGAGAGTCTGCATTTTTCAAATTTAGCTAATGAGATTGAGGGACGTTGGAATCTAGTAGAATCTGCATGGACGGAACGAAATCCAAATTTAATAGTTAATTATGATATTGATTCAGAAGAGTTGTTTTTCCTTAAATCCATGACTGCAGAAAGATATATGAACTCTCATTTTCGAATAAACTTAACTCCTGTACGAAAATCATTGAATGGTTATCAAAAGGGGAAGTGTTTCTACTGTTATCGTAAAATCTCGATTGATAGCGGGTTAGAAGATACATGTGATGTTGATCATTTCATCCCGCTATCAATTCAGTATAGTACGGATAAGGACCTTACATTAAACGGTGTATGGAATCTTGTGCTATGTTGTAAAGAATGTAATCGTGGTGAAGAAAATGGAAAGTTTGCGAGGGTTCCTGTACGTTTATTATTAGATCGTTTGTTTAAGCGAAACGAATATTTAATTAACAGTAATCACCCTTTAAAGGAAACGATTCTTATGATAACGGGTAATAACTCAAAGATGCGGAAACATTTCATTGAAGGTATCTATAATCACGCTGCTTCAATAAAAAAAACTACTTGGGAACCAAAGAAATGTTTTGACAATGCATTTTAGATTACTGGTAAGTCCTCCTTTGCCATTCACTAGATGATGCCACAAAATGTCAATGTCACAATGCGATATGTTGCGAAGTGAATTTAAAGAAGTGAATGAATGATAAACAAAACTTGAAAAATACAATTAGCAGGTAATTATTGAATATAAACTAGTGGTTTAAAAGTTTAAATTTTAAGGAATCCAGTCTTACTTTAGAATGGATTCTTTTTACTTTCATTAATGATGGCTCTTTGTATGGTTTATGAAGATTGCTAATATAGTTTTAGATATACATATAGCGATCCACCACTGTTAAATACTAGACCGTATGAAGTAATAAAAATACTTTTAAATACACCTTAATAGACATATCTTTCACGTATGATAATTTAAAGAAGAGTTTTATGCAGGATATATTAGTATTATATTTATATATCCGACAAAAACCCCTTGAGAAAATATAGCTCTATTATGCAAATGTAAAGTGTATTAAGAAAACTTCGAATATAAAATAAAAAAGCCTCTTTAGGAATAGAGAGACTATCGCAACAATCTAATTTGACAAACAGTAAAAAAAATGATATATTAGTAATACTTCTCTAAATGATGAAGTTGAATATAGATGTACCACCTTAATACAACTATACATTAAGTCAACATCTTTTGTCAACAGATTTATAAAAAAAGAAGGAAAAATAAAAATGGAGGAAAATAAATGAAGAATCAGAATTTCTATTGCAGTAAGTGTCAGCAAAATGTAAGGGGAAATGAATATTATCATCAAGGGGGAATTTGTAATAAATGTCGAAGCAGAATATCTAAAGAGAAAGTAGATAATTATACTGGTATTCAACTGGCAGAGTATTTATTACATAAGTCATGCATAAGAGCTTTAGAGAGAGTTAAAAGGAAATGGTATAAAACATATCAAGGGGTGAAATGTCAGTGGAAAAAGCCAGTAGAAATGAAGAAAGACTTAATGAATAACAAATTATTTTGGGAGGCTTGGATTAAACAAAGCAATGTTTACGAAAATAACGAAAGAAAATTAAGTATTAGACCTTCTCTGGACAGAATTGAATCAAACGTAGGCAATGAAGGTCATTACTATATGGAAAATATGCAAGTATTATCTTTTGGAGATAATTCTATAAAGGCTAGTGCAATTAAATGTAAAGTGTTTTTTATCAAAAATATGAGAATTGTTAGAGTAACAGATTTTGACGCTATACAGGATGTAATGAAAGAGTTTAAGGTTATAGGATATAACACAAAGCAGATTAATAGGGATACAGGGGAAATTCAATACATAGGTGATGGTTACTCAGTATTAATTCAGTCAATAGACGGAGAATTAAATCAAAAGGATAATGACAAGCCACGATATAGAGGGGTATATCAGAGGCAGAAATTCATGGTTGATTTAGATACAGGAGAAGAGTTTCTCATAGGAGTATGGCAGGACATTTTTGAAAGTGATGGAATTTGGTTTAATGAGAGTCAGGTGTCCAAGCCATGAAATTAATGTTAGATAACACCTGTTTCAACTCAAAACCTACAGGGAAGGATGCTTCCAACTTAACCTTTAAACTCATGAAAAACCCAATAGAAATTAACGTAAAGGACTTAGCCCAAGAGTTAATAAAGGGTAAGACATTTACACCTGCTTACTTCAAAGAAAAGGGAGGAGAAATAAAAAGGCAAAAAGCATACTGGTACTCACAGCAAATAATTGCTTTAGATTTTGATGAAGGAATGACATTGTATGAGGCAATTAACACATTTAAAGAGAGTGCTATGTTTATTTACACTACATTTTCTCATACAGAAGAGAATAATAAGTTTCGGGTTGTTTTTGCACTTGATAAACCTACATACAATATATATGAGATTGAACAGACACTCGTTGAGTTAATGAAAATGTATCCAGATGCAGACCCACAATGTAAAGACTGTACACGTTTATTCTATGGAGGAAAGAAGTTATATGAACTCAATTACAATAACAGATTGAAAGTTGAGGATTTCGAAATAGAAGTTTTTAGTGGGACAAAAGAGAATATATTAATATATCCTGCCGAAAACACAAAACAGCAAAAAAACAGTCGAAATATCCTAACAAATAGTAATACAGCAATGAACATTCAGTTGATAAAACAAAAGGACATAGTTAGATTGCAAGAAGTAATATCACCAGAACCCAAAGTTGTACATAATGTTTTTGAACTATTTGATTACTTAAAACAACAAGATTTACGTTTATACATAGGAATTGCTTCACAGAATAATTTTATAGACATATTTCATCACGAAGAAAATCCAAGTGCTTCGATATTTGATTCCAATAAAAATAATGGACATCAGCTTTACAAATGCTTTTCTAAAAGTCATCCATTTACTGGAACGATCCTTCAGATAACTCAAAAGTTATTAGGATGCTCAATTCTAGAAGTTAAGAGATTTCTTATTGAATTGTATAAAATAGAAATCGTAGAGAGTGAAGCACAAAAGGAATTAAAGCTCGCAATTGATACGTATAAGGAGCTTCTTCAATCAGAAGATTTAGAAGAGTTGTATCCGAATTTTTACAAACTTTTTTCAAGGTATGGTTACTTAAAAGACCTATATATATTATTGGATTTAGTAAAAGAGTATCTACCAACAGGTGATGACCCAAGATTATTATTTCATCATTCAATAGATACAATTGCTAGGAAATTTGGAAGAAGTAGAAGTGTTACTCATACCAGAATCAATCATTTTACATTCTTTGAATTAATAGTAAAACTTGATGTTGATGACATACCGTCAGAACTGCTCTCTATACAGCGAAAAAGAAAGAAAGAAAAAAAACATAAATATCTAAATTCTACATATGAGCTTCCATTATACAACTACGATTTCTTTGCTGAATTGGATTCTGTGTGTGCGATATGGATAGAAAAGGGATGTACTTCAAAGACAGTTAATTATGAGGGTATTATGAGAAACTTTGGAGTAGAGGAAGCTGATAGAGTTTTTCCACAAGATAAAGGTAAAGTAATCCCACCGCTTAATGAAGAAGTTGTAAGTAGAATACATAGAACCACACTAGAATTAATTGCAAATAATGGTTGGACAACTGAACAAGAGGTATTAGAAAATATAATACTTTATTTTAATGGTCAGCAAGTTTTTAAACAAAAGCAGTTTAAAATCTGTTTTGGGGAATTATTAGATTCATACGACCTAGAAAGAATAAGGTTAAATAAAGAGTTGAAACAAGAGATGGGAATAGAAGGTAATGGTTATGGGTATATAATTAGACATAAAAAATATGGATTAGTTAGTGTGTACCAGGAAGTCAAGAACACTATGGAATTTTCAATTAACAATAGGTGAAAAACATAGACAAAGCAAACCCAAACTAGGGTAAACATAATGTTAATTGAGTATTTCAAACGTAAAGTAATTAAAATGATAAAAAAACCTGATCCTATGATAAATGGTGGTCAGGTTTTTCTGTATAAAAGAAGTATTTTATCTCAATTGAACTTTGTAATCTTAGGAATTAGTTAACTTACCTTATATCTACGTGCTTATGCTAATTGCTTTAGAAATAGGAGCATTTAAAAAGAGATAGGGGAAATTTTCAAAGGGCTCTTTGGATAAAACTAACTACGTTAGACTTTATAATTTTTAAAATATTCTAATTTTATCTATAATTTGTAAACTGTAATCATCTTGTAATTCACTAAAGATCGCTTCGCATTTTATTTCTGCTGGCGTTAACACTTGTATATATTCATCGTCGCCATAATCGGAATACTCTCTAGATAGTAAATTTATAGAAGTTTTAATTATAATTGGGACGTGGATATATATACTAGATTTAAGTGCCTTTTTTGAAAAGTCGATACGGCAGACAGATTCATTAAGATTAAGCCCGTTTAGAACTATTTCATTTTTGGAATAGACATTTTTTTCAAAAATGTATTCATTTAATGGCTCCTCAAATTCCCAATTATGTACCGATAAATATTTCCTTAGTCGTTCTAACATTTGTTCTTCCTTTAATGTATCTATTTCATAATCAACATAATATTCTTTATCATTCAAAAAACTATAAATATCGTTTCTTAATATTAATCCAGAAAACTCTGCTTTGTAGTCTGGGTGTAAATCGTCTTTATTATGTTTATCTATAGCAAAATCAGTTGAATTTTTGGTTATCAAAAAGTATTGACTTGTTTCATTAATAATTTTCTCTTTGAAATTTAGAATGGTTTCCCAAAGCAACCCGTCTTTAAATTGCTGTCTATTATTTTCAAAAGGTTTCAGTTTTTTAAAATATCTATCAAAGACTTTTTTATAAACATTTAGATCTGGAGCAAAAAATGTAAATGGATATTTACTTAATAACTGTTCTTTATATTTTGTTACAAGCTCTTCCACTTCAAACTCTTTAATAGGGCGGCTTTTATCCACCCAACGATTAAGTTTATTTATCGATTTGATACTTTCATTTCTTTCAACAATTTCTTTTCGTGCGTGGTCAACTAATTCTTGAAAGACAATATCAGTTAGTATAATATCCACATCGTTGCCAGAGATATTTTTAAATCTCAATAATTCTTCGACTGCTGGATTTATAAAAAATTGCTTATCAAGTATATTTGTATCCAAAAAAATATAAGTTTTCATTCAACCAACACTCCTGATTTTAATATTGAATCTCTAATATATTTATCTCAAAGAAGTCTTTCTCTTAAATAACTTAATCATCAGTCTTTTCTGTAGTTTAACATATTTTGAGACAGTGGTGTAGGCGGTTGTGTATGTATTTCATTAATAAAAGATATATTGCTGTTATAAAAATCAAAACAATATGATCTAAATAGTATAGAACCATATTCATTAAGATAATACATGTTAAAAACCCTCTAAAACTGTGTATTGTGCACGAAAATAGATTACAGGTCACATAATAGTGATAAATATCATACATTATTTACAGTATGTACTTATAATCAGACATTTCCATGACGGGATTAAGTTCAAAATGATGGGTGAACATTAAGGATAATAGTTTATAAAGGCATACCTTTAAGGATACTAATATTTAATAGCTATGAGAGGTTTTAAAGGTTGATTTTTTATTTTATAAACGTTTATAAATTTTGTGTATATTTACAAACGATTTGGTTATAATTAAATTAAAGATAACCAAAGGGAGCAGGGGCAAATGAATAAAAAGATCTTCTTATATGTAAGAGTTGTAACCGTCAAGTAGAATTGAACACTTTTTGCTAATTTAGAGTGAACACTTTTGCTTAAAACAAACTCTGTCGGTTTTTCATCCGATAACTGTCTCCATTCATGTGTATTACCTCCACACGATGTAAAAGGCGATCTAAAATAGCCGTAGTAATTCCTTCATCTCCCATTAATTCTCCCCATTGATCTGGACTCTTATTAGAAGTTAAGATAATTGAACTTTGTTCATAAAGATGATTGATCATTTGGAAGAACAGATTGGCCTCACGTTGATCCATCGCCATATACATCAAATCATCAATAATTATTAAATCAGAAGCTCTTAATCGTTTCATCTGTACCTGTGATTTATGCGTAAATTCCTCCGTTTTCAGTAATTGAATTAATTCTCCCATTGTCACAAAGTAAACTTGATAACCTTTGTTAATTGCCTCGATGCCTAAGCCTACGGCTAAGTGAGTTTTTCCCACTCCTGGAGGACCTAATAAGATCAAATTATACTGTTGCTCCAGCCAATTTATTTCTTGTAGTTGAGTAAGTTGGCGTTCACTTAAAGAATTTTGTGCTTCAATACTAAATTCCAACAGAGTTTTCTGATAAGGGAACCGTGCCCATTTCAACCGTCTTTCCACACTCTTAGCTTCTCTTTTCTTTAATTCAAAATGGGTAATGGCCTCTAGGAATTCTAAATAGGTCCATGACGATTTCTCAGCTTCGCGAAGGAGCTGTGGAAGCTCCTCAGCTGTTTCGGCTAAGCGCAATAGTTTGAATTGGCTCTGAATTTCTTTTACCGTATGATTCATGAAAGTTCGCCTCCTAAAATGCTTGTGTACGTACTTAAAGGGCGTGTTCCAACTGGTATATCTACTTTATGAATCGGCCGTTTCTCCTGTTCTAAGGAAACTAATGGTTCCTGTTGAGATTGTTTTTTTAGGTAAAGCACAACGTCTTTAAAATCGTTCGCACTATACAAGTTTTCATGGATGCATTTCTCCAGCGCCTTATCAAACCAAGTTGAATCAGTTATTGATACCGAACGGAAAATTTCTAAATGATCTCGACGATAACGTGGGTATTTCTCGAGCACTTTCTCTATGTAAACCTTCGCTTTTTCTTCATCGTCAAATGCAGATAAAAGCCCATTTTTTAATGCCTCGATGCCTTTAGATCGATCCCTACCATGATTTCTATTCTTAATAAGAATACCTTTCTCCTTGCTAATTGTATGTTTGGCAATGACTTCACGATTCTTACTACTCCTGATAACCAGCTGCTGATTGTTTGAGCCTTTTATTTCAAGGAACACCTGATTATTTCCTTTTGTTTTGTAAGTACCTATCGGTACGGAGTATCGATTAGACTCAAATCTGATTGTGTTGTCCTTCATTACATTTCTTGTTATACTAGACTCATTCATACTTTCTATTGAAAGTAAGCTAGAGACCGGTTGTAAGTGTTGCTTTTCGAGGAGAAACACTTCATCGGGTCTTTTTTTCGTTGTGTTATGCACATTGTGATTCCCAGTTCGTTCGAGCCATTGAAGTGCTCGTTCATTCCAGTCATCAATATCATTAAAAACTCGACTATTTGCGAAGTTCCCTTTGATAAATTTAACGACATTTTCAATCATTCCTTTTGATTCAGGGTCTGCCTTACGACATAAATGAACCCTAAAATTCCGTTCTTTCACATACGATTGAAAATCGGTAGTCAGAATTAAATCACCAGCGTTCTCGCTAACCGAAAGTAAATGATCCTGATCGTATACTATTTCGTTAGGCATTCCCCCATAAAAGTGAAAGGCGTTTTCATGGCAGCGAATCGCATCTCTTGTTGTAAATGGTCGATTTTGCCATTTCATGTATTTATGGCGCGAATGCGCCAAAACAAACGCGATAAAGTAAAGTTTTATCTCTCTTTTACTTACGGTTTTCTGCTTTGTTTCTCCCCAATCAACCTGCATCTGTTTTCCCATAGGCTGTTGTTGTATTGCCTCATACTGCCTTGTTTGTTTCGTCTTTTCAATTTGATATTTCTCTCTGACTTCTTGAACATATAATCGAACAGTACTGTCTCCAATCTCTAGGCTTGGAAACTTTTCTAATAACCAATCTTTAATCTGGGCTGCACTTAGGTGTGGATATTCCTCCAACCAGGCAACTATCCAATCTAGATGTTCATCTAATTTCTTCTTCCTTGTTTTACCTTCTTCAAATTGTTGTATCGCCTCTTCCAAGCTCATCTCCAAATATTTATACACTGTCGTTCGAGATACTTTAAACTGATTTGCAATTTGAGAAACTGTTAAGTTTCTTTTGGCTAGTTGATGAATTTCTAAATATAGCACTAATTTTCCCTCCACTTGTCTGACCCCCAATAAACGAATATATATAGTTTACTGAAAATCTATTAGATTAGCGAAAGTGTTCAATGTTATTTAGCAGAAACTGTCCATTTTATTTTAGCGTTTACAAGAGTTTCGAGTAAAGACCAAAATGAAGCTAGACAATTAAAAGAAGTAAAAGAATTAGGTATAAATGAACGTGATATATTTATTGACAAGGAAAGTGGTAGAGACTTCAATAGACAGCAATATCAAGCATTAAAACAATGTTTGCGGGAAGGTGACTTACTTTACATAAAGTCTATTGATCGCTTTGGAAGAAATTCAAAAGAGATAAAAAAAGAATGGGAAGATATTACGCAAAATATCAAGGCAGATATAAAGGTTTTAGACATGCCTTTACTTGATACTACCCAGCATAAAGACACATTGGGGAACTTTGTGAGTGATTTGGTTTTGCAGGTGTTAGCATTTGTAAGTGAGCGTGAACGTGAAAACATATTGCAACGACAAGCTGAAGGAATAGCTGTAGCTAAAGCTAATGGCAAACATTTGGGGAGACCTAAATTAAATATAAACACAATATCCAAGCAACAACTTCTAACGCTTGAACTAAACTATCCCAAATGGAAAAATAATCAGATTACTGGAGTAGAATTTATGACCTTATTAGAACTAAAAAAGAACACTTTTTACAAAGTCATTGGTGAGTATGAGAAAACGTTGACGGTATCCGAATAGCAATGTTTACCTGTTCTTTAACTAGTTGACCAAATAATAAACCTAAACTCAATAGTGATTCCAGGGAGTGTACTGCTATAGCCTGTATGAACATAGAAGAAAAATAGCAATCAAGACAATGTATAAAGCTATTGATTACTATTACAATAGAACAGAAAACAAAATGAGCAATGAGTGTATCATAAACATTGTCATATGGAATACCAATAGCTAGTTTCTATGGAGTAATAAGCTAACTGGAGCAGAAGATTATAGATGTCTGCTCCAGTTTTTTATTTCATCTTTCCATTTCGAGTTGCTTCTATTAAGGAATTTCGCAGTGAAAGTTGTTTAGATTTTTCCCAAGTTGCATTGATTACAATTTCTTCATCAATCTCTAATTCCATTAGCAGATAATACTCTAACATCAATTTTAACAGAGATATTAATTGATATAATTCTTCACCCTTAACCGTCTTTTTCATTAACTTCTCATCAAAGTGAGTATTGTAGTTTCTAGTATTTTTAATATCTCTAATTATTTCAATTTTTTCCTTATTTCTAAGCATAAATAGATGATGATACTTAGCTTCGTGATGTGGTGAACCAGATTTACTTTTAGGTGTTAACAATTCCTCAAGTCTTTCGTGCAAACTTGGTTCATTAGAAAAAGCTAATTTTTCTTTAACCCATTTTTGATATTCTTCTGGTACATTAGCAATAATTTTTCCTATTTTTTCCGTGTGTTCTTCTTTTGGTAACACTTCATTTTTTCTTGTTAATCTATGGTAGGCCTCAAGTGCTTGAACTAAGTTAAGAAAATGTCTTTCATATGATGTTCGATGGTATTTTATTGATAAAAATAGCTCAATCACTGGTTTTAATTTTTCATTTTTCTCAAACCAGTTTTTCATGCATAAATTAAAATCTTTTTTTATTTGTACTAGACTTATATAGTTCTGATAATTTTTTAACTCATCAAGATTTTCTTTTTTTCCAAATTCTATACCTTTTCCATAAATTTTTATAGGTAATTCTATTTCTTGTGGTGTATTGTAATAAGGCATTGCAGAAATATATTCAATATATGTCCTTGAGTTAGTGCAAAGTGAAAGAAAGTCTCTAACTTGATATATAAGAACGCATGCTTTTTTTAAACATGTAGATTTAAAAAATTTAACTCTCAATTGAGCGTTCGTTTCAATTTTCAATGAACCTGTAAAACTATAATTATAATCTGGCATAGTAGTATAGCAAATACTTAATTCAAATTCGTCGTTTATATGAAATATGTCATCTATTTTTTTGGTAGTTATAATATATTCCGATGAATCATCTAATTCCATATCTACGCCAACTTGAAATGCCCATTTGTTCAAATTCGTAACACTAAAATAAACTTCTTTAACCATAACTTCTTGTTCTGAAGTGAAAATTCCACCTTCTAAGGTATAACTGCTATGAACTTTATATATATACTTTGTATTAAAATTATGAACAAGAGAATTAGATGTTCCTCTACTAATGCTGCAATCATATAAAGTAAAGGCTTCTCCATGATATGTTTTACCGTACACAACATCTGTAGAATAAGGGAGTGATAAAGACTCATCGCTAAAAAGGAATAATTCAGTTTCGTTCGTATCATAATTCAAGCTTAATATGCCATTTAAATTAATATCCGTGTCACCAATTTGCCAATTTCCGAATTGCAATTTCTCTTCTTTATTCAATGCAAAATCTCCTTTTTTACTGTGAGCTATTATATTTGAAAAACTTACGCTATAATATTTATTTCGTCATCTTATTAAAAAAACCTTCTTTTCCCAGTAACCAGTTTCAAGGTTATTATTATTTGTAAAGAAACTATCTGTTGATAATTTAAAAGGAGGTCTCATGGATAATCTAAAGAGTGAAATGTTCAATCATTATGCAGAGAAATGGTTACAAAAGAATTATAAAGAGGTAGTTGTTGGAGAACAGGTGAATAAACGTGAGAGAGATTTATTAGTGATACTATCGTTAACTATGATGGTAGCTGATGAAGAAATTGAGGAATATACGTCTGATCCAGATTTTAGTGTGATAACAGAACTTTTATTAAAATTAAATAATAATAATACTAATTTTGATAAGTTAATGAATATTTTTGATAGAAGAAAAAAAAATATGGACGATACTTTTAATCATAAATTACAAGAAATTGAAGCAATAATTATGAAGGATAAACTCATTGAAGTAAATAATATTCTTGGTAAAGGCATAAGTGAAGAATCTAAAACAGATATTATTAACAAAATTAGAGAAGGTTGTTTTCAACACCAGAAGAATAATTCTCTTGTAGAGCGTTATGATCTGATTAAGTCGCAATTACAATTTACAAATCAATTGTTGGGAAGATTAAATTTAAAAGCACTGTCGACTATGGATTTCGAGAAAAATCAGAATTGGGTTGAAAGAGTTGCGTTTCTAATATATAAACCAGAGATAGTAAATCAAGAATCATTCGTAATATATGACGAGTGGAAAGATTTTCCTTTAAAATGGAGTTTATACTACAAGTCTGTTCCAGAAGGTAGATTAGTTTTTTTTCAATACTTAAAAACAAAAGACTTAAATTTTTACTACAGCCATTATGAAGCCCATACAATAGAAGAGTTAGAGAAAATTACAACGAATAGATTTCTTCATAAAAATGTTCAAAATAGGTATCCATTAATAAATGAAGTTTTAGAAAACTACCGAGATCAAAGGTATGCTTCAACAGTATTGCTTTCTTTGAGTATTATTGAAGGATTATTATGGGATTTATCTAAGATGATATTTGAAGTAGAAGGTAAAATTTATAATAACCATGGAATAATGTTGGATAGTGAAACGGGTAATCTTATTAAAGAGAATAAAATTCGAGAATTGTTGAAGCGTACAGAGATGAAGAATTATTTATATATGCCTTTTATTGAATACTTTTGCGAAGAGTTGTATGAAGAAAGAAATCCTATTATGCATGGTAGAGAGATTAAAAGATTTAAACAAAGTAACGCATTGCAAAAATTGTTCGCTTTAGAAAATGTTTTAAAAGAATTTCAAAGTTATAATGAAAAACAAATGATGAAATTATTTGAACAATTTGATGATAGGGCTAAAGGTTTTTTTCGAAAAATCAAAGAATAAAATGAGATTTGTGATAAAGAACTGTATTTGATTTTTAAAGACTTAAGTAGTCTAGGTATTGATTAAAGAAAAATAAATGTATAGAGGGGTGGTATTTGACCAAATAGATTATATTGAATACTCTAAAAGGTTATAGCTGTACCGCCACTGCACTCACTAGTGGTTTTAGAATGGTGATTTTGGGGTTGGGTAAGAGGGAATAAAGGAACAGATGAAATATTTTCAAAGGGGTGTGGCTATATGCTACATCTTTTTTTATTGTATCGGTGTAGAGGTAGCAAACAGTGGTCATTGCTTATATAAAAATCACAATTATATATTGGTTTCATCTCAGGTGTATAAATAAGATTTGAACAATATAGTTCTATTAAGATGAACGTTTCCTGTTATAAGGCTAGAGGTAACACAACTTATCAAAAATAAACTATAAACGTAGATAAATAAAATAATTCAACCAGAAGTCTAATAGTAAGCAAACACTCATAAAGCCTTAATGTCCGTGGAAATCGCAATTATTAGAGAGTAAAATGTTTATGGTAATAAAGTACTTTTATAAATTAGTTCATTGGCTATATTTTTAGATATTATTTAATACTATAGACTTTATAACTTCCAATATGTAGAATTAGAGGAAATGAAATAGGAGGTATTTGAAATGTTTAATAAGTTATTTAAAGTTATTTTACTAATCGTATTAGCATTAAGCTTTAGTACTATCACTATATTTGGAGCAGAAGCATCAACTAATAAAGTAATGTGGGGTAAGACAGAGTTGAAATTAGGACAGATTGGTAAGGTTACAATATTAAGTAAGACTGAATTAGTGAAATTAGAAAGCGATGGATCTTTGTCTACAGTTAGAACAATTAAAAAAGGTGAAGAGTTCAGAGTATATAACTTCAAGAGTCAACATGGAGGGTTATATGGTGTTGGTGGTGGAAGCTATGTGAAGAAGAGCGACAAGGTTAAGTATGAGACACCTAGTAAGTCAAAACTAGCTCAACTAGAAGAAGCAATCAATAATCCTACCCCTGTTGTAACAGCTCCTTCGACACCTAAAGTTGAAGCTGGATTAGAAGTAATAAAAGGTGCTCCATCATCATTTAAAAACTGTACAGCATTGAAACAGTATTATCCAAATGGGGTTATGAGAGGTCATCCAGCATACGCTTCGAAACATGACAGAGACAAAGATGGTTGGGCCTGTGAGCCTTATTAATTAGGAGGAAAAATAAATGATTAAAGGAATAATGAGACTTCTTATAGTTGCTATATTATTAATAAGTGTGTTCACATTTCATGACCAAACAGCGAATGCTCAGTCAAACAAGGTGATGTGGGGGAAAACAGAACTTAAAGTTGGACAATTGGGCAAAGTAACAGTGCTTTCAAACACACCCCTAGTTAAATTAGAAAGTGATGGATCATTGACTACAGTTCGTAATTTAAATAAAGGTGAAGAGTTTCGAGTATATAGCTATAAGTCTAATCATGGTGGGTTATACGGGGTAGGTGGAGGAAGTTTTATTTCTAAGAGTCCAGTAGTAAAATATGAAACTCCATCAAAAAGTAAATTAGCTTTACTTAGTCAAAATCCAGCAAATGAAAAGAAGGTATATTCCACAAAAGAAATTGTAGAAAAAAATGATGATAAAGTTGTATTAATTGAAACTGAAAATAGCCTAGGTAGTGGGATAGTGGTAGGTAATGGTTTAATTTTAACTAATTATCATGTCATAGAAGGTGCATCAAAAGCTACTATTACTTTTAACAATGGACAACAGTTTGAAGTTGAAGGTATTGTTGAAATGGATGCGAACAAAGATATTGCTTTATTAAAAACATCTAAAGAATTTAATATTTCTGGTGTGACTATTCGTTCTACGAATAAGGGTCTATCCAAGGGAGAGAAAGTAGTCGCAATAGGAAGTCCAGTGGGTTTACAAAATACAGTTTCGGAAGGGATTATTAGTTCATTTAGAACTTCTGCCGGTATTTCTCTTATACAAACAACCGCTGATATAGACAATGGTAGTTCTGGGGGTGCTTTATTTAACACAAACGGGCAACTTATTGGAATGACAACTAGTGGAATTGATAGTCTAAGTGCGAATCTAAATTTCGCAATAGCTACTGAAGTATTTGTACCACTAGTAAACAAATATATCGGTAAAAATCACCGAAATATAAATGCTTCATTCCCTATTATTTCAACACCATTACCTGTAACCAATACGCCAGTTTTTGGAGATATAGCAATGGGTATGACAAAGCAACAAGTAAACAATTTATCTGGTGGTTCATTAAAAAATGAAACTCAGGATCTCCTATTTTACTCTGATGTATCTGTGTTAGGACTATTAGGAGATGTGAATTATGAATTTAAAAATAATAGACTAGTTGCGATTAATATATTTCACTATGCTGTAGATAATCAAGATATTGATACACTTGAAGCCTATTTTGTTTTAATGCACGATGTTCTTAGCGAAAGCTACGGGCTAGCAAAGGTACTGGATACAAATTGGTTTGATGACAAAGATGTTTATAGATTAGCTGCGTACTGGGTATTGGCAGACCATAACACTCTGCTTAATGTTACAATCACAAGTGACTATATTCAAACTTATGGTGGACTGCGTATCTCAATTTCAGAATAACTTATTATTAATAATAAAACCTTCTAATTACCAGGTAGTTATAACGATAAATAAATGAATAGTTTAACTAAGCCTTCTATTCAAAATATATACAGTTAGAATACCTCATTGAAGCAGGAGGATCGAAAGGGTAGTCAATGGTGACTGCTCTTTTTTATTTATTATTAATATACAGTGTTTAAATAGAGGTACAACTGTATACATAATAAGAATTGAAATTGTAATAGGTTGTTTAAGATATATCGAATTTTTACAATAGTTTTGGAGATCTAGAAATAATTTTAGCCAAGAAGGGTTGCATGAATGGTTTGTCCAAAGGTATAGGGAGTTAGAAAAAGTAGGTGGGAAGCTGGGGAAAAGGAGTGACTATAATGGTACTTTACGATGATTACGTATTAGAACACTTAAAAGGACGTGGTTTTCAAGAGATTAAGGAACTCCATATGTATATTACTGACTATATCTTTCATCGTTCTGAAAAGTATTATGCAATTCAAGAAAAATTCTATCGTATGTCTGTTATTGATGTTTATAGGTACGAGGTTCGTTTACAGGAAATTGACATATATGGGGAACTTATTCTTAATGAAAATGGTAAAGTATATAAACTAAGATTGAATATTGATAGGTTTGAAGAAATTGCAGAAATATTTGAACCCAATTCGATTTAAGATTATTAACGAATAGAAGTAGAAATTAAATATACATGGTATATAAGTGAGAATAAAAAATGTCTCAAATCATTTTGAGTATACTTCTGCATTAATTATAAATGATTAAATTGTTTCATTAAAAGTAATGTTATGATATGTAGATTGAAACTTTGGAGGGTGTTTAATGAAACGAAAATTTATTGTAATGCAAAATGCTTCACATAAAGAGGAAATTGGAAATGGATTTATGTGGTCTCCTCAAAAAAATAAAGTTGGTGGGAAGAACCATTCTTACGAAAGAATGAAAGAAATTAGAAATGGAGACATAATTGTTAGTTGTTATGATAAAGCTGTACGAGCAATTGGTATTGCCACTTCATCTTGTTATGAAAATAATCGGCCTACTGAACTGGAAAATTTCGGTCAATGGAACCAAGCAGGATATAGAGTAGATGTAAATTATACGGTTTTAGAAAATCCAATTAAAATAGAAGATATTTGGGAGGAAATGAAGAGATATCGGCCTGATCATTATTCTGCTTTCCAAGAAGATGGTCGTGGAAACCAAGCATATCTATTCCCATGCCCAGAAGAATGGTACGAAATTATTGTAAGGTATCTAGGAATTGAAATTCTAGAAGAAGTAGAAGAAGTAGAAGAAATAGAAGAAATAGAAGAAATAGAAGAAATAGAAGAAATAGAAGAAATAGAAGGAGATATTACAGAAGAACATAAGATGAGTTCAACTTTTGAGGAAGGACAAATAAAGGTAGATAAAAGAATGAACACTAAGAAAAAAAAAGATAGAGTTGTCAGTCCTGAGGATATTCAAAAAGACATGACAAAAAGAAAAAAGATTGGAAATATAGCTGAAGAAAAAGTATTTTCATATATGAAGAGGAAAGTAGCTGAAGCTTTTGGACAAGAGTGGGCTGAAAAGGTTAAACATGTAGCTAAAACCCAAGACGGTCTAGGATATGACATTGAAGCCTTTGATTATCGACAATCAGAGTTTCCACCCAAACCTACAAAAGTAGAAGTTAAAGGAACGACATCTAAAGATAGAGGTAGTTCTTATTTCATCTCATTTCCTGAACTTGAAAAATTTATTAAACATAAAGAAGAATTATGGGTTGTTAGAGTTTTTGGTGTGACAAAACAAGAGAATTTGATTATGGAAATTGATGATGATTTTAAACAATATAATAGTGCCGCTGATTTACTTATTAGGAAATATAGATATATACCTCAGGTTGTAGAAATTTTAGGAACAAAAGTAGAAGGTTAAGAAGAACAAGGAAAACATCTAAAGATAGTAGGGAATATTAGAAGAAATATATGTTGAAGAAACTGTACAGATCAATACAGCTCTTTTTCCTAAAGATCGATCTAATCTATTGGCAAGTTTAAAAGTCGATAGAAATAATGTCTAACATGTACAGCGAGTGATGTGGGTACGAGGTACATCATCAAGCCAAGTGAGTAGATATGTTATAAACCCTAATAGAGAAAACGTTGATTTAACAATATTCTTTACTGTATTTAGAGTTTGACTGCTACTAGAAATTTCATTATTAAAAGAGATACTTCCATCAGATAGGTTGTATCTCTTTTTGAGTAATCCTGAAAAAATTAATTCTAGATATTAATGAAATTAGTCAAACTGTACCTCCGAGCTGCAACAATTATGGAGTTGTCGGCAATGTGTGCATAGCGTTTAACCATGTCGTATTTTGAATGACCAAGAATTAATCTTAATTCCTCTAAACCACCTCCATTTTCAAGCCATTTAGTGGCGGAAGTGTGTCTAAACAAATGAGGATGGACATTCTTATCTAAATTTGCTAACTTAGCGTATTGTTTGAGACGCTGATTGTAATTTTGTCGATTATAAAAGCTATATTCACTAACTGCAAATATAAACTCGCTGTGGAATCCATATTCATTTTCTTTTATTAATTGATTCAACAGGTTAATTACCTTTTTGCTAACTGGGACTGTTCGAGCTTTTCGATTTTTGGCTACACTAGCACGAATAATTATGAGACCCGCTTCTATATTGAGATCAGCTTTCCTCAAAGTAACTGCTTCTGATACTCGTAACATAGTATCAAGAAGAAACAAAGTTAAAACGTAGTCCCTGAAAGTAGTATAGGCATTTTTATCTATTACAGCTAATAATGCATTTATCTCTTTTTCTGTAAGTACTTCAATTAATTCTTCTGGTTCATGTACTTTTTTGATGTGTAGTAGTGGGTTTGATGTTACCAATTGATTTTGTAAGAGAGTGCTAAACAACACTTTCATAGTTTTGATACGAGTGTTAATAGTAGAAGGCTTTAAGCCAATCTCTTTTACCTCCCTAGTTTTAATATCTTTAAAACGAATATGTTCGAATTGCATATACATAATCCATTCCCTAAACAATTCTGTATTTATTGTCTCAATTAGAAATGAATAATTCTTTAGTAGTAAATAATCACAAAAGAATTGGAAGTTCTCCTTATATTGATTCAATGTACCTTCTGAAATACCTTCTGACGATTTAATACTCATAAATTTTCTAAATAAATTACGAATATCGTTTTCCTGTGCGTTACTTTGTGAAGAAGTGATTTTAGTATTACGTCTTTTCTTCATGTTGTTCCTCCTTGGCCTCCACCCTGACAGGGTCTAAGTAGAACTACCCTGCCACCTCTAAAATAAGAAAAACCCTGTAGGTATCAGCGATAGTAAACGTTGATATAACAGGGTTTTATTATGTGTTTCTTGCATAAGATGGTCCCGACTGGTCTCGAACCAGCGACCCCCATCTTGTCGAGGTGGTGCTCTCCCAACTGAGCTACAAGACCGGATTTTGAAGTTAATCTGATTTTATCATATACCAGAGTTGGTAGTATATAGTTTTTTCTTTTTATCCAAATGTGGTGTCATAAATTCCTCACATATAAACTAGAAGTGGTACTTGTTTGGGACTGCTCCCTTCCACTAAGATGGAAGAGATAGTGGGAGGGGCTATGATCATGTTAACTGAAGCGCAGGAGTTTATAAGACTTTATTACATAGAGACAGGTAAAGAGGAACACGAGATGGTTGCTCGCCTGGAAGAAATAGAAGATGAAATCAATCTGAGTGGCACATATGTACATACAACGGAGGAGCTGGAGTTCGGGGCTAAAGTTGCTTGGCGTAATAGTAATAAATGCATCGGTCGTTTGTTTTGGCAAAGTCTGACTGTTTTCGATAAGCGAGATTTATGTAAGGAAGAAGACATTTTCAAGGCATTGCTTGACCATATCGAGTACGCTACGAACGGCGGAAGAATAAGACCGACGATTACTATTTTTTCACCGAAAGATGTTCGTGTTTGGAATCACCAGCTCATTCGTTATGCTGGCTATGAAACCGAGGAGGGAGTCATTGGAGATTCTGACTCCCTTGCTTTTACGAAAGTATGCGAAGGGCTCGGCTGGAAAGGGGAGGGTACTAACTTTGATGTGCTCCCGCTTGTCATTCAAGTGAATAATCAACCCCCAAAGATCTTTAACATTCCGGATTCGTATATTTTAGAGGTTCCTTTCCGGCATCCAGAAATGGATTGGTTTCAAGACCTACACTTAAAATGGTATGCCGTTCCGATGATTTCTAGCATGAAGCTAGAAGTTGGGGGTATAACGTACGCAGCTGCTCCATTTAACGGCTGGTATATGGGAACAGAGATAGGTGCACGCAATCTCGCGGATGATTATCGATATAATATGCTGCCAATCATTGCTAAGCAAATGGGCTTGAACACGAAGTCGAATGCCTCTCTTTGGAAAGACCGTGCATTGGTCGAACTGAATGCTGCTGTTTTATATTCCTTTAAGGAGGATGGGGTGAGTATCGTGGATCATCATACTGCTGCTCATCAATTTAAAAAGTTTGAGGAAATAGAACGGGATGCAGGCAGAGACGTTACTGGGAACTGGGCTTGGCTCATTCCACCGATGTCTCCAGCAACAACCCATATCTTTCATAAGAAGTATCAAAATGAAAAAGTGACACCAAACTATTCCTATCAGTCATCCCCATATTAAATATCCAAGTAGCAGACCATCAATTATATTGGTGGTCTTTTGTTAATGGTAAGGAAACATAGAATCTTCTTCAAGGTAAAAGGATTATGTTATAAGAACATAGAATAAGTTAATATAAGTAAATTTTAATATGTTGTACTTTATTTATAATGTTGCTAGTTGAGTCAATTTCTAAAATAAAAAAAGGAGGTGAGCTTTTGTCTAAAGCTATAGAGAATAGAATAGATACGATTTTTATCCATGTTTCTGATTTAGAGCGTTCCATACAATGGTATAGCAATTTACTTGGCATCGAAGTAATGAAAACAAATCATACAGGTCCAATATATACCTTTAATATGGGGGAGAACAGACCCGGGTTAACGCTTGATAATCATTGCTTGGATGAAGATTATACATTCATCCCATCTAATCAGCCACTTTTTATCTTTAATTGCACTGACATTGAGGAAGCTTTTCTGCATGTTAGTAGCATGGGAGCTGAAATGGTTACGGATATTATAAGGTACCCTGATCTATCTGAGTTCTCCTTTAAAGATCCCGATGGGAACATATTAATGGTTTGTACTTGTTTTACTTAGTTCCAAACAATAAATAGCTCGCTGGTTAGATTTAACTTCCGGATAAGGTCACTATTGAAATAATAGCCAGCTCTCCTAATTTCTCACTTGTTCAGTACGAATTGCAAAAGAGTAGGTCTGAGTTATAGTCAGAACCTACTCTATATTTTATGCTTCAGTTTCAATCTCTGATACAAATCGATTTCTTCCGGCATGCATTCCCGCAAAGAACAGTAGAATAGCGGTTGTGATGAATAAAAACAATGGTGTATGCCAGCTTCCAGTCGTATCGTGAACAAACCCAAAGAATACTGGTCCGATTGCAGCAAGTAAATAGCCGATAGATTGCGCGACACCAGATAAGTCTGCAGCCTCCATCGGTGTTCTTGATCTAAGAGAGAAGAACATCATAACTAATCCAAATGAAGCCCCGCCCCCTAATCCTAGGAATACCATCCATAGTAACGCTAGTGAAAGACTTCCGTATAACAACCCCATAAAACCAATCAAATAACAAATCGTAAATACTGCTACCAGTATTCTTTGATCCTTCATCCGCCCTGCTAGGATTGGAATAAGAAAGGTCATAGGGAGCTGTGAAAATTGCATGATGGATAGCATCCAGCCCGATTTCCCAGCCTCCATTCCTTGTGTCTGCAATATTTCCGGAATCCATGCAGCAGTTGTATAAAAGATAAGGGATTGGAATCCCATACATAAAGTAATAGTCCAGGTTAAAGGAGATTTCAAGATAGATTTAGCTTTTATAGGATTGGCTTCGGGTATATCCGGGACAATTTGCTGCTTCCTTTTAATTTGGGGTACCCAAACGAGGCAGGCGATGACAGCTAAAATAGACCAGATTCCTAATGCTCCTTGCCAACCAAGGAATGTTCCTTTTGCAATGGGATAACTAATGCCAGCTCCAATGCCAGCAGAAAGATTCATAGAAACGGTGAAAATACCTGTAAGCAACCCGATTTGTAAAGGGAACTTAAGCTTGATGAAGCTGGGTATTAACACATTTCCAAACGCAATTGCGATTCCGATTAAAG
Organism: Psychrobacillus sp. FSL W7-1457; assembly: GCF_038593405.1. Lineage (NCBI taxonomy): Bacteria > Bacillati > Bacillota > Bacilli > Caryophanales > Bacillaceae > Psychrobacillus > Psychrobacillus sp. FSL W7-1457. Next base: position 1,601,431 of record NZ_CP151993.1, read on the forward strand.
CTGTGCCAAACAATAAGAAGAAGGGAGTGCCGATGGAGCGGATAGCAATTCCGAACGCAAGCAGTGAAATAGCAAGAAATAATGTCATTTCCATTCCAAGACGACGTGCTACTCTAGGTGCAAATGGTGATATAACCGCGAAGGCAAGCAATGGAATCGTCGTGATAAAACCTGCCAACACATTGGAGATATCAAGCCCATCCCTAATATAGGATATAATCGGTCCCACCGCGGTAAGGGGTGCTCGCAATGTAGAGGAGATGAATATAATCCCTATGACCAATACGGCAATAGATTTTTTATTTATTTCTGAGGTAGTCAACAATACTATTTCTCTCCTCACAACATTTATGTACTTTGATATTAGAAAATCCTACACGCTTTATCTGAAAATTTCAATAGCAATAGCTTCAAAATCATAAAGAGCAAACGCAAAGACTATGTATAATATGTTACACTTAATATGTAAAAATTTTGAATAATTGCATTTCATAATACTAAATAAAAGATGGGGTAATAGAGAACGGTCGATAGGTGTTCTTTCAATGTAAGCATCACGTATAGAGTTATAAATTAAGGGGGAGTTCCATGGAGACGAATAAGATTTTATCATTAGTAAATGTTTCGAAACAGTTCGGGAACAAGAAAGTGCTTAGCGGGGTGAACTTAGATGTCTATGAAGGTCAGATCATTGGATATATTGGACCGAATGGGGCAGGAAAAAGCACAACTGTAAAGCTAATTTTAGGCTTACTTGATGGGTACTCCGGAATGATTGAGATATTTGGAGAAAATATTAAAAAAAACAATTATACATATAAAAAGAGAATAGGCTATGTTCCTGAAACGGCAGAACTATACGAAAATCTAACAGCCTATGAGTATCTTGTTTTTTTGGGTGAAATGTATGGATTAACAACGGAGGAGGCAGAAAAAAAGGCTTCTTCACTCATGAAGGAATTTGGTCTCGAAGCTGCATTCCACCAACGATTGTCCTCTTTTTCTAAGGGGATGAAACAAAAAGTACTAATCATTTCTAGCTTGCTACACGATCCAGACTTATTATTTTACGATGAGCCATTAAGTGGTTTGGATGCGAATAGTGTGATGGTTATTAAAGAAATTTTAGCTAAGCTTGCAGCACAAGGGAAAACTATATTTTACTCCTCTCATATAATGGATGTCGTTGAGAAAATCAGTAATCGGATTGTACTTTTAGTAAATGGGGAGGTAGTGGCGGACGGAAGCTTTGAAGAGCTTAAGCAACAAAGTCAAAGTCAAGAGGGCTCCTTAGAGGGAATATTTAATCAGCTGACTGGCTTTAACGAACATGAAGAGATTGCAGAACGTTTTGTGCAAACGGTTAGTGGAGGAAACTCACATGAATGATTTTGCATCGCTTAGAGTGCTGGACCGTTTTCGGAAGATATTTTTAAAATTTGATATTGATTATGACACAATGAGGAGAATTTTACAGCTAAAGCTGACAATGGATAGCCGGAGGTTGCCTCCTATATTTAATGGCTCAAAAGAAAAAAAGGATGGAAACCAATTTACGAAGTCCTTATGGGTTTATGGTCTTTTTGGACTTCTTCTGTTAACTCCTTTTCTTTTTTTAGGAGATAACTTTCTTTTTTCTCTCACGATCATGTTCAGTTCTATGTTTGTAATACTCATGACGTCCATGATCTCAGACTTTTCTGCTGTGCTGCTTGATATTCGGGATAAAAATATACTTCAGCCAAAGCCTATTAGCAGTCGTACGATTAATGCAGCCAAAATAATGCACATTTTGATTTATATTTTTCTATTGACTGGTTCCTTCGTGATCATACCGTTAATCGTAAGTATCTTTAAGTTCGGCCCCTTATTTGCCCTTTTATTTTTCATGGAAATAGGGATGATTAGCTGTTTGACGGTTATTTTCACAGCTTTTATAAACTTATTCGTTCTTCGCTTCTTTAGTGGAGAATTTTTGAAGGACGTCATTAATTATGTTCAAATTTTCTTGGCAATAGGGATGGCTGTCAGCTACCAGTTAGTAGGACGCATTTTTGATATTGTCAATCTGGATATCGATTACAGCTTTGCCTGGTGGCATTTATTCCTTCCGCCGTTTTGGTATGCAGCCCCTTTTGAATTGATCTTTAATAACAACTATTCCTTATATATCATTCTTTTTACTATACTTGCACTAATCATTCCGATCATAGCTGTTTTGCTATATGTACGACTAATGCCTACGTTTGAAAACTACTTGTCTAAGCTGCAAAGTGATTCGAATAGAAAAAAGAAAAAAGCTCGAAGACTGACCTCGTTTTGGTCCAGTGTTTTGTGTAGAACAAAGGAAGAAAGAGCTTTTTATAAATTTTCCTCAATGATGCTAAAGGAGGAAAGGGAATTAAAGCTGAAAGTATACCCAATGCTTGGATTTGCCGTTATCTTCCCATTTATCATGCTTTTCAATAATTTAAGAATGAGCAGCTATGAGGAATTGGCTAATGGAAATTCTTTTATGATCATTTACTTTTCACTTATTTTTGTTCCATCAGTAGTACTCTTGCTGGAGTATTCTAATTACTATAAGGCGCACTGGGTATTTTACGTTGCACCTATGCGTAGTAGAGGACTAGTATATAGTGCCACCTTGAAGGCAACAATCATTAATTATTTTTTGCCTATATTAATACCCTTAATCTTAATTTTTCTTTGGATCTTTTCCTTCCGCATATGGATGGATCTAGTAATAGTTTTATTAGTGGCAGTAATTTTATCTCTTGTTTCCTATTGGATGTTCATTAAAGATCCATTTCCTTTTTCCAATGAACCGAAGCAAGCGCAGGAAAGTTCTGTGATTAAAGTGTTTGGTTCGATGTTTTTAGTTGGTGTACTTGCTGTTATTCATATGGTGATTGCGGTGGTTGGCCTCGAATGGTTATACATTTTGGTGCTCATCATTAGTATTTTTATAAGCTGGAAGCTCACATTCTTTCGGAGTAAGGGGGAGGCCAATGTTTAAGATGGATATTCATACGGAGCAAGAGATAATAGCCCTAATAGAAGATGACAAATGGATGATGGATTTACTGAGAGTGGCAGAGCGACTAAATCTTCCCGATTGGTGGATTTGCGCTGGGTTTGTTCGGTCGAAAATATGGGATACGCTACATGGATATGATAGACGTACCCCCTTGGCAGATATAGATGTGATTTACTTTGATCCTCATTGCTTGGATGAAGGGGAGGAGAAAAGACTCGAACAGCAGTTGATAGCTTGGAAGCCTGGTATCCCTTGGTCTGTGAAAAACCAGGCAAGGATGCACAAGATAAATAATCTCCCACCTTATAAATCAGCGGAGGACGGGATAGCAAATTTCCCGGAAACAGTCACAGCGTTAGGGGTAAAGTTAGGGGCTGATGGTTTAATCTTAACGGCACCTCATGGTATCGAGGACGTAATTCAAATGCAAGTTCGCCCAGTGCCGGTATTTGTAATGAGCGAAGAACTTCAAGACGTATATAAAAATCGTATGAAGAGCAAGGACTGGAAGGGTAACTGGCCTATGGTTTCTGTACAACATAAATTTCTTTGAAAAAAAGGAGTATTTTATGAGCAAAAAATCTTGGTTTTTACTGTCTTTATCCATACTTATTACATTTGTTATAGTTGTCATTATCCTAAAGCCAAGTGAAACTGATTATGCCAACTGGATGGAAAGTTCCTATCAAGTACACTGCCTTAATTATAATTGCGATACTTTCCAACTAGATGTAAAAGAAGGAGAAGAGCCAGTTATGATGCAGTCTGTTAGAGGCTATGTTTCACCAGGTATATTTATAACGAAAATAGAACGACATTATACAAGTTTTAGCGACTCTTCGTATATTTTAAACGTTGAAGTAGAAGGCTTCTTGGGTAAATTCAAGATTAAAAATGAAGAAATTAAGAACGTGCCAAGAAACTAAAATAGCTAGGACATAATTAGTCAATAAATTAAATAAGGTGAAATCGGCAAATTGATTTCACCTTATACTTCTTTTTATAGCTAGCTTAGCTGATATCTTGAAAGAAATTTCTCCATTCTAGTTGTTTGGTGAGGAGGCGGTGACTCCTGGGGGAACAGCGCGAGCTGAAAGCCTAAGCAGGAGCAAAGCGACGAGGAGATTGAAGCCGTGCCCCGCAGAAAGCGCCCGCCGTATCGGAAAACAACTGCATGTATTGAATAGAAGCCCCGAAAACTTTGCCAGGTCCTAAACATTGCGAGACTTTTTATTTGGAAGAGAATTTTGTCCCAGCTCCTTGTCGAATACATACGAGAAATGAAAAAAGAAATCATATTCTTTCCCTTTTTATCTACACAACATCTTCAAACAGATGAACCGATTGGGCAAACGGTGCATATGATGTTATGACTTGATTACAAGGAGGAAGAACATGAAATATTTGCGACATATCGTGACGAAAGCAGTAGTTGCTAAAGGTAAAAAGAGAACGGAATCTTGTGAGACACTTCGACCACCAAACACACCTTCTAGCATTTTAGGGTGCTGGGTTATTAATCATACGTACCAGTCTAAAAAACACGGGAAATTTGTAGAAGTATCTGGAAAATTCGATATCAACGTGTGGTATGCTCACCACGATCACTCTAAAACATCTGTATTTACGGAGACTGTGAACTATAAGGACCGCATTAAACTAAGCTATAGAGACAAAGATGCCACTGGTGAGGAAGTACATGTACGTGTCATTCAACAGCCAAATTGCACAGAAGCAATTATTGTCAAAGGCTGTGAATTCCAAGTGACGGTAGAGAGAGAGTTACTTGCGGAAGTAGTAGGAGAAACAACTGTTTGTATTCAAGTTTATGATGAAGATTTCGAGGAAGAATGGTCTTACGAGGATGAGAGTTCATCTAGCTCTTCCAGCTCATCTAGTTCATCCAGCTCATCCAGCTCTTCAGACGATTTCCACGATTCATCTTCACTTTAATAAGCCGGCGCTGGCCGGCTTTTTTTTGCTTTAAAGTATGAATTTTTTTTTGAGATACCATAAATTGCATGCACTGGCATGGTCATGTAGCTCTTCTAACTAGTCCCTTCTAATGATTGCAATAGGTCTCCTCTAAAGCTAGTTTTTCCCACAAGAAACATCTAAAAACAAGTCGTATTATGTCTGCGGTGATTATTTAATTTGTTATAATAGGGGGAGTAACAATGAGAAGAGGGAAACAATGACTACAATTACTCCAATGATGCAACAATATTTAAAGATTAAAGAAGACTACATAGATGCTTTTTTGTTTTTCCGTCTCGGTGACTTTTACGAGCTATTCCATGATGATGCGATTAAGGCGGCATCCATCTTGGAAATTACTTTAACAAGCAGAAAGGATGGCATTCCAATGTGTGGAGTGCCACATCATGCTGCACAGAGCTATATAGAGACCCTAATTTCGAAAGGGTATAAGGTAGCGATATGCGAGCAGGTGGAGGATCCGAAGGTTGCTAAAGGTGTGGTTAAACGTGAGGTTGTTCAACTGGTAACTCCAGGTACTCTGATGGAGGGAAAGGCATTACAAAATAAAACGAATTATTTTATTGCCTCAGCAGATTTATTGTCCACGGAGGAGGTTGTCTTTTCCTATTTGGATGTGTCCACAGGTGACGGGTTTACTACTATTATAAAAGGAGACGAGAAGGAAGTCGTTCAGCAGCTCTTGGCGCTACAGGCAAAGGAGTTAATCGTAAGCGAACAATTATACTTAGTGATAAATGACTTATCCTCTATTCACGATTTCACGTTATCCATTGAGCAAGAGGAATTGTCGGATGATGAAGCTGCGAAGTATGTGGTAAATCATCCAGCAGAGACCTATCGTACAGTCAAGCGCTTGTTAAAATACATACAGAAAACACAAAAACGATCATTGCTTCATATTCAACCGTTTAACTTTCAGGAAAGAGAATCATTCCTTGCAATGGATTACCATTCTAAACGTAATTTAGAGCTTGTTTCCTCGATACGAAGCGGAGATCAAAAAGGAACGTTGTTATGGCTTTTAGATGAAACGGTTACTGCTATGGGCGGTAGAAAGCTAAAGCAATGGATTCATCAGCCACTTGCCAATAAAAGTGCGATTGAATCTAGGCTCAATATAGTTACCAGCTTCCTAGATGATTTCATGTTAAGAGAGGACATAAAAGAGCTTTTCAAAGAGGTCTATGATTTAGAACGACTGGTTGGAAGAATCGGCTTTGGAAGTGCTGGAGGACGCGACCTTGCCCAACTTAGACAGTCTCTTTCTAAAATTCCACAGATCAAGCAGCTTTTATTGGAGACACAAGACGAAACGCTACAAGTATTAGGAGAAGCGATTGAAGATTGCCAGGACATTTGGAGAAAGCTAGAGGATGCGATTAGCGAGCAGCCACCAATTTCTGTTAAAGATGGCGGAGTTATAAAAAATGGTTACAATGACCGCTTAGATAAGCTTCGAGATGCTTCTGTTAACGGGAAAAAATGGATTGCAGAGCTCGAGAGAAGAGAACGAGAGATCACTGGGGCTAAAAATTTAAAAATAGGCTATAACCGAGTATTCGGATATTATATTGAGTTAACGAAGTCGAACATTCACTTGGCAGATGAATCAAGATATGTCCGAAAACAGACTCTAGCAAATGCTGAAAGGTATATAACTGATGAGCTCAAGGAGAAGGAATCCCTTATCCTTTCAGCTGAGGATGAAAGCCTAGTTTTAGAGTATGAGCTTTTCTCTGAGCTGCGAGAAGAAATTAAACAATACATCCCACTAGTGCAAAAGCTAGCGAAGCAAATTAGTGAGCTAGATGTGTTCATTTCGTTTGCAGAGGTCGCTGAAAAGCATCGTCTGACAAGACCGATGTTCCATGACTCGAATGCGATGATTATTAAAGAGGGAAGACATCCGGTTGTGGAGAAGATGATGAACAATCAGCTGTATGTCCCAAATGATTGTGTACTGACTGAAAAGGAAAATATGCTACTTATTACTGGACCGAATATGTCAGGTAAGAGTACCTTTATGAGACAGGTAGCCATTACTGTCATAATGGCTCAAATTGGCTGCTACGTGCCTGCTAAATCTGCTGAGCTGCCAATCGTCGATAAAATATTCACTCGAATAGGAGCAGCCGATGACCTGGCAGGGGGACAAAGTACCTTCATGATTGAGATGATGGAATCTCAGCATGCCATAGTCAATGCAACAAGCAAAAGCTTACTATTGTTTGATGAAATCGGACGTGGGACTTCTACTTACGATGGTATGAGCTTAGCCCAGGCCATGATGGAATATATACACGACCATATTGGAGCAAACACGTTGTTCTCCACTCATTATCATGAGCTGACAGAACTAGAGCAAACGTTATCGATGCTACGAAACGTCCATGTGGCTGCTACTGAACAAGATGGTAAGGTAGTGTTCCTACACAAGCTAAAAGAAGGTCCAGCCGATAAAAGCTACGGAATACATGTCGCAGAGCTTGCGCAGCTACCAGAAGAGATTATCTCAAGAGCTCGAGATATCCTGAAGTCGTTTGAACAGCAGGAGAGAAAAGAGTCAAATGAGAGAAACGGGGCAAATACTCAGCTGTCATTTTTTGATGAGGCGGCCTCTTCTGAAGCTCCCGTAGCCATTGTAAAAGCGGAAGAGACTAATGAAGAAGAAAATGAAACAGCAAGAATTATTATGAAAAAGCTTAAAAAGGTCAACATTTCGGGTACAACACCTTTAGAGGCCCTTCAATTATTATACGAGCTACAAAATGAGCTAGATTAAAAAATATAGGTGGTGAGCAACAATGGGGAAAATCGTCGTAATGGAAGAGCTCTTATCTAACAAAATAGCGGCAGGGGAAGTCGTTGAAAGGCCAGCCTCCGTAGTGAAGGAGTTAGTAGAGAATGCCATTGATGCAGAAAGCACCTCCATAGAAATTATGCTAGAGGAGGCAGGATTAGCTAAAATTCAGGTGACAGACAATGGTAAGGGAATGGACGAGGAGGATGCTTTACGTTCCTTCTCCAGACATGCCACTTCCAAAATAATGACGGAGCACGATCTGTTCCGCATACGCTCCTTAGGGTTCCGTGGAGAGGCCTTAGCCAGTATAGCTTCTGTTTCTAAAATCGATCTTTGGACATCAGATGGAGAAAATGTAGGGACTAAGGTTATGCTAGAAGGAGGAAAAGTTATCTCCTGTACTCCTGCCCCAATCCGAAGAGGGACGGACATTGTAGTAAAACAGTTATTTTTCAACACACCAGCTCGACTAAAGTATTTAAAAACGATTCAAACAGAGCTAGGACATACAATTGATTTGATCAATCGCTTAGCGCTTAGCTTTCCTGAAATAGCATTTAAGCTATCTCATAACAATCAGACAATCATACAAACGAGCGGCCGTGGAGACTTAAGACAAGTGCTTGCTTCCATATATGGCGTGTCCAATGCCAAGAAAATGATAAAATTCGAAGCAGAATCGTCGGATTTTAAAATCTCAGGCTATGGAACACTGCCCGAGATTACAAGAGCGTCTAAAAACTATATGACGATTTTGGTTAACGGGCGCTGGGTCAAGCATTACGGATTAAATAATGCCATTGTAGAGGCATATCATACGCTACTACCGATAGGGCGCTTTCCAATTGTCGTTTTAAACATTGAAACAGACCCAATGCTGACTGATGTTAACGTACATCCAGCGAAGCATCAGATTCGTTTGAGTAAGGAAAAGGAACTGATGGAGCTGGTGAAACAAACCATCCGTAAGGTGATGCATCGCGCTCAACAACCACTAGAGATTAAAGAGAAGCCTGTAAAGCCAAAACCTCAGCCAAGTTTCCAGTTTGATTTTTTTAAACAAACATATGAGCCAGTAAAGCAGGAGGTAACGGAGCAGGAAGGTATGTCTGTCACACCTACTCGAAGTGCTGATCAACAACCTGAAATAGAGTCGACTAAATGGGATGACAACACGACAGTCATGGAAGAGAGCTTTCCTACTAATGAGGAACCTTATTCTGAAACTGAACTCGAACTAAGAGACCCGTTTCCCGATTTGCATGTGGTCGGCCAAATCCATGGTACATATATTGTTGCTCAAAGTGAAGATGGATTTTATTTGATTGACCAGCACGCAGCACAGGAACGAGTGAAGTATGAGTATTACAAGGAAAAGGTAGGGGACGTGGATGTAACAGAGCGTCAAGCACTTTTACTGCCACTCACCTTCCATTATTCTTTGGATGAGGCCTATCGTATTAAAGAATCCATCGATGAGCTGCACAAAGTAGGGATATTCTTGGAGGAATTTGGTTCCTCTAGCTTTGTTGTGAGAGATCATCCCGTATGGTTTCCAAAAGGACATGAAACTAAGATTATTGAGGGACTAATCGAGCAAGTATTGACGAATCGCAAAACAGATATTAAAAAGCTCCGGGAAGAAGCGGCAATCATGATGAGCTGTAAGTTATCGATTAAAGCAAACCATTATTTAACGTTACATGACATGGAGCAGCTGCTAGTCAGTCTAAAAAATGCGAAGCATCCTTTGACGTGTCCGCATGGAAGACCAGTCATTGTCCATTTTTCTACGTATGAAATTGAAAAGATGTTCAAACGAGTAATGTAGGAGGGGTTATATGGGAAAATATATTTTATCCATCGATCAAGGTACTACTAGTTCAAGAGCTATTCTATTCGATAAAAAAGGTAATATCGTTCACTCTGCGCAAAAGGAATTCAAGCAACACTTTCCAAAGTCTGGCTGGGTGGAGCATGATGCAAAGGAAATTTGGGGAACGGTACTATCGGTATTGGCAGCAGTATTAACAGAAAGCGGCAGTCAGCCCGGAGACGTCCATGCCATTGGGATTACTAATCAACGCGAAACAACCGTGGTATGGAACAAGCGCACGGGTAAACCTATCTATAATGCAATTGTCTGGCAATCGAGGCAGACCCAATCTATTATTGATGAGCTGAAGAAAGAGAACCTGGAATCCTTCTTCCAGGAAAAAACGGGCTTAAAGCTAGATCCCTATTTTTCGGCAACCAAAGTGAAATGGATATTAGATAATGTCGAGGGGGCAAGAGAACAGGCAGAGGCTGGCGAGCTACTGTTTGGAACCATTGATACATGGCTAATCTGGAAGCTTTCGGATGGAAAGGCTCATGTCACAGATTATTCCAATGCCTCCCGGACAATGCTCTATAATATATTCGAACAAAAGTGGGATCAGGAAATTTGTGAAAAGCTAAATATTCCAATGGGGATGCTCCCTACGATTGCTTCCTCCTCTGAGGTTTATGCGAAAACCGATCCTTCTGTATTCTTTGGTAAGGAGATAGATATAGCAGGTGCTGCAGGTGATCAGCAGGCTGCCTTGTTCGGACAATGCTGTTTTGACAAGGGAATGGCTAAAAATACGTATGGTACTGGTTGCTTCATGCTGTTAAATACCGGAGAGGAAGCGGTAACCTCTGAGAACGGTTTATTGACAACCATTGCATGGGGTATGAATGGGAAGGTGACTTATGCATTAGAGGGAAGCGTTTTTGTCGCCGGTTCTGCCATACAATGGCTTCGTGATGGGCTTCGTATGCTAAAGCATGCGAGTGAATCGGAAAGCTATGCGAAGCGGGTGGATTCAACGGAAGGTGTCTATGTCGTCCCTGCCTTTGTAGGATTAGGAACCCCTTATTGGGATTCTGATGCAAGAGGATCTATATTTGGTCTGACCCGAGGTACGACCAAGGAACACTTTATCCGTGCAACACTTGAGTCTCTTGCCTACCAATCGAAAGACGTTTTAGATACGATGATTAGTGATTCTGGTGTCTCAGTGGAAGTGTTACGCGTAGATGGTGGTGCAGTAAGTAATGAATTCCTCATGCAATTTCAAAGTGACTTGTTACACTTACCCGTAGAGCTTGCAAAACTTAACGAGACAACCGCACTAGGAGCCGCCTTCCTTGCCGGCTTGGCGACAGGGTTCTGGAAGGATGAGCAGGAGCTCTCCGATTTAAGGGAAAGCCAGCGCTTATATGAACCTCAAATGGAGGAAGAAAGAAGAAACCGATTATATAAAGGCTGGAAATTGGCCGTTGAAGCAACGAGATTATTTAAATTTCAGGACGAGGAGTGGAATAAGTGAAATCTTCAGTAGAACGTGAACAAATACTTAATACATTAAACTTTTACGAATTCGATGTTTTAGTTATCGGTGGCGGTATTACAGGAGCGGGCATAGCGCTTGATGCAGTTACAAGAGGGATGTCCGTAGCCTTAGTGGAAATGCAGGACTTTGCAGCTGGTACATCAAGCAGATCGACCAAGCTAATCCATGGTGGTTTGCGTTACCTTAAGCAAATGGAAATTAAAATGGTAGCTGAAGTAGGGAAAGAAAGAGAAATTGTATACGAAAATGCAGTTCATGTCTCTAAACCTACTGGCATGCTACTTCCATTCCATAAGCAAGGAACGTTTGGTCCTGTAAGCACATCCGCTGGATTAAAGCTGTATGATTATTTAGCCGGTGTAAAAAAAGAAGAGCGTCGTCTAATGCTCTCTGCTAAGGAAACACTAGAAAAAGAGCCTTTAGTAAAAAGTAAGGACCTTCTTGGTGGTGGCTACTACGTTGAGTATGTAACGGACGATGCGCGACTAACAATTGAGGTTGTAAAAAAAGCGATTGAAAAAGGAGCCGTATGCTTAAACTATGCTAAGGCAAGATCTTTCCTTTATAGTGATGATAATAAAGTAGTTGGTGCTGAAATAGTAGACATGGTCACAAACAAGAGAATCGCGATCCATGCTAAAAAAGTAGTGAATGCAACTGGACCTTGGGTAGACGGCGTAAGAGCGCTAGACGCAATCGAAAATAAAAAGAAGTTGCGACTAACTAAAGGTATCCACGTAGTAATCGACCAATCTATATTCCCATTGCACCAGGCCATCTATTTTGATACACCTGATAAACGAATGGTATTTGCGATACCTAGAGACGGCAAAACATATGTTGGTACAACCGACACCTTTTTTGAAGGAAAAATTCAAAATCCAGTAGCGACTTTACAGGACGTTGAATATCTATTAGATGCCATCCATTATATGTTCCCTGGTGTCCAAGTAGGAATTGAGCATATTGAATCTACATGGGCAGGTGTTCGTCCTTTAATCTATGAGGATGGCAAGGATCCTTCGGAGATTTCACGGAAAGATGAAATTTGGCAATCGGAGGCGGGACTATTAACAATAGCAGGCGGTAAGCTGACTGGCTATCGTAAAATGGCAGAAACAATCGTCGATAAGATATCGAAACAACTTGGGGATGAAAAGTATGGCCCTTGTGTAACGAAGCATTTGAATTTGTCTGGTGGTGAAATTGGTGGCTCCGAACAATTCGAAGGGTTTGTTGCATTAAAAGAGCAAATCGCTCCTTCCTACGGGTTGACGCAAGAAGAGGGAAGAAGGTTGGCTAAGCTTTACGGCTCTAATGTCGATAAAGTGTTCCAATACGCTCATATCCTCTCTACTGTTCCATCCAATTTGCAATTAGGTTTGCTAGCGCAGATTTACTATGCAGTGCATGAAGAAATGACGTACTCCCCTGTAGACTTCTTGGTAAGAAGAACGGGTATGCTTTATTTCCGTATTGACCAATACAAATTGTATAAAGATGAAGTGCTGAATGTCATGAAGCAATTGCTCCAGTATTCAGAGGAAGAGACCGAAAGTTTTTCGCAACAATTAGAAGAAGCTTTAATGGATGCTATGTTTTCGAAAGGTAGTGTTGTGGAGTGAAGGAAATTTTAGAAGCAAAGATGTCAGACGGACACCTCATTTATGTGATGAGATGTATACCAACTGATACACCAATTGGCCATGTTCACCTTATGCATGGATTGGCTGAGCATATTGAGCGTTACGATGAGTTTGTCGATTTTCTGGTTGATAAGGGTTTTATCGTAAGTGGTCATGATCATCGCGGTCATGGAAAGACGGCTGTAAAGAATGGTCAGTTAGGCTATTTTGCAGACCGTGCTGGCTTTGAAAGAATTACGGAAGATGTACGTGAAGTGCTGTTAACTGTTCGAGAAGGATTAACGAATCTTCCACTTATTTTATTCGGACATAGTATGGGCTCGTTCGTCGCTCGTCGATATATGCAAAAATATAGTGATTCTCTATCTAAAGTCATCCTAAGTGGTTCAGCATATGATCCTGGCGTATTAGGCAACATTGGAAAACTAATTGGTAAAGCAGCTTCTAAGATTAAAACACCACAGGCAGAAAGTCCTTTGCTTAACTCGCTAGCATTTGGCGGATTCAACAAGAAAGTGGCTCATCCGGAAACTCCTTTCGATTGGTTAACTAGAGACGGGGAGGAAGTAAGGAAGTATATAGAGGATCCACTATGTGGTTTTATCCCATCTAACCAGCTATATGTCGATATGTTTGGTGGCATGAGAGCTATTCATAAAGAATCAGAGATTATGAAAGTTCGTAAGGATCTACCAGTACTAATAATAAGTGGAGCAAAGGATCCGGTGGGAAAAGACGGCAAGGATGTATTTAAAGTAGCGGAAGGTATGAAAAAAGTAGGTATGAAAAATATAACCGTGCAATTGATAGAAGATGCAAGGCATGAACTTTTAAAGGAATTAGGGAAAGAGCAAACAATGGAATTTTTATATAAGTGGATGATGAAGGATGAATAGTAATCCAGCAGTTATCGCGATTGTAGGACCAACTGCAGTTGGTAAGACAGCATTAAGTATAGAGCTGGCAAAGTTTTGTGACGGGGAGATCATTAATGGGGATTCTATGCAGGTCTACCGAGAACTTAACATTGGAACAGCGAAAATAGCAAAAGAAGAAATGGAAAATGTTCCACACCATCTGTTGGATATCAAAGATCCGACAGAGGGCTTCTCTGTGGCGGAGTATCAAAGGCTCGTACGAGAAAAGATAAAGGATATTGCCTCTAGAGGAAAAGTACCCATTATTGTTGGGGGGACTGGACTTTATGTTCAGTCGGTTTTATACGATTTCCGCTTTTCAGAGCAGCCAAAGCAAGACAGCTCAAGGGTGAAGGAGCTGGAAGGTATGTCCTCTGAGGTCTTGTATTCGATGCTGCAGGATGTAGATCCAGTGGCTGCGAAGGACATTCACCCGAACAACGTGCAAAGAGTCATTCGGGCAATCGAGAGGCATGAGCTAACTGGAAAGCAAAGAGACGAGATTGAGCAAAACCAAGGCAAGGAAAAGGTTTTTCCGCATTATATCATTGGTCTAACAATCGATCGTGAGATATTATATCAGCGCATAAATAAGCGGGTAGATCTGATGATAGAACAAGGGCTGTTACAGGAAGTAAAAGGTCTTTATGATAAAGGCATAAGAGATGTTCAATCCATTCAAGCAATAGGGTATAAGGAAATCTATGCCTATTTGGATGGGAATTCGACTCTTGAGGATGCCGTGGAAACGCTTAAACAAAATTCTAGAAGGTATGCTAAGCGACAGTTAACCTATTTCCGTAACAAAATGGATATTCAATGGTTCGATCCATTTAATGACCGTGAAAGTATTTTAGAAGAAATTAGTAGGTTCTTGCAGGAAAATCAATAATTTAAGCGAATAGTTAAAGTGATACGTTTTTAAGTGAATTTGCAAACGGGGGTATTGGGATGAAACCAATGAATATTCAAGACAACTATTTAAATCAGTTAAGAAAGAACGAAATCTTTGTAACAGTTTTTCTATTAAATGGCTTTCAACTAAAGGGGACAGTGAAATCATATGATAATTTCACTGTATTGTTCGAGTCTGATGGGAAGCAACAGCTCATTTATAAACATGCGATTTCTACATTTGCTCCATCTAAGCCTGTAAAGCTATCAGAAGAGTAAAATCTAATTCATTGACAGTTCCACTTGCTCCAATTATTATTTGATAGAATCTTTAAATGAAGTGGAGAGGTTATTTATGAAAACTATTACGACAGATGAACTTCTAAAAAAAATAGATGCGGGCGAGCAAGTCAACATTATTGATGTGCGCGAACAAGAGGAAGTAGATGCAGGTATTATTCCTGGAGCTAAGCATATTGCTTTAGGTCAGGTGGAAACTAGCTTGGATCAAATCGACCCGTCCGTTCCTCATTACATAATTTGCAAAGCTGGTGGCCGCAGCGCAATGGCTTGCGAAGTCCTTGAAGAGAATGGCTATGATGTAACGAACGTAACAGGTGGAATGATGGCCTGGGACGGGGAAGTGCAATACTAAATATTTAATGCAATAAGGGGCTAATTTCATTTATTGAAATTAGTCTTTTCTCTTTTATCAAAAACGAGTTTATAAGTATAATTCATCAAACAAAATACAAAGTACAATGAATAGAATTAGGAGATGCATCATGGAATTTACAACTACCTTATCAGAAAAAGTATTGGCTCTGGCAACTTCGGCAGAAGCCAAGATTGCAGATTATCACAAAGAAGTAGAACGTATCGCGTTTCACAATCAACAAAAAGTCCTTCATGCCTTCAAAACACATCATGTGAGTGATCATCATTTTAATCCTTCGACTGGCTATGGCTACGACGATGAAGGTCGGGATACGTTAGAACGAGTATATGCAACAACCTTCGGAGCAGAGGCAGCTCTAGTAAGACCGCAAATCATTAGCGGGACTCATGCAATCTCAATCAGTTTATTTGGTGTTCTTAGACCAAATGATGAGCTGTTATACATAACCGGCAAACCGTATGATACTTTACAGTCGATTGTCAGTGGCGGAGAAGAGGATACGGGCTCTTTAGCTGATTTTGGTATCAGTTATCAGCACGTTGACTTGCTAGAGGAAGGAGCGGTGGATTGGGAAGCAGTTAAAAATGCAATACATGACAAAACCAAGGTGGTCGCCATCCAACGTTCAAAGGGCTATGCTGTTCGTCCTTCTTTCACAGTGTCGCAAATCAAGGAAATGGTAGAAAAAATTAGATCGATTAAGCAGGACGTCATTATTTTTGTAGATAATTGCTATGGAGAATTCGTGGAATCCTTAGAGCCAACTAATGTCGGAGTAGATTTAATGGCAGGTTCTCTGATTAAAAATCCTGGTGGTGGGATTGCTAAAACTGGTGGGTACATTGCAGGAAAAAAAGATTTTGTTACAAAATGCGCTTACAGAATGACTTCTCCGGGTATAGGTTCAGAGGCGGGTGCTTCACTGAACACATTATTAGATATGTATCAGGGATTCTTCCTAGCTCCCCATGTTGTCTCACAGGCAGTTAAAGGCGCAATCTTTACTTCCGCAGTATTGGAGGAAGTAGGTATGTCAACGGAGCCACATTACACTCAAAAACGTACGGATTTAATACAATCCGTCTCCTTTCAGACACCTGAGCAAATGATTCAATTCTGCAAGGCAATCCAAATGCATTCACCCATTAATGCCCAATTTGCCCCAGAGCCGGCCTATATGCCTGGCTACGAGGACGATGTTATTATGGCTGCGGGTACATTTGTGCAAGGCTCAAGCATGGAGCTGACTGCAGATGGTCCGATCAGACCTCCATTTACGGCGTTTATACAAGGTGGGTTAACATACGAACATGTCAAATATGCGATTTTAGGAGCAGTTCAGTCCTTGAATAAATAACAAAAAAATACCACTTTCTAAATATAGAGAGTGGTTTAATTTTTTGAAAATTTTATGTAAGTTTTGCTGACATGGTGTTGACATGTTAGCTAACATCACATATACTATGTTTATAACCTACATAGGAGGTGCAGCGATGGAAAAGGAATGGAGACGTTCCATGCCACTGCTATCGATGAATATTGTCATGCAGCTAACTGGTTTAACCGCTAGACAAATTCGCTATTATGAAGAGCAAGAATTAGTTCAGCCTGCACGGACGGAAGGTAAGCAACGCATGTTCTCACTGGATGATATCGATGTCTTGTTAGAGATTAAAGACCTTCTGAAATCGGGTGTGAACATAGCCGGTATTAAACAAATTTTTGAAATGAAGAAAAATCCTGCAACCTCTAAGGATGTTCGACAAGTAATTTCTGATCAAGAGTTACGCGCCATTGTAAAGGAAGAGATGCGACTGGCACAAAGTCAGCAACGTGCTTCTTTAAGACAAGGGGACTTATCCCGCTTTTTTCGTTAAGTAAGCTTCAACAAAAATATCAAATATTTAGGAGAGTGGAAAAATGAGTAAGTATACTAAAGAAGACATCAAAAAGTTCGTTCAAGAGAATGAGGTGAATTTTATTCGTCTTCAATTTACAGACATACTAGGTACGATTAAAAACGTGGAAATTCCAGTGAGTCAGCTCGATAAAGCTCTTGACAATAAAATGATGTTTGACGGATCTTCTATCGAAGGATTTGTTCGTATAGAAGAATCAGATATGTACTTAGTTCCAGATTTAGACACTTGGGTAGTATTCCCTTGGATTACAGGTAAAGGGAAAGTAGCTCGTCTTATCTGTGATGTTAATAAAGCAGACGGAACTCCATTTGCAGGAGACCCGCGCAGTAACTTAAAACGTATTTTAAAAGAAATGAAAGAGTTAGGATTCACTAGCTTTAACTTAGGGCCAGAGCCAGAATTCTTTCTATTTAAATTAGATGCTCAAGGTGAGCCAACACTTGACTTAAATGACCATGGCGGATATTTCGATTTAGCTCCAATGGACCTTGGAGAAAACTGTCGCCGTGATATCGTTCTTGAATTAGAAGAAATGGGCTTTGAAATTGAAGCGTCTCATCATGAGGTTGCTCCTGGACAGCATGAAATCGACTTCAAATATGCAGACGCAGTAACTGCTTGTGATAACATCCAAACGTTCAAGCTTGTAGTTAAAACAATTGCTCGTAAGCATGGCCTACATGCGACATTCATGCCAAAACCATTATTCGGTGTGAACGGCTCCGGAATGCACTTTAACGTTTCATTGTTCAAAGGGAAAGAAAATGCCTTTTTCGATGAGTCTGCAGATATGCAAATGAGTGAAACAGCAATGCAATTTATGGCTGGTGTATTGAAGCATGTTCAAAGCTTCACTGCTATCACTAACCCAACTGTTAACTCATACAAACGTCTTGTGCCAGGCTACGAAGCACCTTGTTATGTAGCATGGTCAGGTCAAAACCGTAGCCCTTTAATTCGAATTCCTTCTTCTAGAGGCTTAAGTACACGAATCGAGGTTCGCTCGGTAGATCCAGCGGCAAACCCATACCTAGCTATGGCAGTTATTCTTCAAGCTGGATTAGATGGTATTAAAAACAAATTAACACCACCACCAGCTGTAGATCGTAACATTTATGTTATGACAGAAGAAGAACGTATTGAAAATGGTATTCATAACCTACCACCATCATTACACGCTGCTGTTCAAGAGTTAGGCAAAAATGAAATCGTTCGTGGAGCACTAGGTGAACACATCTATGCTAACTTCGTAGAAGCAAAAGAAATCGAATGGGATATGTTCCGTACAACTGTACATCCATGGGAACGTGAGCAATATTTGAAGATGTATTAATAGTAAAGCGTTGGGGCTCTTGGGCTCCAACGCTTTTCTTATTATCGTACGAGAAGCTTATTTGTCGGAAGCAAAAATAAAGAGTTTTTTTCTCTAATGCTGTATATTGATTACGAAGGAGTGATGATTCATGATCAATGAAGAAATAAATAAACTTTCGGATATTTTGTTACAAAGTCTGTATGATTATCATTTTGCTAATGATGGCGGGAGCTATGTATTACCTAAAGCTATGGTAAATACGGATCTCAATAGCAAACAAGCGATTGAATACTTAATCAAAATGGAATATGCAGTGGATAGCGGGCAGGGTTCAGATAACCTGGTTTTAGCAATAACTGATAAAGGCATGGAGTATCTTAAAAACAAATAAGTATTCAGCAGAATATCCACATTGTTAAACTCAAACTGAGTATTAAGGTGAAAAAATATTTTTTTAAAACATCGTCCAATAGTTGATTGGAACGGTGTTTTTTTATGTATAGTGGGTAGATATCTAACTCATTTTATAAGAATAAATAGAGGGGAATTGGTAAATGAAGTCGAATTAGTAATACTTAAAGCTTAAATGAGGTGAGCCGTATTTATGGAATTTATAATAGATAGTGCATGTTTTAACAAGGCAATTTCAGAAGTGAATAGAGCAGTATCTTTAAAAACACCGTTCCCTATTCTCTCAGGAATTAAGATAACTGTTGATCACAATCACTTAACTCTTGTTGGAAGCAATTCTGATATTATAATCGAAAAGGTTATTCCAGTATGGAAAGAGGAAGTCGAATTAGTGGAAGTTTGTCAAGCAGGGGAAATTGTAGTTTCAGCTCAACTTCTAAGTGAAATTGTAAAGAAGTTACCTGGAAAAATACATATAAAAGTAAATGAAGAAAAGCAGGTTACCATTCAGTCGCATGACATAATTACGACTCTTTACGGATTCAACAAAGATGAATATCCTAGTCTTCCACAAATAGATGAGACTAATTGCATAAAAATTCCGAGTGGTGAGCTGGTAGAGATTATTAAACAAACGGTGTATGCAGCCTCGAAGAATGAATCTAGACCTGTCTTAACAGGAGTTAATATGTCTTTCCATCAAAATCGACTCACGTGTATTGCAACAAATTCACAGCGTTTGGCTTTAAGGGAGCTTACCATAGATTCGGTTATGAATGGTTCTTTCAATGTTCCAGCCACAAGTTTAAGTGAGCTATCCAATCTAATTAACAAGGAATCTACCGTAATAAACATATTTGTGACAGAAAGGTACATAGTATTTAAGTCAAATACCATCTCCCTCTTTTCTAAACTAATTGATGGAAATTACCCTAACATATCCGGCCTACTATCAAATAATTTCAGGACAACAATTATACTTAATACAGTACAACTGTTAAAGGCTATCGATAGAGCTTGTCTTTTTGCAAGTGAATGGAAAAATAACAATGTACAACTAGAAATTAACAATGGTGCTAAAATCAAAATTTCTTCTAATTCCACAGAAATAGGTAAGATTGAAGAAACACTAAGTATTAAAGCAATCACTGGGGACACTAATCTAACTATTTCACTTGATGCGATTTTTTTGATGGATGCGTTAAAGATAATAAAAGAAGAAGAGATAAAAGTTAGTTTTAACGGTTCAATGAGCCCAATTTTAATTGAGCCTATTGAACAGTCCTCTTATCTTCAACTCATTTCACCGGTCCGTTCTTATTAAATAGTACAATTATGTTTTCTAACTATTCGAGCCTTCTATGAGCAATCTATGTGTGCACGAGGCTTGGATATAACTAGTCTAGAAATTAAAAAACGTGAAATCAGCAACTTGATTTCACGTTTGTACGAGTCCTTATTTATTCAAAAACGAGCTTTCAAAGAAATCTAGAAGATGCTCTAGAGTAATGGGATCGCTGTAGGTAGAAGCCTTTGTATTTATTTCGTATACTTGACCATTCTTAACAGCAGGGATGTTTTTCCAAAGGTCTGTTTCTAGGAAAGAGTTATCTACGTCTGGATTTTTGCTCAAAATTACATAATCACCTGCGTATTCGGGAAGTAATTCAGTTGAAATCGTATAGATACCCGATTCAAGAGCTGAATTCTTTACCTTTTCGGGCATATTCAATCCCATTGCTTGGTACAAAATTTCTGTTCCACGTGCATAATTATTTCCAAAAACATAAAACTCCTTGTTACCACTTTCAATAACAGAGACAGTTGCATCTTCTCCGATTTTTGCTCGAATAGCCTCGCCAATTGATTCAGCTCGAGATTTGAAATCCTCTATCCATTCGTTCGCTTCCTTTTCCTTGTTCAGAAGCTTTCCGATTTCAAGTTGCTGTTGTAAGTAATCTAGTTTCCCCCAAGTAAAAACAACAGTCGGTGCAATTTCATTTAACTTGTCAATATTATTCATATGAGAGCCTGCAATAATTAGGTCTGGCTCTAATTCAATTATTTTTTCCAGGTTCTCCTCTGTTACAACCTCTACTCCTTCCAGTCGTTCTTCAAATAGAGGGTTCATCTTTGTCCAATCATCAATTCCAACTACATTTGCGTCTAAAGCTAAGGCATTTGGGCCATTCGTGAGTGTAATTATTCTTTGTGGATCTGCCGGAACCTCGATAGGGCCAGTTTCCGATTGGTATGTAATCGTATCTGATTTTGTTTCTTCTTTTCCTTGCTCCTTATTTGTTTCCTTGTCTCCACATGCAGCAAGGATAAGTACAAAGAACAGTAAGGATATCATAAATAGCTTTTTCATTATTTAAACTCCTTCTTCATCATTAAAATTTGAAATAAATTGAAGATTAATTAGTAATGATTATCATTTTCAATTAACTCTATTAAATGTTAATTCTATTAGTTTAAAATGTCAATGGAATAATTGTTTTGATGCGTACCATTTATAAATTATATGTTCCCGCAAATCAAGTGAGTCTAAGATAGGTTAAACGATGAGCCAAGGTAACGACTAATTTGATTCATGTATAAAAGCATTTGTTTGATGTGAAAATTACGTAGTATACGAATGAATCAGTAAACGAGCATATTATATATTTTTCTTTTTTTAGGACATGCTATTCATGTGGAATAATGGAGGAGGAATCAAAATGGAAATACTTTTAAATAGGCTGCACGAAGGAATTGAATATCTTACTTCACAAGGTAAGCAAGTTACCTTAATCAGAATGAATCCTGACATTTTTGAGTCTTTGACACAAGACGAGCTTTCGAATGTTGAAACGACTATTAACGCAGCGACTGTATTTGGAGTACCAATGGAAGCAGATGAAAATGTGGAAAAGTATGAGTTCATAATATCAAGACCACTAAATTAATTATAATTGGAATTCAAATAGGGGATCTCAGTCAAGAGAAATGCCCCTATTTTTTTATAAAACCCAAAAATTATAAAGCTAACCTTTCTAAATTATTTATAGTTTGTTTAAGGCCTTCCTCGATGCTATTGTCTATGTCCTTTTCATATACATAAAAGATTAAAACATTTTTCACTTCGTAAACACTATGAGATACAATATTCATACTTTCTGTTTGTTTCTGAAAATCTTTAAGTCCTTTTTTTCGATTTTCTTCAGAATCGAAGATATAGATCAAAAATGATTTGTCCTGTAGCGTATAATTGTTTGGCTTTATACCATTCAGCTTATTATTAAAAATGTTATCGGTAGATTTCCTTGTCTCTTCTACATCAAGATGTTGATTTTCTAGTGAAACAATCACATCATTTAAAGTAATGTTTGCCGCTTGAACTTGGCATGCAGTTAACACCAAAACGAAGATTAAGATTATATAAACTCTCCTCATGTTATAACTCCTTTTAACAAGCTTTTTTAAACGTAATTCTACAGAAATCCTATCTAGCTGAATATGTATTCTACATATATTTCCAAAAGCCTTCTTTTAACAGTTATAATAGAGTATATGAAAAATAGATAGAGAACATCACGTTGCTCCTTTTAGTTCTTTGAAAAAAACGAGAAGGTGATAATGAAATGAATTCATCAATATATAGTGATGCCCTGGGATTGTTCAGTTACGATGAGAGAACAAAAAAATTTAAAAACTGTGAAGGTAATATCTTTTGGAGCTTGAATAGTAATAATATAGTGGATGCCAAGCAATTATTACTTATTGCAGAAAGTCTGTTTACTTCTATAGAAATTTTCCATAAACAAGTTGGAACTTCTGTGGCTGCATATTTACTTGACTATAAAAATGACTTTTGGCCTGAATACGATGAAAATGATCCGACTCTTAGTTGGGATGCAGTAGATGCAGGTGATTACAATATAACTCATGAGAAGTTTGTATCTTCAATCACATTATATGATGTAGTCATAAGTAAAGAGGTAATAAACTGTGAATTCCATGATGGGGATTTATTTGGCGGGCATAGAATTCATGCAACGTTTTCACATGATTTAAAAATACTGGAGGCAAGTATTTAAACTAAATCGAAAAGGGTGAATGTATGGGGAAACCTAATGAGGAAAAGAAGAGTAAAATTGAAACGGATGACGCGTGGAATCGTGCTCTGTATGGCAGTCCTACTATTGGAGGGATTCTAGTAGTAGGAATCATTTTTTTAGTCATTATTATCAATATTTTTAAAAATTAATAAGTTATAGCTAATAATTTTGTCTTATTACCCTGATAATTATTTTCCTTAGGGGCACAATAGTAGGAAAATAATAAAGGTGTGAATAGGATGAAAAAAGCAGTATTCCTAGACCGAGATGGTGTTATAAACGAAGTGTTGTCTAACCGAGTAAAGTTTGTAAATAAGCCAAGAGATTTGTATTTTCTCCCTGGTGTCCCAGAGGCCATAAAAAAATTAAATACTGTATTCGACTATATTTTTGTCGTGACGAATCAAGGCGGCGTTGGCTTAGGTTATATGCAGGAACAACAATTAATACACATCCATGACCATATGGCGAAAGCTTTAAAGAAAATGGGGGCAGTTATTCATGAAGTTGTCTATTGTCCACATAAGCCAAAGGAAGGCTGTTCCTGTAGAAAGCCCAACAGTAAATTAATTGAGGACCTTGCTAGAAAATACGACGTAACATTGGTTGAGTCTTATATGGTGGGAGATACCGATACGGATATAATAGCAGGAAAAAAAGCTGGTACGAAGTGTGTATTTCTTGGAAAAAGGGATCCGCTAGCCGATGCCATCTTTCCTGACTTAGCAACAGCTGCTGGGTGGATTATTAAAGATAGTCTTAAAGGTAAGTGAGATGTATACACCCAGTAAAGGGGGATGGGAATGGAGATACAATGGATAAATGGTCAATACGCGGAGGATAATAGGATATTCGATATGGAGACGGAAGTATATGAGTGGTCCGATTCATTGTATGTAGATTTCCTGGATTGCTTAGTAAGTAAAAAGAATGTTGGATATGCGACTCCCGATGAAAAGGTGACCGCTAGTCTTAGTGAGCTTCTACCAAAATGGGCTGATCACCTAAATGTAAAGGTTGCTGTGCACAGAGATAAAATAAAGGCAAACGATAATATCCTATATAGAGTTTGGACTACGAATGATTAATTCAATGGGAGGGAACCTTTTGTATGAGGATAAATTGATAGAAACACTTAACAAAAGCAAATCTATGAGTAGTATATTGAGAGCTCTTATGCAATTAGATCCACCATTTGAATATTATGTGGGAGCAAGGAGTGTTACAAATACGATATGGAACGAAATATCAGGATATCCAATGGAGTATGGTATTTCAGACATCGACATTATATATTACGATAAATATAATATAGATGCACATAATGAAATAAAGCTAAAGAAAGAATTAGAGAGAATTCTTGGTGATTTTTCTTTTAAGTTAGACGTAAAAAATCAAGCAAGAGTACATTTTTGGTATGAAAGTAAATTTGGATTTCCTATTAAACCATATATGTCGATTGAGACAGCAATTGACAGCTGGCCTACGACCGTGGCTGCTATAGGGGTTAGGTTAGAGCATAATGGACTGTACAGCATATATTCTCCGTATGGTTTAAATGATTTGTTCTCGATGGTTGTTAGACCTAACAAACTATTAGTTACTCAAGAGATTTATGAGAGCAAATCGACGAAATGGAAAAAAGTGGCCATTATTAGAGATTATACCTTGGTAATACATAGGGGAGGAGCATCCATGAACTTTTATATTGCTTCAAGCTTTCAGAATATCCAGCAAGTAAGGGAGCTGGCAAAATTACTAAAACAAAAAGGATGGAACCATACTTACGATTGGACTGAAAATCAAAAAGCGGAGTCATATGAGTGTCTTGCTGAAATCGGTAAAAAAGAAATGAAGGCAGTAAGTGAATCCGAGTTACTGATTGTGATACTTCCAGCTGGAAAAGGTAGCCATATAGAGATGGGGCTAGCCTTAGCATTAGGAAAAAGTATATATTTATTTTCTACATACAAATCCTCATATAACTTCGATCAAACGAGTACCTTTTATCACGTAGATGGAGTAAACCGCTATGTGGGAGATTTAAGCTCCTTTGCTCAATCTATTTTGGCCGAAAATGTGAAGAGTAGTTCAATATAACCCGTTACATAAGGATGGCTGCCAGTAAATAGATAAAATTATGTTACCTTAGGTCGATTGTGAGTAATTAATAGGACAAGGCCAATGATTAGCGGAAATAAAAACATCCAAATTAAATATTCATTTAAATCATTAGTCATAGGACTATTAAAAGTTGTTTTATCTTGAAAATAATAGCCTGT
The DNA here is from genome assembly GCF_038593405.1 of Psychrobacillus sp. FSL W7-1457. Classification (NCBI taxonomy): domain Bacteria; kingdom Bacillati; phylum Bacillota; class Bacilli; order Caryophanales; family Bacillaceae; genus Psychrobacillus; species Psychrobacillus sp. FSL W7-1457. The sequence continues at coordinate 1,626,821 of NZ_CP151993.1, forward strand.
TCTTACGGCTGTTAACAAAGCTAAAATGACTAAGTTTATTTTTAGGGATTTATCAGAAAATAATAAGAATACGACTAGAATAAAGGAGGAAAGTAAAACTAGAAAGAAAAAGTTATCCAATTCATGCATTTTGTAATTAACAGGAATATCTGCTAGCATGATAGCCTTTCTGATAAATAGAAAAGTGAATAAATACACGAGTAAAATGAAGCTTACAGACAATCCAATAATATTTTTCGGTTTCATAGAGTTTACTCCTTCAAAATGGGTTATTATACAATCATTTCTTTATGATATTTAAAGGGTCAAAAAATAATTCATAATTTTTATAGTGTACTGAAATCCCATAACGTTGCTTATAAACCTTTAATGCATCATTTAAAAAGCTTGGAGTAATCTCAAGATGCAAGCAAATTTCTTCTGCAGTCGTATACCCGTGAAGATAACATTCGACTAAATGATCGAGAGAGACTATTTTTTCGTAACCCCATCTTCTTGCAGTTAGCTCATGTTTTTGATTGTTAGTATTATTTAAATCTAAAATGTTCCCAACAGTTGTTTCATAATGACCCAGCTCTTCAGCCAAAATGCAGTGTTTTTCATAGGAGGACTGTGATTTATTAATTTCAATATTATTGTCGTAATAAAGTCCTGAAAGGCCTTTTGGCAAATCCTTTTCTCTTATGCAGATTTGCGGATATTCCATCAAAAGTTTTTCATAACTCATGCAAATACACCCCTATAATAAGAGAATTTATTTTCTTTGAGACTTGATAAACTCAATATATTTTTTAATATCTTCCATTTCTTCCTCAGTGACGTCCTCATCTATATGCGCTGCTATTGTTACGATGTTTTTTTCTTTTTTAGATTCCAATGGCGGGAAAAACTCATTAATGGACACGTTTAAGATTTTGGCAAGCTCATATAGTATTTCTTGATTGGCCTTCCTTTCTCCTTTTTCGTAACGAGAAATAGTTTGTTTAGTAGTATGCAACTTTTCAGCCAATTCTTCTTGGTTCATATTTCTCATGATGCGCCATTTTTTAATCTGTTCTCCTACGTAATTAGTCAGTTCCATATTCTGTTTTTCCTCCTGCATTAGTGATTATTCAATTATATAATAAAGTCACCAAAATGGGAATGAAATTTATGATTAATGCTATTATACCATTTACAAGTAACCGATATGGTGATATATTATTTTCACAAGTCAGGTCCAGCATTTGGGATTGTAGCAGGATAAAAAATTTTAAGTTAAAGTCACCAAAACGGTTACTTTGATGAAAGGGGAAATAATATGAAGCAAGACGCCTATTTGTTAGATGTGTGGTATTTCAATGATGGAACACTGAAGGATCCGCATGAAATGTGGTTTGTCGTTTCAAAAAGTAGGGGGTATGAGGAATATCTTAAAGTAAAGGAACATTCTGGGGAGGCTAAATTTAATCACTACCATAAAAGCCTGCTAGCGAGTATGTTTGGTCGATGGTAATAAGGACATTTGAAATAAGATCATTCTGTTTATCATCCTTTGTTTACTTAAACGGGATAACAGCCTGCCATAGTTAGAGGAAGGGAGAAGATATGTATGAAAAATGAAGAAAAGAATCAAGTGGAACAAGTCGTATGTCTGATTAAGGATGGAAAGATGAAGTTAGTGGAAAGTCCACAATACGGATACGGTAAACAAATTATCACATGGCAAAATGGAAAGCCTACTCATATCGAGATTCAATCAACTAAAAGAATATAATCGTTACTGGAATAACCAGGACACAAACTTGAATCCAAGTTTCGTGTCTTTTTTTATTTACATGTTTTTTTATTTAAAAGACGAGCTTAGGTGAAAAATGCTTTTACTATTTGAATGGAGGGTATTTAATATGAACTCACAAATAGATTCTAAAAAGACCAAAAAGGCAGTAGAGCGTTCTATTGCAGAATTCAGGATGTATATGCTTCAATCTTCTCTCGATAAAATGCCTACTATCACAACTCAATATTCTCTAGTCCCTCCCTCAGGAGGTTTTAATGGTTCATCCACAGAAAAATCTGCTTTGAAAAATGTTGATTATGCAAGAAAAAGAGAAAAAGTGATGGAGAAAACAATAATTGCGGTTAATAAATTGTCCTATAAAGAAAGATCGATCATCACGATGAAATATTTTGGTAAGGAAGAGGTATATGATTATGAAGTTTACACCGAACTACATCTGTCTCATCGTCAGTATTACCGTATCAAAGCATCTGCCTTTCAGAAGCTTGCCATAGCTATGGACATAATTGTATGGAAAGAAAAAAAGGAGAGTTTAAATAATGAGTTGAGTGTATTAAAAGGAGAATTAGAATGGCACTTTTAAGGCACACTATTTTGTTTAAAGTATGATTTAATATAACCTATAGGATGCTTTACAAAAATACTTTGGGGGATGATAGATTTTTATAATCCTCCTTCCCAAAAAGAGGGCACATTGATGGCACTAAATATCGATATTAATATGTTTTAATATAAACTAGGAAGAAATAAAAAAATAATGGAGAAACAAAAAGGACGTTCCAATTGTGGGAACGTTCTTTTTCTTTCCCTAAAAGGAGTGAGGGAATGGAATTATTTATCGGTATGGGATGTACAGTATTAGGTTTTTTTGTAGGATTGCTCACTTATAGCCGCAACAGAGACAAGGATGTGAAGGCGGAGGCTGCTAGAACTGCGGTAATTGAAACAAAGCTCGATACGATCAGCAGGGGAGTGGAGGTAATTCAAAGAGAAATAAAGGCGTTGGAAAAGCAACGGGAGATTTTATCGGAAAGATTAACTCGAATAGAGGAAGGTAATAAACTAGCGAACAGAAGAATGGAAGAATTGTCACTCATACAGGAGGTGGCAAATGTATGAATATTAACTGGAAGGTTCGTTTGCAAAATAAGATTTGGGTCATGGGCTTCCTATCCCAATTGTTTATTTTAACAGAGCTCGTACTTATAGCTTTCAAACATCTAAAGATTACAGAATATACCTTATCCCATGAACTAGAGACGTGGGTGCTAGCGGTTGTAAATGTAGTGTTTGGTCTGTTTTCTATGATTGGGTTGGTACAAGATCCTACTACCCAGCATTTATCGGATAGTAAAAGAGCATTAACTTATAGAAAACCAAATTGAGCTGCCCTTTATGGGTGGCTCTTTCTATGGAAAGGGGTGATTCCATTGGTGTAGTAAAAGGTAAGAAAAAATGTGTTTAATAAAAAACAAAAAAATTAGAAGAGGTGATTGATTATGGTAAAAATTTTTATTGATCCAGGTCATGGAGGAACAGATCCAGGAGCAGTGGGGAATGGCTTACAGGAGAAAAATTTAACGCTCCAAATTGCGACACGTGTAAAAAATATCCTTTTGGCAGAATACAACAATGTAAGTATTTTGATGAGTCGGACGGGAGACTCATTTTTGTCTTTACAGGAGCGCACGAACCAAGCAAATGCTTGGGGAGCTGATTATTTCGTTTCTATTCATATTAATGCTGGAGGTGGGACAGGCTATGAGGATTATATATATCCAGGTAGCGGCTCGCCTACTACTACGTATCAAACGAATATTCACTCTGAAATATTGAAGCTTGTCAATTTTTCGGAGAGAGGAAAGAAAACCGCTAATTTCCATGTCCTACGTGAATCAAATATGCCTTCGATTCTCACAGAAAACGGGTTTATTGATAATGCCAACGATGCAGCTAAGCTCAAGACTTCCTCTTTCATTGAATCTCTTGCTAGAGGGCATGTAAATGGTATCGTAAAGTCCTTTGGGCTTCCTAAAAAGGCTACAGCTGTTTATCACACGGTTGTAAGCGGGGACACTGTCTACGGACTCAGCCAGAGATACGGTAGTACAGTTCTGCAGATAAAAGATTGGAATGGTCTAGATTCCAATTATACGATTTATGTTGGTCAAGTTTTAAGAGTAAAATAAGAATGATTCCTCAAAAAGAAAAAGCGTTGAGTTTATTTACTCGACGCTTTTCTTCTTTTACTTTGTATTAATGGTTACACCTTGCAGCTTCAAATACTGTCCATCTGAAACAGTTAAATAAGTATCGGCTTGTACATTTTCATTTGTTACGATATCTTCCAGCTGATGAGAGCTGCTTTTAGATACTTCGTAGTAACCTAATTCAGAATCTGTACCTAATGTAATCTTATATTCTCCTGCTGGAATATCTTTTCCAATCTTATACATACCGTCTGCATAGACACCATTTTCTGGAATGATAGAAGGTGCTTGCTCAACCGGATACATTTCTCCATCCTGAAATTTAAAATATTCTCCATCTTTAAGCGTCACATAGGAGTTGGCGCCCTTACTTAAATTATCGTTGAAAATAATACTTTCAAGTGCCCCAGAGCTGTCTTTAGAGCTCTCAATATAAGTGTAGCCCTTTGCAAACACTATATATTCTCCCGCTGGAATATCAGTCCCGATCTTGTATGTTCCCGATTTAATCTTCCCGTCATCCTTCTTTTTGGGTTCCTCCTTATCTTCTGTAGGTTTGTCTGCGATATTGGATTTATCCGTTTTGTTTGTAGTTTGATCGGTTGCGGTATTATTTGTAGCATCTTCATCCCCGCCACCGGAAGACAATGCAATAATTATAATAATGACAATTACCCAGAACCACCATTTTTTATAAAACGGCTTTTTTGACTTTTCCATTTATTTCTCCACCTATCATAAGAAAAGATTTGTTTAATCATTAAGAGGTTGCCCAATAATGTTATTTTTTATGAGTAATGATAGAGGTTTAATTACTAAAAAAGGAAAGATAAAGGAATTTATTGTTTGAATGGGGAAAAGTGTATGAAGGCTTGGAATTATGAATAAAATTATTTTGGTGATTTTCTACAAGGGATATATGAAGTGTCTACCTCTATAGATTAGGAAGAAGAAAGAGAGAAGAATAATACATTCCACTTTAAATATTATGCGTAAATGGATATAGCAGGTGATTTAAAAGGTTCATCAGGGATGGTATAAATGAAGAGGTGCAAAAATGTTAAAAAAATAAGAGTAACCTTGTTCGTATGTGCAATTGTATTTGGAGTTTTAGATATACTAACCGAACTGAATTTATTACCTTTTATGGCGTTATTCATAGGTGCAAATTGTTTTCTATTAGGGTTAAACGATTTAAAAAAAGTGAATAAAGCATTTATGGGTTATACATTTATGATGATCTCTTTGATACTAGTTTTAATGGCTATAATCAGTTTATTTAAATAACCTTATTAAACTAAGTTTGTACTATATTAAAAATGAGCTTGGTAGATGTTTACCAGCCCATTTTTCATGTTCTCTTTTTGTTATAGCTATATAAATTAGAGATTATATATAGGCATTGTTGTCTATATTAATCTATTCCATATTCCTTGATTAGTGTCTCCATCTTTCTGCCAAACTCTCGATCCAATTTTCGAACTTCATTTAAAATTTCATTTGCCTTTGTGATTTTATCTGGGTCGTTCGCATCCATGCCTGCAGCAACTTCGCTAAATGCGATGTGTTGCTTGCTAATAGCATCTATTAATAACTCATGGGTAGTGGCTATGTCCTCATTAGGAGGGATGATTGCTTCTATGTTTTCAAGTACATACATATTTTGTGGGAGTATTTCTTCATAAATGGCAGTAGCAAACGTATATCCGTCAATTTCACCGTTAGAGGCACCCATTCTAAGTTCATCCCATTGTACCGCCAAATCAGATACCTGCATATATGCATCTCGTACATCGTCAACGTATAATTGTATCAATTCCTTATCCGCTGATACTTCTTCGACAACTTCTACTTCCTGCTCTTCCTCGACAACCTCTTTTTCTTCTTTAGTTACAGACTGCTCTTCCTTTTTTTCGACTTCTTCCGATTCCTTATCGGTCTTTGACTCCTTTGAAGATGGAGAACAGGCTGTCACACCTAGAATGATTGAAAGTAGTACTAATCCGAACCATTTTCTCATTTTATATAACCCCTTCCTGGTAATAGAAAAGCACTTTGTTCTAAGTACATTAATCCTTAATAGCATTCTTCCAAGCGAACAAGCAAAGGCATACTATCAGAGCACATACTAAGATCTTTCTCACGCTGATTTTATTTCTATTTACCTTGAATACTCCATTTTTTAAATCACCTAATTAATATATTCAGTTAAGGAAATGAAGGCACTGCTATTTTGTTTCTTATCGCTCATAAACGAGCTTTTTGGCTTTGAAAAGGCGTGTTTGAAGGATATAAAAAATTGATTTGCGAGAGAATTACATGCTTAAGAAGGGAGGAGAAGAATAAGGGATGACACGACAAAAAAGACGGCCATGAATAGTAACATGCCATCTAAATGATGTTAAGTAAAAATATGATATTTTAATATTAATCTATATTATATTCAAGTAGTAAGTTCTCCATTTCTCTTCCAAATTCGCGATCTAGCTTTCTTACTTCACTTAAAATTTCGTTTGCCTTCGTCATTTTATTAGAATCGTTTGTTTCCATAGCAGTTGCAACCTCACTAAATGCTATATGCTGCTTATTTATTGCGTCTATCAACAGTTCGTGACTTAGAGCTATCTCCTCATTAGGAGCTACAATTGCTTCAATTAATTCAATAATAGCCATGTTTTTGGGTAAAAAGTCAGATTTAATTATTTCTGCGAATTTTAAAGAGCTTACCTCTCCAGTAGAAGAGCCCATTCTTAATGCATCCCACTCAGCTCCTAAATTAGAAACCTTCGCATAAGCTTCTCTAACTTCGGCGACATATTTTTCGACAGCTTCTCTATCTTTAAAATCCTCAGGAGCTTTAGTTGATATCATTTCTGCTTTAGATGCTTTAAGTTCAATTGGTTGTTCAGTCTTGTTTACTGTTGGAGGTGTAACCTCTTCAGTAGAATTACAGGCAAATAAGTAAATAGTAGAGAATAATACGAGTAACAGTAAGCCTTTTCTCATGTTTTTTTATCTCCTTTTCGTTATGTTTTAACTGAAGTAAAAAGGTGTTTAGCAATTAAGATTTATATTCCATCAGGATTATAAATCTTTACCCCGTAAGTTAAACAAAAAACCATAAAAGGATAAAAATGTATAAAATAAATGAATAAAGTAGACTTGGTCGTTAAGCTGTAATGAATTGTTTGGATTTTAGGGAAAAGAATGAGTGCCCAACTTAGAAGAGGGGCTTTTGAAATCCATTTAAATGAGCAATTACTGCTATTTGACCTATATGGTAAGTCTCGTGCCCATACACATGTTGAAATGCCCAACGGATAGTTGGTATAGAAGGCGGGCTCCACCCATCAGAAAAGATAGGGACCTCTATCAATTGATTTAAATCAATAGTTTCCATACTTTCAAGAATTGCATCTGTATGTAATCTGATCTCTTCATAGGCTTTAATAATTTCTAATGGTTGGGAATATTCATCTACAGTTAATATTAAATTCTTCTTGAAAGCAACTTCATTTATCCAATAATCCTCACTTGTAGCAATATGTGATATTACCCAAGCTAAATTGTTTGGGTAGTCTTTTGTCGTTTTTAACCAATTTTCTTCAGGTAAATTTTTTAAGTAGGGCAATAACGTTTTTCGATAATCGTTCCGATAAGGGAATAGCATCTTTCATCTTCCTTTCGTTGGTAATTAAACTATAACTCTCTTTGGTTTATTAGTTTTTTATTGGGGTAATAATAGAGGATTAGTTAAATGAATAATCCATTTTTTATATAGAAACACAAATAACGAACAATTAAAAGATAGTAGAGATTAATATGCTGTTTTAATTTTAAAGTAGAATTAATTTCCGCTCATATTTTATTTAGTAAAAGCTATTCATGAACGTAAAATAATATAAAACATGGCGGAGGGGTAAGTGTGGAAACTAAAGAGATGATTCATACAATTAACGATTGTATGGAAAAATTAGACTATATTACAGTTAGGAAATATATAATTGATAATATACATCATCTTAACTTATATAAGCATTTGTTAGATGACGCTACTTTAAATGTCTTACAGTATTTAAACACTACCATTGACTCTGAACCTCAGCCTGTATCTCGCCAAGAGGTGGCGATTATCTATTCAATTAATATGTACTCAAAAATGTTTGACGTGAGATCATTAAGAATGAAAATAAAAGAAAACCCGTCCTTACTAATGAGGCAAGATATCAGGCATTATTTTAATGAGGAATCTAAAACATTGTTAGAAGGAATGAGAGTGATTTCTAATCATGCAAACAAGGTATAAGCCATTAAATCAAAAATAAAACCCCTTCACATATAAATGCGAAGGGGTTTTTCGATGATCTAAACAGAAATGTCCACTTTCTAGTTTAGATATGATATCGGCTCTACGTAATCATACTATGATACGGAAATAAGTCAAGAGATTATTAGTGGATATGTCGGTATACTCCAACTACTTTTCCTAAAATCGAAACTTGGTTCACAATAATAGGGTCCATAGTCGAGTTTTCTGGTTGTAATCTAAAATATGTCTTTTCTTTAAAGAACCGTTTCACAGTAGCTTCGTCATCTTCAGTCATTGCAACTACAATATCCCCGTTATTAGCAGATTGTTGTTGTTTAACCACAACATAATCTCCATTCAAGATTCCAGCTTCAATCATACTGTCACCCATAATTTCTAACATGAATAGATGGTCGTCTGATGTACCGAACGTCTCAGGTAAAGGAAAAAATTCTTCAACATTTTCAATAGCTGTTATAGGCATACCTGCAGTAACTTTACCTACCAAAGGAACATGCACAACTCCCTGTCTTTCCACAGAAACTTCCAGACCGTCCAATATTTCAATAGCGCGTGGTTTTGTAGGATCTCTCCGAATTAACCCTTTACTCTCTAATCTTGCTAAGTGACCATGCACTGTAGAGCTTGAGGCAAGTCCAACAGCCTCGCCAATTTCACGTACGGAAGGTGGATAGCCTTTTTTACGAACCTCTTCTTTTATAAAAGCTAAAATATCTTCCTGTCTTTTCGACGCTTTCTTCAATGAGTTCACCTCTTTTAGTAATAAATTACCTACTATATTAATACTTGTTAATAGTATAACAGTGTCCTATACAATATGCAAACATAGGTTCTAAAATATGTTGACAAAAACAAGTGTTCGCATTATTATTAAATTATACATACCGAACAAACATTCTTATTTGGAGGTTTTAACATGAATTGGTTAAAAAACAATTATTTTTTAGCGTTATTTTTAGGACTTAATCTAATTTTCATAACAACTATGGCTATTACACATACAATCTCGGCAGAGAAAAATTACGAAATTCATATAGAACAAGGAGATTCCCTTTGGGGACTTGCTAGTGAATATGGAGTAAAAGATTCTAAAGAAGACTGGATTAGTAAAGTTATTGAAATGAATAATTTATATGATACCTCTATTAAACCAGGAGATGTTATAGTAATTCCAAAGGTAAGTGAGAACTATCACTTAAATTATGGAACAGAGGTAGCAGGAGAATGAAATCAGTTATTTATTGTCGGGTAAGTACAGACAAGTCTACTCAAGAAACTTCACTAGAGAGACAAGAAGAAGAGCTAATAGATTTTGCAACAAAACAGGGTTATGAGGTTTCTCAAGTATTCTTAGACCAGCATAGTGGGTACGATGTGGAGAGAGATGGCCTACTAGAAATGCTTAATTATGTGAAGGAAAACGATATTAAAGCTGTATTTGTCCAAGATGAAACTAGAATCGGCAGAGGAAATGGGAGAATGGCAGTCCTTCATATGCTGCAGAAAACGAATACTACAGTATTTACATTGCAAGATAAAGGAATATTAAACCTGAATGAAATGGATTCTATGCTTTTAGAAATTCTTGCCTTAGTGGAGGAGTATCAGCGCAAAATTCACAACGCCAAAATTAAACGTGGGATGAAACGAGCAATCTCGCAAGGTTATAAGCCAGAAAAGAATTTAAAAACTCGAGGGAATCCTGAAGGAAGAGATCGTATAGATATACCGGTTGATGAAATAGTCCGGTTAAGAAATGCAGGACTAACTTATGAGGAAATTACATCCACTCTCAAAGGGTTAGGATTTCATATAAGTAAAGCTACCGTACATAGAAGATATATTGAATATAAAGAAGCACACGAAGAGTAAAGACTTGCACTTCGTGTGTTTTTTTCATACCTTTATATAAGAGATAGCTGAAAGGATGAAATTAAATGTTAAGTAAAGAAAAATTAGCACGTATTAACGAGCTGTCAAAGAAATCTAAGTCTAGCGGATTATCTATTGAAGAGGCAAAAGAACAAAGTGCACTACGCAAAGAATATTTGGAAACATTTAGAGCGACGATGAGAGATACAATTGAAAATGTAAAAGTTATTGACCCGTCTGGAAATGATGTAACGCCAGAAAAGGTCCAGCAAGCAAAAAAGGGTAAATTTCTGAATTAACTAATCATTTCAGAAACCTTGATAATACAGAGATTGTTGTCTACACTAATAATATAGAAAAAAATTTGTTCGAGAGGATGTCATTCATGTCATTACAATCAGATTTATTAGCAATTACGACTATACGTACTCTTTCTATCGATGCAATCGATAAAGCAAACTCTGGTCACCCTGGTCTTCCAATGGGGGCTGCACCAATGGCTTATACGTTATGGACAAAACATTTACGCCACAATCCGAGCAACCCTAATTGGTTTAACCGCGACCGTTTTGTTTTATCTGCTGGTCATGGCTCTATGTTGTTATACAGTTTGTTGCATCTTGGTGGATATGATCTTCCAATGGAAGAGATTAAAAACTTCAGACAGTGGAACTCTAAAACTCCCGGACATCCAGAATTCCGCCACACTGCTGGAGTAGAAGCAACTACTGGTCCATTAGGACAAGGGATTGGTATGGCAGTAGGTATGGCAATGGCAGAGGCGCATTTGGCTGCCACTTATAATAAAGAAGGACACTCTGTTGTTGATCACTATACGTACGCGTTATGTGGCGATGGGGATTTAATGGAAGGTGTAGCTGCTGAAGCTATTTCTCTAGCAGGCCACTTGAAGTTAGATAAATTGATCGTATTGTATGATAGTAATGATATTTCATTAGATGGAGATTTACATAAATCTTTCTCTGAAAATATAGCTAAGCGTTTTGAATCTTATGGATGGAATCATATATACGTAGAAGATGGAAATGATATTGAAGCTATTTCAGCTGCCATCGACAAAGCTAAGGCACAAAATGGTAAACCAACAATCATCGAAGTGAAAACAGTTATTGGTTTTGGTTCTCCAAACCGATCAGGTAAAGCAGATGCACATGGTATGCCACTTGGAAAAGAAGAATCTCTTTTAGCTAAAGCAGAGTATAAATGGTTATTCGAGGAAGATTTCTATGTTCCAGAGGAAGTATACGAGACTTTCAAGGAAGCTGCAGAACGTCAAGGCGTTCAAGAAGAAGCATCTTGGAAAGATAAATTTGCAGCATATGAAAAAGAATTCCCTGAATTAGCAGCAACTTTAAATCAAGCGATTAAAGGAGAAATGCCTGCAAACTTTGCAGAAGCTCTTAAATCATATGAAGAAGGTTCTTCACAGGCAAGTCGTGCAGCTTCAGGAGAAGCAATTAACGCAATAGCTCAGAATCTACCTTCATTCTTTGGAGGAAGTGCTGACTTAGCTGGTTCTAACAAAACTACTATTAAAAATGCTGGAGATTTCTCTGCTGAAAACTATGCAGGTAAAAATATCTGGTTCGGTGTACGTGAGTTTGCAATGGGTGCAGCGCTTAACGGAATGGCATTGCATGGCGGTCTTCATGTATTTGGCGGTACATTCTTCGTATTTAGTGATTATGTACGACCAGCAATTCGTTTATCGGCATTAATGGGATTACCAGTAACATATGTATTCACGCATGACAGTATTGCAGTAGGGGAAGATGGCCCGACACATGAGCCTGTTGAACATTTAGCATCACTAAGAGCGATGCCTGGCTTATCCGTAATTCGTCCAGCTGATTCTAACGAAACTGCTGAAGCATGGAAGCTAGCTGTTTCTTCTAAAGATCAACCAACTGTATTAGTGCTTTCACGTCAAAATCTACCTACACTAAAAGGTTCTGTGGAACAAGCAAGTGAAGGAGTGGCAAAAGGTGCTTATGTTGTGTCACCAGCAGAAAATGCAGAAGGTATTTTACTTGCAACTGGTTCAGAGGTCGGACTAGCGGTAGAAGCTCAAAAAGCTTTAGCGGCAGAAGGAATCCAAGTTTCTGTAGTTTCTATGCCATCATGGGATAGATTTGAAAAACAAGATGCTGCATATAAAAATGCAGTACTACCTTCTAATTTAACAAAACGTCTTGCAATTGAAATGGGATCTTCTCTTGGATGGCATCGTTATGTTGGATTCGGAGGGGACGTTATTGCAATCGATACATTCGGTGCGAGTGCTCCTGGTGAAATCGTTATGAAAGAATACGGATTTAATGTAGAAAATGTTGTTTCTAAAATGAAAAACTTACTACAAAAATAATATTCTTATGTGCAATTCGAATACTTGGTCTTAAAAGTATTCGAATTGCTATTTTTTAAAAGAAATTATATAGAATGCCTAGCCAATTTATAGTATAATTTCAATTGGTGTCTTGTACACGTAGAGAAGTTGGTAAAGGAGGAAAAACATTGGATACTTGGATATGGGTTGTTATAGTAATTGTCGCTTTAATCGGTGGTGTTGTAATTGGATTTTTTGCAGCACGTCAATATATGATGAAATATTTGAAAGAAAATCCACCAATCAACGAACAAATGCTACGTATGATGATGGCACAGATGGGTCGTAAACCATCCGAAAAACAAGTGAAACAAATGATGAACCAAATGAATAAAATGCAAAACAAATAATAAAGACACTTTGTACCGTGTGTTCTGACTATAGACAACTCTTGTGATTTTGAGTTGCCTATAGTCTTTTTTGTACTATTTGAACAGGTCTACTAATTCAAGTGAAAATTTAATAAGAACACCTAAAAAAGAGAAGAGTTGGCTGGGACTAATTCTCCTCCAAATAAAATGTAGTTGTTTTTCGTTACAGCGAATGCACACTTCCATTTCCTCGTCGCCTTGCTCTTGATTAGGCTTTCAGCTGGCGTTGTTTCCCCAGGAGTCGCTTTCTCTCCAGAAAACGAGACTAGATAAATCTTTTATTAGAATTCAGTTATCTTTAAAAAAGTAAAGACGTGAAATCAGTAGTTGATTTCACGTCTTTTAATTCATTGGCTAGGTCCCTATCCAGATCTTCAAGTAATTAGCTATTCACGGAATTGTCTTCTCCCAGCAAATTATATTGCTTTAAGAAATCTGAGACTATTTCCTCATATTCTTTACTGTTCTCATTGAAGGATTTAGCATGAGCCCCAATATCAAATAGCTTTAACATCTTTGGACCTCTTTTCTTTTCATATAAATCCTCAGTCATTTTCGGTAGTATAAAGTCGTCCTCCAGGCTATGAATAAATAGGACAGGCTTTTCAATTTTGTCTACTACATCAATGGGGGATACCAAATTCAAGGTGTACCCATCTCGTAGCTTTAAGAAAAGATTTGCAAATCGGATTGCTAAGCTTGAACGAAGTGGAGTTGTTTGAGTAAGTATGTGGTAAACTTGTTCTTCAAAGTTGGAAAATGCACAATCAGAGATATAGAAATCTGCATCATCCACAATGGAACCAGCATAGAGAAGGGTGGTGGCTGCGCCCATCGACTCTCCATGTATTCCAATTACGGCATTTTCACCTGCACGTTCTCTTACTGCTTCAACAATAGCCTGTAAATCCATTTTTTCATAATAACCGAAGCTAGTCGTTTTTCCACCAGAATCCCCATGTCTGCGATGGTCATATACGACACTATTAAACCCCAGTCGTTCAAACATTCTAACAAATCTAAGTGAATTGATCTTGTTTTCTGTGACACCATGACAAATAATTACGTAGTTACTCGTTTGTAAAGGTTCGATGAAAATCGCTTTAAGGGAGTATCCATTCTTAGAAGGGATCCATCGCTCTAACTTATTTACTGCTGTAAACCATGCTTCATCAAACCGTTTGGATGTCAGTTCTCGATTATAAATAAAATCATCTTCTTTTTTCTTCATATACATAAGTTTATTTGTAAGAAAAAAGCCAAAAACGGTAGCAACAGCAGAAATAATACTTGTAAAAATACTCGTCCAAACAATTACTCTTTTTCTCATAAGGTCAACACCTACTTGCTTTTAAATAGTTTATACATACCTGTTTCAATTGGTCTGGACACATAAGGAGAAATTATGTCGACAGCGTTTAATAATTCATCTATGTCGATATTGGTGGTAATATCCATTTTATGTAGCATATTCACGACATCCTCAGTTGCTACATTGCCTGTTGCACCCGGTGCAAAAGGACAACCCCCTAAACCACCAGCAGAAGTATCAAATCGAGATACACCTGCTTGTAACGCTGCAAATATATTGGCAATACCCATTTTGCGAGTATCATGAAAATGGGCAGTAATTAATGTATGAGGAAACTCATTTATTAACGTATGGAAAAGTTCGTAGCTTTCTTTTGGATTCGCCATTCCAATAGTATCCGCCACGCTAAGCTCTTGTACACCCCATGACACAAATTCCTTACAGAGTTCGGTTACTTTTTGCGGATCAACTGCACCCTCAAAAGGACAATAAAAAGAAGTGGAAATACATGCACGGACAAAATATCCGTCTTCTAATAATTTTTCTACAAGAGGCTTTAATTCATTCATACTTTCTCTAGTAGTTTTGTTAATATTTTTTTTATTAAAGCTATCTGAAACGCCTACAAAAACAGCGACACTTTTAGCTCCATTTTCCAATGCTAGGTCTATTCCTTTTTTGTTTGGTGTTAGTACAAATTGTCTACCCACTTTTTTCACATTTGTAACAATTTCTTTTGCATCACTCATTTGTGGTACCCATTTAGGTGACACAAAGGAGCTTAGTTCCATTTCCTCTACCCCGGCTTTTTGAAGTTGCTCGATAAATAACAGTTTTACATCAGTTGGTACTACATTTTTTTCATTTTGTAGACCATCTCGTGGACCTACCTCGATAATTGTCACTTTTTTTGGTAAACTATACATATTCATCCCTCCCTCTTTTATTGTAAAGAAAGGTTGGTTGAACAAGCAAATTTTAAATTTTTTGTTTCATAGTTTTATTGAAAATAGGGGATATGAAGGAGGAAATTCACGTGACAAATGAAGTTGTGATCGTAAGTGCAGTTAGAACTGCTATTGGTTCCTTTCAAGGTGCACTAAAGGATGTTCCAGCAACTAAGCTAGGAGCAATTGTAATTGATAAGGCATTAGAAAAAGCTGGAGTTTCAAAGGAATCAGTGGATGAAGTAATCATGGGGAATGTACTTCAAGCTGGTCTTGGACAAAACCCTGCAAGACAGGCTTCTATACAAGCTGGGCTACCACAATCCGTTTCGGCGCTAACTATAAATAAAGTATGTGGTTCAGGTCTTAAAGCAATACATTTGGCAACACAAGCGATTATTGCTGGAGATGCAGAAATTATTGTAGCTGGTGGTATGGAGAATATGAGTCAGGCTCCATATCTATTAAAAAATGCTAGAGAAGGCTTCCGAATGGGTGATCAAAAAGTAGTAGACAGTATGGTTTCTGATGGTCTATGGTGTGCTTTTAACGATTACCATATGGGAATAACAGCAGAAAATCTTTGTGACCGCTATGACATTTCACGTGAGGAGCAGGACAAATTTTCTGCTCGGTCTCAAGCAAGAGCAGCGGAAGCTGTTGAGACTGGCAAGTTTAACGATGAAATAGTTCCTGTTGAGATTCCTCAAAGAAAAGGCGAGCCTGTTATCTTTGATAAGGATGAATATCCGAAAAAAGGGTCAACAGAGGAAAAGCTAGCTGGTTTGCGTCCTGCTTTTAAAAAGGACGGTTCTGTTACGGCTGGAAATGCTTCGGGTATTAACGACGGCGCAGCAGCTGTTGTCGTAATGTCCAAACAAAAGGCTGAAGAACTAGGCTTAAATCCTTTAGCTACAATTCTTGCTAATGCATCTGCTGGAGTAGATCCAAGCGTGATGGGAATTGGACCTGTAGAAGCAGTGAAAAAAGTGCTGAATAAATCAAAACTATCCCTAAGTGATATCGAGCTAATTGAGGCAAATGAAGCTTTTGCTGCTCAATCTATAGCAGTAGATAGAGAGCTTGCCTTCAATCATGATATACTAAATGTAAATGGTGGAGCAATTGCTTTAGGTCATCCAATCGGTGCAAGTGGTGCTCGAATTTTCGTTACTTTACTTCATGAAATGGAGAAAAGAGATGCTAAAACGGGGCTTGCGACACTTTGCATAGGTGGAGGACAAGGGGTAGCCACTATTGTGAAACGCTCATAAAGTAGGTGAATAATATTGGCTAAGAAGAAACAAAAGAGACAGCAACAGCCTAACTTTAAATCTTCAGCTGTAAAAGAAGATGGGAATTCTCTTTCAGATCAGCTTTCTATGGATGTGCTTGCTAAGTTAAAAGAAACAAAGAAGCAATTAGTAACAGCTGAGCAAGAGAAGGAAGAAGAAAGACAGGCACAGCTTGCTTTTGAAAAGAAACAGAAAGAAAAAAATAAAACCTTCGAAGAACTGCTCGATGAGTATGGCTTTGGTGGTTCTAAGTTCTAAAAAATGTGTGGGAAATTTCCTGCGAAAAATGATGGCCCCTAGAATTTTGCGGACAGCAAAATTTTAGGGGCTATTTTTGAATCATAATGAGTGAAAATTTATAACGATACTGACCAGGTAATTTACTTCAGAGGACTAAAGTTATTTAACTTATGAACTAGAAATTGATTATATGAACTTATATTTATCTCCACTTTAATGTAAGAAATACTTTACTTTATGTCTGGTTTACTTTACATTAAAAGTAATTAACAAGCAGCGGAGGTAATAAATGGAGATAAAGAATCGATTAAAAGAACTGAGAGCAAGGTCCAACCTTACGCAAAAGGACTTATCAGAAAAAGTAGGTGTAACACGTCAGACTATTGTCTCGCTGGAGAAAGGAACCTATGTGCCATCGCTGTTACTCGCGATGAATATAGCGGAAGTGTTTCAGGAGCCAATTGAAAAAATCTTTTTCAAGGGGGATGGCAAATGAAGATTGTTCTATTTGAAAGTATCAGCAAAATCATTATTATAGGGGTGCTTGCATTTGCAATGGGGTTTGCTTATGAAAACATCTGGTTGATGGATGAATTTGATAGAGGGTTGTCAAACGGTGAAGTTATAAACGTGGAAGTAAAATTTAGTTGGTGGCCATTTATCCTCAGTATTTTATTAATGATACTTCAATCAATTCTGTCTCTAAGATTGAAGTCAAAAAAAAGGGCAGACATCCTTTTGAAGTTTGGAGAATTTCAAGATGGAGATGAACGGGAGCTGAGCATCACCAATAAAGCATCCAGAGCTTCTCATGTTGCTTTTACATTGAGTGCAATTACTGCAATGTTGATTATGGTTCTTTCTACAAATTACATTTATCTACATCCTGCATTTCCTATCTATTTATTTGCAGGAACAATAGTTGCTTCCAGCATAGCTTATGCTATAGCATGGTGCGTTGAATATTATAAGTGAATGAGGTTGAGAGAAAAATAAATTAAAGAACCGTGAAATCTGTAGCTTGATTTCACGGTTTATTTATTTAAGAAGCCAGCTGATTCTTGAAGACAATCTTTTTGTTCGTAGAGAAGGTTGCGACTCCTAGCGCGTGGGAGAGACTACAGGCTAAGGCCACGTGCCCCCAGGAAAGCGTCCACCGTAGCGGAGAACTACTGGGTTCGAATTTCTTCTCTATTATGAACTTTCAATTAAGCAAAAAATACAGCATTAAAATCTATTAAGCTTGGAGATATATTTCTAAGCTCTTTTTTCTGTTCCTTTTTAAAACCATCTGTAGCTAACGTCATCCTACGACTATAAAAGTTTATAAAATTTTCAAATAACTAATTGATAAAAATACCCAGTTATACTATGATTATCATAACAATATTATAGACAGGTAATATACATGTCTTTTTATAGAGGAGTGACCGTTAAATGAGGATGGCAAAAGTGGGGATTCTTTTAGATAGAGAGGAAACCGAAAAACAGTGGAAGAAAGGGGAAAATGTATTTGACCGCTATTTGGAAGAGATTCTTGATCATGTAAGACTGCCTTATAAAAAAATAGATTCAATCGAGGAGCTTGACTCCTTTGATTTAATGATGGTGGCTTGTTGCCCTAATACAGAAGCTGCTAAAACTAAAATTTTAGATTATGTAGAAAATGGAGGTACAGTAATTTCATATGGCGATCTTCATTGTCTAAAAGAAAGGTTAGGCTTCAGTTCCCATTCTATTCCTGCTATAGGCTATGCAGAGCTTTCTTCTTTTCTTAACCAGTCAACGTCTCTTCGTTATTTACACGCGGATCCATGGGTCTATTTTGGAGATCAGTTAGAGATCCAACAATTTGGAGCGTTACTAGAGGGCAATGGAGATGCCCTTCTTCAAATTAAATATGGAAAAGGGACCATTGAACGCTGGGCCGTCTCTATTCCCCAAACAATTGTAGGCTTACAGCAAGGTACTGCTCCTATAACAGAAGACGGAGTTCCTGCTCCCGACGGAAGTGCAAACTTGGATGAGGAGATATTAAAGGCGGACGACGGCTTTATGCTCGATTGGGACCTAGACCGAACGGTTACTGAAACAGGTATGCCTTATTTTCCCCATCCGTATGCTGATTTATGGAGAGAAGCGTTAATAGAGCATTTGGTAAAGTGTGCTCTCGATAAAAATCTTACGCTTCCTTTCATTGATTATTGGCCAGCAGGAGTAGAACATGTTGCTTTAATCTCTCATGATAGTGACTTGAACGTGGACGAATCAGCACAAATAACGTTAGATACCCTAAAGGAAGAAGGCGTGCAATCGACTTGGTGTATGATTGTGCCTGGATATAATCCTTCTATTTACAATCAAATCAAGGCAGATGGGCATGAGCTAGCTCTACACTATAATGCATTAGAATCAGATAATGGAATTTGGTCAGAAAGTGCCTTTCATGCACAGCTTACTTGGTTGCAGCAGACAGTGGGTATAGAACAAGTGACGTCCAATAAAAATCACTATACGAGGTTTGAAGGCTGGGGAGAATTTTTTACTTGGTGTGAGAAATATGGAATACAGGCTGATCAATCGAGAGGTCCTAGCAAAAGAGGAAACATAGGCTTCTTATTTGGCACGTGTCAGCCTTATTTCCCTATCGCTTGGGCCGATGAAAAAAATCGAATGTATGATGTGCTAGAGATTGGTTTTCTGACCCAAGACTTGAACCATAATACGTTAGCGGATGCGACGGTTATCGAACCATTTTTGGAAGGAGTCAAACGAGTGAATGGAGTTGCTCATTTCCTATTTCATCAAATCCACATCTATCAGCAACCGCCAGTACGCGAAGCGATTATCCAACTAATCCGTATGGCAAGGCAGCAAGGCTTCTCGTTCTGGACTAGTAAGCAAATTAATGATTGGGAAAGAGTAAGACGTCAGGTTAAAATTATAGAAGTATCTGAAGAGAATGGTGTGGTACTTAGTGAAAATTCGGTTGCCGATAAGCTCGTTATTCTAATGCCCGTTCCAAAAGAAGATGCACAAACGGTCAAACGTTTTGGGCTGCATTGTAAGATGGTTTCTGCTACAAATCACCTTTTAAAGGAAGCGTAATGTTGGAGGGTCTAAAAATGAAAAACAACACTTTAGCGATTTTAGGTGGGCAAAAGGTTAAAACGACTCCATTCGGAACTGGGAAACGCTTTGGGATGGAGGAAGCAACGGAGCTACTAGAGGCACTAGAGCAAAATACACTCTTTTATCATTTCGGTAGCAAGGTTAAGAAATTTTTAGCAGATTTTAATGATTTATATCATGTGAAGTATAGTGTGGCTACCTCATCTGGAACTGCTGCGCTGCATGTTGCTCTAGGAGCAGCTGGTATTACAGTCGGTGACGAGGTCATAACTAGCCCAATTACAGACCAGGGTACTGTAATTGGTATCTTATATCAGAACGCTATACCTATATTTGCCGATTTAGAGCCAAATAGCTATAACATGACAGCTGAAGCCATTGAAAAGGTAATCTCACCTAAAACAAAGGCGATTATTGTTGTTCATCTTGCTGGAAACCCATGCGACATGGATTCCATTATGGAACTTGCTAGAAAGTACAATGTAAAAGTGATAGAGGATTGTGCCCAAAGCTATCTCACTACTTACAAAGGGCGCTTAACTGGCACAATTGGTGATTATGGATGCTTTAGTACAAACGACTTTAAGCATATATCTACAGGCGATGGCGGAATTGTTACTGTAAATTCCGGGGAAGAGGAAGATTACTTTACCACTCATGCATTTGCAGATAAAAACTATAAAAGACATGACAAGGAAGTTGTAAAAGATATTCAATATCTGGCACCTAACTATCGTATGACAGAACTTCAAGGTGCTGTTGGTATTGCGCAGATAAAAAAACTGGATTGGATATGTACGCGAAGAAATAAGCTTGGAGAACGATTGAGTAGTGGAATACAGAATACCAAGGGCATACGGCCAATGAAAATAACAACTGGGGGATGGTGCAGCTACTGGTTTTATATGCTAACGCTCGACTTAGATGTGTTAAGCTGCACCCGTGAAGAGTTCTCAGCGGCACTTACAGCAGAGGGTATTCCAAATTCACCAGGGTACATTCCACAAGTGTTATACGCACAAAGCCTATTCCAACAAAAACAGGCTTACTTAAATAGCGAATATCCTTTTAGTCTAGGTGAGTATAGTTATCAAGCCGGTAGCTGTCCAAATGCTGAAGAAATTTTGAAGACAGCGATACGGTTAGATATAAATGAGTTTTTTAGTGATCATGATATAGAGGATATGATTACTGCCTTAAATAAGGTAGCTGCCCATTATTGCGTCTAAAGGAGAGCCTATATGTATAACAAACTTATAGATCATGGAACTCCGGTTGTCGCGGAGGAGGAGCGAACAGCTGCTATATGTACGAAGGAACAAGCGAGTAAATTAGTAATTGCGGCCAAGGGCTTTGTGTTAATAATCGACTTAGAAAAAGGAACAAGCAAGCAAGTTTTCTTTCCACTGGAAAATAAAGAATACCCTTTTGCCTCATTTAATAGTGGAGGCTTATTTTATACGGGGGCAGGTAAGATGCTGCTCGTGTTAGACCCTTTCAAAGAGTGCTTTGTGGATTATCAAGTAATAGAGAATGGTGAGGAAATAGTCGGTTTTAGCTTTGCAGAGGACAGTGAGGGAATGATTTATTTCACTACATACCCTCACTGTCACTTGCTTTCCTATGATAGCAAATCGCAGCATGTTGTAGATTACGGCTCTATGCATGCCGAGGAAAAATATCCAGGAACAGTAGCTCTTGATACGCACGGATGGGCTTATATGGGAATTGGAACTGAGAAAAGAGATATAATAGCCTACCATTTAATAACTGGCCAGAAAAAGAGTTTGCTTTCCTCTCATCAAAGGCAGAAGGGAGCAGGCTATGTATATCTTGGAAACGATGGTACTGTCTATGGACACATAGAGGCATCCGACTTAAAGAATGTGTTAACGGCCTCTCAGTGGCTAAAGTTTTCTCAGGGAGAATGTAATCCAGCAGCGGACGTTGCACCTTCTAGTTTTATAGGAACAGGATTTCAAAAAGTCCACATTCCAAATGAATCAAATTATCAGATCGAGCACTACAGCTTATCTGAAGGGCTTGTTCAAATTAGTCATAAGGATAGTGGGATACAGAAAACGATTCATTTAATATACCATTCGGAGGGAGCGGAACTTTCAAGTCTTTTTCTCGCTCCAAACGGATTTATCTATGGTACGTCCATGCACCCTCTACAATTTTTTCGGTATGATCCAACCAAAAACTCTCTTCAAAATTTTGGAGCACTAGAAAAGGGAGGGGGAGGAAATATTTGTGCCTATGCTTCCCATGAAAATCTGTTAGTGGGAGTGGCATACGCAGGTGGAAAGCTATATGTTTACGATTTAGATCAGCAATCTTCTATTCCTCGTTTAGTTTTAGAAGAGGATCAGATTCATCGACCTCGCTGTGCCCTTGCCTTGAGTGGAACGAAAGAAGTAATATGGGGTGGGTTTCCGGGCTATGGACTAGTTGGTGGTGCCTTGGCAATTTATAATATGGATACAGAAAAGCAGGTCGTAATACGCAATGAAGATATATTACCCTTTCACAGTACTATTTGTCTTAGTGAGCTCAGTAACGGAGATATTATAGGGGGCACAAGTGTAGAGGCACCTGGAGGAGCAGTATCAAAAGAACAGGATGCACGCTTATATGTGCTTGATCGAACAACCATGCAACTAAAATGCAGTTTCGTACCCTTTAATGGAACACGAGAAATTATTGCTATTTATACAGATATGTATAATCGGGTGCATGGTGTTACTGGGCTAGGAATGTACTTTATATGGGATACTGAAATGAATTATATTCTTTCCGGAAAAGATCTATCCAGTTATGGGGAACCTATTCGTTCAGGCTTCGTTTATGACGAGCCTAATCACACGCTTTACTGTCTTATGTCAAACGCACTTATTGCGATTGATGTTAAGCAACCATGCCCCGAACCAATACTTAAGAAAGGGTTAGAAGCTAAAGCGAGCAGTGGTACTGTTCTATTTAATGGAAGAGTTTACTATGGTAGTGGCAGTCATTTATATAGTGTAAGTATAGAATGATGGGGTGAAGAAATGTATGCATTGTCCACTTTACATCAACAGGGTGCGCCTTCTCTTTTGCGATTAATGGAACGTAAAAGAGATTGGGAGAACAAAAGAGATGCAATCGAAAAAATTTGGTTACAATGTATTGGTGGGGTCCCACCTTTAGTACAAACACATTTTGATATAATCTCTTGGAAATCGTATGAAGATTACTATTTAATAAAGATAAGGTACGACACTGTTTTCGACGATATGGTTCCAGCAAACCTGCTAATACCGAAAGGAAGTAACAGCAAAAAGGTTTCTACTAAAGATGACGCCATAGAGGTTTTGAACTCTAGTCACAAACAATATCCCTCCGTTATTGCGCTTCATCCAACGAGCGACAACGGGAAGGATGATGTAAGTACAACAGAGGGACGGCAAAACAGACAATATGGACTTGAGCTTGCTAAGAGAGGCTATGTAGTACTTGCCCCAGATACGATAACAGCTGGAGAACGGGTGCGACAGGACGAAAAGCCTTTTCAGACAGCAAGCTTTGACGCCGCATATCCGAACTGGTCTGCAGTAGCTAAAATGCTTGTGGATCATCAGCAGGGAATAAGTCTATTAGAGAGCTTAAATTGTGTAGACAGCGATAAAATAGGGGTGATCGGACACTCACTTGGAGGCTACAACGGTTACTTTTTAGCTGGCGTAGACCGTAGAATAAAGGCAGTAGTATGTAGTTGTGGATTTTCAACATTTGCAGGAGATCCGGAGTTACATCGTTGGGGAAAACGAGATTGGTTTAGTCATATCCCCCAGTTAAGTAACTACATAAATGATGATAAGGTTCCTTTTGAATTTACTGAAATAGCTGCATTAGTGTCACCTACTCCTTTTTTTCTATGGATGGGGCAAAATGATTCTATTTTCCCCCATTGGAAACCAGCTGCTGAAGGACTTTTTGAACTAAATTCATTGTATAAGTGGATGGATTGTACAGAAAAAATCCAAACATTAATAGGGAACTCGGGTCATGACTTTCCCTATGAAATTAGGCAAGCAGCTTACTTATTTTTAGATAAATGGTTAATGAAATAAAACTACCAACCTTGCACATGTTATGATAGATTCATATCTTTATATAGCGCCAATTTTGGCAGGGGAGTTGTAAGCATTGATAAAACGACAAAGTGACTTTGAAAGTCGTTATAACAAGTTTATCCATGAGGTAAAACAAGAGATTATTACAGGGAAGATTAAACCTGGGGAATTTATATTGCCAGAAAATACATTAAGTAAAGAATATGCGCTTAGTCGAGTTTCCATAAGAAAAGCGTTAGCAGAGCTAGTGGAAGAAGGGCTTATAGAAAAAATAGCAGGAAAGGGAAACCGGGTAACCCTGCCTGATGATACACAAAAGCAAACATTAACGCTTGGTTGGTTTTCAAACTCCTATGAGATTGAGGTTATTAAACAAATCATTCAGAGATTTGAACAGTTGAATCCTTATATTAAGATAAATCTCGAAATCTTACCTAATGATCAGTACGTTTATAACCTTATGCAGTCGTTTAAACATGGTACTGGCCCGGACGTTTTTATGGTTTCAGACTATCATTATAGACAGCTGATGGAGACGGATCACTTAGATCTTATAGACCCCTATTTACCAGCACATATAGATCCGATGAAGGATAGTTATCACCAAGTTTTTCGAATGTTTTCAACGGAAAACAAAATGCATGTTACCCCGTTTGTTTTCTCGCCAGTAATGATCTGCTACAACAAACGCATATTTGAAAAAGCAGGCGTCCTAAACGATTTTCATATAGAAGATTGGAATGATCTGTTAGAGGTGTCCAGAAAAACAACACATGAACTAAATGAGGATAATTTAGTGAATGAGTATGGTTTTTGTTTTTCCTCCTCTACTAACAGATGGCCAGTTTTTCTATTACAAAATAAAGGAAGCTTTAAAGATTCAACCGGAACTAAGCCGGTGATGAACAGTAAGGAAAATATAGAAGCGTTAGAGTTTTGTGTAGATTTAATGTACAAACATCAGGTTTCCCCTATTTTTTCACATGGTAGCAATGACCTCGCTGAGAACCTGTTTATGCGAGAAGGGGCAGCGATGATCTTAACTACCTATTATTTTATGAATGAATTCAGAGACCATAAGATACAATGGGATGTAATTCCACCGCCTAAAAATAAAGATGTAGGCACACTTTTACTTGGAGGGGCACTTGGTGTCCATGTAGATAGTCCAAATAAGCCAGCCGCACATGCACTGATCGATTTTATGGTTAGTGAAGAGGCACAAATATTGATAAAGAAAAATGGATGTACGATTCCAATGCTGCGAAAGGTTGCAGAAGACAATAGAATCCTCCAGCCGGATATTCATCCAGAGCATTACAATGCCTTTATTGAAACGATGCCAGACGCTAAAACGATCAAGGATTTACACCTAACGATTGAAGAATTTGAGTTAATTGAACGAGAAATGCATTTTTTATGGGCAAATATGGAGAAACCAGAGGAAACATGCCAAAGAATTCAACAGCTTTTAGAATAAGATTAAGTAGTTTTAAAGGTAAATAATCATTTATTGGTACAAGAGGTGGAATTGAAATTCTCAAGCCACTAGCCTAAGAATATGAATTCTATTGTATAAAAAGTATGATTCTTTCAATGAATTCATAAAGTAATAAGAAATAAATTGAGATGAATGAAGATTTTAGATTGAGAAGATTTAATCTTTAAAAGGTTAGATAAACAAGAGGTGAATGGTATGGAGCTGACAGGCTGGAGAGGAACGCTATATCGATACATGGACTGGGGAATGCGGCTTGCCTATATAAACATCCTTTGGTTAGGCGGAATCATCTTAGGACTAGGCGTTGTAGGGTTTTTCCCAGCTACAGTTGCTATGCTATCGGTTATACGCAAATGGAGCTATGGTGAAGAGGATATAAAAACCTTTCGTTACTTCAAGGATATATATAGAAAAGAATTGTTGAATTCTAATATCTATGGTTATATTTGGTTTATTATAGGCGTTATTCTTTTTGTAGATTTGCAGTTTTTTCGTAGCCTTCCAAATATACCAGCCTTAATAGCATCATTTTTCTTCTTTATATTAGGTATAATTTATTTGATCGCTTTATTGTATGCTTTTCCACTTTATGTCGGTTATCAGATGAAGCTTTCCCAGTACTTCAAGGATTGTATTTATATCGTTTTGGCTCATCCTTTGTTTGCGGTGTTCATGGTTTTAGGTTTTTATTTCCCCTATTATTTAGTCATGAAAATTCCTGGACTCATACCTTTTTATAGTGGGAGTTTAATAGGCGTTACTTTAATATTTCTATCCAATAAACTGTTTAAAATTATTGAATCAAAACAGCAAGAGCCAATTGAATATAAGAAATAAATAATTTTAGAAAAATATTGAATAAATGTAAAATTTAAACTAAAATTGGTAAAATAAATACAGGTATTATACAGGTAAACAAATTGGTAAATAGCTTTAAGGAAAGGGGAAATAAGTTATTGTTACTCAAAATAAAGACGCTGAGACAGTTGTTCCGACAGTAGCTCACGTCAAGGAAAAACCAAAGCCCCCAAATAAAAATTCTATTAAGCAAAAACTGTGGCGGGATCGGTATCTATTGCTACTTCTTTTGCCAGGTGCCCTTTACTTTTTAATCTATCGATATATTCCTATGATTGGATTATTGTTAGCATTTAAAGATTATAGTCCATTCCAAGGATTTCTTAAGAGCCCTTGGGTTGGATTAAAACACTTTCAATCCATTTTTGAAGACTCGGAGGTTATACAAGTAATTTGGAATACACTTCAGATTTCCATGTTACAAATTATTTTTGCATTTCCTATTTCCATTATTTTAGCACTTATGCTGAATGAGTTAAGAAACCAAATGTATAAACGATTTCTGCAGTCTGTTGTATATATGCCTCACTTTCTTTCTTGGGTTGTGGTAGTTGGAATAACTGTTATCTTTCTACGAAGTGAAGGTTTAATAAATAACTTTCTTGGATCTTTTCTAGATATGAATCCTATCCCTTTTCTAACAGATCCGGCGCTGTTTAAACCGATTGTTGTATTGCAGGTCATCTGGAAGGAGTCTGGATGGGGTACCATATTGTTTCTAGCTGCCTTATCCGGCATCAGCCCTCATCTATATGAGGCAGCTGTCATGGATGGTGCGAGTCGCATGAGACAAATTTGGCATATAACATTGCCTGCATTAAAAAGTACGATTGTTATTTTATTAATCCTTCGTTTAGGAAACGTGATGGACAGTGGTTTTGAACAAATCTTTCTAATGCTAAATCCTTTTAATATGGAATCGGGTAATGTTCTCGATACGTATGTTTATTTTAAAGGAATACAGCAGGCGAATTTTAGTTTTGCAACAGCTGTTGGTCTATTTAAAGGAATAATTGGCTTGATTTTAGTGGTTCTTGCAAATAGGCTTGCTAAACGATTTGGTGAGGAAGGTCTATATTGACCATTTGAAAGATTCAAGTTGACGTGTCTTTATGGAAGACTATCATCTGGAAGGGGGTATGTTCATGTTTAGGTCTTCAGGGGAAAAAGTAATGGATTTTTTCAATGGTACAGTTCTCTTATTAATCGCAGGAGCCATGCTTTTTCCTTTTCTATATATTTTCTCGGTTTCGTTTTCTAGTGTTAGTGATGTATTAAATAGTGATTTCTTGTTATGGCCAAAGGAATGGGTGACTGATGCTTATACGTATATATTAGGCTCTGATCAATTTATTCGTTCGTTGTTCGTAACGGTATATATTACTGTCGTTGGAACATTAGTAAATCTATTTTTTACTACGACGATGGCTTACTCGCTAACTAGAAATATTTTAGG
Source organism: Psychrobacillus sp. FSL W7-1457 (assembly GCF_038593405.1). Classification (NCBI taxonomy): domain Bacteria; kingdom Bacillati; phylum Bacillota; class Bacilli; order Caryophanales; family Bacillaceae; genus Psychrobacillus; species Psychrobacillus sp. FSL W7-1457. The sequence goes on from NZ_CP151993.1 coordinate 1,654,650, forward strand.
GCAACGAACAATTCTATTTCTAGTATTGTTTACGATGCTATTTTCAGCAGGGATGATCCCTACCTATATTATTGTAAAGGAAACGGGATTATTAAATTCCTTATGGGCTCTTATAATTCCTGTGGCGATTAGTCCATTTAATCTGATCATTATTACACAGTTTTTTAAAGGAATTCCAGAGGAACTGACAGAGGCGGCATTAATAGACGGTGCAAACGATATCCAAATATTTACTCGCATTATTTTACCTTTGTCGAAGCCAGCCTTGGCAGCATTCGGTTTATTTTACGCAGTAGGTCATTGGAACAGTTATTTCTCAGGGGTTCTATATTTAAATGATCCTGCAAAATGGCCGATTCAAGTAATTTTAAGGCAAATTGTAATAGTCAATGAGCCTAATGCGGCACTAGGGGGGCATGCAGCAATGCTGGAAAATCTTCCACCTCCCGAAACCGTTCAGATGGCTGCTATATTGTTAGCTACTTTACCGATTTTAATCGTCTATCCATTCTTACAAAAACACTTTGCTAAAGGAGTGATGCTTGGATCTGTTAAGGGGTGACTTTCTATCGCAATGGACATCGAGAATTTATTTACACCAGACAAAATAGTAATGGAGGGGTTAATGTGAGAAGTAAGCAGTGGTTTTATGGTTTTCTAATTCTTATCATTGGTCTAATTTTAGTAGCTTGTACCGATGAAAATGCCCAAACTGAACCAGCGAAAGAGCCGGAAAAAGAGACAAATAGTGCAGAACCAAACAAAGAGGAAACGGCAGTAGATCCGTTTGATCATACAGAAAAGTACACGATTACGGGAATGACATTTCGTTTCGGTGATCCACCACCACTGAAAAGCCCGGGTCTTGATATGATAAATGAACGCTTTAACGTGGACTATAAGCCGGAAATTATTCCTCAGGGGGACTATATTGAAAAGTCGTCTGCTATAGTTGCTTCTGGATCTATGCCAGACCTAATCGGATTTCCAGGAACAGACACTCGTTTTTATCAATGGGCAGAGCAGGGAGCATTCCTGCCTTTAGATGATTATCTTAAGCATTATGACACACTAGGGAAAATCCCAGAATACGTTTACAACTCTTTTAAAGTGAACGGGAAGATCTATGGTATTCCACGTTACTCTCAACCGTACCCTGTAACACCAGTTATTCGTAAGGATTGGTTAGATAAGCTTGGTTTAGAAGTTCCTACTTCTTATGAAGAACTGGAGAAGGTAGCGATAGCTTTTACGAAGGAAGATCCAGATGGTAATGGAAAAGATGATACTTACGGCGTTGCAATTGGTGAAAATATTAACCCGAACTTTAATATGGGAACTTACTGGGACTTTAACGCTTGGTATCACCAAGATAAAGAAGGAAATTACATCCCAGGAATTATTTCTGACGGTAGAAAAGACTTGATCCAATTTTTTGCTAACCTTTATAAAGAAGGAGCGATGACGAAGGATTTTGCAGTTCTTGATTGGGCTAGCACGAACACGGAGTTTTACTCTGGAAAAGCTGGAATCTTTGTTGGGGGAGTTTCAGGTATGTCTGAAGCCTATTTCGAAGGTCTTTTAGCAGCAAATCCAGATGCACATTTAATAGCAATACCTCCTTTTGAGGCTCCAGATAAGTCCAAGGGCTTCACTATTGGATCTGGTTATTCAGGTATTCTAGCTTTAAATGCTAACATGGCTGGAGACGAAGGTAAGATTTTCCGTGCTTTAGAAATGGTTGACTTTGGTAAAACATATTACCCAAGGGATACAAAAAATCCGGATAACGCCGATTTCGATTTCTATTTAGGTGGAGAAGGAAAAGGGTATAACATGGAAAATGGGCAGGCTGTTCAATTGCCAAATTTCTCATCTGATGGACTTTCACCTTCGACTTACTTCTTAGACAATCGTGAGCAAGTACCAGAAGATGCAAATATCACATATGCAGATGATTACAAAATGCCAGAAATGAAGGAAATGGTTCAATCTCTTCAGGAAATGTTTGAATCTAACAAGCTTTATGTAGATCCTTCATACGGAGTAATGTCTCCTACAAATCAGGAGAAAGGCACTGATTTAACACAATTCATCATGAACGAGCAAGCAAAAATGATTGCTGGCCAAAGACCAATCTCTGAATGGGATAGCTTGGTTGAGGAATACATGAAACGTGGAGGAGAACAAATTATTAAGGAAACAAACGAAGGAATTAAGGCAAAGGGCTACACAGAAAGAGAATGGAAATAATATAAAATAGAAGAGCAGCTCCAAAAGTCATTTAAAGACTTTGGGGCTGCTTTTTTTGAAATAGCTATGTAAAAGGGTATGGTTGATTAATGTTGCAAGGAATCTTTAAATCAGAAAGTAGAATTGATTTTTCGTACCAGCCGGACGCTTTTTCGCGGAGTGAGCGATAAGCCATCACCCATCGCTTACGCGCGTGGTTGTGATGTCTTATCTGTCTCACTTATCCCTGCTTATGTCGCCGTCTGGTGCTCCAATCAATAAATGGGAACGGCTCTTTAATTCATCGATAAAATGCTTATAAATTTACTTGCATAAACAAAATTTATGTTCTTAATAGTCATTTGAATGTCACTTCTGTAATGTTTACAATCACTATAAAAAAATGAAGTTTTAATCAAATTAACCAATAACTTTAACGAAGCTTTAGAAATTAACAAATATTGACTTCGTTTAAGAAATTTAACTTTCTAATGCTGAACTCTAATTTATTTATTGAATATTTTGAAACTAAAATTCTAGATATACGTAAATTAATGACGAGAAAGTTATTATATACTTTCATATAGCAAAGGGGGGAATGATTAATGAAGAAAAAATTACTTTTGGTTTTTATAGTGTTACTGCTACAGACAGGCTGCTCATATACTTTTAGCATAAATAGTACGGAGGACTTTATAGAAAGCGTTCCACATCCAAAATCAACTGAGATATTGGATAAACTGCAAAAGGAAGATTATGAAGTTGTGTTTTATGAAGATGAAACAGGATTCCGTATTGGATATAAAAAGTCGGTTGATGAATATTGGACACATACTGGAAACGGTGAGATAGATCCTGGTGACGGTATGGACTGGGCAATGTTTAATAATCCAAAAGTACCTTTAACATTGGTTGGAGGAATTATCACAAATGATCAAATTACAACCGTGCTTGTGAAGCAAAAAACAATAGAGAAGGGAGCTACAATTGTTGAGATTTCTGAAGGATTAAGATGTTGGTTTGTTACCTTTGATGCTTTAGAAGAAGCAGATGCTGGGGAACCAGACCCATTGAAAATCGAAGCATTTGATAGTAATGGAAATGTTTTATGGAAAGAGGGTGTTTATGAAGGTGGGCATTTTAGTGGGAAAATAACTAATTAAATTTTACTTTCTCATCCAATTACTTATAGAACTAATTAAAGAGCCGTTATACGATGTTATGGGGGACAAAACTAGTGAAAATACATATATTTGGTGCTTCTGGATCTGGGACAACTACCTTAGCGAAAGCATTATCCGATGAACTTTGCTGGACCCATTTGGACACAGATGATTATTTTTGGTTAACAAAATATACGGAGATAAGAGAACTGGAAGAAAGAAAAGACCTCCTGGAAAGAGATTTAAACTCACATGGAAATTCAATCTTATCTGGAGCAATATGTGGTTGGGGAGACGATTTAAAAACTTATTTTGATGTAGTCATTTTTTTATGGATTCCTTCAGAAATTAGATTAGAAAGACTAGAGAAAAGAGAATTTCAAAGATACGGAAATGACATTTTAGCAGGTGGACCCAAGCACGAACAATACAAGGAGTTTATGGAGTGGGCTGGGTTATATGATCATGCGGGATTGGAAGTGAGAAGTAGAGCCTTACACGACGATTGGTTGAAGACATTGACTTGTCCAGTTTTGCGGATAGAAGGAGATTATACTGTCCAAGAACGTGTAGATATGACAAAGAGCTTTTTGCAGAAAAAATAAGGATTACTACAATAATCTACTAGATTACGACAATGACAAAGTAGTTTACTACAATCAGAAGCTATTTTACGACAATCAACCAATTATTTACGATAATCCTCCTTTTCATAAGAAAAGCTCCTTGATTTGAACAAATTCAAGGAGCCTAGTGCTATTTTTATATTCGATGCTCTGAATAAGTAGTTTTTCTCGTTATTTCAGAAGCTTTTGCTAGTAAGTCATCAGGTATCTTAGCTTGATACGCCTCGATTGTTTCCAATAATTGCTCGGGTGAACTCGCTCCAACGATTGCAGCGCCACTTTGCAGGACATAGTGAAGAGCTATGCTAGTTAGTGATGCATTTAAAGACTTTAGTTCCCCTATAGTGTCTAGTAGCTCCTTGTTTGTATAAGAGAGGTAGTCGCCTGCTTTTTTAGCACGAATAAGACCTTCATCTTCGGTCAGCATACCTTTTGCAAGCGAGCCTCTACTAAGCAGGGTAGTCTCGTTTTGTTCCAGTAAGTGTAACCACTCCTCTGGTCTTCTATCTAGCAAGCTATATTGCATCATAACCGATACTGCATTGCTTTTTTGTAGGAAGCGGTTAATAACATTCGGTCTGATAGAAGAGATGCCGTATTCTCTAATTAGGCCTTCCTTTTTTAAAGATTCCATCGTATCGATCACTTCATCCACATTGTCATCCATTGTCCCGCCGTGTAGCTGGTACACATCAATATAATCTGTTTGAAGGCGTTTTAGGGATTCATGTATCGCCGTTTGAATCCATTCTTTTGAGGCATCCCAATGCCAGCCATCACCATTTTCGTTTAGTCGATTACCGACCTTAGAGGCAATAACTATGTCCTGACGATGAGGTTTAAGAAGAGTACCTAGAATCTTTTCGTTTTCTCCACGGTCATACAAATCTGCCGTGTCATAATACGTAATACCATGTTCCATTGCGGTTTGAATAATCTTTTCGGCTTCTGTAATGTTTGTGGGTAGTGACATACAACCAAGTCCGATTTCTGAAATAGAGATTTCACTTTTTCCTAATTGTCTTTTTTCCAAGATTATCACTTCCTTTCCTACATGGTACAATGAGAATTAGATAGATTCAAATGAGAGGAAGAAAATTAATGAAAAAATTTGAAGAAAAAACAGTTACAACTGATTTAAAATATACTGGTCGAATTATTACATTACAGGTAGATGATGTTCTTTTACCGAATGGGAAGCAAGGTAAAAGAGAGATTGTGAAGCACCCGGGAGCAGTTGCAGTAGTAGCTGTAACTGACGATAAAAAAATAATTTTAGTAGAACAGTATAGAAAAGCACTGGAACGCTCTATTATTGAAATACCGGCTGGTAAAATTGAGCCAAATGAGGCCCCAGAGCTTACAGCAATGCGAGAGCTTGAAGAGGAGACAGGCTATACTTGTAGTAATCTGAAGTATATACAATCTTTTGCAACCTCACCTGGATTTGCTGATGAGATTATACACCTTTACTTGGCTGAAAATATTGTAAAAATGGAGAATCCAGCTGATTTAGACGAGGATGAGTTCGTTGAATTATTACATGTCAGTCTTGAAGATATGGAACAAATGGTAATCTCTCAACAGATCTTTGATGCAAAAACAGCTTTCGCCTATATTTGGTTAAAAGATTATTTAAAATAAGCATGTTTGAACCTAGTACAAGCATAAGATGAAAATAGATAGGGGGGATTCCAAGTTGAACCAGTCTTATACTATTTTCGTATCTTTTTGTGTACTAGTTGTTAGTTTTATAGGAGGATTAATACTTTTTGAACGTAGCTCACCAGAACAGCAGCAGTGGATTATCAACCTTTTGGATGCACGAGTCTTATTGGAAGGGCCACCTAGTTTCCTAGAGACGATTTTTCCTCACTTGATGATTGCAGTCGTTTTTTTCTTGTTTTATCAGCATCGCTACTTACAAAGATTCATCTTAGTCATTTGCGCATTCAAAATTACCTTTTATGGATTCTGTTCCAGTTTTTTGCTGCAAACTCAAGAAAGTACTTTTCCGTATGTATTTTGGTGGTTCCCATTTCAACTCGTCTACTGTATCCTATTACTTGCATTGGCAAGAAGAGTAAATCTCTTTACACTTGGCTTCTATATAATTACTATTATAATAGAGTTTATTCTTTTACCATTTATCGTATTTAATAATTAGTATTTATTAATAATTATTATTATGTGAATCTCTTGTAATGAGAAAACACTTCTTGTTATAATAGTGGTAGTTAAGGAGGCGTCATATGGAGAGCCGTATTGATCGTATTAAAAAACAATTATCTGGTGCGGGCTATAAACTGACGCCACAGCGTGAAGCGACAGTTCGAGTATTGCTTGAAAATGAAGAAGATCATTTGAGTGCGGAGGATGTTTTTCTACTAGTTAGAGAAAAATCACCTGATATAGGACTAGCGACTGTTTATCGAACATTAGAGTTATTAAATGAATTGAATGTAGTAGATAAAATTCAATTTGGAGATGGCGTATCACGCTATGACTTAAGACAAGAAGGCGCTGCACATTTTCATCATCATCTTGTATGTATCGAATGCGGAGCTGTGGATGAAATTCAAGAGGACTTGCTAGAGGATGTAGAGGCAATCGTGGAAAAAAGATGGAATTTTATTATAAAAGATCATCGTTTAACGTTCCATGGGATCTGCCATCGTTGCCAAGATAAATAACCAAAAAGGATAGCTAAAATATGCTATCCTTTTTTTAATTGCATAATTATTTAATAGGAGGTTTTTTGATGAAAGAGGGTCTGCTTCATTTAGAAGATTATTTGCATTTCCTCCGCATAGAACGACAGCTAGCAGAGAATACATTAGTTTCCTATAAAAATGATTTAACGGAATATTTAAAGTCTATATTTAACATCCAGCAATTAAGTAGTTTAGCAGACGTTGAACGGCATCATATCATTTTACATTTAAGAGATTTAAAGGAAAAAGGTAAATCAGCCCGAACAGTTTCTCGACATATTTCGTCTATCCGTTCCTTTCATCAGTTTTTGTTGCGGGATAAAGTGACAACAACCGACCCTACTATTCATTTAGAGCTTCCTCAACTAGAGCAGAAGCTACCGAACTTTTTGTCAGTTGAGGAGCTGAACACCCTTTTAGCGAGCATTGATGTGTCCAAGCCGCAGGGAGTGAGAGACCTCGCAATGTTTGAACTTATGTATGCAAGTGGTATGCGTATAAGTGAGTGTCTAAATTTAAATTTAGAGGATTTACATTTATCGATGGGATTTGTCCGTGTGTTTGGTAAGGGAGGGAAGGAACGTATTATTCCACTTGGTGGAGCAGCATTGCGTGCCTGTAGCAATTATATCGAACATGCACGCCCTGCACTACTCAAAAAAGAACGTACAGATGCTATTTTTATCAATCAAAGAGGGAAACGTTTAACAAGACAGGGAATATGGAAATTACTAAACAAGCATGTCCTTGCTGCTGGCATTAAAAAAGAAATTACACCACATATTTTACGGCATTCTTTTGCAACTCACTTGATTGAGAATGGGGCAGATCTAAGAGCCGTTCAGGAAATGTTAGGACATGCTGACATCTCTACGACACAGATTTACACCCACGTAAGTAAAAAGCGATTAAAAGAAGTTTACAAACAATACCATCCTCGTGCATAATGTCAGAGGTCTGACATTTATTTTCGGAGATTTTTTGGTACACTAATAAAGAACAAGTAGGAGGTAGAAATTATGGGAAAATTTAAACGTATACATGTCATTGTGATGGACTCTGTCGGAATCGGTGAAGCACCAGATGCTGCAGCCTTCGGTGACGTTGGCTCACATACACTTGGACATATTGCAGAAAAAATGAATGGATTGAAAATGCCAGAAATGCAAAAGCTAGGGCTAGGAAATATTGAAGCTATTAAAGGTATTGCTCCAGCAGATCAACCAACAGCTTATTACGGGAAGATGCAAGAAGTTTCTGTCGGTAAAGATACGATGACTGGCCACTGGGAGATTATGGGGTTAAATATCGACAAACCATTTAAAGTATATCCAAACGGATTTCCTGAAGAGCTTATCACTGCTTTAGAGGAGAAAACAGGGCGTAAGGTGATTGGCAACAAGCCAGCGAGTGGTACAGAGATTTTAGACGAGCTAGGGGAAGAGCATATGAAAACGGGAGCAATAATCGTTTATACTTCCGCTGATCCAGTTCTTCAAATTGCTGCACACGAAGAAGTGGTTCCATTAGAAGAATTATACCGAATTTGTGAAATCGCAAGAGAACTGACGTTGTCTCCTGAATTTTTAGTTGGTCGTATCATTGCACGTCCATTTATTGGAGAGCCAGGAAGCTTTGTTCGTACTTCAAATCGTCATGACTATGCTCTAAAACCGTTCGCTCGTACAGCAATGAATGAATTGCAAGATGCTGGTTTAGAAGTAATGGCGATTGGTAAAATTAATGACATTTTTAATGGGGAAGGTATTACTTCCACAGTTAGAACAAAAGATAACATGGATGGCATGGACAAATTTATCGAAACGTTGGATAAAGACTTTACAGGTATTAGTTTCTTAAACCTAGTAGACTTCGATGCTTTATATGGTCACCGCAGAGATCCAATTGGCTACGGTAAGGCTCTAGAAGAGTTCGATGCTCGCTTGAAGGAAGCGCTTCCTAAGCTAACAAGTGATGATTTATTAATCATTACAGCTGATCACGGAAACGACCCTACAATGCCAGGAACAGACCACACGCGTGAATTTGTTCCATTAACTGTTTATTCACCTAGATTTACAGAAATTAAAGAATTGCCTTTACGTATGACATTTGCAGATATAGGAGCAACAATTGCAGATAACTTTGATGTAAAGCCAACTGCATTTGGTGAAAGCTTCCTATCTTTATTAAAATAAAGGACGTGTATGAAAATGAGAATGAATGACATTATTGAAAAGAAAAGAGATGGCCATGCTCTAACAAAAGAGGAAATTAGTTTCTTTATTGATGGCTATACAAACGGTTCTATTCCTGATTATCAAGCTAGTGCATTACTAATGGCAATCTACTTCAAAGATATGAATGATGAGGAACGTGCCAACCTAACGATGGCTATGGTTAACTCAGGAGAACAAATTGACCTATCAGCGATCGAGGGTGTAAAAGTTGATAAGCATTCTACTGGTGGGGTAGGCGACACAACTACTTTAGTTTTAGGACCTCTAGTAGCTGCTTGTGGCGTTCCAGTAGCAAAAATGAGTGGACGCGGTTTAGGTCACACTGGTGGAACAATAGACAAGCTAGAAGCAATTGAAGGCTTCCATGTAGAATTATCTTCTGAGCAATTTGTAAAACAAGTAAATGAAATAAAAGTGGCTGTAATCGGTCAAAGCGGTAACTTGACTCCAGCAGATAAAAAACTGTATGCACTTAGAGATGTAACGTCAACAGTTAATAGCATTCCGCTTATTGCAAGCTCTATAATGAGTAAAAAAATTGCAGCAGGTGCTGGTGCAATTGTGCTTGACGTTAAAACTGGTGATGGAGCATTCATGAAAACGGCTGAAGATGCTCGCAAGCTAGCAAAAGCTATGGTGCAAATCGGTAATAGTGTTGGACGTCAAACAATGGCAATTATTTCTGACATGAGTCAACCACTAGGCCGAGCAATCGGAAACGCTCTAGAGGTACAGGAAGCGATAGATACGCTTAAAGGAAATGGCCCAGAGGATTTAACGGAACTGTGCTTAACTTTAGGTAGTCAAATGGTTGTCGTTGGAGAAAAAGCAGAGACGTTAGAAGAAGCTCGAGCAATGCTGAAAAAGGTAATCGACGATGGATCTGCTTTAGAAATCTTCAAGCAATTCATCAAATGGCAAGGCGGAAATGAAAATGTAGTCGATAACACTAATTTGCTACCTAAAGCTGCTTTTGTTACAGAATTAACTGCTAAGGAAGCAGGCTACGTAACTTATATGGAAGCGGACGAAATTGGTACTGCAGCTATGTTACTAGGAGCTGGAAGAGCAACGAAAGAGTCAGAAATCGATTTAGCAGTAGGAATTATCCTTAACAAAAAGGTAGGAGATCGTGTAGAAAAAGGCGAATCACTAGCCACCATCCATGCTAACTCTGAAGATATCCAAGATGTTATCAATAAATTACACAAAAACATCCAAATTGAAGCTGCACAAAAAGATGCACCGCCTTTAATTTATGAAGTAATAACAGAATAACACTAAAATCTTTCTCGAAATTGATAAGACCCTGATAACTTTACTAACGTAAGGTTTTCAGGGTCTTATTTGTCTTTACCGCTCTCCTTCTTGATGGATTCATCGGTTGAACTACAGGGGAGTGAAACTTTGATGCGCCTAGATTCTGTCGCTGTTATGAAAGAAGTTGACGCTGATTGTAGAGTTGAAGAATTATATAATAGAATGCTTAACGTTATTGATATTAGGCGGTATTTCGAGGTGAGTTTGAAAAGGTTTTAATGGAAAATAGATACTCCCCTTATTTCATTTAGTCTGGATTTCGGTCTTCCAAGAAGGGATTAATACCCCTTTTGTTGAACCTATTTACTAAATGGACAGCTTAGTGGAAAAGGAACGATAATAGAACGGGGGGTAATTATAGCAAAGCGATGGGGATTTACATATATATTTTGTAACGACTTGGAGAAAATGAAGTGGTTTTACTCAGACATACTTCAGTTAATACTCATATGGGATGATAAAGGTTCCATAGCTTTTAAAATTGGTGAACACCAATTAAGTATTGATTACAATGAAGAATTTAACCCACCATCAAGCAAGTTTTCCATTCAACCAGGATGGAAAGGTGGAACAGAACCAAGGATAGGTTGGTCGTTAGAATGTGATAAAGATAATTATAAAAAAATTGTAAATTCTGTATTAAAAAATGATATAACAAAATATTACAATAAGCCCATATGGAAGGGATATTGGAGTTTTCCTATTTTAGACCCTATGAATAATACAATAGAAATTACATGTACTGAAAAGATTATCCACTAAAAATTACGACATGAATTATTTAACATAGCCATTTTCTTCTAGATGATAATTTATGTATTTACCTTGAATGGTCAAAAGTTAATTGTAAGTCAATCACCTTGAGCTCATTTAACCCCTGCAGCTTATTTTGAGAAGAAGATAATTTTTTCATTCATTCATTTATATTTTTTAGAATAACTTTCATAAATTAGTGATTTACCAATCCCATACAAGCATATTTCCCTGTTGATTGAAGCGGAAGGCGGCGATTCCTGTGGGATGAGTGAGCTAGATAAGACATCACAACCACGCGCGCAAGCGATGGGTGATGGCTTATCACTCACCCCACGGAAAGCGTCCGGCTGGTGCGGAAATCAATTCTACTTTCCTCTTTAAAAAGCAGATGATTTACATTTTTCTTTTTATTATTTCTGTTTTTCATCGCTCACCCCGCCGAAAACGAAAATCAATTCTACTGTATAGATTAAATAGCATAACATGCCCTTATTCTGGCCTAATTTTTCTTTAAAAATAGCAAAATAAAATTGAATCATATAAGCAGCAATCTAAGATTTAAAAATATCTTAAATTGCTGTCTTTTTATTGTTTAAAAAATGTTTAATTTACCCATACTTGATGTGTATAGACCTTTTGTCGAAAATCTTCTAAATTGCGATGATTTCTTCTACTTTTGTCATTTGCAAAGGATTATAGAATTCTATGTGGAATTGCGTTTTATGAGGAGGCGATTTTATGAAACACGATGTTGAAAAAGTAGGAGACGAAATTGTTATTATTCGATTGAAAGGTGAGCTAGACCATCATAGCACGACAGAAATAAGAAATGAGATAGTACCAATGATTAAGAATGGCTCTATTAAGGTTCTTGTTTGGAATTTAAAAGATTTAAATTTCATGGATAGCTCAGGTATTGGACTCATTCTAGGTAGAATGCGAGAGTTAGCTCCAATTGATGGTCAAACCATCATCGTTAATCCATCACCAACTATGCGCAAAATTTTTCAGTTTGCAGGTTTAAGCCCATACATTTACAGCGAATCAGAAATTGAAATAATTTCAAAGTTAGGGGGAATAGTTTATGGACAATGAAATTACATTATCTTTTATTGCCAAAAGTGAGAATGAAGCATTAGCAAGAATGGTGATGTCCAGTTTTATATCTGCGATCGACCCAACAATTGAGGAGCTGTCAGAGTTTAAGACAGTTATCTCGGAAGCAGTAACTAATGCTATTGTGCACGGTTATGAAGAGGATGGCGTAGGAAAAATCGAAATACATGCGCAACGTAGTGGAAGAGAGATAGTCGTTTCTATTGTAGATTATGGTCGTGGCATAAAAGATGTCACCCAGGCAAGAGAACCTTTATATACAACCAAGCCTGAGCAGGAACGTTCTGGTATGGGCTTTACTATAATGGAAAGCTTCAGTGATGATGTGGATATATACTCCATTCCTGATAGGGGGACAACCGTAACCATCACAAAGAAATTTGTACCAATTCAAGAATCAGTTAGGACCGTCTAATGATGAACAATAAGCCAACAATTTTACTGACCCAGGAGAAGATGAGAGAGCTAATAGCCCTGTCACAAGAGGGTGACAAGTTCGCCAGACAACAAATGATAGAAGGAAATACAAGATTGGTTTGGTCTATTGTTCAGCGTTTTGCTTCTAGGGGGGCGGACCTAGAGGACTTATTTCAAATTGGATGTATTGGTCTTATGAAATCGGTCGATAAATTTGACTTGTCCTATGAAGTGAAGTTTTCAACGTATGCTGTTCCTATGATTATTGGAGAAATTCAGAGATTTCTTCGAGATGATGGAATGGTCAAAATTAGTCGTTCCATTAGGGAGTTGAACTTTAAAATTCGTCACGCAACGGATGACTTTCTTAAAACGCATGAGCGGCAGCCAACCATTTTGGAGCTAGCAAGTATTTTAGAAGTTTCTAGAGAGGATATAGTCATGGCGACCGACGCTCTTAGAGATCCAGCTTCCTTGCAGGAGCAACTCTATGAAAATGACAGTGGAGATGCTTTGACTTTGATGGACCAAATGAAAGATGAACGTTCAGAAAAGTCATTCGATCATATCCCTCTAAGAGAACTAGTAGAAAAATTAGAAAAACGAGAACAGATGATTATTTATCTGCGTTATTACCTAGACTGTACTCAAAGTGATATTGCCGAAAGGTTAGGGATATCCCAAGTTCAAGTGTCGAGACTAGAAAAGAAAATTTTGACACAGTTAAAGAGCTGGTTGGTACCTGTAGGTAGTACTGCTAATACAAAAGCTAGAGATAGGTGATTATTACGAAGACACTATTTAAGGATATGACCGAGGCAGAAGCGTATTTAAAAGAAAAGTTTGGGGAGAACGAGTCCTATGATTTTGGACTCCTTCATACCCACTTGTTTAAATTCCCGGTATTACTTGTTTACATTAATGGTCTCATTGATGGACCGACATTAACAGATTTAATGACGGGGACTATGAAGAATCCTCCAGAAGAGGATGTTTCTCAAAATGAAATCATGAATCACTACTTTCCTTACTACTCGATCACGCAATATGACTCAAAAGAAAAGTGGATTTCGGCACTACTAAGTGGCCAAGTGACGTTCATTTTGGAAAATGGATCAGTTTATACGGTAGATGTACGAAGTTACCCCGGTAGAACACCCGAGGAGCCAGACAATGAAAAAGTGGTACGAGGATCTCGGGATGGTTTTACGGAGAACATTGTTTTAAACACCGCACTTATTCGTAGACGAATAAGAGATACCAACCTCCGTTTCGAACTACATCAAATTTCCTCGATGAGTAAAATGGATATCGCGATTTCCTATATTAAAGGAGTGGCGAATGAAGAAAATCTAGAACTCATTCGGAAGCGTTTAAAAAAAATCAAGCATGATGGATTTACGATGAGTGATAAAGCACTAGAGGAATGGTTATTCGTGCAGGGCTTTCATCCAGTGCCTTTTGTTCGGTTTACCGAAAGGCCGGATATAGCAGCCGCTCATTTACTTGAAGGTCATATTTTGCTTGTTGTAGATACCTCTCCATCTGTTATTATTGTCCCTACAACCCTATTCCATCACTTACAACATGCTGAGGAATATAGACAAGCTCCAGCAATCGGAACCTTAGTAAGATCTATTCGTTTTTTTGGAGTTTTCTTCAGTTTATTCTTATTACCATTTTGGTATTTAATGGCTAAAAATACCGATTATCTACCGAAAGCCTTAGATTTCTTAGGACCTAATGAAACAAGTGAGATACCACTTATACTCCAATTGATATTTGCCGATATCGGAATAGAGTTTTTAAGGCTAGCCGCCATTCACACCCCTACTCCGTTATCCACAGCAATGGGAATTATAGCGGCTTTAGTCATCGGACAGATGGCTGTTGATGTAGGGCTATTCGTAGCAGAAGTTATTTTATATACAGCTATAACAGCCATATTTACGTTTGCTATTCCATCCTATGAACTAAGTATTGCTACTAAAATATTTAGGATGTTCCTATTGCTTAGCGCAGCTGCTTTTGGGGCAAATGGACTGTTTATAGCAACAGTGTGTTTAGTATGGTATATATGTAGCTTAAAGCCATTAAATGTACCTTATCTGTGGCCATTAATACCTTTTTATCCGAGAGCGTTTGCTCGTATCATTATCCGTTTTCCAATGCCAACTAATGCGAAGAGACCTTTCATCACGCGATCACCTGTTCGAGATCGTTCCAAATAGCATTGCAATCCTCATATTCAATATGGTAAAGTTCATATAGAAAATGTGGAAAAGAGGCGAGGATACATGGTAATGGTATCAGAGCATAATGTGAACGAAAAGGGCCACCTGTTGATAGGCGGTATTGACTCATTAGAACTTACTAAAACATATGGAACTCCGCTATTTGTATATGATTTGTCTCTTATCAGATCAAGAGCAAGAGCCTTTTTAGCTACATTCCAGGAAGAAAATATAGGTGCTCAGGTAGCTTATGCAAGTAAAGCTTTCTCTTGCATTGCAATGTATCAAGTAATGGAGCAAGAAGGCTTGTCTTTGGATGTTGTATCAGCAGGAGAACTATATACAGCAATACAAGCGGGATATCCTCCAGAACGAATACATTTTCATGGTAATAACAAAAGTGTAGATGAATTAATGTTGGCAATGGAGCATAAGATTGGCTGTATAGTCGTAGACAATTTTTACGAGATTGAATTGCTAAAAAGTTTAACTGCAAAGCTAAACCAAAAAGTAAAAATACTACTAAGAGTTACTCCAGGAGTAGAGGCTCATACCCATGATTATATTACAACTGGTCAGCAGGACTCTAAATTTGGTTTTGACTTAATGAATGGACAAGCTGATCAAGCATTTCAACAAGTTTATAAAGAAGAATTTATAGAATTGTTAGGATTACATTGCCACATCGGATCTCAAATTTTTGAAACAGTTGGTTTTAAGCTAGCAGCAGAAAAGCTTATCACTAAAATGATTGAATGGGATAACATGTTTGGCTATGCTTGCAAAGTATTAAATCTTGGTGGTGGCTTCGGCATTAAGTATACCGAGCAAGACACTCCACTGGAACCTTCTACTTATGTGAAGGAAATGATTAGTGCTGTCAAACAATTAGTAGCAAATGCTAACTTAGAGATGCCAGAAATTTGGATTGAGCCAGGTCGTTCACTAGTTGGTGATTCGGGTACCTCCCTTTATACCATTGGCTCTGAAAAAGAAGTACCGGAAATTCGAAACTACTTAGCAGTCGATGGGGGCATGTCGGATAATATTCGCCCAGCATTATATGGAGCAGAGTATGATGCGGCGATTGCCAACAAAATGGGAACACCGAAAAAGGTTGACTATACAATTGCTGGGAAATGCTGTGAGTCTGGGGATAAGCTTATTGAGCATATTTCATTACCGAAAGCTGAACCAGGTGATATTTTAGCCGTGTTCTGTACCGGAGCATATGGTTATTCAATGGCAAGTAATTACAATCGTATGGCAAAACCAGCTGTAGTATTCGTTGAGAATGGTCAGCACCAATTGGCTGTAAAACGAGAAACATTGGAAGACCTTATTCGCCTCGACCTTCCTTATCATATAGAGAAAGGAAGAGACTAATTTGAAAAAGATAAATGTTATATTGTTTCTAATTTTATTTTTAACCGGAATAATTTGGGGAGTAGCGTATTGGCTATTTATTGCCCCAAATGGTAATGTATAATTGGACAATTATCATAAAAAGTAGTAAAGTTCTTTAAAGAAATTAAAAGAGGGTCTTAAACATGTTATTTCGTTATAAAAAAGCTTATGAAAAAATTTCTATGGGTCTCTTATCTTTTATGCCCAATGAAAAAGATGTCAAAAAACTATTGGAAACGATTCATGAATACGAATCTAATCCTGATTGGCACTTATTCGTTTGGAAAAAGATGGAGGATGTCGTCGGTATTATTGGAGTTCGAATGGTGGAAACAGATGCAATCATCCAACATATTTCTGTTAATCCTTCTCACCGAGGAGAGGGAATCGGCAAAAATATGATTCTAGCCCTATCTAATGTTTTACAAACGACTAATATTAGGTCAACAGAAGAAATCAAAGCTTTCTTTGTAAAATGTCATAAAGAAAAAGAAGAGAACTGACCTTATAGGTCATCTCTTCTTTTTTTCTTTTTTTCTCGTTCTTCAAGTATTTCAGAGCGGTCTCTAAGCATATGTTTATGAATAAGAAAATGTTGATCTATATCTTTTGATAAGGTTACCTCCTTGGTGAGGGTAAGCAGTGAATCATTTTGGATGCCAATTTGAAATGCTGTAAAAGGCTTATGAAGCTGAATAGATTGATAGGCTTGGGTGGCATCTTTTAGTAACTGTTCTGTATTTAAAGTTTCGAAGAAGGGAGATTGTATTGTTTCTTTCATACGTTTAATACTGCTTTTCATGGTCTTAGAAGCGCCTTGAAAGTTACCACGTCGCCAGTGGTACATAGAAGTGGAAAGTAGAATGAGTGCGGCTAAAGGATGTACCTTTTGTCGTGGGGAAACTTCCTTCCAATAGTCTTCTAATAGTTCGTGGCATTCAAAATAATCTTTAGTCTCGTTAAATTCTGTTATAAAATGAACAAATTTAGAATCGAATGTAGGGTGCATTCCAATCACCTTTCCTCTATAATTATGTTTAAAATCAATATTAGGTGGAGTTTTATGTCTTACGAAGTAAAAACAGAAGCATTCGAAGGTCCACTCGATTTATTATTACATTTAATAAATCGTTTGGAAATAGATATATACGATATCAAAATGGCTGAGATCACTACACAGTACATGGAACATATCCATGCAATGCGAGTTCTCGAGTTAAATGAAGCAAGTGAATACTTAGTAATGGCTGCTACGTTGCTGTCTATTAAAAGTAAAATGCTTCTTCCAATTCATCAGGACGATGATATGGAGGATGATTTTGATATTAATTTAGACGACCCGAGAGATGAGCTAGTATTAAAATTAATAGAGTATAAGAAATATAAGGAAGCCGCGAGTAATCTGCAGGAGTTAGAAGAAACTCGTAATCTATTTTATACGAGACCGCCGGCAGACTTAAGTGGTTACCAAAGTAATCAGCAGTTAGCTTTGTTTGAGCTTGATGTAAATGTTTACGATATGCTTGGAGCCTTTCAAAAAATGTTGAGAAGAAAGCAGCTTAATGCTCCTCTACATACTAAAGTGAGCAAGCAAGAGATCTCCATTAGGGAGTCTATGACTAACGTGATTACTACTTTAAAAAAGCATAATGGAAGACTATCATTTTATGAGCTCTTTCCAACAAGAGACAAAACCACTATTGTTACGACCTTTTTAGCTTTATTGGAGCTAATGAAGCGTCAGGCGGTTTTGGTTGAGCAAAAGAGTAATTTTGAAGATTTGTTTGTTCAATTAGGAAAGGAAATTGAAATATATGAAGAAATTAAAGAGTAAAATAGAAAGTCTACTATTTGTAAGTGGGGAGGACGGTTTAACTAAAAAGCAACTGTCATTCTTAACAGATACAGAAGAAAACCAAATAGCCGAGGCTTTAGATTTGTTGATGATGGAGTATGAGGATACAGAGGACAGAGGCATCCAGCTAAAGCAGCTCGCTGGAACATACCAACTCGTTACAAAGGAAGAAAATATAGATTGTATTCAAAAGCTAGTGGAAAATCCAACTGCCCAGTCTCTTTCTCAGGCATCGCTTGAGGTTTTGGCTATTATTGCATATAAGCAGCCAATTACTCGAGTAGAAATAGAGGATATCCGTGGTGTGAAATCAGAAAGGCCAATACATACATTAGCTGCAAAAGGACTAGTTCAAGAAGTTGGACGTGCGGAAGGGACAGGTAGGGCTATCTTG
Source organism: Psychrobacillus sp. FSL W7-1457 (assembly GCF_038593405.1). Classification (NCBI taxonomy): domain Bacteria; kingdom Bacillati; phylum Bacillota; class Bacilli; order Caryophanales; family Bacillaceae; genus Psychrobacillus; species Psychrobacillus sp. FSL W7-1457. The sequence goes on from NZ_CP151993.1 coordinate 1,673,124, forward strand.
TATGGAACTACACAGGAATTCCTTCAATACTTTGGATTAAAGGATATCAGTGCACTACCTCCATTACCTGAAGAAGTAGAGGTAGAAGACATGGAAGACACAGATTTATTTATGACCAAGTTCCAAGAAGCATTTGAAGGATAGAAATAAATGAAAAAGGAGTATTTTCCATTTATAAAAAAGCGCTTATACTAATTTTATTTTTCCTGTTTGTTAATATTGGAAGTGCACAAGCCGTATCTTCATCTTATGCTGTGATTGATGCTAAGACAGGGAGATTGTTGCTAGGAAATAATGCAGAGGTAGAGCTTCCTATTGCTAGTCTTACAAAGGTATGGACAGCATTGACGGTGTTGGACAATGCAACTCTTGATGAAGAAATTACGATTTCTTCGGTAGCTGCGGCTCAAGAAGGATCCTCTCTCTATTTGCAGCCAGGAGAGGTTTGGACTGTTAATTCCTTGCTGCATGGACTAATGCTTCAATCAGGCAATGATGCAGCTTATGCATTAGCAGAGCATACTGGAGGTTCGTTAGAAGGTTTTGTGAAACTGATGAACGAAAAGTTTCAATTAGCTGGTTTAGAAAACTCTCATTTTACGAATCCTTCGGGTCTTCATAATGATGAACACTATGCTTCGGCTCACGACATGGCTAATATGTTCCGACTTGCTTTGCAAAATGAAGATTTTATGAAAATCGCATCTGCTAAGAATTTTGTTCCAAAGGAACGTTCTATCAAATGGAGAAATAAGCATAAACTTATGCATTTCAACGAGTATACAGTTGCCGGTAAAACAGGTTATACGAAAAGAGCTGGAAGAACGCTTGTAACATATTTGAAAGACAAGGATAAAGAAGTAATTGTGGTAACATTGAATCATTCAAATGATTGGAACACTCATGTTTCTCTTGCAGAGCAAATATTCCAAAACTATTCGATGGTTCAAGTAGTTGAAAAAGGGAAATACGAGCTTTTTCAAAAAGATGTAATAGAGGTTAAAAAGGACTACTATTTACTGTTGAACAAGGAAGAAGAAGAGAAGCTAAATAATGTACTCATTATCCCGAGAAACAACAAGGAAAAAAAGCCTTTTCTCTGGAAGGTAATGATTGATAAAGATGTTGCGCTAGAATTTAACGTCAAGAAAGTCAAATAATTTGGAGAAGACAGTTTTTCTAAAAGACTGTCTTCTTTTATTTTCTGCAAAAGTGTGACATAATTCACTCATGTATGAAGAATGGACGAGGTGGATTACTTGGAAAGATTACAAAAAGTTTTAGCACACGCAGGTGTTGCTTCACGTAGAAAAGCAGAAGAGTTAATTTTAGAAGGAAAAGTAAAGGTCAATGGGAAAGTAATTAAGGAATTAGGTACTAAGGTCTCTGATTCAGATACAGTTGAAGTAGAAGGTGTCAAATTAGAGAAAGAACAAAAGAAATATTTCTTACTTTACAAGCCAAGAGGTGTTATCTCAGCCGTTAGCGATGACAAAGGTAGAAAGACTGTTACCGATTTACTCCCTCATGTAACGGAAAGATTATACCCAGTAGGTAGATTAGATTATGAAACTTCAGGTTTATTGCTCTTAACAAATGATGGAGATTTTTCTTATGCACTTACACATCCAAAGTTCAAGGTGGACAAGACTTATGTCGCGCGACTTAAAGGTATACCTTTACGCGAGCAACTAAGACCGCTTGAGAGAGGTGTCGTTTTAGAGGATGGTAAGACAGCTCCTGCAAAAGTTAAGCTTCTATCTTCTGAAAAGAAAGCAAATAAATCAATTGTTGAAATTACGATCCATGAGGGCAAAAACCGTCAAGTACGTCGTATGTTTGATGCAATTGGCTTCCCTGTGCAAAAATTAAAAAGAGAACGATTTGGTTTCTTAACTCTACACGGTTTGAACGCAGGAGAGTGGAGAGAATTAACAACTCATGAGATTAAACAGCTTAGAGTACTGGCAGAAACAGGTAAAATAGGTAAATAGCAATGAAAAGTTCACAAAGCCTTCATATGTCCTTCTCAAATTGGACATTATATTTGGTATAATATTGTCGGCAATGCATGGAATGGAGGAAATAAAAGGTGGCTCAATCCAAACAAAAACGTTTTTACATAAGAGCAGTTATTTTGGTAGTACTTACACTAGCAATTGTTTTTACAATTTTCTCTAACGTGACGAAAGAAAAAAATGCAGTTCTCAAAGTCGGCGATAAAGCACCGAATTTCCAAGTAGTGGATATGAATGGAGAACAGCATAAACTGTCTGACTATGAAGGGCAGGGAATCTTCTTAAATTTCTGGGGAACTTGGTGTAAACCATGTGCTAAAGAAATGCCAGCTATGGACAACCAATTTAACATTTACAAAGAACAAGGTGTTCAAACCTTAGCCATTAATGTGGGAGAATCAGATTTGAAGGTAAACCGTTTTGCTAACCAATATGGTTTAACATTCCCAATTGCGATCGATCGTAATAAAAGCTTGTTGGATTCCTATAATATTGATCCACTACCAACGACCTTTTTGATTAGCCCGGAAGGTAAGATCGAAAAGATTATTAAAGGTGAGATGACCGAGCAAGATATTGCTGATTACATGGAACAAATCAAACCTTCCTAAAGGAGTCTTTTAGATGGACAAGATAGTTTGTAAATGTGGGCACGTCAACCCTGCAGGTACAGAGCTTTGTGAAAGCTGTGGACGACCGTTAAGTCAACATTCGAAAGATCAAAAGCTTGTTGATATGAGGTATGAAGGGTCTGCAAGACGTTCTCAAACCTATAACAAAACAATCATTGATAAAATTTGGAACTTCTTTTCTAGTGTGAAAGTAGGGATGTGGATAATAGTTGCTATCTTAGTCGCAGCAGCGATAGGAACAATTTTGCCACAGGTTTTCTATGTTCCTGCCACAAGAGAAGAAGATATTGCTGCGTACTATGAACGAGTTTATGGGTGGTTCGGCACACTCTACTATGAATTAGGTCTTTCTGATCTTTATAGCTCATGGTGGTTCCAAACATTAGTTGGAATGCTAGGGATATCTCTAGTCATTGCAAGTTTAGACCGAGTAATTCCACTGTATAAATCTCTCAAAAGGCAAAAAACAAAAAGACATGTGAGCTTCTTAAAACGTCAACGTGTTTATGGTGAGGGAGAAGTTGAATCTCCTGTAGAATCGCTTGAGAAAGCGGAAGAGAAGCTAAAAGCATTAAAGTATAATGTGAAAAGAGAAGGAAATGCAATTCTGGCAGAAAAAGGCCGATTTTCTAGGTGGGGCCCGTATGTTAACCATTTAGGTCTAATCCTTTTCTTATTGGGTGTTATGATGCGTGCTATTCCAGGCTTCTATGTCGATGAAACAATGTGGATCAGAGAAGGAGAGACGCTCTATATCCCACAAACAGATGGATATTTCTTAGAAAGTAAGCAGTTCATATATGAGACTTATACAAAAGAAGAATCTGAGGAAGTTTTTGGAGAAGCCTTGGATAGGGTTGGTTCAATCGCGAAAAACTATCAAACAGATATTGCTTTGTATAAAGGTCCTGACGATGCAATTGCTGGACATCCGGAAGATTTAAAGCTAGTAAAGGAAGAATCCATTCAAGTTAATGAACCTTTGAAGTTTGATAATTTTTCTGTGTTCCAAATGGATTTCCGTCTTAATGAATTAAAGTCTATGACCTTCCATTTAGAGGATAAGGAAACTGGTACTAACCATGGTCAGTTTACGGTTGAATTATCAAATCCTCAAAGTATGTACGAGTTAAATGACGGGTACAAAGTAGAAATTGTGGATTATTACGCTAATTTCTCTGGATTTGTAGACGGAGAACCACAATCAGAGACGCCTGAACCAAAAAATCCAGCATTTTTAATGAAAATGTATAGCCCGGAATTTCCTAAGGGAGAATCTAGCTTTGTCATGATTCAAAATACATTAGAGCCTTTAGGTGAGACAGCTCATAAAGTTAAATTTGAAAGTGTAGAAACTAGAGATATGTCAGGTCTTACAATCCGAAAAGATTTAACACTTCCTATTCTTATGCTTGGTGGATTGATTTTCATGATTGGTGTTGCACAAGGGTCATACTGGAATCATCGCCGAATTTGGCTTCAGTATCTAGAGGATGGAAAAATGGTTGTTGCGGCTCATACAAACAAAAACTGGATGAGTGTGAAAAAGGATATCGATGAAGTATCAAAGGTAACCAACATTCCACCATATGAGGACCAACAAGATCTAGATACAAAACTAGAAAAAGAGGAAATACAGGAAGGGGAAAAATAAGATGACAATGGTTTCTGTAAGTGAGACTTTATTGTTTGTTGCGTTTGTTGCTTATTTGGTTGCTACGTTCCTATTTGGTGGAGCAGTCAAATCTTCTGCCGCTTCAGCTAGAAAATCATATAAACGATGGGGTACTTTAGCAATCAGCGTGACAGTTATTGGTTTTGTAGCAAACTTAGGGTATTTTATTACTCGTTGGATTGCAGCAGGACATGCACCAGTAAGTAACTTATTTGAGTTTACAACTGCGTTTGGAATGCTCGTAGTAGGAGCATTTATATTAATTTACTTTATATACAAAACCCCTGCTCTTGGGTTGTTTGCACTTCCAATAGCAGTACTAATTATTGCTTATGCAAGTATGTTCCCAAAAGATATCACTCCTTTAATACCAGCGTTAAAAAGTCACTGGTTAACGATCCATGTTATTACGGCTGCTCTTGGAGAAGCTATTTTAGCAATTAGTGCAGTAGCAGGTTTGATCTTTTTATTGAAGAATATTGACCTAACAAAGCCATCTAAACAACGTTTTTGGATGGAAGCTACTATGTACGTTTTAGTACTAGTTTTAGGATTTGTTGTATCAACAGTTACCTTCTCTGTTGCAGATTATTCAGCAGAATATTCCTATATCGATAAGGAAGGTAATCCGCACGATATCGAGTATAACAAGCCTGCTTTATTTGGGATGAATGAATCCGAAGCAATTACTGATGGAGCGATGGAGCCATTGGTGGAAGTTCCTCCATTAGTTAACGGTAAAAAGTTGACTACAGTTGTATGGTCTCTTCTATTTGGTACAGTGCTATACGGACTGTTACGTTTAATATTACGCAAACGTATTTCTTTAGTTCTTCAGCCATTAACTAAAAAAGCGAATTCGCAGCTTATGGACGAAATTGGTTACCGTGCAGTATTAATCGGTTTCCCGGTATTTACATTAGGAGCACTAATCTTTGCAATGATCTGGGCACATGAAGCTTGGTCTCGTTTCTGGGGTTGGGATCCAAAAGAGGTTTGGGCACTTATTACTTGGTTATTCTATGCTGTTTTCTTACATTTAAGATTAACAAAAGGTTGGCAAGGCGAAAAATCTGCTTGGTTAGCTTTAATAGGATTTATTATCATTATGTTCAACCTAATTGCAGTAAACTTAATTATTGCTGGGCTTCACTCTTACGCGTAAGTCAAAAGTAGTGCTAAAAAGCTCTTCATTCAACAGAATGGAGAGCTTTTCTTTTCTTTTATGATAAGTAATTGTACAATATAAGATAGATGTTGATAGAAGGGTATGATATGTAATGTCAGAAATGATAAAACTTTTAGTAGTAGATGACGAAGAACGTATCCGTCGATTATTAAAAATGTATTTAGAAAGAGAAGGTTATGTAGTAGAAGAAGCAGAAAATGGACAAATTGCTCTTCAGCTCGCTTTAGAAAATGAATATAATTGTATACTATTAGATATTATGATGCCTGAAAAAGACGGAATCGAAGTGATTACAGAGCTTCGTGAACATAAAGATACGCCAGTTATTCTTCTTACGGCTAAAGGGGAAGAGGCAAACCGAGTAGAGGGATTTGAACTTGGAGCAGATGATTATATCGTAAAACCATTTAGTCCTAGAGAAGTGGTACTTCGTGTAAAAGCACTTTTAAAAAGATCTACTGCTTTTTCTCCTTCCCAATCTGTGTCGATATCCAAGGATGTAGTTGTTTTTCCACATCTAACAATTGACCACGATGCACATCGAGTGACTGCTGACGGGGAAGAGGTTAGTCTTACACCTAAAGAATATGAATTGCTATATTTCCTTGCTAAGGCTCCAGATAAGGTATTTGACCGAGAACAGCTTTTGAAGGAAGTTTGGCATTATGACTTCTTTGGAGATTTACGTACAGTTGATACGCATGTGAAGAGATTACGTGAAAAGCTAAATAGAGTATCCGAAAAAGCTGCAAAAATGATTGTTACTGTATGGGGAGTTGGCTACAAGTTCGAGGTAGGAAATGAATAGGATTTGGAATAGTGTTGTCGGGAAGCTATGGGGAACCATATTGCTTCTCGTCTTATTTGTGTTGTTTATAATTACTGTCCTTATGTTAGAGTTTTTAGAAGATTTCCATACAGAGCAAGCAGAAGAAACCTTGAGGCAGGAAGCCGCAACCATCGGAAAAATCGTAGAACAGCATGATAATGTAGAAGAATCCATTTCTATCATTAGTGATATATTAGGAACAGAAACAAATGCATTAATTGTAGACGATGCGCAATCTGTGTTCCTTTCCATTCATGATGGCTTAAACAAAGAGGTAATTAAAGATAAGATTTTAGACGATGACCAGCTTTCCCAAATTTATACTACTGATAAGACGATTATAAGAAAGATGCTAATGCCTTCCATGAGTGAAGATAACTTAATGGAAAATTATCTTATTCTAGCCTTTCCATTAGAGTCTGAAATACAAACACACGGCGCTGTTTTTATTTATCAAAGCTTAGAGGTAGTAAGTAAAACTTCAAACAACACGACAAGAATTGTGTTCTTATCTGGTTTTATTGCGTTACTGCTTACTACTCTTTTTACGTTTTTCCTTTCTTCAAGAATTACTTCTCCTTTACGTTCTATGCGTGAGGCTGCATTAGAGCTAGCTAAAGGGAACTTTGAAACGAAGGTACCCTATACACAGCGAGATGAGATAGGAGAGCTAGGATCTGCATTTAATCGGATGGGGAAACAGTTAAAGCACCATGTAGAGGTAATCAATCAAGAAAAAGAACAACTGGCTAGCATTTTAACGTCTATGACAGATGCTGTTATTACTATCAATAAGGATTTCCATGTACAAGTCAGCAATCCACAAGCAGAACAACTTCTTACAAAATGGCAAGCTGAAAACAACCAATTGGATGATTCTGAGCTACCAAATGAGCTGCGTCATCTTTTAGAACATGTATTAGAGATAGAAGAAGAGTTGGATGAGGAACTAGAAATTCGAGGAGAGTATTTCTCTGTCTCCATTAGTCTTCTATACAGCAACGAATATGTTCGTGGAGCTGTGGTGGTGCTGCGTAATATGACTGAGCAACATCGTTTAGACAAAATGCGTTCTGACTTTATAGCAAATGTGTCCCATGAGCTGAGAACACCGATTTCAATGCTTCAAGGCTACAGTGAAGCCATTATTGATGAAATTGTAACTACTGAAGAAGATAAAAATGAAATGATACGAGTCATTTATGATGAATCGAAACGAATGGGAAGATTAGTAACAGAATTACTAGATTTAGCAAGATTAGAATCAGGGTATTTGAGTATATATAAGGAAAACGTAGAGATAGTTCCAACTATTGAAAGAATAACACAGAAATTTGATCAAGCTGCTAAAGAGAGTAACGTTCGTTTGAACTTTGAACAGCACATTCCATCAGGTCAACCGTTAGAGATAGAAATAGACGAGGATCGAATGGAGCAAGTGTTAACGAATCTTATCGACAATGCTTTAAGACACACACCAGAAGCAGGTTCTGTGACTGTTCATTTAAGTACTTTAGAAAACCAAATAATTATTAAGGTATCAGACACCGGAGTAGGAATTCCAGAAGAGGATCTTCCTTATATTTTTGAACGTTTTTATAAAGCCGATAAAGCTAGAACTAGAGGGAAGGCTGGAACAGGTCTTGGTCTTGCTATTGCCAAAAATATTGTAGAGAGACATGATGGTTACCTCTCTGCAGAGAGTACGGTTGGGGTAGGTACAACATTTATTGTTCGATTACCCTTTTAGTTAATGTAACAAAACGGGAGATGAAACGACTAATTGAAAGAACGGGGGGAGCCATATGAATGACTCCGTTTTCCACCGCTTGTATGATAGCTATCATCAAGACGTTTTTCAGTTTCTGATCTATTTAGTGAAAAATAGACAGACTGCGGAAGACTTGGTCCAAGAAGTGTACGTTCGTGTTCTAAGAGCCTATAGTAAATTTGAAGGTAAAAGCTCTGAAAAAACATGGTTATTTTCGATTGCTAAAAATGTGGCTATCGATCATTTTCGAAAGCATACAGTTAGAAAGAAAAAGATGTTTGATGCATTTGACTGGGAATCGACGCAGCTTGCATCAAAGGATATGTTACCAGAGGATTTCGCTGTTTTAAATGATGAGATGAAGGCCCTCCTCTTAGCATTAGACACTTGCACAGGTGATCAAAAAATGGTGGTTATTATGCGATACTTCCAAGAGCTTTCTATCTCAGAAACAGCACAAATACTATCTTGGACCGAGGGAAAAGTGAAAACAACCCAGCATCGAGCGATTAAAGCGCTTCGAGAAAAATTATCTAGTCAAAAGAAGGAGGGTAATGTTCAACATGAGTAATAACGAAAAACAGAATGATGATTTAGAAAAGCTCTTAAGCAACATGCCCATCTTTACAGATAATCGCTCGAAGGATGAAGTGTATAATCGCGTTCAATCAGAAATGAAGTCTGCCAACATAGAAATTATCAAGCGTAACAACAAACCGTTTTCAAGATGGATGCCACTTGTAGTTTCTATTGCTGCTGTTTTATTGTTGACGCTCCTGGTCTCTTCTTACTTGGAGACGAGTAATGAAGAATCTGCTTCACAGCATAAAGCTGATGAACAAGCTGATACAATGAGAACGATGGATGTTAATCCAGCCTCTGAGTCGAAAATGGAGAAAGACATGAAAACGACGGAAGAAGCGGAAATAGAGAATAAGGATGAATCATTCAATTCTCTAGCTGTTGAAAGTGAATCATTACCTATTCAACCATTTAATAGTGCAAGGACGGTATATGAGGATGATCTAAACGATGGCGTTGCATTTCATTTTTTATTAACAAAAGAGGCTTATGCATACCCAATTACAATCATTATTTCTAAAGGGAAAATCAATGAAGATTTTCCTGACGGATGGCCAAATAGTCTTCAGTTATATGAGCAGTATGCAAGTGCTATCGATGAAGTTGCTTTAGGCTTTAACGATTATCTACCTTTTCAAGGTCATTTTGTTTCTGTAGGAGATACACTACAACATTATTTACCTAAAGGTCATGGATATGACGAAGCTTCTGCTACTACAGCTGTTTATGATGATACAATCAGTTATATATTCAACGATTATACCTATTTGGAGCGATTAAATGAAGATGGAACACCTATTAATTGGGATCAGGTAGGCGTTATGGGTAAAGAGAACTTGGTAAACGGAAATAAAAAACAAGTATATTACAAGCAAACCATGAGCAACGGACTGACATTCCTTGTTCCTAAGGGTGTATCCACTGAAGCCCCTTTTACAGAAATGCAAAAATCAGTAAATGATTATTTTACAACTGTAGTGCCTAAAGGTGTTAATTACGAAGTAACAGAAGAAGACAACACTGTGGTCATAACCTTTGAAGAAACTTTAGATTTGGCAACACTGGAATTCGATGATTCTATTCTAATGATTGAAGCATTTACGTTAACTGCTGCAAGCTTCGATAAAACCGTTCGATTAGAAAATGTCGAGCAAAAAATATGGGATCGGTTTGATTTGACAAACACTTTACCAATTCCTATGGGGCCTAATGGTTACATGAGGAGCGATATTAAATAATATAGTCTGAGTCGACCTACTGGTAGGTCGATTTTTTTGTTGTGTAAGAGTAAGGGTATTTTGCGTACTTGGGTGTCAGGGGGAAGGGTTACCTTTATTTAGCGTTTTACAAGCGGTTAGGGGGGTTATGGAGGGTATTAGGTGATACTTTTTAATCTTAGGTGCGTAGATGCTATTAAGGTGCCACTTCGTTTATTTTATGTAGCACAATTGGATGGTTTAGGTGCCACTTTTTGAAATTTAGGTGCGTAGATGCTATTTTGAAGACACTTCATTAATTTTATGTAGCACGACTGCATGGTTTAGGAGCGCTTTGGAGTAGTTAAGGTGCCGCTTTTTGATATTAAGGTGCGTAAATGCTATTAAGGTGCCACTTTCTTAATTTTATGTAGCACGACTGCATGGTTTAGGAGCGCTTTGGAGTAGTTAAGGTAACGCTTTTTGATATTAAGGTGCGTAGACGCTATTAAGGTGCCACTTCGTTTATTTTATGTAGCACAATTGGATGGTTTAGGAGCGCTTTGGAGTGGTTAAGGTGCCGCTTTTTGATATTAGGTGCGTAGATGCTATTTAGGTGCCACTTTCTTTATTTTATGTAGCACAATTGGATGGTTTAGGAGCGCTTTGGAGTGGTTAAGGTGCCGCTTTTCGATATTAAGGTGCGTAGACGCTATTTAGGTGCCACTTCGTTTATTTTATGTAGCACAATTGGATGGTTAAGGTGCCGCTTTTTGATATTAAGGTGCGAAGATGCTATTTTGAAGACACTTCATTAATTTTATGTAGCACAATTTTAAAAGAGTCAAAGAAAAATGCCTTTTATCACCGTTCGTGAGGCATTTATAACCGTTCGTGAAGATTTATCACCGCTCGTGAGGCATTTATCACCGTTCCCGGAAAAATATCACCGGTAGCATGAATTCCAACGCACAAATACCTCTATTATATCCAGGTGACCCTTCCCAAACTCAATAATTGGTTCCCACTTTCCATGGCATCAATAATTTGCTTAAAGTAAAACAGTTGTATTGCATATATTAATATAGTTTGATAAAATGATTGTAATTCAAGATATTCTTGAAGGACAACAAAATATTGATTCATCTTCGGGGCAGGGTGAAATTCCCGATCGGCGGTAGTAGAAGATTTTTTTCTTGAGCCCGCGAGCCGTTAATGGCAGGATTTGGTTAAATTCCAAAGCCGACAGTATAGTCTGGATGGGAGAAGGTGAAGGTGCAGCTGTTTTTCGTATGCTCTTATACGGATACGCTTATTTAAGTGTACCTTTTTCTCCTTTAAGCTAACTTAATGCTTAAGGGATTTTTTGAGTATGGATAACAAGCTGAACCTTTCTTCTTGTGGAGTGAATCGCAAAAGGAGAGAGGATTTATGGCAAAAAGTAAGACGCGAATGCTTATTGCAATCGCTATGCTGAGTAGTATTTCTTTCGTATTAATGCTGCTTGCATTTCCGTTACCAGTTTTACCAGCTTATTTGAAAATTGACTTTAGTGATATTCCAGCTTTAATTGCTGCAATTACTATGGGACCAGTTGCAGGGGTACTTGTAGCCCTTATGAAAAACGTTTTGGATTGGTTATTCTCAGGAAGTCCTACAGGCGTTCCAGTTGGTCATATGGCTAACTTTGCAACAAGTATCTTGTTTATAACACCTGTTTATATTATTTATCGTAAAGTAACATCTTCTAAAGGGATTGCTTACGGTTTAGGTGTTGGGACTCTTTGTATGGCACTTGGTATGAGCTTGTTAAACTATTATGTTTTCTTACCAATGTATTCGTACTTTTTAAATTTCCCTGCAGAAACAGGAACAGCTTTATTTAATTCAATTATTTTAGGTATTTTACCGTTCAACCTTATAAAAGGTATTCTAGTGACTATCGTCATGATCGTTTTATTTAAACGAATGAAGCCATTGCTAGATAAGGTTAGTAAATCGTTTAAAGTACCAAAGCCTATTTAATAAATTTTAGATTACTTAAGCTTGCTTGTAATCTTGTCTATAAAAAACAAAAAGGCCAAGAACATGAGTTGCTCATATTCTTGGCTTTATTATACTATTCGAATTTAAGTGGGTCGCCTTCAAATGATTCTTCTGAAACTTTAATGGAATCTGTAGGACAGCCTTCAAATGCGTCTTCCATATCCTCCATCAATTCCTCTGGAACTTCTGTTGTCCCCATGTTATCATCTAAAATAACAAACGCAATACCTTCATCGTCATAGTCATATATATCTGGAGCAGCTGCTCCACAAGCTCCACATGCGATACATGTATCTTTATCTACTATAGTGTATTTTGCCATTAGTATATTCTCTCCTTTAATTCTACTTATACGAATTAGCTATCTTATTCATTCTAAAGCTGTTTTCATTACTTTTCAACAAAAATACTTTTAAACTGCGAGGTATTTAACTTGTATTTTAGCCAACTATTACTAAATATCATACAAAGTTTTAATGGAGAGCGGTCAGCAATGGCTTCTTTTTACTTATTAAAAGGAAAAAAATCAGGTCAAACGATACAAGATGTGACTTATTTTAGTTTGCATCAATATTTCTCTATTTATCCAAAACTCACAAAGGAAGAGTATGAAGAGGAGCTATCTAAGCTCTATGAATACAGCTGGATTGAGCAGCAGGATACTCTGCTAAGAGTCAGTGACAAAGGGGAAGCTCAGCTAAAGGGTTATAAAAATCCGTTATTTAATGGATGGCTATTAAGAGGAAATGAAAAAGTTTTTTGGGGAAGACTAGAATTAGTCGTGCAAACTCTATCCCACTTTAAGAACCATGAATCAAGATTTATACCAAACCAGAAGGATTATTTTGTTCACCAATTCGTCAAAAGCTATTTAAGAGAAAGAGATTATAAATCCGACAAGTTTCAGCAAAGCTTTAAAAGTCAACTTGAACACCTGTTATTGCATCCAAGTCTAGGGGACATTCATCGGACGTTGCTTATCTATAGACTGAGTGGATATCAAATAAGTGGATTGACGTGGGATCAGCTGGCTACGGTATACGAGTCATCAGTTACAGACATGAAGCTTCAATTTGTAGAAGCACTACACATTATTTTAACTAACGTAAATGAAGTAGACCATCCTGATTTAACCCAATTAGCACAAGATATTTTTGTACATAATCCTTTGACCCAATCTGCCTTAAAGACAGAACAGCTCTTAACACAAGGCTATTCTTTACAAGAAATCGCCTCTATTAGATCTCTTAAAGTAAATACGATAGAAGATCATTTAATAGAAATCGCCTCTGCTAATAAAGGTATGTCTCTTTCAACTTTTATTTCAGAAGAGGATATACAGCGAGTTTTGATGATCTCAACTAAAAATAAAACGAAAAAATTGAAAATAATCCGAGATAGTTTACCAGAACTAAGTTATTTTCAAATTAGATTAGCTCTAGCTCTTGAAAGGAGTGTATGAAAATGGATCAGCTTCAGCACATACTTCAGACTCGATTCGGTTATGCAGAATTTCGAGAAGGGCAACGAGAAATTATAGAACGAGTACTGTCGGGAAACGACGTTGTAGCTATTTTGCCGACGGGAATGGGGAAATCATTATTATTCCAATTGCCCGCCTATTTAATGGATGGAGCAGTTCTAGTTATTTCCCCATTACTCTCCTTAATGCAGGACCAAGTGGAGCAGCTTAAAATGCTAGGTGAAAAACGAGTGGTGGCGATCAATTCCTTTTTATCCTTTGAACAAAGAGAAGAAGCATTATCTCGCTTACAAACATACAAATTTATATTTACTTCACCAGAAATGTTGCAAAACGAGTATTTTCAACAAAGGCTTTCTAGTATTTCAATTGCGTTTATAGTAGCAGACGAAGCGCATTGTATTTCTCAATGGGGGTTTGATTTTAGACCAGACTATTTAAGAATTTCTAAATCGCTTCAGGCATTCCGACATGTGAACGTGCTGGCTTTAACTGCTACTGCTACCAACGAAGTGATAAAGGACATTGAACATACATTATTAATGAAAGAGCCATTTGAATATATCCATTCATTAGATCGACCTTATATTGCCTATGAATCCTATCAGGTAGAAAACCAAAAAGAAAAGCTGGCCTGGATCATAAATAGAGTTACTAACACAACTGGTCCTGGGATTATCTATAGCCAGTCTAGAAAGAAAACACAATTTTATGCTCAGGAGCTTCAAAAAAAGGGAGTAAAGGTTGCTTATTATCACTCGAAAATGGATCAAGAGGATCGTATTCTTATCCAGCAGCAATTCCAGCAAGGACATCTAGATTGGATTTGCGCCACGAACGCATTTGGTATGGGAATACATAAGGATAACATTAGGCAAATTATTCATGATCATATACCAACCTCTATCGCTAACTATATGCAAGAGGTAGGGAGGGCTGCGAGGGACGGGAAACAGTCGATTGCGACGATTCTTTATATGCAGTCTGATGTAGAACAAGCCTATTTTGTAGCCATGCAAGAATTTCCAGAGGAACAGGATATTGAAATTGCTTATCGGAAAAGTAATCAGGTAGTTTTATCAGAAACGACACAAAGAATACTAGATTACTGGAAAAAGGAGCTATCCCAACAAGAAACCATTAATCTTTTTCAACGTATACGACAAAAAAAGTGGAGAGAAATACAAGATTTGTACACCCTTTTACAGAATGAGGTTTGTATAAGGGAACAATTATTAGCACATTTTGGTCAAAGGTTAACAAGGAAGCCCAAAAATTGTTGTTCAAAATGTACTCTAAATCTTCAGGAAATATTTCAGCTACACGAAAAAACCACTGTTAATACTACTAAACTTTACTGGAAAAGTAGATTAAATAGTCTCTTATAGCTCTTAACAACATTTACATTTTCAACAAAATTCGTCATAATAGTAGTAGATAAGTGGAAGAATGGAGTTTGAAAAAATGAGTAAAGATGATTATCAAAAAAAAATAGAAGAGCATAGACAATCCATTGGGGTAGAAAATGAATCATCAGAATTGAGAAGAAGCAGAAGAAATGCTACTGGTAAGAAGAAAAAGAAAAAGAACCTTCTTTTACCAACCTTATTTGCTATTTTTATATTATTGCCAGCAAGTTTTTTACTCTACGTCCAGTTTATCTATGTGCCTGATAAAGAAGAGACGACGACCGAAGAGGCTAGAATTGAAGTGGAAACAAAACCAATCTCTAATTCAAATGAGACAGATGAGAAAGATGAAGAGGTTACCGAACAACCAGTTCAAACAGAAAAAATAGAAGAAACAAAGCCAGAAGAGTCCACTGAGGTTGCTCAATCAACTCCTGCAGTAGCACCTGCACCTGTAGAAAAGGAAGAACCGAAAGCACCAGTGCAGGCAGAACCTAAGAAGGAAGAAAAAGTTGAAAAGCCAAAAACCGAGGCTAAAACGCATATTGTTAAAGGAAACGAGACTTTATACCGAATAGCAATGAACTACTATAAAAATCCAGAAGCAGTTGAAAAAATTAAAGCTGCAAATGGTCTAGCTTCGAATGAAATTTATGAAGGACAAAAATTAATCCTGCCATAATGTACAGATGGCAGGATAAATAACCTTTTTATAGAATATATAAGTATAGACCTATAGAGAAAGAGGTGTTTGCATGTTTGTAAAAAGTGTTATGATCCCGAAGGAAAAATGCTTAACGATTAGTGGAGAATCTTCCGTATTGGATGCTTTAAATGAACTGGAAGCTAAGGATATTGATGCCCTACCAATTATTGAGTCTGGAAAATACTTGGGGATGTTCAATAAGTATCTGTTATATAAGGCGTATTTTTACAGTGATACAGATAAAGAAACGTTTTTAAAACAGACAAAAGTGTCAGATGTAGTGACTAGGGAAGATACCTTTGTCAAAACAAGTGATGTATTCGAGCAAGCGTTTATGAAATTATATGATTTTCCAATCCTTGCAGTAGTAGAGGATGAGAAATTTTTAGGTCTTGTCACTCGATACGATACGATACATCAATTTAAGAGTGCCTTTGGAATGAATACGAAGGGAACACGAATTGCCTTTACTTCGGTGGAATCAGAAGGAAGAATTTTGAAAGTGTCTGATATTCTTCACAAGTATCATACTTCAGTAATATCCTTAGTTACTTTTGATGAAACTGACAAGCTTGTGCGTCGAATCGTTCTTAAGATTGATAACGAACAGAAATTAGATCGTATTATCCATGACCTAGAAAAGTCAGGCTTCCGGGTGTTACATATAGACAAGGATGAGTAATATAAATCGGTTCAAAGGCAGGGGTCATTCCCTGTCTTTTTGCTTGGAAGAGGATTAGGGAATAGTTTGGCTTTGCCTTGAACCTCGTGGTCAAATAGGAATATAGTAGCTTAAGGGCTACTCTACACTTTTGATATGATTTACGGGTAAGGTATAGGAGCTTTCGCTTTTCTTATTTGGTTTAGGGGGAATATAATAAGTGTTATCGATAGGAATCACCATTGTTATTGCAGGTATCATTCTCTTCCTTTACATGCTTTTTCTAGCATTTCAAACGAATGTAAAAGAACATCATCTACTTGTGAAAGAAATGCCAAAAGCGACACAATTGAATATATTATTTATTTCTGATATACATCGCAGGAAAATAGATGATACATTAATCCATTCCATCATTGGAAAGGTAGATTTAGTAATAATAGGAGGGGACCTGACAGAAAAGGGTGTACCTTTGATGAGGACAAAGTTCAATTTAAAACAGTTAAAAAAGCTTGGTCCTGTTTATTATGTATTTGGAAATAATGATCGTGAAGTAGGCGAATCTAACTTAGTTTCTATATTTCAAGAGCTAGACATTCAAATATTAAATAACACTTCTGTCACGATCTCCGAAGGAAAGATACCTATTCGCTTAGTAGGGATAAATGATGGATTTGTAGGGAAAGTAAGTATTGCAGATGCATTTAATCTGGTGGAAGAAAAGGATATTATCATATTCGTTAGTCATGCACCGGCATTTTTCCATTCTGCTCTTAAGGTAAGTAAGCCTCGGCTAATGCTAGCTGGGCATTTCCATGGCGGACAAATTCGTATAGGACCTATTGGTATATACGAAAAAGGCTCCTACCGATTAAAAGAAAATCGCGCAGAATTAATAAGTAATGGATTTGGTACTACCGGAGTGCCACTGCGCTTAGGGGCTAAATCTGAGTGTCATATCATAACCCTTCATAACATGGAGAGATAGACATATAGTAAGAAAGGAAGTTTTATACGTGGAACAAGTTTTAGATGTAGTGGTAATTGGAGGGGGTCCTTGTGGACTATCAGCAGCAATTTCTACTCAAGAAATGGGATTAGAAACGCTCGTTATTGAGAAAGGAAATGTGGTGAATGCTATCTTCAACTATCCTACTCATCAAACTTTTTTTAGTACGAGTGAAAAGCTCTCCATTGGAGATGTACCTTTTATCGTAGAAGAAAGAAAACCAAAAAGAAACCAGGCTTTGGTTTATTATCGTGAGGTAGTGAAACGTAAAGATATTCAAGTTAACAAATATGAGCAAGTGGAACGTGTTGAAAGGTCTACCGATTATTTTCAAGTAACTACCTCTAAGGGTTCTTACAAAGCTAAGAGCGTCATTGTAGCTACAGGTTATTACGACCATCCTAATTACATGGGAATACCCGGAGAGGATCTCCCGAAGGTATTTCACTACTTTAAAGAAGGACATCCATACTTCTCCCAAGATGTTTTAGTAATTGGAGGTAAAAACTCAGCAATCGATGCTGCTCTTGCGCTAAATAAAGCAGGAGCAAATGTTACAGTGGTATATCGCAGGGGACAATACTCTTCAAGCATTAAGCCATGGGTTTTACCAGAGTTCGAGGGATGTGTAAGAAATAACGAAATCCAAATGCACTTTAATACTGAGGTCTTATCTATTGAAGAAAACAAAGTAACATTAAAAGGAACAGAGGGCGAGTTTGACATTGAAAATGATTTTGTTTTTGCTATGACGGGCTATCATCCTGACCATTCTTTTTTAGAAAAAATGGGAGTAGCCATTGATAACGAAAGTGGAAGACCATCGCATAATCCAGAAACCATGGAAACAAATGTGGAGGGTATTTTTATTGCGGGAGTAATAGCAGCAGGAAATAATGCTAACGAAATTTTTATAGAAAACGGTCGCTTCCATGGTGAGCTGATAGCTAAAGAAATTAAAAGAAAAGAAGAAAGCGTATAGACTTTTCTTCTTTTCAAATGAAAGTGAATTAATTTCTTTACTATAGCTTACCAATTTACAGGACTATTTTTTTTAATACCTCAAGAGAAAAATCTCTCGAGGTATTTGTTTTTTTGAGAGCTTTTATTAGCTCTGTTCACGGGGGTACATAGCTCCAGCGCTTATTAAGCTTGTACCTATTGAATTATCACAGACTTTTTATCTTACCTAGTAAATATACTAAGGAGGGCTTGTTTTGGATCTGGATGATTTAAGGCGATTAGTAAAGCTAGTCTAGCTTTTTGACCGTTTAAACCTTGAGCAAAAATGACTCCTATCTCCTTTAAACCTTTCCCGCCACCCATATAACCGTAAACGTCTTGGGCAATTCCATTAAAGCACCTCGATACAAGAACAATAGGGATGTCCTTACTCAATAAATCCTGAATTGCTGGTACTAGGCTAGGTGGTACATTGCCTTGGCCCAATCCTTCTAAAACTATCCCATCATATCCAACATTTACTGCTGCTTCTAGGAGATCTGCTTCCATCCCTGCATAGACTTTAAACAAAGCAACCTTCTTGTTAATCTGTTGAATTGGAAAAACAGGCTGATGATTAGGTGTGTGATGAAAATATACAATAGACTTAGAGATAAATCCGATAGGACCATATTGCGGACTTTGAAATGTGCTAACGTTGCTGGCATGTGTTTTCGTAACATTTACCGCAGTATGTATTTCATCATTTAATACAACTAAAACACCTTTTCCAACTGCATCATCAGATGAAGCGACTTGGATAGCTGACACTAAATTATATAAGCCATCTGATCCTATTTCATTAGCAGATCTCATTGCCCCAGTAAGCACGATAGGAATGGCTGGTCCAATCGTTAAATCTAAAAAATATGCAGTTTCCTCTAAAGTATCTGTACCGTGAGTGATTACCACTCCATCAATTTCACCTTTAACGATATATTGATCAATTAATTCTTTTATACGGAACATCTCAAAGGGAGTTATATGTGGGGAAGGAAGATTGAATATTTCCAGCTCAATAATATGTGCTAGGCTATTTAATTTCTCTGCTTCTACCAGTAATGGATTGCTATCTGAAGGTACTACTGCACCAGTTTCTGCATTTACCTGCATTGAAATAGTTCCGCCGGTATGGATAAGTAAGATATTTTTCATTGATATAACCTCCAGAAATTTAACAAAATGAGAAGAAATTAATGTATAATATAAATAGTAAAATGGAAGGAGTAAGATCATGTTCGTACTACTTTCCTGTGCGATTGCACCGGCTCTTGCGCTTTTAAGTTATTTCTATCTTCGTAGAGAAATTGCCGAAGAACCTTCAAGGCTTTTGTTACATACATTTATTTATGGTGCTATATTAACATTCCCAATTATGTTTATCCAGCACGTATTAAACGAGGAGCATTTGTTTACTTCTCTTTTTTTTCGGAATGTCCTCGTGACAAGTACATTAGAGGAATTTTTTAAATGGCTAATAATAATAGTGGCCTTATATAAGCATGTTGAGTTTGATGACCCATATGATGGAATTCTCTATGGTGCGAGTGTTTCTTTAGGATTTGCAACCGTAGAAAATATCTTATATCTTTTGAACTACGGAATGGGAGAGGCTTTTTTAAGAGCTTTGTTACCTGTTTCGAGTCATGCATTATTTGGTGTAGTTATGGGATATTATATAGGTAGAGCTAAGTTTACCTCTATAAAAAAAATAAGGCTTGAACTTTTCTTTGCTTTAATCGCCCCACTCTTTCTACACATTATCTATAATAGCATACTGACTTTCACAGGGTTAGAGATATTGCTGATGGTCCCGTTTATGTTATTCTTATGGGTTTTTGGCTTGTCGAAAGTAAAGCAAGCTCATATTTTATCTCGGAGAACTAGATTTGAAAAACACGAATATTTTATTAGGGAAGATCCTACCTAACTTTAAGAAGATAGAAGTCATGACTAAATAAATAGGTCATGACTTTTTTGTATGGTAATTTACTTTGGATATGTTAAAGGGTTGGGTTGATTTATAATGCAAAGAAATTTTTAAATCAGAGAGTAGAATTGATTTCCGCCCCAGCCGGACGCTTTCCGCGGGGTGAACGATAAGCCATCACCCATCGCTTACGCGCGTGGTTGTGATGTCTTATCTGTCTCCCTCATCCCTGCTTATGTCGCCGTCTGGAGCTACAATCAATAAATGGGAACAGCTTTAGCATCTATAAATCGAAACAATATACTCGCATAAACAAAATGTTCCTTTTTTAATGTTTACATTCACTATTAAAAAGAATTGTTAGTCAAAATCAACCAATAACTTTAACAAAGTTTTTACTTTTTAATTTCTGTTTTCATGAAAGTTATCATGTATAAATCACTCCTGTTTAACCAAGCTAGTTAAAAAGGAGAGATGACTTATGAAACAGCTAAAATATGTTCTTATTGGCGTAATCTTTTTTACAGCTAGCTATATGTTCTTAACTCAAGAGCAAACTACTCAAGCGTTCTCCGAGCAAACTGTTCAGCGTGGAGCATTTGGAGACGATGTAATTGAATTACAAGCCAGATTACAATACATAGGCTATTACACCGGGGAAATTGACGGTAAATTTGGTTATGGCACGTATTGGGCTCTTCGAAACTTCCAAGAAGCATTTGGTTTGCCAGTGGATGGTCTTTTAGGACAAGGAACTAAGGACAAGCTAGTGAAGGCTACAAAGTTTGACAAAGAATATGTACATGATCAAATCAATAAGGGTAATCGTTTCTCAGTACATGGAAATACAAACCAGAACCAACAAGCGAATAATAAAAAACCTGAAAGTACAAATATGCAGCTACCACCGAAGTATAGTGAAAAAGATTTAAAGCTGATTGCTAACGCAGTTTATGGAGAATCACGAGGGGAGCCGTATGAAGGGCAAGTAGCCGTTGCAGCGGTAATCCTTAATCGAGTAGAACACCCGGACTTTCCAAATACTATTAGTGAAGTGATCTTCCAACCTTTAGCATTCACTGCAGTAGCTGATGGACAAATTTGGCTAGAGCCGAACGAGCGAGCTAAAGAAGCAGTACTAGACGCATTAAATGGATGGGATCCTTCAGAAAACGCAATTTACTATTTCAATCCTGAAACTGCTACTAGTAAGTGGATCTGGTCAAGACCACATATCAAAAAAATTGGACAGCATATTTTTTGCTCATAAGGAGACTATATGAAAAAATTTGGATGGGTAATCGCTATAGCTGCTCTTGCCGTATTTGTTGTTTATCATTTTTCAGTACAAGAACAAAACACCAACCTTAAGAATGCTTTAGCAAGTCAATATTCGAATGAATTAAATTCTGCCTCCGAAAAACTGACTGAATTAAGTGATTCCATTGATGAAACATTGATATTTAAAGATAAAGAGTCATTAGATCGTCCGCTGGAGGATGTATGGAGACTGTCTTCAGATATTCGAGCATCTATTTCAGGGCTACCTATAGATCAGGAAACTTCCTCAAGCTGGTTGAACTATTTAACGAGAATAGGTAATGGAGCTACTCAAGTTAGAACAGGAAAAGTACCAATCGAAGAGTGGCAAGGAAATATGGTAAGTGCACGTGAAAATTTAAGGAGCTTAGCCGACCAATGGGCATTCACAAATAGAAACGATGGAAACAAAGATTACATTGTTAGTTCCTTTGTACAAAATAAAGTTAATAAAGAAAACGAAAAGAATTGGAAATCCCTTGGAGCATCTGTAAAAGCGTATACGGAAAGCGATTTTCCAATGACAGCAAGTGAAACCGATCAACAGAAGAAAAAAGACTTACAACATATTTCGGATAAACCAGTAAGCGTAGAGGATGTAAAAGCAAAGTTTGCAAAGATTTTTCCAGAACTAGCGGATGCCAAAATTTATGTTACAGAAAGTGGAAAGGATGCTCCATATCCCTTCTACCATATTGAATTTCATAAAGACATTCGTATTGGTTACGCTGATTTTACAAAAAAGGGAGGCCATTTATTATCCTTTCTAATGGAAAGACCTTTTGATAAAAATACTATTGATACGGAAAGCATGAAGAAAAATGCTTTGGATTATATGAAAAAGTTAGGGTATACAGATACGGAGCTTATAGAATTCCGTGAAAACCACATTGGGTGGCATTTAGCGTTTGCTCGGAAGGACGCAGAAAATGATGCAATCGTTTATGCAGATGGATTACAATTAAAAATTGCAAAAGACAATGGAGAATTACTAGGCTTAAATGCAATGGAGTACATTCAAGAGGAAAAAATAGCTAAACAAAAAGTAATTCCTTTAGATTATAAAACCATATTCGCTGATAATTTAAAAATAGAAGAAGCAAAAATGGCTTACGTTGAGAATGATCAATTACAGCAGCGTCTAGCATATGAGTTACTAACTCGAAGCGAAGACATTGGAACATATAGAGTGTATATTGATACAGAATCACATGAGATTCTGCATTCAGAAAAATTACCTTAAAATAATATATAGAATTCTCCCTCTTTAAATGTCATAATAAAATTAATATGACATTTAAGAGGGTAAAAATTATGCAAATTAAACTAGGAACAAATTTAATAGTTGAGCCAACTTTCACAGAGAAGGCTGAGAAATATCGTTGTAAAGTAGTAGATATGGATGATCATTTTATATATGTAGATTATCCTATAGATACTATTACCAACAAAACCGTTGTCATGATGGAAGGTACTCAGTTACGTGCCACGTTTATAGAAGAAACGAAATCTGTCTTTGCTTTTCCAACAGAAGTGTTAGGAAGAAAGTTAGGACAAATTCCAATGATAAGACTGTCTTATCCTGACACGGAAGACTTTATGAAAATACAGCGTCGTAATTTTGTAAGAGTTGTATCACCAATTGATATTGCTATTCAATTTGGAGATGAAAAATATCAATCGGTAACTGATGACATAAGTGCGGGTGGGGTAGCCATCATTCTAAATGAGGAAGTGAAATTTAGTGGTGGAGATGAGGTATCTTTAATTATTCCATTATCTTTTAATAATGGAGAAATGAGATATGTATTTACTACTGCTTTAGTCATACGCATCTGGGAGAGAGAATCGTTAAAAATTGCGTCTTTACAATTTACGAATACAGATGATTTGGACAGGCAACAAATCGTTCGTTTTTGCTTTGAAAGACAGTTGCTTATGCGAAAAAAAGGACTAAGTTAAAAGTCTGTATTTACAGGCTTTTTTTTTTCGTATTATTCTGTGATAAAATATAGGCAAATAGAGTGGAGGATAAAATGATGAAACAAATTCAAATAGCGATTGACGGTCCAGCAGCGGCGGGTAAAAGTACGATAGCGAAGCAGACGGCTGAATTATTAGGTTATACATATGTGGATACAGGAGCAATGTACCGAGCAATTACGTATAAAGCACTTCAACTTAACATAAATTTGCAAGATGGAAGCAAACTAACTGAGCTTCTAAAAGATACCTCTATTGAGCTTAAGCCATCTTCTAAAGGACAACTTGTGTTTTTAGATAACGTGGAAGTAACGGACCAAATACGTTCAAAAGAAGTCACTTCGAACGTATCAGTTGTAGCAGCACATGCTGATTTAAGAGAAGAAATGGTGAAAAGACAGATTGAGATGGGTAAATCTGGCGGAGTGGTAATGGATGGACGAGATATTGGAACACACGTCCTTACAAATGCTGAACTTAAAATATTTATGTCTGCAAGTGTTGAAGAAAGAGCAAACAGAAGATTTCTAGAAAACGAAAAAAGAGGAATTCATACAAGCTTAGAAGAATTAATTCATGATATAGCATTAAGAGATAAATTGGATAGCGAGAGAGAAGCATCTCCTCTCATCAAAGCAAAAGACGCTATTTTCATTGATACCACATCTCTTACGATTCATGAAGTTTCTAATAAGATTATGCAGTTGGCAAAAGAAAGGATGGTTTAATTGGAACTGTATTCCTTTGCGAAAACAATTGTTTTTGCAGCGTTAAAACCAATATATAGATTTGAAGTAATAGGGGCTGAAAATTTCCCAAAAGAGGGAGGGATTTTACTATGCTCAAACCATATAGAAAATTTAGATCCTCCTGTCGTTGGGATTAACGCACCACGACCTGTTAACTTCATGGCAAAGGAAGAGCTTTTTAGAATACCTGTATTAAAAAGTTTACTACCGGGCGTAAGAGCATTCCCAGTAAAAAGAGGAATGAGCGACCGTGATGCGCTTCGAAAAGCGTTAAAGCTTTTAAAAGAAGGAGAGGTTGTAGGTCTTTTTCCAGAAGGAACAAGAAGTAAGGATGGAAAGCTAGGAAAAGGTTTTAGTGGTGCTGGTTTTTTTGCCCTTAGAGGAAATGCAAACGTAGTGCCATGTGCAATTATTGGGCCATATAAACCTTTTAGACGTTTAAAAATAGTTTTTGGAGAAGTTATAGATATGGAGCCGTACAGAGAAAGAAGAGCTTCTGCAGATGAAGTTACAGAAGTTATTATGGAACACATCGGTAAAATACTAGACCAATATAAAACTAAATGATTTTAAATACTTTAATCTGTTCTTAACACATCTTTAATGGCTACAGTGTGGCGGACTCTCAATCATCCTACGGAGAGAGAAAATCAACTATTTTTATAAACTAGCATATATGTCACTAGCTTTTAATATTCTCTTGTTTTTATCCAGTTTTTTAGTTTGATAGCGAAGCAAAATGATTAAGTGGATGGGAATTTCTATTTCAAAAGTGCTTCTTTTTGTATTTCTGAGAAAGTTCGCATAAAATAGAGAAGAGACGTTGTGAAGGAGGAATATCATATGTCAGAAGAAATGAACTTAAACACGCAAGAGTTTAAAGAAGGAGATCTGGTTAAAGCGACGGTTGCACAAGTAGATGAGAAATCAATAATTGTATCAATTGAAGGTGCACCTTTCGATGGTATAGTTCCAATTAGCGAGCTTTCTAGCCTGCATATTGAAAAAGCATCCGACTCCGTTTCCATCGGCGATGAACTTGAACTCATGATTACTAAGGTAGAAGAATCTAACTACGTTCTTTCCAAACGAAAAGTCGATGCTGAAAAAGCATGGGAAACGTTAGAAAAACAGTTTCAATCTGGGGAAGTTATTGAAACAGAAGTTAAAGAGGTTGTTAAAGGCGGACTAGTTGTAGATTTGGGTGTCCGTGGATTCATACCTGCTTCTTTAATAGAAGATTATTTTGTAGAATCATTTGAAGATTATAAAGGGCGAGTTTTGACTTTTAAAATCGTTGAATTAGAAAAAGACAAAAACCGATTAATTCTTTCTCATAAAGCAGTAGTTGAGGATGAAAAATCAGTAAATAAAAACAAAACGTTAGATAACATTAAACCTGGGGACATTGTTCCAGGTACAGTCCAAAGACTAGCTTCTTTTGGTGCTTTTGTAGATATTGGAGGCGTGGATGGACTTGTTCATATTTCTCAAGTATCCCACGAGCACTTAGATAACATATCTGATGTGTTAAAAGAGGGACAAGAAGTTAAGGTAAAAGTATTGTCTATAGATCGAGATGCAGAAAGAATTTCTTTATCTATTAAAGATACGTTACCTGGACCATGGTCTGATCTGGAAGACAAGGCTACAAAAGGATCTGTTCTAACTGGGAAAGTTAGACGACTAGTATCTTACGGTGCCTTTGTTGAAGTTTTCCCTGGGGTTGAAGGCTTAGTTCACATATCTCAAATTGCTCATCAGCATATCGGGACTCCTCAGGAAGTACTGAAAGAAGGTCAAGAGGTAGAGGTAAAAGTTTTAGATGTAAACAGTAAAGAAAAACGTTTATCTCTAAGTATTAAAGAGCTAGTGAAGAACGAAGATGAGTTCAATTTAGCTGATTATCAAATGCCTGAAGAATCCAAAGGTTTTTCTATTAGCGATGTTCTAGGCGATCGTTTAAAAGACTTTACTAACAAATAATAATAGCTAATTTCGTCATAATCTTAACTTATTCAAGCAGGTGACTTCAATAAAGTCGCCTGCTTTTATTGTTTTGTTGTATAATACAGTTTAGACGAAGTTTGGAAGGATGTAATATTAATGACAAAACCAGTAGTAGCAATTGTTGGTAGACCTAATGTAGGTAAATCGACTATATTTAATCGAATTGTAGGAGAACGTGTATCCATTGTGGAAGATATCCCAGGTGTAACGCGTGATCGTATATATAGCTCAGCAGATTGGCTTACACATGAATTCAACATCATTGATACAGGTGGAATTGAATTGAGCGACGAGCCATTTCTAGAGCAAATCAAACAACAGGCTGAAATCGCTATGGATGAGGCAGATGTAATCATCTTCCTAACAAATGGTCGTGAGGGTGTGACAGCAGCAGATGAATACGTTGCTAAAATACTTTATAAAACAAAGAAGCCGGTTGTATTGGCGGTCAATAAAATTGATAATCCAGATATGCGCGAAATGATTTTCGACTTTTATGCCCTAGGATTAGGCGAACCATACCCTATTTCAGGTTCACATGGTCTAGGTCTAGGAGATTTGCTCGATGAAGTCGCTAAAAACTTCCCAGATATGGATGAACAGGAATACGGTGAAGAGGTTATTAAGTTTTCTCTTATCGGACGTCCAAATGTAGGGAAATCATCTTTAATCAATGCATTCTTAGGGCACGAGCGAGTCATCGTAAGTGAAATTGCGGGAACTACAAGAGATGCTATCGATACAGAGTACTCATTCGATGATCAAGATTATGTAATGATTGATACTGCTGGTATGCGTAAAAAGGGTAAAGTGTATGAGACAACTGAAAAGTATTCTGTACTTCGTGCATTAAAGGCAATTGAACGCTCAGACGTTGTTTTAGTTGTTCTAAATGCAGAAGAAGGCATTCAAGAGCAGGATAAGAAAATCGCTGGTTACGCTCATGAAGGCGGTAAAGCAGTTATTATTGTGATGAATAAATGGGATGCCATTGAAAAAAATGATAAGACGATGAGTGAAATGACTAAAAAGATTCGTGAGCATTTCCAATTTTTAGATTATGCACCAATCGTATTTGTATCAGCAAAAACAAAACAACGTGTAAATTCTTTATTCCCAGTTATCAATCAAGTAAGTGAAAACCATGCAATGCGCGTTACATCTTCCGTTCTAAACGAGGTAGTAGAAGATGCAGTAGCAAGAAACCCTGCTCCAACAGATAAAGGGAAAAGATTGCGTATTTACTATGCTACTCAAGTGGCCATTAAACCGCCTACTTTTGTTGTATTTGTTAATGAACCGGAATTAATGCACTTCTCTTATGAGAGATTTTTAGAAAATCGCATTCGTGAATCATTCGATTTTGAAGGCACGCCTATAAGAATTATTACTCGTGCTAGAACATAATTAGCAAAGGGGGCTTAAAGATGACAAATGTAACCGTTCTTGGAGCAGGTAGTTGGGGAACAGCTTTAGCGATGGTTCTTGCGCATAATTCTCATGATTGCCTTCTCTGGTCACACAGAGAAACTCAAACCGAGGAAATAAACCAGAATCATACCAATAAAAAATACTTGCCGGATACGATACTGCCTGAAAATCTTAAAGCTACAAGCGATTTAACTCAAGCAATAGAGCATGCATCTATTATTGTTTTAGCAGTACCTACAAAGGCAATTAGAGAAGTTTGTCAGGATATTGTAAAGCTGATGGAAAACAAAAAGCTTTTAGTGCATGTTTCGAAAGGAATCGAACCTGATTCCTTAAAGCGAATATCAGAGATGATTGCTGAGGAAGTTCCTGAATCTATGGTAGAGGGTATTGTAGTATTATCTGGCCCTAGCCACGCCGAGGAAGTAGTTTTACAGCATCCAACTACGATTACGGTGGCTAGTGATAATATGATGGCTGCAGAAAAAGTACAAGATCTATTTATGAATAATTACTTCCGTGTCTATACTAATGATGATGTCATTGGAGTAGAAATAGGGGCTGCCTTAAAAAATGTCATCGCATTGGCCGCTGGTATTGTAGATGGGCTTGGTTATGGTGATAATGCTAAAGCTGCACTTATAACTAGAGGTTTAGCTGAAATCTCAAGACTTGGTATAAGTCTAGGTGCCAAGCCGTACACTTTCTCTGGTCTGACAGGAATGGGTGATTTAATAGCAACGTGTACAAGTGTACATTCCCGTAACTGGAGAGCCGGTAACCTACTCGGTAAAGGCTCTAGCTTAGATGAGGTGCTAGAAGAAGTAGGTATGATAGTGGAAGGCGTTAGGACGACAAAAGCAGCGTTTCAGCTTGCACAGAAGCAATCTATTGATATGCCTATTACCGCTGCATTACATTCTGTTCTGTTTGAGCAGGTACATCCAAAACAAGCAGTTGATTCCCTAATGCATCGTACAAAGAAGAATGAACTGGAAGATTATAAGACGTTTTAAAAATTGTCATAAAAAAGAGTTGTATAAAAAAGCAACTCTTTTTTCATGTGATATACTATTTTCATGAAAGGTGGGGGAACAGTTGCTATTAGTCTCTTCAATGGACAAAATGTGGATATCCTTTGGTTCTATGGGATGCATGTTTATGGCCATGTTACTTATGTTTTTTGTAAAAACAAAAATCCAAAACAGATTCATAAAGTTTATATTTGGTCTGGTTGCATACATATTGCTTTTCATTGGTTTTATCACAATGGTTTATATCATTTTCAATCCAACAAAAGCCTAGTAAGGAGATTCGAATGAAAAAACTATTACTAACTGCTATTTCTATAACAACACTCGTCTTAGGTGGTTGTGGTTTTAAAGGCGGCTATGAGCCAGAAAACCTATTACCTTATGAAGATCAGCTTAATTCCGTACAGACTGCAGTTGAAAGCTTCCAAGAAGCCTCAGGTGGCTTGCTGCCTATCAAAACACGTGAGCAAGAAACAGATCAATATATAAAATATCCGATAGATTTTAAGAAAATTGTTCCGAACTATCTTGGGAAAGCTCCTGCTAACTCGTATGAAACAGGTGGGATTTATCAATATGTCTTAATGGACGTAGAGGAAAACCCAACTGTAAAGTTGGTAGACTTACGAATTGCAGATACTTTGCGAGATATTAACTATCGCAAAGGGATAAACGGCTATGGTCCTATCGCTGAGACGATTGTAGAAGGTGTTTATAAGCTAGATTTTAAAAAGATGGGTTATAAAGACGAAATTACCGTTCAAAGCCCTTATTCAGACACTCTGCTTCCTCTAGTAGCGACGGGCGATGGAAAAGTATATGTGGACTATTCTATTGAGCTTTATCGTTTGCTTCAAGAGACAGAGGTTGACGTCAAGCCAGGTGATGATATTCGTTTTTTAATAACGGATAACTTTGCGATCGTCCCTGCGTATTCATTGCCTTATACGGTTGATGAAAATAACGAACCTATTTTTATGATAAACAAATAACTTATAAGAAACGTTTCATGCTCTATGCATGAAACGTTTTTTTCGTGCATATATTAAATTGCGAAGAAAGGAGAATACCGATGTCTAGCAAACTGTATGAACAAATAGCAGAAAGAACAAATGGTGATGTGTACCTTGGTGTAGTAGGTCCAGTTAGGGTAGGTAAATCTACGTTTGTAAAAAGAGTAATGGAGCTAGTTGTATTACCGAATATTGTTGACGAATCAGAAAGATTAAGAGCACAAGACGAACTTCCACAAAGCTCTCCTGGAAACGTCATTATGACAGCAGAACCTAAATTTGTTCCTGCTCATGGTACGAATGTATACTTGGGTGACGAGCAGCTTCGATTACAAATTAGATTAGTAGATTGCGTAGGGTACATGATTGATGGCATTAAAACCCATTCTGGAGAAGAAGGGCAGAAGCTGGTCCATACTCCTTGGCATACGGAAGCAATTCCGTTTGAGGAAGCTGCAAGAATTGGAACTGATAAGGTTATTCGGGATCATTCTACTATTGGCATTGTGATTACAACGGATGGTTCTGTCAATAATATTCCTAGGGTAGCAGCAGAAAAAGCAGAAGATGAAATTATAGGTCAGTTAAAGGAAATTGGAAAGCCATTTGTTATTGTCGTTAACAGCAAAACGCCAGGTCATTTAGAAACTCTTCATTTGTGCGAAGAACTTCAAAAAACTCATGAAGTACCTGTAATTCCGGTTGCTGTGGATAGAATGACAGCAGAGGAAATTCAGTACATACTACAACAGGCGCTATATGAATTTCCGATAACGGACATTGAATTGATGAAGCCTGATTGGACAGATGTACTTGAGCCAGATCATTTTGTTAACAATCAAATTACTACTTCCTTACAAGAATGGCTGCAAATTGTCTCCAAAATGAGAGACGTGAAGGAGCTTGCAGAAAAATTTAAGGAAGTCCCATTTATCAAGTCTGCAGAGGTTATAGAGGCAGATCCTGGTAGAGGGTCTGCTTGTATTCAAATAGATTTAAAACCTGAAGTATTTCAAGAGGTTTGTGATGAATGGCTTGATGAGCCAATTACTTCTAAAAAAGACTGGTTATTGTTTGTTAAGGAAGCGTCTACAGCTAAAAAGACATATCATCGGTTTGCGGATGCGCTAGAAGCAGCAAATACGACAGGATATGGTGTGTCACTTCCATCCATTCAGGATTTCCAACCTACTGCACCAGAAATTATTAAACAAAATAATTTCTTTGGAGTCAGCTTAAAAGCTAAGGCTTCTTCGCTTCATATCATTCGAGTGGATATGGAAGCAGAATTTGCTCCGCTTTTAGGGTCAGAATTCCACAGTCAGCAGCTTTTAAAAGACTTAAAGCATGGATTCTTACATGATAGAGATGCACTTTGGTCAACGCAGGTTTTTGGAACGTCTCTGTTAGAGGTTATGAAGGAAAGTATACGGTATAAAACGGAAAGTGTAAGTCAGGTTGCTAAGAAAAGAATGCGCCAAACAATTGAAAGAATGGTAAATGAGGGAGACCGTGGAATGGTTACCTTTATTCTATAAAATACGGATTTGGACTTTTTGTGCCTATGCAAAAAGTCCTTTTCTTTGTTTTTTTTACGTTCTTTTTAAGGAAAGTTGCCTAAACACGGATAAATAGTGTTGCGAAGGCATTTCTGTTGTGATACTCTTTTTACAGGATTGATGCTTATCTTCCTTTGAGAGGAGGTGAATAGTATGAATAAAACAGAATTAGTGAACTCTGTTGCAGAGGCTGCAGAATTATCGAAAAAAGACGCAACTAAAGCAGTTGAGGCTGTATTTGAATCAATTCAAACTGCTCTTGCAGATGGTGAAAAAGTTCAATTGATCGGTTTTGGTAACTTTGAGGTTCGTGAACGTGCTGCACGTAAAGGACGTAATCCACAAACAGGTAAAGAAATCGATATCGCTGCTAGCAAGGTGCCTGCTTTCAAACCAGGTAAAGCACTTAAAGATGCTGTAAAATAATGGTGTCGTAGTACATAGAACGGTTACTGTGAAGCTTGCTTCATAGTAGCCGTTCTTTTCAATTTATTATATAATAAAAATTTGTTGCCTGAAGTGAAATTAATTTCCTATATTCATTTCATATGCTAAGATACATACGACATATTATGCAGTTTTTTCTGGGGGGTCAGCAGATGACGAAGGTCGATCTGAAAAAAATAGAAAATGCAGTAACAATGATTTTAGAAGCGGTAGGAGAAGATCCTAATCGAGAAGGGTTATTGGATACTCCAAAAAGAGTTTCTAAAATGTATGCTGAGATGTTTGAAGGACTACACCAAGATCCAAAAGAACATTTCAAGACAGTTTTTCATGAAGAGCATGAGGAATTAGTTTTAGTAAAAGATATACCTTTTTTCTCCATGTGCGAACATCACCTTGTTCCTTTTTACGGTAAGGCACATGTTGCATACATACCTAGAGATGGCGTTGTAACCGGCCTAAGTAAACTCGCTAGAGCCGTGGAAGTTACAGCAAGAAAGCCACAGCTTCAAGAAAGAATCACTTCCACGATTGCTAATGATATTATGGAAATGATTAACCCTCATGGAGTCTATGTCGTGATAGAGGCAGAGCATATGTGCATGACCATGCGCGGGATTAAAAAGCCTGGTGCCAAGACCGTTACTTCTGTAGCAAGAGGTATCTATGAAACAGACGATATAAAGCGCTCAGAGGTTTTATCATTTATCCAAATGAAATAACTCCTTTTGAGGTTCGATGAGAATATGGTATGATGAATTTAGATTATGAACAAAGGAGACTATTGTAATGTCTAGTTCAGATTTTATCGTTATAAAGGCAGAGGAAGACGGAGTACAAGTGATCGGTTTAACCCGAGGTACGGATACAAAATTCCATCATTCTGAAAAGCTTGATACAGGTGAAGTGATGATTGCTCAATTTACAGAGCATACATCTGCTATGAAGATAAGAGGCAAAGCTTCCATTCATACAGACAACGGTATTATTAAAAGTGAATCTAAGAAATAAATAATTTAAAAGGCCAATAATCGCGAGTTAAATTATATATGTCGTGACAGACTAATGCTAACTGCGATTGGGAAATGGAGTAAAGTGTATGAATGAATCTTTGATAAAACATCATTTAGAAAAATACAAAAGAGATATTCTCATGCAAATACAACATAATACTCTGTTAAAATATGCAGGAATGCCTGTTATCGACGAAGAACGTTTGTTCTTTACGCTTTTACCCATGCTAAATGGAGAACAGTGGGATGACTCAAATAATCAAGCGACCATTGCTGTCTCATTGATTTTTGCAGCTCTTGCAGCTCACGATTTAGTCAAGGAGCAAAATGCGACCACCAAAGAGCAACAATTACAAGTATTGGCGGGAGATTATTACAGTGGAAAATATTATCAGCTGCTGGCGAAGGGAAAGCAGCTAGAGCTGATTCAAATTTTTTCTGCTGGAGTCTCATCTATCACAGAGCACAAAACAAAATTTTATGACCACCTAGCTTATCCTTTCGAAGACCTTATTCAGTCTATACAGCTGATAGAAAGTAAGCCAATCGAGCAATTCATGGAATACTTTTCGTATCATGAATATATCTTTATCATGAAGGAAGCATTACTCCTTATAGCCTTAAGAAGAGAGTTACATGCCTTTGAAAACAGGGAAGAAACATTCTATATCCGAAATTCCTTCCTGTTGCAGACAAAGATCGATTTGCTTCGTGAGGAAATAGAAACGGTAGAAAATAATTTGGTGCGGGAAGTGCGATACTCCACTATATTAAAAGAAAACGTAAAGCATGCTATTTTAGAGCGAGTAACCGAACAAGCTATAAAGAGCAGTTGAGAGAAGGTTTAACAGATGGGAAAAACAAAAGAACAACATGTCCACGAGGTTTTTGAGAAGATTTCCACGAACTATGATTCTATGAATTCTGTCATAAGCTTTCAGCAACATAAAAGCTGGCGGGGCGACACGATGAAAGCTATGCAGGTCAAAGAAGGAAGCAGTGCATTAGACGTTTGTTGTGGCACGGCTGACTGGACGATCGCTTTAGCAAAGGCTGCTGGTCCTACTGGTACAGTTAAAGGATTAGACTTCAGTCAAAATATGTTAAATGTAGGAAAAGAAAAAGTGAAAGATATACCACAAATTGAATTGATTCATGGTAATGCAATGGAGCTGCCTTTTGAGGATAATACATTCGACTATGTAACAATTGGATTTGGCTTGCGAAATGTTCCCGACTATAAACAAGTGCTACAGGAGATGAACCGAGTAGCTAAACCGGGTGGCATGATTGTTTGTTTAGAAACCTCTCAGCCAGATTCCAAGCTCTTTAATGCAGGATTCCGCTTTTACTTTAGATACATTATGCCAGTTTTCGGAAAGCTTTTTGCTAAGAGTTATAAAGAATATTCTTGGTTACAAGAGTCCGCAAAAGAATTTCCAAATAGAGCTGAGCTAACTCAGTTATTTGAAACAGTAGGAATGGTTAACGTGAGTAGTAAACCATACAGTGGTGGTGCAGCTGCCCGACATATTGGCTATAAGAAAGATTTTTAAGTAGGGGAAGGTTTGTTTCTGTGGATAAGATGAGATTAAAAATGCTTTATTCCGATCTAAAATCGGATTTAGAAGTCATTGAAAATGAATTAGCAGCAGCTGTGAATTCTTCCTCCCACTTATTGAATGAGGCCTCGCTTCATTTGTTGCTCGCAGGGGGAAAAAGAATCCGCCCTGTATTTGTACTGCTTTCAGCTAAATTTGGCGACTATTCTATAGAGTCTATTAAGCAGGTTGCTGTTTCTGTCGAGTTGATACACATGGCTTCCTTGGTCCATGATGACGTGATTGACGATGCTGAAACTAGAAGAGGCCGAGAAACTGTTAAGTCTCAATGGAACAATCGAGTAGCTATGTATACAGGTGACTTTCTTTTCGCTAAGGCTATTGAATACATAACAGCAGTAAAAAATACATATGCTCATGAGGTTCTCTCTAATACGATGGTCGAGCTTTGTATTGGGGAGATAATACAAATTGAGGACAAGGGATTTGTTGATCAGACGGTCCGGGACTATTTAAGAAGAATTAAAAGAAAGACAGCAATCCTCATCTCAGCCAGCTGTGAACTGGGTGCAATTTCTTCAGGTGCCGATGAAAAGACTATTAAGCATCTTAAGAGATTTGGTTACTATGTAGGAATGTCTTTCCAGATTATCGATGATATCCTCGATTTCACTTCCACTGAGGAGGAGTTAGGTAAACCAGCTGGAGGAGACTTACTTCAAGGTAATATTACTTTACCAGTGATATACTCAAAAAATGATCCAGCTATCTATCCGTTATTGAAAAGGGTTTTCGATGGTGATATCGAAGAGAAAGATATGGAATTGCTGCTTAAAGAGATTCGACAATCGGAAGGTATTAAACGAGCAAAACAAGTAAGTAATATGTATTTGCAAAAGGCTTTACATGAGGTGAAACAGCTTCCGTCAAATTCTGCAAAGAAATCCTTGCAAAATGTCGCATTATTTATGAGTAAACGTAACTTTTAATTGAAATTAACTGGCTGTAATGATAGTATTTTTAACGGTGGAGAAATAAAATCCATTTTATATTTGAAGGAGTGTTCATAATGGAAAAAACATTTTTAATGGTAAAACCTGACGGCGTACAACGTAACCTAATCGGTGAAATCGTTAGTCGTTTCGAGAAAAAAGGATTCCAATTAGTTGGAGCAAAATTAATGCAAATTCCTACTGAATTAGCAGAACAACATTATGGTGAGCACAAAGAGCGTCCGTTCTTCGGAGAACTTGTAGAATTCATCACTTCTGGACCAGTTTTTGCAATGGTTTGGGAAGGGGAAAATGTTATCTCTACAGCTCGTTTAATGATGGGTGCTACTAACCCTAAAGAGTCTGCTCC
The DNA here is from genome assembly GCF_038593405.1 of Psychrobacillus sp. FSL W7-1457. NCBI lineage: Bacteria > Bacillati > Bacillota > Bacilli > Caryophanales > Bacillaceae > Psychrobacillus > Psychrobacillus sp. FSL W7-1457. The sequence goes on from NZ_CP151993.1 coordinate 1,708,745, forward strand.
AGGAACAATTCGTGGAGATTTCGCAGTAACTGTTGGTAAAAACATTATCCACGGTTCGGATTCATCTGAAAGCGCTGAACGTGAAATTGGCTTATTCTTCAAACAAGAAGAATTAGTTTCTTACGCTAAAGATGCTAACAACTGGATTAACTAATTAAAAAAACAAAGCTATTCTCTGCTAAGGAGATGGCTTAGACTGTAGATAAACTTAATTTAAGTTTATCTACAGTCTTTTTTTTAGGCTAAATTAACTCATTGGAGAATGATAGGGGTAGATTTAACAATTTACAAAAAAGGAGCTAGAAAATGCAACTTCTAGCTCCTTGTAGTTTTATTTAAAATCCCCTCTCTTTTAAATAACGGACAGCTTTAATTCAAATAATTAAATACTTCATTAAAGTAAAGACCTCTTATTTGTTAAGGAAGCTTAGTACAGGAGGGAAGAGTAACAGAATAATGGCAGTTAAAATCAGTATGATATAAATCAATTTCGGTAGTTTTTCTCCATCTTTTCCTCTATTCCTGCTATTAAATAGTAACTTACCTCTAGTAAACACCAGAAGTAGAATAAGAATAGAGACATAAGGTGTCCAACCATACTTTTCAATATCAATGTTCATCTCTTCATAGATACCACCCCAAAAAATTACCCAATTCAAACTAATGAAAAGGAGTATTACAAAAATTAGGGTTGAATTTAAAAGGCTTTTCATTGAATTCTCCTAACTAATATCTATTTTTTCATTTTTATCCTTTATTTCAAAAAGCTGATTCATTATTTTAAGTTTAGCATTTCACAACAAAAAACACTCCAAGAAAATTCACTCCTCTTATGAAAGAACTCGATTTTCCAGAGAGGTTTTTATGTTTTATAGCGTATGGATAGACATTTTTTAATATTTGTTCTCTGATAAAGCGTTTACTTCCTGCAGCAGGTTGTCTGTGCCTATAGTCCTCATGCGGTTATTCCTTAGGTGACTCACGCTTTGCTTTGGATTATTTGTAATACATATATAAAGTATATGCGTAAATGTTCACATTTCTCTGTTTTTTTGCTGTATTCGAAATGACTATATTGCGATATACTTTATAGATAGGCTGGTGGAAGGGAACGATATTATTTGCAAGATTACATAAAGTTTGTAGAGTCTATTAAAAAGAAAACTGGCATCGATTTAGCTCTGTATAAAGAAGCTCAAATGAAACGACGCCTGACATCTTTATATGAAAAGAAGGGATATAAAAATTTTGTTTCTTTCTTTGAGGCGATTGACACGGACCGAGATCTTCTAAATGAATTCCTCGACCGAATGACAATCAATGTGTCTGAGTTTTATCGAAATAGCAAGAGGTGGGAAGTATTACAACAAAAAATTTTTCCAAAGCTACTAGCTGATAACAAGAGGCTTAAAATATGGAGTGCAGCATGTTCTACAGGTGAAGAACCATATACTACAGCAATGGTATTGTCTAATCATCTACCGATTAGCCAAATTTCTATTCTAGCAACGGATATTGACGAAAATGCTATTCAAAGAGCAAAGGTAGGAATCTATCCGGAACGATCGTTAGCAGAGGTTCCCTTAGATATGAAAAATAAATATTTTGAGAAGCAAGCGCCTTTTTATAAAATTGACGACACCATTAAAAGAACTGTTTCTTTTAAAAAGCATAATCTTTTATTGGATACATACGAGAGAAATCTCGATTTAATCATTTGCCGTAACGTAATGATTTATTTTACAGAAGAAGCTAAGGATCAGATTTATCAAAACTTTAGCAAGTCGCTACGTCCTGGCGGAATCCTTTTTGTTGGAAGCACAGAACAAATTTTTAATCCTACCAAGTACGATTTTGTAACAGAGGATACGTTTTTCTACCGGAAAATGTAGAACGAATTTGATTGGTAAGTGATTTTAATTTGTCGATTTTTAATGAGGAACTGTCCGCTAAAAAACGGACAGTTTTTCTTCTATACTCTAAGTAAATATGATATAGTTGAAAACAAATACTTTAGCGAGTTGAAGGGGGAAAGCGTTATGCGTTATTTAACAGCAGGTGAATCACATGGTCCACAGCTTACTGCAATCATTGAAGGGTTACCAGCACAATTAGATATCACAAGTGAAAAGATAAATAAAGAACTAAAAAGACGTCAAGGTGGACATGGTCGAGGAAGACGCATGCAAATAGAAAAAGACACAGTAGCAATTACAGCGGGAGTGCGACATGGTAAATCATTAGGATCTCCAGTTTGTCTAGTAGTAAATAATGATGATTGGAAACATTGGACTCATATTATGGGAATAGAGCCACTAGATGAGGACATGAATCCAGATGAAATAAAAAGAAAGATAACACGACCTCGTCCAGGACATGCCGATCTCGTTGGAGGTATGAAATATGGACATCGTGACCTACGAAACGTATTGGAGCGATCCTCTGCGAGGGAAACTACGGTCCGAGTGGCTGTGGGAGCTGTTGCAAAGCAACTATTAAACGAACTAGGCATTTCTATCGTTGCTCATGTAACGAAAATAGGTGGCATTGAAGCTAACCTGAATTTAGCTGAAGGTATGACAATAGATGATATACGTGAAAAAGTGGAGAACGACCCTGTCTACTGTTTAGATTCTGAAGCGTCATTGAAAATGGTAGAAGCTATTGACCAAGCTAAAAAAGCTGGTGACACGATAGGCGGAGTGGTAGAGGTCATCATTACGGGAATGCCTGCCGGTGTGGGAAGCTACGTTCACTATGACCGTAAGCTAGACGGAAAGCTTGCAATGGCAATGCTTAGCATCAATGCATTTAAGGGTGTTGAGGTTGGCTTAGGGTTTGAAATGGCTAACTTATTTGGCAGCCAAGTGCATGACCAAATTTCTTGGAATGAAGAAGATGGTTACATTCGAGATACGAATAGGCTCGGTGGTATCGAAGGTGGTATGTCTACTGGTATGCCGATTGTAATTAGAGGGGTTATGAAGCCTATCCCAACCTTATATAAACCTTTACAAAGTGTAGATATTGATACCAAAGAACCTTTTAAAGCTAGTATTGAACGTTCCGATAGCTGTGCAGTACCCGCAGCATCTGTTGTGGCAGAAAATGTTATTGCATGGGAGATAGCTTCTGCAATATTAGATACGTTTAAAGCAGATCAAATGGAAGTACTGAAATCAGATATTCAGAAACATAGAGCGTATACAAAGGGGTTTTAAGCCATGATTATCCCAGTAAAAACGAATGCATCTAATTATGAGGTTCATTTAGGTGAGAACATTTTGGAGGATTTCTCTAAAAGAAACAAAAAGACACTCGAAAATTATGATCAGTTAATCATGATTAGTGATGAAAATGTATGGAATCTGCATGAAAGTTATGTAAGAAAAAACTTTACTGCGCCATTTAACCTGTTCCTTGTTCCATCTGGTGAGTCATGTAAAACATTTGAATCCTATTTTAATGTACAATCCTTTCTATTACAGAACGGTGCATCCCGAAATTCAGCTATATTTGCCTTAGGGGGAGGGGCTGTAGGCGATTTGACCGGATTTGTTGCGGCTACGTTTATGAGGGGAATAGACTTTTATCAAATACCAACTACTATTTTAGCTCATGATAGCTCGGTTGGTGGTAAAACCGCTATTAATCACCCTCTAGGAAAGAACATGATAGGGGCTTTCTATCAGCCACAGGAAGTTATTTATGATGTTCATTTTTTGAAATCTCTACCTCTTTCAGAAGTTAAATCGGGAATGGCTGAAGTGATTAAGCATTCCCTCATTAGCGACAGTGAGTGGGTTGAAGAATTTTTCCAAATCACTTCATTAAGCAATTTGGAAAAAGACCAATTATTACAGTGGATAAATAAAGGCATCCGTGTGAAAGCAAAAATTGTGGAAATGGATGAAAAAGAAAGCAACTTTCGCAAATATTTAAATTTTGGACATACATATGGTCACGCAGTTGAAGCTGCAATTGGGTATGGAAAGATCTCTCATGGAGAAGCTGTCATGATTGGCATGATTCCTGCTCTATTGCTTAGTGAGAAGTATGGGCAACTCCCTAAAGGCTTTGCTAAAAGGTTTTATTCATTAGCTAATAGGTTGGAATATAATTTTGAGCAGATTTTAGATTGTCCGTTTGAGCAATTGGCAGCCTACATGCAAAAAGATAAAAAAACTATAAATAAGCAATTGCATTTTGCATTGCTTGAAACTATAGGCAAGCCATTTATACAGGTAGTACCGGTAGATGCAGTAAGACTGTGTGATGAAGAATTACGACAATGGATTAGGGAGGGGAAATAAGTGATAAGAGGCATTAGAGGAGCAACAACAGTCAATGCAGATTCTAATGAAGAGGTTCTTCAGGAAACGTCCCGTCTTGCTTTAGAAATGGCGAAGGCAAACGATATTGAACCAGAGTCGATTGCTTCTGTCATTATAAGTACTACATCGGATATTACATCTGCATTTCCAGCAAGAGCAGTTCGAGAAATAAGTGGGTGGGCATACGTCCCTGTTATGTGTACGCACGAAATGAATGTTCCAGGTGCGCTTGAGAAATGTATACGGCTAATGATACACGTTAACACCGTTAAATCACAAAAGGAAATACAGCACATATATTTAAACAAGGCAGTTCAATTGAGACCAGATTTATTAAAAAGATCATAATAGAATTGGGGTAAATAGGATGAAATTTAAAAAACAAATTGCTGGATTGCAAGCATACCAACCTGGAAAAACAATGGATGAAGTGAAGAAGGCATTTAATCTAGAAACAGTTACAAAGCTAGCCTCTAATGAAAATCCATATGGTGCTTCACCAAAAGTAAAGGAATTTCTCACAAATGCTTCTATAGATTTTGCTTTATACCCAGATGGATATGCTTCTAGACTTCGTACAGCAGTTGCTAATCATTTGAATGTTTCGGAGAAGCAGTTGTTATTTGGTAATGGCTCAGATGAGAATATTTTAATTGTTTCTAGAGCTATGCTTGAGCCTGGCTTAAATACTATTATGGCAGATTTAACTTTTGGTCAATACAAACACAATGCTATAGTTGAAGGCGCTGAAACTAGAACTGTTCCATTGACTGTGGATGGAGAACATGATTTAGAGCAGATGCTAGCAGCTATCGATGAAAATACAGCTATTGTATGGATTTGTAATCCGAATAATCCTACAGGGACATTAACTCCAAGTGATAAAATTAAGGCATTTGTGGAGCAAGCCCCAAGAGACGTGTTAATCGTCTTAGATGAGGCATACACCGAATATATTACGGACCCCAACTATGAAGATTCTATTTCGTTAATAGAAAATCATCCGAATGTCTTAGTAATGCGTACTTTCTCTAAAGCGTATGGGCTAGCTAGCTTCCGCGTTGGTTATGCTGTTGGATCCGAGGAAGTAATTAGCCAGTTAGAGCCGACAAGAGAGCCATTCAACAATACAGTTATATCACAGGAAGCAGCCATTCTTGGATTGAGCGATCAGCAATTTATTGCAGAATGTAAGAAGAAAAACAACGATGGAAAGTCTCAGTTTGAAGCATATTGTAATGAGCGTAATCTTCATTTTTATCCATCTCAAACAAACTTCATCATGATGGAAGTCAAAGCAGACAGCGACGAAGTTTTTCAAGGGCTCATGCAACGTGGATATATCGTTCGCAGTGGTAATGCTTTAGGTAAACCAGGATACCTGCGTATTACAATTGGGACGAAGGAACAAAACGAGGGGCTACTTCAAAAACTTGATGAAGTGTTGACTGAGTTAGGAGTAGTTTAAATGAATAAGAACATCCTGATAATAGGGCTTGGTCTTATTGGGGGCTCTCTTGCACTTGGGTTAAAGAGGAGAGACGATTTAACAATTGTAGGCTATGATTCTAATGCCAAATCTCTTGAAACCGCGAAAAAGCTAGGGGTTATAGATGAGATTGCTTCTAATATGGAGGAAGCTGCGAAGCATGCGGATATCATTATATTCGCTACTCCAGTAAGCATCACGATAGAGCTTATGAAACTCCTTCCAGACTGGGAACTAAAAAACAATGTGATTATAACCGACACAGGCAGCACCAAAAATGAAATAATGAATGCCGCTCTAAACTTGAAGCACCATGGAATCACTTTTATCGGAGGACACCCGATGGCTGGCTCCCACAAGAGTGGAGTAGGAGCGGCACGGGCCTACTTGTTTGAGAACGCTTATTATTTGTTAACTCCCTTTGTTGATGAACCAATAGAGAACGTTAATAGATTAAAAGAGTTATTACTAGTAACGAAGGCGAAGATAATCGAGATAAGTGCACATGAGCACGATCATATGACTGCTACTGTAAGTCACTTTCCTCATTTAATTGCAGCCTCTTTAGTTCATCAATTATCGGCAGAGAATAAGAGCTATCCTTTTACGAGACAGCTCGCAGCTGGAGGATTTCGCGATATCACAAGAATTGCCTCTTCCAATCCCGTCATGTGGCGAGATATAACGATGCAAAATCGTGAAGAAATCAGTAAGCAGCTTCAGCAATGGACCGAGGAAATGCTTCGTTTAAAGCATCTAATAGATGGGGCCGATGAAACAGAAATTGAAGCTTATTTTGCTCAGGCTAAACAAGTCCGAGACGAACTCCCAGTAGCGCAAGGTGCTTTATATACAGTGTATGACCTGTATGTGGATATCCCTGACTATGCGGGGGTTATCGCCGAAGTTATTGGTTATTTAGCGAAAGAGCATATAAGCATTACAAACTTGCGCATTGTCGAAACTAGAGAAGATGTGTTTGGTATTTTGGTTATTAGTTTTCAAACAATGGAGGACCGAGCACAGGCAGTTCGATGTATTGCTGCACATACATCATTTGAGACTTATATTGCGTAGGGAGGAATTAACTATGACAGTTAAACTTTTAAACTTTGGTAAGCCTTCCTTACAAGGAAGCATTAAAATACCAGGAGATAAATCAGTCTCCCACCGTTCGATTATGTTTGGGGCTATTGCGGAAGGAACAACAACGGTAGAGGGGTTTCTACAAAGTGACGATTGCCTAAGTACGATTGATTGTTTCGGCAAGCTTGGTGTAGATATTAAGGTAGACGGTGAGCATGTGCAAATCGATAGCCAGGGGATTTCTACTTGGAAGGAACCTGATGAAATTTTATATACAGGGAATTCAGGTACAACGACTCGTCTAATGCTTGGGATTCTAGCAGGCTCTAGTATTTCTTCTGTGTTAATAGGCGACGAGTCTATTCAAAAACGACCAATGAAGCGAGTCACAGAGCCGCTCAAGCAAATGGGGGCCAAGCTAATAGGTCGAGCGAATGGACAATACACCCCTATTGCCGTAGAGGGGACAACCCTAAAAGCGATTCATTATAAAATGCCTGTAGCCAGTGCTCAAGTGAAATCTGCTATATTGCTAGCTGCTCTAAATTCAGAAGGAGAGACTGTTGTAGAAGAGCTAGAAACCACTCGAGATCATACAGAAAAGATGCTCAAGCATTTCGGAGCAGAAATTTCAGTAAAAGACAATGTAATTAGCCTTCAGGGTGGACAAAAGCTAACAGGAGCACACGTTGTAGTCCCTGGTGATATTTCTTCTGCAGCATTTTTCTTAGTTGCTGGGGCTATCGCTTTAGATAGTAAGCTTGTGCTAACTAATGTTGGGTTGAACGAAACCCGTACAGGAATTATAGATGTGCTAAAAGCAATGGGTGCCACATTAACTATTGAGACACAAAATAATGCAAGTCACGAGCCAATCGGTACGTTGACGATAGAAACTTCTAATTTAGTAGGAACTGAAATTGGCGGAGATCTCATTCCAAGGTTAATAGATGAGATACCAGTAATAGCACTTCTTGCCACACAAGCTAAAGGTAAAACAATTATTAAAAACGCGGAGGAGTTAAAGGTAAAAGAAACTAATCGTATTGATGCCGTGGTCAATGAACTGAGAAAGCTTGGAGCGAATATTAATCCAACAGAAGATGGAATGGTCATTGAGGGGCCAACTCCATTGCATGGTGGCGAACTTTCTACATACGGAGATCATCGTATTGGAATGATGGCAGCTATTGCTGCGTTAGTAACCGATGGTATAGTTTCAATTGATAATCAGGAATGTATAGCCGTTTCCTATCCAAATTTCTTTGAACACTTAGAAAATGTCATAAAATAAATAAATTTCCCATACTCTCCTGATCAAGGAGAGTCTTTTTCTTGTTCAACCTTCAAAGTTCTTGTACGATTAAATAGTAGAGAAGGAATGGTGATGTTATGGAAAAAATGATTCCCTTTATCCGAGTTATGGAGGATGGAGATATAGAAAAGCTTGATGGCATGGTAGATGCTTTCTTACTAGAGGAAAATCCTGACGAGCAGTATGGATTAGCAGACTTATTAACAGAATATGGTTTTATACAAGAGGCAATAAAAACGTTAGAGCATTTAAACTTTTTATTTCCAGAGGAAGACCAACTGAAAATAGACCTCGCACAATTATTTTTAGAATTGAATAAAGAGGACGATGCTTTGGAAATGCTAAGTAATATAGAGAAGAACAGCGAGTCCTATCCACAGGCCTTACTTACATTAGCTGATTATTATCAAATGATTGGTTTATATGAGGTTGCCGAACATAAAATAGAAGAAGCAATCGCTCTATTACCGGGAGAGCCACTTTTGCAATATGCAAAAGGAGAACTTTTATTTGAAACTGGACGGTATTTAGAGGCTGCGAGACTTATGGAAGATCTTTTAGCTTCTAAAAGTGAGCTGCAAGGAGTGGATCTTTCATTAAAAATAGCTGAAATCTATAGTGCTGGAGCAGCGTATGAAGAGGCTATCCCTTATTATACAGAGGCCCTTCAAAAGGAAGCTGCACCAGAGGTTCTTTTTCAGGCAGGATATGCATTTTTCCAAGTTAGACAGTATGAAACGGCTGCAAAACATTTAAATCATCTTTTAGAAATAGACCCAGATTTCTTCTCTGGCTATATGCTTTTAGCGGAAACATACGCTATGCTTGAAAAGAATGAGGAAGCACTGAGTGCTATTACAGATGGAATCGCTAGAGATGAATTTGAAAAAGAATATTATTTATTTGCAGGTAAAATTTCTCTAAAATTGGGTAGAGTGAAAGAAGCAGAAGGTTTTCTTCAGGAAGCAATCGCATTAGACCCTGAGTACATGGATGCTATTTACATACTTTCTTCCTTGTTCTCCCAGGAGGAAATGGATGAGGAGTTAATTGACCTCTATGAAACCTTAAAGCAAGAGCAATTTGAGATGTCTTCTATGTATCCCCTTTTAGCCTCAGCATATGAGCGGTTAGAAATGTATGAAAAAGCATACGAATTTTATAAGCTTGCATATACTGAACATAAAGAGGATGCAGCATTTTTGGAAAAGTACTTATACTTCCTTTTAGAAGATGGTAAACGTGAAGAAGCAAGAGAAATTATTTTGATATTACAAGAGCTTCAGCCAGAAAACAGTGAATGGTTTGACATGATGGAATAATGATAGGAAGGAGAGGTTATGTGACTGCTTCTGTTTCAGTTGGTGAGAAAAAAGAATTTGTCCGTTGGTTTCTGAAAAAGTATCAAATGAAGAGAAGAGAATGTGTGTGGATTTTAAATTACTTAATAAGCCACGAAACAATGTTGAACAATGTACACTTTGTGGAGGAAGCCCATTATTGTCCAAGAGCTATGATTATGTCTGTTACTACATCCTCCGGAATACCTTTTAGATTTTATAAAGGTAGTATCATGACAGCAGATGCTGAAAAATCTTTTCACGATCTTCGCTTAAACCCAGATGAAGAGATGTATATACAATTGAACTTTCAAACACTGCCCCCAAGTCCCGAGTATTTAGCAGTATTAGAAGAAAACCCGTATATGCCCAAATATCTGCATATTAGTGAAAAAGATAAGCTAATTGCAGAGGATATTTTAACCGAAAGCTTGCAATCTTTTCAGGCCGAACAACTAAAAAAACAGATTGATCAAGCAATTGATGATAATAATAAAGAAAAGTTTCTCGAACTTTCCGCACTATGGAAAAATCTACCGTATAGAGAAAAATAGGAGAGATAACATGCATTGGAACGGAAAAGATAGCACAGTTTTTCAAGCACAAAAAGAATATATTGACACAGCGATAGTCCCACTTATATTAATAGATGGTTCAGAGCATGGATTTCCATTTGCTGCCTCAGCTGCAGATTTTACTTTGTCGCTAGCAAATACAATTGAAAATCAGTTCAAAGGAAGGATCGTTTTATTTCCTTCCTTCTCTTATACAGGATCTCAGGACAAGCTATCATTATTGGAGGCTTGGAATGAAGAATTTAAAAAAGCTGGATTTAAACATATCTTTTACGTTACTTCTGACAGAGAGTGGAGTACAATGGGAGAGGAACAAAATGTCCTGTGGTTCCCATCAATACCACTTGATTCCATGGATCAAAAAATGAAATTATCCGTATTGGAGGATCAATTAAGACAATTAATCCCTCGTTTTGCGAATAAGTGGGCGAATTAGTGACAATATGTTTCATTATTTGTTCACAAAGTTCATAATTCGTAGCAGGAATTATTGACCTTCCTTTTTTATTGATATATCATTGAAATGTCCTAGTATTATTAATTCAAGCAAGTATGTCCATTGGACTGACCTTTAAGTTAGAGGGGGGAAAAGGATGAGTAACAATAAAGTATCAAGACGCCAATTTTTAAGTTATACATTAACAGGTGTTGGCGGATTCATGGCAGCAGGTATGCTTATGCCAATGGTACGTTTTGCAGTTGATCCTGTATTGCAAAAATCAGAAGGTGGAGATTATGTACTGACTGAGAAGAAGATTGCAGACCTTACTGAGGTTCCTGAACGAGTAGACTTTACTTTCGAGCAGGTAGATGCCTGGTACAAGTCTGATGTAACTAGCGCTGCATGGGTTTACAAAGAAGGAGATAGCATTATTGCATTGTCTCCAGTATGTAAACACTTAGGATGCACAGTTAACTGGGAAGGTGACCCAGCACACAAAAATCAATTTTTCTGTCCATGTCACGCAGGCCGTTACGAGAAAAACGGACAGAATGTTGCAAAAACACCACCTCTAGGTCCGTTGGATCAATTTGAAGTACGTGAAAATAACGGTTTCTTAGAAATTGGAAAAGCTATAACTAACACATTAGTTTAATGTAAGGGGGTACGACATCAGTGCTTAATAAAATCTATGATTGGGTGGATGAACGTCTTGATATTACACCTATATGGCGTGATATTGCAGACCATGAAGTACCAGAACACGTAAACCCTGCACATCATTTCTCAGCATTTGTTTATTGTTTCGGGGGATTAACGTTCTTCATTACAGTTATTCAAATTCTATCTGGTATGTTCTTAACAATGTATTATGTACCGGATATCGAGAATGCATGGGAATCAGTTTACTACCTTCAAAATGAAGTAGCATTCGGTGAAATCGTGCGTGGAATGCATCACTGGGGAGCATCTCTTGTAATTGTTATGATGTTCTTACATACTTTACGTGTATTCTTTACTGGTTCTTACAAAAAACCTCGTGAACTAAACTGGATGGTCGGAGTATTAATCTTCGCTGTTATGTTAGGTTTAGGATTTACAGGTTACCTACTTCCTTGGGACATGAAAGCATTGTTCGCTACAAAAGTAGGTATTGAAATTGCCGCATCTGTACCGGTTATCGGTGGCATGATCAAAACATTATTAGCTGGTGATGAGACAATCATCGGTGCACAAACATTAACAAGATTCTTCGCGATTCATGTATTCTTCTTGCCGGCTGCTCTTTTTGCTTTACTTGCAGCTCACTTTATCATGATTCGTCGTCAAGGTATTTCTGGACCACTATAATGGGTAAGTGGAACAGATAATTCTTAAAAGGAGGGGACAATATGCATCGCGGAAAAGGTTTGAAATTTGTTGGAGATTCTCGTGTAACGGATCCTTCTAGCCGTAAAAAGAAAACTCCTAAAGACTATTCTGAGTATCCAGGTAAAACAGAAGCTTTCTGGCCTGACTTCTTGCTAAAAGAATGGTTAGTCGGAGCAGTATTTTTAGTCGGTTATTTAGTATTGACAGTTGCACATCCATCGCCGTTAGAGCGACCAGCTGATCCAACGGACACAGCTTATATTCCTTTACCTGACTGGTATTTCCTATTTTTATATCAATTATTAAAATACGAATTTGCTTCTGGACCATACAACATCATTGGAGCAATCGTTATGCCAGGTCTTGCTTTCGGAGCACTTTTACTAGTACCATTCTTAGATACAAGCAAGGAAAGAAGCCCATGGAAACGTCCATTACCAACTGGTTTCATGCTTTTAGCTATCGCTTCAATTATTTTCTTAACTTGGGAATCTGTAGCTAACCACGACTGGGAAGCTGCTAAAGCACAAGGTGAAATTAGAGAAGAAGTGGCTGTAGAAATTGATGAAACTGCTCCTGGATTTGAAATATATCAGGGCTCATCATGTATAGGTTGTCACGGTAATGCTTTTGAAGGCGGTATAGGTAAACCACTTATTGGTTTAGAATATACAGCTGAAGAAATCGTTGAAATTGCTCATGAAGGGATTGGAACTATGCCAGGTGGCACATTCCAAGGAACGGAAGAGGAATTACAACAGCTTGCTGAGTTTATCACAACTTTACAACCAGCAGAATAATCCAAAAAAAGAGAGTCAGGTAACTGACTCTCTTTTTTTAGCAATTATTCCTTTAATGAAATTTTACAAATTCTTCACAAAAAATTATAGTTATTCTAGTTATAATAAAATAGGGGAGTATGGGAAATATATATGATGACGCATATAAAATTGTTGCTCTACAATAAATCATTCATGTGGTTGTTATTTTACGTAAACCTAATCGGAACAATTTATGGATATTATTGGTATAATGGCCAATTATCTGTTACTGAAACAAAATTTCTAATATTTGTACCGGATAGTCCAACGGCGAGTCTATTTTTTACACTTGCTCTTTTAGGTTGGCTAATGAATAAAAACTGGAAACTAATAGAAGCTTTAGCGCTTATTACACTTGTGAAATACGGACTATGGGCTGTTGTTATGAATTTATGGACGTTAGTAGAAACTGGAGATATAGGCTGGATGGGCTGGATGCTAGTAGGCTCACATTTTGCTATGGCACTTCAAGCTATTCTATATATTCCTTTTTACCGATTTAAATTTGTCCATATTGTGATCGCAGCCATTTGGACGCTCCACAATGATGTGATAGACTATGTATTTGGTCAAATGCCTACGTATAGAAGCCTAAGTGAGTACGCTAGTAATATAGGCTATTTTACCTTCTGGTTATCGATTGCGTGTATTCTCTTATCGTATGTCGTATATCAGAAAAGGACAAATCGTATCAGTTGATTGCAAGGTAAATAGCATATAAAATATTAATTAGATATCGAGAGGGGGAATTTCTGTTGGGAATGTATATCGTTTATTTTGCGATAATTTTATTGTTGCCACTATACGCACAAATGAAAGTAAAAAGTACCTATAAGAAATATTCCAAAGTCCGCTCCACTTCAGGAATGACTGGTGCAGAAGTAGCTAGACGAATATTAGATGAGAATGGTTTATATGAAGTTAAGGTAGTGGAAAGTAGCGGGTTTTTGAGTGATCATTATAACCCAATGACGAAAATAGTAGCTTTATCTAGCCATAACTACCATGAGGCTTCTGTAGCTGGAGCTGCAATAGCTGCCCATGAAGTTGGTCATGCGATTCAACATAAAGAGGCATACTCTTTCTTAACATTACGACACAAGTTAGTACCAGTAGCTAATATTTCTTCCAATGCCTCATGGGTATTTATCATGATTGGTATCTTTGCTACTTCTACTAATATGCTGTTATTAGGTATCATTCTTCTTGCTATGGGGGTTGTATTCCAAATCGTTACACTTCCTGTAGAGTTTAATGCTTCTAGTCGTGCTATGAACCAAATGGTTTCATTAGGAGTAATTAGAAACGAAGAAGAGCGTCACGCTAAAAAAGTATTAAGTGCAGCAGCATTAACATACGTTGCAGCAGCAGCAGTTGCCGTATTAGAATTATTACGTTTAGTATTAATCTATACAGGAATGTCAAGAAGCGAATAAACAAGAAAAGCGCAAGCGCCTGTCTCTGCCCCGACAGGCAAATGGAGAATAGCGAGGAGGCAGTTCCTCAGCCACCGGAGCTATTATCCATTTGACCCCGAGGGGTAAGGCGCTGAAGCTAGACATCAAGAAAAGCGCAAGCGCCTATGTCTGCCCCGACAGGCAAATGGAGAAAAGCGAGGAGGCAGTTCCTCAGCCACCGGAGCTTTTTACCATTTGACCCCGAGGGGCAAGGCGATAAACTCAATTTATCCATAGCTTCAGAATTTTATAAAACAAAGGAGACTATCTTAGCTTGTTGAGATAGTCTCTTTTAATGAATAGCTTTGTTAAAGTTATTGGTTGATTTTGACTAACAATTCCTTTTTATAGTGACTGTAAACATAAACAATTGAACTTTCAAATGGCTATTAAGAACATAAATAGATGATGAAAATGGGGTTGGTGACAGTTTTTTAGCTTTGTTTATGCGAGTAAATTTATTAGTTCTTTATCAATGCTAAAGCTGTTCCCATTTATTGATTGGAGCGAAGACGGCGACTCCAGTGGGATGAGTGAGACAGATAAGTCATCACAACCGCGCGCGTTAGCGACGGGTGATGGCTTATCGCTCACCCCACGGAAAGCGTCCGGCTGGGGCGGAAATCAATTCTACTCTCTGATCTAAGATTTCTTTGGATTATAAATCAACCCTACCCTTTAACATAGCCTAATGAATAACAACAATTCTTAACAAAAGAGCATGCTTACACTGTAGAAGTGTGAGCATGCTCTTTCATAATTTAAAGCAACGGTTTTTTTTGTTCATCTAACGTAAAGCCTTCGCCCATGACATCGTTCATTTCTGTTACCGAAACAAAGGCATGCGGATCAACAGAAGCTATAATCGTTTTTAAACGGATAATTTCATTTTTAGAAATGACACAATACAATACTTCACGATCTTTTTTCGTATAATGTCCGTATCCTTTTAAGACGGTAACCCCACGATCCATTTCATTTGTAATCCTATTTGCAATAGCGTCCTGATGGTCAGAAATTATAAATGCTCCACGAGCAGCATATGCACCTTCTTGAACAAAGTCAATTACACGTGCGCCTACAAATACTGCTACAAGCGTATACATCATAGAACGAATATCTAAGAAGGTTAACCAAGAAACCATGATAACCACGGCATCAAACATAAACATGGTTTTACCCATACTCCAACCAAGATACTTTTGAGCTAGTCTAGCAATAATGTCAACGCCACCAGTCGTTCCGCCAGCTCGGAAGATAATACCTAAACCAACACCGATAAACACACCAGCAAAAAGAGAGGCTAAAAATAAATCATCATTAATTCCTAGCTGAATTTCGTAGATTTGGGAAATTTTCAGGAATACGGAAGCAGAAAAGGTTCCGATTAATGTATAATAGAACACTCTCCTACCTAAAAGCTTCCAACCCAAAATAAACATAGGTATATTTAATACTAAATTCATTACAGATACATCTAAATGAAAGACAAAGTACAAAATTAATGTTATTCCTGAAAAGCCGCCTTCCCCTAGTTCGTTTTGCATATTAAAGTGTACAAAGCCGAAACTAAATATTGCAGAACCTAAAATAATCATTAATATATTCTTTAATTTTAAACCAATCCCCATTGTACCACCTCATTTTATAGTCCATACTAAATCTATATTATTTTTTTGCTTTTGACAACACCCTTATATTTTTATTACGATGAATGAAGGAGAGTGAGATTAATGAAAGAAACAAAATCATTAAATATGCTTCAACAAGAAGTTGATACATACATAAACCAATTTAAAGAAGGTTATTTTCCTCCTATGGAGCTTCTAGCAAGATTAACAGAGGAGCTAGGTGAGCTTTCGAGAGAGGTACAACATAAGTATGGTACTAAGAAAAAGAAGCATACGGAAGTACAAAAAGAATTAGCTGATGAAATGGGAGACTTCTTCTTTGTGTTAATCTGTCTGGCTAACTCTGAGGGCATAGATTTAGAAGATGCCTTACAAAAAGTTTTACATAAATATAACACTCGAGATAAAGATCGCTGGACTAAAAAGGAGGACTAACTATGGTGATTAAAGTAGCTATAGCAGGACCAAGAGGGAAAATGGGAAGAGAAGCAGTTAGTACTGTTATTAAAAATGCAGAATTTTTATTGGTTGGACTACTAGATTCTAAAAAACATGAAGAAACTCTAGGAGATAATATACCTATCTTTACATCCCTAACTGAATTAATTGAAGAAACTGCTCCAGATGTTTTAGTGGATTTGACAGTTCCGTCTGCTGTATATGACCATACAATAACAGCATTAGAATATGGTGTAAGACCTGTAGTTGGAACGACTGGATTTTCTGATGCACAACTAGATAGTATTAGGAATTTAGTGGAAGAAAAACAAATTGGCTGTATCATTGCACCTAACTTTTCTATTGGTGCAGTATTAATGATGAAATTTGCTCAAACTGCTGCAAAGTATTTACCGGACGTAGAAATTATTGAAATGCATCATGACGAAAAAATAGATGCACCTTCGGGCACTGCTATTAAAACTGCTCAAATGATACAAAACACTAGAACAGAGGCAACGCAAGGACATCCACAGGAGGAAGAAATCCTTCCTGGAGCAAGAGGGGCGAATTTTGAAGGTATGAGAATTCATAGTGTTCGACTGCCAGGCTTAATCGCTCACCAACAGGTGTTATTAGGTGGAGACGGTCAACTATTAACATTGAGACATGACTCATTCAATAGAGGCTCTTTTATGTCTGGTGTGGTATTGTCTATTAAAGAAGTAATGTGTCAAAATAAATTAATATATGGATTAGAAGAGATTATTTTATAGGAGGAAAACGTGATGAGAATCGCATTGGTGGCTCACGATAAGAAAAAAGAGGATTTAATACAATTTGTAACAGCATATAAGCCTATTCTTGAAGAGCATGAGTTATTTGCTACTGGTACAACAGGTACACGGATTATAAATGAGGTCGGTCTCTCTGTTTTTAGGTATAAATCAGGTCCACTAGGCGGAGACCAACAAATTGGTTCTGCTATCGCTAATAATGAAATGGATATGGTTATTTTCTTTCGTGATCCCCTTACAGCGCAGCCTCACGAGCCGGATGTTACTGCTTTAATCCGCCTTTGTGACGTTTATCAAATCCCATTGGCAACTAATATGGGTACTGCTGAAATTCTCCTTAAAGGAATCGAAGAGGGGTTTCTAGACTGGCGTCTTTTAGAAGAACGTCGGGGTAGATAAAGAAAAGAGGACATATACATGCGTAAACTAAAAATAGGTATCACTTGCTATCCTACTGTTGGTGGTTCCGGAGTTATAGCTACTGAGCTAGGAAAAATGCTTGCTGAAAAAGGGCATGAGATCCATTTCATCACATCTAGTGTTCCCTTTCGTTTAAACAAAATTTATCCAACTATTACGTTCCACCAGGTGGAGGTAAATAGTTACTCTGTATTCCAGTATGCCCCTTATGATATTGCTTTGGCTAATAAAATGGCTGAAGTAATTCAAGATGAGGGCTTAGATGTTCTCCATGTCCACTATGCAATACCACATGCGGTTTGCGCAATCCTTGCTAAGGATATGGCTAATTCTGATATTGGAATTGTTACAACTTTGCATGGGACAGACATTACAGTTCTAGGTTATGATTCATCGTTGACGGGAGCCATTCAGTATGGAATTGAAAAGTCGGATGTCGTTACAGCCGTCTCTACATCGTTAGTGAAACAAACTAGAGAGCTAATTACGACCAAAAAAGATATTGAGACGATATATAATTTTGTGGATGAAAGAGAGTATCACAAAAAGGATGCAAACAACCTAAAAGAATTATTAGGCATTAAAGAGAATGAAAAGGTTGTCATCCATGTATCCAATTTTAGGAAAGTCAAGCACGTTCCGGATGTTGTAAAAAGCTTCGAATTAATGCATAAAGAAGTCCCAGCAAAACTCCTATTAGTAGGGGATGGTCCAGAAAAGCATCCAGTGATGGAATATGTGAAGGGTAAGCCAATTGAGAAAGACGTTCTTTTTCTTGGAAAACAAGAAAATGTTTCAGAGCTATATTCTATTTCTGATCTGATGCTACTGTTATCTGAAAAAGAGTCATTTGGTTTAGTATTACTGGAGGCAATGGCTTGTGAGGTTCCATGTATTGGAACTGCCGTCGGTGGTATACCTGAAGTAATAATACCTGGTGAAAATGGATATTTGGTACCTCTTGGAGATATAGACAGTGTTGCCGAATATGGTCTGAAAATATTGAAGGATCCTCATTTACATAACCAGTTAAAGGAAAGGGCAGTCCAAATCGTAAAGGAACGTTTTAGCTCCTCGCAAATAGTAGAGCAATATGAAAAGATGTATGAAAGAGTGGCGAAAAAATAAATGAAAAATCGATGGCCAGATGCTTATAAAGTAATCTCCGTACTTGAAAATGCTGGCTTCGAAGCATACGTGGTTGGTGGAGCAGTAAGAGACTTCGTGAGAGGTGTGCAAGCTAACGATGTAGACATAACAACTAATGCTTTACCACAACAAGTAAAAGAATTATTTGAACATACCATTGATGTGGGAATTGAACATGGAACTGTTCTTGTTGTTTTATCAGAACCAATTGAAGTTACAACCTTTCGATCGGAGACTACGTATAGTGACCATAGAAGACCGGATGAAGTTAAATTTGTTCATACGCTTAAGGAAGACTTAAAGAGACGTGATTTCACGATTAACTCGATGGCTTTAACTAAAGAAGATAAGTTAATCGACTTCTTCGGAGGAAGTTCCGATTTAGAAAAAGGTACGATCAAGGCAGTAGGGAATCCAAAGGAACGGTTTTCCGAGGATGCCCTTAGGATGCTACGAGCTATACGTTTTTCAGCACAATTAAATTTCACCTTAGATAGCTCGACACAAGCTGCCATCAAAGAGCTTCATCCTTTAATCAGTCATATCTCTATAGAGAGAGTAAAAGTAGAGCTAGAGAAAATTTGGGTTAGTAATTACCCCTCCAAAGGAATGGATTTGTTTGTTTCGACTGGAATATCTCAACATTTCGTAGGGAATTGGGTAGATTCAATCTCTAAATGGGGAGATTTTAATAGCTTTGGGATGAAAGCAAATGGATGGGCATTTTTCATATTAATGAATAAAGATTCTAACCATACTGAGCTACTTTCTGCCTTTAAATGCTCCAATTTAGAAAAAAAACACGTCAAGGAAGTGCTCCGTGCTGTGGAATCTTTGAATAATGGGAGCTGGGATTCTGTGGAGCTGTTTCAGTTTTCGGATGAAGTATTGATTGCAGCAGCGAGCTATGGAAGGGTCCTATTTAATATCGAGCATTCATATACCCCAGAGATCTTGAGAGAAGAAAAAAAGAAGTTAGCTATTTCGTCTAAGCGAGATGTAGTAGTTAGTGGCAATGATTTAATGGAATGGAAGCAGGAAAAAAGAGGCCCTTGGATTAAAGAAGCTTTAGATAAGTTAACAATAATGATTTTGAACGAAGAACTAAAAAACGACAGAGCACAGATAAAGGAATGGTTTTTTCGTGAGTATATCAATTAAAGAAAGAATTATTTCGAGACTCCAGGCTGCAAAGGGAGACCCAATTTCTGGTCAAGCACTCGCAGAAGAACTAGAGATTTCTAGAACGATGGTATGGAAGTATCTTAAAGGACTTGGAGAAGAAGGCTACGAAATTGAAGCTATAAAGAAAAAAGGCTATATTCTTAAACAGATGCCGGATACTTTAGCTAGTGAACGTATTTCACTTCATCTCGAAACAAAAGAACTAGGTAAAAATATTATATATTATCCGGTTTGTGATTCTACTCAGACGATTGCTACAAACAAAGCGAGAGAGGGTGTCGCTCATGGAACGTTAGTAGTATCAGAGGAGCAGACTGCTGGTCGTGGTAGACTAGACCGTTCTTGGGAATCTTCAGCTGGAAAGGGGATCTGGATGAGTCTCATACTCCGACCTAATATTAGTCCTCAATTTGCTGCACAGTTTACGCTAGTAGCTGCTGTAGCAATCGCCAGAGCAATAGAAGATACTACAACCTGTGTGCCAAGCATTAAATGGCCTAATGATCTGCTCATTAATGGGAAGAAAGTGACTGGCATCCTTACCGAGCTTCAGTCAGATATGGACCGTGTACAAGCTATTATTATTGGAATGGGTATCAATGTAAATCAGACATCAGAATCCTTTGAAGGACCTTTGGAATCTATTGCCACTTCTTTAAAGTTGGAAACTGGAGAACATGTAGACAGAGCTCTCCTAGCTGCCAAAGTTCTATTTTATCTAGAAAAATATAGTGATATGTACATCACTCTAGGTTTTGAACCTATTAAACTCATTTGGGAGAGCTATAACTGTACTATTGGCAATAGGATTAGAGCTACTACTCTTAGGGATACAATTGAGGGACAGGCTATTGGCATTACTAATGATGGAGCTTTGCAGCTTCAATTAGATAATGGAGAAATAAAAGGTATTTATTCGGCTGATATTGATTTACTCAAAATTTAATTTGGACGTTTTCGTCTAATTCTGTTATTCTGTATGCGAAGGGTAGTATCTTTTTAGAACTACACCGGTAAGTTACTTTTTTAAATTAAATAGTCTGCCTTGATCTATGAATGACAGGGACGGAGAAAACCGATGAATTTAAATTTTCTGCCCTTCTGTCCAAGTTAGGATTGAAGGGCTTTATATTTGGTTTTCTCTTCTATTTTACCAAAGGTAAGCTTATGTGCTAGACCGAGGTAATAATTTTATAAGGAGGGAAATGGATGAAAACAACGAGTGATTTTTTGAAAATGAAAAGTAATGAAGAAAAGATTTCTATGATCACAGCTTATGACTTCCCAACAGCCAAATTTGCTGAAGAAGCTAATGTCGATATGATTTTGGTAGGGGATTCAGTTGGGATGGTAGTGCTAGGGTACGATTCTACCGTAACAGTTACGATGAATGATATGATTCATCATGGTAAAGCTGCTAGAAGAGGAGCACCGAATACATTTTTAGTTGTGGATATGCCATTTGGAACATATCACGGAAATATCGATCAGTCGCTCTCTAACGCAGTTCGTTTAATGCAGGAGACGGGTGCACAGGCTGTAAAGCTAGAGGGAGCAGGAGCAATTATACCTGTAATTGAAAAGCTGACATTTGCTGGTATACCGGTAGTCGCTCATTTAGGATTGTTACCTCAATCTGCAGGAGTTCTGGGTGGATATAAAGTGCAAGGGAAAACTGCGGAAGCTGCGCAAAAACTAATTGAAGATGCCAAAAAATGTGAGCAGGCGGGAGCTTGTGCTGTCGTGTTGGAGTGTATCCCTTATCAGCTAACAGAGCAAATATCGAGTGCTCTCATGGTACCAACGATAGGAATAGGAGCTGGTTCGACTGCGGACGGCCAAGTATTAGTATTCCATGACTTGGTTAAGTATGGATCTCATCATATACCGAAGTTCGTAAAAGAATATGCGAATGTGGGGGAACCTATTTTAAGCGGTATTAAGAAGTATGTAGAAGAAGTTAAAAATGGTGCATTCCCTGCTACAGAGCATTCTTTCACCATGAAGGATGATCAACTAAACCAACTATACGGAGGTAATCCTAGCCATGCAAACAGTACAAAAGATTGATGAACTTAAAGCAATTATTGCAAAACATAAACAACACTCTATTGGTTTTGTACCAACGATGGGGTATCTACACGAAGGCCACCAAGCACTACTTACTAGAGCTCGAGCAGAAAACGAGTTCGTAGTTGCTAGTATCTTTGTAAATCCAGCACAGTTTGGACCAAATGAAGATTTAGATAGATATCCAAGAGATATTGAACGAGATACAAAGATTGCTGTAGAATCTGGAGTAGATTTACTATTTGTTCCAACGCCTGATGAAATGTATCCTTTTGAAAGTGGGATTACGATACATGCCGGTGATATTTCTACCAAGCTATGTGGTTCCACACGTCCAGGTCACTTCGATGGTGTACTAAAAGTAGTATCTAAGCTATTTCATTTAGTTCAACCTACAAAGGCATATTTTGGACAAAAGGACGCTCAGCAGCTTGCGATTATTAAGCTGTTTGTTGAAGCATACAATTTCCCGCTAGAAATAGTTGCTGTTCCAACTATACGTGAAGAAGATGGATTGGCTAAAAGTTCGCGAAATGTATTTCTTAGCGCGCAAGAACGTGAAGTTGCCCCTCATATTTACAAGGCGCTTACGCTGGCAAAAGAGAACGTGCATCGCACGGGGGATGTACAAAAGGCTATTGCTGAAGCTAAACAATATATAATTGAAAACACATCTGGTAAAATAGATTACCTGGAGGCTTTGGCTTATCCAACACTACAACCTGTAAACGAGTACACAGAAGAAGTCTTATTTGCAGCTGCCGTATTTTTTGAAAAAGCAAGATTAATTGATAATATAATAGTTAATATGAAGGAAGTGCAGTAATAATGTTAAGAATGATGTTAAACAGTAAAATTCACCGAGCAGTAGTCACTGAGGCGGATTTAAACTATGTAGGCAGTATTACAATTGACCAAAATATCCTGGATGCAGTAGGAATGCTGCCAAATGAAAAGGTTCATATTGTCAATAACAATAATGGGGCACGCTTTGAAACATATATTATCGCAGGAGAACGTGGAAGCGGTGTAATTTGTGTAAATGGAGCTGCAGCACGCCTTGTTCAACGTGGAGATATAGTAATTATCTTGTCTTATGCATACGTAATGAATGAAGAAGCAAAAAACCATCGTCCAACAGTAGGAATTATGAACTCAGATAATACGATTAACCAAATTATCAACTACGAGCCAGAAGCAACAGTCATGTAATAATTGCACATGGAGGTGGCTGGAGAAAAAAGCCCCTGGATTTCAAAAGTCCCCGGAAATTTTACCAATCGTAAAATTTCCGGGGCTTTGTTTTTTATTGCTATTGCAACTTTCTCTCTAACAAGCTAGATCTGCACATTTTTTCGTCTAAATAGGATTTGAATTGTTTATTTGAGAATGAAAGAAGTAGGGATAATAATTTTAATTTTTTTTAAGTCCTACATATATTTCGTTTCTAATAAAGTAATGTGGTACAATTTTTAAAAAGCAGTGCTCGAGCGCTTGTTAGAATGCTTTTAATTTTAATGATGGTGAGATGAAGTGTGTTGGAAAATCATAAATATGCAGTTGTCGATATTGAAACAACAGGCCATTCATCTGCCAATGGTGACCGAATTATTCAGCTTGCAATTGTTTTTATAGAAAATAATAAAATAACGGGCTCCTTTAATACGTTTGTAAATCCGCAAAAACAAATTCCTCTATTTATTCAGGATCTAACTAACATCAAGGAAGAAGATGTCAAGGATGCTCCTAGATTTGAAGAGATTGCCCCAAAAGTGTTGGAAATGTTGCAAGATCATATTTTTGTTGCTCATAATACGAACTTTGACTTAACGTTTCTTCAGCAGGAGCTAAAACGTGTAGGATTACCTAAATTAGTTTGTAAATCGATTGATACAGTGGAATTTGCAAAGCTGATGTTTCCTAATATTTATAGTTATAAACTTCAGGATATAGCAAATGAGCTACATATAGAGCTTGAATCTGCCCACCGAGCAGATGACGATGCGAAGGCTACAGCTTATTTACTGCTGAAATGTTTTGATCAGCTACAAACGCTGCCAATGAAAACAATAGAACTTTTACATAAGAGATCCTTTCAATTAAAATCCAATCTAGCTCTTATATTTTTTGAAGTGCTGACGATGAAAAGAAAAATGTATGACTCAAAGGATTATTTAGAATATCGAGGGATCCCTTTACAATATGAAAGAGATGAGCCTCTTCCAACGCAAAGTGAGCTAGTTTACCCAAGCTCTTTCGACGAAAAGAAGCAGTTATTCCAACAAGGAAGTTTAAAGCTGGAGGAAAGAACTGGCCAATTTGAGCTTATGGATAGAATTCACCTAGCGCTGTCCGAATCTAGAGAAATAGTATGTGAGGCCGAGACTGGGATAGGTAAAACATTAGGGTATTTAATCCCTGCTGCTATTTATGGAATAGAGCAAGGAAAGCCAATTATTATTAGTACCTACACTACTCATCTTATTGATCAACTAATAAATGAGGAAATACCGAAGCTTCATGACATTTTGAATATAAATCTTCGAGTAGCTAAACTAAAAGGGATTAACCACTATATTGACCTTTATCGTTTTTGGGAGCATCTTCAGCAAGATGACGAGTCATATGATGAAACCTTCACTATCATGCAGATTTTAGTTTGGCTTACTATGACAGAGGAGGGTGATCTTTCTGAGCTTAATGTCTCTGGAGGTGGTTTACTCTTTGTTGATAAAATAAGAAGAACCTCTGAGAAGATGATAAACGACGTAAAAGGAATTGACTTTTATGAGAGAGCACTTCTTCGGAGTAAGGATTGCGATATACTTGTGACGAATCATTCTATGATCATAGCAGACAAGGATAGAGAAGTTAAACTTTTAGAGAATGGCTGTGCAACTATCATTGATGAAGCACATCAAATGATCCATGCTAGTATTTCTCGAAAAGAACGTATTTTTTCCTATACTAATTGGAAGTATATTTTAGGCCAATTTGGAACGTTAGATACCGATCATCTACTTTACAAACTGTCGCTTATAAACGTCTCTTTATCCGTACGACTCCGCATAGAGAAGCTTTTTGTAAATGTTGTAGAGTCGTTTGATCTCGCTATGTCTCACATCATTTCTTCTATACAAAGCTTCCCTCATAAATCTAAAAGTACGAAACGTACGAATACGATGGAAGAGTTAGAACTAGATAAATCATATTTTATCAAAGTAGCTAAAAATCTGCAGACGTTTATATATTCCACAAAGCCATATGTTGGCTCGTCCAAGAAAAACCTATTGGACCCTCAATTAATAGTTATCGTAAATGAGTGGGAATATTGGCTACGGGAGCTAGAGATTAAAGTAAGTGAGTGGGATGAAATATTTCTTCAGGATGGTGAAGAAGAAGCAAAATGGCTCGAACTAGATAATAGGAGTGTGCCAGGGAGCCTTACTATCATCAAAAGACCATTAGATTATCAAGAGGATATAAAAGAAGCAATGGCTCCGTTAAGAGATAGTGGAGGTATTATTTGGACGTCGGGGACTTTGACCGTACCATCTAACAAATACTTTATCACTTCACAGCTAGGGCTTAGTTCGAGTGTGCCGATTCATCAATTTAAAGTAGAATCTAATTTTTATAATGGGGCAGAGCTCCTAATTATTGAAGATATGCCGGATATTCAGCAAGTTTCACAATCTGACTATATTGAGTCAGTGGCAGAAGCAATTGTTCAGACAGTGCTAGTAACTGGCGGAAGATGCTTTGTATTATTCACCTCACAAGATATGCTTCGAAAAACGGTTGAGTTAATACAAGAGACTAACCTGCTCGAAGATTATATGCTGTTTGCCCAAGGGATTACAACTGGCAGTAGAATGCGTCTATTAAAATCCTTTCAACGCTTCTCGAAATCTGTACTTTTCGGCACCAATAGCTTTTGGGAGGGCGTAGATGTGCCAGGGGAGGCACTGTCTGTCGTGATCATGGTGCGTTTACCTTTTTCATCACCAGATGACCCATTATTTAAAAAACGTGCAGAATTAATGAGCAGAAACGGGCTTAACCCATTTTCATCCTACTCTTTACCAGAAGCAGTTCTAAGATTTAGACAAGGATTTGGTCGTTTAATTCGTTCCTCCGCTGATAAGGGAGTATTTATCGTATTAGATAGAAGAATTGAGACTAAGTCGTATGGGGCTGATTTTTTACAGGCGATTCCTAACATACCTGTAAAGAAAGTATCACTAGAAAATATAGTCTTAGAGCTAGAAAATTGGTATACTAATTAAGGATGAGTATTAGAAAGCGGGTAGAAATATGGAAAACAAAATCGAAGTCATCTCCACCGTCACCGTACAATACCAATCAGATCTATACAAAATAGTAGATGCATTGAACCGTTCTTTGAAGGAAAAGGATTTAATGTTTGGATTGGCATTAGATAAAGAAGACCAAGAAAAAGCAGTCTTTACCATTTACAGGACCTAAATATGGCACTTAAAAGATGGCTATTATTTATCGTTATTTTTACAATTAGCCTAACCGCAATCCTTAGCATTCTTATATATACTCAGGCTCGGGAGCCATTTAAGGAAGCCTTAACGTCTGCAGAATCTTATACACTAAAGAATAACTTATTGGAGACAATTGATGAATCCTATGTGTATAATAGTACCGACTCTTATCAGACGATTATAGGTAACACAAAAGATGGCGCCAAAAAAGCATTTTTTATCCCTCTGAAGGCAAATGAAGAGCCTATCATGGAGGTAAGCTTTGAAGAGGGTATATCAAAAGAAGAAGCCATCTCCATCGTTTTGGATGGAGAGCAAGAAAGTAAGGTGCTCCACGCTAAGTTAGGTGTGGAAGAGGTTGGCCCTGTATGGGAGATTACCTTTGTCAATTCAAAGGATAATCTAAACTACGTTTATCTATTATTTGATAACGGCGACTGGTGGAAGAGAATATCCAATTTGTAAAATTTATTTATGACTAATGGAGGACAACATGAAAAAAATTATGATTAAAGATATGGCCAACCATGTCGGAGAAACAATAAAACTTGGGGCTTGGCTTGCGAACAAGCGCTCAAGCGGAAAAATTGCCTTTTTACAGCTACGTGATGGCTCCGGCTTTGTACAAGGAGTAGTAGTAAAGGAAGTTGTTGGAGAAGAAATTTTCCAAACAGCAAAAGGGTTAACTCAAGAAACTTCTATGTATATCACTGGAGAAGTAACTAAAGATGAACGCTCATCTTTTGGA
Organism: Psychrobacillus sp. FSL W7-1457; assembly: GCF_038593405.1. Classification (NCBI taxonomy): domain Bacteria; kingdom Bacillati; phylum Bacillota; class Bacilli; order Caryophanales; family Bacillaceae; genus Psychrobacillus; species Psychrobacillus sp. FSL W7-1457. The sequence continues at coordinate 1,735,927 of NZ_CP151993.1, forward strand.
TATGAGCTACAAGTAAAAGAAATCGAAGTAATTCACGCTGCGGTTGATTATCCTATTACACCAAAAGAGCATGGAACTGAATTTCTTATGGACAACCGTCATTTATGGCTGCGTTCTAGAAAACAACACGCAATTATGAAAATTCGTAATGAAATAATTCGTGCTACATATGAATTCTTTAATGAAAATGGATTTGTAAAAATGGATCCACCAATTTTAACTGGATCTTCTCCTGAAGGAACTTCAGAGCTTTTCCATACAAAGTATTTTGATGAGGATGCATATTTATCTCAATCTGGACAACTATACATGGAAGCTGCAGCAATGGCATTAGGAAAAGTATTCTCCTTTGGACCAACATTCCGTGCAGAAAAATCTAAAACACGACGTCACTTAATTGAATTTTGGATGATCGAGCCAGAGATGGCGTTTGTAGAATTCGATGAGAATCTAGAAGTACAAGAGCAATACGTGGCATATATTGTCCAATCTGTTCTTAAAAACTGTCAATTAGAATTAGAACGTTTAGGACGCGACACTTCTAAATTAGAAAAAATTCAAGCACCATTCCCACGTATCACGTATGATGATGCAATTAAGTTTTTACACGAGAAAGGCTTTGATGATATTGAATGGGGAGATGATTTCGGATCACCGCATGAAACAGCTATCGCAGAAAGCTATGATATGCCAGTATTCATCACGCATTATCCTATAGGCATTAAACCATTCTACATGCAGCCTCATCCAGACAGAGACGATGTTGTATTATGTGCGGACTTAATCGCTCCTGAAGGATATGGTGAGATTATCGGTGGATCAGAACGTATTCATGATTATGATTTACTAAAACAACGTCTTGCAGAGCATAAATTAGATGAATCGGCTTATGCATGGTATTTAGAGCTACGTAAACAAGGGTCTGTTCCTCACTCAGGGTTTGGGCTTGGATTAGAACGTACAGTAGCTTGGTTAAGTGGAGCAGAACACGTACGTGAATCTATCCCATTCCCAAGACTATTAAACCGTTTATATCCATAATAAGAATCAGAAAGAAAGAACATTTACGTTAATAAACTTTTACAGCGTATTATATAAGAAAGGGAGTGCGAGTATGCAAAAGCGAAATCGGCTCCGAATCTGGACAGAGCAGGGAAATGTAACCATTTCCCAGCTTTTTTTTAGCCATTACAAGGCCATTAATGTCAAGGACGAGGAAGCTATTCTGCTATTACATCTTATCGCTTTTGGAGAAGCGGGTAACCACTTTCCAACCCCTCAAAACTTAGTGGAACGTACACATTTTAACGAACATAAAGTAGTGACGATTTTACAACGTCTTGTCCAAAAGGGATTAATCCAAATTGAACAGCATATGGACGAAAATGGAGTTCATTATGAATACTATGATTTTAATCATTTATGGGAGCTTTTGGTCGATTGCGTAGAGCAACAAAACCTTAATAAAGAAGACGAAGAAGTGAAGGGCGAAGAAGGCGAAATTTACAAATTATTTGAAGCTGAATTCGGTAGATTGTTATCTCCAATGGAATATGAAACAATTGGAATGTGGTTTGACCAGGACAAGCATTCTGCCTCTTTAATAAGGCTAGCTTTGAAAGAGGCTGTCTTATCTCAAAAGCTAAGCCTGCGCTATATAGACCGCATATTATTCGAGTGGAAAAAGAAAAATATAAAAACAGTAGAAGCTGCAGAAAATCAGTCGGCTCAGTTTAGACAGCATATACCAATGCAAAGACCAAAGGAGCAATCCTTAGATGCGGCGAAAGTTCCTTTTTACAATTGGTTAGAAGAAAGAGAGTAGGTGGAGAACGTTGCTTACAAAGGCCCAATGGCATTTTTGTTTAGAGGAAATGGAAAGGATGTTTCCGGATGCTCATTGTGAGTTAGTCCACGATAATCCTTTTGAATTATTAGTAGCTACACTTTTATCAGCGCAATGCACGGATGTGCTTGTAAATAAAGTAACTAAAAATTTGTTCCAAAAATATAAAAAGCCCGAAGACTATTTAGCAGTTTCAATCGAAGAGCTACAAAACGACATACGTTCAATCGGCCTATATCGTAATAAGGCAAAAAATATTCAAGCGCTTAGTAAGCAACTAATAGAGCTTTATAATGGAGAAGTACCGGAAGACAGAGATCTACTTACTACTTTTCCAGGAGTAGGGCGCAAAACTGCTAACGTAGTTGTTTCAGTTGCTTTTGACATTCCTGCCATTGCCGTCGATACTCATGTCGAAAGAGTATCGAAGCGATTAGGACTATGTCGATGGAAGGACTCTGTCCTACAGGTCGAGGAAACGTTAATGAAAAAGACTCCGATTGAATCCTGGTCCAAGGCACATCACCAGCTTATATTTTTTGGCCGCTACCATTGCAAGGCACAAAATCCCAATTGCCCACAATGTCCGTTACTGCCTGTGTGCAGAGAGGGTAAAAAAAGGATGAGTAAAGTTGTCCAAGCTTAAAAAAGAAGACTTTGTCGGACTTTTTGCAAAGTGGTCAAAGATGCGAGATGAGATACAAGCTCATTATAAAAAAAGAAATAACGGGTCTATTGATTTAATGGAAAAAGGAATTGATCTGTTAAACGAGTTAATTGACCTTGCAGATGGCACTTGTCCATTAAACTATCAGGAACGTTTTACTTTTATAAAACAGAACTATAAAACTTTTGCGGCGTTTCGACAGCTGGATGAATTATTTAAAGAAACGGAAAAGAAGCTTGCTCTTCGCTTTATTATGGAATCAAGAAAACCTTAATTATTCAACAATGCCCCATATGTACTGCCTACTAAAAGTTAGATACTAAACTAACTTAGAGAGGGAGTCCATATGGGGCATTTTTAGATTAGGGCAGTTTAAATATAAAAAAATATGGCTATGTTAAAGGCGAGTGCACTGAAAAAGTACTTTTAAACTCTTAGAGGTAGAGTATGAATAAAGGCTCCTATTTCCTGAGACCGTGTCTTTCCGTTCCGAGCGGATGCTTTCCTGGGGGCGGCCCGGCAAGCCTTCTCCCTCGCTGCGCTCAGTCCGGGTGCTCGCCGTGGCCGCTAATCCCCTAGGAGTCACCGCTCTGCACTCCAATCCACTATAGAATTTATTAAAAATGTACTCAGGCAAAAAAATTCTTTTATTGCTATACTAAAGAAAAGTAAATGCAGGGGTGCGCACAATGATAAATATAATTTTGAGGTGGAAAAATGTAAAATATGCCCTTTCAGAGTTGGGTGTTACAAAGAAGGATAAAGAGTGGATACGGCTACGATACAGCGATTAGCACGAGTCTTTTTGGCATGGAAATACAAGGAGCCACAACCATATTTGCGGTCAACCTGAAGCGAATCCTAAAGTTACTTAACGAAGGAGAGCAAGAATAAGGCAATGAAAAAGGATGTTTTCTGTTCAATTTGAACAAAAAGTACCCTTTTTTAATTTTCAAAACAAATTTATTATAAAAACGTAAGTATTTCAGTGCCCTCTTTAAAGGGTAGGGTTGGTATTTCGTGAAACGAGTTCGTTTGTGAAATGTTACACTTAAACTAAAGTAAGCAATAAAAAATCACTTTATAAATTCAAGAAACAATTAAAAAACGAGGAAAGGGTTATAATCCCATTTCCTCGTTCTTTTTTTAATCATTTTAAGTAATAATCGGATAGTTTAAGGTGTAGATCCGGTTTCTGTGCCGTCTTCAGGGGTTTCCTCAGGATTTTCTCCATCGGTGCCTCCATCTTCTTGACCACCATCATTATTACCACCATTACCGTTGTTGTTACCATTGCCATTATTACCACTATTACCGTCATTACCGTTTCCATTATTACCATTGTTACCGTTATTACCATTACCATTACCGTTGTTACCATTGTTACCATTGTTACCAGGTTGGTTTTCATTCTCGCCCTCGGTATCTTCTGGTTTTTCTTCCTCCGAGTCAGGAGACTCGAGATCTTCTTCTTCGATACCTTCGAGTACTAGCTCTACACTAGCTGATTCACTTCGAACATCCTCAGCTATTGCTGTAACGGTAAATAAATATTTACTACCAGGGATTAGAGCTTGAACAATTAACCCTGTTTTATCTGTTGTTTGTAAAATTTCGCTTGGACCGTTGTCAATAGAGACCGCTACCTCAAACTGAACGTTAACATCTTCTTCGCCTTCAGGTCCTTCGAAGTCCCAATCTAATGTTGCTGATGATGTTATTTCATCATATTGCACAGATAGGTTAGAAGGGGCATTTAGTTCTAGCTGGTCATATTCCTCAGATACTTGTTTAGGCTCTGTCCCTTTAACAAATAACTCTGTTAGCTTCATATTTTCAGGTGTATACTCACTAGCTAATTTTAATGGATTAGAACCTCTTTCAACTGTTACTTCTACGACTGAATTAGGCTTTTTAAATCTTTCTGTTTTCTGTCCTTCTGAAATACTTCCCATAATTTCTTTAAAGATTCGTTGTGGAAGACTTCGTTCTTCGGCAGTTGTAATAGCAGAGTTGTCATCATAACCTGACCAAACAGTTACTGAATAGTTAGTTGTGTACCCTGCAAACCATACATCTGGAACACCTTTTTTATCTCCGCTGAAATTGGACGTACCAGATTTTCCTGCTACATCTAATCCGCTGATTGCTGCAGCCTTACCAGTTCCTTTTGTTAAAACATCACGTAAAACGTCTGTAATAATGTAAGCTGTTGAATCCTTCATAACTGTCTTGGATTCAGGCTTGTAATTTTTCTCTGTTTTGCCATCTCTGTATACAATTTTGTTAATAGCATATGGTTCTGTATGATTCCCGTTATTACCAAACGCAGCGTATGCTCCTGCTAGTTGAATAGGGGACATAAATTTTGAAATACCACCAATTGCATAGGCTTCATTTACTGTGCCGATATCTACTCCAAATCGACTAATAAATTCTCTTGCGTTCTTAGTACCTACTTCTTTTAATGTTTTGACTGCTGTAGTATTGCGAGATTTATATAATGCTTCACGCATAGTCATAGCACCTAGATATTTATTATCGGCATTACGTATTACTTGATCAGTACCTGTATACTTAATATCTTCATCTACGATGGTTTGAGCAGGTGACCAGTCTAAAAATTCTACAGCTGGACCATAGTCTATTAAAGGCTTAATAGTCGAACCAGGTGAGCGTTCTTTCATATCATGCGCATGATTATATCCTCGATCTACTCCGTAATTTCTTCCTCCACCAGCAGCGACAACTGCTCCAGTCTTAGTATCAATTACTGCAACACCAGCTTGTATATCTTCAGTAGGGAAGATGTCTGAGTTTAAGGTTTCTTCTACTTTCTCTTGAGCTTTCGGTTGAAGTGTAGTATGGATAGTTATACCTTCGGAAATAGCATCTGCATCTCCATTTTCTTCAAGTTCTTCTAATACTATATCGATAAATGCATCGTATTTAGAATCTTGGTTCGCTACTCTTTGATCTTCGGGTAGAAGGGAGTCAGCAACTGGAATAGCTTGGGCTGCTTTCATTTCCTCATCTGTTATTTTGCCATGAAGATTCATTAAGTAAAGAACTGTATTTCTTCTCTTTTCAGCAAGTTCTGGATTTTTAAAAGGGTTATAGTTATTAGGACTTTGAGGCATTCCCGCTAATACAGCCATTTCATGTAATTCAAGATCCTTTAGTTCTTTCCCATAAAAATATTTAGAAGCAGTACCAAAGCCATAAATACGTCCTGACATTAAAATTTTGTTGAAATACATTTCAAAAATTTCTTCTTTTTTATATTCACGCTCTAATTGTAGAGCTAAATGGGCTTCTTGAGCTTTACGTTTTATTGTTTTTTCATTTGTAAAGAAAGAGTTTTTGACAACCTGTTGAGTAATTGTACTTGCACCCTGTGCACCAAATCCATCCTTCAGGTTGGCTAAAACGGCTTTACCTAAACGTAAGACATCTACTCCCATGTGATCGTAGAAACGAACATCCTCTGTTGCCAAAATGGCATCTTCCATTTGTTGAGGAATTTCCTCATAGGATATATATTCTCGGCTTTCACTTCCGACGGTTGCAAACTCTTCACCGTTTGCGTCTAATAGTTTAGGACTGATCGGGTCTTTTAGTAATTCCTCATCTAAATCTGGTGCTGTGCTTGCATAATATGCATAAACGGACCCACCAGTTATTAATCCTACTAATCCAATTGCTAAAATTGCTATCATGATACGTTTTAGCCATGTTTTTGCAGGTTTTGTTTGTTTTTTCTTTTGTTCAAGTTGTTGTTTTCTTCTTTGTCCACGAGTAGATTTTTGCTCACTCATAAACGTCTCCTCACTTTCCCTTTATACATACAAGTCATTAACTATCTTTAAATAATTGACCCTTGGTGCATATTTTGGAGTTATTTCAATCCCATATTCCTCAAATTCCCCGAGAGTGATTGATTTTCTTCCTCCAGATCGCATTCTATCCCAAAAAAATTTTAAATGCTCGTAAGACAAATAAAAATATCGATCCGTTGTTGAAAAACGAACCAATAGAAAGCTAATACCGAGTTGCTGAACAACTCTTCCCATATGTTCTACTTGATGAAGATGAACGTTTTTTAAAGGAAATGAAGTCTTATTTTCCGTTTCTTTTGCTTCAAAGTCAATATATTTCCCTTTGTATACCCCGTTAAAGTCAGTAGTGGATGGTGTCCTGTAATAAGCTTCTTTTATAACCGCCGAGCTTCTACTTGGGTAATCTACCTTAACGACCTGAATAGGTATTGGTTTTTTATAGATGACAGCAATGTCATGAGCTAGATAGTACTCATTGGCATCATTTATCTCATCTTCTAACGTCTTACCCCTATTACTGAAAGAATAATCCTTTTGCTTTGGGGTTTTTGTTTTCTTGGTAGGTGTATATACCTTCCCATTAGGGTATTGGATAGCCAAGACAATCACCTCTTTTATGATATTAGTTTATCACAAGTTAGTTAGACGAACGAGTAATCAATTTAGTTTCATTTGGCTATGTTAAGGGTTGGGTTGATTTATGATGCAAAGAAATCTTAAATCAGAGAGTAGAATTGATTTTTCGCCCCAGCCGGACGCTTTCCTCGGGGTGAGCGATAAGCCATCACCCATCGCTTACGCGCGTGGTTGTGATGGCTTATCTGTCTCACTCATCCCGTAGGAGTCGCCGTCTGGTGCTCCAATCAATGAATGGAAACAGCTTTAATGTATCGATAGTGCTAAAAATTTACTCGCATAAGCAGCAAAGTTGAAAAACTGTCACCAACACCAATTTCGTCATCTATTTATGATTTTTATTTGAATGTCCTTTTTATAATGTTTACACTCATTAAGTCACTATAACAAAGAATTGTTAGTCAAAATCAACCAATAAATTTAACAAAGCTTTTCATCTTAACCACTGTCGATGTGCCGCTAGTTTTGTCTTATGTATAGAACCTTTGTCGAGTAGGAAGGGATTTATCAAGAAGGAAGGAACTAAACAGTAAAAGGAGAGTGTTAACATGAATAAAATTGAACGTCTTATTGATCAACTAGAGCTTTTGGAATATCTATTGGAGAACCGTTTAAACGAAGAACAGGATCAATTTGAAGAAGATTTTAGTAAATCATCTTTTCGCTTGCTAGGAAAGATGGAAAAATTAGAAAGTAATCTGTAAGGAATGTATGTTCGTTCGAAGCTGGTAATATGCTATGCTTTTTGATAAACTATTACTAGAATGAGAGGGATTACTTTGTCATTAACAAACGTAAATAAACAGCTGCTAATTGAATGTGATAGTTGTATAGAAAGGTTTCACCGTTTTCGTGAAGAAGACCGTGAACCGGATTTTTTTGAAGAAGTAAAGCCATATGCGTATGATATAGATGAATTACTGAATGAATGGGAGCAACTAGTACGTCCTTGGATCCAATTAAAGCGACCAAAATATGTACATCCGAGTCAAATTGATTCGTTACTTGAATCAATGAGACAATTTGTCGTACAGTCCTTTTATAAAGCCACTAGTAAAAAACGTTTTTTAAAGTCTGTACATTCTTCTAAATATACTTTAGAAACCATTCTTCAAGCGTTACAGGAGGTCGGGGAGTAACATGCTAAAAAACAAAAGTATAGCTGAGCTATTAGATGATTGGAGAATTGATAATAATCGATTTCCACAAATAGAGCATATCCATACTGTGGAGGAGAAAGAAGCCGTATATGCTCCTTTTCCACATCAAATGCATCCATCCATCACAAATGCTTTAAAAAAGCGAGGGGTGGAACAACTCTATATTCATCAAAGACAAGCCTTCGATGCTGCTTCCTTAGGGAAATCGTTTACTGCAATTACCCCCACCGCCTCTGGAAAATCTCTTTGTTATCATCTTCCCGTATTGCAATCTATTATGGAAGATCCCACCTCTCGAGCAATTTACTTATTTCCGACTAAAGCGTTAGCACAGGATCAGAAAAGTGATTTAAATGAATTGATTCGGGAAAGCGGGGAGGAGATTTTAAGTTATACCTATGATGGTGATACCGAGCCGGGAATACGCCAAAAGATTAGGAAATCAGGACATATAGTGCTGACCAATCCAGATATGCTGCACTCAGGTATTTTGCCGCACCATACAAAATGGGTTTCACTATTTGAAAACCTTAAATATATTATTATAGATGAAATTCATACATATAAAGGTGTATTTGGAAGCCATGTTGCACATGTCATTCGTAGATTAAAAAGAATCTGTGAATTTTATGGTAGTAGCCCTCAGTTTATTTGTACATCTGCCACGATTAAAAATCCTAAGGAGCTTGCTGAGAACTTAACAAACGAATCACATTTACTTATAAATGAGAACGGTGCACCTGCTGGAAAAAAACATTTTGTTTTTTATAATCCTCCGATTGTACATCCCGTTTTTAATGTGAGACGAAGTGCAGTATTAGAAGTGAGAGACCTTGCACAAGAGTTATATGTCAATGGAATTCAAACGATTGTTTTTGCTAAAAGCAGAGTAAGAGTAGAAATGCTAGTGACTTATTTGCAGGCTCTAGTAAGTAAAAAAATAAATGACCAATCTATTCGTGGTTATCGAGGCGGTTATTTACCTTCTGAACGACGAGATATTGAAAAAGGACTCCGGGATGGAGTAATTCGTACTGTAGTAAGCACAAATGCATTAGAACTAGGTGTAGATATTGGCCAGCTCCAAGCATGCATTATGACTGGATACCCTGGCAATATAGCTAGTGCATGGCAGCAGGCAGGACGAGCTGGGCGTAGGCAGGATGAAGCGCTCATAATTTATGTGGCGCAATCTACTGCCCTAGATCAATACGTAGTAAAGCATCCAGACTATTTTCTTGGACAATCACCGGAAGAGGTTCGAATTCATCCTGATAACATGATTATTTTGATGGATCATCTTAAATGTGCCGCTTTTGAGCTTCCTTTTACGACTAGCGACAATTATGGTGAATTTTCAATTCAGGAATTGCTAGAGTTCTTAGAAAGTGAAGGGGTTCTATTAAAAACAGCAGATAAATGGCATTGGATGTCCGAAAGCTTTCCTGCTAGTAATGTTAGTCTTCGTTCTGCCTCCCAAGACAATGTCATTATAATTGATCAGTCAGTACCTACTAAAACTCGAGTCATAGGAGAGATGGATCTTTATAGTGCGATGACCCTGCTTCACGAGGAAGCTATATACCTTCATCAAGGAACACAGTTTCAAGTAGAGAAATTAGATTGGGAAGAGAAAAAGGCATTTGTTAAAGAAGTGGACGTGGATTATTTTACAGATGCTAATATTGCAATCGAGCTAAAGGTGCTAAGTGAGGATAAGGAAAAAGAAGCTGATATTGGAACACTACGTTTTGGAGACATTATTGTTCTTGCTCAGCCGACCATCTTCAAAAAGATTAAGTTTGATACGCACGATAATATTGGATCAGGTAAAATACATTTACCGCCTTTAGAGCTTCACACTACATCCACTTGGTTTAGCTTTGATAAGCCAAATGACTGGTCGGAAACCTTGCTTTCAGATGCGATGACGGGTGTAGCATATGCTTTGCATTCATTTATACCATTATTTATTCATTGTGATTCTAAGGACATTCATGTAGTCCCACAAGTAAAATCAGTAAACGTGGAGAAGCCTACTTTCTTTATGTACGATAGCTATCCTGGCGGTATTGGTTTATCCGAGAGAATGTTTGACCTATGGAATGACTTAGTTCCAAAAGTTACAGAGCAAGTTGCGAGCTGCCCTTGTACTGGTGGGTGTCCAGCATGTATTGGAGCACAAGATGCTGAAAATAACTTAAAGAAAGAAGTTATAAAATTACTGCATATGCTACAGGTGGATCGTTATGTCATATGAGAAAAAACTATTAGAGATGAAGGGACTTCTGAAGAAGAATGTTCCCGAGAAACAGCCCAAAAAGGAAGTGCCAGAAATTGCACTTCCTTTTTATACAGAACAATGGAAACAAGCTGGTTTAAAGCTTATAAAAAACGAGAAGGGTTTTTTCTTTTTAAAAGAAACATTTTATCGTAAGAAGCATATACATGGAACTATTGGTTTGGATAAGCTGGAGGAGGCAATTTCCTTTATGCAAGAGAGATACCCAAATCATCCACTTACGGTTTCACCAGGTAATCCTTTTTGCTTCTATGATACAGAAACAACTGGGTTAAAAGGGACAGGTGTGCTCATTTTTTTAAATGGTATATTAAAAAAAGCGCCCGGGGGATACTTGCTTTCTCAATATGTGTTAGTAGAGCCTGGGCAGGAAGCAGCGTTTCTGTTAGCTACTGAATTTTGGAAAGATACACAAACTATTATTACTTATAATGGTAAGAGTTTCGATATTCCACAGTTAAATACTCGCTGGACGATGAATCGCAATAATCTTCCGCCATTAAAAGATCATGAGCAAATTGATTTAATGCATTCCTCCAAAAGAATATGGAAAGGTGATTTAGAGAGATTTAAACTAAAGCAAATAGAAGAGAGCAAACTGGGCTTTACAAGAAAAAATGATCTTCCAGGACACTTGGCACCCATTATTTATTTTGATGCAGTAAAACAAGGTGATCCTACTAATCTTATGAGAATTTTAAAGCATAACGAATGGGATATCTTATCACTTGCAACTCTCTATACTTTATCGATAGATCTTTTAAAAAAAGAAGAATCACTAGAAACTGCTAACACTTACACGAATATCGGTAAATGGTTTAAAGACCTAAAATCAAAAGATGCGAGCAATAAATGGTTTGAATTCGTCGTAGACCAATTTTCAGAAAGTGAAACAAGCGTCGCATACTTTTATATTGGGTTACATTTAAAAAGACAAAATCTAATAGAAGAAAGTGTAGAAGCATTCGAAATAGCTTTAAAGGAAATCGACGGGAAATATCGTCTAAAGGTTTTGGTGGAACTTGCAAAGCTTTATGAACATCAGAAGAAAGACTATCAAAAAGCATTAGAAAAAACGCAGGAATGCTTAGATTATTGGAGTAAGACTAGGATGGATTCTCCTAAAGGTTTTGAAGGTGAGCTTCTTAAGCGGGAAATAAGAATAAAAAGAAAAATAGATATTTCCCGGGAAAGCGCACAACCTAACAAAAAACGCACATAATCACGCGAAATTACTCCATTATTCGACACCATTATGCTATAATACGAGTAGCTAATTGTAGACGGAAGGAAGATGCTACATGGAATTTAAACTTAAAGCTTCTGATATATTAGAAAAAGAATTTAAAACGGGTCTTAGAGGCTATAACCAAGAAGAAGTAGATATGTTTTTAGACGATATTATTCAAGACTACGAAGCGTTTGAAAAGAAAATCATTCAACTGCAGCAAGAAAACAAGCAACTTAGAGAAGAGCTAGAGGAAGCACCACGTAAATCTGCTCCCGTACAACCAGCAGCAGGTGCAACTAATTTTGATATTCTAAAAAGATTATCTCATTTAGAAAAACATGTATTTGGAGCTAAATTGTACGAATAATATTATATCAAAAAAGAAAATTTGTGTTTTCATGTCAAATCATATACAATGTAATTACCACTTATTTATTCGGGCAATCGCTGCAATGCTTAGACATTGTAGAGGAAAGTCCATGCTCACACAATTCTGCGATGAATGTAGTGTTCGTGCTTAGTGAAAAAATAAACTAAGGCAGCCTTTTGGCTGACGGCGGGATGAAGGCCTAAGTCTTCGGATATGGCTAACAATCTCTGAAAGTGCCACAGTGACGAAGCTGGATAGGAAACTATACAGGTGGAACGAGGTAAACCCCACGAGTGAGAAACCCAAATTATGGTAGGGGCATTTTCTTGAAGGAATTGAACGGATAGAAAAACAGATATTAATCTGTAGATAGATGATTGCCGTCCACATACGTACGAGGTAGTTCACCGTTTGAGTACCGTGGAAACAAAACATGGCTTATTGAGTTTATGAGTGGCTATAATTAATAATACGAAAAGCTCTCCAATCACGGAGAGCTTTTCTTTTCTTGACTACATATTTTATCATGAGAGAGTAAAACCTCACCCTATACTATTATTTATCTCAGGTTGCTTGATTGATGTCTTAAAGGCAGGTTATTAATGCTTTAATAGAATTGTATTTTATCATCGAGTTAGTACTGAGGGGAAGCAGGTCCTAGAAAGTGAAAAAAGAGCAACATCCCGAAAGCTTTTCTTTGTACCCAAAAGAGCTAGTAGAGAAAGTATTTAATTCCACTACTGAGGGTATTATGATTACGGATGAACATTTAAAAATTACTTTAGTGAATGCTGCCTTTCAAGCGGTTACTGGATATAGCTTGGAGGAGGTTAGAGATAAAACTCCTAGCATATTAAAATCCGGAAAGCAGGACAAATCATTTTACGACTCCATGTGGAAAGAGTTAGACAAAAAAGGAATTTGGCAAGGTGAAATTTGGAACAGAAGGAAGAATAGTGAAGTATACCCTGAGCACTTAAAAATTACTAGAATTCAAAACGAACTAGGCGAAACTACACATTATTTTGGAGTGTTTTCTGATATTTCCATAAAAAAAAGTGCAGAAAAAGAAATAAAGACATTGACTTCAACGGATTATCTCACAGGTTTACCTAACAGGTTCTCTTTTAATGAATTGTTTTTACAGTTAATTGAAAACTCGACTCCAAATAGCTTCAGTGCACTTTTGTTTATCGATTTAGATCGTTTCAAGCAAGTGAATGCATCACTTGGAAATGAAATAGGAGATAGAATTCTAGTTGAATTTACGAAACGTGTCAGGCATATAACACCAAAGGATAGTATCTTGGCAAGGTATGGTGGAGACGAGTTCTTACTTGCACTTTCACATATTAAATCACATATAGATGCTGGCCAAATTGCTATTGAAATTATTAAAATGCTAAGCAAGCCATTTATAATAGATGATTTGGAAATTTATTTAACCGCTAGTATAGGAATCAGCTTTTTTCCTCAAGACGGACAAGAAATAGATGAACTTATTCACAAGGCAGATAAGGCAATGTACTTTGCTAAGCATAATGGCCGTAATCAATATGCATTTTACTTTGAAGAGTTGAAGAGAGATTCGAAAAGGCTGCTGTTATTGGAGGCTGAACTGAGAAAGGCGATACAAGCAAATGATTTCTCCGTCCATTACCAGCCTAAAGTTTCCTTGGAAACAAAAACCATTATTGGAGTAGAGGCTTTAGTAAGGTGGGAAAATGATCAGGTAGGTACTGTATCTCCAGCAGAGTTTATCCCACTTGCTGAAGAAACTGGCCTAATCATCCCATTAAGTGAGTTAATTATTAAAAAAGTATGTTTAGATATCCTTGAATGGAGAACACTTGATATTAGTAATATTTCAGTATCCATTAATATTGCATCTATACATTTTCAACAAGATAATTTTATTGAAAGAATAAACAACTTGGTAATGCAATATAATTGTAGTCCACAGCAGCTTGAATTAGAATTAACTGAGCGCACTATTATGAAGGATTCTAATAATATTATATCTAAGCTTATAAAGCTTAAAAGTAATGGATTTAAAATTTCTATTGATGATTTTGGGACAGGATACTCGTCCTTGAGTTATTTAAACCAATTTCCTATAAACTATTTAAAAATTGATAGAAGCTTTATTCAGCACATAACCACCTTAAAGGATAAACAAGCAATAGTGGAATCTATTATTTTAATGTCACATCGTTTGAATATTAAGGTTGTAGCTGAAGGTGTAGAAACGAAGGAACAAGTAGAAATTCTAAGGGAAATGAATTGCGATATTATCCAAGGATACTATTATAGCAAGCCAGTTCCAAGTAAAGGGCTAATGGATTTCTTAGAGTTATGGGAGATCCATAAGCAAGAAGGGAAGGTATAATGACAACATTTAAATTAGTAGCTACTGCTGCAATGGGGCTAGAGGCAATCGTTGCAGAAGAAGTAAAAGCACTAGGATATGAAACAACAACTGAAAACGGAAAGGTATATTTTGAAGGAGATGAAAGAGCAATTGCAAGAGCTAATACATGGCTACGAGTTGCAGACCGTGTAAAGATTGTAGCTGCTCAGTTTCCTGCCAGAACCTTTGATCAACTGTTTGAGAATACTAAAGCGATTCAATGGGAGAAGTTCCTCCCTGTAGATGCTGCTTTTCCTGTACAAGGCAAATCAGTCAAATCAACATTATTTAGTGTTCCTGATTGTCAGGCTATTGTTAAAAAAGCGATTGTAGAAAGATTAAAGCTAGCCTATAAACGAATTGGGTTTTTAGATGAGTCCGGGGCTACATACAAGATAGAAATTAGTATATTGAAGGATGTAGCGACTATTACCATTGATACTAGCGGAGCTGGACTGCATAAGCGCGGTTACCGACATGGTCAAGGGGAAGCACCTTTAAAAGAAACCTTAGCAGCAGCTTTAGTAAAAATCTCTAAATGGAGTCCCAATAGACCTTTTGTTGATCCTTTTTGTGGTTCCGGTACAATTCCAATTGAGGCAGCCATGATTGGGCAAAATATTGCTCCAGGATTTAACCGTGATTTTCATAGTGAGGCTTGGGCTTGGATGCCTCAAAAAATTTGGGATGATGTAAGAAATGAAGCTGAAGATTTAGCCGACTATGACCAACCTTTAGAAATAATTGGTTCAGATATTGATCATAAAATGATTCAAATTGCAGAGCAGAACTCTTTTGAATCAGGCTTTGCTGATTTAATCAGCTTTAAACAAATGCAGGCAAGCGACTTCTCTACGGACCTAATGGATGGCGTGATGATTGGTAATCCACCTTACGGAGAGCGTATAGGCGAAATTGAAGAAATTGAGAAAGCTATTAGTGACCTAGGACATATGATGGAAAAATATCCTTCTTGGTCAGTTTATATGTTATCTTCCATGGAGAATTTTGAAAATCTGTATGGTCGTAGAGCAACGAAGAAACGTAAATTGTTCAATGGGTTTATAAGAACAGATTACTATCAGTTTTGGGGTAAACGTTCATAACAGTAGGGGAGACTAAGCTCTCCCTTGCTGTTATATTATATTTAAGGGAGTTAGAAAATGAAGCAAGCTTTACCATTTAAATTATCTAAGGACCGTTCTTTCTTTGAATCATTAGGAGACTGGATGGGAGACGTTTTATACGATGAATTACCCGAAAAAGGATTTGAATGTCGTGATGAGCAAATTTTCATGGCTTATCAAATTGAAAAAGCTTTAAAAGAGAAAAATGTCTTGTTTGCAGAGGCTGGAGTAGGTACAGGAAAGACGATAGCTTATCTACTACCTGCTATTTCTTATGCGAGATATACTGGAAAACCAGCACTTATCGCCTGCGCTGATGAAACACTAATAGAGCAGCTAGTAAAAGAGGCTGGCGATATTTTTAAGTTACAAAATTATTTAGATATAAAAATAGATGTGAGATTAGCTAAATCACGCAATCAGTATTTGTGTCTTAAAAGACTAGAAGAGGCTCAAAAAAATGGAGAGAATGACTTCTTCATAGAAGAAATTGAAGATGGTGTTCCTGATTTTGTTTATGGTTCTGCTTCTCTACAAAGCATATTTCCTTTTGGTGAAAGAAGCCAGTTTCCTGGAGTTTCGGATGTAGATTGGCAAAAAGTTAACTTCCATCCTACTCAACAATGTACAGTTTGTGATTTACGCAATCGATGTGGGCAAACTATTCACCGTCAACATTACCGGGAATCATCTGATTTAATCATCTGCTCGCATGACTTTTTAATGGAGCATCTTTGGACAAAAGACTCTCGCATTCGTGAAGGGCAGCTACCTTTTTTACCTGAAGTCTCTATGATTGTACTGGATGAAGGACATCTGTTAGAATTTGCAGCTCAAAAAGCACTTACATATGAAGTGCAGAGTGAAACACTGATCCGTTTACTAGAACGGGTGATGGTTGACGGGGTCCGAGAAAAAACGTTAAATCTTATGGAAATACTTCAAAATACACATGAGAAAATTTTTAGTGTATTAAGAGTGGGAAGTGTTACTGAGGAAACCGAACGTATGAAAATTGATAAGTCACCTCAACTAATGCAGCTATGTAAGCAGGCGATTAAAATTACAGACGACTTGCTTGAGGAATTTGTATTTGAATCGGAACTGTTTACGATTCCAGAATATGAGCTAAGAATGGTAGAAGAATTTTTAGAGCAGTATTCATTCTCGCTAAGGCTGTTTACAGAAAAAGGTGATGGCGTTGAATGGCTAGAAATAATCGATGGCTATGAAACACTTATTATTATGCCAAGGCTAGTAACGGATATTTTAAATGAAAAGCTATTTAGTACTAAACTGCCTGTCATTTTTTCTTCTGCAACTTTATCCATAGAAAAAGATTTTACTTATTTGGCAGATTCTTTAGGAATTGAGAAGTATCAATCATTTTCTGTACCATCACCATTCGACTATGATGAGGTTATGAAAGTTACAGCTCATCATGTTAGTCAAGTAGAAAAAGTTCAAGAAACAGATAAGATATTGGATTCTACTAGTCAAACCCTCATTTTGTTTAAGTCTAAAGCTGCGATGGATCATTTTAGAGCATCGACTCAAGCCAAGGACATTGCTTTTGAAGGGGACCGTGAGCTTTCGACTATTGTAAAGGAATTTCAAAATGGAGAATTCTCTACGCTTTGTTCTTATCATTTATGGGAAGGCTTAGACTTACCTAAAGAAGCTTTAACTCGAGTAATTATCTATGATCTGCCATTCCCACCTGTAGATCCTTTATTCGATGCAAAACGTTCGTTTTCTAACGATCCCTTTGAAGAAGTAGAATTACCGTTTATGCTGCTTCGACTTCAACAGGGAATAGGACGTCTTATCCGTACGTCTGATGATCACGGTGAAATACACCTTCTTCTAAATGAGTCTGAAGCGTTAATAGAAGATCGCTTTGCACGTATCTTACCTACAACCATTTCAAATGAATAGTACTAAATTTTAACCTTTTACTTTAGAGTATCGCCATGAAATTACTCGAATTCCTTCTTATTATAAGGAATTTGTGAAATCATATGACGATCTTTGAAGTAAAAGGTTTTTTTTTGAACGAATTCCTTCTAACTGAATAATATAAATAATACAGGGCAAACGTCTCAAGTAATAAGAGAAAGGTGGGGTTAATCATACCAAATATAGAGGATGAAGTTGTCTTTACGAAAGAAGAGGCTGTTACATTTAATATTGCTAGTGACTTTCACTACAATAATTCAGCGGGAAAATTGACTGTTCCATGGTTTGATTATGGTGCGTTCGTTGAAATAAATAACAATCAGAAGAAATGTATATGCTTTTCAGTTTTACAACCAGTAGAATCGGCTGAAGTGGAAAGTGATGACCAAGTATCAGCAGATGATAGCATAACTGACATAGAAGAAATATATGCGTCTGATATTAAAAAAGTAAAACGACGTACTTTTAAAAGAAAACGGCGCAGACGATTTATAGACACAGTACCATCTGAAGATAATATTATGATAAATGGCCCTCAAGAAAATACAAAGGAAAATAGTTTATTCAATTTTTTAAGGGAAGAAAAAAATTCACTTAAGCCATACTATCTGCTATCAAATCATAAAAATAAAAGTAAACAGCCAAATCAACTAAAATATATTAGGGCTTATTTGCCAACACCGAGCCGTAAAATAAATCATGTATTAGAGTATGAAAATGCAGATTATAATCATGAATTAGAAGTGATGGCTTACATTGAGTCAGAAGAAGAACCAACAGAATGGAATACCACAGAACAAACACCGCTCCAGGATTCTTCCTTCTTTATTGAGCCGCAAGCAATTGAGATCCCTTCCCTACAAGAAGATTCAAAAGAAGAGGAATCTATAGAAGAAACAAACATTCCTACAATACCTTCCTACGACAGTAAAGAGGAAATATTAGTTTTAGGAAATGATGTAGATTATTCTTCCATAGAAATTGCTCATGAAATAGATCCATTAGATTCCATAACTAAAGAATTAGAATTTACTAATGAAGATAGTATAAGATTTATGGATGAAAGTCTTCGAGACACGTATTTGTCTGTAATGATTAGTAGTCTGAAAAAAATTCTTGCTAGTAAAGAAGCGGTTGAAAGTGAAGACCTCAACACGTTACCAGATAACACTCTCCAAGATTATCAAGAGGAAGACATATCTACTATAGAAAAAGAATCTCTTTTAGAGGAAGAGGAGATATTACTCACTAACTTAGTTGCAGAAGAAGATTCTCAAGAATCAGAGGAAGTAATTTATAAGGTAAAGGGACCCACCTCTAATATAAAAACAAAAACGATATATATTCCGTTTTCTACCTACGTAGATATTGAAGATTTTATGAACCCTGCACTTTATGGTAGTGCAAAGCAAGAAGGGTATAATTTTTTACCTACAAACAACGATCATTTCCCTCTTTTAGATACAGTATTTTTTGATAGTATGTACTTTTTTCAAGAAGATCTCTATTGCCATCTGTTAGGTTATAAAGTGCATGAAATTCTCTTTTCTGCTCATAACAATGACTCACAAAAACTATCTGTAGCAGAAAATAACCTATATAAGTCCCAAGTTAAAGTTAGACATAATTCAGGACAAAAGGAAAATAAGCTCCCGTTAGCGGTGCATATTAAAGTACCTGTAATTATAGGGGAGTATGATGTTGAAATAAGCTTAAAAAGAGCCTTGGATTTGGAAGAAAGAGTAGTTAATATTAAAGAATTATCAAAGGATATTCAATTGGCTTCTTGTAAATTCATACCTTCCTCTTTCGAGCAATCCAACGAAGAAGGTGTTCAACAGGCAACGAGAGGAAAGCTGTTAATAGAAGGGACTATTATACAAAGAATTGAATATACGGTGTTGTCGGAAAGCGAGGAAAAGCTAAGGAAAAAAGATTTACCGTCTGAATCGCCTAAAGTGCAACAAAATGCTGTAATTGAATTAGTTTTGCAGCTTTTACAAGTTCAGAAAGTGTATTATCCATTCACAAAAAAATAAACTCCACTTGTACTGTAATTTTGTTAGTGCAAGTACCTTTTTTAATGTAGCCATCTCTAACGAATGAGTTCGTTGGTGATGGCTTATTTAATTGCTGATTATTAATTCCTTTAAGCTGTAGGCGACGAGTCCAGTGGGATTACTGCTATATACGGTTCCTAGCCCCATCAAGAGAATGGCGATTATGAATTTGATAGAGCTAGTAAAATTTAAATTATTGGTTGTGAATAGTATGAGGAAATCTCTAAGCTATATTACACAGAAGAGTTATTTAAACAGTTAAATAGATAAATAATATCGACATAATTTACGTTTCTGTGTCTATTGCTTATACATCCATCGGTGATTTTACATAACTTAAAACAGAAATGAATTAATTTCGCAAAAAATGAATGGAGGAAATTTTAAATGAATGAAGAGAACGGTTTAAACAATGGCGATTTGTCCAATGTTTACCCATGTCCGGTAGATAATGCAAGGTCTCTACCACAATTACAGGATGAACCTGTTGATCCTTGCGTAGTACCCGATAATTTTTACCCGATTATTAAGGTGCCAGCTGTATTGGCGGAAACTACAATTCAAATAGTAGTAGAAGCAGATATATTATTAGATCCACCTGCAAGCGAAATCAAAAGAGTACACAAGGATGTATTCTTGACACAATGTAAGCTTGTACCGGTAAGGTTTGATCCGATGGATTCTTGCGATGGCTCTCGCAGAGTTACTAGAGCTAAATTATTTGTTGAAGGATTTATTAGAAAGGACATCGAATACGCAACTGATGATTGTAACGGTGTAATTTACGATCGTATTGCTTCCGTACCTTTCACAGGCTTTGCTGACCTAAATGGGTCTGATTTTATTCTATACCCTATCATTACTAAATCTTCTGAAAGTCAATCCCGTTTCATTAATCCGAAAAACAGTGAAATGCCTCGTTTAGATAAGTATTTCTTTGAAAACAGTACTTTCTATAATGAGCAGCCTTATTGTGAATTGGTGAGAGCTGAGTTTTTCGAGCTTGACTACTCTCCGTGTTTAGTGGATATGCGCGATACTTTTGATACGCTTACAGAGAAAATGGTAGTAGACCTAACTTTAAAAGTACTACAAATTAGACAAGTAAGAGTACGGTCAGAGGGGTAAAAATTTAAATAATAGACAAAGCCCTATTTGGGTGGGCGTGTGCTTAAATATGTATAATGATATATACATTTTTAAAAGGGAGTGCTCTAAAAGTCAGAAATTTGGCTTTTACGGGTAGTCCCTCTAACGCCTTGTCCATACATAGAAACTGCTAAAGTTTGTAAACGACGAGACGATCAACAAGTGCAAGATTATAAAAACAAAAAGAGAGACTGTTTATATGAACAGTCTCTCTTCCTTCGTATATACTTAAAAGAATTATAGTTACCAGAATTTATAACCTTTTGAACCTGGAGGAGCATTTTGAATCATATCAAACACCGGAACCGTATAAGCAAATAAAATTAAGAAAATACAAATCGTTAACCATATTTTCCAGTTTTCGAGTGCCATCGGTGTTTTTTCTGCATTTTCGGATACTTCTCCAATTGGAAATTCTGTATCACCTTTAGGAGCAAACCATACTAATTGAGCTACTATATATAAGACTAAGATGATACCGATGAATAAAATTGTACCGCCAACTGCTTGTGCGATTTGGTAGGGAACCCACTCGGCTGCCTGGGCAGATTCACCATAGGTTGAGAAATCTGATCGGCGGGGGGCTCCCAATAATCCAGCAATATGCATTGCTCCAGACATAATGGACATACCTACTGCCCAAACAATACCTTGTATAATAGCTAGCTTATTCATTTGTTTAGTCAACACTCTACCAGTAAGGTGGGGGATTAACCAATAGGCTGCTCCAAAGAATGTTAAAACGACAGTTGTTGCTAAAGTAAGATGGAAATGACCTGTAACCCAGATAGTATTATGTACTACTTGGTTCATTTGGTTAGATGCATTGATAATACCACCAGCCCCAGCAGGGATGAAGGCAGCCATTCCGATAAATGGTACTAGGAATCGCGCATCCTTCCAAGGTAGCTTTTTAAACCAGCCAAATACGCCTTTTCCTCCAAGCTGTCTTCCACGAATCTCAAATGAAGCAAACATAGAGAAAGCAGTCAGAAGGGAAGGTATAACTACCATCATTGTTAAAACAACTTGCAAGTACTTCCAAAATGAATCAATACCTGGCTCTGTCAATTGATGATGGAATCCAACTGGGATAGAGAAGATTAAGAAAAGCATAAAGGATAATCTTGCTAGTGCGTCCGAATAAATTTTACCTCCAATAATTTTCGGGATGATCACATACCAAACCATATACGCTGGTAATAACCAGAAGTATACTAATGGGTGACCGAAATACCAGAAAAGTGTACGAGAGAGTAAAACATCGATTTTATCTACCCAGCCTAAAGACCAGGGGATTAATTGGAATACTACCTCAACTGCTACACCAAGTGAACAAATAATCCACATAGTTAAATTTACAATAACCATAAAAGTTAATAATGGGCTAGGTTGCTTTGGATTTGCTTTACGCCATTCCATATATTTCATGATCAAGCCAGCTCCGCCAATCCATGAGCCTACTACAACTAATGCCATCCCAACATAGAAAATCCAATGCGCTTGAAGTGGTGCATAAAAAGTATACAACACAGATGCTTCGTTTAATAAAACCATTACTGCAGCAGCAGTAGTGCCGGTTGTCATTGTCCAAAAACCAATCCAACCTAGTGTTCTCTGTTTATCTGTTAATGTGCCGGAAGTACGGCTAACAGCAGCAATTTGAAAACCAAATATAAAGTAAGTAGTTAAAATAAGTCCTAATAAAACACCATGAACAGTTAATAATTGATAGTAACCTATACCCCAAGGAAGGGTGAATTGCCCAGAACGTACAAGGGTTTGTAAGAGTCCGCAAAGTCCTCCTATTAATAGTGCAATAAAAGCTACATGAATATGAGCCATTGCAAGCTTGCCATCACGACGGTCAACTTTCACAAAGCTTTGGGCTTTTTCTGTTATTGTTGCCATGTTACTCAACCACCTTTAACTTCGATGTCATAGACGTGTGTCCTACACCGCAATATTCGTTACATAAAACTAAATACTCTCCAGCTTTATCTACAGTTGTTACATATTCTGAAACGTAACCTGGTTCAAGCATCATATTAATATTTGTATCTACTATCTGAAAGCCATGTATAACGTCTTTCGTTGTTGCTATAAATTTAACCGTAGAACCTAGTGGAACTTCAAATTCTTGTGGGTTATAAAAGAATGCGGATGCAACTACTACTATCTCATAATCCCATTCTTTACCTTCTACTTTGTGAACTCCTGGGTTATTGAATGGAGCAATCTCGTCTACTCGCTCAGGATCAATATATACTTTTGCACTTGGT
Organism: Psychrobacillus sp. FSL W7-1457; assembly: GCF_038593405.1. Lineage (NCBI taxonomy): Bacteria > Bacillati > Bacillota > Bacilli > Caryophanales > Bacillaceae > Psychrobacillus > Psychrobacillus sp. FSL W7-1457. The sequence continues at coordinate 1,758,965 of NZ_CP151993.1, forward strand.
GGATGTGAACCATAGTGGAAGGCGCTAAAACCAACTATTATTAAAAATAAAACTAGTGAACTAACTCCAAATGTTATCCACCATTTTTCATACTTGTGAATATGCATAACCTTTAACCTCCATTAGTTTAAAATCTGTCAATAAATAAATAGAATGCAAAAAACCAAGTGACTAATATAAATAAACCGACAACGCTAACTGAAATGAGCGTCCCTTTTAGTTCTGGTTCTTTATTTTGTTTTTTGGACATTTGTCTTACACCTCCAAAACTTTCCTTCTTTTTCTATAGGTACATCATAAATTTAAAAAAACAAAGTTGATGTGATATTTATCACACATACAAAGGTTATATGTGAAGATACTGTGAAATAATTTGAAAGTAACAGAAAAACAAATAGGGAATGTGATAAAAGTTATGATTTACGTTATTTTTTATCGGGGTAATTGAAGTGTATAGAAGGATCAACGTACTTTTATGTTGGCTTTGTTAAAGAGTAGGGTTGATTTTATGATGCAAAGTAAATTCCATTTATTGATTGGAGCGCCAGACGGCGACTCCCTCTTAAAATGTAGTCGTACCAATGGTTTCATTACGTATTTTAAAGTGAAAAAAATTTTTTTAACTCGTCTAACTGATCTTTTGCACCCTTATTAAACCACTTATTAAAAATATTGGAAACGAAGGCTGTGCTCCGCTAAAAATCTTGGTTAAAAATTCCATAAATATACTATTCTTGGATGCACTCTGTTTCTCTGCAGAACTTATGATGACGTACCCTCCCATATCTCTTTGCGTCGCACGCATACATTCCTTCGTTCGGTCTAGTCATAAGGCAGAGGCCGGCTATGCTCCAGCAGGGACTTGAAGTCGAATGTCGCGGTTGTGCCAGCTCTCTATGTCATCCAACTAAGTTAAACAACTAATGAAATGGTTCACGCTGCCGTTTGAAGAACAGTCAGGTCTTGTATCATGCGTTCTGACTGAAACATCTGTTTCTTCGTACAGAGGCCATGTGCGATTTTTAATAGTTTGCCACATAAGACCACCATGGCTTCTTTCTTTCTTAAAGGGTTTACTGGGCGTTCAATATAATAATGATACAGTGCCTTAAAGGCAGGATTGTAACGAATCATAGGCAAGATGGCTCGGAAGAGGGCTGCACGCAATTTTCTGCGTCCTCGTTTAGAAATCTTCTTTTGTCCCTTTTGTTCACCCGAGGAGTTCTCCCGTAATGTCAGTCCCGCTAGTTTGATAATTTGGCGTGGACTATGAAAGTTAGTGAACGGCCCTACCTCTGATAACAGCTCGACGGCTGTATTGGGGCCGCCCCCCTCGATAGATACCAAAAAGAGATAATCGGGCATATTCTGAGCGATTTCTTGTAACCGTTCTGCCAGTAATTCATACTGTTGTTGAACGAGTCTATATTGCATAACCAAGGTATGAATCTCAAATCGAGCCATCTCCAGGCCTTCGGTCAACCCGATCGAGATTTCAGCGGCTTCCTTGAGTTTAACTATTTTGGGAGAAGAGACACACTTTAACCCAGCAACCTCTTTGTAGAAAGGGAGTAGCTCCGCCACTTCTTTTTCTCGAAGGTCCTCTGGTAATGGTGTTTTCTCCAGCACTGCCAGGGCGGTTTTCCCGATGTCTTTAAAGACATGTTGGAATTCTGGGAAGAACCGATCTGTCCATCGAATGATTCGATTGGTAATGATGCCAAGCTCTTTCTGAAGCGAGGCGCGATGGGATGCACCATTGCGCAGTTCCGCTTCGATGCCTTCTAAAATGCGTGGGAAGCTGAACCGCCCATCGCGGATTAGCTTGGCGATGACCATCGCATCCTTCACATCGTTCTTTGTCTGTAGATTGTCATCCAATTCTTTGGATTTCTTCACGTGACTAGGATTCACAAGCACATAGCGGATGCCATGCGCTGTTAAATGGGCCGCTAGGTTCATCCAGTAGTGTCCCGTTGGTTCGAACCCAACAAGGATTTCTGATTTCTCGTGTTTGTTTTTTAATGCGAGTAGCTGTTCATAGAAGGTCGTAAATCCTTCTGCCGACTGTCTGATAGGGAATGACTTATGCAATACTCGTCCACGGTCGTCTACAGCACATGCGTAATGTTTGCGCTTGGCGATATCGATCCCAATGACCAACGTCTTTTCACTCACTTGATTAATTTTATGATTCGTACTATTATTCATAAGAGGCCCTCCTATATATGTTTTGAGTATTCAATTGGTTGTTGTTACTCTAGCATCATATAAGAGGGTTCTTTTTTTTTCAAGAGCCTGTAAAGTAATCATACAGGAATGCTCCAGCGGGATGAGTGAGACAGATAAGACATCACAACCACGCGCGCAAGCGATGGGTGATGGCTTATCGCTCACCCCGCGGAAAGCGTCCGGCTGGTGCGAAAAATCAATTCTACTCTCTGAATTAAAACAGCTTTAGCATCGATAAAGCATTAAAAAAATTTACTCGCATAAACAAAGCTAAAAACTGTCAACAACCCCAATTTCATTATCTATTTATGTTTTTAATAGCCATTTGAAAGTTCCTTTGTTTATGTTTACAGGCACTATAAAAAAGAATTGCTAGTCAAAATCAACCAATAACTTTAACAAAGCTTTTATGTTTTAGAAAATTTGATAATGAGGGAAACACATATATCATGGGCCTATGGGCCATGACAGCGATTTCTAGGGAATAATTATTGGAAAGACTACAGTCTCTACTCGCTTTAGCGAGAACAACTGCTATGATGCAATGAAAAAAGCCCTAAAAATTTTACGATTTGTAAAATTTTAGGACTTTTAACTTATAAGGAGGATTTTGCCCCAGCCTCTTTGTTTATAAAAATATAAAAATTATGTATAGCACTATTAATCCTCATCAATCGTTAAGATGATAGCCATGGGACCTATGTCAGTCACTTCTACGGGTAGAAAGAAAGCCTGTTGGAAACCATATAACTTACTTTGTCCTACAATTACAGTAGGAGGGGTTATATCTATTTCTAATCCTTGTTGTGCAACAACCGTACATAAATTACCTGCAATCATGTTTCCTAGTTCGCCTGTAAAAGATTCAAGCATTTCTCCCTCTAAAGGCATACCAAACATAGAGGCACCAACAGAAGAAAAATAATGAGAGGATGCATCTATTATAATTCTTGCTTTCATATCGCCTACAATACCGATCAGTACAGCCATTTCCACTACCTCATATGGTTGAGACAAGAGAGTAGGTGGTTTGTAACTAAGGTTTAAAGGGATGACTGCTTTTATAGATTGAATCGTCCCATTCAATATAGTTTGTATGTTTCTAGAAAGAGTCATCTTTTTCCTCCAAGTAGTAAAGTTGAATCAATTTTAGCATAATATCTAGTCAAAAAGAATATATTTTATAGTCATTTGTGAATTGTTATGTTATTATTTAAATGAGAATGAATATCAAGTTCAGTTGAGAGGGAGATAGTCATGTTATATATTTTAATTGGCTCAACAGTTGTTATTTATAGCGTAGTCACAAAACATATATTAAGTTCAATAACACCTCAATCAAAATAATAATAATTTCTGTGATGACTTTATGACAATAAAGTCATCTTTTTTTATATTTTCTGATATGATATACATATTGTTTATTAGATAAAAAGGGGAAAAATTTCAAATGGATCAATTAGAGGAACTACAGAATATTAAACAAAAAAATGCTTTACTTGCAGCTATCTTTAAGCAAAACAAGGATAATGAAAGATATGCCAAGTCAAAGCTATTTGCAGATAAATTAGAAAAACAAACATTTACCATTGCTTTTGCTGGTCACTTCTCAGCAGGTAAATCTAGTATGATTAATGCGCTCGTAAATGAACAACTGCTACCGACTAGTCCCATTCCTACGTCGGCTAATATTGTAACTGTAAATAAAGCAGATGAAAATTATGCGATTGTCCACTTTGTTGATCAGTCTCCTGTTAAATTCTCAGGAGAATATGATATACAGCATGTAAAAAAATATTCAAAGGATGGTAGTAAGGTTTCTCAAATAGAAATTGGTCATAAAACATCTGGGCTTCCGAAAGGTATTACCGTTATGGATACGCCCGGTGTTGATTCTACAGATGACGCTCACCGAGTGTCTACGGAGTCGGCTCTCCATCTTGCAGACATCGTTTTTTATGTGATGGACTATAACCATGTACAATCTGAATTGAACTTTCAATTTACGAAACAATTGCTGCATTACAACGAAAACATATACTTAATCGTTAACCAGATTGATAAGCACCGAGAAGAAGAGTTGTCTTTTACTGCTTATAAAGATTCTGTGTCATCAGCTTTTACCGCTTGGAATGTTGTACCAAAAGATATTTACTATACCTCTTTAAAAAACAAAGAGATGCTACATAATGACTTTGAGCAAGTAAAACAAATTGTAAATGATTCCATCCTTCATAAAGAAGAACTTTTTTTGCTATCAGCTACAGCTACATTAGATAAACTAAAAGATGAGCATCTGGCATTTTTAGAAGAGGAAAAAAAAGGTCTACAGCATGAGCTAAGTTATTTATTAACTGAGGAAGATTGGATTAATGTCGAAGAAATCTTAGATCAGTTTGAAGTCTCAGAAAAACAAAAAAAGCTTCAAGAAAGCGACGCTTGGAAAAAGGTATTTGAATCTAATAGAAAAGAAATCTTAAGCAATGCCTCGATAATGACGTATGAAATTCGGGAGAAGCTAAAGAGTTATGCGGAAAGCAGGCAGGATAACTTCAAAGTTGGCTTCTTCTCGAGTAAGAAAAAGACGGAACAAGAAAGAAATAATAGGTTAAAAGAGACAATTGAGCTACTAGAGACAATTGTTTCCACTCATATTACGGCACATATTAAAAACTTAATGAAGCGGATGCTAAAAGATGTTGGTTTATTAAATGACAGTAAGACAAGTGAAATAAATAATATGTCATTTTCTTTGCCAGCCGAAATCATCGTAGATACGATGCATAATGGGGCTAGTACAACAGGTGATGCGATATTAAATTACGCAAATCGTGTAAACGATGCAGTTAGCCGATACTTTGTAAAAGAAACGGAAGCTTGGAAAGAAGAGAATATTCAATACATTGAAGAGCATTCTTCTACTGAAGACGAGCAGTTTAATAAGAAAACTGATACTTTAAGAGAAAAACAAGAAGCTATTTTAAAAGTGTCGGAAATAGAGAAAAGGGTAGAGGATCTTAACAAGTTATTAATAGCTCCTACTCTTCAAATTCGAAAAGATAGTATCAATCTTTTAAGTGAGTGGAACGAGGAACGTCAATTGTTCGAACGATCTATTGTGGAATATGTAGAGACAACTGAAGAGGAAGTAGAGGCAGTTAATGCTGTCGCTGCTGAAGAGGAGAAATCTGAGGAAGCTCCTATATTAGCATTTGATGAAATGATTCACCGTGCTAATAAAATTGGAGAGATCTTAAAAGAGCTACCTGACTTTCAGGAAGCTGCTTCCGTTATTAAGAAGAAAGCAATGCGGGTAGAAAACCAGCAATTCACCATTGCGCTTTTTGGAGCTTTTAGTGCCGGAAAATCAAGTTTTTCCAATGCGCTGATGGGAGCTAATGTGTTGCCTGTATCACCAAACCCTACTACGGCAACCATAAATAAAATACATCCCGTAACTGAAAATCATTTGCATAATACGGCTGATGTTAGCTTGAAAACGAAAGAGCAGCTTTTGGAGGATGTTAAGTTTGCCTTTGAACAATTAGGTATAACTATTATTTCTTTAGAAGAAGCCTTCGAAAAAGCTCCAGCTGCAGTAAAAGAGACCTCTACTGAGGAAGTTCATAAATCCTTTATTAACGCATTTTATATCGGATACCCGGCTGTAAAGGACAAGCTGGGAGAAGTTTTAAATGTAGATGAAAAGGAATTTTCTCTTTTTGTCGCGCAGGAATCTAAAAGCTGCTTCGTAGATTTTATTGATTTCTATTTTGATTGTGAGTTAACAAGATTAGGAGTAACTTTAGTTGATACTCCGGGAGCAGACTCCATAAATGCTAGACACACAGGTGTCGCTTTCGACTATATCAGAAATGCAGATGCAGTATTATTTGTGACGTACTTTAACCATGCTTTTGCTAAAGCAGATAGAGAATTCTTAATCCAGCTTGGCCGTGTGAAGGACTCTTTTGAGCTAGACAAGATGTTCTTTGTAGTGAATGCAATTGACCTTGCAAGCAATGAGGAAGAGGCAGATTTAGTAAAGCAATATGTCAAGGACGAGCTACAGCGTTTTGGTATTCGTTTCCCTCGAGTGTTTGGTGTCTCTAGTCTTCAAGCTTTGCAAGAAAAAGAAAATAAGATGCAGCTGCATAAAGGTATGGAGCAGTTTGAAAAATCATTCCATCAATTCTTAGAGCAGGATCTTAAGCAAATTGCTGTCATTGCTTTAGAAGAGGAATCGAATCGCCAGAAAAATAAATTGTTATCTCTCATCCAACAAACCGAGGCTAATCTAGCTCGAAAAGAAGAAAGACTGACGGAGCTTACTAATCAAGAAGAAAAAATAAGAGAACGATACACACAGTACAACGCTATATCCTTAACAAAGGATACGACGCAAGAATTAGAGTCACTACTTTTTTATGTTTTACAACGTGTGTATTATCGCTTTAATGAATTTTTCAAGGAAGCTTATAATCCTTCCCTGTTTTCTAATCACAGCGCTTCCGTTGCTTTAGACATCGCTCTAAAAGATATTCTTCAAATGATTCGTTTTGATTTGGAGCAGGAGTTACGTGTAACCAACTTCCGAGTTCTTCAATTTATCCAGAGACAAATAACCCAGCTGGATAAGGAAGAAATGAGAATCTTAAAGGATTGGAATGGAAGCTTAACTTTTAGCCCTCATGAAAGTGAGGACTATGAATTATTAGAGTTTGTAGGTCCTTTCCAAGACAAAGATAAATATAGTCACGTAAAATCATACTTTAAAAATGCTAAGTCCTTCTTCGAGAAAAATGAAAAAGAAAAGTTAAGGGATACTCTATCTGAGGAAACAAAAGTAGAAGCAACAGCCTATATCGAACAAGAGAAACAAAGACTGGTTGAATGGCTCATCCATTATGCTGAGCAAGAAATAGAGCGAGCTCGTATAAAATGGCTGAACGAATCATTACAACAGCTTGCTGCTGAGCGAAAACTGTTGGAGCAAGAAGAGACGTTGAAGCGCTGGAAAGATATTTATCAAAAAATTCAGGGTGGAGGTAATGCTTAGTGACTAAGGTTTTTATCGATCTAACTGATATTGATGCTAATACTACAAGGTTTATCGATACACGCTTTAACCTAGCTGATTCTAAGGCTGGATTTGATTTGTTTCAAGATGGGCATGTAGAAGGTGCGGTTTACTGGGACTTAGAAAAAGATCTTTCTAATATGGAGGATGTTCATGGTAGACATCCAATGATTTCGAAAGAGAAAATGACAGAACTCATACAGAGCGCAGGACTATCATTGGATGACCAAATAGTTATATACGATCAAGGAGCAGTACCTTTTTCTTTAAGAGCATATTTTTTACTAGAGTGGGCAGGCTTTAAGAATGTTAAAGTTTTACGTCAGGGTTTTGAAGAAATAAAGCAAGCACTTCCCATTACTAAGAAAATAACCTATTACGACAATACGAAAGTAGTTCCTAGTTGGAATGATAATATATTGTTAAATATGGACGATGTCCGTGAGGTTGTAAAAGGGAACAAGGAAGGTCAGTTAATTGATGCACGTGCAGCTGCTCGATTCAGAGGCGAGATAGAGCCAATTGATCCGGTAGCTGGTCATATCCCCACAGCAATTAATTATGACTGGGAACAATTAAAGCAGGGTAGTACTTTTTTAGACAAAGACTCATTAACTGCAAAGTTAAGTGATCTAACGAACAAAAAGAAGCCAGTTATCGCGTACTGCGGAAGTGGGGTAACTGCAGCTCCATTATATGCAAGCTTAAAAGAGGCTGGATATGAAGATGTTAAATTATATGTTGGTAGCTATAGTGACTGGATTCGCGAGAACGAAATAGAAACATCTACATAACTAATATAAAAATAAACATGAGGCTAGGCTGCCAATTATAAACCTTAAAAATTTTACTACCTGGTAAGGTTTCGAGGATTCTATTCTAATCACCTGGAGTTGTTTTCCGATACAGCGGACGCTTTCTGGGGGGTCTGCAAACAACTAAAATGAAGAAATGTCTTAAAAAACCGTGAAATCAAGTTGCCGATTTCACGGTTTTTTTATTGCATTTTTAACTTTAACTACTCATATTTAACGTACAAAAAGATACTTCTTATTAATATAGGTGCTTTCTTCAGTAGCAATTACTTCAGCATATGGAATACCAAATAGAGTATAAGCAGTAAGCACGGAATATTCAGCTTGACCCGTATTTTCATCTATGATCGTATCATTGACCTCATACGAGACAACCATGAGATTATCAATCGAGTGTTGAAAAGTATTAATTGTAGTCCCTATAAAAGTATCATTCATCTGCGTATTGGTAATCCCTGTAGGTAGAAATGCTGCAAAAAAAGTAATGAATACAATTACTTTTAAAAATGCTTTGCCGGGATGAAAAAATGCTCTTTTTCTTTTCATGAACTTCATAATCGATATCTCCAATCTTTTATACACGTTCTATTAGCTTATTCATCATAATTCCTTTCAATGAATGTTATTTTCGTCAGTAAAAGGAAATAGGACTAATATCTTTAATTTCCAGTGTATTTAAGTTAGTATTGGAAAGACTAAATGATATCTTTTTAAATATTTTTCCTTTATAATTAATTGTCGTGCAAGAGAATTTGGTGTATAATAGGCGAATTGTATGTGTAAGAAAAGAGGGGCTAAATAATGAAAAAATCAATTTATGGTCTAACTAGAGACCAATTAATAGAATGGTTAATGGAACATGGTCAAAAAAAATTCCGTGCGGAACAAGTATGGGATTGGTTATATATTAAACGAGTACAAAGCTTTGCGGAAATGAAAAATGTAAACAAAGACTGTTTGGATCTTTTAGAAGAAAATTTCGTTATCCAAACGCTAAAAGAAAGTGTAAAACAGGAGTCGGCAGATGGAACGATTAAATTCCTTTTTGAAATGCAAGATGGGAATTTAATTGAAACAGTATTAATGCGTTTTAAATACGGTCTGTCCGTATGTGTAACAACTCAAGTTGGCTGTAATATCGGCTGTAGCTTTTGTGCAAGTGGTCTTTTAAAGAAGAGTCGTGACTTAGATGCTGGAGAGATAGTTGGACAAATTATGAAGGTTCAAGAGCATTTAGATCAGCTTCAAAAAGACGAGCGTGTAAGTCATATCGTAGTAATGGGTATTGGCGAGCCATTTGACAACTACAAAAACCTTATGAACTTCTTAAGAACAGTTAATGATCAAAAAGGACTTGCAATTGGTGCACGTCATATCACTGTTTCTACAAGTGGGCTAGCTAAGAAAATTATTGACTTTGCTAATGAAAATATTCAAGTAAATCTTGCTGTTTCTTTACATGCTCCAAATGACGAGCTTCGTTCTCAAATCATGGTTATCAATAAAGCCTTCCCAATTGAGAAAGTAATGGCTGCTGTTGACTATTATTTAGAAAAAACAAACCGTCGTATTACATTTGAGTATATCCTACTTAAAGACGTTAATGATCATGTGGAAGAAGCGCAGCAGTTGGCTAAGCTATTGGAAAATAAGCGACATCTTTCATATGTTAACTTAATTCCTTATAATCCGGTAGATGAGCATGGACAGTACCAACGTAGTACTGAAAAATCCATTAGTGCTTTCTTCCAAACATTGAAGAATAAAGGAATAAACTGTGGAGTACGTATGGAGCAGGGTACTGATATTGATGCAGCCTGTGGTCAATTACGTAGTAAACAAATTAAAAAAGAAAAAGCTGGAACAAAATAATTTATTAAAAAACGCATCTGCCTCATTCAGGCGGATGCGTTTTTTGTTTCTTATCCATTTTGTCAGGATGTTCATCAATCGTATGCTTATAAGCATAGCCCTTGTTAATAGTGAAAATCGTTAAAGCTAGAACTATGACGAATATAATAATACTTATTATTATGACAGTACCCATAAAAAGATATCCTCCTAATTCACGCATTATAGTTACATCATAGCACAAATGGCTTTAGTCAATCTGAGTCTACAAAGTGGCAACTTATATAGGAAAAGCGAGATATGGAAGCTCATAAAAAGGCTATCCCCTTCAAGAGGATAGCCTTACTAAATTTATACAGTTGCAGTTACGTTCATAACTTCTTCAATTCTTTCCCATGGAAGTTCCATTGCCGCAGCAACGCCTTGACCATAAGCAGGGTCTGCTTTGTAGCAGTGAATGATGTGACGGATTTTAATGAAATCTTCTACGCCATTCATATTACGAGCAGTATTTTCAAATAGGACTTGTTGTTGCTCAGGGTTCATAAGATTGAACAATTTACCTGGTTGCTCAAAGTAGTTGTCGTCATCTTCACGGAAATCCCATTGAGTTGCTGCCCCATCAAGAGATAAAGCAGGTTCTTTATATTGAGGTTGATCTTTCCATTGACCATAGCTGTTTGGCTCGTAAGTCATGGTGCTTCCTTTATTGCCATCTACACGCATAGCACCATCGCGGTGGTAAGAGTGGAATGGGCATTTAGGTTGGTTAACTGGAATTTGATGATGGTTAACACCTAAACGGTAACGTGCTGCATCTCCATAAGAGAATAGGCGACCTTGTAGCATTCTATCTGGAGAGAAGCTGATACCAGGTACTACGTTAGCTGGTGTAAATGCAGCTTGCTCTACTTCTGCAAAATAGTTATCTGGGTTGCGGTTTAATTCGAATTCTCCAACTGGAATTAGTGGGAAATCTTTTTTATACCAAACTTTTGTTAAATCAAATGGATTATAAGGCATATTGTTAGCTTGTTCTTCCGTCATCACTTGGATATACATTTTCCATTTAGGGAAGTTACCTGCGTCAATTGCTTCCATTAGATCACGTTGGTGACTTTCACGGTCTACTCCTACGATTTCAACTGCTTCTTGGTCAGTAAGGTTTTCAATTCCTTGTACTGATTTCATGTGGAATTTAACCCAAACACGTTGACCTTCCGCATTGATCATTGAGAATGTATGGCTTCCAAACCCGTCCATCGTACGGTAGGATTTTGGTAATCCACGCTCACTCATTACGATAGTAATTTGGTGAAGTGCTTCTGGAAGAGAAGTCCAGAAATCCCAGTTGCTATTAGCGCTACGCATATTTGTGCGTGGGTCACGCTTAATGGCATGGTTTAAATCTGGGAATTTTAATGGATCACGGAAGAAGAATACTGGTGTGTTGTTCCCAACTAAATCCCAGTTACCTTGTTCTGTATAGAAACGCATTGCAAATCCACGAATATCACGCTCAGCATCCGCTGCACCGCGTTCTCCAGCAACAGTTGAGAAACGTACGAACATTTCTGTTTCTTTTCCGATTTCAGAGAAAAGACTAGCGCATGTATATTGAGTAATGTCATGAGTTACAGTAAATTTACCGTAAGCACCTGAGCCTTTCGCATGCATACGACGCTCTGGAATGACTTCTCTATCAAAGTGTGCTAGTTTCTCTAATAACCAAACGTCTTGAAGTAGAAGAGGACCTCTTCTACCAGCAGATTGTGAGTTTTGGTTATCTACTACTGGTGCGCCAGCTGCAGTTGTCATCTTGTTATTTTGATTTTCAGACATTCTTTTTCCCCCTAGATTAGAATCTTTATAATACAAGAATTATTATATCAAAGGGAAAGTGATAATGCTAGAATTAGATTATAATTATTTTTATCTGCACATAGTTTGTGAACAATTTTTGGCGCCTTTAAACTAATATAAATGTAGATATAAAGCTATTCTTCTATATTAATAACTCAAAAAGCGTGCTATCTTTATTCACTTCCTTAAAAGAAAATCCATTTTCATTCATTCTCATTAAGAGTCCTGAATAATCATTACTAGTTTTCAATTCAATACCTACTAATGCCGGTCCGCTTTCTTTATTGTTTTTTTTCGTATATTCAAAGGTTGTAATGTCATCATTCGGACCGAGTACTTTATCTAGGAATTGTCGTAAAGCTCCAGCTCTTTGTGGGAAGCTCACGATAAAGTAGTAGAGTAGACCTTCATGAATCAATGACTTTTCTTTAATCTCTTGCATTCTTCCAATATCATTGTTACCACCACTAATAATACAAACTACAGATTTTCCTTTAATTTGTTCCTTATAAGAGTCAAGCGCTGCTACTGATAATGCTCCAGCAGGCTCTGCGATAATAGCGTGTTTATTGTACAGGTCTAAAATGGTGGTGCATACCTTTCCTTCTGGAACAAGTGTAATATCATCCACGTATTTGGCTACCACTTGATGCGTTAGCTTTCCGACGCACTTAACCGCTGCCCCATCTACAAATTTATCTATCGTTTCAAGTACGATTGGCCCGCTGTTTGCTATTGCTGCCTTCATACTTGCTGCTCCAGCAGGCTCTACACCAATAATTTGTGTGCTAGGAGATAGATTCTTTATATAGGAAGAAACACCAGACACTAAACCTCCTCCACCAATGCTACTAAAAACATAATCTAGCTTTTCATCAATATCATTCATAATCTCAACTGCGACTGTACCTTGACCTGCAATGATATCTAAATCGTCAAAAGGGTGGATAAACAGTCGATCATTCTCATTTGCGTAGGCAACGGCACTGCTAGCTGAATCATCAAAAGTATCACCAGCTAGAATAATTTCGACAAACTCACGTCCAAACATTCTTACCTGTTCAATTTTTTGACTCGGAGTAGTCAATGGCATAAAAATTTTTGCATATATTCCTAAATGGGCACAAGCATAAGCAACACCCTGAGCATGATTTCCTGCACTTGCACAAACAACTCCATTTTCACGAGCCTTTTCTTCAACCGATTTAATTTTATAGTAAGCTCCTCTCAGTTTAAATGAGCGAACATGTTGAAGATCTTCACGTTTAAAATAGATATTAGCCTCGTATTTCTCCGACAGATAGTCGTTTTTTTGTAAAGGTGTATGTAACACAACCTCTTTTAAAAATTGATGCGCTCTTAACACATCTTCAATTTGAAGTAATTTTGTCTCCGCAAGTTGCATTAGATGACCCTCCTAATTTTAATTATTCGTATATTTTAACACACTACAGCAATAAACCCCTAATATATTTTTGATAATTCAAAACAATGTAACATTTGTAGGTTATTGTTAATTATAAACACATTTTGTTGACAATTTTGTTAACTTAGAACATAATATGTTCATAGTTAACATAAAGTTGTGTTGAGGAGATTGAATTATGCTTCCAATTAACAGAAAAAAGAAAATAATTGATGAGCTTTCTATAAAGGGGAAGGTTGAAATATTAGAGCTTGTAGACCTTTTAGAGGTTTCTGCAATGACTATTAGAAGAGATTTAGATGAACTAGAAAAGCAAAAGAAATTAATTAGAACTCACGGAGGGGCGGCACTACCACAAGCGATCATTGGAGAGCAATCCTATGAACAAAAGCTCTCAGAAGCTCATCTACAGAAGAAGGAAATCGCACAAATAGCAGTAGGCTTAGTAAAGGATGGTATGAGAATTCTATTGGATTCTGGTACTACGACATTAGAGATTGCCAGATTATTAAAATCCCGTTCAAATATAACAGTAGTAACAAATGATATTAAAATTGCAGCAGAATTAACCGACTCGAAATTAGAAGTAATTTTACTGGGTGGTAAGGTACAGAATGGGGTTGGGGCAATATTAGGGTCATTTGCAGAACAAATGCTTAAAAACATTCACGTTGACATACTGTTCCTAGGTGCACATGCTGTGCATTCCAATCTCGGTATTACATCTGCGACATTTGAGAAAGCATCTATTAAAAAAGAAATGATAAACGTCAGTGAGGCTGTCTATCTAACTGTAGATGCACAGAAATTTGGGAAAAAAGCATTTGCTAAAATAGCGGATGTGGACTCGGTTACCGGCATCATAACAGATAGCACTATTTCCAAAGAAGTAGAAGATATCTATAAGGAAAAATCTTCTTTTATAAAGGGAGTGACAAAGTGAAAATAGGTATCATTGCAGATGATTTAACAGGAGCAAATGCCACTGGAGTCCGGTTAGCTAAAAACGGATTTATGAGTGCTACAGTCGTTTTCGGAGGAGAAGTGCCTAAAAATAGTGATTTTACTTCTATAAGTATAGATACAGATAGCAGGTACTGTTCTCCGTCTAATGCGGAAGAGCGAGTTCTGAAAGCATATGAACAGCTGACCAATTGGGGAGCAAGCGTTATTGGCAAACGAATTGATAGTACGGTTAGGGGTAACTTGGGAGTAGAGACAGATGCACTGTTAAATGCCATTGGCGGTAACTCTATAGCCATTGTAGTAGCTTCTTATCCAGATTCCGGAAGGGTAGTGTCTGGTGGTTATCTTTTAGTGGATGGGGTGCCAGTGGAGGCAACAGATGTCGCTAAAGACCCTATGAATCCAATTAGTATCTCACATGTTCCAACTATAATGGAAAATCAAAGTAAGTTAAAAGTTTCACATGTAGGGCTCGGTACAGTTTTAAAAGGTAAAGAGTCCATTCAATTACAGATCGTTAAACAAATTGAAGCGATGAATCGGATTATAGTGGTGGATGCAGTGACAAATGAAGAAATAGATAACATTGCAGAGGCGATGGCTTCCATAGATGGGATACATTTTATCCCTGTTGATCCAGGTCCACTTTCTGCCTCTTACGGGAGAATGAAAGCCCATCAACATGTTCAAACAAATAAATTTATCGTGACTGTTGGCAGTATTACACCCTTAACTGGGAGACAGCTAAATTATCTGATAGATAAAAAGAATGCGGAACCTGTATATGTGCATGCGAGTGCTTTAGCATCGATGACGAATTCCTGGGAGGAAGAAATTGCTCGAGCTACTGAAGAAGCTTTGTCTAAATTAGAAGATCAAGAAGTATTGATAATTACTACTTACACGCCTGGAACCGAAAAGCTCAACCTTTCAGAAATTGCTTTAAAAGAAGGGGTTACTGAAGAAAAACTGGCAAAGCGTTTAACAGAGGGACTGGCTAGAGTGACAAACAATGTGGTTCAGCAGACAAATCACCAAATAGACGGTACTTTTTCAAGTGGAGGGGATGTAACTGCGGCCATTTGTGCGGTAAGTAATGCAACTGCAATAGGCTTACAGGATGAAGTTATTCCTTTAGCTGCTTATGGTCATTTTATAGGTGGAACCTTTGATGGGATACCTGTCATTACTAAAGGTGGAATGGTAGGAGACAAATATTCAATTTATAAATGCGTAAGATTTTTAACGAATAAAAAAGAAGAAGGAAGTGTTCTAGTATGACAACAAGAGAAATTATTGCGATACCAATGGGTGATGCAGCGGGAATCGGCCCAGAAATTACAGTTAAGTCACTAGCTAAAGAAGAAATTTACTCTATGTGTAAACCACTTGTGATAGGGGACGCTAAAATTATTCGCAAAGCGATCGAAGTAACAGGTGTAGATTTAGAGATTAATATAGTTACTACTCCAACGGACGGTTCTTATGAGTATGGAGTAATAGATATCATAGATTTGAATAATATTAATATAGAGCAATTTAAACCGGGTGAAGTTTCTGCTCAAAATGGTCAAGCAGCATTTGAATTCATTAAAAAGTCAGTGGAGCTAGCAATGACTGGAGAAGTAAAGGCACTGGCAACCACTCCAATTAACAAGGAATCATTAAAAGCTGCAAATGTTCCTTACATTGGACACACGGAAATGCTTGAAGATCTTGGTGGTGCTCCAGATCCTTTAACTATGTTCCAAGTCAATGGGATGCGTATTTTCTTCTTGACTCGTCACTTGTCTGTTGCAGATGCTATTAAACAGATGACTAAAGAGCGTGTTCGAGATTATTTAAATAGATGTGACCAAGCTTTGAAGCGTTTAGGTGTCGAGAGTCGTAAGTTAGCTGTTGCAGGGCTAAATCCTCATGCAGGCGAGGGAGGCTTGTTCGGGATGGAGGAAGTGAATGAGATTAAACCAGGTGTTGAGCTTGCTAAAGCAGATGGAATCGATGCGTATGGCCCAGTGCCAGCTGACTCCGTATTCTTCCAAGCACTTAATGGTAAATATGATGCAGTTCTTTCTTTGTACCACGATCAAGGTCATATTGCAGCTAAGATGACTGATTTTCATCGTACTATTTCCATTACGAATGGGCTTCCATTTTTACGTACTTCCGTAGATCATGGCACAGCTTTTGATATAGCTTGGAATAACATCGCATCTGAGGTAAGTATGTACGAATGCATCAAGCTAGCTGCCGAGTATGCGCCTAAGTTTACACGCGAGTCTTTGTAGATTTTGTAGAAAGGAAAGGGGGAAACCCCTTTTCTATTTAATTATACATAATTGAAAGGGGTTTCAGAGATGGTTTTAGAAATGCAAATGTTATTGGGGTTAGTTATCGGTGTTACTGTTTTAATTTTACTTGTGTTAAAAACAAAGATTCATGCTTTTTTAGCTTTACTTATTGCTGCTTCTATTACAGGACTTATCGGCGGGATGGAGCCATTAAAAGTAGTTAACTCTATTACAAGTGGTTTTGGTAACACACTAGCTTCTATAGGGATTGTAGTAGGGCTAGGGGTTATGATGGGTAGAATTTTAGAAGTAACTGGAGCAGCTGAAAAGCTTGCTTATACGTTAATTAGAGTAGTTGGAAAGAAGAAGGAAGAATGGGCAATGGCGATTGCTGGTTATTTTGTATCAATTCCAATTTTCGTTGATTCGGCATTTGTCATTTTAAATCCTTTAGTAAAGTCATTATCACGTAAAACTGGTAAATCCGTAGTGACACTGGGTGTTGCTTTAGCGATTGGTTTAGCTGCAACTCACCATGCAGTTCCACCGACACCAGGTCCATTAGGAGTAGCAGGTATTTTTGGAGTAGATATAGGGGAAATGATCCTTTGGGGATTAATATTTGCAATTCCAATTATTATAATAGGTGTTTTTTATGCAAAATGGGTTGGTAAAAGAATCTACCAAGTTCCAGAAGAAGATGGAGAAGGATTTGTGCGTAAGGATTCTTCCGAGATGGTGTATAAAGATTTTTTAGCTGCTTCTGCTGACCGAGAAAAAGAACTACCATCTTTCTTTATTTCATTTTTACCAATATTATTGCCAATCATATTAATATTCTTGAATACTACGCTAACCGCTTTAGAAATAACAGGAGGGGTTTGGGAATATGTGTTGTTCCTTGGACAACCGATTATCGCATTAGCCCTTGGATTAGTTGTAGCGATTTATGGGTTAGCTAATCAGATGAAAAAAGACGAAGCGTTAGAAAGAATGGAAGAGGGTATGACAACTGCTGGTATTATCCTGCTAGTTACAGGTGCTGGGGGCGCTCTAGGTACAGTGTTGCGTGACAGTGGTACTGGAGATTATTTAGCTGAAATCATAGCTGGTTTACCATTGCCTGCAATACTTGTGCCATTCTTTATCGCTTCTATTGTACGATTAATACAAGGAAGCGGGACCGTTGCAATGATAACAGCCGCTTCTATTTCTGCTCCGATCCTAGCTAATCTTGACGTTAACTTAGTTTTGGCGGCTCAAGCTGCAGCACTAGGAGCGATGTTGTTTTCATATTTCAACGATTCTTTATTCTGGGTTGTTAATCGTATGTTAGGTATAACCAAACTAAAAGAACAAATTTTAGTTTGGTCTGTACCAACAACTATAGCGTGGGGAACTTCTTTGATTATGCTAATTATTGCAAATTCAATAGTAGGTTAATAGAGTAAAAGAGTACTCCCCCATTCACAAAAACCTTTATATTACAAGTATTACAGGTGCCTGGCACTTGTAATACTTGTAAATGATAGTGAAATAATAATGATATTATTCAACAATAGTTTAGGCTC
The DNA here is from genome assembly GCF_038593405.1 of Psychrobacillus sp. FSL W7-1457. Classification (NCBI taxonomy): domain Bacteria; kingdom Bacillati; phylum Bacillota; class Bacilli; order Caryophanales; family Bacillaceae; genus Psychrobacillus; species Psychrobacillus sp. FSL W7-1457. The sequence continues at coordinate 1,777,060 of NZ_CP151993.1, forward strand.
GATTCTAATATAATTTAGCATGTACCCCATGAGTAATAAGCTTTAAGGTTATATAATTACTAAATACTATTTGCAAAGTTTTATCTTAAACATCAGACAAAAATAAAGCCCTGAAATTTTACAACAGTAAAATTTCAGGGCTTTTCATTTTCGGGAGTGATTATTTCCAACTATATTTAATAGGAAATAAAATGTCTTAATCCAACTAGCTGCCTAGATCAAAATTCACTAAAATAGAATCTTAAAAAGTGTCTATAAGGGAACTAGCCCTATGCTAACAAAATTAAAAATAAATGAACTACTAGTTTATTCTCACGCCGCCTATACTACTTAATAAAACCGAAGTTATTTAAAGGATAATACGTCATGTTCACGGTACCTAGTACTATATCCATAGATATGAACCCAACACTAGGCTCTCGGCTGTCATTACTAAAGCGCCTATTGTCTCCAAGTACAAATAACGAACCCTCTGGTACTACTACTTCACCCAAGTAGTCTTCAAGGGTAAAGTCCTGGGTTAGCGTGCCATGATCAATTAATTCTTTTTTCAATTCATCTAAATAAGGCTCATCGTATTTTTTTCCATTTATTAAAAGCTCATCATCTTTATAGGTAATATGGTCGCCAGGTAAACCTATAACTCGCTTGATGTAATTAGTGTCCTTATTAACCTTAAAAACAATAACATCAAATCGCTCATAGTCATTAAATTTAGGGCCGATTTTATTGACCATAACCTTATCTCCATTTTCAAAGGTAGGAAGCATAGAAGCACCTTCCACTTCTATAGGTATAAATAAAAAGAAGCGTATCCCAAAGGCAAGCAAAACAGCAATTCCAATTGCTCCGATCCATTCTCGCAATTCGTTTTTTCCATTCTTTTTTTTCAAATTTCCTACCTCACATTTCTACATTCTCTTCTATTTATTTTACCACAATATAGCAATAAGGAACTATTAAATGGTCTCACTGATATTGGTTCAATAGCTTGAAGAACTGTATGGTAAAGTCGTGGAATACCTTTTCTGATGGTGACAAATCCCTAGTCACTGGACTAATCATACCTACTGTCCTTTGGAGTGGTGGAGATATTAGTGGAACCTTAGTTGTAAATCTAGGGATAGAGTCATAGAAAGTACTGTCTGGTAGTATCGTGATTCCTACACCGGCAGCAACTAGACCTTTTATGGCAACCATATCTTCTCCAACAGATGAACTTTTAGGTGTAAACCCTACGGAATGACAAGCATCATAAACAAGTTTATGCAATATATATCCTTTTGGAAATAAAACAAAGTCTTCTTCTCTCATATCAATTAAGGGGATCTTTTCTCTTTTTGCAAAGCGATGATTCGTAGGTACTAGTACAGAAAAGTTTTCCGAAAACAAAATGGTGGTATTAATAGTATTATCCTTTGGAGGAAGTGGACCTAAAAAAGCGATATTAATATCTCGTTTTTTGACTGCCTCGATTAAATGATTATAAGAACCTTGTCTCAACTGGAATGCTACGTTAGGATGCTCCTTTTTAAAGGCAGAAATAACTGTGGGGAGTAAATGACCAGCCAAACTAGTTGGGAAACCGATTTTAATAGTTCCTTTTTCTGGATCTAGATACTCATCAATTTGTTTTTTGGCAAAATCGATTGCTTGTAGGGCAGACATGCAATGCTCTAAAAAAATCTTACCTATTGGCGTTAATTTTACATTTCGCCCAATACGTTCGAATAATTCCACACCCAGTTCACTTTCTAGATTAGCGATTTGTCTACTAACTGCAGACTGTGCTACGTGTAAATGAATAGCTGCATCCGAAATATGTTCTCTTTCTGCGACTTCTTTAAAGTATCTTAATTGCCTGATTTCCATAGTTTTCTCCTAACCTATCTCAAAAGTAGATTGTTTATATCCAAATTATATATTGTTTATATTATTTTGAAAACATACAATGTTCCTAACACACTTTTTTGGAAAATGGAGGTCGATTGCATGACATTTCACCAATTACCTGGAGCGCAGGGCATGTATAATCCTGAATTAGAGCATGACGCCTGTGGGATAGGTTTATATGCTAATATAAAAGGCTTACCGACACACGATATAGTAAAAAAAGGCTTAGAAATGTTATGTCGGTTAGACCATCGTGCAGGAAAAGGCAGTGATGGCCAAACTGGAGATGGAGCAGGGCTCATGGTGCAAATACCTGATGTTTTTTTTCGGGTTGTTTGCAGCCAATGGGACCTTCCAGAAAAAGGACAATATGGAGTAGGAATGTTGTTTTTTACTCAGGATGATGAGGAAAGACAGGCGATAGAACTAAAAATAAATGAAACGATTATTGCTGAAGGTCAAGAGCTCATTGGTTGGAGGACAGTTCCTACTGATAAGAGTAAGTTAAGTGAATCCGCTAGTGAAACTGCACCTGTAGTGCGACAAGTATTCATCAAGGCTAAAGACTTTCAAGACTCGCTAGCGTTCGAGCGCAAGCTGTATGTCATTAGAAAACTAGTAGAGCATTGGGCACAGCAGGAAGCGAAAAAATTCTACTGTCCAAGTCTTTCTAGTCAGACAATCGTTTTTAAAGGAATGTTAACTCCTAAAGAAGTAGACGAGTTTTATGTAGATTTACAAGATGAACTGTTCACTTCGGCATTTTCTTTAGTACACTCTCGTTACAGCACAAACACATTCCCAAGCTGGGAGCGTGCTCATCCAAATCGCTACATCGTTCATAACGGGGAAATAAATACGCTACGAGGTAATGTCAACTGGATGAAGGCCCGTGAGCAACAATTCGTTTCGGATGCCTTTGGTGATGATTTAGAAAAACTACTTCCTGTGATTGACCCTAGTGGAAGTGATTCATCTATGCTCGACAATGCATTTGAATTTTTTGTTTTAGCTGGCAGGTCTCCGGCGCATACGGCAATGATGCTTATCCCAGAGCCGTGGACAGAGAATCCTCACATTTCACAAGAGAAAAAAGCATTTTATGCTTACCACAGCTCTTTAATGGAGCCATGGGATGGTCCAACAGCTATTTCATTTACGAATGGAAAGCAAATTGGGGCTATTTTAGACCGCAATGGTTTAAGGCCGGCGCGTTATTATGTCACAAAAGATGACTATATTATTTTTTCTTCTGAGGTTGGAGTAGTTGATATTGAAGAAGAAAATATTCTTTATAAGGAACGTTTAAGCCCAGGAAGAATGCTGTTAATTGATTTGGAGCAACAAAGAATTATTTCAGACGAGGAAATAAAATCTGAAATGGCAAGAGCACAACCATATCAGCAGTGGTTAAATGATCATCAATACAAGGTAATAGCTGAGGAAGATATACAGGAAAATGTAGAGGACCTATTGTTCCGTCAAAAGGCATTTGGTTATACGTATGAGGATATACACAAATACATTCTGCCAATTGCGATAGAAGGAAAAGACCCTATTGGTTCAATGGGGAACGATACTCCGTTAGCTGTTCTATCCGATAGACCGCAATCTCTTTTCAATTATTTTAAACAGTTATTTGCACAAGTAACTAATCCACCAATCGATTCTATCCGGGAACATATTGTTACCTCTACGATGACGTTGCTTGGTGCAGAAGGTGACTTACTTAACCCTGGAGAGCTCAATGCTCGTCGAATCTATTTGGAAACACCTGTTTTAACGAATGGACAGCTTCAATCCATAAAGGATTTGAAGGATGAAAGTTTCCGAAGCGGCACTATATATATTAATATGTTTGAAGATTTGGAAAAAGATTTAGAGAGGATCTCTAAAGAAGCAGATGAGCTAATAGATAAGAACGTATCGCTTATCATTTTGTCAGATAGATCATTAAATGTGTCTCAACCGACTATACCTGTTCTGTTGGCAGCCAGTAACCTGCATCAGCACTTGCTCTGTACAGGAAACCGTACGAAGGTGAGTATAATCGTTGAATCCGGGGAAGCAAGAGAGGTCCATCAGTTTGCTGCTCTCATCGGATATGGGGTGGACGCGATTAATCCTTATCTTGCATATGCAACTATAGCGGAGGCAATCCATGATGGCCATTTAGAAAGCACCTATGACGCTGCAGTTGCTAAGTATAGCAAAGGTGTAGCAGAAGGCGTCGTTAAGGTAATGTCTAAAATGGGAATATCCACGGTACAAAGCTATCGAGGTGCGCAAATATTTGAAGCGATAGGTATTGGCCATGACGTCATTGAAAACTATTTCACAGGCACAATTTCTCAGCTTGGTGGTATCGGCCTGGAAACGATTCGCGAAGAAGCGATTCGAAGACATCTATTAGCAGTAGAATCTACTGTCGATGCTTTAGATTCAGGCAGTGATTTCCAATGGAGAAGTACAGGAGAGCACCATGCCTTTAATCCGAAAACAATTCATACCCTTCAGTGGGCAACGCGACGAGGAGACTATGGACTTTATCGTCAGTATGCAGAAATGGCAAATGAAGAGAGAATCGGCTTTTTAAGAAATCTTCTTACTTTTAAAAAGGGGTCGAAAAAGATTCCACTAGATGAAGTAGAATCAGTGGACTCCATTGTAAAGAGATTTAAGACAGGTGCGATGTCATTTGGTTCATTAAGCCAAGAAGCTCATGAAACGTTAGCGATCGCGATGAATCGTCTTGGAGGGAAAAGTAACAGTGGAGAGGGCGGAGAAAATCCGAATCGATATGTGTTAGATACCAATGGAGATAATCGTCGTAGCTCTATTAAACAAATTGCTTCCGGCCGTTTTGGAGTAAACAGCCACTACTTGGTTGAAGCCGATGAGCTTCAAATTAAAATGGCTCAAGGAGCAAAGCCGGGTGAAGGCGGTCAGCTTCCAGGAAATAAAGTATACCCATGGGTAGCAGATGTCAGAGGCTCGACGACAGGGGTAGGTTTAATATCTCCACCTCCACATCATGATATCTATTCAATCGAGGATATGGCCCAACTGATTCATGACTTAAAAAATGCAAATCGCTCAGCTAGGATTAGTGTGAAGCTAGTTGCAAAATCTGGCGTAGGAACGATTGCAGCTGGTGTGGCTAAAGGTGCAGCAGATGTAATTGTAGTTAGTGGGTACGATGGTGGAACGGGAGCGTCTCCGAAAACAAGTATTAAGCATACAGGGTTACCTTGGGAGTTAGGCCTTGCGGAAGCTCATCAAACATTAATGCTAAATGGGTTGCGAAACAAAGTAGTCCTTGAAACAGATGGCAAACTCATGACTGGTAAGGATGTCGTTATGGCTGCCTTGTTAGGAGCAGAAGAATTTGGTTTTGCAACAGCTCCCCTAATTGTACTTGGATGTGTGATGATGCGTGCTTGCCATATGGATACTTGTCCGGTTGGAATAGCAACACAAAATCCAGAGCTAAGAGATAAGTTTAGTGGGTCTGCGGACTATGTTGTAAACTTCATGAAGTTTGTAGCAGAGGAAGTAAGAGAGTATATGGCTTTACTTGGTATTCGAACTGTAGATGAATTGGTTGGTAGAACGGATCTATTAGAAGTTAGCGAGCGAGCGAAGGCTCATTGGAAAGCGCAGCAATTAGATCTATCTGTATTGCTTTATCAAGTGAGTGGGGACCGTACTTGCAAACAAGCTCAAGACCATCAGCTTGAAAAGTCATTTGATATCAGAGAGTTACTGCCACAAGTAGAAAAAGCTATCATTCATAAAACGAAGGTAGATTTAAACTACACCATTGCTAATACTGATCGGGTTGTAGGTACTATTATAGGGAGTGAAATCTCTAAGAAATACGGAGCAAGCGGCTTACCAGATGACTCGATTACTCTACGCTTTAAAGGTGCGGCAGGTCAAAGCTTTGGAGCATATATCCCACAAGGAATGACAATGTTTGTGAACGGGGATGTAAATGACTATTTTGGTAAAGGAATTTCAGGCGGGAAGCTTGTAGTTACTTCTCCGTTATCGGGAACAGCAGAACAAAATGTTATAGCTGGTAACGTTGCATTATACGGAGCAACTAATGGTTCCGTATTCATTAACGGTCGTGCTGGAGAACGTTTTGCAGTGAGAAATAGTGGAGCCGATGTTATCGTTGAAGGAATCGGAGATCATGGCTGTGAATACATGACAGGTGGTAGAGCAGTTATTCTAGGTGATGTAGGCAAAAATTTTGGAGCGGGTATGTCTGGTGGTATTGCCTACGTGCTAGTGGATGATATAGAAGGATTCAAGTTTAAATGTAATATGGAAATGATTGGTTTTGAGAAACTTCAGTCTAAAGAAGAGATTCATAGTGTAAGGCAGCTAATCATGGATCATTATTATTATACAAGAAGCACAAAGGCTATGAATATCTTGGACAAATGGGAAGATACAGTTCACAAATTCGTAAAGGTTGTACCTAACGACTATAAAAAGATGCTAGAAAGAATTGCAACATTTAAAAATGAAGGACTGACTACAGACGAGGCAGCGATGAAGGCATTCTTATCAACATCTACAAAAAAAGTAGAAAAGAAACCTACGCTTCTGAAGTAATAAGAGTCTATAAAACATTTGCTGCTGTGGAGAAAAATAAGAGCCATTTAAGGAAAGGAGGAGTTTCAATATGGGTAAACCAACTGGGTTTATAGAATATAAACGAGAAAAAGCCAAGGAAGTAGCTCCTCTTAAGCGTATAAAAAACTGGGAGGAATATGCATCCAAACTTTCGGATGAATCTCTTCGTAAACAAGGTGCAAGATGCATGGATTGTGGAACTCCATTTTGCCATATGGGTATTGAAATCAGAGGTGCGACAGCTGGGTGCCCAATTAATAACCTAATCCCAGAGTGGAACGATTTAGTTTATCGTGGGAAGTGGCAGGAAGCTTTAGAAAGATTATTAATGACCAATAACTTTCCAGAGTTCACTGGTCGAGTATGTCCAGCACCGTGCGAAGGCTCTTGTACGCTAGCTATTACGGATCCTGCAGTTTCCATTAAGAATATAGAAAGAACGATTATTGACAAAGGCTTTGAAAATGGATGGATCACACCAAGGATCCCGTCGGTTCGTACTGGAAAGAAAATTGCTATTATTGGATCTGGTCCTGCTGGGTTGGCGAGTGCAGACAATTTAAATCAGGCAGGTCACTCGGTTACTATTTACGAGCGTGCTGACCGTGCAGGTGGGCTTCTCATGTATGGCATTCCAAATATGAAGCTTGAAAAAGAAATAGTAGAGAGAAGAGTTCACCTGCTTCAGCAGGAGGGCATCGACTTCGTTTTAAACACTGAGGTAGGTAAGGATGTTACAGCGGAGGAGCTAAAACTTCAATACGATGCGATCATCTTATGTATTGGTGCACAAAAACAGCGTACACTTCATATGGAAGGCAGTGACGCAGAGGGCGTACATCTTGCTATGGACTATCTAACCTCTACAACTAAAAGTTTGTTAGATTCCAATTTTGCAGACGGACAGTTTATTAATACGAAGGGGAAGGACGTCATTGTAATTGGTGGTGGCGACACTGGAGCAGACTGTGTGGCAACAGCTATACGCCAAAATTGTAGAAGTGTCGTACAATTCGGTAAGCATCCACAGCTACCGGCAGTTCGAGCGGCAGATAACCAATGGCCTACAGACCCAAATATTTATAAATTGGAATATGCATACGAGGAAGCCAATGCAAAATACGGCAAGGATCCACGGGAGTATTTAATTCAAACAAAAAAGATGATCAAAGATAAAAATGGCAAGCTGAAAGAGCTTCATACCGTTCAAATGGAAAAAATATTAGGGGAAGATGGTTTCTACTTTTTTAAAGAAGTTCCAGGTTCCGAGAAAGTATGGTCAGCACAATTTGTTTTTGTAGCTATAGGCTTTGAAGGGCCAGAAACTCCTTTGGCTGATCAGTTTGGTGTAAAGGTGTTAAACAAACGTATTGTTGCCTCGGCTAAAGATTATACAACCAATGTGGAAGGGGTATTTGCAGCAGGGGACGCTAGGAAGGGTCAAAGCTTGATTGTCTGGGCTATTAAAGAAGGGCAAGAGGTTGCTAAAAGAGTAAATGAGTTCGTTATGAATAAATCGTTTGTAAACTAATTGTTAGGGCGAGAGACCGTGTGATAGGTCTCTCGTTTTTTTATTTGCTGTGGAAGGCTTGGGTTAATTTTTCCTGAGTTTTGTTTGTAAAAAATTTCATTTAAAATAACGGGGCAAGTTAGTTTGAGAAGGAGTTTAGAAGAAGATTAGAGAAATTAACTATTAAATATATGCAGGAGGTAGGAGAATGAAGAGTCTATTTTATTTAATATTGGGTGCTTTGATAGGATGGCTTATATGGGGATTTTTTACGAAGGACTTTTCTTCCAAAGGATTTAGCATACTGTTAACAGGGCTCATTGTAGGATTCTTAACTGGTCGACGTAATCCAAAAGAAGTAACAGTATAAATTCAAAACTTATTCAACTAACAGCCGTTTTAGCATGGTGGCCATCATTTTGATGGTCTAATTTCATGTCCAAAACATTAAGTTGATCTCAGACATGCTTTTGGAAATGTTACACCTAAAATAACTGGACAGTTTAGATGAAGAAGAGAATGGGAGTTTTTAAATTTGAACCTCCCAGTTATCCTCTTAAATACATATTAATATTAAATCCCTAGCCTCTCTTACTATTGGCGAGAGGTAAATAGAGTAGGGTTGTTATATATAAAGAAGGTTAAATGTCCTGCAGAAATTTTGTAGCAACAAGTTTTAACTGCTTTTCTTCTTATTACCCACCGTACAAAGATTATTTCATAAAAATATTTTATACAAAAAGTCACCAAAAGGTATCTTCAAGTGTGTTAAATATGAAAGGAGTTGTTGAGTGTTGCAACAAGTAGTTAGCTCGACTGAACTAGATATAGAAAGAATTGTTGATACATATGGCGATATGCTATTTAGAATATGTCTTGTTATTTTATGCAACGAACATGATGCAGAGGATGTTGTGCAAGATACTTGTTTTAAATATTTAACTAAATCTCCGACTTTTTACGATTCCGAACATGAGAAAGCATGGTTAATTACTATTGCCACTAATCGCTGCAAAAATATGAGAAGGTACAATTTTATTCGTAAACATATGGATATCAGTGATTTGCAACTATTTTGTAAGGACGAAGAAAACTACGGTTTGCTCGACCATCTTATGAAATTACCAAATAAACATAAGATTGTATTATTACTTTATTATGTAGAGGGCTATAAAGTAGAGGAAATAGCAAAAATACTTACCATTACAACATCAGCAGTAAAAAAGCGTTTACAACGTGGGAGAGCTCTAGTTCGAGAAAGATACCGAAAGGAGAATGAGTGATGGACTTGGAGAAGATTAGAGATGCTGTTAATTCTATTGAAATGTCAAAAGCTATGAAAAACCGCGTAAAAAAGAATGGTAATATTCTAGAAAAGAAAAAGTCGGCAAAAGTACATTATAGAAGGTGGATTTCAGTAACATGTGCATTTGGAATCCTTTTATCTATTATAATAGGCATGTCATATCTTAATAAGAATGGAGAGCTCCAAGCTGCAAACTTTACAATAGTTGCTTATGCATTAAGTGATGAAGGAAAACAGTTGAATACAACTATTACTTCAGAAAAAGCTACTATTGAATTAGCAACAGAAGATAGAGTAGGTATCATAGGTAGTATAAGTGGTGATGGAGCTAATTTAATTTTTTCAGATGTTAGATTCAATATAATTGGAGAACAGGTCGACTCAATCACTTATACCTTAAGCGAAGGCAAGTTTGTTGAGGATGTTACATTTACATCTAAAGAATTTGTAGACAAAGAATGGTTAATAGAGGAAAAGATAAACTACATTACTGGTGAGCCTGGTTCGGATGTGTATCAGGGTATAAAGGAAGTAGGGAATACCTATACAGTTAAGTACAATGAACAGGATAAATATAAATATACACTTGCAATTCCTCATGATGGTGATGGTGTAGTGGTTAATGACATCATAATTGAAGCAACTGTAAAGTATACAAATGGAAACTCTGAACAACAACATATCGTTGTAACTCAAGAATCAAATTCTATTTCATTAAAGCTTAAATAAAACTATGAAGATGCTCGAGCTTTTTCGACTAATAGGTGCAAACAATATCAAATAAAAATGAGCCAGGAGAAAATATCCTAGCTCATTTTTTATTGTCGGTTTCTTTTATTGTGCTATCGTATTAGCAGACTAAAGTTTTTCTTTTATTTTCTGTCAACTGATGGCATAATAAATGTAAGAGATAGAAGAGGGGGAACAGCATGATTGGCATAATAGATTATGGAGCAGGAAATTTACATAGTGTGGTTAAGGCAATAACTCGCCTTGGTTATCAGATTAAGCTTATCACCAAACCTAGCGAGCACGATGATGAAATAGAAAAGCTAATTCTACCAGGTGTAGGAAATGCCAAGGTGGCCATGGATGTTTTAAATGACACAGGCTTAAGTGACTATTTGCGGGCAGAAGTTAATAAGGGGACACCCCTTTTAGGAATTTGCTTAGGAATGCAGCTTCTTTTAGAAACGAGTGAGGAAGGAAATGTTCCATGCCTAGGGTTTCTACCAGGAACAGTCCCTTTGTTTGGGGAAGAGGCAGAAAAAATTCCACATATGGGTTGGAATCAAGTTCAGGATGTGCAAAATCATTTCTTGTTTCAAGATATTCCAGATAATACGGACTTCTATTTTGTTCATTCCTATTACGCACAGCCTAGCATGGAGGAACACATAATCGGTGTGACAAATTATGGACCTGACTTTGCATGTGCAATCGGAAATTCGCAGGTGATGGGTGTACAATTCCATCCAGAAAAAAGCGGTAAATACGGCATTCAATTGCTAGACAATTACTGCAAGCAAGGAGTTGAGGAGCATGCTTAGAAAACGAATTGTTCCTGCAATAGACGTTTTAGGTGATAAAGCAGTAAAATATATACAATTCAGAAACCCTACGATTATTGGAGATCCAGCAGAACTAGGGAAGAAATATTCGGAGGATGGGGCGGATGAGTTAATCTATCTAGATACTACTGCATCGTTGAAAAACCAAGACTTAAAGATAGATTGGATTCGTCGAGTTGCAGAGCAAGTATACATACCTTTTTCGGTAATTGGCGGTGTTCGAACGATAGATGACTTTAAAAGATTGCTTCGTGCTGGAGCAGATAAGGTAGGGGTTAACTCCGCCGCTGTACAGCGACCAGAGCTCTTAAGAGAAGCGGCAGATATATTCGGTAAGCAATGTGTGGTGCTAGGATTGGATGCCATGCCAATTTATAATGAGAACAATGAAATTATCAGATGGGAAGTTTATACACATTCAGGACATGAGAAAACAGGAATGGATGTAGTAGAGTGGGCACAGCAAGCAACTGACCTTGGTGCAGGAGAGATTATTTGTACAAGTATTCATAAGGACGGTATGAAAAATGGATATGATGTCGAGCTTATTAAGCTGCTATCTGAAAAAGTGAATGTGCCAATTATTGCATCTGGTGGAGCCGGTACTTTAGACCATATCGAAGAAGTGTTTACGGAAGGAAAAGCAGATGCTGCTTTAGTAGCCTCGATGATCCACTATGGGGACTATACTATTTCGGAGATTAAAGATTATTTATATAAGAAGGATATTAATGTGAGAATGTAGTTTTCGATTGACCCCCTGTTAAGGATTAATTCTTAGCAGGTCTTTTTTTGTTAGAAGTATATGTTAGTTTTTATTATATATATTTGACAATCGGTCGGTTTGTTGGCGTAATCGGTCGGTTCTGCCAAATAATCGTTCGGTTATTGAGCAAAATCGGTCGGTCACATAAAAAAGCTATCCAATCATCATCGATTAGGTAGCTTTTAGGCTGTTTAGGCACCAATTTGTGTGGGTCTGTCTAAAATAAAAGCTTCTCTATCTAAGTATTTCCCATCCTCGTTCTTGGGCAATAGTTCGAAGTTTTTCCTCAGGCTTTACAGCTACAGGATTCCCGACTAATTCAAGGACGGGTAAATCTGAATAGCTATCTCCGTAAGCGTAGCTGTTTTCCCAATCTATTTCTTGGCCTTCTAGCTTTTCTAAAAGCTTTTTCGTCTTCACCCTGCCATTTACATGCTCTAGTGGAGTCTTTGTATACACATAGTTATCTTTGTAAATGATTTCAGTTCCGATGATCTCGGTAAATGAAATTCCTTCCGTGACACGTTCTAAAAATTGGGTATAAGCACCTGAGACTAGATAAATATGTATATTTTCTTGCTGATGAGCATTCAATTTTTCTAAAACCTTTTTATTGAAGCTTTGTTGCATTTGCTCTTTTAATTCGTCAAAGTATTGATACATCTCATCTTGTGTTCTACCTTCAAAAGCCTCCAGATATAATTGCATGGACCGTTTTCTCATACTAGTAGTTGGGTAAAGCTTGAGTTTATTGGCAATATAGGGAGGAACGATGGATCTATAAAAACGTTTATATTGTGGATGATAAGTTGGATGTACCTTTAAGTGATTCATTAGCAGCTTGAATGTCTCTTCCTCATATAATGTTCCATCAAAATCAAAAATAGCAACTTGCATATCTTCACCTTTTCATTAATATGGTTTTATTTTATTATACTGGAAAAGAGTGAGGAAAGACAAAAATTCTATTAAGAAATAAGCGCTTTCCGTCCTTAAGGGGAACAGAAAGCGCTTATTTAGGTTACTATTGCATTTTGTACATTGGACCTTGAGCAGTCCCGTAGTGATTAAAAATTTGTTCCATCGTTTGGTCATCGAAGCGTGGTACTTGATAGTAACCGTGCTTGTTTTGATAAATGGAAAGCTCATAAGCCATCTCGATACAGTTAGGAATTGAATCCTGCAGGACTCTTCGCACAACCGGGTTAGTAGCTTCTAGCGCTGCAGGAACCTTACCAGCAGCTCCTGCTTTAGCAGAGCCTAACAAATAACCGGAGATCATTTCGTCATTTATCTCTGAAGCACTTTGGATAGGTTTTTTAGGTTGTGATGACGGTTTTAGACCATAAGTAAAATCATTTTGCGTTGCCATCTTATAAGATGCAGTGCGATGTGAAGGGTCTTTACCAGTTTTAAAGCATTCCACTAGCATATTATACTCGTCTAAAGCAAAAGCATATTGACGGTCTAGAATGCTTAATAATTCCTGATCCTTCACGTGTGGACGTAAAATGGTGCTCAAGTTTAATGCACCGATTGCTGCAGACAATACCTCATGTACATCCATTAATTCGTGCGCACCATGATTAAAATGAGGTACAACCGTTTGCCCATTCATCGTTTCACTGTGATTTTGACTGTATGTGTTATCCAATCTATTCTCCTCCTCCATTAAGATGTATTGAAACATCTCGATTAGTGTGAACAGAACAAACAAAAATATGTATACACGCTCAGTTAAAAAGAAAGTGTTACAGGTGCCTGGCACCTGTAACACTTTTGAAATAAAATAATCGTGATTTTTGGGGAATCACGATTATGTATGCATTTAGTTTTCGGTTGAAGCTACTAATGAGAACAGGAAGCGATACAAAAACTGGTATGTTTCTTCTATTGTATAATTCGTGTTAAATCCGTCAATATAATTTAAAGGTAGATTGACTTCCCACAGGCCATCTCCAGCAGAGAACATGACACTGTAATTCATTGCTTTTCCATCAAAGTGTTCGTTCAAATATGCTTTTAGTGCGTCCCCGTGTTTCTTTTGTACGGATAGTCCAAACATGGCTGTATATACTTCAAATACTTCATCGTACTCAAAGGCGATAGCGTCTACACTTAATGTTTCGAAATGAGGAGTCTCTAAGTACATAAACTCGTTCATTTTTTCTTTAAAATGAGAAATAGGAGTTTTTAAAAAGGCGTTAGATTCTTTTGAGATTAATTCCTCTGTTTCTTTATCGAATCTTTCAATGATTGCATTTTCAAATAGTTTGTCGCTTTCGATTACGGATATACTGGCAGTATCCGATAAAAGTTCATTAGTTAAAGCATAGTCGTGCTCTTCTTTCGTCAGTGAGAGACTTTCTCCTGCATGTTCCGTAATTTTTTGAGTTAGTTTCTTTTTTATCATATATAATCGTTCCTTTCTTCATCTGCAATTACTTGTAAGTCGTATGCGTCAATACTAATTATAGGGTAGTTATTATTTTCTGCATAACTTTGAGCAAGTTTTTTAATAAATTTTGGTGATCCTTCATTTTCGTCATCATAAATGATTAACATGGCATCCGTATTTCTAATGAGAAATTTGTTTTTTTCGATAAATTGCCACGGCGCCTCATAAGGCTTTTTTGTCACGCTTGTATGAAAATCAGCAAGTGCAATAAGCCTTTGATAGTTTTCCTTCTTCTGCTCATTCCAATTTTTCTCTTGTTCCAAGAAGGGTGTAATAATAGAATATTTTAGCTGGGGAAATTCCTTCTTTAGCTCCACTACTAGCTCTGCTGCCCATGTTTCCACGCCTAGCTGTCCACTAAGAATAACCCATTCCAGTCCTTCATCAAGGAGAGCACGCATTTGACTCTCAATCGCTTTTTTTATAATAGGAACTCCAGGATGGCTATCATTAAATATCCCTAATTCATGGGCTTTATACCCAGTTACCAAAAGTCTTTTAATCATTTTCTCTTCCTTTTCTTAAGTTATTGAGTAATGTGACCATATACTACATTTTCTCATAAACTAATATGAATGCAAAGAAGGGATGATGGAAGTTGAATGAAAGAAGTAGCGTGGAGTTTGTAAGTCCGTTTGATGGTTATGTATTCCAAGCAGCAGAAAGTTTAATAGGCACTAATATTGCAGTGCAAACGACTAAAAATATCCTTCAAGGAAAATTGACAGCAGTCGCTCCAGATCACCTTGTCGTGAATGTAGGTGGAGTTCCTTTTTATGTACGTATACAAGCTATCGTTTGGATTTCTCCGAACATATCTAAATGAAAGGATGGTTAATTGTTTAATAGAGTAGATAAATTGTTGATTGAATTGCCCAATTTAGAATATGGAGATGCAAATGCGGCTTCCGCTGTGCAGGAGCTCTTAGGTGGTAAATTTGGTGAAATGTCGACACTTAACAACTATATGTATCAATCCTTTAACTTCCGTGGCAAAACTAAGCTAAAACCATTCTATGATTTGGTGGCCAGTATAACAGCGGAGGAATTTGGTCATGTGGAGCTCGTCTCCAATACGATAAATCTATTATATAAAGGAACTAGCTTCAGTGGAGACCCAGATGTGGCACCACTACAAGATGCCAAAAATATGCGAAACACTTATGCTTTTATAGCCAATGCTCAAACCTCCTTAGCCGGAGATTCCATGGGAAATCCTTGGAGAGGAGATTATGTATTTTCTAGTGGTAACCTAGTATTAGATCTTTTGCATAATTTCTTTTTGGAATGTGGTGCAAGAACCCATAAAATGAGAGTATATGAAATGACTGATCACCCAACTGCTAGGGAAATGATCGGATATTTATTAGTTCGTGGAGGGACGCATATTATCGCTTATGCAAAAGCCCTTGAAATAGCTACAGGTGTAGATGTAACTAAAATGTTGCCAATTCCTAACCTTGATAATCGTGCGTTTGATCAGGCACGAAAATACGAGGATTTAGGATATGGGAATGTGCTTTTTACATGGAACAACGTAGGCGATTATAAAGACATTGATAAAATCTGGAAGGGTAAGAATCCTACAAGTGGGGACCAATTAATTGTGAAGGAAGGTAGTCCTAAAGGCTATAAAATTCCTGAATTAGAATCTCTCCCGGAAGAGTTCGCTCCTGGAATCGGTCCAGAGGAATTCCAAGCCATTGCCAAACGATTAATGTCTAAAATGTAAACTGACATACAGGTAGGGACTAAGGGTGCTTCAGAAAAACAATGGCCAAAAACTGAACAAACGTAATGTAAAATAAATGAATACTTATTTTTTTGCTAAATGTGTTTGTACCATAGATCGATAATTTGATAGAAACAAAAACCCCCATTCTCATAGAACGGGGGTTATCTACTATTGTTATTCTTTCGTAACCGTCATGCGCTGAAGTTCTTTCATATTACGAACACCAGCCAAGGATATAGAAACCTTTGTCTCTTGCAGGAAATTCTCTAGGACCCTTTCTACTCCTATTTGTCCTCCAGCAGCTAGCCCCCAAACGAAGGGGCGGCCGATACATACAGCAGAGGCACCAAGAGCTAGAGCCTTTACAGCATCAGAGCCTCGTCTAATACCACTGTCAAATAAAACAGGAATTCTTCCATCAATAGCTTTTACAATACCAGGAAGTGCATCAATACTTGCAATAACGCCATCCAGTTGCCGTCCACCGTGGTTAGAGACAATGATGCCGTCTATTCCTTGTTTTACTGCTAGTTTGGCATCCTCTGGATGGAGGATCCCTTTAATCAAAATCGGGAGAGAAACGTAGTTCCTTAGCTCGGATATATCATTCCAGTTCAAGGTAGGATGATATATATTCTCTAAAATACTATCAACGATAGCCTCCTGAGAATGCTCTGGTAAAGCAGCCATAAAAACAGGGTCTGAAGCATAATTACCTTGGCCAAAGCCGCGCTTTAAAGGAGAGAACTGGTTGCGAATATCTTCTTCTCGCCAACCGAGCATAACCGTGTCTACTGTCAGGACAATTGCTTCATAGCCAGCAGCTTCCGCGCGTTTAGCCATGCTAAACGCTATCTCTTTGTTAGAAGACCAGTATAGCTGAAACCATTTAGAGCTGCCGGGAGTTGCGGAAGCAATCTCTTCAATAGAAAAGCTCGATACAGTACTTTGTATGTAAGGAAACTCAAACTTAGCTGCAGCTTTTGCCACAGCAATTTCACCATCTTCATGTGCAATTTTATTTACTCCAACTGGAGCGATGAAGAGGGGGTGAGGATAAGTTTTACCAAGTATTGTTACTTCGGTATTTAGCGTAGATACATCATTTAAAAATCTTGGAACGATTGAGTACTTCGAAAAACTATTTATATTTTTTCTATAGGTTTCTTCTCCACCTGCAGATGATCGAATATAACCAAAGGGACCAGCCTCTAATGTTTCTTTTGCAGCCTTCTCTAATTCGTTAAAGTCAATAGGGTACTGTTCATTATTATCTATATTGCCTAATAGTAGGTCATTGTTTTTAGCATTGGACATAATCTACACCTCTTACATAAAATTAGGGATATTCAAACCATCTACATTTTGGTAGACTAATCCTTTTTTAATCTTGCAGCTAATCTATTACCGATAGACTGAATTCCTTGTACCAAAATAATTAAGACAACTACTGTGGCATACATAACGTCCTCTTCGTAGCGTAAATGCCCAAATCGATAGGCCAAGTCTCCTAGACCACCAGCACCAACCATACCTGCCATCGCAGTTGCTCCTATTAATCCTACAGTTGCAATCGTTAAACCTAATATGATGGATGGACGAGCCTCGCGGAGCAGCACATGCCATATAATAAAACGGGTTTTTATTCCCATAGCTGTGTATGCTTCTAGGACTCCATTTTGTACCTCTAGAAGCGCAGATTCCATTAATCGAGCAATGTACGGAGCAGTGTAAATGACTAGTGGAACGATCACACCTTTAACACCTATTGTTGTACCTACTAGTAATTTTGTAAAAGGTAGGATAAAGAATAATAAAATGATAAACGGGATAGAACGAATAATATTAATTAGAAGGTTACTTAACTGGTAAACTACTGCATTTTGTAGCGCTTGACCAGGTCTCGTTAGAACGATTAGGATGCCTAAGGGAATACCTATCAAGATGGAAATCAATAAAGAGATCCCGACCATTTGAAATGTTTCTATGATGGCTTCTCCAATTAGTGGCAACCATTGGTTTGTAAATTGTTCTATTCTACTCATGATTGCACCTCCAAGTTTTCCGTTTCAACGCCGCGTTCGTTTAGAAATTGGATTGCAGACTGAACTTGGTCCGGGTCTCCGACTAAATGGATGACAATATTACCCACAATCCCATTTTTCAACTCAATGATATTGGCGGTTAATATATTAGGCTGGACTTCAAATCTTTGACTAACCTCTGCTAATAAGGGCTTGCCAGTGCTCTCTCCAACGAATGTTAAACGTGTAACAGCACCTGTTACATGGAGCTGAGAAATTAGAGACGGGGATAGATTTCGTTGACTGATTGTGCTTAAAAACTTCTTTGTAGTTGGATGCTTTGGCTTTGTAAAAAGGTTAATCGCCGTGTTTGCTTCTACAACTTCTCCTTTTTCCATTACATACACATGATCACATATTTTTTGAATGACATTCATCTCATGGGTGATTAGTAGAATAGTGATACCCAGCTCTTTATTTATTTTTAATAACAAATCTAGTATGGAATCAGTAGTTTCAGGATCCAATGCACTTGTTGCTTCATCGCTTAATAGTACTTCGGGTTCCTGTGCAAGGGCTCTAGCTATTGCGACGCGTTGTTTTTGCCCTCCTGAAAGCTGGTTTGGATAGCTTTTATACTTATCAGATAAACCAACTATTTCTAAGTACTTTTCTACTCTACTTTTTACTTCTGCTTTGTTATAGCCGAGTAGCTTTAATGGAATGGCAATATTATCATAAACAGTTGCTGTTTTTAGAAGGTTAAATCCTTGAAAGATCATTCCTATTTTATTTCGTACCATACGTAGCTTCGCCGGGGGAAGGGGGGTAATGTTATTGCCGTTTATGTATACTTTTCCGGATGTTGGTTTCTCTAATAGATTTACACAGCGAATGAGCGTACTTTTCCCTGCACCGCTATATCCTATAACACCATGAATTTCACCTTTTTTTACGTGTATGCTTACGTTATTAACAGCCTTAACCGTACTACTTTTACTGTTGAATTCTTTTGTAATATTTTCTAAAACTATCATGAATGATCTTCCTTTCTAAAGAAACGCCGGCAGACATAGGCGATTACGCTTTTCTAGTTGTCTAGCTTCGGCGTCTTGCCCCTCGGGGTCAAATGGGAAAATACTGCGGTGGCTGTGGATCTGCCTCCTCGCATTTTCCCATTTGCCTGTCGGTGCAGACATAGACTCCTACGCTTTTCTAACTACTTTTTACTTTTACCATCCTGGTAGTGCAGAACCTTGGAATTCTTCTTCAATAAATTCTCTAACTTCGTCTGAATGGTATGCTTTAATGAATTTTTGAATGACAGGGTCATTTTCATTTTCCTTACGAACAACAATATGGTTAACGTATGGTGAATCTGCTGACTCTAACAAAATAGATTCTTCTCCAGGGTTAATACCAGCTTCCAAAGCATAATTGGAATTGATTGCTGCTGCATCGACCTCACTAAGCTGTTTTACTATTTGAGCAGCCTCTAATTCAATAAATTCAAGGTTTTTAGGATTTTCTTCAATGTCATGAATAGAAGCATTTCCTTTTTTACCTTCTTTCACTTTGATAAAACCGTTCACTTCTAATATGTCTAAAGCTCGTGCACCTTGTGTTGGATCATTTGGTAGTCCAAAGGTAGCCCCATCTGGCAATTCTTCGAAGGATGAATACTTTTCAGAATAAACGCCCATTGGAAGTAAAATAGTCTCAGCGACTGGTACTAGCTCTGTATCATTATTTTCGTTGAATGAGTCAAGAAAAGGTAGAGTTTGATAACTGTTTGCGTCTAAGCTTCCTTCAGCAAGTGCTGTGTTTGGAAGTACGAAATCTGAAAAAGCCTTTATCTCAATTTCTAGTCCGTCGCGTGCTGCAACTTCCGCAACAACCTCAGTAACTTGTTCATGTGGACCTGACGTAACGCCAATAACTAATTTATTTTCATCTAATGGTCCTGAAGTAGCATCATCACCACAAGCCGAGAGTAACCCTGTTAATAAAACACCTGATAATACTAAGCTTAATTTTTTCATCGTAATTCCTCCTGAATATGTATTAATAAAAACGAATAAATATAAAAGCCTCTCTTTCAAAAGAAAGAGAGGCACACAAATATGTATGGTCCTCTCTTATCTTCCAAAACAAAAATGTTTTGCAGGATTTAGCACCTTTCTATACTTTTTTAGTATAGATGGTTGCCGAGCTTCAACGGGCCAGTCCCTCAGCTACTCTTGATAAGAGATAATAATCTATTAAGTTTTTCGTTTTTACTATAGAAAAAATTTACTACACTGCTCTATTGAAGTCAATAGATATTTTTATATTTTTATAATTGTTTAGAAAACTTCAAATAGAGAATTATATAAATAATTATGCATAAGCAATATTTAGCAAGAAGACTGAATCAGTGTTTCAGCAACTATTAAAAAAGCTGTAGCTTTTCTATTCTTTCTACGGCTTCGACGAGTCGATCCTCATCAACTAATAGCCCCACCCGTACATAACCTTCTCCATGCTTACCGAAGCCGTTTCCAGCAGCGACTGCAACATCAGCTTTTTCTAAAAGAAGGTCTGCAAATTCCTCGCTAGTATAGCCATTTGGAACTGGAAGCCAAGCGAAGAAAGAGCCTTCTGGAGCTTTTACGTTCCAACCAATTTTTCTACATGCCTCTATGAAAATGTTTCTTCTTTTTTCATAAAGTGCTACTAATTCATCCACACATTCTTGAGAGCCATTTAATGCTTCGGCTGCTGCAGTCTGAACCGCAGGAAAGAGACTGACAAAAAGATGATCTTGTATAATATTAATAGATTCAATGATTTTAGAATTACCGACTGCAAAACCCACACGCCATCCAGCCATATTATAGGTTTTAGAGAGTGTATACATTTCAATGCCGATTTCCTTTGCGCCTTTTGCTTCTAAAAAGCTAACTGGTTTCTTTCCATCAAACCCAATACCTCCATACGCAAAGTCATGTACAACGGCTATACCATTTTCCTTCGCTAAATCTACCGTTTCTTGAAAAAATTCTGAAGTGGCAGAAGCTCCAGTTGGGTTATTTGGATAATTCAAATACATCAGTTTTGCAGCTTCTTTTTGTTCTGTAGAAAGCTGCTCGTAATCTGGAAGAAAACTATTTTCCTCTAACAGGGGCATTGTTTCAAATTGTACATTGGCTAGCCCAATACCTGATAAGTAATCTGGATAACCAGGGTCTGGAAGAAGCATTAACTCGTTATCATTCATCAAAGCTAAAGGTAGTTCAACCAAACCAATTTTAGTTCCAAATAAAATAGCGACTTCTGTATCAGGATCCAAATTTACGTTGTATTCGCGCGAATAAAAATCTACTGCTGCTTGCTTCAACTCATTTATTCCTCTGAATGGAGAATATTTATGAGATTGAGGGTTTTTAGCAGCACTTGATAATGCTTTTACAATATGATCCGGTGTGGGCTGGTCGGGATTACCTTGTCCAAGATTTATCACATCTCTTCCTTCTGCCACAGCTTTCGAGACTTTTTGTACTAGTGTTGCAAAAAACTGGGGAGGGAGATTTTTTATACGATCAGAAAATTCCATGGGCAATACCTCTTTTTCTAAATAGTTGCATATATTAGTCAAATCTTATAACCTTTTTAGTATTATGTCTAGAGGTGGTGTCGGTATGAAAATTGCTTGTGTTCAGTTAGATATAGCATTTGGTAATCCTAAAGAAAATTTTGAAAACGTTGAAAAGAAGATTAGAGAGGCTGCAAAGCAAGAAGCTAAACTAATCATTTTACCGGAAATGTGGAACACGGGATATGATTTGACTAGATTAGAAGAAATAGCTGATAAAGAGGGGAATGACACAAAGAAATTATTAGCCAAGCTAGCGAAGGAATTACATATTCACATTATCGGTGGCTCTGTCTCTACAAAAAAGGATTCTCATTTTTATAATACGATGTATATTGTAAATGATTCTGGAGATATCATAACAGAGTATGATAAGGCCCACTTATTTAAGCTAATGGATGAACATTTGTATTTAAAAGCAGGAAACAAGAAAAACTTATTCGAAATCGAGAATATAAAGATGGCAGGTGTTATATGCTATGATCTTCGCTTTCCTGAATGGTTTCGGGCTCACTCTTTACTAGGAGCCAAGGTAATATTTGTTCCTGCACAGTGGCCAGCAGCCCGGATTGATCATTGGAAAATTCTTCTGCAGGCAAGAGCAATCGAAAATCAATGCTATATAGTGGCAGTAAATCGAGTAGGAAAAGACCCGAACAATGAATTTAATGGTAACTCGATGGTGATTGCCCCTTGGGGAGAAATAGTATGGTTAGGTAATGAGGAGGAAACTACCGGTCTAGTAGATATTGATTTAAATCTTGTAGAAGAAGTAAGAGGTAGAATTCCGGTTTTTCAAGATAGGAGAGAATCATTATATAAATAATAATATTTATTTGAAAACTCTTAATTTAAGTTGACTGATAGTTTGCTTTTTTGTATGGTTTGTTAAAGGGGGAGAAATAATGACAGAACACAAAATTGCTATACAGGATGAATATCCGGATGATTTTGCTTGGTGTTATGGATGTGGTCGTTTAAATGAAGAGGGGTATCATTTAAAGACATATTGGAATGGAGATCAAACAGAAACAATTTATCAACCTAGAGAAGAGCATACTGCAATTCCTGGCTTTGTGTATGGTGGATTAATAGGGGCTTTGGTAGATTGTCACGGGACCGGCTCAGCATCACTTGCTCTTCACCGAAAAAATGGATTTGAGCCTGGCAGTGGTGAGGCACCTCCACGATTTGTGACGGGTTCACTGCATGTGGATTTTCTGAAACCAACACCACAAAAAGTTGAACTAAAGGCTATCGGTACGGTGGAAGAAATACATCCGAAAAAGTGGAAGGTGACTTCTGAGGTGTTTGCTGGAGACGTCCTTTGTGCTAAAGGGGAAGTAATCGCTGTTGTCATGCCTGCTACTTTTGCGAAATAATAAATATAACAGTTAACACAGGATATTTTTCCTGTGTTTTTATTATTGATTAAAGGAAAATAGTGACTTTCTGCAAAGGTCGGTTACCCATGTTGTAACTGGATATTTATGTTAAAATATTAAAGAGTTTATCAATGTAGAGACTTTAAATGACACGATATAGGTCATTGTTTTTTTGAGGTAGAGTTGAATGATTTGTAATCTTTAAGGAGGGACAAAATGATAAAATCTGCAAAGGGTCAATTAATACTTTCCACAATAACTGCCACTCTCTTTATTATTGCTTCCTTTTCTTTTATACAATTTAATGATGGTAATAGTTTTTTCTTTGGACCGGTTGTGTTCTACATTTTAATGTTATTAAATGTATTTCATGCGGGATTATTAACGCAAAAATATATTCAATTCAAAAATGACGACACTGATTAAACTACAGATAAATTAAAAATATAATCGTTAATAGGCAGAAATACAATGATGAGCTATAGGTGGAGTTCTCAGCTTTTTATTGCATTTCAGTTCCTTGAAATATCCTTATGATCTTGTTTTCTAGCTTGCTTTTACATACGATATACTTTTCGAAATGGAACAGAGGATGCTCGTTGGAAAACAACTATTAAATTTAAGATTATAACCCCTCTTTTATGGGAAAGAAATAATAAAGGAGGGGAAATCAATGGATACTATTTTGTACTTATTTTTTACAGCGGCATATATAGGGCTGTTTATTTGGGGATTAATAGGAATAAAGAAAAAAGATGTTTTCAAGTGGACAAGCTTTGTGTATCTTATTATTTTGGCACTCATCTATGATAATGGAATAATTGGTATTGGGAGATGGATCGGTGAAGGTGATTTGCTGGAAACCTTGAATCTCTTACGATTTTGGACGCATGCATTTTTAACTCCATTACTTGTCTTATTTGCGGTTGGTACATTGAAGGAAAGTGGAATAGCATGGGCTCAGAAAAAATGGCTTACGATATCAGCTATTATTTATACATTGATTTTAATAGGTATTGAAATATGGTTGGAAGCGTCTCAGCTTACATTAAAGGCTGAGGAGGAATATGGGGTTCTTAGATATGTCTCTACAGAAGAAGCTTCAGGGCCACCAATTATGATTCTTCTAGTAACACTTGTATTAATCGTAACTAGTGCTATTCTTTGGAAGAAAACAAAATGGGCAGTATTTTTTATAGGTGCAATCGTTATGACAATAGGTAGTGCGGTTCCTATCAATGTAGAGAGCGGTGCGGTCACGAATGCATTTGAATTGTTCTTATTATTTACGCTTATTTGGACAAAGAGAAGGCTTATAAAAGGTAAACTCCAATATAAATAAATTCAAATTAAAGAAATTAAGACGACCCAATAAATTACGAGGGCACTGAAAAAGTCAATGAAATTACTAAAGCGATTGCGTGAACAGATTTCTGTTCACGCAATCGCTTTTTCTTTATCTTACATCCTCTTATCATAGTATAATGAGTAAAACTAACTAGAGGTGACGCAGCCATGATTTCCAAACAAGAAACACTAAATTTGAGCCCTTATATAGCTTTGTATGATTTAGTTATCCCAAAAGATAATATGCTTCGCCAAATCAACGAGCTCGTCGATTTTTCATTTATCTTAGACGAATTAAAATCAAAATATTGTTTGGATAATGGTAGAAATGCGATTCCACCTATTCGTATGTTCAAATATTTACTGTTGAAAGCCATACATGACCTATCAGATGCCGATCTCGTAGAGCGTTCAAAATTCGATATGTCGTTTAAATATTTTCTAGATATGTCACCAGAAGAAGAGGTCATTGATTCCAGTTCTCTTACAAAATTTCGCCGCCTTCGTCTCCAAGACATGAATCTATTAGATTTACTCATTGGAAAGACGGTTGAAATTGCGTTGGAAAAAGGGCTTATCACCAGTAAAACCGTTATTGTCGATGCAACTCACACAAAAGCTCGTTATAATCAAAAATCACCAAAAGAGTTTTTACAAGAAAAATCAAAAAATGTGCGTAAAACGGTTTACCAACTCGAGGAAGAGATGGTCGGAAAGTTTCCTAAAAAGCCAACTTCAAATGAAGTGACGGAGGAATTGGATTATTGCCGCCGAGTTGTGGAAGTCGTCGAAACACAATCAAAAGTAGCACAAATCCCTGCTGTGAAAGAAAAATTAAATGTCTTAAAAGAAGTCATCGATGATTACGATACACAGTTGGGTCATTCAAAAGATCCTGATGCGCGTGTCGGACATAAATCGGCAGACTCGGCTTTCTTTGGATTCAAAACGCATATCGCGATGAGTGATGAACGAATTATCACAGCCGCGATTGTAACAACTGGTGAAAAAAGTGATGGTCAATATCTTCAAGAATTAGTAGAGAAAAGTAAAGGGACAGGGATGGACATCGAGACGATCATTGGAGACACGGCTTATTCAGGCAAAGATAATTTACAATACGCCAAATCGGAAGAACTTCAATTAATTTCAAAATTAAATCCCGTTATCACAAATGGTAACGGTCAAAGAAAAATTGCATTTGATTTTAATAAAGATGCCGGTATGTTTGTGTGCCCAGTCGGGCACATGGCGATTCGAAAAGCACGGACTGGAAAGAAAAATGAAAATCAAAATCAAAAAATCACCTTTTATTTTGACATCGAAAAATGTAAAGTTTGTCCAATGCGTGAAGGCTGCTATACAGAAGGTGCGAAAAGTAAAACGTATAGCATCTCATTGAAATCAAATGAACATGAAGAACAAGAGGCCTTCCAAGAAACTGAGGCCTTCAAAGAACTAGCCAAAAAACGCTATAAAATTGAGGCGAAAAATAGTGAGATTAAAAATCCGCACGGCTATAAAACGGCAAAATCAGCGGGTTTATTTGGCATGGAAATACAAGGTGCCACAACGATATTCGCTGTCAACCTGAAACGGATCATGAAACTACTAAATGAAAAAGAGTAAGAAATAGACAATGAAATAAGGCACTTTCCGTTCGAATTGAACAGAAAGTGCCTTGTTTTTGGTTGAAAAACCAATTAGATTTTAAAACTCGTTAGTTTTTCAGTGCCCTCTAAATTACTGGGTTGTCTTTTTGAATTTAACTAAACTAATGGCAAGAGAAGTCTAACGATCAATATAGAAAAAATAAGTTGGAACTACCTTAAATGTGTTAGGCTTTGGTCAAGAGATATAATGCCAGTTAAGTATAAAGATGAGGAGGATAAAAATGAAATCTGAAAAAGAAAAAATGCTGTCCGGTGAATTGTATAATCCAGCAGATACCGAATTAGTTAGAGACAGGGAAGAGGCAAGGAGAAAGGTAAGAATTTATAATGAGACTATTGAAAGTGAAGGGGAAAAACGCCGTGAACTACTAATGGACTTATTAGGTTCTACAGGGAAATTAGTTTATATGGAGCCAACGATTAGATTTGATTATGGCTATAATACGCATGTTGGTGACAACTTTTTTGCGAATTTTGATTGTATCATATTGGATGTTTGTGAAGTTCGCTTTGGGGATAATTGCATGCTTGGACCAAGTGTGCAAATTTATACAGCCACACATCCTCTGCATCCAGGAGAACGTAATTCCGGCAGAGAGTATGGAAAACCTGTCACAATTGGAAATAATGTTTGGATAGGGGGACATGCAGTTATCAATCCAGGAGTCAATATTGGAGATAATGCTATTATTGCAGCTGGTGCTGTCGTTGTAAAAGATGTGCCTGCGAATGTGGTGGTAGGCGGTAATCCGGCAAAAGTAATTAAAGAAATTGAAATATAATGAGCTTATTAGGAGCAACGGGAGCATCAAAGTATAGAGATTTTAAATTTCATACAGAAAGTGAAAAGTGAAATTGCGCGTGGCAATTTCACTTTTTGCAAACTATTAGACAGCATCAACTGGTACAGGCTTTGGTGCTTCTTCTGGTTCTGGTACTTGTGTCAAAACTATTATTCCAATAATAAATAAGATGATTAAGCTAAATACACCGTAAGAGGAATTCCCTGTAACTTGTGTAGTAAATCCAATTAATAAAGGTCCCATTATGGAAGCAAATTTACCGAAAATATTATAGAACCCAAAAAACTCGTTAGAATTTTCTTTTGGTATTAGCTTGCCGAAATACGATCTACTTAATGCTTGGATCCCACCTTGAGAGGTTGCTACTAGCATAGCTAAAATCCAAAAATCAGTGATAGTTTCTAAGAAAAATGCATACGTACATACAATTGTATAGACGATAATCCCTACATATAACATTTTCTTTTCAGAAAATCTAACCGCCAGCCTACCATATAGAATTGCAAATGGAGCTGCGACTACCTGGGTAACAAATAGAACAATGATTAAATCAGTAGATTTTAAGCCTAGGTCCGTACCGTAGGCAGTAGACATTGAAATAATGGTTCCTACACCGTCAATGTAAAAGAAATATGCTATTAAAAATAGAAACAATGCCCGGTACTGACGAATCTCCTTAACCGTTTTTCCAAGTCGTTTAAAACTTTGTGTAATTGGATTTTTTTCTCGCTCGATATAATGAATCTGTTTTACATTTTTAAACATCGGAATAGCGAATATAATCCACCAAGCTGCGGTGATAAGGAAAGCAATGCGGCTTGCTGTGATATCTGAAATAGGAATGATATTATTGCTGGCCAAAAGAATGATGACTATACTGATTAAAAATGGGATAGCACTACCTATATATCCAAGACCGTAACCTCTAGATGATACTCGAGACATTCGCTCGTTAGTGGTGACGTCAACAATGAAGCCATCATAGAAAACGTTAGCTCCAGTTGCACCAAGAGCAGCAAAAGTATAGCAAATTAAAAATAGATACCATTTGTCATAGGGGATAAAGGCAAGCAATGCAGTTGCTGTTACTCCTAAAAAGAAAAAGAAATAGAAAAATTTCTTTTTAAAGCCTTTGTAATCGGCGATGGTACCAAGGATTGGTCCGATCATTGCTAATATAAACGTAAAAATCGCAATCGTATAACTAAGGTAAACCGTTGAATCAGCTGTATCAATGCCAGCAGCAGTAGCTGACCCTTTATAAAAAATAGGAAAAATTGCAGTAGTAATTATGATGGAATATGCGGAGCTACCCCAGTCGTAGAGAGCCCAACTATTTTCTTCCTTTGTAAACTTTTTCATCATTTTCCCCCTTCCCGTCTGATAATATTGTACATGATTTGTAACAAAGTTTGTAAAAATTTCTGAAATTTTACAACTCTTTTTTGTTCCATAATGGTGGGAAGAGAGAGGATTCCCCGCGAATAGGAATAGCTTTATTTCATTTTAATTGAAATTTCGGAAACAACATAGGCTAGATGGTCATTGCCAAACAACTGTAGTACTTGAATTACGGTTTGAGTGTCTACATCTACAGCATTTATTTCTGTTTCTTCTACTGCTTTTGCTAAAGCTTCATTCGTTGCTTGTTCCGGATAGGCAGTTTGATAAAGTGCAAAAGGGTCTACTTCATTGTTAATACACCATTGTGCAAATAATTGAATCATCATATTCTCATCTTGTTCGTATTGCTCAATCACTTTGTTTTTCATATTTACTCCTTGTTAAGTCATATTTTATGGCTTATTTGATTATATCTTTAAAAAAGTGGTTAGACAGGATTGGTTATTTAATTAGTATAATTATAGCAAAGTTCGTTAAATATAGAAGTAGTTTAAAAGCGGAAGGAGGGTGTATCAACGGTTTGTTGGAATACTACTATAAAACAAGTTGCTAATAGTTGACTATAAATTTATATATCTTGATATAAAAATAATAGATTAAGGGGGATTTATTAATGGCAATATTAAAAGACTATACAGAACAACCAACTTGTGAAGTTGAACTAAATATAGAATCAGTAAATGATATGAGCGTAAAATTCAACATTTGTTTCCGTTCTGGTCACAGTTTCCCTGCCGTACATTCAAAATCAATACGCTGTTTAAAAGAAGATTTCCTGGAAATGTTAAGTGATTTAAAACGACTAAATAACACATATTTAAGTATGCTAGAACATAAAGATCCAGGGTTGTGTATTTATCATATTCCTCAGTTTGGTACTTATTACTATCCTAACTATGGATTATTGGTGCCTGAGAAGGAAAGGGATTTACGCTATAGATTAATTTTTGTTTTAGATGCAGGTGAGCTGAATCATCGAATGGCAACAGAATGTGGACCCGCCTTATGTTTAATAGTTAGGATGGAACAAATTAATGAATTTGCTAACAGTTTAATTGCTCAAGTAAATACTGTTTAATAACTGATACACACTAATTAAATAATAAGCCCCAGAAATTTTACGAGTGGTAAAATTTCTGGGGCATTTTAAATTTTTTTGCAGTATCGTTTAGCTTGTTCGTTCTTAACTTACTTGCTGTCAATTTCCTCTGTTAAGCTTTCAAGTTCATCAACAAGTGAACCAATATATGCAATTGTATCTCGGAGTGGTTCATCAGTTGTAATGTCCACACCAGCCATTTTAGCTAATTCTACTGGCGATTTAGTTCCACCAGCCTTTAATACTTCTAACCATTCGTCTACTGCCGGCTGTCCTTCGTTTAGTATACGTTTAGCAACCTGCGTGGAGATGGTTAAACCTGCACTATATGTGTATGGATATAATCCCATATAGTAATGTGGCTGTCTCATCCAAGTAAGCTCTGCTCCATCTGTTATTTCCACAGAATCTCCCCAGAATTCTTCTAAAACCTCTCGCTTGTATGCATTTAAAATTTCAGCATTTACATTTTGCCCTTGATCTACACGCTCATAAACTTTACGTTGATAAGCTGCTTCTAGTAAATGAGTAACAAAGTTATGATAATAGGTTCTAGCAACAATGGAAGATATTACCCAACGTTTAAATTTAGGGTCATCCGAACTTTTCAAAAGATGATTGGCAACTAACATTTCATTCATTGTGGAAGGCGCCTCGATAAAATATAAAGATGGACGAGAATTAAATAGATTTTGTTCTTGGTGTGCAAAATAGAAATGACCCGCATGACCAAGCTCGTGAGCGAGAACAAATACTTCATTCATTCGACTCGACCAGGATATTAAAATGTATGGGTGACTACCATATGGACTAGAACAGAAAGCGCCCGTGGATTTTCCTTCATTTTGTGCAAAGTCTACCCAGCGTTCCTTATAAGAGCGATCAACCATTTCTAAATACTTATCACCCATTACTGATAATGATTCATTAATATACTTCTTGGACTCTTCTATTGTAATAGTCGGCTCATAGTTTGGATCTAGGGCAATCTTTAAATCAGCGAAGGTCATCTTATCTAAGCCATGTACCTTTTGAAGTAATTTTGCATATTTCCTCATATGTGGTGCTAATTCTTTTGTGATTAGATCTATTTGACGGTTATATAAAGATCGATCGACTTCTTGGTCGAACAATAAATATTCGAATACCGAATCGTATCCTCGCAGGTCAGCCGTTGTTTTTTCTTGTTGAAGCGCAATGTCATACGTTTTTGCAGTGGTATGCTGATATTCCTTCAATTTAGATGAAAAAGCTTCAAATGCTGCTCTTCGAAGAACTGTATCTGTTTCAGCTTCCCAATCATTTTCAAAGGAAACGTAGCTTAATGGATATGTTTTTCCGTTTACCTCAAAGTCAGGAAAAGAAATATCCAATAATTTAGTTGTTTCATATAAATTATAAGGTGCATCAAATGTTGGAGAGTAGGCAGCTAATACCTTTTCCACTTCTGGGTGAAGCGTATATTTCTTTCTTTCTAGTAACTTCACTAAATAGTTTTCGTAAGAAGAATCCAGTTTTGCTGCTTCCTCAAGTAACTCTGTGGGCATTTCTAATAGTTCGCTGTCAACAAAAGATGTTTGGCTAGCAACCTTGCCAGCTAATGAACTAAATTGACCGGCTCTCATTTGTGCTTCCGTATTTGACTGGTCTTCCGTAATCGCTAATCTTGCATAGCTACCTAACAAACTAAATTTCATATAAAGAGACTGGTATTCCTCCAAAGCATCAATGATGACATTAGCGCTATCTAATTTCCCTTTATACTTTTCAACGAATACAGGGACATTTTTCTCTATTTCTGCGTAAGCATCTTTATATTCCTTTTCCGAAGCAAATAAATCCTTTAAGTTCCAAGTTTCTTCTATTTTAACCTCTGATCTTTTTGGTAAACTTTGTACCATTCCCATCTCTCCTTAATATTACGGATATCGAACTATAAATAATTATAACGGAACTTAATAGAAAAGTAATTATTTTTCTTATATTCAGATTTATTTAATGAAACGGCTTTTATGTAGAGCTAAGACAATGAGCATATATACTACTTTTTTTATTAATTGTTCGTGCTTAACTTTTAAAAAGGGGTTATAAAATTGACACCTTTAAATGATATCAAAGTTAAACTGATCAGATTTTTGAAGCTAGTATTTCATGATTTTCAATAATAGAAGTATGAAAATGATGCCATTTTTTTATTTAATATATTGATATACTAAAGATTAAAAAGATTCGAATTAGTCAAATTTTTATAGACTGATTCCTATCTTTGTTTTACAATGTAATTGTATTACGAAAGGATAATTTTGGATGAAGTTAACTATAAGAAAGAGATATTAGTTCGCTTTTCAATTTCAAAATTTTCAAACAACAAAGGGGATGCATTGTATGAAAAAATCAAAGTTTGCTTCATTATTCCTAGCCTCGACCATTCTCATTGGAGTTTTGGCAGGTTGCAATAGTGAAGGCGGTTCAGGGGATGGCGGAGATACGATTAAAATTGGTATTAATCTTGAGCTATCTGGTGGAGTTGCTTCCTACGGACAATCAGAAGATAAAGCAATTGATCTGGCTGTAGAGGAAATTAATGATGATGGTGGTATTGACGGGAAGAAAATCGAACTTGTAAAAGTAGATAATAAATCGGATGCTGGTGAAGCCACCAGTGGAGCAATTAAGCTTATTACAAAAGATAAAGTAGTCGCTATCATTGGAGCTGCAACTAGTGGTAACACTGTAGCTCAAGTAGAAGTTGCTGGAAAAAATAAAGTACCACTTATCTCTCCATCAGGCACGAGTACTACAGTAACCGTTACGGATAAGGGTAAACTAAATGAGTTTGCTTTCCGCACAGCGTTTATTGACCCATTTCAAGGAACAGTAGCAGCAAATTTTGCCGCTAATGAGCTAAAGGTTAAAAACGTAGCGATTTACGCAGATAACAGTAGTGATTATGCGAAAGGCTTAGCAGCTTCCTTTAAGAAGGATTTTGAAGCTGCAGGCGGAAAAATTGTTGCACAGGAATCTTATGTTGCTAAAGATACAGATTTCCGTTCTACATTAACAAGTCTTAAATCTAAAAATCCAGATTTCATCTTTATCCCTGGTTATTACGAGGAAGTTGGTCTTATCGTTAAGCAAGCTCGTGAAATGGGGATTACAGTACCATTGATGGGAGCAGATGGATGGGATTCACCGGATATTGTTGATTTAGCAGGGGCAGATGCATTAAATAACACATATATTATCACTGCTTATTCTTCAGAGGATCCAGATGGTAAAGCTAAAGCCTTCTCAGATAAGTTTAATGAAAAATACGGGGAAGCCCCTAACTCCTTCCACGCTTTAGGCTATGACACTGTTTATCTATTAAAAGATGCAATTGAGAGAGCAGATTCAACAGATGGAACAAAAATTAAAGAGGCATTAGAAGCAACAGATAATCTAGATCTTGTAACGGGACTTTACTCGATGGATGAAAATCACCACCCAGTAAAATCAGCAACCATTATAGAGTTCGTAGATGGAGAGCAAGTGTTTAATACAAAGGTTAATCCATAAATATTGTTACTAATAACGGAGGGATTCATTCCCTCCTTTTCTGTGACTCTATGAAAAAAGGGGTTAGGCTTGTGCTGCCCTAAATATAAGGAGTGTAACTACATGGAATGGGTTCAACAGTTGATTAATGGTATTTCACTAGGAAGTATATATGCCTTAATCGCCCTTGGATATACAATGGTTTATGGAATTATTAAGTTAATAAACTTTGCTCATGGCGATGTATTTATGGTAGGTTCTTTCATTGGTTTCTATTCAATTACCGTATTTGGTTTAGGTTTTTTTCCCGCACTTATTATTTCAATGACTGTCTGTGCATTATTTGGTGTTCTAATAGAGCGCATTGCCTATAAACGACTAAGAAATGCTACACGTATAGCGGCTTTAATTACTGCCATAGGGGTTTCTTTACTCATTGAATATGGAGTGATTTATATAAGAGGTGCTCAATCTGAGGCATACCCAGATTTCTTTAAGAAAAACTTTGAACTATTTGGTGTGCAAATAGGTATGCAGTCCATCTTAATATTGTCTGTTTCCGTTGCATTAATGATTATTCTGCAATTTATCGTACATAAAACGAAAACAGGAAAGGCAATGAGAGCTGTTTCTCATGACACAGAGGCGGCAAAATTAATGGGTATTAACGTAGACAACACAATTTCCGCAACTTTTGCAATTGGTTCAGCCCTAGCGGGTGCTGCTGGTGTTATTTTTGGAGTTTACTATACAAAGATTGACCCATTAATGGGAGTTATTCCAGGGGTAAAGGCCTTTATAGCAGCAGTATTAGGGGGAATTGGAATTATACCTGGAGCAATGGTAGGAGGTCTACTTTTAGGTGTTATTGAATCTGCTGTAAGTGCAATAGGCTTCTCTTTGTGGAGAGATGCAGCAGCATTTGTCATTCTAATATTAATACTTATCTTTAGACCATCAGGTATTTTTGGCAAAAATGCACGAGAGAAAGTGTAGGTGTATACGTATGAAGAGAACCTCTAAACAATTTTGGCTATTTGTTGTATTGGGGATAGCCATCTATGCCGTGATACAGCTTCTTATTATGAACGGGATTATAGATCAATTTTATAGTAATACAATTATTGTTATATCTATTAATATTATATTAGCCGTAAGCTTACACCTTATAATTGGGATTACCGGACAATTTTCTATAGGGCATGCAGGCTTCTTAGCAATTGGGGCATATATTTCAGCTATTGTGACAATGAGGCTTGAATTACCATTTTTCTTAGCCATAATAATAGGTGGAATTGTTGCTGCTTTAGCTGGGTTGATCGTTGGCATTCCTAGTCTTCGCTTAAAGGGAGACTACTTAGCGATAGCAACGCTTGGCTTCGCTGAAATTATTCGTATTGTTTTCTTGAATATCGACTATGTTGGTGGAGCTTCCGGTATGCAGGTTGACCATATGACCACATGGACTACAGCATTCATCTGCTTAGCAATTACTATCTTGGTGATTGTCAATTTCACAAATTCAAGACATGGTATTGCCTCCATTTCAGTTAGGGAAAATGAAATTGCTGCAGATGCCATGGGAATAAATACGACTTATTATAAGGTAGCAGCATTTGCAATCGGTTCCTTTTTTGCTGGAGTAGCAGGCGCTCTTTACTCACATAATTTTTATATCATTCAACCAAGTCAATTTGGTTTCTTGAAATCGTTCGACATTTTAATCTTTGTTGTTCTAGGAGGATTAGGGAGCTTATCTGGAGCCGTTTTATCAGCTATCCTATTAACCGTCGTCTCAACGTATCTACAAGGATATCCAGAAACTCGAATGATCATATACAGTCTCGTACTAATCATTGTTATGTTGTATAGACCAAAAGGATTGATGGGGACGATGGAGATTACAGATTACTTTAAAATGTGGAGAACACCAAAAGGGGGCAGTCAATATGGAAAATAGGCCTTTACTAGAGGTGATAAATGCCGGAATTCAATTTGGGGGCTTGAAGGCTGTCCAAAATTTAAATATGGTTTTAAATGAGGGAGAGCTTGTAGGTTTAATAGGGCCAAACGGAGCAGGCAAAACAACGAGCTTTAACCTATTGACTGGGGTCTATGCACCTACCACTGGAGATATTATGTTTAACGGGGAAAGAATTAATGGATTAGCCCCCTTTAAAGTAACTAGGAAAGGAATCAGCAGAACCTTTCAAAATATTCGTCTGTTTAATGAATTGACTGTCTTAGAAAATGTGAAGGTCGCTTATCATTCTTTAGCTAAGCATACGATGCTTAGCTCCATTCTGCGACTACCTTCTCATTTTAAAGGTGAGCAAGAGATGGAAGAGAAATCTATCGAATTTTTGAAGATATTTAAATTAGATAGATATAAGGATGAGCTTGCTAAAAACCTTCCTTATGGTCAACAGAGACGGTTGGAGGTTGCAAGAGCTTTAGCAGCAGGGCCTAAGCTACTTTTATTAGATGAGCCAGCAGCTGGAATGAATCCTAAAGAAACAAAAGAACTGATGGATCTAATAGGATTTATTCGTGAAAAGTTTAATTTAACCATTCTGCTGATTGAGCACGATATGAATCTTGTAATGGGTGTTTGCGAAAGAATTTATGTATTAGACCATGGACAGCTTTTAGCAGAAGGTACTCCTCAAGAAATACGAAATCATCCAAAGGTCATTGAGGCTTATTTGGGAGAGGAGGTTCCTAATGTCCATGCTTAAAGTAGAAAATATGGATGTGTATTATGGGAATATCCAAGCTTTACATAATATATCGTTAGAAGTGAATGAAGGAGAAATTGTTACGTTAATCGGAGCGAACGGGGCTGGAAAAAGCACGCTCCTTAAAACTCTATCTGGATTGTTAAAGCCTAAGAAAGGGAAAATCGAGTTTTTAGGTAAATCTATAACAGGGAAAGCAGCTCAAACGATAGTGAAGGCTGGTATATCTCATGTACCAGAGGGTCGAAGAGTTTTTGCTAATCTTACTGTAGAGGAAAATCTCGAGCTAGGAGCATTTCTTCGTAAGGATAAGGCAGGCATTAATTCAGATTTAACAAAGGTTTATGAAACTTTTCCAAGATTGTTAGAAAGAAGAAAGCAGCTATCCGGAACACTCTCCGGTGGAGAGCAGCAAATGCTTGCCATTGGGCGAGCGATTATGGCAAAGCCTAAACTAGTGTTACTAGACGAACCGTCGATGGGATTGGCTCCGCTTATGGTTCAAACTATTTTTAAAGTCATAGAAGAGATAAATAATGACGGCACCACCGTATTATTAGTTGAACAAAATGCCCATATGGCACTTTCCGTAGCTAATAGAGGATACGTTATTGAAACAGGTAAGGTAGTATTATCTGGGCCTGCAAGGGAGTTACAATCGAGTGAAGAAGTTAAGCTAGCTTATTTAGGTGGTTAATAAAAGATGCTAGGAGAAAAAGGTGAGCTTGGTAGCTATCAAGCTCATTTTCCATTTTATAAGGGATGTCAAATCTTTAACATCACACAACTTTTCGCCTATTTGAAAAAAGAATTTTTCTTCTCTTTTTCTCCATATCAATCAAAATATCCATTATCTATAGTTATTCCTATATAAATAATGCTACAATGAGAAAATGTAGTAATTATATTGTATAAATTTGGAGGAAACATGATAAGAACGTTACGTTTTTGGATTTTAACTTTAATTTCATTTTCAATCATTGGCATACTGACAAGCTCACTCTTTTCAAGCTATTTAGTGACAAAAGATAGCTTGATTGATAACTCGTTGGAGCAAAATCGAGTATATTCTAAAAAGCTGGCGGAAATGTCAGAGGAGCTTTTTTCTTCTATGCAACTTAACCTTGAAGGGAGAAAAGCTGATATTATCAAGCTATTGGATAATCCGACAGAATTAACAATAGTATTGAACCAGCTGATAGTAACAAGTAAAAACTTTAACTCTGTCTCAGTTATTGATAAGAACGGTCTCGCGATAGCTACTTCTCCTAATGTAGGAATTGCTGGTACTGTTATTCAATCCGAAGGTGTTAAAGAAGCATTAGATAAGAAAGAGAATATTATTACAAAACCATATATGGCTGCGACAGGTAGATTACTAGTTCTTGTATCCACCCCGCTTTTTAATGAACAAAATGAGTACCTAGGAATGCTGAACGGAACCATCTATTTAGAAGAGGATAATTTTATACGAAACATTTTAGCAGAGCATTATTCTAAAGATGGATCGTATGTTTATGTCGTGGACCATTCAGGAACGCTTATTTATCACCCTGATGAAGAGAGAATCGGAGAAGTAGTAAAAAGTAATGAGATAGTAGAGAGCTTAATCAGAGGTGACAGTGGCGCAAGTATTACTGAAAATACGAAGGGTGACCTGTACGTGGCTGGATATACTTTAATAGAAGCAAGCAGATGGGGAGTAGTATCGCAAACCCCTTATGCTTCAAGTATAGAGCCTCTTGCTGGAATCATATTGAAGATATTTTTATATGCACTTCCTTTTATAGTTTTATTTCTTGTAGTAGCTTTTGTCCTTTCAACTAAACTAGCTTCTCCATTACAAAAACTTGCAATGTACACAATGGATCCTCAATTTAATAGAAATGAGCTAGAAATTCCGACATGGTATTTTGAGGCTAAGCAGTTAACGGAAACTGTTGAAAACTATCGAAAACAGCAAGAAGAAACTGTAGAGAATTTTAAAACTCAATCCTTAACTGACCCTTTAACTGGGTTAAAAAATAGAAGGTTTGCAGAATATCTTTATAGTCATTTAATCGAGAGTAAAAATAACTTCTCGATGATTATGGTGGATATCGATTTCTTTAAAAAAGTAAATGATGAGTTTGGACATAATGCAGGGGATGAGGTTCTGCAATTCATAGCTTACCGAATGAATGGGGTCGCTCGTGAAGAAGATTATATCATTCGATTAGGTGGCGAGGAATTTGCAATTGTTATGCCGAATACTCTACTAGAGGAAGCATATCTTATTGCAGAGATACTGAGAAAAGATATTGAATCTACTTTACCTCCAACCAATAAGGCTATTACAATATCTTCTGGAGTGGGGGAATACAAGCATAAGGCTGAAGCGATTTCTTCATTTATGGACCGTATTGATCAGGCTCTATATAAAGCAAAATCTAATGGGCGTAATCAAACGATTAAATCCAAGTATTAGAAATAACGTAAAAAGGTTTTAGCAAGTAGCTAAAACCTTTTGTCATTGTACATTGTTCATCTTTTTAATGAGATAAAATACAGCCTCTATAATTATTCCTATTACTAACCCAAAAGCACTAAACATAAACAGTGACAGGATTCCTATTATATCACCGTTTCCTTCAGGATTTATAATGAAGGAGCGGAAAAGGTCAATGAAACCTATCGCCAATCCAAACGTAAATAAATAAAATGCTTTGTAGAGCTTGTATAATAGCATAGCCCCAGCTGTGACTCCTGCTACAATGGAAAAGGCTGCAAAAGCAATAAAGTTCATAATAACTAATTCTTGTCCTAATACATACCTAACACCTAGAATTAGTAAAAAAAGTGAAGCTACAATGATGAAACCAGCAATTTTCCCATAATTTTTTAACAAATTAAACGCCTACCTTCTCTTTTTATAATATAGGAAAGTGGCACAATTTCCAATACATCCATAAGAAAGGTTTGATCAAATTATGACGGAACATCTTTTTCATTTAAAAGCGAATTGGCCTGGAGGCAGAAATGACGTGGGAGATATTCACTCAGGGAATTTACAAACTAATATCTCCATTCCAAAAGAAATGGACGGACCTGGAATTGGAACTAACCCTGATGAAATGCTTTTAGGTGCTGCAGCGACTTGTTATATTATTACACTGGCTGCAATGATGGAGAGAAGTAAAGTAAATACAGAAAACTTAGAGATGAACTCAACTGCTATAGTAGATGTTACAAATGGTATTTTTACGTATAAAAAAATTATTCATCGTCCGATAATTGTAATAACAGATGAAAAAGACAGACTAGTATCAGAAAAGCTCGCTATTAAAGCAGAACAAAGCTGTATGATAAGTAAAGCATTGCGAGGAAATGTGGATATTGAAGTAGAATATTCTATAAATATAACGGATTAATCGATTTCATAAAATAGTGAAGAACGATATAACTAAATGATTATTTTGATTTTCATACCTTTAAGTTAAATTGCTAAATAGAAGAAGTTATAATAACCGATATTTTTCAATATTGATCTTTAATTGATTGTTCATGTTTTTACTTTATAAAAGGAATTACATCTTTAATTAAAACTACATTTTGATTAATAGGGGTGAATACAGTGGAATGGATAATAATACCAGCTTTAATTTTTTCTGTACCTGTCATAAGAGCGATAACAGATCACTTAGAAGAAAAAGCACGTATAAAAGCTAGCTCTGTTAAAGATGCGTTAGAACTAGAAAGACTAAAACAAGAAAATTTTATCATTGAAACCGAAAAGATGAAAATAGAATTGGAACAAATGAGATTACAATCTCCCTCTCCAAGCTTAGACTTTTCCGTTACTAAAAAGGAGGTTTAGCATTGTATGGAAGGTATAATGATGATTAAACGAGCTGAAATAGAAGATTCAATGGATGTAGTCAGATTAGCTTCTCTTCTATGGCCAGGACACAACATAGAAGAGTTTAAAATAGAAACAGGCCAGCTGATAAAAAACGAGAATGCGATTGTTTATCTAGCATATGGACCTTTAGGAGAGCCAATAGGATTTGCACAGTGTCAAATTCGAACAGACTATGTTGAAGGAACTAGTACAACGCCAGTAGGCTATTTGGAAGGACTATTTGTGAAAGAAACGTTCAGGAGATCAGGCATCGCCAAGCAGCTAGTTAAACATTGCGAAGACTGGTCTATTTTAAAAGGCTGTAGGGAGTTTGCTAGTGACTGTGAGCTAGACAATGAGGAGAGTTATAACGTCCACCTGAAGCTAGGCTTTAAAGAAGTAAATCGTGTCGTTGCTTTTGCTAAAAAGCTGACTTAAACATGAGGAAATTATGAAAGGCACTTTCTGTTCAATTTGAACGGGAAGTGCCTTTCTCATCTGCTATATTTTGTTTATACAACGTAGAAGGTTTATATCACAAATTCATATACACATATAAAATGAAATATGGTTCCGAGCAATATGAAAATATGGAAAATTTCGTGGAAGCCTAATTTTTTTATAAATGGTAGATTAGGCTTTATACCATATATGATTCCGCCTATCGTATAGAAAATGCCTCCTCCAACTAAATATAAAAGTCCGTGGGTTCCAAGACTATCAGCTAATGAAGGAGCAAGAAAGATAATAATCCATCCCATTCCTATATAAAGGGCTGTGGAAATCCATCTTGGGCAATCAAACCAGACCATCTTAAATAATATTCCTGAAAAAGCTAGGATTCCAATTAAACCAAATAATAGATACCCTGTTGATCCCTTTAAAGTAATCAGGCAAAAAGGAGCATATGTGCCAGCGATGAGTAAATAAATCATTGAATGGTCTAAACGGCGTAAAAACTGAATAACACGACCTTTCGACTTGACCGCATGATACGTGGCAGAAGCTGTGTAAAGCAATATCATACTAACGCCAAATATAGAGAGAGCTGTTAATGTTAGGCTCGTTGCGTTTAAGGTAACTCCTTTCATAAGCATGAGGAATAACCCGGTTATTCCTAAAATAGCTCCAAATAAATGAGATAAGGAGTTAAAAGGTTCTCTAATATAATTTTCTAGCATAAAATGAATGCCTCCACTTCAATATGTAGTTTTAATAACTACATATAATGATATATTGATATGTATTGGTAGTCAAGGTTTACCTTTATTGAGTTTTAAGTTACTATGTTTTTAAGTATTACTAGGAGGTTCATTTATTTATGAATGATTTAAATAGGTTAATTGACCGTTTAGCTTTAGACACTGCCATTAAAGAAGAGGATATACCGGAAATAGACTTATACATGGACCAGGTTATACAGCTTTTTGATGCTAAATACGGGACGACCATTCGAAGTGATGAAGACAAGGTATTAACTAAAACGATGATTAACAATTATGCAAAGGGCAAGCTATTCGTTCCGATAAAAAATAAGAAGTACTCTAAACAACATATTATGTTGATTAATCTTATTTACCATTTAAAAGGATCACTTTCCATCAGTGATGTGAAAGAAACTTTATCTCCCTTAAAGGAGAAAATGGCTTCAGATGAATTTACATTAAATAATTTTTATCAATACTTTATTTCCCTTCAGCAAAATAATAAACAAGTCTTTTTAAAAGAAATTCAAGATTTAGATAAACTAACTAAAGAATTAGAGGCCGAGGAGGAATTACAAAAACTACTGTTAATCTCTTCTCTAGCTAATATGAGTAATTTTTATAGAAGAGCTGCGGAGTTGCTGGTTGATGAGCTTGCTCCTAAAGAAAAGGAGAAAAAATAATGAAAACTCTTTGGACAGACGGAAGTATTTATACAATGGATTCGGAAAATTCTATGACGGAAGCAGTTTTAACAGAAGGTGGAAAAATTATCCGAACAGGTGAAAAAGAAAAATTACTTCCCATGGCCGACATAGTTATTTCCCTTAAGGGGTCTGCAATGTACCCGGGATTGGTAGATAGTCATATTCATTTAATCGGTCACGGGGAAAAGCTTTCCTATCTCGACCTTTCTGGCTTTACATCCATAGAAGACATAGTGACAGAGGTAAGAAAAAAAGTCGTTCCTGGTCAGTGGTATATAACAGAGGGCTGGAACGATAACAATTTAATAGAGAGTCGCCCTATTACTCGAACTGATCTAGACGGTGTTATACAAGAAAGCCCAATCGTATTAAAAAGAATTTGTAGACATGTCCTTGTAGCGAATTCCAAAGCAATGGAAATTGCGGGGATAACCGAAGAAACTACTAGTCCAGTTGGTGGAATGATAGGAAGAGACGATAATGGTAGATTAAACGGGCTATTCTACGATGAGGCACAGAATCTAATCACTTCTCACATCCCACCAGTTACCTCAGATTACTTAGCTGACGTTATACGATTAAGTATCCAAGATTTACTCTCAAAGGGACTTACAGG
This sequence comes from Psychrobacillus sp. FSL W7-1457, assembly GCF_038593405.1. Lineage (NCBI taxonomy): Bacteria > Bacillati > Bacillota > Bacilli > Caryophanales > Bacillaceae > Psychrobacillus > Psychrobacillus sp. FSL W7-1457. The sequence goes on from NZ_CP151993.1 coordinate 1,819,001, forward strand.
CGTGCATACGGAGGATATGTCCTATTACGGGCAATATAATGTGCCATTAAAAGCGTACCACGATGCTGTAGAAGAAAATTTTAAAGTTCACCTGTTAAGACATCATTTAGTTTTTGAACAAATGCAGAGAGAGGTACCTACTGAATTCATAGAATTTGGTGCGATGAAAATTTTTGTAGACGGTTCATTGGGAGGAAGAACGGCTCTATTGTCTACTGACTATTTTGATGCCACTGGAACACAAGGGGTAGCTGTTCATCCTGAAGAAAAACTTGAGCAATTAGTGAAAATAGCTCGAGATTACCAAGAAAACATAGCAGTGCATGTAATTGGAGATAAGGCTACAGAGCTTATATTGGATGTAATCGAAAAATATCCGCCACCTCATCCGAAAAAGGATCGGCTCATTCACGTAAATGTTTTACGGAAAGATTTAATAGAAAGAATGCGCAAGCTTCCTTTAGTATTAGATATCCAGCCAATATTTGTTCCTTCCGATTTTCCTTGGGTAAGAGAACGACTAGGAAGCGAAAGAATGGAGTGGGCATATGCCTGGAAAACTCTTATAGCTGCTGGATTAGAATGCTCAGGCGGTTCAGATTCGCCGATTGAAAATGCGGATCCATTTTTGGCCATGGATGCTGCAGTAAACAATGTGTGGAATCCTGCTCAGTCATTGTCCTTGTATGAAGCACTTTGTCTTTATACAATAGGTAGTGCTAAGGCAATAGGTAAGGGGCTTTCTCGAGGAAAAATTGAATCAGGCTATGATGCTGATTTTACAATTGTTAATGAGCCGCTTACCGTAAGTAATCTAGCGAAGGTGTCTGTGTGTAAAACAGTAGTAGCAGGAAATATTGTGTATGAAAGAAAATGAAACTAATTATCTGTATATCCGTATAATAAGTTAAAGAAAAAGGAGGTTATATCATGGAAAATACAGGGCTAAAAGTATTATTACATGCAAGCACTTGGTTTGCACCGTTTTTAGTACCATTTGTGTTGTATTTAGTAGTAGATAATCATGAAATTAGAAATTTATCTATTCAAGCAGTACTTTTTCAATTAGTAATGTCAGTCCTACTGTTTATATCATTTTTACTGATATTTATTATAATAGGTATTCCATTAGTAATAATTTTTGCTATAATGGCTTTTGTTGTCCCGATTATAGGTATAATTAAAGCAATCAATGGCGAAACATTTAATTATCCTATTGTGGGATCATGGATTAAATAAGGGCTGTAATGTAAAAGGGGAAAAAGTATGACTACTAGAATTGGTATTGATGCAGGTGGAACTTTAACGAAAGTCGCTTACTGGAACGATGAAAATATAATGTCCTTTAAAAGTTTTCTATCCTCAGATTTTCAAAGTGTTAAAGAGTGGGTGGAAAGTAAGCATTCGTCAAGTTCTATCTGCCTTACTGGTGGTCGAGCAGAACAACTAAAAAAGATCCTTTTGTCAAAAGAGGATCTTCCTTATGTAGTTGAGTTTGATGCAACGATGAATGGTGTGATGCATCAAATGAAACAGGAAATCATTAATAGTAGCTCGGCAATCATTGCAAATATTGGTACAGGTACTTCAATACATATTATGCATGATAACTCGCATGCTCGAATTGGTGGAACTGGAGTAGGTGGGGGAACACTTTTAGGATTGGGAACGGCATTAACAGGTTTAACAGATTATAAGGAAATGATTCAGTTATCTTTAAATGGAAATAGATCGACAATAGATGTTTTAGTAAGTGATATTTATAAAGATAACAAATTACCAATAACTGGATCGCTTACTGCTAGTAATTTTGGTGGTGTTTCTTTAAAAAACGAAGAAACAAGAACAAAAGCAGATCTGATTGCAGGTATCCAGGGTATAATTGGTGAAGTTGTGGCAACATTATGTATACAAGCTGCAGATGCTCATGGTGTCGAGGACATAATTTATATAGGTTCTACACTAGAAGATAATATATTGCTTCAGGAAATTATTGAATCCTATACGATACTAAAAAAGAAAAATCCAATATTTTTAGAAAAACATGGGTATAGTGGAGCGATTGGTGCATTATTGGAAAACAATTAAAAAAGATTTTGGATAATTGTTGCATTATTAGGATAGGCGTGTTATATTTAAAGAGGATTATTTTTGTTCGGTTAGTTAGTAGGTGGCAACACTTTTACTTAACAGTGTTGAGCAAGGATAGTAACACAATGTATGCACAATTTGCATACGAGGAGGATACACACATGGAACAAGGTAAAGTAAAATGGTTTAACTCAGAAAAAGGATTCGGATTTATCGAACGCGAAGGCGGAGACGATGTATTCGTACATTTCTCAGCTATCCAAAGCGAAGGTTTCAAATCTCTTGACGAAGGTCAAGAAGTAACTTTTGAAATCGAGCAAGGCCAACGTGGTCTTCAAGCTACTAACGTAGTTAAAGCTTAATTTTAAACCTAAACTTTAACAGGCTCTCATTTCGAGGGTCTGTTTTTTTGTGTTATCATATATAGAAAGGTTCACATATTGATATGCAAGGGAGTAGTTTGGATGAAAAAGTGGAAGAAGGATATAATTATTAATGTGCCTATTGAATTTGCATGGCCTTATTTCTATGGGGACTTAGAGAAAAAGAAAGCAATTTTCCCTAAAATTATAGATGAAGAGGTTTTAAAGGAAACACATGAAGTGGAAGGTACAATAATCCGACAAGCATATAAAAACGGATCGATAGACGAATCTTATGACCTTACTATAAAAAAGTTCATCAACGAACCAAATCATAAGCTCGTACAAGAAGCCTTTATTTTAAACAACATGTTCCGTATGAAGGTGGATTACGAATTAAATTCAGTGGATGAAAACCAAACAAGGTTTACTTATCGATCTGTTAACAGACCAAGAAACCCCTTGTTGAGTCTATTTCAACTCTTCGGCAAAGATGATGTTATTATACGATTCATGAATCGCACAAAAACTAATATTGAGGAAGCGTATAACTCAAACGGAGTAGAACAAGACGTAATCGTAACACCAGGAGAGATTGAAACTGCACCTGAAAAGTAAAAAGAAATGCTTTCATAGTAAAGCCCAAAAAAAAACACCTCCACTCAAATATATTTGTTGGAGGTGTAGCTTGTTATGGTAAATTCTTTCGTACTGCTTCTCGTGCTAATGCATGTGCAGCTTTATTTTGATCATCAGAGATCCACTTTATAAAAAACATATCGAAGGTATCTGTTATAGCTAGTATTTTTTCTAATATGGCTGCAAACTCAGGGTTCTTAGCGTAGCGTTTTTCAACTGCTGCGAATACTATTTGTGAATCAGTCCTAATAGACACGATGGTAGGGGATAATTTCGATACTTCTTCCAAACCACGTTGTAAGGCGATAAATTCAGTAACGTGATTTGTTTGGTCTCCTATAAACTCACTAATTTTAATCTGGTGACCTTCTCCTTTGATAAAAATCCCAATACCACTAGGTCCTGGATTGCCAGTAGTGGAGCCATCAATATATAATTCAATCATTATTAATCATCCTTTAAGGTAATGTAAGGTAATTTTTCGAATAAATATAATTGTACTGTTGAATATGTCATACGGCAAGGAGTAGAAAAAATGAAGCATACACAAATTATAAATGAAATTGATCAGCTAATAGAAAATTATTGTAAAGGCTGTTTAGTGAAAAGTGAACTAAGAAAAGAAAAAGGCAAGACTAAAGCTCATCAGTTTTGTATTAAAGGCTGCACGGTTGGGGAAGAGATAAAAGAGGCAGGCAACAAATTATTTGGAAAATAAAAAAAGTCCCACGACCAGTTGCCGCGGGAAGAACTGTTTACTTCGATTTTATAACGTTTGCAGCCTGAGGTCCACGGTTTCCTTCAATGATCTCAAATGTTACTTCTTGACCTTCATCAAGTGATTTGAAACCTTCTCCTTGAATACCAGTAAAATGGACAAAAACATCTTCCCCATCATTGTACTCGATGAACCCATAACCCTTTTCGTTGTTAAACCATTTTACTTTCCCCTGTTGCATAACTGTTCCTCCCTTAATCCACAAAAAATTCTGTAAATGGATAAAATAAACTATACATGAAATAGATGCTACCGTCAATAAAATGTCGAATTATAGCTAAAATCTTATCAATTTTATGAGGTGAAAAAAGCTATAATTTAAAATATAATCCAACAAACTTAAGTATACCCAAATTAATGAAGAAATTCTCAATTTAAAATATGTAATGTGATTAGGTCTTTGGATAGGTAAATTAAATTATTATAATAAATTTTAGCTTTGTTAAAGTTATTGGTTGATTATGACTAACAATTCTTTTTTATAGTGACTGTAAACATAAACAAAAGAACTTTCAAATTGCTATTAAGAATAAATATAGATGATGAAATTGGGGTTGGTGACAGTTTTTCAGCTATGTTTATGTGAGTAAATTTGTTAGTGCTTTATCGATGTTAAAGCGGTTCCCATTTAATGATTGGAGCGCCAGATGGCGACTCATACGGGATGAGTGAGATAGATAAGACATCATAACCACGCGCGTAAGGATTGGTGATGGCTTATCGATCACCCCGAGGAAAGCGATCGGCTGGGGCGGAAATCAATTCTACTCTCTGATCTATGATTTCTTTGCGTCATAAATTCACCTCACCCTTTATAAATTTTAATCAATAAGAAAAGGCTAGCTAAAGAGAAAATATGATATCCACTTACAACAAGAGGGTACCTTCGAATGACTTTCAAAGGAAAAGACTGCACTATAGCGGTCTTTTTTTCTTTTTTTCGTTATAATGAATAGGATGACTCGTTTGAAGGAGGTATTTTAATATGAATGCTATTATCCTGTGTGAAAAGCTAGTTAAAGACATATACAACAAATTTGACGCCAGTCATGATTTTTTGCATATAGAAAGAGTGCGTAAAAATGCGCTGACCATTGCTTCTACGGAGATAAATATCGATTTAGAGATAATTGAATTAGCAGTTCTACTACACGATGTAAGCGATCCGAAATATTCGAACGAAGGGAAATTTATGGAGGATTACATCATTGAGCAACTTGAACTTACTGATGTATCAAAAGATAAAGTAAAAAAAATCATTCAATCTGTTTCCTTTAATGGAGGAAATGAGACAACCGCGGATACGATCGAGGCAAAGATTGTTAGAGACGCAGATCGGCTAGATGCTATTGGAGCCGTTGGAATAGCAAGAACGTTTGCATATGGTGGAGCAAAGGGTAGAAAATTATACGATGTATCTGAAACGCCGAGAGACAATATGTCCATCGAGGAATACCGTTCTAAACAAACAGCTTCCGTCACTCATTTCTATGAGAAGCTGTTGAAGCTGGCAGACGGAATGCAAACTAGAAAAGGCAAAGAGCTTGCTGCAGAAAGGCATGCCTTCATGGAATTATTTCTAGAAAACTTAAGAAAAGAAACAGGGGAATCTATATGAGTCATTTAATCATTTCTAATCTTACAAAAACAGTAGGTGAGAAAACGCTATTCGAAGATATTTCATTTACAATTAATAATCAAAATCGTGCAGGGTTAATCGGTATCAATGGTACAGGGAAATCGACCTTTTTATCGATTATTGCAGGACAGCTTGAGGCAGACTCTATTGATCGGGACCATCCGAACAAGTTTCGAATTGCCTACTTAGAACAGCAACCGGTATTTGAAAAAGAAGAAACGGTCCTTCAAACTGTATTTAGTGGAGATTCACCTATTCTGAAGATCAACAGAGAATATGAAGAAGCATTGCTCGCTTTAATGGCTAATTCCGATTCAACTGAATTACAAAATAGATTGATGGACTTACAGCAGAAAATGGATGAGCTACAAGCATGGGATGTAAATGCTTTAGCAAAAACAGCTTTAACTAAACTAGGGATTACGCAGTTTGAAGATTCAATTTTACATTTATCAGGTGGCCAACAAAAAAGAGTCGCGCTTGCAAAAGTGTTAATAGAGCCGGCTGATTTATTGCTATTAGATGAGCCTACTAACCATTTAGACAAAGAGTCAACAGATTGGCTGCAGGACATGCTGCAAAAAGTAGAAGGGGCCATTATCTTTGTTACACATGACCGTTACTTTTTAGACACAGTAGCCACTCATATTTATGAGCTTGCTGATAAAACGTTGTATACTCACACAGGTAATTATGCAGATTATCTGGAATCTAAAGCGATTCGTGAAGAGATGAACGCTGCATCTCAGCAAAAGCTACAAAATTTATATCGTAATGAGCTAAAATGGATTCGCAGAGGTGCAAAGGCTAGATCTACCAAGCAAAAGGCAAGAAAAGATCGTTTTGAAGAAATCGATTCACAACTGGACCGCGATAATTCTGCTTTAAATCTAGAGCTTGAAATGGCTACTACTAGGTTAGGGAAGCAGGTGTTAGAGGGTAAAAATATTTCTAAACGTTTTGATGCAAAAGTCATTGTAGATGATTTTTCGTTTATCCTACAGGCAGGAGATCGAGTTGGCATAGTGGGGCCAAATGGGGTTGGAAAGAGTACTTTACTGAAAATGCTAGCAGGCGAGATTCAGATGGACTCTGGAGAAGTAGTTGTTGGATCGACTGTAAAACAGATGCACTTCTCACAACAGCTTCCAAAACTAAATGAACAAATGAGAATGATTGAATATGTACGCGAATCCTCCAATCTAATAGAAGTAGGATCTGGAGAAAAATTCTCGGCTGCTCAAATGCTTGAACGGTTTTTATTTCCATTAAATACACATGGCACGCAAATAGGCAAGCTCTCCGGTGGGGAGAAAAAACGTTTAGTTCTATTAAAAATGTTAATGGAGCAGCCAAATGTTCTATTTTTAGATGAGCCAACAAATGACCTGGATATTCAGACCTTATCTGTTTTAGAGGACTTTATGGAATCTTTCCCTGGTGTAATTATTACTATTTCTCATGATCGTTTCTTCCTGGACCGTATTGCTAAAAAGCTTTGGATTCTAAACGGAGATGGCTTAGTTAGAGAATGGTTAGGAATTTATTCGGATTATTTGGAAGACCTTAAGGATACATCAAAAAAAGTAGTGGAAGTTAGGAAAGATAATGCACCCGTAAAAAGTACGAAGGAAAAGAAAAAGCTAACTTATAAAGAACAACGAGAATGGGATACAATCAGTGAGGATATTGAAAAAACAGAGAGGTTGATTGAAGAATTGGAGCAAAAGCTGTTAACTACAGGCTCTGATTTTACATCGTTACAGCAACTGACCGAACAATTAGATCAAGCAAACGAAGTATATGAGAAGCTAATAGAAAGATGGTCTTATTTAGAAGAGATCGTTTCGTCCTGATTTTATAATATTGGAGGTATAAGATATGAAAATATTGACGATAGAACCAACGCCAAGTCCGAATACGATGAAGGTAGTCGTTGACCAGGAGCTTCCTTTTGGGAAGAGTTATAACTATAAAAAGGATCATATAGAAGACGCACCAAGAGAAATACAACGTATATTTGATATCGAAGGAGTAAAAGGGGTATACCACGTTGCGGACTTTTTAGCGATTGAACGAATTGCAAAGTTTAGTTGGGAATCCATCTTAGCATCTATTGAAAATGTATTTGGCGGTGAAAATGAAGCGGAAACTGAAGAAAAGCCTTTAGATCATTATGGTGAAGTATATGTCCATGTACAATCATTCAAGGGAATCCCGCTTCAGGTGAAAGTATTTGATAGTGAATCAGAGTCAAGATTTGGTTTATCTGCCCGCTTTACCAAGGCTTTGGATGAAGCGATGGAGGGTGATAAAGAAAATTATATTATGCTTCGTAAATGGGTTGACTATGGTGTGCGATATGGTGATCAAAAGGAAATTGGTGAGCAGCTAGTAAAAGAATTAGAGGCAAGCTTTCCCCAAAGTAAGCTGGAGCAACTAATTGCAGACAAAGACAAAGCCGAGGATGATAGAAAGCCTATAAGAGTTCCGTTCACTTTGGAGGAATTTGAAATAAGTGAATGGGAGAAGAGGTTCCAATTACTTGATAACCTTATTAACCCACAGGTTGAAGATATCCCAGTTCTAGCAAAAGCAATACAGGATGAACAGGTTTCAATAAGAAGGCTTGCTACTGTATATCTTGGTCTTATTGAAGATGAAAAAGTCATTCCGTACTTAGAAATGGCACTGAAAGATAAGAGTGCATCGGTTCGACGTACTGCAGGAGATGCAATGAGTGATTTAGGATTTGTACAATTTTCAAAAGCAATGGAAGAGGCGCTGTTTGATAAAAACAAATTAGTTCGTTGGCGAGCAGCTATGTATTTCTATGAGGTGGGAGATATGGATGCATTACCAGCCTTAAAGAAAGCGATGGATGACAAGGAATATGAAGTTAAGCTTCAAATCCGTATGGCGATTGCCCGTATTGCAGAAGGGGAAGAAGCAAAGGGCTCCGTTTGGAAGCAAATGAGCGAGGCAAGAAAATGAGTAAAAGTGAAGAGTCTGGCGGATATCGCCAGCTCTTCTTTTTTAGTTAAATAGATTGAAAATTGTAATAACTGTCGTTTTAAATGTTTAACAGACTAAAATGTGGGGAATTTTATTGTATATAGCAGTTTTTTCTCGAACAAAATCGATTCATTAAAAAAGTAATATTAATTTGTAATGTTGTTGTGTAAATTCAGGAAAATAGGTGAATAATATAAGTAGAACATAAAGTCGAAACGAGGGATCAAAATGAGTAAAGACCAAGTGAAGAAAAAAGAATACAAATATCGGGAAAATACCCAAATCACATACTATTTTACAACCATTTTTCTGATCGCCGGTACTCTTTTAACCTTGTATCTGCTGACTTTTAAAGTAGAAAATATCAGCATATTCATTATTGTATTGTCTATTTTGGCTGGTGGCTTACCGGTAGGTTTTATCGGAGCGTTTATCGATTATAAAATGTCAGTATCAAAGGTAAAATATCGCACCAATTCATCTGTAAAAGAAAGCAGACCTGAGCATAATTAATGCAAGGTCTGTTTTCTTTTTATATAGACATTATTCAGAAATCACAGTTCAATAATAGAACTTTCTATAACAGGCTTTCTATTTCAGGTTTTGCTGAATGCTTGGTACTTAAAAGATAATTTAATGTGTCAATATCAGATTTAGTCGAGAGGGAATAGCTTTGTTTATATGCTTCATTACCTTTTCCAGTAATTACTATCCAATCTCCTGGTCCCGCTATTTCCCAAGCGTATTTAATAGCCTCTGTTCGATCAGGGTATATCACACACTTTTCATGTGCCCCTAAATTCTCAAGCTCGTTTATCATTTGTTCCGCAGGTACCCCATTGAGATCATCAAATGTTAGAATGCATCGGTCTGCATATTTTAATGACATTTCAATCATCCTTGCCCTTTTTTGTACATCTCGATTACCCCTAAAGCCAAAAACATGATAAATCATCCGTGCGTTCTGTGACTTTACGGTGTCTAAAATATAGTGAAACGCATTGGCGGTGTGCGCGTAATCTACGACAGCGGTCGCACTATTCGCAAGAGGAAATAACTGATAACGTCCTGGAATAGCTTTGAAATTATTTAACGTTAGCTCAACACGTTTGGGATCTAACCCGAAATGAACGCTTGTAGCAAAGGCTGCAGCTGCATTATTAATATTGTGCTCGCCTTGCATTTGTGTTGTAAGAGAAAAAACCTTGCCAGTCTGTTGTTCGATAATTTTATCTATATCTATTGTATAAGTAGGAGAGCTTCCATTAATTTTAATAACTTCTCTTCCAAGTGAATTTACATATGTATTAAGCCTCTCACTCCAGTCATTACTAGAGAGAAGAATTGCTTTTCCATTGCTTTTTAAGTATGTAAACAACGATTGTTTAGCTAAATAGTATGATTCCATATCTTTATGGTAATCGAGGTGCTCGTGTTCTATATTTGTAAAAATACAATAATCAAATTCAAGTCCTTCTACGCGTTGTTGCACTAGACCATGGGAAGAAACTTCCATAATAATTACTTGGTCCTTGCTCTTTGCAGCAAGTTCATGGAAAGTCAGAGGATCTAATGTCGTATGAGTAGAAGAATATTCTTCGTTGTTAATAATAATAGAAATACTCCCGAATACAGCACAGGAGATTCCTTGGCTCTCAAGTATATGCTTCAACATATAAGAAGTAGTAGTTTTACCGTTTGTTCCAGTAATTCCAATTATTGTTTTGTTATTCGTTGGATTTTTGTAAAATGTTCTAGCAAGAAAGGCTAATGCTTTTCTCGCATCTTTTACTTGAAAGTATGGAACCTCATTTAAGAATAGTTCCTGTTCACCGACCACGGCAATAGCCCCGTTCGTAAGAGCATCCTCAATATACGTATGTCCATCTGAATGAGTCCCTGAAATAGCGACGAACAAATAACCTTCTTTAATGTTTTTAGAATTAAAAGCAATCCCGTTTACTTGAATATTCTGTGTCTTTAGAGTTGGAATAATCTCGACTGAAGATAATAGTTCATTTAGTTTCATAATTTATTTCGCCCCTCATCTAGTTGGTTTGAATTACGAGGTAGCAGATCCATCGTAAGGTTCTAAAATGTATACAAAATCATTAGACTTATTTTGAACGGATACGAGTAAGTTTATGCTAATACTTAGTCATCCATATAGATGAGCAAATGTTGAAAAATGTCAAAAAAAGTCGATATACATTCATTTTAATAGTAACATAGTTAATTTTCTTTCACTAAATAAAAGTATTTCAGTATTCTAAAATAATTCTATTTTCCCTATTTAAAGAGAAACAAGATTATTTAATGCTATGTAGCAGCTATTTAGATTCGTACGAATGAACTGGCTCTTATTATTTTCTTTGCTCTATTTCGAAAACCTGAGAAAATAAATGGATTTAAGGGAAATATAGCACAAGACTATCAAGAGGTTAATGTACTATAAGTAAAAATGAGTGAAAAAAAACTTAAACAAAAGTAGAATAGAAAATAGAATACCTTTTAAGAATGGGTAATTGAACATACGTGAAAGTGGGCGAAGAGATGAACGCATATGATGAATATATGAAGCAAGTAGTTAAACCAATGAGAAGTGAGCTGACGAATGCTGGTTTTAAAGAGCTGACTACACCTGATCAAGTGCATGAGCATATGAAAGAAGAAGGTGTGTCATTAATAGTGATTAACTCGGTATGTGGTTGTGCAGCGGGGCTCGCAAGACCTGCTGTTACTGAAGCGATTGGCGAATTACCAAAGAAACCAAATCATCTTGTTACTGTTTTTGCAGGACAAGATCAAGAGGCGACTGCTACTATGAGAGATTATTTTAGTGAAGTCCCACCAAGTTCACCTTCCATTGCTATATGGAAGGATGGAGAATTAGCTTATTTTATCCCTAGAGAGCAAATTGAAAGTAACTCTATGGAAACAATCAAAGACCACCTGACAGGTGTTCTCACTGACATAATTGCTTAAATGAAAACAGTTATAACGACTGCTGGAAGAACGAATCCCGAATATACTCGGGTAGCAAAAGATATAGCTGCTGATTTATGTATAAACTTCATAGACCGAAAGAAAAAGTCAGTGGAAAAAATACAAAACGAGCAGTTAGCGGATGTTTTAGTAGTTGGTAAGGAAAGGCTGGAGTTTTTTGCATATGGTTCCACCACTCCTTTTTTCTTTCACCCAAATTCTGCAGCCTTTCGTTTAAAAAGGCTGTTAAAAGCGGAAAAAGACCCTTTTCTTGAAGCAACAGGCTTAAAGTTGGGGGATAGGTTTTTAGATACTACAGCTGGTTTATGTTCTGATAGCTTAATTGCTGCTTATACAGTAGGAAATCCAGGAAAAGTAGTTGCACTAGAGAAGGAAAAGATGGTTGCATATATTATTAATCGAGGATTAAAAAGCTATGAAACGGAATTTAGTGAATTAGAAAATTCCATGCGAAGAATTCAAGTGATTCATAAAGATGCAGTAGACTATTTAAAAACGGTAAAGGATAACTCATTTGACGTTGTGTATATGGATCCAATGTTTGAAGAGGAAATTGCCGAGTCTAATAATTTTCAAGCCCTTAGAGAAATAGGGGCTATTGGAACTCTGTATACAGAGTGGGTCGAGCAAGCGAAGCGAGTTGCCAAAAAACGAGTTGTTTTAAAGGCGCATTTCCGCTCTCCTATGTTTGAGGATTTTGGTTTTACCCGACTGACAAGACTAAGTTCTAAGTTCCATTACGGAATAATTGAAGTATAAAACAAAGAGGGAAGTGACTATACAAGTCGCTTCCCTCTTTGTTTTAGAATAATGAACTATTTACTTTTAAATCAGTGCGTGAAGTTTAAAGAAGTTAAATAACCTAATAAAAATAAAAATCCGATTCCAATGATAATATCTGTGCTCATAAGAATTTCCTCCTTAGTTTAAAAAACTACTGATTGTTTACCCTTTTTATTGTACAATGAATACTAGGAAGATGAAACCTTTTGTTCTCGATTTCGTATATGTTTATAATATTGCTTTTACTAAATTGTACATAATTGAAGGTGATTAAACATGAAAAAATGGTTCCAAAAATCGATTATTATTACTGTGGCATTTCTAACATTTGGACTGATTTCACCTAACCATGTTATTTGGGAGCAACTGTTAGAGAGCAAAGTGCCGATGAAGTCGGTCTCTGCAGAGAAGCATACGGTAGAGTATGACCAGGTTAGTCTTAAAGAATCCATTGATTACAGTGAAAAGATTACTCTGGCCGCTAAAGAACAAGCTTACATTAAGTTTGGTGCGAGAATTGGCCCTGTTATTCAAAATGAGTTTGATGAAGTTATTTTCCCTAGAATTCAAGAGGCAATTAATACAACATTGGTTTCTGTTGATGACCAAAAAGCAGCTAATCTAGCAATAACAGAACAGCCTTCTGGAGAATATTACGAAAAAATATTCCATATTTTTGATGAAACTACAAAAAAAGATTTGATGCGTTTTCATGTAAGAACAGATAAAAAACCGCTAGATGGTTACTACTTTAATTTTCATTATCACCTAGCAGAGGATAAATATTCAAAGCATTATGCTTTAGGTGAAATTTATTGGTCTAAGAACACCCCACCTAAATGGCTCTCCTAGATGAGAGCTTTTTTGCTATAAAAGGAAAGGAGCAAGCAAATGCAACAATACTTAGATTTATGTAAGCACATTATGGAACATGGGATTGAAAAAGGTGATCGAACAGGAACGGGAACAAAAAGTGTTTTTGGTTATCAAATGCGTTTTGACCTTTCAAAAGGATTTCCTCTTATGACTACTAAAAAAACTGCTTTTCGCTTGATAGTAAGTGAATTATTGTGGTTTTTAAAGGGAGATACCAACGTTAAAACCTTGATTAAGGCCAATAACCATATTTGGGATGAATGGGCATTTGAAAAGTGGGTAAATAGTGATACATATAATGGTCCAGATATGACAAACTTTGGTGTACGAGCTTCGAAGGATCCTGAATTTAAGGCTTTGGTGGATCAACAAATGAAGGTTTTCTGTGACAACATTCTATCTGATGAGTCTTTCGCAGAAGAATTTGGAGACCTTGGTCCTGTCTATGGTAGACAATGGCGCTCATGGCCTGGCAAAAACGGTGAAACGATTGATCAGCTTGCGAATTTGATCGATGGATTACAAAAGAACCCTGATTCCAGACGACATATCATTACTGCTTGGAATCCATCTGAGGTCGATGATATGGCATTACCGCCCTGTCACACTTTTATGCAATTCTATGTAGCGAACGGAAAATTGTCTTGTCAACTCTATCAGCGAAGTGCTGATGTTTTTTTAGGAGTGCCTTTTAATATAGCTTCCTATGCTTTACTTGTTCATTTAATAGCAAAAGAATGTAAGTTAGAAGTTGGAGATTTCGTACATACTTTAGGTGATGCTCATATTTATTTGAATCACTTTGAACAGGTTGAAACACAATTATCGCGAACACCGCGTGCTTTACCGACATTAGTCTTAAATGAAGAAAAAGCTTCCATCTTTGATTTTGAAATCGAAGACATTTCTATAGAAGGCTATGATCCGCATCCCAAAATCAAAGCACCAATTGCTGTATAAAGGAGAGAATAATGATGATATCACTAATCGTAGCACATGATCCAAACCGAGTAATTGGCTATAACAAAGACTTGCCTTGGCATATACCTGGTGATTTAGCATATTTCAAAGAAAAAACAATGAGTAAGGCAATGGTTATGGGACGGAATACATATGAATCGATTGGGAAAGTATTACCAGGTAGAAAAAGTATAATTGTTACTAGAAACTCCTCTTATAAAGTCGAGGGAGCAGAGGTAGTAAACAATTTAGTGGATGCAATCGAATTGGCGAAGAGTCACCACGACGAGGTTATGGTAATTGGAGGAGAGCAGATTTTTAGAGCAATCCTACCAAAAGCGGACAGACTATATATCACCTTCATTCAACAAACATTCAAAGGTGATACTTACTTCCCACCATACAGCTCCGATGAATGGGTACTTACTGAAAAGTCGGAAGAAATGAAGACATCTGACGGAATAACTTACGTATATTTGGTTTACGATAGAAAGGTTAGTGAATAAGTTGTTTTCTTCTTTAAGAACTTTTGGCTTTTTGTTTGGCTATTTACCAATAAGCATCCCAAAACTCAACAAAATTAAGTCTAAAAAAGGCTTACTATCAGTAGAGCAGTATGACTTGCTTGTCCACGAAGTTCCGCAAAAATGGGCTGGGGGTATTTTAAAACGAACAAAAAGCGAATTTACTGTAGAAGGATTGGAAAATCTTCCTGATGGAGCTGTCTTATTTGTAAGCAATCATGAAGGGAACTTCGATATTCCTACTTTGTTAGCCCATATCCCTAAGCCGTTTGGGTTTATTTCAAAAATCGAGGTTAAAAAAATTCCACTAATTCCTAAATGGATGGAAGAAATGAATTGTGTGTTTTTAGACCGGACAAATCGAAAAAGTAGTTATCGATCAATTCAGGATACAGTATCACAATTACAAAATGGTCATTCTATTTTAATGTTTCCGGAGGGAACTAGAAGTAAGGGACAGGGGATAGGAGCATTCAAATCGGGATTTGTCCGTATTGCTAAAGACGCAGATGTTCCTATTGTTCCTATCGCGATTCATGGAACCTCTAATATTATGGAGAAAAATAATAATAAAATTAGTCCAGCACATGTTCAAATTAGTATCCTTCCTTCATATAGTAAAGAAACGATTCAAGTAAGTAATTCAGAACAAATAAAAGAAGACTTACATATAATTATTGCAAATAAAATTAATGAGCTTCAAAGCAGGCATAAATAGTTTACAGATTAACATCTTTCTTCTTATAATATACTTAGGAAGGAAGGGATATACAGTGCCAAAGGTTCATATAGTTACAGACTCTACAGCTGATTTAACTAAAGAGATAATTGAAAAGTATAATATACATGTAGTACCTTTGACGATTCAGATTGATGGGGAGTCATATATTGATGGGGTTAATATTCAACCAGAGGAATTTTTAGAAAAGATGAGTACTTCTAAAGAACTTCCTAAGTCCTCCCAGCCTGCAGTAGGGGTGTTCAAAGAGCTATACGATAGACTTGGTAAGAATGGAGATCAAGTTATCTCAATACATATGACCGGTGGTATGAGTGGTACTGTCAAATCTGCTCAAACAGCTGCTGACCTGACAGATTCTGATGTGACTGTTATTGACTCCAAGTTTATCTCCTTTGCTTTATATTTCCAGGTGGAAGAAGCTGCTAAAATGGCTGTTAATGGAGCTACAAAAGATGCAATTGTTGAGAAGGTATTAGACATATGCACTAAAACAGATCTATATGTAGTAGTAGATACTTTGGATAATTTAGTGAAAGGTGGACGTATTGGAAAGGGAAAAGCAATGATTGGATCTTTACTTTCTATTAAACCCATTGCGAGCCTTGCGAATGGAGTTTATACTCCTGTGGCAAAAGCTAGAAGTCATAAGCAA
This sequence comes from Psychrobacillus sp. FSL W7-1457, assembly GCF_038593405.1. Lineage (NCBI taxonomy): Bacteria > Bacillati > Bacillota > Bacilli > Caryophanales > Bacillaceae > Psychrobacillus > Psychrobacillus sp. FSL W7-1457. Next base: position 1,835,068 of record NZ_CP151993.1, read on the forward strand.
GTAGTCAACTATTTGTTTAAACAGTTTATGGAAGACACTAAAGGTAAAGTTGTAAAAGCGGTAGGTATTTCTCATGCTAATGGATTGTCTATGGCTACACCCTTAATGGAATTAATAAAAGACTCGGGTTTCAAAGATATTCAAGTGTCCTTTACTTCCCCGGTGATTAGTACGCATACTGGTCCAGGTGCCATTGGATTTATGTATATGACAGAATAATGCCAAAGCAGGGAAGATCAAATTTTCCCTGCTTTTATTTATAGTTTTACATCATCTTGTATATAAATGGAGTTAAATAAAGGGGTTAGATATGAAATATAAATTTTTAATTATTCTTGTTTGTATTTCTTTATTAGCTAGCTGTGCGCCAGAAAAAATAGAAGAAGTTAGCTTTCCGATAAAGGAAACGGTCTTATTCGAAGAATATATTATTCCGCCTGAATTTTTCCCGAGAACATTAGAACTTGTAGGTCTTGGAGATTCTCTTACTCAAGGGGTAGGAGATGAACTAAAGAAGAATGGGTACGTTGGAAGATTAAAAAATCAAATCTTAGAATACAAGGGAATAGAAGATGTCGTGTTAACCAATACTGCTAAAAGAGGAAGACGAAGTGACCAACTTCTAAAGTTGTTAAAAGATGGAGAAATCGATCATCAACTTCGTAAAGCAGACTTAATCACTATTACCATTGGTGGAAATGATGTCATGAAGGTATTTAGAAAAGATCTCTTCAACCTTCAGATTGAGGCATTTCAAAAGGAATTACAGCGTTTTGAGCGAAATTATGATGAAATCTTAGAGCAAATTCGAGAGGTTAATAGTAGTGCTCCAATAATAATGATTGGAATTTATAACCCTATTACCATAGTTACAGATGAAACGAGCGAAGTAGATCAAATCATAACAGATTGGAACGACACTATAGAATCGCTATCCTATAGTAATACAAATGCTTGTTATGCACCTATTGATACTTTGTTTGATTCTAATGCAAACTTAGTCTATCATACCGACTTTTTTCATCCGAACAGCAAGGGGTATGAGCTGATAGTAGATAACGTAGTAAATTCTTTAGAAAATTGTGGTTTGATAGATGAGCAAAGTAGGGAATTGTTCTTTTGAGGAGCTGGTTTAGATGAATAAGTGGATGATTGCCTTTTTTTTATTATTATTAATCATTGCAGGGAGTATAGGAACCCTTTTGTACTGGATTACATCTCCAACGGAAAATGTTGACGTTGAAAGTATTACTACACCTGACCCTTCCGGACATGTATTAACTGTAAATGTCTCTAAGGAAGATTTTCAGGGAATAGCAAATACTTTTATAGCTACAGCGATGGATGATAAGCCTATTCCCCTTCAATTGAGTGTAGAGGAGCAAATTATTTTAAGCTCTGAGTTAACCATTTTCTCATTAACTCTTCCTGTAAAGATGTATTTCGAACCTTTTGTCGAAGAGAATGGGAATATTCGTTTGGAGCAATCGTCGGTTGAAGTCGGACAGCTTCAATTACCACCCGATACTGTGTTAAAGTTATTACGAGATTCAATAGACCTCCCTCGCTGGATGGTAGTGAAGCCTGATGAAGAAGAAGTTTTAATTCAGTTGGCTAGTATTCCTATGGCGTCTGGTGTGAATGTTCGAGCGAAGGAATTGAATCTTCAAGAAGACAAAATTGTTTTAGAAATTATAGTTCCATCGAAATGAGGGATATAAAATGGAAAAAGCAACATTTGCAGGTGGCTGTTTTTGGTGTATGGTAAAACCGTTTGATTCTTATGACGGCATTAAAAAAGTTGTTTCCGGTTATACGGGTGGTAATTTACCTAACCCTACTTATGAACAAGTGTGTTCAAATGCTACCGGACACTTTGAGGCAGTTCAAATTACGTATGATCCGGAAAAATTTTCTTACGATCAACTACTGGATATATTTTGGCTAAACATCGATCCAACAGATGAAGAAGGGCAATTTTTCGACAAGGGATCTTCCTATCAAACAGCTATTTTTTATCATAATGAAGAGCAACGAGAAAAAGCAGAACAATCAAAGGCTGCTTTAAATGCCTCTGGTCGATATCCGAAAAAAATAGCTACCAAAATTTTGCCTGCATCTGAGTTTTATGAGGCAGAAGAATACCATCAAGACTATTATAAAAAGAATCCAAGTCATTATAATAGATACTTTGTTGGTTCTGGTAGAGCAAACTTCGTTGAAAACAATAGGAGGTTACAAAATGAAGGATAAATTAACTGAAATGCAGTATTACGTGACTCAGCAAAATGGAACAGAACCACCCTTTCAAGGAGAATATGATAAGCATTTTGATGAAGGAATTTATGTAGATGTTGTTTCAGGCAAACCATTATTCCATTCAAAGGACAAATATGATGCTGGTTGTGGCTGGCCAAGCTTTACTAGACCAATCGAGAGCCACGAGGTAACTGAGCATTTTGATGATTCTCATGGTATGAGAAGAGTAGAAGTGAGAAGTAAAACAGCAAACTCACATCTTGGTCACGTATTCCCTGATGGTCCAAAAGAAGAAACAGGCTTACGCTACTGTATTAATTCAGCTGCTATGCGTTTTGTTCCCAAGGACAAGCTAGAGGAAGAAGGCTATGGAGAATACTTAAAACTATTCTAATGTAAAAAAGCATGGATTTCATATCCATGCTTCAGACTGTAGACAAACTCCAAAAATTTTGGAGTTTGTCTACAGTCTTTTTTCTTTTAAAATAGAAGTTAAGCGAGGAAGAGTTGATTTCCACTACGAACGGACGCTTTCCGCGGGCACGGCTTAGGCCAACAGGATGTTGGTCAGGAAAACGTTGTCACACGATGTGACGTCCTTAGTTTTCCCTCCTTGAAACTCCCTCACTGCGCTCAGTCCAGGGTCTTCAGCTCGCGCTGTTCCCGCTGGAGTCGCCGTTCTTCGCTCCAATCAACGGGTCTCCTATAAAATGAATGAGGTGATGGATTTGATGACGAAAAATCAAACCAATGACGCGAACAATTAGAAATCTTGACTATTGAACAGTTGGTACCACAAGACCATCTTTTTCGTAAGTTAGATGCGGCAATTGATTTTTCATTTATCTATCCATTGGTTGAAAATCTTTATTCTACACAGGGAGACCTAGTATCGACCCAGTGGTACTTATCAAGATGACTTTTATCCAATATACCTTTGGTATACGGTCCATGCGCCAAACCATTAAAGAGATTGAAACCAACATGGCATACCGATGGTTTCTAGGCTTTGGTTTCCATACCGAGGTTCCCCATTTCTCAACTTCCGCGAAAAACTATGTCCGTCGTTTTGCAGACACAGATCTATTAGAGCAGATTTTCTACAGAGTATTAAAGGATGTCGCAGATCGTGGGCTCCTAAATCCCGGATCATGTCTTTGAGACGCAGGCTTATGAAAAGAGGCTCCAGGAGGAGCTCAACCTCGACCGGGAAAAGCATGGGAAGAAACCATTCCCGCATGAAAAGTTTGAAAAGGAAGAATACAAGGAGATTAAGGAATCGACAACAGATCCTGAAAGTGGTTAATTCGTAAAAGATGAACGGACAAAGCAGTTCGCCTATTCTTTTCACGCTGCAACAGACAAGAAGGGTTTTGTACTTGCAAACATTGTCACACCTGGAAATGTTCACGACAGCCATATCAATGCTTTTTATGTAATTGTTAAGGGTAGAGAGTGTAATAAGAAAGGGGGGGAACCTTGCGGAGATACACATAAGTATTGGGCTAATGGACCCATACCTTGTAGGGGTGGTCCTTAAATAAAGTGTAGAGCCTCACAAAGTGATTTATGGCTTTTTACATAAGAAAAGCTAGCACTATGATTCTCAGTACTAGCTAAAACGGTTATATTACTTACAAATTATAACTTGAACTCGTTTACTACTTTTCTAAGCTCGTCCGCTTGGTGTGATAATTCTACAGCGGAAGCATTGATTTCTTGCATGGCAGCACTACCTTGTTCAGCGGCGGCAGCAGAGTTTTCAGTATTTGACGCAGTGTTTTCTGCAATATGAGTCACTTCTATAAAGGAAGCAGCTACTTCCTGGCTAAATTCCAGTGTTTTTTCTATCTGATTGACCATTTTATTAATAATACTAATCGTTTCGTCTGTTTGTTTCATAATTTGTTCAAGGGAAGTGCTTGTTTCATTCGCTACTTCAACGCCTTTTATAACATTTTCGACCCCTTCGTGATTTTGTTTAACAATAGAGGTTACCTCCGTTTGAATGGAGGTTACAATTCCTGTTACCTCTTTTGCTGCTTTTTGAGATTGCTCTGCAAGCTTCCTTACTTCATCTGCTACTACTGCAAAACCTCTTCCATGTTCTCCGGCACGTGCAGCCTCAATTGCCGCATTTAGAGCCAGTAGGTTAGTTTGCTCTGCAATTGCAGTGATGGTTTTAATAATAGAAGTTATCTCATACGATTTAGTTCCTAAAGATTGAACAGTCTGAGAGGTATTAGCCATCGTTTCTTCAATATTTAACATAACATTTGAAGAATGTTGAACAGACAATGCTCCTTGTTTGGCAGCGGCAGTCATGTGATCAGTCGCTACTTTTACAGCTTGTGCATCCTCATTCAAATATCTTGTTGCTTCTTCTAGTGAATTCATTTTTTGAATAGCTAAGGTCATGCTTTTCATAGTCTGCTCACTACCAGATGCTATCTCATTTGTAGAATCCGCTATTGACTGAATTGTAATAGCAGTGTCGTCAGAAGAGGCCATCAATTCCTGACCGCTAGCTGATACATTTTCGGTTAAATGGCTTACACGTCTAACTAAATCAGCAATAGAAGCGATTAAAACATTTGTATTGGAAGCAATTTCAGCAAATTCGTCTTTCGTTCTTACTTTTACTCTTCTCGTTAAATCACCGCCAGCTTGAGCGATTTCTAAAATCGAACGGTTAATAGAGTAAGTGCTTCTTTTAATAGAATTAAATAGTACAATTCCAAATACTAATGTTAATAATACAGAGAAAATCGTTAAGCCTATAAATATGTTCAAAGCGTTTTGATTTTCGCTCTTTAAGAGTGCAATTTGCTTAGCGTTCTTTTTAGCTAACACTTCGTTCATCGCTTCGATTTGGACATCTACATGGCTCATGGCTGCGCGTCCACTTCCTGCATTTACAAGCTTTTGAGCAGCCTCAAATCCTTTTTGGTCTCTTAGGCTTAATGCACGTTCAGAATATTGAAGGTATGTATTAAAATGCTCGTTAATCGCCGTTACTTTTTTGAGCTCATCAGGACGATTTTTAAAAATAGTCTGCAATTCTTTAAAGCGAGTAACGATTGCATCTTTATAACTTCTATAACTTGACATATAATTTGATTTACCTGTGATGATATAGCTTTGTTCTGCATTTGAAAGTTTAGCAATATCCGCAGATATTTGATTGACCATTAACTGCTCTTTTATGTCCACGTTTATAAAGTTTTCTAGTTCCTTCTGAGATGATTGCATGTTGGCCGAAGTAAGGACAAGCATGGAAAATAGAATTATAATAAGGACGGAAAAAATGATGAGTACTCTGCCACGTATGGAATTTAACAAATTGGTATTTTGAAAGCTTTTGTTTGCATTCCTTTTAAAAAGGGAAAATGAACGACTACTAAGGGATTTGCGCTGTTTCTTTGGTTTAGGTACTTTGGGCGTACTAGGTATTTTGTTTTTTTTCGATTTAAATCCATATTTCAATTGAGCCATTCCTTTCTAATGTTTTATCATCATAATTTTTAGTTTAATTGTTTTAGACTGAATTATCTACAAAATTTTAAATTAATATACTACTTCAGGACTAAAGGAGGAAAAATAATATGAATCAATCGTTTTATTTATTTGCATTAAAATTCCGGGGAGGTCAAAAGACCGATGCCAAAGCTCTATTTGCGGAACAAATGTTTTTACAGCATGATTTTCCAAAAGCAGAAACATCTTTTCAGCCACTTTCCGAGTATATTGAGGAGCTCGCGCATCCAGAGATGCCGGCAATAGTTTTTGATGAAATATGGGAGTTATACGAAGACAATAACCTCTAGGCTTCTACATTGCATTTTATAGTAAAAAAAGGTATCATAAACACGATAAGTTTTAGAAATGAGGTTATATTAATGAGTATTCATATTAATGCAAAAAAAGGTGAAATAGCTGACACGATTTTACTACCAGGAGATCCACTTCGTGCAAAATATATTGCTGAAACTTTCTTAGAGGATGTTGTGCAATATAATGAAGTGCGTAATATGTTTGGTTACACAGGTACATATAAAGGGAAAAGAGTTTCTGTACAAGGAACAGGAATGGGAGTACCATCCATTTCTATATATACAACTGAATTAATGGCTGAATATGATGTACAAAAATTAATCCGTGTTGGAACTTGTGGAGCTATCCAAAAAGACGTAAAAGTACGTGACGTTATTCTTGCTCAATCAGCATCTTCTGACTCTTCTATGAATAAAGTACTTTTAGATGATATTAGCTTTGCTCCTACTGCTGATTTCAATTTATTATACAATGCATATAATGCAGGTAAAGAAGCAGGACTAAACCTACGCGTAGGTAATGTATTTACAGCTGATTTATTCTATAATGAAAATGCTCAAAATGAAAAATGGGCAAGCTACGGTGTACTTGCAGTTGAAATGGAAGCTGCTGCATTATATACACTAGCTGCTAAATACGGAAGACAAGCTCTAGCCGTATTGACTGTTAGTGATCACATTATTACTGGAGAAGTTACTTCTTCAGAAGAAAGACAAACAACATTTAATGACATGATCGTAGTGGCATTAGAAGCAGCATTAAAATAAGGATGTAATTTTAAAAAAAACAGACTGTCATTTTTGGCAGTCTATTTTTTGAAAAACGAATTGTGTGAAAAGGGTGAAGATTTTGGACGAACAAGAGCAACGAACAAACGAAGAACAGGAACAATCATCGCCTGAATCTTCCAAATATGTAAAGATTAAACCTTTGATGCTTTGGTTAATGATTTTTGGTCTCATGATAATCACGGCTGGCGTTACATCACTTCTATTTATGTTTGGAAAAGAGGATGAAGCTAGTGAAATAAAAGGGCAAGAATCACAGGTACAATATGTAGGTGAACGAAAAGAATTCACTAAGTTATATATGGCTTATGACAAATTAAAAAAAGATTACTATAAGGATATTGATGAGGATACAGTGATTAATGGTGCCATCAATGGCATGGTCGATGCACTGGAAGATCCTTATTCTGAATACATGGATACAGAAGAGGCATCTATGTTTGAAGACAGTGTTCATTCGAGCTTCCAAGGAATTGGAGCGGAAATACAGGAGCAAGATGGTATCATTACGGTTATTTCTCCTATTAAAAATTCTCCAGCCGAAAAGTCTGGGTTGTTACCTAATGATAAGGTTTTAAAAGTAGATGGGAAAGATATTAAAGGCTACAGTGTTTCGGAAGCTGTTTTATTAATTCGCGGTAAAAAAGGCACTGAAGTTACATTAACGATTCAACGTGGTGAAGGCGCATTAATTGAAACGACAATAGTTCGAGATGATATCCCTATAGAAACAGTTTATCCTGAGATGTTAAGTGACAAAGTAGGGCATATTATGATTTCTAGCTTTTCTGACGATACGTATGATGAGTTAGTTACTGCGATCGATGATCTGAAAAAAGAAGGCATGGAGTCATTAGTTCTGGATGTAAGACAAAATCCAGGTGGCCTGCTAGATTCGGCAGTCGACATTTCGAACCTCTTTGTTGAGGAAGGCAAAAATATTGTACAAATTGAAACAAAAGATGATAAAAACAAACTTGTAAAAGAGGCGATTGTTGCATCACCTGGTCTCCGAGTGGATCTTCCTGTTACAGTGTTGATCGACGAAGGGAGTGCATCTGCATCTGAGATACTTGCAGGAGCATTAAGCGAATCAGCAAATATGCCTATTGTTGGTGTAAATTCGTTTGGTAAAGGAACTGTGCAGTCTCTTAACAATTTACCTGATGGCTCTAATATTAAAATAACAACAGCAAAATGGTTAACACCGAAAGGTAACTGGATACATGATAAAGGTATTGCACCAGATTACGAAGTACAATATCCTTCTTATGCGATGTTATCTCCTTTAAATACTTCTGAAGTTTTAAAGACAGGTATGACATCAGATGCTATTAAAAATGCTAAGGAAATGTTAAAAGCAGTTGGATACGATCCAGGTACTATTAATACTAGCTTTGACGAGACTATGGTTTCTGCGGTGAAAAAATTCCAAGCTGACAACAAACTGGATGCTACAGGTGAGCTTACCGGTGATTCTGCTAATACATTGATGAATAAGCTTCGTGAAAAATTACTAAACGAAGATCCTCAATTATTAAAGGCAGAAGAGATAGCAAAGGATTTAATTAAAAAATAAGTAATAGCATAATCTATTTCTTAAAAGAGCTGACCTGCAATGGTCAGCTCTTTATTCAAGAGAAGAAGTTTTGACGTTGCCGAGTTGACGATGAATTTCTTTAGGAAATACATAGGAAGAGGTGTGGATGTTGAAAGATGTATATTTATTGAGTGGATTTTTAGGAAGCGGGAAAACATCCTTGTTAACCAATTTAATCTCACAATTCAAAAATGAAGGTATTAAACCAGCAGTAATTATGAATGAGTTAGGTAAATTGGCTTTTGATAGTAGAGCAGTAGAGGAAGACATCCCTCTTAAAGAAATGCTAGAAGGATGCATATGCTGTACAGGATCTGAGAAGATGGAAGCACAGCTTCAAATGTTGTTGGCTGGGGAAGATTTTGATGTGTTATTAATAGAGACTACTGGAGCTGCACACCCTGTTGAAGCATTAGATGCAGTATTCTCACCGATATTTGCAAATCAGTTAAATATAAAAGGTATTATTACTGTTGCCGACTGCAAAAGATGGTTAGAACGCGACAAGCTGTCACCCAGAACACGGATGCTCTTCCTTGAGCAAATCAAACATGCACATTTAATTGTTGCCAATAAAGTAGATTTACTAACTGATGACGAGATTGCGACTGCCTCTATGGAACTCCAAGGTATTAATGGGGATGCACCGATCATTCAAGCCTCAAACAGTAAAATTTCTATAAAAGCACTTGCTAACTTGGAAGCTACCTTTCATGAAAAAGAAGTTAAAGAAGCGGCAATAGGCAAGCAACTTTCCTTGTCTTCAAGGCTTCATACCTTTAACGGACCAATAGATCAAGAAGCCTTCGAGGATTGGGTTAGAGGTCTTCCTGACTCCGTCTATCGGATGAAGGGTTATGTTCCACTTAAGGGACACAAATATCCTTATTTATTTCAATATGCTTATGGAATGATCCAATGGCTCCCTGAATACATGAAAATGGAGCCCCAACTTGTAATTATCGGAGAGCAAATAAATAAGCTTGAGATTATAGGGGATTCGGTTAATGATTGATGCTTTTAAATTGCTATATAAAAATCGCACCACGAATGATATTACCGAAGAAGAAGTACGTAATGTCATTAAATCGGAGCTCCTAGACGAATATACTCACCCGAGGGTAAGGCAGAGCATTGAAAAAAAACGTGAAATGATCACAGAACGAGTTAAAAATAGCAAACTATCTATTTCACAGCAAGAAGATATACTTTTGGTAATTCACGAAGAATATATGAAATTGTCAAGAGCTTTAGAAAACTAATATTTTTATGTATTGGTTTATCCTACCATACCAAAGGAACGGAATCCTTTCTCCCGTCCATCTTTTAATACTCGAATGGACGAGATGGAAGATATTATATAATTTTTTCTTTTGATTTTGTGTATAAAATGAGAGAGCACAAAAGAAGGAGGAAATGAAAATGAACAAAAAGATTTTAGCAGGTATGCTAGCAGGAGGATTATTACTTACTGCTACAACAGCAACAGCATCAGCAGAAACAGCTGGTAATTCAAAAACTACTTCTGAGGCAAAAACATCCATCGAATGGAAGTCTCTAAAGATTAACTCTCAAAAATTGTCTTTAAGTGAGACAGAAATAAACAAAATGCTTCAAAAGTTTAATATAAATAAAGAGTTAATCGTTGCTAACCTAGCAAATACTATTAAAACAGAGGCTGCAAAGAAAAATGACGTGGCACAAAATACCCAAAAGGTACAAAAAGAAACAAAAGAGGTTACTAAACCCAACAATCAAATAAAAGAAAAACCAGTCGTTGAAAAAACACAAACTGCAGCAAAAGTAGAAGTAACTAAACCAAATGCTGCTAAAAAAGAAGCTACAACTGCGAAGGCTCCAGTAAAAAAAGAATCAACAGTGCCAGCGGCTCAACCAAAAAAAGAGGTAGCTACAACTTCTCCAACTACTCAGCAAGCTACTAAAAAAACGGAAACAAACAGTAATTCCAATCAAGCTCAAGTATCTTCTGTTATCCAACAGGTGGTAGATCTAACTAATGCCGAGCGTGCAAAGGAAGGCTTAGCACCTCTACAAATCGACTCTGCATTGACTAAGTCAGCACAGCTTAAATCTCAGGACATGAAGGATAATAATTATTTTTCACATACAAGTCCTACATATGGCTCACCTTTTGATCAAATGAAATCTTTAGGGATTAGCTACAAGTCAGCTGCAGAAAATATTGCAATGGGACAACGATCAGCTCAAGAAGTGGTACAAGGCTGGATGAATTCAGCTGGTCACAGAGCGAATATCATGAACGGTAGCTATACACATATTGGAGTAGGATTATCTGATAGTGGTTATTACTGGACACAACAATTTATTAGCAAATAATTAAAAGAGGCTAAGACAGCTCTTCTCAAAACAAAAGCCTCGAAATATTTTACCCTGGTAAAATATTTCGAGGCTTTCATTTTATCTATAGTTGATAACCGTTCCGGTAATTGCTTTCCATGGGCACTAACGAGAAATTACCAGATTGACATAGTTTTTAATATTGAAGAAAAAAGTGAAATCGGAAAAATGGATTTCACTTTTTCTTGTAGTTAGATTTGGATTACATCAATATCTAAAATATAACTGTTTAGCTATCCATAAAGTTTATGATTATTGTCAAATATCATTTAATAAAGCTTAGCAAACTTGCGCTGTAAGTATACTAAACGTGTTCCCAGGGTAAGTGCACCGACCGTTAAGCCGGCAATTAAGCCTATCCAGTAGCCAAATGGGCCGTATGCTGTGTAAGTACCTAGTATATAGCCAATAGGTAAACCTATTATCCAATAAGATATAATCGCCATGATAAACGTAATTGTAACATCCTTATAGCCCCTTAATGCTCCTTGAACTGGTGCTTGAATGGCATCAGATAATTGGAAGAGGGCAGCAAAAAAGAAAAATTGAACGGTTAAGTTAATGACCTCTACATCGTTTGTGTAAATGGCTGCTATAGGTTCTCGCCAAACAAGTAAAATAGTAGCTGACACAAAGCTAAAGGACACAGCTGTCCCGACTCCTAGCCAACTGTAGGATTTTGCATCCTGATAGCGTTTAGCCCCTACTTCTTGACCTACTAAAATAGTAGCTCCCATTGCAATACTTAAGGGAATCATATATAACAACGAAGTAAAATTCATAGCTATTTGGTGAGCTGAAATTACTGCTGTGGAAAATACACTCATCATAATCGTGACTGCAGAAAAAATAGTAGTCTCTGCAAAAATAGATAGTCCTATTGGTAAACCGATCACTGTTAATGTTTTTAACTTGGCCAACGACGGTTTCGTCCATTCTTGGAATATTTGTAGATCAGCAAACGGTTTATTGTATTTTATGATGAAAATAGTAATAATTAAAATGAGCCAATAAGTTATTGCTGAGGCTAATCCAGCCCCAACACCACCTAAAGCTGGCAATCCAAATTTACCGTAAATCAGCACATAATTTAGTGCGATATTAATTGGTGCAGACAGTAACGTGATGAACATGGAGATGCGGGTCTTGCCTAATGCATCTATAAACGATCGTAGGACACTGTATAGGAATAAAGGAAGTAGTCCGATGCACATCATCCATAAATATTTTTCCGCTATTATGCGTACACTAGTTTCAAGAGGAATTGCTTGAAGGATAGGGTCCAGAAACAAAATAATTCCTATAAAAACTAAAATAGCTAATAGAATAGCAATATATAAACCTTGTTGAACAAAGGTTCTCACATCTTCTTGCTTTTTTGCACCGATTAATTGTGCTACAATTGGCGTAATGCCTAGTAGAATACCAGTCAACCCGGTATATACTGGCACCCATAATGAAGAACCTATAGAAACGCCTGCTAGATGATTGATATTGTATTTACTTGTCATCAAGATATCAAAGAAAGTCATTAAATAGAGTGCGACCTGAGTGATTAAAATTGGTAGTACCATTTGAATCATTATCTTGGTTTTTTCTTGTAAGTTTTTTGTTTCTACCATATGGGCATACATCCTTTAGATAAATAGTTAGGAGATTATCATGAACAATAACAAAATAGTACTGACAGGCGGGGGAACAGCTGGTCATGTATCTTTAAATGAAGCCATTATCCCAGAATTATTAAGAAACGGATATGAAGTCCATTATATTGGTTCTGCTGATGGAATTGAAAAATCAATTATTGAAAAAAGCTTTCCCACTTTACCATATCACACTATTTCTAATGGTAAGTTAAGAAGGTACTTCTCTATCAAAAATTTCTCGGATCCATTTAAAGTCCTCTACGGAACAATGCAAGCTATGAGAACCTTAAGAAAAATAAAGCCTTCGCTTGTATTTTCTAAAGGAGGATTTGTTTCTGTGCCAGTTGTAGTGGCGGCAAAGCTCTCTAATATTCCAGTCGTAATACATGAGTCCGACATCACACCTGGTTTAGCAAACAAAATAGCAACACCATTTGCAGAGCATATATTTACGGTTTTTGAAGAGACATTAAAGTATATTCCAAGGGATAAGTCTTCCGCTATTGGAGCAATCATTCGCCCTGATCTGTTTCAAGGAGATGAAAAAATTGCAAGAGAGCTGACAGGCTTTAGTCCTTTTAAAGAAACAATTATAGTTATGGGTGGGAGCCAGGGCTCCAAAAGTATTAATGCTGCGATTAAAGATAATATAGACACTTTAACCAAGCGATTTCAGATTATTCATCTTTGTGGTAAAGGAAACCTAGACCCTTCATTGATAGATAAACCAAATTATAAAGCCTTTGAATACGTAACGGATGAATTACCTCATTTGTTGAAAATCACAAACTATGTAATAAGCAGAGCTGGCTCTAACTCCATATTTGAATTTTTAGAGTTAAAAAAACCTATGTTATTAATACCATTGTCTAAGAACGCAAGCAGGGGAGACCAGGTATTAAATGCAAACTTCTTTGAAAAATTAGGCTATGCTATTGTACTTGAAGAAGAGGGGCTCACCGCTGAGACATTTATGAATTCTCTTTCAGCTTTAGCATTAAACAAAGAAAAAATAATTGATGCACAGTGTCTGGCGAGTTCTTCCAAAACACCTGAGCAATTTACGGAACTACTACTAACATATAAAAACTAATGAAACTCCCGTCATAAAGTTGACGGGAGTTTCTTCTGTTACATAGCTTGTTCTTCTTCCGCATTTTGCTGAAGTGTTTTCATTAGGAAGAGGTCCTTAGGTATATAATATAAATCGAAATGGTTATTACCCTTATTAATCTCTTCGTATATCACTTGGTGAGAATCATTTGCTTTTAAAGCATAGCCAAGCTTTTCAGTTGCACGGATGCTCTTAATATTATTTTTTCTAATACGTAAAAACACGGTTTGTATATTCTGCTCAAAGAACAGTTCTTCTAAAAATTGTTCCTTCGCTTTCTTATTATAACCTTGACCTTGGAACTGTGTGCCGATCCAAGTTCCTAAAAATCCAGCACCGTGTTCAATATCAAATAGATTTATGGTTCCTATTGGTTGTCCATAGTCACTGATGATTGTTCGAGAAATAGTCGTTCCAGCTAATTCTTCCTCAATCATTTGTTTGGTTAAAAACCAGTATTCGTCTGCTGAGCTAGCTTTATGACGAACGAATGGCATAATAGTTGGATCTGACATAAGCTCAAATAGAGCGGTACACTCATGTAAGTCTCTTTTTTTCAACACAAAAAAACGCCTCCTCCAGAACTGAAAATGAGCAGAGTCATTCTAGTTCCCCTGAAATTTTTCATTTGAATTGCATAAAAAATTTCGGGGTAGGAATCGAACCTACTAGAACCAGCTCAAGAACCGGTGGCGCACCATTTGCCTTCCCTCGGCAAAGAAATACTTTGCCTTATAAAATTATTTGCATAGAATAATATACTTTAAGTTTTTCATTTTGCATAGAGTTTAAATTATACATTTTAAAAAAAAATATTGTTAATACTTGTATGTTTCACAATTAATACATATGATTAATTTACATAAACAAAAGATACATAGAAAATGATTTACTAGTACAGCTATTATAAATGAATATATCAAATCTTCCTATATTTTTCTATTGATTTGTTTGGATTATCTACAGGAAGTTTTAATTCATGTAATTGTACTTTATCTTTTTAAACGAATGCTTTTCAACTGATGATTTTCTATACAAATAGTATAAAAGTTAATAGAGGGTAGACCTATCGTTCACTCTCAAAAAGCTTCTCCGCTTAGCACGCGATACACTTTATTTTATTATAATAACTATGACCTAAATTCTCTTTTCAGAATTTGAAATCGATGAGAAGAAACAATTCATATAATTTTACTGCCGTTCATATAAAGTGAACGGTATTTTTAAAGGAAGTGTGAAAGTGAAACATCATATTTTATTAATAGAAGATGAAATTAATATAGCGAAGTTTGTGGAACTTGAGCTGAAACATGAAAATTTTGAGGTAACCGTATCTTTTGATGGAAGAGAGGGATATGAATTAGCTTTAGAAAACCATTACGATTTGTTATTAGTAGATGTTATGCTACCTAATTTAAACGGTTTAGAAATATGTCGCAGGTTTAGAAAAGTTAAAGATATTCCTATTATTTTAATAACTGCGAGAGATGCAGTTATAGATCGTGTTTCAGGATTAGAGGCTGGAGCAGATGACTATGTGGTCAAGCCATTCGCTATAGAAGAGCTTTTGGCTAGAATTCGTGCTGTATTAAGAAGGGTGGGGCATACCACATTAAATCAGGAATCTGTTTTATCGATACGTGGCTTACAGGTCAATCAAAAAGCATATAGGGTTACGTATTTTGGGCAGGAGATTATTTTAACGAAAACAGAGTATGACCTTCTTGTATGTTTTATGCAAAACCTTAACATCGTATTAACTCGGGATCAGATTTTAGAAATTGTATGGGGTTATGAATCAGAAGTAGAGACAAATGTAGTGGATGTTTATATTAGGCATCTTAGAAAGAAATTGCCGAAGGAAATTGCAGCTTTAATAGAAACAGTTAGAGGAGTGGGATACGTGATTCGTTCATGAAAAACTGGACTTTACAAAAAAAATGGACATATGCTTCTGCTCTGTCTATTTTTTTAAGTTTTTTAATGATGAGTGCCATTTTATATTTTTCGCTATACAACTGGATGCTTATGTCTGAAAAGAGAGTGGCCCATAACACATTAAACGAAGTTGTAAGCTTCTTTGAGTCACAGGGTCCTGTGATTAGCGTTCAAGACATTCAAAGAAATCGCACACTTATTAACCAGCTTGTTAACCAAGAGCAGTCTATAAGGGTTTTAAATGCAGATGGAATCGAGCTTCTCCGCATTAATGATGCGAGTCCATTTTCAGCATTCGAACCCACTTCAATAAATGAATTTGAAAAAGACAAAGTAGAAGGACAGACTATTTTTCATAAATCTGCTGAAATTGACTTCGGATTATTTAAGGGATATATAGAAATTTCCCACAGCCTTTCTAATTTTGAAGAACTAATGCGCTATATATTGTTGGCTATAACGTTATTTTCTCTCATAGCGCTATTACTATCTGCATTTATAGGGTATTCGTTGTCTGCATTCATGTTACGTCCAATTAAGGAATTACGTGATGAAATGCAGGAGGCAAAACGGACAAGGTTTTCTAAGGAAGTTAATTTTGAACGTTTGTCAAAAGATGAAATCGGTGAGCTGATGAAAATCTATAAGGAATTAATGGACGAGGTAAATGAAACAATCACCAGACAAGACGAGTTTATTCATAATGTATCTCATGAACTTCGAACACCTATTCAAGTTGTGGAAGGACATCTGGCTCTGCTGAATAGATGGGGCAAGGAACAACGAGATGTTCTGGACGAATCCCTGGACATTTCCTTAGCAGAAGTTCAAAAAATGAAAGTTTTAATAGAAGAAATGTTAAAGCTTGCAAAAAATGAACAAACATTTGAGAATACAAATACCCGTCTATTAAGTGTAGTCAAGGAATTGGAACAACAACTGGACGTGCTATCTCCAACTTCATCAATTGTTTACCGTGGAAATGAAAATATATCAGTTAATATCCCCTCAACGACATTGGAGCAAATTCTTAGAAACCTTATGGAAAATGCAATAAAATATAATGAAAACGATCCGAAAATAATTATAGAAGCTTGGGAAGACACTTCCAAAGTAGTAATTACTGTTTCAGATAATGGGATTGGTATTAAAAAAGAATCCCTTTCTAAAATCTTCGATCGTTTCTATACAGCAGACGAGGCACGTTCAAAGAATAAAGGAGGCTCAGGATTGGGCCTTAGCATTGTGCAACGACTAGTTGTTGCATATAAAGGTAGTATTAACGTAGAAAGTAATCAAAACGGAACAAAATTTTCCATATATTTCCCTAAATTTACAAGTGAATAATCATTCATTTCAAATGTATAAAAAAATTTAGAAAAGATTAATTTAATTTACCAAAAAGGATTGTATTTTTTAGTGAGAGTAGTAAGATGGATATGGAAAAATTGTTCTTATACTTGAATTCTTGAATTCTTTAAGTCTCATGAAAAGAGTGGTAAACTATTAATGTGAAGATTTAAAGAATAAAAATGTACATCTTTCATTTTCAGGCTTTTGCACTTATTTTTATGCAAATCATTAATGCCTATTGTGGCACAATATGTTGGAGGTTTTTTTAAATGTCGAACAATCAAACACCTTGGTCCATTTTCTCAGGACCCAATCTTGGTTATGTGATGGAGCAGTATGATTTATACCTTCAATCACCAGAAGAAGTGGATCAAGAACTAGTTAGCTTATTTGAAGAGTATGGGGCACCAGTTCTGGATACAACTACAAATGGTACAGGAGCTGCTTTACCAACTGTGGAATCCAACAACTTCGATAAAGTGATTCGTGCAATCGAGTTGGCTGATGCTATACGAGCTCACGGGCACTTATCTGCAGATATCTATCCTTTAAATGACAGAGAGAAAAATGATTCTCGAATCAATTTTAAGACTTACGGTATAACTCCTGCTGATTTAAAAGAAGTTCCTGTAGCTTTTTTATTAGCTGATGCACCAAACACAGTTACCAACGGTTTAGAGGCAATTGAGTACTTAAAATCTGTTTATACGAATAAAATAGCTTTTGAGATTTCTCATATTGTGAATGTAGAAGAGCGCAAGTGGTTACAGGGCAAGATTGAAAAAGGTGTTGTATTAGAAAACTTATCTGCTGATACAAAAAAGGAATTATTGAAACGTTTAACTCAAATTGAAGGTTTTGAGAAATTTATTCACCGTACGTTTGTGGGAGCAAAACGCTTCTCTATTGAAGGTTTAGATTCATTAGTGGTTTTGATAGACGAGCTTGTTAGACAATCTAATATCACTAAAACAAAACAAGTAAACATTGGTATGGCCCACCGTGGACGTTTAAATGTATTAACACACGTTTTAAACAAGCCTTATGAGATGATGTTCGCAGAGTTTGCACACGTACCTTCTGAAGCTTTTCAACCAAAAGACGGCTCTTTAGAGCTTTCTGAGGGATGGTATGGTGATGTGAAATACCATAAAGGTGCTGCTTACCATTCTCCATCTGGATTAACGATTAAATTAGCATATAACCCTTCTCACTTAGAAGTAGTAAGTCCTGTAGTAACAGGGCAAACTCGTGCTGCTCAAGAAACAACGGATCAAGCAGGTTTGCCAGTTCAAGATAAAAATGCTGCTTATGCAATTTTAGTTCATGGAGATGCGGCTTTCCCTGGTCAAGGTATCGTCACAGAAGTGTTAAACTATAGTAGAGTAAGAGGCTTCCAAACTGGAGGTTCGATCCATATCATCGCAAATAATATGATCGGATTTACAACGGAGCATTACGATTCACGTTCTACTTTCTATTCTTCTGACCCAGCTAAAGGATATGAAGTTCCTGTTATTCATGTAAATGCAGATGATCCAGAGGCTGTTATCGGCGTAGCAAAACTTGCTCACGAATACCGTAACAAATTTGGTAAGGACATTGTTATTGACTTACTTGGTTATCGTAGATATGGCCACAATGAAATGGATGAGCCACTTGTGACTAATCCACAAATGTATCATATTATTCATAAACACCCGACTGTACGTAATATTTACGGACAAAAGTTAGTAAATGAAAACGTTATCCAAGAAGCCGAAGTGAAAAAGCTGGATGAAACTATCTTCAGTGGAATGCAAGAAGCATACGATCGCGTGAAAGAGCTTCCACAGACTACTGCACATGAGATTATTATTCCTGATGCTGTATTAGAGGGAATGCCTGAGCTACCTACTGGAGTTGAGGAAGGCAGACTGAAGAAAATCAATGAAGAATTATTAAGCTGGCCATCTGATTTCAAAGCGTTCAAAAAATTAGAGAAAATTTTAAAACGTAGAGAAGAGCCATTTAAAGGGAAAGGTAAAATCGACTGGGGTCATGCAGAAACACTTGCCCTAGCAACGATTATTCAGGAAGGGAACTCTGTTCGCTTAACTGGTCAAGATGCACAACGTGGTACATTCTCACATAGACACTTAGTGTTACATGATGAAAATACAGGTGCAGAACTTACACCAATTCACTATATTAGTGATGCAAAAGCTTCCTTTACCGTTCACAACAGTCCATTAACAGAAACAGCAGTGTTGGGCTATGAGTTTGGTTATAACTTGGAGAATGCTAATTCATTAACTATTTGGGAAGCCCAATACGGGGACTTCGCAAATATGGCGCAAGTTATGTTTGACAATTTTATCAGTTCAGCTCGATCTAAATGGGGATTGAAATCTGGACTTGTGATGCTATTACCGCATGGTTCAGAAGGTCAAGGCTCAGAGCACTCAAGTGCACGTCTAGAGCGTTATTTACAGCTTGCTGCAGAAAATAACTGGACAGTTGCGAATCTATCAAGTGCAGCAAACTATTTCCATATCCTTAGAAGACAAGCTAAAATGCTAAAAGAAGACGCAATTCGACCATTAATAATCGTTTCTCCTAAATCATTACTTCGACATCCTTTAGTCGGTGCAGAGGTAGCAGATTTGACTGAAGGTAAGTTTGAGACTATTATTGAACAGCCTGGCTTAGGCCAACAACCTGACAAGGTCGAAAAAGTAGTCTTTGCAAGTGGTAAACTAGCAATTGACTTAGCAGACAAAGTGAAGGATGGAGAAGGATATGACTTCATGCATATCGTTCGCGTAGAGCAACTTTACCCATTCCCAGAAGAGAAAATTCAAACGATTGTAGATCGTTATCCAAATCTTAAACAAATTGTTTGGGCTCAAGAAGAAACAGAAAATATGGGCTCATGGAATTTTGCACTTCCATATTTACTGGATATTGCAAAAGGAAAAGATATTAAGTACGTAGGGCGAGTACATCGCTCAAGTCCTGCTGAAGGTGATATCGACACTTATAAAGTAGAGCAAGCAAGAATTATTGAAGAAGCATTGAAAAGCATGTAAGAAAAGCAATAGAGGAGGAAAATCAAGTGGCAGAAATTATAGTTCCCGAATTAGCAGAATCAATTACAGAAGGTACCATTGCACAATGGTTAAAACAACCAGGTGATACAGTGGAAAAAGGCGAGTTTATCGTTGAGTTAGAAACAGATAAAGTAAATGTAGAGGTAATTTCAGAAGAAGCTGGAGTTGTTAGCGAATTACTATTTGCTGAAGGCGATACGGTACAAGTAGGCGAAGTAATTGCTATCGTAGGTGCAGGTTCAGGCGCACCAGCAGCTAAAGCTGAAACTAAGGAAGAACCGAAAGAAGAAAAAGCACCTGCAGTAAGTGGCAATAAAGCTGAAGAGGTAGCTAAAGCTAATGAAGACGCTTCTAAAGAACAAGACCGCACAATTGCTAGCCCAGCTGCTCGTAAGTTAGCTCGTGAAAAAGGTATTAATTTAAGCGAGATTTCTCCAGTAGATCCTATGGGACGCGTTCGAGTTCAAGATGTATCTGCTCACGGTTCTAAACCTGCTGCACCTAAAGCTGAAGCTTCAAAATCTGCAGCTCCAGTAAAAGAAGATGATGGACGTACAACTCGCGAGAAAATGTCACGTCGTCGTCAAACTATCGCTTCTCGTCTGTTAGAAGTTAGACAAAGCACAGCAATGTTAACAACATTTAATGAAATTGATATGACGAATGTAATGGCTTTACGTTCTCGTAAAAAAGACAAATTCTTTGATGATAATGATGTGCGTTTAGGATTCATGTCATTCTTTACTAAAGCTGTCGTTGCAGCATTGAAAAAATATCCTTACGTAAATTCTCAAATTGATGGAGATTATATTGTAAAAAATAATTTCTATGATATTGGTATCGCTGTATCTACAGAAGGCGGACTTGTAGTGCCAATCGTACGTGATGCAGACCGTAAAAACTTTGCAGAAATCGAAGGAGATATTGCTGGTCTTGCTAAAAAAGCTCGCGATAACAAGTTAGCTCTTTCAGACATGGCTGGTGGTTCTTTCACTATCACAAACGGTGGAGTATTCGGTTCACTATTATCAACACCAATTTTAAATGGTACACAAGTTGGTATTCTTGGAATGCACACAATCCAAAAACGTCCAATCGCTGTTGGAAATGAAGTTGAAATCCGTCCAATGATGTACGTGGCTCTTTCTTATGACCACCGTGTTATCGATGGAAAAGATTCTGTTGGATTCTTAAAAACAGTAAAAGAACTTCTTGAAAGCCCAGAAGACTTAATGTTAAATTCTTAATATTTTTAAGGCTGGCATATACCCGGCCTTAAATATTCAAAGCACCGAAAATTCTACGTTATGTAGATTTTTCGGTGTTTTTTTTGTCTACTTCTTACATGTGTGTTCTATACGGTATGCGTTTTCCAAGGAGTGTTACCTAAAGAGGAGGTGCGCACCTAAAAGCGTGGAAGAGTCACCTAAACCCGTGGAAAGCGCACGTAAAAGGGAGCGAATGTCACCTAAAGAGTAAAAGTGCACCTATACGTTGACCATTGACACCTAAATCATTAGTAAGCGAACCTAAAGGCAGTAGAACTGTCACCTAAACCAGAGCAAGTGACACCTAAATACAGCAGTAACATGATTGAATTTTCATGAATTCAATCGTATACTATAGGTAAAGGAAGTGGTTGAAATGGTACATACTAATTGGGCTTTAAAGCCAACTACTAAGACAGTAACATGTATTCATACAGACGCTAAAAAATTCTTAGTTAGCAATGTATTGACAGTTGGAAAGACATACGAAGTAAAAAATGAAACAGAAGAATTTTTATTCGTCATTGATAATACCGGTAAGGTCGGCGGATACTACAAGGAATATTTTCAATAAAAAACTGATGAGCCTTCATCAGTTTTTTTTGTTAAGGAGGACAATAGCGTGATTGAGTTAATAAAAAATGAAAAAGAGCTAAGAACTAGCCGATTACACAGTGAGAAAGATATAGATCTGATTGGCACGGGAGGATATGTTTCGCCTATCGACCATTTATATGAAGATGTGCTGATAGCGATTTCCTTAAAAAAACCTGTTTTATTAAAGGGGCCAACGGGAGCAGGAAAGACTAAGCTAGCTGAAACAGTGTCCCATTTTTTTTCACAGCCAATACAAAGTATCAACTGTTCTGTAGACCTAGATGCGGAGGCATTGCTTGGTTTTAAAACGATTGTCATTAAGGAAGGGACTAATGTGATTGAATTTGTAGATGGTCCTGTAGTTGAGGCGATGAAAAAGGGACATATTCTTTATATAGATGAAATAAACATGGCTAAGCCTGAAACCTTGCCAATTTTACATAGTGTATTAGATTACCGTCGTATGTTGACTAATCCATATACGGGTGAGGTTATTAAGGCACATCCTGATTTTTCTGTTATCGCAGCAATAAATGAAGGATATATTGGAACTACTCCTATGAATGAAGCATTAAAAAATCGTTTTGTTTCTTTTTCTATTCCCTATATTACCGGAGAATTACTTGAGAAACTGTTTAATAATTTATTCCCAAATGCTCCTAAAGATCTTCATACTCTAATGCTTAACCTAGCAGAGGATTTAATGGCACAAGTGCAGCAAGGTCTTTTAGCAGAGGATGCTGCATCTATTCGGAGTCTCCAATATGCAATGGATTTAGCACAATATATGGATCCTTTAAGAGCAATTGAATATGCAATTGCTGAAAAGCTAGATGATGAGCAAGAGAAGAGACTCGTTTTAGAGCTTGCTTCCTCTTGGGTTAAGTGAGGCGGTATAATGTCTTCAGTAAATCGCTTTATACAATTTAACAACGAAACGATTGATGCTAGACAACTGATGCATTACGAGACAATTGCTCGTGCAATGACCAAAGACCTGGGAATTACTATTAATGAACGAAAGCTAATAGAATTCCAGCCGGAGGAGCAAACAATATCTATTAGTGTGTTTTGGAGACATCGAAGTGAAGAGGTGATGCATAAAGGGAGACTTTCAGACATCTATCTCTTAACCGAAGGGTTCTGGAAATACTTCAGCATAGGCGCTTGGCTAGACTACTTAAAAGATAGAGATGACACTCTGTCTAAATTAATGGATCAACTAGTGTTTTGTCTTGAGGAATTTCGCCTTATGGAAAATATACAAAAAAGACGTATTGGTACAAGGAAAATCTTTATTGCAAGAGTGGAAACATACCTTGCCTTTCATAAGCAACAGTTAATTGTTAATCTTCAAAAAGGGTTTTTAGCAGATGCTTATATTAGTTACCTTTATATTAGTTTATATGAAGGTACAATTAATGCAAAAGGTCCTGATTCGTTTGTTCAAACTAACAGCATGATTCAAAGAGTATACGATCACAGATCTACAAATGACTCTATTAATTTAGCGTATCAGCTTGTAAATTTTTTAAGGGAATATATTTCGACTGATTCTATTTTACAATTTTATGCGATTCTTTCTCCTAATACTTTAATGAATAAAGACTTTCATTATCATCAAGGCATGAAGGATTCTATAAAAGGTGAGGATGAAAGGAAAGACACAATCGAGGAAGTATTTAGATCCTGGCATAGAGAAAATGAACAGGAAAGCGGAGTCCATCTACAGTATGAGCTGGAACACGGAACAGATGGGAAAGCTGAACAAAATGTCAACGCTGAAGAAGGCCGAGAGGGTCATGACATTACGGAAACGGGTAGGGGACAATCCTCTGGGAATACGAAGGAAAATCTTTCGTCAGATCAAGTAGAGGATAAAATGGGAAGTACCAAGAAGGCAGGCAAGAACTTTGGATATGAACATTTAAATGTGATATACGAAGAAAAGAGAATTGAAAGCATGCTCCATCCACATACGAAATTAGAACTGCAGACAATCCGGCAGGAGCAAGCTCCCTTTGTTAAGGCCTTTGTCCATGAAATGAAAAAACGCATGGAACAAAAAAAGGTAGATAAGCGGACCAATTTATCAAAAGGTCGACTTTCTACTCGAATGACGTCTATATGGACAGAGGAAAGACCTAAGCCGTTCTACAAAAAAGATGCTCCAAGTACAAGACTCAACGCCGTATTTGGTTTACTGGTAGATGGGTCTGCATCTATGCAGGATAAAATGCCGGAGACCCAAAAGGCTGTTTTATTATTCCACGATGTACTAAGAGAATTAAACATTGCTCATGAAATTGTACTTCATTATGAGGATGCCTATGAGGCAACTGAAACTAGCCAGCCTAATACATTTGAATGGATTCATCGATTAGAAGATGGACAAAAGGATAGTGGTCAAAATATTTTGTCCATGGAAGCGCATGAGGATAACCGTGATGGTTTTGCAATCCGTTGGATAGGCAAACGTTTAGAAACTAGACCAGAAATACATAAATTTCTATTAGTCTTCTCAGACGGAGAACCCTCAGCTTTTGGCTATGCCCAAAATGGTATTATGGATACTGCTGAAGCAGTATTGGAAGTCGAACGAAAACAGATTTCTATACTTCATTTATTTCTTAATGAAGAGGAGCCAACAGACGAACAAATTAACCTGTTCCAGCTCATTTTCGGTAAGAAAACAGCGACAGCTTCCTCTATGGAGAAGTTCTCAGATGAAACGTTGCGCTTACTGCGTAAAATGCTTCAGCATGTCGTAAAAAGCTAAGAAGAATAGTTAATCTTAGTATTGTTTATAAAGGAGGCGGTTATGATCAATAAATCATAACTGCCTCTTTAAAATATTTCTTTGTTATATGGTGTAAGTGTTTTTCTGTAATGGAACTTAATTCACATTTTCCTATCTGATTTCCCCTAATCCAGTTAAGCTTTTCGTTTTTTTATGGGAACAAACAAGTCTACTTTTAATTTCCCTTCTGGGTCTTCAACGGGATTATTCATGTTAAACTCCAGATTATATCTGGCATGATCAGCATCATAATTACTAATTGGAAGCCAATGTTCAAACATATATTTATAAGCTGAATTCAATTTTTCAG
The DNA here is from genome assembly GCF_038593405.1 of Psychrobacillus sp. FSL W7-1457. Classification (NCBI taxonomy): domain Bacteria; kingdom Bacillati; phylum Bacillota; class Bacilli; order Caryophanales; family Bacillaceae; genus Psychrobacillus; species Psychrobacillus sp. FSL W7-1457. The sequence continues at coordinate 1,860,046 of NZ_CP151993.1, forward strand.
GACTATCATAAAATTCATACATAGCATATTGTCCACCATCCAGCTTTTTGAATTGCATATTTTTATGTTTCGTTTTATCAAAGCCTTCAGGAATTGTAACACAAGCATCGTGTCGACATTTATTACTTTCAACAATGTTGGGATCATCCAAGGATATTCCTATAAATGACTGATGGGGTGGAAAAAAACCATTTTCATATGCCCAGTGCATTAAATTACCCCAGTGTTCTTGCGGTTCAAAATAACTTCCAGTTCGTCTAACAAAGGCTACCTCGTATACAGGTAGTTCTTTAATGACTATCTCCATTTTAATCATCTCCTAAATATCAATAATTTATTTATTCGTTTTTAGTAGTTTAAATCCCTTTAGGCTGTTATAGATAAATGTTGATATTTGCTCAAATGGAACTAAAAGTACTATGGTGAAATCAACAAATAAAAAAGGACTATAAAAATTTTTAGAAAGGTATATTTTTATTATTGGAATTTTTAGGTGTTTTGAAGTCAGAGCGTACTCTTCATGTAGATATATTTTAAAAAGGCTTAGTTAAAGACTTAACGAGTTCGGTTGATGGGGAGAAAATGCTAAAAGCACCTCAATTATCACCCTAATCGGTACACATTTCGTATCCTAAATAACAGTATAAACGGTATTAAAAAACGCACAGTAATAATCTGTGCGTTTTTACTTGTCGTATTTTATTATTGTGATTTCACTAAACCTTACTTAACAATCACGTCGATTGCTTAATTTTGATTTTCTAGAGAGTTAACACATTTTTCTTCACTATGTTTTGTCTCGCCTTCAAAAATATCTATAACACCATTGGGTAACAATTTATCCTTTTCACAAAATTGCTTAACCTGCTTGTCTTTTTTAGTTAATCCATAATAATACATCACGTCTGGTTCGTCTCTAAAAACAACCATGTAATGACCATGATAAAAATCTTTATTTATGACGTGTTTAGGTTCCACAAAATGCAATTCCTCTATGTCGCTTTCTTTGTACCCCTGTTCCTCCAAATAAACTGGCCCATTTTTATTTGCCATATATTTTGTATAAGGATTTCCGTTGTTTAACAAGTAAATAACGACAAAAGGAGTTGCTATGACAAGGATTAAAATTACACTTATCGCAATCCATATACTTTTTTTTATATTAATCCCTCCAGTCTGTTTCACAAAAGGCTCCGCTTGTTGAATGATTACTTTAACTGTAATCTACTTTACCATATAAACTTTCTTTCTTTTGGTTAATTTAACTATTTTGAAAACTATTTTCATAACAACTATTATTCAACAAATTAACATATGTCTTAACATTGCAATTAGGATTGTAATACGCAATGCCACGTAAATTTAGGTGGTGTTATGAATTGATATGCTAGTAACTATACCAAATTATCCATATTATGTGTCATAACATTGATATAACAACGAAAACAGGGACACCAATTCATATGCGAATGGCGTCCCGAATTGGTACTTGATTTGATGTTTTCTCCCCTAGTTCCGAACCTGTTATTAAAGACTAGAGGTTCTTTTTTTTTGAAGCAATGTAGTGTGTGAGATGTTACACTTAAACGAACGAAGCAGGTCAGGTCAACTAGATAACTAAAGGGGTGTTTTTTGTGGAAAATCAATATACATGTATTTATGATATAAATAAATACAGAGACGCTATAATTAAATTTAATGGAGATGGTCAAGAACTCGAATTCAAATTTATGATTCCATTCGTTTCAGTTCCTCATTTCTTTCATATTCTTTTAGAACTATGGACTGGGAAAGTGAACAAAGATAACATAAACGGTTACGGTATTCCAGCGGAATATTATTTAACGGTGGAGGAGAAAAACCTATGTGTTGAACGTCTTACTTCTAGCGAAGATAGTCGTAAGCCTATTTTTCACAATTATAAATTTGACTTTGAGAGATTTGCTAAAGCATTGGATAAAGGATTCTCTGAATATTTCCAAGAACAAAAGAACAAAGGACTATATCCTCTTCCTCTTGAGGTTGATGAATACAGTCATCACTTATCGAATATAGTAATTAAAAAATATGAAGAATTCTCGACCATCATCAACGAGAGTGAATTGAATATGATTAGACCGGTAGAGGAGATAAAGATTACTTTGTTAGATGATGTACCAGCATATCACCTTTTAAAATCCGAAAAGGAAGGTATAGAATTTCTCCTAAAAAACGACTACAAAAAAGTAAATGGTTTAGGTTATTACGTTGTATCATTCCACGGAGAAGGACTAGAAGAAACAGTGTTACAAACTGTATTTGACGATAGGGAAGATGCCGAAAATTGTATGGAGTTACTGGTGCAGAGATTAGAAAATGGTCACGGTAGAGGTATATTGGGTATTTAAAAGAATGGTAATTTCCACTTAAACTAACAGGTAATTTAGCAAAGAAGAAATCAAATTAAAATGAGCTTGGAGGAGATCTCCTAGCCCATTTTTTGTTTACAATAATTTCATATATTATAATATTTCATATAATCCTATAAAAGAATATTCATCTGAAACCGATGTGGTAGACTTTTATATAACTAGAAATTCTCATGAGGGTGAAGAAACCAATACAAAATGCCAAGATACGAATAATTGCAAGAAGGTTTTCGAATATTTTAGTGATCTAAACTTAAAGCCCATAAAGGATAAAACTGCATCTCAATATACTAAATTTCTTTACTACTCGTTCTAACGGAACTTCCAATTTACAGTTCTATATAAAAAATAGAGTCAAACTCAGAAATTTGAGTTTGACTCTAGCCATTTTTAAAGCAAATTATGGTTGAACGGATCTGTTTTTAGATTGGTCAGCAATAAGAAGGAGACGTTGTTTTAGTTCTTCTTCCATTCGACCAATTTCAATTTCAGCAGCTTTTCGTTTAACTCTTCCATCTGCTTGAATACGCATTGTTTCCTCAATTGTTTGCAGAAGGTTTTCCTGTGTTTTCTTCAATGTATCGATTTCAACGATACCTCGCTCATTTTCTTTAGCTGTTTCAATACTATTCACTTTAAGCATTTCCGAGTTTTTCAATAGTAGGTCGTTCGTTGTTTTTGTAACTTGTCTTTGAGCTGCTACTGCTTTTTGTTGACGATTTAACGTTAAGGCAATCGCAATTTGGTTTTTCCATAATGGAATGGATGTCATGATAGAAGATTGTATTTTTTCAGCTAACGTTTGGTTTGTTTGTTGAATCATACGTATTTGTGGCGCACTTTGGATGGTAATCTGACGTGAAAGCTGTAGGTCATAAACTCGTTTTTCAAGTCGATCTACAAATTGGGCCATATCATTAACTTCCTGGTAAGCCATTTGGTCGTTTGACATTTCAGCTTTTCTTTTTAGTTCTGGTATCGTAACGTTGAGTATTTCATCTTTTTTTAGTTCAGCAGCTGCAATATAAACGTTTAATGCTTGAAAATATGTTTTGTTTTGATCATATAGCTTATCTAACATTTGAACATCCTCTACTAGACCACGTTTTGAATGCTCCAATTGAATGCCGATACGGTCGATTTGTGTACTAAGCTTTTGATATTTTGTCATCATTTCTTGAACAGATCTGTTTACACGATTAAAAAGCTTTTTAATACCACTTTTCTTTTCGTTTGAAAGCTCTTCAGGATTTAGCTCTGATAGTTTTTTCATTAAGTCGCCTAATATATCTCCAACTGGTCCGATATCTTTCTTTTGCACATGGTCCAGCATTTGATGTGAAAAGCGGGTAAGCTCTGTTTGAGCATTGGCTCCATATGTTAAGATCGCTTCATAATTACCAGCAGGTATTTGATCTGCTAGCTGCTTAGCTTTTTGTTTCTCTTCTTCCGATAAGCGATCAATTAATTTAGTTGGTAGCGCCTCATTTGCTTGTTTAGTTAATGTTTGAGGCTTTGTTTCATTTAGAGAAAATGGATTATTAAGTAGTTCGTCCATTAAAAGATCGTCTGTTTTATTCGAGATATTTTCGCTCATTTGTTGTCTCTCCTTTTAGATATAAAGGTTTTTCGTTTTTAGATACGGATAGTTTAGCAAAATCAAGTTCCATTCTTAAATGCTCCATATCACTAGCAAGAACATTTTTTAAGTCATCTTCCATGACAGAGTTAATGGATTCTAGTGTTTCACGAGTATCCTGCAAAGCAATTTTCATCTCTTTGTTCTTTGATGGCTGAGAAACTAAGAATGTATACTTAGATGTTAGCTCTACTGCCGAATCTAAATGAGCGTAGAAGAAGTTTTCAGCTTGGTAAAATTTCTTTGGGTTTGCTTTAACTAAGGCAATAATTCGTTTTGCTAATCTATTTAATTCGAAAAGCTGTTTAAAAGAGCTCACTGATCGTACTTTTAAATAATGGTTATTAAGTGTACGAACTTTTGCTGTTGCTTCCTTAATCTGCTTTCGAATATGAAAATACTCTGATGAAGTTAAATCATATTTCTTCATAATAGATCTCTGTTGAATTTTTTTGATAGCAAAATTAGAAGTTAGGTAGGTAACTACTGCTAACGCTGAGCTTACAAAAAAACCTAATTCAACTGGGAAGAAGAAAATTAGCCATGATGTAATCATGACAGGAACATTAATAATATGACGAATGACGGTTTGTATTACTTGTGTCATAGTCAAGACCTCCTTATATATACACTACATTATACGAACGAGAGAAAAGAAGGTTTCATATATGTCGAAATTAATGGGAGCATATTACCGTTTAATTTCTCTTTTATTTACTTTGATGTTATTTATAACTTAACGTAAATAGCAAATTTTTTCAATTTATTCAGTTTCAAAAGTCAAAAGAGTAGACATTTTCTTTGTGAGCAGTAAAATATGTATTAATAAAAAGTATTAGAGGCGATTACAATATGTATGAGGTTATTTATATGAAAGCAGACTATGAGCCGTGGTGGGCTTTTGAGGGCTGGGAAGAGTTTATAATGGAAAAAGCGGAATTTGATCAAGAGGACCAAGCTCGCTTATTTTTAGAAAAAAAACTAACCGAATTAAGAAGGAAGTTCCCAAAAGAAGAGATGAGAAACGATAAGTATTGGGCATTTTGGTCAGTAAAGGAACAATGTTATTGTGAGTCGTGTGAAGATGACTTACAAATTTTCCATGGAATCATATTTAATATCAAGTAAACGATTTAGAATAATGTAATTATTTGTTGACTAAATTTATCCAACTGCTATAATTTATAGTAACAATAAAGTATAAACCGGTTGAGCAATTCACATATCCCATGTAGTGATCGATGATGTGATGTCGGTACTTCATGGAATATGTGAATTTTTTAGTTTACATATTGTTAATTTTATTTTTGGAGGTAATAACATGAAACAAGGTACTGTAAAATGGTTTAATGCAGAAAAAGGATTTGGATTCATCGAAATTGAAGGAGAAAATGATGTATTCGTACACTTCTCTGCTATTCAAGGTGATGGCTTCAAATCACTTGAAGAAGGCCAAAGTGTAGAATTTGAAGTTGTAGAAGGAAATCGCGGGCCACAAGCTGCAAATGTAACAAAACTATAAGTAGGAAGCCCATCATTATGATGGGCTATTTTTTTTCCAAAAAATATTAAACTCTAAAGAAAACACTATCTACATAGTGTTTAATATCCAAAGAATTCGGGTATAAGTATCGAGTGTTTAATTTTATATAGATTATAGGGGGATGTCACTTGGAAAAGCTATTATTAGATGGAGGAATTAAAGAATATTTCGAGGGTAACAAGGGGAAAGTCGAAGATAATCTTTTATCAGAGGCTGTAAATGTTAAAGATAAGATTAATGATATTTTAAGAGTTGGTGATATTGATCTTATCAATAATGCGCATCATCTTATTAAAAACATTATCGATGGTAATGATGAGGAGTTAGATCTATTTGCTAAACAAGAAGGGATTGCGTGGGCAACTCATTCTTTAACGCTTTCTTTTAAATTAGAATGGGTGCAAGCTATCCGTCGAACCATGTGGAGGTTTATAAAGGAATTGAATGATTCCGATCAAATGATGGACCTAGAGGACTTCTTTAAAATTGAAAAGCAGCTAAATAATAGAATTGACAACTTCTTAAACGAATTTTTTATTAATTATTCAACTTATAAAGATGCTTTGATATCCTCTCAGAAAAAAGTAGTTGAAACTTTATCTGTACCAATAATACCGATCACACCTTCCATTTGTATTTTACCTTTAATTGGATCAGTAGATACATATAGAACTTCAATTCTAGAAGAAAAAGTATTAACTGAAATTAGTAAACTCAGAATCCAAACTTTAATAATAGATTTATCAGGTATAGCAGAAATGGAGACAGAAGTAATAGAACATCTGTTAAAGACAATTTATGGTACATCAATGATGGGATGCCAAACAGTAATTACTGGTTTAAGACCTGAGGTTGTTCGACAAATGATTCGATTAGGCATGCTATTTGATAAAGATACAAGAACTTATGGCACATTACAGCAGGCTTTAAATGAATACTTGAAACTAGATAAAATGTATTTACAATAATAGCTATATTTATAAATAGATTTCACCAGTTTACTACTATGATTTTTTTTATAGTAAAGGGCTAATTATAAAACTAACTCTTTGAAGTGCTCATTAATATACTCGAATGAGTGCTATTTAAGTTTCTTTTTCCAAAATTTTTGGTATAGTGAGAACAAGAAAGGGGAGCTTTGTATGAATTTAGAGTTAAAAAAGGAATTACCTTCCTATGAGGAGCAACAAGACTTTTACACAAAACTACGTGCTAAAATAACGAAATATGTAGATTCCAAATCAAACAAGTTAGGTAAGTTTACTCCATACCTTCTTTTTGCTCCAGATTTTTTCCATTTACTTATAAAATCTATGCTAGATGATCGCATTGACGCAAAAAGTAAAACACTTATTGGTAGCGGTATCCTATACTTTATTACTCCAATTGATATATTACCCGAGGGCTTAATAGGACCAGGTGGATACATGGATGATATTATTGTTGCAGCATTTATTGTCAATATGCTTTTAAATAAGTTTTCCCCTGAAATCGTAGAAGAGCATTGGGCTGGAGAACATAAGCTGTTAGATACAATGAAAAAGGTATCGGAAACAAGTGATAGCTTGCTTGGGAAATTACCAGCACGTTCATTGCTAGGACGTTTTATAAAAACATCTAAGAAGGTGTAAGACTATACGTCTAACACCCTTTTTTATACGAAAAAAGTACCATGGGATATAAAAAAAAGGGTATCGTAAATATTTACGAATACCCTTTTTACGTATTATAATTTTTGAGATTCTTTCCATTCTAAGAATTCATCGTATGTCAGCTGTTTATCTAGAATAGAGCCGTCCTTGCGGATTTCGATTACACGATTTGCAATCGTTTGGATGAACTGATGGTCATGAGAAGTGAATATCATAGCGCCTTTGAACGCAATTAATCCATTATTCAATGCTTGGATGGATTCCAAGTCTAAATGGTTAGTAGGCTCATCTAGCAATAAAACATTACTTTCGGAAAGCATCATTTTAGAAAGCATACAACGAACTTTTTCTCCACCAGAAAGGACAGAAGGTTTCTTCTTCACTTCTTCCCCAGAGAAAAGCATACGTCCTAGGAAACCACGAAGGAATGTTTCACTTTCATCATCAGGTGAATATTGGCGTAACCAATCAACTAGTGAAGTTTCTGTACCGTTAAAGTATTTTGCATTGTCTAATGGGAAGTAAGCACGAGATGTAGTTACACCCCAACGAATAGAGCCTTCTTGTGGCTCTTCCTCTTCTGCAAGCATACGAAGTAAAGCAGATTTAGCAAGCTCATCACCTAACAAGATAATTTTATCGTCTTTGTTCATAGTGAAGTTCATACCTGAGAATAGTTTTTCGTTCTCTAGCGAATAACCTAAATCTTGAACCTGTAATACGTCATTACCAATTTCACGCTTCATAGAGAAGTTCACATATGGATATTTACGAGAAGAAGGTCTAATATCATCTAGTTCAATCTTATCTAACATTTTTTTACGAGATGTTGCTTGCTTTGATTTAGATGCATTTGCACTAAAGCGAGCAATGAAGGCTTGTAGTTCTTTAATTTTTTCTTCTTTTTTACTATTTTGATCCTGAGCCATTTTAGTAGCAAGCTGGCTTGATTCATACCAGAAGTCATAGTTGCCTACATAAACTTGGATTTTGCTGAAATCTAGGTCTGCAATGTGTGTACATACTTTATTTAAAAAGTGACGGTCATGCGAAACTACGATTACAGTATTTTCAAAGTTGATCAGGAAATCTTCTAGCCATTGAATTGCTTTGATATCTAAATGGTTGGTAGGCTCATCTAGTAAAAGTACATCTGGTTTGCCAAATAAAGCTTGAGCTAAAAGTACTTTTACTTTTTCTGACCCAGTTAATTCAGACAGTTTCTTTTGGTGCATGCTATCAGGAATACCTAGTCCTTGTAAAAGGATGGCTGCCTCTGATTCTGCTTCCCAACCGTTAAGGTCTGCAAATTCTCCTTCTAACTCAGCGGCACGCATACCATCTTCGTCAGAAAAATCTTCCTTCATGTAAATTGCATTTTTTTCGTTCATTACTTCATATAAACGTTTATGACCCATGATCACTGTTTCAAGCACGTTGTATTCTTCATACTCAAAGTGATTTTGCTTCAAAATCGCTAAGCGCTCATCTGGATTCATAATCACATTACCTTCTTGTGGCTCAATTTCCCCCGACAAGATTTTGATAAATGTAGATTTACCAGCTCCGTTTGCACCGATTAACCCATAACAGTTACCAGGTGTAAACTTTATATTTACATCTTCGAATAATTTACGATCACCAAATCGAAGACTTACATTACTTACTGCAATCATGCTATACCTCCTAAAATTCACAATGCTCTTATTATAGCACGTAATTTAAACAAAATCTATAAACCCCATGGGTTATAGGGTTTAAATTACTTTAGTTAATAATTAGCCCCTAAATTAGCCCCACTAGCTTGTAAGCTTTAACTAAAAATTGATACAGATTCTACTTCTAACTCAGTTAATACGTGACCATATACTTTATAGACCATCTAAACTGTATTGCCGAACCTTTCAGCAATAGTTTTCACATTTAGTCTAAAATTTAATAAAATCGTACAGTGGGTATGTCTTAAACCGTATAATGTTATTTTAAGAAGTTTGGTTCTTCCTAAAATTCTTTCAATTGGCGTTTAAAATCTGAAATAGGGTTAGCGCCCTAATCTTAAATAAAAACGTATGTTTCATTATAAATTGTTTTGGGTACTCAATTTTCAGTAATTCGATACATAATATCTTTATTATTGTCTTTTTCGCGTTCAATGTCATTCTTGATCAGTTAAATTTCAAATGGATTTTTATCGAGCCATTTTAGTAACAAGCTTTTTGTAAAATCAGGGTAGTCAGAGAAAAGCCAGTACAGGAAATTACTATGAAATAGTTCTAGAGAGCTTATGGAAACTGAAACATGAGGTTTTTCTTAAGCCTTTTTACTTTGCTGTTAAGTGTCAAATAAGAATCGCTCTAGACGAAGGAAGCTTTTGCATGGCGTAATAATGAGCTTGATAATATCCTACTTATGTCCCTTATGTCATCAAGTCTAATATTTTTTAATTTGTAAAAACCAAATGTAACATAACTACCTCCATAAAAGATGAATAGTAAGGGACTAATAATATTTTCAACCCCTTAATCAATATTAGTAATTTTATTATTAATTTTCTAAAAGATAATCCTTGTTTTTTTTTGCTATTTTAGGATAATGAATAAGAATATATATAGAATAGAGGGAGAATTTTGAAGAAATCGGTATTTTTATTAATCTTTATTTTAGTCGTTTTGTTATCTGGATGTGAGTCTAGTACTAAAAACTTAGACCAACTCTTAGATGATATAGCAAATAATGAACAGTTTGGCGATCATCTTCTCACAATCGGTTACACGGAAAGTGAAGATGAAAATTATGTGTATACATTAAAAGGTGAATTAGATGACAGTTTTGATAAACTATCGATACCAGAAAAATATCAGTTTTTTGAGGAAATCTACAAAAATATTCAAAAAGCAGGAAGAAATAACTATTCTGAATTCTATTGTAATGAAAATATAGATTGTGATATTGATTATATTGATTTAAACACTTCGGAACATAATTATAGTATGTCTTATGACTTTGGTGATGCTGATCCTGACTCGTTTTTTATTGATGGTGGAGGTATAAGCTATACGAAGGGTAACGAAGAATTTTATAGTGGAATTAGTTTTGAGGAAATGATAGACCGTGAGATGAAAGAAGTATCAGCAACGAAGGATAGTGTAAATTGGAATCTAAAATCTGCAAACGGTTCTGATTGGGTTGGATATGATGAAGGCGTAAAGTATATAATGGTTAATGATGCACTTAAAAATATTCGGGAAGTAGGATCAACTGTTGAATTTGATGTCGACTGGTTTATTGAAGCTTTAGATGCTTATTATGGTGATGGACAAGGTGAAGAAGCTGATGAACTTATAGCTGATATGGTAGTGATGTCTGGTGTAGCTGGTGGACTTATAAAAGGTGAATAATTTATAAATAGTCTATTTTATACTGGTCCTAAATAAGGGGATAAGATTTCCGTTAATTAGTGTAATTGTAATGGGTAACAAAATTAAAAAACTTTAGGGTAATACTACACTCACAAGTAGTATTGCCCTTTTATTTAATCTGAATTAACGACTGGGATATCTAGACCTTTTCTTCAAGGACTCCCTTCAAAAATTCAAGTATTTTCTTTTCTCTATCTTCTGAATAATGGTCATAGGCTTTGTACCAAATATCGAAGTCTTTAGTGGACTTTTTATAGTTACATGGTTCACAAGCAGGGATTATGTTGCTTTTACTGTAAATCCCCATATTTGATAATGGGATAAAATGATCTTGTGTCAAATAACCTTCAATCTCGCAATAAGCGCAACGACCCTTAAAATACTGAAAAGTTTCAAACCATTGTTCAGCGGTCAAATTGGCGATTAATTCCTTCTTTAGTGCACCGAGCTTTTGTTGAAGCAAGAATTCTGCTAACAATTGAGTCACTGCAAATTCTTTGCATCCATCTTCTCCGAACCCCGGTCTTTGTCCTCCATTTGTTTTTTAAACAGTGTAATAAATTGTATGCAGTAAAAGTAAAAAAGCATTAGAACAAGACTAATGCAAAACGCTATATTAATAAAATAGAACATATTAAAGCCAATAATAGGAAGTTAAAAGAAGAAATTTTGATAAATTTTAAAAAAACAATCAAAGGTACACTAAAAGTGTGTTTCATGGAGAGAAGAATATGGTAGATATTGATGGTTTTAAGATAGAAGTATGGCGTGGTGGACTTATAAAGAAAATTTTAAAGCTACATTTTCTATCTATATTAATGATAACATTATTCGGATGTTCTTTACTTGAGATTGAGATGGTGGCATTCAATAGTCTTTCAGAATCTGAACGAGATTTAATACCAACTTCTCCAAAGGATTCTGTGGTTGAGAAGATTAACGTAACAGAAGAAAATAAAAAATACCTTTTTGATGTTTATGACGGTGACAAAGTATATTCAGTTACATTTAATCATACGGATTCTGATAAAAAAGGGGATTTGATTGTTTTTGTTCATTTGAATAAAGAAATTGTAGTTGGAAAAGGTTTTAAATAATCATTAAAACAAAATAGTTAGTGACTAAACAATGGGAAGCTAGATGAACATGCCTTCCCACAAAAACTATGAGTGTATGAACGACAGCAGTCCATACACTCGTAGTTGCAGCATTTTACCTTGAAAATCTGATGTTAAGTTTAAATTATTTTTCCCAATGTTCTTCGATAAACTCCACGCGTCCTGATTGAGCAAGGTCTTCTTTATAATGATCAGGACTTTTTTTATAGAAGTCTTGGTGATAGTCCTCTGCTTTGTAAAACGTTTCAGCATCTCGAATTACCGTAACAATCGGTTTGGAAAATTTACCGCTAGCCGCTAGCTGCTCTTTAGACTTTTCTGCGAGCATGCGTTGTTCTTCATTATGAACGAATATAGCTGTCGTATAGCTTTCGCCTCGATCCTGGAATTGACCACCAGCATCCGTTGGATCTATTTGTTGCCAATATATTTCTAGTAGTTTCTCATAATCGAAGATAGAGGAGTCATACTGGATTTCTACCACCTCTAAATGACCTGAGTTACCTTTTTTCACTTGTTCATATGTGGGGTTTTCGATATGACCACCCATATATCCTGATGTTACCTTATGTATGCCTTCCCAAGTATCAAACGGTTTTACCATGCACCAAAAACAGCCTCCTGCGAACGTAGCTCTTTCTATCATTTTTATATCCCTCCTATTATAGTAAAATGATTTTACCATTACTTTTCAAGTTGTACAAAATTCTGAAACCAACGCACTGTAAATACGTTATTATAAGAGTATGATATAAATATGGGAAACTAAATACGTGCACCATCAAAACAGCATCGATGAAGAGCTCAAGGGGAGATTTAATATGACTGAAGAAAGAAATACAGAAAGACGATATAAACCGAAAAAAAAACTACGGAAAGGAAGAGTATTCCTTACTGTTCTGTTACTAGCTGGGTTAACAATTGGTATTTACTCATTTTTACAATATCGGGAGGGCTATAATTTAGCTAATGAAACAAAAGTAAAACAGGACATTGACTTTAAAGGGGATGCTTGGTCAAAAGGTGAACGAGAAAATATTCTAGTCCTTGGAGCAGATTCCGGAGCGGGAGGGAAAGAGAAATCCCGAACTGATACAATGATGATCATTTCTTGGGATAAAGAAAAAAATGATGTTAAAGTCATTTCGTTTATGCGAGATATTTATGCTGCTATTCCTAACTATAAGTCCTATAAGTTAAATACAGCCTATTATTTAGACGGAGTGCCATTATTGCAGGCAACTCTTCAGAATATGTTTGATATACCTATCCATCATTATGCATTAATAGATTTTAGAAGCTTTGAATCATTGGTAGATATTCTCGCTCCTGAAGGAATTACAATGGATGTAGAGAAGGATATGTCTGAGAAAATTGGAGTTTCACTTACAAAAGGTGAACAACAGCTCAATGGACAGGAAATACTTGGTTATGCACGATTCCGAGCCGACGGAGAAGGTGATTTTGGAAGGGTTGCCCGCCAACAAAAAGTAATGGAAGCATTAAAGGATGAGGTAATTTCCATACAAAATGTTTCTAATATCCCGAAATTTATAGGAGCAGCCGAAGGGTATATCCAAACCGACTATTCACGTAAAGATAAAGTTATTCGAGTCTTGGATGCTATCGTTAGTGGAAAGCTAGAAATGGATAAACTGACTATTCCTGTAGAAGGAAGCTATTATGATAAGAACTATAGTCACGCAGGAGCAGTTCTCGTAATTGACGAAGATAAAAATAGAAAAGCAATAGAAGATTTTTTAGGTGAATAGGACTTTTAAATTTGCGATAAAATTTATTCATTCGTAAAATTAAGTTAGGAAAGGATGTTATGTAAAATTGGAACCTGAAAAACCTTCTTTTTTCTCAACTAGATACATAAAATTTTTAGGTGGTCGTAATACTATATTTACGCTTATACTGCTTTTAATGATTGGCTTAATCATCATGATTTACGATGAAATTTCCTTCATATTTGTCCCATTAACAGTTTTTTTAGGGAATGTCATCCTACCAATCATATTAGCAGTCATCATCTATTATTTACTTAGACCAATATTGCGTATGCTAGAAAAAATTAAAGTTAAACGAGTGATTGGTATACTCCTCATCTTTTTAGCTTTGGTTGGTATTATTACCTTATTAGTTTTCTTAGTGTTTCCATTCTTAAAAGCTCAATTTTTTAAATTGGCAGAAGAGCTTCCAGGTTATTTTATAGAAGTCTTAACCCGCTTAGATTCATTCTTGAGAACGAACTCTCTTATAAGCACGTACTATTTGCAAATAGAAACCGATGTTGCTAATCTTCTGTATGATTTACCGAAGGAGCTAGGTGCCTTTTTTCAGGAAACCTTTACAGGAATTGCAACAGGAATTTCATCTGTTATCGGTATATTAACTAGCTTTATACTGGCAATCGTTACTGTTCCTTTTATCTTATTCTATCTTTTAAAGGATGGGGAAAAGCTTCCTGCTTATGTACTGAAAATTTTCCCGCCTCGCATGAGAGATGACATAAAGTCGGTATTTACTAGCATCGATAAGCAGATCAGCTCGTATATTCAGGGTCAAATTCTTGTCTCTATGTGTATAGGTATTATGATTTTTATTGGTTTTACCATCATTGGAATGGATTATGCATTATTGTTGGGTGTTATAGCAATGGTTACGAGCGTCGTACCATACTTAGGTCCAGTTATAGCAATAACTCCAGCTGCAATTATTGCCTTAGTTACCTCTCCTTTCATGCTTATCAAACTTGCAGTAGTCTGGACAATTGTTCAGTTAATTGAAGGGAAGTTTATATCGCCACAAATTATGGGTAAATCATTACATGTGCACCCGATTACAATAATTTTTGTATTGATAACTTCTGGTGCGATGTTTGGAGTTCCCGGAGTAATTTTGGGTATACCTGGCTATGCTATTTTAAAAGTTATCGTTTCCCATTTTTACACAATGTTTAAAAAGAGGTACAATAAATTTGAACCAGTTGTTGAAAAACACTATGAGTACACAAATAACAAGGTGGAATGAGAATAATGGCCAAAAAATTCAACTCCAGTATTGAAGTGAAATCCATTAAGATTGATACTGTGGTGGATCATCCTTATATTGAACATGGGATCAATCTTTCAGGTACGATTTATATTGATGGAGTTCACGACTATGAGCAAATCGAGAATATTAAGTTAGAAGTCTTTAAAGTGATTAATGGAGAAGCTCCCAAAGTTGTTTCCAAGCATTCTATTGAATTGGTAGGCACAGTAGCTTCAAAGGATATGCAAATGATTCCTTTTGAAATCATGCCAGATGAAAGATGGCTTCCAGATGGTGCAGAGGAAATGACAACGCTTATATTACGAACAACTGTATTATTTGAAAATGGCTCAGAATATAATGACGAAGATGAAATACACTTTGACATTGAAGAATAATTAGCAAAAAACCAGCATTTTTATGCTGGTTTTTTTGTGGATAAAATAAGTTCTTTAGTCCATTCTATATGAAAAGGATATGTAGCTGTTTATTTTTTAGCTGCAGTATCAAAAGGAGTATTTCATGAAAAAAATTATAGTTATATTTATTCTTACTGTGTTAACTTTAACTGCCTGTGGAGAAAATCGTACATCAAACGAAGTTCCACCACCTGAAATCATTGAAAATAATAGACAAAGTATTGGGCCTGAATCAGGAAATGCAGAAGTCAATAAAGAGAATGATGAAGGAATGCCAAATACGAATGAATTGAATGATCCTGGCTTAGAGGGATTAGAAGGTTACGAATAAATAAAAATTCACATTGTACGAAATAATGGAATATGTTAAAATAATCTTACATTAATGAACGGAGGTGAAGGAAGAATGAAAAACACTGTGAATGCACATGGATTTATATTGGAATTTTTATCCACATCATGTGCGATTACTCATGGATTTGCTACTAACGGGACCAGTCTGTCCTTTTTTAGACAATTACATGAAATTCACAGCTGATAAGCCATTCTTTCTGAACCACATTAGAAGACTGCTCGCTTATTCGAGCAGTCTTTTTGTATGCAGAAAAATGCTTCCAGCAATAATTTGGAGAGGAAGCGAAACATAATGATATGCAAAATACAGGAAATAAGTAAAATGCTTGGTGGGAATCTTATATTTGATGATCTGTCATTAGATATTAAAGTGGGGGACAAATTAGGAATAGTTGGACGAAATGGGAGTGGGAAAACAACGCTATTTAAGCTAATAGCAGGTATTGAAAAACCTGATCATGGAATAATCACTTTTAAAAAGGGGGCGAAAATAGGTTATTTAGCCCAAATTCCTACTTTTTCAGAAAGCGTTAAAGGAAAAGACCTGTTATATGATGCTTTCGAGGATACTATGCTACTACAGAAAAAGATGAGTATACTTGAAAACGAACTAGCAGTGGTAAATGCTGAGGCGATGGAAATACTTCTAAAGCAGTATGGAGACATACAGGAAAAATTCACGTTACAGGGCGGATATACGATTGATTCGGAAATTGATAAAGTAGTTGAAGGGCTAGAGCTAGGTGATTTTGTAGAACAGCCATTTTCAAGTTTAAGTGGTGGAGAGCAAACGAAAATAATGCTTGGACAGCTACTATTAACCAAACCAGACCTTTTACTGTTGGATGAGCCGACTAATCATTTGGATTTGTTTGCAATAGAGTGGTTAGAGGAGTATTTAGTTAGTTATACAGGTACAGTGGTTATTATTTCACATGACCGATATTTTTTAGATAAGGTAGTTACAAAAGTTGCAGATCTTGAGGATGGTATGCTTACGAAATATCATGGTAATTATTCTTCTTTTCTAATCGAAAAGGAAGAAAAACTTACTCGTGAATTTCAACAGTATGAGGAGCAACAAAAAAAGATAAAGAAAATGAGAGAAGCGATAAAAAGATTAAGGATATGGGCTAACCAAGCAGTTCCTCCAAATGCAAGTTTACACCGTCAAGCGAGGAATATGGAACGGGCATTAGAGCGGATGGAAAAGGTTCGTAAACCTCTAATAGACCCTAAGAAAATGAGTCTATCTTTTGATGCGGCACCCCGAAGCGGAAAAGAAGTTGTCATAATGGAAGAGGCTTTCAAAAGCTTTGGTGAAAAAATGTTATTAAACAGTGCAGAACTTCATGTACATTGGAAGGACCGTCTTGCAATCGTTGGTAGGAATGGAACCGGTAAAACTACCATTTTGAATATTCTCAGGGGAGTAGAGTTAATAGACTCGGGTGAAGCTCGATTTGGTAGTAATGTGCGCCAAGGATATCTTTCTCAACATTTCGAAATAACAGATCCCAAAGCTCGCTTAATAGATATTTTTAGAGCTGAAGTAAATGTGGCAGAAGGAGAGGCTCGACACATTTTAGCGAAGTTTATGTTCTACGGGGCGGATGTTTTTAAAAGAATTGCTGATTTAAGCGGAGGAGAAAGAATGCGACTCCGTCTTGCTCAGCTAATGCATCAAGATATAAATTGTCTCATATTAGATGAGCCAACGAATCATCTTGATATTGATTCACGAGAGGTATTAGAGGAAGCGCTAGATGATTTTACAGGGACTATTATTGCTGTATCTCACGATAGATATTTTCTAAATAAACTATTTCCAAGGACTGCTTGGCTAGAGCATGGCGTGCTTACCACATTTGAAGGCCCTTACGAATGGGCAAGGGAAAAATGGAATGAGTTTTGCTCGAAAGAAAATATTAGGAAAGAAATAATCGATCAGCCATTAAAAGAAACAACACCTGCCAAACAACAAAAGGAAATTCCTTTGGAAAAGCGAATAAGTGAGCTCGAAAATGTTATAGGTGAGCTAACAAAACAAATTAGCATAGAGAATGACTGGGAAAATTATGAGGCATTAAGCTTGGAAAAACTTCGGGTAGAGGAGCAATTGGAGCAATTATTAGAAAAATGGCTAGATTTAGCAGAATGACCCGAATACTTTGTAAAATGGGTTGATATAAGTAATAGAGCATGCTAATATAACTTATTAACGAATAATTTAAACAATTTAATATTCTTATCAAGAGAAGTGGAGGGATTAGGCCCTGTGATACTTCGGCAACCTCTGTTGTACAGAAAGGTGCTAATTCCTAACAAGACGATCTTGGAAGATAAGAGCTAGTTAGCAAATTCCTGCCTCTCTTTTCTTACATGGAAAGAGAGGTATTTATTTTAACAAATGCCTTGCTCCTGTTCGCTTTCCTACTTAGTTTGAGGCGAAATCACAGGTGCTCTTGCGCATTTCATTGGGAGGGGAAAGTCATTGCCTATCAATATTCCGAAACAATTACCTGCAGCTAAGCTGTTAAAAGAAGAAAAAATTTTTCTCATGGATCAAGAGCGTGCTTACAAGCAGGACATCCGTCCACTTAACATTATTATTTTTAATCTAATGCCTGAGAAGGAAAAAACGGAGCTTCAGCTATTAAGACTTCTGGGGAATACCCCTATACAAGTGAATATAACCTTTATGAATACAGCGACGCATGAATCCAAGAATGCCAGCAAAACCCATTTGGATACTTTCTACACGACATTTGATCAAATAAGAGAAAAAAAGTTTGATGGGATGATTATAACTGGTGCTCCAGTAGAACAGTTGCCATTTGAGGAGGTCGATTACTGGAATGAAATGAAGGAAATAATGGAATGGTCTAAATCCAATGTCACCTCCACCTTACATATTTGTTGGGGCGCGCAGGCTGCACTGTATTATCATTTTGGTATAGATAAATTCACACTTTCTCGTAAATGCTCGGGAGTGTATCGGCATATATTAACTGACCAAGTGGAGAATTTAATAAGAGGATTTAATGAAGAGTTTAATGCTCCCGTATCTCGTTACACTTCTGTATCTGAAGAAGAAATAGAAAAGCATGAGCGACTAACTATTTTATCCACTTCGGAGGAAGCAGGTGTGTTTCTTGTAAAATCGAACGACAATAAAATGGTGATGGTCACTGGTCATTTAGAGTATGATGCGCACACATTAGCAGAGGAATATCATAGAGACATAACTAAAGGAATAGATATTGAGATGCCCAAATACTATTTCCCAAATAATAATCCCTCTAATAAGCCATTAAATACATGGAGGGCACATACACATTTATTATTTTCTAATTGGTTGAATTACTATGTTTATCAGGCTACTCCTTATAAATGGGAGTAAATAGAAAAATTATATACGAGTCAATTTCATAAAAAGCATTTTAAAGATTAAAAGTGAACATTATAAATATTGATTGCAGCGGAGGGCGGAGACGTAAGTAGGGATGAGTGAGACAGATAAAGACGTTACAACCACGCGCGAAAGCGATGGGTGATGGCTTATCGCTCACTCCACGGAAAGCGTCCGCGATATGAGCGAAAATCAATTCTACTTTATTATTAAAAATCAGATAAATTTCATTGTTCTCTTTTAATTGTTCGTGTTTTTCTATACAAACAGGAATTTTGAAATTGACACATATAAACTCCTGTTTTAATATTCAGGAGTTTTTTATTGATTTTAGTTTTATTTATTCAAATATTAGGGAAGACAAAATGGAAGAGACATTGTATTTTGCTGATACACATATCTATAAAAGTATGATTTTCAATTATTGGAAGTGGGGTTATGTCTATGAGTTTGACACCAAAACAAAGAATCGAGTTACATGGTTTTAATAATTTGACGAAAACACTAAGCTTTAATATGTATGATATTTGTTATACAAGGACGAAGGAAGAAAGGGAAAAATATATTGAATACATTGATGAGCAATATAACGCTGAGCGTCTAACCAATATATTAACAAAAGTGTCCGAAATTATAGAAGCGAATATTTTAAACATAGCGCAACAGGACTACGAGCCACAAGGGGCAAGTGTGACTATTTTAGTGTCAGAAGGACCCGTGGATCAAACACCGATAGAATCATTTAAGCAATCCCCTGGGCCTATACCAGAGGTCGTTCTTGGTCATCTAGACAAAAGTCATATTACCGTTCATACGTATCCTGAATATCATCCAGATGAAGGGATTAGTACGTTTCGAGCAGACATAGACATTTCGACTTGCGGAGAAATATCTCCCTTAAAAGCTCTAAACTATCTAATACATTCCTTCGAAACCGATGTAATGGTCATGGATTACCGAGTGAGGGGATTCACGAGAGACGTGAAGGGTCATAAATTATTCATTGACCACGATATTAATTCCATTCAAAATTATATTCCGAATGCCTTGCAGGAATATTACCATATGATTGATGTGAATGTTTATCAGGAAAATATTTTTCATACCAAATGTAAGCTGAAACAATTTGATTTGAATAACTACCTCTTTGGTTACAAGGAAGACGAGCTATCCAATGATGAGAAAATCTCTATCACCAAAAAGCTTAAAACAGAAATGGATGAAATCTTTTACGCCAAAAACATGACACGAACCGAATAATATTAAGTTCTAAGTGTCATGTTAAATCGTTCAAAATGAAGATAAAATCATCCAGAATAGCAGAGCAATTCGCATAGAATTTGCTCTGTTTTTTATTTATCGTTTTCTTAGAAAGGCCTCAACCAATAATTTATCTATTTACCTTTATTCCTTTATATGGGAAAATAATAGAAAATTATGTTAACTCTGCGATGTATTAATGAAATTAATTTTATCGTATTGGGAGAGGATGGTAATAAAAAATGACCAAAATCATGATATTAGGGACATTTCATATGGGAAATACTTCTGATTTATACAATGTAGAAACGGACAACTTACGATCGACTAAAAGGCAAGGGGAGATAAGAAAAGTTGTAGATGCTATAAAAGAATTCCATCCTGACAAAATTGCTTTGGAAGTTGAAAAAGAAAAAAATCACTTATTAAACGAAGAGTATAATCAATATTTAAACAATGAACTAGAGCTAGCGATAGATGAAATACATCAGTTTGGTTTTCAGGCGGCAGCGGAGTTAAAACATGAAGAGGTATATGCGATAGATTGGATGGAGAACGTTGGGAATCGATCAATCGGAGAAGTTATGAAGTGGGCAGAAAAAGAACAAACAGAGGTTTTTCAATTAATTGATACTTATCGTTCCAAGCTCATACTCCCACTAGGTGAAAAAAGGATAGATGAGCTTATTATAAACCTCAACGAAGAGAAATACATAAAAAAGCAACATGAAATGTATATGCATATTGCTCGTATAGGTCGGGGGAGCGACTATGTGGGAATTGATTGGATGAGATGGTGGTATCAGCGAAATCTTATTTTGTTTGCTAACCTCGCCGATATCTCCTCTTCAAATGATCGGGTACTTTTGATAATAGGAGCAGCTCATGTCCATTTGGTAGCTCAATTTTTAAAAGAAAGTGGACTATTTGAAATTGTTTCGGTTGGTGAGTTTCTTTAGATTTGTATTAGCAACGATAGAAAGGAGGCAATCTTTTGAAAGTTAGTTTTGGTGAAATAAAAGAAAAAATCGTTTTACTTAAGCATTCTAAAAGTATTCAAGAGTTGTCAAAAGGATATTCCTCTGACCTGAAATTTATAGTTACGGATGAATTGGATAAAAAATATGTATTACGTCTTATGGAAATTAAATTGTATAAGAGAAAAAAGGAAGAATTTCAACTGCTCAATGAGCTTCGTCTATCACGCATTAAATGTCCCATGCCCGTAGAGATAGGGAGGATAGATGAATTAGGATTGTGTTATAACATCATGACTTATATAGAAGGAGAGGAAGCAAAAGATTATCTTCCTTATTTATCAGAGCAACAACAATATGAATTAGGGAAAGAGGCCGGGAAAGAGCTTTTTCGTATACATATGCTTCCTGCACCACTTAATTTGGAGAGCTGGCATATTAGATCAATTAAAAAACATAATAGATACCTAGAGCAATACAAAAGTTATAATTTAAGCTTTGAAAATATGGAGAGAGTCATTCATTTTATAGAGCAAAATAATGTATATTTGGAGAATCGTCCCAATCAATTCCAGCATGACGACTTTCATTTGGGAAATATCATTTTAAACAATCAGAGATATGGGGGTCTTATTGATTTTAACAATTTTGACTGGGGTGATCCTTGGCATGATTTTATGAAAATTCCTATTGCTAGTAGAGTGGAAAGTGTACCTTTTTCAATTGGTCAAATACATGGTTATTTTAATGATAATATTCCAAATGAATTTTGGAGGATATATAGTATTTATGCAGCTATGATGTGTTTTTCCAGTATAGTTTGGTCAATTAAAAGCTCTCCTCAGCAATTAGAAAAGTTTATGGAACGTATTAATCTATTATTACAGGATCACCATTTTTTCGAGGAGCTAGAACCAACCTGGTATAAGGATCCAGAAAGAGTGTAAGTCAATTTTACTTCAGTATTAAAAAGCTTATAAATTTCATTATCTTTTATTGTTCTTGGTTTTCTACAAAAACCGTACTTATAAACATGAATTAAATATGATTGGTAAGGAGAAAATCTGTTGGTTAACTTAATAGAAAGTGTAAACGAGGTAACGATCCTATTGCTGTGGCTATGTGGATATGCATATATTCGTCTGCTTAAAAAGACGAAGAGGGAAAGAAAGCTTAACAGGTTTGAAGTAATGATGTATATCATTACATATCTTGTAACTTTTTTATACGCAGCCTCTTATGTCCTTTTAACCTTTGGGACGTAACAAGAAAAGCGCAATCGCCTATGTCTGCCCCGACAGGCAAATGGAGAAAAGCGAGGAGGCAGTTCCTCAGCCACCGGAGCTTTTAACCATTTGACCCCGAGGGGCAAGGCGATGGAGCTAGCCAATCAAGAAAAGCGCAATCGCCTATGTCTGCCCCGACAGGCAAATGGAGAAAAGCGAGGAGGCAGTTCCTCAGCCACCGGAGCTTTTAACCATTTGACCCCGAGGGGCGAGGCGATGGAGCTAGTCATCAATTTATCCACAGGTTTCGAAGTTTATAACTTCTTAAACAAAATTAAAACGAAGCGAATGGACTGCTCTCCATTCGCTTCGTTTTAATTTTCGTCTTTCTTAGTTGCATCAATAGCTGCGCTTGCTAATTTTGACTTTATCATATCTTCCATAGGAGGGTTGTATAATCCTGCTCTCACATTTAGGTAGTAGCGATGCATCGGATTAGATTGAGATAGGGCTCTAGAGCCAACTATTTTCATAGCCAAATCGACTATTTTAATAGCTCCATTCGTGACGGCTATTTTAGTAATATCCAGTGACTCTTGAAGGGTCGTCTTATCTTCTGCTTGCTCATATCGTTCCACCGTTCCATAGAGCATATGTCTTGCAATGGATAACTCTAGTTCCATTTCGCCTATGATCTGCTTAATATTTGGAGTCTCAGCGATTGGCTTTCCTAAAGAGGTGGGGATATAAGAAGCCGCAAAGTCAACTGCGTATTTCCTTGCTGCAGAAGCGATCCCTAAGTAGCAGGCTGGAATATGAAGCATCCATCCCTTTGCTTCTGTCTTGGTAGCAGGTAAGGCTTTCAGGATATGATTTTCGGAAACTCTAACATTTTCTAAAATGAGGGTATGACTTGCAGTTCCTCTCATGGAAAGCATATCCCATGTTTCAAGAATAGAAACACCAGGACTGTCCCTAGGTACTACTATCATTTCAACAATGCCGATTTCGTTTGTGCATGTAACTATAATATAATCGAGTACAGGGGAAGCAGATGTAAAAGTTTTCTCACCATTAATCACTAAATCCTTGCCATCCCGTATAACCTTTGTACGGGGAAGAGCACCTCGTGTAGGGCTACCTGCATTATTTTCAGTGGCTGCACTATTAATGATTGCACCATTTGCTATTTCCTTTAAGAGCCAGTCAGCAGCATCTTGCTCCCAATGGTTGTTTTCTGCATATTCCAAAACGATACCGTTGTGCCATCCAATGGATAGTCCTGTAGCACCACTTCCCTCAGAAATAGCTTCCTGTGCTAGTATGTATTCATACAATCCTAAGCCTTGCCCTCCGTACTCTTTTGGTAAAGTTAAAGTAGGATAATCTATATTCTTTAAATCTTGGAAATCAGCAAAAGGAAAGGAGCCGAGTTGATCGAGCTCCGGCTCTCTATGTCTAAAAACTGGTTTTAAATCGTTTATCTTAGAAATTAGCTCAAATTGTTCTTCTGTTTTAATAAATTGGTCCATAGCTTGACATCCTCTCTCTATATATTGCTATGCAAGTCTAGGCGCTTAAATTGATAAAAAGATAAATCAGTGGAAGATACTAGAGATTTTGTTTATTTCATCTTTAGAAAGCTCAATTTCTAGAGTCTTAATATTCTCTAGTACTTGCTCTGGCCTTTTAGCACCAGGAATTACAACGTCAATTGATTCCTGTTTTAAATACCAAGCTAACACGAAATTAGAAACCGCTACATGCTTATTATTGGCAATTGCCTTCAATTCATCCACTTTATTTAAATTCTGAATGAATGCATCTCCCTGGAACAATGGGTTCTTTGCTCGTCCATCTTCAAATGTACTATTAGGAGAAAATTTTCCTGTCAATAAGCCAGAAGCTAATGGGAAATAAGGTATAAAGGAGATATTATTTTCTAGAGAGTAAGGGATTAAGTCATCTTCTGCATCTCGTTTAAAAAGATTATAGCCAGATTGGATGACTTCAATATAACCATCTTTGTTTCCTTCTCTTAACTGATCCATTGAAAAGTTGGATACCCCTATAGAACGGATTTTTCCTTCCTCTTTTAATCTATGAAGTTCTCCAACAGCCTCATATTTCGGTGTTTGTTCATCTGGAAAGTGTATATAAAATAAATCAATATAGTCTGTTTGTAGGCGTCTTAAGCTGTTTTCGACCGTCTCTCTTAGAAATTTTGGTGAATTGTCTACTTCCATTTTGTCATTCATGTACTTTTGTCCACCTTTTGTAGCAAGAACAACATTAGATCTTTGTCCTGTCTCTTTAAGTACCTCACCAATTAGAATTTCTGATTTTTCCGGCCCGTACATATAAGCGGTGTCTATAAAGTTAATGTCATTTTGAAGGGCTGCACGAACAATTTCTTTACCAGTTTCGTCCTTTAAATTAGGGAATATATTGTGTCCTCCAACAGCATTAGTGCCCAGACCTATGGGATTTACAAATAACCCAGTACTACCAATCTCCACTTTATTAGACATAAAAAACCAACTCCTTTTCTATGGATAATTACTCTTTTATCTTATCAATAAATAAAATAGAGGCCTAATGAAAGAACTTCCAATGTAACTATACTGTTAAATATATTTCCTATGCAGAGGAAAAGTAAACTATTATGTCGAAATATGAACTAATGGGATACTAGAGAAGAAATATAAATATTTAATAGGGTAGATTCATACATAGAAGTTTTTTAATTAAATAAAATGCTGTTAATGCTTGTCAAGTGTAGGAAACAAGTCTATAAAATAAAATTCACAAAGAGGAGGGAATGAATGAAATCTCATACAAGCTTTTCAAATAATCGTTCAAGAGTCTGGATATGGCTAGTGATTATCCCTATTGTGATTACTTTTCTTTCAATGAAATTTCTTCCTCCTGCACTTCTCTTTTTACCGAATTTATTACTAGCATTGTTTTTCCTCCTCTATTTTATGAGGCTCGTTGGGAAAATTAGGAGTGAGAAAGCTAAATAACGTTTCTCTAAGTTATTTCAAATAATGGAATCGTAACATGATCTATTTAATCTTTATATTGATCGGCAGCAACTATAGGTGAAGTGATACAAATAAATCATTTAACACGTTCTAGTCTGAGTTGGTGATTCTAGCCAATCCCGCGTAAAAGGACCGACTGAGAGCGAAAATCATTATTTAAAACTTGAGGGGGAAGGGGTCTCTAATGACTAACATCTATTTTGTAAGACACGCGCATTCAACCTATTCAACAGACGAGGTAGGTCGACCATTATCTCTTAGAGGTTTAAGTGATGCAAAGCTTGTTGCGAATTTGTTAATGCAACATGATATTGACCATGTTATATCAAGTCCTTATAAAAGGGCTATACAAACTGTAGAAAAAGTGGCTCAGCAATTTAATTTGACTATCGAGCTAGTAGAAGGATTTAGAGAAAGAACATTATCAGAACATCCGGTTCCGAATTTTGAAGAAGCAATAGCAAAGGTTTGGGAAGAACCAGCTTTTTCATGGGAGGGAGGGGAATCAAATCTAGTTGCCCAGGAGAGAGGTATAACGTCCTTATTGCAGGTATTAGATGAATGGCAGGGTAAAAACGTGGTGATTGGAACTCATGGTAATATAATGGTTTTAATTATGAATTATTTTGATGTCAAATATAATTTAGCTTTCTGGGATCAGCTCCAAATGCCTGATATTTATCAGTTGTCATTTGAAGGTAAAAAATTGAGGGATGTTAAAAGAATATCAGAAGAAGAGGTACTACATGGACATTAAAGGCATTAACCATTTATTATTTTCTGTTTCTAATCTTCAAAGGTCCATACAGTTTTATAAAGATGTGTTGAATGCAAAACTATTAGTTGTTGGAAATACCACCGCTTATTTTGACGTAAATGGAATATGGTTAGCATTAAATGAAGAGCCACATATACCTAGAAACGATATAAAATATTCCTATACACATATCGCATTTACCGTAGACGAAAAGGATTTCCAGGATATTTGTAAAAGGCTACAGGCATTAAAAGTTACAATCCTTCCTTCGCGTAAGAGAGAGGAAAGAGATAAGCAGTCCATATATTTTACAGATCCCGATGGGCATAAATTCGAGTATCATACTGGTACATTAGAGGATCGGTTGAGGTATTATAAAGAGGACAAGCAACATATGCGATTTTATGAAGACGCTTAAAATCCTTTAACACCCATACTTGCAAAGAAGGGTGTTAAAGGTCAATGAGTAAAAGTTGTGGAAAGTTAAAAATATAATCTCATCTCCTATTCATCTCAAAGAATCCCGGCACCTCTTGTGTAACCTTGTTATTGATTATTTTTAGTATCTTTTCTATTAAGTCCTGCTCCAGGTCTTCTCTGTATTCAAAGCTTGTTTGATATAAAACACTTTCCATTTTAGGCTCAAGCTGTTTAAGAAGCTTCAAAATTTCAGCTTCGTCCATTTCATTTCCCCCCTTTTTTCTTTTCTAAGTTATGAACGACAGTATTGGATAGATTGTGCAATGAATTTTCTAGTGCCTCCAGCTTATTTTCAAAACGGTGAAGTAAATAAATGGAGACTACAATTGGAAAGCCGAAGTTGCCAAGCAACTGAACAATATTGCTAGCTTCAATCATACGTAAGCTCCTTTCGAATGTTTTCGATTATATTTCGTCTTGATTTTGAAACCGCTTGTTGCGAAATGCCAAAATAATGTGCAATTTCCCGATCGGTCATTTGTTTTACAAAGACGAGTGATAATATTTTCTTCTGTCGTTCTGAAAGCTTTCTTATACTAAAAAATAATTTATCAGACGAGATGTGGTCTGATATGTCATCTGAGAATCCAATAAAGTCTGTAAAAAATCTTTCATGATAAATGACTGATATTTTTTCATCACCGTCTAGTGATAAAATATTCCTCCTTCTGTGAAGACGCTCCTTTTGATCAAATCGTTTACTTTCAAAATGTAATACCTTAATCACATAGGTTAAGATACGAATATTTTGGTAAAATCTTTTAAACTCTCTATCTAATTTGTTTTTAATCTCTTGGCTATTGGTGTATTGATATTCTTCAAGCATCTTTTGATTGTCAGGGTAGCTGAGAAACTCTTCTATAATCTTTTTATTACCAGTAACCATTTTTAACATTCCCCCTTGAAAATAGAATGTAATACTTGGCTGGCGCTAAGGAAAAAGGGACTTTAGCAATGAGTGACTTGTTGTTCTCATATAAAGGGATTTTTTTATTATTTTTTACAACTCCCATGAAATGTTTTTGAAATAAAAGTAAAATATATAATTGTATATCCTAAATATTACTAATATTTGGATAAGAAATATACTAATATTTGTTGTGAAATAAAAAGAAAAAAGTATTATTATTTAATGCACTATAATAAGAATTTCTTTTTTTAGGTGAATTATTGTACAAAATATTGATTTTCGCTATGTTTTTCTTCTTTTTTTATAGAGTTGTAGAAAAAAGTCGAAAAAATAAAAAAAGGAATTCAGCGATGAAAAGAGAATTATAACCTATACTACATTGCAAGGAGGTGACTTCCGATGGGTGGTAGTATTGGTCTCATAATTAAGCAGGAAAGGTTAAATCGGAATATTAAACAAACGGTTTTGGCAAAGGGGATTTGTTCAACTTCCTATTTAAGCAAGATAGAAAGTAACTCAACGATACCTAGCGAAGATGTAGCACAGCCATTGTTAAAACGATTGAACTTGATGCTAGAAGAAATACCACTGGAAGAAGAAAACAAAGTTATTGAAGACTTATATGCATTATATAAAAGTGCTATTT
The DNA here is from genome assembly GCF_038593405.1 of Psychrobacillus sp. FSL W7-1457. Classification (NCBI taxonomy): domain Bacteria; kingdom Bacillati; phylum Bacillota; class Bacilli; order Caryophanales; family Bacillaceae; genus Psychrobacillus; species Psychrobacillus sp. FSL W7-1457. The sequence continues at coordinate 1,888,352 of NZ_CP151993.1, forward strand.
TAAGTAGAGATCAAGAAATGGTCAGGGAACGCCTGCAGCAATATACATCACGGAAGATTAACTTTACTAATTTAAAAAATTTTTACAGTTACAATTTATACATGTTTCGATTGATGTTGATTGTTAACGAGGAAGTCCTTCAAATCTATCCAATTTATCAAGTCCTAATAAAAATGGAAGCAGATTTTGATGACAAACAAAGGTTTCTTCTAAATTTAAACCTTGGAATATATAACTATTTAATCGCTGAATATTATACTGCACTAGATAAGCTCGAGGATGCTCTGAAGCTGGTAAACTATAGCTCCTTTGAAGAATGGGAACTCGCCGATTTTCATAATGTTATAAGCTTGAGCTACTTTAAATGTAATGAGTATTTTAATGCCATTAACCATTCTAGTAAATCACTTAAGTATTATATGGATAATCTACTCTTTGAACGAGCAATTGATAGCTATATAGTTACAGGCATGGCCTATAAAAATATGAAGAACTATCAAGAAGCAGAAAAAAACTATAACTTAGCTAAAAAGCTGGCTATGGATTATAAGCTAACTCAATATAAAGGAATGCTCTATCAAAATTTAGGTTCTCTCCAGGCTATCCAAGAAAATCATGAAAAAGCAATTGAGTACTATACACTTAGCCTGTCGTATAAGGAAGGTCCTCAGCAGGTGGAAGGTTATATGATTACTACACTTTCCATTGTCAAAGAATATTCTAAGCAAAACGACCATCAAAGGGTCCTCAGCTGGTGTGAAGCGGGTTTCAGTAAAATGGACGAGGCTAGCATTCAGCAAAAAAGCAATATTAAATCTTACATACACCATTTTCACATATACCAGGCTCTTCATAATCATTCAGAGGAATTTGAAGCTATTGTTAAAAAAGGTATTAATTATTTTGAAAAAGTCCATGACGATCGACATGTTCAAAAGTACTCTATTCTTTTGGCGGACTACTACTATAGGAATAGCAGATTTAAAGCAGCGAACCTTTATTATCAAAAGGCGAATGAAATATTGTTTAGAAAAAAATCTATTACAAAATGGGAGGATTTATAAAATGAAAAAATTAATTATTCTGGGGTTAGTCACGTTAACGGTTTTGTTTAGCTTTGGAACATCTACTTTTGCTGAAGAAGAAGCACCTCGACCAACTTCATCTGGTAATTCAAACAATTAAAAGTCTCGTCATGGACTTTGGATAACTATTTAACTAATATCACCCACCTGTATAATTACAGGTGGGTGTCTATGTTATTTGTACGGAAATGCATAAATACTGATTAAAATGAAGAAATTCGGGTAGAAAATTGAGAAGGATGAAAAAATTTTGTTTTTTTGAAACCATAACGTGATGGTTTTCGTTATAATATACTAGAAAAGATTTTTAAGAGTCATGTAGAGTATTAAAAATAACGGAGGTGAATCCCTCTAAATGAGGGAACATATTGGACTCGAGTATATTAAATATCATTTTATTAATCATCTTTTTAGGTTTGACAGCATTTTTCGTAGCAGCTGAATTTGCAGTAGTCAAAATCCGTAAATCCAGAATTGATCAGTTAATCGAAGAAGGTAATAAAAAAGCTGAGATTGCAAAGAAAGTTGTAAGTGACCTTGATTATTACTTATCAGCGTGTCAGTTGGGTATTACAATCACAGCTATTGGGTTAGGTGCTTTCACAAAGCCTTACGTTAAGCATTTAATGTATCCTATTTTTGAATGGCTCAATACTCCTGAAACTGTAATGAATATTTTATCTTATGGTATCTCACTTGCGATTGTAAGTTACCTACATGTCGTTATTGGAGAAATGGCACCAAAAACATTAGCAATTCAATTTTCGGAGAAAGTCACATTAATGTTGGCACCAAGTCTATATTATTTCGGTAAAGTAATGTATCCGTTTATTAGAGCATTAAATGGTACATCACGATTTCTATTGCGTGCTGTAGGTGTTAAAGCAGCTAGCGAGGATCAAGCCTATTCGGAAGAAGAGCTTAAAATAATTATGTCCCAAAGTTTCCAAGGTGGGGAAATTGATAAGCAAGAATTGGAATATATGGAGAATGTATTCGCCTTCGATGAGCGTGTTGTCAAAGACATTATGGTTCCTCGCCCAGAGTTTGTTGCTATTGATAGGGATATGAATACTACAGAAATAGTATCGATTTTAGATGAGCATAATTACACACGTTATCCAGTCGTTGAGGAAAACGATAAAGATAAAATTATTGGCTTTGTAAATGCAAATAAGTTACTTAGTCGCATAGTAACGAACCGTCCTGCTGATTTGAGTGATTTTGTTCGCACGATTCCATTTGTGTTTGAGCAAACACCGATTCAAAATGCATTATTAAAAATGCAGGAGGAGCGTGTACATATAGCGGTGGCTGTCGATGAGTATGGTGGTACCGCTGGTATTTTAACGTTGGAAGATATACTAGAAGAGCTCGTTGGAGAAATTCGTGATGAATTTGATGCGGATGAAGTGGATGAGATTCGTAAGACGGGCGAAAACGAGTATACAATTAATAACCGAGCATTATTAGAAGAACTAGAGGATCGCTTTGGTATTGACTTCGAGGATAGTGAAGATATAGATACAATTGGTGGTTGGGCACTAAATGAAGGTTTTAAAAACACATCGGAAGTTAACGAGGGAATGGAAATACAGCACGGTGATCATCTATGGATTATTGGTGAAGTAGAAAACTACCATATTAAAGAAGTGATCTTCAAGCAAAATTATTTTAAACAATAATTACGATTATTAATGGAGGTGAATCCCTTTCCATAAGGGAGTTAATTGGACGGTATAATTATTTTAAACTTAGCGTTAATCACATTATTTATTTTATTGACAGCGTTTTTCGTAGGGGCAGAATTCGCAATTTTAAAAGTGCGTATGTCACGAATTGACCAGCTTATCTCGGAAGGAAACAAAAAAGCAGTCGTCGCCAAGAAAGTTACACAAGATTTAGATTACTATTTATCAGCGTGTCAGCTAGGAATAACAGTGACAGCTCTAATTTTGGGAGCACTTGGAGAACCGACCGTTGAAAAAATGTTAGCACCAGTATTTGAATATTTAAATTTAGGTGAAGCTCTTTCAACCGCACTTTCCTATGTCATAGCGTTATCGGTTGTCACATTTTTACACGTAGTTCTTGGTGAATTAATGCCTAAAACATTAGCAATTCAATATGCTGATAAAATGACACTTCTTTTAGCACCACCTCTTTATTGGTTCGGGAAAGTTTCTAAGCCGTTTATCTCAGCGTTAAATGGATCCGCTCGTGCGTTATTAAAAATATTTGGAGTAAAGCCTGCGGGACATGACGAAGTGTATTCTGAAGAAGAGTTGAAAATGATTGTTACACAAAGCTTTGCAGGTGGAGAAATCAACCAAACCGAACTTGCTTATTTGGAAAATATATTTGCATTTGATACTCGTCAGCTAAAGGATATTATGATTCCACGGTCAGAGGTAATCATGTTAGAGAAACAGCAAACGCTTGAGCAAATGGTGGCGGTCATTGAAGAGTTCGAATATACACGCTATCCAGTCATTGACGTTTTAAAAAAGAAGAATGACGTAATTGGATTTATTAACACGAAGGAAATGTTAACGGATATCGCTGCTGGACGTTCTAATGACGTGACATTCTTCATCCATGAAATCCCAAGATTCAAAAATTCAACAGTTATTAAAGAGGTATTCTTAAAAATGCAACAAACGCGTAAGCACATGGCCATTGTAACAGATGGTAAAGGAGTTATCGTGGGTCTTGTTACAATGGAGGATATATTATCAGAAATTGTCGGTGAGATCCAAGATGAAGATGATGGAGACTTCGTATATGCAACATAACGGTGTTTTTTAAACAATACATTTGAACAGGAACCCGAATAGTGTACACGTAACAAGTGGACCTATTCGGGTTTTAATGTTAGAGAATAGATTAAATACAACCATCACGTTTTAGTTTTGAATATTTTGGTATCAAAATATTGTGTGGAGGGGGATAGCTATGAAAGCATTATATTTGGAAACTGATCGCTTGATACTCAGAACATTTAATGAGGATGATTATGAGAACTGGTCAAATGGATTCAATCATCGATTACCTTCTCAATATAAATACGACGAAGGATATAAAACAATGGAGAAGGTTTCTAAGGAGTGGTTCTCTGAATGGATCAAAGGTTTTAATAAGGCTCAAGAGAACGACGAAATGTACATATTGGGTGTTTTTAGAAAAGAAGATGGAGTTAATATCGGAAAGGTAGAACTAATCACAATTCTTAGGATGGATTATCAATGGGCGATGATGGGATATTCTATTCATAACCAATATTGGAAGAAGGGGTATGGAGTCGAAAGTGTGAGAGAAGCTAAAGATTATTTTTTTGACTCTTTAAAGTTCCAACGAATTGAACTTCATATTAATGTTGATAATAGGCCGTCCGAAAATCTTGCTAAAAGAGCCGGCTTCAAATACGAGTGTACACGAGAGAAATTTTCTATGGAAGAGGAAGAATGGGCAGACTTTCTAATTTATTATGCGCTTAGAGAATAAGCTTGTACCTTTGATAAGTAACATTTGAAACCAACTAAAAGAACGAATATTTATATTTTTTGCTAAGTAATAAATAATCCTATTGACATTAGTTTTACATACATGATAAATTTATCCACAATAAAACCATACAAATTCGTTGATGAGAAAAAGTAAATGATAAATCTATTCCAAAGAGAGCCGACGCTATGCTGAAAGTCGGTGTTTAGGTTATTTTTGAAAATCCTCTCTGAGAAGTCGCACTGAACTAAGTAAGTGTGATCGGGTGTCTACCGTTAAAAGGAACGCGTATGCTTGTACGTGGCTAAGTGCTATTGAAATGAAGATTTCAATGGAATTAGGGTGGTATCACGGTTAAACCCGTCCCTTTACTGGGGCGGGTTTTTTGTATGTTTTATTAAATTGAACAAGGAGTGATATCAGATGGTTAACAAGGACGTAAAGAAGACGGTTTTACAACGCGAGGAGCAGATACGAAAGATGTGGGAGGAGCATAATGTATTTCAGGCATCTGTTGAGCAACGAGATGGAAATCCTACATTTGTGTTTTATGAAGGTCCTCCTACAGCGAACGGTATGCCACATGTAGGGCATGCCCTCGGTAGAACGATCAAGGATCTGGTCGCTAGATATAAAACAACGAAGGGTTATCAGGTCATTAGAAAAGCAGGCTGGGATACTCACGGGCTACCAGTTGAACTTGGCGTAGAAAAACAGCTTGGTATTTCTGGTAAGAAGGATATTGAAGATTATGGAATCGAAGCATTTATCAAGAAATGTAAGGAAAGCGTATTTGTTTACGAAAAGGAATGGCGTGATTTCACAGAAAAACTGGGATACTGGGTCGATATGGATAGCCCCTACATGACGATGAGTAATAGCTATATTGAAAGTGTATGGCATATCCTTGGTACTATACATGATCAAGGTCTGCTACAAAAAGGTCATCGGGTTTCCCCATATTGTCCTAGCTGTCAAACGACCTTAAGTTCGCACGAGGTATCTCAAGGTTATAAAACGGTTAAAGACTTATCTGCAATAGTTAAGTTTAAGCTTACACATAAAGAGAATGAGTATTTTCTTGGATGGACTACTACTCCTTGGACACTGCCGGCAAATGTAGCCTTGGCGGTTAATCCCTCGCTTGAATACGTTCGAGCGAAGAAAGGGGAGGAGGTATATATCCTCGCAAGAGATTTAGTAAAAAAAGTATTGAAAGAGGGATATGAGATTCTTTCCACCTTAAAGGGGGCAGAATTAGAGGGTCTTACCTATACACCACTTTTTGATATTGTACATGTAAAACAGGGATATAAAGTAGTTACCGCAAATTACGTTTCAAGTGAAAGCGGAACTGGTGTAGTGCATATCGCACCAGCGTATGGGGAAGAAGATTACAAAGTGATGAAGGAAAATAGCTTACCTTTTATTCATGTAGTAGATGAAAGAGGGAGGTTTACGATAGCCGTCGAGGGGTTGGAAGGACGTTTTGTTAAAGAATGTGATTTAGAAATTATACGATTACTCTCCCATAAAGGACTACTGTTTTACAAGGAAAAATACGAGCATAGCTATCCCTATTGCTGGCGCTGTGATTCCCCATTACTCTATTACGCAATGGAAAGCTGGTTTATACAAACTACAGCCTTAAAAGAACAATTTTTAGCTAATAATGAATCTGTATCTTGGCATCCAGAGCATCTCAAGCATGGTAGGTTCGGCAACTTTTTAGAGCAAATGGTCGACTGGAATATCAGTCGTAATCGTTACTGGGGGACTCCACTTAATGTATGGGAATGCAGCAATTGTAAGCTTGAGATCGCCCCTAAAAGTATAGAAGAATTGAGCAAGTATTCGCTACATCCTCTAGGAAGTATTGAGCTCCATAAGCCATACGTAGATGATGTTCGCCTCTGTTGTCCGTCGTGTGCTGGAGCTATGATGAGAACTCCTGAGGTAATCGATGTATGGTTTGACAGCGGTTCTATGCCATTTGCCCAATATCATTCTCCATTTGAGAATGACAAGCTATTCTCTAAACAGTTTCCAGCAGATTTGATAGTAGAGGGGATTGATCAAACAAGAGGATGGTTTTACAGTCTTTTGGCTGTTTCTACACTGTTCACAGGCAAGTCACCATACAAGCGTGTTCTTTCCACTGGGCATATTTTAGATGAGAACGGCCAAAAGATGTCTAAAAGCAAAGGGAATGCGTTGGATCCTGTTGAGCTGATCCAATACTATGGGGCAGATTCACTGAGATGGGCTTTACTCGTTGACAGTGCCCCCTGGAATGCAAAAAGATTTTCCGAACGAATTGTTCAAGAGGCGAAATCTAAGCTGGTTGATACACTAGACAATGTTTATCATTTTTATAGACTCTATACTTCTTTAGACAAATATGTCGTAACGGGAGATAAAGCACTTCAGCAAACAACATTAGATAAGTGGATTCTATCCTGCCTTCATAGTACCATTCGCAACGTTAACATTAAATTAGATGAGTTTAACTTTACGAGTGCAGCAAGAGATATTGCACGTTTAGTGGAACAAATAAGCAACTGGTACATTAGAAGATCGAGGGAACGTTTTTGGTCAAGTGGTCTCAATAACGATAAAGTAGCAGCATATGAAACGCTTTACGAGGTATTGACTAAAGTAAGCCAATTACTTGCGCCATTTACACCTTTTATCGTTGAAGAGATATACGTGGCACTTACCGGAAAAAGTGTCCATCTTACGGATTACCCACAGTCTGATGAATCCCTAATCGATCAATTACTCGAGCAGGAGATGGGTGAGGTATTACAGGTTGTGGAACTAGGAAGAAGCATTCGCAACAGTCTTGCTATAAAGGTAAAGCAGCCACTAGCACAATTGTTTGTGATGAGCAGCAAACCACTAAATTGGAATGCATATGAAAGTATTATAATGGAAGAGCTAAATATCAAGGAGATTCATCTGCTTAACAGCAGAGAGGAATATTTTACTTCAACTGTGAGATTAGATTTTAAAAAATCAGCTGCTAAGTTTGGCAAACAATCAAATAGTATTAATATGAGGCTAAATAACTTAACATCTAGTCAGGTAAGCGAGCTTATTCAAAATAGAAGCATAAAGTTAGAAGAAAATCTTGTTTTACTAGAAGACGTTTTAATAGAGAAAAAAGTAAAGGATGGCTTTGCTTATGGAACTAGTAATGACATGACTGTTTTGATAAATGTGACATTAACAGAAGCCTTGATACATGAGGGGTGGATGCGTGAGTTAATCAGAGCGATCCAATCCTATCGGAAGCAGTTGCTTTTACCTGTAGAAAAAAGAGTAAATATCAGCCTTCACACAACTCCCGAGATGCTTGCAGTCATAAACAATTTTTATCCATTGTTAGAGCAAAGTGTATTAATAAATCAGCTTATCGTTAAACAACAAAGAGTATCAGGTATAAATGTGACAATTGGTGGTCATGAGATTGAAATAGCACTCGAATAAATACTAAAAAAAGGGACATTCTTTCGCGAATGGTCCCTTTTCATGTCTCTATTAATGCCAAGTATTACTCTCCACTAAACGAGCGAATAAAACATAAAACTCTCTTTCTGGATATTTCTGTTTCATTTTATCAATATGTTTAACAGCATACTCTTCTGCCTCTTTATAAGTAAGGTGGGTCATCGTGCCGCCTGAATTGGTACACATAGGTGGAGTTGCTTCGTTAATTTGTACAAAGGTGAATGTGATATAAATCCTTTCAGGAAGGTATTGGGCTCTTTTTAATTCGTCATCTGCTGTTCGATCGTTTTCTGAAAAATAGAATGTATCATGCTTATTCAGCAATCCAACTCTCTTTAACACCCACAGATCCGTGTAACCCATAGAAACTTCTTCTCGAAGGTTTGTATAGATTTCCTCTAGGCTATCACCTATTTTAGGGAAGGCATCTCCTCGGTTAGTTAAGTAAACAAAGTAGCTGATATTTTGAGTTTCATCCAGTAGCTTCTTGATCATTTTGCTCCTCCTTTTATTTTTAAATTATGATAAAGTAAGTATATTACATTAATTCATACTATTGTTTATTTTCGCCTAAACTTTAGTGAAAGGGTAGAGAAAATGGAAAAATTATTATCTTATATGAAAACTGTAGGAGATTCTTCTATTCAACTTATACAGCTTCAACATCGCCTAGGGCTAGTACAGGCATTTAATATTGAAAAGGGCATGAGAGTGCTAGAAATCGGGTGTGGTCAAGGTGATACCACAGTTGCATTGGCAGATGCAGTAGGTGAAACAGGATTTGTAATGGCAATTGATATTGCTGGCAGAGATTACGGTAAACCCATAACCTTAGGAGAAGCAACTGACTTTATAAAATCCTCCCCAATAGGTACCCGATTATCTTTTGATTTAGAAGCAGACTTCCTCATGATGAATATAGAAGAGACATACGATGTAGCTATTCTCTCTCACTGTCTTTGGTATTTTCAAGATCCTGCTATATTGCTTTCTTATCTTAAACGATTAAAGAAGGTAGCTAAGCGCATATGTATCGCCGAGTGGGACCTAGAATGGACTAAGCCAGAGCAGCTTGCCCATTTTTACTCAGCGAGCATATTAGCAATATATGCAGAACAGTTTGAAGACGATGGTAATATCCAAAATATTTTTCACAAGCAACAACTTAAAGAGATGCTGAAAGAAACAGGATGGAACCTGGTGGAAGCAAAAAATGTGGATGCATCGTTCCTACAAGATGGCAAATGGGAAGTAGACTATGCGATATCAGTGAGAGAGAAATTTAATCGTTCTCCCATTAAACTACAAACGCTAATTCAGAGTTATTATGCCTTACTAGAGAAAGCTACTAATAAGGATGTTCAATCATTAAACAGTATAGTATTAATCGCAAACTAGCCTAACACACTATAAGATTGCTAGATTCTTATGGTGTGTTAGGCAGGGTTTGTTTCATCATTCACGATATCGGTTATTTCTTTAACAGCCTTGGATGTTTTCACAAAATGAAGCCACTTTGCATTAGCAGTTATTTTATTTTTCACATGGAGCTCTACTATATCTTTATCCTTTAAAATTGTTTGAAGTGAGCTTATCTTGCCATTTACTTTAGCAAAGGCTAGTTTATTTGCCAAAGTCGGATTAAGTGCATATGCAAAGTCAATGATGTTGGAGTTAACTGGTAACTTAATAATATCCATTTTTGGTGTGTATATTTCTATTTCTTTATAAAAAAGTTCTAGAGAAACTAGCTCACAAAATGCAATTGGGTTATTCGTAATGGATTTAGCAAAAGGAATCGAGTTCCCTAAAAGAGAGGTACTTAGTGTAGTAGAATCAATGGACTTTAAGCAAGCGAATATACCATACTGGTAAAAGTATTGTGTTTGCCTATCCTGTAAAACAATTGTCATTGGAATGCCAGCTACTCTAACCTTTGTTTTGAGCTGTTTGATAAAGGGGTGTTTTTCAATGGCAATTTGGTCTACAAAATGATCTGGCATTGTTTCAAATGTGGAATGCACTAGACCAAGAGCTGTATAGCAGTTGAAGGTAGAATCAATCGTAATGTGAACAGTAAACATATCCGAAAGGTAGAATCCTTCACTCAACAAGTTGTACCCTTGAAATAAGGGGATATTAATCCATCTATGTTTGGTAATTATGTGTGTGGTATCCTCTTTCATTAGTTTAGTAATAAATTCCTCATAGGATTCCTCATAGACTTTTGTATAGTTATTTATCTTCTCACGAAATTGCTTATACCGTTCCGGATGCAAATAGCTGAAGGCTAGCTCTTCCAGCTCCCTTTGGAGTGTAAACAACCCTATTCTTTCTGCTAATGGTGAAAAATAAAGAAGTGTTTCGTTTGAATAGGGAATTTTCTTTTCCGTTCTTTTGATAGCCAGGGTTCTCATATTATGCAAACGATCTGCTAGTTTAATAGCAGCTATTCGTATATCTTGAATAGCATAGGATAGGAGCTTCTCCATATTTATGGCACTATACTCCTCTTTTTCAAACGTACCTTTTTCGAACTTCGTTAACCCATCCACGATAAAGGCGACATCTTTTCCAAATAAAAGCTCTATTTCCTTGAGATCAACTGTTGTATCTTCCACTACATCATGAAGTAAGGAGCAGACTAAAGTCGTTATGTCAGCCTTGTATTCGGATAGAATCAGGCACACCTCGAAAGGGTGGATAATGTAAGGCTCACCAGTTGCTCTTGTTTGGCCAACATGCGCCTTTTCTGCAAAGTCCATGGCACTTCTTAGTTGAACTAATTCTCTTTCCTCTAAATAGTTACAGCTATGTATAAGCTGCTCTTTTACTTCCTTCATTTGAAATCACCTCCATTTATTAATATATGTATTAAGTCCTCCTTGAGCAAAGCAATTTAGACTAATTAAGTGGTATTTATATTTATTCTACCGAAATCTCAGAATTCCTTTTTAAATGATAGAACAATCCTAAATATTTGGAGTCTACCCGTATGAGCGCCAATAAATGAATGGAGAGTGTCCCATAAAGAGTGAAAACTCGCCCATAAAATATGAAATAGTGCCCCATAAAGATTAAGAAGTGTCCCATAAACGAGGAAAGCGCCCGTAAATGGTTGGAGAGTGTCCCATAAACATTGAAAACTCGCCCGTAAAATATGAAATAATGTCCCATAAAGATTAAGAAGTGTCCCATAAATTGAGTGTAATTCACTCGAGGTTACAAGATTTTAAATTATCTATTCGATGTTCCTAATTTTTGATTAAAAGTTTCTTTTTAGATAAATTTAAAGTAATGCTTGAGGAGGGTTTAATATGAAATGTGGTGCAAAATGCTTTTTAGTGGAGATGGAAGTGAATGGAGTAGTAGAGGTTATACCGGTGAACGCCCGATCACCAATTGAGGCAAGAAAAACTATTCGTTTAGAATATGGGAAAGAAACTAAGGTTCTCACAGTTACTCCCGAAAAAAGTTAGCCAATAATTTATAGATTATTTTTCTAATCGTTATATGAAATGACGCAAAAAAATGAGCTGGACCACGTAGTCCAAGCTCATTTTTTGTGTTTTATCAAGACACACAGTTAATCAACTTAATCGACCTTTTTAGTAAAAGCCCAGATAAGACTAATTATTACTGAGCTGATTATAGTTGCCAATAATAAGGAAAATAAACTTACAAATAAAAATGAACCATAATCCTCTAATTCCTTAAACGGATTATCTGTAATGAAAGAATCACTTATCAGAAATACTAATAAAGTTGGGATAAAAATATAGGGAAATAATTTCTTGAAATAGCTGTTGAAATCTAGATATTTAGAGTTTTTTGTTTTGCTTATCATATAAAATCCCCCATAGATAAACTACACCGTTGAGTGTCGCTTCAGAATTGAGTAATGCCTCTTATATTCATTACTTTACATATATTAACTTATTCGACATAGTCCGATAAAAACCTTCCTCTTACCATAACCTTCAAAGTTAACCATTTACCCATTACAGAGATTTTTTAGAATCATAGTTTAAGTGAAGCATTTAACAATTAAAACTAAAAACTACCTTTTTCCTCTAAATATATTGAGTCTCCTGAAAATTCTCTTTTATTCGTTAATTATTGTGATATGATAATTTCATCGTAAATTTTAGTCACGGGGGATTATTATGAAAGTTTTTTGGAGATGGATGTTTCAGCTAGGTGTTGCGTTTATTGGTATTGTACTGATTAGTGGATTACCGTTGTTAATTACAGGCTTCCAGCAAGGGGAGTTTTGGTGGAAAGAATATAGAGACCACCTATTTGGATTGTTTCCTTTAAGTAAACTATTAGAAAAATATGCGGGTTTGCATATTGGAGAATACATCCAGTATTCTCTCGAGACTTTATTTTTGGCACTTATAGTGGCTGTTCTGTTAGCTCTATTTTTTACTGTGATCACTATGTTATGTAAAGAACGAGTTAGACAGCGGATTAAAACTGTTTTTTTCTTTTTGGAATCAATTCCGGATATATTGATTATAATGCTCATTCAGCTTCTAGTGATCATCATTCATAGGCATACAGGAGTATTTGTGAAGATAGCCGTTACAGGTGGGGAGAAAATTTATTTGCTTCCAGTAGTATGTTTGATGATTCTTCCTATGGTTCAGCTTTACCGATTAAGTATGCTTACTTTTGAGGCAGAGGAACGGAAAATGTATACAGAGCTTGCAAGATCGCTTGGATTCGGCAAATTGATTATTTTACTCATACATATGTTTAGAAACGCGATTATTAGTATCTTTTTTCAATCGAAAAAAACGATGTGGTTTATGCTTTCCAACTTATTTATCCTAGAACGTATGTTTAATATGCCAGGTATTATGTTTTATTTGAGTGCTAATATAACTGGAGAGTTATTTTTTATAACGGTGTGTAGCTTCTTTTTCCCAGTGTTCCTCCTGTATAGCTTTGGTGAATGGTATTTTCTACGTCATGTGAACAAGGGGAGAGCAATAGGATGAAGCAAAAATCAATTTGGAGACAGCCTTATTTTGTGTTTGGATTTATTATATTAGCCTTCTTTTTATTAGGTAGTTTTATATTTGAATGGATTTTTGGACCAGATCCGAAGCAAACCTACTTTTTAATGGAGAATGGCAGAGTTATAGAAGCTGCGCCGTTATCTCCTAGCTGGATGCACCCACTTGGGACGGACCAGTATGGCTATGACATGTTTGCTAAAATCATGCTTGGTGCAAAATATACCATCATTTCGGCAATGGGTGTTGCAGCTGTTCGAATGCTCATCGCAGTACCGCTAGGGTTTGCAATCGGTACTTATTGGCAGAAGAGACGTACGCTTATTAACAGTGCTATTGATCCTCTACATTATATTCCTATGACGATATTCTCTTATCTAATGCTTTACCCTGTGTTATGGGAGCCGATGGAGGGATTTTCTACAACAGTATGGGAGCGAATTATTATTCAAGTAGTATTAATGGCAATCATTACGGTACCGATAGTAGCTTCACTTATAGGTAATGAGGCTAACCTTCTCTATCAGGAGGAATATGTTTTAGCTTCTAAAACACTGGGTGCTGGACGACCGAGAATTATTACTCGTCATCTATTTCCAATGATGAGAGAGAAATTATTTGTTTTATATGGCCAACAGGTAGTAGAAACATTAGTGGTGTTCACTCACCTAGGATTGTTGCAATTATATATTGGAGGTACGGCAGTTAGCTATGACCCTATGTTTGGAGACCCTCCAAAATCGATTGCCTATGAATGGGCTGGACTTTTTGGATCATCTTTCCGATATTTACAAGGTGTGCCTTGGCTCCCACTAGGTCCTGCAATATGCTTTGCCTTAGTTATTTTAGCCATTTCCGCCATGATAGAAGGTTATACTCGGGCTGTGAATGGACAAGTCAGAATTCCAAAGAGAAAGAAAGTGGCGTTTGTATCTGAGGACGTCGTGGAATGGAATAAGCAACAGCTACAGGATAAAATGCAACTTTTACATGAGGGGAAAGAAAAGCAGAAAGTTTAGGAAAACCTATTAACCTCCTCTCATGTAAGCCAGAGGTCACTAAGTAGAATGAATGACAGCTAGGCTCATAATAAAGACAAGTCTATGTTGTAACTAACGAGTTTACTTCAGAGGCGCAAACATAGTAAAACGCACTTGAATTCAAAATGTAATTCACAGTGCGTTTTTACTGTTTTAATTTTGGGGGATTAGTAGGTGAATTACACACTTAGGATAATGGATATTTATGTTAAAATGATATTACGGATCTGGAAAGATTGTAAAAGGGTGTCCTTGCGCTAACCGGGCAGGTTAATAAAATGGAGGGGAATTTTTGAAAAGAAACAAAGTACTAATTTTCATTATATCTGTGATTTTTTTATTGTGCTTAGTGTGGATTTTATTTCCTAATAAAAGTGCAGAAGTAAAAAGGTTCACCTATGAGATAGAGGAAAACAATGATGACCTTATTTTTGAAGTTAACTTTCAATTCATTAATTATACAGGTGATTTTAGTTATGCAACTATTGTTTTAGACAGTTTTTTTTATCAGCGACTTAAGAATCCCGAATCTGTTGAACCCATTTTTTTAAACGGTTTAGTATCTGGTTCTACAACAATAATTATTAACAAAGAGGATTTAACTCCAGACTTTATTGAATCGTTAAAATCAAAGGAAAGAAATCCTTTTCGTGCTATAAGTATCGGGGAAGAAATTATTTTGTAATAAATCGACTAACGGGGCGTTCGTTAAAATAGATAGAAAAGATCTGTGACATAACTAGTCAATAAATTAAAAGATGTGAGATCAGCAACTTGATTTCACGTCTTTACTTTTTTAAAGATAACTGATTTCTAATTAAAAATTATTTCTCTGTTCTCATTGTTTGGAGCAAAGCGACGTGAGGAGATTAAAATCGTGCACCGCAGAAAGCGCCCGCCGGAGCGGAAAACAGCTATATTGTATTTTGAAGAAACTTTTGTTGCAACCTTTTTTATCTGCGAAATATACTGTGATTTATTTTGTGAAATACTGTGTTTTTAAGACGGTGATTTTACGTTTGCACCTCACAAGTAAACCTGTAATTGTAACGAGTTTTTAAATTTAAAATGGCCATCCGAGCAAATGTCAGCCAGTCCGATACAACTCCTCCAATGGTCTACATTACCATTGAATAAGAACGTACGTTTGTATTATACTAAGAGGAACAAATGTTTCTTTTGGGAGGAGAAGCTTTTATGTATGAGGGCTTAGAAGATCGAAGCATTATTTGTATAGACATCCGAAGCTTTTTTGCAAGCTGTGCTGCGGCAGAGGCGGGGCTTGATGTGATGAATACGCCTATTGCGGTTATTGGAAACTTGGAGCAGAAGGGAAGTATTGTGCTTGCTGCTTCACCTCCGATGAAAAAAAGGTTTGGTGTTAAAACGGGGTCCAGATTATTTGAAATACCAGACGATCCTTCCATCCATCTACTAGAGCCGAAAATGGAGTTTTTTGTTCGGGTTTCAATGGAGATAACACGTTATTTAAATCAGTTTGTCCCAAGTGAATCTATTCATGTGTACAGCGTGGATGAATGCTTTGCTGATTTAGGGGGAACCGAAAAGCTTTGGGGACCAATTGAGCGTACAGTCAAACGTATTCAGGATGGCCTGCATTATCAGTTTCAGCTTCCATGTGCAGTGGGGTTGGGGCCGAATATGCTTGTGGCAAAGCTGGCACTTGATTTGGAGGCAAAAAAAACTGGCTTTGCCAAATGGACGTATAAAGACATCCCTAAAAAGCTGTGGCCTGTTTCCCCGTTAAGTGAAATGTGGGGGATAGGATCACGATTGGAAAAAACGTTAAATAATATGGGGATTTTCAATGTAGGGCAGCTCGCAAACACTTCCTTGGATCTACTGGAGGAAAAATTTGGGGTGATGGGAAATCAGCTGTACCACCATGCCTGGGGGATAGATCTCTCGGAACTGGGAGCACCCATTGTAGATGGTCAGATAAGCTATGGAAAGGGTCAAGTATTGTTTCGCGACTATCGAACGAAAAAAGAAGTAATGGCAGTCATACTGGAAATGTGTGAGGACGTGGCCAGAAGAACAAGAGAAGCTAATATGGTTGGACGCACTATTCATCTATCGGTCGGTTATAGTAAGGAAGTTTTTGGTGGTGGATTCAATCGTTCACGCTCTATAGATGAACCAACGAATGCGACCATGAAAATCTATAAAATGTGCGAGCAAATTTTTGATGACTTTTACGACCGCAGCCCGGTAAGGAAACTATCCATTTCGATCACCAATCTAGAGCCAGAGAACTCGATGCAGCTAAGCCTTTTTGAGGAAGGGAAGTGGAAGGAACGAAAGCTTGGGAAAACGATGGATTATCTTCGAAACAAGTATGGTTCAACCGCTGTTTTACGTGCAGTTTCCTATACGGAAGCTGGCACTGCTGTTAAGCGGGCGGGCCTACTTGGAGGACATAAGAAATAAAAAAGGGAGGACTTGGACGTTGGTCACAAGCCTCCTTTTTTACATACTAGAACCATTATTTTAGTCTAGCTTAATCATAATAGTGTCATGAGGCATTACTTTCATACTTGGCTTAATGCATTGGTCATTTACCAAAATAGAACCGCTTTTTATTTTATCAACGACAACAGTCCTACTCCAATCAGGTATTTGTTGAGAAAGAAGAGAGTCAATACGATACACCCCTTCTATAGACTTAATCATTATATGAACTTCCGATACTCGATTTTCTAGATAAAGATGAACGGGTATTTCTGTCAAAATGCTTTTTTGATATACAGGCTCTCGTCCATAAACCCTCTCATGTTTACGAAAAGCTTTATAAATGTCTAGCTTTTTATTCCAAGTGTGGTTTTTTTCGCATTTGTAAATAGCAAATCGGTATATATGCTTCCCATTAGAATTATGTCTTCGTATATTAGTGTCGGTAAACGTAGAGTTTTTCCCACACATTTTGCAATGCTTTATCTCTGAACGAACTGTTTGCTTCTTTAGAATTTCCCAATCATGACGTATAACGGTCATTTCCTTCACCTCATATAAGATAAAGGAACAATTGCATCCGTTTGGACATTGGTAGAATCGTTATTAATTTGTACAACAAAAAAGAGACCCCAAAAGGATCCCTAAAAGCATACGAAACTACTGGTTTGCTCTTGTTCCTTTGTAATGGTAGATGGGCAGACTAATCCCTTGGTTAAAATAATCAGGAAAAGTGCTATCCAATTTAGTTGATCCATTACAAAGTAAATGTTGGCATAAGAGTTTGTATCCTTTCTCCAAACAGATTTAATCGTATTGTAGCATAAATTTTTTATTTTTAGAATAGTTAAATTAATTTAAGTGTTTGGTCATTAAAAGGTGGGGAATACCATCCTCCATGAAAGCATCGGAGGCTGTGTGATAACCAAGTTTCACGTAGAAGCCCTCGGCGTGCGTTTGACCGTGAAGCTTAACCTTAGAAAGACTCATATCCTTCGCTATTTCCTCTAGGGAATGGATAATGACTTTTCCTAATCCGAGTTTACGGAATGGCTCTAAAATGCAGATGCGTTCTAGCTTTCCTACTCCATCGACCGCTCGAATACGACCCGTACCTACTGCTTTATGATCGATGGACACTAAAATATGCTGGCACTGCCCATCCAACTGATCAAATTGATCAAATTCATCCTCTAAAGGAACACCCTGCTCTTCAACAAACACACTTTTTCTTATATTAAAAGCATTTTTTAAAGCTTCTTCCGTTGTAATTTTCTCGACAGTCATTTGCTTCATTCCTTTACATAATAATATAAATCTATTATTTCATAAATTATGTTATTTCGAGAAGAAAAGCAATGGAAAACTATTGGGAGAAGGAGGTATTTAGCTAATGCAAAAAGAATATAAAGCTATGGAGGTGAACGTTTTGTATTTTATTGTTGCAATTATTATATTAATAACCTTTATAGTAACAACCTTCCTGTCCTTGCTCGTGTCAAAAAAGTGGGGGCGCCGTCATGCGATGCTAACGAGTTTTGGAGTAAATGCATGCTTATTAGGAATAGTGGCAGCTATATTGTATGAGATGGACGCAAAAGAATTTTTGAAGAATACAAATAGTTTTAACGTTATGCTGTTGGCGGTGCCTGTTCTTTCATGGATCAATTGCTTTGTTATTATGCAAAAAAGCAAAACTTACACATCTAATAGGATGCAGTGAACTACCTTTCATCAGTACGTTTTAGAGTAATAACCGTGTAGGGATGGTGTTTAATTGGATGAAATTGTAGGAAACCAAATAGACGTACATATTTTTAAGTTACTAGAGCATGCCACATCAACCGAAAGAGTAAGAGAAGAATATAATCTGTATCAACAAATAGAAACAAGAACGCTTTATGGCTGGCAAACCAATGACGTCTATGTTGCATGTATAGGAATAGAAATGATAGAGAGACATCATGCAGAAATAAAGCATATAGCAGTTACCCCGAATAGTCGAAAACAAAAACTAGGAAGCAGAATGATAGATTATGTCGTGCAGGAGTTAGGGCTTCATCGATTAACCGCGGAAACAGACTGCGAATCGGTAGGTTTTTATCGGCGTTACGGGTTTACTGTTTCGAGCCTTGGCGAAAAATATCCTGGGGTGGAACGGTTCTTGTGTGGGTGGGAAGTAAAGACCCTGTCTACCAAACCAAAATAGGTGTGTCCAACTATAAACTTATGAAGAAGGATGCAAACACGAGGGTCCATACAATCAAGTTAAATACGGAGGAATGCTAATGTTTTTTGAAATGACAGTCCAAATAAGAGTATCCGATTTCACAAAAGGTCATCAATGGTATAAAACATTATTAAAAAGAGAGGGAGATCTTATTCCTCATGATGGGTTTGTAGAATGGGAAATAATTTCAGGCTGTTGGCTTCAGGTTTCGGAAGGCACTTCAGCAAAGGGGAGTGGTCCGTTGCGTTTAGCTGTGAAGGATTTGGTTGCAGAACGTGACCGAGTGATGAAGGAACTTAATATAGAATACTTCGAAATTCACTCGAGGGAAGAAGTTGGGGCTAAATGGGCCACTTTTATGGATCCATGGGAAAACCAAATTGGCTTTTTTGAATACATTGATAAACAGGAAGAAAAAGAGCGAATACAGTTGTTGAATAAGAATCAAAGCAATTAATAGCTCGTCTTCAGGGAGAGGGAGTTTTTAAATGAATATTAGTATTGAAAGGCTAAAGATGGAGGACATAGAAGAGCTATATCTTTTTGAATCCAAAAACAGGACTTATTTTGAACAGACAGTACCTTCAAGGGGAGAAGGTTACTATCACCACGAAATATTTATGAGGAAGAATATTGCTTTGTTAGAGGAACAAGCAAGGGAAGAATCCTATTTTTTTCTCATCAAGGAAGGGAAATCTATAATAGGGCGTATTAATTTAATAGATATTGATAAACAACAAAAAAAGGCCAATTTGGGCTAC
Organism: Psychrobacillus sp. FSL W7-1457; assembly: GCF_038593405.1. Classification (NCBI taxonomy): domain Bacteria; kingdom Bacillati; phylum Bacillota; class Bacilli; order Caryophanales; family Bacillaceae; genus Psychrobacillus; species Psychrobacillus sp. FSL W7-1457. The sequence goes on from NZ_CP151993.1 coordinate 1,907,981, forward strand.
AGAATTGGAGCAGAGCACTCAGGGAAAGGGATTGCTAGTCTAGCAGTAGCATTGTTGCTACAAACCATTTCATGGGAAGAAATTAATCAAGTGAATGCTAAAACCACAGCTAATAACATCGCTTCACAAAAGGTTTTAGAGAAAAATGGATTTCAAAAGGTTCAAGCTAAGGAAAATGGCTTCTACATAGATGGAGAAAATTTAGAGTTCGTTCATTATACGTTAATAGGTGGACATTTTTGATTCCCTATCAGCCCTAAGCAATCCATACATAATAACTTTTACAGAACAATAGCTTTACGCACCTACAATTAATAGTAAAGTCAGTACCTATTGTCATCCTCAAATAACATAAACGATAAAAATCCTTTCACTCTCTTATGTAAAAGAATGAAAGGATTTTATTAGTTTAGAAGAGGGACTCATGCCTCATAGATCATCTTTTTTGTCATGCCACCATCGATTGTTACATTTGTGCCTGTTACAAAGTTGTTAGAAGGATCCGTCAAATATAGACAGGCCTTAGCGATATCACTTGGTTTTCCTACACGACCCGAGAAATGCTGAGCATGGTCTACCTCCCGGAGGTCGTTATAGTCTCCAGTTTCAATCCATCCAGGAGATATACAATTGACTATAATATTGTCCTTAGCCAATGAGCTTGCTAAGGAATGGGTCAGCGAAATAATGCCGCCTTTAGTAGCAGCATAGGACTCGGAGTTGGACTCGGACATAAAAGCTCTTGTAGAAGCCATCGATACGATGGACCCACCGTATTCATTATTTCTCATAATTTTGGCTGCTTCACGACTACAAAGGAAAACGCTTCGTAAATTTGTATGAATGACGTCATCCCACTCATCCAATGATAAGTCGTAAGGCGAGCTCGGTTGAAATTTCCCTGCATTGTTAATCAGTATGTCAATCGTTCCGAATTCTTTAGAAGTTTGTTCCATTAAATTTATAACGTCTTTTTCCACTCGGACATCCGTTTTTATAAAAAGACAAGAGTACCCCTGCTGTAAAAGAGATTCCTCCGTTTGTCTACCAAGCGATTCATTGTTATCAGCTAAAATCACGTGAGCACCATTCTCTGCGTATACTTGCGCAACTCCTCTGCCAATACCCTGAGCTGCGCCAGTAATGATTACTACCTTGTCATCGAACATTTTAATGCCGCCTTCCACTGTGTTTTTATTAAATGTATCATAATTATAATTTCTTGTACGAACCCAAATGATATTATTTAATAAAATATTTCAGATTCCGAATTATTTTGTTTTTCCATCTTTCGTAATGTTCAAACATTTGCTAAACTAGTAAAGTCTTAATTTGTAATATGGGGGAAATATAGTGAAAGTATTCTTGGAGTTGGGCTGGTATTTTAAACAAAGGAAAAAGCAATATTTATTTGGCGTTTTAATGCTTCTATTTGTTGCATTTTTGCAGCTTTTTCCACCAAAAATTATTGGGTTAGTAGTAGACGAGATTCATGCGGGGACACTTACTAACGAGTTTCTATTTAAATGGCTTACTATTTTAGCTTTAGCAGCAATAGGGATGTATGTTCTACGTTATTACTGGCGTATTATGATTTTTGGTTCTTCTATTTATCTCGCTAGGTTATTGAGAGAAAAACTATTTAATCATTTCACCAAAATGGCTCCTTCCTTTTACCAGAAAAAACGGGTTGGAGATCTTATGGCACATGCGACAAACGATTTGTCTGCAGTGCAACAGACGGCTGGGTCAGGTGTTTTAACCTTGGTGGATTCCTTGGCAACGGGGGGCTTTGTTATAGCTGCAATGGCAATTACGATTAACTGGAAGCTTACAATCATTGCCTTACTGCCATTACCGTTGATGGCCATTTCTACTAGTTATTATGGAAAACTGCTCCACCAACGTTTCCGTTTTGCACAGGAGGCTTTTTCTAGTTTAAATGATAAAGCTCAAGAAAGTATTTCCGGGGTAAAAGTCATTAAAACATTCGGACAAGAAAAAGAAGATACAGACGATTTTGTTAATCTATCAAAAGAAGTTGTCGCTAAAAATATGCATGTAGCCAAGGTAGATTCTTTATTTGACCCAACGATTTCTTTAGTCGTGGGAATGTGTTTCTTCTTGTCTATTGTGTTTGGAACACGTTTTATATTAGCTGATGAGATGAGCATTGGAGACCTATTTGCTTTTACTTCCTATTTAGGATTACTAGTTTGGCCGATGCTAGCATTTGGCTATCTATTTAATATTGTAGAGCGTGGAAGAGCTTCCTATGATCGGATAAGAAATATATTAGAGGAAGAAATTGAAATCGATGACCATGTAGGAGCATTGGACGTTAAGCCTAAAGGTGATATTCAATTTAATATTGAAGATTTCAAATTTACTGGTGACGATCGTGTTGCTTTGCACAATATCCAATTTACCCTAAAGCAAGGTGAAACATTAGGAATTGTAGGGAAGACCGGCTCAGGGAAAACAGCGATTTTAAAATTGTTAATGAGAGAGTTTGAGGGGTATCGCGGTAATATTATGTATGGCGACCATTCCATAGTTGCCTATAAGAAGAGAGCTTTGAGAGAGGCGATTGGTTATGTTCCTCAAGATCACTTCCTATTCTCTACGACAGTTGCTGGAAATATAGCGTTCGCAAATGCAGATGCAACGATGGATGAAATCTATGAAGCAGCAAGATTGGCCAATATCCACGAAGATATCCTTCAATTTACGGACGGCTATAACACGATAGTAGGAGAGCGGGGAGTATCGTTATCAGGTGGACAGAAGCAGCGTATTTCTATTGCACGTGCCTTGATGATGAAGCCAGAATTACTAATACTTGATGATTCTCTTTCAGCTGTTGATGCGAGAACAGAGGAAGCAATATTAGAATCATTGAAGAAAAGCCGTACAGATGAAACGACTATTATTACTTCCCATCGTTTAAGTGCCATTGCACATGCACATCAAATTATTGTGATGAATGAAGGTACTATTAAGGAAAAAGGGACGCATGAAGAGCTAATGGAACTAAAAGGGATGTATTATGAAATGTATCAGTTACAGCAATTAGAGAATCTTGTGGAAAAAGGGAGGGATGTCTGATGAATGAAAAACAGCCAACACTGACTGGGAAAGACCAATGGCTAGTTCTTAAAAGACTGCTAACCTACTTAAAACCACATAAAAAAATGATTGCTTTTGCATTGTTTTTATTAATATTAACGGTTACTGGAGATATCCTTGGACCATATCTAATAAAAACGTTTATGGATAATTATTTAACACCCAGAGAATTTCCTACTGGACCACTCGTTGGTCTGGCATTGGGATATATATTTATCCAAATTGGAAATGTTCTCGTAAGTTACTTCCAATTGTTAAAGTTCCAAGAGATTGCATTAAAAATCATTCAACAGATGCGTATTGATGTCTTTTCGAAAGTTCATCGCCTAGGGATGCGTTATTTTGATAAAACTCCTGCAGGTAGCATCGTATCTAGGGTTACCAATGATACCGAGGCCATCAAGGATATGTTTGTTAGTGTATTAGTAGGCTTTGTACAAAGTGGGTTTCTAGTTATTGGAGTCTATATTGCTATGTTCTTACTGAACGTAAAGCTTGCTTTAATTACTACCATTTTATTGCCTATTTTGTTTGTAATCATCATTACCTACCGTCGATACAGTTCGGTAGTATACCAGGACTTGAGGGAACGACTAAGTCAGTTGAATGCAAAGCTGGCAGAGTCTTTACAAGGGATGACTATGATTCAAGCATTTAGACAGGAAGATCGTTTGCAGGATGAGTTCAATGAAATCAATGAATCACATTGGAAGGCTGGAAGAAGAAATATAAAGCTAGACAGCCTGTTACTACGACCAGCAATCGATATGGTATATGCTTTAGCAATTATTATTCTCCTCAGCTATTTTGGAGTCACTTCTATGGATAATATCGTGGAGGTTGGGGTGATCTATGCTTTTGTTACTTATATAGATAGATTTTTTGAGCCAATTAACCAGGTGATGCAAAGGTTATCGATTTTTCAATTAGCGATTGTAGCTGCATCTAGGGTATTTAAACTGTTAGACGAGAGTGATTTGGCTCCTACACAGAAAAATGTGGAAACAGCTACGATTGATAAAGGGAAAATAGAGTTTCAAAATGTTACTTTTTCCTATGATGGAAAAACGAATGTCTTAAAGAATATCTCATTTACTGCTGAGCCTGGCCAAACGGTAGCATTAGTAGGGCATACTGGAAGCGGGAAAAGCTCAATTATAAATCTACTTATGCGTTTCTATGAATTTGAACATGGAGATATAAAAATTGACGGGCACTCTGTAAAAGATTTTCAGACTGCTGAAATTCGAAACAAGATGGGGTTAGTGCTACAAGATCCATTCCTTTTTTATGGGGATATTGAGAGCAACATAAGACTTCATGGTCACAATTTGACTGACGAAGAAGTGAGAGAAGCAGCTGAATTTGTGCAAGCCGATAAGTTTATTGAAAAGTTACCAAATGGATATAAGCAGAAGGTGTCGGAAAGAGGTTCTACGTTCTCGAGTGGTCAAAGACAGCTAATAGCGTTTGCAAGAACTATCGCAACGAATCCTAAAATCCTTGTTTTAGATGAAGCAACTGCAAATATCGATACTGAGACTGAGGTTGCCATCCAAAGTAGCTTAGAAAAAATGCGTAAAGGAAGAACGACTATTGCAATTGCGCATCGTCTAAGTACTATTCAAGATGCAGAATTGATCCTCGTTCTTCACCATGGGGAAATAGTAGAAAGAGGTACGCATCAGCAATTATTGAATGAGAAAGGCCTATATCACAAAATGTACCTGCTTCAAAATGGGGTAGTCGAGGATATAGCATAAAAAAATTCAAAAAGCTGTCACAAGCTTTAATAGGGTAAAAGTAAAGGAAATTTGATACGATAGGAACAGTAATTTGGAAAGGAAGACTGCCGTGAGTACAGATCTTAACTTACTACTGGCGTTCGGTGCTGGGTTTTTAAGCTTTATATCCCCTTGCACTTTACCGTTGTATCCTGCATTTTTATCTTATATAACTGGTATGTCACTAGAAGAAATTAAAACAGATAAAAAGCTAATGCAAAAAAGAGGTATGCTTCATACATTATTTTTCTTGCTTGGTTTCTCTGCTATATTTATCGCATTAGGGTTTGCCACATCGTTAATTGGTACATTTTTTATCCAGTATGATGACTTAATCCGTCAAGTTGGTGCAATTTTTATCATTGTATTTGGATTAATAGTCGTTGGAGTTTTTAAACCGGAATTTTTAATGAAAGAAAAAAAATTACAGTTTAAAAACAGACCATCTGGATACTTAGGGACTTTTTTAATAGGTATGGCTTTTGCAGCAGGCTGGCAGCCTTGTACCGGTCCGATTCTAGCGTCTGTATTATTACTAGCTGGATCTAATCCTGGTTCAGGCGTCTGGTATATGCTTGCATATGTTCTAGGCTTTGCAATCCCATTCTTTGTTCTGTCCTTCTTTATCACTAGATTGAACTGGATTCGTAAAAATAGTAATCTGATTGTTAAAGTCGGTGGCTATATTATGATTGCATTAGGTATTCTATTGTTTTTCGACGGATTAACTTATATAATTCGTATATTAAGCCCGATTTTTGGAGACTTTACTGGATTTTAAATAAGGAGGCAATGATATGCCGACAGTTTTAGTAGTGGATGATGCAGTGTTTATGCGTACAACCATTAAACGAATGCTAGATGATCATCCATTTGAGATAGTGGGCGAAGCCTCTAATGGACTCGAGGCTATCGAACAATATAGAAAGTTAAAACCCGATGTAGTCACAATGGATGTTACTATGCCAACTATGACAGGAATCGAAGCAGTAAAGCATATTATTGCTGAATTTCCAGAAGCCAGGATAGTAATGATCACTGCACTTGGGCAGCAAAAGCTTATTGTCGATGCGTTGGAGTACGGTGCAAAGGATTTCATCACCAAACCGTTTGATCCAGATCAACTCGTGAACGTGTTACGTAATGTAACCGACATATATTAAATCTATTAAATGAAGAAACTAAAAGATATGGGGAATACCAATGTTAGAAAATATTCCGGCCAATGTTATGATCATTGTCTCAACAGTCATTGCGCTCGGTATGGGAATTCTAGTCACAACCTTACGGGCAAAATCTGCAAAAAAACCAGCAAGTGCTAAAAAAATTTTATTACCCCCTTTGTTTATGTCAACCGGGGCAATAATGTTTGTATTTCCTTTCTTCCGAGTAACGTTAGCGCAAATAGGTGAAGCTTTGTTAATAGGAATGTTATTTTCTATCGTTCTAATATGGACGTCTAAGTTTGAACATAAGGATGGAGAAATCTATCTGAAACAGTCAAAAGCATTCATCTTCATATTAATCGGGCTTTTAATCATTCGTTTAGTTGGTAAAATTGCTCTTAGCTCTTCCATTGATGTGGGAGCATTAAGTGGAATGTTTTGGATTTTAGCATTTGGGATGATTGTCCCTTGGAGAATTGCAATGTTCATACAGTTTAAGAAAATGCAAAAACAGCCAATATAAAAACGAGCATCCTTTTTAAGGGGTGCTCGTTTTTTTTCGATCCTCTGACAAAGCAAAATACTTTTCAAATGGTGAAACATCTACTTCCATTTCCTTGAGTTTCTTACGTAAAAACTTATGATCTCTTTTAGGAGTGGCGATGATATATCCACGTATCAACAGTTCCTGTGTGATAGCCTTGGCATTTTCTTTTAAAGCAATTTCTCCAATTTTCCCAGCTATTTTTTGTTTTGCAACAGGTCTGAATAAATCAGGTACTGGAGTAACTAGCTCGTTTAACAAAGCTTTCTGTTCATCGTTCCATAGGTGTATAGTTTTATCTACATAATATTCTTCCCAGTCGAGATCAGATTTACCATCTCTTTTAGGCATCGATTTGAGGAACTTTCGGAACATGAAAAATCCGCCTATTCCCATCAAAGACACTAAGACAACAACCCAAAAAAGTATAAACCACATAAACCATCCTTCTAACAATCTCTTCACCTCATTCTTCTATCTATTAGTATAAGGTGTTTGAAATAATTTTTCATCATGAATGTATCCTTTCGAGTAAAAACTTTCTATATAGAGAGTGAAGGGAGGTGATTCAGATGGCTAATTTAGAACACAAGCATTCCGTATTAAGAATTACTTTTGAAGCTGGTATGGGTGAAAACGGTAAGTTAAAAACAAAGTCAAAAACGTATCGAAATGTAAAGGCTAGTGCTACTGCAGACCAATTAGAAGCTGCGGTAATAATTCTCTCAGGCTTTTCCGCAAGTCCATTTATCATAGCTGAGAAAGTACAAACATCTAATTTAAACTAAAAATAGGGAGGGTAAAACATGGCTAAAACATTACAACTTCAATTTGAAACAGCTAATGGGAAGGAATTGACCCTATCAGTAGACGAGCCTCGTGAAAATCTGACACGTGAGGAAATAGAAGCTGGGATGCAATCACTCATTAACAGCAACACTTTTCATGTAGATAGCTTTAGTTTGAGCGGTATTAAAGGTGCTAAAGTTGTTGAACGTAATGTCAATTCAATAATCTAACATGGGTAAGGGGGGTATTAAGAGAAAACAGCTCTTAATACCTTTTCAAATTTAAAGCGGAGAGTGGAAAAAAGCAGAGAGAATGTTTGGAGAGTGGCTTGGATCTTCTAGTAAATAGTGTTATAGTCGCTTGTACTTTTGGAGAAGATGAAAAGGAGGTTATCCCTATGGACCAGTGGCTTTCGGTTATTCAAGATGTAGGCTTCCCTATTTTTGTGTCATTCTATTTAATGCACAGAGTAGAGAGCAAGCTTGAAGAAATTAAAAATGCACTGTTATCCTTGAGCAACGTATAGACACAAAACTGTTGAAATCTAAAAGACAGAGTAGTTGAACGTAATATCCACATTGGTTAAGATTAGGCTAGGATGTTATAAAGGAGTCATGCAATGAAAAAATTATTGGGTATTATAATGATAAGCTTATTGGTACTAGCCGGTTGTGGAAGCAGTGACTTTAAAGCCCAAACAAACTGGGAAATAGAAGAATTTGAATTTGACAATCAACGAGGCGAAGAAACTTCTTTAGAGGATTTAAAGGGAACGGTTTGGTTGGCTACTTTTATCTTTACAAATTGTGAAACAATTTGTCCGCCAATGACATTTAATCTTGCAGAAATACAAGGAATGTTAAAGGAAAAGGGTATAGAGGATTATAAGATTGTGGGATTCAGTGTAGACCCTGAGGTTGATACTCCGGAAAAATTACAAGAATATTTGGACATGTTTGATGTGCCTGATCAAAGTAACTGGGAGCTTTTAACTGGATATTCTCAAGAATATATCTCCCAATTTGCGGAACAATCGTTTAAAGCGCTTGTTCGAAATAATCCAAACGATGACCAAGTAATTCATGGATCTCGTTTTTATTTGATCGATCAAAACGGTATTGCAGTGAAAAATTATACCGGATTCGAAGATGTACCTAAAGAAGAAATTGTAATTGATATGGAAACATTGATTGAAGAAGGTAAATAAATTCATATTTAAAACCTATTAAAGATTCCTTGGAGTTTTTAATAGGTTTTTTTATGAACTAATTAGAGCGACCTTTCAGCTCAAGTTCAAATCAAACTATTTTAAGGATCCTTAGGCTTTTAAATTCAACAAAAAAGAGGCTGCCTCCAATTTTTGATATTAATCAAAATTTGGGGCAGTCTCTTTTTCAAAAATAACCTTTTAAATCCGTGTTAACTTCATTAAAATTATTTACGCATACTTTTCAAGATTAAACTTAAAATAGCAACTAGGATAATAGCACCGATTAAAGCTGGAATAATTGCCATGTCCCAAATTACTGGTCCCATATCAGGGAAAATCATTCCACCGATCCAAGCACCAATGATACCAGCTACAATGTTTCCTATAATTCCACCAGGGATATCCTTACCAAGAATTAGTCCTGCTAGCCAACCGATGATCCCACCGATGATTAAGTATAAAATTAGTCCCATTTTCTTTCATCTCCTCAAATATTTATTAATTCGATTACACTCTTTGTATAGCCAACATGAGATGACGTTAAACCTCTTGCTTTTAAATTTAAATATTCCGTCTTTATTTTCCCGTAAAATTCATGACAACTGATTTACTTCTGAGACTAATAACTTACTTAGAAACACACAAGCTAAAATAACATAATCATATTTCTCTATATACTTTCTAAGAGTATAATGTAACTGAATTACTAGGATAATCGGTTACTGACTTCTATAGAAGGTCCCAACTATGGAACAAAAAAACGATTAACACGCCATTATAAGAAAAACTAAATGATTGTGTTTCCATGGTGATTGCCTTATCGCATACCAATACCTAGAGTATCCGATCAAACGAAAGGGAAACAATTAATTCATCTATTGAAAAGTACATAGATACCAGTAGTAAACTAAGCGAAGTATAAAGAGTGAAAAGAAATTAGATTGCAAGGTTGTATAGTGGGTATAAGAATAGATATAAACAAAACATAGTGTAGTGGAGGTAAATAATGTTTCTTGAAAAAAACAATACAATACGTGCAGAGCTTTTTAGACTTGTAGATTCATTAAATGAGGAGGAGTTCAATCGAAAACCGGATAATAACTCTTGGTCACCAAAAGAGATTATGGAACACTTAGTCAAAATGGAGAATACGATTGTAAAAGGGATTAAGTCGGAGTTAGCTGATCCTAATAGTCCGCATGCGAAAAAAAAGCCGATTCAGGTTTCGACCCTTCGTTTGATCAAAGTTAAGGCGCCAAAGTATACCGTGCCGAAGCCCGATTACGAGACAAAAGAGGTGATGAAAAGTCAATTACATGCAGCTAGAATGGAATTATTAAAAGTATATGCTAATAATGATTATCAAGTTTTTCAAGATAAGTCACTAAAGCATCCCTTATTTGGCAGGGTACCGCTTGTGCAGTGGTTTCCATTCGTTGGTTTACATGAAAAAAGACATTTAAAGCAATTAGAGAAAACAATTAAAAAGATAAAAGGTCATAAGAATTAATTATTACTTATAATAATTTTAATGTAATTTACTTATCGCTAGAGTTAAGTTATGATTAATGGTGGAGAAAAGTTACTTGAATAGAGTCTTTTCAATAGATATTAGGAGGAATACAAATGGCAAAAGATAGCTTACACAATAGCCGTACTTCTTTCACGCTAAATGGAAAAGAATATACTTATTATCGTTTAGCTGCTTTAGAAGAAGCAGGAATTGCAAACGTATCACGTCTACCATACTCAATTAAAGTATTACTAGAGTCTGTGTTACGTCAACATGATGGATATGTAATTAAAGATGAGCACGTTGAACAATTAGCAAAATGGGGTAAAGATGCGGATCCAGAAGCAGAGGTTCCATTTAAGCCTTCTCGTGTTGTCCTACAAGATTTCACAGGAGTACCAGTAGTAGTTGATTTAGCAGCATTACGTTCTGCGATGAACGAAATGGGCGGAAATCCAGATAAAATCAACCCTGCTATTCCAGTTGACCTTGTTATCGACCACTCCGTACAAGTAGATAAATACGGTACGGCATCAGCTTTACAAGCAAACATGGATCTTGAGTTTGAACGTAATGCAGAACGCTACAATTTCTTGAAATGGGCACAAACTTCATACGATAATTTCCGTGCTGTACCTCCAGCAACTGGTATCGTTCACCAAGTTAACCTAGAGTACTTAGCACCAATCGTTCATGTGAACGAAAGTGCTGACGGAACACTAGAAACATTCCCAGATTCAGTAGTAGGTACTGATTCACATACAACTATGATTAATGGTCTTGGTGTACTTGGATGGGGTGTAGGTGGTATCGAAGCTGAAGCAGGAATGCTTGGTCAACCTTCTTATTTCCCAATCCCAGAAGTTATCGGAGTAAAATTAGTAGGAGATCTTCCAAACGGAACTACTGCAACTGACTTAGCGCTTAAAGTTACTCAAGTACTTCGTCAACGCGGTGTTGTTGGTAAATTTGTTGAGTTCTTTGGTCCTGGTGTATCTAAATTACCACTTGCTGACCGTGCAACAATCGCTAACATGGCTCCAGAATATGGTGCAACATGTGGATACTTCGCAATTGATGAAGAATCTCTTGAATACTTACGTCTAACTGGCCGTGAAGAAGAGCATATCGAAGTAGTTGAAGCTTACCTAAAAGCAAACGACATGTTCTTTGATCCAGCTTTAGAGCCTGTTTATACAGATGTAATTGAAATTGACCTTGGAGAAATTCAAGCCAACCTTTCAGGACCAAAACGTCCACAAGATTTAATTCCTCTTACTGATATGAAATCTCGTTACCGTGAAAGCGTAGTAGCTCCTCAAGGTACACAAGGCTTCGGATTACCAGAGAAAGAATTTGATAAATCTGCAACTGTTAAATTTGAAGACAGAGATGTTGTTATGCCAACTGGTGCTGTAGCTATTGCTGCAATCACTTCTTGTACAAACACATCTAACCCATATGTAATGCTTGCAGCTGGTTTAGTTGCGAAAAAAGCAGTAGAAAAAGGATTGAAAGTTCCTGCTTACGTAAAAACTTCATTAGCACCAGGTTCTAAGGTTGTTACTGGTTATTTACAAGATTCAGGACTAGACAAATTCCTTGATGAAATCGGATTTAACACAGTTGGATACGGTTGTACAACATGTATCGGTAACTCTGGTCCATTATTGCCAGAAATCGAGAAAGCAATTATTGACGAAGATCTTTTCGTAACTTCAGTTCTTTCTGGTAACCGTAACTTTGAAGGCCGTGTACATCCATTAGTAAAAGCTAACTACTTAGCTTCACCACCATTAGTTGTTGCGTATGCTCTTGCTGGTACTGTTGACATCGATTTACAAAAAGATTCATTTGGTAAAGACCAAGATGGCAACGAAGTATTCTTTGCTGATATTTGGCCATCTACAGAAGAAGTTAACCAAGTGCTTTCTAAAGTAGTTACTCGTGAGCTATTCCAAAAAGAATATGCACGCGTATTTGATGAAAACGAAGCATGGAATGCAATTGAAACTTCAACTGAATCATTGTATTCATTTGATGACAAATCAACTTACATTCAAAACCCACCATTCTTCCAAGGATTATCTAAGGAGCCAGGTTCAATTGAAACGCTTGCTGGACTTCGCGTAGTTGCGAAATTCGGTGACTCTATTACAACTGACCATATCTCTCCAGCAGGTGCTATCGGTAAAGATACACCAGCAGGTAAATACTTGCGTGAAAATGGCGTAGAAATTCGTGATTTCAACTCATACGGTTCACGTCGTGGTAACCATGAAGTAATGATGCGTGGTACATTCGCTAATATCCGTATCCGTAACCAAATTGCTCCTGGTACAGAAGGTGGATACACTACTTACTGGCCAACGGGCGAAATCATGTCTATCTATGATGCTGCTATGAAGTACCAAGAAGAAGGTACTGGTTTAGTAGTAATCGGTGGAAAAGATTACGGGATGGGATCATCTCGTGACTGGGCAGCAAAAGGAACAAATCTTTTAGGTATTAAAGCTGTTATTACAGAAAGCTTTGAGCGTATTCACCGTTCAAATCTTGTAATGATGGGTGTTCTACCACTTAACTTCTTGCCAGGAGAAAATGCTGAAACATTAGGATTAACTGGTAAAGAGGAAATCAGCATTAACATTGCTGAGGGAGTTAAACCTCGTGATATTCTGAAAGTAACTGCTAAAGCTGAAGATGGTTCTGTAAAAGAATTCAACGTGCTTGCTCGTTTCGATTCAGAGGTTGAGGTAGATTACTACCGTCATGGTGGTATCCTTCAAATGGTATTACGTAACAAAATGCTAGAAGCTTAATAAATAGATGAAAGAACCTAAATCTTAAATGATTTAGGTTCTTTTTTTGTTGTTTAGGAAATTATAAAATTCTGAACCTGTGGATAAATTGATGTCTAGCTCCATCGCCTTGCCCCTCGGGGTCAAATGGATAAAAGCTCCGGTGGCTGAGAAACTGCCTCCTCGCATTTTCTCCATTTGCCTGTCGGGGCAGTGACAGGCGAATCCGCTTTTGTTGATGTCTAGCTTCATCGCCTTGCCCCTCGGGGTCAAATGGATAAAAGCTCCCGTGGCTGAGAAACTGCCTCCTCGCATTTTCTCCATTTGCCTGTCGGGGCAGTGACAGGCGAATCCGCTTTTGTTGATGTCTAGCTCCATCGCCTTGCCCCTCGGGGTCAAATGGATAAAAGCTCCGGTGGCTGAGGAACTGCCTCCTCGCTTTTCTCCATTTGCCTGTCGGGGCAGACATAGGTGCCTACGTTTTCTTGTATGAATTAACAAAATATTCTTTATAAGAACGTATATTCGTGTTAGTATCTAAATAATGGGGGGATTTTATGAAAATAGAGGATTTTGAGCTGGCAGAGCGAATGAAATTTTATAAGGTACCTGGTATAAGCATTACATTTATTGATCAAGGGCAAATAAGTGAGGGTGTCAATGAAGGCTCCTTAGAAAAGGGATGTGAGAAAAAAATTAAAGAAGATACTCTTTTTAACGCTTGTTCGATAAGCAAGTTTTTAACTGGAATGCTAGTCATGAAGCTCACCGAATTAGGGAAAATTAACCTAGATGAAGATATAAATAAGAAACTTGTAAGTTGGCATTTACCCGAAAATAAATTTACAAAACTAAAATCGGTGACACTACGGAACTTACTAAGCCATCAGTCGGGTATTAAAGATCCTGTTAATAGTTTTGCAGAGCTAAATTCAAATTATAGAGCCCCATCAATGATCAAACTTTTGGAAGGAGAAAGTCATTACAATGCTTACCCTATAAATGTTACATATGAACCTGGAAGTGAATTTCATTATTCAGATGCAGGATATTGTATCATTCAGCAAATTATAGAAGACGTTCTAAAAAAGCCATTTCCTCAAGTAATGGATAAATTCATTTTTCGACCATTAAATATGGAAAATAGTAAATATGTTATTAGTTCGTCTAGTATATGTAAGGAAACCTTTTCATGTGGTCACAGCAAGCACGGAGACGTAGTGGAGGATAAATATACGATCTATCCATACTCAGCTGCTTCAGGATTATGGTCTACATCTAAAGATATTGCCAAGCTAGTCCAAGAACTAATGAATGCACTAAAAGGAGAAAGCATAACAGGCATTTCTTCAACGGTTGCTAAGGAATTGATTACTTCCCAAGGAGGAAAAGAATGGTCTGGACTTAGTGTGTTTCTTGATAAAGTAGGGAATGAGCTAGAAATTACATCACTTGGGTGGGGTGTAGGCTATCAAAGTATGATGGTGGCGTTTCCATATTTAAACAAAGGTGCTGTGATCATGACAAACGCGGATCTCGGTGTTCATCAGCTAGATGGTATCATCGGTGAAATATATCAAGCATGGATTAATTCTTAAGGGAGGGCAATGAATGAGGATAATAATGGCTTCACCAACTGAAATACATAAAGTAAATTCCTTTTTTATAGAGCATTTAAATCCTATTAGCAGCGAGCTATACTCCGCTGAGTTTTTGTGTCCTCTTGGCATACAAGCAGCCATTAGAAGAAATCAAATGGTTGTAGCAGTAGTAGATGGTGAAATAGTTGGAGCGATGCGGTTTTATCCAAAGAAAACAAATAATACTATCTCGCTTTATCAATTCGCTATAAGCAAAGAGCATCGTGGTAAAGGGATTTTAAAAAAAATGTTACTTTTTATAAAGGCTGCACCTATTCTTGCTCTCTGCCCAGTTGCTTCTGAATTTAACAATTACTTTTTAAAAACGGATTGGCAGCTACAGAAAAAAAGAGGCGAGTATAACGAATGGATATTTCAATAAGAGCAGCTCTACAACATTTTTGGTTGGTTAACTCCCAACTATGAATGAACATTTCGTTTATATAGGTTTGTAGAGGTAGGTGGTAACTAGCAAGGGAGTTAAGTAGATAACAGATCATAACACACCCAAAAGCTTCCACCTAGAGCAAAAATATACGAAACTATATGGTACAAATCTTATCTTTTATATTGTCGATTTCATTAAACAACTGTGTCTAAGATTTATTTATTCTTAGCTTTGTTAAAGTTATTGGTTGGTTTTGACTAACAATTCTATAGTGACTGTAAACATTATCAAAGGGACATTCAAATGACTATTATGATTATAAATAGATTATGAAAATGGGATTGGGTACAGTTTTTTGGCTTTGTTTATGCGAGTAAATTTATTAGCGCTTTCTCGATGCTAAAGCTGTTCCCATTTATTGATTGGAGCCCCAGACGGCGACTCCTACGGGATGAGTGAGACAGATAAGACATCACAACCATGCGCGTAAGCGATGGGTGATGGCTTATCGCTCACCCCGAGGAAAGCGTCCGGCTGGTGCGAAAAATCAATGCTACTCTCTGATCTAAGATTTCTTTGGATCATAAATCAACCCTACCCTTTATCATAGCCTTATTCTTTAACAATTCTCTACATGAGCTAAATCTGGTATAGGGTACTTCACTTCCGAAAAGTTATGGATTAGCAACTCTTCTTTTATCATTTGACCTGTTCTTTTATCTATAGTCTTTCTCCAAATCTCGTTTTGACGAAAGTTTTTCCCGTTTTGTTTTAAAAACTGATGATTTCTTTCATCAATATGATAGGAATATGGCATTTCTTCTTTGGAGAAAATGGCACCCTTCAAGTGTTTATCCGTTACCCAAACCTTTATTTGAAATGAGCTAGGTGTCGGATTATAAAATCGTAAATCAACGTAATTGTAAAAAACACTGGCTCCACTACCAAAAGGAAGCGTACGTCCCGAATCAGGAAAAGGATCAAAGCTATGATGATGTCTTTCGGTAACAACAAGAGGTGTGTGTAGCACCATCCAATATAAGAGGTTTGCAAGCTGACATATCCCACCGCCAATTCCCTTCTTCACCTCTCCTCTGGAGAGCTGCATGCCTTCAATATAGCCTTTTGCTTTTGTAGCTTTTCCAACAAGCTTCCAAAAGGAAACAATCTCACCAGGTTTGATAATGATTCCATCTATTTTACTAGAAGCAATCTTCAAGTTTGTTATTTTGTTTTCTTGCAATTGAGGGTCGCTTTCACCTAATGTCCTTCTCAACAATGATTGGTGTTTTTTGCAGGTGTATGGAAATGTGGTTGACAGTAACTTGCTGGTAGCTAGCTTTTGCACATCTTGTAAATTGATTATCGACCTGACTAATCTTTTCTGTTGAATACGTAGGTGATAGAAAATTGGATGGAATTCAGATAATCTCAATTTTATTTTCCTCCCTGCTTTTTACTTGAAGTTTTTATCATGAAAAAGCTAATATAAGTTTCTTACTT
The DNA here is from genome assembly GCF_038593405.1 of Psychrobacillus sp. FSL W7-1457. Classification (NCBI taxonomy): domain Bacteria; kingdom Bacillati; phylum Bacillota; class Bacilli; order Caryophanales; family Bacillaceae; genus Psychrobacillus; species Psychrobacillus sp. FSL W7-1457. The sequence goes on from NZ_CP151993.1 coordinate 1,924,448, forward strand.
ATTTCTTCCATTCAGGCTGGGTAATAGAAAAAATAAAAGCGTCATGTGATTCGGTATCTTGATATAGATAACCTTTTAAGACACCTTCTTTTTCAAAGCCCATTTTTAAGAGTAAGGCGAATGATGCTTCATTTTGAGGGAAGGTTACAGCCCCTATACGAAAAAGTTTTAATTCATTAAAGCAATAATCAATCACGGCTTCTACAGCTTCCGTCACAATTCCTTTTCTCCAATGGGCGGGCAATAAATCATAGCCGATTTCTGTTCTTTTGCTATTTAAGGATAGGTTATTTAACCCTACTGTACCGATTAATTCTCCTGTTTCTCTCCAAACGATTCCCCAACGCATGGATCTTTTTTGCTCATACCCATTCCCAAAGGATTTTACCATTGTTGCTGCTTGGTCGATGCTAGTTAATGGGGACATTCCGTAATATTGAATGACTTCTTCATTGGAAAAAATGGAGTAAATGCTAGCCACATGCTCTTCATTTATTTCTATTAAATTTAATCTCTCTGTCTTTAATATTGGAAAACTCATTTCATAACCCCTTTTCTAAAATTCATATATTTTAGCATAACTGTAATTATCTATCTATTCAATTAAATTTTATGTTAGGATATGTTTAAATAAACGGTTTCTTTAGGGGGGGATTCGATGGAACAACCAACAATATTAGTATCTAAGCTCACATCACCGATTCCTTCTTCTAATTACATGAGAAGGTCCTCTCTAATTAAAAAGTTAAAAAGTAAAGCAGATAAAAAGGTTTGTCTTTTACATAGTGGTGCAGGATTTGGAAAAAGCTCTGCGCTTGCTCAATATTTCTACGACACAAAGGAAGCGTTTTCATGGTACTCAATATCCGAGGAGGACGATAATATTCTTCCTTTTCTCCGTTATCTAGTGCATAGCATACGAAGAGTGGTTCCAACGTTCGGGAGTAGTCTACTAGAAGACAATATTCATTTCATTTACCCAAAGGAGACAGAGTTGACTAGGTGGTATTCTCTATTTTGTAACGAACTAGCCATGATTAATACCCCTTTTACCATTGTCTTAGATGATTATCATTTAGTTGACCATGTATTCCATATAAATTATGTAATCGAAAAAATAATAGAATTTCTACCTCCTTCTATTAATCTCGTTATAGCTTCTCGGATTCGACCGAAGTGGACTGTGTTGCTCAAGCTTAAGTTAAACGGTCAACTAGTTGAGCTAAAAGAACAGGATTTTATGTTTAGCGAGGAAGAAATTCAAGTGTTCTTTGAAGATTATCATGAAAAGTCGATTACTAACGTGGAAGCAGAGAATATTTTAAAGCTAACGGAGGGATGGGCGATTGCCATCCAATTGATTGCTGTTCAATTAGTAGAGTCTCAGAAAACGATAGCAGATCTTACTAAATTTGCGCTTAATGATTTGTTTTCCTATCTTTCTGAAGAAGTATTTTCTAATATGTCACCAAAAGATCAGCTTTCTTTATTGAATTTCAGTATATTTCCTGTCTTTTCTGCTGAAGAAATAGATGAATTCTTTGGTAAGGAAGAATTTGCTCAGTTTGAGATATTAACCTCTAGTCATTCTTTTATCCAAAAGTTAAGTGATTCCAATACTTATAGGTTTCACGCTTTGTTTCAACAGTTTTTAGAAGATAAGTGGCTCCATACGAATTCTATAGGTTTTTATGAAACACATAAAGAAGTCGCTAGTTTTTTTAAAGAGAAAAATAACGTCGTGCAAGCTATATATCACGCCGTAAAATGTAAAAACGAACAATTTTTAGCCGAGATGATTATTCCGAACGCCAATTCCATGATTTTGGCTGGTCAATTCGATTGGCTGCTGGAGTTGATGAAGGATCATTTATCTCCTTCTACAAGAGAACATTTTTATGAACTCTATTATTTTGAGGGGGAATGTCATCGATATCGAGCGTTTTATGAAAAAGCGAGGAAATCATATGAAAAGTGCCTAGCAATGGCTCAGGCAAAGCAGAATATTCTTTACATGAGCAGAGCTAATGCAGGGATTGCCCATATTTATCTAGATACGATTCAACCAGCATTAGCAAAATCATTTTTAGAGGAAGCTATTAAATGGGCAAATGATAGCAAAGAAATATCAAATGACGAGCAGAATTCCCTAAAAAGACTCCATGCGGAGAATTTAGTTAATTTAGGTAGGTCGAAAGATGCCAGTGAGTGGGTAACAAGGGAAAAGTTAGATCCATTTATTTTAAGAAATGGTAACTTGGATGCCCGAATATATTTAAGAACTGGAATGTTAAATGATGCTATACGAGTTTTAGAGATGAGACTAGAGGATGAACTAGCAATACCGGATTCTCATCGTGAAACTGCCTTACTGCTCTCCTTCATTTACTCATTGACAGGGGACACCGAAAAAGCGAAAAAAGCAGCTAACAAAGGAATTGAAACTGGCATTAAGGAAAAATCAGGCTTTGTGGAAGCGGTGGGATGGATTAGAAAAGGTCATGCGGAAATATTACATAATCCATTTGACCTTCATACTCCTGAAACACTTTATTTAAAAGCTGTTCAACGTATGGAGGATTTGAATGTTTCGAGAGCTAAAGCTGAGCCTTACTTGGGACTTTCCATTTTAAAGTCCCGGCAAGGAAAATTTCAGGAAGCTATTAGTTATGGTGAAATGGGATTACGTGAAACAATCAGAAGTAATGATTATTGGTTATCTGCATATATAATGCTTGGTCTGTCCATTGTTTATTATGAAAATGAAGATTTAGATAAGGCAGAAGCACGGTGTCAGGAGGCAGCAACATTATTTTATGAAAACGGAGATATATACGGAGAAATGGCCAGTAATTATTGGCTTTCTCGTATTTATGCTGACCTTCAAATGAATGAGTTATTTATAAGTTCCATGGTTACATTCGCAAAAATATGTGTTGAAAATAATTTTCTTTTCTTTTTACAGAAAGAAACAGTATTTGGTCCAGTTGACTTACAGATAAATTTTCCCCTTATAAAAAAGGGCTTACTTCTAACCAAAAATAAAGATACTTTTTTACAAACGCTGAGAGAAAAATTAGTTGTACGAGAGGAGATTGCCTATCCTGGATATTCTTTAAGACTTCAACTTTTAGGCTCCTTTACGTTATATATGGGAATTCATGAAGTAGAGGAAAGAAAGTGGCAAAGGGAAAAATCGAAGGAACTTCTTACTTATTTATATTTGAATAAAAGTCGTTTTGTACCTAAGGAAGAATTAATAAGAAGCTTATGGAAAGAAAACGCCGATGAAAAATCATCTGATCGAGATTTTAAGGTTATTTTAAACGCATTGCTTAAAGTGATCGAACCAAGTAGGGAAGCTAGGGGAGAATCATATTTTATAATCCGAAAGCAATCGATGTATAGGCTAAACCCAGAGTCAGTGGTGAGAAGTGATTTAGAAACTTTCAATGATTACGCTACACTTGGTATGCTTGAAAAAGATGCTTCCTTAGCATTAGAGCACCTATCGAAGGCAGTGAGACTTTATAATGGCAGCCTATTAGAAGGAAAGCCAGCGATTGAGTGGATTTCCCATGAACGGGAGAAAACAGAACAACAGTATATATTGGTATTAGAAAGATTAGCGCAAACGAGTACACGTTTGAAGGACTTTGAGAAGACAATTTACTGGTCCCAGAAGCTTATCCACTTAGATCATACGTGGGAAGAGGCCTATCGTTTGCTCATGTTTGCTTATTATCAGCTTCAAAATAGAACGCAGGCAGTTAAATGGTATGAGCGCTGTGTAGCGACTTTGCACGAGGAGCTTCACGTAGAACCTATGCAAACGACTATTCAAATGTATGAGATGATTATCAATTATGGGTAAATTTTAAGGATATAAATATTTTTGAGCTTTACTAATTTTATTAACACAATGGCATTCATTTTAGACAGGTTTACTGGCGCGAATCGAATAGCTTTAGCAATGGTGCAATAGGCAAGACAAAAATAAATGAAATTATCGACCATGAATTATCTGCTAACGAATAAAACATAAAAAAGGCTTCGAAAATTTACGTACAGTAAAATTTTCGAAGCTTTTTTAATTTTACATGATTGCCCTAGCCAAGAATTTTGCAACTTATTTGTAACTCCGATTTTGTACAGTTAAAACGAAGCATGAGAGCGCTTACAAAATAATTGGGAGGTTAAGAACATTGAAAAAATGGATTCTATTTCTAATGCTATTATCGGTTTTATTTTTTAGTGCGGCTTGTAGTGATGAAGCTGCTGAGACTAGTGAGGAGTCAGGTGAAGCTACTCCTGTTTCAGGCGAGGTGCAGGAAGGCGAGACTATTAAAATTGGTGTACTTGCTTCGTTGACTGGAGCACTTGAGTCGTACGGGAAGCAAACTAGAAACGGTTTTGAACTTGGTTTAGAGTATGCGACTGGCGGGACAATGGAGATAGCTGGCAAGAAAATTGAGGTTGTTTACGAGGATACAGAGACTAAACCTGAGGTTGCTGTTCAAAAAGCGACAAAGCTTTTGGAAGAGGATGAAGTAGACTTCTTAGTTGGTTCTTCTAGTTCTGGGGATACGTTAGCTGTACTGCCACTTGCTGAGGAATATGAAAAGATTATGATCGTAGAACCTGCTGTAGCTGATAGTATCACGGGTTCTGAATTTAATCCATATATATTCCGTACGGCTCGTAATTCTTCTCAGGATGCAGTTGCAGGAGCAGCAGCGATTGCTAAAGAAGGAGTGAAGATAGCGACCTTCGCACCAGATTATTCCTTCGGCTGGGATGGAGTCACAGCATTTAAAGCAGCAGCTGAAAAGCTGGGGGCAGAAATCGTATTAGAGGAATACGCTGACCCTGCTGCAACAGATTTCACATCTAATTTACAAAAGGTAATTCAAGCGAAACCAGATTATCTTTTCGTCGTTTGGGCTGGGGCTAACTCACCTTGGAACCAAATTGCTGACTTAAAATTGCAGGATAAAGGAATAAAAATCTCTACGGGTGCACCAGATATCCCTGCTCTATCTATTATGGAGCCGCTAATTGGTATGGAGGGATTTTCGGTTTATTATCACACATTACCAGACAATGAAATTAATGATTGGTTAGTTGAGGAGCATAAAAAACGTTTTAATGGAGAAGTCCCTGATCTGTTCACTCCTGGTGGTATGTCAGCTGCCATTGCCATCGTAGAAGCACTAAAAAAATCTGAGGGTAATACAGATGCCAATGAGCTCATTAAGTTGATGGAAGGTATGTCTTTTGAAACTGCAAAAGGAAAAATGACGTTCCGTGCGGAAGATCATCAGGCACTTCAATCTTTATATTCTATTAAGCTAGAAAAACAAGATGGTATCCCGTACCCAGTACCGGTTCTGATTCGAGAATTGTCACCAGAAGAAACGGAGCCACCAATTATAAACAAGAAGTAACGATATTAAAGAATTGAAGAAACTGACTGCCTAACATGGATTAGGAATGAAACTAACCTTGTTATAGATTTTTTCTAAAGCAAGGTTAGTGTTTAAGAGAGGAGTCAATTCGAATGGAACCTATATTAAGAACGGAAAACCTGACAATTAAATTTGGAGGTCAAATTGCAGTAGACCATGTGAATTTTACTATGCCCGAAAAACATTTCAAATCGATTATTGGTCCAAATGGAGCTGGAAAGACAACTTTTTTTAATTTAATTAGTGGTGAATTGAAGCCAACAGAAGGCGATGTATTTTATAAAGGTCGATCTTTGGCTAAGTATTCTTCTATCGAGAGGACGCGACAAGGCTTAGGTAGATCCTTTCAAATAACAAATGTATTCCCAAATCTCACTGTCATGGAAAATGTTAGACTTGCGGTGCAATCGAAACAGAAAGTCCGTTATCAAATGCTTCGTCATTTTAGTAGCTACCATAAATTTCAGGAAGAGGCAGAACAGCTGTTGGAGATGGTTTTACTGTCTAAAAAAGCATATGCCTTTGCGAATGAGCTTTCTCATGGGGAAAAAAGAAAATTAGAAATTGCCATGCTTCTTGCTTTAGATACAGAGGTGCTGCTGTTGGATGAGCCGACCGCCGGTATGTCTTTAGAGGAGGTTCCAGCAATATTAGATGTGATCAAGCAGATTAAACAAAAGGGAGACAAAACCATTTTGTTGATTGAACATAAGATGGATATGATTTTGGACCTCTCCGACTCTATTATGGTTTTGTTCAATGGAAGGCTACTTGCAGATGGTAGCCCTGATGAAATCATGAACAATGAAACCGTTCAAAATGCATATTTGGGAGGTTTATACGATGAGCACCTTGCTTAAATTAGAAAACGTTCACACTTATATTGGTCAATATCACATTTTGCAGGGAGTCTCTTTTGAAGCGAGGGAAGGAGAAGTGAGTGTACTGCTTGGTAGAAATGGAGCAGGGAAAACGACCACTTTAAAAACGATTATGGGCCTTACACCCGCCTCCAAAGGAATCATAAAATACGATGACTCATCAATTGCCTCGCACGCTACTCATCAGATTGCCTCAAGTGGTATCGGCTATGTACCCGAGGATCAAGGTATATTCGGAGCATTAACCGTTGAGGAAAATTTAAAAGTAGCCATGAGAAAGGATGACGATGCTGCAAAAGAAAGGCAGGAATATGTCCTAGAGCTATTCCCAGATCTTAAAAAGTATTGGAAGAAGGATGGGGGGCATTTATCCGGAGGACAAAAACAAATGCTTTCGATGGCTAGGGCTTTCGTTAATGAAAGTAAACTTCTCTTAATAGACGAACCTTCAAAAGGTCTTGCACCGGTCGTTATTGAAAAGGTGATGGAAGCAATAATAGAGATGAAGAAGCAGACTACTATTATCCTGGTAGAACAAAATTTTATGATGGCAAGTAAAATCGGGGATACATACACACTAATCGATGATGGAGAAACTGTTCAATCAGGACAAATGAGTGAGCTAATCCAAGATGAAGAATTGAAGAGAAAATACCTCGGTATCGGGTAAAGGAGGAAGCTATATGGAGTTGATCATCAATTTATTGATAAACGGATTGGCAACTGGCATGTTGATATTTTTATTGGCAGCTGGATTAACCTTAATATTTGGGTTAATGGATGTCTTAAACTTTGCGCATGGAGGCTTATTTGCCTGGGGTGCTTTTTCTGGAGTATGGTTTTACAGTTTGACCGATAGCTTTACCTTAGCTCTGGTAGGAGCTGTTTTAACGGGAGCTTTATTGGGATTTATAACCGAAAAGCTAATTATCACACCTGTTTACGGAAACCATGTACAGCAAATATTAATTACTCTAGGTTTCATGATTGTTCTTTCTGAAATGCTGAAAGTCGTTTTCGGACCAAACCAAATTCCAGCAAAAGTACCTCCTCTGTTAGCTGGCAGCTGGGAGGTTGGGGATGTCATCATTATTAAATATCGTTTATTTATCATCACCATTGGATTCATCGTGTTTGGTATTTTCCAATTCATTTTAAAACGAACAAAAATCGGTCTAACTGTACGTGCTGGTGTTATGAACAAGGAAATGGTGCAGGCGTTAGGTATAAATATAAAAAAGGTTTTTTTATATGTTTTTATGACAGGTGCCGCACTTGCAGCATTAGGTGGTGCTTTGATGGCACCCTATTCAGGTGTGGTATACGCTGAAATGGGCATGGAGTATGCAATATTAGCCTTCATTGTAGTAGTCATTGGAGGGATGGGTAGCTTTCCAGGATCATTAATGGCAGCTATTTTAGTAGGTTTGTCGGGGAGCTTCATGGCGTATTATGTTCCAGCTCTATCACTTGCGGTAAATATGCTGCTTATGGCAGTCGTATTAATCTTCCGTCCGCAAGGTTTGTTTACTGCGAAAGGATGATACAAGGATGAAGTTAAAATCTACATTTCAAGTTAAACATGGCGTATTGTTGCTAATTATTGTTGCATTTACCATATTTCCATTTGTCTCAGACTCTCGAACATGGACTATTTTGCTGACTCAAATATTCATCTTTTCCATATTAGCGATGAGCTATGATATTTTGCTCGGTTATACAGGAATTGTATCCTTTGGTCATGCTATGTTCTTCGGTATGGGAGCATATTCCACGGCTATTATGTTAAACCACTTTGAGTCAACAGTTGGAATGTTTATACTTTCAATTGCTGTAGGTATGGTTATTGCAGGGGTTATTAGCTTTTTAGTTGGATTGTTAACGCTACGTCTAAAAAGCCATTTCTTTGCCATGCTTACAATGGCGGTATCGGGACTATTTCTTGTTCTTGCCGAAAAGTGGAGAACTCTTACCTATGGAAATGATGGCTTTACATTTAGAGCTCCTGAAATTTTTAGAGATCGCATGGTGTTCTATCTATTAGTATTGGGGTGCCTCGTCCTAGTCTATCTATTCCTAAGAAGATTTGTAAATTCTCCTCTAGGTAAAGTGTTGATTGGAGTTAGAGAAAACGAACAAAGAACAAAGTCACTTGGATACAACACGCTCTATTATAAGGTAATTGCTTCAGTAGTTGCCGGAGTAATCGCCAGTCTAGCGGGATCGTTATATGCGATATCGTTACGCTTTGTCAATACCAGTGTACTGACGATGGATATCACACTTGATGCATTATTAATGACAATTATAGGGGGGGTAGGCACACTTATTGGTCCTATTATAGGAGCAGGAGTTATTGAATTAGCACAGCATTATCTTTCTGGGCTAGCTAAGGAACACCCGATTTTTGAAAGATGGATCATATTCTTCGGTATTATTTATATTCTCGCCGTTATTTTTTTCCCTAGAGGCATAGTTGGAACCATTCAATATGCTTTCTGGAAAAGGAAAAGCAAAAAAAGTAATGCTGAAGTAGTTACTAAAAGGAGGGAGTTAGCAAAATGACGATAGGGATTGTCAGTACTGGGATATATATCCCAACAGATAAAATGACTGCTGAAGAAATCGCATTTCGTTCCAAACTCCCTATTGAAGTAGTCAAAAACAAAATGGGTATTTCAAAAAAGCCAATTCCAGGTAAAGATGATCATACAGTTGCAATGGGAATATGGGCAGCGGAGAAAGCATTGCAAAAAGGAAATGTCGATCCCAAATCTATCGATTTAATAATCTATATTGGGGAAGAGCACAAGGAATATCCCCTTTGGACAGCTGCCATTAAGATTCAAGAAGAGCTTGGCGCCTTTCACGCGTGGGGTTTTGATGTGGCGCTACGTTGTGGAACAACTATTATGGCAATGAAAGTAGCAAAGAGCATGATGCTCGCTGACCCCTCTATCCAAACAGTTTTGCTTGCGGGAGGTTACAGGAACAGTGACTTTATAGACTATACAAATGATCGGACGCGCTTCATGTTCAACCTAGGTGCAGGTGGAGCAGCAATGATTTTAAAAAGAGATTACGAGAAAAATACTGTTTTAGAGACGGATATAATCACAGATGGCTCTTTTTCAGAGGATGTATTGGTACCTGTTGGAGGAACCAAGCAACCTTTATCACCTGAGCATTTGGAGAAGGGTTTGTATCGATTAGATGTAATGGATCCCAAGGGCATGAAGACAAGATTAGAACAAAAATCGATGGACAATTTTTTAAAGGTTGTTAGGAATGCTCTTTTGAAAAGCGGATACAGTGACAAGGATATCGATTATCTTGCCATCCTTCACATGAAAAGGTCTGCACATGATTATGTGCTAGGTGAGCTAGGTTTGAATACGGAACAATCTATTTATTTAAGTGATTATGGGCATATCGGACAAATGGATCAAATTATATCATTGGAATTAGCTGAAAAATCAGGGAAAATAAAAAGTGGAGATATTGTTGTTCTAGTAAGTGCTGGAATTGGCTATGCGTGGGGAGCAATAGTTATTAAATGGGGAATAGAAGGGAGAAATATATGAACATGACATTACAAAAAGTAACTTTGGCAAACGGGGAGTCAATTACTTATAGGGAAAGAGCAGGAGGTAAACAGATTCTCGTACTTGTTCATGGCAATATGACGTCATCAAAGCACTGGGATGTACTAATGGATACTTTGGATGATTCATTTACTGTAATTGCTTTGGATATGAGAGGTTTTGGAGGCTCTACTTATCATACACGAGTAAATGGGATAAAGGATTTTTCAAATGATCTAAAAAATTTTGTCGACCACCTTTCCCTTAAAAAGTTTGACTTGATTGGCTGGTCTACCGGCGGTGCAGTATGTATGCAGTTTGTTGCTGATTTTCCTGGGTATTGTGAAAAGCTGGTTCTATTGGCGTCAGCATCCACAAGAGGATATCCCTTCTTTGGTACGAATGCAGATGGCACGCCTAATTATGATGAAAGATTACAGACGATCGAGCAAATCGAGGAAGACCCATCAAAAACGAAGGCGATACAAGGATTGTATGATGCAAAAAACAAAGAGGGCTTAAGGGCTGTTTGGAATGCTGCAATCTATACACAAAGTAAACCGGATGAGCAATTATATGAAGAATATCTAGACGATATGCTGACACAACGAAATTTAGCTGATGTGTATCACAGCTTAAATATATTTAATATTGGCAAGGAGCATAATGGAGCCGCAAAAGGAACCAACCAGGCCAAGGATATAACCATACCAGTTCTTGTTCTTCGTGGAGATCGAGATTATGTAGTATCAGAGCAAATGACACAAGAAATCGTTGCGGATTTGGGTGACAATGCTACATATATTCCTTTGGTTAACTGCGGCCATTCTCCCTTAATTGATGATTTGGAGCAATTGTTAAGTGCTATCGAACCATTTTTAAAGGGGGAAAAATAATGATGAGACTACAAGATAAAGTAGCAATTATTACTGGAGCCGCTAACGGTATTGGATCCGCGTCTGTTCAACGGTTTGTTGAGGAAGGAGCTAAAGTAGTTTTGGCTGACTTTGATCATCAAGCCGGCAAATCTCTAGAAAAAGAATTAAGAGAACAAGGTTATTCTGCATTCTTTATCCAAGTGGATGTGGCAGATCGAAAAAGTGTTGATGCCATGGTGGAACAAACGATTGAACGGTTTGGAGAGATTCATATTTTGATAAATAATGCTGGGATCACTCGTGATGCCATGCTAACTAAAATGACAGAAGAAGATTTCAGTCGAGTGTTAGATGTCAATCTTAAAGGTGTATTCAATTGCACGCAGGCAGTTGTTCCACACATGGTAGCAAATCAATATGGGAAAATTATTAATACTTCCTCCGTTAGTGGAGTTTATGGAAATGTAGGTCAGACCAATTACGCTGCTTCAAAGGCTGCGGTCGTAGGAATGACGAAGACATGGGCAAAAGAACTTGGAAGAAAAGGCATCAATGTGAATGCAGTAGCCCCTGGATTCACTTTAACAAAAATGGTAGCGAAAATGCCTGAGAAAATTATTGAACAGATGCAGTCTGTTGTGGCTCTACAACGATTAGCAGAACCACGCGATATTGCAAATGCATATTTATTTTTAGCCTCTGATGAATCTAGTTATGTTCACGGGCATGTACTACAAGTAGATGGCGGTATCATGATGTAAGGAAAGGGCGTTGCCAAAATGTTATCTGAACAAGCATGGATTTATAAAAGGGCTATCCTCTCTCCAACTAAGAAGGCTTTAATAGATAGTAGTACCGGCAAGGAATGGACCTATGAAACATTATGGGAGCAAGTAAGAGGATGGGCCAACTATTTTGAGCAACAAGGATTCAAAGCTGGGGAGAGAATCGTGGTTCTTTCTCATAATAGAATAGAACTATTTGCATTATTGTTTGCCTGTGGTTTAAAAGGACTTATCTATGTGCCGTTAAATTTCCGGTTAAGCACCAAGGAATTACAATATATACTAGATGATTGTTCGCCAGTGGCCGTCATTTATGATGACGAGCATAGATACTTAAGTACATTTTTCTCTACCTTTAAACCAATTATTTTGTCGAGTATAACATTCACCAATAATAGTGACTTTCATCAGAACACGGATTGGAAACCGGATGATCCATGGCTCATTATTTATACAGGCGGGACAACTGGAAGTCCTAAGGGAGCAGTACTATCCTTTGACAATGTCAATTGGAATGCGATCAATACAATCATCAGCTGGGGATTAAACGAAGATGACTGTACACTAAACTATATGCCGATGTTTCATACTGGAGGACTTAACGCATTATGCATACCTATTTTAATGGCGGGGGGTACCGTAGTCACAGGTAACAAGTTTCAAGCAGAGGAAGCTTTAAAATACTTGGACTCCTACAAGACTACTCTGTCTTTGTTTGTGCCGACGATGTATCAAGCGATGTTAGAAACAGAGTATATCAATAAGTCGCTTTTCCCTACAGTTAAGTGTTTTTTATCCGGTGGAGCGCCTTGTCCTCACGCTATCTACAATAAGTTTGAAGAGATTGGAATCTTGTTTAAAGAAGGCTACGGTTTGACGGAGGCAGGACCAAACAACTTCTTCGTCCATCCTGAGACAGCTATGATTAAAAAGGGGACGGTAGGCAAGTGTATGCAATTCAATGAAGTAAAAGTAATAAACGAAAATGGGGAACCTTGTCAAACAAATGAAGTAGGGGAGCTATACGTTTCAGGGAGGCACGTTTTTAAGCACTACTGGAATAATGATGGGGAAACGGAAAATACATTTGAGGGCAATTGGTTAAAAACTGGAGACCTTGCGATTTATGACGAGGATGGAGATTTCTTCATAGTGGGACGTAAAAAGGAAATGATTATTTCAGGAGGAGAGAATATTTATCCTTTAGAGATCGAGCAACGCCTTACGGAGCATCCTAATGTAAAGGAAGCAGCAGTACTAGGATTAGAGGACGTAAAATGGGGAGAGTGTGTGACTGCTTTTATTTCTTATGCTAGCTCATCTGTGTCAGAGCAGGAGCTGATTGATTATTGTAAAGTAACGCTAGGAAGCTATAAGGTTCCTAAGAAGATTTATTTTCTAGAAGAATTGCCAAGGACAGATGTAGGTAAAATTAATAAGAAACTATTAAAAGAGATGGCTTTAAAAGCTGTGGAGTAACACTTTCCAGCTTTTTTTGCTATCTTTTTGTATAATAAACCATGAGGTGACTAACAAAATGTTTATTAGTGAAAAAGAAATTGAAGTACGTTACGCAGAAACTGATCAGATGGGAGTCGTATATCATGCGAACTATTTAGTTTGGTTAGAGATGGGGCGAACTCAGCTTATTCAAGATTTGGGTTTCTCTTATGCCGGTTTAGAGAAGGATGGATACCTATCCCCAGTAACCAATGTCAATATTAATTATAAAACACCGGTAAAGTACGGAGATAAAGTGAAAGTACGCACTTGGATTGAAAAGCATGGAAGACTTAGAACAACCTATGGCTATGAAGTTGTACATACAGATGGCACGCTGTCTTCTACAGCAACAACGGAGCATGTCATCGTTCGAAAAGAGGATTTTAGACCGGTATCACTTGCTAAGATAGATGCAGTTTGGGACAATAAATATAAAGAAATCGTGAAGGAATCTTAACAGTGGCATTTGGTATTAATAGAGATGAGTTAAAAAATTGGAAACAGTCAGTGGAAAACAAGGAAATCGCTTTTCTTACTCACTATTGGTTGGATGAACGCTTTCCAGGATGCAAAACGGTTACTAAGGTTGGATGTAGCGATATTAATAAGCTCATCGAATGGGGAAAGCAGTATGACTTAAAGGAAGAGTGGATTGACTATAAGGAAGGTTACCCCCATTTCGATCTTTTTGGTAAATATGAACTTGAGATTATGGAAAAAGAGAATTTATTGGAACAGTTAAAACGATTTCGTCCATTAAAATAAAAGTGAGCTTGGATTCGCATCCAAGCTCATTTATTTTGTTTTTAAGTAAGAATGCATCCATAGAAGATGGTGTTCGTTAAAAGACTTGACGTAATTCAATCTGACCTTCCCCATATCCTTGAGGGTCAGGCATCTTCATCGCCCACTCAACCGCTTCTTCTTTTGATTCCACTTCAATCAGTATAAACCCTGCAATTAAATCTTGTGTTTCCGTAAATGGACCTTCCGAAACCACTGGCTTTTCCCCGGGTATAGGGAATGAGAGGCGAATCCCATTGGAACTTGGATGTAATCCTTTAGCCATAACACGTACGCCTGCCTTCACTAGATCCTCATTAAATTTTGTCATGGCTTCCATGAGCTCTGGGCTTGGGAGATTTCCGGCTTCTGAATTCCTTGAGGCTTTTACGATTAACATAAATAGCATGATAAATTCCTCCCTCTTTTTAGAAAAGTCATATTCCAAACAAATAAATATTAGTGAAAACTATACTCCCTCAAATTGTACTATAACCCTAATTTTACCACAATTACGATTTTTGTAGTTTTTTATAAAATCAGCCAGGGTAGACAGTATAAAAATTAAAATTCCTTAAATACTTACAATGGAATGTCTAATAACCGCTCTTTTTTGAATGGCTATGTTAAAGGGATAGGTTGATAAAAATACTCATAAAAGATGAGCTAGGATATTTTATCCTGGCTCATTTTACTTTGATATTATTTTTTTCTAACACAACCCGTTAGTTAATTAAGTACCTTCATCATAATATTGTCTATATAAAACTTCATCCATATGATAAAATTTACCAGAAGAGGAGGTTACATGATGATTTCATTTTCATACAAGGCAATGGGCTTTGTTTTCTTATTTTCATTAGGATTTATTTATTCATGTTTACGGATTGGACAACTGACGGGAGAAGTATCCGAAGCAGTAACCTCACATATACTTTTCAAATTATTTTTTTCTGTCTTTTTTATAATAAGTTTAATTATATTTATTTACGGGTTGAAGAAGGATAAGTAAATATATGTCCTAAAGTATTCAACGTATTAATGCTCAATCCTACTTAGACTAACCTATGAAGTTTAAGTGTAACACTTTAAACAAAACTATCTTACGAAAAATCAAACAAGTCATTTAAATAGCCTTTTCAATAAAAAAGGCAGTAACGCTTTTGAAAACGTTACTGCCTTTCGCTATCTAGCTTTTTTTATAGGAATATTCAAGCTCATTTGATTGGTCATTAAATGAAACATAAAGGTCATGTCCAGTGAAATACCATTCATCTCTCTCTTCTATAAAGAACATGATCTCTTCATGTAAGAGAGTTACAGATGGTTCGAATGGAGTATCCTTTGTCACACCTAGTGAGAAAGCCTCTTGTATTGGACTTGAGCCTCCATATCGAGCATAGAAACGAATTTTGTCTCCTTTTTCTGCTTCCATTTCCTCGCGGAACCATTTTAAAGCATCACTAGAGATATTGATTTTCATGCGAACCACCAAGCTTTCTTTAAATTTTACGATGTTTTTCATGGGTTTAGTCTAAAGCTTTTTAATAGGTTCAGCAAAGAATTTGTTTAACTCTTTAGCAGCAGGAAGCTTCGATTCAATAGTTAAATCCACTTGACCTTTGGCTCAGTTCCATTTTTAATGCGCTCTATATTCGAACGATGACGATAGAAAATAAAGATTGCAAGCAAAAGTACGATTACGATTAGTGGCCAATCTTCTTTGACCGTAAAATAGTAAACAATAGAGTAAATGAGTGCAATGATGGCTAAACACATAGAGGTTAGAGATACCATTTTGGTTATTTTTAATATAATAAAAAATCCTACTACTAAAATTACAAATATCGGCCAGTTATAGCCTAATAGGATCCCTCCTGATGTAGCCACTGCTTTTCCGCCTTTAAACCCAGCGAACACAGGATAAATATGTCCAATTACAGCAACTACCCCTAAAATTAGAGGATGCACGTTTGTTGAAGCAAAAAACGGAAGCAAGCCTAACAAAGTGGCTGCTGTCCCTTTAAGAATGTCCATAATTGTTACGGCCAACCCAGCCTTTTTACCGAGCGTTCGGAAAGTGTTAGTTCCACCAAGATTGCCACTACCATGCTCACGTATATCAATGTTATAAAATAGCTTTCCAACCCATAATCCTGATGGAATTGATCCGATTAAATAAGCAAGCAAAAGTAAAATGAATATTGTCATAGTGTGCTCCTTCTATATGTATCTATTAATGAATATAATAACTTTCTTATTTTACCATGTAGACAACTTTTTATTCAATGACAAGTAATGTCGTTATAACGGAGAGTTCGAGCGCAATATAAGTCTTTTTGGACCTCAAAGTAAGTGTAAAACCTATTATAAAAAAAATTTAAGTAGGTTCCTAATGAAAAATTCCAAGTTTATACGATATACTTAATATACAATTGGTCTTTTAAGCAACTGGATGAAAACATTGTTTAAAAGTAAAGAAGGAATTATCTAGGTGAATAGAGAATGCATGAAAAGGGTAGATTGCATTCTAATTGAACTTTCACTACAATTGAAGTCTGGCCTGTCCTTCAGCGCTATTGACATAATGACAATCTGTTTGTAGGCTTAAATAGAAAGAAGAACAAACGTTTTGTTTTTTTGGAGGGAACGAATTGAGTAAAAACAATAATTTAACAAGCTATGGCGATGATGATATTCAGGTGCTTGAGGGCTTGGAGGCCGTAAGAAAAAGACCGGGAATGTATATTGGATCAACAGATTCTAGAGGTCTTCACCATTTGGTCTATGAAATAGTAGATAATGCGGTGGATGAAAGCCTTGCTGGATTCGGTGAACATATTATAGTTACAATCCATTCAGACCAAAGTATAACGGTAAGAGATTTTGGACGAGGTATGCCTACTGGTATGCATAAGACAGGCGTTCCTACTGCGGAAGTAATTTTTACTGTACTACACGCAGGTGGTAAATTTGGACAAGGCGGCTATAAAACAAGTGGAGGTCTACATGGTGTAGGTGCTTCTGTAGTAAATGCTCTCTCCTCATATGTAGATGTAGTCATTCATAGAGATGGGAAAAAATTTGCACAACGCTTTGAAAATGGTGGGAAAGTAGTCGAATCGCTAAACCAAATAGGGACTACAAAAGAAACGGGAACATCCGTACATTTCTTACCAGATACCAAAATCTTCTCTACTACTAAATTTAACTATGAAACACTTTGCGAAAGACTTAGAGAATCCGCTTTCCTCTTAAAAGGATTAAAAATCGAATTATTTGATGAACGTACCGAAGCCCACGATGTGTTTTATTATGAAACAGGCATCGAAGCTTTCGTTGCTTATTTGAATGAAGAGAAAGACGTTTTACATCCAGTGTTTTATATGGAAGGCAGCCACGAAGAAATTGAAGTGGAATTCGCTTTCCAGTTTAATGACGGCTATTCAGAAACGATTTTATCCTTTGTAAATAACGTGAGAACTAGAGACGGCGGTACACATGAAACAGGTGCCAAGTCGGCGTTGACACGTGTATTTAATGATTATGCTAGAAAAACAGGATTATTAAAGGAAAAAGATAAAAACTTAGATGGCTCGGACATTCGTGAAGGAATCTCCGCTATCGTATCTCTTAGAATTCCCGAGAATCTTTTGCAATTCGAAGGGCAAACGAAAGGGAAACTGGGTACTAGTGAAGCAAGAAGTGCGGTAGATTCTGTTGTGTCTGAAAAGCTACAATACATCCTCGAAGAAAACTCCGAGTTGTCCGCCTCTTTAATCCGAAAAGGGATTCGTGCTCAGCATGCTCGAGAAGCAGCAAGAAAAGCACGTGAAGATGCTCGAAATGGGAAAAAGCGCAAACCATCCGAGTTATTATCAGGTAAACTTACTCCTGCTCAATCTAGAAATGCAAAGAAAAACGAGCTTTATCTAGTAGAGGGTGACTCTGCTGGAGGTTCTGCTAAGCAAGGTAGAGATCGAACTTTCCAAGCTATCCTTCCCCTAAGAGGAAAGGTTATAAATACGGAGAAGGCTAAGCTTACTGACATCATGAAGAACATCGAAATTGCTACGATTATCCATGCAATTGGTGGTGGAGTTGGAGCAGACTTCAAAATAGAAGATATTGCTTACGACAAAATCGTCATTATGACCGATGCCGATACAGATGGAGCACATATCCAGGTACTATTGTTGACGTTCTTCTATCGATATATGAAGCCATTGATTGAAAACGGCAAAATCTATATCGCCATGCCTCCTTTGTACAAGGTATATAGAGGAATGGGGAAAAAAGAGGTCTCCGAATATGCATGGACCGAAAAAGAACTCAATGCAGCGATGGAGAGAATTGGAAAAGGCGTTATGCTACAACGTTATAAAGGTCTTGGTGAGATGAATGCCGATCAATTATGGGATACAACTATGAATCCTGACACTCGAACTTTAATACGAGTAACGATTGAAGATGGGGCACGTGCCGAGAGACATATAACAACTCTAATGGGGGATAAAGTAGAACCTCGCAGAAAATGGATAGAAGCAAATGTTGACTTTAGTTTAGATGATGATTCTAACATCTTAGAAAATGACAGAATTCACACGGAGGATGAATTAGTATGACACAAACCGAAAGATATCAAAATTTACCCTTAGAAGAAGTACTAGGTGATCGGTTTGGACGTTATAGTAAATACATCATTCAAGACCGCGCTTTACCTGATGCTAGAGATGGACTTAAGCCAGTTCAGCGTCGTATATTATTTGCCATGCTTCAGGAAGGGAACACCAATGACAAGGCGTTTCGTAAGTCAGCTAAGACCGTTGGAGTTGTAATTGGTAACTACCATCCTCATGGTGACTCTTCAGTCTATGAAGCGATGGTGCGTATGAGTCAGGACTGGAAATTGCGACATATGCTAGTTGAAATGCATGGGAACAACGGTTCAGTGGACGGAGATCCACCCGCTGCTATGCGTTATACAGAAGCAAGGCTTTCTGCGATTTCTCATGAGCTATTAAGAGATATTAATAAGAATACGGTGGATTATATTCCTAACTTCGATGACTCGGACATGGAGCCTATGGTTCTCCCCGCTCGTTTTCCTAATTTACTAGTAAACGGTGCAACTGGGATATCCGCAGGATATGCAACAGATATACCTCCACATGCTCTACACGAGGCGCTTGATGCCGTTTTAATGCGCATGGAGAATCCAGCATGTACTGTGGACGAACTCATGACTGTTATTAAAGGGCCAGATTTTCCAACAGGTGGGATTATCCAAGGCGTAGAGGGGATTAAAAAAGCTTATGAAACGGGCAAAGGCAAAATCGTTGTTCGCTCTAAGGCTGAAATTGAAACCATCAAAGGCGGTAAAGAACAAATCGTCATAACTGAAATTCCATATGAAATCAATAAGGCTAATCTAGTCAAAAAAATTGACGAGCAACGATTAGACAAACGTTTAGATGGAATTGCAGATGTTCGAGATGAATCAGACCGAACTGGATTGCGTATTGTAATAGAGATGAAAAAAGAAATTGATGCTCATGGTATATTACAATACTTATTTAAAAATACAGATTTACAAATCACCTATAATTTTAATATGATCGCCATTCATAATCGTAGACCAACTATGATGACATTGCCTTTATTACTTGATGCATATATCAATCATCAAAAAGAGGTTGTTACTCGTAGAACAATTCATGATCTGAATAAAGCTCAAGAGCGCCTCCATATTGTCTCAGGTTTGATGAAAGCCTTATCTATTTTAGATGAAGTTATTAAGACGATACGTGCTTCTAAGGATAAAAAAGATGCCAAAAACAATCTGATTAAATCCTTTGACTTTTCTGAGGCACAGGCGGAGGCAATCGTTTCCTTGCAGCTATATCGTTTAACTAATACAGATATAACGGAGCTACAAGAGGAAGAGAAAAAATTAAATCTGCTAATCACGAGTTTAGAAAACATACTTGCGAAGGAATCTGTTTTGATGAAAACCATCAAGAAAGAACTACAGGTTGTTCGTAAGCAGTTTGCTGAACAACGTAAATCAGTTATCGAAAATGAAATCGAAGAGATAAAGGTTACTTTAGATGTGCTTATACCATCTGAAGAGGTTATCGTTACGGTTACAAAGGATGGCTACATTAAACGAACAGGCATGAGATCCTTTAACGCATCCAGTGGACAGGACTTTGCTATAAAAGAGTCTGATTATCTTCTTTATCAGGAGTCCATCAATACGCAGCATCACCTGCTATTGTTCACTTCTAAAGGAAATTACATTTATCAGCCGGTGCATGAATTACCTGATATTCGCTGGAAGGATCTTGGACAGCACATATCTAGCATTGTTCCTCTTGATACAAATGAGACCATTATCAATGTTATTGGAATTGAATCATTTGATTTAGACTTATGTGTTTTAACTGCAACAAAAGAAGGTCAGATCAAACGATCACTTCTTTCGGATTATGTAGTGCAACGCTATGCTAGACCTATAAAAACGATTAAACTCAAGTCAACGGATGAGGTTATATTAGCTCAGCTAGTAGCGCCATCAGATGAAATACTTATGACAACGCATTTAAGTTATTCTGTTCGCTTCTCTTTAGACGAAGTGCCAATAACAGGAGTAAAAACTAGTGGCGTTAAAGGGATCAATCTTAAAGAGGATGATTATGTCGTAAGTGTAAACGTAATATCACAACAAAGTACGGAAGACATTATGCTGATCACTCAGCGTGGTTCCATTAAACGAATGCACCTTTCTGAAGTCGAGCCAGGAGCTCGGGCAAAAAGAGGACTTGTGACACTTAGAGAATTAAAAACTAACCCGCATCGCGTGTTTGCAGTTGTTCTAGCTAACAAGTCAGAAGGCTTAGTAGTAGAAACGGTAAAAGGACATCAGGAAACGATTGAAGTGAATAGCTTCCGTCCGACAGATCGTTATTCTAATGGCTCATTTGTGATAGATACAGAGAAGGATGGGCAACTTCTAAGAGCTTGGAAGAAGCCAGTAGAACAAGAATCCTAAAAGAGGGAAAAAGGATATGTGGAGAAATAGAAACGTTTGGATTGTTCTAATAGGGGAATTAGTTGCTGGCTTAGGACTTTGGAGCGGTATAATAGGAAACCTGGAATTTATGCAGGAAAAGGTCCCCTCTGATTTCCATAAGTCCTTGCTGCTTGCTAGTGGTTTACTTGCAGGAATTCTTGTAGGCCCGCTAGCAGGGAGAATCATCGACCAGTCCAATAAAAAAAAGGTATTAATCCTTTCTGGTATCGGTCGACTATTTAGTGTGTTATTTATGTTTGTTGCTATTGCTACAGGATCCATTTGGTGGATGTTATTATTTCTAATAAGTCTGCAGGTATCCGCGTCCTTTTACTTTCCAGCTTTACAGGCTACTCTGCCGTTAATTGTTAAGGATGAGGATTTACTTCAGTTAAATGGTTGGCATATGAATGTTTCCACTATTGCTAGAGTAGCAGGTACTGCAATTGGAGGTCTTGCATTAGTTTACTGGCCCATCCAATCTCTGTATATTATTTCAATGATTGCTTATGCAGGTATTCTTGCATTTACTTTTATGCTCCGAATCGACGAAACTGCTAAAGAAAAAATACTAGTGAGTAATGGACCTAGAAGAGATGGTTTTAAAGAGGTTTTTCCTATGCTTAAAGGGAATATGCCTGTCATGCTTACACTACTCCTAACCTTAATACCTGTTTTATTTTTAGGTTCCTTTAACTTGATCGTCATTAATATTAGTGAGATTCAAGATTCATCTTCTATAAAGGGAGTCATTTATGCAGTCGAGGGTGTAGCCTTCATGATTGGTACCCTTGCTATTAAGTATATTGGGAAAAGATATAGCACTAAATCTATTCTCTTCACTTTCGTATTTGTCATTGGTCTTGCTGAGATATCTATGTATTTTGTTGCAAACCCAATATTAACACTAGTAAGCTTTGCTTTGTTTGGTTTCTCTATTGGCTGTTTTTATCCAACAGCATTAACCATTTTCCAAAAGCAAGTGCCGAAAGAGTATCATGGTCGATTCTTCTCTTTTCGAAATATGCTGGACCGAATTTCGTTCCAAATTGTTTTGTTATCGACAGGTGCCATGTTAGATTTAATTGGTCTTCCGTACATGATGGTCATATTCGGTGTATTTAGTATAGGGTTAACAACTATTTTTCTGTTGCAAATTCAAAAAAGAAAGCTATCGTTTCAGATACCAACTGCATGAACATAATAAAAAGCATTTCCATCGGGGTATAAACCTTGTTGGAAATGCTTTTTATGTTTGTTATGAAGGTGATGCAATTTTTCCTTTTTAGTCTTAGTTTTTCTAACATGAGTGCTGAATTCAATGTCATTTCTCAGCGATGATACATCTTTTCCAGTTGTTCTTAGCTGATGAAGTCTTTTTTTCTTGGCATGTGATTTAGCCATATGAATCTCTCCCTTTATAATAGTTTACATCTTCCATATTAGAGAGATTGATTGTAAAATTCAATCTTTATCGTAATTCTATAGAATGTGGTATAAGTAATAGAGAGCACTATATTTATTTAAGCATACATACTACTTTGGAGGTCAAACTTATGAAAAAAATATTAAGCTTATTTGCGATCTGTTTATTTCTATTTGGAGGGAAAGCTTTTGCTCATACAGGTTTAGAAAGCTCAAATCCTTCGGATGGCAGTACAATCACAGATCCAATAGAAGAAATAACACTTACTTTTTTAACTAAGATAGAACAAACTAGTTCTTTTAAAATAAAAGGAACAAATAATAAAGAGATTCCGGTAAAAGACATTGTTGTGGTCGATGATTTAATGACTGGAACAGTAGAAGGTATGGATAATGGAGAGTATACACTAACATGGAATATCATAGGTGCTGATGGACATCCGATTCAAGGAGACCTATCATTTACCGTAAATCTTCCTGTTGTTGAAAATCCAGTGGAGGTAACTGAAGAAGCTGAGACTGATGTTGAAGAAACTGCTCCTATCGTAGAGACAAACGAGGTGGGAAGTGACTCATCCTCCAACGGTTTCTTTATATGGATGATTATCGGTTTAGTAATTGTTTTAGCGGCTAGTTTTTGGGTGATAAATGGGCGAAATAAAAAATGATGATGCTTTTATCAACCATTAGCGAAGCCTTTCTATATGCCTGCTTTGCATTGTTAATGGGGAGCTTTATATTTTCACTCATCCCAGAAGATCTAAAGCCAACGATTGTAGTTTCTAAAAAGGCAAAGTTAATGGCAGTTGCTGGTATAGCAGTATTTTCCTTTATGCCAGTATTCAATATAATGATTTATTTGCTAGAGGAATACAGTTTTCTCTATGTATTAGAATCAGTATTATTGACGTTTGAAATAGGGAAGGCTTGGATTGTAACGATTGTGATCACCATTTTTCTAGCAGTCTATATTTGTTTATTTGACGATAGAAATTCACCTGCCTATCCTATTTTGGGGATTGGATTACTACTTGCGATGGTCGCAGCAATGAGCTGGACTACTCACTCACACGCTGTTTATGGTATACAAGGATTTATCACGCATTTTATCCATTTTGGGACTGTGATCGTTTGGATAGGTGTATTAACAATGGTAGCTTGGTTTTCTATTAACAAAGAGAATTGGATAGCCTTTTTAAGCTGGTTCCATACAATGGCTGTTTTTTGCTTTGCGATTATCTTTGTGACTGGTCTTACGTTAATGTCATACTCGATGACTATCACGGAATATCCGAATTCATGGATGCAGCCTTATGGTCAAAGCCTTCTGATTAAACATTTACTTATCCTTCCCTTGATAGGCTATGCATTCATTAATGGATTTTTGATGAAAAGAAAGCTACGTGTAAAAGAAAATGTAGATCCGCGACCTTGGACTCGGTTAGAATCTGTTATAGTATTATTCATCTTTGCAGCAACAGGTGCTATGAGCCAGCAGGAGCCACCACACAACAATGTGTTGCTAAGTAATGAAACACTTTTACAAGCCTTCGGTATCTTCCCGTCTAGTGAAGGCTCTTTAGTTCCTTTAACAGTGGAGCTTGTGGCAAATTACAAAGGTATTTCTTTTGGTATTCTAGCTATGGCCTTTTTAGCTATTAGCATCTATTCCTTTATCAAAAAAATGCCACCAATATTTTCATTTATTATGAGTATCTTATTAGTCCTATGTGCGTTATTTGCCATCTCATTTAGCGTAATAGCGTATTAACTAAAAAAGCACTTCTTACAAGGAATTTTTCCTTTGAAGAAGTGTTTTTTTTATTATATTTATATATAAACTCATATTTACTTGTCGTATAATATGAGAAAACATGGAGAAATGAAGGGATTAGGCATGATTCATAAAGAGATAGTCATCAGAAAACTGATGGAGAACGATTGGGAAAAGGTGCGCGCCATTTTTATAGAGGGTATCCAAACCGGAAATGCAACCTTTCAAACAGAGGCTCCTACATGGGAGGAATGGGATGCTAACCATACAGCCAATTGCAGACATGTAGCGGTGTTGGAGGATCAAGTCGTAGGTTGGGTTGCCCTTAGCCCAATTTCAAGTCGAGAGGCATTTTCTGGAGTTGCTGAAGTAAGCATTTATATATCTGGTTCAGCGACCGGTATGGGGATTGGCGGAAAGCTATTAGAGCATCTGATCGAAGAAAGTGAAGAACAAGGATTTTGGACAATTCAATCCATGATCTTCCCAGAAAATGAAGGAAGTATTCACTTACATAAAAAATATGGGTTTGAAACAGTCGGTACGCGAAAACAAATGGGTAAGCTGAACGGTGTCTGGAGAGACGTCGTATTATTAGAAAGAAGAAGCTCTACATTAGGAAAGGATTAAAGTTTATATATGGAAGAGTTATGAGATATAATAGATATCAAATAGATTAGTAATCTCATGGGTGGTTGGCACAATGATCCCTTATGTCACGGCAAAGCGAGACAGGAGGGAGGTGCTGCCTTTTTGACTGTATTTGAATCCCTAGTAATTATGATTAGCTTTGGTTCGCTAATTATTGCTTTAATTACTTTGGCACTTTCAATGACACAAAAAAAGTAACCCACCTGTGAGTTAGCGCTCGGATGGGTTACTTTGCCTTAAGAGCCAATCCCCATTGAAGGGAACTAGTCTATTTTGCCGCTCGGATGCTACCAACATCTAAGCGGTTTTTTTATTTTATACATTTCTTAACACGATTATACCAATATTTTATGCTAGTATCAATTTAAAGGGAGTGGTGAGATGAATATTAAGCTGGCTGAAAGAAATGATCTCGTTTCCATTGTTAATATCCTAGACAAAACGACGCTGAAGCTATTAAGGAAAGGAATTGAGCAATGGTCTTATCCATGGCCAGCATCAATCGTGGAAGAGGAAATAAATCAAGGCTTAGTCTTTAAGATGGAGCTAGATAATGAGATAGTGGGAACTTTTATGATAAAGCCTATCCATCGACTAAATAGCCTTCATATTAACCCAATCAGTCTATATGTAGGAAGAATTGCTATTATACCTGAATACCAAGGTAAAAACCTCGGTGCCTCCATTATTAACTTTTGCCGTGCTATTTCTCAGGAACACAAAAAAGATATGTATTTAGACTGTTGGGCCGGAAATAACAAGCTTAAGTCATTTTATATGAGCTGTGACCTAGATTATTTAGGAGATTTTCCTGAGGATGGTTATCATATAAGTATATTTCAATTTTAAGAAGTGTATTTAGTTAGGAGGTGGTTTGTTTAAGGAACTTGTTCCATAAAGCATCAAACAAATATGCTACAACTACACCTAATGTATATCTCCACAGATCTTCGATTAAAAATCCTCTTCCAAGTATTAAAGCCCCGAGTGTATTTCCTCGAATACTATTCATCCACTGACCTTGATATAACTGACTAAACTCAATTCCAAAACAAAAGAATAAACTGATGCATAAGGAAAGAAGAGGCGGTTTAGTAGCGAAAATAAATCGTGCCCCGAAGTACACCATGGCTGCCCAAAGAGTGTCACCAGCATTATCGGCTACCACTTCTATAAGCAAGTAATCATATCTTCTAGAAGCTAGTCCTAACACGATCATGAGAAAAGTAAGTGCCAAATACGTGATGCGAAAATGAATAAATGGCTTCAAAGTATACACTCCTACAAATGAGTAATAAATATGGAAAACCCTATATTTTCTGACAAAATAATAGTTTATTTATATTTACATAGTATAATTAATATTGTATTTGTCTGAATAAAGAGTTAAATGAAAGATTGCTTAAAGAGAAGGAGAGTGAAAATGGAAAGAATATTATTTAACCTAGCAAGTGCTCCCAGAAGAATTATAGCATTTTTAGTGGATAGCTTACTCTTTTTATTACTGACTATTATCGTTTCATACATTGTCAAAGGTGATTTTGATAGAACTTTTATAGACAGCAAATATTGGGACGCGATCTTTGCATTATATTTAACGATTCTCCCAGTCGTTTGGATCGGCTATACCACTAGCAAGAAAATGTTCAACATTAAAATAGTTCGTGTAGATGGTGAACTGGTAACCTTCAAAAATATGCTATTAAGAGAACTAGTCGGCAGATACTTATTGGGGGTTGTAAGTTTTGGTATAACTAACATTGTAAGCTTTTTTATGATTATATTTCGCAAAGACAAGCGAGCTATACACGATTTAATAGGTGGGACAATAGTAGTTCCAAGTAATAAGAAAAAAATGCATTATTCATCTGAAGAGGAATTATTAACTGGTGAGAGAGAAACTATACGTCTTTAGATTATGAATTTCTTATTGTCTTAGCATACATACTGAGAAATGGTGGGGAGTAGATGAGCGAGCGATTTGATTTGAGTTTTAAAAACAAGGAAGTTAGGATGTGGTTTTATATTATATTGCCGACAGTTGTCGCATGCAGTATAACCTTATTATTTATTAATCCTAATTACACTTACATTCCACAAGTGATAATTTTTATTGCCTGGATCATCTATTACTTATGGAGATTTTTTCATAGACGGCATAGAGATCAACGTGATCCTAATATAGACGGTCATTAATACATTAAATTTTAAGTTGTGCGGTGGAATGGAAATGCTGTCTTTTCAATCATTTGGTCACATACATAGCCAAGAAAGTGATCTATCAATAAAGTGTATTAATCTTATTCTGAGATTGTGTGTGCAATATAATTAATAAATTGCGGGTTCATCAGAGTTCCTCACGGGTTAGATAATAAGAAATTATAATTATATAAAAAGGAATAACTACTTTAGAAGATAAATATAAATACAAGAAAACGGTTACATAATAAAAGGATTTTTGAATAATGTTTCGACTGAGAAATATAGGTTTTAAATTTAAAATTAAAAAATAATTATAGAGGGGGAAAAACATGCTTACCTTTTTAATTGCAATTGTGATCCTTGTGATTGCTTATTTTACGTACGGGAAGTTTATTGAAAAAATATTTGGTCCCAAAGAAGACAGAATGACGCCCGCCTATGCTAATCAAGACGGGGTAGATTATGTACCTATGAGCAAGAATAAAAACGCTTTGATACAATTACTAAACATAGCCGGGACAGGACCAATCTTCGGACCGATCATGGGAGCTTTATATGGACCTGTTGCCTTTATCTGGATTGTCGTAGGAGCTATTTTTGCTGGAGCAGTACATGATTATTTAACAGGCATGATTTCCATTCGGAACCGTGGAGCACATATTCCTGAACTTGCGGGGAAATTCCTAGGAAAGTTTTCCAAACACTTAGTAAATGTTTTTGCACTTTTATTGCTATTACTAGTTGGTACTGTGTTTGTTACTACACCAGCTTCCTTATTTAGCGCACTCCTGGATAATAGAATAGCACTAGGTTATATTATTGCAGCTATCTTTATTTATTATTTCTTATCCACAGTATTACCAATTGACAAAATCATTGGTCGCTTTTACCCAATCTTCGGTGCAGTTTTATTAATCGGGACACTTGGAGTTGGCGGAGCATTAATGTTCTCTGATTATACAATTCCTGAATTGACTTTAACGAATATGCACCCAGCAGGGCTACCTATATTCCCAATTCTATTCTTAACGATTACTTGTGGAGCTTTATCTGGCTTTCACGCAACACAATCTCCGATTATTTCTAGGACTACTCAAAATGAGAGTCAGGGACGGTATATTTTTTACGGAATGATGATTACCGAAGCAGTTATCGCAATGATTTGGGCTGCTGCTGCAATGAGCATGTTCGATGGGCAAGGGTTACAAGGATTAATCAATGAGGGTACTGCTTCTTTAGTAGTTAAAGAGGTATCTATGACCTTACTAGGAGCAGTAGGTGGAACAATTGCTGTATTAGGTGTAATTGTACTACCGATCACATCAGGGGACACAGCATTCCGTGCAGCCCGTTCGATTATTGCTGATTATTTAAATATCAATCAAGCAAAATTAACTAAACGTCTTGCAATCGCGATACCATTGTTTGCAATTTCATTCCTATTAACGAAAATAGATTTTAATATTTTATGGAGATATTTCTCTTTTGCAAACCAAGGAACATCTGCACTAGCTTTATGGATTGCTACGATGTATCTAATGGTAAAAGGGAAGAATTACTATGTCAGCTTAATTCCTGCACTTTTTATTACCGACATGATAGCAGTCTATATACTAAATGACGCAAAGCTTGGGTTTGGATTAGCTTACGGAACAGCACATATTGGTGCTCTAATCTTTACGGTAATTATTACTGTACTCTTCTTTATGAAGGCGAAGAAAAATAAAAAAGAAGGCTTACAAGTTGATTTAGAGGAAACAAAGGGAGTACCAGTTCCTTAAACAAACGAGATGGGTAGTTCGCTGCCCGTCTTTTTTTATGGTTTAAATTATAAAATTCTGAACCTGGCGCTTGCGCTTTTCTTGTGGTCAAACCCTCCATTCTTAAAGTTTATGAAAGTCTGTCCAGGTTAAATTTTCGATAAAAATTTTAACTTTTAATAGTGATTATTTGCAACATCAATCTCTCTTCTATACCTTTAATAAGCCGTGACATAGTAAACGATTAATCAAGCAAACATAGCAGCTATTTAGTACATAGGAGCAGCTTCTGTTGAAATCTCTACCTTGTAAATAAGCTAGTAACTTATTGCGCAAAATGAACACAATATCTGTATAGTTTATATTTGAAATCACCTCTAATCTATAACTAGAGGTGATTTTATGTATAGAAGCATAATGAAAAATCGAAATATCTTATTATATTTGGCTAGCGCAGGTATTTCCCAACTAGGAAATGTATTATCAGGATTAGCATTTTTGTTTTTATCGTATGAGCTCACGGAATCAGGCTCTCTAACGACAATAGTGGCTATCGCACAAGCACTACCTTATCTATTGTTTGGATTGATTGGGGGAGCTTTGGCTGACCGCGTTCAGAAAAAACGTTTAATAATTATATTGGATGTTATCAGAATACCGATTCTTTTACTTTTAGTCGTGCTCTATCACGGGAATCTCTTAAGCTTTTGGTATGTAATCGTAGCCAGTTTTATCATTCAAACTATTGGATGCTTTTACAATCCAGCCTTTCGAGCTATTTTCCCGCAAATAACTCCTCTTGAGGATCAAACTACAGCAAACGGTATGTTAGATACAGTCACTAGAGGGGTTCAGGTTTTAACCCCATTATTTAGTATTAGTTTAATCCATTCTGGACAAATTAGTTATTTCTTTATCATTGATGCTTTAACTTATATTTTGAGTGTGTTATGTATCTTCAAATTAACGTTTAAGGATACTACTCCTAGTCATCAGGAACAGCCAATTGGACTCTTCCGTTCTGTTTTCAGTTTTATTAGCTGGGTAAAAACTAATTATACAATTCGTATACTATTCATCGTTACCTTTCTTATGGTATTTTGCAATACCTGGATATGGCAAGTAGGCTTGCTGCTTCAATTAATAGACTCATTTGACGAGGGAGAGGAATATTATAGTCTTCTTTTAGGTTGGTATGGGCTAGGGGTAATTGTAATAAACTTAATTATCCCTTTTATTTGGAAGAAAATGAGCCTAAAAATCTATTTAATCGGCTCCTTAATATGGGGTACTGGATTATTAGTTCTTGGATTTTCGAACCAATTGGCCGTCTATTTTATTGGAGTTTTTATAGTGGCAATAGGCATACCAATTGTTGGGCTTGCCAGAGTGTATTTAATACAGACCTTGGTACCTGCAGATCGATTAGGCAGGGCTTTTAGTTTTAATGCAGTCCTGCTGTATACTTCAAATGTTATTTCCCTTAGTTTATTCGGGTTCTTATATTCGTTTGTTGGCACCAAGGCTTTATTTATAATGAATGGTGGGTCTATGATTATTATAGCCGCTCTATATTTGTTTCTGGTAATAAGAACGAAAGAAACTTGGCGTCATGCCATATAACTTTTTAAACAGTTGATTGAAAACGGAAACAGAAGAAAAACCACAATCATTAGAGATAGAAATAATGGGTTGATTTGTGTTAGCTAATAATTGCTGACTTTGCAATATACGAAAGCATTGGAGCCAAGAGTACGGGGAAATGCCAAATAGTTCTTTAAAGGTATGGGCAAACTGGAATTTGCTTATATCTAACAGTTTAGCCATTTCCTCCAGACTCCAATTATGCTGGTAGTCATTTTTAATCTTACAGACAGCAACGTAGAAAGCAGGCTGTAACGTTTGCAGCTGTTTAATACTTACATCGGATAAAAATGTACTTATTGCTTGTTTTGAAAGTAATATTGCAAGTTGCGCAAAGCTATGGTCAAGGAAGGTCTCCAAAGAAGAGTCTTGTTCCATCTCATCTAGGTGAATAAGTGGATGAACAAATTGTACCCACTGTGATATGAAAAAGTTTTTTTGGTGTATCTGTGCAAAGTGAATTTGGTTATTATGGTCAGAGAGAGAAGAAGCAACCTCATTCAAATAGGCAGGTTTCAATTCAATTAGAAATTTATGGTGGTCCACCTCTAGTTGTCTATGTCTATCTTGGGGATTAAAGAGGAGGAAAGCTTCTTCATGAATCGAAAAAGTGTTTCTAGCTGACTCGTATCTCATTTTACCTTCCATCGAATATATTAGTTTGAAGCAATCATCTTCTCTCCAATTACTTTCACTTTTTTTAAGATTTGTAGATAAAATTAACCCTTGTGTCGTTTCAATAATTTTATTCATATTCACACCTCTTTTATAATTCACTTTTATACTATAATAAATAGTAAGAAAAATCTGTGCAATGGGATGAAGACAATCTCATACAAAAGTTGGAAAGGGAGGTTACTATGAAACAATTGTTAGAGAAAGCACTTAATTTGAGAAAACAGGGCCATTTGTTAGATTCCAATAATGTTTTACAACAACTGATTAAGGAATTACCAAACGACGCTTATATTAACTATCAATATGCCTGGAGCTACGATGTTCTAGGAGAGGAGTCTAAGGCTGTTCCATTTTATGAGAGGGCGATTAGTCTAGGTCTACCTGAAAAAGACGAGGAAGGGGCCTTTATTGGGCTTGGAAGTACATATAGAACACTAGGAGACTATGATAAGTCTCTAAAAACCTTGGAGCAGGGATTAAAACGATTTCCACATAATAGAGCCATGCAAGTATTTTTAGCAATGACACAATACAATTTAAAAGATCACAAGCAAGCGATGGAACTATTGCTGAAGAACATACTAGACACTACGAATGATGAGAATATACAAAAGTATAGAAAGGCGATTGAATTCTATTCAGATAAGCTAGATGAAACTTGGACTTAAGATATTCGAGGAAGTTCTAAAGAGACGCTACAGGTTGAATATGAATAAATAAACTCGCGTAAATGAGGATCAATAAGCTCTTAATAGACATTTCCATATGAAAAGAAGTATAAGTGACGATAAAAACTGAGTACTTTCTGTAAAAAATGACGATTTTTACGGGAGGAGAACAAATGTTCTTAAAGCGGGATTGTAGAAAGAGAGCTAATAAAACTGTCACGGTCCATTGGATATATAGCTATTTTTAAACAAATTTACAGGAACCAATATAGTATGACAGGGAAGAGAGGAGCAGAGGAGACAGGTTACTCCCTAGTGGATTTCTTCAAACCAATACGCTCAAAAGATTTGAGACTTTAGATAACTAAAATTCTATAATTATTGGAGGGTTAAGTATGCCTATTAACGGACTAAACCATTTGTTGTTCTCAGTATCTAATTTGGAAAAGTCGATTGTATTTTACGAAGAGGTTTTTGAGGCAAAACTGCTCGTAAAGGGAAAACGTACAGCTTATTTTGATATGAATGGAATCTGGCTGGCACTGAATGAAGAAAACGACATTCCACGAAATGACATACACGAGTCATATACACATGTAGCATTTTCTATTAAAGAAGAAGATTTTGATAACATCTACGAAAAGTTAGTGACACAACGGGTACAAATTCTATCTGGAAGACCCAGAGATGAACGAGATAAAAAATCCATATATTTTACAGATCCAGATGGACATAAATTTGAATTTCACACAGGAACATTGCAAGATAGATTGAACTATTACAAGGAAGAAAAAGATCATATGGAATTTTTATATAGAAAGTAAGCCTGCGAATTATCAGTAAATAAAAGATTATAAAATGAAGGATTAATAATAGAACATGATGAAAAGTTCATGGTGATTAATAAATGATAAAATCTTAAAAAAACGAATTTTTCTCAAATATCTCACTGTTTCGAGTATACTTATGTAATGAAACATAACTTCGTATAATTTATATTATGTAAACTAAAATAAAAATTGTGTAACGGAGGGTTACGTACATCAACTCCCCATATTGTTTTTGTCTATACTTTTCAAATTGCATTTGTAAGGCTCCTTATACCCCTTTGATGAATTTGTTTTCTATATTAAGATTGAAGAAAATCATTTAGTTAATACTGTCGGAAGTCCCTAATACAATAATACAACTCTTCTTACTCACTTTTTTAATGATCAATGCTGTTCAAACTATTTAATTTAGATTACGTATACCACTTCCTTTATCAGATATATCGAATCCTTATAAATGCTCTGGACAATTTATTTTTGTTAAGATTGTACACCCTTAGGGTAAAAATCAGACTTATTGATAATTAGGGGTTTACACCATAAAAATAAAAAAACCAGACTCCACATAAAATGCAAGCCCAGTTTTTTTGTTAAGCGTTTATTATAGACTTTTTAAAGGATGGTTTCACTTCCGCGATAATAATAGCAGTAAAAATCAGGCAGCATCCAAAAATCATTCTCCCTGTTAAAATTTCACCTAATAATAATACAGAGAAAAAGGTTCCAAATATGGACTCTGTCGACAGAATTAACGCAGATTTTGTTGGATCTGCATACTGCATTCCAATATTTTGACATACATAAGCAATTAGAGTACAAAAAACAGCCAGATATATTATTGTTAAAACACCCTCTACACTTGCAGAAGAAGGAATTTCTCCAAGTGTAAGAACACCAATCCAACTAAAAATCGAAGCTACGAAGAATTGGACGATTGTTAATGCTAATGCATCTTCTTTTTTTACGAAGATATTCGTATAAAAAATATCAAATGCAAACGCGAATGCACACAGTATTGATAACATATCCCCGAGATTAATTGTAAATGAATCTTGAAGAGATAAGAATCCAATACCTACAATCGCGATGATGGCTGCCAAAATCTCAAAGTGGTCAAATCGACGTTTATAAATGATATAAGCAATAATAGGTACAATGATAACATTAATAGCTGTTAAAAAGGCATTTTTAGAGGGAGTTGTATACTCAAGCCCTAGTGTTTGTAATGAAAACGCAATAAATAAAATAGCACCTAATATAGAACCTTTCCAGAAAACACTTTTAGAAATAAGTTTTAGTTTTTTAGAGAAAATAATGGCTAATAGAACTGTTGCTAATGTAAAACGGAGCGCCATTAATTGCATTACACTCCAATGTTCTAAGCCTACTGACATTCCAACAAATCCGCTACCCCACATAACAGCGGTAATAATCATTAATAATTCACCTTTATACTTCTTCATGTTAAACCTTCTCTCTAATACATAGCAAGAACATTAAGATATAGTCTTTTCAATTTAATCAATATAAGAATCATATTATTACTTTTTCACAATATCAACTAGACAAAAAAAAAAATTATTTTAATTTTTGTTATAAACTATCTCTAAGTAATTACGATAAGCGTTTGATTTTAATAAAATTAGAAAATAAAATAGGACTGCCTATAATAGACAGTCCTTACTGTATTAGTTTTCTATTCTAACTAGCTGAGTTTTTTCTACATCATATTTCAATCCATCAGCACTCGGATCTTTATCATATTCGAGAACAGCCATCGTTTTTTCCGTACCTTTTATGGAATCCCAATCTGCACTATTGACGATTAGGAACATATCTGTGTATGTTCTTCCTTCACCAATGATTAAATTACCTTCATATTTTACTTTTTCTATCGCATCCAGATTTTCCACCTTTTGCTTAGCAAAAATTAATCCTTCACCTTCTGAAACTTTCGAAAGAGATTTAATTACTTTTGATTTCCCTTTTTCTTGGTCAGTTATTTCTCGAATTAACTGTTTGCTTACAAGTACTTTTGCAGTTTCTTCCGTCATAGTCATTACTTTTTGTTGACCTTGCTCGATCATCTTAATAGTGAACTGTTCTTCTTCGATTATCTCTTTTTTATCTCGCTCTACAGAATCTATAATATCCTGTTGTTCTCCGTACAATATAACTCCATTAGCTTTTGCAAACATCCCACACCCTGATAATAGTGACGCAGCAACAATGGACGTAAGAAATACTATAAATAATTTTTTCATGTTTTTTAACCCCTTTTCTATTTTTAAAGCCTTCCTTGCTATTACTTTATTATAGGGGAGACATTTACAAAGAGCCTTCGCTTTAGATGACGTTCACATTACAATATTGCAACCTTGGATTTCCAATTAAACAAAAAAGAACCATTCTACTTTTCAAGCCGTAGAATGGTTCTTTTAATATAAACACGATTGTTATTGTCCCAGTAAAGCTAACTTGCTTTTAGATGGCGTTTCGTATTTTATATTGGAGGAATTCTGGATGTAGCTCCCCCCGCCTACGCCATATAATCCGCCATTGTTGCTCTTGTAATTATATACACGGTATTCTTCACCTTTTTTAAGCGTACGGACAGTTGTAATCGATCCACTGCTATCCATTTTGACTAAGTTTGTATCAGATAAGACAGTAACCTTACCTATTTGCCCTAGCTTAAGTTCTGTTTTACCCCACATGATCTTTTTAACAGGCTGGGTATTCGTATTTTTGTAAATGTAAGCAGAAGATATATAACCTACAAGTTTTTTGTCTGCTGTTCTAACTGGATACCATACGAATTGGTTTATGCTTGTTAGTGACTGGTCATATAAAAATTTCCCTTCAATAGTTAAGACAGTATTCTTGCCTATAGTAGTTGAAGCAGATGAAGTGCTGGGCTGTGATCTTAATTTTACATTGTCTATCGTGACACTAACCCTGTCTCCTTTTTGGAAATGATATGAGGAAGAATGCATCGGACTCGTTAATGTGTACTCCTTCTTCTTAAAAACTATGTTTTCAGTGCTGCTAGTATCATATTCAAAGTCCTCTGTACGGAAGTCTAGCTTTCCTAATTTAGTATTGTTCAAGTAACTATCCTTTTCAATAAATGAAAATACTTTCTCCTGATATGCCTCACTATTCTTTAAACCGTTAGATTTATAAATAGGGCTGTTCGCTGGTTTTATACCGTTATAAGCCATCACTGGAAAATACCAGCTCTCGATAAATTCTGGTCCTGATCCTTTTATTTTAGGTAAATCATTACGTTGATACATACTTTTAAGAATTTCCACACCAGCTTGAATATTGTAGGTGACATCGTATTTTAATCGTTCTTGATCATAGGCTGATTGATTAGTTATTTGCATAATACCTATCCCTTGATCTAATGAAACGACTGGCTGTCCATTTTCGTCAAATTGCTTCCATCCACCGTTTTCTTTGGAAGCCACAGCTTTCACAATCTCTGGAGGAATATTTGCATCTAAAGCTGCATTTGTAAGAAGACAGTTCATATGCTGATATGTCGGATTTTGGTTTTGCTTAATATCTCCGTACGAAGAACAATTAGCTTCCCATGTTGACTCAGCGGAAGCTGTATCATATGTCCAAACTAGTAATAGCAAACAAGTTAAGTAGCCCACAATCACTCTAGATAATTTCATTTATAAATACCCCATTCTTTGAATATTTTATATTTACTAGTATATTTTACCATAAAATATAAATGAGGTGTTTTAATTTTTAGACATGTCTTTCAACCGGAATAAAGAAAAAGCTATTCAACACAGATGTTAGTTTAAAGTAATAGTTTTCTCCCAAGTTAGCTCTTTGCCTTGGTCATCTTTGAAAATAAATATTACCTTCCCTTCTTCTCCTTTCATAGCATCAGAATAGAAGAATCCGGAATACTCTCCATTTCCACTAATATAGAATCCTTCTTCTCCGCTAGCTCCATGTTCAATGGCTTCTTGAACTGTATTAATCACTTGACTTTTATTTGAAATCCACTGCATTTCTGTTAAGGAGAATCCCTCTGGTACCTCCTTTATGACAAAGTCAAAGCTATTACCTTCAATTGGCTTAGCTGTTTGGTCAATAACGATTAAAATCTCGTCTTCCGTCACTTGTTTCGATTGATTGCTTTCAGTTTTAGTTTCATTTTCGTTATCCGACGTTCCTTTTGCTGCTGTTGATTCGTTTTGACTTTCTTCCGACTTGTCGGATGTATTAGAATTCACTTGTGTTCCACAACCGCTTGTAAAGAAAAGCACCATAACAGCTATAATGTAAATAGATTTATTCATCTTGATCTCCCCTATCCTCATTTAATGTAAAAGAAAATGCTACTCCTTGATTTGTATTCATCCCTCGATATTCACTTTGATGAAGCTCGAGTATATGTTTCACAATGGCTAGCCCCAAACCAGTACCACCGGATTTGCGGTTTCGTGAGTTTTCAATACGGTAGAATTGTTCCCAAATATTGCTTAGCTCCTCCTCCGCGATGAATGAGCCAATGTTTTCTATCATTACTGTCACTTTACCTGCCTCTGTTCGAGCAATACTAACGGTTATTATAGTATCCTCGGAAGCATGCCTAATTGCATTGCTTAAAAGATTTAAGATAACCTGTTCAATCCTTCTGTAATCTGCTATAACTAATATTTGATCAGCTTCAAAGTCAAAACTGAGTAGTAATCGCTTGCTCTCCAACTGCTGCGAAAACGATTCAGCTACATTCTGAATGAGCTCGGTTAGTGAAAAGTTTTCCATCTGTAAGCGGATAGCCTTAGCTTCATATTTCGAAAGCTCTAGCATATCTAAGATTAAGGCATTCATCCGATCTGTTTCACTAACGATGAGAGATAGATAGCGTTCGCTTTTTTCTTTAGCTATATTATCCTGCAAACCCTCAGTGAAGCCTTTGATGATTCCAAGAGGTGTTTTCAGCTCATGAGAGAGGTTTGCAATTAATTGTTTGCGAAGTTTCTCAGCTTGCTGTTTCTCTTTTATTTCCTCTTGTAATTTCCCATTTGCAAGTGTTAAATCATTTAAAGCTGCTTGTAAATTATTCGATAAGGAATTCATATCTCGCGCAAGCCCACCAAATTCATCCTTGGAATGGATTTCTATTTGCTCAGAAAAGTCGAGTTTAGCTAGGCGCGTTGCAGAACGGCTTAACATTCTAATTGGTCTTGAAACAATCCTGGAGTAAATCATGGACAGGATAATAACGAGCCCTATAACAATTGGAGCTATTAAGATAAAATATTGTTTAAGCACCTCGACTGCCTCTCCAACAGGCTGTAAAGAAGCCATAACCATTAAATACCTGTCCTTATCCCCTAGTGAGGATGTTAAAACAATGTAATTTACTCCGCTCCATTTGTCCTGCCATTGTCTTTGTACGATAGATCCATCTTTCAAAAGTGACAATTCTCTAGAATTAGGTATCCAATCATTTAAGACTTCATCAATGAGGGTGTCTTGATAAAGAGGGTTGTATGACCTTTGTTCTGGTAGCAGAAAATCAGTTACCTTTCCCTGAACTCTTGACAGTCCCATTTGCACGTCCCTATATTTAGGGGGGTTAATCTCAACTGGCTGTAAAATTGTATTTTTTTCATCTATGAAAATTCCATCTATAACTAATGTATTGCCAATCTCGAGTTCTTGTGGAATGGATCCCACCTCCATCCCCTCATTGGGAATTCGAATAGAGATCAAGGTTTGGTCAACATTTAGCTCGATAAAATATGGTTCTATTGGCATGTGGTTAAAATGTTCATTTAGTATAGAAATTGTTGCATCATTTTGATTCATAAAGGAAGCAATTTGCTCATTTATTTGTTGTTCATTTAGTTCCTCTTTATTGATTTGATCTTTTAAATAAATCATATTCTCTTCTAATGTTTGTACCTTTGACGAATGGTAAAACTTTTCGAAAAAGAACACTTCAGCCAGCATAACCGAAGAAAAAACGATTAAAATAAGAGTAGTTGTTACAATAAACAGTTTAAAAACTACACTATTTCTTCTCATGATTCCACTTCAAATTTATAGCCAGATCGTATAACTGTATAAATATATTTCCCTTCTACTCCAAGCTTCGCTCTTAACTTTTTTATATGTGTATCTACGGTGCGTAAATCTCCCATATAGTCATACCCCCATACAGCGTTTAAAATATATTCTCGGTGCAATACCTTGCCATAATGCTTGATAAGAAAGATGAACAAATCATACTCTTTTGGTGAGAGAAGTATCTTTTCGTGAGCAATGGAAACAGTATGTGCAGATCGATTAATACGTATATTCCCGTAAATCTCCGTATCTCCATCCTGTACGACAATACCTTCCCTTCTTTTGATCAATGCATTCGCACGGGCTACCAATACCCTTGGACTTAGAGGCTTAGTAACATACTCATCTGCACCTAGCTCAAATCCCAAGATTTGATCATCGTCTTCTGATTTAGCGGTAATAATTATGATAGGTACCTCCGATTTTTCGCGAATGTACTTGCATACAGACCATCCGTCCATTTTAGGCAACATGATATCTAAAATAACTAAGTCAAAGTTTGTCTGATTGAAACATTCAAGCCCTGCTTTTCCATCATCTGCTTCATAAATTTCCCAATTTCCCCTTTTGAAATAGTCTGTTATAAATTCCCTCATTAACATGTCATCCTCAATCAACAATACCTTTAGTTTCATAGTTTAAGACACCCATTTCTCCCTCAATCTTAGTCATCACCCCTAAGGCTCACTATAAAGGCCTTATGTGTACATTGTGTGTATTTTATATTATTTTTGAAAAGAATTATATAATTGTAGTTAAAATCTTCCTATTTTCCTATATTTGTAGTTCCTTAGCACAAGGTCTGTTTAACATAATAATAACTGTCCAACTCCATCAAACATGCTGACATATACTAATAAAGGGTCGAATCAACTGTTATTGGAATGATTGAAAATGTGGACTGAATCACAAATAAGTGCTTGGATTGAAGCAATAGGAACTGTATTATCTGCTATAGGAAGCACTCCTTCACACGTTTTATCAGATGCGATGCTAAACGATCTAAATGTCATTGGTTTAGCATTACAGGCTATTGGAAGTAGTCTAATACCGCAAAATCAGGATTATTTATTCATTGTAGGAAGCCAGCTGGAGGCAATTGGAAACTTGGTATCCTTACAAGCAGAGTTCATTGAAAATGAAAACGTTAGCTCGGTGTTAGGTTCCCAAGGTGATTTGATTGAGGCAGTAGGAGGAGCATTAACGATTGATTTCACAGGAAACCAATCCATACAAAATGCTCTAAATAATTTAGGTGATGTTATTCAAGTCATTGGATCTGCCTATCAAGCTTTGTCGGTTAGATATCCACCTAATAGTTTAAAAAATCAGGAAATCAATACAGTGGGTAGCTGGATACAAGCTGTTGGAGCCGTACTTTCTGCTATATTTGTAGAAGCGTAGGTTAATAACAATTATAATCCTTTGATATATAATATAATCTACCTTCCCTTACATGTTTGGTGTTTTTTGCTATGGGTAATTAATCAGTATAATGGAAAATTACACATAGCTATCAAGAAGGGAATGAATTTAGTGAAAAATATAAAAGACGAAAAAATTCCAGCACAAGAACAGAACCGCCAGCCAGGAATAGAAGCGGAAATGAAGCCTAGTCCTGACTTTACTCAAAATCTTGCAGGTAAGTCACAAAGACTTGCCGGAAAAACAGCTTTAATCACCGGTGGGGATAGTGGTATCGGACGAGCAGTAGCAGTGGCTTATGCTAAAGAAGGTGCAGATATAGCAATCTCCTACTTAGATGAACATGAGGATGCTGAAGAAACCAAAAAATTTGTAGAGAACGAAGGCAAAAAATGTTTACTAATACCTGGAGATATTGGTGATGAGTCAGTTTGTCAGGAAATTATTAATAAGGTGATTGGTGAATTTGGAAAGCTCGATATACTAGTTAATAACGCAGGTGAACAGCACACGCAAGAATCACTGAAAGATATAACAGCTGAACAAATGGAAAAAACTTTCCGTACAAACGTTTTTAGTATGTTCCATCTGACTAAAGCTGCACTTGATCATTTGAAAGAAGGAAGTACGATTATTAACACTACTTCTATCACTGCATTCCAAGGTGCACCTAATTTGATTGATTATTCCGCTACAAAGGGTGCAATCTTGACTTTTACTCGCTCCCTCGCAGGCTCGCTTGTAGAGCAAGGAATACGAGTAAATGCCGTTGCGCCTGGGCCAATATGGACACCACTTATTCCAGCCTCTTTCGCAGCTGATGAGGTAGAAGGTTTCGGGAGTCAAACACCTATGAAACGACCTGGCCATCCAAGTGAGCTAGCATCGGGCTATGTATATTTAGCGTCAGAAGATTCTTCTTATGTTACTGGACAAGTACTTCATATTAATGGGGGTACTCCTTTATAACTTCATGCATATTCATAAAACAGGTTCCCCTTTCTAAAGACGAGGAACCTGTTTTTATATTTAAAGTTTGGTGGTTTTTATCAAACTGAGAAAAAAACTTATTGTTAATAAAATGAATATCAATTGTTACATTAATGCTTTTTCCTTGAAGTTATGATCAGCTATTACCTCAAAAAGGCTATATACGACCGTGGACTTAGAGCGTACTTAGCCTTAAGTCGGTTAACCAATTAATACTTTCTTTGTATGATTATTTTGTACTTTTAATATTTAAACATCATAAAAAGATTGGAGGGATAGTATTTGAAGTCAAGCAAATCAAGCATTATTTTTCTGTTAATAATCATAATAATAGCTATATTGCCTTTTCCCTATTCAGCAGGAGAACAGGCTACACAAACGCTTAAAAATGAAGATATTGATCAGTTTGTCAATAGCTATCTTGAACAAAATGGGCTACCTGGTGCATCTATTGTAGTTGTTAACGAAGGTAAATTAGTATATGAAAAAGGATATGGTCACGATTCTGAGGGGAATCCAATAACGAATAATTCTTTAATGAGAATTGGATCCGCCTCCAAACCTTTTACTGCATTTGCTATTTTACAACTTGTTGATGAAGGAAAAGTTCAACTAGATGACCCAGTAATTAAGTATTTGCCAGAGATTACACTCGACGATTCAAGATGGAAGGAAGTCACAATACGTCAGCTTTTGAGTCATACATCAGGTATCCCAAACCCGATAATTGTTCCACCTGCAAGTGATTTAGATGCGGGAGTAAATCGTTTACATGATTGGAAACTTCGTTCAAATCCAGGGGAGAAATACTTTTATAGTAACGCGAATTACTGGATCATAGCTCTTTTGGTGGAAAGAATAAGTGAAATTGAATTTTCTCAATACCTTAACCAAAAGGTATTCTCTCCACTAGGTATGAATGACTCAGTTGCGACTGTTACCACTGGAGATGTCGTAGAAGGATTACCTAAAGGATATGTAACAGCATACGGAAAGGCCTTGCCTTGGTCAGAGCTTGAAGCGATGAGTTTGGGAGCAGGAAGTATTATATCAACTGCATCAGACATGGGTAAATGGCTTTCTATGCTAACAAATGACGGGAGATCTGATAAAGGAGAGCAATTACTATCAAAAAAATTGTTAGAAGAATCTTATTCGCCACCACTTGAAAGTAAAAAATATGGACTTGGATGGGAGTTAAGTTCACCGAATGTAAAACCTGCGCGCATTTCCCACAGTGGTGTGGAAACCACGTATCAAGCACAGCTAGATATTATACCAGATAGTGGTTATGCTGTAGCGGTGTTGCTGAATAGCTTTACACCAACAATGGAGCACGCTTATGAAATTAGTACGGGAATCATCCAGCTGACTGAGGGAAAAGAACCTGAATTAAAGGCTCCGGTATCTAAAATAATAGATTTATCACTTGGCGTTATCACTTTGGTTTATTTGGGGTTAGGACTTAGAGGAATCCTTCGGAGTAAAAGGTGGTCTGAGAAACGTGGAAAATATCCTGTTTGGAGATTTATCCTGCGATTATTTCCTCAAATGGTACCAGTATTATTAATCGGTTGGTTGTTTTTTATTGTTCCTGTCTTACAAAATAACAGTTCGACAACGATCAATGTAATTGGTTTATATCCAGCAGCGATGCTGTTAATGGCTTCTATTTTCATTATTGGGCTGGTTCATATTGTTATAAGAATCTATTATCGAATAACATTCAAAAAAGTTTAACGTTTAAAAATAAATTATAAAAACGCTCAGAGCTTCTCTGAGCGTTTTGTCATACAACTATATTTTTAAAAGTTAAATCATATTCGATTTAACGAATATTTAACTTTGCCCTTGGTAATATACCTCTTCATAAGGTTGTACAATAACAAAACCGTCCCCTTCGAACTTCATTTGAATCGACTCTCCACTTCCCCTGCCGACGAAAGTTTTAAAAGAAATATCTGTTTGGAAATCTGGCTTAAGATTCCCGGACCAAGCCACGGTTGCATTTGGATCTGTAAAAACAGGCTTCCCAGGGGTCACTCGTAATGTGAGAGGCTCATAATGTGAGGTAATAGCTATTAAACCAGTTCCCTCGCATCTTACATTAAACAAGCCACCAGACATCATCCCAGCCACTTTTTTCATGACTTTGATATTGTGTTTTATAGTAGGCTCAAAGGCCAGCAGATCATTCCCATTTACATAAATCGCTTCATTTTGAAGATGAAGAATAATAATCTTTTTTCCACTGTCGGCAAGATATAGCTTTCCCTGTCCATTTGCCTTCATAAGAGAGGCCCCTTCACCCGTTAAAGCTTTTTTGAACATTGCACCCATGCCATGCTCTAGTACACCCTCACGTTCAAATTTAATCTTCCCATGATAGGCAACCATAGCACCTGCCTTCGACCAGACACGTCCATCCAGATTAACCTCAAGTAGACGTTCCGTTTCTAATTCAAATACGCCCTCACCCTTGTCTTCCT
This sequence comes from Psychrobacillus sp. FSL W7-1457, assembly GCF_038593405.1. Taxonomy (NCBI): domain Bacteria; kingdom Bacillati; phylum Bacillota; class Bacilli; order Caryophanales; family Bacillaceae; genus Psychrobacillus; species Psychrobacillus sp. FSL W7-1457. The sequence goes on from NZ_CP151993.1 coordinate 1,968,052, forward strand.
GCTCCGTACTGCGTATAAATTCAGCTATCGAGTATCGATTCATCACAACCACCCCTTCTTCTTATCATATACGTTGAAGAGACAAACTATGTTTTAAATTTTTTTATGAAACCTATAAATCTAGCGTGATATCGATTATCTTAGTGTTGATCTCACGATGGACTGTACTATCAAGGTTTAATAGAATAGCGAGGCCTATACCTTCGTCTTGTATTATTCTAAAATGTTTGATTGTTATACCGATCTACTTCTCTATCGGAGTTAGCTTGAGCAGCTACCTGATTAATTGTCTTCTTATGCTTGAGGTTATATTTCTTACTACTTAAACGATCAACAAGATAGGCAGCTAGTATCATACTTAAAAAGAAACCCCAGAAAATCCACATCATCCAGTGCATGACATCCACCCCTTCTGAAAAGACGTAACAACTAATATAATATAGATACGCTAAAATCTTTAGAAAGTTTCAATTATTTGGCATAAGAAAGTAAACTCATGAATAAAAAAAGAATCCATAAGGAAGGATTCTTTTTTTAATACTCTTTCAGTAAATTTAACTCTTTTTTATATCCAAGGATGATTTTGAAAGATAATATTATCCAAAAAACCGTCATAACTGTTATTACATACTTTAATACAATATCAATCGAAGAAGATGATCTATTCAAACCCCATTGTAAATACATGGACTGTGCAAGCACCAACAATAAGAATAGAGCGATGGTCATATTCATTCTAAAAGCTTTTTTAATTTGCTGTCGTTTCTCCGCTGCATCGTAAGAGAATGCAGGTTTATAGTCTAGCTCGCTATAGGGCATCGACCAGATAGAGTAATTTAATAGGGACATATTAGATGTGTATCGAAGCCTCCATCCATTTTCTTTGTGAAGGGTATAATAGTCAGCCTTCAGCTTTGGTTCAAATGTTACTTCATATGCCATTTTTTCGTGTTTGGAAGGAACAAAAGAAAAGACGGTAGCAAACACACTTTCAAGCTCATATCCCTTTTGATGCATTTCATCTAACCAGTTTTTAGTCTGGAGTGGCTGATACATCCACGCTAAACGAATCTTCCTAACTTTTTTTCTACTATGTTCGACCTCTTCATTTAGATTAAAAGTGCTTTTTTCAAATGCTCTATAGGAAATAAAGACAAAAGTAGTTATACCTGCTAGTAGCAATAAAATAAGTAAGGGAATGATTACAGTATAATTAGAGGTACTATTATCATAAGCGTTAAAAATTAATAAGTTAACAGGGCTTGTTGATAAATAAAAAATAGATAAAAATAAAAATAAATAGGCATGCAATCGAATCCTTTTAAACAAGCTATCGCTAGATGGATAAAATGGAACATGAGATGCTTCATTTTTGAGGATACTCCATTTACCCACCTTTAATGGATCTCGCCAGCCGGCTTTTTGTAAGCGATCGGGTAAATTGCCGGATTTGTATTGTATCGAATAGGTTACTTTGCTAGGTGTTGTTTTATTAAATGTAAATCTGCGTGTGAATCTGTTGAAATCTTTTAACATAAAACCTTTCAAAGCCATGCTTTCTAGCCATTTCTCGGTCGATTGTATACGGTAGCTCCAAAACCATCTAAATGTCTTCATCAAACTCCCCCTTATAAAGCGAAATATTATTTTGCACTTCCTGTAACCTATCCATTTCCTTTCGCATAATTAGTTTACCTATTCCTGTAATTTCATAAATTGTTTTTCTTTTTTCATCTGAAAAGACAGTGATCATTTCATCTTTTTGCATTTTAGTGAGCGTTCCATAAATCGTGCCTGAACCTAGATGAAGCCTACCATTTGTCAGCTCTTCTACTCTTTTGATAATACCGTATCCATGGCGTGGTTCTGTCAAAGAAAAGAGGATATAAAATGCGGACTCCGTCATCGGTATGTATTTCTTAATTAGTTTCTCCAAGCTGCTCCACCCTCTTTATAATATGTCACAACATGACTATATCACAACGTGACATATTAGCCAATATGTTTTTAACTGATTATTTGTTTATTTTACAAAGTAAATATTACCTTTTCCGATATTTCTCTCATAAATAATAGTTTAAAGTTCATACTTAAAATAGTTTATTTAATCAGGAGGTATCTTTTTGACTACAAAAAATTCGACCGTATCTGTATTTGCACTTGGTGGTATAAATGAAATCGGTAAGAATATGTATGTGATTGAATCATACGATGATATTGTAATTATTGACTGTGGCGGTAAATTTCCAGATGAAAGTCTTCCAGGTGTTGATTTAATTATTCCTGATATTACATATCTGCAGGAAAATGAAAGCAAAATACGTGGTTTAATCGTCACCCATGGGCATGAGGACCATATCGGTGGAATTCCTTACTTTTTAAAACAGCTGAATGTACCAGTCTATGCCACAAACCTTACCCTTGGTTTGATAGAGATTAAGTTAAAAGAGCATGGGATTCTCCGGGATAGTAAGCTATTCCTGATAGACGAGGATAGTGTTTTAAGGCTTGGCACCATACGGACGACCTTCTTCCGAACGAGCCATAGTATACCAGACTGTCTAGGAATTACTTTTCAGACTCCTGTAGGCACGATCGTTCATACTGGCGACTTTAAGTTTGACTGGACACCAGTAGACAAACAAGCTGCAGACATTCATCGAATGGCGGCGATTGGTCAAGAAGGTGTGCTATTGCTTCTTTCTGAAAGTACGAATGCAGAGAGACCAGGATCCTCTCCTTCCGAAAAGCTTATAGAAGAACATTTAGATGAAACCTTTAGGAAGGCAACGCGAAAAATTTTCATTACTACTTTCGCCTCTAATGTGCATCGGGTACAGCAAATAGTAGATGCATGTATTAGAAATAATAGAAAGATCCTCTTACTCGGTAGAAGTATGGTGAATGTCGTTAGAGTTGCAACTCAGCGTGGCTATTTGAGAATACCAGAAGGAATGCTACTAGAAGAAAGTGAAGTTCCGACAATGTCTCCCGAGGAAGTGACGATTCTTTGTACAGGTGGACAGGGTGAGCCTATGGCTGCTCTTTCGAGATTGGCTAGCTCTAGGTTTCGTAAACTCGAGGTACATCCTGAGGATACCGTAATTTTTTCATCTAGCCCCATCCCTGGCAATGAAACGAATGTCACAAGGGTAGTAGATAATCTGTTAAGGTTAGGAGCTAACGTGATCTATGGCTCGGGAAGCAAGACAGGTATGCATGTTTCTGGACACGCTTATCAGGAAGAGCTGAAGCTCATGCTAACATTGATGAAGCCAAAGTACTTTGTCCCAATCCATGGAGAATATCGCATGCTCCATATACATCGAGAGCTAGCACAGTCTGTCGGTGTAAAACGGTCTAATATATTTCTTCTAAATAACGGCGATGTTGTGGATATTATCGATAATAATGAGGTCATACAGACGCGCTCCGTAGAGGCAGGGGACGTTTTTGTAGATGGTTCAGGCATTGGGGATGTCGGGGAAATCATTCTTCGTGATCGCCGAGTACTTGCCGGTGATGGAATGGTTGTTATCGTCATTAGTCTTAAAAAAGGATTGAAGAAAGTCCTAAATGGGCCTGATACACTAACTCGTGGCTTTGTATATGGGCCAGATTCTGAAGAGCTAATCAATTTAATCAATCAAAATGTTCGCACGACAGTAGAAAAATGGGATAACAATAAAAATCAGCGTACACTCAAAAAGAACATCAAGAATTCCGTAGAAAACCTCATATATACTCGTACGAAGAAAAAGCCAATGATTCTTCCGATCATTATTGAAATTTAAAAATCAGTGCATCCTCTGTACAAGTAGGATGCGCTGATTTTTTGCTAGCTCATAAATCTATCCAAATGCAACATCCAGAATCATCATAATTGTGAAACCAATCATTAGGCATACCGTTGCTAAATCACCGTTTCCATACTCCTGGGAGCCGGGAATTACCTCCTCCACCACAACAAAAATCATAGCTCCTGCTGCGAACGCAAGTGCAAAAGGTAAAATAGGTGACATAAAGGATACAGCAAGGACACCGACTACTGCAGCTATCGGTTCCACCATTCCGGAGAATTGCCCATAAAAGAAGCTCTTTCTATGAGACATGCCATCTCTTCTCAAGGGCAATGATACTGCTGCACCCTCTGGTAGATTCTGAATACCAATGCCTATTGCTAATGCTAAGGCTGCAGTTAAAGAAGATGTATCTAGTCCTGCTGCTACTGCTCCAAAAGCAACGCCTACAGCAAGACCCTCTGGGATATTATGAAGGGTGATCGCAAACACAAGCAACGTACTTCTTCTTTTGCCTTTAGGCTTTATCCCTTCTGTTTGGTTCGAGTTAGAGGAAGGATGCATATGTGGAATTATTTTATCGGCGAGCCATAAGAAGAATCCACCTAGTAAAAATCCGGTGGCTGCTGGAAACCAGGCTGGGAATGCCCCTTCCTTTGACATTTCAATGGCAGGAGCAAGAAGCGACCAAAAGCTTGCCGCTATCATGATTCCTCCAGCCGAGCCAAGCATGCCATCCATCAACTTTTGATTTACTGTTTTTGTAGTGAAAACAAGAGCTGCACCTAATGCTGTCATGCCCCAAGTAAATATAGTTGCTAACAATGCCTGCAATACCGGACTGAGCGTAGATATGTAAGCAATCATAAGACCTGTCCCTTCTTCATGTTCTTCTACTATCGTATGATTTACTAAACATTTTTATCTATAAACGAGTCCAGTGTATGTTACTAAATATTTGAATATAAAAATGCCTGGCAGGTATTAAACTGCTCGGCGCTTGTTCAATCTATTTCTTCCAGTCACTTGCTAGCATACCGTAGACCTCATGATCCACATAATGATCGTATAGCCATTCCGATTGACGAATGGTGCCTTCATGTGTAAAACCAAGCCTTTCAGGAATTGCTCTGCTTTTCTTGTTTTCTACTGCAGCGCGAATCTCTACTCGATTCAATCCTAAATCGATTAAAGCATAATCTACAAATGCTTTTACGGACTTAGTCATGAGACCATTACCCACATAATCTTCACCCAACCAATACCCGATGCTTGTGGATTTGTTATTCCAGTCTATTTTATGAAATCCGATAACACCTGCAAGATTGCCTTCATACCATATTCCTGCTTGGATTCCGTTGTTTTCGCTGAACTGTTTCATCGTCGATTGGATGAAGTTCTCCGTATCAGCAACCGTTTTTGTATAATCGATAAACGGTAGCCATTCTCTTAAAGAATTCTTAGACCCAACAGTTAAAGAGAACAATTGTTCGGAGTCTCGTAAATCTAGCATTTTTAGTGTAATTTTGTCATCAATTGCATATGTAAACATAATATATCCCTCCTTATAAAGAGTATAAAATATTTTTAGAATAATAGAAATAGTTTTTAGTTTACATAATAAAATTATAATGAAAAAATGGTTACCCAATATCTCATGGATAACCATCATTTAGTTTAACTTAAACTGTACTATCTTTTATAATTGCTTTTTGTGAGATTGCACAAGAGTTACGAACCACAAGCTGATGTGGAATGATAATGCGCTTCACAGGTTCGTTCTCATTCTCCAATATTTGAATTAAGCTTCTGGCTGCCTGATAACCTAACTCCACAATATTGATATTAATGGATGTCAACGGTGGTCTAGACATTTCTGCAAACAACGCATTGTTGAAGCTTATGATAGAGACCTGGTTTGGAATGTCGATTGCCATTTCTGTAAGCGTGTTAACTACACCTAGGGCCATCAAATCATCCGTCACGATTAAAGCAGTTGGCGAAACACTTGCTGAGAATAGTTTGTTGACCGCTTGCTGGCCACCTTCTCTCAAGAAGTATTCAGAATGAATGATATAGTCCTCTAGTAATGGTAGATCTTCCTCTCTCAAGGCATTCTTGTAGCCTTGGAGTCGGTCTAATGTAACGGTTAGGCTTGGACTACCTCCAATGAAACCAATATGCTTATGTCCAAGTCCTATAAGATACTCAGTCGCCTCTTTTGCTGCAAGGAAGTTGTCATTATCTACATGAGTTATTTTCTCTACATGCTCAAAAGGCTTACCAATCATCACAAACGGGAAATGGCGTGTTCTTAAATAACTTAAAATCTCATCATTAACTCGAGAGTAAAGAAGTATAATTCCATCCACTCTGCCGCCTTGGACCATCTGTACTACTCCATCAAATAGTTCTTCTTCTGTCGTTCCAGTAGTCATTTGGAGAGCATAATGTTTTTCATGCACGCCATCACTTAGTCCGTGCATAACCTCTGCAAAGAAAGGATTTTGAAAGAAAGCACCTGAAGAAGGCGGTAATACCAGGCCAATTACTTTCGTGGATTGATTTGCTAGACTTCGAGCAATAAAATTAGGATGATAACCTAGCTGCTCCATTGCCTCTCTTACACGCTTCTTAGTTTTGTCACTAATGCGGGGATTATTGGCAATTACCCGAGAGACCGTCGAGGGAGCTACATCTGCTAATTTTGCTACATCTTTAATCGTAACCGCCAAAGGAATTCACCACTCTTTTTCTGTTTTCTTCAATATTCTTTAGAATATCATTATATAGATAAGGAAAGTTATTAACTAGTCTCTAAAGAGTTAAACCTATTATTTAGACAGATATACTCTTGTCTCATAGGGCTTTAAAGTAGCCATTCCGGTTAATGTATCAGGTGCCCCCTCAAAATTACTTAGCACGAGGCGATAATCCTTCTGCTCCACCTCATGAAGATCCAGTTCTACTGTCTTGTTACGGAAATTGCATAGAATAACCGCGAATACATTGTCTAAGTATCTTGTATAGACATATACATCTGGATCAGTTTCTAAAAGAAGATCATATGCCCCATAAACAAACACTTCATGTTCCTTACGAAGCTTAATCATGCTTTTAAAAAAGTGGTAAATAGAATGTTCGTCCTTTAATTGAGCCTCTACATTAATGGAGGAGTAGTTCGGATTAACTTTCATCCAAGGCGTTCCAGTAGTAAACCCAGCATTATCTGTGCTATTCCACTGCATTGGAGTTCGTGAATTATCTCTTCCACTAGTCCAAATAGTTTCCATCACTTCAAGATGTGGACGACCCTTTGCTATTTCTATCTCATAGAAGTTACGCATACCAATATCATCGTAATCATCGATGGAAGGTAGTTGAACATTTGTCATACCAATTTCTTGCCCCTGATAGATGAATGGCGTACCTTGCATAAGGAAATAGCATGCCCCAAGCATCTTAGCACTTTCATTCCAATATTCCTGGTCATTTCCCCAGCTAGATACACTTCTTGTTTGATCATGATTTTCTAAAAATAGCGCATTCCAGCCTCTTTCATGGAGTCCCTTTTGCCATTTTGTTAGCGTCTTTTTTAAACCAATGACGTCTACAGACTTATTGGCATCCTTGTTCCAAAGCCCTAAATGTTCAAATTGGAAAATCATACTAAACTTTCCGTTTAACTCACCAACCCAATCATCTGCCTCTTCAACACCTACGCCATTAGCTTCACCGACCGTCATGATGTCATATTTAGAGAACGTTTCTTCCTTTAGCTCACTTAGGAATGTTTGGATGCCTGGTTGGTTAGTATGCATATCAAAAGAGGAAACAAACTGCTGTCCATCCGGATTTGGCATGTCTGGAAAGCCTTGTCGTTTTTTAATATGACTGATAGCATCTACACGGAAACCATCAATCCCCTTATCCAGCCACCAATTAACCATCTTATATAATTCCGATCTTACATCTTCGTTTTCCCAATTTAAATCTGGTTGTTTGATCGCAAAAAGGTGCATGTAATATTGTTCGGTTGCCGTATCATATTCCCATGCACTCCCGGAAAAAATGCTTTCCCAATTGTTTGGTGGCTCTGTCCCTTTGCCATCACGCCAAATATACCAGTCTCTCTTTGGGTTATCTTTAGAGGACCGAGACTCTACAAACCATGGATGCTCATCACTCGTATGGTTGATGACAAGGTCCAAAATAAGCTTCATACCTCGTGCATGTGTTTCTGTTAGTAATTCATCAAAATCCTTCATATCTCCAAATTGCTCTGAAATCCCTTGATAATCGCTAATATCGTAGCCATTATCCGCATTTGGGGATTTAAAAAATGGAGATACCCAAATAACATCTATTCCTAATTCTTTTAAGTAATCAAGCTTTGTTATTATTCCACGCAGATCCCCGATGCCATCGCCATTGCTATCCATAAAGCTTCTAGGATAAACCTGATAGCTGACCGCTTCTTTCCACCAATTTCTATTCATATAAAAAATACTCCCTTCGTTATGAGTTGTGTACATCTATCCCATAACTTTTAGACTTTCTTTTAAAGCTTCTTTCAGTCCTTACAATCTAGACCGTTTGTTCACTTCTTTAATTCCTAGTATAAGAATAATGATGAATGACACAATTACTGCAGATGAAAGAACTATAAATAACCAGTTAGGTCCTGGCTTCTCAGTTAGCTCGAAGATTTCTGCTTGACCACTCTCTAATTTAATCGAGTATTCATTCCCATTCGACTTAACGATAGTGTCAGAGAGCTGGCTAACTAACCGTTTCCCATTTTCAAGTTTATCCTTAAGCACAATGGTCTGATCACTCGACGTGTTATTTATGGCAACAACGATCTTCTCACCATCTGATTTTCTAGAATAAACTGCGGTTCCTTCTTCTTCATGCAATAGTTCCATCTCACTATTGGTTAAAGCTGGATGCTCTTTTCTTATTGCTCCAAGCTTAGATATGTAGTCAACTACATTGTTTTCTGTATTAAAATCCAACATACGACGATTATCCGGGTCATTACCACCATCCATCGCCATCTCGGTACCATAATAAATGATAGGCACACCAGGAGCGGTATATAGAAAGGTGAGACTTTGCTTAAGTTGAGTCAAAGGATTTTCTTTTTGAGTGATCACCAGATGACTAAATCTTGTCATATCGTGGTTATCGACAAACTGTCCAAGCAAGTGGGACCGATCAAAAACCTTCTCGTTTCTTTCAGCGTTTGAGAACAGCCAGCCAAGTGATTGATTTGATCTCTCGAAAGCAGTGCGCAGACTACCATTTTGGGAAAAGTCAAAAAAACCATCTATTCCTGTTTCCTCATAGCTGGCAACGACATTTGGATTGTCATGCCACACTTCCCCTATCAAATATAAGTCTTCCTTTTCAGCCTTTACAGCAGAAGCGAATTCTTTCCAGTAATCCTTCGATACATGTTTGACTGTATCTAAACGGAAACCATCTATATCTGTTTCTTCTATCCACCATTTCGCTGCATCTATTAAATAGGCAGCTACCTCTGGATTGCTTTGGTCTAAGTCTGGTAAATCATATAGCCAGCCATTTTCTACTTCCTGCTGGTCATTCCAATTAGTTATGGGTTGGTTGGGATGAAACCAGTCTTCCTTAGAAGGGTCACTTAGCCATTCATGATTTGGCCCCACATGATTGACAACAAAATCTAAGATAATTTTTATATCTCTTTTATGTGCTTCATCTACAAGGGTCTTAAATTCATCGATTGTTCCGAAATATTCATTTGTTTTATAGTAATCCTTTGTCCAATAGCCATGGTACCCTTTTGGCATATTTTCAAAGATAGGGGTCAGCCATATAGCAGTGAAACCCATTTCTTCTATATAACCTAGCTTATCCGTAATTCCTTTAAAATCGCCACCATGATAAGCATAAGGGTCATCAGGGTTAGCATCCTTATCATTGGACGGATCACCATTATTAAAACGATCGACCATGATCATATATATAATCTCATCCTGCAGCGTACGCTCTCCACTGGCAAAGACTGAAAGTGGCTGGAAGCTAACTAAAAGTATAAGAATGAAAAGTAAATGTCTACCCCTTTTTATAGTCATACACCCCCGATAGTTTCTTTGAACATTATTATCCCTTTGTTCCCCCAGCAGTTAGTCCGGAAACAAAATACTTTTGGAACGCTAAGAACAAAATAGTTATCGGAATTGCGATTAATACGGAGCCCGCAGCAAAAGTGGTGAACTCATTCCCAAATTGCTTAGATACTAGCTCATACAGCCCCACGCCCATCGTAAATTTTTCCTCTGAGCGAAGCATTACGCGAGCCAATATAAAGTCTCCGAAAGGTGCGATAAAAGAAAACAAAGCAACTACTGAAATAATTGGCTTTGCTAACGGCATAATGATCTGCCAAAAAATTCGAAGGTGTCCAGCACCGTCCATCCTTGCAGATTCATCAAGCTCTTTTGGAATGGTGTCGAGGTAACCTTTCATTAGCCATGTATTCATCGGTATCTGACCACCTGTATAAATTAAAATTAACCCTAAGTGAGTGTCTAATAGACCAGTTCTTTGTGCTAAAACAAAGATTGCAATTAGCGCTGCAAAGTTAGGAATCATTTGAAGCACTAAAAACGTTAGTAAGCCATTTTTGCGTCCGACAAAGCGATAACGAGAAAAGGCGTATGCAGTTAGTGATACACTGATAACCGACAAAGCCATCGTGATCAAGCTAATCTTCATGGAGTTGATATACCACAAAACATAATTAGAGTTATCCATATCAAACAATTCTAAGTAATGCTTGAAGGTCGGATTTTCGGGAAACATAGTTGACCCGGAAAGACTCTGACCTGGATTTAGTGATGACCCAATTACCCAAAGAAGCGGATAGATAACGACTAGAGCAGCTACTAAGAGAATAAAGTACGAAAGCGTCAGTCTAATAATTTTCTCTGTTTTCGTATTCATATCACATCATATCCTCCTCTTTGAATGAATTTGTACGTTTGAACTGCCATAAAGCTACGGCCACTACAACTAATGATAAAAGCATCGTAATTGCTGCAGCTTTACCATATTGAGCAGAAGTCATCGTTAGCTTGTAAATCCAAGAGATTAAAATATCTGTTCCTCCGGCATTTTGCCCAGGTAATGCAGGACCACCACCGTTGAATAAGAAAATAACATTGAAGTTGTTAAAGTTGAACGTATATTGCGTGATTATGATAGGAGCAGTTGCGTATAGTACCATCGGCAAAGTAATACTACGGAACTTTTGCCAAATAGACGCTCCATCTACGTTAGCTGCCTCATATAGTTCATCAGGAATCGATTGAAGAACACCCGTAGTCATTGCAAAAACAAACGGGAATCCAAGCCAGGATTGTATTCCTATTAATGCAATACGGGTCCACATTTCAGAAGTCATCCACGGGACAGGGTCTATACCAAGAAAGCTTAATATTCCATCGTTAATAACCCCGAAAGATTCATTGAACATACCAGAAAATATTAAGATAGATATAAATGCTGGAACTGCCCAAGGAAGTATTAAAATTGTACGGAAGACTGCTTTACCTTTTAAATCTTTTTGATTAATGACAACTGCAAGGAATATACCAACCGCGACCTGGAGTGTTGTTGCTCCAAAAGTCCAAACAATCGTCCATCCTAGCACACTGAAGAATGTAGAGCGCCATAATTCTAATTTAAAAATGTCTATATAGTTTTGTATACCAACCCAGTCCACTAGCTTTGCAGGTGGTGTATGGTACAGGTCATAGTTTGTAAATGAAAGAAGGATAACGAAAAAGATTGGGAAAATAACTACAAAGATTAACAGTAAAAATCCAGGGGAAATCATTAAATATGGAAAACCATTATCTAATAAGTTATGGTACTGCTCTCTTACGCTATTTAACTCGAAGCCTTCATCTCTTTTTTTTCCATTGTTATACGCATCATAAATATTAAAAGCATATATACCTAAACCGATTGCTGCTACGAGTAAAGCAATAACTCCATCAACTAAAAGGAACACGGAATGATCTAAACCAGGAATTTCACCAAGCGTAATTAGTCCCCAAAAGCCCCAGTTAAGGGTTTGATAAAAACTACCGAAAAAAGCTACTGTTAAAACTAAGAAAATGATTCCTTTAACATACTGTTTATTATAAAGCTGGCCCATACCTGGAATAATCGATAATAGCCCAGCAGTTTTTCTATGTTTGTTTGTGACATTATTGTCCATCGCTAAAGCGGCCTCCCTCTTTCCTTTGAAAGGAGAATTTCTTTTCAAAATTATATTATATATAAGCAAAGCCATGTTCCCATGATAGGAAACATGCCTTTGCAATTTAAATCATCAGTTAGGGTGATTTGTTTCAATATTTGTTTTGATGTTTTTAACTGCATCGTCCATTGCTGCTTGTGGTTGAGCTTTTCCTGTTGCTATAGTTTGTAGTGCTGATGCTGCAGGACCCCATACCTCTGCCATTTCTGGAATGTTCGGCATTGGTACTGCATATTGAGATTGAAGTGCTACTGCTTTTGCCCCTTCGTTGTCTGCAATAATCGGATCGTCGATTAATGTTTTAACTGGAGGTATTTCTTGTGTTGTTTCAAAGCGAATTTTTGCATTTTCTTCATTTGTTAACCACTCTACTAATTTTGTAGACCAATATTTGTGTTCAGTGAATGCAGTTACATGCCATCCTTTAACTCCCATGAACGTTTTCATAGGTTCGCCGTTAGGAAGCTTAGGCATTGCAGAAATACCGATGTCAATTCCAGCATCCTTCATGCTTTGGAAAGACCAAGGACCATTCATAACGGAAGCAATTTTTCCTTCGTTAAATAGTCCATCTCTTGTAGAACCACCGCTTTCCCCAATAATCCCTTTAGGGAAAAGACCTTCTGAATACCATTTTTGGATATAAGAAGCTCCTTCAACTGCTCCCTCGTTATTTAAACCAATATCGTCTCTATCTAGAGCTCCATCATTTTCTTTAAAAACGTATCCGCCCATTCCAGCAATTACACCATGTGCAAAATAGAAGTCATCCCAAGTTGCGATAAATCCAAATTGCTTGCCGTCTGTAAAGCCTTTTGAAAACTCATAAACGTCATCCATCGTTTCTGGTGCTTCTGTCATTAGAGCTTTGTTATAAATAAATACAGGTGTTTCCGTTGCTTTTGGAAGACCATAAAGTTTTCCATCATATTTTTGTGCGTTCACAGAAGATTCACTGAATGTAGATAGTACTTCGTCACTTACTTCAATTTCTTGAAGAAGACCTTCTGTAACTACTTGACCAATTTGGTCATGCGGCAAAGTAACAACGTCGGCACCAGTTCCTGATGGACCATCCATACGAAGCTGGTCGCGCATTTTATCTGCCATACCTAATTCTTTAAATTCTACTTTAATTCCATATTCCTTTTCAAAAGACTCAATTGCAGGTTTTAAGGCTACAGATTTATCTGTATCTTCCCATACAACAAGTTTTTCAGGCTTAGCTGGTTCATCCGTATTGCCACTTTCCTTATCACCTGTATTAGATGATCCTGTGCTTGTTTCTCGATCTGGTCCACATGCTGCTAACAAAGCCATCAATAAAACTAGAATCGATAAGAATGATAGTGTTTTTTTCATTTCTTTTAACCCTCCCAATTGTTTATCTCTATTTCTTAAAGTTGTACAACCGTTTGCACAAATATATAAATGAAAACGCTCACATAAAATTAAATTATGAACATGCTAAGCTACTTATTCTTGTTATTTCTAGTATATTAAGAAAAATAGAATCATAATGTTTCAATAAAATGTTATGAAAGCGATTGCACAACTTATGGTTTTATTATACATTTAAAGTAAGTTTGCACAATACTTTTTTTAATATTTTTAAAAAATATTTTATTTAATAATTTTGAAGTGTAAAGTACTCACTTCTAAAAAGGAGAAATCAAATGGAAAAGTCCGCTGTATTTCATAGACCAGTAGATAACTTAGCTTATTTACTCGATAACAAAACGTTACACATACGATTAAAAACGAAAGCAAATGACCTTCAAGAGGTTTTACTAATTCATGGAGACCCATACATATGGTCAGATGGTGAATGGAAGTATGAAATGGAAAGGATGTACTTAGCTGGCACAGACGGAGTACATGATTATTGGGAGATTAAGATTTTCTCAGAAACAAATAGAATTCGATATGGATTTAAGTTAATTTCTAGTGACGAAGAAGTAATTTATACTGAAAAAGGGTTTTATGCTAATCCCCCTAAAGATTCAGATTACTATTTTTGTTTTCCTTATTTGCACAATACAGACCTTTTTGACGCTCCAGCCTGGGTAAAGGACACAATTTGGTATCAAATTTTCCCGGAGCGCTTTGCTAACGGTGATCCTTCTATAGATCCTCCAACGGCTAAGGCCTGGGGCAGCGAGCCACCCGCTATAAACAATTTCTTTGGTGGGGATTTCGCTGGCGTCATTCAGCATTTAGACTATTTGAGTGATTTAGGTGTAAACGGTATTTACTTCACTCCTGTGTTCAAGGCAAGCTCCAACCATAAATATGATACAATTGATTATTTGGAAATAGACCCACAGTTTGGAGACAAAGAATCGTTGAAGCGACTTGTAAAAGAGTGTCATGAGCGTGGCATTAAAGTGATGTTAGACGCTGTTTTTAATCATAGTGGCTATTACTTCCCACCATTCCAAGATGTTTTAGTTAATGGGGAAAGTTCACGTTATAAGGATTGGTTCCATATTCATAGTTATCCTGTCCGGGGTGGTGAAAGACCGAACTATGAGGCATTTGGTTTTGTCGAGTCTATGCCGAAGCTAAATACTGCCAATCCGGAAGTGAAAAAATATTTAATGGATGTAGGTGCATATTGGATAGAGGAATATGACATCGATGGCTGGAGATTAGATGTGGCAAATGAAGTGGACCATAAATTCTGGCGTGAGTTTAGGGAAACTGTTAAAGCAATTAAGCCTGAAGTATATATTTTAGGTGAAATTTGGCATGACTCTATGCCGTGGCTTCGTGGAGATCAGTTCGATGCAGTAATGAACTATCCGTTCAAAACAAACCTATTTAATCTTTTAGTAAATGAAAGCATTAATTCTACACAATTTGTAGAAAATATAACAAGGGTTTACTATAACTATCCTAAAAATGTTTTTGACTATACATTTAATTTAGTTGGTAGCCATGACACTGCTAGATTATTAACAGAATGCGACGATAATATAGGTAAAGTAAAGCAAATATTTACCCTTCTACTAACTTTCATGGGCACGCCATGTATTTACTACGGAGATGAGATTGGCTTAACTGGTGGTCAGGACCCGGGGTGTAGAAAATGTATGGATTGGGATGAGTCGACACATAATCTTGATTTAAAAAACCATATTAAAGAACTTATTAGTATCCGTAAGCAAGAAAGGCTGCTTGCCAACGAAGGCTCAGTTAGGTTTATCCTTCCTACCACTGATAACGGGATTTTTGGTTATGAAAAGTTCAATGAAAAGTATTCTATTGTTGTGTTATTTAACCCAGAACAATACGAGCAGTCATTGGAGTTGGACATAGCTAGTGAGCAGGTGTTGATGTATAGTGATCCAATGTCTGTCGAGGGTAGTACGCTTACTCTTGGAGGAAATGGTTACGTCATTATTAAATCAAAGCTAACGTGAATTAAGTATATTATGAGGATTTTCCATTAACTATTAATGCACAGCAAAAAGGTCGGATTCCATTCGTTTTGGAATTCGACCTTTTCATTCTGTTAAAATCCTATTTTCATTGGATTATTGAAACAATGTTTTTCAGCATTCCTTCTATTATTCTAGCGTTACTATCATTTTTTGGAGCAACCTTACGTACGATAAAGAGGATTTGGTCATAATTTGGGCTCTGTCACATACAATCAATTGATAGACAAATATACAAAACATGATTTATATATGTATGGAGGTGTAGTCCTTAGATGAGATTCCCAATCCAAGAAAGACGCACTCTATTCCAATGGATAAATATGATAATCCCTTACATTTATACTATTGGGATATTAATCATTGTAGCATGGATGGCCACCTCCTCTCTGCTTATTGGAATTTCTACATGGCAAGAGAACCCCAAGGCATTTTTCCTTCAAAATGTTCAGATTAAAGAAATAGAAGCTGAACAAGTGGTCCAAGAGACTGCTTTTTCGATTATTATAAAACCCTTTGTGCAATCTAATTTTCATCAGGTCATATTTAGAGGCATCTTTTTGCTTTTTATATGGTTTCTGCTTTTTCTGTTGATTCCAGTTGCCTTTAAGAGATTGAAAAGGTTTAAGTTTATGAATTTAGAATTTGAAGTGGACAATATTGAGCAGGCGGCTATTGAAACTGTGGAAATTAGTGGAACAAAGGCAAAGCTCATGGCATATTTTACAGGAGACGATGCCTCAGGTAGGACATTAGAATTTTTGTTCAGATCAGCAATCGATTTCAAAGAGGTCTTGGAGTACTTTTTAGAGGAAACACAAATCGGATACAAAAATTATCCAATCCATGGAGCGTTCTCTTTTCAGGTCTATACAAGAGATACCCCAGAAAAGCTGACCGATTTAATAGAGGAATCGAAGGAAACCGGCGAGGCTGTCGTGTTTAATAAGACAGATGAGTTAAATATATGGAAGAAAAATTATTTAGTTTACCATTTCACGTATGATGACCTAGAATTTATAACCGTGATTGAAAGCTTCACCTATTCATTTGATATTATTGACAAATATCTCTTTGAGCTGCTTCATAAAACTATTGCAAAAAATATTGAAAACATCGAGTACATGGTAGCTTTAACTAACTCGGAACAAATGGAAAACCAATAAATATTTATTTCTTAAGGAGTGTTGAGTATGCTAAGTGAAAAGGTTCCTATTTGCACGGAAGATGTGAGGAGTCGGGCAGCAAAAAAGCTAAGTGGATTCAATGCATCCAAAAAAAGCAACAAACATGTTAAGACGGTAGCAATTACGGGAGACCTAGTTAAACCAATCCATGTAAAAAAGACAGAGCCATTAGTGAAGAGAATTACTTATTTTCAAAACAACAGTTAGTACCCACTATTTTAAAGTGGGTACTTTCTATTTTTTTCTTTGAAATGCTTCGAGTGCTTTTCAGCCATTTCCTGCATAATTGGCGATGGTCCAACCAAGTCTGCTGGATGCTTTACGGGTAATTGGTTTAGCTTTATATCACTAACGTTTTTGAACTTCTCGCCCTTTAGTAAACGATTATATATGTCTCGTATTTTCACTTTTTCCCCTCATTTTTTCAATATTCCTTTTGTAGTATATTCGTTCATGGCAAAATGACTTATGCTATCTTTAAAATAAGCGGAAATATTAGTTTACATAATATTATTATTTCAATCTAAAATAATTTGCTCTGTTTCTTCATTTTGTATAGCCACAAATTATGGACATTAAAAAGATGATTTCTGTACAATACGGAAATCATCTTCTCTCTATAACCATTATAAAAACACGAACAATAAAAAGATTATAATAATATTTGTATGTATTTAGGGAAGAAGTAAGTTTTATTTATGCTGAGGAAAGAGGGTTTTTGGGGATGATATTGAAGTGGCCTCTATAACAATTTAGCAGGATTTTAGTATCTTATCAGTTTCAATCCTCCCTACCTCAGTCCTATTTTTCACTACAATTACTATTAATAATCGTTCGTGTTTCATTGGTGTTCTGTTATTTATAAATTAACTCAATTATATGGAAAAAATGTTTCTCGGTACTTTTATTACAGAGCGGTCAGATGGATTGTTCTATATATTAATTCTCAGATTATAATTACTTACCCGTTTTCCGAACTATACTCTACACCAGATTAATGTATCCCCATCAAACTTATTTAAGTTAAAGATCGAGTCGACCACTTCAATTTGTGAATCAATTAGGTTTACATAATAATATTATGTAAACCTAATTGATTTGATTGAATGGATTGCTCTCTAAAACTTGTTGTATTTCTTTGTCTTCCACATGCGTATAGATTTGAGTCGTGGAAACGCTCGTATGACCTAAAATATGCTGTAGACTTCTTATGTCTGCTCCATGCTTGTACATAATAGTTGCAGCTGAATGCCGTAGCTTATGTGGAGTTATTTTATCATTTTTAAGTCCAGAGTTTACGTTGATCTGCTTCACTATTTTAGCAACGGTTTGTCTTGTTAGACGTGTTCCTTTTTGAGATAAAAATAAAGCATTATTGTCTTTTGCCCTTTGTATAGTTGGTCTTTCCTTCTCAAAATACATTTGAATAGAATTTATACAGGCGTTATTTAAGTATACCGTACGTTCCTTGTTACCTTTACCGACGATTCGAAGGGTTCGATCATGTATCGAATTAAGATCTAAGCTACATAACTCAGAGACACGAAGTCCTAAATTCAAAAACAGCATAATCATGCAGTAGTTTCTATAGTAATGATTGTTCCGCTTTATACCTGCTATAAATTGTTCTGCCTCTACCTGATTCATGTAAATAGGAGACTTTTTCCCGATTTTAGGGCTTTCCAACTCATCTGCAGGATTATCCTCCAATAATTTTCGTTTCCCCTTTAAATATTTGAAAAAAGATTTCAGTGTTGCAACCTTTCTCGCTCTAGTTGCTGCACTATTATTTCTCTGTACCTCACAAAATTCAATAAACATATAAAGATCTTCTAATGTGACTTCTCTTATTCGATCTATTTTAATATCTTTTATATTTACTTCTTCTATTTTGTTTGCTGGAATGTCCTCGTCCATAGATTTTATAAAACGTAAGAACAGACTGATATCATATTCGTACTCTTTTCTAGTTCGAGGAGATTTCCCTTTAATAGTTGTCAAATATACTAAAAAATCCTTTAATAATCTCGGAATTTCTTGTTGCATTTCGCTCACCTCATAACATCCATTTTATCACAAAATAAGGTTCCCAAATATGAATTTGGGAACCTTATTAAAATTCTTTTTTAAAAATAACTTAAAGTGGAATTTATGTTATTATTTCGGGCGCGTGAGATTGCCTCTGAGAGCGTTTTAAATTATTATTTCCGTATAGTTACCTATTAAGAATCTCTAAATTGAAAATTACTTTTACTATCTTATATGCGTTGGAGATACTCTTTTATAGATTCAAAATCCTTCGAAATGTATTCAGCGTTTTGTAAAGTTTGTACAAACCATGTTCTGATTTGAAAGGTATCTTCTAGTAGTTGCTCTGTTCCATCCGTTTCTTTTTGGACAACAGAATTCACAACCGCTACCCGATTTCTGTAATAAAGTATATGCTGCATAAAGCGATCTTTAACCTCTGGGTTAAATAAATCTCCCATTTTAATGATGCCATTATTTATATGCTCCTCCGCATAAATACTGGAGGCAGTAACCGCTATCTCTTCTTTAAAGGTTTTGCTTTCTATAATTTCCTTTTTATGCTCTTCACATAATTTTTCCGTAATATCCGCTATCTCTAGTAAAAACACTCTGTTCGGTTCATCCAACATTTTCTTACTATTAAAATCCTCTGCTATTTCTAAGACCCGCTTTAACTCCTGAGTGATTGTATCCATTTTTTCTATATTAAACGAATTATTATTAAGCAGTCCTTTTGTTTTTTCATAAACATAAAGCCTTTGTAGATAACCGTTTAGTAATACTAAACCGTTATATTGTGTAGCAGCTTTCATGAAGTGCACCCCTTTTCTATATTTATTAGTCGGTTCCCCTTATAAGAACCTTATAAACGGTTATCTTCCAAAAATTAGATTACGGTACCAATTTCAACATTCTAACGCAAAATAAATAGAAAAATTTAATATATATCTGTCTTCTAAAAAAGGAAGTTAGATTAATTATTTCTCATATATTTTGGTTAAAAGAAGAGTGCTATTAATGTAAATGAGATTAAAAGATAAAAGGCATTTAAATGTTTTGAAAATTTTTAAGGCTATGTTAAAGGTAAAGGCCGATTTAAAATACACATAAAAAATGAGCTAGGATATTTCTCCTGGCTCATTTTACTTTAATGCTCTACGAACGCACCTGTTACTTTAAGTACAATTCATTTAAAACTACTCTTGAAGAATTAAACCTTCACTTTGAATAATACTTCTTTTGTTTCAAAATTTAAAATTCTTGACCGTACATCGTTCTCTGAGATAAATACAACTGAACCATCTTTGTCAATACAATAGGCAATTGGTATAGAAATACCAGTATCTTCAAATGAGCCATCAGCGTGGCTAGTCCCAATAATCATTGTTTTATATTTTATTGCGATTTTTGTTGCTTCTGCAATCCATTCTTCGAACTGTCCTTTGCTAAACATCCCTACACCAATTGGATGTACAATTAAGTCTACGTCATTATATTCATCCCCCTTAATCCCTTGTACTATTAACTCATCGCAAAGAATATTACCAATTTTAAATCCCTCTACTACTGCGAAAGATGTTGTACTATACTTTACTCTATCTAAAATTATCTCACCCATACGATTTATTACTATAACTCTGTCTTTTGGTCTTTCTTGTAGCCTTCTATGTCCGCCAATTAAGACAGTATTATATCTTTTAGCTAAATCACATGCTTTTCTAATATTTTCATTTAGATACCCCTCTGGAAAAATAACTACATCAATATCAGGATTATTTTTTAGTTCAGCTTTGAGCTGTTCAATATGTTTTTCAAGTTTTGGTTGGATTATTAATAATTTCATTCATACACACCTTCCATACAAAAGAGATTTATGTAACATTTCACAATGCGAAACCAACCCTAGCCTTTAACATAGCCATTTTTAATAACCTTTCAATTACTCATTAAGGAAGCTTCGGAAGTGTTTAGTGCATATATATGTTAGTTCCCAGTTCGGATCTTTATCTTCAATTGCCCAGCATGCACTTAATGTAGCCATTATAAAGCTAGCTTTAATTAGTTTTTGTTTATCTAACTGTAATAAAGTAGAAATTATATTTATTCTATTATGTAAGATTTCTTTCACATCCTGATTTATTGGGAGGTGATTGACCATAAAGGAAGTAAAGTCAAAATATAAATGTCCAACTACTCCTTTAGGATCAATTACAGTCCAACCATGCTTGTCAGAATAGAGAATGTTTTCGTGATGCAAATCTCCATGCAGTAAAACTATTTCATCACTTTCGTATAGAAAATCATCTACAAGCATTTTAGCTTCTACAACAAATTCCTCCAAAGGATACTCTTTTACATACTCACTCTCTAAATAACGATCAAACGCAGAGAACCATGTAATTATTTGTGTCAACGAAAGTTCGGGATTTAATATTTTAGGAAGATTGCTATATACCTCAGCGTATTGCTCAATTGCCTGCTCCTCTGGCAAACTGTACAGCATATTACCTGGTGAGATTTTTTCAAGTAACATTATTCCGTCCTTGTGGTCAAAACGTAGTATTTTAACGCATCCTATTCCGTTATATGTGATAAGAGTATTAATTTCATTGGAAAAATCCCAATTAGGAACTCCTACTTTTAGGATTGCGGGTGTTCCGTCTTTCTGCATTACATTCAACACATAATTATAAGATAAGTTGTCTACTGGACCATGTATGGATAAGTCCCACTTTTCTCTATATTCTTCTATTATTAGGTGTAAACGATTGAGCCATTGCTTCCCTTCCTCTTGGAAAGCACCTGTTATTTTTTCTACAAATGCATCTGGATATTTCATTTTTTATACACCGACCTTTAGCTTGATATAATTTTATTTCTTTCTTAAATAATTGGATGCCCTTTACCCTTATTATATTCTTTGTTTTTTTATATAGTAAGAAAATTAAATTTTTATATTGTAAAAGTATGGAGCTCTAGTAAAATGAAATAAAATAATTAGTCTATTGAAGGAGAAAGAGTATGAGAATTTTAATAGAACGAGCAGACATATCTGATTTTGATGGGGTAAATATATTGGTAAAAGAAAGACATGAAGAGCATTCCCTTGCATTACCACATATTTTTAGACAGATCGATCAAGTGATGCCTCTTGAATACTTCCGCTCGTTGCTAACAAATCCATCCAGCGACATTTTAGTTGCTAGACAAGCTGATGAGATAGTTGGTTTTGCTGTATTGGAGGTTAAAGCAGCCCCTTTATTTGAATCATTAATTCCAAGAAAATATACATATATCAATGACTTTGGAGTGGCAAGCAAGCACAACAGAAAGGGAATCGGCAAAAAAATATTCCATGCATGCATGGACTGGGCAAAAAGCCATGGATCTACTTCATTGGAACTGAATGTTTGGGAATTCAATAATAGAGCTATTTCTTTTTATGAAAGCTTAGGGATGGAAACAGCAAGTAGGAAGATGACACTAAGTTTAGATGAGTAGAGTCACTATAGAGTAGATTTGAATCAGACTGCAAATTCTGTAAAAAAATTCCTTCTACAAAGCATGGTTCTATACCTTTGAACAATTAAAAAGAATGGACTAGAAGTAGTCCATTCTTGCTCTTCATTTTTCTTCATTTCAACATTTATTTAACAGATATACTGCCTAAATCCGTATCCAGCTCAATTTGATACTTGCCTTTGCCATATGTGATGGTTTTATCAGAGGATCCGTAAATATTAATACCACCGAAATCATTGCTTGCTGTAATGGTTGCGTTTGTAGGCTCCTGATCAGAGTTCACTTCAATGCTACCATTATCCGTGCTTAGGCTAATATGCTGATCTAGTGTTTTTGTATCCAACGTGATGGATCCATTGTCTGAATCTGCCTCGATTTTTCCTTCGACATTTTTCATGAAAACTTTACCGTTATTCGTTTCGGCATAGACATCTTTGCCAATAATGTCTTCTAATTCTACTGAACCATTATCAGATTCAAATATAAGTTGATTTGCCTTAATCTCCTTCCCTTCCACACTGCCATTCGATGTAGACACTATTATTTCTTCATATTCTTTTTCAGGTAAAAAAATGATTAGCTTATTACTACTCGTGTTTATTTCAAATCGAAAATTATTCCACCATTTTTGCTTTAGCTCTACTAATAGAGTATTGTCCTTCACTTTTACCGAAAGATTTTTTCTGTTTTGTTTGGATGAATATTCAACTGACGCATCCGAACTAGACGTAGGTAATACACTAATAGATGCATTATCAGAAGTGACTTCCACATGATCAAACTGCTCAGTTATGGTTGTTACCTTAGCAGCGTCTACTTGATAAAATCCTCTTACATTAAAGGCAATATTAATAACAACTCCAACCAATAAAATGGTTATACAAACGTAGACTATCCTTTTTAAATTCATATACTTTCCCTCCATCCCTTCTATGTCAAAGGGGCTGTTTTTTGATTAAGCATAATCGCTCTGCGTTATTGGCTTGGAAATAAAAGCAAGGTACATCCAAACGCTGTTTACGATCAGCAATAAAATACTAATTCCTATTGCTATAAATAGCTGTATTCCTATCGAATAGATCGCACCAATAATCACAAATGCAATGATTAAAAAGAATATGCTAATTGCACCTAATGCACATGCAACAGCCATAATATATTTCATAAAAGAAATACCGACGGAATATAAAAGTAAGGGCACTAGATAGCAAACTAATAAGAATGCTAAACCTAGCCACATGCCCGTTGTTCCAAACTTATTTGAGTTTTCACCAATATCAGCCATTGGAGATAAAGAAGTCACAACTAAGAGGCTACTAAATAAAATTGCGGAAAAAATTGTACAAATAATTAACTTCTTTTTATTGTTTTTCACGAACTCACCACCTTTTTAGACCTTTCCTAAATTATAGTAAATGTAGGAATGACCTAAAATAGACCTAAGGCTTTTGTTTACTAAGCCTTAGGTCTGATTATTTATGGATGTTTAGTTTTTTTGAATTTTTCTGCCAATAATTGTGTCTGGTCATTTAACAGCTCGGTATATAAGGCAAATTCATCTTTGTTTTTTACTTGTATAAAAATGGGTTCCCCAAATATGATGGTAGCTTTTTTCATTTGCTTTAATTCCTTTAAAGTACGAGGTCCCTCATAATAAGCTGGAATAATTGGAGTTTTAGATAGGTTTGCAATCGTCACTGCCCCTCTTTTTAATGGAGCTCCTTCAGAATTGCGTGTTCCACTTGGGAAAATACCTACTACTTCCTTGCTTTTTAATAATTTAACTGGAATTTTAATAGTACTCGGTGAAGGATTGTCACGATCTACTGGAAACGCATTGATTTTACGTAACAGAAAACCGATGATTCTATTATTGAATAGCTCTTTTTTTGCCATAAAATGAATTGGTCTTGGAACTGCAATTCCTAATATAACTATTTCCAGCCACCCTCTATGAGTGCATGTGACAATATACCCCTCTTCTTTTGGCAAACGATCCTGGTGCAATACCTCTACTTTACCAAAAGATCTTACAATAATTTTAGCTATACCTAATACAAACTTATACATATTAACCACCTTGTCATCTACAATTAGTACCTAGTGCCAATTGTAGATGAGTATATAAAAAAATACTAGACATTTTTATATTTACTAGAAGAATAGTTGCTTACTATATGGTCAGGCACTAGCAAAATTCCCTCTCGATATTTAAATGACAGGAGCAGTCTTCTTATACACTTTAGTTATTGATCGGTATACCATTTAGGTATTAAAAGCTGGAAATTATTAAATTGGTCTAACGTAAATCGGGTAAATGCTTGGAACTTTTCTTTTTGTTTGATTGCAACTTGATGTCCCCATACCTCAGCTGAAATTAGATGAACTGCAGCATAAAACCGATGTAACTCCCAAAAGCTAGAAGGTATTTCCCCTTGCTTATGATATCCATCTAATACTCCCTTTGAGTAAAATTTACTAACCTGTACATTAAAATATTCAAGCTTATAAAATTCATTGACTGGATCGGCATATCTAATTTTTTGCATATCGATTAAACCACTAAACTTGTCATCATCAATTAAAATATTACCAGTATGAAAGTCATAATGCTGAATACAGCTTGGTCTTCCTTTTAATAGGTGAATTTGACTGTCTATAAAAGGAAGTATGCAGTTATAATCAGGATTTGCCTCTACTATAGGTAGAAATTGTGGTGTCAATTTTATAATACGCTTTGTCCATACTTCCTCCCAACAAGGAGTATTAGGTCGAGCTGTGATACTATGCATTTTACGGAGTGTTTCTCCAACCTGTATACCTACTTGATATTGAACCTTTTTTGATAGAGTAGGAAGTTTCGTTTCTCCATTTTCGCCTTTTATGTAATCTAAAATTACGTAACTTCTATCCTTTAAAACCCCAACCTCATAGACATATGGGATATGGTGATCTAATTTATGTACTTTATTTGTGAGCTCAGCTTGATTTTTTAATTGTTGAAGATCTGTATTACTGGATAAACGGAGTAAATATTTTTGATCTACACACCATTTCTCGTCCTCTGAATATCCTTCCTCTATTAGTTGGAACGACGAGTAGTTTTGGAGCAAATGTATTTTGTGAAACTCCATAATTAGCACCCTTCCTAAAATTAGTTTAAATAGCAAAGGCACTAACCAAAGCTAGTGCCCCTGCAAAGATTTATTTCTTTCATATTGAATAAATATGTAAGTTACCTATTCAATAAACTCAAGTATTTCCGGTGAAACCGTCATAAAAATTAGGATTTCTGCATTTTCATATGGCCTATTTGCTAAATAATCCTCGATACTGATCATGCTTTCCCAGTATTGTTTTACTAAGGTTTCCTTAGAAGGGAGCCCCTTAGTAAAATAACCTCCCCCTGTTTCTTCTTTCATATAATCGTCCTCTATGTAAGCAAACAAATCACTAGAGATTTCTCTATTAAAAATGAGGATTTTGTTAGTGAAAATAGGAAACTTGAAATAAGGCTTGGAAGGTTCCGTAAATTCTGCTCCTATTGCTTGACCAAAATCAATCCATGTCGGTGCACGTAGTGGTCTATATTTTTCTGTTACTTTAGAAAACAAGCGTCCTCCGTTTGTATAGGAACCTGTTTTTGTAGAAATATTTAAACCATGTTTCAATGCTTGCTTTGGATTGATGTATTCATTACTATCATGCTGGTATCCTACATAATGGTATAATTCCATTTGTTATTCCCCTTTAATTTATGTTCATAATTAGGAAGTTAAATTTATTTACTTTATTAAGTCCCAAGATCACTTCCTATAGGAGACTAGCTCACTTTTTAAATCAAAACCACATGACTTATAAAAACCTAACGCTTCGTCGTTACCAGAACTAACGCTTAAAGTAATTTCCGTAATACTTTCGTAGGAAAATAAGTATTGTAAGGCAGCTTGCAGAAGCTGGGTCCCTACTCCTTGTTTCTGATATTCAGTAGAAACTGCTATATACTCTATTGTCCCATCGTTAAAACTAGGCTCTGCCTCTACATAAACATAACCTTTTATTTTTTTAATTCCGTCTCCTACCACCATTAGTCTATTATGTTTGTCCAACCTACTTAAAATTTCTGAACTATTATAGTAGGTCTCTGGAAAAGTAACAGTGTGAAGGGCTTCAAATGATTCTTTAAAAGAATGGTCGTATTCAACCACTTCTGTACTTTTTGAACAAAAGTTCTCTTTTTTAACTGTTAGGATCAAATGCTGACCGGTTTCCACACCGCCAGTTTCACGAATATATTCTCTTGTACGAAAGTTTTCCTTACCGACAAAGAATCCGAAGGTTTTAATTTCAAAAGGCAGCTTTGAAACCAAGTGTTTCCACATGGCATCTGCTATTTCCTTATATTGCTCTGACTCTAAAACAAATGGTCCCCATACCTCAATGGTTCTCTCTTCCTCATCTATGTCAAAGCCAAGAGCTCCTTTAATTGTCTCTTGCTCAGAGGCTACAGCAAAGGAGTGCTCTAAATCCAAATCAGAAAACTCATGAAGTATTGTATATTTTATTTCCTCCGCGTCTTGTCCACAATAGCCGATATGATACTTTGCTTGATTGTTGAGTGTTTCAAGAAATGCAGAAAGCTTTGTTAAATTTGTTACCTTGTTAATTTCAACCATGTAATTGCCTCTATTCTCGTTATAATATAAATATTCTAATGAAATATGGTACGACCTTCACCTATTATTAGCCTAATACAGTAATTCTATAAATAAGATAGAAATCCTCTTAAATTATAGGACGCTAGTAAAAATTACTGGTAGAATTTTTGAATAAAAGATTTCGCTTAAGGTTCGTGGTTAGAGAAGCGTAACTAATTATGTTAAAATTAGAATAATAAGAAAATTGTAAGGAGGGAGATAAAGTATGAATTACATGTTGGACATGGCGCGTATTTTACTACCTATTATAATAGTAGGTGGAATTGCAGTGTTTGTTATTCTTAGAATGAAATATAAGTATGAAAACGGCACACTTGGTAAAAAGAAAACAAAGAGTAGTCAAAATTTGCTGGATAGTTTGATACCACTTGGAATGATGATTGGATCAGTACTTGCCATCGTTTTAAACATGTTTACCACAGTTTCGCTTCTATCAGCTATTACATGGGGACCGGGATTGGGCTTATTAGCTGGGTATTTAGCTTATGAACAGTACAGTAAAAGTGACAGCTATTCCTATTAAATCGTGATATGTTCACTAAAATAAAAGTTACCTCAAAATAAAGCATGGTTGTTTTCCGTTCCCGCTGCTTTCCGAGGGCACGACTTCAATCTTCTCGTCGCTGCGTTAGCTTATTCCCCAGGAGTCGCCCCTCCGCTCCAAACAACGATAATAGAGGGTTATTTACTAAAAAATAAGTTACCTTTATAAAAGTATAGACGAGAAATCAAGTAGTGGATTTCTCGTCTTTTAATTTTTAGACTAGTTATCTAGTTATGATTCAGTCTCTTTCATATATTTTGGATTAAGCTTAGACTAGCAATCCAATATAATATAGATCGCATTGCCTCATATCTTTAATTTTGTTTTTTAAGAGATTACTTTATTTTTAGAAGCATTTATTAAGCTACTAATTAGCTCTAAATCTTGTTCTCTAAATGCCTCTACAATTGCACTTCCCACGATTACCCCATCAGCCATGCCATTCATTTTTTCTACCTGCTCTGGAGTAGATATCCCAAACCCAACCATCACGGGTAGATTACTCAGCTCTTTAATGGTATGTAGGTACTCATCTAAGTCCTTATTCATTCCTTCCCGTGCACCTGTTATACCATTAACGGTGATCGCATATATAAATCCTTCTCCTGCACGCACTATTTTGGCTATTCGCTCTTTAGGGCTAGTCAGCGAAATGAGCGGTACTATTGCTAGATCTGTTTCTTTTAAGGCATCTCTTAAGACCTCACTTTCCTCATAAGGTAAATCAGGTACAATTATCCCTGCAATGCCTAGACGCTCACAATCCTCTGCAAAATTACTTAGTCCGTAACTTAATAAGGGATTGAAATACGTCATCAGCACCAAAGGAACATCAACCTCTTCATAAAACTCTTCTAGCTTAGCTAGAATGTTCGACAAGGTGGCTCCGTTTTGGAGGGCTCTTTCTCCTGCTTGCTGAATGGTAGGTCCATCTGCCACCGGATCTGAAAATGGTATGCCTAATTCAATAGCAGTGGCACCCGCCGCTTGGAGAAATAGAATTCTATCCTTCAGCTGATCGAGACCGCCATCTCCTGCCATAATATAAGGGATGAAAGCTTTATGTCCATTACGTAAGCAATTAACAATTGCCTGTTCCAGATTCTTTTTAGTCATGATTCATCCCTCCCAATGCATCTCTGACAGTATGAACGTCTTTGTCACCGCGACCAGAAAGACAAATGACGATTGTTTGATCAGGACTCATTTCCTTTGCAAGCTTAGCTGCGTAGTAGATGGCATGTGCACTCTCTAGGGCTGGAATGATTCCTTCTGTCTTCGCAAGTAACTTTAATCCATCTAATGCCTCTAAATCTGTCACGGAAAGATAGTTGACCCTGCCAATGTCATGTAAATAACTATGCTCTGGACCGACCGCAGGATAATCTAAACCGGCGGATATTGAATGAGCCTCCTGTATAAATCCATTATCATCCTGCAGAATGTACATATAGGCTCCATGCAATACACCTTCCTTAGCCCCAGCTATTGCAGCAGCGTGTTTTCCAGTTTCAATTCCCTCTCCTGCTGCCTCCACTCCGTATAAATTTACATCTGTATCGTCTATAAAAGGATGAAACATTCCAATCGCGTTACTTCCTCCCCCGACACAGGCGACGATGGCTTCAGGTAGTTTGCCTTCCTTTTCTAATATTTGTTTTCTAGTTTCTACACCAATTACTCGTTGAAAGTCACGTACTATTCTAGGAAATGGATGTGGTCCAAGAGCAGAACCTAATATATAGTGAGTGTCTTCCACATGTGCGACCCAGTATCTGAGAGCTTCATTCACAGCATCTTTTAAGGTTCCAGATCCTTGATCGACTGATACTACCTTTGCACCTAGCAGCTCCATGCGAAAAACATTTAGCTGCTGTCTACGAACATCTTCTTTACCCATAAAGACGATACACTCTAGATTAAATAATGCACAAACGGTAGCGGTCGCAACTCCATGCTGACCTGCTCCAGTTTCTGCTACAATTTTCTTCTTGCCCATCCGAACGGCCAGGAGCGCTTGCCCGATCGTATTGTTTATCTTGTGGGCACCTGTATGGTTTAAATCCTCGCGCTTCAATAAAATCCTTGCTCCGCCTACTTCCTTTGTGAGACGTTCTGCAAAGTAGAGAGGTGTCTCTCTTCCTACATAATCTTTCAGGTAATAATTTACTTCCTCTATAAAGGTTGAATCCTGAATTGCCAAATCGTATGCCTTTTCTAATTCTATTAGTGCCGTCATTAATGTCTCCGGCACATATTGGCCACCGAAGCGACCATACCTTCCAGCTTTTGTTTGTACCATGCTCATCTCTCCTCATCCTTGACCGTTCGTATGAACTCACGTATCAATTGCTCGTCTTTTCTACCACTTATCTCTACTCCACTCGAAACATCTACCATATAGGGCTTTACTCGATCAATGGCTTCTCTAACATTCGATTTTTTCAACCCACCAGCAAGAATAATCCGGTTGGTAGAGATGCTATGACCCCTTAATAATTGCCAATCAAACGTCATTCCGCTGCCTCCTTTAAAATCTGTACCAGGGGCGTCAAATAACAAGTAATCTGTATCAAACCTTTTTGCTGTCTCCATGTCACTTTTATCTCGGATTGATATCGCTTTAATACATGCAGTTTTAATATCGTTAAAAAAGTCTGGCTCCTCTTCGCCATGTAGCTGTATAACATCTAAAGGAACCTCTAAAATAGCTCGCTCCAGTTCTTCCTGATCCGGATTAACAAAGACTCCTATTTTTAAAACATCTGCTGGAACTATTTTCGCTAGCTCATGCGCCTGGGTTATTGTGATTCTCCTTTTGCTAGGTGCAAAGACAAAGCCTATGGCATCGGCGCCGGCTTCTACTGCTGCAAGCACATGATTTTTCTCCATCAATCCACATATCTTCACCTTAGTCATAGGACAACCACTTCCCGTTCGACCTGTAAGCTACGGATAGACAGCTGCACCTCACCGCTTCTCATTAAGGCTTCTCCTACTAATACTGCGCTGGCACCATAGCCCGCAACTCTTTTGGCATCCTCGGTAGTCCATATACCGCTTTCACTAATTAACACCCGTCTCTCTTGAAATGGAAAATGCTTTGCCAATTCAGCGGTATTAGTTAAATGAACTTCAAATGAATGTAAGTCTCTGTTATTCACTCCAATAAGTTTTGCATCTAATTGAAGTGCTACATCAAGCTCTTGGGCGTTATGAACTTCCACTAGCACCTCTAGACCATTTGACACTGCATATGCATATAAATCTGTTAACTTTTCCTTTGAAAGTGCTGCGACAATGAGAAGAATGACAGACGCACCAGCACTTTTAGCAAAATCTATTTGTATTTCGTGTATGATAAAGTCCTTGCACAAAATCGGTATGTCTACTGTATCTGCTACAGTCATTAAATCTTCAAAACTACCTTGAAAGAAAGGAGTATCGGTTAAAACGGATATGCAGGCAGCCCCGGAATTTTGGTAGAGAAAAGCTTGGTGAGCAGGGTCAACCATGCCTTGAATTAAACCCTTGGAAGGGGATGCTCGTTTAATCTCTGCAATGACTTGGAGCTGCTTGTTCTTATATAAAAGCTCAAAAAGAGAAGATCTTTTAATATCTTTTTTAGATATCGGTAGCTTTTTTTGCATCAACTGATTAACAAAGCTCTCTTTTTCTTTAAGAATTTTTTCGAGAATCGTAGTCATAGTATTACCTCCTGCGCTGCAGAGGAGCTATAGGCGATAACCGCCTCCAATTTATCAAAAGCTTTGCCAGAGAGAATGCTGTCTTTAGCTAGTTTTACACCCTCAGGTATATTATTAACAACTCCATTGGCAAAAAGACCGATACCTGCGTTAAATATAACGCTATCAAAATAAGCATCTTGCTTACCGTTAAGCAAGTTCCGCATTATAATGGCATTTTCCTGAGCAGTTCCTCCTTGTACAGCTGAGGCTGGATATGTGGTTAGGCCGACATCCTCAGGAGAAAGGGTGAAAGGAATCAAGTCCCCCTTTTCTACTAACACGAAAGAATTACTGCCTGCTAGGGAAGCCTCATCCATACCTCCTGTCCCGCAAACTACAATTGCTCGTTCTCTTCCAAGCATATGTAGTACCTTCCCATATTCCATCGTAAAGTCTGGCCGGTTAATGCCGGTGTATTGACTGATGAGTGGAACTGGGTTTGTAAGTGGACCAACGAGATTAAAGATAGTTGGTTTACCTATTTGCTGCCTTACTAGGCCGATTCTTCTTAGTTTCGGATGTACGATTGGTGCATATAAAAATGTAATGCCTTCATTTTTTAATATATTTAAAGAATCTTGTATATCAATCATAGATTCTATTCCCAGTGCCTCTAATACATCTGTACTTCCAGATGCACTGGAGATTTTTCGATTCCCGTGCTTAGCTACCTTTACACCCGCACCTGCCATAACAAACGCTGAGGCCGTACTAATATTAAAGCTATTAGATCCGTCACCTCCAGTTCCGCAATTATCCATATAATTACCGGAGGGTACATCTACCTTGACGGCTAAAGATTTTATTACCGTAGCAAGGGCTGCTACTTCGTTTGCCGTTTCTCCTTTTTTAGATAAAGCAATCAAAAATTCCTGTATCAAGTTTAAATCTGTACTTTCCTCAAAAATAATTCTGGAAGCTTCCTTCATTTCCTCGAATGATAAATGCTCATTATTATTCACCTGTTCAATATACTCTCTCATCTAATCTCTCCTCGTCTCATCTCAGCTAAATAAAAAAATCCTCTCCATAGGAATATAAAAATTCCCATGAAGAGGACGATGTTAACCGCGTTGCCACCTCTAGTTGGAGTATATATACTCCCCCTTTGTTCCTTATAACGTAGGAAATACGTCTACCTCTAAAACAAAAATGTTATCAAGGTAGCTCTGATAAGTCCATTCACATCAGTTGCAAATCAGTTCACACCTACCACTGACTCTCTTAATTGCATCACTGATGCTACTTCTCTTATTTAAACAATTTCTCAGCTATACTCATCTCGACTCGTCTGTTCTAATGGCGACATTGCTCTCAATGCCTTCTGCCTTTACCCGAACATAAAAGTTATTGTCTATGTTAATAGGAATACTTTAAATTGTCAAACTATTTTTCTCACCTAAATAATAATTTCAATTTCAAGACCACCATGGGTCATATTTGCAAAAGGTATATGATTAGACTCTTTGTCAGCCTTTATACCAATAATGATACTTTGTTGAGATACTTGATGGGTATAAATATAATTGATGAATTGCTCGGAAGCAATAAGCCCCTTTTCTCCCGTTTGGGAAACCTTCACCATTGGCTGAATACCAGGAGAGGTATTTCGAAGCTTAACCTCTAGTCCTTTTTCATTGCTTTCTATGATTGAAATATAAGATTGTCCGCTTTTAAATTGCACCGCACCATTCCCGTTATTTGCATTGATAGTAAAGAAAATTGATTGACCCTGAAGAGGCTGAAATGCAGCATTTCCTCCAAACAATGTGTTGTGTGCTACTACCCCTGTTGTTTCTGCATCCAAAGGTATTCCTTCTGGACCCATTTTAATCGTATTCCCAACTGCCCCTACGTCCTTACAGTTCCATAATCTTAAGCCGTAAAGAGTCAATGGATTCTGTGTTTTAATCGTGTTACCTAGAACAGAGCCTTCCTCCAAATTTCGAACTAAAATCCCCCCAGCTATTTGTGGATGATTTACATCGATCACGTTATTAGAAATATTACCAGCAAAGTTTGGCTGTGTAGCAATCGAATATCCAACATACATTACATATGGCTCAAAAGTGGTGTTAGCTACGTCTAATTCTTGTGGTGTTCCATGAACGATATTTCCCTCGATAATCAGTCGATCAAATGCCCCAGCAAAAATCACACCTTCTGTACCAAAACAATTCTTTATATGATTATTTGAGATTATCGTATTCATTTCTTGGTTTTCTCTTGATTCTCTTTGTACACCTCCAACATATATCGCTCCAAGTGGATTTTTAGCATATCCGCAATCTTCAATTTTATTATTTGCAACAATGCAGTCTTTCGTAAACTGATCGACATTTGTCCATTTATAGAACACACCACCGACCATGGAGTCCGAGATTAAATTATCAGTTGCGATTAAGCCACCTGCAGCATGTCCATCGATCGCTTTACGTTTATTTCCCCTTAAGGTGCATCCGGTCACTAAAAGGTCGTTTGCCTTAGGAAACATAGTCCCAAGAGCATTTATTCCATAACCCGGGTCGACATACGTATGCAGCTTAGAGGCATTCGGATGCCCTGCTCGATCGCTTATACAATTGATCACTCGTGGTCTCTCCACAGCAGAAAAAACAAAATTACTTGAGTAATTGTCATGGGCATTACATTCTAGGAAAGTAATGTCTTTATTATCCTCGTATTGTAAATCGGTTGGTAAATAGTCTCCCAGATGACCAACTGCAAAACCTGAAAAGTTAAATCCACTGCTCTCACACGACTTAAAAAGAACGTTTTTGCAGCCACGATGCACTAATACTCCGCTGCCGACATTCCCGATGAACCCACCACCAAATATTCCAAAAGGTTTTCCATCATTTCTTGCGCGCTCGCTTGTATCAAAGCTATTATTTTTACGATAGTTCCAAAAACCAGACGTGGGATACCCTCCAGCTTTCGTTCCTTTTTCCCCATATCCTGTTACTGGATCTATGCCTGGGAATTCCCCATACCCTTCAAATGTAATCCCCTCGATTACACAATCCTCACATTGCTGAAGCTCTAAAATTCCTTGGGCATGTGTCCGTGTAAACAACACTGCACCGTAGCCAACTAAATGCACTCTTTTTTTCCCTCTAAGGAGCAGGCATGGCTGGTCATTATTGGGAAAATCCTTTAGTTTGTTGTTTTTTTCTAGCCAATAACGTCCTGGTGGGAGAATTAAAGTGTCTCCATCTCTAGCGTGATCAAAAGCAAGCTGGATTAATTCTTGAATCATTGTCCGTCCGGTTGTGTCGGCCTTAATCGTCTTAGCTGTACCACCATCCATTTCATCTAACATTTCAAAATTACGTGTTATTCCTTGAACGAAATCCTTTGAAAGTTTGTCTTCAATGTTAGTTGGAATATAATATTTTTTCTTGGGTGTATAATTAGTCATTTTTATATCTCCCCTTTTAAATTATTTTTTACAGGCTAATTCCTTAACAATGTTCTTTTCCTTCCCCCCTTTTGTTCTTATAAAACGATTAACCCCCTACACACGGGATTAGTATTTTACTAATTCGATGTGTAGGGGGTTATTTCCTTTACTATGTAAGGCAGAAACGACATTTCAGTAAAAAAGGCCAGTCCAAGACATGCTAATTTACCTACAATTAATTGTTGAAGTAGGATTATTTTTTTATATGTGTAAAGTAGAATTGTTTCTGCTCATATCTCGGACGCTTTCCGTGGGGTGAGCGATAAGCCATCACCCATTGCTTACGCGCGTGGTTGTCATTTATAAATGGATACAAAAGTAAAATTTAAAACAATAGTGAGTACGTATTGCCTAAGTTTATCGCTCATTCAGCTATATATGGATTACAATAATTATTTGAAGCATGTGGATTGTCACAAAAGCAGTGTCCAACTTTTTTCCAAGTATTGACTATTTATCTTGAGATTGGGTAATATATAAGTAAGAAAAGGTTATTTTTAATTCTTACAGCATATACTATGTATAATAAATATGAAGGATGTGCTGTAAATGAGGAAAAGGAGGGAAAAGAAGATGATTAAATTAGCGAGAGTTCCATCTTCGAGAAGAGTTAAACTAGGTCGTCAAAATAGAAAAATAAGTTTAGAAATGAAAAATGAATTACTTTCCAATCAAATAGCTCAAATAAAATTTAAAAATAATACAGAAGTACTTAAAGTAAATAAAGCAGGAGTAATTACTAATTTTGACTATAATAATCCGAATCATAAGAGGTGGCTAGAAGATTAATGAAAGCAGGGGATATCTACGATGTTGTTTTTCCATTTAAACCACCACTTCCTGCGGACGGTTCTTTTGCAAAAGGTCGACCGGCATTAATTATTTCAGTTTCTCAAGATGGTACTGCTTTAGCCCTTATGGTAAAGATTACTGGTACCGCTCCAACTAATAGGTATCGCATTAAAATTACATATTGGCAAGAAGCTATGCTAAACAAACCATCCTATGCAGAAATAGATTCTGAGAATATTTTAATCTTGAAGATGCGGAAACTTATCGCGGAACATTAAATTCAATAGATTTAAATCATATTTTAATGGCTTATGTGAAATTAAATGCAGGCACATGATTTGCTAGATAATCATATTCATAGAGAAATAGTGCATTCATTCTGGATTATATTGTTTATTTAATGAATAAAATTTAATGACAATTTTCTTGTTAAATATTCTTATTCACCCGTTTTTCGCCACTAATATAAAGCGATGTTGTAGACTTTCTATATATCCCTGACTTTCCTTCATTTTCTCTAATTCTATTAATCGTTCCAGACAGGAGTCGACTGTAAATCCTGGAAATTCCCAATCTATAATTTTTGCATAGTACACGATTGCTCCGACATCCCTAAATTTCAACGAAGGATATGATTCGTTTTTATATAGTAAAGAAAATCCTTCAGCCGTAAACTTTTGGGCTTCGTTCTCAAGAGCGAAATTAGGATATAGAGACTTGAAGTTAGGGATTAAATTGTTAGAAAGCCACTCATTATCCCTTCCCCCTACCTGCTGGGTTATAAAGATGCCGTCTTTTTTAAGAACTCTTCGAACTTCCTTCAAATTATAGGATTCATGGCGATTAATAATAACATCAAAGGTTTGGTCCTCAAAAGGTAATAGATTGTCATCAAACACCTGCTTAACACGTATCCCTAATGGCTTCAAAATCTCTCTGCATAAATTTATATTGGGCTCCCACCCTTCTGTAATGGATGTATTTTCATAGGGGTGACCTAAGGTGAGCAGGAACTCACCTCCACCTGTTCCCATATCTAGAAGAGAATGCTCATTAGATAGGTATTGATCTATTATTTTTCGATAATCCCAAGGTGTCGCTTGCTCTTCCCAACGGTTTTTTAAATGAGAAAAATCCCATCCTTTAAAGCTTTCCGCTTCTTCCATTAGCCACTCTTCTTTTAGTCTTAGTATATTCATCTGACCATGCTCCTAAATTTATTTGTTAATTAAAACGTCTTATGATTTTTCTAATCAAGTGTTTTGACAACAAATTCATGAAATTTTTCTGCTTCCTCCGAATATGGAAAGTGATTACTTTCATTAAAAGAAACAAACGTTGAATTAGGCAATAATTGAGCTATCTCTTCTCCATACTTGTATGGACATTGTGTATCAAATCTACCAGCATAAATGTACGCAGCTATAGAGACACTTTTCAATTCTTCTCGAATATCATATGTAGCACATTCTACTTTTCTAAAATAATCAAGCCTTGGTCCCACTGTCTTTCCACTGTTAGGTGTCCTTAAGGCTTCCTTTAAGTTCTCCTCTTTATGATAAGACATCAAAGTCCATTCATAGCTTATGCTTTGGCGAATTTCGATTGGAGTTTGTACATCGTTTAGTAAATCCATTATTTCTATTATTCTTTTAAAATTAGGGTTTTGTTGATTATAAATACTTTCTTCATCCTGACTATAAGCAACACTAGCAGAAGCTCCACCTGCTACTATTTTGTCTAATGACTTCTGAGCTAATGTAGCATATTTTAAAGCAAGCATGCCCCCTGTGGAATGTCCACCAAATGCCCATGTATCTATATTCAAGGCTATCCGTATTGCCTCTAAATCTAATACCGATTCATCCATGCTATATTCCGATTCCTCTTTAGCCTGTACGGAATTTCCGACGCCTCTAAGGTTTATCAAATAGACATGGTAATGGTCTGTGAAAGGATTTGCAAAATGATTTCCTCGACTATCAAACGCACTATAAAGGTGAGTAATAGCCATAGGTGGTCCAGATCCTTTCTCAAATAATTCAAATGTACCTCTAGTCGTCTCAATAAAACCTTGCGTCCACATACAATGCCCCCTATTTTCGATACTGCTAATATCCTACTTTTGTAAATCATACATTTCAGCCTTCTACCAAAGCTATAAAAATAGCCATAAAAAGAAATATCAAAATGACTACGATGCAAAATTAATTCAAGGTAGACACCCTTATGGAAGATCCTATATTAGTATTCCATATCAGAATAGTTAACTCCTTTAAATTGAAATAACTACTCCTAATATTTTGTAAAAACATGAACAATAACAGAGAGAATAATATTTCTTTGAATTGTAAAGTAGAATTAATAGGCTATGTTATAACAAGTGGACTAATTTTCGATTGAACGCTTAACCATATATGTTGATTAGGCGGCGACGCTGGTTAGTTTAATAACAATAAACGAAACTTTAACTGAAAATTAACGACTTATTGGGAAAAGGAGGAAAAGCGTATTAGAATAAAATACTTTTTCTTTTCATTAATAGCTATTGCTATCTTATCGGGTTGCACTAACGATTCATCAGCTATTAGTAACAATTCATCGGAGAAAGAAACTACTGAAGAGCCTGAAATTAGCGAACCTACTCCACTGCAATGGATAAATTATGGTGGTGAGAAGTATGTTTTTAAAAGGATTATTCCTAAAGATGAAGTGGATATGAGTCAAATTGTCTCAACAAACACATTAACAGCATTAGGAGATGGTGCTGAATCTGGGAATGAAATTTTTCTTTATAAGAAAGACGGTAGTTTATTCATAATAGATAACACAGGACCTACTGACCAATGGGTTAATTTCACTAAAAATAATTAAAAGGAGCTACGTTTCTTGTTGAAATAACGGTGTGCTTTACTTCGAGAAGGAAATATTTATTTGGAATCTATTCATGTTGACTTTCGTATATAATCCGAGGGGGAATTTCTTTGAAAAATACAAAGTTAAGAATCGCATGGATTATACCTAATGTATTTTGTTACTTAATGCTATTTGGATTATCCATTTGGACAGTGGCAAACGGCGAAGGCTTACTAGAAATCAATAGACTTTCGATTTACGTTATAATTATGCTTTTACTTTTCTTAGCAT
This sequence comes from Psychrobacillus sp. FSL W7-1457, assembly GCF_038593405.1. Lineage (NCBI taxonomy): Bacteria > Bacillati > Bacillota > Bacilli > Caryophanales > Bacillaceae > Psychrobacillus > Psychrobacillus sp. FSL W7-1457. The sequence continues at coordinate 2,006,762 of NZ_CP151993.1, forward strand.
CAGTGTTCGTAAGTTACCAAATTCGGACATGGATAAAAGAAGGTAAAATATAAAAAGGTCTTATCAAGCTAGAGGGTTCGTTAATCAAAAATAATATTAAAGTAAAATGAGCCTAGAAAAAATATCCTAGTTCATTTTTTATGTGTATTTAAAATCAACCTTTACCTGTAACCTAGTCAATTGATATTAGCACAGGTTCCGGTCTCTTCCCGTTCTATGAAATACATCCCTGCAAAAAAGAAGTATTGCTAAACGTTTCCGTTGCAATACTTCTTAATAGTTTTAATTTATTTATAAACTAGTTTCCCATTGCTTATCCTTCCAATACACAGTGATCACAAGCCCCACCAACATAACAAGTCCGGCAAACAGGTAAGGATAATGAATATTCACATCGAAAAGAATACCTCCGAGTGCTGGTCCTACTATATTACCTAGGCTCGTATAAGTGGAATTCATGCCCGCAACAAATCCCTGCTCTTTTCCTCCCGCTCTTGATAAAAATGTCGTTAAAGCAGGACGCAGTAAATCAAATGCTAGAAAAATAAAACTTGTGACTAATAGTACCATGAGGAAGCTTGTAACCATTGTAGAAACAAACGCTAATAAGACCCCAACTATTAAACAGATTTGTATTAACTTTTTTTCTCCTAGCCAATCGACAAGCTTGCCAAACATAAATATTTGCACGACTACACCGAATATCGAGCTGATAGTTATAATGAGAGCAATGTCCTTTGGAGTGAAGCCAAATTTATGATCAGAAAATAAACTGAACACAGTTTCGTAAGCAGACAATCCGAATGCTAACACAAATATAATAATAAAGGCTATGAAGTACATTGGTTTAAATGATTTTTTCAAGTCGCCTATAAAATTGGTTTGCTTACTGTTAGCGGATATTTCTGCAAGCTCTTCTTTAGAGAGTGGTTCCTTTAGGATAAATAAAGAGGTGATACAAGCAATAAATGCTATACCTGCTGCAAAGTAAAAAGGTACTCTTATGCCAAATTCAGCTAAAAACCCTCCGATTCCTGGTCCAATGATAAAACCAGTACTAATAGCTGCTGAAATATAGCCCATCGCTTTTGGACGTTCCTTTATCGTAGTTATATCTGCAATATAAGCAGTTACACCAGGCATTATAAAGGCTGCACTAATCCCACCCAATGCTCTTGATAAGTAAAGCACCCAAACATTTGTTCCAGCTCCAAAAATAAGCTCGGAAATAGCAAATAATAATAGTCCTAGAGTAATCATTTTCTTACGGCCGATTTGATCAACCCATCGACCTGCAAAGGGGGAGGTTATCAATTGGGCAACTGCAAATACCGCAACTAGATACCCCATTGTACTTCCTGTAAGATTCATGATATTCATAAATGATGGCATAACAGGTATTACTAAGCCTACTCCTAAAAAAGCAATGAATATATTGCTAAGAAGTATAATAACTACGGATTTTTGTTCTTTTAATGGTTTGTTCATCCTACGCACTTCTTTCTTTAACTTTAATGATTAGATATACCACGACAAAATACCTTCCAGGAGGCATCTAGTCTCTCTGATAAACGCTTCTCATCGTTGTTATAGACAAGTTCAAGCATCATCGAATCTATCATGCTTAAAAAAGCATATGTCAAAATCAATGCTGACTCACCGTCAACTAGCTTTGCATCTATCCATTGTTGAAATTTTTCTTCTAATACAGCTTGCACTTGTTTCTCTATATCAAGTACATCTTCTTCGATATCTTTAGCTAAGTGCGCTGGAGGAAAAAATGACATCCTTAGCCAAAATTTTAAATGCTCGTCTTTTTGAAAAAGATTAATAACCATTTTTAAGAAGCCATATAAATCCTTTAAAGGATCTTCAGCATCAAGAGGACGAAAATAATGAAGCTTTGTGTTCAGCTCGATTTGCTTGGCATCTCTTAAGACTTGAAGAAAAAGGTCATCTTTTCCTTTAAAGTGTGCATATATGGACTGTTTTTTCATACCCACTTCTTCAGCAATTTGAGATAATGAGGCTCCTTCATATCCATGAATCGTAAAATACTTGAGAGCAGCTTCTTTTAATTCTATATGTTTCACACCTATCGCTCCTTTTAACGAACGTTCGTCAGTTATAATATCAAATGTTCACTTAGGAAGCAAACAATTTATCTCAAAATAAAAAACGTGTCCGGGGATGGTACCCGGACACGTTTTATTTACCTATTGATAAATCCTTTACTTCTTCTACATCTGCTTTATATGTAGTACTACCTAGGTTGGATTTTAGCTGCTCCCCGACTTTACTAAGTGAGTCTTCGTCTGGAACAAAATACCAAAGGTCCAGTCCTGCTTCTTTACTGTAGATCATTTTACCACTGCCATCTAACTGTAAATGCTCAATAGGACTGTTTTTAAATTTTTGATACATTTTGGCTAGTTTTAAATAATCTGAAGACGGGATATTCGTTTTAACATTTTCTCCTACATCCTCAATTAAATCATCGATTTTAGTAATCATGCCCACATTGGTCATCTTGTTTAATAATGATTCGATAACTTGCTGTTGCCGTTCATTACGGCCCTTATCTCCCTCAGGATCTTTTTTTCTCATTCGTACATAAGCCAGTGCCTCGTCACCTTCTAAAAACATAGGACCTTCCGTAAAAGTTTTCCACTCAAAGTTAGCGAGTTGAATTTTAAATGTAAAAGGTACATCTACCTCAACGCCTCCTATGGTATCGACTATATCTTGGAAGCCTTGAAAGTCAGTGGAGACATAATAATCGATAGGTATACCTAGCATGGTCTCTATTGCTTCTGATACCCAATCAATTCCCCCGTTTGCATAAGCATGGTTAATTTTATCTTCCCTGTCTAATCCTTCAATATGAACTAACGTATCTCTAGGGATGCTAACCATAGAAATTTTGTTTGTAGACGGATTAACAGTTGCTACAATTAGCATATCTGAGCGACCATATTTTTCCGTCTTTCCTCGCTCGACACCTGTTAAAAGAATAGTAAAAGGTGAGTCATCCGCCTTTGCTACTAGCTCATTCTTAATCGAAGTGTCTTTTAGGTCTTTTTCCAATGGCACAAACATTTTATTGTTTGCATGCTTGGCTTCCCAGGATAAATTAATCGCGAAGAAAATAATAGCCGAAGTCAATGCCATTAAACTAATTAATACTATATTTTTAATCTTTCTCTTTTTTGAAGAAGATTTCTTCTTCAACCTGCTTTGAGAATTTCCCATCCGTTCTTTTCTCCCTTGAACAACAATATATGTATTTGCTTTATTATAAAATCGCTCACTTTTTCTAAATTATACCATTTTGGATTGAAATTACAAGTTGAGGTAACTTCTATATTTTAACCTACTTTAATTTGTTCTGTTAGTGTTCTTAACTGTTCTGCTTGAGTAATATTCCGTTTAAGGTAATCTGGAAACTCTTCCTCATTTAAGATTTCTTCCGTGGTCATCCATATTACTTCATCTAATTCTTCTTTGCATTTCACGTATGGTTCCCCAAAGAAGTGGTCACAAACGAAGACAATATCTACAACAGGTTTTCCTGTATCTGATATAAAGGTCGAGCTATTCACATATTGAAGATTTGTTACTTCAATGCCTACCTCTTCATCAATCTCTCGAATTAGCGTTCTTTCGAAAATATCACTTGAATTCCCTTTTTGATCTACCTGACCACCAACAAGAGCCAGGCCTCCCGCACCATGCTCCTCCTGCTCACTTCGTTTCACTAGAAGCCACTTTCCTTCTTTATATATAGCACCCTCCACATTAACGATGAACATGTAACTCCTCCTTAAAGGTATAGACTTTGAACTCTCCATTATTTGAGGAATAGCGTAAGATATTTTTATCTTTCGGTATACCTTCAAAATAAGCACCTATACAACCTGTCGTACAACGGTGCCCAGAATGAGTATATTTCCTTGAAACTTGTTGTATGTCTTTTCTAAGTGAAACATGAAATCAAATACTCGTGTAACATATATAGTGATATCTTCCACACCCTTATAAATAGTTGGATCAGGTATCGCACCTGCCAGCTTCACTTCTTCTTTTTTTACTCTGTCTGCCCCACCCAAATCAAAAACATCTAGCCTGGAATCTATGGTAGCTGTTCTACCCGTTACAATTTCTGCAGTTTGTATTGCTCTTTCCTGAGGGGAAGAAAAAACTAAGTGAAAAGGAACTTCTTTTAAAAGTTTTCTTACGTATTCAGCTTGCTGTTTTCCTTTTTCATTTAACGGGAGGCCGTTTCTACCTTGTAAGCGACCTTCCTTGTTTAAATCTGTTTCTCCGTGTCGTACTACATATATCATCGGCTCATGTACCTCCATACGTTAATCGAAGATCGTTTCTTTATCTGGATTAATGAGAAATTCAAACATAGTCTTAATCTGAGATTCTGTATTTCTGTTAGTAGACAGTGTAGGTAAGTTAGTTGGAGAAAAGAATTGAACATGATTTGTCTCCACTCCGCTAGCAGGTGCCCCTCCAGTAATTTCACAACGAATAAAAATTTTATAGTAATGGTAAGCCTCAGGTGGATGGGGATGCTTGTCCTTATCCATTAATGCAAGCAATTTTACTGGCCTTACTTCATAACCAGATTCCTCTTTTATTTCCTTTACGATATTTTCCGCTGCTGATAATCCGATATCACAAAAACCACCCGGTAATGACCATTTGTTGTCCAGGCTTTCACGAACCATTAAAATTTGATTGTCCTTAAAAACTACCCCACGCACGTCTACTTTTGGGGTTTGATATCCCTTATCTGTAGCAAATAAATCACTTACCTTTTGAAATTCTAAACCCGTTTGCTCCGTCAAAATTTCAACACTTATGGCTCTTAACTCTTCATATCGCTCGATATCGTATATATCCTTTGAAAAAGCCAATCCAGATTGTGATAATGCTTGTATTCGTTTGGCCCACTCCAACCATTTTTGGCTCACTATAAAACACTCCTATTTCCTATTAATTCATACTTTTTTAGAGTTAAACTCATAGTAGAATTTTTAAGTTTTTAATACACATTTTTAAAATTAAATCTGAATGATGATAGGTTAGTCTTCTTTTTATGTGGAAAATCTACGAGTTTATGAGACATATCTAGATTCTTAGGGACTTTTTCTAAGTTTATGGATTACTAGTCCTCTTTAATAGCAAAACGCTCATTGATTGTAGAGACAGGCGGCGACTCCTAGGGGAACAGCACGTGAGAGACTACAGGCTCGAGCCGTGCCCAAATAAAGCGCCTGCGTGAGAGCGGAAAACTGTGATTTATCATTCTACTTCATAACCTTCTTTTCCCTTTTCTACAACAGGCGGAGCATGTTGTACCGTATTTCTGTTGTAAACAAAATAATCAAAAAACATATAATTAATATATCATCTAACTAGTTATAAATATATAAAAATTAAAAAAACTACCAACAATCTGAGGGATTGTAGTAGTTTTTCATGTAATTATTTATTTTCCAGTTCAAAGATGTTAATTAATTTCTTCAGCAATTGTATTTGTAAATCGTATTGACTATACATATTTTCAAAAATGAGCTCTGTAACTTCATCAATTTTCATATGTTCTTTTTTTATTTGGATACCTTTCTTTTGCATCTCTAATTCTTTTTCCAGTATTGTTGTTTGTTTATAAAATGCTTCTAACACATCTTCTCTTGGAAGGTTTTGTATAAAGCTTAATGCAGTATATAGATTGCTTGGCAGGTTTACTGATAGTTCTTCTAATGTATCTTTCAATAATTTCTGAAATTCTCTTACGCCATTCTCGGTTATCTTATATATTGCTTTACTTCTATTCCCAGTCTGTTCAATTGCCTCAACCTCAACTAGCTGTTCCTTCTCCATTTTCTTAAGAGCGTGATAAATAGAGCCAGCTAATATACCTGCCCAACGATCTGCTTCACTAATTTGAAGAGTTTGTTGAATTTCATAACCACTCATTGGCTTCGTTTTTAATAGTCCTAATACCATCAATCTTGTCATAATAATGTTTCTCCCCAATTTAAAATAAACAACATTGAGTATTATTATAGCACAAGACAATAAATGTTTAGTTTGAAAAAACCTTATACTCTGTTTTAAGTTTTTCCTCCCACTTGAAAGTAGCTGTTGCTAGTAGTACGCTGATCAACATGTAAAGCAATAATATTAACATAGCAGATCCCATTTGGAGTATTGCTTCCTCCATCCCTGCATTTAATCCTTTTACATAGTGATTAAATGGTGATAACTTACTTAGAAATTGAATCCATCCTGGTGCATTGCTTAAGGAATAAAACGCTTCACTAAACAATATAAATGGAATTTGGAACAAATTTGAAATCATATTAATGTGCCCCTCATTATTAGCCAGGTTAGCGATTAGAAAGCCGATGCTAGTAAAACAGAGTGTTGCAACTGTAACTAAAAGTATAGTTCCTACTATTAGTGAAAAACTTAATGATATCTGAAATAACAAGACTCCGAAAGTCCAGACAGCCATATTCAACCCTACACCCAAAGCTGTTCTGGCAAGCACCATAGAAATAATAAAGTGTGCAATTGGTAAGGGAGATATTTTGAGCATTTTATAAACACCTTTATTCCTTTGATAGAGGACTTGAAAAGCAACTCCTTGCATCCCCCAAAATATAGTTCCAATTGCAGTCACACCTGTTAATATACGTTCATCCATATTATCCATGTAAATGCTCAAACCAATCATCACTACTAGTGGAAATAGAAGAGAATAAAATACGGTAATCTTATCACGTAGAGAGCTAATAATCATAGAGCGAAAGATAGTTAACATTCAACTCCCTCCTTAGAAACCAATTTTATATAAAGGCTCTCTAAATTTGTTACTTCATGTTCAGCTATCAATATTTTGGGCTCACCCTCACAAATAATTTTCCCTTTATTAATAAATATAATTCTATCTGCTATGTGGCCTACCTCTTCCATGTCATGAGAGGTAAATACAACTGTTCTTCCTTCATTATTCACTTGGCGAATCAAGGCTTGTATTTCCTTTCTAGAAATTGGATCTAATGCTGCTGTTGGTTCATCTAAAAAAATTAACTTAGGTTGATGAATTAGAGTAATGGCAATTGCTAGACGTTTTTGCTGTCCACCGGAGAGCTTGGAGGCTTCAGTATTAGCACTCTCCGTTAATCTACATTTTAAAAGTATATCGTTCAGTTCATACTTGTTTACATTCCTTTTGTAAAAGGCTCCAAATAGCTTTAAGTTTTCTGAGACAGAGAGCCCTGGGAAAAAGGAGCTTGCTTGTAGTTGAACTCCTATATTTTCTTTAAAATCCTCCAAGAAATATTGTATGGTCCCTCCATCTCTTTCCTTTAATCCTATTAGTAACTCTAAGCAAGTAGACTTTCCTGCCCCATTCGGGCCGATAACACCTAATATTTCGTTATCTTTAATTTCCAGATCAATACCCTTAACAATGTGTCGATTACCATATTTCTTTTCTAAATTTGTAGCTTGTAAATACAGCATTACATCACTCCTTCTCCCTTTATACTCAACATTGACTATTCAACGTTAATTAAAATTTATAGTAGCGCTAGATAATTGTCAATACAAAAATAAAAAGGTACGGAATTTTCTCCATACCTTTGAAAAACATTAAAATATTCAACGTTCGATCCATCCTATTTCCCCATTTTCATTTTTAACAAGGATATATCCTTCACATGTGTCATCAACTACCCAAACCTTTTCTCCTCGCTTTACCGGAAGGAAGGTAGTGCTTACATCTGTTTTACATAGGATGGAATCATTTTTTTCTATAATATATTCATTTTTAATCCATTGTTCTGTTCCTAGGAGTACATTTTGACATCGTGTAAAAAATGCCCCCCTTTTCATTATTTTTAATTCGTAATTAGGATAAGTGACTGTACCAGTTCTGTTTAAGTCAGCCATATGATCATGTTCTATTATTATGTAATGATTAAGACTGTCCACAAATGTATAGGAATATGTCCCGTCCTGAATGATTAAAGCATTCAACTGACCGTCTTGTTTCAGTTGGTTTCCACCATCAATGGCTATTATATTCTTCTCTAAATCTACCAAAGGGTTATGGGAGCTTACATCGGTTGCTCTGTAGTTAATCACTGGCCAATGACCAACAATTACTGGCTTACCTGCCTGATGAGATTTATCTAGAAAAGAGGAGGTATATAAAGCAATTTTTTCGTCCGTTTGCTTCCAATCTGTTTTAGGATCAATTCCTGCATGAATGATGATAAAATCATCGGTTTCATAAGCGACCGGTAGAGCTTCTAGCCAATCAATTATGTCTTGAAAATGTGCTTTATAATACGTTGACAAGTGTTTTACGCTATTAAATTCCTCAACACGCTTGTTATTCTTCGCAAGCATCTCATTTAAAATAGATTTTCGACTTTTCATGTAAGGAATTATTCCTTCACTTTCTTGAAAAACGTACCGATGAACAACGTCACAATTACCTTTGACAATAAAAACGTTGCTTGAGCTCTTTTGAAGCGAGCGGACAAATTCCACAACCTCTAAGCTGTTATCTCCTTTTTCGCATAAGTCCCCATTAATAAATAGATAATCATCCAGCTGGTAATTGACTCTGTCTAATAACTTTTTAAATAGCTGTAAGTTTGCATGTATATCCGAGATAACTATTACTCTTTTGCCAGGCTCTAAACTAATTCTTTTCATATCTATCATTTTCTTTGTCTCCTATAAAACTCTAATTACATAAAGCCCTCTTAATTTTCTTGATTAATAATGGCTAAGATGAGATGGTCCTGCCATTTACCGTTTATTTGTACATTTTCTTTAGCAATCCCTTCTTTATGAAAGCCTGCTTTTTCCAACACTTTTATTGAAGGTGTGTTGTGAGGCATAACTCCAGCCTGTATTCTATGTAACTTTAATGTTTCAAAGCCGTAAGCAACGGCCATCTTAACTGCTTCCGTCATGTAGCCCTTCCCATTATGCTGTTCATCTAATGTGTAACCAATCATACAACTTTGAGCGGGACCCCGTGAGATGTGTGAGAGGGCTACATTGCCAATTAATTCATCTGTTTTGGATAAATAGATGCCGAACGCATACAATGTATCATTTGTTGCTCCTGTTATCCCATTTTCAATGCGTTCCTTTATTTTTTCATATGTGTAAAATTCGGGTTCTCTTAAAACTGAATATGCTTGAAAAAATCCTTGTTTCTTATTTCTAAGTCTAGTGCCTCTTCGATATCTTCCATTTGAAGAAGACGAATATAAATTCCTTCTTGAGTGTCCATCATTTACCTCCTCTAGTTTATTAAATTATATGAAAATTCCACTAAAAATAAAAGCCCTGTTATAAACAGGACTTTAACATGAATTTACTTAACTACTAAAGCTGGGCATTGAACTCGTTTTATTACCTTATGACTGACGCTACCTAAAACCATTTCCTGTAGAGAGTTCAAGCCTCTGCTACCTATTACTAAAAGGTCTACCTTATTTTCATTGGCAAATTTCACAATCTCAGGACCGGGGTTTCCATGCAGTATATTGACTTTATAGCAAATTTCCGATTCCTTTAAAAGCAGCTCTACATTTTGCATTTTCTTTCGACGTTCTAATTCTAAAACCTCTGTAGAGCTAGCATGCAGTACCTCTGTCTTTGCCTTTTCAAAATCTGCCACATAAACTATTTCCACCAAACATTGCTTATTTAAAGAAGCAATTTTGATTGTCTCCTTTGCTGCGCGAACGGCATTTTCGGAGCCATCTGCTGCTAAAACAATATGGTTATACATGGTAGTGATTCCCCCTAATGTGTTGATAGACCATCAATTTGAGCAATCATCTTTTTACTATAAGAATCTAAGCCGATTACTTCTACTTGAAGTCCTCGCTCATTTAGTAAATTCTTTACTTTACATAATGCTCCTACCCCCGAATCATCCCAGATTCTACTATTAGTAAAATCAATTTGTATCTTATCTGATAGTGTAGTTGACTTTTTAAAGTAATCTACAAAACCATCAGTAGAAGCAAAGAATAGCTGCCCTTCTACAATATACCGCTGATCCTGTTCAAGTATTTTCAGCGTAGACATTTTAACTACGAAGAAAACAGCACTTAAAATGACACCTGATATCACACCTTTGGAAAGATCATGTGTATAGACAACTATAATAACAGTTGTTAACATGACGACTGCATCTGTTCTTGGTGCCTTTACTAAATACTTAAAAGAATTCCAGTCGAACGTACCGATACATACCATAATCATAATACCAACCAACACTGGCATTGGTATTTTAACGACTAGGTCACCTAAAACAATAATTAAGAATATAAGAAACAAACCGGCTACTAGGGTAGAAAGTCGCCCTCTTCCCCCCGATTTAACATTAATCACAGATTGACCAATCATGGCACAACCTGCCATTCCTCCAAAGAAGCCATTTACAAAGTTAGCAATACCTTGTCCTCTGGCTTCCTTATTTTTATCACTTTCGGTTGCGGTCATATCATCTAGTATTTGTGACGTAAGCAACGATTCTACTAGTCCTACTATTGCAAGCGCAATGGAATAAGGAAAGATGATTTGTAATGTTTCCATATTAAATGGAACATCCGGAAGCAAGAATGAAGGTAAGGTTTGAGATATATTTCCTAAATCACCAATTGTATTTAAATCTAATCCACCGTATATAGCCACGACTGTCAAAGTGACAATGGCAATTAGAGGTGCTGGTATTACTTTTATAAATCGTGGCAATGTATACACCAGGATAAGCGTAATCCCTACAAAAATATATGTCATCGTTGAAATGCCAATGAAATGTGGGACCTGAGCCATAAATATCAAAATTGCCAACGAATTAACAAAACCGATCATGACCGCATTAGGAATATACTTCATCAACTTGGCAATCTTGAATATCCCGAATAGAATTTGAATAATACCTGTTAAAATAGTAGCGGCCAATAAGTAGTCTAATCCGTGTTCTTTAACTAGTGGTACCATTACAAGTGCCATTGCTCCAGTTGCTGCGGAAATCATACCAGGTCGCCCACCAACAAATGCGATGATTACAGCAATACAGAACGAAGCATATAGTCCAACCATCGGGTCGACTCCTGCTATGATTGAAAAAGCGATGGCTTCTGGAATAAGGGCTAGGGCTACTACTATTCCCGACAAAATGTCGCCCCGTATATTTCCAAACCATTGTTGTTTTAAACTTTCCATGATAATCTCCTTCAAAAAAATTCTTCGATTATCATATCACCTTCTTTCCCATAAGGGAACCTTTGCTCTTAAAGACGCTAGTTACTTGCTGAAGAGTACAAGCATATTGTAGTTAAAGCTATAAGACCTATCCAAAATATTTATATCTAGATATAGATATAAAAGAATGAAAGAGCAACATACGAATATGAGTGTAATTTTGTTGTTTTATATATTAATATTTTAGGCTATGTTAAAGAGTAGGGTTGATTTATGAGGCAAAGAAATCTATAAATCAGAAAGTAGAATTGATTTCCGCACCAGCCGGACGCTTTCCTCGGGGTGAGCGATAAGCCATCACCCATCGCTTACGCGCATGGTTGTGATGTCTTATCTGTCTCACTCATCCCGTAGGAGTCGCCGTCTGGGGCTCCAATCAATAAATAGAAACATCTTTAATGCATTATATAAATTGCTTATAAATTTACTCGCATAAACAAAGCCGAAAAACTGTACCCAATCCCAATTTCATCATCTATTTATAATCTTAATAATCATTTGAATGTGTATTTATATTTATCTAAACTAAATAATATAGAATCTTATCTCTCTTTACTTCACTTGAGTTAATGTCATAGCCCTTAACAATCAATCAATATACTACCTTCCTAATCGGTAAAAAGCAAAACCCGTGTTAAAGGATTTATTCCTTTAATACGGGCTATAAATTAGCTTAATTTACTTTTAGCTTCTTCTATTTGAATTTTAACTTGATCGAAACCTGTGCCGCCTAATGAATTTCTTCTTCTGACTGCAGCTAATGGGGACAAAACATCATAAATGTCTGCTTCAATCAAGCTACTAGCTTCCTGTAAATCACTTAACGGAAGATCTAATAGGAAATAACCTCGCTGTATACAAAGGAAAACTAGCTTACCTGTTACTTCATGTGCTTCACGGAAAGGAAGTCCCTTTGCAGCTAAGTAATCTGCTAGCTCTGTAGCATTAGAGAAGTCTTTGTGTACTGTTTCATGCAGACGCTCTGTATGCACTGACATTGTACGAACCATTCCCTCAAAGATTTTGAGGGAACCAACAATTGTCTCTACCGTGTCAAACATGCCTTCCTTATCCTCTTGCATATCCTTATTATATGCTAGTGGCAGACCTTTTAATGTTGTTAAAAGTCCCATTAGGTTCCCGTAGACACGACCTGTTTTACCACGTATTAACTCCGCCATATCGGGATTTTTCTTTTGCGGCATGATGCTTGATCCCGTAGAAAAGGAATCATCCAATTCAATAAAATTAAACTCAGAGCTAGACCATAAAATGATTTCCTCTGCAAAGCGAGATAAGTGAGTCATTAGCAGTGACGAATTACTCAAAAACTCGACGATAAAGTCACGATCACTTACAGCGTCCATACTATTAGCATATACATCGCTAAATCCAAGATACTCTGCTGATAGCTTACGATCTATCGGAAATGTAGTTCCTGCAAGAGCCCCTGCACCAAGAGGGGAAATATCAATTCGTTTGATAGAATCTTTAAAACGTTCTTTGTCTCTCTCAAGCATCCAAAAATAAGCCATTAAATGGTGGGCGAAGGAAATAGGTTGCGCACGTTGTAGATGAGTATACCCAGGCGCCAAAGTTTCAATGTGCTTCTCCGCTTGATTGATAATCGTTTCTTGAAAAATTCCAATCAATTCGATGATTTCGTTTACTCTATTTTTTAAATACAAATGCATATCTGTTGCCACTTGGTCATTACGGCTTCTCCCAGTGTGTAGCTTTCCTCCGACTGGTCCAATTAAATCTATTAACATCTTTTCGAGATTCAAATGTATATCCTCGTGGTCAACCGTAAATTCTAGCTTTTGCTCAGCAGCTAGCTGTTTAAGCTGTAGTAAGCCACCAAGTATTTCTTTTACATCTTCATGGGGTAAAATCTTGCAATCGAAAAGCATTTTTACGTGTGCCATACTACCCTCTATGTCTTCTATTACTAGCTGTTTATCAAATCCTATAGAAGCTCCAAATTCATCTACCCATTGTTCCGCTGATGTTTGGAATCTTCCACCCCAAAGCTTACTCATACCTGCACCTTCTTTTCTCCTTTGTTTACCATTGCATGCACTTTTGTTGGAAGGCCCCAAAGCTCGATAAATCCAACAGCTGATGAATGGTTAAATTCGTCTTCTGCAGTATATGTTGCAAGTTTCTCATTATACAAGGAGTTAGGAGATTTACGTCCTTCTACAATTGCATGACCCTTGAATAGTTTTACACGTACCGTACCATTAACATATTGTTGTGTTTCTTTTAAAAACGCCACTAAAGCTGTTTTTAATGGAGAAAACCAAAGACCCTCATAAATAAGTTCTGTCAGTTTCTTTTCCATTACTGGTTTAAAGTGAGCTAACTCTTTCACTAATGTAATGTCTTCAAGCTCCTTATGAGCAAGAAGCAGTGTGTGAGCCCCAGGAATTTCATAGACTTCACGAGATTTAATACCAACTAGACGGTTTTCTACGTGATCGATACGACCAACCCCATGCTTTCCAGCTACATCGTTTAACTTAAGAATAAGCTCATGCAATGGATATTTAACTCCGTCTATAGCTACGGGAACTCCTTGTAAAAATTCAATTTCAATTATGTCTGCAACGTCTGGTGCATTTTCCAAAGAAACTGTTAAATCATATGCATCCTCTGGTGGCGCTGCCCATGGATCCTCTAAAATGCCACATTCATTCGCACGTCCCCAAAGGTTTTGATCTATAGAAAATGGACTGTCTAAGTTAATTGGAATCGGAATATTTTTCTCTTTTGCGTAAGCAATTTCTTCCTCACGGCTCCAGCTCCACTCTCGAACAGGTGCAATTACTTCTAAATCTGGGTTTAAAGCGTTAATGGATACCTCGAAACGAACTTGGTCATTTCCTTTACCTGTACAACCGTGTGCAACAGCAGTAGCCCCTGTTTTTTCTGCAATTTCAACTAGTTTCTTAGAAATAAGCGGTCTTGATAGCGCAGATACTAACGGATATTTATTTTCATACCATGTATGAGCTTGCAATGAAATTAGTGCATATTCATTTGCAAATTCTTCTCGTGCATCGATCATATAGCTTTCAACAGCTCCAACTTCCAAGGCTTTGTTTTTCACAAATTCCAAGTCTTTGCCTTCTCCTACATCTAAACAAACAGCTACTACATCATAGCCCTCATCCTTAAGCCAAGTAATTGCTACTGATGTATCTAATCCACCTGAGTATGCTAAAACAACTTTTTTGTTCATTATATATTCCTCCAATGTATTTATATACGGGTTATTTGTATTAATATACATAATGTAACACTCACAATGCATAAATACAACTATAAATTTATTAATTATACAAATATATTAATTTTTCATAAAAACTATTACCTTGTTAACGCGCATTATTTGAATCAATAGACAAAACAAGCGATAATATGAAAAAGGAGTGATTCAAAGAAATGTCCAAATTATTTACACCTTATAGCGTAAAAGGGTTAAGCTTGAAAAATAGAATAGTAATGGCTCCTATGTGCCAATACTCTGTCGAGGCAAAGGATGGAACTCCGAATGACTGGCACTTCGTCCACTATGTATCTCGAGCAGTTGGTGGAACCGGCTTAATCATTGTAGAAATGACAGATGTAGAGCCTGATGGAAGAATTACGGATTATGATCTAGGCTTATGGTCAGATGAGCAGATTCCTGCATATGCAAGGATAGTTAAGGAAGTACATAAACACGATGCGAAAATCGGTATTCAAATTGCTCATGCTGGAAGAAAAGCAACAGACGCAGAACAACCAGTAAGTTCTTCCAACATACCTGTTGAATCTGATGGTACATGGAAAGAACCAAGACCTTTAACAATTGATGAGATAAAAGAAATGGTTAATAAATATAAAGAAGCCGCTCGCCGTGCAGTTGAGGCCGGGTTCGATACAATAGAATTACACGGAGCCCATGGTTATTTAATACACCAGTTCCACTCTCCTTCTATTAATACCCGAACAGATGAATACGGAAAAGATTATGCTAAATTTGGGGTAGAAGTTATACAAGCAGTGAAAAGCGTGATACCTGAAGATATGCCTCTCTTATTCCGTATATCAGCCATTGAATATATTGATGGTGGCTATGGCTTAGAGCACTCACTGGAAATAGCAAAACAATACAAGGAAGCAGGAGTAGACGTTTTCCATGTTTCTAGTGGTGGTGAAGCAACTCCTGGGAAAGTGAAGCCGGCAAATACACCTGGCTATCAGGTTCCTTTTGCAAGAGCTTATAAACAAGCTTTAGATTTACCGGTAATTGCTGTAGGAATATTAGAAGAGCCAGTTTTAGCTGAAAAAACGTTGGCAGAAGAGGATATAGAGTTGATCGCCATCGGTCGAGGTATGTTAAAAGATCCTTATTGGGTATTACATACAGAAGAAGTGTTAGATGGCAAGGCAAATGTTCCTAAGGCATATAAAAGAGGATTCTAAAACCTTAAAAACAGCGCCAAAATAGAAACCCCAAATAAAAAACTATGGAAATTTTACGCACTGTAAAATCTCCATAGTTTTTTTTTGCATTACACCTTGTCTGTTTGTTGAATATCTATGCCTTGAGATACAACCTTAACGCCATTAATTAAAGAGTCTAGTGCGGGACAATGGTCCTCAACGTATGTAATGAATTCCTCAATTTTCTGAGGCGATTCATTAGATTTAATATTAACTTTATATCTTACCTCTATAAAACCTGGGCGAATATCTGAAATTCCAAGGAAACCATCCGTATCAATATCCCCTTCTAAGTCAACAGACAAATGATCGTATTGAATGCCAAATTTCTTTGCTGACATTTGCGCAACAATTGTTTGGCAGGCTCCTAGCGATGAAAGTAATAATTCTAAAGGATTCATACCTTCGTCTGTACCACCTAATCGTTCCGGTTCGTCGATGATAACTTGATGTCCGCGTGTTCCAACCTCCACTTGAAGCTTATCCACTAAATTTGCAGTTGAACTCATAGTAGTAATTGCCAATTATATCCTCTCCATTTCTAATGATATTATATTACAAAACTATTAAAATAGAACATTAAACAACAAAATTAAAATTCCGTTTTAGCTTTTACTTTCTATGCCCTCCGCTATCCTTTTTAATTCCACAGAGCGGTGTTTAATGAAATTTGTCATGTACTTTTCGAGAAATAATAGATCTGCCAACCTCCCCAGTATTCCCAAAGGGGAACGATAGACAAACTCATCCCTTACCAATGTACCATTTTCTTGTCTGCTAAATTGATGCGTGTGTGTAAATGAATGGAAGGCTCCTCTTACCATAATGTCTCTAAAAGTATGAGGCTTGTCCATCTTCATAATTTTTGCAGTTAACCTTTGTCGAACACCGAAGTGTGTAGCTTCCCAAGTTACACTATCTCCTTTTTCTAATAACCCTTTTACTTTGCCTCCAACAGCCTTTTCCTTTGTTTTTCCAGTCGTTTGAGTGTGTATTGCTACATCCCGTGATAAATCAAAGCAAAGATCTATTGGAGCATCTATTAAAATCTCATATATAATAGTTGGCATTATTTTTCCCTTTCTTAAATAGGTTACCTCTTATTTGAAGGCGTAAATGTCATTGCTTCATTACAGCTGATATAACCTTTACGTTTATAAAACTCAATACTATCATCACTTGGCCAAACGATAACAAACTCGTACTCATTCGACTCCACCCATTTATTAACTACTGTAAGAAGATTAGAGCCAATCCCTTTGTTTCGTTCCGCAGGAATAGTGTAAACATTGGTCATATATACAAATGGATGAGTAATTCTACCTGGACGAGGAACCTTATGGATAAGCTCCATATAAATATGAGATACTACCTGTTCATTTATTTCTGCAATCCATATAACCCATGAATTACTTTCGATTGCTTGTTCCAAAAATTGTCTACATTCCATTTTAAATTCCTCTAAATCATGATCAACCGCTTTTTCATTATGCTCTATTGTAAAATCCCATCGCATTTGAATTAACTGAGCTATATCTTTTTTCTGCGCCAGCCTGATATTCATAGCATCCTCCGTTTATGCATAATGCATTTTCCAGAAAACTACCTTTAATAAGTTACATGTAGTTTCTCCTACTCTACAATTATAACAAGAACAGTTGCTTCATTGATTCGATTTATTAGGTAAACTTAGGTCTTGGAAGAAAAACTTATTATTTAATAAGGCTATGTTAAAGAGTAGGGTTGATTTATGATGCAAAGAAATCTATAAATCAGAAAGTAGAATTGATTCCCGCACCGTCCGGACGCTTTCCTCGGGGTGAACGATAAGCCATCACCCCGAGGAAAGCGCGTGGTTGTGATGTCTTATCTGTCTCCCTCATCCCATAGGAGTCGCCGTCTGGCGCTCCAATCAATAAATGGGAACGGCTTTCATGCATCGATAGGTACTTATAAATTTAATCGCATAAACAAAGCCGAAAAACTGTACCCAATCCCAATTTCATAATCTATTTATAATCTTAATAGTCATTTGAATGTCCCTTTTATAATGTTTACAGTCAATATAAAAAAGAATTGTTAGTCAAAATCAACCAGTAACTTTACCAAAGCTTTTAATAATAACTTTGCATGCAAATTGGAATAAAGAGATTGCTTTAATCCTCAACTCCTCACCACTTGTAATCCTTAATGTTCCTTGCATTTACCTCAAATTCATACTATACTAAACCCTAACGTTACGGTTAGGAGTGATACTATTGGGACAGAGAAACTAAGAATTGGCGAGTTAGCTGAAAAAAGTGGCATTACTAAGCGTACCATCGATTATTATACTACTCTAGGGCTATTAGATGCTGAACGTTCTAGTTCCAACTATCGTTACTACCCTTATGAGGCTATTGAAAGACTAAGAGTTATAGAAGAGAAAAAGTTAAAAGGTATGTCACTTGAACAAATAAAAAGAGAGCTTGCCAAAGACAGTATAGAAGAGATTGATATCCAGGAAATACGATTACAGATGCAATATTTAGAAAAAGAAGTTTCTCACTTATTGGAACAAATAAATGAGAAGGAAGATAACACAAAGTATTCCATAAAACAGAAAGTTTCATCAGAAAGTGTTGCTCTTATGCAATCCTTATTATTATTAATCACTTAGGAGGTGAAGTCTTACTTTCGAGTAAGACAACTTATTGACCGCATTGAATTTAACTATTTTTGTAATATTAATCGCTTTAACCGCATTCTTCGTAGCTACGGAGTTTGCTATCGTAAAGGTACGTCATTCCAGAATAGATCAGTTAGTAGCAGAAGGCCGTAAAGGTTCTAAGGCTGCAAAACAAGTTACATCACGCTTAGATGAATACCTGTCTGCCTGTCAGCTTGGTATTACTGTAACTGCTTTAGGAATAGGTATGGTTGGTGAATCGACATTCGAATTTATCCTACATCCATTGTTTGAAACAATTGGAATTAGTACGGACAACATTCATTACTTTACGATTGGTGCTGCATTTTTAATCGCTACTTTTTTACATGTCGTGGTCGGTGAGTTGGCTCCAAAAACAATAGCTATCCAAAAAGCAGAAGCAGTAACCCTTGTTTTTGCTAAACCGATTATGATTTTCTACAAAATCCTATATCCATTCATTTGGTTCCTAAATGGATCTGCTCGCTTGCTCGTTGGACTTTTTGGTATGAGACCAGCATCAGAACATGAACTATCTCACACAGAAGAAGAGCTTCGATTACTACTTGCGGAGAGCTATAAGAGCGGGGAAATTAACCAAAATGAATTGAAGTATGTAAATAATGTATTTGAATTTGATGACCGCATTGCTCGTGAAATCATGGTACCTCGTACTCAAATTATTGGTTTTGAAAGAAAAGCTACCTTTAATGAGGTATTAACTACGATTTCTGAAGAACGTTATACACGCTATCCTGTTTATGAAGAAGATAGAGATAATATCATTGGATTTATTAATATTAAAGATTTCTTAACTCTAGGTATTAATAATCGTATAACATTGGAAAACTTCAATATAGAGGATTTTGTTAATCCGGTGATTAATACTATAGAAACTACTCCGATTAACAGTCTGTTATTGAAAATGCAAAAAGAGCGTATTCATATGGCTATATTGTTAGATGAATATGGTGGTACGTCTGGGCTTGTAACCGTTGAAGATATCTTGGAGGAAATTGTAGGAGAAATCCGAGATGAATTTGATGATGACGAAATAGCAGATGTTCGGAAAGTCAAAGAAGACCACTATATCATTCACACAAATGTGTTACTTGATGATGTCGCGAAATTGTTGAAAATAGATCTTTATAATCCTGATGTAGATACAATTGGTGGATGGTATTACACACAGGACATAGAGTTACACTTGGATGAACAAATTGAGTATGGTGGTTATATATTCTCCATCAATGAAAAACAAGACAATCATATCCAATTTATCGAAGTACAAAAATTTAATGTTTAATTTTATATATAAAACCCATTTTGATATTTCAAAATGGGTTTTTCTATGATCAAATCAGAAAGTAGAATTGATTTCCGCACCAGAGGACGCTTTCCGCGGGGTGAGCGATAAGCCATCACCCATCGCTAGCGCACGTGGTTGTGATGTCTTATCTGTCTCACTCATCCCGCTGGAGTCGCCGTCTGGTGCTCCAATCAATAAATGGAACAGCTTCAGCATCGATAAAGCATTAATTTACTCGTATAAACAAAGCCAAAAAACTGTCACCAATCCCAATTTAAAATCTATTTATGTTCTTAATAGTCATTTGAACATCACTTTTTAATGTTTACAGTCACTATAAGAAAGAAATTTTTAGTCCAAATCAACTAATAACTTTTATGCCTTCTCAATTAATTCGGCGCTTTCCTCTTCAGGTGACATCCATAAGCTAGTAACAGTTAGGAGGTGTGATATTTTTCCTAAGATTAGATTGCCCAACATACTAAATTAAAGTCACTCCAAACTTTTTAAGTATTATATTGAGAAAATAAATTATTAACTATTTTTTTCCTTTTCTAATTTCTGTTTTGATATCTAGTTTGATTACATTAAAGAATTTCCTAACTTGATAGGATAATGTACTCCCCATTTGAAATAGAATATCTTTCTTTACAAGAGAAAGCTTGACTTAAAAGAAATGAATTTTTATGATGAGAAAGAAGCCATAAAAAAGGGAGAAGAAATATGAGCCCACTTATTAGTATTTCAGATTATATCTTTAATAATAAAGAATTGTTGGCTAGTAATATCGTTGATGAGGTAATCAATTCTCTTGATATGGATATACCTCGTTGGGAACAGGAACAAGCTAAAAATATGTATATTGAGTTTGTTACCTTTATAGGAGAGTATATTTTAAGTGGTGAGGAGAACATCCCTGAATCCTTATTAATATGGAGTAAAAAGAATGCAGCAATGGTTTCTCTTGATGGTAATCTATCTACCCTAGTAGTCAGATATCTCCCTACTCGCAATGTAATTACTGACATACTGACTAATTTAGCAATCACATTCGATCTTAATTTGAAAGAGCTAAGTAAATTGATTAAACAGGTTAACAGAATGTTAGATATAAGCCTTAACGAAACGGTTGCCAATTATGAGTATCTAGCAAGCGAATACCAAAAGATGTCCCAAATGGAATTAGCAAAGGTCGGAGCACCAATAGTTCCTGTTAAAGAAGGAATTATAGTTTTGCCGTTGGTAGGACACATTGATACATATCGGATAGACTATATGATAGAAAATTTAACTCCTAAAATTGCAAGTGCTGGTGTGTTTTACGTTATAATTGACTTTTCAGGGGTATATAAAATCGATAAAGGAAACGTTCAATATATAAACGAATTGGTTCAAATGATTCGTATAATGGGAATTAGTGTTATGGCGACAGGGATTTGCCCTGATTTAGCTAAAATGACCATTAATGAAGGAATAGATGTGGCTGCAGATGTCATTTACCCTAATTTAAAGATTGCATTAGAAAGCATTAATTAATATTATTACTTCAGGAAAAGTACCCATTATATACCACTATGTTTTAGTTTGCTAATCCTACAAGTTGTTCTGTATGATTGTGTACAAATCCTTGTAAGGAGCTAGTAATTATGATGTATCTTTTAGCTATTGTGTTACCACCAGTAGCAGTTTTATTCTCCGGGAAGCCATTTCAAGCTTTTCTTAATTTACTACTATGTTTTTTAGGTTACGTACCTGGAATTATTCATGCTATTCTTGTAGTACATGACCATAAAGCAAATAAACGAATGCTTAAACAAACAGAGCTAATAAAAAGGAATAATAAATAATCGAATATTTGCAGGGAATAAAATTCCCCCTCTAAAAAGCTCCAAAAATTTTGCGCAAAGCAAAATTTCTGGAGCTTTATTTTGAATTAGTCACTTATAGCTTTATGGGATTCATTTATTATTACTCCTAAAGTCCTTCATACTTTCTCCAAGCATATAATGTGAAAACCACATTAAATTCTGCTTCATAATAGCCACATTCATTCCCGGTTGATCGGGACTATACGCCATCCCTTTAAATATAACTAATTCTGTATCAACTTCCATATCCTTTAATCCCTGATATAGCTCATATGCATTTGGAATGGGTACCCTTGCATCCATTTCGCCGTGTTGGATTAAAGTGGGGGTAGAGGCGGATTTAATATAATGCATTGGTGACGTTTTTGTATATATCTCTGGATCATTCCATGGATTATTTCCTAAACACATCCGAATAAAGTATGGTATATCTGTATTAACATAATGGGTTCTCCAATTAGTAATACCACCTCCAACGGAAGCAGCTTTAAATCTATTACTAAATGTAGAACAAAATGCGGATAAATATCCTCCATTGCTCCATCCCATAACTCCTACCCTTTCATTATCCGCAATCCCTAAATCAACCAGTTTATCTACTCCTGATATAATATCATCATAGTTAGCAATTCCAAGTTTTCTGTAGTTTGCTTTTAAGAATTCATTACCATAACCAGAACTTCCCTTGTAGTTAGGTTCTAAAACTATAAAGCCTTTTTCAATAAACTTCTCTATAGGATACTTCTCATTTAAGCAGTCCGAAAATATGGGGAATGATGCCCAAGCAGGACCACCATGGATTACCACTAATAAAGGATATTTTTTATTCGGGTCCAAATCTACTGGTGTTGATAAAACCCCTTCTATAACAACCCCATCCTTACTTTTCCATGAGGTCACTTCCCTGTTACTTTTAAGTTTTCCTTTAAAAAAGCTGTTTTCATTCGTAATCTTTTTATCGTTTAAATAGATTTCAAAGGTTTCATTTATTTTAGCCTTAGTATAGGATATATGATTTCCATCTTTCGTTATGTAAGCATTCATTATAAAACTATCTACTTTTTCACTTAGCATTTCCAGCGCGCCATACTCAGTTAACAATCCAATAAGGTAGTTAGTTTTATCCTGCCATTTCATTAAAATCCCTTTAGTTGTCCAACGTATAGGAACAACCGTACTATCAAAATCAGTTAACGGATGAATTACCTTCCCACTATTCATATCATAAATTTCTAATGTGCTGTCTTCTATATGAGTTTCATAGTAATCTTTCTCCTTAATACTTGCTTGGTAACAAATTTTGTTGCCATCTGGTGAAAAGCAAACACAGCCGCCCAATAACCTATCTATATTCAGCTTTTGAAGCTCTACAGCTTGAATATCTAATATGTATAAGTCACTCTTCATATAATCACCCATATCAGGGCTAGGTGTAGCCAAAATTACCGCATTTTTTCCGTCTAATGAAATATCAAATTCTTGAACATGAAAATCTTTCCCATTGGTAAGTTGAACTACTTTATGTTGTTTTTCTGGATTGTTATTTTGTACCTCTTTATCTAGATTTATATAATATAAACAATTTTTTTGGTATTCCTTACCTATATGAAGATAATCTCCATATAATTCTTTTCGTTTATTTAGTACCTCAGATTCTTTTGACTGTGCAAGATAATATATACCCTTGCCAGTTGGCTCCCATTTGAATTTACTGACTCCTTCTTTTTCATCAGTAATTTGAACTGAGCTATTTCCTTCTTTCAATTTAACAAAGATTTGATTCTTTTTATCAGCCAGTTCACCAACTGGACTAAGGTATGCAATATCTTTAGAATTTGGAGACCAAAACGGATATGTACTTTCTATATCTCTAGTTGTTAATGGATTACAGTCCTCTTTATCTTTTTCATATATCCATATATGATTTTTGTATTTATTGTCTTTCCAGTTGGCTGTCTTCTTGACAAACGCTACTTTTTTACCATCATCACTAATATTGATATCCGATAAAGTTGGTAACGAAATAATCTCTTCTATACTTAGATATTTCATTTCAATCATTTTGTTTCCCCCCTCGTAAAGGTATTCATTCTATAAAAGCCATATTTCCCCCTGTTCCTTGTCCTTTCCGTTATCGCTTTAATCTCATTAATGTACTACCATTAACATCGGTAGAAAATCCAAATTGCTCATAGTAGGAAACTAATCTTTCAGGACAATAAAGCTCAACTCGCTCTACATCCTGAATGACTGAGTGATTTAACAGACTGTTCATTAGAGTTAACCCATGTCCTTGCTTCCGACCGTTTTCTTTTACAATTACATCAAAAATAAACGCCCTGTATACTCCATCTGAAATTGCTCTTGCGAAACCCACTAGCTCGCCTGAGTCCTGATCAACTAAGCCTATTGTTACATGACTCAAATCAATCATTGTTTTTATATCAGCTAAGCTACGCTCTTTTGTCCACCATTCATTTTGAAATAATTGATACAAGTCTGTTAAATGCTTTTCAGTGAAATGATGGATTACTTTTATATTCATTTGAACTCCTCCAAGTAAGTAAATAAAAAATTTATTATAATGGTAATATTTTAGGGTGGAGTGTAATCATTTTAGTAGGATAAAAGGACTTAGCTTACTCAAAAAAACTAAGTCCTTTTATAAATCCTATGGTTGTTTAGATATTCAACAAAAACCCCAGTTACCTATCCTAGAACGGCAGGCTTTGAAAAAGGGAAATGGTTAAACCTAATGCCAATACGGTTCCTACAGACAGTAAGCTAATCATTTTCCACCAATTTATCTCTTTTGAGGGTTTTACAGCCTCTTGGGAAACTACAATCCAGATCATTACAGAAACTATTGATATTATGGCAATAAACTCTTTAGACATATTTAATCCCCCCCTTAACCTTATGTTCCTCAGTTTCTAGCATTAATTATCAAAAAGTGTGGTGTTGTCATCAGCTTGTGATAACCTTTGGAATCTATCTTCTTAAATTCTTCCGTAGGCTGTGGCTCAATAAGACGCTCTAATTTAAAGAATTTTAACGTTTCATTAAGGATGGCTTGCATAGGTCTCCTATAAAAAGGCACTTCAATTATTTTCCCATCACGCTTCCACTGATCTATTATAAATTCATGTGAAAAATAATCTCCTTCCTCTGTTTTTTTCACATCCATAGATGGGTGGTGTACGGAAAATATGAATTGACCGCCTGGCTTTAAGATTCGTTGAAACTCTTTTAACGTCAATTCCCAGTCATTGATATAATGAAGGACTAATGAGCTGATAATGAGATCAAAACTGTTGTCCTCAAAGGGCAGTTCTTCCTCAAGGCTTAAGCAAAGTACATTTGCTTTGTCCTTTACTCTTCTTTTCGTTGCCTCTACCATTTTAGGACTGATATCGATTGCTGTAACCGTTGCCCCTTCACGTATAAGCTGGGAGGTATACCATCCTGCAGCACAACCCGCATCCAAAACGCTTAGATTATTTAAATTAGAAGGCATTTGTTTGACCATTTCTGGTCTCTCATACTCCGTGTTATATATACTTCTTTGATCGACGTTAAATTCATAATCATTGGCGAGCTCGTTATACGCCTGAATGACACGATCCTTCATGTTAGCCCTCCTTGCTGACTTGTAAATACTGGTCTAACCAATCCTCTATCTCTTCTGTTTTTAATCGCTGTTGCACTTCTTTTTCAAATAATAGAGGATCTAAAAGCTCATCTAAATTCCCTAAAACACTCTCTACATTGCTTCTGTTAACGAGAAAAGTTTCATTTGGAAGTCTTAACTCTATTTGTTCCAAATTCTTAATAAGTACAAATGCAGCTGTAGTATTATAAATGACCGATTGTTGTATTTGACGTGGAGAAACGTCACTTAAATCTTTATAATTCACGATTAACAAAAAACGATCAGGGTCCTGTTCAAAGCCATTCAAATAATTTTGTAAAGGAAGTGATTGAAACAAATGAGCATTATTTGAGTTGTTTCCCATATATAGATTTTCATATACTAGCACCTTGCTAAAATCATGCGTCTCTGGATCAAGCTGCCGTAGCATTTCTTCCGCTTGTAAATTTTCTTTTTCTGGTAGGTAAAAAAGGTTCATCCATCCAAAAAGTATAAGCCCAGTAATGAATAATCCAATTATTAACTTATTCTTCATAGTTCGCTCCATTACCTCCTCTAATAACTATGTTTTTAAATCTGTTAATTAATAGAGGTACAATGATGGAGAAAAATGGAGCCAAATAGGCTGCTATAGTCTGACCGAATTGATAAGGACCTTCAATAGAGATATTACGGCCAAACCATAGATCACTACCAAAATGGATGGCAGTAATCATTCCCCACTGCGCTACCATAAACAATGCCCAAATAATCCAAATCCATTTTTGCCATCTATTCATAAAAGCTAGTTGGATTGTTCTTTCATTCGTTAAAGAACCTGCTATGATTTTTAACAAGATATAAAATAGGCCAATTATTAATATAATCGTAAATAAAAGCCAACTCGTAGCCCTTAAGGAACTAAACATATTGAAAGGGATAGAGATAATCCATGCAATCAACAAGTAAATAAGCGACCATTGAGTCAGCTCCACCAAAACCTTACTTAATTGAACTGTTTGCACCCCTTCTATTACTCCGTCCAGTTTAGTCATTTTCTCTGTACTAATTCTAAAAGCTTGTTTAACAGTTAAGCCCTTGTTCGTAACTAAGTCTTCAATCTCCGCCTCTAAATTTCCAATTACTTCTTCTTTCAATTCTAATGTTTCATCATTTTTGGGATATCCACTAAACATCTTATTAACATACTTTCGGACGTCATTCATATTCACCACTTCCTCCTACCACTAATTTATCTATGAGCATTTTCGCTCGATTCCATGCTCTTACATTTTCTTCGTAGGCAGATAAGCCTTCTTTTGTAATCGTATAATATTTTCGTCGACCACCTTGGGACTGATCACCCCAGTATGCCTGGATAAATCCAGTCTTTTCTAAACGTTTCAGACTGCTATATAAACTTGGCTCTTTTAATATATACTCTCCATTGCTACCGACTGAGATAGCCTTCATAATTTCATATCCATAATTATCTCCTGCCTTTAAAACCTTTAAAATAATTGTATCGATATGACCCCTTATTAAATCGGCACTTACTTCATTTTCTGACAAGCTTATCACCTCTTATTACAATGTATACCAAATTACTATGTCTGTCAAAGTACTATGTCATGAATAAATTGAAAGATTTCTTCCTACAAAATGAATAGAAATCCACAAATAATTTATAAAACTCATGAAAGTATCCGCGCATTGCTTGTCCCTGCTGTTCTCTTATGGTTATTCTCTTTAAAATAACCTCTATTTATTGTTTTTTAAATCTTCTTTTTACAACAACTCATTAAATCGGTAGAGTAGCAACCTTGTTCCTGATCCCTTTACACATCTTTCTTTACTTTTTTACACTCCAACCGTATCTCTTTAGGACAATAAAAAAAGAACTTGCTAAGGGATCCACGATTATCTATCTCGTGAGACCATCTGCCAATTCTTCAAGGTCGTTTGCATATTCATCATCTGTTTTTTGTACATTCTTTTTCCTAGCATCATGATGGTACTCTTTTACTTTGTACCAGGTACCTTCACACAATCCCCACATACCAAATGCCATAGGGTTTTGTGTCCCGTAGTCACTAGATACATAGTATTTAGTTTATCTTCGCTCTTCTGTTTTTACTTTATTTTTCTTTTCATCAAACATACTGAAGATAATGCCTTCAGCACCCATAAGCCAAGTATAAAACGCTGAAAGAACAAACCAGTGTACACCCGTTTCTAACGCTCTTTGGTTTTCCACCTAACGATAAGTTATCATCCATCGTAAAGTGAAGCTGCAGCATATTCTTTTCTTTTCGTCGGTCAATCTATTGTTATTTAAACCAATAATATGGTCCAGCAGGGTTACAATTAAATCAGAACTTAGACCCTTCCGCTGAACAACGGGAAGTTGCTTGTGATAAGAATGATTCCGCATAAGAGCTACCTCATTAAAAAACATACTGCAAGCGTGATACCTTGAATAAGGTCTTGGGAACATTCGTCTTTCCCACCGAAAACGTAAAAGTAATTCGTCACCCCTTTATATTCAATGGTTAGGAAGTGTCAGCACGATGATCCTTAACTTTATATCCTCTAGAACTAAGCATCCCTTTCAATGGAGTTATT
The DNA here is from genome assembly GCF_038593405.1 of Psychrobacillus sp. FSL W7-1457. Classification (NCBI taxonomy): domain Bacteria; kingdom Bacillati; phylum Bacillota; class Bacilli; order Caryophanales; family Bacillaceae; genus Psychrobacillus; species Psychrobacillus sp. FSL W7-1457. Next base: position 2,034,709 of record NZ_CP151993.1, read on the forward strand.
ACATTACGTCTAAAGTAGCCTATTGTCTTACCAGCCATCCCAAAGTTTTCATCTTGGAAAGACTCCATTGCCCACATCACGTTAGAAAGCGACATAACCACTGTTTTGCCAGATCGGACAGAGCCATCACAGATGATACCGTCTTTATCTTTATGAGGAGATCCAGGTCTCCACCAAGTTAATACTTGTTTTTGTTTTTTAGAGAAGGTTTGGAACTTGAAAGGTGCTGGTATCTTCTTGAAGTTACTTTTCTCTGTAAAAAAAGAAAGGTACCTAGTCTTCGTCGGCGTCGTCATCTTTCCACAACTTCAAAGTCGTAGCAAGCATTTAGAGCCTTGTTGAACCCGTTCTGGTTCATTACCACCAAACGCTTTATGATGAGCGATTTTTAGTTTTTCTTCTTCCACTTCACGTTGTAACTTATCAGGGAATAAATCGAAGTATAAGGACAGTTTATCTTTAGCTTTCATTTTATCTGCTACTTTAATAGACACGCCATCTTTGCCTTGCTTAACCTCGGTGATTATTGTGCCATCAACCATAGAGGATTCATTGAGGTCTACATTATTGATCTCTTTCATCACTTGATTGCCATCTTCATCTAAAACAGGACCCATCATACTTATTACAGGTAGTTCTCTTTTACCGAAGGTGGTGTAAACTGTAATGTCTGCAAAGGCTATTTTAATGTATTTCTCTAAGACGTCCATTGCTTCAACAAATATGCCCTGTCTCATTTCACCCTTTATCCTTCGTATCTCTTCAACTACCTTAGAATCCCTTAATAATACGCTCCCCTGAACATGTGCACTGTCTTTTACATAACCAACTTTAATAGCTGCCTGTGTAGCGTTGAATGATTTGACTTAATAAATGCAGAAGAGACTTTGTTTTTCAGTCATCCTCAAATCGTCTATTAATTCATCTAAGGTAGGAATAGGAGGCTCTTTGTTTACCTTCTTTTCTTTTGGAGTACTCCGTTGGATTCAGCGTTCCAGTTATCTTTGGATTTCCAACCACCAATGGTCTTCTCAGATACATCTAACTGTTCAGCAATAGCTCTATTTGTTATTTCACCTTTATGTTGTTTCCATATTTGGCTTTTTATGACGTAGAAAAAGCACCTCACTAGGAAATGCTAATACTTATCGTATTGTTTAATTATACTCACTAAAATTTCAATATCTTTTGCTAAGGGATTAGTAATTGCGCGAGTAGCATCTAAATCATAAAGTTGTCGATTCTCGAATTCGCTAGTTCAAAAAGGTTTTGATCTATTCCGTTTAAACAACTAAATATTTTTTTTAAATCTTCGTCTACTATCTTCTGGTTTATTAACAATAACTCATACATTTGATTTATTTTTAATTGAAGAAGAGACTTTTTAATTTTAAAAGAATCCTCATGTTGTTCATTCTTTTGCCTAGGAATTAAATGAAGCATCCTATATTCAAACATCAATTTATCATAGTCATTACTTAACCCATCAGCTAGAATTAAAAGTCTTAGCATTATGTTTTTGTATTTTTTACTGTCTCTGATGCTATTGAACCAAGAGATTCCTAGAGCAAATACAGAAATAATAACTGGAATTACTTGCAATTATTTCACCTCCATATGACATCATTCGCCAAAGGGGTATAATATTCCTTTTATTAACACAAAAAAGACCCCCACTGTATTGTGAGAGCCTTATATAAATAGCTTAAGTTAGTATAATTACTACACCAGCACAAGCGTGCACGTGGTCTCTTTGTTTCAATTATAATTTTATTACGGTATTTTTCAAGCCGATTGTAATGTCGTTGTCACATTGATCATAACACATCCTCCCCCAGTCTAAGAATTTTCTTCAAGTGGGGTTAAAATGACGGATCCATTATGATTAGGAATATTGGGGCCCTGAATATCATATGGAGCATCGTCTGTTACATATGATTTGTCATTAATGATATCAGCTTCCGATTCTTTATATTCTTCAATAAGCATTTTCTCAAACTGTTCAGGGGTAATATCTTTTACATTGTTGTAAAAACGTTCCTTATTTTTGGTTTCAATGTAAAATGGAACACCTAAATCTTCACTTAAATTATCCATTACTTTTTGATAAGGTAACAATAATAAATCCATGTCGGCATTTTTGTTAGCAGAAGATGCAGTATAGAATCCTGTCAAAATAAGGAACGCGATTCCTAAACCGAGTATTTTTTTCATAATTAATTACCTCCTCCATTTAAAAATGGTTGAAACGCTGAATATATTAAAATTATACCAAGCCAATATATGTTTATTGTAACCCAATTTAATGAATTTTTAAAAATTTAAACAGACATACAGTAATAAGTATGTCTGTTATAGATAATTAATTCGCATAAAATGTATTAGATGCTGTTAAAGATAGTGCAAGGGCTACACCGTTTGCGTCTTCTGGATGACCTCTCAGAGTTACAGTGCAACTTTTTTCATCGCTACTTAGTCTTGCTGATTTAGAATCGACCTCCCAATGAAATCCTGTAAAACCAGACGGCCATGTAGTGCCGTAAGAATAGATGCTATTGTATTTAAACGTCCCCGATCCCCCAGTAAAACTAAAAACATTAGAACTAAGATACATCGAAGAATTATAACTCAGCGAAGCATACTGGGTTATGTCTTCACTAACATAATATGGTGTAATTATTGTTTCTTGTGAAATTTCATTTCCAGGTCCCATATCCATGTTTAAAGATTCAGTAAATTCTTTATATTGCTTTCTCAATAATTCTTCAAACGCGCTTGGAGTAATATCTTTAACATTATTATAGAAGAATTCTCGCTTTTCCTCTTTCACATGAAATGTGGAACCTAATTCCTTATTAAGTTTGTCCATAATCTCTTGATATGGATAAATATAATTGTCATCAGATGCATAGCTCGTCACTGAGCCAAACAAAATGTTAAGAAAAACCAATGCAAAAAATAGAGTAAAAGTTTTTTTCATGTTGTTCCTCCATCTATTTTTATTTATCCACCAAAAAACTATTTATTGGGAATATTAATTTAATTTTACATAGAATTACAATTAACTGTCAATAAAGTTTTATAAAATTAATGGGTTAGGTACGTTTACATTTCCTACAGTGACAACCCCTGTTTTAGCTGTAACTCGTTGTGTAACTCCATCGTCTTGTGTTTGCACTGAATTTTCTTCATTGATGGAACTAACCACTTTAAGAACTTGTTCTTTATCTTGGTTTCCAACAAAGCAAGCCTACAGCATGATTTGGAACTTCTCACGGTCTACAAATTATTCAAATGTAATGCTTGACAATAATGCCCCAGCTCTAACATACGTACGACGATCGTTAACATCATTTAATGCATCAAACACATTAACCTCCGTTGGAGACTTCACATGATTCATCAACTTGCGATTATGGTCGAATTTTAATTTTACATAATCCACTAGTCCAGATAAGCTACGAACATTAATTGCACTATCCGGTTGTTCAACAGTTAATTGATTTAGGTCACGAGTTGAATATGTTTTGTCACCTGTTTCCACTAACTCTGGAAGCTTTAATCTAATAAGTACTGTACGATTTCTTTAACATGTTTTCCTCAGATTTAATCTTTTCAGTAAAGAGTTCTACTTTTCTTCGGATTAATTCTTCAATAAGTATCTTTGGTGCTTCAGTTATTGAAGCTCTTCCATCAGTTCTTTTTTTAATCTTTGTATTCATTTTAAAAATAAATGTTTATGATTAAACAAATATAGGTATAATAGAATAGATACTTTTTCCCAAAAATAAAGGAGTCGTTTTTAATGAACCTCATTTATATAGAACTAGTTAGATTAGTAGATGATTATTATAGATGTGACAATGACGCATTTAAAAAAGAAATCCTCTATGATATACAGTTATTAACTAAAGCCGTATGCCTTACAGAGTAATACAATGAAATATAATATATAAAATGCATAAAAAAAGACTCCACTTTATGGAGTCCATTTAGACTATTGGAAACTTTTTACAGATTCTTTAAAGCTTCTTTTATTGGTAGTGTCCCATTTACAACATTAAAGCTTTTTTGGTAGGTGTTTGCTTCTTCTAAAGATGCCACTAAAACATCTGCTACATCCTCACGAGTAATAGTACTCGGCTCCGCATCCACTCCTACTGTCACTTTTCCTAATGCATTTTCATTTATCAATCCACCAGGTTTAACGATAGTATAGTTCAGTTTACTTTGCTCAAGCATTCGGTCTGCATAATGCTTTGCAACATAGTATGGTCTCATTTCAGCGTTCCAATTTTCACGCTTGTCAGCATCAAATGCACTAACCAAAATATATCGCTCAACCCCAGCAGCTTCAGCCGCTTCCATTGTTTTTACTGCCCCGTCTAAGTCGATAAGTAATGTCTTATCAGGACCTGTATGTCCTCCTGAGCCTGCTGCAAAAATGATTGCATCAGCTACAGTAAATGCTTCGGTTAGTGAGTCTACCTTACCCTCGAGATCAAGCAAGGCTGCTTCTATCCCTTTGTTCTTAAATTCATTTACCTGCTCCTGTTTTCGAACTACTGCTGTCACCGTATGCTCACTGTGCTGTAATTTTTCCACGACCTGTTTACCAATTTGTCCATTTGCTCCTACAACCATTACTTTCATGTGTATACACTCCTTTTAATAGATGAAATAAAGAACCCCTCCATTAAGGTGAAGGGGCTAAAAATAATTAGTAAGGTTTAGATTCTCGACCAACATCCTCTGCTTTATCGGCAGCAGCGTTGGCACCCGGAGAGCTTTCTTGCTTTTGTTGTTTTTTCAAATCTTCCATTTCTTTCATTTTCATTTCAATACCTTCTTTTACACGGCGACCATAATCCTCGTCTGCTTGTGTAAAGTGATAGATCATCGCCTCTTGGATTCGAGGGTCACAAATCGAAAGTGCTGTAGACAGGTTGTTTATCAATTCATTGCGCTCCCAATCTTCAAAGCTACGATATGTCTCTCCTGCTTGTCCATAGTTATTCTCTCGATCTATCGGTGCACTTGTAGCCTTAGCATTATATTGTGGCTCATGTTTAATCCGCTCTGTTTTTTCAGCCTCCTGTAATCCACCTATCATGGATGGTTCATAATTGATATGTGGATTTCCACCAGCTTCTTCTGGTCTATGCACATCCATTTGACCACGATGCTGATTTGTTCTTACAGGGACCTTAGGGGCATTAACAGTTAGCTTTAAATAGTTTGCTCCTACGCGGTAACGTTGTGTATCAGAATAAGAAAAAGTACGACCTTGAAGCATTTTATCATCTGAGAAGTCTAATCCATCTACTAATACGCCAGTACCAAATGCAGCCTGCTCTATCTCAGCGTGATAGTCGACCGGATTACGGTTTAATACCATCTTACCTACTGGTAGGAACGGGAATTGTTCTGGTGGCCATAGCTTTGTATCGTCTAATGGGTCAAAATCTAATTCAGGATGCTCATCATCGCTCATAATTTGAACAAATAACTCCCACTCTGGATATTCTCCTCGCTCAATGGATTCGTATAAGTCCTGTGTGGCATGAGCAACATTTTTTGCTTGAATTGCATCTGCTTCATCTTGAGTTAGGTTACGAATACCTTGTTTTGGTTCCCAATGATACTTTACAAGTACTGCTTCGCCTTTATCATTTACCCACTTGTACGTGTTTACACCAGATCCCTGCATATGGCGATATGTAGCCGGAATTCCCCATGGAGAGAATAGGAAAGTGATCATATGTGTCGCTTCAGGTGATTTAGAAACGAAGTCAAACATACGCTCAGGGTTGGGTATATTCGAAGCAGGATCTGCCTTAAATGCATGAATCATATCCGGAAATTTCATCGCATCACGAATAAAGAATATTTTCAAGTTGTTTCCAACTAAATCCCAGTTGCCATCTTCTGTATACATTTTAACTGCAAAACCTCGTGGGTCGCGGGCAGTCTCTGGAGAATCCTTAGAACCTGCAACTGTTGAAAAGCGCACCATCAAAGGTGTTTGTTTTCCAGCACCCGAAAATACTTTTGCACGAGTATACTTTTCTACGGGCTCGTCCCCTACTTTTCCGTAGGTTTCAAAATAGCCAAAAGCACCAGCTCCACGAGCATGAACTACTCGTTCAGGAACTTCTTCTCGGTCAAAGTGTGAAATTTTTTCAATAAAATGATAGTTCTCAAGAGTTGCTGGACCGCGATTTCCTACAGTTCGCATATTTTGGTTATCCGTTACTGGATGACCTTGTCTAGTTGTAAGAGTCTCTTTTCCTTGGTTACTTTCGGTTGAACCATTTCTCATTTCTTTTTCTTCTGCCATATATGAAGCCCTCCTTCAAAATAGTGCATTCCTTATTTGTAATTCCCTGATATATGACCTTAAAACCTAATTATCACTTCTTTTATTGAAAAATAATCCAGTTAATCAAAATAAAAAAGAGACTACGTAGCCTCTTTTTTATCAGATCCTATTATTTTTAAAAGAAGGACTTAATTCGCTCCATACATCAAATTTATTTTCATCAAGATCCTGAAATACAAAATTTCTACCAGCATGTCCTCTATCTTCTATTTCTCCTACCCGCAATCCTTTTTCTTTGAATTCTTTGTGTAATAATAGAAGATTATCAACACCATCTACTTCAAATGTTAAGACAAATTGCTCTAGCCCATGAAAATCTTTAAAGTTCAGACTTTCTTCTTTTTTACTTTTAATCAAAAAGACACTTTGATTGGCTAGGTCCAAAATTGCTTTATCCTCGTCCTTATAATTCTCAACAGCGCCGAGTTGCTCCTGGTACCAAACACTTGCTAGAGAAACATTTGAAACTGGGATATAAATTGTTCCAACTCTTATTAGTTTATCATTCATAGCCTTTCCCCCTCCTTACTCAAATAAAATGTGAAATCAATAGTGCACCCGTTTGCGTGACCAGATAGTCTTTTGAAAACAACTCTTGTGGGTTAGCATCTATAACGCAAATAGCGGGAGCTAAAGACCTTGAACTAATCGCAGCGATTGAAGCTTCCCAGGATAGGGTCCGTTTGCAGCAAAATTCAACATTTCTAGCATTATTTTTATTTTAATAGAAAACAGACTGTAGGCAAACACCAACATTCATGGTGTCTGTCTACAGTCTAAAAATTACATACGCACTAATCTCAGATGGATCCATAATTACACTAAAATTTTGGGCTTTCGTTGTTCAAGCTTTGGTTCTTCGCTATTTATTTCTTCTCCGGTCTCAATATCAATAAATGTACTAGTTTCATTGAACCATTGGTCTGGTGCCTGATGTCCCCAGAATGTTTGACGTAGAGGATCATTTAAATCCCAACGCTTTGGCTTCATATCTGGATCGCAAGTCAAATAGTCTCCGGTATATAACTCTATACGATGACCATCTGGATCTCTTAAATATAGAAAGAATGCGTTAGATAATCCATGTCGACCTGGTCCGCGCTCGATACAATCTGCATAGCCCATACTAGCCAACACATCGCAGCAGTCGAGCACGCTCAGCCGGTCAGATAAAGTGTACGCAAAATGATGGAGCTTAGGCCCTGGTCCACTCATGAACGCTTGATCATGAACTGTAGGCTTTCGGAATAACCAGGCAGCCCATAAGTCACCTTCTTCCGTTTCTGTGTATTCGGAACAAGAAAATCCTAAACTGTTTACATAAAAATCATAGGCTTTTTGCACATTTGGTACAGCACAATTGACGTGGTCTATTCGCTGAATTTTTGCTCCGCGATATAGGTCGTATTTTTGAAGCATCCGATCCACGGTAGGCATTTCTGCAAAAAATTCTAGCGGAATACCAGAAATGTCGTGAACTCTAAGCGTTCTACCGATAGCATACTGATTTCCTTTAGGAATCCACTTCGTTTTAAGTCCTATAGCAATAAATAACTTTTCAATGTGCTCTAAATCTTCTTCCTTCATTACCTTGTAACTTAGCACTTCCACAACTGATTTCTCGGCTTTTTTTAGTAATAGACTGTGATGACAATGTTCTTCTAATCCTCTTAGATAGACATGCCTATCATCTCTCTCAGTTTCTATCATCCCCAATCCATCTACATAGAATTTACGAGATAGCTCTAAATCCTTAACATGTAGCACTGTGCGAGCGATACGTATAATGGAAAAATCCAATAGCCTTCTCCTCCTTTCTATTGTTTTCCGAATTGCTGGATATGATGATCCTCAATTGATACGTGAATAATTTTATGCTCCGTGTAAAAATCAAAGCTGTAATGCCCACCTTCTCTGCCTATGCCAGAATACTTCGTCCCTCCAAAAGGGGTTCTAAGATCTCGAACGTTTTGAGCATTTACCCATAGCATTCCTGCTTCCACTTTATGTGCTACGCGATGTCCACGTTTAATATCGTTCGTCCAGACATAACCTGCCAAGCCATAATCAGTATCATTCGCAAGCTTAATGACTTCCTCTTCATCTTGGAACGACATAGCAATTAGAACAGGACCGAATATTTCTTCTTTAGCAACACGCATTTGGTTATGAGCATTTAAAATTAATGTTGGGGGCACAAAATTTCCTTTGGAAAATTCAGCTGGAAGATGTCCTGAGATTACCTCAGTACCTTCATCACGTGCTATGTCTATATAGCCACGTACCTTGTTATAGTGACCTCGATCAATAAGAGGGCCAACCTCCGTAAGGTCATTTAAAGGGTCTCCCACTTTTATATTAGCAACTCTCGTCTTTAACGCATCTATAAACCTGTCTTTAATGCTTTCTTGGACGAATAATCGAGAATTAGCAGTACAGCGTTCCCCATTAAAGGAAAAAATACCCCATACACAGGCGTCTAGTGCTCGCTCGAAATCGGCATCCTCAAAAACAATTATTGGAGATTTGCCGCCTAGCTCCATGGAACAGCTCTTCAAGGTGTCTGCACTATTTTTTATAATAGTAGATCCAGTTGTAGTCTCCCCAGTAAATGAAATGAGCTGTACATCAGGGTGCTTAACTAAAGCATCACCAGCTACTTCTCCCTTACCGTGAACCACATTAAAGACTCCTTTTGGTAGATCTGCCTTATGAATAACCTCTGCTAATAGATTTGCCGATAGAGGAGAAAGCTCTGCTGGCTTTAGGACTACTGTATTTCCTGTAGCAAGTGCTGGAGCAATCTTCCATGTCTCAAGCATGAAAGGTGCATTCCATGGAGTTATTAATCCGGCTACGCCTACAGGGGCATGAATCGTATAATTGACAAATTCGTCATCCACCTGATAGACATCCCCTACCAGACGACTCTCAACCATTCTTGCATAAAAGCGAAAGTTTTCAGAGGCACGGTTTACCATTTTTCTTGTTTGGCTTATTGGCAAACCGGTATCTAAAGCCTCTAAATATGCGATTCGTTCTACTTCCTCGTCAATAAGGTCTGCAATACGATAAATATAAGACAACCTTTTGCTTAACTTCATCGTTTTCCATGGACCATTGTCAAAAGCATCACGAGCTGCTGCAACAGCTTTATCTATGTCTTCCTTTTGGCCTTCCGAGACTGTATTGATTTGCTCGTTCGTAAAAGGATTCATGTTGTTGAAAGTTGCACCACTAGCTGCAGACGTAAACTCACCATTTATATAGAGGGAAATGCTTTGTTGGGTTTCATGCTTGAGTGAAATTAACTCATGAGAAGACACCATGTTCATCACCTTCTTTCATTAAAATTGTGGGGCAGTTTCTTTCGGCAGAATATCTAAGCTTATTAGAGTCTGTCGCACTTCATCCTTTACTGCTTGTGATGGTGGACCTAATGGAAGTCGCAGTTTAGGGTTTATCTTCCCCATCATCCCTAGGGCCACCTTTGCCGGAGCAGGATTCGTATCTCTAAATAACGCATCATTCAAAGGCATTAGTTCAAAATGTAGATCCTGAGCCCTCTCCACATCTCCAGCTGTCCAAGCATTGTAAAGCTCCGCTACTTTAGCAGGTTCTACATTAGCCGTCGCGCTAATAAAGCCTGCACCGCCAATAGCAAGCATTGGGTAACATAGAAGCTCTATTCCTGAATAAAGTAGAAAATCTCTTCCACAATTAAGGAGTACACGATTAACATGCTCAAAATCTTTATTTGCCTCCTTTACTCCAACTATGTTTGGACAAGCTTCAACTAGTCTCTTCATCGTACCGACTTCCATATTTACTGCAGATCTACCTGGAATGTTATAGATGATAATTGGGATCTTCACAGAGTCTGCAACTACTTTAAAGTGTGTATATAACGCTTCCTGATTTGGCTTATTATAGTAGGGAACAATTACCATAGCAGCATCAGCGCCTAGTTCCTCTGCATACTTAGTAAGCTCCATCGTTTCATCGTGGTTGGTTGACCCTGTACCTGGTGCAAAAAATACTCGACCAGCAATTGTTTCACTGGCTAGCTTCATTACTCTTTTACGCTCCTTAATGGCTAACGAGCTTGGTTCCCCACTTGTACCCGTCACAGATATACCGTGACTCCCACTTTCTATTTGCCAATGGATAAGGTTCTTAAAGGATTCCTCATCTATTTCTCCATTTTCTGTAAAGGGAGTAACTACAGGACAAATAGAACCTCTTAGCTTCTTTTTTTCTTCTTCATATGCCAATTTATTCGACTCCTTCCAATCCATTATTTTCTTCCTCCAGCTATTTGATTAACTCTTGATATTTACCTCCAAAAAACAAGAGAGGCTCACTTGGTTCGTGCTTTACCCCTGTTACTTTTCCAATGAAAATAGTATGATCGCCAGCGTCTATGTGGTTAAACAATTCACAAGTGATAACTGCAAGTGAGCTCTTTAAAATAGGGTGCTCCTGATAGTAATCAAATGCTACTTCCAGGTTCGAATTCAACTGCCCGGCAAACTGCTTCGAAAGCTCCAGTTGGTTAGCAGCCAAAATATTTATAGCAAATCGTTTAGATAAATTTATATAAGAATGCATTTTAGCTTTATCTCCGATACTTATAGCCACTAGCTTAGGTTCAAGAGAAACTGACATAAATGCATTCGCTGTCATGCCATAAACTTCTTCCTCTACTTTTGTAGTAATGACCGTAACTCCAGTTGCAAAGCTGCCCATTATCGTTCGGAATAACTGATTATCTATTTCATTTTTAAGCTGTTGCATGGATACACTCCTTTATGAAAATCTTTACTATGAAAGTATGCCTGCTTCCTTTTTCGCTCTATTTAAAAAGCTAGTCACCATATCCTTATACGGTTGCTTATTGAAGCTATCATAATAAGCATTGGACATACGAACCGGATCTCCAAAGAAATAATATTCATATAGAGCTTGTCGATTTCCAAATGCACTGATGGATATATCCCAGCCTAAACGGAACAGCTGCACACGTTCTTCCCCATTTATGTTTGCACCCTGAGTATAGCGATGCACTAAAGAACCTACATCATCATTGCTAAAGTCTGCTTCAGTTGGCAATGCCATTAATCCAGAGGCACCTAAAATTTTGATAATTTCATTCATACGCTGGTACATTTTAGGAAACCAGTTTCTTGCTGCATTTAATGGCTCGAAGTCTGGGGTCATATTGCCGTATTGGTCTATCTTTGCATTATGCTCTGCTCGGTATAAGTGAGAGCGCATCACCTCTAGAATCACCATGATTTCACTGGCCTTTTCCTTTACATGCATGAACTTATCGATACCAATGGCCTCCATCATGCTAATAACTACACCTAGGATAAATTCAGTTTTCACAACGTTTTTAGAGATTACTTGATGCGTCATATGGATAACGGCATTCGTTTCTGCATACGTACGATTACAAATATCGGTGCTTTCACAAACAAAGACTCTCTCCCAAGGCACTAATACATCCTCGAACGATATAATCGCATCACTTTCATCAAATCTGGCACCTAGTGGATGGTCCCATTTACTCTTTCCATAATCAAAAGATTCGCGGGAGAGAAATTTTAAGCCTGGTGTGTTGTTGGGAATAGCAAATGCAAAGGCAAATGGATCGTCCACTGTACCTGGAGTTCGATTTATAGTAGATGGAAATACGACTAATTCATCCGTTATTCCCCCTAGGGTAGCTAGTAGGCGACATCCGTTTATGATAATTCCATCTGTCGTCTTTTTAGTAATACGGGCAGATAAGAAAGGGTCCTTTTGTTCCGATTGTGTTAGCATGGATCGGTTCACCTGCGGATGAATAAGTGTATGCGTAAGACTGATGTCGTTCTCTCTCGCATATTCATAATAATCTTCTGCATTTTTAGCAAATTGCTTACTCCCGCCTCCCTCCTGTGCAAAGAACTTACTTGCTGTTCCAAACGCCATAATGCTTGTGTTTAAATAGTCAGGTGAACGACCCATCATTCCACCCGAAAAAGCTGCCCATTCACTATGCATTTCTCTTCTTTTAAACAAATCTTCCTTTGTTTTCGGTGCGATAAAGGAAAGCCCCACCTTATCTCCGGTAGTTGGTGATTTGTATAACATTTTTTCTGGCTTTTCATGCTGGAGATCATATAAACCCGCTACACTTTCTATCACGTTTTTAAAAGCTGGATGGGTAGTCACATCCTCTACTTTTTCTCCGTGAATCCACACCTCTGTTTGACGATCCTTCACACCTTGGATGTATTCCTTCCCTGTTCGAGCACCCATATTTACAACCTCCTAAATCCGAATTTTCTGAACAAATTAAACAAGAATATATGAAATAATATATGATTTAAAGCATGATAATATTTAAAAACGAGAATGAATATTGTTCTGCTTGTACGTTCCTGAATCACTAAATTCAACCAATTCCATAGACAGTGCTAAGTATCTTTTATTCATCGTTTCATCGAAGTGAGCTTTAATAACCTCGAATATAGCGTCACATACTTCTGCCTTGATTTCTTCAGACCTACCTGCAGCAATCTTTAATGTGGCATGTACAAAGGCATCATCCTCTAACCCATCAGCTACTCGATAATCTGTTAGCTCTATTGCTCTCGATCGAATTCCTCCAATTGGGAATGTATCGTTTCTAGCTATAAGTATTTGATGAACATCTTTTAATAGCTGCTCCACTTTAATGTCTTCCTTTAAGTTGTCTGTGTACTCTACAATAAAATGAGGCAAATCAATTCCCCTTCCGTATTAACTCTTAATGAATTTTTCATCGCCTATAATAGTATTTGCTAGACGACCAACTCCTTCAATTTCAGTCACAATATGATCGCCCACTTTAGTGTCCACCGAGCCTTTAGGTGTCCCGGTTATAATGACATCATTTTCACTTAAGGTCATAAAGCTACTGATATATTCAATAAGTGTTGGAATATCAAATATCATATCTTTCGTATTACCCTTTTGAACGAGCTTGTCATTAACATACGTATATAATGGAAGATTCATTGGATCTGGAATATACTCCTTATCCACTAACCATGGTCCAAGCGGAGTACAGCCATCCCTATTTTTCACACGAAGATTTGGTCGGTAATAGTTCTCGAGGTAATCTCTAAAAGCATAGTCATTTGCTATACTATAGCCTTTAACATAATCGTAAGCGTCTTCTTTTTTTACATGTTTGCCTTTTTTACCGATTACAACAGCAAGCTCACATTCGTAATGCATGTAAGTTATATCAGATGGTCGTCTGGTAAACCCTTTATGACCTACAAATGTATTAGGTCCCTTTAAAAAGATAAGAGGTTCAGAAGGGGCATCAAAAGCTAATTCTGCAGCATGATCGGCATAGTTAAGACCTAAAGCAAAGGTAGTTCGCGGGTTAAGGGGTGTTAACCATGTAACCTCATCCTGTTTCACAATCCTACCATCCTCAAGCTGAAGCCTAGTGTCATATTCACTTGCATTATGAATAGCTCCACCATATGCAACTCTAGCTCTTTTTATAAGAAACACCCCTCTTCCTCTTCCATAATATAGTTTTCTAACGTCCCTATTTCGCTTATATCAATTCTGACCTGATCTCCTACGTGTACTTTAGGAGAAGCTATAGGAATTCCGACCAGTAGGAGGTCCCCAACGTCTAACGTCATAAACTCCGTTATTTCTTCTAGCAATCTAGCAATTGGGCGCACTAGAGTAGACGTGTTTTTTTCTAACTGGAGTTCATTGTTAATATAGACCTTTATCGTAAAGGAATTTGGGTCTATAATATTTTTGGCATCTATGATCCAAGGTCCAATGGCACAAAAACCATCCCTTGCCTTGTATGGCACCGCTGGTCGGAAAATACTATCGTGTGGAATACTGACATCATTTACAATTGTGTAACCAGCAATATAAGAAAATGCTTCCTCCTCTTTTATAGCAATCGCCTTCCTACCGATAACTACTCCTAACGATGCTCCAACTTCTAGTGTAGAGACCCCCTTTGGCATAGGAATAGGAGCACCATGAAAATTGATTGTATTTGCCGGTTTTATATACAAGATAGGCGCGTTAGGAGGAGCAGCATAAGGTTTTTGATGAAGCTGCTCTTCTATGGCTGTAAGATCTTCTTTATAGTTAAGTATAGTTCCGTACACTGTCCCACAAACGGGTGAAGCAACAGGGTAATCCTTTAGCCCATTTCTTTGTCCATTTAAGTAAAACGAGTTAGTTAGAGGATCCACCTCAACTGTTTTTAACTCGTTTAGATGACGAAGCTTTATGCTTGCCGAACTCATCTGCATACCTCCTTAGACCGATAACAATGCTTTATCGCTTGTTAACTTCTCTCCCCGGATTCGTTGGAATTCATCCATAAGCTTATTGATTGTTAAAGTTCTTTTCTCCTCGGCATCTATTTGTAAAATGATTTGACCTTTATCCATCATTATTAATCGATTGCCTAAATCTAAAGCCTGCTGCATATTATGCGTGATCATCAACGTCGTCAACTTATCCTTTTCCACCAGTTCCTTTGTAAGACTCGTAATGAGTTCTGCTCTGGAAGGGTCGAGTGCTGCTGTATGCTCATCTAAAAGTAAAATGGCCGGCTTTGTAAAGGTTGCCATTAATAAGGAAAGTGCCTGCCTTTCTCCACCAGACAGCAAACCTACTTTTGCATTTAGTCGATTTTCTAAGTTGAGATGTAACGTTTCCAGAGAGGTCCGGAAAAAATCACGCCTTTTCTTATCGACACCAATTTTGAAACTTCTTTTTTTATTTCTTGAATAGGCCATCGCAAGGTTTTCCTCTATAGTCATCGTTGGAGCGGTTCCAGCCATCGGGTCCTGAAAAACTCTACCAATCATTTGAGAGCGTTTATATTCAGGCATTTTAGTAACATCCTTTTTTTCAATCTCTATTGTTCCGAAATCTGGAGATAGAGCACCTGATATCATGTTAAGCATAGTTGATTTACCTGCTCCGTTACTGCCAATAACTGTCATAAAGTCACCCGGACGGAGCTCAAGGTTTATTTGGTCTAATGCTACCTTTTCATCTGGTGTTGCTTCATTAAAAAGCTTATTAATCTGATTGAGCTTTAACAATAGCTGTCCCCTCCTTCATCAATAAGGATTGGTTTTCTCGAAGTCTTTCAGAATGTCGCTTTGCCTTTCTATTTTTTTCCCTTTTCTTTTCTAAAAACTGTGGTAGCACTAGTGCTCCTATAACAATTACCGCGGTGATAAGCTTCATATCACCTGTATCCAAAAAGTTTAAACGGAGAGCCAGTGCAAGCACGATACGATAAATTATCGCTCCAGCTATTACTGCTAATGTTGTACGGACAATCGTTTTTGTTCCAAAAATAGCTTCACCAATAATCACAGAAGCAAGACCAATCACGATCATCCCAATCCCAAGGCCAATGTCAGCAAATTTAGCATACTGAGCTATTAAGGCACCTGAGAAAGCAACAAGGGCATTAGAAAAACCAAGACCTATAATGATTAAAGTATCTGTATTGGCTGATAGACTGCGGATCATTTTCTTATTGTCACCAGTTGCTCTGATCGCTAAGCCTATCTCGGTCTTTAAAAACCAATCTACTATGATTTTGATAAGGATTACTACAATAGCCATCAGAAACATAGTTCCCCATGTAGATGGAACTCTTTCTACTCCAAGCATTTGCAAAAAGCTATTGAGTGCGGAATCTATACCAAGCCCACTCCAAAATGATTGGAACTGAACAAAAAGAGTTTCAGCATTCAACAGGGGAATATTAGGACGACCTATAGAGTTTTCAGAGGTGAGCCCCATAATTCTTAAATTAATCGAGTACAGTGCAATCATCATTAATATCCCAGATAGAAGGGGATTTATCTTTCCCTTTGTATGCAGTAACCCAGTCATACAGCCTGCTATAAAGCCAGCTAATATAGCCATACTTGTTGCCAATACGGGATGATACCCAAGTATAATCATCGTAGCAGCAGTCCCTGCCCCTGTTACAAAGCTACCGTCAACCGTCAGATCTGGAAAATCTAGCACTCGGAATGAGATATACACTCCAAGTGCCATAATTGCATAAATGATTCCTTGTTCCATTGAGCCGAATACTGCTGAAAACATAAAGAATCACCTCCTCGTTATTCGCTCATTTCAGCTTTCCACTCGTCTTTAATATCCACACCAATTGTATCTGCAGTTTTCTGGTTCATTATTAATTTCAGCTTTTGAGGTACCTGTACTGGGATATCAGCAGGCTTACTTTCCCCTTTTAATATTTTGACTGCCATCTGACCAGCCTCGTAACCAATATCGTAGTATTCAAATCCATATGCCCCTAAGCCACCACGCTTAACCGAATCAAATTCTCCTACCATCACAGGAATTTTGTTTTCATTTGCTACTGAGATTACCGATTCCAGTGCAGAAACAACCGTGTTATCTGTGATGATATACATAGAATCGACTTTTCCTATAAGTGATTCCGTTGCTTGTTTTACATCAGCAGTTGTAGCTACTGATGCTTCTACAACCGTCATATCCATGTCTTTCAGTAACTCCTTAACGGAGTCAACTTGAGAGCGTGAATTCTGTTCGCCTGAGTTAAATACCATCCCGACTTTCGTTGCACCAAGCTCTTCTTTTAAAAATTTCATTGTATTAGCAATAGCATCCGGATGGGAATCAATAGTACCCGTGACATTACCGCCTGGCTTTTCCATCGATTCAACTAGCTCTGCACCAACTGCATCCGTAACAGATGTAAATACAATCGGTATGTCCTGTGTTGCACTAAGTGCAGCTTGAGCACTTCCTGTTGAGTTTGCAAAGATTAAATCGACGTTGGAGCTAACTAGGTTTGTAGCTATAGTTGTGTTATTATTACCGTCTCCTTGCGCATTTTGAAAATTGTATTCCGCCTCTATTCCTCCATCCTCTAAAGCCTTTTTAAAGCCGTCATAAGCTGCATTTAAGGATGGGTGCTCCGCAATTTGAGTAACTCCAATATTATAGGTTTTGGACGAAGAAGCTTTCTCACCCTCATCTCCACAAGCAGCAAGTAACAAGGATGCACTAGCTAATACAGTTAAAAAAACCTTCCATTTTTTCTTCACGTTATTTCCCCCTCCGACTCTTTTAGTTATTTAACAAGCTTCTGGTAAAATAGTTTATAGCCGTAGTTTAACCAATTACCACTTCCTTCTTTACTGGAGCTAGATGAATCGCTTGTCCAAGCAATCCTTCAACCGATTCGAGTAGTGCCTCATTTATGCCTGGGTGCACGTAATTTGGAAATTTAATATCCTCCTCCTTCGCAGCCATCTCTAATAGTTGTAAAAAGGAGCCTGACAATTCGATAGCGCCATCGCCAATCATATGAATTCCTTGAATTACTTCAGTCGTAGAATCAGAGATTACCTTTATAAATCCATCTCTTTTCCCAGTAATTGTGGAATAACCATTACCGCCAAGTGGAAATCTACTTGCACGTACAGAAAGTCCTAGGTTATTTGCCTGTTGTTCCGTTAAACCGACAGATACTACCGGTGGAATTGTATGAGCACAAGTGGGGGCGATTGTTATGTCCACCTCTGGTCTTTCTCCCGCAATGAAAGATACTGCCGCTTTTCCTTGCTTGATAGCCTTCCAAGCAAGCAGGGGACCACCTGTTACATCTCCAACTGCATATATGTTGGGGATTGAAGTTTCTAAACGATTGTTTACTTGGATAAATCCATTTACACCTAGATCCATGCCCAGACGCTTCAACCCAAGCTCTTCTACGTTTGAGACCCTTAGCTCAGGAACCACTAAACAAGAAGCCTCAATTGTTATTTCTTTATGCTGATTGGTTAACACCGTAACAGAGAAACCGTTTAAATCCTCATGAGTCCCAATAATTTCTTTTTTCTCTACTACTTTTATTTTTCTCTTTTTAAATATTCTTAATAACTCCTTATTGACCGATTCATCAAAAGGTAGCCCAGTATCGGATTCTATTAATAAGGTTACTTGTGTGCCAAGTGCTGCCAAGCTTGAGGCCGCTTCTAGGGCAATATAATCTTGACCATCAATGATTACATCTTCAGGCAGCTTGCTTAGTTGAAACAGTTCAAACGGATATAGCACATGAGGACTCTTAGAAGTTATATAGCTAGGAAGTATATTTTTACTGCCTGTAGCGATAATTACTTGGTCAAACTCATACATATCGAATTGGTGACCATTTTCCACACCAATTTTATGCTTTGCTATAAACGTAGCTTTCCCTTGAACGATTTCTACCTTATTCGCCTGGCAAAGTCTTTCTACACCTGACCTCAGCTGTCCGATTACATCCTTTTGATATTCAAGTAATCTCTGGATATCTATATCTCTTCCAGCCGCATCAATACCAATCTTAACTAGCTGATCCAACTCGGAACGTTTCGAGCTTGCAAAAGTATAAACCTTTGAAGGTATACAACCTTCGTTCAAGCACACTCCTCCCAATTTTTTTTGCTCAATTATAGTAACAGAAAGGCCAAGCTGAGCACCTCGTATAGCTGCGCTGTATCCTCCTGGTCCACCCCCAATAATGATTAGATTTCGTTTATGGCTTATTTCTCCTACAACCATCTAAATCATCTCCAAAATTAGTTTATGTGGATGTTCGATCAAACTTGAAAAACGATTCGTGAATGCAATTGCAGTTGCACCGTCTGCTACGCGGTGATCAAATGACATGGATAGATTCATGATGTGTCCAATAACAATCTCATCCTGCGCATTAACGATTGGCTGTTTTTTGGTTTTATGGAATGCGATCAGTGCCGTCTCTGGATAATTGATAATAGGAGTGGCGGCTATGCTGCCTAAAGGTCCTACATTACTAACTGTAAATGTGCTGTTTTGCATTTCTGATGATTGAAGCTTTCCTGCTATGGCCTTTTGTGTTAATTCTTTTATTTCTTGATTTATTTGTATGAGAGACTTTTTATCGGTATCGTGGAGTACAGGGACAATCAGTCCGTTTTCTGTGTTGGTGGCTATGCCTATGTGATAGCTTTTCTTGAGGAGTATCCGACTATTTTCTTCGTCAAGCTCGGCATTGAATATCGGAAAATCCTTTAAGGAAATGACAAGTGCTTTCAAGAGAAAGGCTGGAATACTTATGGAATGACCAGTGGCTTTCATCTGTGCCTTCATTTCTAATAGATTAGTCATATTCACTTCGTCAAAATGGGTTACATGTGGAATGGTAAAAAGTGATTTCTTCATATTTTCAGCAATCTTTTTTCTAATTCCTTTATAGGGTATTTCATCTGGTTGCGTTGGAGTAACAATCTTCTCAGGTATAATCTTCTTCTCTGTTTTATGATCTATAAACCTCATAACGTCCTCTTCTGTAATTCTTCCTGAAGGATCTGAAGGTGTCACATCCTCTAAATTGATGTTATGTTCCCTAGCTATTTTTCTTGTGTAAGGTGTAGCTAGTATTCTCTTATAAGTGAACTCTAAGGATTTATCTTCTTTTAAGGGCTGGTTACAGCTAGTCTCTACTGATATATCCTTTGACGACTGCTCGGTTGAGGAACCCCCTCCGCCCTCACTTTCTAAGGAAAGAAGACTGGTACCTACTTTAACCATTTCTCCTGCAGCAATTCGAATCTCTTTGACAATACCAGTACAAGGAGAGGTAAGTTCTGCAACCATTTTATCTGTTTGGACTTCAACTA
Organism: Psychrobacillus sp. FSL W7-1457; assembly: GCF_038593405.1. NCBI lineage: Bacteria > Bacillati > Bacillota > Bacilli > Caryophanales > Bacillaceae > Psychrobacillus > Psychrobacillus sp. FSL W7-1457. Next base: position 2,054,854 of record NZ_CP151993.1, read on the forward strand.
AAGGCTGGTCCGTTTGCACCCTATCACCCACTTTAACTAAATAGTGGATAACCTCTCCTTCAGTCATTCCTTCTCCTATATCATGTAATTTCACATCAATCATTCAAAACCCTCCTTAAAAATGAATTACTTTATCAATCCCCTCCATCACTCTAGCGGGAGTAGGTAGATAATGCTCTTCTAAAGTAAAGAATGGAACAGGAACATCAAAACCTGTAATTCGCTCAACAGGTGCTCGCAAATATAAGAATGAGGTATCGTTAATAATAGATACGATGTCATTACCTAACCCACCTGTAGGATGAGCTTCATGAATGATTACTGCTCTAGTTGTTTTTTGCACAGATTTGGCGATTGTTTCCCTATCTAATGGATAAAGCGTACGTAAATCTATTATTTCGCAATGTATTCCTTTTTTTCCTGCAAGCTCTGCAGCTTTTTGAGCGATTGAAACCATTGCTCCCCAAGCAATGAGGGTTACATCTGCCCCTTCTTGGACAACCTTCGCCTTTCCAATTTCCACTTTATATTTATTTATTGGAACATCCTCTCTCACCGATCGATAGTTCTTCATAGGCTCTAAAACAAGAACTGGGTCAGGATCTTCCATTGCAGCTATTAACAATCCTTTTGCATCATATGGACTGGAAGGACAGACTACCTTAATACCAGGCATATGAGTAAATAGGATTTCGGTGCTGTCCGAATGTATTTCCGGTGCACGTATCCCTGCTCCATAAGGTGCACGAATAACCATTGGCACTGTAAAACGAGACATAGACCTCATCCGAATTCTCGAAGCATGTGTCATGATTTGCTCATATGCTGGATAAATAAATCCTAAAAACTGAATTTCAGCTATTGGTCTAAATCCATTTACAGCTAATCCAATAGAAGTACCTATTATTCCTGATTCAGAAAGAGGAGTGTCGATTACTCGATCAGCACCGAACCTTTCTTGGAGTCCCTCAGTAGCTCGAAAAACCCCACCATTTTTACCCACGTCTTCACCAAGCACAAGTGTAGATTCGTCCTCCTCTAGTAGAACACGCATCCCATCGTTTATCGCCTGGATTAATGTCATTTGCTTTGTTGTCTCTTGTGAAGCACTTGATTGTTTTAACTGGGTCATTGATCATTGCCTCCCTAAATATGCAAGATACGCATCTTTTTGTTCGGTTAGCTGAGCAGGCATTTCAGCAAATACATGGTTGAAAACATCCTCTACGTTAGGAGGTGGGAAATTTTCCATTTCTTCTACAGCTGCATCTATTTCATTACTAATCTCCTCAGTAGTAGCTTGCAACCATTCTTCATTCCAGTAACCGTAGTTTTTCATAAATAACTCTAGTCTTAAAAGGGGATCCACAATATGGTCTCCCATGGTAGCAGCTCTATATTTGGATGGGTCATCTGCAGTCGTATGGGCACCTTTTCTCCATGTGACAGCCTCTATTAAGGTAGGTCCATCCCCTGCTCTTGCTTTCTCTACTGCTTTAAGCGTTTCAAAATATACAGCAAGGCTATCATTTCCATCTACTCTAACACCAGTCATTCCATAAGCCACTGCTTTTTGCGCAATGGTTTCTGAATTCATCTGCTTTTCCGTAGGAACAGAAATTGCAAAGCCATTGTTTTGATTGAAAAAGATAGCAGGTACTTTAAAGACGCTAGCAAAGTTTAATCCTTCATGAAAGTCTCCCTCAGAAGTAGCTCCATCACCAAAATAAGCTATCGCTATATTTTTTGTGCCTTTTCTTTTTTCTGCCCACGCTGCTCCTGCAGCATGGGGAAGCTGAGTTGCGATTGGCACAGCGGGAGGGAATATGTTTCTATTCTTCGGGGAAAAACATCCCTCAATTCTTCCATTCCAGTATAAAAAGGTTCTCGCCATGCTCTTACCAAATGTTAAAGTAGCTCCATGATCACGATAGGTCGGAAAAACCCAGTCATCTTCTGTTAATGCAAGCGCACTACCAACCTGAGATGCTTCTTGCCCCTCGAATGGTGCATAGGTTCCTAATCTACCTTGTCTTTGTAGGTTGATAGCCTTCCGGTCGAACGTTCGAATGCGTAGCATGTGAAAGTAAAGTTCCTTGACTAAGCTTTCCTCAATTTGTTCTTTGAATTGTTCATCTAGTAGTGTCCCTTCATCATCCATTATTCTTTTTAAAGGATAATTATGCTTCACTTAGCTTCCCTCCAAACGACTTATTTGCGAATACTCCACTTTGGCTTTAATGGTGCTGAATAAAAGTTATTGCGAGCTTTTCTGTTCTTAATACGCTTTTCACACATCGTATTTGCTGCTTCTTCCGTTGTATTTCCGGTAAGGGAAGCCTCCTTATATACCTCTAATAAGGTATGATATATCTGCTTCGTTTTAGCTAGAACTCGCTCATGGTTAAAGCCATATAGTTCATCAGCCACTTGAATCAGACCGCCTGCATTGACGATATAGTCTGGTGCATATAGTATTCCTTTTTCTCTGAGCATTCTTCCATGTCGATCTGCTAGTAATTGATTGTTGGCAGAACCTACTATTGCCTTTACTCTCAACTTAGGAATCGTCATATCATTTATAATTCCTCCATGTGCACAAGGAATAAAAACGTCAGCATCAGTAGAGTAAATTTCATCATTCGATACAATCTTTACGTTTCCCTTTAAATTTGCTGAAATCTGCTGAATGGAATGAAGGCTTTCGTCATTTATATCAGCCACAAAAAGGTTCGCGCCAGCTTCTAGTAAACTAGTGGCAACTTTATAGCCTACTTTTCCCAGTCCTTGAATTGCATAGCTTTTCGTTCCGAGTTCTTCATCTACAAATAGTGTTCGATTTGTAGCTTTTAATCCATTTATAACTCCTGCTGCTGTTGGGATCGATGAATCCCCTCCACCACCATAAGCCTCAGGTAGTCCATTAATGAAATTAGTTTCCTTCATCGCATGTATGAAATCTTCCATCGTCGTGCCCATGTCTGTACCTGTGTAAAAACGGCCGCCAAGTGAATTGACAAATTGACCAAATGCTCTGAATAGCTCCGGTGATTTATCCTTTTTAGGATCACCAATAATGACTGCTTTTCCTCCCCCAAAGTCCACATCTGCTGCTGCACACTTATACGTCATACCTTTTGAAAGCCTTAGAACATCCTCGAGCGCATCTTCCACACTATTATAAGGTTGCATTCGACATCCACCGAGAGCTGGACCGAGGGTCGTATTATGGATAGCGATAATCGCTCGTAGGCCAGTAGTGGGATCATTACAAAATACAACCTGCTCATGAGAAGCCATTCGATCGAAAAGCTCAAATTCTTTTGTCATTGATAATCTTTCAGCTAGCATTAGATCAGTTCCTCCTTAGGCAATTTCAGTGTATATTCTTACGCTGTAGCCTCGTTCCATTTTGTTTTTATTGTAGCCTTTGGCAAAATAACCTGAGTTACCTCACCCAGACCGATAACTCCAGCTTGACTCTCAGCTACCACTTTTGTTATTACTTTATTGTCTCGAAGCTCTGTAACAGTAGCAGTTAAAGTAACCAGACTTCCATAAGGAGCGGGTGAAACATGCTTGATCTTAACTGAAGCTCCCATTCCCTCTTGTTCAGCGCTTAAAAAAGGTAAAATTATTTTCCTAGAGACCCATTCCATATGATATGTCATACTCACCGTCGAATAGACAGGGTGTACTACTTCTCCTTCAAATGCAGCAAACATCATTTCTGTAACTGTGATTTGAATGGTCTCTTTACTCCCAATCTCTAAGCCTTCTAACATATAACTCACCTACTTTAATCATTTAGTTTTTAAAGAACACACATTACACTATTGGAAGCGCTTACAAGCAAATGAAATGAATAACTCCTTTCTTTTATTGAGCACGCAGGAGAAGTTTCGTTAAATATTTACAAATATCATATATCATTTTATATATTATTACAATATTTTATCAGAATTTATTTTATTATCAGAATATATTTTTGATATTATGTTCTACTCTCCTAATAGGAATCATATAAATCTCCCTATTTTCTATATATAGTTCGTATCTTGACAAAATAACTGTATTAATTGTTTCAGTAATTTTTAAATAATCTATCTATTTATTGATTTCATATATTAAATGATATACAATTCGATTATTATGAAAACTAATATGAATAAACGCCAATATGCTTACAAAGTTATTCGTACAAGAATAGTAGATGGTACTTACGCACCTGGTCAACGAATCATTATCAATCAAATTGCAAAGGAGGTCGGCTCTAGTCATATTCCGGTCAGGGAAGCAATTCATCAGCTCGAATCAGAAAAGCTTCTTGAATTTAAACCTAATATCGGAGCAATCGTCAAAGGAATTGACAATCAACTATATAAGGAATCATTAGAAGTACTCGCTTTACTTGAGGGCTATGCTACGGCCATTAGCGCCACAAGCATTACAGCTGATGGTATTACAAAGTTAAAAGAAATTAACAGAGAAATGAAAATTATGCTTGATAACTATGAATTAGATAAACTAGGAGCACTTAATAGAGAATTCCATTTTCATATTTACTCATTTTGTCCAAACGAATTACTAATAAAAAATATTGAAGAAACATGGGGTCGACTAGATATAGTGAGACAGGCTGGTTTTACGTTTTATCCTAAGAGAACCCCCCAATCCATTGAAGAGCATGAGACCCTTATACAATTACTAGAGGATAAGGCGAGCAGTTCTTCAATCGAGCAATATGCTAGAAATCACAAACTAAAAACGCTTGATGCCTTTAAAATGAGAAGTTAAATTCGCTGACCAGAGGTGGTCTTCGTTTTTAGCTTTCTTTTTTTAATTGTCTAATTTCTATTAAATCATTTTGAAGTTTTTGTTCTGCTTCGATCATCATTCTATTGAACAAATCTTCTACTGAAGGCAGATCATCCAACAAACCAGCTATTTGGCCACTGTTTAAAAAACCACTTTCTAGGTCTCCCTCTATTGCTCCTTTTTTATGGTGCTCCTCCGTCGTACTTTTTAAATAATCATCGATAGTCAGCCCCTGTTTTTCTCGGTCCATCAACCGACTCGCATAAGGAGTATTTAACACTCTCCGAATTCTACCAACACTTCGCCCAAGCAATAGTGTATCTAAATCACTAGCTTGAATTACTCTTTTTTTATACATTTCATGAAAGGGCGCATCTTTCGTCGCCACTAGCCTTGTTCCTAGCTGCACCCCACTAGCACCTAGGGATAGTGCGGCCGCCAATCCTTTCCCATCACCAATTCCTCCTGCTGCAATAACAGGTATCCTCACATGTTTTACTAGCTGAGGAATTAACGTGAAAGTGGTCAATTCAAGACTAGAATTAATACCTGCTGCTTCAAAACCTTCACCAACTATCATATCTGCCCCTGCTTGTTCTGATTTTAGCGCCTGTTTTACAGAAGCGACAACAGTCATCACTTTAATCCCGTTTGCTTGTAATATAGGAATATAAGGTGCTGGGTTTCCAGCCGATAAAGATACAATCGGTACTTCGTGTTTTATAACAAGTTCTATCAGTTCTTCTACAAATGGTGAAACATTAATGGCAATATTAATAGCAAATCTTTTTTCGGTTATCTCTTTTGTTTCTAGTATGATTTGTTCCACTTCTTTTGGTGTCATCGTACCGCAACCAATTGTACCTAAACCACCAGCTTCAGACACTGCAGCTGTAAGCTGAGCGTTACTTATGTTTCCCATCCCTCCCTGAATGATTGGATAGGAAATACCTAACAACTTACAAACGTATATCATTTTTTATCCACCCCTATAAAAATATGTTATATTATAATTAGTAGAATGACAATTGCTAATATTTAAAAAGGAGGAAATTATTTGATTATTTCATTCAAAGGAAAGTCACCAAGTATAAGTGATAACGCAATGGTTGCACCAGGAGCGAAGATTATTGGCGATGTACGAGTGGGTGAGGAATCCACTATATGGTTTAACTCTGTTTTACGTGGTGATGAGGCACCAATAACGATTGGTAATAGATGTAGCATACAGGACAATTCAACGATTCACTTGTATGAAGATGCTCCAGTTATTATAGAAGATGAAGTGACTGTAGGACATAATGTCATTCTACATGGCTGCAGGATTGGTAAACGGTCCATTATTGGAATGGGATCTACTATTTTAGACCATTCCGAGATTGGTGAGGAATGTATCGTAGGGGCTAACACCCTAGTGCCCTCAGGTAAAAAATTTCCTCCTCGTTCATTAATCGTCGGCTCTCCTGGAAAGGTTGTGAGGGAGCTTAACGATAAGGATCTTGAGCTTATACAACTATCAATTGATACTTATGTACAAAAAGGGTATGATTACCGAGAAATTTTTGAAGACACTTTGTCGTAAAGCTTAACTTTCTAAGCAAAAGCAGTAAGTATTACTAATATTATTAATACTAATTCAAAAAGAAGCTGGGATGAAACTGGTCAATAAATTAAAAAAGGTGAAATCGGCAACTTGATTTCACCTTTTTACTTTTATAGCTAGCTGATATCTTGTAAGAAATTTCTCCACTATATTTGTTTGGAGAGGAGGCAGCGACTCCTGGGGGAACAGCGCGAGCTGAAAGCCCCACAGGAGCAAAGCGACGAGGAGATTGAAGCCGTGCCCCCGGAAAGCGCCTGCCGTATCGGAAAACAACTGCATGTATTTGAATAGAAGTCCTAAAACTTTGCCAGGTCGTAGGATTTGAGAGGTTTTTATTGGAAAGAGAGTTTTGTCCCAGCCCCCTTTTCGTTTATATTATATCCCATCAAAAAGATTTCCTATCGCTCTACCAATACCTCGAAGTATCCAAAAAACAAAACGAATTGGCAGTATAATAATATCAGCTAAAGTGAAAAAAAAATCAAAATAACTCCACTTTGATACTTGGATATTATTCTTTTTTCTTTTAATACTTAGCTCTTTTTTACGCTTCCTCCACTCCATCATCTAAGTAAACCTCCATTTTGTATTCATATACTTACGAATAACTGTTAAAGAAGTTTCTACTATTTAATTATTAGGAATAGCACTACTCCTAGAGTTCTTTTAATAGAGGGTGGTAATTAACATCATATTCTTCATCTCTTCTTTTCAAATCATTATCCTCTTGGAAAACACCCTCAAAAAATTCACTAGCTAATGGTGCAAGTAATTTATAATATTGCTCGAACAAAAGAGCAGCATGATTTCCGTTCCAGATCTCTGGCAATAGCTCCTTCGGAAGACCAGGATCAATAAAAAGAAACTTTCGGTATTCATGGACTAACCTTGTTCGTTCTACAAAACAGTCTGCAGAGGACATTTTATTATCATTTATTATACTTTGATGCACAATATACTGATGACTATAAGCTGTTATAAATTCTTTATACTTTGCTTCTATATCAACAAGTGGCCAGCTTTTTTCAACTAAAGCTTGGTTCTCTTTTGGACCTTTATAGTCAGATACAAAAAAGTCTACATACTCGTGTATTTCATATTTATCTATTAATAATTTTACTTCTTTTTCTAGATTATTCGGAGAGATCCAGCATCCACTAGAAAAACTTCCAAAACCACTCCAAAGCAGCTCTTTTCGAAGCTCATCTCTTATTTGTCTTTTTTCCTCGGGAATTGTGTACATTAACATACGCCATTTCCCATCCCATTCGTTAGGCATAAGCTTAAATATTCGATTTGCCGCTTCTTCCATTCTTACTTTGCCTCGATTAGTTAGAAAATAATAGCTTTTATTACCTTGTTTTTCAGACTCCAACCATCCTTGTTTCATCATTCTAGAAACTGCTACGCGTACGGATTGCTCATTATGTCCGAATTCCTTGAGTAGGCGAATCAGACTTCCAATCCATATTTTATTGCCGTAGTGCCTTATATAGTCACCATAAACAGTGAAAATCATTGACTGTGTATTAGACATGTTATTAATCACTCATTTCTATTTTACCTAATTAATAATATATCACTTTTTCAGAATTTTTTCTTTAATTTGTTATAAGAGTATACTAATTATTTCCCTGAAAATAATTTAATTTTCTGAATTTGTTTTCAATCTTGGAGAAACCAGTAAGAGCTGTACCAACACGTTAAAAATAAATGACATTATATTAACACAGAAAAACAATTTATCTTCTAAAAAGTAATGCGATTTGATTGACGATATATTCTGAGCTATGCTCCGTACCTTCTTCCAACCACCATTCAATCACCCCAAACATTGCAGAAGCAAGTATATCCAGTGAGACACGTTCTGGCCCATTTAATACTTGTCTTGTTGTTCTCCGCGCTTTGATAAATGACTTTATTTCTTTATGCATTTTTCGCTTAAAACGGTCTTCTTTAAATAAAACAGAGAACAAGATGCGATGGTTATAGAAATAGTCTAAATATGATAATAACTGAGTTCGTTCATTAGAGCTTTCTAATTTGCGCACTTGCTCCGAACTTTAGTATTCTACTAACTGGTCGAATGATTCAAGCAGCTGGAGCTGGAATTATCATGCCGTTAATGATGAGTATTGTTATGTTCATATATCCACCTGAAAAACGCGGAAGTGCAATGGGCTTAATCGGTTTTGCTATTATCTTCGCTCCAGCCATTGCTCCTACATTGGCTGTATTTATACTTGAATATTTTTCATGGCGCTGGCTATTTATTGGTTTATTGCCTTTTGTCGTATTCATTATCGTACTTGCACTTAAATACTTGATCAATATATCTGATCAGGAAACCGCTAAGCTAGATTGGCTAAGTGTTATATTATCTACACTTGGATTTGGATTTTTACTTTACGGTTTTAGTAGCGCAGGCAGTCAGGGCTGGACTAATCCAATTATTATAAGCTCTACCGTTGCTGGAATAGTCATTACTTACATTTTCTGCATGCGTCAATTACGATCAGAGGATCCGTTGCTCAATTTAAATGTCTTTACAAATAAGACATTCACTATGATATCCATAATTAATGTGCTTGTTACGATGATTATGTATGCAGATATGATTTTACTGCCCATTTACTTGCAGGACGGTAGAGGCTTTACAGCTCTTGATGCTGGGTTATTATTACCAGGAGCGTTAGTCAACGCTTTCATGTCACCAGTTACAGGAAAACTATACGATAAGTATGGTGCCAAACCATTGTTTATAACTGGATTGTTATTCATTATTCCAACCATGTGGGTCGTGACAGATTTAAATGATTCGACGTCCTTTACATTTTTGATGATTCGAACGATTTTCTTGCGTATTGGGCTAAGCTTCATCACGATGCCGCTAAATACAGCTGGGCTAAATGCCTTACCTAAATTGCTTATAACACATGGTACTGCAGTTAACAATACGGTTCGTCAGCTTGCTGGCTCGATTGGAACAGCAGTTGTTGTTACTATTTTCACGGTTCAGTCATTAAAGCATACCGAAAATATCTCGAAGTAAATCCCTACAGCTGGTATCGATCAGCTTAAAGCGTTAGCATCCATTTACGGTTCAAGCGACGCCTATATTTTCATGACTATACTATCCATACTGGCGTTACTTATCACCGTATTTTATCCTAACAGACAAAAGAGCGTTCCAACTAAATAATCTGGTAGTTTAATGTACTCAAAAGAGGTTGGGACATAAGTCTCTTCAAAATACAATATAGTTGTTTTCCGATACGGGGGCGCTTTCCGGTGGCACGGCTTCAATCTCCTCGTCGCTTTGCTCCTGCGGGGCTTTCAGCTCGCGCTGTTCCACCAGGAGTCGCCCCCTCCTCTCCAAACAATAAGAATAGAGAAATTTTTCATTAGATACCAGTTATATTAAAAAGGTGAAGACGTGAAATCAAGTTTGCTGATTTCACGTCTTTTAATTAATTGACTAATTATGTCCCAGCCTCTATTTGACTTTCAATCTATCCTTTTACTTATAATAATTACTGTATATTTTCAAATACTGCAGCTATACCTTGACCTACGCCTACACACATAGTGGCAAGACCGAATCTCACTTCTCTTCTCCTCATCTCATATAGAAGTGTAGTCACTATCCTTGCTCCGCTAGCACCTAACGGATGTCCGAGAGCGATTGCACCACCATTCACATTTACAATTGTTGGGTCGAGTTCTAATTCACGAATGCAAGCCAACGACTGTGAAGCAAATGCCTCATTTAATTCGACTAAGCCAATTTCTTCTTTTAAAACTCCTGCACGCTTTAGTACTTTGTTAGTTGCAAATACAGGTCCTATTCCCATTACACCAGGCTCTACACCAGCAGTAGCGGATGCAATATACCTTGCTATAGGCTTCAAACCTAATTCCTTTGCTTTGTCTGCGCTCATTAGAAGCAAGCCTGCTGCTCCATCATTAACACCAGATGCATTTCCTGCCGTTACACTACCTCCTTTAAAAATAGGAGGAAGTTTGTTCAGCTTTTCCAAACTTGTTTCTGGCCTCGGATGCTCATCAGTATCAATGATCACTTCCTGACCCTTTTGATTTGTATACTTCACTGGTATTATTTCATTCAAGAAGCGATTTTCAGCCATTGCTTTTTTAGCCCTTTGCTGACTTTCAAAGGAATAGAGGTCCTGATCTTCTCTAGTTATTTTATATTTCTCGGCAACGTTCTCAGCTGTTTTAGGCATCGAATCGGTACCATACATTTCTTCTAACAATGGATTTATAAATCTCCATCCAATTGTCGTATCTATAAGCTCCATATTCCCTCGGGGAAATTCTTTCATAGGCTTTGCCATTACATAAGGGGCGCGAGTCATGCTCTCTGTTCCACCAGCTATGTATATATCACCCTCGCCAACTGCTATTGCCCGAGCAGCATAAACGATAGCATCTAAGCCAGAACCACAAAGCCTGTTTATTGTCGTGCCTCCAACCTCTATTGGAAGACCAGAAAGTAATGCGGACATTCTTGCCACATTACGATTATCCTCCCCTGCTTGGTTTGCATTACCTAGGACAACCTCTTCTATTTGGTCCACTGGAACACGTTCGTTTCTTTCTAGAAGTCCCTTAATAACCATGGCAGCCAAATCGTCTGGTCTAATACTTTTTAAAGACCCATTATATCTCCCGATAGGAGTACGAACAGCATCGACTATTACAACCTCTCTCATCTTCACTCCTCCTCACCGGTATAGCTGTAAACTCCCTTGCCTGTCTTCCTTCCAAGACGACCAGCCTTGACGTATTGTTCAAGGAGGGGGGCAGGCCGATATTTTTCACCAAGCTTTTCATGTAAATATTTTAAATTGTTCAGTCTAGTATCTAAACCAACGAGATCTCCTAGCTCAAACGGACCCATCGGATAATTCAAGCCGAGCTTAATCGCCTTATCAATTTCCTCTGGCGTACCGATTCCTTCCTGAAGCATATAGAACGCTTCGTTACCAACCAAAGCACTGATTCGACTAGTTATGAAGCCTGGAAATTCTTTAACTACTACCGTTTCCTTTCCCATTTGCTCAGCAACCTGTTTAATAGCAGCAACTGTTTCATCACTCGTCTCAAGCCCTCTTACAATCTCTACTAATGGCATTTTATGTACCGGATTAAAAAAGTGCATGGCAATTGTTTTATCCGGACGATTAGAAAAGGAAGCAACTTCCGTAGGACTCATGGTAGATGTATTAGTAGCAAAGTAACACTTAGCGGGAGCATGCAGTACTAATGCTTCAAAGACGGATTTCTTAATCGCTAGTTGCTCAGGCACAGCTTCTATAACTAAGTCAGCCGTTTCCAGAGCCAAAGAAAGATCTTTTTCATACCTCAGCTTGTTTAAAGACTTTTCCGCCATATCAGAAGTTATCTTTTGTCGTTTAATACCTTTTTCAAATAAGCTCTCAATTTCTTTTTTAGCCTGTTCTAAGGCAGTAGGTTTTGTGTCCACCACCGTTACGGCAAAACCAGAAACTGCAGCTACGTAAGCGATACCTCGCCCCATTACCCCGGAACCCACAACAACTATGCAGTTAATCAATATAAGCACCTCCATATTTTTTATTACTATACTAAAAAAGGACAGGAACCACTCTAGCTCCTGTCCAGTTATTTTATAGTCCTAAAGGGTTCAAAGGACGGCTACCATAATATGATAAAATACTCTTCGTTTCTGAGTATAAATCTAATGTTTCAATACAAAGCTCTCGGCCAAAGCCTGACTGCTTATAGCCACCAAACGGAGTGCCTGGAAATGCAGAAAACGGACAATTTACCATTACAATTCCTGCTTTTATTTGATTAGCTACTCTTGTTGCCCTTGCTCCGTCTTTAGACCAAACCGCAGAGCCAAGACCAAAAGTAGTATCATTAGCTAGCTTAATAGCTTCTTTTTCATCTTTAAACTTCATTACCACCACAACCGGTCCAAAAATTTCTTCCTTAACTATGTTCATGTCGTGATTCACATTAGTAATGATAGTCGGCTCAAACCAGAATCCTTTTTCATATCCTTTAGGAGAGCATTTATGACCTCCAGCTAGAATCTCTGCTCCGTCCTTAATTGCCGACTGAACATATCCATTTATAGTGTCCAGCTGGGTTTGATCTATAATTGCCCCAACATGCGTCCCTTTATCAAAAGGGTTTCCTAGCTGTAGTCTTTTTGTCTTTTCTACAAATTTACTCATAAATTCATCATAGATTTCCTCTTGGACATACAATCGAGAGCGAGCCTCACACGATTGACCTGAGTTATAGAAAATACCAAACAAGGAGCCATCTACTGCTGCATCTATATCTGCATCAGCAAAGACTAGACTAGGCGACTTACCACCAAGCTCAAGTGTTACTCGCTTCAAGCTTTCAGATGCCTTCCCCATAATGTCCTTACCAATAGGCGTGGACCCTGTAAAAGCAACCTTATCGACTTGTGGATGCTCGACTAAATAATTACCTATATCCGACCCTGAACCTGGAATGACGTTAACAACTCCGGCTGGCACGCCTGCCTCTAGGCAAATTTCCCCTAGTGCAATGGCAGTGAGAGGAGTTAAAGAAGCTGGTTTTACAATAACCGAACAGCCAACTGCAATTGCAGGAGCAACCTTCCAGGCAGCCATCATCAGTGGGTAGTTCCACGGTATAATTTGTGCACATACGCCAACGGGTTCTTTTTCGGTATAGTTGTGAAACTGACCGGGTACGTTATTAACCGTCCCTCTATGACCAACAATTGCCCCTGCGTAAAATTCAAAATCCTCTATTGCCTGTGTTACTTGGCCCTGAGCGGCGTGTAGTGATTTTCCCGTATCTAAAATTTCTAGCTCTACTAGTTCATTAAAGCGAGATCGCATGATGGCAGCAATTTTATTTAAAACTTGCGCCCTTCGACCAACGGGATACATTTTCCACTTTCCATGATCAAATGAATGACGTGCAGCAGCTATTGCCTTTTCTGCATCCTCTTTTGAAGCCTTTGCAACTTCTGCCACTAACTCACCCGTTGCCGGATTGTAGGTTTTTATCGTTTCGCCACTCGACCCTTTCATTTTTTCTCCATCTATGATTAAATGATAAAATTCTCTTTTAATAGTTTCTTTTTCCGTTTTGTCGTCTTTAACAGTTGTCAAAGTACCCACTCCTTATTTTCCTGTGAAAACAGGTTTTCTTTTTTGTAAGAAGGCTTCAACACCTTCATGGTGATCAGTTGTTAGACCGGCAATACGCTGCGTTTGTGCCTCTAATTCTAAGTAATCTTCTAGCCTCATATCTGAAAGCGCTTTCAAATTTTGTTTTATAAGAGCGATTGCTTTTGTTGGTAGAGATGCAAGATGCTCTGCAAAATTAGTTACTTCGGTTTCCCAGCTTTCCATAGGTATTATCTTGTTTGCTAAACCTAGGTCCATTGCTTTATGTGCCGTAACTTTCTCTCCTAATATAGATAGCTCTAACGTTTTCCCATACCCTATTAGTTTAGTTAAGTAATACAGGTTCCCACAATCGGGTACGAGTCCCACATGTATAAATGCGTTGATAAGACTAGCCTTTTCTGATATCACTCGAAAATCACATGCTAACGCTAGACTAAAACCTGCTCCTGCCGCTACTCCATTAACAGCAGCTACTACTGGCTTTTCACATTGCCGGATCTGGAGAAGCATTGGATAATAGGACTCTCTGAGTAGATTACCATGATTCATCTGATCATCTACTTCAGCTAAATCCTGTCCTGAACAGAACGCTCTTCCTTCTCCAGTTAACACGATGCATCGTACTTCCTCGTTAGATGATGCCGATTTAAAGATAGTCTTAAGTTCTCGATTCATTTCTGAGGTAAAAGCATTTAGCTTGTCTGGTCTGTTAAGGGTAATCCATGCTACTCCATTTTTCACTTCAAACTTAATCGTCTCATACATACTCTCAACACCTCGCTATTTCCCTTGATAGTTCGGTTTTCTTTTTTCTATAAATGCATTCATTCCCTCTTTTTGATCCTCGGTACCAAATAGCAAATAGAAGTTTTTTCTTTCATATTGCATACCTTCATGGAGGGAATAATCTACCGCCTTGTTAACAGAGTCCTTTATGAGACGGAGAGAAATAGGCGGTTGTTTAGCAAGCTTCTGGGCCAGTCTCATTGTTTCTTCCATAAGTAGCTCGCTCGCTACTATTTTGTTGATAATACCATGGTCGAGAGCCGTGTCTGCTAGGATTCTTTCCCCGGTCCAAAGCCATTCTAGCGCTTTTGTTTTACCGACTAGCTTCGTCAATCTCTGGGTTCCACCAGCGCCCGGCATTACACCAAGTCCTACCTCTGGGAATGAAAACTCCGTTCCTGTGGCTGCTATCAAGAGATCACAAGCAAGTGCAAGTTCAAAGCCTCCACCAAAGACAAATCCTTTGACTGCTCCAATAATTGGCTTTTTAACAGTAGCTATACGATCCCATTCAGAAAATTGATTTAGTAACTCAAGACTGATTGGATCGTCCTCCATCATTTCCTCAATATCAGCACCAGCCGAGAATGCCCTTCCTCTTCCTGTTATGACAATAACCCGAACTTCTTTTTCACGTTCAAATGCTAGTAGTGCATCCATTATTTCACTAACCATTTTTCTATTTAGTGAATTGAGCCGATCAGGACGATTTAATTCGATTAACCCTATATGATCATTAATGCTTGTTTCAATGAAGTCGAAGGACATTATGCATCCTCGCCTATCATTAGCGTAACTAATTCTCCTGCAAATCCCATTAAATCCTTTCCAGAAGCCCTTCCTTCCGCTGATTTTAGTCCAGCTTTCAAGGAATCCATGTCATCATAGATCATTTCGCACATTAAATAATATTCCGACTCTCCTCCCATTGGAGAACCCGTAAACTTAGTTACCTTCATTTCTCGTAGACCCGGGATTTTTTGTGTAATGGGAGCGTGTACGTTAAAGTAGTGTTCATCAAAATCCTTTTTGTTTTCTGGGTGCTTATACATTGCGACTAATTTAGCCATTCATAATCCTCCTTTACATAATAGTAGAAATTGGTTTCATTGCTTCAAATACGTTTTTACAGCTTTTACAGTACAAAATGCTTCTACAAGCCGTTGGACCAAAAAGGTTCTCTAAGGTAGTGTAGGTTGACCCACAATAAGCACAGTCCACCTGCCACACATCTTCTCCTTCCTTAAATATAGGAGGAGGCGCTATGCCAAACTTCCTTAAATTTACATGCCCTCGTTTTGTTATCCTTTCCGAAGTCCAGGGAGGATGAAAAATAAAATCTACCTCCACTCCCAGTACACCTGGTATTCGCTCGATTGCAGCCCTAGTATTGCCTTTAATTATTTCCAACGCAGGACAGCCTAAAAAGGTAGGTAATAAATGGATATGAACTTTCCCACCATCTATCTTAATCTCCTCCACCATACCAAGATCCATAATACTAACCGAGTCTATCTCCGGATCCATTACTTTATAAAGGGCACTGATCACTAAATCCTTTAAAACTATTAAACTTTGGGTCACTCTTGTCACCTCTTTTCTTGAGCCTTACCAGGAAGCCGCCGGATCCATCCTATATACCTCTGAAAGAGTTTCAATCGCCTCATCTAAGTCCTTCAAATGCACTCCATTGCGACCATTTTTATTGGGAACAGTGGATATACTTGGCTTAGCAAGCTGAAGAAATTCAAAAGTCGGAGCTACGCTTTGGAGCCATCTTTCCATTAATAAGTTCTCTGGTTCTATTAACTGATGCTTTTCTATAATCTCCTTGTCTGCTCCACAGGAGAAAAAATCAGCAAAGTCATCACTCACTAGCATTATTGCATCTGTCATTTTCTGTTTAGCTAAGTCGGTTGAATTCAACAATTGCTTAAACCATGTTTCCCAATGCAAACGGTGGTAGTAAATTTCCATCTTTACCTTTTTAGCAATTTCAGCCAAAGGAATATATGAACTAGAGCACAAGGAATCGACTTTAACCTTTTTCGCAGTAATATAAAAATAGCTTCTTACTACTTGTAAAGCCCAGTCATATTGTGGAATCTCCATGTAAGAGCCTTTTCCATTGGCTCTTTCCGTCAGTATGCTATTCTTTCTTTTACTGGACTCTCTCAGATGAGCAAGATCATCAGCATTCCCCAACCCCAATTCTTCAAGTAGGTTGTAATACATGACGGCATGCCCCATACTATCCTGGCTAATGGATGAGGAAGCGACGTCCTCTTCTATATGAGGAGCGAGGCCTAGCCACTCTGATCCACGATACGCATACATAAAATCGTCATCTGCTAACTGAAAAAGCAAGCTGGCTATAGCTTCCTTATGTTCCTTGCTCATACCAACAGTCATTTCCGATCCCCTCCCCAAGATAATATTTCTTTTTCATCTAATATTTGCTGCTCATAGTGTCGCCATTTTTTCTTTAGGTACCCGTAGCCCTTTGTCGTTCGATAATCCTTGTTGTCTAATCTTGCTAACGTTTCCTTCTCCTCCAGGTCAAGCTTACGGATATGCTTGCGATTGACGATCCATATGTCAGCTACCGGCTCTCGTCTCATAAAGTTTTCTTGAGCCATTATAAAAGCCATATCTTCATTCGGAGCGAGTAAACTAAACTGATGTAAAAAAGCTGAGCTTGGGGTTCGTTTGCTAAATATTTCATATTCTTGATAAAAATTTTCTTCTTTCATATTAGCTGCTCCTTCCTTAGCTTACTGTCGCACTAAGCGCATCACGGACCCATGCATTGTTTTCATATGAGATTCTTCTTAAATTTAGGCGCGTCTCTGATCTAGGACCACCGTTTTTAATAATTTTCTTAAATTCATTCCAATCAGGCTGCTGGTATATCCACGTATTAGTTTCTTTATCGAATGTTAAGGTTGGATCAGGAACAGTCAGCCCCAAGGATAAAATTCTAGGGATGTATTTATCAAAAAAGATTTGTCTAAATTCTTCATTTGTTTTCGTTCTTATTTTGTATTTAATCGTTAAATCCTGTTTAGAGGAGCCTGTAGTTTCCTTAGATGCGGGGCCAAAGAACATAAGGAGCGGCTCCCACCAACGGTTAAGAGCTTCTTGAATCATCTCTTTTTGTTTGCTTGTACCTTCAGCGAGAGCCATGATAATCGACTCCCCATGCTGAGCGTGAAACACCTCTTCGGCACAAATTCGCTGCAACGCTCTCGAGTACGGACCATACGAGGCACCCAGCATATTTGTCTGGGTGATTATAGCCGCTCCGTCTACTAGCCAGCCGATAATCCCTGCATCTGCCCAAGTTTTTGTCCCCATATGAAAGACATTGTGGAACTTAAGATCTCCTTTAAAGAGATCCTGCATCAAATCAGCCCTATTTTTCCCATAAGGCTTTAGCAAATCCTCTGTCACCCTAAGTAACAGCTGACCATGACCCATTTCATCTTGCACTTTCGCCATAATCCCTAACTTTCTAGATAGAGAAGGAGCACGTGGCACCCATTCCTTCTCTGGCAGAGCCCCCATAATTTCACTCATCCCATGCATAGAGATCAATTTGATTAATGTGACGCGATATTCCTCAGGCATCCAATCATCGGCTTCAATCTTGTCTCCCATTTCAATTCTTTCCATAAAACGATCCATTTGCTGCTGCTCATCTTGTGAAGTTAGAACTACGCTCACTTACCTTCCTCCTTTATTTAAGCTATGCTTTTCTAAAATAACTCATAACACCATTAAAACGACTTAAAATAAAAGTTATATAACATGCTTTAGTTCCCAAATAAACGAATGCTCTAGAACTCTATCATTATTAATAAAAAGTTACTATAGTAGTCTCTATGATTAATCAGTAATTTATATAACAAATATTAAACGTAAAACTTAAATTTAGTGATACTTTTATTACAGATTAATAGTATCCTTGAAATTAGTCAACTAAAAATTCAGAAAATAACAATAAATAATGGACCATAATAGCAAGAATTAAGACGATTCCTTCTCCTATATTTGTTAAAGTAGACATAAGGCAATTACAAACGGAAAAAGTTATATGATATGATGAATAAAATTTACTGAAAAAGGGAGTGAAAATTCGTGGCTAAAGTAAACCTTTCTTTTGACGAAATGTGGCAAAGGATTATATCTTGCGATAGTAATTATGATGGATGCTTTTATACAGCCGTAAAAACTACTAAAATTTATTGTAGGCCCTCCTGTAAATCCAGAAAACCCAAAAAGGAGAACGTACAGTTTTATGAAACTAAATCTGAGGCAGAGAATGCTGGTTTTCGAGCCTGTAAAAGATGCAAGCCTGATATAGAACTTGCGCCTCAAGAGGATTTAGTGAGCGAAGTAATTTCTTTTCTGACCTGCAATTACAAGGAGGTAATAACGCTGGAGAGCCTCTCTTTACATATTGGAGTAAGTCCATTCCATCTGGAGCGAGTCTTTAAACATGTAACGTCCGAGAGTCCACGTACGTTTTTAGAAAAAGTTCGCATAGAAAAAGCAATCCATTTATTGAAGAATACAGATAATACAAACCTAGAAATATCATTGAAAACAGGCTTTAAAAGTACATCAACTTTCTATAAGGCTTTTAAAAGCTCCTTACATACCTCTCCTAGTGAATATCGAAAACAATGGAGGAGTTCGGAAATATGAATGAGATCCTAAAACCAAATACACTAAATATACCTACTCCTTCTGACTTTTGCTTCCAGGAATGTCTAGCTCATTTAATGAGATCTGAACAGGAAACAGTACATCAAGTAATAGACCATTCTATTTATAAGGCTATTAAAATAGATGGCGATGAGCCCATTTTGTTTATAATTGACTGGAAACCTGATGCACTACATGTACGATTTCCACTTACTACACCTTCTGCTAAGCAGAAAGAGCAAACTGCTTCATTTATAATTGAATGGTTTGATCTAACTACGGATTTGAATGGGTTTTATGAGCTCGCTAAACATGATCCTATTTTAAGCCCGATCGTTCAAAACCACTATGGCTTACGTATCATGGGAATCCCTAATCTTTTTGAAGCATTAACCTGGGCCATTATCGGTCAACAAATAAATTTGACATTTGCCTATACTTTAAAAAAGCGGTTAGTTGAAAAATACGGAGACTTTGTAGAATATGAAGGTAAAAAATTCTACACATTTCCTTCCTTTGAAATGATTGCTTCTTTAACAACAGATGATTTACGAGCCTTACAGTTTAGTACTAGAAAAGCAGAGTATATCATTGGTATTGCTCAGCTGATGCAAGGTGGAAAGTTAGACAAGGACATATTATTTAAACTAGAGACATTTGAACAAAAGCATTTGTATTTAACGACTATAAGAGGTATTGGACCTTGGACTGCAGACTATGTGTTGATGAAAAGCCTACAAGAGTCCTCTGCTTTCCCTATTTCAGACGTTGGATTGCATAATGCCCTAAAAAAACAATTAAACCTTGACCGTAAACCTACGATGGACGAACTAAAAGAACTAGCCGAAAGATGGAAAGGCTGGCAGGCATACGCTACATTTTATCTATGGAGGTCCTTATAATGTATCAAGTAGACTATCAATCACCGATTGGAGTATTAGAAATCTCAAGTACGAGCGAGGCTATTGATGCTATTCGCTTTACTGAAAGAAAAGAAGTAGAACACGGGCTAGAGGCCGATCATCCTCCTATACTTCATACTTGTATCGAGCAATTAAATGAGTATTTTTATGGAGACCGTACGGAATTTACCTTTCTCTATAACTATGAGGGCACTGAATTTCAGCAATCGGTTTGGCAAGCACTTACACAAGTTCCTTATGCGACAACTGCTACCTATAAGCATATAGCCGAAACGATTGGGAAAAATCGTGCGGTTAGAGCTGTAGGAAGTGCTAATAACAAAAACAGATTACCTATTGTTATACCCTGTCATCGGATCATAAGCGTTGGAGGAAAGTTGACTGGTTACGCTGGGGGTCTGTGGAGGAAAGAATGGCTTTTACAGCATGAACAATCTAAATTAAAAAAGTTCAACACAACCACTTTATAAATATAGAAGAAGGAGCCCTAGATAAATATCCGGGGCTCCTTCTAAGAGTTGATTTTCGTTGTATAGCTTATGTGTAAATGTAAAAGATGGCTATGTTAAAGGGTAGAGTTGATTTATGATGCAAAGAAATCTTAAATCAGAGAGTAGAATTGATTTCCTCCCCAGCCGGCCGCTTTCCTCGGGGTGAGCGATAAGCCATCACCATCGCTTACGCGCGTGGTTGTGATGTCTTAATAATAAATGGGAACAGCTTTAGCATCGATAAAGCGCTAATAAATTTACTCGCATAAACAAAGCTAAAAACTGTCACCAAACCCAATTTCATCATCTATTTATGTTCTTAATAGCCATTTGAAAATTCATTTGTTTATGTTTACAGTCACTATAAAAAAATTGTTAGTCAAAATCAACCAATAACTTTAACAAAGCTTAAAAGATTATGGCGATTTCTTAATTCGTTTTAAGACATATATAATTACCAGTAATAAACCTAAGGAGAGCAGACTGATATATATGGTATTTATATTTGTGGTACTTTTGGGAGTTAACTGTTCTTCATCCTTGCTAGCAGTTGAGTCATTTGAAACTAGTTCAATTGGTTTTTCACCTTTTCCTAATTCAGATAAATCCTTATCTGCTAAAGACAACGGAGTAGTTTTGGAACAGTAATTCACTTGAATTTCTCCATTTGATTCATTTGCATATACTAAATACTCTTGATTCAATTCAAATTCGTAGCCACAACTTTCCGTATTTCTTACAGTATAAACTGTAATTGGTGATTGATTCGGCCCTTTCCAATATTCATTAACTTCAAAATGTACACTGATAGGATCAGTTGAAGATTGTATTGACTTATTTTTGTTCTCATCTATTATTTCAACAACTTTTCCAGAAAAAACTGTGGAACTAAAATCTAATTCTTCTTTCACGGTGTTTGGCCCATCACATGAACAAGCGTAACCTGTAACAGAGAAAAAATTAAAAAAAGGTAAAAAAAGTAGTATCAACAACAAAACAATGTACTTAACTTTATTGTTAATTATAGAATTGATGTTCAGGTCACCTCCCCTTTAACACTGTACAAGCTTAGAATATATTACTGTTCTTCGTTATTAAGAAAAATAAAGTCACCGTCAATAATATCCTGCAAATACTCGTCAAAGCTGTCTGCAATCACTTTGTATTCATCTGGATCGTGCAAAAATCGAACTATTTGACCGCTTACACCATCAGCTGAAGGGTTAAAGTCGATATAGAGTCTTGATGTCCCACCGTTGTTCATACAGTCTGCAAAATGAATATATTTACCAGGTAGCAGTCCCTCTTGATTTATCTTAGGGTCAACAGCCTCCTCGTCAACTTGATATTCTAAAAGATAGGAGACGTCTTCTTCTTCCTTTGAACTATCGAGCATCTGTTGTGTAGATAGCAAATAATATGGATATTCGCCATCAGCAACATCAGCGCCTAAAATACAAACCGCAATTTCATTTTCTTTATACACCCGCCAATATGTACCGTCTATATTTTCCAGTAAACAGATTAATGATTCTGGACATTCTGGATATTTTATCCTAAGGGTATTAATATCCTCTTTTGATGCTCCACATGCTGTATTTAATTCGTCGAGTTCCTCTTTTGATAAAGCTTTTCTTAACCTGATTAAAAATTCGTTAACCAAATTCATTATTTCGTCCTCCTAAAATAAAAAATAAGAAGTATTTGTTTGTCTGTATGTCTATTATAAAACTCATTTAAATTTACACAGATTAGTATAAGAAAATTCTTTTTCAAACTGGTCTTTTCTTTTAATGCTTAATCCTTTGCTTCTTAATGAGACGTTCTTTTTCGTCCAAATTAAATATACCTGGCTCCCAGCTCGAATTAACACCATGACCACCAATAATTTCTCCATCTGCTTCGAATACTACAGCTTCTAAATGTTTTCCTTCAACATCTTCTTCATTTAGCTCATAGGTATGCCGTATAACTTCTTTTCCTAAATACTCCCTCAAAAATGTAATTCCACTCGCTTCATAGTTACTAAGCATTTCATCGGGAATATCTAATATATAAGTTTCAACTTCAATTGACTCTTTTATCTCCCAAGCTTTTTCTGATAAATATATTTCGTGACGTTCATTAAGACTTTCCTGACCACAAGCCGGAACGAATAATATTCCTACAATCATCATAAAGAGCATTTTGATTTTCATTACAACACCTCATTTTATAATTGATGCATGAATGATAGCGTTTTACACCTTACCGAACCTATCTCATCAGAATCGTTATATTCCGGAATATACACTTAATAAGTACTCCTTTTCCGAATGATGTTGAACTATTAAAATATTATTTCTAACTTATATTATTCGACTAAGAAATTTTATATCCTCTAAAAAGGACAATCAATAAGTAATGTAGAATATGTATAAAAATACTATTTGAAAGAGGGTTAATTTGAAAAATCAAATTTGTGTTATAAGCATTTATGTGCCAAATTTAAAGAAAGCAATTGATTTTTATACTAATACTTTAGGTTTTGAATTACATAAGCAGTATGGCCCTAAGCTTGCATCACTCGTTAACGGAAACTTACCACTTGTTTTGGAGGAAAATGATAGTGCAATCAATAACCAAAATGCTTCAGGAGTTGCATTGGGATTGCAAACGGAAGATATTTATGAAAAGGTTAAATTCTTAAAAGAAAAAGAAGTACATTTTATAATAGATGAGCCAACTGATTGTCCTCCAGGAAAATTCATTAGTTTTCGAGACCCTTTTGGAAATATTTTAGAATACCTGCAATTTGAAGATTAATAATCTAATGAAAATAAAAATTGAGTTAAGGCGTGCATTAAAAAAGAGCTAGAATAAGTTATCTAGCTCTTTTTTAATTTGATCAGAAAAGAGAAATTATTTAATAAGTTGCTAGAAGCGTTTTCTGAAATTCCGCTATGCTTTGTCCAGTAGTTTTCTCTAAGGTGTTATAAAAATCATTTAATGACTCAGATAATAACAATTCCGTAATAATTTCTGAACCATATAAATTATCCAGCTTTCTTAGTGTAAAGTAGCCTTGTAGATATACTTTATAATGCTCTAATGTAGCGGGTATAGTTTTATTTGTGTCTAGTAATCGATAATCCACCGCTTCCCCTAGAAGGTCCGGGTTGATCACTCTATCCTGATAGCCTACATATTCACTTAACCCCTCTATAAACCAAAAAGGCAGATGCTCCATTTTACTACTCAATCCATTGACCTTGGCAAATTGGTGAATACGATAATGGGTATATTCATGTAATAAGATACGTTCCCATCTTTTTTCATCATCCATTTTCATCAGATGAATAGACTGATTTCTACGTTTGTAATAACCTACTGCTCCAGGGGACACTTCCTTAATTGCAGCTGAATCATTATATATTTCGATTGTTAAGGGGTCCTGTAGCTCTGGCCCAAAAATCCGATCTAGGTTTGCTTTTTCCTTGGCTAACATAGAAGAATACTCTGCCACTGAAGTATAATTATCTTCAGAAAAAAAATAAGATATACTATCAATCTGCTTGGACTCTACATTTTTTTGGATTGAGTCTCCTGTAAATAAAGAGAATAATTTTCTGCTTTTAGTCTCTTCTGCTTTTGTTCCAGTGGATAGAGGCGCTATCTCTTTATAAGGTTCTTCACTGAAATTAGACCATGCGCTACCTCCTATGTAGAAGGAGCATAATAAGGTGGCTGTTAATATAAAGCTCACTGAAGGACGAACAATAGACATCGAAAAATCTCGCTTCGTTTCCAAGTAATACATAAAAAAGATAAATAGTAAGCAGCTAATTAAAATGCTCCACACTAGATGACTCCAGTTATAATGAACAATAATTGTTTGTATGGTATACGCTCCGATGACGAAAGGAAACAACAGAAACAAAGCTCGCTTGATGATCGTTCTCAATTTATCCTCCTATTGAATGTTTGTACGTTTGCTCGTTGCTATGTTGTGCTTGGCATGGTCGATTTGCTTCATGCCAACCATTGTTGATAATATGCCTTTCGTATTCATTAGGAATCGCAAGCTATCATCTGTTTTTTGTATTTCTTTTCCTAGGTTAAAGGGTGCACTGGTCGTTACGTGCATATTTAACTGTCTTGCTGCCTCGAGTACTGTCATGTCAATTCCAGCAACTGATTGGTTTTTCTTTTTGATTGCTTCAAGAAAAATTCTATTTACGGGTATTTGCACAAATCTAAAGTGATGGTCTTTACCTCCAACATTTTTGGCTATACTTTCTGCTATTTCTAAAGAGATATAGCCTTTCTCATCCTGATCACTGATAAGTCCAAGCCATGTAGCCATTCCATAAAAGCGGATATTTTGCTTCTCTACCTGTTCCTCAAAAAAGTAAAATAAATCCTCTAGCTGTTTGTAGAATACATCTTTTCCAAGAACCTTCATAGAAAGCTCTGGAACATGTAAATAATATATATCAATCGTATCCAAATGAAGGTGCTTTCTGCTTTGCTCTATAGCAAACCGGAAGTAATTAGGGGTGAGTACGTGCTTTTGATGTTCAACAGTTTGTATATCTGTCTCTTTAATAATTGTATTTTGTAAAAGCACCGACTCTAAATAATCCTTGGGAACAAGTCCGGCATCTTTATCTCCCGGAAGTAGCCCACCTTTAGTGGAAAGGACAAATTCTGATCTTTTCAATTTTGTGTTTTCTGTTAACTCTAAAAGAACCTTGCCGATGTCTCTTTCTGATTTCATACCACGATAATTTAAGGCGGTATCAATAAAGTTTAGTCCGTTCAATAGACTAAAGCGAACCGTTTCTTGATATAAGGCAGAATGTGCCTCCGTCATCTCTCCTAAATGTGTTCCAATTGCAATTGGAGAGCAATAAAACCACGGTGTTTCTCTATTATTGGATTGGTGATGACGCAGGTAACCAAAGGTATCCTCTCGAGTCGCAAAGCCTTTTATCATTTGATTGCATTCTCCTTTAAAAAATCTAAAGCCATATAATAAGCATTGGCGGTGAAAAGCTGTTGAATTTCACCATTCTTTATTAAAGAGTGCATTTCCTTAAAATCAAAAATATGCACATCAACAAATTCCGTAGGATCCAGGTGTTGATCACTAATTTGAAATGCATCTAAAATCAAATAGGTGTATACCTTATTCGTTTGAGTAGCTGGGTTTACGTAAAATTGACCCAATAAAACTGGCTCGCGTTCGGTTGTATATCCGGTCTCCTCTTTAACTTCTCTAAGAATTGCCTCCTGGTAGCTTTCTTGTCCCTCTGGCTTTCCAGCTGGGATTTCTAAAAAAAAAATTTCGACCTGCGTAGCGGTATTGGCTTACTAAAATAATTTGCTGTTCCTTTGTAAGCACAATGGCATTGACCCAGTCCGCATATTCATTTACATAGTAGTCATCAATTACCTGTCCATCTGGCAGTGCACAAATGTCTTTTCTTAAATTTCCAAATGGGGATTTAAAAATATACGAGGAACTTAACGTTTTCCAAGCGATCAATCGTTTCACTCCTTTATCTTGAAGTTCAGTAGGTAAGCCATAATTATGACTAAAACTTATATTTGTAGTGAGGTACCACAATCGGAGCAAAAATTGGATGATCGACGAACTGGATGGCCACAGTTTGAGCAATAGGCTTCCGCTTTTAACTGTCCCTCCTCCCATCCTTGGCTGGCTGCAGCCATTTGTTCACGTATTACCTCGTTATTTAGTTCTTTTATTTTTTTATAATTACCTACTCCAGTTAAAACAAATCCGAAAAAGATAAGGGGAGCACCCACAAAGAATAACCAAAAATACTGTGGTTCCTCAAAAAAATCCAGCGTAAAAAATTCAAAAAAAGCAAACCCTATGCAACACACGCCAACTATCATCAAAAATGGACCTATTAGCTTCACTTCAAGGTCACCTCATTTTCAAAAAAATTCATAAAGACCTCCATCAAAATATTTAAATTCTTCTATTGAAATAGGTGTAGAATCATAACCCTCATAGAAAGCTTCCACTAATAATGGATTTGATTGTATGGATCTAGTTGCAAGAGCTAGGTCATACCTAGGGTCTCCATGTGCTACTCCAGCAAGATCAATAAAAGCATATACCATACCATCCTTCACAAGTACATTATCAATCGTACAATCCCCATGTATAAGTGTTTGAGGTATTGGCTTAGGCTGGTTGAATTTTAAATAAGTAAGTAGCTCTTCATTGCCATCCACTTTGTAATGCATGACGTTATAAGCGGCTGTATGTAATTGTTTTTCAAGCCAATTATTTTTAGTTAGCAATGCACCTGGTGATCTAGTAGTGTGTAATAATTTTAGGAGAGTTCCAAAGCTGAGAAAAAGGGATCTCTTTTCCTCGATTGAATTTGCTTCGTGTAAGGCTTCTCTTAAAGGTACTCCTTCTAACTTACTCATTAGAAGTGAATTCTCTTCTGGTTGCTCTTTGTAATGCATGAATAATGGAATCGGAAGTTCTGTCTCTTTATTTAGAAGTTCCATTACCTCTGCTTCTTTTTTTAGCCATTCTCGATAAGGTAGCTCAGTTGCTACTTTCCATACAAAATTTCCTTTTTTAGTTTGTAGAAAGGTGGTAAATGATGTTCCACCTTGACGCTTTGGGAAAGACTGTGAAAGTATCTCTCCAGTTATTTTAATATCCAAACTATCAATTATTTGTTTATTCAAAATAAAACACCTCTAGGTCATATTATACAATAGCTTAATAATAAATAACTATGTCTTTTTCATTATTTTGTAAAAATTAAAACTATTTTCGTTATTTCAATTGACGTATATCCCAGCAATCCCTATATGTTAACTACTTGCATATTCTAATAATATGGTTAGCTCACCAAGGAGGAATATAAATGGGATTATTCATCAACGATAGTCAGCATCCGGGGGTTTTTAAAAACAAGGGCGAATTAAAAGCTAGCAACCAAGTCGATTTTCGTAGTAACTACCTATCCGATTTCATGCTTAACCAAGAAACAACTAACCAGTCTTTTTTAGATAATATTATTCGATTAAATAATTCGCAACAACAATATGGAGAACAACAAATAACCCATTGGAATGAAGTTAATAAAAGACTAGAGTACTTAAAGGAATTAAATACGCAACATGAACTGGTTGAAAAACAGATACAGTCTGGGTTACAAAAATTAGAGCAACAAAACGAGAAGCTGAACCATTTAATAACAGAAGAACAGCTTGGAAAACAACGTTTAATGGAGCATATTGAGCATCTAGATGAAACACAACACAATATAAAAATTCGATTGGACAGATCAGAAGAAACTTCCGAAGTGATTGTTCAAAAGATAGACGATCTTTCATTAAAAAATGTAGAAGTACTTTCTAGTATGGAGCAGGTGTCAGCTTTTCAACATGAAGCAATGTCCAAAATGGACGAACAGCACCAGTTCCATCATACGATTACCCAACAGATTAGCGATTTGGAAGAAGCTCAAAAGGATTTAACAAGTCGAGTAGATCTCCAAGAAGGCTTGTTGGAGAAAATAATGAGGCAGATCGATCATGTTCGATTTTCATTATATGAAAGAACAAATTTCATAGAGGAAAAAATGGAGAAGTTGTATCAGGCTTCTATAACTAGCTTTCAAAAAATAAAAAAAGGGTCTAATTAATTTAAATTGCTTTGGGAGTAAATTGCAAAGATATTCATGTACAATATGGATACTTTCAATTTACTTTCTAGCAGCCTGAATAGATTATTAGTTACGTTTTTATCTAAAGTGAAGAGGTGATGTTTATGAAAACGATTACCTTAAGAAAATATTAAGAATTATCCTACCATAATCTTAAAGTCTACTTGCTATGCTAGAAATATCTAGTAAGGGAGTGAGACAGTTGAAAAAATTCTTCTTATTATGCTGCCTTTCAATATTTGGGTATTTTATCTTTACTAACTATACCAATGAAGACAGACAAATCTTTACAATTGAAGAAGAACAGATTTATGAAGGGAATCTTATATTAATTAATAACGAGGTAAAACTTCAACAAGAACCAACCGAAATCGAAGCGATACCTAATAACTTTGCAAATAACGTAGAAATTCAATCAGAAATTACTGTACATAAGGATTTACTGACCCCTATGCAGGATATGTTCGAGACAGCCGAAAAAGATGAAATTATGCATTTCAAGCTTAATAGTGGTTTCCGCACTGGCCTTGTCCAACAACAACTTTATGAAGAATTAGGTTCACAGTATGCCCTACCAAATGGCTATAGTGAGCATCAGTCCGGCCTATCTATTGATATTGGTTCTACCGAAGGAATGATGGAATATACACTGGAAGCTGAATGGTTAGCACAACATGCATCAGAGTTTGGCTTTATTTTACGTTACCCGGAAAACAAAGTTGACGTAACTGGAATCGCTTTTGAACCTTGGCATTTCCGCTACGTTGGAAAACCACATAGTCTTATTATGACAAAGGAAGATATGGTTTTAGAAGAATACCTCGCATTTTTAAAGGAAAAAGGCGAATATGAAACAATGATTGAAGGTAAGCACTATCAAATAAGATATGTAAAACCGGAAAAATTTAAAAGTAGGAAGTCATTTAAAACAAATAACTATGAAATATCGGGGGATAATTTGGACGGTATCATTATAACTAAAGTAATTGATTGAACTTATACTCCAACTCTAGAGTACATAGAATGACAAAAATATATTCTAAACCTATATCTTCTTTTACTCTAACATAACCGGAAAACATGTGGTAGAATCCAAAGACTACAGTTTCCTTTCCAACAAATTGCTAATTTTTTTAGTCATTTCTTTATCAAAAGTATAAATTGTATGGGTATCATCAGCTTTCATTAAAGAGCTGTTTTGCCTGTTCTCTCCTACCCATAAATAATAACTTTGTTTTTTATCGTCTTTAAACATAATATCCATATAATAATCTGGATTAGCCATATTAACAATTCCATCTTGTTTTATAGAACTTGAAATCATATCTTTAAACTCTTTTATACTGGCTTCATCTTTAAAAATAATAGTGTCTTCCAAAGTCGAGCTTGATAGGATAACTTCTATTACTTCTCCCTCACCCTCACCTTCTACTTGTACATTTAACGATTGCTGAGGGTTATCGTAATTTGTTTCTTTGCTTTCAATTGATTGACATCCTATTAGTAAAATAGATAAACATGTTAACGGGATAATGAATTGTATTTTTTTCAAAATGTCACTTCCTTCGGATTTTAACCATTTTATAGTTAGACGACCTTTTCCTTGCTTTGTTTCAAATTTAAAAATTATTCCATAAAAAAATACCCCGTACGTATTAGTTAACGACTAATATACACAGGGTTTTCGAATCGTAATATAAATTATAAATTATGTCTGGTTATACGGTTTCCTCTAGAATTTTTTTCAAGTCCAACCATTCTTTCAGTCTTGGCATATCCATTAACTGATTATACGATTGATCCTTTATGAATACTTTTGTTTTTACATTTTGGAGCGTTTCTAGAACAGCTGGCTTATCATCGAAATAATAATCTAACTCTAATGCCTTGATTGTGGCTATTTTTTCCTCATCCTGCATTCCGCAGTAAAAGTTTTCATCTGTTATTGGAAAGCCTTGTGCTTTCATCCATTCACGAGTTTGAGAGCAATATTTTTTCGGGCGAGAGGTGATATAGTAAATCTCATGTCCATCATTTTCTAGAGAATTTAAAGTTTCCAAAGCTCCCTCAAAGGATGGGCATTCGGTAAAATATATTTCCTCCATACAATCTCTCCACATGGTGTTTCCAGCTTCTTTTTCCAAACCAAACGCTTCATGAATCTCTACAGTTTTTAAAGCATGAAATACGTCAAGATTCACATTTTGGTTAAGTTTTTTATTGTACAAGTGAAAAGCATGCTCTCTCAAATTAATTAGTGTATCGTCAATATCAAAACCGAATTTCATTTTTATTCTCCTACTCTTCTACCGTTTATCACGGTGTATAACTGTCATTTTATTTAATTTTCTTATACTAAATCGTAGTATGGTTATGTAGCTCATTATTTTTTAGGGTAGGCAATTATACGAAGATCCTCTCCAAACTTTTGGAATTCGTCAAAATACAATTGCTTGGCAGCATCCATTGATTCTGGATTTTCACCAGTAAAAGGCGTAATGGATTCTTTACCCCCCAGTACTTTTGGAGCTATATAAATATAGTATTTATCTATTAAACCAGCATTCAGAAAGGCAGAGTTTATCGCCCCTCCACCTTCAACTAGTATATCGGTTAACCCTTGTTGATATAATTCGCTAAGTACCTCTTCTAAATCCAATCCCTTATTTCTCTTGGAAACAAATAATACCTTTGCTCCCCTTGATTCATATTCTTTAACACGATTTAAATCTACTTCTTTACTTGTAACAATAATGGTTTTGGCTTCCTCTGTTTGAAGGACCTGTGCTTCTAAAGGAGTCCGTAGGCTGCTATCCAAGATAATTCTTGTAGGATTTTTTCCATCAAGCTCAGTAAGTCTTGTAGTTAAGGCTGGATTATCTGCTATTACTGTACCTACCCCTACTAAAATACCGTCTATTTCATTTCTTAGCGTATGCACATCTTTACGTGATACTTCTCCAGTAATCCATTTAGAATGTCCATTATAGGTTGCGAGTTTACCATCTAGTGTCATGGCAAACTTTGAAATAACAAATGGACGTTTGGTAAGCATATTGTGTATAAAACGCTCGTTTAACTTTTGCGCTTCTTTTTCTAATATCCCGACATCAACCTGAATGCCAGCGTCACGAAGAAGTTGAATGCCTCTCCCTGCAACCTCAGGATTAGGGTCCCTAGTAGCTACAACGACTCTGCTTACCTTTGATTCCTTCACTAAATTTGCACAAGGTGGTGTTTTGCCGTAATGTGAGCAAGGTTCTAAAGTTACATAAAGAGTGGAACCCTCGGCATGCTGTTGCGCCATATTAAATGCATGCACTTCTGCATGAGGCTCGCCTGCCTTCCGATGTAGTCCCGTACCAACAATTACTCCATTTTTCACAATTACTGCACCCACTACTGGGTTAGGATTCGTGTTGCCTTTCGCACTAGCTGCCAAGTCTAATGCAAGCTTCATATATTCCTCGTCGGTTTTCATTGTATACACCTCACACTTTTAGACTTGGGTTCTCTTCTACAATATGGCCGGATTTTTTCACTTTCGTATTCAAATAAAATTCATTTGTTTCGTTCAGTCCACCCCATAAAGGAACGTGATCCTTCGCAAGAAGACCATGGTTCTTTAACGCAGCCAGCTTCCTAGGGTTATTAGTTATTAAAGTGACCTGCTTGCTTCTCAATACTTCTAACACACGAATTGCATCTTCATATGAGCGACTATCGTCTTCAAAGCCTAGTGCATGATTGGCTTCAACTGTATCATAGCCTTCCTCCTGTAAAAGATAAGCCAGTGATTTAGAAAATAGACCAATCCCTCTGCCTTCATGATCAGCTAAATAAAAAATGGCTCCACAGCCATGATTTACTACCATTTTCATCGATTCATGAAGCTGGAAACCACAATCACAGCGTTGACTACCAAAAATGTCTCCTGTATGACAAATACTATGCATACGAATAAGTGCATCTTCCTCATTTGCGAAGTCACCATAAACAAGAACAGAAGATTGTTGGCCAAAAGCTAAATTTGATTGTGGTAATGATGTTAAAATATCCTCTTTTGATAAATTTTTATCAATTTTAACCCAGGTATACCATTGAAAGGTTGTTTGGAAATCGCCTTGCTTAATAGGCAAGTTAACTGGCCCAACTAAACAAAGATCAAGTTCCTCAACCGTTTCTATTATTTTTATTTTATCCTGTAACAATGTCAGCGTTTCTTTATTTATATTCATTTTCATTCACCTATCATTCATATTCATCATTTTTGTCTATTATATTCTAACTATTTTTAATCACTTACATAACGTAACCTAGTATATAATTACAACCTCGCCGTGTCAACTTTTCTTCCCTTTTCTATTAGGGAATGGTGCGTACAAACATAAACATCTTACCATAACTTTTCACCTAAGATAACATAATCTTTCTTGACTCGATCTGACAAAAAGAAATAAAAATAGTAAGCTTTTATAACCGTTCTACTCCATTTTAATGTTCATAAAAACTAGAGGCGTACAAATTAGTCATTAAATCAAAAAACGTGTAATGAGCAACTTGATTTCCTGTAAAACCTCACTCTATGCTTGACTATGGAGCAGGCGACTCTCGGGAAAGCAGCACTAGCTAGTTCAACTGTTGTAGTCCTATTATTGTATTAGTAAAGGTTAATTTAAAAAACACATAAAAAATGAGCTAGGATATTTTTATCTTTGCTCATTTACTTTATTATTATTTTTATGTTTTTGTAATAATTTGTTAAATTACCTGTTAGTTACGTAATATTTTTAAACCAAGTCATCATTCTAACAACTTGAAAAGGTTCAAACCAAGTAACTAAAAATAGTAAAATGATAAAAGTAGCAATTAATATATATTTCATGCTTCCTTTTTCTCTTTTAGAGATCGCAATAAAACTAAATACAATCCCTATTAATATTAAAACAACTCCAGTAATTACAATAGGTTCCACGTAGCCATCTATTAACCAGTTTAATATAAAGAATAGAATTCCAATAAACATTAGGACTATTGAGCATATACTGAATCGTTTCATATATAACACCCCTATTAGTTTAACTTCTAAGTATGACTTTAAAATTTCGTAAAAGTTCCAATTCGTGTTCAGCTAACCTTTTGCTTTAGATCAATAAAAAAAGGCATTACTCCTACTTAAAGTAATGCGCCCATAAGGTGAACAAGATCATTCAATTAAACCAAGTTCATATTGAATATGTTTCAAAACATATTTTTGATTAATATCATATCCTGTTGCCCGTTTTCCATACCAACTAACGCCCACTTATAATCTCTCTTAACTGCTTGTTGTAGTTCAATAAGAAAAAGGGCATTACCTCTATTGTCGTAATGCACCTGTTAGCTTAAGAAGAATTTTTTACTTTATCATTCTGTTGCTTACGGTAAAAAAAACGCCATAAATAAAAGACAGTCCAAGCTATTACTGATACTAACCAAGGAATATACTGATATTTTTGTTCACCATAAAATATCAAGATGCTTCCTATAATAAATGTTGGTACCATCAAATAGAACCACATTCTTACTTCCTTATTTTTAAAACTTAATTCAAATCGTTCACTCATATACTCCCCCCTTTTTTATAACTTTCTTCATCCATCTTTTCCTCTAATACGTTCGAAACGAATTGAGGTTCCTTTATTTCACAATTTCTTAATCTCTATTCAACAAATTCGTCTTTGGTTCAAAATGAAAAAAGAGTTGTCTTATCAACCTCAGTAGCCCCCATAGACTTGAAGTAAAGCACTACATTACATTGAAGAAGCTTTAGTTATTTCAAATATACTTTTGAAGAGAACCCTTCGCCTGTTAACCTTGATAGTATCTCAATATTTTTCGGATCAGAATTCGACTAATACCACAGGCAGTACAAATGGGAGAGATTTAACCTAATGGACCATATAGATTTATAAATTCTCCAGTGTATGCATCCATCACAATAGTTGATTCTTGAACATTGTATTTAATTGTTACTTCCCAATTCATATTATTCATTATTTCATTCCAAAACCCAGGCTTTGGAGTGAGGTACACACTAATATTCTTAGGTGGAATTTCCTCTAAACCATTGAAGGATATTGAGTTTTTCCACTCTTCTGGTGGATTTAGCAAATATTTTTCTGCATTATTTATTGCTTCACCTGTTGTAATTATAGGTGACTGATAAAAATATAAAAAAAACATTATTGTAATAACTACTAAACTTTTTAGTATTGTTTTCAAAATGAGTACCTCCAAATCAGAATTCGCGCTTTATATTCTGTGTTACTTTAGTTCATTAAGAAAATAAGGTTCCCTCAGCAATACATAATCTTTTGCTAAAGGAACTCTGGGATCAACTTGTTATTTTGTACATAAAAATAGATCATCGAAACGATGACCAGATTGTGCTAGGACCCGTTCGTTTAGTAAGTATTGAGACGCTTATTAAACTAGTTTAAAACAGATAGATATAAGCAATTAGTACGGAAATCCCTATTAATATCATAGCAATACACTTAATGGTATTGCCCTCACCTTTTATTAGACCTACTCCCCAAATTACAAACCAACCAAATAGCGCTAAAGCAATCCCTAAATCCCGTAAGACTTTTATGTCTGATGCTGCAACAGAGCCTGTAAGATATACGAGGAAACCAATAAAACTGGGTATAATCCCTAAAATAGATAAAGGATTTCCCAACTCTTTTATAACCTTTATCTGTTTCTCATTCTCCATTTTTCTGAAGGAATACCAACAACCCATACTAGGTATTGTCCATATAAGCACAATATATATCACTTGAATTAAACTCAATCAATCACCTCTCCTGTCCCACGAATTGCCTTTTACAACTGTGAGATGGTTGACCACGTGTTAAATAATACCCTTTAAAACTAACCTACTCCTTTACTTTAATACGGTTGAAGTAATTAGAAGTTCCAATATAAATAAAATGTGACCATTTAGATTTTGTAAAAATGCTCCTGGTATGTTGAACTATAAAGTAACCATGATAGCTTGTGTCAATACACCTCTTTGTTCTTCCATAAACTATTTACTATTACCACCAATTATTATTTCCCCCTCTATAAGATAGTCTTGCTAACTAAATCACAGCGGAAGTTGAAGAGTATAACGTAAAAAAATTTCATTTACTCTTTTTGATTTTCATCAACAGAATGGATATTCAAAGTCTCACTTGCTTGTGTTGTATAATCACTTCCTAAAGCCTGAATTGTAATATGGTCGTGGAATA
Source organism: Psychrobacillus sp. FSL W7-1457 (assembly GCF_038593405.1). Taxonomy (NCBI): domain Bacteria; kingdom Bacillati; phylum Bacillota; class Bacilli; order Caryophanales; family Bacillaceae; genus Psychrobacillus; species Psychrobacillus sp. FSL W7-1457. The sequence goes on from NZ_CP151993.1 coordinate 2,090,382, forward strand.
TTCTATCACCAAATTCCCATTCAATAGACCATCCATCATTACCATCAATGTCGTAACCAATAAGAGTTCTTTCCCCCCACGTCTCCGTACCTGTTGGGGCTATCCAAAACAATATGGTTTCAACATTTTCTGCTTCCATAGAAATAGTGATTTTCTTAATACCTTCAGGAACAATATGCCATCCATGTTCCACTTCTAAATCCGTATTAACCTTTTGGATTTTGGCTTTATCATCTCTATTTTCCGAATAAACGGATGAATTATCTACATTTTCTTTTGAGCGATCCTTTCCTACAACATTACATGCAGTGAGTATCAGTATTACCATTAAGAAGACCATACCAATTTTATTCATTCTCATACGCATCTCCCTTTTTAACAATAATATTGCGTTTTTGGTAAATTTTCCAATAATAATTTAAACATACTTTCATCTTCTTTACCTAAACTGCACCATAATTTTAAGAGCAACATTTCACAAACAAACCAATGCACGAAAAATCAACCCTAGCCATATACATAGCCAAAATTAATAAGAAGTATTAAGCGTATCAAAACAGATGAAATGCTCATCTTTAGCGTAAACAAAAAAGACTATAGACAACTTCAAATTTGTCTATAGTCTGAACGGATTTACGTATGAAATTTTAAATAATGATTTAATTATCATAAAAATGTAACCAAGCCTCATGAATTCCGCCTGCACAATTTTTAGTTGCTCTAAATAATTGAGGGTGGTCTTGAATAGCTCTTAGCTCTGGTTGCGCATTTGCTACTATAACAGATGGATATCCAAGACTTATCATTTCTTCGTCATTCCCTGAATCGCCTGCAATCAATATCGATGCTTGCTCATCTACATATTTTTCAATCACGTATGTCAAAGCAGATCCTTTTCCACTGTTCTCAGGGAGTATATCAATATCCCTTCCTGAGCTGAAGATAAATTTATGTGGTATATTAGCTTCTAGTAATTCTTGCTTGAGCTTTTTAACACTGCCTTTATCTTCTTGCACAGTATAAGAAATCCTAGATTCGTCTGGAAGCTTTTGTGGAACAATAGTTGGGTAATTAGAAGCGATTCTCTTAATAGCCTCTGGATTCCAATTTTTCTTCATTAAAAGATCCCATTCTTCATCTGGTTTAAGGTCATTGCCTATATATATGCCTGTTCCCACATCCGAGATTAAAATACTCGGCATTGGAATGTTAGCCTCTTTAATAAGATCTAAGGCTGACTCCCGATGCCTTCCTGTGACATAAACTAAAGTAACTTTCTTTTGTAGACCTTCAAAATAGGTAAGTAAGTCTTTTAAGTGTTTTTCATCACCAACAAGCGTTCCATCAAGATCGGTTGCTAGCATTTGCGTAATCATTTGCATATAACAATTCCTCATAAGTATGATCTATTTCTTTTGCAATGGAAGACCAATTAAAGATACGTTTTGCACGTTCTCCAGCTTCTCTGCCTAGTCTTTTTGCTAAAAGATTGTCTTTTAATATAGTTTTCATAGCTGAAGCCAGCTGAGACGGATCTTTGGGCTTTACCTGTAAGCCTGTTTTTCCATGAGACACTACATCTTTGAGTCCTCCGACTCCAGAAGCAATAACAGGTGTCCCACATGCTTGGGCTTCAGCTGCCACCATCCCAAAGGATTCATAGTATGACGGTACGATAACTGAAGTGGCTTTAGAAAAAAGATTACTTAATCCTTGTTGAGATTGAGGTCCTATGAATTCAATGTATTCCTCTATACCTTTAACTTGCTCCCTTAAATGGGGGTTGATAGGTAATCCTGAGTTGATGTCTATTTCTTCCTTATCACCACCAGCTAGCACCAATTTAGCATTAAGTTCTGGATTTTCCTTTTTTAATTTCTTAAAGGCATCTAATAGTGTGCCGATTCCTTTTGTCTTTTCCAGACGACCAGCATATACTAGCAACGGTTTAGTTACTGATTTTTTCTTGACCTGTGATTGGAATTCTTTTGCAACTCCAATAGATACTACTTCTATATTTGTATGTGGTCCTGCAAAGTCTTGAATTATTTGCTTTTCAACTTCGGTAGTGGCGATTACCTTATTCGCAGATGTTAAAATTTTCTTTTCTGCGTCTAATCGTATCGGGTTTGCAGTTCCAGTAGCTTGTTTTTTTGCGATACCTAATGAATGAGAAGTGTGAACGAGGGGAATACCAAACTCTTCTTTTAAAGCAAGCCCAAGTAAACCGGACATCCAATAATGAGAGTGAACAACATTATATTTTGGTATAGATAAATTGTTTTTAATTTCATCATAAAATTGTGGTAATAAATCATATATCTTATCTTTTGCCACATATCCTTTATGCCCTGCAGCAAATCTAATGACCCTTGACATATTTCCTAATTTCTCAACCTGTGGGGCATTGGGGTTACTCCAATGAGTAATTACATCTACAGCTATACCTCTTCTTCCAAGGGCAAGGGCAAGTTCTTTTACATAGTTGTTTTGACCTCCAGCTTGTTTACCACCTAGAGTTTCAAGTGGGTCCCCATGCTCGGAGATAAATAATATTCTTTTCCACATAACTAGCATCTCCCCTTATTTCTTAATAGTTCCTATAATGTAAATACCCCATTTTCAGACAATTAAACTTTAAATTATATTTATAAAGTAACTAAGTGATAAGTCCTTTTTTATTATAAGAAACAAAAAAGTACATAAAAAAAGAGCTTGGAAATAAATCTCCAGCTCTATGTTAATCTAATGCTTTTATTGCAAATTTCAATTTTGAATTGTTTCCATCACTTTCATCTGTATAAAACACTAAAATATTATTGCTTGTGTATGTTTTGTGGGTTTCCAGTTCCATTGTGGCAGTTTTTTTTTCAAAATCAGCCATCTTCTTTTGCCGTGCATCAACAGTTGAAAATACATAAATAGATAGTGTCTTACCATCTAGAAAATATGCTTTTGGTGACACCCCATTTAATGATTGGATAAAAGCATTTTCACGTGGTAAGTCTGCTTCTACTAATTCTAATCCTTGCTCTTTTATAGCTGTTTCTATCTTTTCAAAAGTAATATTGAAAGCAGTTCCTGTCGTTTCGAAAATTTTATCGGAGTTGTTTATATCTAAAGATGTTTTTTCATCAGTACCTTGTGGACTACATGCTCCGAGGACAAAAATGATAAATAAAAAAGATAATATATTTTTTGTCATATAATTACCTCCTACCCAATAAGACGAAATGGCTCACTATTTGTATCACCTTAAATAATATAATATTTAATCGGTTGAAAAGCAGGTGTCAGCAAACCACTTTAATATAAATCGAACCAAGCCTTTCACATAACCAATAAAAAAAGCCCAGAGTTTTCTGGACTTTACAAAATCAATTTTTATTAAATGCTCCCATGACTTCAATCGTTTCAGTAATATTTACAAACGCATTACTGTCTACTTCCTTAATCATTTTCTTTACTTCCCCTAGTTCATATCTCGTAATGACGGTAAAAAGCACTTTTCTTGGTTGTTTAGTATATGCTCCCTCTCCGTCCAAAACAGTGATCCCTCGGACTAAGCTTTTAAGCATCTTATCTTGAACTTCCTCACCTTTTTCAGTGATGATCATAAGAGTTACTTTTACATGTTTGGTATGAATGACATCTACTACTTTTCCGAATACGTATAGAACTAGTAATGTATACATCGTTTGCTCCCAGCCTATGAAGTAACCAGAAGCTAATACAATGACACTGTTCATGACTAGCATTAAAGTACCTAAGGAGAAATCCTTCTTTTTGGTAATAACAAGCCCAATAATATCTATTCCACCAGTAGAGCCATTGAATTTAATAATCATTCCGGTAGCCGCACCACCAATTACTGCTCCAAAAACTGAGGACAATAAAATATCTTCTGTAATCTGATAAACCGGAATATATTGCATTGCTAAACTCGTAAGGAAAACAGAATACATACTATATGCTACAAATTTTTTCCCAATACTTATGAATCCTAAAACAAAAACTGGAATATTTAGGATGAAAATTATCCAACCAATATTCCATCCGGTTAGAATACCTATTATCATCCCAATACCAGAAAACCCACCAAGAATAACTTCATGAGGCACTAAGAATAAGTTCAGTGCAACAGCCATTAATAACGAACCCAAAGTAATAACAATAAAATTTTTCATGTCTTGCTCCTTAAATTTAATCGAACTTAACTATACATCATTTTATTAAAAAAACGTATGTTTAATAAAAAAAAGTTTATTGAGTCAATTTAAAATTTCATGGGTTGTTTCATTAATAACCATCTTTTCATAAAATTATTACTGTATTTGATGTAAGTCTGGATTATCTAGGAAGTAATTATGATATAGATTTATAATAAAGATTCATAGAAATCTTAGCCAAAGTGTAACATCAGTCGAAAACAAAAACCTTGATTCACGAGATACATCTTTAATTCTTTTCTTCGTGTGTTACTGCAAAATATCAATCCAAATTTTAATTGCTGTTGCCCCAATCATAATAGCTAGCAGCCATTGTAAAATTTTCACGTTCATTTTTTGACCAATTTTTGCTCCTAGAGGGGCTGCGATGATACTTGCGATAATCATTATGAACGCAGGCCAGTACTCAATTTGACCAGTCATGATTTTACCTACACTACCACCAATAGAAGAAATAAAGGTGATTGCTAAACTGGTCGCAATTGTAACACGTGTTGGTATTTTTAAAACGGTAAGCATTATTGGTACTAGTAAAAATCCACCCGCTGCTCCGACGATCCCAGATCCAACTCCAACAATGAGCGCTAGGCTACTTGCAAGAACTTTATTGAACGAAATTTTAGCGTTTTCCTCTATAGTCTTACGTGGAATAAACATCATAACTGCTGCAATTATAGCGAGTGTTCCGTACACAATATTAACAGCGTCTTCAGATAAAAATCCTGAACCGTAACTACCAATAAAGCTTCCGAGTAAAATTGCTCCACCCATGTAAATGATCAGTTCCTTATGGAGCAGCCCACTTTTTCGATATGCCCAAACACCTGCAATAGAAGCGAAGAATACTTGAATAGCACTAATTCCTGATACTTCATGCGCAGAAAATGCTACCAGTCCAAATAGTGGTGGAACGTATAATAGCAAGGGGTATTTAATGATGGAGCCCCCAACTCCTAACATGCCCGAAACAAATGACCCTATAAAGCCAAGGGCAAAAATAACAACTATAAATGTAATGGAAAGATCCATAATGTCTGTCCCTTCTTTCTGTAAAAAAAGCGAGTAGAAGCATATTCTACTCGCTATTTATACTGTTAAGCTTTTTGAATGTAAAAGAATAGCACGCCGTCTTCCTCTTTTTGTTCAACAATTGTATGCCCGCCAGCTGCTGCCCACGCTGTAAAGTCATTTAACGCACCTTTATCCGTAACAAGTACTTCTAGTATTTCTCCCGAATTAATCGTATCAATTGTTTTTTTCGTACGAACGATTGGCATTGGACATGCTAATCCTTTTGCATCTAATGTTTTTGTAATGTTCATGTTATATTCCTCTTCTCGAATTATTTTTTGTCAGTATAAACTTATCTCCAAGAGACAAGCTTATGAATCATATTTCCTTTGTTATGAAAATTAACGTACTGCACAACGGTTTGGTCCGATTTCCATTTCCGTTTGCTCTTCATTACTTGGTGTAATTTTGCCCATGTTCACATGGCGAATTTCCTGATAGGCATTTGGTTGAGGAGGCAAGTTGTCTGTTACCATTGAACGGAATACTTCCTCGTCTTCTACATTTAAGCCATGATTTTCTGCAAACAGATCTCCTAAACGTTTTGCTACAGTACCATTTTCGTTTAGCTCTTCAATAATCATAAAGTGTGCTGGTAATACGATTAGATCTTCAGCTAGTGAACGATAGCGAGAGTATAATGTTTCGCGTAAATCTGCTACCCAATCCTCTGCCAGGCCGGCTAAATCAGGACGCCCAATCGAATCGATGAATAAAATATCTCCTGTTAATAAGTACTTATCATCAATCACAAATGAAGTAGAACCAATTGTATGACCTGGTGAGTAAAGTGCACCTACTTCAATTTTTGATGAACCGAGCTGGACTGCTAACCCGTCTGTCAAAGGTGTATAGTCAAATACAACTTCTTCTGCATCCTTCGGTGGTAAATAATAGGTTGCTCCTGTTTCAGCAGCGATATGACGTCCACCTGAAATATGGTCGGCGTGTAAGTGAGTATCAAATACATGCTTGATTTCTACACCTTTTTCCTGTGCAAACTTTGTAAATATTTCTGTGAAACGGACTGCATCTATAAGTGCTGCCTCACCTTCAGAAATTGCCATGTAGGATAAGCAGCCTTTTCCTAAACGTACGAATTGATATAACTCGCCACCATTTGCAAGGTCTCCTACTTTAATTGGCTCTAAATACATAGACCAGGATTTCATTCCACCACTCAAATATCCAACTTCTAGGCCTGCATCTGATAACATTTCTGCTATCATTATGGATGAGCCTTCCTTCGCACAAACTACTAAGATGTCTTTGTCTTTCGGAATTTGTGGTAATAACTCTTCCACGCCATCTAATAGATCAAAATACGGAATATTTAAATACTCAAATTTATGACCTTCGATCTTCCAATCCTCAAATGCATCTGCATTTCGGACGTCTAATATAAATAATTCTTTGTTATCAATTACTTTGCGAGCTACATCAGCAGCTGTCCATATATTTACTGTCATAAACAAGTACCCCCATAGGTATAATTTTATTTAAATTTTTTAGGTCGGAAGGGAATTCCCTCCCATTACCTAATTAAAATGTTAATGTTGGTGCTGCGTCTTTTGCGAATTCTAAGAACGTAACTGCTCCACCGACTTCAATATCATCTACAAAATCATTTTTTGTTAAGCCCATAACATCCATTGTCATTTGGCAAGCAATAAATTTCACACCTAGCTCTTGAGCCATCTCCACCAATTGTGGAATTGCTGGTACTTGTGCCTTAGTGAAGCCTTCCGCAAAATGCTCTTTGCCTGCTGGCATTTCAAGTGCGTGCATACCTTGCTTATGGATAAGGTTCAAGCCTTCAAAAGTAAAGAAAATTGCTACTTCCTTATCAGAAGCTGCCGCTGCTGTTGCGATATTAAATACTTTATATGCATCAAATAAACCGCCGTTAGATGCAATTATTGCTACTTTGTTTGACATATTATTCAACCTCTTTCTGTAATTCGCCTTCATACCCTGACATACCAGGTAAGACATTATATATATTTTTAAATCCTGCTTTTGACAATTGCTGTGCTGCCATATCCGAGCGAGTACCAGTACGGCAAATGACATAAATAGTTTGCTCTTGATCTAATTCAGTTAAACGATTTTCTAACTCACCCATTGGGATCGATTTCGCACCGGGGATATGGCCGAATCCATACTCTGCTGCTTCGCGCACATCTAAGATTAAGCCATCACCAGCGATTGCTTCTTCATTTGAAACCGTTTGTTCAAATGACTTTTCTTGTTGATCGCTAATTTCTGGATTGCATTTTCGAATATAATGATAAAACACACCATTTTCTTCATGAGAACCGATGTATTGGTGCCCTACTGTTTTTGACCAAGCTGCTAAATCCGCGACAGAGCCTTTATCTGTTGCTTGGATTTCTAAAACTTGACCTTCTTCTACTTCATTCATTGCTTTTTTAGTTTTTACTATTGGCATTGGACAAGCCAAGCCCTTTGCATCTAATTGCACATCTGATTTAAACATTTGTTACCTCCACCTATACCAGTTAGGGTATAAATTATTTTTAAAAATATATATTTATTTAACTTCGCCATTCCATTCCAGCATTCCGCCAGACATATTTGTCACATCAAAACCTTGCGATTCTAAAAACGTTGTTGCTTGGCCACTGCGCCCACCTGATCGGCAAACCATAATATACGGTTTAGTTTTATCTAACTCGTGTAAACGAAATTCTAACAAGTTCAGTGGAATATGGATAATGCCAGGGATATGACCTGACTCAACTTCTGCAACTTCACGCACGTCAATTAAATTTAAGTCTTCCCCTGCTTGTAGCTTTTGTTGTACTTGCTCTGGTAAAATTGTTTTCATTTTAATATCCTCCTAATATGCACTCATGCCACCACGGACATTCGTTACTTTAGTAAATCCCAATTTCTTTAATTGCTTACACGCTTGACTTGATCGCATACCACTTTGACAGATTACAATGATTTCCTTGTCTTTTGGTAACTTCGAAAAATCAGAACCAAGTGGTATATTTTTAAATTGGGGTATATTTCGTGATTTGAATTCACCTTTTGTTCTTACATCGACAAATACTTTATCCTTATCGTTAATAATTTGTTTTAACTGTCCCGTAGATATATTTTGAATACCTTTTGTCGGTTTAAAGCGCCATATTATAAACACTGCTACGACTGCTATGATAAGTATTGTTTCCATATGTCACCTCTTATATGAATAAGTTTACATTGCCATTTTCTGCATCTGCTAAATAAGCTGCAACACCTGCATACTGAATACCATCTAAAAGCTCTTCTTTTTGAAGGCCAAGTAAATCCATTGTCATCGTACAAGTTACTATTTTAATATCTTGCTCTTGAGCCATCTCCACAAGCTGTGTTAGCGTTAATGCATTGTGCTTATTCATCACATGCTTAATCATTTTTGGTCCCATTCCTAGCATTTGCATTTTAGATAAACCGAGCTTTTCTGCACCTCGAGGCATCATCTTTGCAAACATTTTTTCTAGAAATCCTTTTTTCACAGCAACTGATTCTTGCTTGCGTAACGCATTAATTCCCCAGAACGTGTGAAAAATAGTTACTTCGTGGTCATAAGCTGCTGCACCATTCGCAATAATATAGGCAGCCATTGCCTTATCATAATCTCCACTAAATAAAACGATTGTTGTTCTTTTCTTTTCCATAAATATCTCCTTACCCGTATAGGTATTTTTTATTTTAAAAATAAAAAGTCTTATCGACTTTTTACTAATAGATCAACTGCTTGCTTTACCATTGCATTTTTATCAAGAGTTTCTACACTTTCTTTAGATAAACACTCAACTAAATTATCTGTGACAATAACACCAATTGTACGATCTACAGCAGAACGAACAGCACTTAGTTGTGTAATCACATCTTTACAATCTTTTTCTTCTTCCATCATACGTAGTATACCTCTAAGCTGGCCTTCTACTTTTTTCATCCTTGCTGTAACCTTCGCATCATATTGCATCATCTCACCTCATTTAATTCATATTTGTTCTAAACACATATTACTACCCCATAGGGTATATGTCAATACAAAAGATTAAAAGCTTTGCACCTCATTTGCGAGAGAACAAGAATATGAAGGTCATAATAGGATGTGAGGTGGCCACTTCCTATAATTTGATGAGATAAATCATTTATACTTGTTCGTTAAATTTCGTAAAACCTCTTCACTTACCGGTCCTATAATCCGTTCTAGTTCTTGCCCTTCCTTATTTAGAACTACCGTAGTGGGTATAGAAACAATATTATAGGACCTACCAAACCGATCCTTTTCATCTAACAAAATAGGATACGTCACTTCATGTGTTGTCATAAACTCTGCTAATTCCTTCGGACCATTATCACGGTCAGTCAAATTGATCCCAATCAATTCCACTTGATCTGGTAAATCTTCAGCAAAATTTTGTAAATGCGGCATCTCTGCCTGACATGGTGGACACCAAGTCGCAAAGAAATTCACCACTGTGAGCTTCTGGTCTTTCTCAGATAAAATATATCTATCATTTGAGGTAGTATTTAAATCGATTGCAACTCTATCAGATGTAGAAACTGTCGCACGTAAATCAGTCACTGTCATTGCCATTAAGCTTAGTACACCAACTAAAGCAATTTGCTGATAGCTTTTCTTTTTTAAAATTAAAGACACAATACTCAATAAATGTGCTATGACTAGTGCATCCATCCATCCACTTACCCATAAAAGAATTGGCCACTGAACAATTAATATCCACTGTTTCTCTTTCATTTCGAGTAAGACTAATACTGCTAACCATATACTTGCAATGACCCATTGCTCCATTAAGATATAGCTTACGAATTGGTGGGCTGCTACAAAGCGGGTCCAATATTGCCATAGCACCTCCCATTCAATTCCTGCTCGATGCTTTACAAGTACAATCATCATCATTAAGAAGGCTAATATATTTCCTTTTAAACCTCCATCAAAGTAGAGAATTGACATAGGTGCTCGGACGAAGCTTTCCCATGCAAATAGGATATAACTAAACTTCCAGATTAAAACGTAAAACCAAAAAAGACGACTAATTATTTTGTCAGTATTTTCATCTTTATTTCTGTTTCTAAAATCGCTGTAGAAAATAGCGATAAAAAACGCAATCCAGGTAATGGGGATTGAAAATTGCCCCAAGGTTATATAAGTCATAAACATCTCCCTTGCATATAAAGGTAGTTCAATCCCAAATGGTGAAATCATTATTTAAAAGGCATGGTAAAGGTTCGGGTTGATTTAGGATGCTCTCTAAATCGGATAGTAGTATTGATTTCCGCGCCAGCCGGACGCTTTCCGTGGGGTGAGCGTTAAGCCATCACCCGTCGCTTACGCGCGCGGTTGTGATGACTTAACTGTCTCACTCATCCCACAGGAGTCGCCGTCTGGCGCTCCAATCAATAAATGGAGTAGGGCTGTAGCTATAATCTATTTATGTACTAACTAGCCATTTAAAATGTACAGTCAGTATAAAAACGCAATGTCTATCCAAGTCAACCAATAACTTTAACAAAGCTATTTAAAATTATATTTCGTCACGATTGGTTCACGATTTTTCTGCTGATCATTAAAATATTCGTATAAGCTTATTCCTAAAAATGAGCCCGAAACATTAAAAACTTCATCATAACCGCTATGCACTAATGCCATGACAGCATTATAACTGCGCTGTGCTGAACGACAATGAACATATACAGGGATATCCTTTGGAATCTCATGCATGCGCTCACGTAACTGACTTAAAGGAATATTCTTTGCACCCTTCACTGCTCCAATTGCAAATTCATTGGGCTCTCGCACATCTACAATAAATGCTCCCGATTCAACTAATGAACGTACGTCACTTACACGTACTTGTTTAAAACGTCCTGCCATCATATTCGTTGCCACCAGTGCCGCTAAATTCACAACATCTTTAGCAGTAGAAAACATTGGAGAATAGGAAAGCTCTAAGTCTTTTAAATCTTCAATTGTTCCATTCATTGTAATTAGGGTTGCTATTACATCGATACGCTTATCTGCATTACCTTTTCCGATAGCTTGTGCACCAACAATACGTCCTGTAGGAACTTCATAAATCAATTTAAAATGTAATGGGTTGCTCGATGGCATCAGCCCAACTTTATCTGGAGCAATTACGTACACTGCATCCACTGGTATGCCAATTTCTTTCGCAGTACGTTCATTTAATCCTGTAGCGGCAGCTGCATAATCAAACACTTGAATACTTGAAGAACCAATTACACCCTTATTTGCATTATGAATACCATATATATGATCTGCAGCTGCACGTGCTTGACGCTGTGCTGGCCCAGCTAATGCTAAACGTGTTGGTTTATTCATTAAACGGTGATATACTTCGATTGCATCTCCAACCGCATATATATTTGTATCATTTGTTTGGTAATTTTGATTTACTTTAATGGCGCCTGTCTCACCAATCTCCAGTCCTGCCTCAACCGCAAGGGAAGTTTCTGGACGAACACCAATTGCCAATACTACGATATCCGCTTCTATTACTTTGCCAGAGCTTAAAGTAATAGAGGACATATTAATCTCAGCTAAGCCATCGTCTACCACCAACTGAATACCTTGATCCATCATTTCCTTATGCAATATTTGTACCATATCTTCATCAAATGGAGTGAGAATCTGAGGTGCATGTTCGATCAATGCAACATCACGCCCAGCTAAGCGAAGGTTTTCAGCCACTTCTACACCTATAAATCCACCACCAATAATCGCAATATTTTTTGCGTCTTTTTTGACAATCGCATCTTGTAATTTTTCAATATCGACTACATTTCGCACAGTAAATACATGTGGTAAATCTGTTCCAGGTAGCTTTGGTATAATAGGGCTTGCTCCTGGCGATAAGATTAACTTATCATAAGATTCATTAGAGAGTTCACCTGTTTCCGCATTTTTAATCGTTACCGTTCTTTCATCACGGTTAATCGAAACGACCTCATTGTTAACACGTGCGTCAATATTATATTTCGATTCAAAGGAATCTGGTGTCATCATTAATAGACGTTTGCTATCTTCTACGATCCCGCTTAAATGAAATGGTAATGAACAATTTGAAAAAGATACATGAGGACCTTTTTCAAACATAACTATATGTGCTTGCTCATCTAAGCGTCGAATTCTGGCAGCTGCCGAAGCTCCACCAGCCACACCACCAATAACCACTATTTTCTTCATCCATATTACCTCCATATGATTGTTTATATCACTAGCTACCGTTTCAAGAACCTTTTAATTTGAAAAACACGATGGTTCTATTCTGCTCATGTCATCACGCATTGCTTACGTAAGACTGTTATAATAACTTCTGCTACTGCAATGCATACATGAAAATTTTCTTGAAAAGATTAATTATCAGGTTAAATTCCACTTACTTTCATCACTTACATTATACCCCTACAGGTATAATGTCAACAAAAAACTATTCTTTTAATAGAGTTTATTGCTCATAGATGACCGTACAGCATTACTAAACCAAAATAACTTATATGTATAATAAATTCCCCAAGTCCAGTAGTCGTCATACGCTGTTCACATTGCTTAAATACTATGATAATATTTTATTATCTAAAAATTCTAATTACACAACTGGCATTCTTAAATAAAAATACATTTGTCTCAAAGAAGTGCGGTGTTAGTAGGAGCGTCCTGCTGTATATAATATTGAAGAGGCTGGGACAAAAGTTCCCTTAAAATAAAGCATTGTTGTTTTCCGTTCCAGCGGACGCTTTCCGGGGGCACGGCTTCAATCTCCTCGTCGCTTTGCTCCTGCGGGGCTTTCAGCTCGCGCTGTTCCCCCAGGAGTCGCCGCCTCCTCTCCAAACAAACATAAAAGAGAACTTTTTATTAAAAAAACATTGTTAAAGCTATTAGTTGATTTTGATTAAAAATTTCTTTTTTATAGTGACTGTAAACATTATAAAAGTGACAATTCAAAGAACTATTAAAAGCATAAATAGATTATGAAATGTGGTGAGAGTCTATTTCCAAGCTTTGTTTATGCGAGTAATTTTATAGATCTTTATCGCTGTATAAAAGCCGTTTGCATTATTGATTGGAGTGCCAGACGGCGACTCCGGCGGGATGAGTGAGACAGATAAGACATCACAACCACGCGCGTAAGCGATGGGTGATGGCTTATCGCTCACCCCGCGGAAAGCGTCCGGCTGGTGCGGAAATCAATTCTACTTTCTAATTTAAAGATTTATTTGCTTCATAAATCAACCCTATCTTTTTATATAGCCTAAAAAAATAAGTTACCTTAAAAAAAATAAAGAAGTGAAATCACGTTGTTATTTCACTTCTTTTAATTTATTTACCAGTTATGTCCCAGCCTCTTCATTTGCAATCTATTTAATATGTCAGATTCCTGAATCGTTCATGAGCACCACTCTCCACCCGTCTGGATCTTCAAATGTAACCCCATTCTTCTCCCAATATGGATTTTCTGATGAGACAGTAGGGTATCCCATATCAATTAATTGATTAACTAGAGTGTCTAGAATGAGTTTTTGAGGAATATAAAAAACAAGTAAATTATCCTTAGAAGGACTAGGACATGGTGACCCGTCCTTATGAGCAGTAAATTCTAAGTGGTACAACTTGTTTGGCAAACCAATCATCACCCCATCGTAGCCGTCATGATCCTTGAAGCTTCCAATTTTCTTTAATCCTAAGCCTTTGTGGTAAAACTCAATAACCTGACTTAACTTATCAGTAGGTCTTGCAATTCTTGTTTGAGCTATGCTATTTTGCCAATGATTCATCGCATTGTCCCCTTTTCGATGAATTGTATCATGTAATATATACCCCTTACTTCCACCATTCGAATGAACTTATGTAGAACATTAACTATTAACTATAGAAGGAGTGTTAAAATGAGACAAATTATTGCAATGGGTGGCGGTGGTTTCTCCATGGAGCCAGACAATCCACTGTTAGATCAATACATATTAGGACAAGCAAAGAAGCAATCACCTAAAGTTTGCTTTATACCAACTGCGAGTGGGGATCAAGACAACTACACAAACAGGTTTTACGAATCGTTTAATAATCTAGAGTGCGCGACCTCTCACCTTTCGTTATTCGAGCCCAACTTTAGTGACTTGGAAGAGTTTATTTTGGAGCAAGATGTTCTGTATGTCGGTGGAGGAAATACTCGAAATATGCTAGTGCTTTGGAAGGAATGGGGACTAGATAACATTATTTTAAAGGCTTATAAAAAAGGTATTATTTTAGCAGGTCTTAGTGCAGGTTCTATTTGCTGGTTTGAGGAAGGACTGACCGATCCATTAAATGGTCCGTTATATAAGCTTGACTGTCTTGGAATTTTAAAAGGAAGTAATTGTCCCCACTACGATGGAGAAAGTAAAAGAAGACCAGCTTATAAAGAAATGATTGCTGAAAACAAAATGAAACCTGGTTATGCAGTAGAAGATGGAGTTGCTTTACATTTCGTGGATGAGCAATTACATATATCCGTTAGCTCTCATATAGATCGTAAAGCGTATTTTGTCAATAGCATGGATTATGCAGTTGAAGAACTTGAAATAAGTACTAAGTACCTAGGTTAATAATATCCATATACTTGGATATTAAAATACTAGTCAAATTTTCTTTGATAGAGTACAAGGAAGCAACATTTCTACTACATAGATGCATAAATACAATAAAAAAATAAAAAATATTTTAATTTCCTCCACAGTTTGACAAATTTTTCATTAATGATACTTTACAATAAAAAAAGTTCATCATTATACCAAGAAACCATTACAGTAAAAATCTGTTAAACGGAGGAAATTATCAGTGGAAACCAAGTGGCATGAAACATCATTATTGATCTTAATAACTAGTAAAAGAAATGATATGTACAAAAAAGCAAAAAGTCTCGGGTTTACTCATCCTGTTGTAGTAGCATGTAGCCAAGAGCTCGATCAACTATTGAATGTTTATCAAGGAAAAGTATCTTGATCATACAAAAAACCAATCAACTATAGCATTGATTGGTTTTTTCGTTATTTTTTATTGAAAAAGCTTTTACCTAGTAATTCAACAGTTTTAGGAAAAACAGCATATAACTTACTAGTGAAACTCATATAAAAAGGTAAATCTACCTCTCTAACAGGCTTATCAATGACTTTCTTAATAGCATCTACAACATTTTGAGGAGAAAGCAAATGTTTGCTCATTTTCTCACGGTAGCCCCCTGTTTGGTCTGCTAAATCTAAAAATGGAGTATCTATCGGACCAGGATTAATAGTGCTCACATGAATACCATATTCCTTTAACTCCATTCGGGCTGCATTTGCAAACCCAATGATTGCATGCTTAGTTGCTGCATACGCAGAAGCCTTAGGTGTGGCAACCTTACCTGCCTGTGATGCTACAATAATAAAATGTCCTGAATTTCTCTCTTTCATCAGCTTTGCAAAATAGTTGGTGAGCATAATAGGTGCTTTTACATTCACACTCAGCATTTGATCTATCTGTTCTTCCTTTAAATCTGTTAGATAAGCAAAGGTACCCACTCCTGCGTTTAATATGACAACATCTGGGGTTTCCACCTTCTCAAAGAGATTTCCATAAGCCGTTTCTGTCGTTAAATCAGCAACAAGGACATGGACTCCTTGCTTTTCCAGCTGATCTAGGGCATTAGTATTTCTCCCTGTTGCATACACCTCATGACCATCCTTTTGCAGTTGTAGCGCCAGCATAAATCCTATACCACTTGTGGCACCAGTAATGAGAATCCTCTTACGCTTGTTCATATAAAAGAATTCCTTCGTCTGTCCGCTTTTCTTGAATGAGACCGTTGTCCATTAAATAATCTATTTGTCCGATTGTTTCAGATAACGTCAAACCAAGCTCTTTTTCGTAGACCTTTGGAAACAACCTCTGAGTTAGTTCAAAAATAGTCTTTTCCCCATCCTTCATCATTTCAAGAACATTTAATGCTCTCTCCCGTTGTCTTACTAAACGAGAGGATATTAAATCAGCGACTCCAAATACCTCATTTCCATGGCCACTGTATACTTTTTGAACGCCCAATGCTTGCACTCTTTTTAACGCTTCATTATACTGAAGCATCGATTTTGGACGAGGTGCGGATTTGTCCAACGGTGGCTCTATTAATGGATTAGAAGAAATTTTTTCAAGGATTAAATCCCCACCAATTAACACCCCATTTTGTTCGTCCCATAAGGAAATATGACTCTGCGCATGACCCAAAGTTTCTAAAACCTGCATATTTGGATGACCTGGTATTGTATCTCCTTCCTTCAACATCGCATCTAATGAACGATTACCGATGAAATTTAAT
This sequence comes from Psychrobacillus sp. FSL W7-1457, assembly GCF_038593405.1. Lineage (NCBI taxonomy): Bacteria > Bacillati > Bacillota > Bacilli > Caryophanales > Bacillaceae > Psychrobacillus > Psychrobacillus sp. FSL W7-1457. The sequence continues at coordinate 2,107,078 of NZ_CP151993.1, forward strand.
GGTCTCCTCATCTTTTCAATCCATTTTAAGTATTGTTCAGGAACACCTTCCTCGACCAAACAGTTATAGTAAAATTCATCATGATAAGATAAAAATTCTTGATCTTTTCTTAGCCATACTTGGTTATATTCGTGTCCTAGAATCTGCGCTTTTTCAAACGCCTCGATCCAACCCGAATGATCAGGATGATGATGACTAAGGATGACTTGTTCTATATCATTAAGATCATAACCTGCTTCGTTTATACCACTTTTTAAAGCTACTAGTGCTTGTTCCGTTTTTGGCCCTGCATCTACTAGAGTAAGTACATCCCCTTTTATAAGGTATGCATTAACATCCCCTACAGCAAAAGGCGTCGGAATAATTATCTTATGTATCATCTTTTTGTTTCTCCTTTACATGAATGACTATTCATTTATTTTACAGGTTAATAAGTTAGGAGTCACTAAATTAGATTGACTTTTTGTAAAATGACCTCTATAATTTCATTAATTCAGATAATTCTTGCTATGAAGAAGACTAGTACATATATGATGGAGTAAAGAGAGTGAAATGCCTGCTGAAAATTTCATCTCCCTCTCATATAAGGAACCTGCTTCGGAGCTACTATGTAAACATAGTCGTGACCTTCGCGATAAGAAGGAAAAAGATGTGCTATTTTATAGCAAACTTAGGTGGTACCGCGGAAATCAAACGTTTTCGTCCTTATTTAATATAGGGACGGGAGCGTTTTTTTATATTCAAATCTAGGGGTGAGTGGATGGAAGGCTTTCAAAAAATGATAAATGTACTAGTCAAGGAATTCCATATTCAAAGCAATAAAAAGGATGCTTTTTTTAGCCTATTACTCCCCATTTGATATAACTCGTTGTTGATAATTGGAAGGGTATTTAGAAGATAATTTATTGTTATCTAACGTTTGGTTATTATTACTAAAGGAAAGTTGTAGATATGAACTAACTTGAAGGAGGATAAACGTATGACTAATATAGTTTTTGTAGGGGCTGGCTCCATGGCTGAAGCTATTATCCACGGCTTATTGGAGGAAAATAAAGTTTCTCCAGATTCCATTTGTGTCATGAATAAATCAGATCAGAAACACCTTCAGTATTTACAATCTAAGTATCAAATCAATATTATGTGTTCAAAAAAGCTTGCTCTGCAAAAAGCAGACATTGTATTTCTTGCTATGAAACCAAAAGATGCCGTAGAAGCTTGCAAAGATATCTCGTTATATATAAATAAGACGGCTACAATTGTATCTGTCATTGCGGGTGTTTCCATCCAAACAATAGAATTGTACCTTGGAGAGCGACCAATTGCACGTGTTATGCCAAACACCTCTGCCTCTGTTGGTTTGAGTGCTTCTGCCCTTTGCTGTAATGACAAAATAAATGATCTATCTAAAAAGGTAATAATAAACTTATTAGAATCAATAGGAACTGTTATGTTAATAGAAGAGGAAGATATGCATGTCGTAACCGCTCTGTCTGGTAGCGGACCAGCGTATCTATACTATTTTGCTGAACAATTTGAAGCAGCGGCTGTTTTGCACGGGCTAAGTAAGGAAGATGCCCGTCAATTATTCTTTCAAACGATGAAGGGGGCAGCGCATATGCTGATGAACGGCAATTTAGAGCCTTCTGAGCTTAGAAGAAAGGTTACGAGTCCAGGAGGTACAACAGAGGCAGGCATTGAGCAGCTCATGTCACACAAGGTCGACGAGGCTATTTTTGCATGCATAGATGCAGCCCAGCAAAAATCAAGAATTCTTGGGAAGCAATTTGAATAGGGAAACGAAAACATGGTGATCAGAAACCATCCATAGACTTACTGTCAGAAAAAAAGCTGGGGCAAATCTCTAAATATAAAAAGCCTCGAAAATTCTGCTACTAGGTAAAGTTTTCGGGGCTTCTACTCCTATGATATGCAGTTGTTTTCCGCTACAGCGGACGCTTTCCAGGGACACGGCTTCCATCTCCCGCTGTTCCTCCAGGAGTAGCCGCCTCCTCTCTAAACAATAAAAATGAGAGATGTCTTACAAAAAACCATCGGGCTTTAAAAACAAATAAAAACGTGAAATCAAGAATTTAGGGGGTGAAGAAGATCTATGATAGGAACTCTTAGCCACCCAAGCGGGTCGACCTCCCTTCTTCTACTACGGAAAAATAGTAGTACAAACCATGGTTTTGGTGTGTACTACTAATGTTAGTATGTTTAGTTTTCCAGTTTTTCTAATTGACCGTTTATATAATTGAACTCGTTAAAATCATCTGCAATATAAATAGGGAAATTATATGAAGAAACTTGATTTAGCAAAGTTCTCAAATCCTCTGCCATAAAACGAGCACTAATATGGTTGACTATTAAATGCTTAGCTCCAGCACTTTCACAGACATTTGCTGCATCAATAATTGTCGAATGCCCATATTCTCTGGCAAGCTCCTCCGTCCCAATGTCGAAGGTACCCTCATGTATTAATATATCTGAGTCCTTTGCTAAAACAATAGAATTTTCGCAGTGTCTCGTGTCACCTAAAACGGTAACCTTAAACCCATTTTTGGGTTGTCCTGTTACATCAGAGCTCTTGACTGTTTTACCATCTGGTAATACAACATCCTCACCGGATTTTAATAAACGTAATAATGGACCTCTTGGAACCCCTAGAGCATCTGCCTTCTCGATTAGTAACTCAGGAGGAAGTTGCTTTTGGGTTACACGAAAACCATAACAAGGAATAACATGCTCAAGCAATCTGGCTTCTACAATAAACTGTTCATCCTCAAAGATTATTCCCTCTTCTATCTCTACTATTTGAAGAGGATATTTTAATCGAGTTTGGGACGTAGATAAAGTAACCTCTAACCAATCTTTTACACCCTTTGGACCGTATATCGTTAGCTGCTCGTCTCCAGCTAGAAAAGATCTAGAGCCTAAAAGCCCTGGCAAACCATAAATGTGATCTCCATGCAAATGCGTGATAAATATTTTTTCTAGTTTTCTCGGTTTAATAGTTGTTCGGAGGATTTGATGCTGGGTTGCTTCCCCACAATCAAACATCCAATAAGTCCCTCGTTCCTCCAGTAGCTTTAAAATCATCGAGCTTGTATTACGTTGCTTAGAGGGCATACCTGCTCCGGTACCTAAAAACAAAATTTGCATATATATCCAACTTCCTTATTTTATATAATCTTCGTTATATATCATTTTAACATTATGAGCGCTTGGGACAATAGTATGTTCATTATTAGCACTTATACAAACATGCTATTGTTTCCTGAAATATATATCATAACTTATAGATAGCTACAAAAAAACGTTAAACGAGTTTTAAACTCATTTAACGGTCTATGATTAGTGAATGTCACGCTTTTTGAAACTGCCGCCGCGAACCTCTGCTACATCTGTAATTACTACAAATGCACTTGGGTCCTTTTCTTTAATAATTGTAATTAGTTTGTTTTCTTCCATTCGAGTAATGACACACGTAACAATGTCAATTGTTTCATTGGTAAATCCGCCTCTTCCATTCGAATAGGTTACCCCTCGACCAAGTCTATCCTGAATGGCTGCTCCAATTTCCTCTGAATGTTTACTAACAATCCTAGCAGATTTGGATTTTTCAAGACCTACTTGAATAACATCAATTACTATTTTAGCAATATAATAAGTGGTAGCTGAATACAGTGCACTCTCAAGACCATATATGAACCCTGCACCAACAAAGATAAATGCATTAATAAATAATATTATATCCCCCACTGAAAATGGTACTTTACGTGAGACTAGAACTGCCAGTACCTCTGCTCCATCAAGTGCACCACCGTTACGAAGAACGATACCAATACCTACACCAAGCATTACACCACCTGATAATACAACAAGTAACGGGTCTTCCGCACTTAAAATCGGATTAATATGATGTAACAAAACAGTTGAGACTGATAATGCAGCGATACCAATGATACTAAATAAAGCAAACGTCTTACCAACCTGTTTATAGCCTAAATAAATAAAAGGAATGTTTAATACAAATAGTAGGATTCCTAAAGGGATCTCAAATAAATAATTCCCCATGATACTGACACCTGTCACTCCGCCGTCAATTACAGAGTTTGGAATCAATACTGCTTCTAGTGCGTAGGCCGCAATTACCGCCCCTACAATAATCATAATAATTCTGCCTATCGTTTCTGGTGTTTTTGTTTTCTTCATCTACTCGTAAAACCCCTGTTCTTAATAAATTGATTTTTTATCTTTCGTGGTCATCTAAAAAGTCTTTACTAAAACTTGTTTTAGATTCAAAAGATGGTTTTTTATCCAACTTGATACCTCTTTTAATAATCCCTGCTCCAAATTTAGTTTGAAGCTGCTCCACAAGCTTTAATATTGGTTCCTCTTTTGCATGTTCTTCATAGTTAAAAATAGATAATTGCTCTACTGATTCTCCCTTATCAAATACATTGTTAACTGTGACGCCAAGCAATCGAATAGGCTCGCTATCCCAAGCTGATTCAAATAATTGATAGGCTAGCTGAAATATTTCATCCTCTTTAAAGATGCGATTAGTTACAGTCTTACTTCTCGTTTTATTTTTCCAACTAGCATCCCGAATATGTATTGTGATAGAACGTCCAGCGAGGTTTTTAGATTCTAACCGTGACGCGACTTTCCCAGATAGTCTTCTGAGCACTTTTTGAAGCTCATCCATATTTGTTTCATCATATGGTAATGTAGTAGAATTACCTACGCTTTTTGTTTCAAAAATAGATTCTGGATTCACTTCACGATCATCTATGCCATGAGAACGATTATATAACCTCACACCAGCTTTACCTAGCTTTGATTTTAAAATTTCAGGATTGGCACTAGCTATATTGCCAATGGTTATAATACCTAATGATTCTAGTTTTTTAGAGGTACTTTCTCCAACGCCATGCATTTCGATTACTGGTAAGTGCCAAAGCTGTTGCGCGACCTCTCGTTTTCTAAGCACAGTAATACCCATCGGCTTTTTCATATTGGAGGCTGTCTTAGCTAAAAATTTATTAGGGGCAATTCCAATAGAGCAAGGTAAATCTAACTCTCGCAATATTCTTTGTTGAATGGATTTTGCAAATGCTACTGCATCATCTTGCATATCAACATCAGTTAAATCTATATAGCCTTCATCAATAGAGACAGGCTCTACCATTGGAGTATAAGACCGTAATATATCAAACATTGCTTTTGAGGCGGCTCTATAACTTTCAAAATTAGGAGGCAATAAAATTAGTTCTGGGCATTTTCTTTTAGCCTCCCATACTGACATGGTTGTATAAATGCCCCTTGCCCTTGCCTCGTAGGAGCATGTTACTAATATTCCTCTACGTTCCTTCGGATTTCCAGCGACTGCGATTGGCTTACCTTTTAAAGAAGGGTTATGTGCTTGTTCTACAGATGCATAAAAGCTATTCATGTCTAAGTGAAAAATGATTCTGTTTCGTTTAGTCAAGTCTATTCACCTCTTCTACATCTTTAACTCCTTCAAAATAAAAAGGGAAAAAGGTAGCCATTTAATAGCTACCTTCCACTGTCCAATCGAAAAACAGAACTTACCCATGTCTAATATTATATACTACTTACTTCAAGGTTTCCTTTATTGTCTTCTAAATAAGATTGTATATCTTGTATGCCTTCTAATGATCGAACTAAAATAGAAGGGTCTATAATTGTAATCATTCTATCTTCAAGATTAGCAATATTCGTGAAGTATTTTGTCTTAGAATAATTCATAATACCCAGCTGTTTTAAAGACTCAGAAGGGATATCTAAAATCTCCTTCGCCTCTTTCACAAGAATACCAACTGACATTTCTTCCGTATGCATCGTAACAACACGGGCATTAGCATTCATAAGACCACTCTGATTATATAGAATCTGTTCAAAATCAATTATAGGCACAAGCTCTCCTCTAATTTTCATCAATCCTATCAGATAAGTCGGTAAATGAGGGATAGGATTAACTTTATCTAGCTTTTCGATAGAAACTACATGATCAATAGATACTGCATATTCTTCATTTCCGGATTGAAACACAACTACCTTTTGAGAAGACATGGATTAAAACCTCCTGGTGCATTATTCTGCGGCAACCTTTACGATTTCTACAAGTAAATCTGCTAGTTTTTCAAGTTCCTCCACTGGCATTCTTTCGTTTGTGGTATGGATTTCCTCATAACCGACTGAAAGAATTACTGTTGGTACACCAAATCCAGCTATTACATTGGCATCGCTACCACCACCGCTTGTTTTTATATCGGCTTTTCTTCCTATATTTTCAACCGCACGCTTTGCAACCTGTACGACTTGATGATTTTCTTCAAAACGGAAGCCAGGATACATTAATTTAGTTTCCGTAGTAGCTTTTCCACCGAATTGCTCTGCTTTTTCTGCAAATGTATTTACCATATGCTCAACCTGTGCATCTAGCTTTTCTTTATCGATAGAACGAGCCTCTGATAAAATATGAACAGTGTCGCAAACAATATTTGTTGCCTGACCACCCTCGAAGCGACCTATATTAGCAGTTGTTTCATAATCGATTCTACCTAATTTCATAGCTGCGATTCCTTTGGCAGCTAATGTAATAGCTGAAACACCTTTTTCAGGAGCAACACCGGCATGTGCAGTTTTTCCAGTAATGGTAGTCCAAAGCTTTGCTTGATAAGGTGCAGCGGTAACAATACCGCCTACTTCTCCATCACTGTCTATTGCATAACCGTAGGTAGCAGTTAGCAAGGAAGGGTCCATTTCCTTAGCTCCAACTAGGCCACTTTCTTCTCCAGCAGTTATGACAACTTGTATATCTCCATGCTCGATGGACTGCTCTTTTAAACGACGTATTGCTTCGAATAATGCTGCAATCCCTGCTTTATCATCAGCACCTAATATAGTTGTGCCATCTGAGTAAATATAGCCATCTTCTTTAATAACTGGTTGGATTCCCTTACCTGGCACAACCGTATCCATATGAGTAGTAAAGTAGATGCTATCTGCCGAAGACTTATTCCCCTTCAAAGTAGCGATTAAATTACCAGCTCCATGTCCAGTTCTCTGTGCTGAATCATCTTCCAGAACTGAAAAACCAAGCTGCTCGAGCTTATTCTTTAAAATTGGTGCAATTACTTGCTCATGCTTTGTTTCAGAATCTATCTTCACTAACTCAAAAAATTCTTCTATTAAACGATTCATCTTGTAAAAGACTCCTTTATAATGGGATATTCCCGTGCTTTTTCTTAGGTCTAGTTTCTTTTTTGTTACGCATCATCTCTAGCCCTTGGATTAACTTGATGCGAGTCTCTCTCGGATCAATAACATCATCGACCATCCCCATGGAAGCTGCTACATATGGATTTGCAAATTTTTCACGATACTCTTCAATCTTTTCAGCACGAACCTGTTCAGGATTATCGCTAGAGGCAATTTCTCTCGCAAAAATAATATTAGCTGCCCCCTGTGGTCCCATAACCGCAATTTCTGCATTTGGCCAAGCAAAAACTAGATCTGCTCCGATAGACTTAGAGTTAAGCGCCACATATGCTCCGCCATATGCTTTACGTAAAATAACAGTCATTTTTGGAACTGTCGCTTCCGAATAAGCGAATAAAATCTTTGCACCGTGTCGTATAATACCACCATGCTCTTGTTTTATACCTGGGAAGAAGCCAGTTACATCTTCAAACGTGATTAATGGAATATTGAAGGAATCACAGAAGCGAATGAACCTAGCCGCCTTATCAGACGAGTCGATATCTAGTCCACCAGCCATAACTTTCGGTTGGTTACAGATTAATCCTACAACCTCTCCTTTAATACGAGCTAAGCCTACTACTATATTCTTTGCAAACTCTTTATGAACCTCCATAAATGAATCCTTGTCAACGACCTGATCAATTACCTTACGAATATCATATGGACGAATTGCTTCAAAAGGTACGATGTCTGCTAAATCTGGGCGGTCATCGTCTTCTTCTAATGGCTCTAGAACTGGTGGTTTTTCCTCAAAGCTTTGTGGAAGGTAGCTCAACAGCTGTCTTACACTTTGTAACACTTCTTCTTCTGTTTTACCGCGGAAGTGTGCATTACCACTAATAGTATTATGTACTTTGGAACCTCCAAGATCTTCTGAAGATATCTTCTCACCTGTAACTGTTTCAATTACCTTAGGGCCTGTAATAAACATTTGGCTTGTTTCATCTGTCATAAACACAAAGTCTGTAATAGCTGGGGAGTAAACCGCTCCACCCGCACAAGGTCCGAGAATAACAGATATTTGTGGAATAACACCGGAGTATATAGCATTACGGTAGAAAATTTGTCCATATCCATCTAAAGAAACAACGCCTTCTTGAATACGTGCACCGCCTGAATCATTTAGACCTATGAACGGAGCACCGTTTTTAGCAGCCAAGTCCATCACGTTAGAAATTTTAAGTGCGTGCATCTCTCCTAGTGCCCCGCCGAAAACAGTAAAGTCTTGTGAAAATAGATATATAGCTCGTCCATTTACTTTTCCGTATCCTGTAACAACACCGTCCCCTGGCCCCTCTTGCTTGTCCATGCCAAAGTCAACCGTACGATGTTTTATAAATGGATTCAACTCAACAAAAGAACCTTCATCTACTAGCAGTTCGATTCTTTCTCTAGCAGTCAGCTTCCCTTTTTCATGCTGTTTTTCTATTCTTTCGTCTCCTCCACCTAATTCCACTTTACGTTTACGGTCATATAGATCATTAATTTTTTCGTAGATATCCATTAGTTATTTCGCTCCCCTTGATTTATCGCATAGTTCATATAAAACTCCACCAGAAGATTTAGGGTGAATGAAAGCAACCTCAGCTCCTCCTGCCCCAATTTTAGGAGTCTCTTGTATTAAACGAACTCCCTTTTCCTTTAACTCATCTAGTCGCTCCTGAATATTTTTCACTCCGAAGGCGACATGATGAATTCCTTCACCCTTTTTTTCGATGAAGGCGTGAATTGTACTAGTCTCATCAATTGGTTCCAGTAACTCTAGTTTGACATTTCCGCTGTCGATAAAAGCTACTCTTACTTTTTCGGATTCTACTTCCTCAATATGTATAAGTTTCAAGCCTAAAATTTCAGTATAGTATGGTAAAGAGTTTTCTAAGCTTTTTACAGCAATTCCGATATGGTCTACCTTTTCCATTGTTTGCACATCCTCTATTGTTTGACTATTCACTATACTATTGTACATATATTACAAAAAAAAATCTCTACCTCTTGTGCATTTTTTCAATTTTGATAAAATAGGAGTACAAGCAAAAGGAGAGAATTTAATGCGCAATCAAACATTTCGTAAGATTATTGTATATCTCATGATATTTGTCATGGTAATGTCCACATTATTGTTCGGTCTAAGCTTCGTATTATAAGAAATAAATGAATGTAAAAACAGCGGGTAGCAATTTATGCTTCCGCTGTTTTTTTGTAGATTATACTTCCTCGCAATACTCTTCGAATAAACCTTGAAGGTGTGTAATGACAGAGGTTGGGGCATGCCCTTCAATTTCATGACGACCTATTTCTGCTACTGCTTGGCCATCTTTTAACATTACAAATGACGGGGATGAAGGTAAATGATCATCTCCGAACATATTACGGGCTTGTTGTGTAGCTAATTTGTCTTGACCAGCAAATACAGTGACTAAATGATCAGGACGTTTGTCATAATGTACAGCATTTGCAGCTGCAGGACGAGCGATGCCGCCAGCACATCCACAAACAGAGTTGATCATTACTAGAGTTGTACCTTTTCTAGCGAAAGCAGCTTCTACTTCTTCAGGAGTAGTTAATTGTTCATAGCCACTGTTTTCCATTTCACTACGCGCTTGTATAATCATATCGTTCATTAATAAGTTAAAATCCATATTCATTTGACAGCTCTCCTTTTTCAATTCAAACTAAGTTTATCAGATTATTTATATGAATTCGAGGAAAATAACTCCTGAATAGCATCAGAAACAGTGATTTTTTCTTCTCTTACTTGTTGTTCTAACTGTTTCATCGTCTGCTTTCTTTCAATTGAGGCAAAAAAGTCATCATACAATCGATCTACAATCATTGATTTAAACCAATCAATCGTTTGTTCTTTTCTTCTCTTTTGCCAAAAATGCTGGTAATTCATTTTTTCTTCGAAGCTCTTAATTGTCTCCCACACCTTGTCTAGACCTCGGTCATGTAAGGAGGATACCGCAAGCGCTGGGGTTGTCCAATTGGGAGCAGAGGGAGCTAGAAAATGTAATATTTGTTTATATTCAGCTACCGTTTTTTTGGCTAAGGCTTCATTAGCGCCATCTGCCTTGTTGACGACGATTGCATCTGCTAGCTCCATAATTCCTTTTTTCATTCCTTGTAATTCATCACCTGCACCCGTCAAGGCAAGAAGTAAGAAAAAGTCTACCATTCCCCTAACGATAGTCTCACTTTGACCGACTCCTACTGTTTCTACTAATATGACGTCATATCCAGCAGCCTCACATAGCAGCATGGTCTCCCTAGACTTTTTATGCACGCCTCCCAGTGTACCTGCAGAAGGTGAAGGACGTATAAAAGCGTTTGGATGCTTTGCCAGCTCTTCCATCCTAGTCTTGTCCCCTAATATGCTTCCGCCGGTAAGGGATGAACTTGGATCAATTGCCAGCACGGCTACCTTATGCCCAGAATTACATAGCATTTTTCCAAAGGCCTCAATGAACGTACTTTTTCCTACTCCAGGCACCCCAGTTATGCCTATGCGAATACTATTACCAGTGTGAGGTAACAATTGTTTCAAAAGTTGTTGACCTATCGTTTGTTGCTCAGAGGTAGTGCTTTCAATAAAAGTAATCGCTTTGGCCAAATGAAGTCGAGAGCCCTGTTTAATCTCATAACTATACGATTCAGTATCTATAGAAAGAGTAGTCTTCTTTGTAAATTTTTTAACCGAAGACCTTCCCATACCGTCGTGCTGAGATGTTACACCGCTCTTGACATGTAAAGAAGAGGTTACCTTTTCCTCATCTGCCATTAGCCTTCCACTTCCTCGTAGCCAAGTCGCTTATAAATTTCCTCGATAACTTTTTGAGCTGCGACCGGAATAACAGTACCAGGACCAAATATAGCAGAAGCTCCATTTTCGCGTAAGAAAGCATAATCCTGTGCTGGGATAACACCACCAACAACGATTAAAATATCCTCACGACCAAGTTTCGCAAGTTCTTCTTTCAAAGCTGGTACTAGGGTCATATGCCCAGCTGCAAGCGAGCTAACTCCAATTACATGGACATCATTTTCAACTGCCTGCTGAGCTGTTTCTGCAGGAGTTTGGAATAGTGGACTAATATCAACATCAAAACCTAAGTCAGCAAATGCAGTAGCAATTACTTTAGCACCACGGTCATGTCCATCCTGCCCCATTTTTGCGATTAAAATTCGAGGACGTCTACCCTCATTTTCTTTAAAATCCTCTGCCATTTGCTTAACAGAATCTATTTCTTCTGCGTCACTAAAATTAGCACTATATACTCCACTCACTGAGCGAATCACCGCCTTATGTCTACCTGCCACAACCTCTATTGCATCTGATATTTCCCCTATAGTCGCTCTTTGGCGAGCGGCATTTACTGCTGCAGCTAGAAGGTTTTCATTACCCGTTTTAGCAGCCTCAGTTAATGCTGATAAGGCTTCTTGAACAGCTTTTTCATCTCTATTAGCCTTAACACGTTCCAAGCGTTCCATTTGTTTTTGACGAACTACTGTATTGTCAATATTTAAGATGTCGATGGCATCCTCTTGCTCAAGACGGTATTTGTTCACCCCAATGATAATCTCTTTTGAAGAATCTATTTGGGCTTGTTTTTTGGCAGCGGCTTCCTCTATTTTCATCTTTGGTAACCCAGTTTCAATCGCTTTTGCCATTCCGCCTAATTCTTCAATTTCTTCTATTAAAGTCCATGCCTTCTCCATCAATTCATTTGTTAACGTTTCTACATAATAAGAACCGCCCCATGGATCAATTACCTTTGTCATGTTTGTTTCTTCCTGTAAGAAAAGCTGTGTATTTCTTGCAATTCTAGCGGAAAAGTCTGTTGGAAGTGCAATCGCTTCATCTAAAGCATTTGTATGCAGGGATTGAGTGTGTCCCATTGCTGCTGCATTTGCCTCTACAAGAGTACGAGTCACGTTGTTAAAAGGATCTTGCTCTGTTAAGCTCCATCCAGAAGTTTGCGAGTGAGTACGTAGAGCTAGAGATTTAGGGTTTTTAGGGTCAAAGCTCTTCATCATCTGAGCCCAAATTCTTCGTGCTGCTCTCATTTTTGCTACTTCCATGAAATAGTTCATACCAATTGCCCAGAAGAACGACAGTCGAGGAGCAAATGAGTCTATTTCAATTCCTGCGTTTATGCCTGTACGTACGTATTCTAATCCATCAGCAAGTGTATAGGCTAACTCGATATCAGCTGTTGCTCCTGCCTCCTGCATATGGTAACCAGAAATAGAAATGGAATTAAACTTTGGCATGTGCTGCGCTGTATATGCAAAAATGTCAGCAATTATTTTCATAGACATTTCCGGTGTATAAATATACGTGTTACGTACCATATATTCTTTTAAAATATCATTTTGGATCGTTCCTGCAAGCTGTTCCGGTGTAACACCTTGCTCTTCTGCTGTAACAATGTAAAATGCCATAATAGGTAATACTGCGCCGTTCATGGTCATGGAAACAGACATTTGATCTAACGGTATACCATCAAAAAGGATTTTCATGTCCTCCACTGAGTCAATTGCAACACCAGCTTTGCCGACATCGCCTGTTACTCGCTCATGATCAGAATCATATCCTCTATGTGTAGCCAAATCGAAAGCTACAGACAGACCTTTTTGACCCATTGCTAGATTTCTTCTATAAAATGCATTACTTTCTTCTGCTGTAGAAAAACCTGCATATTGTCGAACGGTCCAAGGCTTCGACACATACATTGTTGGATAAGGTCCACGTGTATTGGGAGCTATTCCTGGCAGATCATTTATATGGTTTACATTTTTTAGATCTTCCGTCATGTATTGTGACTTTAATTCGATTCCTTCATTAGACATAAAGGAACCATGTTGACTGTCTACTTTATTTCCAGCCTTTTTTAATACTTCTTCTATAGAAACAGCTTCATAATTAGGCGTTGTCATGTGAACCCTCCTTCTGAGCTAGTGCCAGTAATTCTTTTCCTTTTATAAGAAGAGACTGTCCTGCATAAATAGAACCAGAGAGCCCTGCTTCTAACCAATCCTCATACTCCTCGAACTTCCCTGCTACATCTAATGGCACGGAAAGCTTTTCATTCAAAAGAGCAGGTACTAGTCCAGCTGTTTGGTCATCATTACCTACAAAAACAGCATATTGAATATTGTCATTCTCGATCCACTGCTGTAAATCAAATGGCTTTAAATTGGCTTCTGCAAGGACGGGAGTAATTCCAATCGCATTCAAAAAGCCATTAATATAGTCCATTCTAGGCTTATACTCTTTTAAAACACCATAAGGAAGAATGGCAGCCTTAAGTGGAAACTGTTTAAAAGCTTTTCGTAGGTCTTCAAAAGGTTCTGCTAAACGTTTGTAGTCCGTATGTTTAACCGGATTTTCTATTACATCGTCGGGGTTAGCATAGTTATTCGTACCGATTAGAGATTTTTTTCGAGATGACACTGCCTTTAACTGTAGCTCCCATTTCTCTTGAGCTCGTTGAAGCAGCATACTTTCTCTCGATTCTGGGGAACTATCCTTCATAAGCTCAATAAAATATGTCCAAGCCTTCTCAACAAGCTGTTTAGTCAATGACTCAATATAAAAAGAGCCTCCAGCTGCATCGATTACACGTTGAATATGTGTTTCTTCCTTTAATACAAGTTGCATATTGCGAGCAATACGGTTAGAAGTTGCCGTTGTGCCAGTTAAATAATTATATGGATATGCACTTACAAAATCTGCACCACCCAATACACAAGACAATGTACTGTTCCCAGCACGCAATAAGTTTACTGTTTCATCAAGTGCTGAGAAAGACCGGAGAGATGTTTCTGCATAAACTGGTATAGCCTTCACATTTTCTTTACCAAATGCTTCTCCAAACGCCTTCCAAAGTATTCTAAAAGCTCTCAGCTTTGCTATTTCCATAAAGAAATTAGTGTCTACTGAAAATTGTACAAATGCATTTCCTTCTACTTTCTCGATACCATTAAGATGCACAAATGTATCCGCTTGCACTAATACGCTAGCTAATTCACTAATTGCATCCCCACCAGCCTTATGTAACTTGGAGCCATCTAAATGTAATGTACGAGCTCCTTTAAAATCTTCTTCTGCTCCGATTATAGAACCATTTACATGATTAAAGTGTTTTAAGAAACTTGGATCATTTTTTACATCAAGTAAAACCTCATGTTGTTGGAAAAGCTCCTTCAACTCCTCAAGCTGTAAATCACTCCACTTATGGTCAATCTCTACTTTATAATTAATGACATTATTTCCTTTGGAAAGGCTTTCATTCAGATCAGATAGGATTTCCTCTGATGTTAATCCTACTGATTGCTGTGCAACCTTCCAGCTTGCTGATTCTTTACTTTCTCTTACTGTTTTAGTTTGTTCGACGGGGATATTTTTCAAATCCGCTAATGTGTAAAGCGGTTTCAACATAATTTCTTCTAATGTCTTAGTTTCTAAAGATTCTAACGATTTACCTTTTAATGATTTTACTGCAGCCTGCTCCCATTCCGTAAAGCTTGCTTCATTAAATTTGGTTTGCTTCATGTCGTTTATAGTCATATGAACGCTTTCGCTTCCCCCTTATATAATTATTGTTATATATCTATTCTACATGAGTACTTCAAGGTAATAAAGTGATTTAATGACTTATCAGTATATTAAGGATAATTTCCTAAACAGTCCGATTCTCTTCTGTGCATAAGCGTTCGAACATATAATTTGAAAATAAAACAATAATTGAATACATTTCTCTATTCCTATAATTATTTAAAAAAGCTTTGTTAAAGTTATTGGTTGATTTTAATTTTGATTAACAATTCTTTTTTATAGTGACTGTAAACATAAACAAAGGAACTTTCAAATGGCTAGTAAGAACATAAAAAGATGATGAAATTGGGGTTGGTGACAGTTTTTTAGCTTTGATTATGCGAGTAAACTTATTAGCGCTTTATCGATAAAGGAAAGCCATTCCCATTTATTGATTGGAGCACAAGACGGCGACTCCTACGGGATGAGTGAGACAGATAAGACATCACAACCACGCGCGTAAGCGTGGGTGATGACTTATCGCTCACCCCGAGGAAAGCGTCCGACTGGTGCGAAAAATCAATTCTACTCTCTGATTTAAGATTTCTTTATATCATAAATCAACCCTATCCTTTAACATAGCCTTTAAAAAAAGACTGATTATTAAATATCTGTCTATGTAAAAAGGTATATCACATTTTTAATTATGAATTTAACTCAAATTAATGTAAAACTTTAAATCGAAAGAGGTCAACAATGACAGTAATCTTTTTAGGCTTTATTTTATTTCTTAGCCTTTCGATAGGATGTATAGCTGCTTATATGGTTTATGGGATACTTCACCAAAAATATGAAAAAATATTCGGGTTGTTATGTGGATTATTATTAATCGGTTTATTGGTATTTGAAATTGTTCCAGAAGCTCTCGAGTCCTTTGAAAAACTAGGGTTATTTTTAGGATTCATTTGCGGTTATTACTTGTTTAGCTTATTAATTCCACATCGACACGCTGCAAAAGATGAAACGAGTACCATAAGTCCTCTGATTATTGGACTATTTTTACATACGATTCCCTTAAGTCTGACCATTGGCTCGTTACTTCATAATGATTCGTTCCCTTTATCTATCACTGCTTCTACAGTCCTGCATCATATTCCAGAAGGGTTTGCTCTTACAACAGTTTTTCTGCTTTATAAAAAGAAAATCATAGGCTTAATGATTTGTTTTCTTTCTCTCTCCATTTGTTTTATTTCTTTCATTTGGATTGGGGAACACCTGATTGTCTCAACTAGAATTCAAGGGGTTTTTATGGGGGTCTCTATATACCTTATTGGCACAATCAGCTTAAAAGAATTTATTGATCCTTTTTTTAGAGGTAAATGAAAATCGTAATAAATTAAAAATATATGTGACTTTCGTTAAGTAACCACCGTCTAATAGTAAAGGAGTTGTTGTTATGACTAAATTCTCAGTGTTGACCATCGTAACTGTACTTGTATTAGTAGGGTGTAGTCCAGTTAAAACAAATGATAATAGCGAAAAAAATATATATGAAGTCTCAGATAGTACCAGCACACTTAGTGAATTAGCCTCTGCAATTGCACCCGGCACAGAACAGAATGTAGAAGGCCCTCCTCAGTATGAAGTAAAAAACAAAGGGGAGCTATCTATTCAGGATGCAAAAAATGCTTATGAAATGTGCGCAAGAGCTCTGACCGACTATTATAAGGCGGTATGGAATGGTACGGATATTGAATTGAATGCTTTTATGAATAATGAAAACCTTGTACATTATACACAAAAGAAGATTCAATCCCAATTTGACTTGTATTTCACGATTAAGCTTACAGATGACTTTGTACAAAGTGTGGGTATTGCCACTCGTGATGTAGATTGGGAAGTGGAGTATACGAACGATGAGGATGGAGGCTTTCTCTATTTACACTTACCTGCAGAAATCAAACATAATCAAGGTA
The DNA here is from genome assembly GCF_038593405.1 of Psychrobacillus sp. FSL W7-1457. Lineage (NCBI taxonomy): Bacteria > Bacillati > Bacillota > Bacilli > Caryophanales > Bacillaceae > Psychrobacillus > Psychrobacillus sp. FSL W7-1457. The sequence continues at coordinate 2,123,884 of NZ_CP151993.1, forward strand.
GCTTTGGGGAAGCCACTGAATTTCTAGTGCGTAATGAAAATGATCAGCTGGTCATTGTTGATTGGTATACAGGTGGTAAGGATACTTATGATTTTATGGTTCGAGGAGAAAACGAAACGATTGACAACCCAACTATTTGGAATGATAGTCAATGGGTAAAGGAGATAAATAGTAATCAGCTTAAATTCTCTAGCCCAACTCGATAGTTACATCCAGCTAACTTGAAATCCACAATTAAATCTAATGCTGGCTATTACTAATTAAATTTATGAACTGCTGTAAAAAATAGAAAAAATGAGTTTAGCGTTCATTTTACATCTCATCTAAATTGTTCCTATAGAAGTTAAAAAGAAGGACAAGTACTACTTTTTTGGCAACTTCCGATATTTATTTAATGTGGATCTTGCTCTTCGGGAATGGTGCTAAATACTAAGCTTTTATCATTTCTGACTGTCACATAATTTTCAAGCTGATGGACCCATCCGTCTTCTCCTTTTACACCTCTTCCAGCTAATATAAAACTATCTGGATTTATGCTCTTAACTGAGAATTCTAATCTATATACGTCTTCAGAAGCATCATTTGTATAGCTTAGCTCTAAATCATCTAAAGTAAATTCGGTTACCATGTCATCATTTTTCAAATTCTCCGTTGCTGTATCGGTAATTCGTTCTCTTAGCTCATCTTCTGCTGAACCTCCCCTTAAAAAGAAAAACCAAAAAGGAACAGCCATAACTAAAAGAAAACAAAGAATCAAAAAAGATAATTTAAGCATTAAGATTTTTTGATATGGCGTAGTTGAGATTAGCTTCAAGGCTAGCTCCCCTTTCATAAAAGTAATCGTAATTTACATAAATAACAATCGATGATCTTGGCAAGGCAACAACTCTAGTAGTCTGAATCTTAAACCCCAGAAGCCCACACTGTTTTTACTTTTCCTATTTTAATGCCCCTCCATAGGTGTAGCGCTGAATACTAGCGTCTCGTTATCCTTGACCGTTACATAATTCACTTTTTCATTGATCCACCCATTTTCGCCCTTAATCCCTCCTCCTGTCAGTATAAAATTTGTTGGATCTGTAGGTTTAATGGAGAAAGTTATTATATATACCTCTTCTGACTCTTTGTTTTTATGACTTAGCTTTATCGTGTCAATTGTGAACTCAGAAATAGTGGGGTCTTCCTTCAGCAGAGAACTTGCAGCAATATGGATACTTTCAGTTAAATCTCCCGAGACATTAGTGCTGTTGCCACTTTTAAGTAACCAAACGGTGCTAAGAACTATTGCAAAAATAAGTAGTAATAAAAATAACTTTTTCCCATTCTTAGAGGAAGGTGATTTAGAAATTAGTTTCACCTTTAACACTTCCTTATCTACAAAAATCATACACTTATCTTTATATATACGATTAACTTCTATAAAACATTCGCCATCTCCCTGACTGTTAGTACAAAGGGATATTTATTAGAATTTCGGAATGTCGATTGCGGTATGACTGATTTTTCTACGCATAGAAATGTATTAGTCTGCATATGAAGACGCGATATTTTCTATAATCATCAAAAAACCCCGAGAGATGTGCCTCACGAGGAAATTCAGTAATATGATGAAGCTCTTCTTATAGAGGAGAGGTTTCGCTATTTTTGGAATCAAGGAGAATCCTTTTACCAAAAGCTATCTTACTTCTACATCAATCTTTTTATCTCCTTGCCTGCCTTTTTAATCTGTGTCCAATCATTTAACCGCTCCTGCCGTTAGCCCTTCCATAAACTGCTTCGATGCAAGAAGAAAAAGAACCATCATAGGCAATGAAGCTAATGTTAGCCCTGCAAACAAAGAGCCCCAGTCAGCAGAATGCTCCCCAAAAAGGGAAAGCATACCAACCGGAATCGTCATTTTTGCCTTTTCAGTTATAAATATTAGCGGGAAGAAAAAGTCATTCCAAGCAGCTATAAAGTTGATAATGATAACTGTTCCTAAAGCAGGTCGCATAAGTGGAAGAAGTACATGCCAAAGGGTACGAAGGTTCCCAGCCCCATCCATCCTTGCCGCCTCCTCGAGTTCCATCGGTAACGTTTTAAAAAAGCCTGTTAAAATAAGCATTGTAATAGGGGCACCAGTAGCTATATTCATAAGTATTAAAGACCATAAAGAATTGATAAGGCCTAGATCACGCATTAAGATAAATAACGGAACTATCCCAAGCTTTATCGGAATCATCATTCCTAGCAAAAACAAAAAGAAAATCGCATTATTCCAACTAAAGTCAAATCGAGCAATATAAAATGCAGCCAAAGAACAAAATAACACGACTAGAACTACAGAAGTAACGCTCACCATGACACTATTATAAAAATATTGGTCAAATGGAATCTTATTTAATAACGTTCTGTACGTATCTAGACTAAAGCTTGTAGGTAATCCTAAGGGATTCTTGAATATCTCCGAACTAGATTTAAAAGAGGACATAAACATTAAAAAAATTGGATATAAGCTGACGGTAGCAACTCCGAACATAATAATATAATAAAACGGCCTGGTCCAAATTGTATTTTTCTCCATACTATTCACCTCTTACATTTGTACTTCTTTTTTATTCATAAACTTTAGGAAGATCATTGTACATATTAATATGAAGAAAAATAAAACGGTCGCAAGTGCGGAGCCAAGTCCAATTGCCGATGAACTAGAAGCAGTGGAGCTACCAAAGGCAAGTCGGTAAAAAAATACTGCCATTGTATCTGTTGAGTAATATGGTTCTCCCATCGAGCCCTGCATAGCATAAACGAGCTCAAATGCTTCGAAGGATTGAATAAAGGTCAAAACCGTCATAATCAAAATAGATGGAATCATTAATGGGATGTATATCTTTCGTAACATGGAGGTCCCCTTTGCTCCATCCAGTCTTGCAGCTTCGATGAGTTCGCCAGGGATACTTTGGAAACCAGCTAAAAATATTAGTACACCAAAGCCCAAGCCGAACCAACAGTTTACTAGAATAATAGAAATTAAAGCGGTTTCTGGCTCACCCAACCATGCTCTTTGTAGATTTTCTAAACCAAGCTTTCCTAAAATAAGATTGAGTGTACCAAAGTTAGGATTTAAGATTAGCTTCCACAAGAAACCAACTACAATAACTGATAATAACCGCGGTAAGAAAAAAGCTACTTTGAAAAATTCAGCACCTTTTACTTTTTTATAGACTATAAAAGCTAAAAGAAACGCAAGGCCATTCATGACAACCATTTGTACGCAAAAATAAAGGACATTATGGGAAAAAGCATTCCTAAACATGGACCCATAAGGCTCGGTAGTAAAGAGAGTGACAAAGTTATCCAAACCAACAAAGGAATCTCTTGTGAATCCTTTAAAGGAGAAGAAGCTATATGATAGTGCTGCTAGTATAGGATAGAGTACAAACATCCCATAAATGATTAATATAGGGATGGGGAAAAGGTGGATAGTCCACCCTTTCCCCTTCTTTGAACGTTTTACTGGAGCTGTTTGTTCTGACATAAATCACAGCCTCCTTACTTATTTATTGAAAGGGGGAAAACCAGGATTCTGCACTTTTTTGCACCTTATCCGCTACTTCCTCTGGTGTAACCTCGCCAAGGTACATTCCTTGTAATTCTGTTTCTAAAACAGTTTTTGTAGTAGGATCTCCACCTGTAAAATTAATAACCCAATAATACGGGGTTGAACTTGTTTCTACCGCTTTACTTAGCTCACTAAGAAGCTCATCTTCTGAACTGATACCAGGAATTGCACTAATCATATTAAATTCTTTCACAAAAAGTTCTCCAAATTCTTTTGTTGTTAAAAACTGAAGAAACACCTTAGCTGCTTCTTTGTTTTTAGAATTTGCATTTATCGCAAATGAACCATCAACCCACGAGGTTACTGTTTGATTTCCTTGCTTAGACGGCATTGCAAAATACCCATAATCCAAGTCTCCGTTTAAATCATTCACTACTGGAATTTCCCAGCTCCCAAGTGGGAACATCGCTGCCTGCTCCATTGCAAACATCGTGCGGATATCATCCATTCCTAGTCCCTCAGAGTTTTTTGGGAAGTATTTCTTTAAGTCATTCATTACTTGAATGGACTCTTTAAATGCCGAATCAGTAAAATCCGTTTCTCCTTTGATAAGCTTTTCTGCAAAGGTATTTCCATCAACAACCCCTGCTCCAACTATTCCATGGGTTAACGACAACAACCAACCTTCTTTAGTTCCCATTGCAATAGGCGTCACTCCGGCTTCTAATAGCTTCTCATTCACTTCTATAAACTCATCCCATGTAGTAGGAATTTCAATTCCTTGGTCTGCAAATATCTTTTTATTATAGAAGAATTGAGTGGAACTAATATTTAGGGGAACCCCGTATTGCTCTCCGTCAGCACCTCGAGATGCAGCTAGAAATTCATCTGAATACTGACCTAACCCTTCTAAATCACTAATCGGCTCTACAAATCCAGCATCCACTAGCTTTAATCCTGCACCATAAGGTCTTAAATGAAAAATGTCAGGTCCCTCTCCTGCTTGAAGTGCAGTATTTAACACTGTATTGTATTCTGTATTTTTAGTCGGGTTAAAATCTACTTGTATTTCCGGGTGTGTTTCGTTAAAAAGTGCGATTACTTTCTCATATTTCGAAACATCCTCTGTTCTCCAGCTTCCAATGGTTAAGTTTACTGTTTCCTTTTCTCCTGATGTGGCAACTTTGTCTCCATCTCTATCCGAGCCAGGTGAGGACGAACTATTTTCTTTATCATCTGAACAAGCCGCTATAATGAAGGTAACTAAAATAATCAAAAAAATAGATAGACCATTTTTAATCCAACTTTTCATAGTTATTACTCCCCTTTTTTATAAACATCTCGTAAACGCTTTCATGAATCCCCAGTCTAAACTCTTTCTTTGGTACATCCCTCCCATAATGTATAGCATTAGTTAACAGCACCACAAATAGTTTTTCTTTTGGGTCCATCCATATGGAAGTTCCAGTAAAGCCTGTATGCCCAAATGAGCCAATGGGCCAGTTAGTACTGATTGTAACTTCGGCATCTTTGCCATTCCATACTTCAAAGCCTAGGCCCCTGTGTTTAAAAAGTTTTTGATGACAGTCTTGTAACCATGCAGGATTAAATACAGTTTGTTCAGATGGATGTAACCAGTAATGCACGTATTGAACAAGGTCATCTAAACACGAGAATAATCCTGCACTACCTGATACCCCATTTAACATATATGCTTTTTCATCGTGTACTACCCCTTGAACATAGCTCCCGTTCATATATTCAGTTGATGCTATAAGACTTCTAACTTCTTCTTTTGGATTAAATGTCGTATTCTTCATCCCCATTGGTATGAGAACTTCCCTCTCTACAAATTTATCGAAAGACTCTACCGACACCTCCTCAATAATTTTCCCTAACAAAATCATCCCTAAATCGCTATAAACTACTGTTTTTCCTGGTTTGAAAATTGGATCGACACTAAGTATCTCTTCTAAAATATCTCGATTCTCTCCTCTTTTTACTGGCGGGGATAAATCTGCAGGTAGACCACTATTATGATAAAGAAGGTTTTCAATATTAATATTTGGATATCGGAAATGTGGAATATACTTCTGAACAGAATCCTCTAGAGATAACCGTTCTTTGTCTAGCAAAACTAGCGTGGCTGGCAACGTTGCAACTACTTTGGTTAAGGATGCGATATCAAAAACAGTTTCCATTGTGATTTCCTTTACTTCACCAGTATTCGTAACGAAAGATCCAAAGCTGTCCCTATATAGCACTACATCGCCTTGCTGAACATGAATAACGCCTCCCGGTATCTTCTTAGCTACTAAGTATTCATTTATAATATTCCTTAGCATAATTCCCTCCTCCATTAAATTTAATTTTCTGATAATTATTAATTACAGTATATAAAATAACATTATAAGAAACAATTGAATTTTTAAAATATTATTTTAAATGGGTAGAATTGCGGGACGTGTCAGCCAGATACAGAAAGCACCAGCATCCAAATTTTAAAAAGGGGCTTGGTTAATCACACCTAAGAAGTTCAAAAGCCCTGAAATTTTACTGTTTGTAAAATTTTCAAGGCTTTTTTACTACTTCTTAATCGTTATTCTCCGCTTCAGCGGACGCTTTCCTGAGGGCATGTCTATTCCACACACCCATAAGGGAGACTAATTATGTTCCAGCCTCTTCATTTACTCCAAGACTTTTAAACAAATATTTTCAAGAATAAACAGACGAAAAGTAGTTTATACAACTACGACTAGTTTCCTTACGAATAACCCTGCATATAATAAACCGATTCCAATCATAAGGATAACTCCAATATATACTGACATCATGGTCGGTATTAAAAATGCCCCGATAATAATCGTGGAGCGAGCGATTAAGTCTGCCCCGCTAAATGAAAAGTTGGAAAATGCGGAGTAAGATCCCCTTTTGTCTGCGGGTATCATATTTGCTTGCTCGGCATTTCTTACAGGGGAATATATTAACTCACCAACCGTAGCTATTAAATTAAAGCATATAAGTATATACCATGTATTGGCAGATGTTATCGTTATGTATCCAATACTATATAAGGCTAGACCTACTAGTAATACATGCTTATTGCTAAAACGATCCGTTATTTTATTGATGAAAAAAGTCAAACAAACTACTAAAAGCATGTTTTCTATATTAAGTAAACTTAGCATTCTAACTCCGGCAAGCTCGAAGTCTCCTATTTGGACCGACTCAAAAGTTTCCGCTAGCCTTACACCTATATAGCTGTTTAAAGAAAACTCGGCAGCAAAAATGAACATGGACCCAACGACTACTTGGACGAACGGTTTATCTTGAAAGGCAATTTTATAATTATGTATGAGATCAACAAAAACATTTTTGTGCTGCTTTTCTAAAAGCTTATTATGTCCATCCACCAACCAAATTTTATATGCGATCGGAAGGCATAAAGATGTAAAAGAGAGTAACGTAAACAATTCAATCTGATGGTTTAAATATAGCAATCCTCCTAATGCAGCCCCTATAGCCATAGACAAATTGGTAAGCCAGTAATCCAGCGCATATACTTCTTTTCGATTATCAGGAGAAGTAGAATCGATGATGATTGCATGCATAGCAGGCCTCCCTAAACTGCTTGTAATAATATATAGCGTATAAGCGGTTGCGAACATCCAAATGATATTAGATTTAGGTAGCAAGCTAATGGTCATGCAAACGAACATACACCCACTTAAGAGAGATGTAATTACTAATAAACCCTTTCTTGGTAAACGGTCCGAAATATAACCTCCAATTAGGCTGATTAAAAAACTTACACATACTGTACCTATTAAAAATAAACCAGCCCATACTTTGCTCATCTCTTGAGCAAAGAACAATGCCATAAAAGGCATAACAGCCGATGAAACTGCTCTATTAAAAAAAGATGTTATTAATCGAACTTTAATATTTTGTGGGTAGTTTTTCCATTTCATGTTGTACTCCTCCTCTGTATTTAGTATATTAAACTAGACTTTTTAATATAAAAATGGACAAATAGACTAAAGTTGTCCACTTATAGAGGTGTATGACATGGATCGTTCATTATTAACCCTTTGGAACACTGTTCCCTCTGGCAACATAAAGCAGGAAGAAATTGCAACTATAATAGGCTTCAGCACTAAGCAAACAAAACGATATTTACAAAGATGGTCTTCAGAGGGATGGATTAAATTTATTTCTGGTAAAGGAAGAGGGAATTCCTCACAGTTAACGTGGTTAAAAAATGTTGAGGCTTGTTTCGAGGAGCAAGTCATGCAGATTTTAGAACATGAAAGTGCAGAAATAAGCAGCAAATACTTAATGTTTGATTGGTCGACAGAATGTCGCCAAAGACTAATGAAAAAGTTCCGAAACAAAATTGGCTTTGAGCAACAAATAAACGATAAGCTTATTGTTCCAAGGAAAAATCCTTTTCTCACACTTCACCCACTAAAAGCAGCAGACGCAAATAGTGCTAATATTGTTGCTACGGTATACAATCGTCTAGTTTCTGTTGATGAAAGCGGAATAGTATCTCCAGAGCTTAGTCATAGCTGGGATATGACAGACTCGAAGCTTCGTCTTTACCTAAAAAAAGATATTGCTTTTCATGACGGTTCCATCCTCACTGCAGAGGATGTAGTATATTGCCTTCGGAAACTTAAAAATAATCAGCAATTTCGTTTGCTCTGCGAGCCAATTAAACAAATAGAGGCAATTACTCCTCTAATAGTTGATATTACATATCCGGCAGGTTGTAGCTACTGCTTGCAGCTTTTAGGTAGCATGAATGCCAGTATTTATAAGGAGCATTTAGACTTTGTTTATGGGACAGGCTGCTACTATGTGGAGGAAAATGGTCCATCCATTACTACATTAGTCGCATTTAAAGACTTTTACGGCGAAAGACCTCTTTTAGATACAATAGAGTTTATTCAAGTTCCAGAGGATTTCGAAAATGTATATCGCACGTCCTCCAATCAGCAAACCTATTTTCCCATCGAAAGTGACTCAGGCTTTGGAGTAGTTTTGATTAGTCCTCAATTAGATATAGACCAAAGACACTATCTTCATTACATTATTTCGAAATACCGGCACGAGATAAATACGGCGGATGACAGACTTTTACCTAATGAAGAAGGATGCTTAATTGGAATAAGTACACCATATGAATTACATAACATACCTCGACCGAAGTTCAAGAAACCTATTGTATTAAAACTAGTAAAATACACTAACAACTCTTCACACTGGTTAAAAGAAATACTTACTAAGAATGGCATTCCCGTTGATATTATCACAGTCTCCTTTAAAGACAATCTATTAAATAGGGAATTAAATCCTGAGGCTGACTTATATATACATGGAGAAATCTTTGAGATGAATCAAAATTATTCATTTTTTCATTTTCTTATGAATGGCTATTCCCCATTAGCTGCTGTATTAAAAGGACAAAAGAAATATCAAACCAAATTAAAAGAATATCCCATTACTCCATTTGATAAATGGACAGCTCTCAATAACGAAATGGATCGTATGCTCATAGAAGATTCATTGGTTTGTCCTTTATACTATTCGAAACGGCAAATCCCTTTTTCATCAGACTTAATGAACATTAAGATAAAGCACTTTGGTTATGTGGATTATTCTAAACTATGGGTAAAGCCTAATATTCCATTAGATTAAGGAATGATGGTTTTATACTTTTAAAAAAAAACTGAAGACAACTTTTAGTTTGTCTTCAGTCAATAATTAACGTCTTTTCATTAAACGAATCGCTTGTATTGATAGTCGCACTAATAACACTGCACACAGAAATAGCCCAACAAAGGCAGCAGCATTTAAATAGACTGCATAAACAGCATCAATGAATTGAGCAATAGCTAGTAGTGAAGAAGAGATAATTCCAAAAGTGATTCCAACTAGTAATAATATAAAACGAGAAAATAGATTGGTTACGAATTCAGCATTATTTTTGTCGGAAAAGATATCATGGTGTAATATTATTTTTCCACTTTCCACTTTTTGAACTAGCTTATCCACTCGTCTTGGAATTTTTCGTAAAGCTGGAATCATTAAAGCGAATTCTTCCTCTAGTCGCTCTTTTGTAGCACCTGGATCTCTGAAAGGTTTCTTAAAGAGAGAACTCAAGTAATGTGAAGAATATTCCTTTGCTTCTGTAAAAATATCAAAATTTGGTTGAACTAAATGTAAAGTGCCCTCTAGCGTAACAATAGAACGTAAAGCTATACCAACCGAAGGATAAAAAGATAGTCCAAAATCTCTAACGACTTTAAAGAAGGCTTGAATTAGTTCTTCCGTTGGTATTTGTTCCACATACGATATGCGAAGAAGGATTTGCGAAAGCGCCTGTTCCATTTTTACCCGATCTATATGCTCGTGATCTTCTACAAGTAAAGTAATCGCATCATAAAGCATGTCGGCATCATTATGTTGAATCCCCATTAAAAATATCTTCATACCTTCTTGTTGGGGCTCTGCCAATCTACCAACAGCACCAAAGTCTAGCAATATTGGCGTTCCATCTGCTTTATCGATGAATATGTTCCCAGGGTGAGGGTCGGCATGGAATATCCCTGAATTTAATATTTGATCAAAAAAGGAATATAAAACTGTGCGAGCAAATTGCTCACGATCGATATTCAGTGATTGAAACAAAGAATCCCCGTTCGCGACACTCTGACCGTATGCATGTTCAAAAACGATGATACAGTCATTACTAAGCTCAGCATAAACATGAGGAATCTTAACTTCGTATTTACTCTCCTCTAGCGCTTTTTTTATTTGTAAAACATTTCTTTTTTCGATTTCGAAATTTACTTCTTCCTTCAAATTTTGTGCAAATCCTAAGGCTAGCTCACAAAGGCCGAGTCGTGCAGCCCAAGATGATTTATCTGTTAGCCATCGAACAAACTCTAGCAATATATTTAAATCATCTCTTATCATACTTTTAACATCAGGTCGCAAAAGCTTAACAACAACCTGTTGGTTATTATCCTTTAAGATGGCTTTATGTACTTGACCAATTGATGCAGAAGCTACTGGAATCATGTCAAAATACGAGAACATATCCTCCATTTTATAGGGCAAAGACTTTTCAAGTATAGATTTTACTTCTGATTCCTTCAAAGGTTCTACGTTTTGCTGTAGCTTTTCTAACTCTTTGATAAATACTGGAGAAAATAGATCTCGACGAGTGGAAAGCACCTGACCAAATTTAATAAATATTCCACCAGCCTGCTCCAACGTATTCCGAAAAGCAATAGCCATTTCATGATCATTATTTCTGTACCTTGAGTATTTCATTGCTCTTGAAATACCATTTTTCACAGCAATTTGGATGACTTGTCGCATCCTTTTTTGCCCTCTCCATTGATTTCTTATCCTCAAAAGAAACGGCCTAGGTTTTATTCCACTTTCTTTTCGCTCTCCTGAATCCATTGGACTAAATAGCTCAAAGAACAAATATAACAGCATGGATATTAATAGCATGCTACCAATCCATATAATAGTGCTCACATCCATAAATGAATAAGCAAAGTTCTCCGAAAAAACATCAACGCTCTGTAAATATGAATACCAGTACACAAATAGCGTAAATACTAAGCTTATAAATACAGAAAGCACTCTTTTCATAAAGTTTATTTGAGAACCCATTAATTTGCCACTCACATAATAAATAAATAAAGAAATTAAGATTATTTGTCCAATTAATTTTACATATATCAAAAAAGTCCCCCCTATCTTTTCTTTCTATTTAGTTATACATTCCCCTTTTCTACTTATTATTAATCTTATTATTGATTAAATTTTTAATAGAGAATAATATTACAATTCAATTATTTATATGAATTCAATAAATGAAAGAGAAATCTCTTTTTCATTTTTCGAGTAAACCCTTAATTGTTTTTTAAAGATCTTAGGTGATATGCTATCATATTGCCTTAATTTTCCTCGTATCATGTTGGATATTTCTTTTAAAAGGCTATGTTGAAGGGTAGGATTGATTGATGATGCAAAGAAATCTTAGAACAGAGGGTAAAATTGATTTTTCGCACCAGCCGGCCGCTTTCCTCGGGGTGAGCGATAAGCCATCACCCATCGCTTACGCGCTGGTTGAGATGACTTATCTGTTTCACTCATCCCGTAGGAGTCGCCGTCTGGCGCTTCAATCAATAAATGGGAACAGCTTTAATGCATCGATAAGTGCTTATAAATTTACTCGCATAAACATAGCCGTAAAACTGTACCCAACCCCAATTTCATCATCTATTTATGTTCTTAATAGCCAATTGAAAGTTCCTTTGTTTATGTTTACAGTCACTATAAAAAAGAATGGTTAGTCAAAATCAACCAATAACTTTAACAAAGCTGTAAAAATTACCTCCCAAGCCAGTCTTAAGCCCAGCTCCTCCTTCCTTACACAATACATTACCAGCAGAAGACTTGAAATAATAATAAACGGACAATAAACAAACATGGTACATCCAAGCTTGTTTATTGTCCGTTTTTTTAAAGTTTTTAATAGAAGGTTTATATACTGAATTATTCTTTTCCACATTCAATACAGCGGTGGTCTGAGTCCCCATCGCCATACATTCGTAGCTCCTTTTTCAAGCCACAGATTACACATTGATTATAAAAGATTTGCGGTAATATACCTGATTCTGCTAAGGGCACCCATTCGTTCTCATACAGTTGTTTTGTCATCCCATAATCAATTAATATTAAATTGCCTTTATCATTTAATCCGTAATTTCTGCTATCCAAAAAGTCAAAACCATCTAACTTTGAGTCAATAAGATGAATTGCATGCTTCAGGTCATCTGTTAAACGACTATCATGGATAAGATCTAATTCATACGAACACCCATTTTCCAATGGTAAAGGTTTAAAATAAGGTTGTATTAGTATTTGTTCATCTAAATAAGTTACCTTTGCTACGTGCTCTGCTAAGCTCTCTTTCTCCAAGAAATCATACATATATTGCTCGTTTATCCCTTGTTTATATCCTATTGGATGTAAAAATCTTTTAATCACCATATCATTATATTTATATACTTTGCGAGTAGAACCAATACCGATAAAATTATCCTCTACACATAGCTCTATGTATATATCTTTAATTTTCATCTATTCTACCTGACCTTAAGGTTAGTAAAGCGTTTACTTCTTCTTTTATATACTCTTTAAATGCTACTAAAATTTCCGTCTTAAACTGTAAATCAGACCTCTTCCCTTTATAGATGTCTATGGCAAGATTCACTAGCTGGCTATGCTTTTCAGGTAAATATGTTACTCCCCACTTACCAGCCTCCATTTTCGAGAAAATAGTACCATCATTTAAATAACGGTATACCCTTAGCATATTTAATATGCAATAAACTGGTTTTTTCTCAATGTTACTCAAACAGTCTCTATAGTCTTCCAAAATTGAATCGATATAATCAGTCATAGGAATATTCGGGAATACATGCTCTATTGATTCACCTCTAAGACATATTCCTTTGTAGTTAATGATAGTGATGTGGGCAGCCAAATCAGCATCTCTATACTCATCTATAAGCCATTGCTTTTTGTTTTTTTCGTATCTTTCTCTCCAGTACTCACTATAATGATAATCATAGGCTGGTGGATACTCCCATTTTTCTAGCTGGTTTCTATTCATAAAACTAATTTCTATTGGGAAAGGTTTGTTAGACGACTTTAAAAAAAACTCGGTTAATGTTAATTTTTCGTGTAATGATAAGGCTTTTTCTGTCACTACCATTAAATCTATGTCACTACTTAACGGATTGAACCCTCCTAAGGCTAGAGATCCGTGTAAATAAAAACCGACACTATTTTCTTTTATCACCGTTTGAATTTCGTCTATTACTTGTATGGTAAATTCTTTGACTTGATTTGTAGCGTCATCCCACTTCATCGATTAGATACCTCTTTCAATGGCATAAATTCCTCTGGTTTCAATTCCTTTGCCTCTATCACTATGGCAGTTAATAAAGTATCTGTCATCGTTTCGTGTCCCTCTCCCTTTTCCCAGAAAACTGCATCTCCAGCTCTTACCTGTATCTTCGTTTGTTCATTACCAGTTACCCATCCCTCTCCATTAACAATTAATAATAGCTGGGGCATAACAGCCTTATGAAATCCGATAACACCATTCTCCTCCAAGTGCATACAGCCTATTACGGCCTCACTCCCTATTTTAGTTACTTTAGACATGATGAAATTTGAATTGTAATGATGGATTTTCTGTCCAACCTGTTGATCAAAACGTAAAATTTTCATTTTGGCACTCCTCCATAACTACATTTATTCCATTCTAAAGACAAATTTTCCTTCTTATAGAACACAATAAAACCCTTTGAAGTTTCTATTACCTTCAAAGGGTTTATTAGACTTGATTCAATTTCTAAATAAAGCTCATTAGTTCCTTTTAATTGTTACTGTGGTCTTCTGTAAAGAAAGTAGACAAATTAATTCACAACTTTTTTTCTTCCACTACCGCGCTGTCGCTTGCTGGGATGGTGAAAACAGGATAGGTCACAACCATACCTATCCTATTTCCACCATCTCTGATTTTCTCACCCTGCAGCCAAAAGACAACTTTTATTGAACGCTTGTTCAAAGTCTACAGGACTCACATAACCCAACGTGGAATGCCTTCTTCTCGTATTATAGAATTGGTCAATATAATGCCCAACCGCTTTGATTGCTTGCTCACGCGTCTCCCATTTATGGCGGTAGATCAACTCTTTCTTGATCGTCGCATGGAACGACTCGATACAGGCATTGTCATAAGGATCTCCCTTGCGACTCATGCTGCCCTTCATTTCTCTTTCGGTCAATAATCCGGTATAATCCTGCGAACAATATTGCGATCCACGGTCCGAGTGATGAATTAGTCCTTCCCCTGGGTCCCTTATCATAATTGCCTGTTGGAGGGCTTCGAAGGGTAATTCTTTTTTCATATTGTCTCTAATACTCCAGCCAATAATTTTTCGTGAAAAAAGGTCCATCACGCTCGCCAGATATAACCACCCCTGTATAGTCCAGATATACGTTATATCTGTTACCCATACGGTATTAGGTGCTTCCGCCAAGAATTTGCGTTCAAGCAGATTTGGATAGATAGGATGTTGGTGATTGGAATCCGTCGTCACCACGTAAGGGGTCGCTGATGTCGCACGGAGTCCCATCTCGTTCATTCGTTTCCCTATTGTCCGCTCACACACGTGAACACCTTGCGCCTCCAAATCTTTTGCGATTCGCGGGCTGCCATAAGTTCCATGACTTTCAATGAAGCTGGTTCGGATCAGTTGGTTGATTTCTTCTTTTTCCTCTTGAATTCTGTTCCGTTTCTCTTTTTCTCTCAACCATTTGTAATAACCACTAGTTGAAACCTTTAAAACTTCAGACATCTTCACCACGCGAAACTCATTTTGATGTTCCTCTATGAACGTAAATATCACGTGTGGCCTTTGGCGAAGACATGCATGGCCTTTTTTAAGATTTCATTTTCCTCCTTCAGTTCTTTTTCGTTCTTCTCTAGCTCTGCTATGCGTCTTTTCAGTTCTGTAGAAGAGATGAGATGTTCATTATTTGAAAGCTCCTGCTTCTTGTTGTAGGCCCTTACCCAGGCACGAATTCTTTGCGGCTTGATCCCATGTTCATATCCTAATTCGGTTGCCTTTCTTCCATCTTCGATTACCAATTTCACCAGATAATCACGCATTTCTCTACTTGTCCTTATCATAATAAACACGCTCCCTTTATTTTCTATAAGTATGAAGGTCGTGTTTTAACATGTCTACTTTTTATACTATCTCTAACTGTTTTACAAAAAAGATTATGAAGTTAATTCATTCAGGATATTTTTAAAAGTTCTTTATCTCTTCTACCATGCAGTAAGTAATAAATAGGAATACAAATTAGTATCAAAAAGACCATGGAAAGAAAAATAGGACGATAACCGCTATACGGTACTACGAAGCCTAATAGGAATGGACCTACTCCTAATCCAATATCATATAAAATAAAATAAGTGGATGTTGCAAGACCAAATCGATGTGGTGGAGTTACCTTCACTGCTACACTTTGAGCGATTGAATTAAAGTTACCATAACCGACCCCAATGAGTGCTGCTGCAAGTAAAAGCATCCACCCAGCAGTTGCCTGGCTGAATAAAAACATACCGATAGCAAACAAAACTAAACAAGGATACGTTACAATATTAGCTCCTCTAGTATCCATCAGCTTTCCTGTAAAAGGACGAGAAAAAATAACGACTATAGCATAAATTAAAAAGAAATAACTTGCTGCAGTTACTAGATTTATCTCTTCAGCATAGAAGGATAAAAAGGACATGACACCAGAATAGCTAAATCCGATTAATAATGCCACAAAAGAGATAGGTATAGCTCTAGGCTCTATAAATTTCGATATAAATGAGCTTTTTTCCATATCTTGATTTGGAAATTTAGGTAATGGCACATCTATCTTTACAATCGCGTAGATGATTAAGCACACAACCGAAAGCACTACATTCATAGCAAAAATCCATTGGAATCCACCTTCCATTTTCAATAATAGAATGCCTAGAAATGGACCTATTGCTGTTGCTAATATGGCACTTAAACTGTAGTAGCCTATGCCTTCTCCCTTACGAGTATTCGGTAAGATTTGAGCAACAATCGTGCCGGTAGCTGTTCCTGCAATACCAACAGCAATCCCTTGAAGTAGTCTATTAACAATAAGAAGTCCAATATTAAAAGTCGCAAAATATAAGGCAGATGTAATCGTAAAAAATAATAATCCTATCCACAATGTTTTTTGAGTCCCTATATTCCCTATTGCTCTACCTGCCCCTAATCTGCCTATTAGAGACCCTATTATGAAAATACTTGATACTAGACCTGCTGTGCTAGTAGTTGCTCCATATTCTGACTGAGCATAAGAAGCAATCGTAACGATTAATAAGTAAAACATTAAAGTAATTATAAAATTGATCAAGGAAATGAAAAGAAATTCCTTTGTCCATAATTTTTCTTTTATCACTGCCATCATCTTCCCTTTAAATTAACAAGTAGCTTTTCTAATACTCGTTCTGTAATTTTTCTTTCCTCTTCCGTGATACCTTTTAATAGGTCCATTTGAAAGGCTTCTACTATTAATTTTGCTTCCTTATATTTCAAAACACCTAGACTTGTTAAATGCATCACTTTTTGTCGCTTATCCTGGCCTGTCCCTATGTAGATTAGGTCTTGATCTACTAGCTTTTGAGCAATCGGAGTTACGGACGGCTTTTCTACTCTCCAATAAGCTGCTACATCCGTAAAGGTTGAAGGCCCCTCTTCTTGCAAAATACGTATCAGTCCCCACTGTATTTCTGTTAAGCCTAGTGGCATCAATAAATCATGCATTTTGCCACTATATGGTCGAGAAATCAATTTTAGAGTAGTAAAAAATGGTTGCATTTCAATTCCCCCTAAATTAGTTAGTTAGGCTAACTAATTTTAAACGTTTAAATTATATTTGTAAAGAAAACATTTCTTGCCATTTACAATTCAAATACTTATATTTTTTATAAGGGGGGAGTATCTATGGAAATGAGGCTAGCAAATGAAAAAGATTGGGAGCAAATCAAGTATATTTATGAAGCAGGTATCTCTACTGGTAACGCAACCTTTGAGACGAGTGCCCCATCTTCATATGAACAATGGATTTCAAAAGCGGACAAGATATGTACTTTCGTCATGCTACATAATGAAGCGGTAAAAGGCTGGTGCAGACTTAGCCCTGTCTCATACAGGGCTGTTTACGCAGGAGTTGGGGAAGTAGGTATATACGTTCATCCAAAAGCAATCGGTTTAGGTATTGGAAATAAGTTACTTGGAAAGTTAATCGCTAGTTCAGAAGAACAAGGCTATTGGATGCTACAGGCAAGTATATTTCCAGAAAACAAAGCTAGTATAGAACTTCACAAGAAAAACGGTTTTAGAGTGGTGGGATATCGAGAGCGAATTGGAAAGCATAATGGAGAATGGAGAGATAACTTACTTTTAGAAAGAAGAAGCAAGTTCATTGGTAACGATTAAACTGTTGCCCGAACAATATAGTAAGAGTTCGTTATAGGTAAGCCATTCATCTCATGGAGACCAAAAATCTCCGTTATCTCGTTTAGGTTTTCATTTTTAATTTTCTCTGTCACGAATGGATGCTGTCCAAAACATCTTTTATTTATGATGTCCATAGGGCTGTGTAGTATTTCTATATTGCTCACCGTTTCGATTTCCCATTTATCAAAGTTCGCTGTCTTTAATCTTTTTTGTATAGCCTTTAATGTTGAATCTCTTGGTAACTTGGCTTGAAAGAGATTTGGAAATAAAATAGGAAGTTCCTTGTCCATATCATCACCAGGATGCAATCCGAGTACAGCTCCACCTTTTTTTACAGTTTGCGTCAAAGCAAGATATCCTGATGTGGGCCCTTTCCGAATATATGCACAGTCAAATTCATCTTCTGAAAAGGACAACTCTTCTTTCGTGCTACCTTGCACGAAAGAGACGTTATCAGGCTTCTTTCTTTTTCCCTGTTCAATAAAGAGGTTAGTTACATCAAATCCTACTATTTCTTTTGCAATAGGGCTACATTCGATAGCGAATTCTCCATGACCACATCCAACATCTAATACTTTTTTAGACGCAATCATTTTTTTAACCTCCTCATCGAAAAGAATTTCTCCATTAGGTTTTAAAATAGTAGAATTCCATGAATAAGCATATTCTCCTTGTTGTTTCCCAAGCTGGTTGTACCATTCGAATGAATGAGGTTCGATCCATTCTGCAAACAGAGTTGGATTTAATAATGCCATAAAATACCCTCCCTATATTGTTCATTGTACATATCTAAAACTCCAGGCTGCTTATAGTGATACTAAAAGTTGAGCTTACCTAAATGGAAGTGACTCTATACTAAAAAAAGAAGCACTAATATTTAGCACTTCCTTTTAAACTGGTAAAGTCAGAGTGAATGTCGTTCCTTTACCCTTCTTACTTTTTACTTCTACATTTCCTTTTAGCTTGGAGATTGTCCCATAAACCATCAGCATACCAAGACCAGTTCCTTCTTTTTTATTCGAGTAATAAGGCTTCCCTAACTGACTTATTTCTTCTGAAGACATCCCAATACCTTGATCTTTAATGGTAATAACAAGGTGTTTTCCTAGTTGTACAGCTTGGACAAAAAGAATCCCCCCCTTGCCCTTCATCGCTTCAACACCATTCTTTATTAAGTTAATAATGCATTGTTTCATTTGATTTGAGTCAAATTTAATCTTCGCTGTGTTCTGAAACTCAAGAATGATTTCCACTTCGTTAAATTTAGCAAATGGCATCATAATATTTTTTACATATACGAGCTCCTCTTCCATAGTAGAGTGAACCATATGGACGGATTGTGGCTTAGCAAATGCTAAATAATCATTTAAAATACTTTCTGCTCTATTCAACTCTTTTAGAGAATATTCTATATAAACTTTGTCGTTTGGTGTAATATCCTTTGAAACGCTTAACAATTGTAAAAATCCATTTGTCACTGTAAGCGGATTTCTAATTTCATGAGAGACACATGCTGATAGCTCGCTCATCACATGCAATCGCTCAGAACGAAGAAAGTTATCTCGCTGTTTAATATTGGACAGAATCTTTTCAATCATAATCATATTAAATAGCATAATGACTGCATAAGTAATAATAACGTAACCAACAACGTTCCAATATTCGGATGTCAACGTTTCAAAATAGGTGGATAACGAAATTAAGTAAGTCAACCCGTTAACTAATACTATTATTATGCCTGTAATTATTCTATTTTTAGGGGATAGGCTAATAAATTTTTTATGCACCAGTGGAATAATAATAAAAGTCAATGTTGAAAAAATAAACGACTGAAACATTCCCTCTCCACCAACAAAGAAACGTACAATATTTAACGTAATGTATAAAGGTAATAGTGTCTTGTGGCCGCCATATAAAGCCAAAGTAATAAACGGAATATATCTTAAATCTACTGTAAAACCTAATTCTAATCTTATTGGATAAATCATACACAAAAACATAGAAACAATTGAAGAAAATATATAATAAAATAAATTTTTTTTACCCTTATAGTTATCTATAAAGATAACAAATAGCAGAACAGGTAAAGTTATAAATAATATATTGATCAAAAATGTTTGCAGCAATGATGGTCCTCCTCGGAGCTTCTTCCATATACACAAATATAAATTATAGCATATATATTACCAAGTCTTTCATATTAAAATTTTGCTATTTTCAAATTGATTCAAGAATAAAGTTTAAAGTTAAAAATATGAGGTAGACATAAAGTAGGCCTAGAAAAAACTTTACTAACTATGAATGGAGGAATTTTAAAATGAAGAAAAGAATATTTGCTTTACCAATAGTTTTAAGTTCAGCATTACTATTAGGAGCATGTGGTGATGGAGACGATGATATCAATGATATCGAAGTAGAGGACCCGACTTTTGAAGATGATGGACAAAATGATACAGGAATTGATTCTGAAAATGAAGGCGAAGTAGATACTCAAGATGATCAAGACAGTACTACAGGAACTGATGGTACTGATGACACTACCTCTACCGAAACTGAAGGTACTGAGACAGAAGGTACAGATAGTGGTACAGAAGCTAAATAATAACCAAAAACCTCGAAGCATAAATGCTTTGAGGTTTTTTTTGAACTTAGCTTATATACTTGATCATTTTTGCTTCGTCGATGATAGAAAGGATTATATCATGATCATCAATGATATAAGGAACTTCTTCTGGTTCAACCCAAATACGCGTCGTTGTTTCGTGCTTCCGCTGAAAGGGCTCGCATTCTTCTATATCCAACCGATAAAATAATTGATAACCAATCATAGGATACTTACCATTTGGTTCAAAGTAAGGATTTTCTTCATGATTTACCTCAATAGCCCCAATATAAGTAGCTTTTCCCTTTACATACCCTTCTTCGAAGACCTCTCGGTGTAATGCTTCTTCTGGAGTTTCATTTCCTTCTATATGCCCTCCAGGTAGATTAAATCCCCTCTTTTTCACTTTAACTAATAACATTTTTCCTAGGTGAAAGCAGCATCCGTGTACACTTGTTACTGTGTCTTTGTTTCCTATTAACTTTGAACGCTGCCACTTTAACCTTACTGGATGTTGCCCCCATACCACTGTTATTTGATCAGTCATCTATTTTCTCCTTTTTCCGTACTGAACCTGTGATTACTCTCTCTTGTACATAGCTTCATGTAAATTTTTCAATGTTTTTTTGATTTGATGCTGCGTATGTATATTTTGATCGAGATATGTTAATCGAAAATAAAGAGATTTTAAGAAGTTCATTACATTAGATCGATATTTGTAAAAGACTATGCGATTCTGTTCTTTTAAGCTTGTCCCCAATAAACTCTCAAAGTTATGTACCCATTCTACAAGCATTTCCTCCAGTAAACCTTGTTCTATCAGTGCTTCCACTGCAAAGATTAATCGTTCATCCTCATCATCTTGGAGAACAGTATCCTTCCAAATGCAAGCTTTTATAACGTTTAGGCATTCTTCAGCGTGTAATAGATCGTACGAAGGATGACTAATAATAGATTCAAAGAGATCTGCGCCGTGAGCAATACTATGCGCCCACCCCTTCCCATCTACATAACCTCTCACATCCTTTTCTGTCAGTAAATATGTAATCGTTTTTTTATAGACTTCTTCTAATTGCTGTTTTTCCAAAAACTCTTTTGTTTTATCCTTTTCTACAATCAAAGCAATGACTAAAGATGAGAATGATCTAGTAAACACTGTATCGGTGTCTTGTTCACCTATGCCTTTAAATAAATATTCTTCTGTTAAACAGATGTCTAGTATTTTTAACATGAGATCGTTTGACAATTTATCGTTCTTTATGAGCCCGTAAAAAGTTGAGTAAATTAAACTATCTCTTAGCTCGGCATCCACTGAGCCTATATGAATAAGCATTTCTTTTATGACTTCCTCAAAATTTTCCAGCTCTCCTTTTTCATTTTGCCATTCTCTTAATATTGTTTTTAGTTCCATTTTATTCCTCCTTAATAAACATTCTCTTATTATTTCTAGAGAAAGGAACTCATTTCCTTCTTTACTGCTATTTATTTTCCCAAATTCAATTATTTGTATTAAAAATTTACCAACTAAAATAGTAGATATTTTAATTTATATTCTCAATGACATCAGGCTACAATCGTCACTAATTGCTCCCCATACAGAAACATACTTAATATGAGTCTAAATTTCACGTAGAGAATATTAAGATTTTTTATTTATAAAATTCAATTAATTTAATTACCGCGGTATATTTTGTGATTTTTTTCCCAATTGTAAATTTGTACTAAATGATTAAAATTAAAGATGTAGTAAAAATATGAAAAAGGAGTTGTATTATGAAAAAACCATTCGCTGCTCTATCTGTAACAGCTATGCTACTCTTCTCGACTTCCTTTGCCTCTGCCAACAGCTATTCTTATCTTGATGAAATCTTGTCCCTACAACCAGATGTATCTTCTGAAGAAATGATGTCCAGTGTTCGTGAAATCGCAAAAAACACCGGAGAAACGGAAGAACAGATTTTAGAACAAATCTATAAAGAGTTAAAAAACGATCAAGCTCAAGGATTGGCTGAAGCAAAGTCCAATCAAACTCAAGGCGCAAGTGGTGGAACAGTTAGTGTAGGTAACAGTACTAAAGGTAACTTCTACTACACACCTTCTCAAACAGCCTATCTTGATCATGGTCATGTCGGACTTTATTATACTTCTACTACAATAGTAGAATCCGTTCCTTCTTCTGGTGTTCGCACAATCTCTACAACTGCTAGAAAGGTAGATAGTTCGGGTGCTCTAGTTAAATCAGTTAGCACAACTTCAACAAATAGAAATAATGCTGCTAATTGGGCCTATTCACAAGTAGGTCAGAGTTATTCATATAATTTTGCAACTAACAGATCTACTGGACATAACGGAGCCAAAAACTGTTCGAAGTTAATTTGGTCTGCCTATAAATTAAACGGTAACTTAGATTTAGATGACGATGGTGGACTTGGAGTATATCCTAGAGATGTGCGGGATGCACCAGGTACAACTCTAGTAAGAAACATTTAACATTAGAATGACAATAGGACAGTGGAAATGCTGCCTATTGTCATTTTACCTTTAGGAGGGTTTTTTATATGAAAAAAAATATAGTTTCTGTAATCGGAATCATGGGCCTAGGGGTTATTGTTTACTTCGCCTACACGCTTTTTTTCACACCTACACAAGCAAATAGCAGTTTACTTCTATCTAAAGCGGATATCGAGGAGGAAAATTTTCTACATAACAAAAAGGCTATTCTGTATCTGTCTACTACAGCTGATCAGGACATAGACGGGGAAGGATTTAGTTATGCTGTTTTTATTGAAAAATCAGGTAAAGCCCAAGCATTAAAAATGGAGGGATTGGAGTTAGGAAGCACAGTAGTTTATGAAAATAAAGTTTTTTTAGAGGAAAAAGATATGGTACGCCTAGTGGGTGAGGAATATAAGGAATTTCCAATGAAAACTGACCAGTACACAGGTGAACGTACAGGTTATATTCAAGACGAGGAAATATTCTTCAGCATTTATAACAGTGGATTTGCTCAGGACGGAAACGGATATCGTTCAGATGTTCGGTTTGGAAACGAGAAAAATTTTCAAACAGATAAAATCCCCTTTTATATCGCAGCCTCTGGTGTTGAAAGTGACAAGGTAAATATTCTTACCCAGGATGTAGATAAAAATGAATTCAATTTAAAGGAAGTAACATTTGATACATCCTTAGAGGTTGATCATTTATCGAAAGTAGACACACCAAAAGATGAGTTTTTTAACGCATTAGCCCCTGTATTATCAGATCAATCATATTACTATTTAATCTTGTCATCAGCGATAGATGATTTCAACGAAAAGACCAGTCTTTATCGAATCAATAAGGAAACTCTTCAGCAGGAAACGTATGATTTCATAGAATATAAGGATATGAAGGATCTTGTGGCGACTATTCCATATAATTTTAAGAATTCTGCTTATATATATAATGACATGTTGTACTTTATCAATGGCTTAGGGGAAGTTTACACCTTTGATACAAACACGGAAGAAATCCAGCTAAAATTCTCTTTAGAAGATGCTAGTGAATCTAAAATAAGAAATAATGAAGAAACTTATTTTAAGGATGGTTCCCTTTTTGTCCTAAGATATAGTGAAGATAAGAAAGAAAAATACTATTTAGAGGAATATGATTTAAACAATGGCAATCGAGTAAGTAGCCTTGATATAACTGGCTTATCCGAACTATTATCAAGCGTTCAAAGAAAAAGTATTTACTCTTATGATTTAAAGGTATTCGATTCACAATAAATTATAGAGCTGGGACAAAACGCATCTTAGAAGTTCAAAAGCCCTGAAAATTTTACAAACAGTAAAATTTTCAGGGTTTTTTTGCTACTTCATCATCGTTGTTCTACGCTTCAACGAATGCTTTCCGTGGGGTGATGTTTTATTTGTCTCCACGTTCATACCTACGTCGCCGCCTGCCGCTACAATCCATATAAAGAAATTTTTCGTGTTTGAATGGTAAATTGCTATTTATGAACTTGACTCATCCATTTAAATTTTAGGGCTAATTCTATGTTTAGTAGCTTGCTCGTAAACATAAGCAAGTTTAATTAATATTCCTTCACTAAAAGCTGTTCCTGCAAAGGTAATCCCAAAGGGTTTACCGCTGTTCATATAGCCTGCTGGAACTGCGATGGAAGGATATCCAGCCTTGGCACTAATCGTTGAGCCGATGTAGGAAGGAAAAACAATTGCATCTAGATTATACTTTTGTAAAGTATAATCTATACCCTTCTCTTGGGAAAAGTATAAATCTTCACTTCTTGCTTTTAAATACTCTGGAGCTGTTAATGTATTTGATAGATTTTCTCTCAGTTCCAACATGTTTTGTCCATACTTTAAGTTTTTTTCTTGATTTTTTTTATTGAACTCAATTAATTCAGAAAGTGAATGGACTGGTAAATTAGTTGGTAATTTGGAAAGATAATTATCTACACTATGCTTGAACTCATGTAGTAACACTTCTCTGCTCCATTTTCTATGAAAGGAAGGTATTTCGATATCCTCTATAACCTCTGCCCCTTCCTCTTTTAAATGAAAAACTGCTTGCTTAAATAATTTATCATCATATTCCTCGGAATTGTAGAAACGCTCATCTGCATTATGCAATATACCAATTCTTGCTCCCATTAAACCATTAGAATCCAAGTAAGGAGTATAATCTCTGCAAGAGATTCCTTCACTTTTGAAGGTTGCAACATCATTAAGGTCTACCCCTGTTAAAGCACCTAACAAAATAGCTGCATCTGCAACCGTTCTTGCAATTGGTCCAGGAGTATCTTGAGAATATGTAAACGGAATGATACCTTCTCTACTGATTAATCCAACTGTAGGCTTTATACCAACTACTGAATTTTGTATTGCAGGACTTAGAATAGACGCATCTGTCTCCGTTCCAACTGCTAAGACTGCAAAATTTGCCGCAACAGCAACAGCAGACCCTGAACTAGATCCACCTACGAATAGCTTCTCATCCCCATATGGATTTAATGTTTGCCCGCCACGCGAGCTATATCCTGCCCACATTGTCGATGACATCCCATTCGCCCATTCTGTCATATTTGTTTTACCTAGGATGATTGCGCCTGATTGACGAAGCTTTTCGACTAAGAAAGCATCTTGATTACTAATATAGCTTTCTAGCGCAAGCGACCCAGCGCTTGTATGCATAGAATCATTTGTTTCAATATTATCTTTAAGCAGAACAGGTATCCCATGTAATAACCCTCTCATGCCTTGTTTCTTTCTTTCATAGTCCAAAGCCTCTGCTATAAATAAAGCATGAGGATTTATCTCGATAATTGCATTAAGATTAGGACCATCCTTATCAAACTTTGCAATTCTATTCATGTAAAACATAACTAATTCTTTTGAAGTTATTTCTTCTTTGAGTAAAGCAAAGTGTAGGTCTTTGACTGTTAACTCTTCTTTTAAAAAGGGGTTGAACTTTATATTCAATTTAAAAGCTCCCTTGGAAAGTAATTTTTGTGTAAACACTGTAATTACGACATCATTTAGACTTCATAATTTACTCTAACTTTAACACTTATCTATCAAATTAATAGTATATTAAAAATTTTTGATATATAAAATATATTCCCCAAGAAGATTTTGCAGTTTCCTATAACACATTTTTAAAACCAGCCTTAAGCTGGCTGGTTTCTGTTCTCTCTCTATATATTCTCTCAAAAAACACCTTCATTTATAAAATGAAGGTGGCTTCTTTACATCTGTTGTTCTTTTGTAGGTCCCATAACTCCGGGTACCTCTAATCCTGCTTGGCGAAGTAAAACGGTCATTTGACCTCGATGATGTGTTTGATGGTCTATAATTTTTCGTAATATTAGACCACGTGGAATAGAAGTGCCAAACGCCGGTACTTGCTCTACCAAATCTGCATCCGTTAGAGATGCTGCGGCCTCTCTAAAAGCGCCTGCCATTGTTTCATAAGCAGAGACAATTGTTTCAACTGATCCAGGTACTTCCTTAGGGTTCCCAACAGATGGTAGGTCAATTTTTGCTAGCTTAGCTAGAAAAATGGGTGTTGTCGTTAAATGCCAAGCTAACCATCCTAGTGTATTATGGTTTTCTGCAATTGCTTGGTTCAGCCTATCATCTGTCATTGCTTTAAAAACGTTAACTGTACCATCAGCTGACATCGTCCATTCTTGTAATAAATCTTCTGTTTTACGATACATATGAATACCTCCTAGTTATATCTATTTTCATTTTAATTTAAAAGTCGCCTTATTCAAGTAAAAGGACTTACTAAATATGAATTCAGATCCAGGATAAAAATAAAGTATCATCATTTAACTTAGCTGGAATATATAATTCCAACTGGTTATTTCTCTTCTTCAAAAAACATCTTCCCATCTCGATACTTTGCATATGGGTCATCTTTTTCACCAATCAATAACTTTCCTTTAACAATGTAAGCAACTTCATTCCATTCACTTTTTTCTCCATCCTGCTCTACTTCAAGCTTGATATGGTGCCAGAATGAGTGCCCGTCTTCGTACTCGATCTCTACAATTGCAAAGTCTTTCAGTTTATACTTTTGTTCTTCCAAGAGATTGATTTTTTCTAAATATATAGCTTTTGCTTCCTGTTCGGATAAGCCAGTTTTACCAGCTAACTTACTCTCTTCTGTATCATATAAATGTAATTGTTTAAATGCTTTCTCATAATCCTCATCTATTATTGCTTGATAATAATTTTGAATAATATTTTCAGCTTTCTTTTCTTCTACGTAATTACACCCTGTTAACATCAGTATAAATAATAATAACAACAGAATTGATCCTGGTTTCTTCATATTAACCTCCCAACATTAAGGAAATTGAAACAACTACTACAAATTAATTAATTCATTTTTTAAATTTTAACATAAATATCCATATAAAAAAATGGGTTCTTCTAGTGCAACTCAACTCTTCAACTGTTTTTCCAGATAATCAATTTCCTCTTGAATTGTACTAGGATCTATTCTTGCAAATAGTGGTTGTATATTGCTTATGTTATCTACTTTCACTTTTATTGGATTCCAATAGAATTCTTCTAATTTTAATATGTTTCGTACTTCCTCACTTGAGAAAGGAAGGAACGGTGATAATATTTGAGCAACATTTCCAATGATATATACGCAACTTGCCAGAGTATCCAAACAGCTATCCCTATCTTCCTTTACTTGTATCCACGGTTTCTGAACGTCAAAGAATCTATTCGCTTCACGAATATATGAAAAGATAGAATCTATTGCTAATTTGAACTGACCTGCCTCGACCAATTGCCCAACCGTTGTATATAAGTTTATAGTGGTTTCTTCTATTTTTTTATGAATTGCTCGATCAGGAATTGTTCCTTCAAAGGACTTTTCAATGAATTTTAATGTGCGATTGATAAAGTTTCCATATGCTCCAAGCAGCTCCCCATTATGACTATGAATAAATTCTCTCCACGAAAAATCCGAGTCTCTATTTTCGGGGGCATTGCTTGTTAAAAAGTATCTTAAGGAGTCCGGATGATATTTCTCTACAAAATAAGGAGCCCATACCGCCCAGTTTTGGCTAGTCGAAAATTTTCTCTTTTCCAACGTTAAATACTCGTTGGAAATGATATGAGTTGGAAGTGTTTCTTGACGAATACCTTTAAGTATCGCTGGCCATATAACGGTATGGAAAGGGATATTATCTTTACCATGAACATAATAGGAAATGGTTTGTTCATTCCAAAATTCTTTTTCATCCGTTTGATTAAGAGTGGCCCATTCCTTACTCGCTGAGTAATAACCGGAAACAGCCTCTATCCATACATACACTTTCTTTTCCTCGTATCCTTCTATGGGTATACTTACCCCATTTGGCAGATCCCTTGAAGCCGCTCGATCTCGAAGCCCTTCATTTAAATATCGCTCGGTCAGGTGAACTGCATTTTTTCGCCACGCATGATTTGCTTTTGCTGACGTAAGATAATTCTCTAGCTGCTCCTGAAAGCTGCTTAGTTGAAAATATAAATGCTTTGTAGCTTTAACAGTCGGCTCATTTCCACATAGCTTGCAACTTCTATTTGTTAAGTCCATAGGGTCTATAATCAAAGAGCAGGCATCACACTGGTCCCCTCTTGCGCGGCTTCCGCAATTTGGGCAATTCCCCTCCACATACCTGTCAGGTAAAAATTGATTATCAGTGGCACAATAGATTTGCTCTATTTCATTTTCGTATATATAACCATTCTTCCACAGTTCTAAAAAGATTTGCCTAACCACTTTATGATGATGATCACTATCAGTTCGAGTATACATATCATAAGTAAAGCCCAGACGCTTAAAGGTTTCTTTAAACTCGTTATGGTATCTATCCGCTATTTCTTTAGTTGTGACGCCTTCAGAATTAGCACGTATGGATATGGGAGTACCGTTACAATCGCTCCCAGAGACATACAATACCTCCTCTCCCTTTTGTCTATAATATCTCGCCAAAATGTCGCCTGGTAATAAGGCAGCAATGTGTCCCAAATGTAGGGACCCATTAGCATATGGCCATGCCCCTCCGATAAAAATGTTCATTTTGATTCTCCCCTTTTCTTCATTAAGTTTTTTAGCCAAGTTAGTTTTAAATATCTTCAGCCAAAATAAAAAACCTCAGCCTTATCGAATTTCGATAAGGACGAGGTTTTCTCGTGGTACCACCTTAATACTCAAATGGTTCGCACCATTTGACTCCATAAGTACATAGCAAAAAGCCTTTATACTTTGACATGGGTAACAAGTGCCAACTCTTGTCGTATCCTACTAGTTGTGAAACGTTCAGTACGAAGCTCCGAGATCATGTTCGAATGACTAGCTTGCCTCATTTCCACCATCAGAAGCTCTCTATATAACATCATCACTCTACTTTTCCTCTTCAACGCCTTTTTATATTAGGTTATATTAAAGTTATTGATGATTTTACTAAACATTTCTTTTTTTTACCGAGTGTACAAATTAAATGAAGCGATGGGTGATGGCTTATCGCTCACCCCGCGGAAAGCGTCCGGTTGGTGCGGAAATCAATTCTACTTTCTGATTTAAAGAGTATTATAATTCAACCCTAGCCTATAACATAGCATTATATTATTAGAATTATACAAAATGTTCCACTCATAAATCAATATTTATTTTTTAGCAAGGAAAAATCTATCTATTTGAATAACTATGAATGGTACGAAAGCCAATCCATAAATCATCGCTAGTTGAGAGCGACTTATTGCTGCAACGTCAAATAGCTCGAATATCAAAACTAGGTTCAAAAGAATGACACCAATTAGAAAAGCTATCCAAACAGTTAGATTCGAAAACAATCCAATTTTAAATATGGACTCTTTTGATCGGCAATTAAAGCCATGAAATAATCGCGACAAGCATAAGGTTGCAAACGCCATAGTAGTCGCGACCATTGTATCCCCAGTCGCCAATCCTATTTGAAAGGCGATAATTGTTACTGCTGCGATGAGGAAGCCCTCTAATCCAACCTGTATAGCAAACTTCTTATTTAGAAGCGGTTCCTTAATGTCCCTTGGCTTTTCTTTCATTACTTTTTTATTGTGTGGCTCTAAACCAATTGCAATGGCAGGTAAACTATCCGTCAGCAAGTTTATAAATAATAGATGAACCGGTAAAAAGGGTGCAGGTAAAGCAAGAATGGTTGCATACAGTACAACTAGGATAGCCCCTGTGTTACCGGATAGCAAAAACATAATGGAATTGGTAATGTTAGTGTAAATACTTCGCCCATTGGAAACTGCTTTGACAATGGTTGAAAAATTATCATCAGTCAAGATCATAGCAGAGGCATCCTTTGCAACTTCAGTACCTGTAATGCCCATAGCAACCCCTATGTCCGCTTGCTTCAAGGCTGGTCCATCATTTACACCGTCACCTGTCATCGCTACAACGTGACCTTTTTCTTGCCAAGCTTCTACTATACGGATTTTATGTTCTGGGGATACCCGTGCATATACAGAGACATTCTCGACTACGTCTTGTAATTCTATATCTGATAATTTTTCAATTTCCTTCCCTTCCATTACTTCCTGAGGACCTTCTATTATCCCTATTTCTTTCGCTATAGCTGTAGCGGTAATTTTATGATCTCCAGTAATCATAACAGGCTTAATACCTGCCTCAATACAATCTTCTACCGCTTGTTTAGTTTCTGGTCTTAAGGGATCCATCATAGCGACTAATCCAATGAAAGTGAGATCCTGCTCCATTTCCATGTTTACTATCAGGGAATCTACTTCTTTATAAGCAAACGCAAGGATTCTTAGACCATGGCTTGAAAAATGGTGGTTTGCTTGTTTTATCCTTTCGATTTGCCCTATGTTAATAGGTGAAATGCCTGTAGATGTTTCCATTCTTACTATTCGAGATAATAGCTCATCAACTGCTCCTTTTGTAATCATCATATATCGATTATTTATTCGATGAATCGTACTCATTAGCTTGCGATTAGAATCGAATGGCATTTCTCCTACACGGAAATATTGTTGGCGTACGTTCCCTTCATCAAAATTATATAGTTTACTCCAATTTACAAGCGCAATTTCTGTTGGATCTCCAATTTCTTTTTCTTCTGTACTTATCGAATCATTACAAAGCAACGCCATGCTCATTAAATTTTTATGGAGTGCGTTGTTGATATTAGCTCTATTAGCTTCAATGGTTTGCTCATTTACGTAAATATGCTGGACTGTCATTTTATTTTGTGTAAGTGTTCCAGTTTTGTCTGTACAAATAACAGAGATACTCCCTAAACTTTCAGCTGCTCGTAATTTTCGAATAATTGCATTTTCTTTTGCCATTTTCTGTGTGCCAAATGCAAGTACTATGGTGACGATTGAACTTAATGCTTCCGGAATAGCAGCTACCGCTAAGGATACCGCAAACATGAAAGAATCTACTAGCTCTCGGCCTCTAAGAATGTCTAGTCCAAAAATGATTAGGCATATAATGATAATGCCAATAGCCAATCTCTTTCCAAAGTGATCCAGATTCATTTGTAAGGGGGTTTTCTTTTCTTTTGCATTTTGCAACAGATTAGCAATCTTGCCTATTTCAGTAGACATACCAATGGACGTTACAATAGCACGTCCTCTACCATTAGTAACAAAACTTCCTGAAAAGACCATATTACGCTTATCTCCAATTGCTAGCTCCTCTTTATCAATTAATGCTTCAATTTTGTCTATTGCTTCGGATTCACCTGTCAATGAACTCTCATTTACTTGTAAGCTATAGCTTTCCATCATTCTTCCATCTGCACAAATATAATCTCCCACTTCTAAATAGAGAACGTCTCCCACCACTACCTCTCGGGATGGAATTTTCATAACTTCTCCATTCCTCAGAACCTTAGCTATAGGAGCGGCCATTTCTTTTAAGCTATCTAATGATTTTTCCGCTTTAATATGTTGTACCGTCCCTAAAACTGCATTTAATACAATTACTATTACAATAACTATTGAACTTTCTAATTCTCCTAAAAAAGCAGAAATTACAGCGGCAACTATTAAAATGATGACTAGAAAATCATTAAACTGCTCTAAAAATACTTGTATGGCATTTTTCCTTTTACCTTCCTCCAATTCATTGAAGCCATTCTCTTTATGTCTTTGTCGTACTTCATAATCTGATAACCCTTGTTGAGTAACATCAAACTCTTTCATTACTTCTTGAACTGATTTTTGGTAGTATGCTGTGATATTCATTAGATTCCTCCAAACTCAATAGTTAAAATAGTTACATACCAATCAATCACTTAGATATGAATATATGTGCGAATTTAAGAGATTAGTACACAAATAATGATAGATTTAAATTATGATGCGATTTTAAGAGATTTTAATGCATATAAAAACAGGAGAGGCTTTAGAAATTGCCGCTCCTGTCAAAGATTCTATCTTATTATTTTAATTAGCTTGATTTATAATTGGTATCTAGAAAACTATTCATAAATTCCTCAATAGATTTTTTAATATTCTCTTCCACAGGAACTTTTTCAAGTAATTCATCTTGCGTGTATAAAGTCCCTCCCTTAATAATACTATGAATTTCTTTTGTGCAACGTATGTCTTTTAAAGGGTTTTTTTCTAGTACTACCATATCCGCAATTGTTCCTTCTTGAATGACTCCTATATCTTGTCTATTAAGGGCATCTGCTGCATTTATTGTTGCTGTCCTTATCGCATCTATTTCAGATAAACCATTTTTTACGAATAGCTCTAGCTCTCTGTGAAGCGCCATACCAGGAAAGGTGAAAATGCCAGCAGGAGTATCAGTACCAGCTACCACCCGGCCCCCTAAGTCAAAATAAGCTTTTGTAATGGCCTTGTTAAAGGTATGTTGCATTCCCAATTTACTCAAAGAACTTGTATTTTCGATAAAGCGTCTCCAATGCTGCATTAACACGGAGTTCTCTTTAATTTTGTCCATTATCTTTTCTTCAGAATACCAGTAATTCCGCATTAAATTGGCTTGGTCATACAAAACCATTGTCGGACAAAGTACAACATTATTTTCCACCAATACTTTACAAACATCTCGGATCTTTTTCTCATCAGGATTTTCCCAATCAATTTCTTTCCAAACACCTTCATTTGCCTGCATGGTCCAATTGGGGAAAATATCTTTTATAATACCCGAAGCATGCTCATTCCATTTAATACCCATTTTAGCAGCGTCAGTTGCAGTTACTTCCAAGGAGTGTATTAAATCACAACTGACTTCTTTCTGCTGAAGTTTTGCCTCATCAACAACTACCTGCATAATCTCCTTGGATAACCAACCATACACCTTAATGAAATCAGCACCCGCTTCAACCTGCCTTCTAACTTCTGCTCTAGCACTTTGTTCATCATTTATATTTATGTTCCATGGACTATTTTCACCCCACAAGCCAGGCGGTCCATCGATAATTCTATCTGATGAAATAACTCTTGGCGTTGGTGCACCTTCATTCGCATGTATTAGTTTTTCTAATTCACCAACATTCCCGCCCGTATTACGAACGGTTGTAACGCCTGCTGCAGTAAAAATAGGAGCATAATCTTTTTTCATATGTACGTGCATATCAATCAAACCTGGTATTACATACTTTCTTTTCAAATCATAAATAACTGCTTTTTTATGAATATTACCAATCTGCTTGTGGGCAGAAAAAATTCTAGTAATATAGCCATTTTGGATAAGAAGATGTGAATAAGTAGTTTTCCCAGTAGTTACATCTATTACATTAACATTTTTTAATAATAATACCGCATTCTCCATGGCGCTCTGTCCTTTTCTCCCAAGGTATAGGTAAGATATAAACTAGTTGTGATAAACATCTCGCATTTTTTATAAGTTTCAAAAGGTCTCATCTTTCTATTTCCCCGATTTCTCCCTTTTTCAAACACGGTGTTGGCTTCAGTTCACAAAGACTATTTTTTGTTTATAAACTCATTAATTTCATTAAATAGTTTGCTAATCAAATATTGTTTTTCGTAAGTTATGGCATTAACTCACCTAGAAAGTAAATTGGATGAGTATAAGCTACTTTTATTATTCTATCCATCTAGTTATTTTTCCTTTTAAATACAAAAATATAATTTTATAGAAGCTGATTCATTTCTATCATACGGAAAAGTGTAAACAAAATGCCTCTTGCATAGTAACTGCAAGAGGCACACTATATACTTTTAAATTAAGGGTTACAGCTATTACACTTTTTCGGGAGGATAAGTACCATATTCCTTTACGTAAAACTTCCATTCGGTATAGAAATCTATAACTGAAGCATAACGATTGTTCCTATTCTTTTCCACTGCTTTCTTAGCTACCTGATATAATTCTCTCCCTGCTTCCCACGTATCAGAGGAACGGTCAAGAGTTCCACCAACTAAAGCGAATGCCATTGCTCCCATATTGAAAACATTGGATCGACCATCAATTTCGGATGCGAGGGTAAACTCTTCTAGTGACATAAACCTGGAAGAGCCCCAAAGCCTTCCTATTTGGTTATAAAACGGTTTTACTTGATACAAATCCACGTCACATATTTTAGTAATATTTTGTTTAAAATCATATAAGATGCTTCCATCGTAAAAGTCTATCGCTACATAATTATTTTTTTCTACATGAACGTGAAATTCAAAAATAGTTGAAAGAGATTGTAAGCGTAATTCAAGTGGAAGCTCCTTAAATCTATGACAAGCAGAGTTTAGTTCAACATTCTTTTGTATGTTTAATCCATCAAACCATTCGAACACTAGTACAAATCCTTCTCGGAGCTCCAAATGATCAATTAGTTTAACTAAGTAAGGATGTTCTAACTCTTTATACACTACCTTTGCATTTTTGAGTTTTTTTATAGCTTCTTTAGGATCTCCTGCATAGTTTATAGTTTGAGCACCAGCATATTTTATAAGACTTTTCACATTCCCCTTCTGTACACCAAATGAGATATTACCTGAATCTTGCTTATCAAAGACACAAAAAACCTCTCCAAAATCGTTCAGCCATTTAAAATCATGACGTTCTTTTAACTGAAAGGACACTCCGTCTAACACTAATGATTGTGCATATCTCACATTCATTCCCTCCATAAGAAATTCAAATTCACATTTTTAAAAAGTTCTCCGCTTTGTAAGATGAGAAAGTAAATTCATGGTAATATCCTATGCTCTCTTTAGTCCGCATATTGGCTCTTAGCTAGTATGTCTTGCGCTGACATCTTGGTCCATTCCTCTATTGAAACGTCTCGATTTTCTTTTAAAAAGCTTTGCATGATTTCATAACCAATTTTGTAATTAGTCCATTTAGCTATCCCTTTAAAATGATTACCATTGAAAAGGAAATGCCACATTTCTGATTCCTCGGAGTTCAAGTTTTCCATGAAAATTTCCCACCCATGCTCCTTATAATAACCGGAAAGGGACTGTAGCCATGCTGGTTCCATTTCTGGATATATGGTTTTTGAAAAAGTATCTGCCTTTCCCTCCAACACACTTCGTTCCAGCAAGGTCGTTGAATATCCACTTTCCATCGCGACTGTATGATGATATTCATGTGCCACGGTATATTTTAGAGAGCGCTCTGTAAAAAGAGGATTTATCTCTAAAATGAAACCATCTTTATTTAAGACTAATCCACCTACATATTCTAAGTCTTTTAACGAAGCTTCCTCCTCCATAAAAGAAGGAAATATATAGACTTTCTTGTCTTCTCCTGGTAAATTGTCTACGGAATCCTGAAGAGCTTCCTTGATCCATTTATCTATATTATTTTCTTGCTTTTTCAATCGTGTTAAATATTCTCCTACTTTATCTATATCCTTGGGTGCTGATATTTCTTCATATAGAGAAACTGTATGATTTGTACTTTCTCCGAAGGCTTTCATTACTTCTTGCTGAAATAATACTTTTATATTATCTGGTTCCTTTTCCGCCTTCTCGATAAAGTTCTCGTATTCATCAAAGAACGTGTATATTTCAATCTGCTGACCGTTATGCTCAAAAATCACAGGATTTTCATCCAGCAAAATTTCTGGTTTTTCCACATCTTCGTTACATCCAAACAAAAGAAGAGTGATAACTACAAATATAAACATTCTCCAATAGTTAATCATGAATTTCCCCCTGTAAAGTTGATGAAATGGAATAGATCTTTAACGCAAGTTTATCGGGCCATCCAGTAACGCTATACGTTGGATTCTTCATGACGACTAGCTACGTGCAAATCCACCCTCCGAATGTATAACCTGACCAGTAATCCAAGCTGCTTCATCACTTGCCAGGAAGGCTACACTCTCTGCGACATCTTTTGGTTGACCGATTCGCCCCATTGGAAATTTCGGTAATAGATGTTCTCTTATTTCATCCGTCATCCAGGTAGAATCAGTCGGTCCTGGATTAACAGCATTTACTGTTATTCCTAGTGGTGCAACTTCTGTCGATAATGATTTTGTAAAAGCTGTTATAGCAGCCTTGGTTGCTGCGTAGGCAAGCTCGCCGGGCATCGGGCCCAGCTCTTGACCTGATGTCATATTTATGATTCTTCCGCTTCTTAATTCACTGTTTTTAAAGCGCTTGGCAAATTCTGCACTTAATAGAAATACTGTTCTCATGTTAACTGCATAATGATCATCTATCGTCTTGCTGTCTAAATTCAAGTATCCATCGTTTGTGGAATGAGCCGCATTGTTAACTAGGATAGAAGGCTTTCCTAGTTGCTCCTCTACAGCATTAAGGACAAGTGCGTAAGCCTCGCTGGCAGATAAATCAATGTCCAAACCTACACAACGGACACCTAAGTTGTTTATTTCTTGTTGAAATTGTTGAATCCATTCACTTTCGGCTTTCCAATAGGTAAAGAATATATCTATTCCTTTGGTGGCTAATTTTCGACAGATAGCAGTCCCAATGTCTCTTTGATTACTTGCTCCTGTTACTATAGCTATTTTTTTATTCATCTGTTTTCCCCCTTGTGAATAGATAGAAATAAATAGTTACTTATAAATAAAAGGCTATGTTAAAGCGTAGGGTTGATTTATGATGCAAAGAAATCTTAGATCAGAGAGTAAAATTGATTTTTCGCCCCAGCCGGACGCTTTTTCGCGGGGTGAGCGATAAGCCATCACCCATCGCTATTGCGCGTGGTTGTGATGTCTTATCTGTCTCACTCATCCCGCTGGAGTCGCCGTCTGGCGCTCCAATCAATAAACGAGAACCGCTTTAGCAGCGATAAAGTGCTAATAAATTTACTCGCATAAACTAAGCCGAAAAACTGTCACGAACTCCAATTTCATAATTTATTTTTGATCTTAATAATCATTTGAATGTCACTTTTATAATGTTTACAGTCACTATAAAAAAGAATTGTTAGTCAAAATCAACCAATAACTTTAACAAAGCTAAATATAATAAGAGGTTCAAAAATTTATAACCTCCCTCTTATAAAATGTCTCCTACCATTTTATATCAGAATAACCAAAATTAACATGTATTTTATACACTTTACTGTAAGAACTTATTAATTTATTCTTATACAAAATAAAAAAGGTTCCTGACAGCTGTCAAGAACCTCCACGTTTCTTACTTATTTTAGTTCCCCTACATAAATGGATTGTGGGCGGAAAATAGTATTGTCTCTAATTTGCTCAATTGCGTGTGCTGTCCATCCAACCATTCTTGCTGCACTAAAAGTTGGTGTAAATAGTTCCGCTGGCATGTCAATTGAACGCATGATCGCTGCAGCATAATATTCTACATTTGTGTATAATTTGCGCCCCGGCTTATGTTCTGCCAGTAACTCAATAATCTCCTTTTCCGCTATAGTCGCTATGTCTAGCCAAGGATCTTTCCCTTGCAGATTTAGGCATTTATCTCTCAGTAAAATAGATCGAGGGTCTTCAGTTTTATAGATGCGGTGACCGAAGCCCATAATTTTTTCACCGCTCGTAATCTTGTCTCTTACAATATCTCTAATCATTGTAGGATTTTTAAACTCATTAAGTAGTGAAATTACTCCAGAAGGCGCACCTCCATGCAATGGTCCCTTCATTGTTCCTAATGCTGATGTTACTGCTGCAGTTAAGTCTGACTCGGTTGAAATAGTTACTCGAGCAGCAAATGTAGAAGCATTCAAACCATGCTCCATCGTCAGCTTTAAATAAGTTTCAAGTGCTTCAACTTGTACATCTGTTGGCACTTCCCCATTTAACATCCATAAATAGTTTGCTGTATGGTTAAGCTCCTGTTTAGGTTCAACTATCGGTAATCCTTTTTGATTCCGGTAATGCCTTGCAATAATAACTGGCAATGCAGCCGTTAAAATTACTGCCTGCTCCTCTAGCGTTTTTTCCCTAAATTCTGTATGTGCAAAGGCAGATATTGCTGTTCTCATGGCATCCATTAAAGAAAAATCGCTTGGAAGAGCATCAATAATGGCGATTACATGATTTGGTAACACTCTATATTCTTTTAATGATGCCAAGCTTGTATTTGCTCTTTCCCCTGACCATAAAAAGCTTGCGATATCTTCAAATGTCCCTTCATTTATAAGCTCATCTACCTTCACACCTCGGTATCTAAGCTCACCCTTTTCCCCGTCCACTGATGCAATTTTTGTATGAACGGCAACTACATCCTTTAGTCCCTTTTGAAACATACGAAACGCCTCCTTTTTCTTTATTATATTTCAAAACATTGATAATAAAAATTAAATATATATAATTATATTAATTAAAAAAATTAATTGAGTGGGTGTATATATGGAATACCATTGGTTAAAAACATTTTGTGTAGCAGCAGAAACCTTAAACTTTCGAAAAGCCTCTGAAAAATTAATGGTTTCTCAGCCTAGTGTAACTGTCCATATTAAATTACTTGAAGAATATTTAGGTACCCCTCTTTTCGATCGAGTAAACAATCGTGTTTCTCTTTCAGACGCTGGTAAATTTTTTCTCCCAGAAGCTATGCGGCTTGTCCAACAAACAGATCATAGCGTCAACAATGTACGTGCATTCGCACAAGGGTATCGAAGAAAATGGACTATTGCCATTTCTCCGCTTATGGCAGAGACAATCCTACCTTACTTTTTAAAGACTTTCTTAAAGCGTCATCCAGACTTAGAGATAAATATTCGGGTAGAGGAATCCAATCTAATTGAGGATTTAGTAGATACAGGTGAAGTAAATATAGGAATATCAGCAATTGATTCTCAGAAAAAAAATATAGAATCGATCTCGATATATGAGGATCCTATTCTGTTTTTAATGCCTTACGATGGCTTTGATGAAGAAAATGGACCCCCAATAGATATAAAAGATATTCTTCAAAAAAATTATCTTTTTACCCACCATCATCCTGTGTTTTGGGATGAACTGTTATTAAAGCTGAATAAGCATGTAGTCGGATTAAGAACGATGAAGGTTACGCAGGCACATATTACTAAACGCTTTATCCAAGAAGGACTCGGTATATCCTTTCTTCCTCACTCTATTGTGAGACGAGAATTAATCGAGGGAAAGATGATGCAACCACATTTTGATTTGTTTGAACTGCCTACAGTTTCTACATTTATAATTATTAAAAAGAAGGGCGTGCTCGAAGAAGAGTTTATATCCCAAATTTCCAAATATTATTTTGGGTAGGTTAAGCATAGTGTATCTGCCCTAACTTCCTTAATATGAGATAAAAACGTAAAATTAAATTGCTGATTTCACGTTGTTTAAATTTATTGATTCCCTACATACCAGCAGCTTTTAACTACGATTACTCTAGAATGGTTACATCGACTATTTCATCAATCTTTACTTCATAAAAACGATAGGGATCGTCTAACTCAAGAACACGCCTATTTAAATCAATCCATTGAATGGTCCCACGATGATATAAAAATTCTCCATCCCTCCAACGTTTAATTTCTATATCGACATTTCTTTTCATAGCAATTTCTATTTGTTCTTGAATTGCTTCGTAGTCGAATTCATTTAGATCTGGGCGTGGAACTTTTTTTATCTCCTCATGATAGTCTCTCAACATTGTTACATGCTCAGGCAACATCATAGCCACCCATTTTTTTGAGCCTCTATCACGTATTTTAGATAAATCAAACTCGTTCCATTCTTCCTCGAAATTAGTCATCTCCATCACCTTTCTTTTTTGACTATTATACAGAACACACGTTCCTTATACAACCACCAATTTATCCCTAGGCATGAACAGCCTTTACATAATAGTTATGCTTAAGAAAGTGATTATTTAATAAAAAGTCGCCATTATTACCAGTAAAATTCTAATTAATGTTGTTCTAAAATGGATATTTATGTTAAATTTGTGGTAGGTTCCGATATAACAGTGAGGGAGATCAAGATGCTTGTAGCTAACAGAAAAAATATTACATTAAATAATTTTGTGTATGCTGTTTTACTTATGCTAACAGGCTATGGAGTGAGTTATTTTAATAGCCATTTTTTTAACGGATATGGCACACTTATTTGGTTTACTATTTTCATTTTGTTATCCATAAGCTTTAGTCCAGTAAGAAATTTAATAGTCCCCTTACTAAATTTCAAGCCATTTAAAAGTTCTCGGACATATCTATATATGTTAGTGGGAATTATTATCCCCTACCTAATATTAAAGTTAAGCATTCGTTATGAAATTTTAATGGACCGAAGTCTTATCGTTTATTACAAAAATGGTTTACTTGAGGGTTTCAACCAACTTTCCTTAATAGATGCTGTCATCTTTGCTCCAATTTGGGAGGAGCTTCTTTTTAGAGGGGTACTATTATTTGCTCTATTAAAAGTAGTCAAGCCAGTATGGGCTGTGGTTCTAACTTCAATACTTTTTTCTC
Source organism: Psychrobacillus sp. FSL W7-1457 (assembly GCF_038593405.1). Lineage (NCBI taxonomy): Bacteria > Bacillati > Bacillota > Bacilli > Caryophanales > Bacillaceae > Psychrobacillus > Psychrobacillus sp. FSL W7-1457. The sequence continues at coordinate 2,164,589 of NZ_CP151993.1, forward strand.
TTTTCCACCCGGCGTACCTATTCCTTTCACTTATTGCAGGGGTGGTATTAGCTTGTATTACTATAAAATCGAAATCCGTCATACCTTCCATGGTCACACATGCTATTTGGAATTTGTATATCGGAAAGCTATCTCTATTCTTTTAACCGATTGCAGCCGGCATTTTAACATAGCATCTCAAAAGAAAGTACATTAAAAAGGCCCTGCATATAGCAGAGCCTCGAATACACTACATTAATTCTTTTGCTAGCAATCGGTAAACGTCTAGTCGCTTTTGTTGAGAGTGTGGGATACTACAAATCATCACTTCGTCGAAGCCATAATGTGCCTGTTCCTCTTGAAGAGTATTAGCTACTTCCTTTGCAGATCCTACTAAGTGGATTTTGCGGTTTTCTTGAATCATCATCCGATCCATTTCTGTTAAAGGATAATTTTGTGCCTCTTCCGGTGTCATAAGCTGGCTAATCTGTCCTTTCATAAGTGAAAGTCTAGAAATATCTTGTGGTAGCGCCTCAAATTCCGCCTCTTCCTTAGTTTCTGCAACAGTTACTAAATAGGTTACATTGATTTCTGGCTTTTTCATAAATGCTGAAGGTTTAAAATTCGAACGATAAGCATCTAAAATTGTTGGAGTCATCCCACCCTGGAAGAACTGAGCAAATGAATAACCTAGTCCCATCTGTCCAGCCTTAATGGCACTGTTCCCAGTGGATCCAAGCAGCCATGCTTCAGGAAGTACGACGTTAGATGGTGATGCAATGGTTCTATTATACACACTGTCCTCAGGTACCTCATCATTTAAAAGCTCCAGTGCTGTCCCTAACTTTTCGTATAAATTATTCACCATAGGCGGACGTCCTTCTGAAAGAGCGTACATCGCATAGTTGTCCCCGCCCGGGGCACGTCCTACTCCAAAGTCAATTCTTCCTGGAGAAAAAGCACTTAACGTTTTAAATACCTCCGCCAGCTTAAGTGCTGAGTAATGCATCATCATTACTCCGCCCGTTCCAATTCGAAGGTTAGTCGTTTTCGCAGCAAGTTGAGCAGCAATAATTTCTGGAGCTGAGCTTGCAAAAGCACTTGTTCCGTGATGCTCCGCCATCCACATTCGGTGATAGCCGAGCTCATCAGCTAAAATTGCTAATTCTTCTGCTTTTTTCAATGCATCTATTGCATTATTTCCTTTAGTGATCGGTGCTTGATCTAACACACTTAATTTCATATATATATTCGCTCCTTCGTTTGCTATACATTCTCTAATTTCTATTTAAATGCTATAGAAATAGTAAGAAAAAGTAAACGAAAGGGTCTTGGAATTTGCTAAATAGATAATAAGGGGAGCCTCTTAAAAAGAGACTCCCCCTCACCTAAACAGATGAAAAAGCCCGCCTTGGCGGACTTTTTTATTGGAATCGGTCGGTTTTCTGAAATAATCGGTCGGTTCCGGTCGATAATCGGTCGGTCAATCCGAATAATCGGTCGGTCAACACGCACTCGAGACGATTCCTCGATTTATATCTAATATTTGGACGTAAGTATATTTTAGTATACTGAAGTATTTTCTTTCGAAATATTCTCTAAAATTTCTTTCACGCGAGCTAAGAAACGACCACATACAAGGCCATCTAATACACGATGATCGAGAGATAAACATAGATTCACCATATCTCTAGCAGCAATCATGCCGCCCTCCATAATTACTGGTCGTTTTACAATAGACTCTACCTGAAGAATTGCTGCTTGTGGATAGTTAATGATCCCCATCGATTGAACAGAGCCAAATGAACCTGTATTGTTTACAGTGAAGGTACCACCTTGCATCTCATCAGATTTAAGCTTACCAGATCGGACTTTTCCTGCTAGCTCCATTACTTCACGAGCAATGCCTTTAATCGTCTTTTCGTCTGCATGCTTAATTACTGGAACAAATAAGGCATCATCCGTTGCAACTGCAATTGAAATATTGATGTCTTTCTTTTGGATAATTTTGTCGCCAGCCCACATAGAATTCATCATTGGAAATTCTTTTAATGCTTGCGCTACTGCTTTCACAAAGAATGCAAAATAAGTAACATTAAAGCCTTCTTTTTGTTTAAATTCATTTTTAATCGAATCACGGTACTGTACTAGGTTCGTCACATCTACTTCAATCATTGTCCAAGCGTGAGGTGCCTCATGCTTACTACGAAGCATATTTGCAGCAATTGCTTTACGGACACCAGTTACTGGAATTTCGATGTCACCTGCTCCGACTGGGACATTAATAGAAGCTGGCTTTGTTTGAGTGTTAGTAGGAGCAGAAGCTATAGCCGCTTTTTCCTCAACCTTAGGCTCGCTAGCTGGTGTCGGCTGTGGAATTTCTCCACTTTCTATTATTTTCAGTAAATCCTTACGAGTAATTCTACCTTCATTACCAGTACCAGTGACTAATGAAAGATCAATATCATGCTCCTGAGAAAGTTTAAGAACTGCAGGTGAGTAACGAGCTTTTGCTCCTTTTGCACGGTCTGTTGGGGCTGACTGTGCATGCTTATTCACCTCAGCTGGTTTAACCGTTTCCGCAGTTGGTTCTTCAGGCGCCGCTTCCTTTACCTCTACGATTTCTTCAGAAGAGCCTCCTTCTGTTTCAATCGTACAAACGATTTCTCCTACTGCAAGTGTATCTCCTTCATTGGCAATAAGTTCTTTAATAACTCCCGTGAAGGAAGAAGGTACTTCTGCAGTTACTTTATCTGTGTTAACCTCTGCAAGTGCGTCATACTTATTAACATGATCGCCTGGTTTTACTAACCATTTTTCGATTGTTCCCTCGGTTACACTTTCCCCAAGCTGAGGCATTTTAATTTGTTCTAGTGCCATATGGGTTCCTCCTTTATAGATCAAATTTGCTTAGGCGTTTTTCTATAGCTTAATATTCCGCCAGCTCACGCATTGCTTTTTCGACTTTATCTGGATTAATCATAAAGAATTTTTCCATAGTAGGTGCATATGGCATAGCTGGAACATCAGGACCAGCAAGGCGCATAATCGGAGCATCTAAGTCAAACAAGCAGTTTTCGGCAATAATCGCTGCGACCTCACTGATTACACTACCTTCTTTGTTATCCTCCGTTACAAGTAATACTTTACCTGTTTTAGATGCTGCTTCTATAATTGAATCTTTGTCTAACGGGTAAATTGTACGTAAATCTAAAATATGAGCTGAAATACCATCTTTTTCTAAGCGTTCTGCAGCTTGAAGAGCGAAATGTACTGCTAAGCCATAAGTTATAACAGTAATATCTTCCCCTTCACGTTTTACGTCTGCCTTACCAATTTCAATCGTATAATCGCCGTCCGGTACTTCTCCTTTAATAAGGCGATAAGCACGCTTGTGTTCAAAAAACATAACCGGGTCCTCATCACGAATAGCTGCTTTTAACAATCCTTTCGCATCATACGGAGTAGAAGGAATAACTATTTTTAGTCCAGGCTGGTTAGCAAAGATAGCCTCTACTGATTGAGAGTGATAGAGAGCACCATGAATACCACCACCAAAAGGAGCTCGGAATACAATAGGACAAGTCCAGTCATTGTTAGAACGGTAGCGAATACGAGATGCCTCAGAGATAATTTGGTTGACTGCAGGCATGATAAAATCTGCAAATTGCATTTCTGCGATTGGACGAAGACCATACATTGCAGCTCCGATTCCTACACCTGCAATAGCAGATTCTGCAAGTGGTGTATCTAACACTCTATATTCACCGAATTCATCGTAAAGTCCGTTTGTTGCTTTGAACACGCCGCCCTTACGACCAACATCTTCCCCAAGAACGAAAACGCGCTCATCGCGGGTCATTTCTTCCTTCATTGCAAGTGTTATTGCATCTATATAAGACATGATTGCCATTATGCGTTCCCCCCGTCTTTTTCAGCATAAACATGTTTTAATGCATCTTCTGGAGCAGCATATGGTGCAGCCTCTGCATAATCAGTTGCCTCATTTACTTCCTTCATAATGCGGTCATTGATCTCTTTTTCTAAATCGGTAGAAAGAATATCTAAATCTCTTAAATATTGTGCAAAGGTAATAATAGGATCTAAAGCTTTACCTTCTGCAATGTCTTCTGCGGTACGGTATTGTCTATCATCGTCATCTGATGAATGGGCTGTCAAACGGTAAGTAACTGCTTCTATAAGACTCGGTCCTTCTCCGTTTCTTGCGCGGTCAGCAGCTTCTTTTACTACTCTGTATACCTCGATTGGATCTTTACCATCCACCGTTACGCCTGGCATTCCGTAGCTACTAGCACGGTCTGCTACATTCTTACTAGCAACCTGACGCTCAAAAGGAACTGATATTGCATATTTATTGTTTTCAACCATTGTTATACAAGGTAATTGATGTACTCCCGCAAAGTTCAATCCTTCATGGAAATCTCCTTGGTTAGATGAACCTTCTCCTAATGTAACAAAGGTAATGAAGTCTTTCTTTTCAATCTTGGCAGCTAAAGCAACACCCACTGCATGAGGAAGTTGAGTTGTAACTGGTGAGGAGCCTGTTAAAATACGATTTTTCTTCTGACCAAAATGTCCTGGCATTTGACGACCGCCTGAGTTTGGATCCTCGGCTTTAGCAAATGCTGATAGCATTAAATCTTTTGGAGTCATACCGAAATGTAATACTACCCCCATATCTCTATAGTAAGGAGCGATATAATCCTTTGTATTATCTAAAGCAAATGCGGCTCCTACCTGAGCTGCCTCTTGTCCCTGACAAGAGATAACGAATGGAATTTTACCTGCACGGTTTAACAGCCACATACGCTCATCAATACGTCGTGCCATTAACATCGTCTCGAACATCTTTAATACGTCTTCATTTGATAACCCTAATTCCTCATGACGATTGTTTGTCATATAGAGATCCCCCTTTTTTTTACATATGAATAGCTTTACCATCAACAGCTAACGCTGCTTCTCCCATTATTTCACTTAAGGTTGGATGTGGATGAATTGTTTGTGCAATTTCCCAAGGAGTAGCATCAAGAACCATTGCCAAGCCAGCCTCTGAAATCATATCTGTTACGTGTGGACCAATCATATGAACACCTAATATGTCATTGGTTTCTTTATCGGCCACAATTTTAACAAACCCATCTGATTCACCGTACACAAGAGCCTTACCAATTGCTTTAAAAGAGAACTTGCCTACCTTTACATCAAATCCCTTTTCTCTTGCCTGTTGCTCTGTAATTCCTACACTTGAGCTTTCAGGACTTGCATAAATACAGCGAGATACAAGATTGTAATCCATTGGGATTATTTCTTCGCCAGCAATATGCTCTATCGCTGTTATCCCCTCATGGCTTGCCACATGTGCCAATTGAAGTCCACCAATTACATCGCCAATGGCATATATATGAGATTCCTTTGTTTGAAATGTTTCAGAAACCTGAATAAATCCATTTTCAATCACGATATCTGTATTTTCTATACCAATACCTTCTGTATTTGCTTGTCTACCAACTGATACAAGCATTTTTTCAGCAGTAAACAATTGAGTTTCCCCGTTAACCTCAGCAGATATTTTAACAACATTATCATTTGTATTTAACGTATCTGGAAGTACTTTTGCATTAGTTGCAAAGGTGATTCCCTTTTTCCCTAAAAGTTTTTGCATTTCTTTAGAAATGTCTTTGTCTTCCGTAGGGATAATACGATCAGCGTATTCAATGACCGTTACTTCTACACCAAAATCATTTAGCATCGAAGCCCATTCAATACCAATTACTCCACCGCCGACAATTAGAATTGACTTAGGCAGCTCAGTCATCGCTAATGCCTCGTCTGAAGTCATCACTAGCGAACCATCTATCGACAGACCTGGCAAGGAGCGTGGACGCGAACCAGTAGCAATAACCACATTTTTAGGGATAAGCATTTCATTTTCTTCTCCATTATTCATCTCAACCGAGACGGTCCCCCCAGGAGACGGAGAGAAAATGGATGGCCCGAGCATTCTGCCTGTTCCTTCATACACATCAATCTTGCCTTTTTTCATCAACCCCTGAACTCCTTGAAATAATTGGTTCACAATGGATTCCTTACGGGCTTGCACTCTACTAAAATCTAATGTTACTTCACTTGTATTTACACCAAAGTCGGCTGCATGATTTTTAGTAGTAGAAAAAACCTCAGCACTTCGAAGTAATGCTTTACTTGGAATACAACCTTTATGTAAACATGTACCACCTAGTTTGCCTTTTTCAACAATTGCTGTTTTTAAACCTAATTGAGCTGAACGAATGGCAGCTACATACCCACCAGTTCCTCCACCAATAATTACTACGTCGTATTCTTTTGCCAAATGAATCGTCTCCTTCCAAATAAGAAGGCCGGCTTTACAAGGAATCTATAAAGTCGGCCAATTTGCTACTAGGATATAATTATTGATTAACGGCCATTTAAAATATGTTTTCCGTTTTGTAAAAATTGGCTACGAGATTTGCTTACACGCGCGATACGCTCTTCAGCTAAACGGTCCGCAGCTACATAAGTTGGAATTCCGTCGCGTTTTGAAATTTCAAAAATACGTTCAATTTTGTCATAAATACCTGCCACGCGTTTCATCGCACGGTCATGGTTGTAACCATATAATTCATCTGCTACATTGATCACTCCACCAGAGTTAATAACATAATCTGGTGCATACACGATACCCATTTCATGAATGATGTCGCCATGTGTTGTATCTTTCAATTGGTTATTGGCTGAACCAGCAATTACCTTAGCTTTTAATTGAGGAATCGTATTATCATTAATAATTGCCCCAAGCGCACAAGGAGCAAAGATATCTACGTCTTGTGAGTAGATTTCATCTGTTCCTACTTGTACAGCACCGAATGCTTCTACTGCACGATCCACAGATTTTTGGTTAATATCAGCAACAACTAATTTTGCTCCTTCTTCATGTAGGAATTCACATAGCGTATAAGCCACATTCCCTACGCCTTGTACTGCAATTGTTTTTCCTTTTAATGAATCAGAACCAAATGCTTCTTTAGCTGCAGCCTTCATCCCAACGTAAACACCATAAGCTGTTACTGGAGATGGGTTACCTGAAGAACCAAACGCCTCTGAAATACCAGTTACGTAATTAGTTTCTTCATGGATAAGGTCCATATCTGCAACCGTAGTACCTACGTCTTCAGCTGTAATATAACGACCATTTAACCCTTGGATGAAACGTCCAAATGCACGGAACATTTCTTCATTTTTATCTTTTAATGGATCCCCAATAATTACAGTTTTTCCTCCACCAAGATTAAGTCCTGCTGCTGCATTTTTATAAGTCATACCTTTAGCAAGACGAAGAGCATCCTCAATCGCTTCTTCTTCCGAAGCATAATTCCACATACGAGTACCACCAAGAGCCGGTCCTAATGTAGTGTCATGAATAGCAATAATAGCTTTAAGTCCTGAAGTTTTGTCTTGGCAAAATACTAATTGTTCATAATCATAAGTTTCCATATATTTAAAGATTTCCATTTGTAAGTTCCTCCTAGTAGTTAAATTGGTGCTTGTATAAATGATTTATAGTAAATACCCCTATTTACGTGAACACTTTCCTTTTACACCAGATTGTGTTTTTCTAACTTGTAATATAAAGAGCGTAGAGAAATACTTAATTTTTTAGCTGCTTTAGATTTATTGCCATCACAAACTTTAAGTGCTTGAGCAAGTACTCTTTTCTCCATTTCGTCCATTTGATCAGCAAGTGGAGCAATCGTATCCTCATCCTCCGCCTGTGATAACTGGAGAATCGATTTTGGTAAATGCTGTTCATCTACTAATCGTTCATTCGATTGAAGAAAAATCATTGAGCGGCTAATAATATTTTCTAACTCTCTGACATTACCTGGCCAATCGTAAAGACATAGCATCTCGAGAGCTTCCTCTGAGAATCCTTCAATGTTTCTCCCAAATTCTTGGTTAAGTTTAACCAGCAACCGTTCTGCAAGAAGCGGAATATCCTTTTTCCTTTGTCGTAAAGAAGGTATATAAATCGGCATTCTATTTAACTGAAAATAGAAATCCTCTCTAAATGTGCCGTCTCTCATTGCCTTTTCCAAGTTAAGACTACTCGCTGCAATGATCCGAACATCAACCTGCTTCGGGCTTGTCGCTCCGATAGGTATGATAATATTATCTCGTAATACCTGAAGGAGTTTTGCTTGAGTTTTCTTAGTTAACTCACCAACTTCATCTAAGAAAACCGTGCCCTTATATGCTTCTTCTAATTTACCAGGATATTTGATACCATCTTCCTCATATCCAAATAATTCACGTTCTAAAAGATGTTCCTCTAAAGAACTGCAATTAACTCGGATAAAAGGATAGCTTGAACGCCCACTTTCTCCATGAATGGCATGGGCAAACAAATCCTTTCCTGCGCCGACCTCTCCCCTTAAAAGGACGGTAATTGGAACATTAGCTGCTAGTTTAGCTTGTTCTATTGCTAAATTAATTTCATCTGAAGTCCCAACTATGTCTTCAAATGAATACGTTGATTCTAGTGTTCTGATAATAGTTCTTGCGCGATCTAATTCCTTCATTAAACCTCGCATTTCAGTCATATCGTGAATAACACCGACACTACCCTTTAACTGGTTATTCACAATAATCGGAGCTACATTAACAATAACGTCCTTTTCTTGTTTTCCAACTCGAAGATTTACACCTCTAATAGGTTTTTTAGATTGAAGGACCTTTAAATGTATACTTTCTCCCTCCGAAATGTCGGCGGTAGCCGGCTTTCCTATTACCTCTTCTTCACTAAATCCAGTGATACGAGTGTATGCGGGATTTATCAATATACCTTTTCCTTCTTCATCCACTACCGAAATTGCATCATCACTTGAATAAATGATAGCCTCGAGCATTTTTTGAATTTCAGTAAGGTTAGTAACTTCCTCTGCAAGACGAACGACCTCAGAGATATCCTTAAAAACCGCAAAAGCACCAATTCTTTTTCCTTCTTCGTTTACCATCGGGTATCTAGAAGTGACTATTTTGGTACCGCTTTCAAGAGTAAGTTCTTTGTGAAGCTCAATCTTGCCAGTTTCAAATATTCTCGGTAATTCACTTAAAGAGATCACATCTGCTACATGCTTACCTAGAGCTTCCTCAACAAGAATTGAGGTCATTCTTTCGGCACTCTTATTGAAAAAGTTAACAATGCCTTGGCTATTAATGCCAATCATTCCTTCTTCAATGGAATTAAAAATGAGTTCCTGTAATGCTTTTTTCTGATCAATAATTTGAATATATTTGTTTTTCTCTTCTATTAATGTAACGATTAAGTTGGCTATCTCGCCAGGTATCAGTACAGCTGTAGCAGGCCTATTTTGAAGTAATTCATAGAAAACTTCCTTTCGACCAGTCACATCAATAATGATTTGAATATCATTGCTTAACAAGCTTTTCCATTCCGAATAGGTTGGTATATTTTGTTGCTTAGCGTAGATCATTCCAGGAGCCTCATCATTAATATCAACAATAGCAGTAACCTGAAGGTAATCTGCCTGCTCTATTAACTTGAGAAGTGCATATCCACCGTTACCAGCACCTACAATGAGTATGTTTTGCAAAAATATGCACACCCCCACTTTTTTTCTGCAACTTATTGCATTTCCTCTATATCATACCGTAACTTTCTGACGTTGACAATCCTAAACTTGGATGTAAAATTAAAATAGTAGAGAACAGGAGTGAAAAAAGTGGCTCGTTTATTGGCTTTAATCGTATTATTAATACCTGGAATTTTAGCAGCATTTGGAATCAAACTGATGAGAGATACATTTTTTGGTCTACAAATACTTCCACTTGGTGGATTAGCAGTACAGTTTATTTGTGGTCTACTATTTACAGTTTTAGGTTTAGGATTTTTCGCTGGATTTCTACTCAATAGAGATAGAAAAAATGGAAAAGTTGCACCGCGATTTCAAAAGAAAAAAGACACTGACTTATAATTAACGCACCCAAATAGTCAGATCAGTGTCCACATTAAGTCTTTATCTATTGATGAAGTATCAAATAAAAAATAACAATAAAAAAGACACTTTCTGTCCAAAATGAACAGAGAGTGTCTTTTTTTACTAAAAGGGCTCATATTTTATTGATGCGCCTTTATTCGGCTTAGTATTACGAGCTTCCATACTAATTTTAGCTAAGAAATGAGGATGAACATCAACAAAAAGGTGCCAATAATTAACCCGCTATCTTATATGTTGTATCTCACTCGTTACAGTTTATAGGTTTATAATTTAGTAAAGGATTTATAAATTTACTCCAGTGAAAATGTGCATCGTATTTATCGCATTTTTGTAATGTTATTCATCTTTTTACGCGATTTTGCTGTTCTATTACTTTCCTTGGATAATCCGTGATCCAACCAATAACCGCCTCATGAGGACTTTTCAAATATTTCTCAGTACCCTTAATGTTATAAAAACGCATAGGAAATCCGGCATCCCATATCTTGTTCATCAAGTCAGACCCGTAGAATTTTTTGTTAAGATGTATTGCCTCATAGTTTTGATTGGACAATATTTGATCCCAACTAGAACTCTTTTTTCCAATAAATGCTGTTTTTGTTTTTATCGGCATCCTTTGAATAACTTCTAGAATGCTTTCTTCAAAGGAAGAATAATGCACATCCTTAATAGCCTCGGTCTTATAGACAACCTCTTCAATTTTTTCGGTTTTGCCAAGAAAGGATTCCTTAAACTCCACGTTAAGCTTCATATTTGTTTGCTTAAAAAAATCGAGAAAGTCATCTAAGCTCAACACCCTTGAATATAAAAATCTACGCACAACTGTTTTCCCGAGCTTTAGCTTAAGAATTTCCTCCGCTGCCATATCAGTGATTCTTTTATTGATACCAGCTAGTCTAAAAAAGTCTATATCATGGGTCACGAAAGCAATCCCATCTGCTGAAAGCTGTAGGTCCATTTCAACACCATCTACACCTATTTTACTTGCAGCTTCAAAAGACTTTAAAGAATTCTCTACATACTTTGTCGCTCCACCTCTATGAGCGTATACAGGTATATTAGACATTTAACTCCCCATTTTCTAACTTAAATTTTCCTTTTGTAGTACTTGCTACGAAGGTAGATTTATTACCTATTTGTATATAGGTACCCGGATTAGCTTCTTTTGTAACATCCACAAAGTATTCCGCTTTACTTCTTAGCATTTTTAAAATTCGTTGGATTTCCTTATCAGCTTCTTTCATTTCTTGCTGTACCAGATTATATTTTTGTTTAACCTGCTCATACATTCCATTTTGTTGCGTTGTCATTTTGCCTTTAAACTGACCTAGTTGACTGATTTGATAATTTAATTTAGTCGATTCTTCTTGATGCTGCACTATTTTTTCTGCTAGCATCTTTGCATTTTCGGTTAAAATTTTTCGATCGATCCCCTGTACAATTAACTCTGTCTTCCTTTCCATACTATTACTACTATATGCAGTAGTAATCGAATGAACTGCCACAGCTTTTCCCCCAATAATCTTCCCTTTACGTTCGTCCAATATAATTTCATTGGCAAACATAGAAACACCAAGGGCATAGAAACCGATATGTATATTTTCCTTTGCATCTAATGTACATTCATTCGCATGTTTAAGATATATATTATTATGAGCTTCCACCTTTGTTACTCCCCGTCCGAAAATACCTCCTTTTATAAAGACATCTCCTTCGGCAGACTTGATCAGTTCAGCTGAATTAACTCCATCTTTCCCTTCTATAGACACATCTCCGGAAGCAATTACTGAGTAGCCAGCCATTACAGTACCCTTCACTTGAATTGACCCATCGAATTTCAAATTTCCTGTTTCTATACCGACATCTCCGTCGACTACCAAATGTTTTAATACAGAGAGAACCCCATTTACTTCTCCAATTACACCTTTTGTTTTCGAGCGAAGGATAATTTTTCCTCCCTCTTCTATTTCGTAGGCTGTCTTGGGATCATATTTAAGGGGGATGTCGTCTCCAGGAGCAGCTTTAACAGTTTCCCCATATACATTCGTCCCATCCACCCCTTCTTTAGCAGGTATTTTCTCTCCTAACCATGAGCCCTCATGGATCTCTTTTAAAAAATTCATATCAAAATAATCTGCTTTACCATCCTCATTAATAACCGGTTTTTTTTCAGCCTGCGCTAAATAGCTTACTTGTGCATCTAAACCTTTCTGAGGTGGTGTACCTTGAGCAATAATGAATGGTTTTCCAGGTTTTAAAGACAATATATCTATGTTTTTTTTGCCATATGTAATATTATTGTTTTCTAATGCAATATGTATTTGAGATTGTACTTCTATTATATTTTCCTCAATGTAGCTTGTTGATTCATTAACGGTTATAAGTGCCTGCATATAGTCTAAACTAACATCTAACTCAACCAAATCAATCCAATTTCCAATCTCGATTGGTTCCGTAGACTTAGCCGTTAGGGCTTTTTTTAATGTCATAAAGCTTGTAATTTTAAACCGAGGATTTTTTCGAGGATATTCTTCAAATTTTTTCAAACTGTACCCTTCTCTTTTGGTAAAAAGAAAAACCTTACCATCCTTTACAGACAAGGTTATATGATCATTATCTTCTATTATCAAGTTTCTCACCCATTCCATATTATCTTAACTACTTACTTCATGTATTTTGAAATGACACATTTAAATTAGAGATCTAAATTCAGATGAAAGACACTTACTTTCAAAACCACCTGAGCCTTAATGACCATTCGAAGAACGAATCATTGTACTTATTTAATATATATGATTAAGTCGGATAATACCATGAATTTTCTGGAAATTAGTTAGTTAATCTCATTTTATCACAATAATTTTCATTCATGAATTATTTTCATTTTAGCCAAAAAAAGTATCTATTTCTACGGAAATATCCATAAAATAAATGCACTATTTACTAAATCAGTATCCGATATTAGATGATCTTAAAGTGCAGTTGTGTTTTTAAACTTTCCCTCTGCATATCTCATGTGATCAAAGCAATGTAAGTTATTAATTCGGGAGTAACTGAAGTTAAAGGAGATGACAATAAGTCGAGTAAAACTGCCTTCTCAACTATAGATGACAAAAAAATACAGGTTATATATAAGAAGTCAGTCCAATGGGGTGACACCAAGTATGATTATGTTATCATAAATTTTAATTAACCTAAATATTGAAGATGAGAGGAAGAATCCCAATGTCACTAACTCCAATTGAAAAAGCTAAAAAGGTATTACGAGGTATTGAAGAAGGCGACTTTTTATTTGATATGCACGCCCAATGGAGAGGCGATTATTATGACGAGTACTTTAAATATTTTAATCATCCTGATTCCGAATTACGTAAGTGTTCTCTTTTTATCTTTATGTCTGGTCTCGGAGAGACGTGGATGGGATCGGCCTCTGTTTTTTCACCACTTAAAGAAAGAGAAAAATATGAATATACTGATTGCTATAAAGTTTATCTTTTCGAGGATTACATTAAATCATTCTTAGAAAATGGAGAAAGTATTAAAAAGGATTATCCGTTACTATATGAGAACCTGATAAGGTATTTAATAAAGTTGGATATTAAAAAACGATTTGAGGATTCATTTGTTGAAGTTGATAAGGAACTTTTTGTGGAACTTAGAAAAGTCCTAGATGAATATGCTGATCTAGATGAATTTGGTGATTACAATGAAATATTAAAAGAGTGTGGATTTCCACCATTCTCTTTCAAATGATAGATTGACACTGCAAGGGATCTTACCTTTGTGGTGTTTTTATGAAATGGAAAGTATTATCAGAGGTATGATTCTAAACTTCACCTTTTCGGGATAATCAAATAAGAAGTTCATAAGATGAAAGTGTTTTTTTAGATAAGTTCTTAACTTGACAATACGTAAGAAAATCTTCCAAATAAAATTCTAATTCTGTGATCTTCATATTTTTCATCCTTTTTTTAAAACACAAAAAAACCAGCGAATCAAATAATTCGTTGGCTTTGTTGATATTAGTTTATAGGCTTTGAAGTAGAGATCAAGTTAAAATTTCAGAAGTTGGTTGGTTTGTACACCCCGTCAAACCGCGATTCCTAACCCTTTCAGCTAGCCATGTTCTCCATGCGAATTTTATCTGCAATCATCGCGATGAATTCACTATTAGTAGGTTTAGATTTTAAGTGATGGACGGTATATCCAAACATTTTAGAAATAGTTTCATAGTTCCCTCGGTTCCATGCTACTTCAATGGCATGACGAATAGCGCGTTCTACACGGGAAGGTGTTGTTTGGAATTTCTTTGCTATTTCAGGATATAAAACTTTTGTAATTGATCCAAGCAGCTCAATGTCTGAATACACCATTTGAATTGCTTCTCTAAGATAGGAATATCCTTTAATATGCGCGGGAACACCCATTTCTTTAATAACATTTGTAATGGTATTATCAATCATCCGCTTGTTTTGTAAAGCTTCTTTTTCTGGGTTTGACTTAACTGGTGCTTCCTGCATGGATCCCTGTCTTCCAGCGACCTGAATAATCTGTGTAACAAGACGGTCAAATTCAAAAGGCTTTAGCATAAAATAAGAGGCACCTAAATCCACTGCTTGTTTCATCACATCTTCCTGGCCAAAAGCAGTTAACATAATAACCTGTAATCCCTTTAGCTTGTCATTTTTTTGGAGTGAGTCTAATACAGCAATTCCATCAAGGTGTGGCATGATTATATCTAACAATAAAACGTCTGGTTTAATATTTTCTAACATTTCCAAACATAATTTCCCATTATACGCGGTACCAATAACCTCAATTTCAGGGTGTTGTTCAAAATATGAATCCATTGTCCGTATTAAATCTTTGTTATCATCGACTATTGCTACTTTTATTTTCTCCATTAAAATTCATCCACCTTTTGTAAGTTTTTACATAATTACTATTCGCTAATTTTTCCCTACTTCCTTTATTAATTTTCAAAATGATTCTTTCCTATTACGATTCCGAGGTATTATGACAAATTGTAAATCTTTTCTTCTCATTTGTCGAATTATAGTTATTTACATTTTAAGCTTTTATACAAGAAAAGCGCAAGCGCCTATGTCTGCCCCGACAGGCAAATGGGGAAATGCGAGGAGGCAGTTCCTCAGCCACCGCAAACGTTCTTGTTTGCGACGAGCTTGCGCAGGAGCAGCTTTTAAACATTTGACCCCGAGGGGCAAGGCGCTGGAGCTAGACAAAATAGAAAAGCGCAAGCGCCTATTCCTGCCCCGACAGGCTAATGGGGAAATGAGGAGGCAGTTCCTCTGCCACCGCAAACGTTCTTGTTTGCGACGAGCTTGTGCAGGAGCAGCTTTTAAACATTTGACCTCGAGGGGCAAGGCGCTGGAGCTAGACAAAATAGAAAAGCGCAAGCGCCTATGTCTTTTAAATCCACAGGTTCAGAATTTATTTTATAATTTCCTAAACAATTACAAAAGGCTACACCCAAATGGATGTAGCCTTCATAAATCATGGATTTTTCTTCATCATCTCTGTTATTGCTAAAGCAGCCCCGTTTTTTGGTTTATCCACGTACATATGAGTAACAACCCCAATTATTTTGTCAGCTTGAAGAATTGGACTTCCACTCATACCTTGAAGAATACCACCAGTCCTTTTAATGAGCTGGGAATCAGTTACCGTAAACTGAAATAGATGTCCTTCCACAGAGGAGATATTTATCGTAAAGTCCTGCACTTTCTCACCATCGATTGATGTTCGCATAATTGCTTTACCTGTCGTTATTTCTTCTTTTTCTGCAACTGACATTTGTTGCATCGGTATATTTGCTAATGCTTTGTTTTCTAACTTGCCAAAAACCCCATAAACATTATTTTCATTTACTCCTCCTATAGGTGGAGTATTGTTTTCATGCGAAGTAATCTTATATCCAGGTTTTCCTGGAATACTTTTTTTAATTTGTTGAATGGAAGACAAATAAATGGAGCCTTCTGAGAATTTTGGAGTAATTCCAGAAGAATGGTCTACTATTTGATGCCCAAGTGCACCAAATTCATTTGTTTCTGGGTCATAATAAGTGAGCGTTCCTATCCCTTCAGTTGCATCACGCAAGAAAGGGAATAATTTCATCATTTGATCTGGTGTGATATCTTTCGTATACATTTTTTTATCTCGCTCATACTGGATAATAATTTGTTTCTTATTTTTTAATTGTCTTTTTAAATCATCAATGTTAGATACCGTTTGGTCATTTATTTGATGAATTGCATCACCAGATTTTAGCCAATAGTCATCCTCTAATAACACATCGTGATTAAGAAACACAGATCCATACTGGAGGTCGATCTGAATAGATTGCCCAAGTGGAACAACTGTTATTTTTGAAGCGAATGCAGTGGTGCTTAGAAAGAACAAAGTAAAGAAAAGTATTGGCAAAAGCGACCAAATTCGATAGCTTTTTTTCATATTTCACCTCCCATACATCTTACTATGTCCTTTGCTGTGAACTCTATGTGAGGTAAATAATTGATAAAAAAAGAAGACCCAAAAGTTACAGGTCTTCACGAGTTTCTTAATATTTTTTTACGTTCATTTGCAATTTTTAATAATTCTTTGGAGTGTTTTAAAGTAGTCGTAGTTATTTCGGTACCTGACATCATTCGGCTCAATTCCTCAGCTCGTTTATTGTCTGTAATTTCCTCCAATAATGTATACGTTCTATTTCCAGTCACTTCTTTTCGGATTAACAAATGCTGATCTGCCATTGCTGCAACCTGAGAAAGATGAGAAATGCACAGAACCTGAGAATTCGTAGCAATGCCAGCTATTTTCTCCGCTATGGCCTGAGCAACACGTCCGCTAACTCCGGTGTCTACTTCATCGAAAATGATGGAAGTAATCCCTTGGTGTTTTGAAAAAATGCTTTTTAGGGCCAACATCATACGAGAAAGTTCTCCTCCGGACGCTATTTTCGTTAATGCTTTTAATGGCTCTCCCACATTTGTAGAAATGTAAAATGACAAGTCATCTAAGCCATCTTCATTATACGTTTGGTTAGACTGTTCATGAAACATAACCGAAAAAGTAGCTTTTTCCATATATAACTCTTTAAGCTGCTCCATAATTGCTTTACTTAACTTTTCAGCAGCAATTTTACGTTTTACGGTCAATTCATTTGCTTCCAACTGAAGATCAATTTCAATTTGCTTGATTTTTTCACCCATTTTTTGAATCTGTTCATCTCTATTGACTAATTGGCTTAGGCTATGCTGAATTTGATCTTTGTATTCTAAAATTTCTTCAATGGATGAGCCATATTTTCTTTTTAACGTTTGAATAGTTGCAAGTCTCTCTTCCACCTCAAGCAACTGATTGCTATCATATTCCATCTCGTCCAGCTCATTTTTAAGCTGGTGGGCGGCATCCTGTAATATATAAAAAGCAGAAGATACGCTTTCACTTAACTCCTTCATATTATCATCAACATCGGAAATATCCATTAAATCAGACATTGCAGTTCCTATATAATCTAATCCTTTAGATTCTCCTAAAATAGCTTCATAGGAATTACTCATCTTGTCGAACACCTTATGAAAATTTAATAATTTCTTTTTTTCATTTTGGAGTAATTCTTCTTCTCCACTTTTCAACTGTGCTTCCTCTATTTCCTCTACTTGAAAAGTGTACAAATCTATTTTATGCGCTATTTGTTGTTCGTTTTCCGTCAGTGTCGCAAGTTCTTTTTTCCATTTTTTATATGTATGGAACAATTCTTTATAATTTTCTTTTACTACCTTTAAGTCTTCTCCAGCAAATTGGTCTAGTAAATGAATATGTGCTTTGTCATCCATAAGTTCTTGGCTTTCATGTTGGCCATGAATATCTATTAAACTAGCACCAATCTCTCTTAAAATGCCTATAGTAACTAATTTTCCATTAACTCTACAGACACTTTTTCCAGAATCATTTAAATCTCTTCGGAGAATAATAGTTTCGTCGTCGACATCTATACCAACGTCAAACATTTTCTTAAAAACACTATGTTGTGGATCTGTTATGATGAATAATCCTTCCAGTTCAGCTTTTCGTGCTCCATGTCGAATAAATTCCTGTGAGCCTCTACCTCCACAGAGTAAATGAACTGCATCTATAATAATGGATTTACCAGCACCAGTTTCACCAGTTAATACAGTTAGTCCTTCGTCGAAACCAACTGATAGCTCGTCTATAATAGCAAAGTTTTTAATGGAAAGTTCTTTTAACAAAATATCACCTCTGTTTAGAAAATCTGTATCGTTGAAGGTAATTCACTTTATTTGTATACATATTTAGTTGAACACCCGTTAAGATGATAGCACGCAGACCGCAATCCATGACGAGGTAAGACATCACTCCTACTCCCTTAAGCCTTCTTACGCCACGGAAAGCGTCCATGCTGATCAATGATTATACTTTTGAGAGTTGTTCATTTTTGACAAAATAACCGAAATTACAGAATTACATATGAAGCCATTGGATATTACAGCATTTCCAGTAATCGACTTTTTAAAGTTTGACTATCATCTTCTGTTCTACAAATGATTAAGCATGTGTCGTCACCACAAATAGTCCCCAATATCTCTTCCCAGTCCAAATAATCGATCAGCGAGCCAATAGCATGAGCATTACCTGGTAAAGTTTTCATAACTAAAAAATGACTTGCTCCATCGATACTAACAAAGGCATCTGTTAATGCTCTATGCAGCTTTTGCATAGGATTAAATCGTTGGTCTGCAGGCAAACTGTACTTATAGTTGCCATTTGGTAAGGGCACCTTTACTAAATGTAGTTCCTTAATATCTCTGGATACCGTAGCCTGAGTAACGTTAACCCCAGCATTTTTTAAATGATCGACTAAATCATCCTGTGTTTCAATTTCAAAATTCGCTATTATATCCCTAATACGAATATGCCGTTGTCCTTTATTCATAATGAGCTCCTTGCTGTATAAATATACTGTTTTAATTATACCTTAGCATTACATTGCAAAAGTAACAAGAAAAAACGCGACTCTTGGGGAGTCGCGAATTATTTTAATAAATTATGTGCCTCATTGACAAGTTTTTCAAAGTCGAACGTATGAGGGAGAACTTCTTCAGGATTTACACTAACTAAATGGAATAGAAATTCTATATTACCTTCACCGCCAGTAATAGGTGAATAAGAAACATTTTTTAATTGGAAGCCTTGGCTTTCGGCAAAATTTGCTATATCGTTGAGCACATCTATATGCACTGCCTTATCTCTCACTACGCCCTTTTTACCAACTCGATCTTTTCCAGCTTCAAACTGAGGCTTAACTAAAGCAATCACATCTCCGTTTGGAACTATGATTGTCTTTAAAGTTGGGAAGATAAGCTTAAGGGATATAAAAGAAACATCGATAGATGCAAACGACGGTAAGCCTTCTTGGAAATCAGCAGGCGTAGAATAACGGAAATTTGTTTTTTCCATTACCGTTACACGTGGATCCTGCCTGATTTTCCAAGCCAATTGGTTACTACCGACATCTAATGCGTAAGCATGTGTCACTCCATTTTGAAGTCCACAGTCTGTGAATCCTCCAGTCGATGAACCAATGTCTAACATAATTTTATCCTTAATCACTAGATCAAACTGTTCTATTGCTTTTTCTAGCTTTAAACCACCACGGCTGACATATTTTAAAACCTGTCCCTTCACCGTTAATACAGAAGAGACCTCTATTTTTTCTCCCGGCTTATCTATTCTTTCTTCATTCTTGTAGATAAGCCCAGCCATAATAGCACGTTTAGCTTTTTCTCTCGTTTCAAACAACCCTTGTTCTACTAAGAGTATATCTACTCTCTCTTTTGGTATCTTACTCATGAGGAGATATACCTTGGGCTTTCTTTTAAAGTAGATTTTACTAAATCGACTATGCTATCGCTTGTAATATTAATTTCTTCGAGTAATTGATTAACATCTCCATGTTCAATAAACATATCAGGAATACCAATTCTTTTAACATTAGCTTGTAAATTTTGCTCGTTATAATATTCCAATACAGCACTTCCAAATCCACCTTGTAAGGCGCTTTCTTCAACTGTAATAATAGGCATATTACGAGAGTGAATATCTTTAAGCATTGCTTCATCAAGTGGTTTGATAAAACGAGCATTTACTACTTCTACAGAGATATTTAATTTACTTAGCTCGTCCGCTGCCTTTAATGCCATTGGAATAGTAGTTCCAAATGTTAGAATCACAGCTTGACTACCTTCTTTTAGTACTTCCCAAGACCCGATTGGAATAGGAGTTAGCTCTTCGTCCATTGGGACGCCAAGTCCGTTACCACGAGGGTAGCGAAGGGCAATTGGGCCATCAGAATAGTCAAAAGCAGTTTTTACCATATGTTGTCCTTCATTTTCATCCTTTGGCATCATGATCACCATATTAGGCATATGTCGAAGGAAGGAAATGTCAAATACTCCTTGATGTGTTTCTCCATCTGCACCTACGAGGCCAGAACGGTCAATACCAATTACTACATTTAACTTTTGACGGCAAATGTCGTGTAAAACTTGATCATATGCTCGTTGAAGGAATGTAGAATAGATGACTAATAACGGTTTCATCCCTTCAGCAGCCATTCCTGCTGCCATTGTAGTGGCGTGCTGCTCTGCTATCCCCACATCGAACATTCGATCCGGGAATTCTGATGCAAACCCTTCCAATTTAGAACCAACCGGCATAGCTGGAGTAATCGCGACAATACGACTATCTTCACGAGCTAATCTTCTTGCAGTTTCTGCTACTAGTGCACTCCAAGAAGGTGCTTTAGAAGCAGATTTCACAAAGTCACCTGTCTCCATTTTATAAGGACCTGTTCCATGCCAAGTACCTATTTTATCTTGTTCAGCCGGTTTAAAGCCTTTTCCTTTTTTCGTAATTACATGAATAAGGACTGGGCCCTTCATTTTTTTCGCGTTTTTCAAATTTTCTTCTAGGTCTTCAAAGCTATGTCCATCAATTGGTCCAAGGTACGTGAAGCCTAGTTCTTCAAAAAATGCTCCAGAAACTAGTAGATACTTTAACGAATCTTTTAAGCGTTCTGCAGTGCCTGCCAGTTTACCGCCAACTGCTGGAATTTTTTTCAGCAAGGATTCAATTTCATCCTTAGCCTTGTTATACGTTCCATGAGTACGTAATTTACCCAATACATTATGCAATGCTCCTACGTTTGGAGCAATCGACATCTCATTATCGTTTAGAATGACAATCATGTCTGTTTTTTCATGACCGATATGATTCAATGCTTCAAGAGCCATACCACCTGTGAGAGCCCCATCACCAATAATAGGAATCACAAAATTTTTCTTCTTTTGAATATCACGAGCTTTTGCCATTCCCATGGCGGCAGAAAGTGAAGTAGAGCTATGCCCTGCCTCCCATACATCGTGCTCGCTTTCGATCATTTTAGGAAATCCACATAGGCCTTTAAATTGGCGTAGCGTATCGAATTGATCTGCACGGCCAGTTAAGATTTTGTGAACGTATGCCTGGTGTCCAACATCCCAAAGAAATTTATCGTCTGGACTATTAAACGCTTTATGCAGTGCCACAGTTAATTCAACTACACCTAGGTTAGGTCCAATATGTCCACCTGTAACTGATAACTTTTCTATTAAAAACGATCGAATATCTTCACTTAAGTCCTTTAATTGTTCATTGTCTAAACGTTTTAAAAAGGATGGACTAGAAATTGAAGTTAAATCCATTGCCATCACTCACCTTCTTTTAGATTTCCTTTAATAAAGCTAGGTATAATCATATCAATATTTGCTTATAAAACAAAATTATACGCTATTTATTTTGATCTTTTTGTTATGTAGTCGGCTAATTCTACTAAAAGTCCCTTGTTTAGTGTTACAGGATGTAACGCCTCAATGGCCAAGTTATATTGCTTCTGTAATTGTTTCTTAGCACCAGCCAAAGTTAAAATAGACGGATACGTATTTTTTTCACTTAAAATATCTTTTCCAGCAGTTTTACCTAATTGCTCAGAAGTACCCTCAACGTCTAGAATATCATCTTGGATTTGAAAAGCTAGTCCAATATGGATGGAATATTGATGGAGTGCTTTCATAATATCTTCGTTTGCATTGGCAATTATTCCGCCCGCTAAAATACTATAAGATAATAATGCTCCAGTTTTGTTCAGATGTACCTCTTCCAACTCTTCTAAAGAAAGTATCTTACCTTCTCCAAGCATATCTAAAACTTGTCCGCCTACCATACCTTCCGCTCCTGATGCCATACTTAATTGATCAATCAAGCGAACTTTTTGGCTCGGCTCCAAGTCTTTGAGTCTAGCTATAATACCGAATGCTAGTGTTACTAAGGCATCCCCTGCAAGAATTGCTAAAGCTTCGCCAAAAACCTTATGGTTCGTAGGCTTACCTCTGCGTAAATCATCGTTGTCCATGCTAGGTAAGTCATCATGTATTAAAGAATAGGTATGAATCATTTCTATAGTACTGGCAACTTTTATAGCTTCTACATTTTCCACTCCAAGTTCTTGCAACACTGCAAGCGTGTATAACGGTCTAATTCTCTTACCGCCTGCTTTAAGAGAGTAAAGCATAGCTTCTTTTAATTCAGGTGGAGCTTTAATTTCATTTATAATTGACTCAAGCTGGAGTTCTATAGGTGGAAGGTTGGTTTCAATAAATGTTTGTAAGTTACTCATCATTTTGCCCTACCTCTTCTTTATTTTCCCCCATAAAGGAAACTAACTGTTTTTCAGCGCTTTGTAATTTATCACTGCAAAGTTTAGATAGCTCCATCCCTTTTTGGTAGAGCTCGATTGCATTTTCAAGCGGGACATCCCCTTGCTCTAGCTGACGAACAATTTGTTCTAATTGGAGCATTGCTTCATCAAATGGAATCTCTTTTTTTGCCATGCTATTTTACCCCCTCTTTACTCACTGCTTGTTGAACTATAGCATCTATTTGACCATCAGGTAATGTGACAGCAATTGTATCACCTTTTTGAACTTCATTTATCGACTTGATTAATTGGCCATCCTTATAAGTAATACTATAGCCACGGTCCATAATTTTTAGAGGATTTAGAGCCTCTAAGGTTCTTAATGACCCAGTAAATTGTTGACGATTTTTTTCGAAAACAGCAATCATCGCTTGGTTCAGTTGATTTGTACTTGTTTCCAATTGTTTAGATTGTAATGTGATCAACCTTTGTGGTGAAAGCTGTTTGAATCGATTATCTAACTGAGAAAAGTTGCGCACTTTGTCACCAAATAATCGATTAACCTCTCGATGCAGCTGCTGTTCCGTTCGAATATACCTCTCTATAAAGGGACGATATAATTTTTCAGGAGTTGCCATGACTGGTGAGGTGATTGCTCTTTGGTATCTGTTTTTTTCATCCGTCAGTCTTTTAGTAATAAAGTGAAGACTTGCAGACTGGTAAGATAGAATGTTCTTCATAAGATTTTCTTTGCTTGGGACAGCCATTTCTGCAGCTGCTGTCGGTGTTGGTGCCCTTAAATCAGATACAAAGTCAGCAATAGTTGTATCTGTTTCATGTCCCACTGCACTAATGATAGGAACACTGCTTTCTGCTATTGCCCGAGCAACAATTTCCTCGTTAAATGCCCATAAGTCCTCTATCGATCCTCCACCTCTACCAACGATTAATACATCAATACTTCCTAGGGTATTAGCTTGTTTAATGGATTTTACTATAGAAGGGGCTGCTTGAGGGCCTTGGACGATACTAGGGAAAACAATAACCTCACTAATTGGGTAACGTCTTTCGAGCGTAGTCAAAATATCTCGAATCGCTGCACCTGTCTTCGATGTGACTACTCCAATTTTTTTAGGAAATGCAGGCAGTTGTTTTTTCCTATTTGGATGAAAAAGTCCTTCTTGTTCTAGCTTCTTCTTTAGCTGTTCAAAGGCTAAAAAAAGCTCGCCAATACCATCTGGCTGTATAGAAGAGGCATATAACTGATATTGTCCTGCTGCCTCAAATACATTAATGTCCCCTCGAACTAGCACATTCATACCACTCTCAGGTCTAAATTTAATGCTACGAGCGTTCATAGCAAACATAACTGAGGTAAGACGAGCAGATTCGTCTTTTAAAGTGAAATAAATGTGACCACTAGAGTGAACCTTTACATTTGAAAGTTCTCCTTTTACGTAAACATCTCGCAAATGAGTATCCGCATCAAATTTTCTTTTTATGTATTTAGTTAAGGCTTTTACAGTTAAATATGTTTGAGACATCCGATCAACTCCCAAGACTGTTGACAAGGTAAAAGCTGTTCTCTTGTAGAACAGCTTTTACCTTATTTATCTAGTGTATTCTCTGCTGCAAGGCATGTATTTTCCATTAACATTGCAATAGTCATTGGACCTACACCACCAGGAACAGGGGTGATTTTAGAAGCAATTTCTTTAGCAGAAGCAAAATCTACGTCGCCACACAGTTTATTGTCTTCATCACGGTGAATCCCAACATCTATTACAACCGCACCTTCTTTTAAGTGACTAGCATTGATCATTTTCGGCTGACCAGTTGCTACTACTAAAATATCTGCTTGTTTTGTAAAGCTATGTAAGTCTTTTGTTTTCGAGTGGCAGTAGGTTACTGTAGCGTTCTTTTGTAAAAGGAGCTGACCCATTGGTTTTCCAACGATATTACTTCTCCCAATAACTACAGCGTGCTTCCCTTCTAATGCTATATCGCTATATTCTAAAAGTTTCATTACACCAAAGGGCGTACAGGATAAGAAAGTAGGCTGGCCAATGAGCATCTTACCAACATTTACTGGATGAAAACCATCTACATCTTTTAATGGAGATATAGCTGCAATTACTCTATCCTCATTTATTTGTTTTGGTAGTGGTAATTGAACTAGAATACCGTGTATCTTATCATCGTCGTTTAGCTTGTTAACGTGACTTAATAGTTCTTCTTCGGATATGTTTTCTTCTAGTTCTATCATAACAGAATACATACCGAGTCTTTCGCACGTTCGTGTTTTACTATTCACATAGGTTTGAGAAGCTGGATCACTCCCAACTAATACAACCGCTAATCCTGGTGTAATACCTTTTGATTTTAGATTTTCCACACGTTCTTTCACTTTTTCAGTTACTTTTCCAGCTATTTCTTTCCCATTAATAAGATTATCTGCCACTATAAACGCCCCTTAATGTCGAAATTTATTGATCTGTATATTTAGATAAAACTCCATTCACAAATCGGCTAGATTTTTCATCGCCATAAATTTTACATATTTCCAATGCTTCATTTATAACTACTTTTGCCGGTGCCTCGTTTGCATATAGTAGTTCATAAACTGCGATTCGAAGAACTGTTCTTTCTATTTTAGGTAATCTGGAAAGCGACCAGTTTTCTAGCTTGTCTGTTAAAGAGGTATCAATTTCATCTTTATGCTCAATTGTCCCTTTTACTAAATCAGTTAAAAAAGGGTCATTTTCTTCTGTAACATGCCCTATCGCTTCTTGTATTGTTATTTCATGATTGTCTAGCTGAAATAGTGCTTGTAATGCTAGCTCTCTTGCTTGTCTACGTTTCATTATTAGTTCTCCTTTAAATGTAGCTATCTTACCCATAATATCATATTTTTTTGCAGAGTGCTTATTAGAAAGTAGAAAATAAGAAAAAGAGCCCCAATTGGAGCTCTTTTCTCATGATTCAACCGTTTCAAATTGTACGCCTGTAATATGAACGTTTACTTCGGTTGGAACTAAGCTAGTCATATTTTCAATAGCCTGACGAATTTGAGACTGCACTTCTCTTGCTACATTAGGAACGGATATACCGTATTTCACAAGGCAATATACATCAATATACAGACCGTCATTTGTGATTTCAGTCTTAATGCCCTTACCATGCACTTTTTTTCCTAATCGCTCTACTACGCCTGCTGCAAAGTTACCGCGTGTACCTGCAATACCTTCTACTTCAGTTGTAGCAATTCCAGCAATTACCGTTATAACCTCTGGAGCAATTTCAATTGTCCCTAGGTTTTCTTTCCCATCAGGAGTCATTTGAACAAATTTTTGTTCGGTTGTTTCTGTCATATGGATCACTCCTTTTATGAATTCATCACATCGTATCTCTCTAAAAACTTAGTATCGAAATCTCCAGAGACAAATACCTCATGATTCATGAGCTTTTCATGGAAGCCAATAGTGGTATCGACACCTTCAATGGCGAATTCACTAAGCGCACGTTTCATCTTAGCAATCGCCTCTTCTCTTGTCTCACCAAAAGTAATAAGTTTAGCCACCATAGAATCATAAAATGGAGGAATTGTATAACCAGGATATACTGCTGAATCTACTCGAACTCCAAGTCCGCCTGGTGGTAAATAGAATTCAACAAGTCCCGGAGAAGGCATGAAGTTTTTATCTGGGTTTTCCGCATTAATACGACATTCTATTGCCCATCCATTAAGTTTAATATCTTTTTGCTCAAATGGCAATTTTTCTCCGGCTGCAACTTTCAACATTTGTTTAATTAAGTCAATACCAGTAATCATCTCTGTCACTGGATGCTCAACTTGAATACGAGTATTCATCTCCATAAAGTAGAACTTTTGGTTAATATGATCAAAAATAAACTCTACTGTTCCAGCACTTTCATAACCAACAGCTAATGCTGCCTTTACTGCCGCGTCGCCCATTTCGGCACGCATAGCTTCTGATAAAGCTGGTGATGGAGCTTCTTCCACTAGCTTTTGCATACGTCTTTGGATTGAGCAGTCTCTTTCACCCAAATGTACTGCATTACCATAAGAGTCAGCTAATACTTGAATTTCTACATGACGAAATACTTCAATATATTTTTCGAGATAAACGCCAGGATTACCAAATGCTGCAGCAGCTTCTTTTTGGGTAACTTTTATCCCTTTGATTAAATCAGCTTCGTCTTTTGCTACTCGGATACCTTTACCACCACCGCCAGCAGTTGCTTTAATGATAACCGGAAATCCAATTTCATTTGCTACCTTAAGTGCATCCTCTTCCGTTTTAACGATACCCTTAGAGCCAGGAACTGTAGGAACTCCAGCCTTTTGCATAGTTTCCTTTGCTACATCCTTTATACCCATGCTTTTGATGGCCTGAGATGTAGGACCGATAAACTTAATATCACATTCCTCACATAGCTCAGCGAATTCTGCATTTTCCGCTAGAAAACCATAACCAGGATGTATTCCTTCACAGCCCGTTAACTTGGCAACGCTGATAATATTTGAAAAGTTTAAATAGGAATCCTTCGATAATCTAGGCCCTATACAATAAGCTTCATCTGCCAGTTGCACATGTAAAGCCTCTCGATCCGCTTCAGAATATACAGCAACAGTTTCAATATCTAGCTCCTTGCATGCTCTAATAATACGTACAGCTATTTCACCACGATTGGCAATTAACACTTTTTTCATGATGCTTACCCCTTTCCTTATTTAATTCATATTTTTAAGCTTTAACTAAGAATAGAGGTTGACCGTATTCTACTAATTGACCGTCTTTAACAAGAATTTCAACGATTTCTCCATCTACTTCTGCTTCAATTTCATTGAACAGTTTCATCGCTTCTACTATACAAACAATTGAATCTGCAGTAACCTTGCTGCCGACCTCAACGTATGCAGGAGAATCTGGTGATGAAGATTGATAGAATGTCCCAACCATTGGAGAAGTAATTTTATGTAAAGAGCTATTTTCCTCTTCAACTGGAGCTTGTTTTGTTACAGAGCTTTCTACAGCCGCTGCTTTTGGAGATTCCTCTACAGCTGGTGTCTGAACTTCTTGTACTTTAGGAAGTTCCCCTACCGAAGAGCTTTCTATCGTTTGAACAGTAGATTTATGAGAGTTTTTATCCCCTCTTTTAATTTTAATTTTTGTCCCCTCTGTTTCGTATGAAAATTCATCTAGTGTAGATTGATCGATCAGTTTAATAATTTCTCTGATTTCTTGGATTTTCAATTATCCCATCTCCTTTTAGTTGCATTTTAATACTTCCTTATTCATTTTAGTCGTTTTTAAGGTAATTGAAAATAGAAACGTGCAAATGTTCTTAACTTTTAGGGAATAAAAATCTTATATAATCCAATAATTGTATTTTATGCAGTAGCTTTAAGATAGTAAAATGTTCCACTTTTTTATCTTTTTATTTCAAAATAAGCTTTGTTAAAGTGAATGGTTGATTTTGGCTAACAATTCTTTTTATTGTGACTGTAAACATAAAAAAAGAATATTCAAGTGGCTATTTAGAACATAAATAGATGATGAAATTTAAGTTGGTTACAGTTTTTTCAGCTTTGTTTATGCGAGTAAATTAATTAGCACTTTATCGATGCTAAAGCTGTTCCCATTTATTGATTGCAGCGCCAGACGGCGACTCCAGCGGGAGGAGGGAGACAGATAAGACATCACAACCACGCGCGTCAGCGATGGGTGGTGGCTTATCGCTCCCCCCGCGGAAAGCGTCCGACTGGTGCGGAAATCAATTCTACTCTCTGCTTTAGGATTTCTTTGCATTAAAAAAGGACTATTCATATACAACAATTCCGCGTTATAACTAATTGAAAACAAAAGAAAAAGTGCCCTTTAAAGGCACTTTTGTTATAGTCCGTCAAATTTCACTTCGACATTGTATGCTTGAGGGTATTCTCGCTTTACTGCGTATATAATAGCATCAGCCTTTTTGGAAGATTGTTCATTTGAAACTACATCGATCAGCACTTTGTTTTGGTCAATACGAACAAGTGCATCGTCATATCCTAATGATTTTATAATTAGCTCCAACATCGCTTCTGTAGAGTTTATCTTTACTAATTGTTCAATTTCGTTGTATGCTTCATTTTTTTCTTCAGGAGAGAAATCATTTGAAGCGACCTTAGATTCTAATTGCTCATGTAACTGTGAACGTTTTTCCTGCACTTCCATACGTAATTCTTCATATTGATTACTGTGAGAAACAAACGATTCTTCATTTGTTGAGGATGTTTCTACCAATTTCACATCATCAACTGAGTCATTAGAAAATAGGGCTATTCCATCAAAAGGGGATGGCTTTTCTGTTGCATAATACACCGTCACTACTGCCACTAAGCTTAGTAAAGTTAAAAACCATACGGATCTTTTTTTAATGTTCATATCATTTATCCTCCAATTCCATTTCTTCTATTACTATTCGATGTGGAGATATTTGCAATACAGATGAAAGGGTTTTAATAAGATTATTTTTTATACGTTTATCGCTCGCTCCTTCCGCAACTACCAGTATTCCAATCAGTTCTTCTTTTTCCATCTTGCTGTCACTTGTCCATTGGAAAAATGATAAATCACTTTCCGTTTTATTTTCAGCTCGTTCTGCGTAATGAAAGTAAATAGATACTTTTCCAACCCCATGGATTTTTTCCAATATAGCGGAAAGCTCATCTTTTGTGTGAACCTCTGGTGGGCTAGTGTTTTTATTTACATCATCCGTCAGTCCGAAAATCTCTGAAAATAAGAGACTAATAACCAAAACCGCTAAACTTATTATTACAAAACGAAAAGTGGGTTTTTTTTTTAATGAGATAGTGTTCACCCTTCTTTTCATATTGGATAACATACTTTATGCAGGACAATCTATTTATATGAAGAAAAAGGAGATAATCCATGAGATTATAGAAAGTTTTATAAGAAAGCTCGTCTTCTCCTTGTCCAAATGATCAATTAGAATAGATAGAATCTCTCCGATTATGACAATCATTAAAATCCCATATAGTAATGTAGAGAAGTTAAACATTATCCCTTCACACCTATCAATAATTTGGCGAAAAGCATGATTAATATCACTGTAAAGAAAAAGGCAAAGGCTATTAATACGGAAATGATAGAAAGTACAAATAGCGTTTTTCCAATATCGTCTAATAGACCACTAATTTGTCCATCTACAAAAGGCTCAAGAATAGCACTTAGAAATCGATAGAGAAAAGCAATCAGGATCGTTTGAATAGTTGGAATAGAAATTAGAACTAGAATTGATATCAAAACAGAATTCCCAGTGACAGCAGCAGCAGTAGATGAGTAGCTTTTCATCGTACTAATACTCTCTGTAAGCAAGGAACCGACAAAGGGAATATTATTGGAGATTAATCTCTTTACTGTTTCGTTTACAGCACCACTTACTGACCAGGTTACTACACCGTTTACGGTTATAAACAGACTATATAATACGAGAATAATAGAGGTAGCCCCAACTAAAGTCATTCGTATTAGGTCAGACATTCGAGAAAAAGATATAGAAGGTTGAATTCTAGTCATAAGATCGAATATAAAGGCTGACAATAAGGCTGGAATCATAATCTTGTCTGCCACAATACTAGTAAAAGAGGCGAAGAGCATTACAACTGGATTCCATAAAGTTATAAGAAAAGCGCCACCCGAAAGTGCTATTCCAGCAGTTAATACTGGATAGACTCCTATAAACACATTAACGAGTTCACCTGTTACTACTTGAATCATCTTTACAGAGCGAAAAGCTGGCTCTAAGCAATAAAAACAAATAATAAGAATAAACAATAACTTAAATAATCGCTTGCTACTGGGAATAAGCCATTCTAAACACATAAATACAAAACCGAACAGGAGAATATAAACAAACGTTTGCAGTACTTCTTTCGCGGGTTGCAAGATTGTTGCAATTAATTCTTCCATTACTGCTCATTCCTTCAAGAGAGTAGTCCCATAAATGAAAAAAAATTTTGATAGAATGGTTCCATATGCTGAATCCATACAACAAGTAATATTGCCTTGGTCGTAATTGTAATTAGTGAGGCTAAACTAGTATATTCATAGTCTTCCAGTAACTCTTCTATTATTTGTGAGATAAATAAAAGGATTACTGAAAATAATAGCAATTTCACAATAGGCAGAATTGCGGCCGGTACGTTTGAAATATACTGGTTTATAAAAGGAATAATGACCGAAGTGGAGAGGTAGGTTAAAAAAAGAAAAATATAAATAGTATAAATTAGGGAATGAAATTT
Source organism: Psychrobacillus sp. FSL W7-1457 (assembly GCF_038593405.1). Lineage (NCBI taxonomy): Bacteria > Bacillati > Bacillota > Bacilli > Caryophanales > Bacillaceae > Psychrobacillus > Psychrobacillus sp. FSL W7-1457. Next base: position 2,195,736 of record NZ_CP151993.1, read on the forward strand.
GGGGTAGGTTTCTTTAACTAACTGCAACAAGCAAAATGCAACAATGATAGTAATATAGACAATCATTTGTTAACTCGTCATAACAAGCCATTCTAAAAATGAGGAAATTTCATAAAAGAACAGCCGCAGCAAACGTAGTAACTCAATAGTCATGTAAATATACCCCACAAAAAACAAGAAGAATGCAAACTCTTTTTTTCCAGTCGATTCAAAAAACAAGTGAAGAATTGCTATCAATAAGCCTATACCCGCAACTCGAAGTACATCGTGAAGTTCCACAATGCCTCCCCCTTCCCTATTACGTACTATATGTTGGACAGGTGGAGAATATGAACATACGGTTTGAAATTTACGAGTAATTGAGTGGCTATTTTCACTAGAAATATTGACTGACCTATATCCTTCAAGGGAGTGTTTAGTGAGTTTCAACTAATTTGTTCTGGTTGATGATTACTCTAGTGATTCAGGTTTGCAGGATGCTACTGTGCCATTTTCGATTTTTCCTTGCATGCCCAAAAAAAAAGACATCAAGAGGTTTCCCTCTTGATGTCTTTAAAAAGTCTCTTAAGCTCTTGAAACGTATGAACCTTCATCTGTATTAATAATTAGCTTGTCACCAACATTAATAAATAGAGGTACTGTTACAACTAAACCAGTTTCTAATTTAGCAGTTTTAGATCCACCACCAGAAGTATCGCCTTTGATCCCTGGTTCTGTTTCAATAACTTCTAGTGTTACTGATTTTGGTAACTCTACTCCAAGTGTTTCTCCTTGGTATTGGATTACTTGTAATTCCATGTTTTCACGTAGGAATTTTAGTTCATATTCGATTTGGTTTTCATTAAGCTCTAATTGCTCGTATGAATCTGTATCCATGAATACATGTTGATCTCCACTTGCATAAAGATATTGCATTTTTTTGTTATCAATTTGTGCTTTTTCTACTTTTTCACCAGCACGGAATGTTTTTTCGTTCACAGAGCCGTTACGTAAGTTTCTAAGTTTTGAACGAACAAACGCTGCCCCTTTACCAGGCTTTACGTGTTGGAAATCAAGAACACGGTAAAGAACACCATCTACTAAAATTGTTAAACCTGTTTTAAAATCATTTACTGAAATCATTTATTTCCCTCCAAATTACGATAATATAAGTAGCTCTTTCGTCGAATGTGTTAACTTCTCTAATCCATTCTCCGTAACTAGTGCGTCATCTTCTATGCGCACCCCACCGATGTTCGGCAGATAAATTCCCGGTTCAATTGTTATAACCATTCCTGGCTCTAAAACAATGTCTGATCGGAAGGATAAACCAGGTCCTTCATGTACCTCAAGACCAATACCATGACCAAGTGAATGACCAAATGCCTCACCATATCCTTTTGACGCAATATAGTCTCGTGCAATAGCATCCGCTTCTTTACCTGTCATTCCTGGTTGAACCTTTTCAAGAGCTAATAATTGAGCATCTAAAACTACTTGATAAATTTCTTTTAGTTTTTCACTCGGCTCTCCTACTGCAACTGTACGAGTAGTATCAGAAATATAACCGTTGTAAAGTGCTCCGAAATCTAATGTTACAAAATCGCCAACTTCAATTACTTTATCTGTTGCTACACCATGTGGCAATGCAGAACGCGTACCTGAAGCTACTATTGTATCAAAAGAAGAGGAGGTAGCGCCACGTTTACGCATAAAGAATTCTAGTTCATTCGAGACTTGAAGTTCTGTCATGCCGGGTTTTATGTAAGTCACGATATGCTCATATGCCTCATCTGCAATACGACAAGCTGCCTTTATTATACTAATCTCTTCGTCCGTCTTTATCAAGCGAATTTTTTCTACTACACCTGATAGAGGTACTAAATCTGCTGAAACAGCTTGTTTATATAATTCGTATACACCATATGTTACGTCATCTTTTTCAAAGCCAAGTGATTTAATACCCATTTCGTTTACTTGGTGGGAAATTTCCTCTATCAACGTTTTAGTATGTTGAACTATACGGAAATCCTTAATTTGACTAGCAGCTTGTTCTGTATATCTGAAGTCTGTAATAAAAACTGCATCATTTTTAGAAACTATGGCTACACCCGCTGTCCCAGTGAATCCGGTAATATACCGACGGCTGTAATCATTTGTTATTAATAATGCGTCAACGCCTCTTTCTTCTAATGCTAAACGCAGCTTTTCTAATTTCATCAATTTCCCTCTCCCCATATTCAAAATAAACACTATAGTCTATTTTATCATAGTAAAGAAGGGTGGTAAATTTTCATTTTCTGATGGGCTGATCCTTAGAATGAAAAATAGCTGACTCCATTAGAAAACGCATTCCAATAACTACAATACAAATAAATGGTATGGATAGTTTCTTCATCGTTTTAAGCACTGTAGGGGCATCGATAATTAACCACTCAACAACAAATGCTAAAAGTATCCCAAAAATAAGACTAGATATAGCAATCGGTACTTTGGCAGTTAAAATACTTATATAATAAATAACTATACTAATAGCCCAAATAACTAGAAATAAAACCAACCATCGTAAGTACACATTGGTATCCTCAAACATCTCGAAGGATTTTGAAAAACCTACTGGATTCCATTTAATAAAACTGAATAAGTGTAAAAATTTAAGTAACGCAGTAATGCCAATAGCCGCAGCCAAACTGGTTAATACCGATAAACTTTTCATTTCTGCTCTCCTCCTTTTAGAGACAGTTTGTACCTTTTCTTGTTTTACTAAACAAATAGCTAGAACATTTCTTCAAAAGAGGTTACGTAACATTAAGCGTCATGAAAGCGGGTAGAAAGTTCTCATCCAAAAATCATTCTCGGAAGTTCTACCGCTTTGTATAATTTTGGGGTTCTCTTTCAAATTTCAGTAGTTGTTTTTCGTTACAGCAGTTGCTTTCCGGGCACTGCTCCAATCTCCTCGTCGCTTTGCTCCTAATAAGGCCCCCTGTTCCCGCAAGAGTCGCCGTCTCCACAACTAGAATGAGGAGAATTCCAAATAGCTGCCTTAAAAAGAAAAAACGCGAAATCATGATACTGATTTCACATTTTTTAACTTATTGACTAGTTATGTCCCAGTCTTTTGAAAGGAACAAGTTTTGTTTACAAACATTGTTAATTCCTCACAAAACATCAATTAACTCTCGTATTGAATAAATAACGATATCTGGTATAGGTAAATTAGGAATTTCACTAGTCTTCGTGCCAGTTTCTTTTTGCCACTTGTGTTTATATAACTCTAAAAAAATTGGGTCTTTATTTCTTTCAAAAGGGGAACTATTTTGTAATTGTTTTGGAAGATCACGATAAATGAAAACTGATTTAATATTTATTTGAGCTGCTAAATACACATCATGATCAATTCTATCTCCTACGTGAGCAACCACCTTCCCTTTCTTCATTAAAGACTCAATAATCTTAATATTTGGCTTGGCACAATGTCCTTTTTCCGGAGTAATAAAATAATCAAATAAACCACTCAATTGCAAATGCTCAACTACAGGAAGTTGATACTTTGCATGACCATTCGTTATAACCGCAAGTCTATATCCACTTTTTTTCAACTGATTTAATATTTCTATAACATTTGTTTCCAGTAGTTTAATTTTTGGAGATACTGAATGCTTTTTTACAAGTTCCTCGATATTAACTTCACAATCAATCCCGCTACCATGGAGAAATTCTACTAATATATTATCCCAGTCATATGCTTCCACACTTTTATTTTGTTTCATACGGTTGATATGTTCAGAAAACATTGCATTTTTCACTTCTATCTTTCTCTTCGCCGCAGTTGATACTATCTCCTCGATTTCAGGGAAAACCCATTCTACAAATGGATTTTGCATAAGTGTCCCATCAAGATCAAAGGTAATCCATCGTTCATTCATTACTTCATCGCTCCTGACGTCAAACCATCTATAAACAATCTAGAGGCAAAAATAAATGCTAATAATAAGGGTAATGATGAGATTGTCAATCCTGAAAATAGCAGATTCCACTCTGTATCATACTCACCGAAAAGGGTTAACATTCCGATTGGAATAGTTCTAAGTTCATCAGTTTTAATAAAAATTAAGGGATAAAAAAAGTCATTCCAAACATTTACTAAATTAACAATTCCCACTATTGCTATTGATGGCTTCATTAATGGTAAAACAATTTTGTAGTATACTTGAAAATCATTACATCCATCTAATCTCGCAGATTGTTCTAAATCTTTAGGGAGGGTTTTAAAGAAACCGTAAAACAAAAATACAGCAAAAGGAATCCCACCAGCCACATAAACAGCAATTAATGAATAATGGGTATCTAATAATCCAAAATCTCTCATAATCAAATAAAGTGGAATAATCGCAAGTTTCATAGGTAACATTAGACCAATCATAAAAAAGAACAGAATAAATGCATTCCACTTGAACGAATATCTGGACAAATAAAAGGCAGCTAAGGACGACACAAAAATCACTATGAATACAGAAGCTGAACTAACAAGGATACTATTCCATATGTAATCTGAAAAATTAACTTTTTCCCAAACAATTTGATAATTTTCAAATGATAGCTTTTTTGGTAAACCCAGAGGAGATGTGAAAATTTCAAGTTTAGATTTAAAGGATGAACTAATCATTAAAAAAATAGGATAAGCAATAATAAAAGTCATTATAATTAAAATAAAATACTTTAATAACTGTACATACCATTTTGTCCTCATGCCTTCTCCCTCCTACCTCTCAAAGTCTTTTCGCTTGAAATAAAACATTAGGATAGCTGTTGAACAAGCAATGATTAAAAATAGTACAACTGCAATTGCAGAACCTAAACCTATTGATTGTCCTCCATCAGCTGACCCGAATGCTAACCGGTAAAAATATGTACCTAAAACATCCGTAGAATAATATGGTCCGCCTGAAGAGCCTTGCAATGCAAAAATGAGTTCAAAAGTTTCGAAGCTACCTATAAATGTTAAAACAGCCATAGTCATGATTGCAGTCATTGTCATTGGAATCGTTACTTTAAAAATTAATTTTAAGCCCGAAGCGCCATCTATTTTGGCAGCTTCAAAAATTTCTTTATCTATAGTTTGTAAACTTGCTAAAAAAATCAACATAGAGAAACCAATACCAGCCCAGCTACTAATAAGAATAATTGTAATAAGAGCTGTATTTGTACTACCTAACCAAGGCTGTGCTAAAAAGTCCAACCCTACCGCCTTTAACATTACGTTTAATGCTCCGGATGTTGGATTAAGTATTAAGTTAAATAAAAAACCAATCACGATTACTGAAAGAAGTTTCGGAAGGAAGAAAATGGTCTTGAAAAATTCCTTTCCTTTTAGCCTACTATTAATAATTAAAGCTAAGATATATGCAATTACTAATTCAGAAAATACATTGACTATAAAGAATATCCAATTATGTTTAAATGCATTATAAAAAGTTTCTTTAAAGGGTGATTCGGTAAATATCAAAATAAAGTTATCAATTCCAATAAAGGTATCCCGATTGAAGCCATTCCATGAATAAAAGCTGTTTATTACAGCCGTAATAAGTGGATAAAGCTGAAATATTCCATATAATAAGACCGCAGGTAATAGAAATAAATGAACAAGATGTTTTTTAAAATTAAAATTTTTCTTGAATTTCCTATTAGCAGCACCCATAGATTTCGAAGGCTTAATTTCTACCATTTTATCCCTCCTTAAAATAATTTAGAGCTGAAATTCAGCTCTAAATTAAATTGAATAAATTTACTTCACTTATTTACCGGCTGCTCTATCAGCATTTAGTTGAGACTCTTGAATAACAGCCTCTACCGATAATTCATCTAGATACATACCTTGTAGTGCATTCTCAAAAGTTGTTTTTGTTGTTGGCTCACCTTCACCAAAATGAACTAGCATTAAATATGGAGTTGAGTGCTTTTCACTAGCCTCTGAAACTAATTTAACCAGTGGATGCTGAGGTTCTACTCCATTCACTGCACTTAACCTATTTGATTCGTTTGTAAAAATTTGACCAAACTCTGATGATGTTAAAAATTCCATAAATAACTTTGCTTCTTCTTGATACTCAGAATTTTTAACAGCTGCGTAGGATCCATCCACCCAAGTCACTACTGCAGGATCTTCACTCTCTTCGTTAGACAGACCCGGAATGATACCAACAGGTAAATCCGGAGCAGTAGTCTCAATATTACTCAACCGATAGTCTCCGTTAATGTACATGGCTGCTTGCTCGGTGAAAAACAATGTTTGTGCATCTGAATCTTCCAATGCGATAAAATCTTTCGGGAAAAATTCCTTTAATTCACCCATTCTTTTAACTGATTCCACAAATTTATTATCTTTTAAATTTGTACTTCCAGATATAATTTTTTCTACATATGCATTATTGTCATAAGCACCAGGTGCGATGACTCCGTGGGTCATCGACAACAAGTATGCAGCTCTTCCCGATTGAGCAATTGGAATTATATCTGCATCCTTAAGCTTTTTACATGCTTCTATAAACTCGACCCATGTTTTAGGCTCTTTTATGCCATTCTCTTCTAGAAGTTTTTTATTATAAAAAATAACACCGGCATTTAAAGATAAAGGTACACCATAAACCTTGCCGTCACTGCCTTTAGCTGCATCCAGATAAGTTTCGCTAATATTATCAATTCCATTAAGATCATCTAACGCAAGAAGGTATTCGTTATCAGCTATAGATTTAGCTCCACTGTATGGTCGAAGTTGAATAATATCAGGTCCATCTCCAGAAATCAGTGCATTTGATAGTATCGTATTATACTCAGTAGATTTATATGGCTGAAAATCTATTTTAATATGAGGGTAAGTTTCTTGAAACTTCGTAATTGCCTTTTCATACATTTCTCGGTCCTCTGGTCTCCAGCTATACATAACCAAATTTACTTCCTCTAGAGTTTTTCCTCCATCGGTTTCTTTGTTCCCGTTGCTTGATGTCTCATCACTGCACCCAAAAACTAATAAGCTTAAAATAAATAGAAGAAAAATTTTAGTCATTAACCTTTTTGTTTGCATACAATCAATCCCCTTTCGAATTATTTTGAATATTAACATAATTCAAATATAAGAGAATACATATCGAGCGTCAATATAAAATTTTAGAATTATTTTATATATTTGAAATAAAATACCAAAATAATATTTTAATCTATATAAGTATGATGATGTTGATTTTAAGAAGCACCTATCCCTTATTTAGGTGTTTTGGACATAATAAAACCCCTTTGGATAAAATAATCCAAAGGGGTGTAATTTTATTTGAAATTGTACAAACTTAATTCAAATCCATATCAAATGCTCTCTATAAAATTTACAGTCCACATTTCAACTGGGCATTACAATTTGTACAAGTGTTGCATCCGCCCATTTCCTCTACCGTTCCTTTACGGCAGACAGGACAGGTATTACCAACCTCTGAACCGATTGTAACGTTAGTAGAACGTATATCTTGAATCGTATCAATTAATACGATTGGACGTTTTTCCATCACTTTTTCTTCCTTCACCGTATCATCGTTTACAGTGTTTTCTTCCGCCTTAAGGGTAAGAACTTGGGAGTCACGGCTTCCATCCACATATACTGTTCCGCCTTTTGCTCCACCATTATATAGACGTTCGTAAACACCTTCTACTTGTTCTACTGTATATCCTCGAGGAGCATTTACAGTCTTCGAAATAGAGCTATCAATCCAACGTTGAATGATACATTGTACGTCTGCATGGGCTTCTGGTGGCAATTCCATTGCGGTTACAAACCAATTAGGTAATTCATCTTCTTTGGTATCCGGATTTGCATCCAAGTATTCTTGTACAATATCCGCTTTTACCTCGATAAATTTACCTAAACGACCACTACGGTAATACGTAAATGAATAATAAGGTTCTAAACCAGTAGAAACTCCAACCATAGTACCCGTGGATCCAGTAGGTGCAACAGTCAATAAGTGAGAATTGCGGATACCTTTTTCAAGTACAGCTTCACGAATCTCCTGTGGCATTGTTTGCATAAATCCAGTTTCCGTAAATGCCTTACGAAGTCTGTTCGTTTCCTCTTCTGTTTCTCCAGTCAAGAACGGGAAGCTACCTCTTTCGTTTGCTAGGTCTGCAGATGTTTCGTACGCAGCTATAGCAATCGTCTTGAAGATTTCATCAACAAGAAGATTTCCTTCCTCAGAGCCGTATTCTTTTTGGCAATAGATTAAAAGGTCAGCTAATCCCATGACACCTAGACCTACACGTCTTTCACCAAGTGCTTGAACTTTATTTTCCTCTAAGAAATAAGGCGTAGCATCGATTACGTTATCTTGCATACGAACTCCCACACGAACAGTTTCTTTTAATGCTTCAAAATCAACTGTTTTTGTATCTTTGTTAGCAAACTGAGCTAGGTTGACTGCTGCAAGGTTACATACTGAATACGGAGCAAGTGGCTGCTCTCCACATGGGTTTGTTGCAACAACCTTTTGACCATATGCAGTTGCATTTGTTTTTTCGTTAGCATTATCGATAAAGAATACGCCTGGCTCAGCAGAGTAAGTTGCACAAATATTGATTAAGTTCCACAATTCTTTCGCTTTCACTGTGCGATATGTACGAACCTTGTAGCCCATACGCTCCCACTCACGAACATCACCAATTTTGTGCCAATTTTCGTTATAAAAAGCCATCTCTTCTTCTGTATAAGTTTCTGTTGCAGGGAAGCGAAGAGCGAAGTCTTCATCTTTTTCTACAGCTTTCATGAAATCCTCAGTTAAAGTTACAGAAATATTCGCTCCTGTTAAAAACTCCGGATTGTGAACAGAAAAAGTTCCGCCATCTCTTAGTTTCGTTTGAGCATCGCGTATGATTTCATCGCTAAATCCACCTAAACCAGGGATGTGTTGGTAGTTTACAATTCCTTGGTACATTGCTTCCTCTTGTGCAGTTAGCGGCTTAAACTTAAGCTTGTCCTTTGCAAGTTGTTTGATTGTTTCATCATTTGTGTTCTCAATCAAGAAGCGAAGAATACGTGGGTTTTGCATTTTAGAAATGATAAACTCTGCGATGTCTGGATGCCAGTCTGCAAGCATAATCATTTGAGCACCGCGTCTTGAACCGCCTTGTTCAACTAGGTGCGTCAGCTTAGCAATGTCATCTAACCAAGAAACCGAACCTGAAGACTTACCATTAACTCCTCGAGCTAAAGTATTACGAGGACGTAATGTAGATCCGTTTGTTCCAACTCCACCACCACGACTCATGATCTCCATCACTTGTTTTCGATGATCACTGATGCCTTCACGTGAGTCAGCAACAAAAGGCATAACGTAACAATTAAAGTAAGTTACATCTGTACCTGTACCTGCTCCATATAGCACTCGTCCAGCTGGGATAAATTTTAGCGATACTAATTGCTGATAGAACTTTTCGAACCATTCTGCTCTTTTTTCTTCTGTCACTTCAACAGAAGCTAGTCCAGTCGCATTACGCTTAGCAATTTGCTCATAGAAAACCTCCAAAGGTTTTTCAATAACACTTAAAGGACGGCGTACGATTCCTGATTTAACTTTAGTACTATCATCGATTGCACTACGATAATCTTCCTCGATTAAAACTTCTGCCGTTTTATCTTCCTGGTTAATGGATACAATATAACCAAGACCTCGTGCAGGAAATTTAGGGTCTTCTTTCACCGTTAATACGACAAAATCCCCTACTTTTAGTGTTTTCTTTTCGGTATCCTTGAATGAATATCGATCAATCATCACCAAACGTGACACACCTTTGTGTGTTAGATTCATATCTTCTGTTATTGGATGTACTTGAGGAAATAATTCGATATCGTGATTTAATTCTTTTACATTTAATTTTATTTGAGATTCATTTGTAGTAGTTACCAATTCTTTTCCTCCTTTCTACAACTCGTATTGACACAAGATGTAGTAGTTTCATTTATCATACGGCACTACATATAGAGGTGTAAAGCAATTTAGTTCTTCAAATTAATTTTTAAGTATTAATTCCTATACCTCATATTCTCCATATGTCTTTCATACTTTTATTTTTTAAAATTCCAGGCGTCATTTGCATAACGCCGTCTTTCCAGCATTTTCACGTATTCATTTTGTTCATTATTTAAATGAAATGGCACCAATTCAATGTTTAAGGCTTCCGAAAATCCCTTTTTAAAAGCACCCTTACATATGTCTATTGGTATCGATTTTTGTAATAATTTGTTTATAGCAACAGCTTTTTGATTAATGCTATTTTTCACTTTTTCCCGGACTTCATCGGAAGAAAATTTGAAAGTCTGCACAAGTTTTTCATCATCTAAGTCTAAAAGAATTGCACCATGCTGAAGTATAACACCCTTTTGTCTAGTTTGAGCACTTCCAGCTACTTTCCTGCCTTCTACTACGAGCTCATACCAGCTTGGTGTGTCAAAGCAAACAGCAGTTTTCGGACTTTTTAAGGCTTGTAGTTTATCTGGAGTATTAGGAATAGAAAAATAAGCCTCTAATCCCAGACTTTGAAATCCCTTTAATAGTCCTTCACTGATCACTCGATAAGCTTCTGTCACTGTTGCTGGCATATCTGGATAGTTTTCCGAAACAATCACGCTATATGTAAGTTCATGTTCATGAAGAACTCCTCGTCCTCCCGTCGGTCTGCGGACAAATCCTAAACCGAGCCTTTTAACTGCTTCCATATCTATCTCTTTTTCTACCGATTGAAAGTAACCAATCGATAGAGTTGCAGGATTCCATTCATAGAATCGAATCACTGGTGGAATCAACCCTTCACTATGCCAATCTAAAAGGGCCTCGTCAAGCGCCATATTATAGGACGGGGCGCACGGACCTGAATCAATAAAATACCATTTTGTCTTTTTCAAACTTTCTCCCCCCTAACAACGCTATTCATTTTACCAAAATGATTGAATTGTATCTAGCAAATCTTTTATAATAGATAATGGAAGTATAGAAAGGGGAAAGACCGTGTTAGAGACTCTTTATATTATTATAGCAATATTGGTCGTATTATTAGTTTATGCAGGAATTTCAGCATACCGACTAAAGAAAACAGTTACAAACCTTACGCAGGAGCAATTCATCGAGGGCTATCGTAAAGCTCAATTAATCGATGTACGCGAGCCTAAAGAATTTGATGGTGGCCATATCCTTGGAGCAAGAAATATTCCTTCCTCACAGTTAAGACAACGCCACAAAGAAATTCGCCCAGACAAACCAGTATATCTGTATTGTCAAAATGGTGCAAGAAGTGGACGTGCAGCTATGTTCTTAAAGAAAAAAGGTCATACGCAACTTAACCAGTTACAAGGCGGCTTTAAGGGCTGGACCGGCAAAATCAAATCTAAATAGTATAACATAAGGTTCTTCTTAACAAGAGGAACCTTTTTTGTTTAGAGCTTACACTAAGGGGGCATGAACTACTATGAAAGTATTATTTTCCCATGAAGAACAATTTCGGGAGATTCATCCAAGTTATGAGGATTTTGCTATTCTGACAAGACGAATCACTAATCTTTTAAATGAGGAACAGGCAGGCAACTGGCAAATAGTCAACATTGACAATCAATTTAATCAATTAGATACTAGTCTAATCGAAATGATGGAACATCAATTGATTCCTTATAAAATTTTAGCAAATATTTACGACACTAAGCCTTTAAGTAAAATCTCCAGTAAATCTTTACTTTCCATGGAAAACCATTTGGAAATTGTGAGTACATTTGAAAATACACTTGTTTTGTTTCCAGATTATCAAGTAGCTATCACAATGGCATTTAACTACTCTGAAGGAAACTCTTGGCCGGAATACTTCTTCTTTTCAACTTCACCTAAAGCTGCCCTATTCTTTTTAGAAGAGATAAATGAAAAGCTTCGTGAGCTTCTTATGCAGTCTGTTACTTTTTTAGTAGACACAGAGCACGGGGTGCAACGAAGAAAATATAGTGAACAAGCAGTTGTTCCACGAGAAGAAGTTTTACTAGAGAATCATATTAAACAAGATATTTTTCGTTCAATCGATGAATTTTTCAAAGAGGATGGACATTTTTTCAAGGATTATGGCCTTCCCTACAAAAGAGGGATATTACTATATGGTTCCCCTGGTAATGGAAAGACTACATTAGTTAAATCTATAACCGGATCTACTAATGCCCCCGTTGTGTATTGGCAAATCACTGAGTTCACAGGAAGTCACTCCATCCAAGAGGTTTTTGGAATTGTTTCTAGATTAGCCCCAGCTATTCTGGTGATTGAGGACATTGACTCGATGCCCGAGTATACAAGATCTGTCTTTTTAAACACATTAGACGGAACACAATCTAGAGAGGGTCTATTTATCATTGGAACAACTAACTACCCACAGAAGATTGATCCAGCATTAATTAACCGTGCCGGAAGATTCGATCGTGCATATGAGATTCCTTCACCACCCCAACAAGTGAGAGAAAATTATTTACGTAAGCTTGATATAAAGAAGATTCTTCTTGACCACGTCTTAGTAGATATAGCTAAACGATCAAAAGGCTTATCCGTTTCTCAACTAAACGAGCTGTACATGTCCATTGCACTAAACTGGCATTATGATGGTAAGCTGGAATACGAAACACGGATCGACGAGCTGATTAAACAAAATAAACGAACCATAAAAAATGACTGGGAAGAAGACAATCATTCTATTGGTTTTTAGAAAAAGCAAAACACTCCTAACACTAAAAAAGGGAGTGTTTTGCTTTTTTTAAGATAACATTTAAGGTAAAAAGCATACGACAATTAAATTTTAACTTAAAAAAATATTGAGTTTCTTCTATATATTAGAAGAATTTTGCGTTAATAAAAATTCTGAATAGTAGTTGGGATGCAATGAAACATTCTAACAGTCATTCTTCTTACTAGATTACGTGATTCCTGGTTAAAGAAGCTCCATTATTAGTTCAACATTTCGTTATTACTTTAGTGTTCAGAAGTAGTCCTGCACCTTCTAACCAGTTTTCTAATATATCATTAAAAAACTCTGGAGCTGCTAATGGAATTCCATGACCAATACCAGTGATAGTAATTGCCTGAGCCCTGTCTTGCTTGCATAAAAGGTCAATTGCTGAACTTTTCATCACTTTTCTTTCTTTCTCGCCTACTGTTATTAAAAGCCTTGCTTTTACGTCAGAGTAGGAATCTGGTACTTGAAAAGACATATTCTCTTCTAGAACCATTGTCAATGTATCTAAAGACATTCGATTGCTATCTTTAAAGTATTTTTCAAAAAGGCTTGGACCAATATACAATTGTTTAGCTTGTAGCTTGGAAAAGAATCTATATTTTATCAAAGGATATGTTAACTTTATAGTAGGTTTAACCATTTCCTTTCCAAATGGTACTTTTCTTACGAGAGCACTGTTAATCATTGCATAATCGATTAAATTGGGAGACTGACTAAGCATCTGAATCGCAATTTGGGCACCAAGTGAAAATCCCACGACTATTATCTTTTTATCTTCTTTTTTTCCCTCAAGTAAGTGTAAGAGTTGAAATGCGCAATCTTTAATAGAGACAAAATCAGTCTCCCTACTACGACCATGCCCTGGGAGATCAGGTACTATACAATGATATTTTTCTTTAAAGTACTGAACCTGTTCGTCCCACATCCAACCTCCGACCCCGCCGCCATGTAGAAAGAAAATTATTTGTTCATTTTGTTCGCCATCTTCCTTGTAATATAAAGCCATTTAAACTCCCGCCGTTTCTTTTGTATACCTAACTGCATTTGTTTTTCTGTGAAGCCCTCTGCTATCTTCTGAAAGCTAAAGATAAGCAGCATAAATATAGCTAATGGTGGTAGAATCAGCCATAGTTGTCTCGTTAAAAATACTTCCTTTGCAATAGATATCATTCCAGATAATTCGTAAATGACTGGAGAGAGTCTAGCACTATCTGGAAAGCTTATCGCTCCACCGACAAAAATAGATAAAACCCCTAAATGTACTAGTGTTTGAAGTACTTGTACTACATGCTGAGACCAATATAACCAAAGCTTTCTTCCTATTTGTGGGTTGATATGCTTCAGAATAACCCATATTAATGACCCGCCCATTACAGCAGAACTTTGCACATATTCTTTTTTTATTGCCTCATTCATTTCATTCCCTATAAGACTAGTAGTTATGGGGAGGACTAACACGGACATGATCAAAACTTGGATGAAAAGCCTTTCTCCTAAGCTTGTTTCTAAGCCACTTGTTGAAATAGTTAAAATTGGTAAAAGTAATATAAACATTAATAATGTTAAAGGTAAAAAGTGCATACCATCGGCGATACTATTTATTACCTTCCTCCATCTTTCGTTCAGAAAGAACGCATATAGAATTCCTAGTAAATATCCGCCGCCTACTCTGATCGTAGCGATTAACACAGTCATACCAATTGTATATTTTGTTCCAACAAGCAGTTGCTGAAGAATAGAATATCCATATGGATCTGTACCAAAAATAATACTACTAGATGGAGGAAGTGGTGGCCTACCGATAAGCCTACAGTTCTCACCATATAAAAAATTTACCTGCTCTACATAGTCATGAAAGATAAAATAATAGGCGATGGACACACTGAATAGTCCAACAATTATTAATGCAGGAATTGTTATATCCAGACGTTGTCTGGAGAATATATTGAAGCTCCGTGTATGTGCCTTATTTTTGTATCGAAAAATTGCTTTCCACTGCAGTCGATCTAAGAGTGGCACTCGTAACCCTTCAAATATAACGCTTTTTTCCTGTCGACCCCTTTTAACCAGATTTTCAACAACCGAATAGAATAGAAAAAATGGTATGAATATCGATAGTAATATGAAAGTAATACCCTTTGGACTAAAATCATTCGTTAAATAGTGTAGAATCCCTTCTATCCCAAAAAGATACTCTACTATGAACAAGGAGGACAAAGTGAGCCAGACGATTGATTTTGATTGAAAGAAGACACTCTGCAGAACATTACGGGTACAGTGCTTAATCAGCACCTCGAGATTAGAAAGCCCCTTGGATCTAGCAAGCTCTACATATGGCTGGTCCAGCTCTTGTTTAAATAAAAGCACCAATAATTTATAAAACAAAATGGCTGGCATCACCGATAGGCAAATGATAGGAGCCGCATAAACCCTTTCTCCTCCTAAGCTATAAAAAGAAAGGAGTCGTAAACCTGTCATCGTATACAGTTGTACTACGGCTAATTGAATAAGAAATATGTATGCAAAATCAGGAATCGCACTTAGTATATTTGCAAATCGTAGTAAAAGCTTTTGGACCGGACCATTTGAAATAGTCGTAAAAATAGCTAATATAAATGAAATGAAAAAGGAAAACACAAAAGAGACTATCAATATAGTCATAGAATAGAAATAAGGACCCTTCAAGTATTCCGATATGCTAATCGGAATAATCTCCATTGTTTGCATTACGAGATAGCTAAGATGCCATTCAGATGGTAAAAACAAACTTTTACATACCTCAAAAATTGTTCGTAAATAGAAAGAAAAGTCAAAGAGGCTACCTACTTGAAACAAAACGATGGGAACGCAGCTAATTAAAATAATCCCAATAATACCTAAAAGAAATTTACCTAATATATTAATCCATCTGTGCATATTGTTCCCCCTAGGTAGACCTCTTCTATCGCTCTCTAAGGGTATACGAACCTATTTAGGTAAAAGTTTCAAAAATGTTAAATATTTGTTTCTTAATCATAAATTATCTTTTTCCTCTTTGATTTTGGAGGATGCAATTCCGTTGGGTAACTGATAAAACACCTCCAGTCGCTGTCGCTCGTAAGCTTGTAGCATCTTAACATTCTCATCCCACTGGAATCCTCTCTTACTTACCTCTACAAACAATAAGAAAATGTTGGTGTTTTTTGTAGTTGACGTTATATCAAATATACGACTGAGTTCTTTTCATATCAGTAATGAAATAAGGGTTATCTTTCTTCATTCTCTCAGAAAGAAGCACTACCTTACTTGGATCCTCTATTAAACTCTCTAATTCCCTCTGGGTGATTCCAACCAATTGAAGGAAGTCAACTCTACCATGGAGGCTATCCACCCCTGAGACCTCTGGGTCACCCAAAACAAGTAACGCTGTAATTGCAGAGTCTACTCCAATATGGATAGAACCCCCATTGCCAGCAACATACTGAAACGGCTCAAAAGGTTTTTTCTGCGTATATGTATAGTTGGCAAGATTAGAAAGCATGGATACCGCCCATAAACAATCCTCTACATTTTCCTCTGCCAATTTTATTGTCATTTCATATCCCCAACCACTCCATTTACCCCCAAATGATTGATCATTCACATATAAGTCGGTCATCCCATAAGTCACCATATGCTTGTACCCATTAGGTGACTGATAAATACTATATCCATCAATATATTGGTCTCCACCTAACCAAGCACGAGCATGTAAATCTGTCCCAAAATGAGCCGGCTCTTGATTCGGATACAACTCCTCAAAGACTCTATCTATTACATCCCATCCTGGTGACCAATCCTCTTGTTCCGCTGCTCGCTTTTTATACTCTTCTAGGTTCATCATAATATCTTCCTTTCGCCTTTACCTTTTATTAATGCTACGAAAAAATAGCAAATTAGTTTCAAATATAGGAGATTCTATTTCCTTCACCAACAATAAGAAAATCAAGACCTATTACTTTAGCTCAATAAAAAAGAGTTTACTCCTTCTGGAAGTAAAGCACCCAAAGTTTAAGTGTATAGTTTGGCAAACATCCTTATTATTTTATAATGAATAAACCTGAATGTTCTTTTAACAATTTTGAAAGAAACAATAGTTGAGGAAAAGGTGTTAAAACCAAATCTCTATTTATATTTCCTTTTAAGATCGCTTTTCCATTTTGTTTCATAAAATCAATTAAAGTAATTTTATTATTACAGATAAAATGAACATCTTTTGGAGTTAGTAGTAGAAGTCCATTCGTTTCTGAAGAGGGATTTGGTTCATTCTCAGAGTAGGAAAGATACATAATTGATAAAGATTCCTTTTCATTTCCTATAACTAAAATTGGAGCTATTTCCTCGCCTAGCTTTATTATGGCAGGCTTATTTCCCCACTCACTTATATGATATGTTACTGGAGAATTTAGTGGAGTTATTTTCATTGAAGCCTCTTCAAAAACTTCACGTCTAGCTGTCTGTAATGCGGTTTCTTCAAATTCTTTATGACCTCCGAGTCTAACTACCCCAAGTCTATCTGCCTCTTTTGTAGGACCTACCTGAAAAATAAACAACCCCCGATATAAAACGTAAGCACCTGATGTTTTTACATTTTGATTAATATTAATGTTAATCACTACTCCCCTTATAATTACATGATTGATAAGAATCCTAATCCTCCATGTTTATTCTCTACTCGTATTTCCTATTTCAATAATCCGAGACTTTAAAATAACAAGAAAAAGAATTCACTCTTCCTTGAAGTAACGCATCTGTTAGGGAAATCCATACTTTAGGCTCACTATTCAGTAGTATTCTTTAAAATCCCAAAATTCATAATAAGCAATATAGCTACAATTCCAATTCCATTTTTATGATATTACACAATATTAACTCCACGTTTCACATTCCTATTTTTATTCTTGGAACAAATTTAACTTATTCAACACAAATGCAAAAAACCTTTAATGGATTATTTCACTAACGCACCGGTTAATTGAATAAGTTAGTGGATATTTATGTAGAAAAAATAGCTTACCTTTCCTTCTTCCCAGTTTGCTAAGACTTGGAATATAACTTTCCCTTTGAGCTGTGAAAGATCTAATTCCTCATAAGTCCCAGTTATATTATGTTCCGATTCCCAAATTATGAACTGATAATCGATTGGAGATCTTTCAAATTTTAGTGTAACTTCTGAATTGGAATCTACTTTCGTTACCTTATCAATATTCCCTAAACTTGGTGGCGGCATAGTTTCTGTCTCTATGGCAGCCATGGAGCCTTCATTTTCGTCGTAATAACTCCAAGAGTAACCGAGTAAAAATGTTCTAATAGCCTCTTCGCCAATCGAGATTGTTAAAGTTGGGGGTGATTTGGATGTCATTTTATTTTCTACTGTACCTTTGTCATTATGAAGGTTTTCAATTCTTTCTTCCTTACTCGAACATCCCATTATGAGTGTATTAAGCAACAAGAAATAAACTACTATCTTGACTTTCAATTAGATCCCTCCCCCCTTTCTTTATCAGTCGATACAAATATCCAAAAGTTACATATGTTATTCTTAAGCTATTCAAAATCAAAAACAAAATCCTTCTATTACTAACCGACGACGATATTTTAATAAAAAAAAGCTTTACCCTTTCTTGATGTAAAGCATCCATTAATTGAATAAAGAATTTCAATTTAACTTCGAAACTGATCGCAAATATAATTTATTTTTAAACTAATCTATAAGACTTCCACTAATCTTTATACTGCATTAATGATAAAACGTACTTTTTAAACAGATGTCAGATGTAGCCTATTAGCCTACATGTCACCACCATACCATTTAAAACAATTAACCTTCCTTTTAACATAGCCATAGAAAAAAGTGCGACCCTTAAGGATCGCACTTTTCATTATGCTTTAGTGTATCGCAGTACTGGCTTACGTGCAGCTTTTGTTTCGTCTAAACGATTGATCACTGTTGTATGTGGTGCATTTTGAACGATTTCTGGGTTTTCTTCAACCTCTTTAGCAATTTGAATCATTGCATCACAGAATGCATCTAACGTTTCTTTGGATTCTGTTTCAGTAGGCTCAATCATCATGCCTTCTTCTACGTTCAATGGGAAGTAGATTGTTGGTGGATGATAACCAAAGTCTAACAGACGCTTAGCCATATCTAATGTACGAACGCCTAATTTCTTTTGACGACGTCCACTTAATACGAATTCATGCTTACAATGACGGTTGTATGGAAGGTCGTAATAAGCTTCCAAGCGTCTCATCATATAGTTAGCATTTAACACAGCGTATTCTGTTACTGCCTTTAGACCATCTGGGCCCATAGAACGAATATATGTGTACGCACGCACATTGATACCAAAGTTACCGTAGAACGGTTTCACTCGGCCAATAGATTGTGGACGGTTATAGTCAAACGTATATTTATTATCTTCTTTTACAAGAACTGGACTTGGAAGGAAGGGAATCAGATCCGCTTTCACTCCAACTGGTCCAGAACCCGGACCTCCACCACCATGAGGGCCAGTAAACGTCTTATGCAAGTTTAAATGAACACAGTCAAAGCCCATATCTCCTGGTCGCGCTTTAGACATAACGGCATTTAAGTTGGCACCATCGTAATAAAGCTTACCGCCTACCCCGTGAATGATTTCTGCTAGCTCTAGGATATGTTCTTCAAATAAACCTAACGTGTTTGGGTTAGTAAGCATCAAGGCAGCTGTATCAGGCCCAGCAACACGACGTAGATCTTCTAAGTCTACTAAGCCGTCCTCATTAGACTTAACAGTAATAGTTTCGAATCCAGCTACTGTTGCAGATGCTGGATTTGTACCATGCGCAGAGTCAGGTACGATTACCTTCGTGCGCTGTGTATCCCCATTCGATTCATGGAAAGCACGAATCATCATCAGCGCTGTCCACTCACCGTGGGCACCGGCTGCTGGTTGAAGTGTAACTTCATCCATACCAGTTATTTCAACTAGAGATGTTTGTAATTCATATAATAGTTCCATTGCACCTTGAACAGTTGACTCTTCTTGAAGTGGGTGAATGTTTGCAAATCCAGGGAATCTTGCAACAGATTCATTGATTTTCGGGTTGTATTTCATCGTACAAGAACCAAGTGGATAGAATCCTGTATCCACACCATGGTTTCGGTTAGATAAAGCTGTATAGTGACGCATAATGTCAAGCTCAGATACTTCTGGAAGCTCTGCCTCTTCTTCACGTAACATCCCTGCAGGCAAGATGGATGACAAATCTACTTCTGGAACATCTAGCTCAGGTAGGCTATATCCTACTCGACCTTCTTTTGTTATTTCAAAAATTAGTGGTTGATTGTCCTTATGCATAAAGAGCCCCCATTTCTTGCACGAGTGCATCTATTTCTTCTTTTGTGCGTTGTTCTGTTACTGCAACTAATACGTGGTTTTTCAAATCCGAGTTGATACGACCCAAATCAAATCCACCAATTATACCTTTTTCTAAAAGCTTACTATTTGCATCAGCTACTGAGCCATTCACTTTCACGACGATTTCATTAAAATGAGCTCCTTGGAAAGGTACTTCAAAACCAGCTTTTTCAAATGCTAGCTTTGCATAGTGGGTCTTTGTTATATTTTGAATAGCCATTTCTTTTACACCTTTTTTACCAAGAGCTGTCATCGCTACAGATGCAGCAAGTGCATTTAAAGCTTGGTTAGAACAGATATTAGAAGTAGCTTTGTCACGACGAATGTGCTGTTCACGCGCTTGTAATGTTAAGACAAACCCGCGGCGACCTTCCTCATCTGTTGTTTCTCCAACCAAACGTCCAGGGACCTTACGCATCAGCTTTGAAGTTACTGCGAAGTAACCACAATGTGGTCCACCAAATGCTTCTGCAATACCAAAAGGCTGTGCATCCCCTACTGTAATATCTGCACCAAACTTACCAGGTGGTGTTAAAGCACCTAATGCAAGAGGATTAGCTGAAACAACGAACAACGCTTTTTTCTCATGTGTTACTTGTTCAATTTTTGCTAGGTCTTCAATTTGACCAAAGAAGTTAGGATATTGAACCATAACTGCTGCTGTATCCTCATCGACTGCTTCTTCTAGCTTAACTAAGTCTGTAACCCCATCTTTCATTGGTACAGTAACAACCTCTACATTTTGACCCTTTGCATAAACCTTCACTACATCAATATACTCCGGATGGATTGCCTCAGAAACAACTAACTTTTTGCGCTTTGTGTGTCCTGCTGCAAGGTTACCCGCTTCAGCAAGCGCAGTACCTCCGTCATACATAGAGGAGTTTGCAAGATCCATTCCAGTCAATTCGCAAATCATCGTTTGGAATTCAAAAATAGCTTGAAGCTCCCCTTGAGAAATCTCAGGTTGATATGGTGTATAAGCTGTATAAAATTCAGAGCGTGAAATAACATGATCCACAATGATTGGCTTAAAATGATCATATACTCCAGCACCTAAGAAAGACGCATATTGTCTACTATCTGCATTTTTAGCAGCTAGCTGGCTTAATTCCTTAAGAAGAGCAGATTCTGCTTTAGCAGGTTTAATATTATATTCCCCTTTAAAACGAACCTTTTCTGGGATATCTGCAAACAATTCATCAATAGAAGAAATGCCGATTACGTCTAACATTTCTTTTTGATCTTGTTCAGTCATTGGTAAATAACGATGCTGCTTCATCAATGGACAACCTCTTTCTTTGTCTTATTTTTCTCTTTTATAAAACGGAGTAGCTACAGTTACTGCTTTTAATCGTTTGTTACGTATTTCAATTTCAAGTTCCTGTCCAATTTCAGCAAATGTTGCGTCAATTAAAGCTAGACCGATATTCTTTTTAGATGTAGGTGATTGCGTCCCGGTAGTAACAAAACCAATTTGAACTCCATCTTTGTATACTGGATAACCAGTACGTGGAATTCCTTTATCGATCATTTCGATTCCAATACTCTTTCTCGGAACACCATTTTCTTTTTGTTCTACCAATACTGACTTCCCATTAAAATCCTGCTCTTTATTCAGTTTCACTACGAATCCAAGCCCTGCTTCCAATGGAGTAATATCTTTAGATAATTCTTGACCATATAACGGCAGGCAAGCTTCAAAGCGTAATGTGTCTCGAGCTCCAAGCCCACATGGAAGTAATCCTTCCTCTTTACCTGCCTCTAGTATGCTGCTCCATAAATCTGTTAGATCATTACTAGATGCATAGATTTCAAAACCATCTTCTCCCGTATAACCAGTGCGAGACACGATTACTTCTTTGCCAGCGACTTCTACTTTGTCTTTAAAGCGGAAAAATTTAATTTCTGCTAAATCCTGTGTCGTTAACTTTTGAAGAATTTCTTGTGCTTTTGGACCTTGCAAAGCTAATAGTCCATAGTCATTGGAGCTATCATTTAACTCAACATCATCTATAAGATTTTCTTTCATCCACTCAAAATCTTTTTCTATATTACCAGCATTCACAACCAATAAATAATGCTGATCCTCTAGCTTATAAACTAATAGGTCGTCAACAATTCCGCCGTCTTTATAACACATTACATTATACTGTGCTTGACCATTAACTAATTTAGAAATGTCATTGGTAACTAAACCTTGTATGTAGTTTTCACTTTGTGGCCCACTTACGAAAATTTCTCCCATATGGGAAACATCAAACAATCCAGCCTTCGTACGAACAGCTTCGTGCTCTTCCTTAATACTTGAAAACTGAACAGGTAATTCCCAGCCACCAAAATCGATTGTTTTTCCTCCATACGATGAATAGACATCATACAACGGCGTTCGTTTTAACTGTTCTGACAATTTAAATTCCTCCTTTAAATAGGTAGAAAAAGCATAGGGCATTAAAGGTACATGGTTTGAAAATCACAAAAAGGACAGAAAACCCCCTTTAACTTAACAAGGGTTCTCTGTCCTGGCACCTGAAAGTTTACCATAAGATGGCTTTCCCCTTTGGTGGCTTTCCACTTAACTTTGAAAGCACTCTCCAGAGTTGCGTCCTATACGAGTCCATTTGCCTGAGAGATTCATAAATAATTACTTGCTCCTTCGGCGACGCAGTGATGCGTTCTCTCCCCGTATAATCATCCGCTAAATATAGAAATATCACTAGCTTTGTCTATATCCTAACATTGAACATAAGAGAGCGCAATCATTTTTACAAAAACTATCTAAAGACGAACGAACATTTAACTAAAATGATAAATCATTCGCCTTTGAGTCGATTTACTTGAAATCCTGCGTATTCTGTTATTTGTCGAATATGCCTGTTTTCGGTTCTAATAGTAATATGAGCAGCCTTTTTGTAGCTTCTTCTGCGCGTATTATAAAGTTGCTGTAATTCTTCCTTCGTACTCCTTTGAACGATTGGCCTATTTTTATCCGTTTTTATACGCATCCAAATATCTTCGAATGTTGCGTCTAAAAATAAAACTAGTCCATTATTTCTCATAATTTTAATATTCCGTTCAAGTGTGGCTACACCACCACCCGTAGAAATAATACAAGATTCATTTCGAAAGGTTTGCAAAAACTCCGTCTCTAATTTCCTAAAATATGCCTCACCGTGCTGCTCAAATATTTCAGGTATCGACATTTTCTGTTTTTTGACAATTTCTTTATCCATATCATAGTAAGGCATTTTTAAATGGTAGCTCAGCCTTCTTCCGACAGCGCTCTTACCGCTCCCCATAAAGCCTACTAAATAGATCTTGTACATTTTTCATCAACTCACTACATACCAGGATTATTTTCTTGATCAATAAAAATACTCATTTTATTGATAGTATCACTAATATGACGGATTTCCAACAAATCATACGTTCGATATTTAGATTGGTATGCGGCAGTAATGGTGAGAATGGAAAAACAGACAATGGAAAGTAGGATGGTGGAAGCTAGTAGCAAAGCACCTTTTTGCTCATTTAGAATACGTAACATACATGGTGTGCTCCTTCTGTTGACCATTAAAAAAAGTGACGAAGAATGTAATATTTTGTCCTTCCATACTAACTTTAAGCGCTTGTACATTTAAGAGGAGAGGCTCGTTACCCAATCTATTCTTTTGTTTTCGAATCACGTTTGATGCGTATTCTACATCAAACTCTTCCCCTTCTTTTATAAAGCGGATTCCTGGCTGGCTTTTTTGGACCATGATACTATCTACATTATTTAAGTAAGCTTCCACGTATTGTATGAATAAACCCCATTCCACTTCTTGTGGATCCGTCACCTTTTTTTCTGTCGTATATAACGACCACATTATTAGTACCAGTATTTGAGCAAAGATAATAAATACCGATAGTTGTAAAATACCATCGATAAAAGTATAACCATTTTGCTTTTTTAATTTACCGATGAGATTTCTATACAGTTAATCACCTCTCCTCTCACACCTTGATATTCAACACAAACCTGTTGTTCATCTATTTGAAAGTTAAATGTTACACTTTCTATAGTAAGAGAACCGTTTTTTATATCTTCTGTTACGAACATTTTAGCTGCTTCATTCATGACGATCGCCGAGTGGTATTTCCTCTTTTTGTCTTCAAGCTTTACATTCATATTTGTAAGTAAAGGTAGAAGTATTGTAGCGATCATAAAAGTTATAAATAAAGTTAATATGGTTTCTGCCCATGAAAATCCCTTATTGTTCATACACTAATTTACCAGTACCTATATGCACAGTAACTAGTTTCGTTTCTTTTGAAGTCAAGAAAGCAAAGCTCCCAAAATTTCTAAGCATACCACTCGGCAGAAAAATAAGTTCCTTTAATTTACTGTCCTCCGATAAACTAATATGTGAAGGCAGCCTATTTTCAAATAAAGTTATATTGGAGTTTGTCGTGGAATAGCTTGTTCCTTTGTTTCCAAATTTTAAAACGATATATTGCTCCTGACTTAACGCCAGAGCTTGCGCTCGTTGCACATCTAACTGAAATTGGCGAAAAAATCTTTTTTCCTCTAGCTCGATTACTTTATTAGATGTTCCATAAATAACCGCAGAGCTAATTACCATAACAATCATTAGAATTAACGTAGTCTCGATCAAAGTAAAACCAACTTGTTTTTTAATTTCCTCCATTAGCTACTTCCTTAATAATCACTTTTCCATTTTCAATATCAATTTCATCCCCGTTAGGGCAGCTTTTATTATTTGCTCCCAAATATTCATCTACAGTTAAATCTGAGAGTAAAGGAGTTTTATTATTATCTATTTTATAGGCTTGCACTTGTCCTTCGACCATTTTAATGTAGGCTGCACAGCCCTTCTTATCAATATTTGCTGAATGCTTTGTGACATTTGGAATCGAGATTAATATTAGTACAGATATAATTAGCAGTACAATCATCATTTCAATTAAAGTAAAACCTCTATTAGATTTTAATAAGTTTTTCATTTGATTAGCTCCTTTAAATTATATTAATCATTTCATATACTGGTAGTAAGATTGCCAAATAAGCACCCACTATAAAAACTGCAAGTATTAAGAACATCAAGGGTTGAATAATACTTAAGTATCGGGATAGCTTTTCCTCCACTCGCTTGTTTATAAAGTCACTATAAAGTGTAAGTTCTTTGCCTAGGTAGCCATTATTTTCTCCATGGACAATAAATTGATGAAAGTCATCAGTAAAACAATCCACTAGTATGACACCTTCTGAAAACGAGGAGCCATAAATTACTTTTTCGTTCATCTGAAATACAATGTACTGCAGTATTTTATTTTCTTTTTGGTTGATTAAAGCAGTAAAGGATTCTTGAAGAGACATACCACTCTCTAGTAGTACCCCTATCTCCCTAGAGAATATTCTGGTGACCAGTAAACGAAACCAACTATTCAAAATGGGAGTTCGTTTAAAGAATATAATTTTAATCTCCATACTTTTCTTTCTAAGCAGGAGCCATAGAAATAGACAGAGTAATATCATAGAGAAGAGAGAGACTACAAAGGTGTTAGGAAGGTTAAGTAGGGTATTGGTTAATGCTAGGGAACTGTCAGATTGGGCGGAGTTTTTAGAAAGCAAGGTTTCCATATTAGGAATAAAGTAAATTCGAAAAACAGAAAACAACAAAAATATTATGACAAACAAAAATAAGGGATATAACAAAAGGTTCTTCAAACGTTTTCTTGCTTGCTCATTGAAAGCTGAGTTTACTGCTAAAACTTCTGTTGTCTCCACTAAATGTCCATGCTGGGAAGCCAAATAAATGGGAAGAAGCAAACGATTGGGGAAACCTAGCACCCTAAATACTTCTATTACGCCAAGTCCTCTTTTTTGTATGTCCGTCACTTTCGTTTGTACCACATGTATGTTCTTCACATGAAATGGTAACAACATAGTAATCGCTTCATGAAATGTATATCCCTCATTGAGCAATTCACTTAACCTTTTCAAAAAAGAGGCATGCATAGAAGCGTGGATGGTTTCATCCTTCTTACGGAGATGATCTTTAATTGATTTTAATAACACCTTCCCTGATCCCCCTTTCTATTTGATAGGAAAGAGTTAAGGGAACTGGAACCTTGAAAGTATTTCCTTCACTTATCGAGAGTAATGCACCCTCTAAAACATCATCTGCAATAATTTCATATATGGCAGATAGTTCTGGACTTTTTGTTTTCACTACACTTACCAATCTTTGAGTGACAACACCGGTTACCGTTTGTTTTAATTCATCAATACTAATACCAAGATCCATCAGCCTATATAAAGCGCCTAATCCGTCCTTGGCATGAATCGTGGATACTACTAAGTGTCCTGTTAAGGAAGCCTGTATTGCCGCTTTAGCCGTATCCTCATCTCTAATCTCTCCAATCATAATAACGTCTGGCGAGTGCCTTAAAATGGCTTTTAGCCCTTTGGCATACGTAACTCCTGAGCGCTCATTCACTTGAATTTGAAGTAGATACGACTGACTATTTTCAACAGGGTCCTCTAAAGAGATGACATGCCGGTTCATATTTTCTGCACAGTATTTTGTCAATGAATACATAGATGTAGACTTACCTGAGCCAGTTGGTCCAACAAAAAGAATCATCCCTTGCCGTTGGTTAGCCAGCTCTACAATTTTGTCTGATGCTCCTCTAAATAAGGAAAGTGAGTGGATAATTTTTGCATTGTCATGCTGTTGAAGTCGAATGACTAAGCTCTCCTTTCCATACACAGATGGTAAGGTAGAAACTCGAAACGAAAATTTTTGTGAGTTAAACATATGTTGGAAGGAACCGCTTTGTGGTTTTCGTTTTTCGCTGATATCAAGAGAGGATAAAAACTTGAAGTATGATATGATTCTGATCCCAAGATTCGATGGAAGCTGACCTGCCTCGAACATTTGGGATGTCTTCTTGAAATAATAGATATAATTTTCTTCATTGGGAATCATGTGAAAATCAGAAGCTCCAAATTGATGTGCCTTCTTTAATAGTTGGAAGCATCTTTGTTCCACTACATTTTCTTCTTGTTGCATTTCGTTGTCCTTTCCCCAGTCACAAGCTTGGCCGCACGAAGCTTATAAAACATAGTATACTTCCTATTTCTAAATAAATAAAGTGATTTTTCACAATTTTTATTTATTAGATAATATCATTTGTCATTCTTAAATTCTCCCTTATAATAAAATTAATGGAAGGTGGGATATACTTGTCCGATACATTAAAACTAACAGGTACCCTGGCAGATGAGACTAGATACTCAATCTATCAATATATTATAAAAGAAAATAAGGAAGTAAATGTACAGCAAATTGCCCAACATTTTGGTATTCATCCAAATGTGGCTAGACTACATCTTACAAAACTAAACGAAGCGAAGCTGCTGACTTCGAAATTCGTTAAAAACGAAAAAGGTGGCCGGCCAGCAAGAGTTTATGTTGTTGCTGAAGATCCAATACATTTAAGTTTTCCTAAACAGGAAAATCATTTACTGCTTGAATGGCTATTGGAATTAGTGGATACAATGGGTGAAGAAGCACTTGAAAAAGCTAAGGATATCGCTTATCAAAATGGACAAAAAGTGGTTAATCATACACTAATGGATAGCATGTCCTTTGAAGAGAAACTGGATATTTTAAAGGAAACTGCCCACTCTATAGGTTATATCCCTACTATCATGGAAAAGAACAATAAAAAAGTGATCACTTTTTCTATATTTAATTGTCCTTATAAAGATTTTTTAAATAAATACCCACAATTTATATGTTTATTACATGAATCCTTTCTAAAAGGGCAGTTTGACAAGTTATTCCCAGAGAATTCATTCATCCAGTTAGAGAGTAAGCAAAATCACTGTATTAATTGCGTATATCACGTCGAAGTTCTATAATGAGTTGAAGATGTATCTTAATTGTGACAAACTTATGTTATTCATATGTAGATATTTAATAATCAGTTTACATGTAAGAACACTTTCATTTATAATGAATAGGAGAATTATTTGTATTCTTTGCAAAAGGAGGGACTACAATTGGGCAATATGTATAAAGTAATGGCATTCTGGACAGGGATTTTTGCAGTTATGTTTTATTTAGGTGATATGACAGAAGCGTCTTTACTATTTTTAGCAAATACGGGGTTATTCCTTCTTTTAGGGTTCTTAAACCTATCTGAGCGTATGTATATGTACATCTTCGGGGCTTACTTAATGTTCTTCTTCGCTGGTTTTACATACTACACTACATTCATACATGTACCAGGTGGACATTAATAAAGTCCAAAGCAGCTTCCACATATAATGGAGGCTGCTTTTTATTTGGTCTTTATTAAAACCCATTCAAAAATGGATTGCTGTCCATTTCTGCTTGAACAGTTGATGCTGGGCCATGCCCAGGATATATTACAGTTTCTACAGGAAGTGTTAATAGCTTTGTGTGTATTGACTTTAACAGCTGCTTCTCGTTACCACCAGGTAGATCTGTACGACCTATACTGTTTTGGAATAACGTATCTCCAACAATTGCAAAGCCATCTGATTCAAAGTAATAGGTTATGCTACCTGGTGAATGTCCTGGTGTGTGAGAGATAGTAAATTCAAAATCTCCAATACTCATCTTTTCTTCATGATTTAACATTACGTCGGCTTCTTTAGCAATAATATTTGGAATTTCTGCATATTTGGCAGAACCATTCTTCTCCGCATTAGTTAACCATGATTTTTCTGTGGGATGTATATAGACTGGAATATGATATGCATCTCTTACGTCATCTACAGCCCCAATATGATCAAAGTGAGCATGAGTCAGCAGTATGGCAATTGGTTTTAAATGTAGCCTGTTTAGCTCCTTAATTAACTGCTCTCCGTTGCCTCCTGGATCAAAAATTAGGCATTCTTTTTTAGTATTGGAAATGACGTAGCAATTCGTTTGTATAAAACCCAATGGATATGTACGTATATTTAACATAATTTCACCTCTTCTCTATATTAAACGATTTGTTTACTTTTGTTCAATCTTTCGCCACTTTTATTACTCGACAAAAGAACAGATAACAATTACAATAGAAGAGGAATATGCAATCGCGACATTTATTTTATATGTCGGAAGGAGTGTCTTTCATGAACTTATTAATAGTTATTTTTGGTCTTGTTACAGTGCTAGCTATTATAGGCACTTACCAAGCAATCAAAGAAAAAAATTTACTAAGTGTTTTATTTAACTTTGGTACATTTGCAGTTTTTGGTTTCTTTACAGTTATGACAGTAATCAACCAAGGTTTTCCACCAAGCTTACACTAAAACATACAGAAAAAGCTGTTATACAAAATTGTATAACAGCTTTTTCTATTCCAATATATTTAACCATTTAGCTTCTTTTAAGGTATTTAAGTTAATCCATTGTTCTTTCTCATATCCACCAAGACAAATCATACCGTTTGGCGAGCAGTCAATAGGTCGTTCTATTATTTCCCCATATTGTTTTTCCCCTTCTAGGGAGTACATACCTATTATACTTTTTTCATTTGTTTCATCCTTATTTCCCTTTTCTTTCGCTTGGAAGGCAATAAAGCTATTTGGAGAGATTATTGATATGGTAGGTATAACCCACTCAGAGTAATTACTTACGGCTGGAGATACCCAATCAAAGCTCTTACCATTGCTTTTGTTCACTAAGTGATACTTAAATTGCATGTTTTCTTCATCTATTTGAATATAGACTAGAGAATCTCCTAAGTTTTGGACATCAATAATATTACTCCACTCAGTAGCCTTAATGGAATGATCAGCTATAGAATACTGTTTTAGATAACTTCCATCTAAACTAGTTTCACTCCAATCGAATACCATTAAATTCTCGCTGTCCAACCACTTTACAAATGGATTCTCTACATCAATCGCTTCCATTTCTTGCGTATGTCCATTGTAAACAAGGCTGTTATAACTCCAATCTTCATAAAAAGCAGTGAAAACAATTAAGTTTGGATCTGTTGGATGCCAATCCATGTACAGTTCAGCAGATTCGAAATACAAGCTTTGCTCCACTACCCCGTTCATATGTATTAATTGCACTTCAGCTGAGGAGGAATTGTTAGAAGTATGTAAAACTATCATTTCTTTACTCGGATGAATCATTCCTTGAATCACTGGTGTTTTTGTTCTATAAATCTCTTTCCATTCTTCTTTTGTGACCGAGTAAGATTTTAAAATCCACTCTCCTTTGTCGACCAATATAAGTAAGATTTCTTCATCAGATAACCAGCCAATAACACTATGAAATTTGTTGCGTTCTAAATGAATGGATGGGATATTAACTTTTAGATTTGTGATATCATTTTCATCTGCAGATGTGTGCTGCTCGGAGATATCGTCAGGGGGAACTTCTGGTGACTTCTCTGTTTCTGTGCAGGCCTGTAAAAACATTATACAAAAAATAAATAATAAAGCTTTTTTCAACATTCTCCCCCCTTCATCCTATACACATTAGACGATTCAAACTAAATTTTGTTTCAAAAAAAAGTAAATATCTTATATTTTATTCTCTAACTTTTTCCCTTGAGCTAATACAATAAAATAACAATCGTTATTTTATAGGATAACATAAAAAGTCACACCACTTTACATTATCTAGATAATTTTTAGCTTAAAATTTTAAAAAGGATATATTAAAATCAAGACTTTTCTGACTGCTTAAGATTTAAATAAAAGATGCTAGTAAATTTTACTAAGTTTGGTTTTCAACTAAAAAAGCACAGACTTTTAGTCTGTGCTTCTAAGAAATTATTCAGCTGAATCCTTCGTTTCATCAATTAAAAGATTACCTGTCTTCAAATCATAGAATCGTAGCAAATCTCCATTGATAATTTTATCGGAATAGCCTAGTGCTTGTGTTGCTCTATCAACATATGGTTGACAGCTTTCCATCTCGACCTCAAGACCTGTTCCATTCTCATAACATGTGTTTGCAGTGTATAAATAATCCTCTGTAACAAAACCACCATTACGGAAAATAACAAATTCCTCATGATCCTCAGAGAAAATATCTGCACCTAATTGCATATCCTTATTCGTCTCTAAGCCTAATAAGTGTAAAATTGTTGGACGCAAGTCAATTTGACCGGAGATATCCGTTACTTCTTTTCCGGCATCACTATTTGGAATATGAACGAACATAGGAACGCTTTGTAACTTAGCAGACTCATAAGGCGTGATTTCTTTTCCTAAATACTTAGACATTGCAGCATTATGATTTTCAGAAATACCATAGTGGTCCCCATACATCACAATAATAGAATTATCATATAATCCTTTTTCTTTTAATTCATCAAAGAACACTTTTAATGATTCATCCATGTAACGAACTGATTGGAAGTATCTATTTAATGTTCCAGAATTAGAATCGTATTCAGGTATTAACATATCTTCTTCATCCAATGTAAATGGATGGTGATTCGTCAAGGTGATTAAACGAGAATAAAAAGGCTCAGGCATTTCTGTCATTAAATCTACAGATTGCTCTAGGAATGGTATATCCTTTAGTCCCCAGTTTACTGAGTTTTCATCATTTACATCATAACTCATTACATCATAAAACTTTTGAATATTAAGCGACTGGTACATCATATCTCGGTTCCAAAAGCTTTTCTTGTTAGAGTGCATGACGTTCGTAAAATAACCTTCATCATTTAAACGTTCAGCCATTGAGTGGTATGTGTTTTCTCCGTGTGTAAAGAATACAGCACCGCCACCTAAAGGATAAAGAGAATTTTCTACAAGAAACTCGGAATCAGACGTTTTCCCTAATCCTGTTTGATGATAGAAATTTGAAAAATAGAATGTGTCTTTATCGTTCGTTAAACTGTTTAAGAATGGTGTTACTTCATGCCCGTTCATTTCGTTATTTAAAACAAACGATTGTAAAGATTCCATAGAAACAACAATTAGGTTTCTGTCTTTAGCTAAGCCAAACATTTCCTCATTAGGATCCGCTTGATTTGAGCGTACATAGTTATTTACTTCGACTAACTCACTTCCATCTGCAAGTGCACGTTGAGCATGGGACTTGGATTGAATATAAATGTCGTATAAATGGTAATTGTATGAGCCAAGATTTTTAACAAGCATTTCTCTGTCAAAACTTCTTGTTAGAAGCTGAGGTCTTTCAATTTCAGAAAGTCCTAAGTTTAAAAATAATATAGCAGCAGAAAGCACAAAATATGCTCTTCTTGTTGCTGGTTTAATACTCGTACCTTTTTCTCTAGTTTTTAACCATTTCATCGCGATTAAAATAATCGCAATGTCGGTGAAATAGAAAATATCAGTAAGGAAGATACTTGCTGCTGCAGAAGAACCTAAATCTCCAAAATTACTTGTTTGAAACAAGACTGGAATGGTTATAAAATCCGTGAAAAAGCGATAAAATACAGCATTTGCATAAAGTACTATGGAAAGTATCACACTAGTAATTACTATATGTCTATTTCTAGCCTTATTGGTTTTATAAAATAAAGAAATTCCATAGATCAGGAGCAAAAAGCTCAATGGGTTAATAAATAAAATAAATTGTTGCATTATATTCTCGATTTTCATATCAAAGCTCGTGTGGTACACAATATACGTTTTTATCCAAGTTGCCACAATTGCAATTACAAGAATAGAATGTTTTGGCCAGTTATTTTTCAATGCCTACATCCTCCTTATTTACTCGTTATGTGAGTAAAGTAACAGTGTATATATTAATCCTTTCTTGACAATAAATCAATATCAATGAAATGGGATATTAATATAAAATTTTACAATCCCTTTTTTATATACCCTTTATTAGACGTTCTCAAACCTG
This sequence comes from Psychrobacillus sp. FSL W7-1457, assembly GCF_038593405.1. Taxonomy (NCBI): domain Bacteria; kingdom Bacillati; phylum Bacillota; class Bacilli; order Caryophanales; family Bacillaceae; genus Psychrobacillus; species Psychrobacillus sp. FSL W7-1457. The sequence continues at coordinate 2,228,803 of NZ_CP151993.1, forward strand.
AAAAGTTTCATTTATTTTGTAATATAGCTTTTTAGTCTTACACAAGTTTACTATTTCCTAGTTATAAAGTTTTAATAACTCTACTTTTTTCTTGTCTAAGTATTAATATTGCCTGTTGAAAATCTTGAGGTTGAATCATCTGCATAGCATATAATTCTTTTATTTCTTCTTCCATTATTTCAAGATCTGCCACACGATCCTTCGTGTATACATAAATCCCAAAACGTTTTAATAGCTGCATCACATCATATACAGACTTCAATTACTATCATCCTTTTTTCGATATTCATAACATGGTATGGTTGCACTCTCAGTTATTATGCGGTCAACCGGTAGATCGAACTGTTCTCGTACTACTTCATCATTAACCTGCATATCAAAAGCCAAGGACATTGTTAAGCCAAGGTAAGTAGATAAGAATCGATCATAATATCCACCACCGTACCCGATTCGATAACCTGACTTATTATACACAATACCAGGGACTATTAACAACTCAATTGCATCCGAACTAATAGCCGTCGTCACATTTGGATTTGGCTCCCTTAGATTCATGTAGACCGTTTCAAGCTGATCGTAGCTTTCTATATGATAAAAAGTCATCGTTCGACTTTTGGGAGAACATTTTGGTACAACTACTGTCTTCCCCATATCCCAAAGGGCCTTAATAATTCCCTCTGTATCCACCTCAGGATAAGAAGATATAGTTAGGCCAATCGTTTGGAAATTTAAAGTTAAAATTTCTTGTAAAAAGTTTGTTTTTATTTGCTCGGAATATAATATGTATGAATCATGATCTATTCTAGATAAATTCTCCTGCATATTTTTTCTTATTAATTGTTTGGACATAATTTTACCCCCAATATTAGATTAGCTAAAGAAAAAAACCAAAACCACTAAAGGTTTTGGTTTAGGTTATTATTTAGTTTCTCTATGAAGAGTCATTTTCTTTTCACGAGAGCAATATTTTTTAAGTTCAAGACGTTCTGGATTGTTACGCTTGTTTTTCTTAGAAATATAGTTGCGCTCTCCGCAATCTGTACAAGCTAATGTAATATTAACGCGCATGGTTGTCCCTCCCACTCTTTGCCAGGATTAAATATAAAACTTGAGCATGATTTATACGACTAACCAATTATAGCACACAATTGAAGAAAATCTACAATATTATAGAAGAATTTGTTTAAAGTTTTTTCGGATATGGTAGTATAGATAGAAGATATTTAAATTTTGAGGTGAAAAAAAGTGGACTTATCATTTATTATTATGGTTCTCGGGGTACTTTTAATCGCAATTTCTTTCTTTGTTAAGGACACTTCTAAAAAAGTAGAAGCAGAAGTAGAGGATCTTTCTTTTACCGTCTACCAGGAAACAAGTGCTCTTAAACGGAGAATGAAGGTTATTGAAGAAGAATTACTGATAGAACCTATCCATGCTGCCCCTAAAAAAAATCCAACTGTGGTAAAACCAATTGTACATGAAATAATAAGAAATCAGGTACTGGAATTACATAAGCAAGGATACTCCTTAAAGGAAATTAGCACTCGCTCCTCCCTTTCTGTAGAGGAAGTTAAATCAGTAATAGGTGGTTCCCAGGGATGAAAAAAACATCTATTCTTTTCTTAGGCATTGGCTTATTCCTTGCCGGCACCATGATTCAAATAGATCAACGCTTTTTCCAAGAAGATATAACTTCGACTGGGGTTGTTACGAACCAGGCATATGAGCAATCTCAAAAAGAGCTATCGAGTGTCAAAGAACAGCTTGCCCAACTCCAACTGAATTTGGAAAATGCACAAAAAGAGCAACCAAATGAACCAAATGAAGAAGAGAATAAACAACAAGCATCTTCTCCGACTGTTCAAGGCTTTACTTTATCCATCACTTCTGGCATGACCTCCTCTGATATTAGTTCTTTACTTGAGGAAGCTGGAGTTATTCAAAACCAAATGGATTTACACAATTATATAGTAGATCAAAATTTGGCAGGACGAATCCAAATAGGGAATTATGAAGTGGACTCTTCCATGACTATCAAACAAATTACTGAGTTAATCACTAACTAAACATGAGAGTATATACACCTAGAAAAGCTCCTTCAATTTTACCATTCGGTAAGATTGAAGGAGCTTTTTCACTTCATAAAATATAAGTCTCTGCTAGATTACGTATGCTTTAATTGTTTAACTCGTAATGTCTTCCTTTTAGTAAATATAAAAGGCGTTCCGCCATGTTAGTGGCATGATCAGCAGACCGTTCGAGATATCGACAGACAAAGGATAGTTGTGTTACCTGACTCAATTGAGAGGGATCACTTACCCCTACCCCTAATAGAGTTTTAATCGTGTAGCCATACATTTCATCGACCTCATCGTCCAGTTTAGCGATTGCTTTAGCTTCTTCCATATCTTCTTTAATAAACGCTGTTAACGTTTGTTTTAACATAGCAATTGTTTTTACTCGCATTTCATCTAATAAGTAAATGGGTGCAATATGTTCGTCCTTACCTATACGAATAGTTTCTTTTGCGATATTTACCGCATAATCCCCTATACGTTCCATATCTGCAGCAATCTTCACTAACACCATTAACCGTCTTAAATCCGTTGCTACAGGCTGTTGTTTTGCAATTAGTAAAATAACCCGATCATTAATTTCCTCTTCCATTCGGTTAATATGAACATCATTATTAATAATGGTTAATGCACCTTCAATATCATTTGCCAATAAATAATCCATTGCATGGTCAATCGTTTGTATGGAGGTATTACTCATTTCAACCAATAACTGCTGTACTTGTTTAAGCTCTTCATTAAATTTTTCTCTTCCTACCATAATGTTTTTCCCCTTTCGTTATCCAAAGCGGCCCGAAATATAATCCTCTGTGCGTATATCCTCCGGAGTTGAAAAAATAACATTTGTTTGATCAAATTCAATTATTTCGCCATTTAAGAAAAATGCAGTTTTATCTGAAATCCTTGCTGCCTGCTGCATATTGTGTGTAACAATTATAATGGAATAATCCTTCTTTAACTCGGCCATTAATTCCTCTACTTTTAAAGTAGAAATTGGATCAAGCGCTGAAGTCGGTTCATCCATCAGAATTACGTCAGGTTCAATTGCCAGACAACGTGCTATACAAATCCTTTGCTGTTGCCCACCAGAAAGGCTATAGGCATTTGCATTTAAACGATCTTTTACCTCATCCCAAATAGCTGCTCCGCGTAGGCTATTCTCCACAATTTCATCTAGTATTTTCTTATTACTAATCCCATGTATCCTAGGACCATACGCTATATTGTCATATATCGATTTTGGAAAAGGGTTTGGTTTCTGAAACACCATACCTACCTTTGTTCTTAGTTCCTCTACGGTGTAGTCTGCTTTAAAAATACTTCTATTACGATAAGTTATTTCTCCGGAAATTTTTACTGATGAGACTAATTCTACCATTCTGTTTAAAGTTTTGATATATGTAGATTTACCACAGCCTGATGGACCAATGATTGCGGTGACTTCGTTTTCATTTATTTGCAAATTTATATTTTTTAAAGCATGGTGTGCACCGTACCATAAATTTAAATCCTTTGTATCGTATACGATGTTAGTTGATGTGGAATCTTGGGCAGTTCTTTTCTGTTTAGCATAGACCATTGATGGGTCCTCCTAGTATCGTTTTTGGAATTTGTTACGGATTAAAACCGCTATTGCATTCATAAACAACAAGAAAATCATCAAAATTAAAATTCCCGCAGCTGCAACATATTGAAAATCCACTTGTGGTCTTTTTGCCCAATCGTAAATTTGCATAGGAAGAGCTGTAAATTGGCTTAACGGTCCATCGGGGAGAAAATGTATAATAACTGGTACACCTATAACAACTAACGGAGCAGTTTCTCCGACAGCTCGAGATAATGCTAAAATTGCGCCAGTCAACACTCCGGGAATAGCTGAAGGAAGCACGATTTTAATAATCGTTTGCCATTTGGTTGCTCCCATTCCATAAGAAGCTTCCCGAACCTCTGATGGAACAGAGCGTATAGCTTCTTGAGATGCCACAATAATTACCGGTAAGATTAACAAGCTCATAGTAAAGCCTGCTGCTAGTACACTATTCCCTAATGCCAATGCACGCACAAAAATAGTTAATCCTAATAATCCAAAAACTACTGAGGGAACTCCTGCTAGATTAGATATATTCATCCTTATAAAATCATTCCATCTATTTTTCTTTGCATATTCCTCTAAATATATTGCTGTTCCAACTCCTAATATTAAGGAAACTGGAGCGACAACTCCCATTAACCAAATAGATCCCACCAATGCAGCTTTAATACCTGCTTTTTCTGGAAATCTGGACCCATAGTTTTGAAAAAATTCAGGTGTAATGTAATCTGCACCTTGCGAGATAATTCGGTAGAATAAAATACCCAAAGCTAATAAAGCAAATAAAGTAGTTAATAAAAAAATAAATTTAAATACCATATTTATCGTCAGCCTACTAGTCATCCTTTTCACAACCGTCTCATGTTCTACGTATCTCATTTAATATTCCTCCCGAAATCTTTTCGATATAACATGAGCAAGATAGTTCATGAACAACGTAAATAAGAATAATGTAAAACCTACTGCATAGATCGAATAGTAGATGGTGGTTCCATAACCGACATCACCAGAAGACACTTGAACAATGTAGGCCGTCATTGTTTGAATTGATTCTGTAAGATCCCAGTCAAACTTTGGTGTTGAGCCCCCAGCCAAAGAAACGATCATTGTTTCGCCGATTGCTCTAGACATGGCAAGCACAATAGAAGCGATAACTCCCGAAACTGCTGCAGGCAAGACGATCTTTATAGCTACTTCTAATTTCGTTGAGCCAATTGCTATTGCACCTTCTCTAATGGAGTTTGGTACGGATGACATGGCATCCTCCGACAATGAAACAATCATTGGTAAAATCATTATGCCAACGACGATTCCTGGACTCAAGGCATTAAATATTTTTAAATCAGGTATGATCTGCTGCAATAGAGGGGTAACAAAGGTTAATGCAAAAAAACCGTACACAATAGTAGGAATGCCCGCTAATACTTCTAAAATAGGCTTAATAATTCTTCTTGTTTTATCACTTGCATATTCACTTAAATAAATTGCTGAACAAATACCAAATGGGACTGCAACAATCCCAGCTATAAAAGCCACCTTCAATGTTCCTACTATTAATGGCAGAATCCCAAACAGCTGCTCTGTATTTGCAAATGGATACCATTCAGTTCCAAATAAGAATTCTGTAAACGAAATACGTGAAAAGAAAATAATTGTTTCCACTACTAACGTTATTATTATTCCAAAAGTGGTAAGGACAGAGACTGATGCAATAAGCATGAGGATATATGGAATAATCTTTTCAAATTTTTTAGAGTTACCTGCGCGAGATTTTACGATTAGTTCTTGAATGGAAATGCTCTCGGTTAGTCTTTTTACCACAGTAAATCCCCCTTTTTCCAACGAAAGAAATGAGCAGCAGCAAGCTACTCATAAATCTTCCCCATATAAATCTCTATTACTTAAGTGCCTCTAAGTCTGCAAGCCCTTTATTATAGTTTTCTTCAGGTAAACTCACATATCCAACCGCTTCTGCCATATCACCGGCATGTTCAATGGTAAATTTCATGAAATCATAGAAAGCTGGATTTTCTTTAATGGCACGATTGTTAGCGTAAACGAATAAGGGACGTGACAACGGCGAATAATCTCCAGATTCGATTGTTTCGTTTGTAGGTTCAACACCATTTACTTTAACTACCTTTAAAGTCTCTTGGTTAGCTAGATAGTATGCATACCCAAAGAAACCAATCGCATTTTTGTCACCTTGTACTCCCTGCACAAGAACATTGTCATCTTCGGATAACGTTGCACTTTTAACCAAATCCGCTTCATCTAATATTACTTCATCAAAGTAGTCATAAGTTCCAGAATCCGTGCCTGGGGAGTAGTATACAATCTCTTCCTCTGGCCACTCTGGGTTAATATCTGACCATTTTTTCTTTGTCCCATCTTCTATCCACATCTTTTGTAATTCTTCTATAGTTAAAGAATCTACCCAATCATTTTCTTTATTTACTACTAGTGATAATCCGTCGTAAGCAATTTGAAATTCTGAGAAGTCAATATTTGCTTCTGCCAGCTTTTGCTTTTCTTCTTCTTTAATAGGACGTGACGCATTAGAAAAATCAGTATCTCCAGCTATAAACTTTTCAAAGCCTCCACCTGTTCCTGACACTCCTACTGTAACCTGGACTTCAGACTGTTCAGCTGCATACTCCTCTACCACTGCTTCTAAGATAGGCGCCACCGTGCTTGAGCCATCTCCAGAAACTTTCCCTTCCAAGACACCTTCTGCTTGGGGTTCATCCGCTTCTGATGAGCTAATATCGGATTCTGTCTCTGCTCCTTCTGTAGAATCTGATCCGCAGGCTCCCAGAACAAATGTCAATCCTGCCATAGTTGTTAATAAAAAGTATTTCCAGCTTTTCATCAGGTATTTCCCCCTAAAGTATATTTTCTGTCTTACAAGACTTACTTTAAAGTTTGTATATTGAGTGGGTATAAAGGAGATGTAAATAGTTTGTAAATTCAAATATTATAATTTTTACATTTCCTGACTTTAAAGATTACAAAAAGGGCAATTCAAATGACTTTAACGAACATAATAGCTAATATTTCTTCTTTAAATGATAAAGACAAAGAATACACTTCAGATTATCTAACTCGCCATTTTTCGCCGTCTACCTCACAACAAGGAGCTTTAATCGGTAAATTGTGAGAGAGAAAGATTTCAAATGGATTTCATTGTCGGCATTGTGGAAGTACATCCGTGGTTCGTTACGGGAAGCGAGACGGTCGGCAACGTTATAATTGAAAAGACTGTCATAAATTAAGCAGTGATTTGACTAACTCCCCTATGTATCGTTCGAAAAAGGCAGATAAATGGATCCCATTTATTGAGTGTATGTTGAATGGTCTATCACTTCGGGAAACCGCTAAAAATATTGGCAGTACTCAAGTAACTGCATTTTACTGGAGGCATAAAGTGCTCTCTGCACTCGCAAAAGAAAGTATCGGTATATTTGAAGGACTAGTAGAAGTAGATAAAACATACTTCTTAGAAAGCCATAAAGGACGAAGAGTTATTCCGAATCGCAAACCAAGAAAACGTGGCGGTCCTGCTTCCAAAAGAGGTATTTCCAAGGAACAAGTCTGTGTATTCGTAACAAAACAACTCTCTCAAAACGTGTGGGTTCAGGTAGAATTCTAATGGAACAAATTGATAACACTCTTACATCGCATTTTAAGAATGATACGGTGCTTATTTCCTATGCTCACAATTCTTACAAACCTTACACATCTACTAACGATATGGAGCACATCATCATAAACGGAAGTAAGAAAGAATATGTAAAGAAAGGCATCTACCACCTCAATAATATTAATAATTACCATTACAGTTTAAAGAAATGGATAAGTCGGTTTAATGGTTTTTCTACGAGGTATTTACAACTTTATTTAGTGTGATTCCAATTCCTCGACAACAGGAAAATGGAAAGCGATTTAAGCAAGAAAAAGCAAATGCTTATCTTGGCAAGTGTTCATGGAACATGGGAAACCGCAGATAAGTTAAGGTTGAGAGACTATGCATTCTAAAAAAATGTGCACATAAAAATAAGCTTGGAAATGTATCTCCAAGCTCACTGTATCCCACTTTCGATTTTTCACTACAGTTAACTGTTAGTTCAATAAGAACAATTAATGAATTTTAGAAATTACTATTTTTCTATACATTCCATTCATCATAATTGGTATATCCTCTTCTACTTTTATACTTTTTTCAGGGATTAATTCTTCAAAACTCCGACCAATATCAGTTCCTAATACTTCTATAATAGGTCTTAAAAGAACTTTTGTTAACGAAAGCTTTTTATTTTTAGGAGCAAATTTATCGAAAATAATTATTTTTCCTTCATATTTTAAAACTCTTGTAATTTCTTGAAAACATTTATTAGCATCAGGTACAACTGAAAGGATTAGACTTGCTACTACATAGTCAAAGGACTTGTTTTCAAAATCCATATTTTGAGCATCCATTTCCAAAAACTTTATCGTAGATCCCTTGAACTTTGTTTTTGCCTTTCCAAGCATGTCAGGTGAATAATCAATTGCAGTTATATCTAAGTCTGAGTAATTTACTAACTCTAAATCAGCACCTGTCCCTACTCCAACAAACAAGATTTTTTGTTTGTTATCAAATGTTATTGATTGGAATATTTGTTTTCGAGCATTTAAAAAGATCCCCGAATTAAAAAACTTATCGTAAATTGGAGAACCAACCTTATATATAAATTTATTCCAAGGATTATTCAAACTGCTACACTCCCAAATCAACTCAAATTATAGCTATCCTATTATGTGTAGATTCCTTCACAATATTATTCTTATTTTAACATAAATATCCAGTTAAGTTGAAACTAATTTATTCAGATGTAGGGTAGGAATCATCATACGATTTTACGAAAAATCAATCTTTTTCTTTAACATAGCCTTTTTAAATGGGTTTACATCATTGTTCAATATTCTTTGGTTTTTTATAACTGTGTACAAATAGAAAAAGGCCACACCATGAGGTGTGACCCATTATTTCTACACATATATTTGTTTATTAGAGACTTTATTGGAGGCGCTATTTTGCTAGGATTCCCGTTTTTTTAATAACTTTTTTGTTATGAATGCCCCGGCGACCCCTATGGCTCCACCTATAAGACTGGCTATAATTATAAAAAGAATTTCGCCCCAATCAACCTCGTTGTTATTCCATAGACCTTTTGCAATTACTAGGATTATTATTAAACCCATAAATAATGATAAAGCTTTAATCTGTCTTGCAATCATTATTACACCCCTGTTTTAACTAATCGAAATTATTTCTACGTCTTTGGGTCGCCATCCATTGTCTTTATAATGAACTTTACCTTCTACACCGATTGCACCTTTAGCTGAACGGTACTTAGAACCTATGAAGGGTATTTGATTGTTGGACTTAAAATCAATTAATTCTACTTTGAGAAGTACGCCGTCCAAAACCATCGTATCTGAATTAAACAAGCCCTTTTCTTCTAATTGCTCAAAAGTTGCGTCCATTACTTCGACGTTATATTTATCCTTAATGTATTTTACGATTTCTTCTTTGTCACTATCATCTACATCCTTGAAATTACTCATATCAATAGCTATAAATTTCATATGGTCATTCAATGAATTATCCTGTTCCATTATTGAGTCCAATGTAACACTATATATTTCTCCTAGATGTTCCTTCGGCTCAACTGCATTATTACAAGCAGAAAGCAATAGCGATAGGATAACAATCATACCAAAACCAAAATATTTAAGATTCAAGTTAACACCCCCTTTTACCGTATAGACGATAGTAATTATAGTTCCGTTTCAAATAAATTTATTCCTCATTTCATAAATTCCTTATTTATTACAAAGTTCTTGCTCGCTTTGCGGTTTCTTTTCTGTGTGTCGCATAAATATCGTTTTGTAATCTGTGCCACTTCCTGCGGTAACTCTTATCATCGACGATGATCCTTCGTGTATTGTCGTAAGGGCTATACCGCGACGTGACAACGAGATTCCCCTTTTAGTAGATAGTCTCTTAGAAAAAATACACAAAAAAATGAGCTAGGATATTTTCTCCTGCCTCATTTTACTTTGATATTACTTTTCACTAAAGCTACCCGTTAGTTGAATAAGCACCACTAAAAACTTAATTTACTTTATATGTTTTAATTTTTCTATTCAAACTTAACATACTTACTATATGATACAGTTCACTGAAACTGAAACTGTTTGAAGGGACCGCATAAGACGCTAATCATTAGAGTCACATAAACCAAATCTTTGTCCAGTTTTTTGCACAAACCAGATTCTCCATTCAATTACCTGTATAAGCACTTTTTATAATTAACTAAGCTAAAAACTACAGCCACTATTGAATATAATACAGAGGTAACTGTAAGAATATTAAGTACGTTTCCAACTTGAATGCCCATAAAATAATTGAAAAGTTGGTGGATCATAATAGGAATAATGAGATTATGATTCAAGTTATAAATTGCAGTTATGATGATTGATATAGCAACAATGGCACCCAAGAAACAAATGATATATTGCACCAATTGTAACCCAGAGTATCCTGACATAAGCCATAACGGTGTATGCCAGAAACCCCAAACCAATCCAACGATAATGGCTGATTTTAATGGACTGAATCTTTTTTGCAATTCATTTAATACAAATCCCCTCCACCCTAATTCTTCCCCGAGTGGTCCTAAGATTAAATTGTAGCCAAATACGATAAGAAGTGAAGTCCACGAAGGAGTTAATTGTTCATGTATGGGCAAACCCCACACTTTGTTTGTCATTAAAAGACTACCAATCAAAACCAAAAATTGAATAAGGACGACACACAATACCGTTGATATTCTGATTCTTTCCCTAAATTGGCTTTTTATAAAGTTCCATAGATTCCCTTGAGGGTATATTTTACAGAACATTGTTACGAAGACAAATGTAGCCGTCCATGATGATAGCACTATTAATATATCTACAATGGGCTGAGACTTTAATAGAAACATTGTCAGCCCTATGACAATAAGAAAAACAAAGAACATGACATAGGTCCATAAAATATACTTTTTTAACATTCCACTCAAACCAAACACCCTCCTATATATAAAAAACCAATAGAACAGTTTGAACATGTTCCATTGGTTATAAAGATAAACTATGGTGTTACCCCCAGGTCAATATCAATAAAAAGTATTTTTACTCTTCTTCAACAGGAATATATATTTCTAAGAAGGCTCGTTCTTTGGTATCAAGATATGTAATAAGACGAGTATTAACAAAAGCAACACCTTTTGGTTTAAGTCCTTGTTCGTTTCCCCATTCTAAAGTAGATTCAAATACTTTATCTTTAATATCATTATTTCCATTTTGATACCTGCCATCCTCAACGATTGTATAGATACATTTAGAATATTGTAAATAACATCCGCTTTTTTCCTTATGTATCGTTTCATGCTTTTCAACAATATACATCCTAGAATCTAGAAACCCGTTTTTATCAAAAGTAAATTTCCTCATGATTTTGCTAAGAATATCATCCTTCATCATATCCATATTTTCCAATATGGTAGGATATTCCAGAAAGGAATAAAAGTCAGAAAACTCATTGATTACTTCATAGATTGGGAATTTCCTTATGGAGTATTGGTTTAAATGTTCTTTTAATTCCTCACAGAATGCTTTTGTTTCTTTTATTTTTTGAAGCATGAATTTATTATTTCGTATGGTTTCTTCTAATTGTTCGGCTTTTACTTCTAATAAAATTTCCAGTTCTTCTATTGCTCTTCCTTCCTGTAGATTTCTAACTTCTTTCATAGATAAGTTTCTCTTTATATAAAAATCTGCAACCAATAATGTATAAATATCATAATCATTATATTGACGATAATTATTTGATTCATCATGGTTCGGTTTTACAATTCCTTGTTTCTCGTAATACCTTAGTGCATCTCTTGATACACCTAGAATTTCAAATAATTGACTTGTTCTATATGTTTTCCTTTCCATTTCATATTGACCTCCTAAAGATATACTATTCATAGAGTAATTATAAAAATTTTACTACATAATCACGGATTTTATTAATATGATCAAATATATCTTAACAAACTACATAATTATAAAGATATCCAACTAAGGATTATCTACCCAATTAATACTAAGAGAGGATTATTTTAATCAATCTTTATTTATATAATCGAACCTTGTGTTAAACGAACAATCTTTTTACAAAACTACAATTAGGTTCTCTTTTTGTATTCTTATTCAACTAACCTGCGGCGTTGGTTCAATAAGAAATAGGCTTTACTCCTTCTTGAAGTAAAGCACCTCGTTAATAAAATAATCAAAGCAAATTTGATATCCTTAATAAGCCATATAGCATTAGTAGAAGTCCTAAATAAAACAAAGCTGTTAATCCTGTAAAAGGGTCTAAAACAAAATCAAAAAACTCACTCCACTTTTCCTTAGTAGAATCAGCTTTCTTTATACTGGGTATGAACATAAACAACGAAATAACTATACAAATAACTCCTGCAAAGGATAAAACACCCATCAGTAAACCACCTTATTTATGTTTTTATATCTTTACATTTGGAACTCAATCCAATAAAGTTACCAATCGCTTCTTCAACTAAACTGCGGCGTTAGTTTAAGTGTAACACTTCACAAATAAATCTCCTCAAGAAAAAATCAATCCTACCCTTTAACACAGCCAATCGAGTAGGAGGGAGTGATTAACTCCCGACCTCTCACACCACCGTACGTACGGTTCCGTATACGGCGGTTCAATTAAGATGAATGACGCAAAGTTTCGTAACGAACGTGCAGACTTTTCAGCCCTTGGCTTTCCCAAAAGGAATTGCCAAGGGTTCTGTGTAATATGGGGCTTTTAGAAATGCGCCAGTACCCTTTACGGGTATTTCCCCACTCGTATGCTTTTCCATAAGGAACTTTTAATCGAGTAAGATTTCTGACTCTTGTTCGAGGTTTCTTCCAATCCTTCCAAAGGCACATACGTAATCTTCGTTTAATCCAGCTATCCAATATTTTAAATATGGTAGGTGTATCTGCTAAAGCGAAGTATCCACACCAACCCACTAGATATTGGTTTAACTTTTCAATTCTATATTCCATGGAATATGGCATCTTTCTAGAGGTAATTTCTCGTATTTTCTTCTTCATTCGTTGTAGACTTGTTTTTGCAATACGAACCTTCGGTTCTTTATGAGCAGTAAAGCTAAACGCCAAGAATTTTCGATTCCAAGGGCGGTCCACTGCCGATTTCTTTTCGTTCACTTTCAGTCGAAGTTTTCCTTCAATAAATCGTTGTATACTCGCCATTGTTCGTATCCCTGCCCGTTCACTCTTCACATAGATATTGCAGTCGTCTGCGTACCGAACGAATTTATGTCCACGTTTCTCTAACTCTTTATCAAGTTCGTCTAATACGATGTTTGATAAGAGTGGACTTAGAGGTCCACCTTGCGGGGTTCCTTCTTCTGTACTGGAAACTACTCCATTTATCATGACACCGGATTGGAGATATTTACGGATGAGTTTTAGTAAAGGTTTATCTGAAATTCGTTTCGCTAACGTTGCTATTAGTCGGTCATGATTGACCTTATCAAAGAATTTCTCTAAATCCATATCCACGACCCATCGATAACCCTCTTTTATATAACCCTTTGCTTCTCGAATGGCATCATGGGCACTCCGATTTGGTCGGAATCCATAGCTGTATTCTGAAAATGTTTTATCATATTCCTCAGATAATATCTGCGATATAGCTTGTTGAATCAAACGATCTATCACGGTTGGAATACCTAATAGACGCACACCACCGTCTGGTTTCGGGATTTCGACTCGACGTACTGGCTGCGGTTCATAGGTTCCATTCAAAATCTGCGATTTAATGGTTTCCCAATTTTCGAGGATGTGCTGTCGTAAGGTTTGTACGGGCATCATGTCTACTCCATGGCTTCCTTTATTCGCTTCTACCCGCTTTAACGCTTGTATCATGTTTTTCCGTTCCAGTATCTGATTCAACATCGCCATTTCGTTCCTTTCCGTGAATAACTTATCTTCTTTTGCCCAACTGGACTACACCCTCCGCAAATACCCTCGTGGGATTCACCACTACTTTCTAAGCGTGAGGTTTCTTTGTTTTCTGTGTTCATTCATCCAAGTTGGAAAGCCAAGGGTTATTCTCTCCTAATTGTTCAGTCCTTCCGAATGGTTCTAGACCCATTCGTACTATGACCTCTGCTGACTTCTGATGGTTCAGCCACTCCTCATGGAGTGGGTTATGAAGGGTACTTCACGTTTCCATCAGACCTCCCCGGGTAAGCGCATGCACTTTCACACCATCTATCCGCCTCATTTACTTGGTATGACCTTCGACAGAAAGAGCTTTGTTTTGTTATGCAAACTCACTCAATCATACCTAGCCTTCTATGAGATTCGTGTTCCTCGGACCGGTGATTTGCCTCCAGCTTCCTTCAGATTCCGCGTCACCACGGACACCCTTGCTCTCGGCTAACCTTTACTTCTGTCTTCGGGGTTCGGGACTTGCACCCTATAGTTCATGCGCATGCCGGGCGCACATAAAAAAAGTGAAATTGCACAGTCGCAATTTCACTTTTAATGCGGCAAGAGATTGAACTCTAGCCCTTATTTACTGTTCATCGGTTGTATTTGTTTCTTCACCTTCATCAATTTGGTCATTTGTGAATGCCGGTTTGATAGGAGGTGTTGCCGTAGATTCGTTATTTTCTAACGTACTTTTCTTTTTCTGTATATTAAAGTAAGTATCTACAACCTCACGAGCCATTACACTCGTATAATTTGTTTTATAAGAGGATTCAGTGAATGCATGCGGTACAACAATCGCATAAGCAATCTCAGGGTTATCATAGGGTGCAAATCCTACATGAGTTAAATTAACTGTCCTAACTGATTCTTTCATCGTGTCATCCTTATAATATGACTGGGCCGTTCCTGTTTTACCTGCTGCTGTATAAGGTGCGTTACCAAAAGCTCTAGCACCTGTACCTTGCTTTCCAAAATAAACGCGTTGCATCCCTTTTCGAACATGATTGATCTCTTCCTGCGAATTATCTACCACATTTAAAACGGTCGGTTTAATTTCTTTTACTAACTTCCCTAGAGTGACTCCATCCTCTGATGGTTCACGAATTTCTTTTACGACATGCGGTTTAATACGTTTGCCTCCATTAGCAATAGTCGCAGTATATTGAGCTAACTGTAATGGAGTGTAGGTATCATACTGACCAATACTTAAATCTAGTAATTTACCTGACTCTGTTTTACCGATAACACCAGTAGACTCTCCTGGTAAGTCTATGCCAGTTGGGACACCTAAGCCAAACTGGGCATACCCATTACGCATTTTCAAAAATGCTTCTGCTCCAAAATTGACCGGCTGATTTGGCTGGTATGTTTTGCCAGCCAAGGCATATGCTATTTTAAACATATACACGTTGGATGAGCGTTCTAAAGCTGTTAAATCATTTAAACGAATTCTTGAGCCTCTATTAAATACAGAGCTTTTTGGCGCTGAACCCTTAATACGGATAGGCTCATCTACCATATAATCCCCTATACTAATTGCATTTTCTCTATAAGCGGTTAAAACAGTAGCAGGCTTTACAGTAGATCCAAGCTCATAGCCAGTTTTAAATGCTCCATAGGCATAGTCTTGTACAGCCCATTTACCATTCTCTTTTACTAGTCTTTTTCCTACTAACGATAAGACATCTCCCGTATATGGATCTAATATAACTAAGAATGCACTGTTTAAATAATCTGTTCCTGCATTATTGTTTTTCATTTGAAGAAGTTGTCTTTCAATAATTCCTTCCATTTCTAGCTGAACCTGACTATCGATTGTCAATACGAGCTCATTTCCTGGTTTCCCATCATAAATGGTACTTACATCAATCACTCGACCTTTACCGTCTGTTATATTTTTTACTACCGTTTTTTGTCCTTGTAGTATTTCTTCATATTGTTGTTCAATATAAGAAGTACCTACTCGATCATTACGAGTGTAGTCTCTAGATAAGAAATAATTTAGTCGCTCATTTGGAAGTCCTTTTTTCGGAGAGGATACGCTTCCTAATACTGCTAAGGTTGAGTTTTTCACACGTCTCCAGTCAGTTGTCGTGTTTACCCCGACCATATCTGGATCTCCCAGTCTCTCGGAAACTCTAGCAAATTCCTCAGCTGTGACCTCTTTTATGTCTCCTTCTTCCTTGTTCATTTCATCACCTTTAATAATTTGTGGTGATAAGGCATAGCCTGCAGCCATCTCTCTGTAGATCGCAATAATTTCCTCTTCCTCGGGGGTAAAGGAATTGAGCTGTTCTTCAGTAAGCTTACTTCTTTGTAAACGGTCGATTGCTCTGTTCTTTTCGCTCGTCGTTAATTCTTCGTTAGATTCGATTTTATTACGTTCTTTATCTGTCACGAGGTTCTTAGCTTCTTCAGCATTCTCTCTTAACCAATAGTCTTGACGATCACTTTTTGTAATATTGTCTGTATCCTTTTCAATTAACTTACTCAATTTCTTTGCAGTTTCTAACATATCCTCGGATTTCGTAGTCTGCATTTTTGTATAAGTTATAACCTTTTGTGGTTTATTGTCGACTAGTATACGTCCTTCACTATCATATAATCGTCCTCTTGGAACGCTAGTGTTTACAGATGTCTCCTCCGTACTCTCCAGTTTTTTGACATACTCTTCCCCTTTTACAATTTGAAGGTATCCTAGTCTCAGGATTAAAAGGGTGAACAAAAGAAATATGGAAAAGAAAAGAATGTTCATACGAAAAGTAATGTTTTTCCTTTGTTTTGCTTTTATACTTTGTGCACGTTTTTTTGAAATTTTTCGCATGATCTCACCTACTTGTTAAATAATTTTCTTTACTTACAGTGTAACATAAAAAACACACACTTTTAGACGAAAAAGTGTGTGCTAAGTTTCTTTTTATTGACTTTTTATAATAATAATTATTTTGCTGAAGCGTAACGTTTTGAAACTTCATCCCAGTTTACAACATTCCAGAAAGAAGAAATGTAATCAGGGCGACGGTTTTGGTAATTTAAGTAGTAAGCATGCTCCCAAACGTCTAATCCTAGTAATGGAGTTTTACCTTCCATGATAGGTGAATCTTGGTTTGCAGTCGAAGAAATTTCTAACTCTCCGTTTGATACAGATAACCAAGCCCAGCCAGAACCAAAACGAGTTGTTGCTGCTTTAGCAAACTCTTCTTTGAAAGCATCAAAGCTACCGAATTTTGCATCGATTGCTTGAGCTAAATCTCCAGTTGGAGTACCACCACCATTTGGTGATAATAGTTGCCAGAATAATGAGTGGTTAGCGTGCCCACCACCATTGTTACGAACTGCTGTTTTAATGTCTTCTGGAAGAGCGTCGATATTAGCAATTAGTTCTTCTACTGATTTGTTTTCTAAATCAGCTTTACCAGCTACCGCATTGTTTAAGTTTGTTACATAAGTATTGTGGTGTTTCGTGTGATGAATGTTCATCGTTTCCTTGTCGATATGTGGTTCAAGTGCATCGTAAGCGTAAGGTAATTGTGGTAATTCGTATGCCATTATAGTTTCCTCCTAAAGAATAATATAGTAATTTTCTGCCCATTTATTAGCGTATCAAAATTTGATCAAACGTTCAATTAAAATAGCCTATTATTGTTCTCCTACTTTTGACTGAGTTATACAAAGAGAACAAATACCACTAGCATTACAGTTAATATTACCACTTTAGCTATGGAAGAAGTTAAGAAACCGATTAAAGATCCTATACCAGATTTAAACGCATGTTTTAATCCTTCTCTTGTAACGAGTAATTCAGCTATTACAGCACCAAGGAATGGTCCAATTATGATACCAGCTACAGGAATAACAAAAGGTCCAAATAACAAGCCGATTGTACTGCCCCATACTCCGGCCTTCGTTCCACCAAATTTTTTAACACCAAGCGCATTGGCAGCCATATCCGCTCCAAACAAAAGAATGACAAATAATATTTGGATTGTCCAAAACAGCCAAGTCAATTCGGTGAAAGAAAAGAACAATCCATATAAAATATAACCAAGTAGCATGAATACTACTGAAGGAATAATAGGATAAAAAGTACCGACATAAGCTATTACAAAGCTAGCTATTATTAAAATCCACCCAATAACCTCTATCATGTGCGTCTCCCCAATACGGCTTCTGCCACATTACAAGCATGGTCTCCAATTCGCTCTAAGTTACTAAGAATGTCTACGAACATTATACCTGCTTGACCTGAACATTTACCTTCGTTTACTCGTAAAATGTGATTTTTTCTAAATTGTCTTTCCATTTTATCTATAACATTCTCTTGTTCTGCTACTTCTTGTGCTAATTTTACATCGTTAGTATTCAGAGCTTCTATCGCTTTTTCCACTGTTTTTATCGTTAACTCAAACATTTCAGAAACATCCTCTATTGCATCTGGAGTTAAAACAATTCGGTGAACCTCTTGATACTCTATCAGTTCCAAAATGTTCTCAAAATGATCTCCAATTCTTTCAATGTCACGAACAGTATCCATTAGCATATTATGTCGGCTAGAATCTTGGTCAGACAGTGGCTGAGAGGAAATCTTTACTAAGTAATCTGTAATTTTTTGATCTAAATTATTTAATGCGTCTTCTACCTGATATGCCAGATCTGAATCACGCTTGTTTTTTGTTTTTAGATAAGCATATGTTTTCTCCAAACCTTGTATACTTAGAGCTCCCATACGTAAAATTTCCTCTTTAGCCTGACCGATAGCAATTGATGGTGATTGTTCGATAAAGTTAACATCTAAATGTTTAGGCTTATATTCTATTGAAACATCGTCTCCAGGTATTAACTTAGTGACAAGATACGCCCAAGCCCCAATCAATGGAAACTGTATAATTGTATTTGCTACATTAAAGGAACCGTGAGCAAAAGCTATTTGCATCTTGCTTTCCAAATCTAATACCCCAGAGATCCATTCTATATAGAGAGTAAAAGGAATTAACAAAATTAAAAAAATTACAGAACCAACCACGTTAAATAAAACATGGGTTGCCGCCGCTCTCTTTGCAGCAACAGATGCACCTAAAGATGCCAGTATTGCTGTAATAGTAGTCCCAATGTTATCTCCAAATAATACTGGCAATGATCCTTTTAGAGATAAAAGATCTTCTGCATATAGTCCTTGTAATATAGCAACAGTTGCACTTGAGCTTTGCACTATTAATGTAAAAATTGTTCCGGCCAATAGCCCGAGAACGGAATGATCACTCATTGCCAGAGTGAAATCAGTAAATGCTTCTAACTCTCTTAAAGGCTTCATACCGCCACTCATTAGTTCCAGTCCGAGGAATAACCCACCAAATCCAAATATAACTTCACCTACATTTTGTACAATATGTTTCTTAAAAAAGAAAATTAAAAAAGCTCCTACTGCCATAATTGGAAGTGCATAGCCTCCGACATCAAAGCCGATAATAAAAGCAGTTATTGTAGTTCCTATATTTGCTCCCATAATAACACCAATGGCCTGTCGCAGTTTCATAAACCCTGCACTAACTAGACCTACAGTTATTACAGTTGTCCCAGAACTAGATTGAATCAACACAGTTACAATGATTCCGACTAAAACTCCCATAAAAGGATTAGTAGTATAACGGTCTAAAATATCCCTTAGTCGATCCCCCGCCGCTTTTTGCAACCCATCACCCATATACTTAATAGCGAACAAGAATATACCCAGTCCTCCAAAAAATTCAAACAACATTTGCTGCCAGTTCAATTCCACGATAACCCTCAGCTCCCATTTCGACAAATTAATTCAACTTCTATTATGGTTAAATTATTAAGTTGATGTAAACACCTACTCACTATTCTTTACAATATCTTAACAAAGTAAAATTAAATTTACTTTGGTTACTTCATTCTGATGATGATAATATAGAATTGAAAGGGTGAAATTTATGAATTTATTTCAGCTATTTAAAGCAAGCCTACATAGCCCTAAAAAAATTGCTGCATTTCGACTTATTCCAATCGGAAAGGTTATGCAATACGTGTTTATCTACGTATTTTTCATGACTGCAATCTCCTTTTTCGGATTTATAAACGGTATTTCAGAACAACAACAAAATGTAGAAGGACTAATCGAATACTTTTCCGATATTCAATGGTTAATCTATCCCTTTGCATTTCTATTTCTATTTGTTTTAAATACTATGTTTATATTTGTCCGTATTAGTATCTTTGCCTATTTAGGTACCCTAATACTTCTCTTTTTAAAACGACGTGGTGAATATCGACACCTTTGGAGATCTACGTTGTTTGCTAGCACGGTGCCTATGGTCATTTCTATTGTCATTGCAATCTTGCAATGGTCCAACGATTGGATTCAGCTAGGAATCTATGCTGTTACCTTTGTCTATTTATATATTTCTTTAAAATATTATCCTATAAAGAAATAGCATAATGTCCCCTCCTCCGACATAGAGTTGGTTAGGGGGGATTTTTTTATGAAACTATTTTTAGCAACCATTATACTTTTTATATCGTTTTATATTATTAAGGTAGATTTGTTTGAAGGAACAATCCCACTAGCTTATTCAAGTGAAGTCTCTATAGAAGAATGTATGGAATCTCCAGAATATATAGTTGCTGAGATTATGCCCGGAGAAACAATCTATTCGTTGTTTGCCATTTATCCAACAAGTGAAGAAATTTCTTTCACAAAACGTTTAAATGATTTTTACGAGCTTAATCCGCACTTAAAAAAGCAATCATTTCATGTCGGAGAAAAAGTACTTTTACCTGTTTATACATCACAATCAAACTGTAAAAAAGAAAATTAGAGGTTTCTTCCTTGTCAATTCGTTTGAAAGACTGATAAAATGGTGGATAGTGACGGCATAAAGCCTCAAGAAGGAGAGAATTTCATGAGTGAAATAATTCATCGTTCCAAAACTCGTCCTGTACGAGTTGGAAACTTAACTATAGGTGGCAGTAACGAACTTTTTATTCAAAGTATGACAACAACTAAAACACATGATGTGGAAGCAACCGTAGCTGAAATATTACGTTTAGAGGAAGCTGGTTGTCAGGTTGTTCGTGTAGCTTGTCCAGATGAACGTGCTGCTTATTCGATCGGCGAGATAAAAAAACGTATTAATATTCCATTAGTAGTGGACATCCATTTTGATTATAAATTAGCACTAATTGCAATCGAGCAAGGTGCCGATAAAATTCGTATTAACCCAGGTAACATCGGGCGTAAAGAAAAAGTAGAAGCTGTAGTTAATGCCGCTAAAGCAAAAGGTATTCCAATTCGTATTGGAGTTAATGCAGGTTCATTAGAGAAAAAAATCTTAGAGAAATATGGCTATCCTACTGCAGACGGTATGGTAGAAAGTGCTCTACACCATATTAAAATCCTAGAAGACTTGGATTTTCATGATATTATCGTTTCGATGAAGGCTTCTGATGTTAATCTTGCGATCGAAGCATATCGCAAGGCTTCTGAGGCATTTGATTATCCATTACACTTAGGGATTACTGAGTCAGGAACTTTGTTCGCTGGATCTATTAAGAGTGCTGCCGGCCTAGGAACACTCTTAGCCATGGGTATCGGAAACACATTACGTGTATCGTTAAGTGCAGACCCAGTGGAGGAAGTAAAAGTAGCTCGTGAGCTGCTAAAAGTATTTGGTCTTTCTTCTAATGCGGCTACATTAATTTCTTGCCCTACATGTGGACGTATTGAAATCGACTTAATTTCTATTGCAAATGAAGTGGAAGAGTATATCTCCCATATTAAAGCACCTATTAAAGTAGCAGTACTAGGCTGTGCAGTAAACGGTCCTGGAGAAGCTCGTGAAGCTGATATCGGAATTGCTGGTGCACGTGGCGAAGGTCTATTGTTCCGTAAAGGAAAAATAGTTCGCAAAGTGCCAGAGGAAACTATGGTAGATGAACTGAAGATTGAAATTGATAAAATCGCAGCTGAATATTTTGCGAAACAAGAGTTAGAAAAGCAACAAAAGGAAATTGAAGCTCAACAAGCTTAAGGAGAGATATAAATGACGAATGTACGTTTCGGCATTGATATAGATGGGACAGTAACTTGCCCTACTTCTTTGCTACCTCATATAAATGAAGCATTTAAATGCAACTTGCAATTAGAGGATATTAAAGAATATGACTTAACTAAAGCTTTTGAAGTAGACCAAAAGGAATTTTATGAATGGTTTAAATCCTCTGAGCCAGTCATTTACGCTACATCCCCTATCCAGGCTGATGCGAAAGCTGTTTTATCAGCATGGAAGGAAAAGTATGAGCTATACTTCATCTCAGCTCGTGGAGAAAACGTGATGGATGTAACGCTAAACTGGTTTAAAGAGCAAGAGCTCCTATATGACCATATCGAATTGATTGGTACGCATAACAAAATTGAAACTGCAAGAAAGCATAGGGTTCATGTATTCTTCGAAGATAAGCATGACAATGCTGTTGAAATAAATGAAGAGCTAGATATACCTGTATTATTGTTCAATACCCCATATAACCAGCAGCCAGCTCCTAAGGGAGTCATTCGAGTGAATAACTGGATTGAGGCTAACAATTGGATTGAAAAGGAATTTTCGATGACAATTAAATAAAAAGTTGAAGGGGTAACCTGTTAAGGGTTACCTCCTTTTTTTAGATATAAACCAACTTCATGACTTTGCAAAAGATCGTCCTACAAAAAGCAAAACATTAACCAAAACAAATGAAAAGAGGAATTACGAATGGACATTATTATATTTGGAGCTAGCGGTGGAGTAGGTAAACATTTTACTAAATTAGCATTAGACAACGGCCATTCTGTCACTGCTTATATTCGTACACCTTCCAAGCTAGATATCAATCACGATAATCTAACTATTATTCAAGGAGATGCTTTTGACAAGCAGGCTGTCGAAGCTGCTATAAACGGAAAAGATGCCGTTGTTTCGTGTTTAGGCTCCACTACCGGAATGAAAAAATCTACGCAGCTAGAGAATATGATGAAAAACGTAGTAGATGGAATGGTAGCAAATAATGTAAGCCGCATTGTTTACACTGCTTCAGCAGGTGTAGAAAATGAAATACCTGGGTTAATGGGCAAGATGATGATGAAGATGCTTGGTAACGTGTTAGCCGATCATAAGAATGCGATTGAATATATCAAATCTAATAATTTAACGTATACGATTGTAAGACCTATGGGATTAACGGACAAAGCATTTACAGGGGATTATAAAGAGTCTGCTACAAGCGTTCCTAGTTCCGGAAAATCAATTTCAAGAGCAGATGTAGCTGATTTTATCTACAAGGCGTTAACTGACAGCTCGTATGAAAACACTTCTGTAGGAATTAGCAGCTAATAAATTTTAAAGCGTAAGTAAGTGTTAAATATTTGCGCCGTTAACATAGCCAAATAAAAAAGGAGACTTGAACAAAAGTCTCCTCAAGTAAAATGAAACCATAAGAATAGAGAAATTTTTAATACAAATTAGTCACCTTTAAAAAATAAAGGCTATGTTAAAGGGTAGGGTTGATATCTATGATCAATTCAGAAAGTAGCATTGATTTCCGCGCTAGCCGGACGCTTTCCGCGGGGTGAGCGATAAGCCATCACCCATCGCTAGCGCGCGTGGTTGTGATGTCTTATCTGTCTCCCTCATCCCGCTGGAGTCGCCGTCTGGTGCTCCAATCAATAAATGGAAAAGGCTGTACTGCATCCATAAAGTTCTTAAATTACTCGCATAAACAAAGCCAAAAAACAGTCACCAACCACAATTCAAAATCTATTTATGTTCTTTAGTCATTTGAACGTCACTTTTTTAATGTTTACAGTCACTATAAGAAAGAAATTTTTAGTCAAAATCAACCAATCACTTTAACATAGCCAAAATAAAAACACATGAAATCATTGTTGATTTCATGTCTTTTATTTAACTACTATTTTTGTGATTTTTAATGACACTCTGGACAGTTGCCGTAAATCTCGAACTTGTGATTTTCAATTTCATATCCAGGAATCGAATTTTGGAGCGTTTCCATCGGGCAATAATTTATTTCTTTAATGTTGCCACATTTCAAACAAATAAAATGATGGTGGTGATGGTCTACTTCACATTGCATACGAAAGTTCTTTTCGCCGGCAAGCTCTGTTTCTTCTAAAATACCAAGCTCAACAAAAGTACTAAGATTACGGTAAATAGTATCATAGCTCATGCCTGGATGCTCCTCCATCATGACGTCTAATATATCTCTAGCGGTAATATACTTGGTTGTTTTAGAAAAAATATCAAGAATTTGTTCTCGCTTGTCTGTTTTTTTAAAACCCTCTTTTTTAAGAATATCCCATGCTTTATCTATATTCACGTTGCCACCGCTCCCTTTCTACCCTTCTTTTTAACAAAAATAGCTCCAAGTAAAATGACAATAGATGTAACTACAATGGTACCTCCCGGGGCTAAATCAAGGTAAAATGCACTTACTAATCCGATAAGGACAGCTAACTCACCAAATACTACTGAAAGAATGAGCGCCTGTTTAAAGCTTTTTGACAATCTCATAGCAGCTGCTACAGGTAAGGTCATTAAAGAGGAAACAAGTAAGATTCCCACAATTCGCATAGAGGCAGCTATTACTAGAGCTGTGACTATCATGAATAGCATATGAATCCACTTAGCAGGAAGGCCAGATGCCTTTGCATACTCTTCATCAAATGATAGTACAAATAGTTCTTTAAACAATAATCCTAAAAACAAGAAGACAACCGCTGCTATACAAATAACTATCCAAAGATCTTGTCTACTAACAGCAGACACCGAGCCAAATAAATAACTAAACAGGTCAGAGCTGAACCCTTCGGCTAAGGAGATAAATATGGCACCAAAGCCTAAACCTGCCGACATAATGATTGGAATCGCTAATTCTTCATAGTGCTTATATAAACGACGAAGCCTCTCTATAAAAAGAGAACCAGTAACAGAAGCCACAATGCCTAAATATAATGGGTTTAGTAGCGCAAGTGCTCCTACAGATTGACTCAGGTAAAGACTGCCTGCTATTCCGGCAAGTGTTACATGACTCAGTGCATCAGCGATTAAGGATAATCTTCTGACAACAATAAACACACCTAATAATGGAGCAATAATTCCAATAATCAACCCGGAAGCAAATGCATTTTGTAAAAACTCATACTGAAAAATAGACTCTATCATGACTGTACCTCACCCTGGTGTTCTACTTTACGGACCGAATGACCGTACCACGATTCTAATTGTTCTTCGCTCATTGATTCCATATCTTTTTTAAAGCCGTGAAAATGAATTCTCTGATTTAGGCAAGCAACATGGCTAATACTTGTTGATACTGCGTCTACATCATGTGTAACTAATACGATGGAAATGTTATGTTCACGATTTAAATGTACTAACATATTATAAAATGAACGAACATTTTTACTATCAATTCCAACGGTAGGCTCGTCTAGTATTAACACTTTTGGATTACTTATCAAAGCCCTTGCGATAAATACGCGCTGTTGCTGGCCTCCAGAAAGCTCTCCAATATTTTTTTGAGCGAAGTCTTCCATTCCTACTGCTTTTAATGCTTGACGAACTTGTATTTTAACATCATCCGGAAAACGCTTAAACAGACCTATTTGTTTAACAACTCCACTTCTAACAACTTCACTAACGGTTGCTGGAAATCCAGTATTGAATGAATTGGACTTTTGAGAAACATATCCGATCCATTCTCTTTCCTTAAACTGATTAGCCGGCTTTCCAAAGAGAAGTACATTTCCGTTTGATGGCTTCAATAAGCCCAACATTATCTTTAATAAGGTTGATTTCCCAGAGCCATTGGGACCGATAATAGCTAGAAAATCGCCTTCCTTAATAACTAAATTGATATCGATTAAGGCTTGTGTTTGTTCATACTTGTATGAAATATTATGTAATTGAATTAATGGTAAGGCCAATTTGTTTCCTCTATTCTAATTAAGAATGATTACGATTTACAAAATAAAAGTATAGAGGATAAATCGTATAGTGTAAATAAAAATGCTTGAAAGGATGTTCTAGTGGATATTGCTAAGTTTATTATTCAGCTACAAACCTGTTCAAAAAAAGAGTTTAAGAAAATACTCAAAGGGTTTGATGTGAAATTATCAGATAAAGAAATAGAGGGCGTCTATCCCTTACTGCAAGAAATATCTATTACTTGGTTGGTTTTAGGTGTGCCTAATGCTATTCAACAAAAACTTATAAGCATTTTAGGAGAAAAACGTGCAATTGCTTTATACGAGCAATTGAAAGAAAAAGGCCCCTCTTCTTTTCAATGAAAAGAGAGGGTCCTAAATAATTGAATCTATTTAAACAGTTAGTAGATCTAATGCATTTGGGTCAAAAGTTTTCGAGCGTAGCATCTCAATCTCCATTTTATATGGAGCTTTCTTTGATTTGGCATCCACACCAACGAAAGGAGTCTCTAAAATTTTAGGGATATTTATCAGCTGTGGATGATGCACTACATATTGCAATGCCTCAAAGCCAATTTCACCAAACCCTATGTTTTCATGACGATCTTTAGCTGCTCCACAAATATTTTTACTATCATTGATGTGTAGAACTTTTAATCGGTCAATTCCAACCAAACGATCAAAATGATTTAAGACGCCATCAAAATCGTTTACAACATCATATCCGGCATCATGGATATGACACGTATCCATACAAACCGACAAGCGATCATTATTTTTCACACCATCAAATATTTGTGCAAGCTCTTCAAAAGTCTTACCACATTCAGAGCCTTTTCCCGCCATTGTTTCTAAAGCAATTTGAACAGGATAATCAGAGCTTAATACTTCGTTTAAGCCTTCGATAATCTTTTGTATACCAGCATCAGCTCCAGCACCAACATGTGCACCAGGATGCAATACGATTTGTGTAGCTCCTATAGCTGCAGTGCGCTCTACCTCTTTTTGTAGAAAGTCTACACCTAAAGCAAACGTTTCTGGCTTCGTTGTATTCCCCAAATTAATAATATAAGGTGCATGAACGACAATATTATTTATGCCGTTTTCCTTCATATGCGCAAGGCCAGCTTCAATGTTTAACTCATCTATTGGTTTTCTGCGTGTATTCTGTGGTGCACCTGTATAAATCATAAATGTATTGGCACCGTACGACGCTGCCTCTTTACTAGAAGCTAGCAACATTTCTTTTCCACTCATGGAAACATGTGATCCTAGTAGCATGGAAGTTCCCCCTTATTTCTTACGGTTTTTGATGCGACGTTCTCTTTTCTTAACTTTATCCATTTCCCATTTCATGTTTCGTTTATATCCTGGTTTAACCTTTTTAGGCTTTCTAACCAACGCTTTTGCTTTTGCATCTATCTCATTTTCGACTTTAGTTCTATTTTTTCTAGCATGTCTCTCTTTCAATTCAGACCATTCGCCATTACTTACATCTTTATGCTCAAATGTAATCCCCATCTTTTCAATACGGTTTAAAGCATCTTCATCAGATGGTTCAAATAAGGTAATAGCTGTTCCGGTTAGTCCTGCGCGGGCAGTTCTACCAACTCGGTGAATGAAAAATTCAAGGTCATCAGGTATTTCGTAGTTTATGACATGGCTTACTCCTGGAATATCGATTCCACGAGCTGCTAAGTCAGTAGCCACAATGTATTGATATTCTAATTCGTGAATTTGCTTCATCACTCGTTTACGATCACGTGGAGAAACATCTCCGTGAACAACGCCAACTTTTATGCCGTTTCCTTGTAAATAGTGTGCTACTTCATCCGCATTCTGTTTCGTATTAGCAAAGATAATCGCTAAATAAGGATTAATACCTTCAATAACGTCTAATAATCTTTTTTTACGAGATTTACTACGCACTGGAACAACAGTAAAGTCTATGCCATCAGCGACCGCACGTTTATTGCCTATTTTAATATGCACAGGTGAATCCATGTATTTCTTAAGGAATGGTTGTAATTTTTCTGGTATCGTCGCAGAGAATACGAACATTTCTAATTCATCTGGCATTTTTGATGCAAACTGATCGATTTCATTGATAAAACCTAAATCAAATGCAAGATCGGCTTCATCTACCACTAATATTTTTGCGGTATGAACTAAGAGTGCCTGCTCAACTGTTAAATCACGAAGTCGACCTGGAGTACCAACGACTATTTGAGGCTGTGTTTTTAACTTTTCGATTGAACGAGCTTTATCAGTTCCTCCGATAAATAGCTTAGTTTGGATTTCAGTGCCTTCAATTAACTTGTTCAACTCTTTATATATTTGAGTTGCGAGCTCTCTAGTCGGAGAAGTAATTATTGCTTGAACTGCTTGCTTACTAGCATCAATTTTTTCAACAATTGGTATTAAGAAACTATGTGTTTTCCCAGTTCCTGTATGCGCTTGACCAATTGCACTTTTACCTTTTAAGACTAGTGGAATCATTTCTTTTTGAATTGGTGTTGGTTCTTGGAAGCCTAATTTATTTATAGCTTCTAGTAAAAACGGTTGAAAATTATAATCTGTATATTTGGACATTTTAGTCCCTCCCTATCATACCTATATTGTAACACGATTTGTACATAAAACCGATAATTTGCATAGAATAGAATAGTCTGTTTGTTCGAAAGGAGATGAGAAATAAATTGCGCTATGAATCATTTTATCCATTTGCTCAGAGAAGAAACAATTTCTCTAATTTTGGCAATCCAAATTCTTTCCAAAACACGCCCCCTCCTCCACCTAATTTCAATCAAGCACCAAGTGGGCAAGCGAGTGGACCAATTTCAAATTTTATAAGACAATTCCAAGGCAATGGTGGTTCTGCAGATGCTGTTCCTACTCCACCAATTGGTGGATTTAACCAAGGAGGTCCACCGGTTCCAAATGATTTTGGTCAAGGCCCTCCACGTGCAGGAGGATTTAATCCAGGAGGCCCGCCTAATTTCGGTCCTGGGCCGCAAGGATTCGCTCAAGGAGCCGCTACGGCAGGTGCCGCAACTACAGCAGCGGGTGCAGCGGCAGCAAGTACTGGAGGATTAAGCAGTAAAACCATGTCTTATTTGCAAACAGCTGATAAGTTTATAAATACTGCACAACAAATTACACCTATGGTTAAACAATGGGCTCCAATGCTTCAAAACGTCCCTGCTCTATTAAGACTTTACCGTGGATTCTCTGCTGCCCCTGCTGCAGGTGCCGCAGCGAGCGCTGCAACTGCAGCAACAGCAGCGGCTACTGCGACTACAGCAACTTCAGCGGCAGCTCCGGCTGCTGCCCGAGTAGCTAATACGGTAGCTTCTACAGGCGGTGTTTCTTTACCGAGAATTTTCCAGCCACCATTTTAATATTTTGTAATCATCTCGTACCTCCGCTATAATATGAGTATGCTCGTATTGAAGGGAGTTTCTTAAAGATGATTGTACAAAAAATTTCGCCTAGAGGATATTGTTATGGTGTGGTGGATGCAATGGTTATTGCAAGGAATGCAGCAATGGATTCATCTCTTCCACGTCCAATTTATATATTAGGAATGATTGTTCACAATAAACATGTAACAGATGCATTTGAGCAGGATGGAATTATTACTTTAGATGGAGAAAATCGTTTAGATATTCTATCGAAGGTCGATACAGGAACGGTCATTTTTACTGCACATGGAGTTTCACCAGAGGTAAAGGAATTAGCTCGCAAAAAAGGATTAGTATCCATCGATGCCACATGCCCTGATGTTACCGTTACCCATGATCTAATAAAAGAAAAAACTGCAGAAGGCTATGATATTATTTATATCGGGAAAAAAGGTCACCCTGAACCTGAAGGGGCGATCGGGGTTGCCCCAACTAAAGTCCATCTTGTCCAAACAAATGAGGATATCGAAAGTCTTTCCCTTTCTAACACAAAATTATTAGTAACAAATCAAACGACTATGTCTCAATGGGATGTTGTTCATCTCATGGAGAAGCTAAAAGAGAAATTTCCTGACATTGAGGTACACAAAGAAATTTGTCTTGCTACTCAAGTGAGACAAGAAGCGGTTGCAGAGCAAGCAGGAGAAGCAGAGCTACTTATCGTTGTCGGTGACCCTATGAGTAACAATTCTAATAGACTTACACAAGTTTCAGAGGAAATTGCAGGAACTCCATCTTACCGAGTTGGCGATATATCTGATCTTAAACTAGAATGGCTGGACAATGTAACTCATGTAGCAGTGACTGCCGGAGCCTCTACGCCAACACCAATAGTAAAGGAAGTTATACAGTTTCTAGAGAAATACGATCCAAATGATCCTACAACTCATGATACAACGAAAAAAGTGCTTCCTGAGAAAATTCTACCAAAAATTAAAGTTCCAAAACCAGTTACTAGAATAGAGCCTTATACAGTTAACTAACAAAGTAACTTGATTATATAGAGGTCGATTTAAAAGATACTCTAAAAATAAGCTTCGAAAATTTACTAATAGTAAAATTTTCGAAGCTTTATTTTTTAGCTAAATAAGTTTAAAAGGTTCTGTAGATATCTTAGAAGCGATGAATTCACAGTCCAGTTTTTTATTTAGACACTCCGCTTGCATATATCTTGCAACGCCAATTTTCATAATTTGTTCTATATGGTGGCCAGGATCAATAACAGCAAGTCCCATCGCTAATGCATCTTGTGCAATATGAAAATATAAGTCCCCCGTTATAAAAACGTCTGCCCCTGCCCTTTTAGCAATCGAAATATATTTGTTACCGTCTCCGCCTAGCACTGCCACCTTTTGAACTGGTTTATCTAGCGGTCCAACGACTCGAACAAAAGGCACGTTTAGCAATGATTTCACGGTATTTGCATAATCCGCCAAAGAAACTTTGTTTGGTAACAACCCTATTCTTCCGAGTCCCATTTCATTGACCTTAGTATCAAGCTTCATCATATTGTATGCAGGTTCTTCATATGGATGGTTATTAAGCAATGCTCTTAATACTTTATTTTTCTTTGAAGCCGGTAGCACTACCTCTATTTTATCTTCTTGCACAACCGCTAACTCATTTGCCTTCCCGATATAAGGCTCTGCACTTTCCTCAGGCTTAAAACGGCCTTCTCCAGAGGTTGTAAAGCTACAGCTATTGTAATCCCCTATATTACCTGCTCCAGCCTCTGCTAGAGCCTTTCTAACAGTTTCAGTAGCTTCTTTAGGAGTGAATACTTCAAGCTTCATTAAGTTTTCGGAGGTTGTTGGTTCTAATATAGAAATATTCTCTAGCTTCAGTGCTTCAGCTAATAAATCATTAACGCCTCCACTGGCAATATCCAAATTCGTATGAGCAGCGTATACAGCAATATCATGCTTAATCAGTTTTTCAAACAGACGTCCTTGTGGCATATCTGTACGTATATTCTTAAGCTTACTGTAAATAGGAGGATGATGAGCAATGATTAGCTGACACCCTTGCTCAATTGCTTCATCTACCACTTCGTCGTTCACATCTAATGTCACAAGCACCTTCGTAACAAGCTTATCTAATCTACCGATTTGAAGGCCTACCGAATCTCCCTCTACCGCTAAGGAGCGTGGTGCCCATTCTTCAAAGATAGAAATAAGATGTTGTCCATTGGTTTGCTTCATGTTTACAACAGCTCCTTCACTAACGAGATTTTATTCTCTATTTCCTCTACTTTTTGTAAAACTTCCGGAGATGGTGGAATATTTTTTAATTGAGTCAATATTCTTTCCCATTCTTTCATTTCGACTGACCATTTTTTCTGAAATACACTTGTGCAGCTTTGCATTAAAATTGGTCCTAATAAAAGCTCCTGTTCATTAAGCACCATATTTCCTTTTTTAAGTACAATTACTTCATAAATTTTGGAATGCTCCTCCAAAATTGTTTCTTGATCAATATTCCAGCCTTCTTTAATTGCCCATTCTCTAATTGCTTTTGCGTGAATGTTCGGTTGAAGAATTAGCGTGTGAACGTTAGTAAGTTTATGCTTACCTGCTTCTAGTATGGAAGCAATTAACGGACCACCCATCCCAGCAATTGTAACGGTGCCCACTTGGTCCTCGTCTTCAATCACTTGCAGTCCGTCTCCAAAACGCACTTCAATTTGCTTTTCCAGGCCTTCACTTTTCACTTGCTTCACTGCAGATTCAAATGGTCCCTTTACTACCTCTCCAGCAATTGCTTTAGAGATTATGGATTGATGGACCAAGTAACATGGAAGATAAGCATGGTCACTTCCTATATCCGCTAAAATTGTATCCTGTTCGACAAAGGATGCTACGATTTTCAGTCTATCTGATAAGTTTTTCGCATTCATTTTATACACCTCACCATTATTATAACAAAAATAAAAAAAGACCTCGATTCTTAAAAAGAATCTAGAGGTCTTTTCTTAAAATCTTATTCACCTAGAGATTTGACCCAAGCAGCCATTTCATCAAGGTTTTCTTCTGGTACTAAACCACCAGGCATCATGCTACCTTTACCGTTAGCTAAAATGTCTTTAATTTCATCTTCAGACAATTCAAGACCAACTAAAGATGGTCCCATTCCGCCTTCATAAGTGTTACCGTGACAGCTGATACATTTTCCTTGAGCAAGTGCTTCAGGATCGAATTCACCAGCAGTAGCTTCTTCTCCACCTTCAGCGGACTCTCCGCCTTCATGTGACTCAGCAATTTCTGCTTTATTACCTACTCCATCGATAGATAGGAAGAAAATTAAACCGATACCAAATGCCATAATAAGTATAAATGGGATAATTGGATTCTTTTGCATAGTTAACCCTCCTTCTTTTATACATTCTTTTCTAATATAGAATTAGTCAACACTCATATTGTACTCCATTGTGTCGAAAACGAAAAGTGTTATTGAAGAAAGTTTTAAAGCTTTGTGACAAAATCGACATATTTTTAATGTTTAACAACCAATATGTCTAGCTATTACCATTCGTTGGACCTCGGAAGTACCTTCTCCAATTTCAAGTAATTTTGCATCTCTCATATAGCGTTCCACTTCATATTCCTTCATATATCCATATCCGCCATGAATCTGAATCGCCTGATCAGCAACCTCCATTGCGATTTCAGAAGCGTATAGTTTACACATAGACGCTTCTTTACCAAACGGACGTCCTTGGTCCTTTAACCAAGCAGCTTTATGCACCATTGTTCTTGCTAATTCAATCTTCATTGCCATATCCGCTAGTTTAAACTGTGTAATTTGAAACTCTGATAATGTTTTTCCAAATTGTTTACGTTCCTTGGAATACTGTAGTGCTCGGTCAAATGCAGCTTGAGCAATCCCTACTGCCATTGCACCTATTCCAATTCTTCCACCATCTAATGTAACTAGAAACTGTCTAAAACCATTTCCTCGTTTACCTAATAAGTTTTCTTGAGGTACTCTAACATTTTCTATTACTAGTTCAGTGGTGTTGGAAGCATTTAACCCCATTTTTTCATAGTTATCAATTACTGTAAAACCATCTGCATCAGTTGGAACTATAATAGCAGAAATCTCTTTTTTACCATCTGACATACCAGTGATAGCAGTTAGTGCAAGATGTTTTGCATAACTAGCGTTTGTAATAAACGCCTTGCTTCCATTTATAACAAAATCATTACCTTCTTCTTTTGCAGTTGTTTGAGTACCCCCAGCATCCGATCCAGCATTGGGCTCCGTTAATCCAAAAGCACCTAAAGATTCTCCCGTACAAATTGGAACTAAGTACTTTTGTTTTTGTTCTTCTGTTCCGAACAAGCTTAGCGGTGCACCGCCTAGTGATATATGAGCTGAATAGGTAATACCAGTTGATGCACAGGCACGACTCAATTCTTCAGTCACAATAGCAAAGCTAACTGTATCAGCTCCTGCTCCACCATACTCCTCTGAAAACGGTAAGCCCATCATCCCCATGTCGGCTAACTGTTTAAAGATATCTTTTGGAAATTCCTTCGTTTTGTCTCGCTCAATTGCTCCGGGAGCTACAACCTCACTAGCAAACTCTCGAATCGTTTTACGAATCATTTGGTGTTCCTGCGTTAAATCAAAATTCATTTTATTCCATCCCCTTTGTAAATAAAAACGCTTACTTTTTTATTATACAAAAGATTATGTAAATAATCATATTAAAACGAATTTGAATCTATTTTTCTTTATTAATCTTTTAGTTCCAACAGAGAAATATAAAAACTTCATACATTTCACAGAAAGTACAATTGATTTCCACTCCAGTCAGCTTTCTATGGAGCACACGATAAGCCATCATTCCATTGCTCAGGCGCATGTGTAGGTTCATTAACTCAAAAAAAAAATGAAATTCCACTTGTAACGTGAAATTTCAATCATTAAAAATTGTATTCTATGTAAAAAATGTAATAGAGATGTATATAAATATCAACAAGAGTCCCACAATACCGGAAATAGTAAAATAAATTAGCTTCAATCGTAAGCCAGAAAATAACCATAATATGCAGTTAACTGCAATCATAATTACTAGTGTAGTAGGCTCCGTTATGAAAAAGGCTTCCCATATTTTAAAAGTAATTCCTAATAGTAATAACGCAGAAAATACTAATAGCAAGGGTGATAAGATTGAACTTTTACTAAACTTTTTAATAGATAGGTACGTAAAAACTAGAATTGCAAGTCCCGATAAAATAATAGGTATTATAATGGCCGTTGTTATGAAAACTAGTGAGCCTAAAAGTGCGAGAGTAATGAGACTTATAACGGAAGTAGCCGAGATTACTTTCAGCTTTGACTTTTTCGCTTCCTCTGCTAGTATACCTTCGTTGATTACTTCAGTTCCCTCTCCTTCCCCTTGAGCATAAAGAGCTGTAAGAAAATCACAGTAATGCTCGGGAAGTAGCTTGTTTTGCTTCCAAAAAGCAATTTCATTCAATATTACTTTTTTTCGTTGAATAGACATATCCATCCTCTTTTCCCTTATATCTCTTTATACTAATCTTTTCGGCTAGTTTCAAGTGCATTTTTACGAACACCTTGAAATAAAAAGAAAAGTGAGATGGGTAATCCCTCTTTTCAGGAGAAATAAGGCACTAAAAAATACTGTAAAAAAGACACCCTTTATCAGGATGTCTCTTGATTATTCTAAGAAATCTTTTAAACGCTTGCTTCTAGAAGGATGGCGTAATTTTCTTAAAGCCTTCGCTTCAATTTGACGAATACGTTCACGAGTAACACCAAAAACTTTTCCTACTTCTTCTAGTGTTCTTGTACGTCCATCATCTAAACCAAATCGTAAACGGAGTACATTTTCTTCACGGTCAGTTAATGTATCTAGTACATCTTCTAATTGCTCTTTAAGAAGCTCATATGCTGCATGATCAGATGGTGACTGTGCATCGGCATCTTCAATAAAATCACCTAAATGTGAGTCATCCTCTTCCCCAATAGGTGTTTCTAAGGAAACAGGCTCTTGAGCAATTTTTAAAATTTCACGAACTTTTTCTGCTGGAAGATCCATTTCTTCTCCGATTTCTTCTGGAGAAGGCTCACGGCCTAAGTCTTGAAGTAATTGACGTTGCACACGAATCAGCTTATTAATAGTTTCAACCATATGCACTGGTATACGAATAGTTCTTGCTTGGTCTGCAATTGCACGAGTTATGGCCTGGCGAATCCACCAAGTTGCATACGTACTGAATTTAAAACCTTTTCTGTGATCGAATTTCTCTACTGCTTTAATAAGACCCATATTTCCTTCTTGAATTAAATCTAAGAAAAGCATACCACGACCAACATATCGCTTCGCAATACTTACAACTAGACGTAGATTCGCCTCTGCTAGACGTTTTCTGGCTTCTTCATCACCTTGCTCTATTCTTTCAGCAAGTGCAATCTCCTCTGATGCCTTTAAAAGATCTACTCGACCAATTTCTTTTAAGTACATACGTACAGGATCGTTGATTTTAACACCTGGGGGGACACTTAAATCATTTAGGTCAAAAGTTTCTTCTTCCTTACCCTTCATCAAACGATCTAAATCTTCCTCATCTCCAGCTTTACGCCCAAGTTCAATACCCTTGCCTTCTAGCTGATCAATGAATTCCTCGATTTGGTCTGATTCTAAATCGAAAGATGCTAATTTATCTGCTATATCATGATAAGTTACCTCACCATTCTTTTTACCTAACTCAATCAGTTGTTTCTTTGCTTCTAATAATGATAATTCTATGTCCGTTTCTTTTGTACGTTCAGACTTGTCCGCCATAAGAATTCCTCCTTTTACTACCGGATGATTATTGAAAATTTACTAAAGATTTTTTTAACTGAATGGCCTCTTGTGCCAGTTTTAGCGCTTTAGTTATATCCGTCATTTTTTCAGCCTCTTTAGCTTCATGTAACTTTTGCCCAATTTGCTGCTCAATCCGGTATTTTCTAATATGGCGCAAACAGTCCATGACTTCCTCAGTTTCATGTTCTGGATCACGTTCTGAGAGCGCAGCTTCCATTACTATTTTCCTTAATTCACCGTCGTTTAATACTTCTAAAAACCGTTGATAGTCACCTTCTGGATAATCTTCGTAATACCCCATCAAACGAACGTACGCAGCTTCGTATGCGTCCCTTATAAAACATGGGCCATCACTTATAGTTCTAATTGCAATGTCAATTACCTGCGGATTATGGAGCATATGTGCTAATAATATTCTTTCTGCTCTTTCATCTGCTGAAAGGGTTCGTTTCTTTTTAGGCAGCTCTTGAGGAGCAGCTAAAGGAATTGAATTGTTGCTATGATTACTACTTTTAGTGTCTCTTGCTTTTTTCCCCTGTATTTTCCGTAAATGTTGATAGATAGCTTCTTCGGATACATTTGTTTCCTGAGAAAGCTGTCGAATATACAGATCCCTTTCTACAGAAGAACTTCTCTCACTCAGTATTTCCAATATTTCTTGAATATACTGAAGGGTATCATTTTCGTTATTAAAATTCTTATCTCTTTTGGAAACAATCATCATAAATGAAAGATAAGAATGGGGCTTTTCAATAATTTTCTCCTTAAAAGCTTCTTCCCCATAATTCTTAATATAATCATCTGGATCCATAGCATCCGGAATAATAGCAACCTCTGTCTGAATATTTTGCCCTTGTAAAGAGATTGCTGCTCTTTTTGCCGCTTCCATCCCTGCCTTGTCTCCATCGAAACAAAGGGTCACATTGGAGGTTAATCTATTCAGCTTGGTTATATGTTGAGACGTTAATGCTGTTCCCATTGTTGCAACACCATTTGTTATACCCGCTTTAGACGCCGATATAACATCTAAAAAGCCTTCAAAAATAACCACGTTGCGTTTTTTCCTAATGTCTAGTCTAGCTTTATCTAAGTTATAGAGTATCTGGCTTTTTTGAAAGATAGGA
The DNA here is from genome assembly GCF_038593405.1 of Psychrobacillus sp. FSL W7-1457. Classification (NCBI taxonomy): domain Bacteria; kingdom Bacillati; phylum Bacillota; class Bacilli; order Caryophanales; family Bacillaceae; genus Psychrobacillus; species Psychrobacillus sp. FSL W7-1457. The sequence continues at coordinate 2,266,012 of NZ_CP151993.1, forward strand.
GATTCAGGACTATTTAAATATTTGGCTTCATTTTCTTTCTTACCAAGAATCCTTCCAGAGAACGCAACTACATGGCCAGTTTCGTCGAAAACAGGAAACATAATTCTTCCACGAAAGCGGTCAAAATACTTCAATTCATTTTCTTTTCTAATAATAAGTCCAGTTTTCTCAATTTCTTGCAAATCCATACCTTTTCTCTCTAATAAGGTAGTTAGGGCATCCCAGCTAGGCAATGACCATCCTATTTTATACTTTTCGATGAGTTCGGTAGAAAACCCTCTTTCTTGTAAGTAATGTAATGCATTTTCTCCTTCCTCCGTATGAAGTAAAAGATGATGAAAATATTCGCTAGCAAATTCATGCGCTTTTTTCATAAGAGATACTTCTTTGGAGACCGGTGCTTTCTCTTCAGAGTTTTGGGTTGCCTTATGTTCAATCTGCATTCCAAGGCGGCTACCTAGTTTACTAACTGCTTCATGGAATGAGAGATTCTCAATGTCCATTAAAAATGTAATTACATTTCCGCCAGCCCCACAGCCAAAGCAATGAAAAATTTGCTTTTCTTGAGTGACAGAAAAAGATGGGGTTTGTTCACCATGAAATGGACAAAGGCCGAAAAAGTTTCTACCTCTCTTTGTAAGCTGAACAAATTCACTGATAACATCAACAATGTCTGTATTATTTCTAACTTGTTCGATTACTTCTTCTTCTATACGATTCATGATTTCACCATCTTTACTTACTACTTAGTATTAATTCGAGAGACTGAAGAAAAATCCTGCAAGAATCGACAAAATATTTACATGATAATACGAAAAATTTCTTTTTTCCACAAATAAGTATTATAAAACATTTCAATATATTAATCTATACTTTAATTCGCTTTCGTACATAAAAAAACCTTTTCACAATTGTGAATCGGTCCAAAATTTTAAATTATTTTTGCTGAATTTGAGTGATTACTAAATTTGCTGTTTCTTCTACTGCTCGATTCGTCACATCAATAACTCTACAGCCAATTCGATCCACCACTTTTTGGAAGTGCGCTATTTCTTCATTAATACGTTCCACTTTGGCATAGCTAGCATCATCCTTAAGACCAATTGCGATTAATCTTTCTCTTCTTATGGAGTTTAATTTATCGGGAGTGATTATAAGACCGAAGCATTTCGAAGGATCAATTTGGAAAAGTTCTTCTGGCGGCTCTACTTCCGGTACTAAAGGTACATTTGCAACCTTGAACCTTTTGTTTGCTAGATATTGAGATAAAGGTGTTTTGGAAGTGCGTGAAACCCCGATTAAAACAATATCGGCCTGCAGTAGCCCTCTTGGATCTCTGCCATCATCATATTTTACTGCAAATTCTACTGCCTCAATTTTCTTAAAGTAGTCTTCATCAAGCTTACGTACAAGACCTGGCTCTTCAAAAGATTTTTCCTCTAGTTTCTTTTCTAAAAGATTAATCACAGGGCCTATCAAATCGACGCACTCTAATTCATATTCCTTGCAATACTTAACGATTGCTTCTCTCATTTCCTGTTGAACCAATGTATATAAAATACTTGCATTCTGTTCTTTAGCTAAAGCGGTTATCTCTTTAATATGATCCATAGAATCGATATGGGTAAATCTTTTTAACTTTGTATGTTGCAGACCTGGTCTGAACTGACTTACCGCAGCTCTAGCTACTAGCTCGCCAGTCTCTCCTATAGAGTCTGAAACAATAAATAGGTTTAACATTTTCATTCTTTCACTCCTCATAAATCATGGTCATCAGCTAAAGATAAGAAAGCCCGAGTAATATTTGTCTTAGTAATTCTTCCGACAATTTCTAAACCGTCTTTTGCTTCTTTTACCACTGGCAATGAGTCTATTTGGCGACTCATTAACTTATTTGCTACCTCAATTAATGTATCTTCCTTCAGACAATACGTAATATTTGGCATCCTAGTCATAATCATATGTACCGGCATTTTAGTTAAGTCTTGGTTTCCGATACTTGTTCGTAAAAAGTCTTTCCTAGAAAGCACACCGGATAATACTGATTTTTTATCAACGACAAACAAAGAGCCAACATCCTCTAAAAACATATGGCATATTGCATCGTAAACCGACATACTTTCTTCTACAACAACGGGGATAGACTGAAAATCCTTTACGAGCATTTGTGCAATGCTATCAGAGATTGCCTGACTGGTTTTCTTACCTGAGTAAAAATAACCTACACGAGGTCGAGCATCCAGGAAGCCAGCCATCGTTAATATCGCAAGATCAGGTCTTAGAGTTGACCTAGTCAGATTAAGTCGTTCTGCAATTTGTTCACCAGTAATAGGTCCATTCCCTTTTACAATGTCCAAAATTTCGACTTGCCGTTTGTTGAGTTCGATTGGACTCACCGCCTCAAAGTTTATACTTAGTTATACTTATTCTAAATAATTATATACCATTATCCATCACATTGCTAAATAAAGAAGCATATGATACAATCATCAGTAATATTAAAGCGTTGAAGAGCATTATAAGTACTGTAACATAAAGCGAGTGGTGATAGTGCAAGACCACATCTACAGGAAACGGCAGCTTGGAGCTTAAGTTTTTAAAGAGGGTTGTCATACATACAACCAATCGGGGTGGAACCGCGGGTTATAAACTCGTCCCCGGGCTATTGAGGCCCGGAGACGAGTTTTTTTGTTTCATTTTTTTCTTTAAAAGCTTTTATCAAAATGGAGGTATGTCAAATGGAATTTTCAATGGAAAATGTAGTAAGTTTAGCAAAACAAAGAGGCTTTGTATTCCCTGGCTCTGAAATTTATGGAGGTTTGGCAAATACATGGGATTACGGTCCACTTGGAGTAGAGCTTAAAAACAACGTTAAAAAAGCTTGGTGGAAAAAATTTGTACAAGAATCACCTTATAATGTAGGGTTAGATGCTGCTATTCTTATGAACCCAAAAACATGGGTCGCTTCAGGTCATATTGGTAACTTCAATGATCCAATGATCGACTGTAAAAAATGTAAATCACGTCACCGTGTGGATAAAATCATCGAGGATGTATTAGATAAAAAAGGAATTGAAATGGTAATAGATGGCCTTTCCTTTGAGAAAATGGAAGAAATCATGAAGGAGCATAATGTAGTTTGTCCTTCTTGTGGTGCATATGATTACACGGAAATTCGTCAATTTAACTTGATGTTCAAAACTTTCCAAGGTGTAACGGAATCTTCTACAAACGAAATCTTTTTACGTCCAGAAACGGCACAAGGTATTTTTGTAAACTATAAGAATGTACAGCGTTCTATGCGTAAAAAAATGCCCTTCGGTATTGCCCAAGTCGGAAAAAGTTTCCGAAATGAAATCACTCCTGGTAACTTCACTTTCCGTACAAGAGAATTTGAACAAATGGAGCTAGAGTTTTTCTGTAAGCCCGGCGAAGACATGGAATGGTTCGAGTTCTGGCGCAATTATTGCCGCGAATGGTTACTAAACTTAGGTGTTTCGGAGAATAGTATTCGTCTAAGAGACCACTCTGACGACGAGCTTTCACATTACTCGAATGCAACAACAGACATTGAATATAAATTCCCATTTGGTTGGGGTGAGCTATGGGGTATTGCCGATAGAACTGACTTCGATTTAAAACAGCATATGGAACACTCTGGTGAAGATTTCAATTATATCGACCCAGTAACCAATGAAAGATATGTACCATATTGCATCGAGCCATCTCTAGGAGCTGACCGTGTAACATTGGCATTCTTATGCGAGGCTTATGACGTGGAGCAGCTAGAAGGCGACGATCAACGAACAGTTTTACGTTTCCACCCTGCTCTAGCTCCGGTAAAAGCAGCAATCTTGCCTTTATCGAAGAAGCTATCTGAAGGTGCAACAGCAATGTTTTCTGACCTTAGCAAACATTTCATGGTTGATTATGATGAGTCTCAATCCATTGGTAAACGTTACCGCCGTCAGGATGAGATTGGTACACCATTCTGTATTACGTATGATTTTGATTCCGAAACGGACGGCCAAGTTACAGTGCGTCATCGTGATTCTATGGAACAAACAAGAATGCCTATTTCAGAAGTAAAAGCTTATATTGAAGAGCAAATACAATTTTAATTAAAAGCATTCTAAAATAATTTAAGCCTGCAAAACAAATCCAATTTCGGATACAATTTGCAGGTTTTTTTGTTTATATTTTTTCCAAAACGTATATCGAAATACAATCCGTAATGATTGTTTAGTTATTAGGACTTTCACCCGGCTGCCAGGACTTACAGCGTTGGCCGAAATAACTCATCGCTTTAGGTATGTTGTTATAAACCCAGGAAGTTAAGTAGTTGAGATAACGTTAATAACGGGAATAATAGGAGAATGGAATCGGAATATAGAATTACTTAAGTAATGACAAATTTAAGGAGAATGAAATGAATAAATTTAGCCTACTTAATAAATTTATCGTTCAAGAAGGAAAAAAAGAAGAAATGGTTAATATTTTGATAGAAGCAGCTGAATCAATGGAAACTTTAGATGAATGTGAAATATATGTAGTGAACATTGCCGATAATGAACCAAATTCAGTTTATGTTTATGAAGTTTGGACTGATGAAAGTTCCCATCAAGCCTCTTTAGGTCTTGAGGTTACTCAAAAATTAATCAGCCAAGCAAAACCCATTATTACTAGTATAGAAAGAATTAGCACGCTAAAAACAAAAGGTGGAAAAGGTGTATCTAAAGAATAAAGTCTAGACGGTTTGTATACAAATATACTTAACCTAAAGGAAAATTTAGGGCAACAAGTTTTAATAAACTATACAAAATAAAACCCAAATGTAAGTTTGGGGACGGTTTATGTAATAGCGTTTCGTGCATTTTCTTGTGCACATTATAAAAAACAACAATTAAATTTAACAGAGCCTTTCCAATAAAAAACTCATCCGGAATTATTCTTCCGAATGAGAATCTTTTTTAGGCTGGAAAAACTCTGGTGTTTTTTCCATTTGGTCTAGAAACCCTTGAGATTTTAAACGAACTCCAACTTGCTCATTGTATATGGTCCGTACGATTTTTTTTATAAAGCCCTTCGTCTCTTTTTTCAAAGTTAGCTTACCAACCTGGTCAATAGGAACGGTATAAAATGTTCGGATTAACTTCACCTGTGAGGGTGTTAAACGGATTAAATAAGGGTCAATTGTAAAACAACGATGACATAAAAAACCGATTTGAGCAAAAGAGAATGCAAATTCCCCATCTGTTGCTCCACAATTGGCACACTGATGGAGTACCGGATAAATTCCAGCTACGGATAACATCTTCCACTCAACAAACAAGCTAATGGCTTCTGGATCATAGCCCTCAGATATTGCCTCTAATGCTTGCTGTAAAATTGTAAACACATGTGGTTTAGGAGATTCATCATCAATTAGTTTATCTACTAGCTCCATTATAAAACTAGCATAAGCTGTAGTAAAAATATCTTCTCGAATGACACGCATCGAATCAATTATTTCACCTTGTTGAAGAGACCCCATCCCTCTCCCTTGTTGTATTAAAAAATATGCATAGGTAAAAGGCTGAGAGATCGAAGAAAGACGGCTAGTTGGCTTTTTAGCTCCGCGAGCCATCGCAGCCCTTTTTCCAAGCTCTCGAGAGAATATAGTTACTACTTTATCTGTTTCTCCGTAGGAGGAGGTTCGTAAGACAATCCCTTCTACCTTTTGAAGCAAAAGCCTTCCCTTCCTTCTATGCTTCCTTTATATTAATATTCGTCTTCTCTAAATCCATAATCTTTTAGGTGGGCAGATTTATTGCGCCAATCCTTTTGAACCTTCACCCAAAGTTCTAGGAATACTTTAGTTCCTAAAAGCATTTCAATATCATGACGAGCTCTTGTCCCAACTTCTTTTAGAAGTGCACCTCTTTTACCGATTACAATACCTTTTTGAGAATCACGTTCTACAATAATAGTAGCCATAACACGGATCATCTCTTTATCTGTATCTTCTTCTTTTTTTATCTTGTCAATTACAACCGCAATTGAATGTGGTATTTCTTCTCTAGTCAAGTGCAATACTTTCTCACGGATCAGTTCAGAGATGATAAATCTCTCTGGGTGGTCAGTTACTTGATCCGCTGGATAATATTGTGGACCTTCCGGTAAATATGATTGAATTGTTTCTAGTAGTCTTTCTACATTGTTACCTTGAAGAGCAGAAATAGGAACGATTTCAGCAAAATCATATTTATCTTTATAAGATTCAATAATTCCGATTAAATCATCTGGATGTACTTGGTCTATTTTATTGATCACTAAAAATACGGGAGTTTCGTTTTTTTCTAATAGATCAATGATAAATTCATCACCTTTACCTCTAGGCTCTGTTGCATTTACCATGAACATGATAACATCTACTTCACGTAGCGTATTTTTAGCAACTTTTAACATAAAGTCACCTAACTTATGCTTCGGTTTATGAATACCCGGAGTATCAATAAAAATCATTTGACTTTGGTCTAGAGTAAGGACTCCTTGTACCTTGTTGCGAGTTGTTTGTGGCTTATCACTCATTATTGCTATCTTTTGCCCTATTACACGGTTTAGAAATGTAGATTTACCTACATTTGGTCGTCCGATTATTGATATGAATCCTGATTTATATCCTTTATTGTTTTCCATCATAATTTAAATCCTCCGTTGTAAAAGCTCCAGGCAATAATTCTGACACCGTCGTTTCTGTTACATTTCCTTTTAAGTTTGTTAAATATACGGGCATGTTAGGCTCGCAGAACTCCACTAAAACTTGTCTACATGCTCCGCATGGTGAAATTGGTCCATCTGTATCTCCGGCGATAGCTATTGCTGTAAAGTCTTTTATACCTTCTGACACAGCTTTAAAAACGGCAGTTCGCTCAGCACAGTTTGTTAACCCAAAAGATGCATTTTCAATATTACAGCCTAATATAACATCTCCACTTTTAGTAAGTAAAGCTGCTCCCACAGGAAATTTCGAATACGGAACGTATGCTTTTTCCATGGCTGTGATAGATGCTTTTAGTAATTCTTCTTTCTCCATATAAAATCACACCTTTAAAATAAGATTACCGACCATTTCGGTATGAATATAATTAAACCTACTATTACTGTGCAGATCGCATAGACTAAACATGCGCCTGCAGCAAGATCCTTAGCCTGTTTGGCTAAAGGATGGAAGTCCGGAGAAGCAAGGTCTACAATTCTTTCTACGGACGTATTCACTAATTCTATCATGAACATCCCAAAAATGAGCATAACAACGATTATCCATTCCCATTTAGAGAGGCCAGTTAATAAACTTGCAAGGAATACTATACCTGCAGCAAACAAATGCAGTCGAAAATTTTGCTCAGTCTTTATTGCATGTATAACTCCCTGTGTAGCGTAGACAAAGGACTTCCCAAACTTATGAAAGTTCATGGCCTTCACGCTTCAAACCAAACTCCTGCAAAATTTTCTCCTGTAGACCAAACATTTCTTTTTCTTCTTCTTCCGTCCCATGATCATATCCTAATAGGTGTAAAAAACCATGGACGGCTAAAAAAGCAAGCTCGCGTTCAAAGGTATGCCCATATGCTTGTGCTTGTTCAATCGTACGTTCTACAGAAATAATGATATCTCCAAGCAATATGGGTATGTCAGCGTCTTTAATTTCAATTTCACCTTCACCCATTTCTTCCATAGCAAAAGATATTACATCTGTAGGCATATCTTTGTTCCGATAGTTTTTATTGATTTCTTGGATTTGATCGTTTGTAACGAACGTAACACTTACTTCGCTCTCGTTTTTTACATTCAATTGCCCTGCTGCGGATTGTAGTACTTTTTCTACTAGTGCAATAGCTTCTTTAGTTAATGTATTTGTTTCGTCCATTAAATCGAGTTCTAGCATATTATTGACTCCTTACTATTTATTTAGGGTATTCTATTCTCGAATGGAATGTGCCATTCATAGTAGAACAGAAGCTTTCTTCAATTTTCTTTATTTCTTTGAATGATAAGTCGCATTCGTCTAATTGTCCATCAATTACCTTATCTTTAATAATGGATTTAATCAGACTGTGGATTTTCTCTCCATTTGGCTCCTTCATGGATCTTACAGCCGCCTCTACGCTATCTGCAATTGAAATAATTGCAATTTCTTTCGTCTGTGGCTTTGGCCCAGGATATCTATAGGATTCCTCAGTAGTATTAGGATTACTTTCTTTTGCTTTATAATAAAAGAATTTCAATAAACTAGTGCCGTGGTGCTGTTCCGCCACGTCTATGATTTCTTTCGGCAGCTTATGTTTCTTTAAAATATTCGCTCCATCTGTTGCATGAGAAATAATAATATCCCTGCTAGCTTCTGGAGAAAGGTTATCATGTGGATTATAGCCGTTCACTTGGTTTTCTATAAAGAACCCAGGTCGATTTGTTTTTCCGATATCATGATAATAACATCCAACTCTAGCTAGCAAGCCATTCGCTCCGATTGCCTCACAAGCTGCTTCTGCTAAGTTTGCCACCATCAGACTGTGATGATACGTACCAGGGGTTTCAGTTAAAATTTTCTTAAGTAATGGATGATTTGGGTTAGAAAGTTCTATGAGCCTCATTGTGGATAAGATTCCAAAAAGCGACTCAAAGAAAGGCAAAATACCAAGTGTAAGAGCCCCGGATAATATACCAGATATTAAGGCAGCGCCAATATAGAAAGCTACATCAACAAACTCATAAGTTGTCTTTGTCATTAACAGATAAAATAAGATAAACGTTAAATTTATAGACGCAACGATTAAGCTTGAACGTAAAATTTGAGAACTATTGTACATACGCTGTACGGCAAAAATCCCTGCTATACCACCAAAGAGTATGTATAAAGCAACTTCCATTTGAAAGATATTCGTATATCCTTCTTGAAAAATAATCCCTGCATAGGCAGCTACGACAAAGCTAGATATAAAAGCCGCTCTTTCATTGACTAGAATATAAACTAACATGGATACCATTGCAGTAGGAAACAAAAATGCAATAACAACATCAAAATTGTACGCTACTGATTGTAGCACTTTCATCATCAAGACGGATACAATAACACTAAAAGCCACAACAATCAGATTTTTCACATTGATAACATTAGGGTCTTTAAAACGAATGGTTTGTCCGAATAGCACCCACATTGTCATCAATACAAAAAGAGCTACACCTATATATTGTTTATAAGATGATTTATCAGTCAGCATTCCTAATAGATCTAGTTGGCGATACACATCTTTACTGACAATTTCCCCTTTTTGAACGAGTATTTGACCTTGTAAAATTCTAGTTGGTTCAACGCTAGCTCTAGCTTGTTCCATGCGTAGCTCAGTTAGTTCATCGTTTTTTGTTTCTGTAGCTATAATGGAGCCCCGAGCTATAGAAACTAAAACGCTCATAAAACTATCTGGGTAATTAAAAGTAGTTCGGACTTTCTGAACAACCTTATCTCTTTCTGTACCTAAGTTTTCATTCCTAATCGGTTCACTTAATGTTTCTTCTACTAGGATAGGAAGCTTTTCTTTAACATCATTTATAGTTGCTATGTTTTGACTTAATAATATACTCAGTGCATCGTCAGTTAACGGTACAAAGCTAGCATTTTCTGCTAGAACGTTCATTTCTTTTTTTAGTCTTTGAAGACTATCTGTTGCCGCTTCAGGCTCATCACTTGTGATAGATTGCTTAATCTCTATTACACTATCGAAAATAGACTCAATGATAGTGGCCTGATTTTCAGCTGTTTCATCCTGAAATTGATAGACAGGATTAACTTCTGATGCAGCCTGGTCTTTTTCTTCTTCAGTTTTTACTGGGTCTTCCATCGTTTTAACTGAACGGATGGTTTCAGGTGCTAAATTCATTAAGGATATATCATATGTATTTTCTTGCACGCTTCCCTTAACCAGTAGAAACATGCTTATGGAAGTTAGAAGGATAATAATTAAAGGGAGATATTTACTTTCTCGCCATTTTCTCCACTTGATCATTAAAGACTTCATCCTATCATCCCCTCGTCTACTATTCTCTTTATTATACCTTATATTTTCAAAATTTGACCAATTTATCTGAATTGACCGGTTTACAGTTAGAATGATGACGTTATCGGGCTGTAATTGGTTCATCTTCTATTCGAGGTACCTATTTAGTTTAGATCCTAACTAGTAACTGAAGGTCCGGTTGTGGATAGTTACTTACTTCGAAGGGCAAAACATATTGCGGACCCAAGACTCAGAAGGATTCACTCACTACTAAGTAAGTATAGACGTTAATGTAAGCCAACAACTACAAATAAATAAAAGAGCCTAGGACCAAACTTCCCCAAATTAAAAAGCCTCAAAAAATCTACGATGTGTTAAAGTTTTCAGGGCTTCTATTCCAATTATATAGTTGTTTTCCTTTTGGTGGGATACTTCCCTAGGGGCACACCTTCCAAATTTTCGTGGCATTTACTCCTGCTTATGTTTCAGCTCGAGTTATTCTCACAGAATTGCACTTCCTCTCAAACAGCTAGTATGGAGAGGCTTCTAAGAAATTAACTGTCTTTAAAAAGAAATAAAAACGTGAAATCAAGTCGCTGATTTCACGTTCTTTATTGACTACTGCTCTTCATATGCAGATATAATTTTAGCAACTAATGGGTGACGAACAACATCGCCTTGCTCTAAATATTGGAAGTGTATGCCAGAAACTTGATGTAGTATTTTTTCTGCTACAATGAGACCTGACTCTGCACCCTTTGGCAAATCTATTTGAGTTTTATCTCCAGTTATAACCATTTTTGAACCAAAGCCTAATCGTGTTAAGAACATTTTCATTTGAGCTTTTGTAGTATTTTGGGCCTCGTCCAGAATAACAAAAGCATCATCTAACGTTCTGCCGCGCATATAAGCAAGGGGAGCAATTTCTATTGTTCCACGTTCCATAAGGCGATCCGTTTGCTCCGTTCCTAATACATCATGTAATGCATCATATAAAGGGCGTAAATAAGGGTCTACCTTCTCTTTTAAATCTCCTGGTAGGAACCCTAGACTTTCCCCTGCCTCAACTGCTGGACGTGTTAAAATGATTCTTTTAACGTGTGCATTTTTTAAAGCTTGTGTAGCCATTACTACAGCAAGGTAAGTTTTTCCGGTACCTGCTGGTCCAATTCCAAACGTTAAATCAGTATGTCTAATTCCATGAACATACTCTCTTTGACCAATGGTTTTAGCCCGTATTGCTTTCCCTTTAGTATTTCGAGCTATTTCTTCATCATAAAGACTTGCAAAATATTCAATTGTCCCATTTGCACTCATTTCTATAGCTGTGGTAACGTCTCGAAGGTTAATATTAATACCTTTTCGTATCACAAGTAGAAGCTGTATGATTAGCTGCCTTGCATCTTCTACATTTTGTTCTTCACCAGCAATTTGTATTAGTTCTCCTCTGGTGATCAACTGCACCTTCAACTCTTCTTCAATCAGTTTAATATTCTTATCTGAAATACCAAGCAGCATCACTGCTTCAGTTGGATCTTGTAAATTAATATCTAATTGTTTTTGTTGGCTCATGTGTCGTCTCCTTGGGGTATAACTTGTGGTGTTGCAATATTTTCATTTATTAGTAATAATATCTTTCCTTTAACTTTATCATTTTCTATAGACATCTGTAAAACTTTATCTTCTAATATTTGAGTGCCCCGCGGTAAATCATTCATAATTTTTTGAAATAATAAAGGTCGAACTAAATGCTCTACGGATTCTTCATCTAAGTCATAGGTAACTTTTTCACTACCTTGCACATAGCCCGCTTTAAAATATGGCTGTAAGAATCGAGGCATAGCTATTTCCTTCCAATATTCATTGCTGTTATTAGATTTTTTCTCAATCAGTACTTCTCTAGTAGTTGGTTTTACAATGGTCACTTTTTTGGGAAGTTCGAAGTTAAGCTCTATCCAATAACTTGCATAGACCTTGCCCTCTGCGCTAGTTATAATTCGTTTTTCTCCTTGAGTAACAAAGCCGTTTACAAGTATGTCACCTTTTTTTACAGCTGCATTCTTATCTACAGCTCTAACTCCCTTTACTAGCTCAAAGTCTGTAATCACACCGCTTCTTTTAGCAATAAGATGAGACGCGGGAGCATTTTTTACTTCTCGTTCCTTCGTGACTGGAGCAAGCATCGGAGTCACTGTTAAAGTGGAACCTGATTGCGTGAAGTGTATCCAAGAGAACTCCTTATGCTTTAAAAGTAGCTTTTGCCGAATTTCTTGCTCTGACGGTAAAGAAGAAATACGTATACGTTCTTTAATTTTCATTTCTTTCAGTTGTTCTGTAATTAGAATATTGCTTTCTGGCGTATAAGAGTCTATATTGATCTTCCATATAAATTGCGCCAAAACCACTGGTATTATGAAAAAAAAGATTACCCCGATTATGGAATATGAATATAAAGAAATCGTACGATTTTTTGTCTCATCTTTTAAGTGTACAGGAATCTTCAATGTTTTCCTTATCTTTCTAAACTCTTTAAGATCTTTACGTTTGATAGAAAAGAACAAGCTTTCTTCTGTGCTATACACCCGATATACTTCAATTTGTTGTGATAACAGCTTTTGAAATAATAGAAACTGATCAGTAGAGCTTGGCAATTGGATCCTAATTAATTGTTGTGGCATCAGCTGCTTTCCTTCCTAGTAAGTTTAAAGTGAAGGAGTTTGTCTACCTGAAGATGAAGGCGCTCCATCGACATGGACTTTATAGACAAACGGTCTGCTTTTATTTCTAGAAGATAATGGTTGTAGGAACAGACTAACTCCGTATCTGTTAACCGAAGAAGAGAAATTTCATAATCTAATATAATATCATCAAAATTATCAATCATAATACTCGCATGGAGTGGAAATAATTGTTTGATAAAAAACACCCCTTTACATGAATTTATGCATGTAAAGGGGTGTTCATGAGTTATCTTTTAGATTTTGGCGGAGCTAATATTTCCGATAAGACAATTGCGCGCATTAGCTCCTCTTTTGTATCAGGCATTATGTTATGAACTACAGATTTTTTAGTTATATCAGTCGTTCCCACTTGATGAACAGAAAGACGGCCAGTTGACCTTGGCACACCTTGGTCTCTCCCCGCTTCTCTTCCAGCTTTTTGTATTACTGGAGGTACCTCTGCCTGTACTACTTGTTTTGGAGCTTGCTTTCTAGATGTTTGTTTTCTTTCGGGTCTAGCTTGTTGTTGCTCCTGCTGAAACTCTTTCGCTAAATCCCCTAAGCTTTTAAAAGGATTTTGTGCGACAGGCTTTTGCTGTGGAGCAGGTTGAATATCACGTGAAGCAGGTTTGGGTGCTGGTTTCTCATCCGGCTTCTTTCTCCCAAACAATGAACTAAGGATAATAATTATTAATGGTATTATTAAACCTTCCAAGGAGAAGTCCTCCTTTCTAAGCTAATACTAGTCTTTCAACTCATCCGTTGAAGGCTTGTCATTTCCTACCTTGCTAATTGAGTCTCTCATACCAGTGTCCGCTTTGATGTTGTTATAATTCATATAATCCATGACTCCCATATTACCTTCACGAAGTGCTTCAGCCATTGCGCGAGGAATCTCTGCTTCAGCTTCAACTACTTTAGAACGCATCTCTACAACTTTAGCTTTCATCTCTTGCTCAGATGCTACAGCCATTGCACGACGTTCTTCCGCTTTAGCTTGCGCAATTTTCTTGTCAGCTTCAGCTTGCTCCGTTTGAAGCTCTGCCCCAATGTTTTTGCCGACATCAACGTCCGCAATATCAATCGACAGAATTTCAAATGCAGTACCAGAGTCTAATCCTTTAGATAAAACTGTTTGTGAAATTAAATCTGGATTTTCTAATACACGTTCATGACTTACACTAGAACCAATTGTACTTACAATACCTTCACCAACACGGGCTACGATTGTTTCTTCACCAGCACCACCGACTAAACGATCGATATTGGCACGAACTGTAATACGAGCTTTTGCTTTTACTTCGATCCCATTCATTGCCACACCAGCGATAAACGGTGTTTCAATAACTTTAGGATTAACAGACATTTGTACTGCTTCTAATACGTCACGACCTGCTAAGTCAATAGCAGCTGCACGTTCAAACGTCAACTCGATGTTTGCACGATGTGCAGCGATTAATGCATTAACAACACGGTCAACATTACCACCTGCTAAGTAATGGCTTTCTAATTGATTGATCGTTACATTTAATCCAGCCTTATGTGCTTTAATAAGCGGGTTTACGATACGTGACGGAATTACTCGACGTAACCTCATCCCTACTAATGTGAAAATACTAATTTTAACTCCTGCAGCCAATGCTGAAATCCAAAGTGCTATCGGGAAAAATGTTAAAAATACCGATAACAATATGAATGCAATGACAATAATAACTATAGTACCAATCATGCCTCCAGTAATCATTGTGTTGCCTCCCCTTCTCTTGCTTCTCGAACGACAATTCGAGAGCCTTCCACCTTGATAATTACTACTTTCTTATCTTTGCCGATAAAACTACCATCAGATACCGCATCGATACGTTCATTCTCAATACGTATAGTCCCTGAAGGTCTAAGCTGTGTCATTGTCTCTGCTATTTTCCCAACTAAATCTAAACGATTTTGATTAGAAACATACCCTTGTTCAGTAGTAGTAGCATCTGTCAAAATCATTTTATTCAACAACCTCACTCTTTTACCAAAGAATTTCACAATAATCACCATTCCTAATATAGCTACTGTTATTGCAATTAAAACAGCAACACTCATGTAAAAAAGATTACCACCTGCTAATATTATACTAAATAAAACAGCTGCTAAACCTATTATACCAATAATACCTCCCGGCACAAAAAATTCAGCGATAATTAATATAATACCTATTACCAGTAAAATAATGGATTCATACCCTGCCAACCCTGCTACAAGATGCCCGTAAAAGAAAAGACCTAACGATAGTAATCCGACCGATCCAGGAAGTCCAAAACCTGGAGAATATAACTCCAGTACCAAACCTAAGCTTGCAAGAGATAATAAAATCGGCACTACTACTGGATTTGTCACAATTCTTGCGAGCGTTTCTACAAAGGCTTGCTCTATTTCTACTACTTTTGCACCTTCAAGACCACTCTCTACCAACAACTTATCAAACGTAGCAACCGTACCCTCGGAATAACCTACTTCTATGGCCTCATTTGCTGAAAGCGTTAACAATTCTCCGTTTCCCGCTCGTAGCTGAGGGAGATCGACAGATTCATCAGCCATTGCCTGAGCATAAATAGGATTCTTTCCTGTTCTTTCCGCTGCATTTATCATTTTAGCCTTCCACGCACTAGTTGCTTTCATGTCAGCAGCATTTCCGGCACTATCAATCACAGCGGCAGCTCCTATGGAACCATTGGGTGACATATAAATCTCATCTGTGTGTAGTGCTAAATATGCACCTGCTGATAATGCCTCTGAGTTAATATAGGCTATTTTACGAATGTCAGTCGAATCTAACAAATTCACGATACTCTCTGCAGAATTTACAAACCCTCCTGGCGTGTTTATATCGAAAATGATGGCATCTGCTCCTGCTTCCTCCGCTTCCTTTATAGAGCGTTTTAAAAAAGCATACAAACCATTCTCTACTTCCTTATAAACAGGAACTTTATAGACTAACTTGGAGTCTGCAGAAAAAGTCGGAATCACTACAGCAAAAGCGGCAAGTAACAAGCAAAAAGATATAAATAGCCGCGCTAATTTCACACTTAAACCTCCCTTCATCTATATGTATATTATTGTTTACGGATGAAAATCTTAAAAGTTTCATTTTATTAAGAAAAATATTTTGATTATGAGATATTTTTTTATATTCATGTCAATGGAATTAGAGATATTATAGAAGGCCACTGAAATACCAAAAAAATTAAGAACAGCCGACCCCTCTCTAATACTTTTGGTTGACTACTTCATTCATTTTAAATTGTATGGAGTATAGACTTAATACCTGCTGCAAGCGAATAAAACGTGATTGAAAAAAATGCCCAGGCATAAAAGCCTGGGCATTTTCATTGTTTTTTATACTGTCAATTCTGCTGCTATTTATATGCTATGCTAGTACAATTGTTTGTAACGTTTTCGCGTTTTCTCTCCATCAACCCCGCAAGCATAATGTCCAGTCTCTTTTTTCTATTCATTTGTACTAAAGCATCCCTTTATATACCATATTGTATTTACCATGGCTTTTGAAAGGACATTCTTAAATCATCTGTCACACGCATTAACTTTCCCCTTAATCCATCATACCAAGACGGAGCATCAATGATGACTTCATGATCTAGTGAACTCAATAACTTGTAGAATTTATATAAATTCGCATATCTTTGAAACCGTGGAAATTGAGCCACTATATCATTTTCTAGATTCATTTTGGAGCGATAACCATTCAAAAAAGACTGCATTAATACTTTTGAAGAAGGATTTTCCTCGCCAATAAAATCATCAAGGGCTGTTACAATATCAATCGCATACCAATGGTATATAGCATCATCAAAGTCGATTACATTAAAACAATTTCTTTTCTCTTCAAAAAAGATATTATCCAGCTGGAAGTCATAGTGTATGAGTCCAAACGTATCATTATCCGACGGTAGCGATTGAAGCCATGAGGTAACTCTATTTAGCTCCTCTAGGGCAATACAATCAGCAGGATGCTTTTGAAAAATACCTTTCATGAGATCCACTGTGTCCAACCAACTTTTTCTTCTTACAAATTCAGGCTCGAATTTTTTCGACAAAGTGTGTAGTGAGCCAAGTGATTCTCCCCACTCCTCCATCTGTATTTCAGTAATATCATCCGGATCCAGGTTAATTCCATTTGCTTTACTAAAGACAACTGCCATATACGTTCCTTCAGGTGCCATTAGTGTTTCAATTAATTCTCCATTCTTTGAACGAATTGGTACGACAGATGGAAAACCATTTAAGGATAAGTATTGCATATAATCTAACTCAGCTTTTAATTGGTCCATAGTTTTATCCTGTTCTAAATTAAATCGCAAAAAATATTGAATTTCATTTTGTTTAAAAGCATATACAAAGTTTGAACTTGCGCGCCATAGTTCTAATGAACCCTCATCATTTCCCCAAAATTCAACGAGGTTTTGGGCCACCGTATTTGAAGCTAATACGTGTACCATGTTTTCTAAATTCATCATCTTTAATTTTTCCTCCCATTACCTTGAGAGGTTTATACCCTAGTTAAGAAGTAATACCTCTCATTAGTATGCTCTTTTGAATTTTTTTCATTTTCAATATGTCACCCCTTCCAGAAGTTTCGGCCATAAGAATTCATAGCCAGGTATCTTCTAAATTCTATATATAATTACAAATCCCTCTTTTACTCAAAAAAACAAAAAAAGCACTCGAACGATGATCGTTCGAGTGCTCAGTATATTACATACAGCTAATCTCTTTTAAACTATAAATTAAAATAAACCGAGAAAATAAATTTTCTCGGTTTACATAATTGTAAATGTTAATCATACAGTACGTGTTTTGAACGTAGGGATGGTTGGGATTAAATTACCACTTACGTTTACGTGCAGCTTCTGATTTCTTTTTACGTTTCACGCTTGGTTTTTCATAAAACTCGCGCTTTCTAACCTCTTGAATTGTACCACTTTTAGATACAGTACGTTTGAAGCGGCGAAGAGCATCTTCAAGCGATTCGTTTTTGCGAACGACAGTTTTTGACATCTCTCTTTCCCTCCCTCCGAACACACGTCAGTACATAACCAAGTGTTATGTACTAAAAAATTATACCGTATATTATAGACTTGGTCAATACTTTGGTTTTAAATATTCACCAATTAATAATCTGACTTACTTTCTAAGCCATTTACAATATCTACACCAGAACTTGCACCTATTCTAGTAGCTCCTGCTTCAACCATAGCTTCTAAATCAGCAAGACTTCTAACTCCTCCAGAAGCTTTCACACCTAGCTCAGGACCTACTGTTTCGCGCATTAATTTAACTGCTTCGACAGTTGCTCCTCCAGTTGAAAATCCAGTAGAAGTTTTGACAAAATCTGCCCCAGCTAATTTAGATAGTTCACTAGCTTTAGCTATTTGCTCATTTGTTAATAAACAAGTTTCTAAAATTACTTTTACAATAGCTTTTCCTTTAGCTGCTTGTACTACTGCTTCAATATCCTTTTGAACATAATCAAAATCGCCGTCTTTTAAAGCTCCAACGTTTAAAACCATGTCTATTTCATCTGCACCTTTTTCAATAGCATCCGTAGTTTCAAATGCTTTTACTTCACTAGTGCTAGCCCCTAGTGGGAATCCGATTACTGTACATACCTTAACCGGTGAGTCTTTTAATAGAGAAGCACTTAAGCTAACCCAAGTCGGATTAACGCAAACAGATGCAAATACATGTTGTTTTGCTTCCCCACAAAGTTTTTCAATTTGATTTTTAGTCGCATCTTGTTTTAATAACGTATGATCTATAAGTGCTGCTATATTATTTGTCATTTTAAAATCTCCTTCTTAGTTGTACGTACCTCTTAATATTACTAGTAAACATAAGAAAAGCCAAGCAACTATGTTTCTTCCAACAAAAAAAAGGAAGTAACATGGGTGCACTTGCCTTTAATGCCCCCCTTGTCTTTCCTTTTTCATGTAAAAAAGCTAGTGACCTAAGTCAAACTAGCTCTTTTACTTCTTCTAACACACGAACAAATTGACCAATATTTTGAGGATAGCCTGCTCGCGTTATTTTTACTCTTACTAATTTTCCGATCAGTTCTTCAGAGCCTGGTATAGCAACTTTTAAGTAATTATCCGTATAGCCTTCTACCATGGTTTCTCCCGTTTCTGAAGTGATAACTTCCTCTGGGATGATTTCCAGAACTTCTCCCTCGAAGCGAGATGCATATTCTACTGCCAGTTGATCATTCAAAGTAATAAGTCGGTGTACTCGTTCGTTTTTAATTTCTTCATCCACTTGATCTTCCATTCTAGCGGCAGGGGTACCTGTACGTTTTGAGTATGGGAAAACATGTAGTTCAGAAAATTTTTGATCACGAATAAAGCTATATGTTTCCATAAATTCTTCTTCAGTTTCTCCCGGGAATCCTACAATCACATCTGATGTAATTGCCAAATCAGGAAGTGCATCTCTTAAACGGTCTAAGCGATTCGCAAAAAATTCCATTGTATATTTTCTACGCATTCTTTTTAGAACAGTATCTGAGCCTGACTGAATTGGTATGTGTAAATGTCTTACAACTATATTCGATTGCTTTAAAACATCGATTACTTCATCTGATAGCTGACTAGCTTCTATTGAACTAATTCGAAGACGTTTAAGTCCCTTTACATTTGTTTCAATATCTCTTAATAGTTGAGCAAGATTATAATCCTTTAAATCTTCTCCGTATCCACCAGTATGTATACCAGTCAAGACGATTTCTAGATAACCAGCATCAACTAACTGTTGTGCTTGTCTAACTACTTCTTGTGGGTCTCGGGATCTCATCAAGCCACGTGCCCAAGGAATGATACAAAAAGTACAGAAATTGTTACATCCTTCTTGTATTTTAAGAGAAGCACGTGTACGGTCAGTAAAAGCAGGTACATCCAGCTCTTCATATACACGATTTTTCATAATGTTTCCTACCGCATTAATAGGTTTACGCTCCATTTTGTATTGTTCAATGTAACCAAGCATTTTTGTACGCTCTTGGGTACCAACGACAATATCAACACCAGGAATCGCCATTATTTCTGCAGGAGAGGTTTGTGCGTAACAGCCGGTAACACAAATAACAGCATCAGGGTTTTGACGAATAGCTCTTCGTATAACCTGTCTACTCTTTTTATCACCAGTATTTGTTACAGTACATGTATTAATTACATAAACGTCTGATTTTTTTTCAAAGTCTGTACGTTCATAACCATTTTCTTTAAATAGTTGCCAAATGGCCTCTGTTTCATAATGGTTTACCTTACAGCCTAATGTATGGAATGCAACGGATGACATATCCTTACACCTCTTTCATTCATATTCATAGGAAATAGCAGCAAGCGCATATAACGGCGCAGTTTCAGTTCTTAATATTCTAGGACCAAGTGCAATGGGTTGAAAATCATTGTCTAAAAGTTGCTTAACCTCATGTCTATCTAGTCCACCTTCCGGACCAAAAACAATAAGTATCGATTGTTTATCATACACCTTTTTTAATTGGTCAGCAAACTTTTGTCGCTCAGTTAATTTTGCATCCTCTTCATCAGCAACAAATTTAACGTCATATTGCTTAGAGACTTCTATTAGGTCTTTCAAGCTCTTAGGACTATGTATGTGAGGAATAGATGAGCGATGGGACTGTTCCGCCGCTTCTTTTGCAATCTTTTGCAGTCTTGCTATTTTTTTCTCGTTTTTTTGCTTGTCCCATTTCACGATAGAGCGCTTTGCTTCAAAAGGAAAGAGGGAATGCATACCAAGTTCAGTGGCCTTCTGTGTGATTAGTTCTAGTTTGTCACCTTTTGGTAATCCACAGGCAATAGAAACTTTAATTGGCATTTCATTTGTTTTTAATACTTTTTCTTTTGTTTCTAAAATGACTTCTTTGCTAGTTCCAGAAAGAATAGTCATAATATACGTTTCTTTAGCGGCTACTATATACACTTCATCACCAGGTGACATGCGCATCACTTGAATCATATGATGCGCATCGTCTCCAAGTATTTTTATAGTAGAATTCTCATCTAACGGTTTTTCTGTAAAATAACGTTGCAAGACAACTACTCCTTTACTTAACAGGCTTTCTTGAAATGATAGTTACCCAATCTTCCATCATCATTATTTCATCTATTTCAAAACCAGAATTTTGAAGAGCAGTTTTCACATCATCTTTTTTAGTCGAAATTATTCCAGAAGTTATGAATTGCCCACCAGGCTTAACAATAGTATAAGCATCATCGGTAAATGTCATAATGATTTCAGCTAAAATATTGGCAACAACTATATCTGCTTGTTCTGTAATATTGTCTAATAGATTACCATGAGTAACTTTTACAATATCGCTCACTCTATTGATCGCAATGTTTTCTTGTGCAGATCTTACTGCCACTTCATCTAAATCAAGTGCGTGAACTGTAGCTGCCCCTAGTTTAGCTGCTCCAATAGATAACACACCAGAACCAGTGCCTACATCGACAACTGATAGGTTGGGCTTCACTGTTTTTTCAAGTGCCTGCAAGCACATAACGGTAGTAGGGTGTGTCCCTGTGCCAAACGCCATACCTGGATCTAACTCAATAATTAATTCATCAGAGTTCACTCTATTATATTCTTCCCAAGTAGGAACAATTGTAAATCTGTTAGAGATTTTAACTGGGTGATAATACTTTTTCCATGCAGTCGCCCAATCTTCTTCGTCTACTTCGGTTACGGTAATAATATTATGTCCAAGGTCTATATTAAAATTTAGTAAGTTGTTGATCGCAAGTTTGATCTCTTCCACCGTTTCTAATAGAAAGCTTGTTTCAGCCAAATAAGCTTTAATACGCACTCCGTCTACTGGAAAATCATCTGGATTTAAGCTGTAGATCTCTCCAAAAACATCTTCTCTATCTCTAGCCAACTCTTCTGAATCCTCAATTACTACTCCACTAGCACCAGCTTCATGCAAAATATTGCTTACTGCTTCCACTGCCTCATTAGTAGTATGAATGGATAGCTCAGACCATTTCACTTGCTCCAACTCCTTATTCGCCTTTTATCGTTCTCTTGATTTTGTCAAATAATGTACTACCTTGCTCTTCCGGTATATCACCGCTGATTTCTGCAAACTCACGTAATAATTGTTTTTGTTTTTCAGTCAATTTCTTAGGCGTGATTACTTTTACGATTACATGCTGATCTCCCATGCCATAGCCATGCACATTTTTTACGCCTTTTCCTTTAAGACGGAATTTAGTAGAAGACTGCGTGCCCGCTGGAATTTTTAATTTTACTTTTCCTTGGACAGTTGGAATTTCTACTTCATCCCCAAGTGCCGCTTGTGCGAATGTCAAAGGTAATTCGTAATAAATATCGTCACCATCACGTTCAAATCTTGGATCAGCTTTCACTCTAAATACAACGTATAGATCTCCTGCTGGACCACCATTTACCCCTGGTTCACCTTGACCGCTAACACGTAATTGTTGACCATCATCTACACCCGCTGGAATAGTGATTTTGATCTTCTTGCGTTTATTAACTGTTCCATTACCATGACACGTTGAACATTTGTCTTTGATAATTTTCCCAGTTCCTTCACAATAATTACATGCTCGTTTCGTTTGAATTCTTCCGAAAGGAGTATCTTGTGTAACATTAACTTGGCCGTTTCCGTTACAGTGTGTACATTTTTCTGGATGTGTGCCTTTTTTAGCTCCAGTACCATTACACGTATCACAAGTTTCTTCTTTAGCCACTTCAATCTCTTTTTCCATACCAAATACTGCTTCTTCAAATTCTATAGTCATAGAGTACTGAAGGTCGTTTCCTTTTCTAGGAGCATTCGGGTCACGACGACGCGAACCTCCTCCTCCAAAGAACGAGCTGAAAATATCTTCAAATCCAAATCCATCCGCGCCACTAAACCCGCCACCAAAACCTTGGTTAGGTCCTGCATGACCAAATTGATCGTATTGTGCACGTTTTTGATCGTCGCTTAATACTTCATATGCTTCTGAAATTTCCTTAAATTTATCTTCAGCGTTAGCATCCTTATTGATATCTGGGTGATACTGTTTAGATAATTTGCGATACGCCTTTTTTATCTCATCTCCAGAAGCTCCCTTGGCTACTCCAAGGACTTCGTAATAATCACGTTTGCTCATAGTTCACTCTCCTGCTCTGTTAACTTACACATAAAGATAATTGTAACATGGATAAATTCCTAATAGCAAAACAAATAGCGTATTTCTCCAATGCTACTAATTACATGGAAAAAGCCAAAGCCGAAAACGGTCTTTGACTTTTCCTGTTGACATTACTTGTCTTTATCGTCCTTTACTTCTTCAAACTCTGCATCGACTACACCGTCATCAGATGGCCCGTCTTCTTGTTGTCCGTTAGCCGCTGCATCCGCTTGTGCTTGTTCATAAAGCTTCATAGTCAACTGTTGAACGATTTCGTTTAATTTATCTTTTTTCGCTTTAATATCTTCTAAATTTCCAGCTTCTAGAGCTGCTTTTAACTCTTCTTTTGCATCTTCAGCAGATTTTTTCTCATCGTCTGAAACTTTGCCTTCCAAATCTTTCAGTGTTTTTTCAGTCATAAACACTAATTGGTCCGCTTCATTCTTAACTTCTGCTTCTTCTTTGCGAACTTTATCGGCGTCAGCATTTGCTTCCGCTTCTTTTACCATACGTTCAATTTCTTCATCAGATAAAGATGAATTAGATTGAATTGTAATTGTTTGCTCTTTTTGTGTTCCAAGATCTTTCGCCTTAACATTTACGATACCATTTTTGTCGATATCAAACGTTACTTCGATTTGTGGTACTCCACGAGGTGCTGGTGGAATATCCGCAAGTTGGAAACGACCTAGCGTTTTATTGTCAGCTGCCATTGGTCGCTCACCTTGTAATACATGGATATCTACTGCTGGTTGGTTATCAGCAGCTGTTGAGAAAGTTTGAGATTTAGAAGTTGGTATGGTTGTATTACGTTCAATTAACTTCGTAAATACTCCGCCCATTGTTTCAATACCTAAAGAAAGTGGTGTTACGTCTAAAAGTACTACGTCTTTTACGTCACCAGTTAATACTCCACCTTGTACTGCTGCTCCCATTGCTACTACTTCATCTGGGTTAACACCTTTATGTGGCTCTTTACCTGTTTCTTTTTTAATCGCTTCTTGTACAGCTGGAATACGTGTAGATCCACCAACTAAGATAACTTTATCAATTTGTGAAGAAGATAATCCAGCATCTTTTAATGCTTGACGAGTTGGAACCATTGTACGCTCTACTAAATGAGCTGTTAAATCATCGAATTTAGCACGAGTCATTGTAACTTCTAAGTGAAGTGGACCTGCCTCACCAGCAGTGATAAATGGTAATGAGATTTGTGTTGAAGTAACACCTGAAAGATCTTTTTTAGCTTTTTCAGCAGCATCTTTCAAACGTTGCACTGCCATTTTATCTTTAGAAAGATCAATACCGTTATCCTTTTTAAACTCTTGTACTAGGAAATCCATAACTACTTGGTCAAAGTCATCCCCGCCAAGACGGTTGTCCCCAGCTGTAGCTAGTACTTCAAATACGCCATCTCCAAGTTCAAGAATAGATACGTCAAAAGTACCTCCACCTAGATCATAAACAAGGATTTTTTCATCGTGATCCATTTTATCTAAGCCGTAAGCTAGCGCTGCAGCAGTAGGTTCGTTAATGATACGCTCAACTTCTAGACCCGCAATACGTCCAGCATCTTTTGTAGCTTGGCGTTCTGCATCATTAAAATATGCAGGAACAGTGATTACTGCTTTTGTAACTTTTTCTCCAAGGTATTCTTCTGCGAAACCTTTTAAATATTGAAGGATCATTGCTGATACTTCTTGTGGAGTATAGTCTTTTCCTTCAGCACTTACTTTTTCGCTAGTTCCCATTAAACGTTTAACAGAAGAAATTGTATTTGGGTTTGTAATAGATTGACGTTTAGCTACTTCCCCAACCTGTTTTTCGCCATTTTTAAAAGCTACTACAGATGGAGTCGTACGATTTCCCTCTGGATTTGGAATTACTTTTGGCTCTCCGCCTTCTAGTACAGATACACATGAGTTTGTTGTTCCTAAGTCAATACCGATAATTTTTGACATACAATTTTCCTCCTAATAAATACTGTTATATGCAATTTATATTATAACTGGCAACCTAATGGACACCAATAAAAATCAGTTTATATTTTATTCGTTTACTTTTACCATTGCTGGTCTAAGAATTCTATCCTTCAGTTTGTAGCCTTTTTGTAGTTCTTGAAGAACAATACCTGAATCTTGGTTTTCGTCTTTTTCCTGCATAACTGCATGATGAAAATTTGGATCAAAAGGTTTCCCCTCTGACTCAACTGATTCCAATCCTTCTTTTTCAACAGCTGCTACAAGAGAACGATAAACCATATCTACACCCTTAGTTAAAGAAATCGCTTCTTCAGATATAGCTTCAACAGCAAGTGCTCGTTCTAAGTTGTCTAATACAGGTAAAAGATCGCTAAGTAAAGATTGGGCACGATATTTATAGTCTGCTTCTTTATCCTTTTGAACACGACGTTTGTAGTTTTCAAAGTCAGCACGCAGTCTTACTGTACGATCTTGTTCTTCTTCTAATTGCTGTTTCAAAAGAGTTAGCTCGTCTACTTCTTCTACTTCAGTAGCTTCTTCTGATACATCTGCTTCTTTAGTTTCGTTAGTTTCTTCAGTTACCATCTCTTGTTCTGCTGATTCTTCTTCCGTCGATACATCTTTTACTTCTTCTTTTTGATTTTCCATTTAGCAGCAACTCTCCTTTATTCGTGTTGACCTCGTAATATTCTAGACAACTCTCTAGATAAGTCCCCACTCATTACATCCAACAAAGATACTACACGTTTGTAATCCATTCTCGTGGGACCTATGATGGCAATAGAACCACTTTGTTCTTCTCCAATATCATAAGAAGCTGTGATTATACTGCAATTATCCATTCCAAATTGGTTATTCTCAGAACCAATACTGATATTGATGCCTTTTTTGTTCAAATGGAAAAGTCCAGGGAATTCATTGACGTGTTCCATCCAATACATAATGCTTTTTGCTTTTTCCACATCATTAAATTCAGGCTGGCTTAACAATTGCATTTTTCCACCATAGTACACTTTATCCTCATGCTCGATTATCATCGCTTGGTTTAAAGAACCAAGAAGGTCATTTAACCGACCGTTATTCTGACGTAAGACGAACTGAGTGACAGCTTCTAACTTCATTTGTAGCTCGTGTAAATATACACCAACTAAATGTTCGTTTATGATATTGACCATCTTTTCAATATCAGAAGCAGAAAAGGCCTCAGGAATAGAAAAAACTCGATTCTCAACATGACCACTGTCCGTAACGATTATAGCTACTGCCGAATCGTCTGTAAGAGGAACGATTGAAAATCTTTTGACTCGATGCTTTCTCACATCTAAGCCTAACATAATAGAGGTATAGCTCGTTAGTTCAGACAAAATATTAGCTGACTTTCGAATTATTTGCTCCGTCTCAACCTTTCTTTCTTCGAAAACAGAACGAATTTGTTTAATCTCTTCTTTTGAAACCATTTGTGGAGTTAGTAAGTTGTCTACATAGTAACGATAGCCTTTTTCTGATGGCACACGGCCAGAAGAGGTGTGAGTCTTTTCTAAATAACCCATATCTTCTAAATCTGCCATTTCGTTTCGAATCGTAGCAGGACTAAACGGTACTTCCTCCTTTTTCGAAAGTTGACGAGATCCAACTGGCTGAGCGGTATCAATAAAATCATCTACCGTTACTTGCAATATTAATAATTGCCTGTTAGTTAGCATGATTATCACCTCTGTTAGCACTCATCTGTAGAGAGTGCTAATACTCATATAAAACTTATCAAATCTAAAGAAAACTGTCAACGATTATGCGCCAAATTATTTAAGGAAATATTGAAATACTTCATTACCTACAAAACGTCCTCGAGTTGTAAGGAAAATGTGGTCTTCTTCTAAAGCCACAAGCTCTTTATGAATTAGCTCTTTGATTTCTTTACCGTATACCTCATGTAAGGTCTTGCTGTATTTTTGTTCGAAGACGGTTAAAGAAACTCCTCTGTTTTTTCGAAGACCTAAAAACATTTCTTCTTCCATTTTCTCTTCATAAGTAACCTCTTTTTGCATCATAATAGGCTTTTCACCTAAATCTAGCTGCTGCATATACTTTTTAAGAGGACCATGATTAGAATATCGTATTCCATTTACATAGCCATGGGCACCAGCCCCTAATCCAACATATTCGTCATTGTTCCAATATAAAAGATTATGCTCGGAGGCTTTTCCCTCATGAGAAAAATTACTAATCTCATATTGGTGATATCCGTTCGCTTTCATTTCATCCATTAAGAATCCATACATTTCAGCTTCTAAATCTTCACCTGGTAATGATAATTTCCCTTTTGAAAGAAGGTTATAGAATATGGTCTTAGGCTCAACTAGTAACGAGTATGCAGAGATATGAGGTATCTTCAGCTTAAAAGCCTCTTGGAGGGATTCCTTCCATTGCTCCATCGTTTGATTTGGCAATCCATACATTAAATCAATGCTTATAGAGGGGAAATTTGTTTCCTTCGCATATTCAATTACTTTATATACATGTTCATTGGAATGGGTTCTACCTAATATTTTTAACAAGTCTTGATTGAAAGTTTGCACTCCCATGCTTAATCTATTCACACCAAATTTTCGCATGAGCTGCATTTTTTCCAGGGTAAGCTCATCTGGATTAGCTTCTGATGAGAACTCCTTTACATGATCCAGTGGGATATGCTCTTGGATAAGTGTTAACAACCGATCTAACTGTTCAAGTGATAAAGAAGTTGGAGTTCCTCCACCAAGAAAAATAGTTTCTATATGACCTTTCGATAAGTCGTCTTTCCAAAGAGCCATTTCTTTTCCTAAAGACTCAATATACTCATCTACTGGCTGATTATGAAAATAGAATTTATTAAAATCACAATAATTACATATTTGATGACAAAAAGGGATGTGTATATATACTCCGCGTACCATTTATAAGCCTTCTTTCTACGTTCTTTTATAAATACGAAGAAGGAGGCAAATAGTGCCTCCTTCTCCTAGTTATTTATCAAGCATCAAATATTGCACTAATTTGAATACTGTTTTCCGTAATTACCTACATAAATTATAGCTTATAATTCATGTTCCTTCAAACTATTGAAATTACACAGGGTTTTCCGATTTATTTATTAAGTTGGAATGATTTTAAGCAAGATAACCATCTTAAAGAAAAGGAGATGGTATGAAGATGATCAAAAAAGTGTTTATAGCCATAGGTATATGTATGTTAGCAACCACTGTGTCCATGAATATGTATTCAAGCACATATGCTCAAGACCAAGTTCCAGCATATGCGAAATGGGGAAAGCTAGCGGTAAAGGAGACACAAACTAAATATCCAAATGCGACTATTATTGACTACTTGCATATAGGAAGTGAAACAAAAGAGGATTCAACCATTGAAAGGTTTAAATTGTGGATGAAGGATGGCAATAAGGAATTTGGAGTTTTTATAAATATTAAATATACAACGGTAACAGGTAAATTAGTTAATATTGAATTTCAGGAAACTTCTCGATAATAAGAAAAGCGAAACCGCCTATGTCTGCCCCGACAGGCAAATGGAGAAAAGCGAGGAGGCAGTTCCTCAGCCACCGGAGCTTTTATCCATTTGACCCCGAGGAGCAAGGCGGTGGAGCTAGACATCAAGAAAAGCGCAACCGCCTATCCCTGCCCCGACAGGCAAATGGAGAAAAGCGAGGAGGCAGTTCCTCAGCCACCGGAGCTTTTATCCATTTGACCCCGAGGGGCAAGGCGGTGGAGCTAGACATCAAGAAAAGCGCAACCGCCTATCCCTGCCCCGACAGGCAAATGGAGAAAAGCGAGGAGGCAGTTCCTCAGCCACCGGAGCTTTTATCCATTTGACCCCGAGGGGCAAGGCGGTGGAGCTAGACATCAATTTATCAACAGGTCCGAGTTTTATAATTTCCTAAACAAATAAAAGCCATGGAGGGTTTAAAAACTTCTCCATGGCAAACTAAATTTATTTATTCGGCTCATCCATCTTAAGGACTGCCATAAACGCTTCTTGAGGTACTTCTACAGAACCTACTTGTTTCATACGTTTTTTACCTTCTTTTTGTTTTTCAAGAAGTTTACGTTTACGTGAGATATCTCCCCCGTAACATTTAGCTAAAACGTTTTTACCCATAGATTTGATAGTAGAACGTGCAATAATTTTTTGTCCGACTGCTGCTTGAACTGGTACCTCAAACTGCTGTCTCGGAATTAGTGCTTTCAGCTTCTCAACAATCAGCTTCCCGCGCTCGTATGCAAAATCTCTGTGCACGATAAAGCTTAAAGCATCTACTTTTTCCCCGTTCAATAAAATATCCATCTTTTGTAGTTTAGATTCCTTGTAACCGATAAGTTCGTAGTCAAAGGAAGCATAACCCTTAGTGCTGGATTTTAATGAATCAAAGAAATCATAGACGATCTCGGATAGTGGAATTTCATAGATAATATTTACACGAGCAGAAGATAAATAATCCATTGTGATGAAGTTACCACGCTTACGTTGGCAAAGCTCCATAACAGATCCAACATAATCCTCTGGAACCATGATAGAGGCTTTAACATAAGGCTCCTCTATTGCGTCTACCTTTTGAACGTCTGGCATCATAGAAGGATTATCAACTTTTAAAGTCTCTCCACTAGTCAACTTTACATTATAGATAACGCTTGGTGCTGTCGTAATAAGATCAATTTTAAATTCACGCTCGATACGTTCTTGAATAATCTCCATATGGAGCAATCCAAGGAAGCCACAGCGATATCCAAAACCTAGGGCTTGGGAAGATTCAGGTTCAAACTCTAGTGCAGAGTCATTTAGCTGCAGTTTTTCTAATGCATCTCGAAGATCATTATATTTAGAGTTATCAATTGGGTACAATCCACAGAACACCATTGGATTCATCTTACGGTAACCCGCTAATGCCACTTGTGCCGGATTATTCGCCAAAGTAATAGTATCCCCAACACTCGAATCGCCAACATCCTTCATAGAGGCTGTTAAGAAACCAACATCTCCGACAGTCAATTCATCACGTTGAGTAGTTCTAGGTGTGAAGACCCCTGTTTCTACAACATCAAATTCTTTGCCCGAGGACATCATTTTAATGCGATCTCCAGGTTTTACGGTTCCTTGCATAATTCGAATATAAACAATTACACCACGGTATGGATCAAATAATGAGTCAAAAATCAATGCTTCTAAAGGTGCTTCTGGATCACCAGTTGGCGCAGGAACTTTTTCCACGATTTGCTCTAAAATTTCTTCTATACCAATACCAGCTTTTGCTGAGGCATGAACAGCTTCTGAAGCATCTAAACCAATTACTTCTTCCACTTCTTTTTTTACACGCTCTGGATCAGCTGCAGGTAAATCAATTTTATTGATAACTGGTAAAATCTCTAAATCGTTATCTAATGCAAGATAAACGTTAGCTAACGTTTGTGCCTCAATTCCTTGTGCAGCATCAACAACTAAAATAGCACCTTCACAGGCTGCTAAGCTTCTAGATACCTCATAAGTAAAATCGACATGTCCAGGAGTATCGATTAAATGGAAAATATATTCTTCCCCATCTTGTGCCAAATACTTTAGCTGAACTGCATTTAATTTAATTGTAATTCCACGTTCTCTTTCAAGATCCATAGAGTCTAACAATTGGTCTTTCATTTCTCTAGATGTTAACGTCTTTGTTTTTTCTAAAATACGGTCAGCAAGCGTTGACTTCCCATGATCTATATGGGCGATTATAGAAAAGTTTCGTATCTTTTTCTGTCGTGCCAGTCTCTCTTCATTATTCATGCTTGTTCACTCCTAATTAAACTATTATGAATTATAGCAGTGAACAAGCGATACATCAATGTTAGGATGCATTTTGTTGATCAAAAACATTTGAAACTGCTTTCGCTAAGATTGCAATTGTCCTATTTAGTTCGACTTCTGTACTGTCAATGCCACCTAATTCAATAAGTATAGTGTTTTTATTTAGGTCTTGATTGTAGACTCCATCTACACCTTTTCCAGTTTTCAAGAAAACGCCTCTTGATATACCTGGCACTATTGTATTCATTTGTTCCGATAGTTTGTTAGCTAGTTGCTCATTCCATTTATAGTTCGCATGCTCGCCGCCTACAACAAGCATGATTTTTGCATAGCTCTCTTCTCCAACTTTTAACGTAGTCACTTTTGCTTTTGCAGAGTCTCGGTGAATGTCTAGTACAATATCATAATTGTTTTGAGATAAGGCTTTCTGGACTAGAGGTCTAACCGAGTGATAATCTTTTGTACCATGTGGATTGTCGCTTGTTAGAAAATCAGTTTCTACATTATGAAAAGCAAACTGAGCAGTAATTTGCTCTTGAAAATTAGTAATATTTTTTTCTGGATGATAGATTTCAATTTTTTCTCCGCTGGCAGCTAATATTGGTTTAAAAGCTTCTTGCCAATGGGTAAAGTACACGAAAGCTTTTCTTGGCGGTTGCAAAATTTCTGCTACCGGATCGGCTTTAGCTTCCGTTTCAGTTTCAGTTTCGGTCTCAGTTACCGGCGGTGTTTCAATTTGTGCCGCATAAACAACCGGGATATCCTCTTTTTTCTTTTCTACTGCTTTTTCAGTTGTTGCGTCCATGCTTAGAGGTGTTTGGACTGTTGCAATAATAATAGGCGCCAAAAATAAGAGTAATAAAATCGTAGTTAGCTTCTTTAACGTATTAGTCATAGGTTCCACTCTCCTCACACAATCGTATGAGAAGAGAAGGATTTTTAGAACGACCTATTTACTTACAAGCCAGGTTTCAATACCCGTAGAAAGCATGTAAGCATACTGTTCCACCCATAAATCTGTTTCCTTTGGCGTAACAAATAAGGATGGATTTTTTCCAACAAATACTTCCTCAAATAATTTTCTTTTTTCATCAGTTGACCAGCCAACCCATTCACCAAAGATAGGCTGAAGGACTTTTTTATCAATGTTCGTCTTATTAGAAACCATAGGAGTAACTGCTAAGGCAGAGGAAGGTTTCCCTTTTTCCTCTACACGTGCTGCAACATGATGAATAACCTGCTCTACCGCATCTGCATATAACACAGGTCCATCTACCACCATAGGTATACCAATTGCAGTAACCGGCACATTATATACCTCTTTAGAAATTTCCTTACGCTGGTTACCTACTCCTGACCCTGGATGAATACCTGTATTAGTTATTTGGATTGTCTTACATAAACGTTCGCTATTCCTTGCAGCAAGAGCATCCATCACTATTATTAAATCAGGTTGAAATGCTTCACTAATCGCACTAACAAAATCGCTAGTTTCGAAACCAGTCTGACCAGTAACACCCGGCGCATACATAACTACCTTTACTCGTTCATTGTTGGTCAAGGATGAATTTTGAAGATACTCGATTGCCTTGGGACCAATTGCATCAGGAGTAATAGTTGCATTTCCAAGTCCAATGATTAATATTTTAGATTGATCTGTGAGTTTAATATCTTGATGCATATTCCGAAGATGGTCGACAAAGGCCCTGGCAATATTCTCAAAGCTCTTCTCATCATCTGGACTTAAGGTTAGATCAGTCAAGGTAATGTATTTCCCTTGTTTTTTACCTATTTGTTTCTCCCCTTCTGCATCCACTTCGATCGATGTAACCAATACGGCTCCATTCCTTGATTCCTCAAATTTTATACCTTTTGATTTTGCCAATGTATCTTTTTGATTTTCCGATCGATGCTTTACCATTTCATCCGATTCATCGATTAAATCAGTTCTTCCCCACATAATTATCACCTCTGAAATAGTTTGTTCAAAGTGTCAAGTAAATATTCTTTGCATTTATATATTGCAATTTGTTTTTTCGTTTGTTAAAATAATGCTTGTTGTATAAATTCAGTTACCAACAAAATGTATCATCTCAGACCTTACTAGGAGGTGAAAGGTATGCCAAACATTAAATCTGCAATCAAACGTGTTAAGAAAAATGAGACTTTAAACACTCAAAATGCAAAGGCAAAATCAGCTATGCGTACTGCTGTCAAAAAAGCTGACACTGCTGCACTTAATAACGATGAAAACGCAAAAGAACTTATTAAAACTGCGATTCAACAAGTTGAAAAAGCAGCTTCTAAAGGTTTAATTCATAAAAACGCAGCTTCTCGTAAGAAAGCTCAATTAATGAAAAAAGCGTAAATAAAAAAGACTGTTCCGATGTCAAACTCGGTCAGTCTTTATTTTTTTTCATTAAATCATATTTTCTAAGAAGTTTCAGGAATAGAAAAAGAGCTTGGAAAACTATTTCCAAGCTCTCTATTAATTTTCTCTTAAAATAATTCCTTATACTCCCCTGTCGAACTCACATGTTAATCTTTCAAACCAAATGCCATTATTTTAACAAAAATAATTCAAGAATACGGTCTCTATTTGTATTCAATGACTTTAACTGCAAATCTACTGTAGCCAAGTCATTTAATGTATTTAAGAGCTTTTCCTCTTGATGTAACAATGGATTGTCGAATAACAATTTCACTCTGTAAGGGTGCACCTTCAATTGGGTCGCAATTTGTTGCGCATGATAGCCTTTTTTCTTTAGATGACTCACCTGAATCATTAATCGCACTTGAGAAGCGATCAAGGCATTTAGCTTCAAAGGATCTTCCTTACGCTTAAGTAAATCATGATAAATCGCCATTGCTTCACTCTTTCGTCCAGATAAATACGCGTTCCCTAAAGTGAAAACGTCCTCCTCTAGCGTTCTGACAAGTAAAGATTTGACGGTATCTGCATCAATCTCATTCTCTTCTCCGATATATGTCGAAATTTTAGCGATTTCTGTTCTTAGGTGAACTAAATTTGTTCCTCCACTTTCAATTAGTCGTTCAATACCTTCATCTGTAATCGTTTTTCCTTCATTTGAAACTTCATGTAACACCCAGCTTTTTAAGTCATGAATTTGTAGACCCGCAGCTTCGATCACATTTGCTGTTTGCTTTATAGCCTTTGTTATCTTTTTGCGTTCATCCAGCTTTTCATAAGGTGCTACAAACACAACAACGGCAGTAGAAGAAGGATCTTTAAGCCAATTTTCTAGTAGAGCTGTATCGTGAACAATTTTTTCTTTGCCTTTTTCCAAGGCTTTTAAGAAAAATGCATTTTTTGCGATTATTAACTTTTTCTCAGAGAAAAAAGGAAGTGTGTCTGCCTCGTAAATGACATGTTCAATATTTTTTTCCTCTAAATCGAAGTAAATGACTTCTGCCTCTCCATCTTCTTCGAGTTTATTCTTTAATTTTTTTATTGTTTCTTCGATAAAATAAGCTTCCGTGCCATATAATAAATAGACGTTTGATATTTTACCGTTAGAGATTTGCATCCATTTTTCTGAAATCATTTTGAATCTCCTTGCTCATCATTAGTATATTTATTATAACGCAATTGTAGTGAAAACTTTGTGACATTATGTATTAATAGTGAAAAAGAAAAGTTTGTGTGTAGATTTTTTTTGCGCTATCCTATATAATTATGTGGAAATAGGAGGGGTAACAATGAATGAGTTTGAACAAAATGTACAGTCGAAGCGTAATGACGCTATCGATTCTGGCGTAGGTTTTGTAGTCTCCTTTGGATTTTTTACAATTATGTTTGTAATTGCAGTAGTTATTGAGTTTCTTGCTCGATAATTCATGAGAAGGGTTTTGTCTAGTATATAGACAAGACCCTTTTCTCTATTCTAATGTGGAAAAATAGTTACTTCCCCTTTTTTCGTTATTATAACCTCAATAGACCCATCCTTCCCTGTTTGAAAATAGGGTATGTCCAATTTGTTAAGACGCTCTACAACTTCAGGGTGCGGATGTCCATAACGGTTATTCAACCCGGCAGAAACTATGGCAAATTTAGGATTAGCTCTCTCCAAAAAAAGCTGCGTACTAGAAGTTTTACTTCCATGGTGGCCAAGCTTAAGTATGGTTTGTCCCTCAATCTGCTTGGAATACTCTGTAGCTAACACTTGCTCTCCTTTGCTCTCTAAATCTCCTATAAACAACCCTTTAAAATATGCATTTTCCATAGAAAGCACTAAAGAATCATCATTCCCTTCATAGTTTACATCCTTTGGATATAAATAAATAAGCTGATAATAGGACGACTCAATCACTTCTCCCGCCCCTTTCTCAAAAACTGAGATTCTTTGCTTATTAATTTCTTCTCTTAAATCTGTCATAGCATCTTCCTCATAAGAACCTGGAGTAATATGTACTTCCTCAACTTTTATCTCTTGAAGAATTTCCTCTGCTCCCTCCATATGGTCTGCATCGGCGTGAGATAAAATCATTACGTCAATTTTACTGATACCTCTCCCTTTTAAAAAAGGGACGACGACTTGTCTACCAACCTCATACATATTTTTGTTTTCCATCCATTCTTCCTGATCAAATCTTAATAAACCACCAGCATCAATTAAAATAACCTTCTCCCTTTTCGGCATTTCGATAAGAATAGAGTCCCCTTGCCCTACGTTTAAATAAGTTATTCTAGTCTTAGTATCAAAATAGGGAGATAAATGGAGTATAACGATTGGTACAAAAAGAATGCAGAGTGATAGAGAAACCTTAGATTTGTTCTCTACTAAAATGAAAAAAGTAAAAATACTTATATAAGCCATCACGACTAACCAAAGCTCAGGCTGTCCAGGATTCCACATTTGAAATGGCAATGCACCTAAAAAAATGATGAAATCATCTAGCCAAATTCGTAGTGGCTCATAGATTCGAAAGATAATATTGCTGATTATGGGAGAAAGAAAAGTCAACGGGAGCATAAAAATATTAATTGGTAGTATAACAAATGAAAATAGAGGAACAAACAAAAGGTTCGCTAAAAAAGAAGAAAGAGAAATCTCATAAAATTGATAGATTAAGAGAGGGTATACCATCAGCTGACAAATAGCTGTAATAAGAAAGGACTGAGCTAAAGGATTTTTGCTTAATCTTAACAAGCTTGAGGAAAATATAAGTGAAAAGGCAGCTAAGTAGGATAATTGAAAGCCTGTTTGATAAACAACCCAAGGAGAGTAAAACAAAAATAAAATGAAACTTAAAGAAAATGCATCTGAAATGATTAACTTATTTTTTATTAGACTACTGATCAACAAAATTTCTGTTACAGAAACAGCTCTCCACACCGAGGGAGCTCCTCCAGCAATAAATCCGTATAAGGGTAATGCTAAAATTAGAAGCCAATTTGCGGTTTCTCTTCTCACACCTAGACGTACCATTACTTCATAGAGCAACATAACTACTAATGCCACATGTAAGCCAGAGATTGCAAATAAGTGAGTGATACCTAGGGTGAGATATGCATCCTGAAGTTCTAGAGGCATACTTTCTCTGCTCCCTATTAGTAAAGCTTCTGCTTCGGCTTGGAGGCTTGCTGGAAAAGTAAGTTGAATATGCTGCTTTAGTTTGAAGCGTTGTTTAGCCATATAAGTACTAAATCCAGTCTTCAAAGTTAACATGTTATATTCTTCAACGTCTATTTGACCAATAGCCCCATGACTCTTTATATACTTTTCTATGTCAAAAGCATATTTATGAGAAGCTGGTTTTCCTATAGCCTTATCCACATTAACTTGTAGCTCCATACCAGTTAAAGAGTTATTAGAAAAGTAGTCTTTATCGTCTTCGTTTAATATTTTTAGCTGAACATACCACTTTTGGTTTGTATCTGAAGTAGCAAAGCCTCTTATAAATCTTCCGTTAATACGATAGTTATCCGTCCAAGTAATCGTTTTTACGTCGTTATGTTCGACCTTTTCTGGATTTATATGATCTACATAAAAAAAAGTAAAGAAGCCTATAGAAATAATAGTAATAGTTAACATTAACGAAATTTGCCTATAAATAAACCAACAGAATAATAGTACGAACAAGATTAGTAGCCTTGTCGATTCAAATGCTGCTAGAGTAGCAAGTAAAATGGACAAGGCTACATATATTACATTACCTTGGATTCCTCCAAACCGAATAATTCTGCCACCTTCCTCTCATAAGGCAGAAGTTCCTCCTCACTTGCTCCCTTGTCCCTTAGCTTCGTTATAAGCTCCATATAAAGGGTTACCTTCTCGTCACTAAGGAAATCAATCTTACGCTCGTCAAAGGGCACGTGAATGGTCTCTACGCCTGCTTTGTTCAGTAATTCTATTGCATAGGAATTATTTTTATAGTCTTGCGCATAGTACAATCTTGCAATACCAGCTTGAATGATTGATTTCGTACAAGGTAAGCATGGGAAATGGGTCACATATAAGTCTGCTCCACCGACTGTAATACCATATTTTGCACATTGTAAAAGTGCATTCATCTCAGCGTGCACAGTTCTAACACAATGGTTATCAACTACATAACATCCATCATCGATACAATGCTCCCCACCCGATATGGACCCATTATATCCTCCAGCCATGATTCTTCTATCCCTTACAATGGTAGCTCCAACTGCTAAACGTGTACATGTGCTTCTTAGTGCTAATAAGTGGCTTTGTGCCATGAAAAATTGATCCCATGTAATTCTCTCCATATTAAATACCCCCTAAATAATACTTCTTTTAGTTTAAATCTTTCATGGATAAACTTCAATCAAGCCTATTATTTAACAGTGATATAAGTTTCAAGCTTTTCAAAAGTCTTTTGACCGATTCCAGTAACCTCCATTAAATCCTGAACAGATTTAAAACCACCATTTTCCTCTCTATAAGAAATAATAGCTTCAGCTTTTGCCGGACCTATTCCAGGTAAAGAGGTCAAGCCTTGTATATCTGCTTTATTAATGTTAATCAGCTGATCTTTTGATGAACTGGTAGCGGAATTAGCAGGGGTTACAACCTCTTCACCAACTAAAGGGACATAAATTATCATCTCATCTTCTACTTTTTGAGCATGATTAATTGTTTTACTATCACCTTCAGGCAAATACCCACCCGCTAGTTCTATAGCAGTTAACACCCGATCACCATTTTCGAGTTCATAGACTCCTGGATTTTGGACAGCTCCTTTAACTTCTATAAATATGGAGTTATCTTCTTCAATGTTTATTGTTTCTACAGTTTCTTGTAAGTTTGTATCGTCTAAAAGGGAGGGTTGTATTGGTTCAGCCGAGGGGACAGCTGAAAAAAATTGCTTTTGAAGAAATAGAAACACTAGGAGAGTTAATACTCCAATAGGGAGTATCAGCTTTTTAAGCTTACTAGGTTTAATCTTGGGGATCATGCATCAGCCTCTTTTCTTAAAGAGGTAAATGATATGGAGATGTACAAAATATACCAAATTTACCTCTTCTTGAAAAGAGTTATTTCACTGCACGTATAAAATATCTTTCAATTTCATCGGTGGGCTGTTCGTCAAAAATATTCGTTTCCGTATAAACTTGCGAAAATCCTACACGCTCTAGAAGTTTTATATAAACTTCAAGAGGAAAACTTCTTTGGTAATGGGATTCCTCAAATCTTTCGTAATAGCCTGATGCCGCATCACGGACGAAGAAAGTAATATCGTGGTAAATAGAATGTTCTTCTTCTCCTTGCTCCGTGTTCCATATATAAGCTACCTGCTCATCTTCATATGTAAATGGTCCATCAGGAAATATATGATTCATTTTATATTCCGAATGAATGTCAAAGAATAACTGACCTTCTTCATTCAATGTAGAATAGACCTGTAGAAAGGTTTGTTCTACCTCTTCTAAAGTTTCCAGATAGTTTAATGAATCTATCGCTATCACTGCAACGTCTACATCGGAAACACCATCTATATCGGTCATAGACTGGCACACAAACGTTATATCTGTATTCTGCTCGGTGCTTCTATTTTGGGCAACTGTCAGCATTGACTCAGATAAATCAATGCCGATCACTTCATACCCAGCTTTTGCAAAGCTGACACTTAGTACACCTGTGCCACAGCCTATGTCCATTAAACGTTTATTTTTCAAAATAGGTGCTTTAGCCAGCACCCATTCTGCATATTTATCATATGGTATATCTGACATCAACGAATCGTAGATGAAGGCGAACTGGTCGTAAGTAGACATTATGCGTCATGTCCTACTTCAATCATTGGAGCATCGCCCCATAGACGTTCTAGGTTATAATAAGAGCGCTCATCTTTATGGAATACGTGTGCTACCACGTCTCCCATATCAACTAATATCCAACGAGCCTCATCGAAGCCTTCCATACGTTTTACATTGAATCCAGCTTTATCTGCTTGTTCAAACAGTTCCTTTGCAATCGCTTGAACTTGACGATCTGAGTTAGCGTGACAAATTAGAAAGTAATCCGCAAGTAAAGATACGCCTTGCATATTTAAAATTACAATATCCTCCGCTCTTTTGTCGTCTGCCGCTTTATAAGCTATTTCTACTAATGATTTGTTTGAAGTCATTCTTTCACTTTTCCTCTCTTTTGTATCAAGTCATTATAACAATGAAATGAATCCGGAAAAACCGGCTGTCTTTTTTTGATCAAAAATGTCATGCTGTGCTGGACGCAACTAAGCATCCCTTCTTCTAAATCTTGATTTGCAATTTCCCTTAATACTTCTACTCCAGGGAAACTTCTACTAGGTTCAATCATATCTGCAATATAGACGATTTTTTCTAAGTTAGACATCCCTGCCCGGCCCGTCGTATGATACTGAATAGCATTAAGAATATCCGCGTCTTCAATATTAAACTCCTGCCTTGCTACATAGCTTCCCACAGGAGCATGCCATAATTCATGATGAAAATTTAAAAGCATCGGGTCCATTTGCTCTGAGATAATTATTTCTTTCAGCCAGGACTTTTCTGCATATTTTACACTGTCATGTAATATGCCAGCAATTTCAGCTTTTTCTATATCCTCACCGTATTTAGCTGCAAGCTGTGTAGCTGTCTCGGCTACACCTCTCGTATGGATAAAACGGCGCTCCGGCATTCTGTCTTTCATTTGAAGAAGCATAGATTCAAATTTCATACAGATTCTCCTTTTGAATGTATTCTCTAACCTGAGCAGGAATTAGAAATTTTGTTGTTTCTCCATTCTTCAGTCGTTCCCGTATGACAGTAGAAGAAATATCGATCTGGGGAATATCTAAGGTAATAATAGGATATGCAGAAACGATAGAGGTATTTGGTCTTGCAACACCAACCAAACGCACTAATTTTAATAGATCGTCAATACGGTGCCATTTAGATAAATACTCTACCTGGTCTCCGCCAATGATGAAATAAAACTCGGTGTCTGCTTCTTGCTCTGTTAATATTTGCATCGTGTCAACAGTATATGAGGTTCCCCCTCGAATAAGCTCAATCGTTTCAATAGCCATATATGGCACCTGTTCAATAGCAAGCTTTAGCATTTCTAATCGCTGTTCAGAAGTCACTCTTGTATCCTTTGATTTATGTGGAGGAATAGCATTCGGCATCAGTCTTACTTCATCTAAATGAAGTGCATGAAACACTTCATTTGCAATGATTAAGTGGCCAATATGTGGAGGGTTAAAAGTCCCCCCCAATATCCCTACTTTTTTTGTCATGCACGATTCACTTTTGGAAGCTCAATTCGTTTGTTGTTTTTAGACTGCTTGTACAAAACAACCGTTAAACCGATTAACTGGACAAGCTCTGCTCTAGTGCCTTTTGCAAGTGCTTCTGCCACCTCGTGCTTTTCATCCTCACAGTTTTGTAAAATACTGATTTTGATCAATTCACGTACTTCCAATGCTTCGCTAATTTGCTTAGTCATTGCATCATTTACTCCACCTTTACCTACTTGAAATATTGGTGATAGATGGTGAGCTTGACTACGTAAAAATCTTTTTTGTTTACCTGTTAACATATTATCCTCCTAATTGCTCTGTCAATCGTTGAATCATATCATCTGTATTCGGATAACTTCCGTTCCAATATGAAAAAGCTAAGGCACCTTGATGTACAAGCATACCTAAACCGTTAATTGTTCGAACATTGTACTTTTCTGCTTCCTCTAAAAAAGGGGTAACTAAAGGATTATATACAATATCCGCAACAATTGTATACTCTTTAATACCTTTGAGTTGAATAGGAAGCTCTTTACTATTACTTTTCATACCAAGAGGAGTTGTTTGAACAACCACATCAAACGATTGTAATTGTTCCTCTGCCTCTAGGTATGTAATTGCTTGACCAAATTGAAGCTCATCTACAAGTTTTTTTGCATTTTCTAATGTACGATTTGCAACTGATAGATTTTTATATCCCAGCTGCTTAAAGGCAAATATAATTCCTCTAGCTGCCCCGCCTGCCCCGAGCATCAATATTTTATTGGATTGGTCGGTTTCTCCAAGCGAACGGATAAATCCTAATCCATCCGTATTATAGCCCACGAATTCCCCTTCATCTGTTTTGACGACTGTATTTACAGCTCCAATTTTGGCAGCTGATTCATCCAGGCGGTCCAAAAAAGGAATGATGGCTTCTTTATATGGTACCGTTACATTCCATCCACTACACCCTAGAAGCTTTAAACCTTCGATAGCGTCCTTTAGCTTCCCTTCCTTCACATGAATAGGAATGTAGCTTGCATTGATATTTTGCTCCTGTAGCCAAGCATCATGCATATAAGGTGATAAAGAATGGGCAATTGGATTACCTATGACTGCAAACCATTTCTTCAAACTTACTTCCCCCTAAATAAGAGATGGACGAATAGAAACCTCTACACCAGCAGGAGCATGGGCTGCTATCACAACTCCGCCTTTTTGCACAGTTATCCAACCAAGTCCTGAAAATACGATATCCGTTTTATCATCTTTTATCTTAAATTCATGTCTTACTAAAGGTGGTAATAGGTCTATAAATTTCTCAGAAGGTGGTGACAACAATTGACCGCGATGCTCTTGCCATAAAGTATCAGCATTCTCAAGCTTCGTACGATGAATTGGAATATCGTTTGCTATATGACAAGTAAAGGCAGATCGTTCGCCCTTTATAAAATCAAATCGGGAAAGTCCTCCAAGATAGAGGGTTTGCTCACTATTTAGTTGGAAAACCTTTGGCTTCACTTCTTTTTTAGGTGTGATATATTTCAGCTCCGATGGATCTAAGAAATGGGCCATTTGATGATGATTAATGATTCCTGGAGTATCATATAGAGCTTTTTTATCGTCTAAAGGTATCTCAATCATGTCTAAGGTTGTCCCAGGAAAATGAGAAGTAGTGATAACTGCTTCTACTCCGGTAGCCTGTTTAATAATCCTGTTTATAAATGTAGATTTACCAACATTGGTACAGCCTACTACGTAAACATTTTCACCTTTACGATAATGCTCTATGGCTTCCATAGCTTCTGGCATACCAGTACCTTTATGTGCACTGACAAATAGAACATCAATTGGTGATAAGCCTAGTTTTTTTGCTTCTTGCTTCATCCAATTGATTACTTTGTTTTTCTTTACGGATTTAGGCAG
The DNA here is from genome assembly GCF_038593405.1 of Psychrobacillus sp. FSL W7-1457. Lineage (NCBI taxonomy): Bacteria > Bacillati > Bacillota > Bacilli > Caryophanales > Bacillaceae > Psychrobacillus > Psychrobacillus sp. FSL W7-1457. The sequence continues at coordinate 2,308,467 of NZ_CP151993.1, forward strand.
TAAATCTGCTTTGTTTGCTACTAATAGTATTGGATTGTTACCAACAAATCGGTGTAGGCCAGGTAGCCAGCTTCCGTTAAAATCAAAAATATCTACAATCTTCACTATTAGTCCTTTTTTTGTTCCTAAACCATTTAAGATTTTTAAGAAATCATCGTCGGTTAAAGATACCGGCTGCAACTCATTGTAATTTTTTAAACGAAAACAACGTTGGCAAATAATATCCTCTTTTTCTAACGAAGAAACAGGAGCATATCCTGGATCTCCAACTACCTCGGTTTGGATTACTGTTCCACAACCTATACATTTTGGTGCTTCTGTCACGCTTCTTCCTCCCATGTAACTTGTCCTTTTTTGTCCAAGTAACTAAAAATTCTTCTCTCCACCATACGATTGAACTTCGTCACGAAACCATCTGATTTTGCGACAGGTATCACTAAAATGGTATGGAGCTTTTGTCTATTTCCGCCAAAGACATCCGTTAATAGCTGATCACCAATAACTACAACTTCCTCTTTTTTAACGGACATTATACTTAGAGCATGACGAAAAGCCTTTCCTAAAGGCTTTTTTGCTTTATATATAAAAGGAATCCCTAATGGATCTGCAAATGACTTAACACGTAATTCATTGTTATTGGATACAATGGTTACTTGAATACCTGCTTCTTTCATATTAGTGAACCATTCTATTAGCTTAGGGGTTGCATCTGGTCGATCCCATTCAACTAATGTATTATCCAAATCTGTAATAATTGCCTTTACGCCTTTTTCCTTTAACATTTCCGGTGTTATATGAAAGACACTTCTAACAAATTCACTTGGTATAAAATTTGAATACAAAGACAAACACTCCACTTCGACACTTTTTCTTTAACGATTATAGCATATTTGCGACTCTCTCACCCATTCGAATAAACTTTCCAGGAGTTATTTCTCTTGAAAACTCTATACTGTCTTCTTCAAATAACAAAACTACTGTTGAACCGAAAGAAAAGTAACCTACCTCTTCTCCCTTTTTCCATTCTAACTCCCTATTAGTAAGTTCAATGGAATTGACGAACATTGCCCCCACCTTAATGTGAAAACAACGCTTATCATTAGGCATCAAAAGCTCTGTTAATAGCCGATAGTTGCCACTAATTGTTTCTTTACCATAAGCTAGACCCCATTTGTTCACTGGATAGGATTTTTTTCCTAGTACATACTGTCGAGTAACCTTACCATCAATTGGGGAATGGATTCGGTGATATTCCGCCGGGCTTAAATATAAAATGATAAATTTACCTTTTTCATATTCTTTACCTATTTTGTCGGAGCCGAGCATATCATAAAGCGTGTATGGTTTTCCTTTTACATGAAAAATTCCATCATACGTTATATCCCCGAAAGTTTCAATAGTCGCATCTACTGGACTTATAATTCCGTTGGCAGCAGGGTCTATATTTCTACTATTTTGTTTTAATGGGCGAACAAAAAAATCGTGCAATGTAGAAAATTCATGGAGATGACATGGCATTTCAGAAGGATCTATATTAAAATGTTTCATATAGGCAGGTATTATTTTCTTACTGAGATTAGACTGAGCAAAGCCTTTGATTAAAGATGATGACCACCTACCATTGGTCAGCTCAATCATAGATTGATATATTTTTTCTTTCATTTCTTAGTCTCCCTATAAAAATTTACTTACAATTTTTGTTTACTCGAAGTATAATGAACAAATATGTTATTTGTAAAGGAGTGATTTGCAATGTATTTACAAAATGCTATGACTCAAACAATAAAAAAACTAAAAACGCAGGCTGCTAATATGATAACAATTGGTAATTTAGCATTCGGTGGAGCAGCAATTATGGCTACAGTAAATGAATACTACACGTTTAGCGTGTTATTTATATTTATAGCAGGCTTATTAGATCGTTTTGATGGCATGGTTGCCAGAAGATTCAACTTAGAGTCAGAGCTTGGTAAACAATTAGATTCGATGAGTGATATTATATCATTCGGAATTGCACCTGCTCTTTTAATGTACTCCTTAGTTTTACAGGAATTTAGTATTGCAGGAATGATTATTACTGTTATATATATAGCTTGTGGCGCATTTAGATTAGCCCGCTTTAATATTTCTGAGTCAAATGGATTTTTTACAGGACTACCAATTACGGTTGCCGGAGTAATTTTAACATTATCATACTTCGCTATTAATTTTGTTCCGCCAGTTACGTACATGTTTTTATTTATTATTCTTGCATTATTAATGATTAGTACCTTTACTTTAAAAAAGGTCTGATATGCTTTAAGCAATTATATATTTCTTAAAAGGCGACTGCAAATGCAGTCGTTTTTTTCATATTTTGTCGTAATTCCACATATATTGAAAGTATAACTAGATGGAGGTGAACATAATTTCCGGTCTTCTAACCGCATTTATAAACATGGTCATCGATTTGCCACTTGTGCTTGGTTATTTAAAAGGGCAGGCGTTCCATCAGCCCCTTTCTCCGGAGGAAGAACAAGTAATGATTCAACGTTTTCTAGATGGAGACCTCACAGCAAGAGATGAACTAATCGAACGTAATATGCGGCTTGTTGCACACGTAGTTAAGAAATTTCATCCGAAGCATGAGCTTTTAGATGACTATATATCAATAGGGACAATTGGGCTGATGAAAGCTGTTAATAGCTATACACCTACCAAGAAAACAAAATTAGCAACATATGCTGCTCGCTGTATTGAAAATGAAATTCTTATGTATTTGCGTTCATTAAAAAAAGTTCAAAAGGATATTTCTTTACATGAGCCTATTGGAATGGATAAAGATGGACATTCTTTAGAAATCACCGATTTACTACAAGGACTGGATAAAAGCTCGGACGAACAGCTAGTGGAAGAAGAAGATACCAATCGTTTATATAAACACCTATCCCAACTGGAGAAACGAGAGCTAGATATCATCGTTCGTAGATATGGACTATTAGGCCATGAGCCAATGACTCAAAAAGAAATTTCTAAGCAATTAAAAATTTCAAGAAGCTATGTTTCTCGTATTGAAAAGCGTGCGCTTGTAAAGCTCTATCAGTATTACATCCATGAAAAAAACTCTCTTGATGGATCAAACACCAAGAGAGCTAGAGAAAATTAATCTTCACTTGTTTCGGCAATCATTACAAATGCTAATACAGCTGTAACCAAAACAGACATAGCCATGATAAAAACCATTTGATCTCCCCCTAGACTATTGTGGAAAGCTTTTAATACTTTCATCATAGCACATATAGGAAATACTAATTACATGCATTCTATGCTATAGTTTGTCCAATTAATGACAACTAAATGTTTTCAATTACACGAAGCACTATTTGTGTGGAATGCTTAGCTGCAACTGGCAGAAACTCATCAAAGCTAATCGAGGATTCTTTTCCTGCTATATCGGAAAGAGCCCGAATAACTACAAATGGCACTGAAAATTGATGACAAACCTGCGCGACGGCAGCAGCTTCCATTTCACAAGCTTTCATAGAAGGAAAATAACTCCGAACTAGTTCTACTCGTTCTGGATTATGCATAAAGGTATCACCAGTAGCAATTAAGCCTGTTGAGGCCTGATGCTCACCGATTTCATTTACCGCATCTTCTGCAAGCTTCATTAAACGCTCGTCCGATTTAAATGCAGGTGGCATTTGAGGAACCTGTCCCATCTCATATCCAAATGCAGTTACATCTACGTCATGATGTCGAACTTCATCTGAAATGACAATTGCTCCTACTTCTAGCTGAGGATCATATCCGCCAGCAGATCCTGTATTAATGACATAATCTGGCTTATACTCATTTAAAAGAATAGCAGTAGACATGGCTGCATTAACTTTACCAATTCCACTTTTCAACAGGATTATTTCATGGCTTTTATATGTACCAGTTGTAAACTCACTATTTGCAATTTCTATAGTCTTTGCATTTTCAACCGCATTTCTTAATAATTCTACTTCTTCTTCCATTGCTCCAATTACAGCAATCTTCATTATTAAAAACCCCTCTCTAAAAGTACTTCTTTTAAAGTAAAGGAGAGCGGCACTTTAGTCAAGTACCGCTCCCACATTGTATATTTATTTTGCTGATAACAGCTTTTCTTTTTTGGTTGGCTTCCACCCTTGACCATCGACCCATTCTAAAGATATGCGATAAATTTCTTTTCCATCTTTAGATGTAACGGTTCCTATAGATTTTTGTGGACTTCCACCATTACCCAGAAATTGGACAATCATATTAGAAGGGTCTAAGTTTGCCGCGTAAGCTAATGCGTCAACCTTCTCTTCCCAATCTACTGTATCCTTCGTATAACTCGAGACATGTTCTCCTACTTGAGCTGTCCCTATTGGTTCCCATGAAGGGTCTACTACCACAGCCTCAACATTTGGATCATCGGATTCTTCTGTAATTTCATTTGAGCCGTCAGAAGATGAGCCTGACTCTGTGGTCGAATCATTGTTTTCAGTGGCTGTTTCGTTTTGTTCGTCCTCTTCGGCTATTTCCTCAGTAGTCAATTCAATGTCTTCTGATTCCTCTTCTTCGACTTCACTACTCTCTGAAACGGATTCAGTTTCCTTTGGGTCTTGGGCAATATCTTTTTCCTCTTTATCACCTGTCACTAAATTAACAACAACTATAATGATTAACAGAAGAACTACTCCAATTAGGACATTCAATATTGTATTTGTTTTTTTCTTACGATTATTTTTGTTTAAGCGTGAATTAATTCTTTGATTTTGCTCTGACATACTCTTCCTCCTTTTAAAGATAGAGAACTATTAATATTAGACGTGAATATAGACACTAAGTTTCATAACATTAGGTGCTAACTAATTTAATACATAAAAATCCTTTTAGCAAGTCTCATTTTTATTCCAAAAATTATATGTTGAAGAATTTTAAAGAGGAGAAAACAAAATCCATTATAGATATCAATAAGCGACGGGAGATCGCTTATCGCTCCCCCCGCGGAAAGCGTCCGACTAGAGCGGAGATCAATTCTACTTCATTCTTAGAAAATCTCTAAAAGGCATGGTTCATTTGTGTGGTTTTCATTTATGAAATGGACTCTGTTAGTTGCATCTTATTAATAACATTTTCTAGTTAATCGCTAATTTATCTATATTGATTGAAGCGACAGGCGGCGACTCCAGCGGGAGGAGGGAGACAGATAAGACATCACAACCACGCGCGATAGCGATGGGTGATGGCTTATCGCTCCCCCCGCGGAAAGCGTCCGCCGAAAGCGGAGATCAATTCTACTCTATTCTTAGAAAATCATGTAAGCTACTAAAGTTGAATTAATGTGAACAAAAAGAAAGAGTCTCGACTTCCTCCTACACCTGCCTCTACATATACAAAGAGACTTTTGTCTCTAAAATTCATTTTCCTGAAATTTAAAATGAGGAGTAAACATATAAATGTCTACTCCTCATTTTTAAAATATAATGTTTTTTATGAAATAGAAATAATTTCTACATCCATTTCTCCGCCTGGAGTAAGGATTTTCACTTTATCTCCTGTTGTTTTTCCAAGTAAGCCTTTAGCAATAGGAGAATCGTTTGAGATAAGACCTTCTAAAGGATCAGCTTCAGCAGACCCAACGATTGTGTAGCTTTCTTCATCTCCATCTGGAATTTCAACAAATGTTACTGTTTTACCTAAAGAGACAACATCATTATTATCTTCCTCTTCGATAATCACAGCATTTCGAATCATGGATTCAATTGTAGAGATTCTTCCTTCAACAAAAGCTTGGTCTTCCTTAGCAGAATCATACTCCGAATTCTCCGATAAATCACCGAAGCTACGAGCTATTTTGATACGTTCTACGACTTCTTTACGTTTTACAGTTTTTAATACTTCTAATTCTTCTTCTAGTTTACGTTTACCTGCTACAGTCATCGGAAATTGTTTCTCAGTTGACACTTCCATACACTCCTTTAAAATCCCTCTTTATAAACATATATTTCCTATTCATATGCTTCGAGTTAAAATGATATGAATTTAATGAAATATTTGTAAATCTTTCATCATCATATTATACAATAGCATTAGTTTCAAGAATAGTTTTTATTTTTGTAACCATTAAATCGATTGCTACCTCATTTTGACCGCCTTCAGGAATAATTACATCTGCATATCTTTTAGTAGGCTCTATAAACTGATTATGCATCGGGCGAACGACTGTTAAATATTGCTCTACTACAGATTCTACCGTACGGCCCCTCTCATGAATATCACGTAAAATTCTTCGAATAATACGTAAATCTGAGTCTGTATCTACAAATAATTTAATATCCATGAGGTTTCTTAAACGCTCGTCCTCTAGCACTAGTATACCTTCTAAAATAATTACATCCTTTGGTTGGATCAGGACTGTCTCGCTTGAACGCGTGTGCTGTGCGTAATCATAAATTGGTTTTTCAATTGCTTTGTCGTTCAGCAAATCATTTACATGCTGAATAAGTAGGTCATTGTCAAAAGCAAAGGGATGATCGTAATTTGTATTCAATCTTTCTTCAAAAGCTAAATGGCTTTGGTCTTTATAATAATAATCTTGTTCAATAACTACTACTGAATGGTCTTTAAAAACTTCACTAATTGCTTGGGTAACGCTGGTCTTTCCTGAACCGGAACCACCAGTGATACCTATGATAAGCGGAGTACGTTTAGCCATTAGTTTAACCCCTTTCTCATCATGTTGTTTGGATATAATTTAGTCGGACATGTAAATTGAACTATTTCTAAGGGATGTCTTGCTGCATCTAGAACTTTTCCCTTTTCATTTTTAAGTTCACCAATTACTAATCGAACGTTGTCGATTTCGGGTCCAAAGAATTCCACTTCATCTCCTGGCTTGAAGTAGTTTCTCTGCTGTAATGTTACTACTTGTGTTTCATCGTTATAGTCTAGAACTAGCCCAACAAAGTCATATCCAAGTTTTTTGTCATGAACGCCATACATTTGTTGTTCAACACCAGGCTCACCCTCAAAGAATGCTGTATCTGCTTCTCGGTTTGCACACTTTTCAAGCTCTTCCAACCATTCCTGCTTCATAACAAAGTTTTCTGTGTCCGCACAGTAAGCATCGATGACTTTACGATATACACTAATAACTGTAGCTATATAGTGAATAGATTTCATACGGCCTTCTACTTTTAGTGAATCAATTCCCATTTCAATCATTTTAGGAATAGATTCAACTAGCTTCAAATCTTTTGGACTCATAGCAAAAGGAGTATCTTCCTCTTCAAATAATGCTTTCTCTTCTCCATTAGAGCTTGCTTCGTAGAGATCGTAGTCCCAACGACATGATTGACAGCAGCCGCCTCTGTTGGAATCACGAGCAGTCATATGATTAGAGAGTGTACATCTACCGCTATATGCTATACACATAGCTCCATGGATAAATGTCTCAATCTCTATATCCACTTTTTCTTTCATTAGCTTTATTTCTTCACCGCTTGTTTCTCGAGCTAAAACAACTCGGTGTAAGCCTTCTTCCTTCCAATATTGGACTGCTTTCCAGTTAGAAAGGGATTGTTGAGTACTTAGATGAATTTCTAACTTAGGAGCTGCCTCCCTACAGGTTTCTATAATTAAAGGATCTGCAACAATAATTCCAGTTACTCCTGCAGCCTCTATTGACTTTAAATAATCCTCTAGCCCGTCCATATTTTCGTTATGAGCAAAGATATTAGTTGTAACATAAATTTTTGCTCCGTATCGATTGGCAAACTCGACACCCTCACGCATTTCATCAATGGAGAAATTACCTGCGTTTGAACGTAAGCCAAACTCTCTACCACCTATAAATACTGCATCTGCACCATAATGGACAGCAATTTTCAATTTTTCTAGACTACCGGCCGGAGCCAATAACTCAGGCTTTTTCGTAATGACACGTTTGCCGTCGACTAATTCACTTATTTCATCTATTTTCGTGTTTATCACATGAATTCTGTCCTTTCTGAACCGAAAATAATTTCAGCTAAGAGCTACGCAATTAGTATACTGTTTCTTTAAAATAGAATCCGGTATCCAAGGGTCTAAGTGGAGGTTGAATAGCTTCAATTTTCTTAAATAGTTCCTTTTTAATCTCTTTATAAGCTGATCGTGATTCATAGTACGCGTCAATTGCCTGACGATAGTAGCTAGTGACTTCCGTTACATATGACGTTTCATGGAGAATGCCATCAATTTTCAAGCTATCCACTCCTGCATCTAAAAACTCATCTAACTCATCAATCATACAAATATCATTGGGACTAAAAATATGGGTTCCATTTTGATCTTCGAAGATAGGGTACTTATTCGATCGCTCTTTATCATGTAAAAACATATTTCTATTTTGAGAGCGATTTTCCACTTCCATTGCTTTATCTTGAAAAAGAAAATAGTTGCCGATTAAAGATCGCTTTGACTGGAACATACACGTCATTCCGTGCACCTGCGCCTCTATTTCGACTTTTGCATTTTCCTTTATATCTATCACTTCTTCTAAGCTAAGCTCACGAGCTAAAACAGCTCTTGTAGAACCACGTTTTCCCCAATAGTTTGCTGTAAAGAAATTAGTAGCTGTTTGTTCGGTATTCCAATGAAGAGGTATTGTAACTCCCGCCTCTCTCCTTGCAATAATTACTGCCGGGTCACCAAATACAATTGCATCTACACCGATTTCTTGTATTTTCTGCAAATAAGGGCCAAGTTCATCTACTTTGTCATTGTGAAAAATGCCGTTCATGGCAACGTATATTTTTTTATTATGTTCTTTTACTAGCTTTGTCGCTGCTTGAATATCATCTAGTGTAAATTCTCCTGCTAGCCTTAACCCAAAATACTGTTCGCCTACTAAAAAAGCATCTGCACCCGCCTGTAGAAGCTCTCGTATGTGCTCTACATTTTTAGGTGTCACTAGTAATTCTGCTTTTTTCATGCTTGTCACCTCTTTATACTTACTAGCATTCCGTCTCCAACAGAAAAGAATGCTGTGTCATAGTCTGGATGCTGCATTAACCATTCCATAAACTGATGCTGGTTTCGCACCATGGTTCTTTTCCTTCTCGGCACCTCTTCTATTGGAAGCTCGGAGAGACCGTTTAACAATATATTATCACAGTAAATAACGCCCCTATCGTTTAACAAAGGTGCGTACTTTTCAAAGAATTTTTTATATTGTCCTTTTGCAGCATCAATAAAAATAGCATCAAATCTTTGATAATTCAAAGCTTCCTCATCTAACTCTAAGGCGTCTCCAATAATGACTCTGATGCGTTCCTCCAAGTTGGCTCGGTTAATATATTTCTTAGCTAGCATTGCTTTTTGCTCATCACGCTCTACTGTGACAATAGAAGCATCTAGTTTGTCGGCCATGCGCATAGAAGAATAACCGATTGCTGTTCCAAGTTCTAAAATAGAGGTTGGCTTCTGTAAAGAGAGTAACTGTAGCAATACTTCCATTCCAGACAATTGCATAATTGGTACATGGTTTTCTTTTGCATAGCTCTCCATTTCAACAAAGATAGGTTCTCTCGGCTTAATTAGATTTTTCATAAAATCTTCACTGATGTTCATAGCTTAACTCCTTTTAGATGCAAGGTTATTTCGTTATGTAAACTGGAGATACCTCTGCTTCCCGAAATTCTACTCCTAAGTGTAAGGATAATCAACAGACAAATATAACCTGATACGTAAAAAACCCATCTTATAATAACATAGCAGGAGAAGGAAAGCGATAACCTTCCTTCTCCTGCATGCTTATTATTTTAAATGTTCGTCTATTTTTTGAAGATGTTCATCATATGTCTTTGAAAAATGATTTTTTCCTTCTTTATCAGCTAGGAAATAGAAGTATTCTGTCTTTTCTGGATCTAATGTTGCCTCTATGGACATTTTCCCTGCATTTGCAATCGGACCTGGTGGTAATCCTTTGTTTTTATACGTGTTATATGGATTATCATATTCTAAATCCTCAAATAATACTCGTTCCTTATGGCTACCTAAGGCATATAGTACAGTTGGATCGGTTTGTAAAGGCATATCGATTTCAATACGGTTATAAAAGACGCTAGCTATCTTTTCACGATCTGTTTGAGCAGTTGCCTCTTCTTCTAGTAAGGAAGCAAAAGTTAACAGCCAATGTACCGACTTTTCTTCTGCTTGTAGCAGCTCATAATAAGGAGCCAATGCTTTGTCCGTTTGGGCCAATAACAATTCTGCTATTTCTTCATTTGTAGGATTTTCCTCGTAAAATGGATATGTCGATGGATATAAATAACCCTCTAATGCGTAGCGGATATTTTCCCCTTTAATTTCTTCTGTTAACAATGTAGGATACTTACTCATCATTCGATCAACAAATTCTGCGTTAGTAACTAGCTCAAAGAATTCCTTAGAAGAATTTCCAGTCTTCTTTTCCACTACATCTCCAATTTGCTCTAGAGTCAATCCCTCTGGAATGGTTAAGGTTAGTAGTGGTTCCCTATAAATTTTTCCAGTTTTGAGACTTTCGATAATTTCATCTAAAGTCATATCCTTAGACAATGCATATGTACCTGCTTGAAAATCAGATTGGTTATTAAACTTAACATAGTATTTGAAAATCTTTGCATTTTTAATTATTCCATTTTTTTCAAGAGTCGAAGATATGCTATCGATACCTGAGCCAATTGGAATTTCAACAGTCACTTTCTCAGTAGAGTCAGGATCCATTGGTGAAAGAGCACCTTTTACATAGTTATAACCAGTGAATCCAGCTATAGCAATAACGACCAAGAGAACTAATGCAATTATCATTACTATTTTTCTAACAAGTTTTACTTCTTTTTTTTTGTTTTTCATCTGATCAAACATTATCTCTTTTTTTGATTTGTTTTCCACGGGCTTTCCCCCTTTATTCTCCCTTATTATACATGATGCTTCACAAAAAGAAAAAGGATGGAATGAGAATACTCAGTCCACCCTTTTTAGATTTGAATTAGTCTTCGTCTTCTTCTGTTTCATCTAAAAATGTGTTTAACATTTCTTCGATCATATCCCATTCAGCATCTGTCTCGATTGGATGTAAATCTCCATCTTCTCCGTTTTCATTTGGAGTGAAAGAAGAAGCATGAATTTCTATTTCTTCGTTCTCATCTTCTTCAGCACCGATTGGGTAGTAAAGTACATAAGATTTACCGAATTCATCTGATTCAAATGTAAATAATACGTTACAAAGCTGTTCATTTCCGTTGTCATCAACGATTGTGATATTTTCTTGTCCGTGGTCCATTTGTGGTCACCTCATCTGTTTTTTCTATCAAGATATCCTTGTAAAATCATTACAGCAGCCATTTTGTCAATAACTAGCTTGCGTTTTTTACGACTAACATCCGCATCTATTAACATACGTTCTGCAGCCATAGTTGTCAATCTTTCATCCCATAATGTTACTGGAAAGTTATATTTATCAGTTAACAGCTTGGCGAATTGTTCCGAAGCTTCTGCACGCGGTCCGATAGAATTATTCATGTTTTTAGGAAAACCTACAACGAACTCACTCACTTGATGTTGTTTTACCAATTCATCAATTCGTTCCATCCCAAATTCTTGTGCATCTTCGTTAATTTTAATCGTTTCAATTCCCTGGGCTGTCCAACCGAGGGCATCACTTATTGCAATGCCCACGGTGCGAGAACCGACATCTAAACCCATTATTCTCATAATTACGCCTCATTATTCTTTTTAATATAGAACTTAACTAGCTCCTCTAAAATTTCATCTCGTTCTAATTTACGGATCATATTTCGAGCATCTTGATGGCGAGGAATATAAGCTGGATCACCAGAAAGTAAATAGCCAACAATTTGATTTATAGAGTTATACCCTTTTTCCTCTAATGCAGAGTGAACCTGAAGCATCACATGTTTGACTTCTTGTTCCATCGATTCCTCTGGGAAATTGAATTTCATTGTTTTATCAAATGAACTCATGATCAGCACCTCGCTTTCAAATTGGTAATAATGTTTGCTTAGTTATTTGTTAAGTATACCCTATTTTTGAAATAGTTTAAACTGATTTGATATATTCGTAAACGGAGTTAAGTGCAAGCTCCAGCTTACTTGCGTCTTTAGCCCCAGCCATGGCAAAGTCCGGACGACCCCCACCTTTACCTCCACATTGTTCAGCGACTAGTTTGACAATATTTCCAGCATGGTAGTTCCCACCTACTAAATCCTTAGTCACTCCAGCAGAAATCATTACTTTTTCCTCATCTACTGCACCTAAAACTATGACAGCATTATCCATTTTTTGTTTTAAATCATCCATCATTTGTCTTAGCTGATTATTATCCTTAGCATCTACTTTAACAGAGAGCACAGTAATGTCATTAATAGTTTGAGCTGATGATAAAACGGAAGATGCCTGACTATTAGCGATTTTAGCAGATAAGGATTCATTTTCTCTTTGAATGTTTTTCAATTCACTTAACAATTGAGAAACCTTCATAACTAAATCCTTTGGTTGAGCTTTTACTAGTGAAGCAGCTTCCGTAAGAAGCATTTCTTCCTCTTTAATAACCTCAAACGCACCTTTTCCAGTAACTGCTTCGATACGACGTGTTCCTGCACCGATACCGCCTTCAGAAAGGATTTTAAAGTAACCTATCTCAGAGGTGTTTTTCACATGCACTCCACCGCAAAGCTCTAATGAATAAGCTCCCATTTGAACTACTCTCACAATATCTCCATATTTTTCTCCGAAAAGAGCCATGGCACCCATATTTTTTGCCTCTTCAATATTGTGATATCCAGTTACTACCGGGATATTATCCCACACCTTTTCATTAACTATACGCTCGATTGTTTCTAACTCTTCTTTCGTTACTTGCCCAAAATGAGAAAAGTCAAAGCGTAAACGATCTGGTCCAACATATGAGCCAGCTTGGTTTACATGTGTTCCTAGAACGTCTTTTAAAGCTTGATGTAGGATATGTGTTGCTGAGTGATTCTTTATAGTATGCCCTCTTAATGTTTGATCTACTGTAGCTACTATGTCAGCCCCAGCCGTCATTTCTCCAGACTCAATAATAACAGTGTGTAGATTTTGACCATTTGGAGCTTTTTGAACATCCTTTACAAAACCACGGAAATTATCATTTTCAATTGTTCCATGATCTGCTATTTGACCCCCACTTTCCGCATAGAAAGGTGTCTGGGTTAAAATAATTTTCACTTCATCGCCTTCTTGTGCAGAATTAACTAATTCTTGCCCAAGTACAATAGAGGTAACCTTTGTAGTGACACTTAACGTATCGTAGCCAACAAACTCACTTTCATCTTGTAAGTTACTAAAAACAGCAGATTGCACCTGCATAGAATCTACATTCTGACGAGCAGCACGTGCTCTAGAACGTTGAGCTTCCATTTCAGCTTTAAAGCCCTCATGATCAACTGTCATATTTGCTTCTTCTGCATATTCCTCTGTTAACTCAATCGGGAAACCGTATGTGTCATAAAGTGTAAAAGTAGTTGTTCCAGGTATAAATGATTCACCTTTTGAACGCTGCTCCTCAATTACTTTTTCTAAAATGCTAAGCCCGTCATGTAGTGTTTCATGGAATCTTTCTTCCTCTGTTTTAATAACACGCATGATGAAGTCTTTTTTCTCTGTAACTTCTGGATAGAAATCCTTCATGATTTCCCCTACTACAGGTACAAGCTCAAATAAAAATGGCTGATCGATACCTAGTTGTTTTGCAAAACGGACAGCTCTACGAAGAAGTCTTCTCAGTACGTAGCCACGTCCTTCATTGGAAGGTAAAGCACCATCTCCAATAGCAAAAGCAACGGTACGAATATGGTCAGCAATTACTTTGAAAGCTACGTCATTTTCCTTGTTTTGGCGATACTTCTTACCAGCAATTGTTTCAGTTTGCTCGATAATTGGCATGAAGAGGTCTGTATCAAAGTTAGTTGGAACATTTTGTACAACACTAGCCATACGCTCCAAGCCCATTCCAGTATCGATGTTTTGCTTTGGTAATGGTGTATATGTGTGATCTGGATTATGGTTAAACTCAGAGAAAACTAAGTTCCAGATTTCTAAATATCGATCATTTTCTCCACCTGGATAAAGTTCTGGATCATTTACATCATTACCATAGGTTTCACCACGGTCATAGAAAATTTCTGAGTTAGGTCCACTCGGTCCTTCTCCAATATCCCAGAAGTTTCCTTCTAAACGAATAATACGCTCTTCTGGAATACCAATTTCATCCTTCCAAATAACATATGCCTCTTCATCTTCTGGATGAATAGTAATAGATAGCTTTTCAGGTTCAAAGCCCATCCACTTTTCATCAGTCAAAAACTCCCAAGCCCAATGAATTGCCTCTTTTTTAAAATATTCACCGATTGAGAAGTTACCTAGCATTTCAAAGAACGTATGATGTCTAGCTGTCTTTCCTACATTTTCAATATCATTTGTACGAATAGATTTTTGTGCATTTGTGATTCTTGGATTTTCTGGAATTACACGTCCATCAAAATATTTTTTTAACGTAGCAACTCCACTATTGATCCAAAGAAGTGAAGCGTCATTAATCGGTACAAGTGGCGCCGATGGTTCCTGTGAGTGACCTTTTTCTATAAAAAAGTCTAAATACATTTGTCTAATTTGTGCACCAGTTAAATGTTTCATTTTTTCTTTCCTCCTAATAAAATTATTCCTCTTTAACAAAAGATTTGACGCTATGCAAAATAAAATAAAAAAAGCCTTCATCCCAAAAAGGGACGAAAGCTATTATTTCGCGGTACCACCCTAGTTACATAATAGAATACAACCTATTATGTCTCTTAAGAATCCTTAACGCAGATTTACGGCAGGTATTAGCTGCACTCAGGAGTAGCTTTCCTAATTGTTATACGCTGGGGATTCTTTCAGCCAAAGGAACCCTTCTCTCTTCAGGTAACAACAGTACTTTCTCCGTCATCATGTTTTTATATGCAATTTTGATTATAATTAACAATTTGTACTATGTCAATCTGTATCTAAGAACTCATATGGGGTAATCCCCTTCATGCCTATAAGAGGATCGATTAAATGATAATTATCTGCTGACAAATATGTTGAGTCCACTTCATCAGCCTCAACAGACAATGTCTCTTCAGTACGACCTTTTTCTGCAGATACAGATGATGTAGATTTTGTCTCTATTTCTTCTTTTTCTTCATCTGATAAACGTTCTTTCAATGTAGTTAAACGCTGCAAGTCATCTGTTCGTTCAACGCCAAATTTAAATACCTCTGGATCTCCACAAAGAATTAAGAAATTTTTAGCGCGAGTAATTCCAGTGTAAAGCAAGTTACGTCTAAGCATTTTCATATAGCTTCTAGTAACAGGCATAATGACTGTTTGGAACTCACTCCCCTGTGATTTATGAACGGAGCAACAATACGCTAGAGTAATTTGATTTAAGTCATTCTTTTCATACGTAACTTCATTGCCATCAAAAGAGACAACAAGCATCTCTTTCTTCTCAACCGTTTCATTGGCTCTAAAAATAGCAACAACTTCCCCCATATCACCATTAAAAACGTTACTTTCCGGTTGATTTACTAGCTGGAGTACTTTATCGCCTATTCGATAAATTGTATCTCCAAAGGTCATTTCCTTACGTGTTCCATCGGTATTCGGATTGACCATCTCTTGAATCATTTTATTTAACGCATCTATTCCAGCAGGCCCTCTATACATAGGAGCTAGCACTTGGATCTCTCGAATGGATTGACCTTTAGACAATGCCGCCTTTAACACTTGTTCTACTACTTTAGGGATTTGTTCAGTAGTTGCCTTGATAAAGGATCGATCTTTTGTTTTAGCGGTAAGTGTAGCAGGTACACTTCCTTGTTTCATTTCATGTGCTAATTCTATAATGGAGGATCCCTCTGATTGTCGATAAATATCCACCAGTTCGACTGTTGGAATTCTTTTAGATGCCAGTAAGTCCTTTAATACCTGACCTGGACCAACAGGTGGGAGCTGGTCTTGGTCACCAACAAAAATAACCTGAGCATCCTTAGGGATAGCTTTTAAAAGCTGATGACCTAGCCAAGTATCTAGCATAGAGGTCTCATCAATAATAACTAGTCTTCCTTCAATTTCTTTACCTTCTGTATCGGTGTCCTCTTGGCCATTAAAACCAAGTAATCTATGAATGGTCATTGCAGGCAGCTCTGTAGATTCACTTAAGCGCTTAGCTGCTCTACCAGTAGGTGCAGCAAGAACAATTGGAAAAGGCTTTTGCTCCTTTGCCCATTCCTTGGGATCTAAGGACAGCCCGTGCAATTCAGAGTATAGTTCTACAATCCCTCGTACAACGGTTGTTTTTCCCGTACCAGGTCCACCCGTTAATAACGTAATATTCGAATTAAGAGCTGTTTCAATAGCCTTGATTTGTGTATTGGCATATTTAACACCAAGACGTTTCTCTAAAGGACCTAAATGCTTCTTAATTTCTTTTAAAGGAAATTGGTGAATATCTTTATCCATTAGTAAAGTTTCTACCTTGGAGCTGATGCCAACCTCTGAAAAATAGAGAGATGGAATATAAAATTTATTTACCTCTCCAACAATCCTGCTTTCCTCAGCTAGCTCTATACAACATTGTGTTATTGACTCATAAGAGATTTCCTCTCTTTGTGCATTTTCAAGCATTCTTTTAACGTCTTCTAAGAGCTGCTCAGCATATTGAAAGACATGGCCCTCACTAAGCGAAGAAGTTTGAAGTAAATGGTATATCGCTGCTTTTATACGGTCTGGATGGTTTCCTTTTATCCCGAGCTTGTAACCTAACTCGTCAGCACGTACAAAACCAACCCCCTCAACATCTTCTATTAAACGATATGGGTTTTCCGTTAACTTAGCAATTGTTTCTTCTCTATAGGCCTGATAGATTTTCATTGCAACTTGGGGACCAAAACCCCACTCATTTAGCTGAATCATAACCTTTTCTAGTCCTAAATTTTGTTCTAATGTGGCTCTAATAGTTTGTTTCTTATCTTCACCTAGCTTTGGAATAATATCTAGAGACGCTGGATCATCTAAAATTCGATTAATCGCATTTTCTCCTAGTTTCTTAACAATTAGCTCCGCGGTCTTCCTACCTATCCCAGGAAACATATCACTAGATAGATAATGAACAATCCCTGTCTCTGTTGCCGGGACCTCCTTTTGGAACGTTTCGACTTGAAACTGTATACCATACTTTGGATGATTTTTTATAACACCTGTAAATTTATACGCTTCTTCTAAAACTAACTGGGGGAAATAACCTGTAACAATTATTTCTTTATCTGTGTATGTAGTATTAGTGGATTTTATCTTTAGTTTAATAATGGAGAAAAGATTTTGCGGATTATGAAAGATAGAGACGATTGGTCGACCTGATATAAATTGTTTTTCGTTATTTATTTCATTTGTCATTTCAATCGTCTCCTAACTTCCTAATTGCGTAGTGAAATCATATCGTATACATATCTAGCTTGATCATAGTTTGGTTGTATTGTAAAAGCTGCTTTTAGATGTTTAAGAGCGCTTTCTGTGTCAGATGTAGACACTGCATATAAAACTCCCATGTTGTAATGGGCATCTGCGTTTTCTGGGTCTAGCTCTAGTATTTCTTTAAAAATTGGTTCTGCTATATCGAACATTTCAAGGCTTGCCAGAGCGATACCATATGTTAGTTTAATCTGAATATCTTGTGTCTCGTCTAATTCGTAAGCTCTTTGAAGATATGGAAGTGCAAGCTTCGTTTGATCAACCTTTTGAAAGCTTTTTCCTAGCATGAAATAAGCATCTGGACC
The DNA here is from genome assembly GCF_038593405.1 of Psychrobacillus sp. FSL W7-1457. Classification (NCBI taxonomy): domain Bacteria; kingdom Bacillati; phylum Bacillota; class Bacilli; order Caryophanales; family Bacillaceae; genus Psychrobacillus; species Psychrobacillus sp. FSL W7-1457. The sequence continues at coordinate 2,326,346 of NZ_CP151993.1, forward strand.
TTCAATACCTTTTGCAATTGCTTTTTCATAAAGCTTCGCAGCTTCTTCAAAACGCTCCGTATTATAATACAAATTAGCTAGGCTATAAAAGGCTGTCGCAGCTTCGTCTAATGTGATTGCCTTTTGAAAAAAGCGTTCAGCACGTTCATTTTCATTCATAGAAGCTAGTAGGTTTCCAAAGTTTATAAAACCAATTGATTCTTCTGGATTTTCTTCAATTGCTTTGTTAAACAATTCTGCTGCTTTTTCATAATTTTCTTCTTGTATTGCTTGTATCCCTAGTTCATTGTAATTCAAATCCAATACCTCCATTAACCAACGTAATCCAATTTAAGTCCATCTTTAAAAACCTCGTCTATCGTCGCTCCACCAAGACACTCATCTCCTTGATAGAAAACAACTGCTTGTCCTGGAGTGATCGCACGAACTGGCTGATCAAATACTACACGAACACGATTTTCAGACAGTAGCTCTACGTGAACTCCGACATCTTCCTGACGATAGCGGAATTTAGCCGTACATGTAAAGGAAGATGGTTTGTCTAGCGTAGTTGTAAATGATAAGTCAGTAGCTGTAAGACTCGTAGAGAACAAGGCGTCATTATTAATATTCTGACCGACTAATAAAACATTTCTTGCTAGGTCTTTTCCGATAACAAACCAAGGGTCTCCAGCTCCACCAATACCTAAACCATGGCGTTGACCAATTGTGTAATACATTAAGCCATCATGTTTACCCATTACTTGACCGTCCATTGTTTCCATAGTACCTTGCTTAGCTGGTAAGTACTGACTTAAAAATTCTTTAAAGTTTCTTTCACCTATAAAGCAAATACCAGTAGAGTCTTTCTTAGTTGCAGTTGCTAAACCTTGTTCTAATGCTATCTCACGGACTTTTTTCTTCTCTAAATGACCGATTGGAAACATGACCTTCTCTAATTGCTCTTGGTTAAGTTGATTTAAGAAATAGGTTTGGTCTTTGTTGTTGTCCTTACCACGCAGCATTCTCGTTTGGCCTTCTTTAACTTCTACTTGTGCATAATGTCCTGTTGCAAGATAATCAGCTCCAAGTGCCAATGCATACTCTAAAAATGCTTTAAATTTAATTTCCTTGTTACACATCACATCAGGGTTTGGCGTTCTTCCCGCCTTATATTCTTCTAAAAAGTAAGAAAATACTTTATCCCAATACTGTTTTTCAAAGTTTACAGCATAATAAGGGATACCAATTTGATTACAAACCTTTATAACATCTTCGTAATCCTCTGTTGCTGTACATACACCATTTTCATCGGTGTCATCCCAGTTTTTCATAAATATACCGATTACATCGTAACCTTGCTCTTTTAGCAGATAGGCCGCTACGGAGGAATCAACTCCTCCAGACATACCTACTACTACTCTTGTATCTTCTTTTTTCTTCATCATTTAACTCACTCTTTTCAGTTATCCAAGAATAATTTTACTTATTTTATTGGCCGCTTCTATTGCTTCTTCTTTTGTATTGTTTAATCCAAAACTGAATCGCACTGAATTTCTCAGCTCAGGTGTTTTTTCACCATACATCGCTACTAGGACGTGCGAAGGGTCAATGGAGCCAGCGGTACAAGCAGAACCACTTGACGCATCAATCCCAGCTAAATCTAACTGTACGAGAAAAGTCTCAACATCTGTTTTGGGGATACTTACATTTACTACATGAGGTAGTAAATTTTCTAGTGATCCATTTATTTTAAACTCTACTCCATTTGTTTGTAATTGCTCAACAAATGTATCTCTTAACGTTCGATAATGCTCGTTGCTTTTTTCAATGTTTTGCTGCTTAATTTCCACTGCTTTTGCAAAGGCAACAATTGCCGGAACATTTTCTGTACCTGCACGTTTTTTGCGCTCCTGCTGACCACCATACAATAATGGTTTAAGGTAAATATCCTTATTTTGATATAGAAAACCGATCCCTTTTGGTCCGTTAATTTTATGGCTGGAGACACTGAGCAAATCGATATAGGTCTCTTTTACATCAATTGAAACACTTCCGTATGCTTGTACTGCATCTGTATGGAAATATGCTTGATGATCCTTTAATATGCTGCCAATTTCTTTTATAGGTTGAATCGTTCCTACCTCGTTATTGGCAAACATAATGGAAACTAAAATAGTATCTTGTCTTAAAGCTTTTTTCAAGTCATCTATACTGATTAAACCTGTTCGATCAACCGGTAAGTAGGTTATTTCAAAGCCTTCTTTTTCAAGCTGCTGACATGCATGCAAGATTGCATGATGCTCAATCTGTGTCGTAATAATATGTTTACCTAAAGCTTTACGGGCATAGGCAGTGCCGAATAATGCGTAGTTGTCTGCTTCTGTCCCACCACTTGTTATAGTTATTTCAATTTCTTGTGCTCCAATAGATTGAGCTAATATTCTTCGAGCATCATCTAATTTTTTTCGAGCAATTCTTCCTGTTTGATGGATACTTGATGCATTGCCATAAACATTATTTATCTCTTCTACTAAAGTATGGACAACTTGCTCTGCCATAGGTGTTGTTGCAGCATGATCTAAATATATTCTATTCATAGTGAACTCTTAACTCCTTATATATAAAACATGTACCCTTCCAAATCAGGGTTTTCTTCTGTGTATTTGGACAAATCTTCAATCGTTGTCGTATCAAGCACATTTTTAACTGCATCACGAATTCTTAACCAAAGCTCGCGCTGTGCTGCTGCTTCCTCATCTATACCTTCTACAATTTGAATTGGACCCTCTAATACACGAATAACGTCGCCAGCAGTTATCTCGTTTGGCGCTTTAGACAGCATATAACCACCATATGCTCCTCTAACGCTTTTTACTAAGCCAGCATTACGTAGGGGTGATACAATTTGTTCTAAGTAAGCTTCAGATAAGGAGTGCTCCGTAGCAATTTGTCGTAAAGCATGTGGACCTTCCCCATACTGTTTCCCTAAAGCTACCATGATGGTAAGTCCATACCGACCCTTTGTTGAAAATTTCAACATTTTCACCTCATTTTAATTTAACAAATTACTTATTTGATCATTCTTAAGTATAATTTTTGCGTTTAATGTTATATTCATCAGGGTATAAAAAATTCTTTCCCTAGTATAGCATAACTCATAGGGCTAACGACTTCAAAATGACTTTTAGTCCCATCTTCTATATAATAAAGGAACAAATGTACGTTTTAAAGTACAAAAAATCATTTGTTTCTTAAATGTCTAAGTTAAAATAATAAAAATGCAACTAGCTGAAGCTTTTAATTTACTGAAATAGCCAAATATATTCTAAAGTCAATTACAATACTTTGTTTTATCACCGTTCGGAGGGATTTATCACCGTTCAGCAGGGTTTATCACCGTTCGCGCAGTTTTATCACCGCTTAGGCTTAGCCTGAGCCACAAATAAAAATAATCTTGATAAATACATAGAAAAAGGAGAGATTCGTTTTGCAAAATGAACCGTTAGCCTATCGAATGAGACCACAAACAATAGATGAAATTGCAGGACAGCAACATGTAATTGGTAAAAATACAGCTCTATATAAAATGATTATCAATGGACATGTTCCCTCCATGCTCCTGTACGGAGATCCAGGTGTAGGCAAAACCTCTTTGGCTTTTGCCATAGCTGGAACAACCAAGCTCCCTTTTGTAGCCTTAAATGCAACTAAAGCTGGTAAGAAAGACGTGGAGGATGTTGTTGCAGACGCAAGAATCAGTGGAAAGATTATATTATTCTTAGACGAAATTCACCGATTCAACAAACTACAGCAAGATACTCTTTTGCCACACGTTGAAAATGGTTCTATCATTCTGATCGGTGCTACAACGGAAAATCCTTTCCATGACGTCAATCCAGCGATCCGCTCCCGTTGTAGAGAGATTAAACAGTTGAAGCGGCTTACTACGGAGGATGTAGACGTTCTTCTAAAAAGAGCTTTAGAGGATAGCGTTAAAGGTCTCGGTAAAACCCCTATAAAAATTACAGAAGAACAACTATTAAAGATTGCAGATGCCTCGAATGGTGATGCTCGTAAAGCTTTGACTCTATTAGAATCAACTATTTTTGCAAGCTTTGAAGAAGATGGTATTACCGTAGTAGAAGATTCTACGCTGGATAGCCTTATTGATCGAGTAGGTGTATTTGGAGATAAAAAGGGCTCTCACTTTTATAACTTATTATCAGCCCTTCAAAAATCAGTGAGAGGTAGTGATACGGACGCAGCTTTATATTATCTTGCACACCTTTTAGAAAATGGGGATTTGGTAGCTGTCAGTAGAAGACTTTTGGTGATGAGCTATGAGGATATTGGACTTGCCAATCCTGCAGTAGGACCACAAGTATTAGCCGCAATTCAATCAGCAGAAAGACTAGGGCTTCCGGAAGCACGTATTCCACTGGCAAATGCAGTAGTTCTAATGTGCTTATCCGAGAAATCCAACTCTGCGTATGTAGCACTCGACAAGGCGATCAGCAGTATCCATGCGGGTAAAACCGGGGATATTCCAAGTCATTTAAAAGATACTCATTACGCTGGTGCGAAGGAACTTGGGCATGGTGGCTATGTATATCCTCACGATCATAAAATAGGAACGTTCGGTGGTTGGGTGAAACAAACCTATCTTCCAGATAATTTAGTCGGTACAAGATTTTATGATCCGATAGATGCTGGCGAAGAAAAGCGATTGGCAGCTATTTATAATCGTTTAGAGAACTTTAAGAAGGAAAAATAAAGTAAAAAGAGAACACGAGTCATAAAAATTTAAAACGCTACCGAAAACATCGGTAGCGTTTTGTTTTGTCTCATCTTTTAAGCATGATTATAAGGATTATACACCCATTTTTCTGCGTGTATTGCTTACCTTTTTAGTTTGTTGACTTTTCATTTTTTGATTAGCTGCTGGACCAGCCCCTTTTAAGTTACCGCCACCAGCTTGGTTTTTCTTTTCTTCTAGCTTTTGTTTAACAGCTTCTTGAAGAGTCATTTTTTTCTTTGGCTCTTCCTGATTTTTTGTTTCAGTCATTTTAGATTCCACCTCGTTTGAAATGTGATTAGTTTTAGTATAAGTGATGTAAAAAAAACTGCAACCTATTTACTGCACTCTATTAATTGTAATATTTTTTGTAATGTCATTTATTACCCAACTAGCACAAATTAAACCTACCACAGACGGCACAAATGCATTAGAGGAAGGTGGCATCTTAGCTTTACGGATAGCAGCATCTGGCTTTCCAACTGTTTCTACTACATCTTCTCTCACTACAATAGGACTTTCATCTGAAAATACAACGGGAATTCCTTTTGTAATACGATCTTCCTTACGTAACTTTGTACGTATTACTTTTGCAAGTGGATCGGTATGTGTCTTAGAAATATCAACAATTTTAAATCTCGTTGGATCTGTTTTGTTGGCAGCTCCCATACTAGAAATTATTTTAATACCACGCTTTAAACATTCTTTCATCAAATGAATTTTATATATTATTGTATCCGATGCATCTATAACATAATCAATTTTCATATCAAAAAATTGTTCATACGTTTCTTCGGTATAGAACATATGCATATCAATTACTTCACAATCTGGATTAATGTCTGCGATTCTTTCTTTCATTACCTCAGATTTTGATCGTCCTACAGTAGACATGTAAGCTACTAATTGACGATTTATATTTGTTATATCCACATTGTCCTTATCTACTAAAATAATTCTACCCACACCACTTCGGGCGCATGCTTCCGCAGCAAATGATCCAACGCCTCCTACACCCAAAATAGCTACTGTTGTATTCTTTAACAGCTCTACTCCTTCTCTTCCTATAGCAAGTTCATTTCTAGAAAATTGATGTAACATAAAAAACACTCCATTTATATAAGATTAGTTGGTTTTATCTTTTCACTACTCAAATATTATCACATTAGTTCCAGTCAAGTGCTATTCTATTAATATTTTACCCTTGAAAATTTATTATAAACGATGGAGTGTACTATGGTACACAGATAACCTATTTACTAAATTCACTAATTTTATAGCGTTAGGAAATGCTAAATTGGATTAAAGGAATTCTAATTTGCAGTTTATTTTTATATTACTAAATTTGCTTAAAAGTTTTTGCGAATATGATTGTTTTTGTACGAGCAACTGTCTCTGAAAGTTATTATTCATTCCACTAAAAAAGTCCCCTGAAAATAGGAGGGCACTGAAAAAGTCAATGAAATTACTAAAGCGATTGCGTGAACAGATTTCTGTTCACGCAATCGCTTTTTCTTTATCTTACATCCTCTTATCATAGTATAATGAGTAAAACTAACTAGAGGTGACGCAGCCATGATTTCCAAACAAGAAACACTAAATTTGAGCCCTTATATAGCTTTGTATGATTTAGTTATCCCAAAAGATAATATGCTTCGCCAAATCAACGAGCTCGTCGATTTTTCATTTATCTTAGACGAATTAAAATCAAAATATTGTTTGGATAATGGTAGAAATGCGATTCCACCTATTCGTATGTTCAAATATTTACTGTTGAAAGCCATACATGACCTATCAGATGCCGATCTCGTAGAGCGTTCAAAATTCGATATGTCGTTTAAATATTTTCTAGATATGTCACCAGAAGAAGAGGTCATTGATTCCAGTTCTCTTACAAAATTTCGCCGCCTTCGTCTCCAAGACATGAATCTATTAGATTTACTCATTGGAAAGACGGTTGAAATTGCGTTGGAAAAAGGGCTTATCACCAGTAAAACCGTTATTGTCGATGCAACTCACACAAAAGCTCGTTATAATCAAAAATCACCAAAAGAGTTTTTACAAGAAAAATCAAAAAATGTGCGTAAAACGGTTTACCAACTCGAGGAAGAGATGGTCGGAAAGTTTCCTAAAAAGCCAACTTCAAATGAAGTGACGGAGGAATTGGATTATTGCCGCCGAGTTGTGGAAGTCGTCGAAACACAATCAAAAGTAGCACAAATCCCTGCTGTGAAAGAAAAATTAAATGTCTTAAAAGAAGTCATCGATGATTACGATACACAGTTGGGTCATTCAAAAGATCCTGATGCGCGTGTCGGACATAAATCGGCAGACTCGGCTTTCTTTGGATTCAAAACGCATATCGCGATGAGTGATGAACGAATTATCACAGCCGCGATTGTAACAACTGGTGAAAAAAGTGATGGTCAATATCTTCAAGAATTAGTAGAGAAAAGTAAAGGGACAGGGATGGACATCGAGACGATCATTGGAGACACGGCTTATTCAGGCAAAGATAATTTACAATACGCCAAATCGGAAGAACTTCAATTAATTTCAAAATTAAATCCCGTTATCACAAATGGTAACGGTCAAAGAAAAATTGCATTTGATTTTAATAAAGATGCCGGTATGTTTGTGTGCCCAGTCGGGCACATGGCGATTCGAAAAGCACGGACTGGAAAGAAAAATGAAAATCAAAATCAAAAAATCACCTTTTATTTTGACATCGAAAAATGTAAAGTTTGTCCAATGCGTGAAGGCTGCTATACAGAAGGTGCGAAAAGTAAAACGTATAGCATCTCATTGAAATCAAATGAACATGAAGAACAAGAGGCCTTCCAAGAAACTGAGGCCTTCAAAGAACTAGCCAAAAAACGCTATAAAATTGAGGCGAAAAATAGTGAGATTAAAAATCCGCACGGCTATAAAACGGCAAAATCAGCGGGTTTATTTGGCATGGAAATACAAGGTGCCACAACGATATTCGCTGTCAACCTGAAACGGATCATGAAACTACTAAATGAAAAAGAGTAAGAAATAGACAATGAAATAAGGCACTTTCCGTTCGAATTGAACAGAAAGTGCCTTGTTTTTGGTTGAAAAACCAATTAGATTTTAAAACTCGTTAGTTTTTCAGTGCCCTCGAAAATACAGGGGACTTTTTTAAATAGACGAATCCCAATCGTGCCGACTAATAGTGCTTATCGTTTTGAACCCGCACAGAGCAGGTGGGTGTCCTCTTTACTGTCTTTGAAGTCCCTAACTAGAGGGCATGTCATCAACAATAAAAGTCAGACTCCCGACGATATAATTGTTCGGTCAAAACTGATTGGCGTTTCGCGAACACATCAGGATTCGTATTACTTGTATAATAGCATATCCCTTTTAAAACTTCAATGAATATACCATGATATTATTTGACTATTCAGAATCATGAAGGTTAGTAGATATATCATATATAACACCTTTCTTCCATATCCTTACCCTTCTTTCACACTTACAAACGTCGATAAAAATACTCTATAAAACTAGTCCTAGATATCCTTGTCTATGAATAATATACATAGACAAGACTTTAAACGGAGGGCTCTATGTGAATTCACTAACCACTTATTTTATATTAGGTATATCGTTGGCTGCACCAATCGGCCCTGTAAAGGCAACCTTGCTGAACACTGGCATAAAAAATGGGTTTTTTCATGCTTGGTTTTTTGGTTTAGGAGCAATTGCAACTGACATTCTCTACATGTTAATGGTGTACTTTGGTGTCGGACAATTTATTGACAATCCAATGATGAAAACGTTTCTTTGGTCTTTTGGATTTTTTGTCCTCATGTACACAGGGATTGAAAACTTGTTAACGGTAAATAATATTTCTATGGATGCAAAATATCGAAAGGTCGTAAGGTTAAGACATTCCTTTCTATCTGGGTTACTTATGGCTCTATTGAATCCTTTGACTATTTTATTTTGGCTTGGAATTTATGGTTCCATACTTGTTGGAGGAGCAAGTGGATCTTTATCAGGGATTGAGGTTATTTTGTATAGTATTACTATCTTATTAGGAATTACACTTGTCGATCTGACGATGGCTACTATTTCTAGTGGGTCTAGAAAATTACTATCTACGCCTCTTTTAAAAACTGTATCCATCATCTCTTCTATTTCCATGATAGGTTTTGGTATATACTTCGGAATTCAGGCTTACTATTCTTTATTTTAAACAAGAAGTCAATTCTTATAAACATATGCATAAAAAAATCCCTATAGGAGAACATACCTTTATTCTATAAAAATTGAGGTGTGTAGGTTGGGGAAGAAAGATGAAAATCTTATCGTAAGCAAGATGACTATTATTAGTATAGCTTCGATTCCATTAGTGATGACACTGGGGAACTCCATGCTTATTCCCGTGCTTCCAATACTGGAGAAAAAGGTAGATATTAGTTCTTTTCAATCAAGTATGATTATAACTAGCTACTCAATTGCTGCCATCATTCTTATTCCAGTCGCTGGCTATTTATCTGATCGATTTGGGAGAAAGAAAATTATATTGCCTTGCTTACTTTTAGCATTGATCGGTGGTCTTATAGCTGGAATGGCCTCCTGGAAAATGGACAGTCCTTACATGATGATCATTATTGGTAGGGTTTTGCAAGGTATGGGTGCTGCCGGTGCTATGCCGATTGTCTTGCCTCTAGTAGGTGATTTGTTTAAAGATGACCCCGAGAAGACAAGCTCCACCTTAGGTCTGATTGAGACATCCAATACTTTTGGTAAAGTTTTAAGCCCTATCCTAGGTTCAGCTATAGCTGCTGTATTATGGTTCTTCCCATTTTTCTCTATCTCTATTTTTAGCGCCATCGCCTTCATACTCATATTATTTTTCGTTAAAGTTCCTAAAGGAGATAACGAAGAACCAGATAAACTTAAGGAATTCTTAAACAAGGTCAAGGAAACATTTAAAGCTGAAGGTAAGTGGTTAACCTCGGTATTTTTAAATGGAATATTTGCGATGTTCGTTCTTTTCGGGGTTCTATTTTATCTATCAGAAATATTGGAGAAAATTCATGATATTAAAGGAATTAAAAAAGGGTTTGTATTAGCCATTCCTTTATTATTCTTATGTATTGCATCCTTTATTACTGGCAGAAAGATCAAGGGACAATTAAAAACGATTAAACGTCTAATGATTATTACACTCATCGTTGCTTCGGCAAGTGTTGTATTTATAGGATTTGTAAAAGACAGCATCTTTTTGTTAATCGCCGTTTCCAGCATTCTTGGAATCGCAATTGGTGCCATCCTTCCTGTTTTAGATGCGATTATTACTGAAAACATAAAAAAAGAAGAACGAGGAACCATTTCTTCCTTTTACAGCTCTGCTCGTTTTTTAGGAGTAGCAGCAGGACCACCTATCCTATCATTAGTCATGAAAAACTATATCAATCCTTTTTATATAGGCTGTGGTGTTCTAGGAATTATACTCACGTTTCTTGTCTTTAAGCTGGTTAAAGTTAGTGAAATCGAAAAAAAAGATGAAAAGCCCGCTTAAAATATTGTTAAATATAAAAATAAAACCGATAATGCCTTCAAGTTATCGGTTATTTAATAAATCCTCAAAAAAATTAGCACCAACTTCCATTCTCACTATTGAGAAGGAAACATGTGCTAGTTTTTTTAGCTTATAATTTGATAAACTCATTTTGAATTTACACTAAAGAGTATTAATAAAATACCTGCGAATAGGCATACGATTCGAGTCATAGATATTTTATCCGCTAATCCCATTAAACCTATACCTGTCGTAACGATCAAAATGCAAGGCCCTACTAGTGCAAGCATTGAATTAATATAGAATGCTTTTTCTAAGTCATTAAACTTTAGCATAAACATGGCTGCAGTAATTTCTATGCTACCAGATGCAAGTCTTAATAAAATTATAAAGAGTAATGCCTTTTCAATAACTCCAATCATCCTCCCAATTATGTATAATCTCTTAAAAGTATATGTGACCTCATCTTAAATTATTTTAGTTAGATTTTGTTATCTTCCAATTTTTATTTAGTTTTAGTATTTGGAAGAGTGTTTTAGGTATTACTTTCTCTACTTTTAATTGTGTCTTCACTTATTAGGTATCACTTTCTCTTCTTTATGTTGCACTTCCCTCCCTCTTACGTGCGGCGCCTCATTGTGATTTAGGTGTCATTTCCTCTACTTTTAGGTGCGATTCCCGCTGTTTTAAGAGGAACTTCCTTCCATCCCCTATATTTAAACTCACAAATAAAAAAACACCTTTTAAGCATAAATTTCATGCTTAAAAGGTGGTAACTATTTATTGTTCTTTTTTATTTAAGCTTAACTGTAGTTCATCAAGCTGTGCTTCTGCTACTGGACTTGGTGCTTGTGTCAGTAAGCAGCTAGCACTTGCTGTCTTAGGGAAAGCAATTGTATCACGAAGATTTGTTCTTCCGGATAGAAGCATAACTAAACGGTCTAATCCGAATGCTACTCCACCGTGAGGAGGTGTACCATATTCAAACGCCTCCATTAAGAATCCAAACTGAGCTTTTGCCTCTTCGTCAGAGAATCCAAGAATCTCAAACATTTTTTCCTGTACTTCTCTTGAATAAATACGAAGAGATCCGCCACCTAGCTCATAGCCATTTAAAACAAGGTCATAAGCTTGTGCTTTTACTTGGCTTGGATCAGTTTCCATTAACGGCAGGTCTTCGTCAGCAGGACGTGTAAATGGATGGTGGGCTGCGTAATAACGTCCTTCTTTTTCATCATACTCGAATAGTGGCCAGTTCACGACCCATAGGAAAGCATAACGACTTTCATCGATTAGCTTTAAATCTTTACCAAGCTTCAAACGTAACGCTCCAAGTGCATCTGCAACTACTGATTTCTTGTCAGCTACAAATAGCAATAAATCTCCTGCTTCAGCAACTAGAGTTTGAATAAGCGTACTTGCCGCTTCACCTTCAAAGAATTTTGCAATAGGCCCTTTAATGCCTTCCTCGTCAACTTTAAGCCATGCAAGACCTTTTGCACCATAACGAGATGCATATTCTCCAAGGGCATCAATATCTTTACGTGAATAGTTATCTGCTGCTCCTTTGACGTTAATAGCTTTAACCTGGCCGCCAGCTTCTACTGCAGATGCAAATACTTTAAAGGAGCTATCCTTCACTTGCTCTGAAAGATCTGTTAACTCTAAACCAAAACGAACATCTGGTTTATCTGATCCGAATCTTGCCATTGCTTCGTCATAATCCATTCGTGGGAATGGAATGCTAACATCTACTTCTTTAACATCCTTCATGATCTTTTGCATCATGCGCTCATTCATCTCAAGAATTTCATCCATGGACAGGAAGCTCATTTCCATATCAATTTGTGTAAATTCTGGTTGACGATCAGCACGTAAATCTTCGTCACGGAAACAGCGAGCAATTTGATAGTACTTTTCAAATCCTCCAACCATCAGCAACTGTTTAAACAATTGTGGAGACTGAGGTAAAGCGTAAAACTCTCCTCCATGTACACGACTTGGTACTAGGTAATCTCGAGCTCCCTCTGGCGTAGATTTTGTTAAGATTGGTGTCTCTACTTCAAGGAATCCTTCATCGTCTAAGAAACGTCTAACTGTTTTTGTAATATCTGAACGCATTTTAAACGTGTCATACATCACTGGTCTTCTTAAATCTAGATAACGATATTTTAAACGGACATCTTCCCCTGCGTCTGTTTGATTTTCAATTGAAAAAGGAGGATTTTTTGCCTCGTTGATAACGGAAATTTCATTTGCTTGAACCTCAATTGCACCAGAAGGGATGTTGCGGTTTATTTGATTTTCTGCACGTGCAACGACATTCCCTTTAATTTCAATGATAAATTCGTTTCGTAACGTATTTGCCACCTGTAGAGCAGTTTCTGAAATTTCTGGATTAAATACAACTTGCACAATACCAGTACGGTCTCTCACATCAACGAAAATTAGTCCGCCCAAATCTCTTCGTTTTTGAACCCAACCGATTAGTTGAACCGATTCACCTATATGTTGTTCGTTTAGTTGTCCACTTGTATGCGTTCTGTTCATGATTATTTTGCCTCCGTTAATTTTTTAACTTCATCTATTAAGGATGTAAATGGTACTAGCTGTTGAGTCCCGGTAGTTAAATCTTTCAACATAACACTTTGTTTTTCGAGTTCATCTTCACCGATTACAATCACTGCTTTTGCTTTTAATCGGTCCGCTGATTTCATCTGAGCCTTTACTTTACGGTCTAAATAGTCCATATCAGCAGAAATTTTGTTTTGACGCAGCTCAAAGGTAAGCTCCGTCACTTTTTTCTTAGCTTCCTCACCCATAGCCACTAGGTAAACATCTAGTGAAGTATGGTCTGGAAACGCAATTTTTTCTGCCTCCATCGCCAGTAGAAGTCTTTCAATACTCATCGCATAACCGATACCCGGAGAATCTGGCCCACCTAGCTCCGCTACTAAGCCGTTATATCTTCCTCCACCAGCTAGCGTAGTGATTGCACCAAATCCCTCAGCAGTACTCATAATTTCAAATGCAGTGTGATTATAATAGTCTAGTCCTCGTACTAAATTAGGATCTACCTCGAACTCAATATTTAACGTGGTTAAGTATTGTTTTACTTTTTCAAAATATGCTGCAGATTCTTCATTTAAAAAATCTGTTAAAGATGGTGCTTTTGCCATCAAAGGATTGTTACGATCTACCTTACAGTCTAAAATTCGCAGTGGATTTTTTTGCAATCTATTTTGGCAATCAGAGCAAAATTCCTCGATATGCGGTTCAAAATGGTTCACTAAAGCTTCTCTGTGAGCGATTCGGCTTTCTGTATCCCCTAGTGAGTTAATCACTAGTTTCAAGCTTTTTAAACCAGCTTTTTTATAGATCGACATAGCTAGAGATATTACTTCAGCATCGATTGCTGGGTCAGCACTACCGATTGCCTCCATACCAAATTGAACAAATTGACGATACCTACCAGCTTGTTGACGCTCATAGCGGAACATAGGTCCCATGTAATATAGCTTTACTGGCTGATCAGGATATCCGAACATCTTATGTTCTACAAATGATCGTACAACTGATGCTGTTCCTTCAGGTCTTAACGTAAGTGATCGATTTCCTCTGTCCTGAAACGTGTACATTTCTTTTTGGACGATATCAGTTGTATCTCCTACTCCTCTAGTAAATAGTTCAGTATGCTCAAAGACAGGTGTTCTAATCTCTTTGTAGTGAAACATACGACACTCGTCTCTTATTAAATCTTCTACTATCTGCCACTTTGCTGTTTCAGATGGCAAAATATCTTGTGTTCCTCTTGGTAATTTAATATCCATTATGTTGGACTCCCTTCAAATACAAATAAAAAAAGCCCTCATCCCTTGCATATAGCAAGGGACGAGAGCTTTTAAGCTTCCGCGGTTCCACCCTAGTTGGTTAATATAATTAACCCTCTCAACGCTGGATAACGGCCAGATCCGTTTTTGCCTACTAAAGAATACTCTTTCGACAAAAAACCTCTCGAATGTTGTTCACTGTAGGGGTCTGTAGGAAAGATTGCAGCCACGTCTTTCCCTCTCTTGTCATTCCTTATAAACAGTTACTTTTTCGGTCAATGGTTTGTTTAAATTTTTAATTATACTTTATCATAATAACGTAAATGAAATAAGTCAACCTTTTTAAATAAATGGTAGTAATTTTTTGTTAGACTATTTACAATAAAGAGAGAGGTGATCCAATGAATAACAAAATAGTCCACAAATTGGTAACATTATTACTAGTATTTTCGCTCTTCATACCTTTTGTTAATATACAGGTTCAAGCTCAAGAACAAGAGGCTGTAGTAAGTGTATCATCTTTAAAGGTGCGTAGTGGTCCGGGATTAACATATGACACAATTGGTTCAGTACATAAAAATGATAAACTCACAGTAGTTGGAAAAGAAAATGATTGGTTAAAAGTTAAATACAAAAATACTACTGGTTGGGTTGCTAGCTGGTATGCAACTATTGAAACGGAAGGATTAGACAATAAGCAAATTGTCTCCAAAGTAAATAATTTAAACGTTCGTACAGCTCCTTCAGTTTCTTCAGCCGTTATCGGTAAATTAAATGAAGGAGAAAAGTATGTTGCACATCAATCAGAAGATGAATGGGTTGAAATTGATTACAATGGACAAAAGGGATGGGTAAATAATACATATGTGACTATAGTTGAACATACGGCAACAAAAACCCCATCACCGGCATCATCGATAAAAGAAAGAAAGTTTGTTATTTCTGTGGATGCTTTAAATGTACGTGCTAAACCTGACTTATCTTCAAAAAAAATAGGTCAAGTTAACAAAGGAGACCAATTTAACGTACTTGCTACGGACCACCAATGGGTTCAAGTAGAACTTGAAACAGGAAAAAAGGGATGGCTTTACAGCTTTTATGGTAGTTTTACAAATGCAGTAGGATCTAGTTCAAAGACCACTTCATCAGAGTCCATTACTGTGCTATATAGTGGAACAAATATCCGCGCTGAGAGTAATACTAACAGCGAAGTAGTGAAAAGAGCTGCGGCCGGTGAATCATTTAAAGTCATTGAGACAATTAATGACTGGTTTAAAATCGATTTAGGAAACGGAAAAAATGGGTATATCGCTAACTGGGTAGTATCCTCCTCAGAAGAAACAAATACTCCGGAAACTTCAAAAGAAACAGAGAAAGAGCAAAAGAAAGAAAAAGTTACAAGAAAAAAAGGGACATTAAAAGGAGCAACAATTGTAATTGATGCCGGCCATGGTGGAAATGATCGTGGGACAACCGGTGCTTTAGGGACCGATGAAAAAGATATAACGCTTAAAACAGCTGAATTGCTCTCCTCTAAACTGCAAGCTGCAGGTGCTAATGTTAGGATGACCAGACAATCGGATGAATATGTAGACTTACGTAAAAGAGTTTCTATAGCGCATCAAGTGAATGCCGATGCTTTCATAAGTCTCCATTACGATGCCATTAATAATAGTTCCGTACGAGGCTATACAACGTACTACATGAATAGCCATCAAAAAGAGCTTGCTAACTACGTTCATAAAGGACTCGGTGACATGATTTCCTTAAAAAATCGTGGTGTTCAACCAGGTAACTATTTAGTACTTCGAGAAAATAAGCAGCCTGCTATTCTCATAGAATTAGGATATTTGAGCAATCCAACAGAAGAACAGCATGTGACTACACGAGCATTTAGGGAACAAGCAACTCATGGAATATATAATGGTATTATCGACTACTTTGATAGTCAATTGAAATAATTAAAAAGCTAATTGTCTTTTAACATTCATGAAGTAAACAAAATAAGTCCTGAAAATTTTACTGTTCGTAAAATTTTCAGGACTTTTAATATAAAGTAGGATTTATTTCAGTCTCGTTTTTAAGACTAAGCCTCAAGCACGATAGTTACTGGGCCATCATTAGTGAAAGTGACATCCATCATGGCTCCAAAAACCCCTGTTTCCACTTGGATTTCCTTTGCCTGTAACTTGCTATTGAACAGCTCCCAAAGTGGCTTAGCTTGTTCTGGTCTAGCGGCCTCTATAAAACTAGGACGTCTTCCTCTTTTAGTATCTGCATAAAGTGTAAATTGAGAGACAGAAAGAATGGAACCATTCATTTCTTGAATGGAATGGTTCATCTTACCATCTTCATCCTCAAATAACCGTAGACCCGCTATTTTCTCTACTAAATAATCGACTTCTTTTTCAGTATCTGTAGTTGTAATTCCTACTAATAACATATATCCACGATCTATCTGACCAGTAATTTCGCCATCTACTGTTACTTTTGCATTTTTACATCTTTGTAGAACTACTTTCATCTAAATTTACTCCCTTTAACTAAATTCAGTTTATAGTTTGTATTAGTTAATAATACGCTGAACAGAATAGACATCTGATAGCTGTTTAATTCGATCCACAACTTTGTGCAGATGTGCAATATTAGAGATTAAAATAGACAGATGGATGGAAGCTATATCATTATCTGATTTGCCACTAACTGCAACTATATTGGTTTTAGATTCGTTTACTACTTGGAGTACTTCGTTTAGCAAGCCTGTCCGATCAAAAGCAGATACTTCGATATCTACTTGATATTCCTTTTTCGACGGGCTATCTGATTGCTCCCACTCAACTTCAATGATACGAGAATGGGCATCGTCATTTTGAACATTCGGACAGTCCGCTCGATGAACAGAAACTCCTCTACCTTTCGTGATAAATCCAACAATCGCATCTCCTGGCACTGGACTACAGCAGCGGGAAAGACGAATAAGCAGATTATCGATACCTTTTACTACAACGCCAGATTCTGTTGTTTTCTTAATCGTAGGCGTTTGCATTTCTGTATTAATCTTTTCAAGCGCCTCTTCTTGGTCACGAATTTTGCGCATTTTTTCCGCTAAACGGTTTACTACCTGTTGAGCAGTTATTCCACTAAAGCCGACAGCTGCATATAAGTCTTCTTCCCCGGCAAAAGCGTATTTTTCGCATACTCTTTTAATGTTCTCAGAAGTAAGAACTTCCTTTATATCAAACTCTTGAGCTTTTATTTCTTTTTCAACAGCTTCTTTACCTTTTATAACATTTTCTTCTCTGAGCTGTTTTTTAAAGAATTGCTTAATTTTATTTTTTGCCTGCGATGATTGAGCAATTTTTATCCAGTCCCTACTCGGTCCAAAAGATTGTTTAGACGTCAGAACTTCAATAATATCTCCAGTTTGTAGCTTGGTATCCAGCGGTACCATTTTTCCGTTCACTTTAGCACCAATCGTTTTGTTACCGACCTCCGAGTGGACTCGATACGCAAAATCTATTGGAACAGAGCTAGCGGGAAGCTCAATTACATCGCCCTTTGGAGTGAATACGTACACCATATCAGAAAACAAATCGAATTTGAGGGATTCCATAAATTCTTCAGCATTTGATGATTCCTGCTGAAATTCTAAGATTTCTCTAAACCAAGTAAGCTTGGAATCAACGTTTTGCTTGCCTGCCTCTACCTTTTTGCCCTCTTTGTAAGCCCAATGCGCTGCAACCCCATATTCAGCAATATTATGCATTTCCTCAGTACGAATCTGAACCTCTAAAGGTTCTCCGTTAGGTCCGATTACCGTAGTATGGAGGGATTGGTACATATTTTGCTTAGGCATAGCGATATAGTCTTTAAATCGTCCGGGCATTGGCTTCCAAAGTGTATGAATAACCCCTAAAACGGCGTAGCAATCCTTAATACTATTTACAATGATTCGCATTGCTAATAAGTCATAGATTTCATTGAACTGCTTGTTTTGAACGACCATTTTGCGATATATACTGTAAATATGCTTCGGTCTCCCAGATATATCCGCTCCTACTTCCATTTCATCTAGCTGATTTCTTATATCATCCATAACATCCGTTAAATAAAGCTCTCGCTCAGTACGCTTCTTCTTCATAAAATTAACAATTCGATAATATTGCTGCGGATTTAAATAACGCAATGCTGTATCCTCTAGCTCCCATTTCACTGCTGAAATCCCTAGTCTGTGGGCAAGAGGTGCAAAAATCTCTAATGTTTCGTTAGATATACGTCGTTGTTTTTCCTCAGGTAAATGCTTTAATGTACGCATATTATGTAAACGGTCAGCAAGCTTAATCAAGATAATTCGAATATCCTGTGCCATTGCTATAAACATCTTCCGATGATTTTCAGCCTGCTGTTCTTCTTTAGACATATATTTAATTTTACCTAATTTCGTTACCCCTTCTACTAACAGGGCAACCTCTTCGTTAAATTCACGAACAATATCTTCTCGTGTATATTCAGTGTCTTCTACAACATCATGTAGAAAACCAGCGGCAACAGTCTCGGGATCCATTTGAAGATCAGCAAGAATTCCTGCTACTTGTATGGGATGTAGAATATATGGCTCCCCAGAATTACGGAATTGTTCTCTATGAGCATGCTCTGCCAATTCGTATGCTTTCTTAACGAAGTCAACATGTTCTTTATTCATATAAGTGGAAACTGTTTCAAAAACATCTTCTGCTGTCTTCACCTGATCTTTTGCCATGTTAACTCACCTGATTTCGTTATTTTTCAAAAATAGTATATAAGCTATATTTTATAAAAAAAAAGAGGGACTTGTAAAGTCCACCCTTATCTTGTATAGTCAATTACTTTCTTATTATGCACAATTTGTGTCAATAAAGAAAGAAGAATATTAGTATTGCATCAACGTGCGGATGTTATAGTCCTTAAGCTTGTCACGTCCATCTAAATAAGACAATTCGATTAAGAATGCACAACCTACTACTACACCACCAAGTTCTTCTACTAATTTGATAGTAGCCTCAATTGTACCACCTGTAGCTAACAAGTCATCTACAATTAGTACACGTTGCCCTGGTTTTACAGCATCTTTATGCATTGTCAAAACATCTTTCCCGTATTCTAATCCGTACTCAGCACGAATTACTTCCCGAGGAAGCTTGCCTTCCTTGCGAACTGGTGCAAAACCTATGCCTAAAGCATAAGCAACTGGACATCCAATGATAAATCCACGTGCTTCCGGTCCAACGATTATATCTACACCCACTTCTTTGGCATATTCCACAATTTGGTCAGTTGCATATTTATATGCTTCCCCATTATCCATAATTGTTGTAATATCCTTGAAACGAATACCTGGTTTAGGCCAGTCCTCTACAATTGTAACATATTTCTTTAAATCCATTTTTGCTCCTCCTCAGGAACGGTTTGTACTGCTCTTCGCTCTTCAAACCATTGTTTCAGCTCTTTATATGGTGCGTACAATAGCTTCTGCTCTAAATCAATTTGCTTTGTACGCTGTTGATAGATTGGTGCTTCCGATAAATCTCTTTTAGGTAGATTTTCATTCAACACCAATGTGCCACCCTCTATTCTAACAAAATTCAATTCAAAAAACACCTTTGACATAAAATTAATTGTATTTTGGCTCCATCCAGTATGCTTAGATAGCTGTTGTATATGCTGTTTTAAGGCAAATGTTTTTCTTTTTGCGATGAAAGAATAGTACCATTTAAACTGTTCTCGCGTAGGTAAGCCCTCAAAGTAAGTCGACTCCGATGCAAAAAAGTGAGCATAGATTCTTTTCCAATCGTGGTATTGTAATAAATTCATCAATTGCTCTTCATCTTCAGGCAAGTCTAAGAGACATAAACAGTTTGCTTTGACTTTTTCTTTTATCAAGCTATCCCATGACCATATATTTTCAGAAACAACGGATTCAAAATGGGAAATAGATTCTTTGTTAAAACAAACAAAAACAGTCTGAGAAACGGGAATGGTTGGTAACCATCTATTTACTTGTCTCACACCACGTATATCAAACAACTGCCATTCATTTGTTCTAGCATCCTGAATCATAAGCTGAGGTTTCTTACGACCATTCCACTCGTTAATTTGCAAGTCCCCTATAAAAGATAACTTCGTAGCTGGTGCTATCTCATCAGCTAGCTCTCCTTTTCCAAAACCAACCGCATCTAACAAGACTGCTCCCTGCATTAGCTCCATTTTGACATGATTTTGAGCAGACCCAATCTTTTTTACCGAATTTACTTGTATATTTTCTATACAATACACTGGCTTAGCAAACCCCATTCCAAATGGAGAAAGACGTTGAATAGACTCTATGGACTCGGTAGAGATTTCATCCATTTCTAATGGTACGTCTATGGATACTACAGGTATTAACTGTTCCTCTGTTAAGCATTCTCTTGCCTGCTCATTGAGCCTCTCTCTAAACTCATCTACATGTTCAAGTGGAAACGTCATACCTGCCGCCATCGGGTGACCACCAAAATGAGAAACAATATCGCTATTCTTAGCTAGTTCATTGTACATATGGAAGCCTTCGATACTGCGTGCAGAGCCTTTAGCAATTTGCTTATCCGGATCAAATCCAAGAACAATTGTAGGACGATAATATTTCTCTACTAATTTCGAAGCGACTATTCCTAAAACACCAGGGTTCCACCCTTCCTTACCAACTACGATGACACTTGGACCCTCGATAGTATGGTTTTGCTCTAGGAGTTCCACCGCTTCATCTGTGATTTGCTTAACAATGGCTTGTCTTTCCTTATTTTTATCATTCAGCATATTGGCAAGTGCAAGTGCTCGATTCGAATCTTCAGTTATGAATAACTCAACCCCTGGGGCTGCTTCACCAAGGCGACCTACAGCATTAATACGTGGTCCGAACATAAAACCTATTGTTTCTTCATTGATCGTGTTTATTTCTACGCCACTCACATTTGCTAAAGCTTCTATCGCTATGTTGGTAGTTTTTCTCATTTGCTTAATACCTTCTTGTACGAAGTATCGATTTTCTCCCTTAACCGATACAAGGTCAGCAATTGTACCGATAGCTACTAAATAAAACAAGTCTTTAGGTATTTCACCAAGTAATGCATGAGCCACTTTAAAAGCTACTCCTACGCCTGCTAAATGAGAAAAAGGATATCTTGTATCTTTTAAACCAGGATGTATGATAACATCTGCCGCTGGAAGCACATCTCCTGGTTCATGGTGATCCGTAACAATGACATCCATCCCTAAATCTTTTGCAAACTGAATCTGCTGGATCCCTGATATCCCATTGTCGACTGTAATGATAAGTTTTACACCCTCATCATAAGCTTGTTGGAATAAACGCTCACTTGGTCCGTAACCGTCTATAAACCTGTTTGGAATCTTAAAAATAACATCGGCACCAAGGGCCTCCAATGTTTTTATCATGACAGTAGTACTTGTTATTCCATCAGCATCGTAATCGCCATAAATCATTATTTTTTCATCAGCGTCTATTGCTTGATGTACTCTTGCTACCAATTTCTCCATTCCTTCAAAGAGAAATGGGTCATGTATATGTTCTTCCGTTATATATAAAAAGTTTTTAGCATCTTCTACACTATTAAAACCTCTGGAAACTAGTACTTTTGCACAGACGCGAGGTATGGTCAGCTCTTTTTCAAAAGAATTTACTAATTCGTCATTGGGTCTAGATATTCTCCATCTTTTTTGTGATTGGATCATTTTTCTTCACTTCCTTAATAGTTATTATAACGTATAAAACAAGAAAGGATGAATATATTACTGCAAAGAAAAAAGGGGCAGAGTATAAAATACCCTGCTCCCTTATTTTGTTTCATTATACTACAGGCTCATCTGAACCCCATTTTTTCTCTTCTTTTTCCACTTTAATACCACCAGTTTTACGAAGCTCTTTGGCTTTCAGATCATACCATAACTGAGCTGCGATAAATAATGATGAATATGTTCCTGCTAATAAACCAATTAACAGTGCAATAGAGAAGTTTCTAATACCTTCAGCACCAAATAATAATAAGGCTACTACTACAAGAACCACTGTCAACACAGTGTTGACTGAACGTCCTAATGTTTGGCGAAGAGACTTATTAACGATTGTTGCAAGTTCTTCTTCTGTAGTAATCGCTTTACTACGATGAAGGTTTTCTCGAATTCTGTCAAAAGTTACAATTGTATCATTTATCGAATAACCTACTATCGTTAATATAGCTGCGATAAAGGTAATATCAACTTCCAAACGTAAAATACTAAAAATAGCTACCATTAGGAAAACATCGTGGAGTAAGGAAGCTATAGCTGCAAGACCCATACGCCACTCAAAACGAAACGCCACATAAATTACTATACCCAACGCAGCGAAAAACAATGCTTTCATTGCATTTGCAGCAAGTTCCGTACCTACCGTAGGTGAAACTGTACTTACTTGTGGTTCCGCTCCAAATTGTTCTTTCATATCTGCTTTTAAATTTTTAATCTCTTCTTGAGAGAATTCATCCTTATAACGGACAACTGCTCCTTCGCTATTGTCACCTGAAATGACGATATCTTCAGTAGACAATCCAATAGCATCCAATTTCTCGGCAACTATCTCCTGAGTCAATGGTGTAGTGGAGTCAATCTGTACGCGTGTACCAGAAGAGAAATCAATTCCTAGATTTAGCTTAAATACACTTAATATGACAATTCCGGCAACTGTCAAAATAATAGAAGCTGTATAATAAATTTTTCGGTTATGAACAAAGTCTACTCGATCAAACTTCGTTGTTAAATCTAACGTATCTACTTCCTCTTCAGGAGAGTGAACACGTTTTTTTGAAATCCCAAACCAGCCTGGTTTATTGTCAAAGTATCCACTATGAACTAGCAGTCCTAAAAGAATACGTGACGCAAAAACTGCAGTTATAAATACAACCAAAATACTAATTATCAAAAGTGTCGCAAATCCTTTAACAGAACTTGTACCAAAATAGAATAATACAACTGCTGCTAAAAGGGTGGTGACATTCGCATCAAAAATCGCTGAGAATGAAGATTTCGCTCCGGCCTCAAATGATTTTTTCACCGATTTTCCAACTCTTAGCTCTTCCCTTATCCGTTCATATGTTAGGATGTTGGCATCGACTGCCATCCCTACCCCAAGAACGATGGCTGCTATACCTGGGAGAGTAAGAACCCCATTAATCCAATCAAATATGACTAGGATTAAGAAGATATATACGACTAAGGAAATTACTGCTACCAGACCTGGCAAGCGATAATAGAAAATCATAAATATGAAAATAGCCGCAACACCTATAATACTAGCAAGAATAGTGCTGTCTAATGCTTGCTCACCGAATTGCGCACCAACTGAAGTAGAGAAAATTTCGGTAAGTTTAACAGGTAATGCTCCCGCATTTAAAATACCAGAAAGATTTTTTGTTTCTTCTACTGTAAATGATCCTGAGATTTCCACACTATCTGAACTAATTCGTTGAGATACTCGCGGATTAGAAGTAAATTTAGGATCTTCCTTTAACACCTCTGCAGCATAGGAATCTACGCCTTCTTCAAAATCTAACCAAATTACTAATACATTGTCTGGAGCTGGTCTTGCTGCTATTTGCTCCGTTACTTCTGCAAATTTGCTTGCCTCTTTCAACTCTAATGTAACGATTGGTTGGCCTTGCTGGTTGAATGCCGCTTTAGCACCGCCCTCTTTAAGGTCCATACCATCTAGCATTATATTATCGTCAGAATCTCGGAATGTTAGATTAGCTTGAGTAGATAGCAATTCCCTTGCAGACTCCTGATCCTCTACACCCGCTAGCTGTACCCTGATTCTGTGATCATTCTCAATTTGAATACTAGGCTCACTTACACCAAGCACGTCGATGCGGCTAGTTAAAGCTGAAGCCGTATCTGCTACGATCTCATCTGTAATCTCTTGTCCATCCTGAAGTTCCTCAACCTGATAGAGAACCTCGAAACCACCTTGTAAATCTAGCCCTAATTTAATATTATTTAAAACTCCGCTAACTGTAGGGCTTATTGTCCCTGCAAAAATTACAAGAAGCAGTAAAAACGCAACTATGCGTCCTCTTGTTTTCATATGTACTTCCTCCTAAGAATAACCACAGACTTCCTTCGTCAGAAAGACTATTGCTAAAAACAATTATGAAATAGAATATTCCATCTATTTCAATTCCAAAAAAATGCAACACATTTATTATGAAACACGATGCCCTTACTGTCAAATGACTGTTTGCTTATTTTTTCTCATTTTGAGGATTTAATAAGACTTGTAATTCCTCTTGGTTAATGTCTGCAAACCAATTAGATGTTCGAGAGTTTTGAATTTGCTCGTAAGTCATATACTCTGCTGGTGTAATAGAAAGAACGTCATTGACAATCTGATGAAGAGATAAGGAAAGAACATCTAGCTTCCTCCATTTCTTTTCCACACAATACTTCCAAATATCTTGTTCTGTTACTGTTTCGTACTGATAAACTTTAAATTCACTCTTTTTGCTCTCTAAAGCTGGTAGCACGTGTAGAAAGATATGATTGTATGAGTTTTCCAAAATACTGCACCTCTTTATAGAATAATGTGGTAAGTGGCTTGCATATTATTATTGTAAACGAAGTTCCTGCATTTGAGAAGGAAGTGTTTAATTTGTCAACGTATTTAAGAGGGTCCATTGTATTAATGTTTGCCATTTTTTTGTCCAAGTTCTTAGGCTTTATTTACCGCATGCAGTTTGTTCGGTTGACTGGAGAAGAGGCAGTTGGTATTTACAGCACGGCGTATCCAGCCTTTATCTTCTTCTTATCCCTTATCCAATTGGGTATACCGATTGCTATAACTAAAATTATAGCTGAGCTTCGAACGAGAAACGCTATATCTGATTATTTCACAGTTATGCGAACTTCCGTAATTGTAACCGTAGTATCTATGATTATTTTTACACCAATCTTTATTTTTGTCACTCCGCTTATTTCTAGTAATCTTTTGAAAAACGATGCAATCACGATGACTCTCTATGTATCTATTGCTATTGTCCCGATCGCAGCGGCTGGTGGAATCTTAAGAGGATTTTTACAAGGAATTGCTAAATTAGAAGAAACAGCAATAGCCCAGCTAATTGAACAAATAGTTCGTATCTTACTAATCACTTTTGCCTTGCCTTTATTTTTAACATCTTCATCTCCACAGGAAGCTGCTGCATACGCCATGTTCTTAGCTTTGGTTGCAGAGGCAGCATCATTGCTTTATCTCAAATGGAGATATGAAAAGTGGAAAAAACAACAAACATATACAAAGTCTAAAAAGGCCTACCCACTACCACCTTTATTCGCTATAGCCCTACCTTCTTCTGGCAGTAAGCTTTTTGGTTCATTCACATGGTTTTTGGAGCCTATCATTTTTATCAAGGCTTTAGCTATTACGGGTATAAGCGCTGTTGCTGCTACAACGCTATATGGGGTAATTTCAGGCGTTTTAGTACCGTTACTACTCTTCCCATCCTTTATACCCTTTGCACTCTCTATCGTCCTTATACCTGCTGTAAGTGACGCTTATGCTAGAAAGAACTATAGTCTGCTTAAAGAGAGAATCCATTTATCTTTAAAATTTTCTACGCTAACGGGCTGTTATGCAGCTACCTTGTTCTATTTACATGGTGGTGAGCTAGTCTATGAACTGTTTCATGTTGAAAACGCAGAAGTCTATATGAAAATTCTATCTCCAATTTTTTTCTTTTACTATATTCAAAGCCCTTTGTTCTCTATCTTGCAGGCTCTCAATAGCTCTAATAGCGCATTTCTCAACTCGCTTTATGGCGGGGTAGGTAAACTACTATTACTATTTTTCTTAGCATCTCAGGCTGGCATCCAGGAGAAGGGTGCAATTGTTGCGATAGGATTTGGTGTTCTGATCACTTCATTTCTACATATCGCTTCACTTAAACAAAAGAAAGAAGCTCAAATTGGGTTCTCTTTCTTCGCTTTACCTTATGTCGTATTTCTTTTGACTATTATTACTCGACCAATGTTAGTGTCCATAGGTAGCCAATCATTGATAATAGATTGTTTACTTACTCTAGCTTATTTAACAATCGGCCTATTACTATTTGGACAAATCCGACGAAAAGAGCTAAGTGTGATTTTTAAAATAGCTAAAAGCTCTAAAAATAGATTTTAAGTCCAACAGTTAAAAAGTAAGAGTCCAAGATCCCCTTCAAAAGGGTGGTTTTGGGCTTTTTAATTAAAAAGATGTCTTGAGTTGAATATATAATTCTTCTTCCTCATAGGAACAATAGAATACTTTTTTATAATCATAAAGCATTTTCTTATTCAGTTCGTCCAATAACCATTCTTTACTTTTTCCAATTCGAATAAGATGATCCATTTGTATATCTCCATCAATAATTAAAGGAAATATAAACTGCTCCTCTTTCTTTTTGAAAACTGATAAGTTTCCCGATGGCTCTAAAAAGGCGTAGGAAACTGAACGAATAGAACCAATCTGCTGTTCTCTAAGCTGTTGGAGCAAATCATCTAGATTATATCTCTGTTTCCTCATCTCTTTTTCCACTATCACACCATCTTTTATAATAATGGATGGATGGCCCTCCATCATATCTCTAAATTTTTTACTCTTTAAGGAAGTATACGAGGCAATCAGTTGAATAATCAGCAAGATTCCCATTGGTAAAAAAGCATGCCAGAAATTACTTTCCGGATTATCAATTGCAACTGAACCCACTTCTGCAATCAACAAAAAGACAACTAAGTCAAAAATACTTAGCTCGCCGACTTCTCTTTTTCCCATAATTCTTAAAATAGCTAATATAATCCAATACAATGCTATTGTACGCAAAATGATTATGAGAGTATCATTCATAGAATTCACCTCAATTTTATATTGCCCACAAAAAAAAAACTTACTCATTAGAGAGTAAGTTCTTTTACTTAAATTGTAGAATCTGTAACCACTCGTCCAACTGCAACACGTTCAAATTGTAAACGAGTACCATCAGCTACGACTACATAAATTGTTTGATCATCCACTGCATCTACCTTACCGTGTAATCCACCTACTGTAATAATATGATCTCCACGCTTTAGATTACTTTGCATTTCGGCAGTGCTTTTCTGTCTCTTTTGCGCTGGTCGAATGATAAAAAACCACATAACGACGAACATAGCAATAATTGGCAATAAACCTACTAAATCCATTAATATTTCCCCTCCTTTGCCTCTTTATACAGTATACAAGAATCAGAAGTTTTTTGCATTTGGTTTGTTGTACCCATACTCTTCAAAAAACTCTTCTTTAAAATCTAACAGTCGATCTTCTCTTATCGCCTGACGTACATTTTCCATTAATTTCATCAAGAAATGGAGATTATGGTAAGATGCTAAACGCAGTCCAAAGGTTTCGTCTGCTTTGAAAAGATGACGAATATATGCTCTAGAATAGTTTTTACACGTATAACAATCACACTTCTCATCGATTGGTCCAAAATCTCTAGCAAATTTAGCTCCTTTAATCACTAATCTACCTTTGTGAGTAAAGAAAGTTCCGTTACGAGCAATTCGTGTCGGCAATACGCAATCAAACATATCCACTCCACGAATAGAGCCATCGATTAATGAGTCTGGAGAACCTACTCCCATTAAGTAACGAGGCTTGTTATCAGGCATTAAAGGAGTTGTGAAATCTAATACTCGATTCATAACGTCTTTTGGTTCACCTACAGATAAACCACCAATTGCATAACCAGGGAAGTCTAATGAAATTAAATCCTTCGCTGACTGGCGACGAAGCTCTTCATATTCTCCACCTTGAATGATACCGAACAAGCCCTGTTTATCAGTATTTGTATGAGCAGTTAAGCATCGTTCTGCCCAACGAGACGTACGCTCTACAGATGCTTTCATATATTCGAAAGTAGCTGGATAAGGAGGACATTCATCAAAGGCCATCATAATATCAGAGCCTAGTGCATTTTGTATCTCCATCGACTTTTCTGGACTTAAAAATAGCTTGTCCCCATTCAAGTGATTGCGGAAATGCACACCTTCTTCTTCTATCTTACGCATATCGCTTAAACTAAATACTTGGAAGCCACCTGAATCTGTTAAGATTGCTCGATCCCAATTCATAAATTTGTGTAATCCGCCAGCTTCACGAATAATATCATGTCCAGGTCGAAGCCACAGATGGTAAGTATTACTTAAAATTATTCCTGCGTCCATCTCTTTGATTTCTTCTGGAGCCATTGTTTTAACAGTTGCTTGTGTTCCAACCGGCATAAAGGTGGGTGTCTCGAATGACCCGTGAGGTGTATGTACAATACCAAGACGGGCTCCTGTTTGTTTATCTTTTTTTATTAACTCATACGTAATTGCAGTCATTTAATAGTTCCTTCCTTTTATAAACATCGCATCTCCAAAGCTAAAGAAGCGATAACGCTGCTCGATTGCTTCGTGGTATGCGGACAATATAAATTCCTTTGATGTTAAAGCACTTACTAGCATTACAAGTGTGGACTTCGGTAAATGGAAGTTAGTAATCATTCCATCGATACATTTAAATTCATATCCTGGATAAATGAAAATGGATGTCCATCCGCTATCTTCTTTTAATGTACCATCAAATTTTGTAGCGACAGTTTCCAATGTTCTTGTGGAAGTGGTACCAACTGCTACTACCTTACCGCCAGCTTCCTTCACTCCATTAATCAGTTCAGCAGTTTCCTGTGTAACACGGTAGAATTCCGAATGCATCTCATGGTCATCTATGGAATCAACGCTTACTGGTCTGAATGTACCCAATCCTACGTGAAGTGTTACAAATGCGATTTTAATACCTTTCGCTTTTATCTCCTCTAGTAGTTCGTTTGTGAAATGTAAGCCTGCCGTTGGAGCAGCAGCTGAACCTTGTTCTTTTGCATAAACCGTTTGGTAACGATCCTTATCTTCCAATTTTTCATGAATATAAGGTGGTAATGGCATCTCGCCGAGCTTGTCCAATACCTCAAAGAATACTCCAGTATACTCAAAACGGAATATTCTTCCTCCGTGATCTTTTAATCCGGTACATACTGCTGTCAATAATCCTTCACCAAACACTATTTTTGTGCCTATTTTCACTCGTTTAGCTGGTTTGACAAGAGTTTCCCATTCATCCCCTTCCAACTGAGTTAACAAAAGCACCTCAATATTGGCACCAGTATCCTCTTTAGTTCCCATTAGTCGGGCAGGCATTACCTTAGTGTCATTTAGTACCAAGCAGTCACCTTCATGCAATTCATCAATTATTTTCGAAAAATTTGTATGTGTCAGCTTTTGGTTCGCATAATCGGTAATTAATAGCTTACTGCTTGTCCGATCAGCTAACGGTACTTGTGCGATTAACTCTTCTGGTAAATTAAAATCAAAATCTTCTACTCTCATTTATAAGGACATCCTTTATTAATTGTTTCCATCGATTGGCAATGGTTTTCCTAAATGTTCATAAGCAAGTGGAGTTACAATTCTTCCACGAGGAGATCGTTGTATAAAGCCTATTTGCATTAAATAGGGCTCGTAGACATCCTCAATAGTTGTAGATTCTTCTCCAATACTCGCTGCAATAGTATCTAACCCTACGGGGCCACCTCTAAAACGCTCAATCATTGCATTAATCAGTTTATGGTCAATATGATCCAACCCTCTAGGGTCAACCTGTAATAGTTCCAACGCTTCTTTGGCAATAGTTATCGTAATGTTACCATTACCTCTCACTTGAGCATAATCCCTAACCCTTTTTAACAAACGATTGGCAATACGGGGGGTGCCTCTAGAGCGACGGGCAATTTCACCAGCTGATTCATGATCTATTGCTGCATTGAATAGCTCTGCGCTTCTTAATACAATTGACGTAAGGGCTTCTTCATCATAGTAATCCAAACGAAGCAGTACTCCAAAGCGATCTCGTAAAGGGGCAGATAGTGCGCCTGCTCTTGTTGTTGCTCCAACTAACGTGAAGGGAGGAAGATCAAGTCGTACACTTCTTGCCGAGGGACCTTTTCCTACTACAATATCTAAGCAGAAATCTTCCATAGCTGGATAAAGAACCTCTTCAATCGAGCGGTTTAAACGATGGATTTCATCAATGAATAATACATCGCCAGGCTCCAAAGAGCTAACGATTGCTGCCAAATCACCTGGACGCTCAATTGCGGGACCACTTGTCATCCTCATTTGAACATTCATTTCGTTAGCTATGACAGCAGCAAGTGTGGTTTTACCAAGACCCGGTGGACCATAAAGTAAGCAATGATCCAAGCTCTCATTTCTCATTTTTGCAGCTTCAATAAATATAGCCAAATTATGCTTTATTTTATCTTGCCCAATATACTGAGTTAATAACTGAGGACGGAGGGATTGCTCAAAAGGTTCATCATAGGAAGAAATTTCACTGGAAATAACACGTTCTGACAAACAAAACTCCTCCTTTCTTACTTACCAGAGAATAGTAGCTGCAATGATTTTTTCATGAATTCGTCAGTTGTAGTCAATTCATTATTTGCCTTAAGCTTAGGACGGATTTTGGATAATTCTTTTTCTGAATATCCTAGAGCTGTTAGTGCGAGCATAGCCTCTTCCATTTCATGAACAGTATCATGCTCAGTGAATAGGCTTGGCTCATCGTCCTCAAATTCTAGCTGTTCGATATCTATTAGGTCATTTAATTTACCTTTTAAATCTAGAATCATTTGTCTTGCAGTTTTTTTACCTACTCCGGGAAACTTGACCAAGAACGATTCATCTTCTCTTTCAATCGCTTGTATCACATGTGTCGGCTCACCACTTGCTAGTATGGCTAGTGCACCTTTAGGTCCAATTCCAGATACAAGGATCAATTTTCGAAATAGCTCTCTTTGTGCCAGGTTAGGAAAGCCCATTAATTGTTGGGCATCCTCTCTTACATGTAGATAAGTAAAGACTTGCGTTTCTTCCTCACTTCTTTGAAAGGCGAACGGATTAGGCGTAAACAATTGATAGCCAATTCCCTGTTGTTCTAACACAACGTATTCAGGTGTCACTCGAGTGACCTGCCCTTTTATGTAATCATACATACTTTATTTCCCACCAATCCTTCTAATCATTATAACATATCAAACAAAGAGGGCCGCCCATGTTCTTTGAGCGACCACTACATGTAAACTATTATAGCTGACTTAAATTATAGCATAAAATAGGCCAATTTGTTAAAGCTTTGTTCGTATACGGAATAAGCTGATTTATAAACTTCTGTTTACGTTCTTCTGGTAAGGCAAATGCATATAACCATTCTCTATACAATTCATTCGGATACATGATTGCTTCTTTGTATTTGGACATTATTTTTTCTAGTTCTGGAAACTCATTTAAAAATAACTCAATATTGTAGTCCATTTCAGGTAGTACTCGATGAATCCATAGGATAAACTCCATTTCCTTTGGACCTAGCACCGCTAAATCAAAATCAATCATCTTATACGTATCATCTCTTACTAGAAAATTATGATGAACTACATCCCCATGTAAAAGTGTTAAATTCTTCAAACTAAATGGTCGAATTTCGCGAAGAGCAATCTCCCCATAATGTAAAAGCAATTTAGTTTGGTTATACCCAATGTACGTTTCTATGAATGGCACAATCTCTGAAACCTTGAAATACCTAGCTTGCCATTTAGAGATAAGGTTAAAGGGATAAAGAAATGGGCTCTTTTCCCATTCTATTTTCCTTCTCGTTCCATGCATTCTTTTCAGTAACGTGTACGTTGCTAATCGATCTTTTTTATCCTTGTAGCTTACTGCACGACTATTTTCGAACCATGGCTGAATGATATACCCTTTTTGGGTAGTCGGGATAATAGGTAAGACAAATGGTTTTTTAAGTGCAGACAGTTCATCATGAATATAGCCTATCTTTGCAGCCTGTTCCTGGGAAGCATATTTCTTAACTGAAAAAATACCGTCTTCCTTTTTCCACTTCCACACATTCTTTTTAATTTGCTTTATATAAGTATCCACATTTAAAAGTGTCTATGAGGATATGGTGGGCAATGAAAATTTGGTTGGTAAAAATGTTGTGGAGGGCAAGGATAGCCACCTAAATATGGGTTGTGTGCATACATTTCTGGCTGAGCATGGTTAGAGCCTCCACATGATGAACATTGGACCTGATTATATGCAGGATACTGTTGAAATTCCGGCTGAGCATATGCTTGGTGAGCTTGTGGCTGCTGAGTATGTTGCATATAATCATAAGCCATTTCCATTGCAGACGATGGATCCTCTACAAACATTTGCATTACCTGTTCATGAACATTTTCTTCCACTTGCATACGTGGATGACTAGGTGTTGCACTAAAGTGTACCTGACCCTCCGCTTCCATAGTCGTCGATTCAATTAGCATCCAGTTATTTGGCGATGGCATTTCAAATTCTGGCTTAGACATCATATGCATTGGAGCAGATGTCGTTGGTTGAACAGCCATTGGTTGCATATGCGGTAAATAGTGTACAGGATAATCTGGCGGACATGGCATCGGTGGGCAAGGCATTGGTGGACATGGCATTGTGTATACTGGTTGGTGCATTGGTGGACATGGAATTGGTATAGGCATTGGCATCGGATGTACCTGAATTGGTTGTACTGGTTGTTGAATTGGTTGTTGAATTGGTTGAACTGGTTTTGGAGCTGGAACTGGAACTGGTTTAGGTTGAGCTATTGGCTTAGGTGCTGGTGTAGGTTTCGGTGCAGGTTTTGGTACTGGTTTTGGCGCGGGAGCTGGTGTGGGTTTGGATTCGCGAATTGGAATCGGAATTGGGATTGGGATTGGAATCGCTTTTGGTTCCGCCTTAGGTTGAATTGGTGGCATGGTAGGCATAGTCTGAATAGGTTCCGCTTTTTGTATAGGTGGTACTTGTGGTGCTGGTTGAGCTTTAGGTGTCGGCGCTACTTGAGCTGGCTGAGCTTTTTGCATATGTTTAAGGTTTCCATCGTAAGGCTGCGCCGTTCCATCCCCCATCATCCCCTTTTTGTTGGGACGATTATCTCCGTACGGATGTACCATAGTCTCTGCCTTTTTAGTTTCTGGGATGAAGATTTTCATGCCAGGTACTATATATTCTGGATTTGCTAAATGAGCGTTAATCTTTTTTAAATCATCAAAAGAAACTCCATACTCTCTGGAGATTTTCCAAAGGGTGTCACCCTTTTTGACAATATGAATTTGCAAAGTCTTCCTCCTTCCTTCACATTAAAATATGTGTAACATCAAAAATTGGTCACAGATTTTAAAACAATGTTACTTCCCTTCATGATAAACTTATGAATAGTAACTATACCGTTATGCAAGATTGGAGGGATTTACATTGAAAAAATTAAAAGGGGCAGCGCGAAGAGAATGGATCTTGACTTATTTAAAGGAACAGAACTCCCCAATCACTGGAGCTGATCTTGCGAAGCTAACTAATGTAAGTAGGCAGGTTATCGTCAGTGATATCACTTTACTAAAAGCTATTAACCATCCTATTTTGTCTACCAGTCAAGGTTACATCTTACTACCCAATCAAGAGGAAAGTAACTTTGTAAAAAGAAAAATTGCCTGTAATCATAAGTCAGAAGATACGAAAGACGAGTTACTCACATTAGTGGATGCAGGTGTCACAGTGGAAAGTGTAACTGTAGAGCATCCGGTTTATGGAGAAATCACCTCCTCTATCATGGTTTCTAATCGCCATGATGTTGAAAACTTTTTAAAAAAAGTCCAAGAAACAGAGGCATCTTTTTTATTAGAGCTAACTGCTGGACTTCACATTCATTTGTTATCTGCTCCAAATGAAGAGGTATTACAACGAGGAATCGAAGCAATACGAGAAAAAGGCTATGTGTTCGAGGGTTAATATTCATTAAGAAAAGCGCAAACGCCTATGTCTGCCCCGACAGGCAAATGGGGAAATGCGAGGAGGCAGCTCCTCAGCCACCGCAAACGCTTCTGTTTGCTACGAGCTTGCGCAGGAGCAGTGTTTCCCCATTTGACCCCGAGGGGCAAGGCGGTGGAGCTAGACATTAATTTATCCACAGATTAGATAAAAAAGCGGAAGCATCTCAGTTAGAGGTTGCTTCCGCTTTTGTTTCATATGTATAGTAGGAGCCGAGTGATTTTACTTCACACCCTAAAGCTATTAGCTCTTCCATCGCACCTTTCATCATAGGTGCTTTTTCATTTTCAAGCACATCGATAATAAAAAAGTACTGTCCTAGACCCGTCTTCAACGGACGAGATTCAATTTTACTTAAGTTCAGCTGACGCCAAGCGAATACGGAAAGCACTTGATGTAAAGCACCAGATCGGTCATCTTTTGGCAATGTAATCATAACCGTCGTTTTAATTTGTCCGTTATGACCTATTTCTTCAATACTTGTTTTCGTCTTTGAAAGGACAAAGAAACGAGTATGGTTAAAATGGAAATCATGAATATTTTGTTCCACGATTTTCAGCCCATATTCTTCAGCAGCTGAAGTATTAGCAATTGCCGCAATACATTGATCACTGTGCTCCGAGACATATTTGGCTGCCGCTGCTGTTGAGGATGCTTGCTCAAGTGGCACCTTACCAAATCGGTAATACAAATATTTATGACACTGGGCCAAAGCATGAGGATGGGAGTAAATGTTTGAGATCTCTTCCCATCTTTTTTCATTATTTGGATGAACCATTAAATGCTGTGCTATCGGTGATAGAATTTCTGCAATAACAAAGACGTTAGCTTCGTGAAACAAATAATCTATTGTTAAAGGAACCGTCCCTTCTAGCGCATTTTCTAATGGCACTACTGCTATTTCAACTTGACCGTTGCTCACCATCTCAATACACTCTGGAATCGTACGGATAGGTAACAATGGTGCCTCTGGAAATAATGCCTGTGTTGCTAAGTGGGTAAAAGATGCCTCAGGTCCAAGAAAAGCAACTTGGTGATTAATCATACACAAACACTCCTTAAAAAGCACCAGAACTAATTATTTCTGCTGATTCTACAAAGTCTAGTCGCTTCATTTCGTTTATAAACTCGTCTAATTCCTTTGCCATGGCTGTTACATCCAATGACAATGTCACGCTAGCTCGTCCCTGTATCGGGATCGTTTGGTGAATTGTTAAGACATTGCAAGCATAATCAGCCACTAGGGATAATAATCGTGCAAGCGTTCCTTCTCGGTCCTCTAACTGTAAAAAAACAGTTAAGATTCTTTCTTGTACAATAGAATGGAACGGAAAAACCGCATCACGATATTTGTAAAAAGCACTACGCGATAAATCGACTTCTTTCACAGCATCCCAAATCGAAGAAACTTTCCTCGATTGAAGGAGATGCTTAGCTTCTAAAGTTTTTTGCATTGCTTCTGTCAACACATCTTCTCTCACTAGAAAAAATCGTTGGCTTGTAACATCCTTCATGCGGTTCCCATCTCCCTATTCGATAAATTCAAACTCGAATTGTAATAGTCGTACAGTATCTCCATCTTTTGCACCACGTGTACGAAGAGCATCATCGATACCCATTCCACGTAATTGTCTAGAAAATCTGCGGATAGAATCTTCTCGACTGAAATCTGTCATTTTAAATAATCTTTCTACAGTTCCACCAGAAAGCACGAATGCACCATCGTCATCTCTAGAAATAACAAAGTCATCCTTAGAAGCTTCATGCTTGTACATGACAGATGTTTCTGTTTCTTCTTCTTGCATATGCTCTAATGGATACTCAGGAGCATCTTCTAAGATATCAGCTATAGCAAAGAGTAATTCCTGTAATCCTTGACGAGACACTGCAGAAATAGGGAATATTTTTGCATCTGCTCCCACTTTTTCTTTAAATGCTTTTAGGTTTTCCTCTGCTTCAGGCATATCCATTTTGTTTGCTACTATAATTTGAGGACGTTCAGTCAAACGTAAATTATATTGTCTTAACTCCTCATTAATCGTTACATAATCCTCGTAAGGCTCGCGACCTTCCATGCCAGACATATCAATAACATGTACAATTACACGAGTACGTTCGATATGACGCAGGAATTGATGTCCAAGGCCTACACCTTGATGAGCACCTTCGATAAGTCCCGGTAAATCAGCCATTACAAAGCTACGGTGATCTTCCGTTTCTACTAACCCTAAGTTAGGTACAATGGTTGTAAAATGATATGATGCTATTTTAGGCTTAGCAGCTGATACTACAGAGAGTAATGTAGATTTACCAACGCTTGGGAAGCCTACTAGTCCTACATCAGCTAACACTTTTAACTCTAAAACAACGTTTAACTCGTTTCCTGGTTCTCCTTTTTCGGATAACTCAGGTGCTGGATTCGCTGGTGTTGCAAAACGTGAATTTCCGCGTCCGCCTCGTCCACCTTTAGCGATAACAGCTCTTTGTCCATGCTCAACTAGGTCAGCGATAACTTGTCCAGTTTCCTCGTTCATCACTACAGTGCCTTCTGGTACTTTAACAATTAAATCATCCGCGTTTGCACCGTGCATATTCTTACTACCACCGTGTACTCCTCGGTTCGCTTTAAACTGTCGCTTATATCGGAAATCCATCAAAGTACGTAATCCTTCATCTACTTCAAAGACTACATTACCTCCATTTCCTCCATCGCCCCCAGCGGGACCTCCCATAGGAACATACTTCTCACGACGGAAACCGACCATACCATCTCCGCCATCTCCACCTTTTACATACACCTTTACGTGATCGACAAACATTTATTTCACTCCAATCTTTCCTTTGCAACTAACTTAAATTGCAGGTATCCTACTGTGTTGTTCAGTCTTTCCATAGTAAATAATTCATGATTCGAATATTCTATCCAAGAGAATGGAGACCAATCTCCATTTACTTCAATTATAACTTCAAGTAATTCATTTGAATGGATATGAACCTTTAGAATCTGTTCTTGATAGCCTTGCAGCTTAGGATAAATAGTTTGCACAAAGCAATCGAGAATATTTTCTAATTCATAATCGAACATTTCTAATCCACGTTTTGACACAGATGTTTGAATTTCTAAAGTCATCTGACCATACGTTATAGGAAACGTTTGCAGCCATTCATTCGTCTTTAACAATCCTAAATTGTTTAAATCGAAGAATTGGGCGCACTTCTTTGAATACCTATGAATTAATTGTTTAGCCTCTTCGGGTCTACCGATATCCAAATTCATTTGAATTAAATGCATATGATTTAAAAAATCATGCAGGGAATGACGAAGTACTTCGTTAATTGATATATTTTTAGGATTCATATTAGTATACACGCTCCAACGTTTACTATCCTTCTAGTATAACAGGTATAGAATTATTTTGTGCAGGAGTATGATTACTTTTTTGTTATTTAAGAAAATAAAAAAGGACTGCATAAATGCAGTCCTCTTATTTTGTAAATTAAGCTTCTTGAGCTACAGGATATACACTTACTTTTTTCTTGTCGCGGCCGAAACGCTCAAAGCGCACTACACCGTCAACTTTCGCGAAAAGTGTGTCATCTCCACCACGGCCAACGTTTTCACCTGGGTGAATTTTTGTACCGCGTTGACGGAATAAAATTGATCCGCCTGATACGAATTGTCCATCAGCACGTTTAGCGCCTAGACGTTTCGATTGAGAGTCACGACCATTTTTAGTCGAACCTACTCCTTTTTTCGATGCGAAAAACTGAAGATCTAATCTTAACATATGTTCCACCTCCTACTTTTTGAAGGTTATTTTTATATACTTAGCGTAATCTTGCTCAATCGTTTGTAAAGATACAATCATTGACTCCAATATTAACTGCATGCTTGCAGCTTTTTCAGAGCTTTCAATGCTAGGTACTTCAACGTATAAATACCCTCCGTCACCCTTTTGCTTAATAATAGGAGTAATTTTTGTAAGTGAGATAATGGCATTCACTGCACCAAATGATACAGCAGAAGCTCCTGCACAAACTAAATCCTTCCCATGTTCAGCAAAATCAGCATGTCCTTTCATTTCAAAGGAATGAATAAGACCTGATTGATCTCGTGTAACAGTCACTTTAATCATATTATAAGCTAATAGATTCTACTACTAATTTAGTATATGGTTGACGGTGACCTTGTTTTTTACGATAGTTCTTTTTAGCTTTGTATTTGAAAACGATGATTTTTTTAGCTTTGCCGTTTTTTACAACTTTCGCTGTAACTTTAGCACCTTCCACGAATGGAGCACCAACTTTAACATCATTCCCACCTACGAATAAAACTTTATCAAAAGTTACAACTTCATCAGCGTTTACATCTAATTTTTCAATATAGATTTCTTGCCCTTGTTCAACTTTGATTTGTTTACCACCAGTTTCAATAATTGCGTACATTTACCTGCACCTCCTCTTAGACTAAGACTCGCCTTACAAAAGGTGATTCGATCACTCGAATGCTTGAACCTTTTCAGAGCGGTTGTAGCAACGGGTGCTGCTACAAACAATAACATTAAAATGTTAACACATATAAAAAATCGAGTCAAGCGTTTTTCGTCATTCGATCAAATGCTAGCTTGTACTTTCTAAATCTCCAAGAAGAATAATTTTGTATAGCAACAAATAAAAAGATTAGCGATACAAATAAACCTTTAGGAAAGTAGTACAGACTGGTATAAAAGATTAGCATACTGATCCATAGAGAAAAACTGACTAACTCGATATAAAAGTTCGGAAATATTGAATAGATAACGCGTCCGCCATCAAGTGGATAAATAGGAAGTAAATTTAATCCTAGGATTACTAGCTGCGTATAGGTAAGTAGCTCCACCTGTGGAAAATGCAAAATTAGACTTAATAAAAGAAGTAACAAAGTAACAAATGGTCCTCCAAAAATAACAACAAGTTGCTCTCTCTTTTCCCATTTAGAAAATTGTTCGATTTTAATTTCTCCTCCATACGGGAGAATCGTACATGAATATATTTTCCCACCAACTAGCTTTGCAGCTCCTAAATGACCTAATTCATGTAAGATGAGAGAGCCGAAAACGATAGCATAAACTGCAATCTCTCCAGATAAATAGAAAAAAAGAAGAAAGGGGATCATAATCGGATGTATACGGAAAAGCCTATTCTTCATAGTTTAAAGCTAGCCAGTCAACGATTTCCGTCGTATCTAATACTTCCCCATCCTTCTCTACTTGCACATACAGTATATCTCGCTTTACTGATGCAAATATTTCTCCAGCGCTTACAGAAGTATACGGTAGCTGGAAGAAATCCTTCACAAATCCATAAGTAACTGTTTCTCCATTGTCGTATAAAATAGATATAGTCTTGCCAGTTTTCTTTTTGTAGCCAGTAAATATAATCAGACCATTTTCAGAAGCTCCAATTTCCTGTGAAGCAGAGAGCGACAGGACTGCCCCCTCACTATATGGTTGAATAGTGCTGTACTCCAGTACTGGATTTTCTAAAAGCGGTCCA
Source organism: Psychrobacillus sp. FSL W7-1457 (assembly GCF_038593405.1). Lineage (NCBI taxonomy): Bacteria > Bacillati > Bacillota > Bacilli > Caryophanales > Bacillaceae > Psychrobacillus > Psychrobacillus sp. FSL W7-1457. The sequence goes on from NZ_CP151993.1 coordinate 2,366,073, forward strand.
CTCACTGTGACTACTTCCTCGTTTGGGGTAATCCAATCTCTTACTTTTTGATACATTTCTGTAGGCTTTTGAGGAGCTAAAAGTTTAGACGCATAGTTAGTAGACAGTGCATCATTTTCTTCTAATTTGTCCATCGCGATAAAAGTAAATACTAATAGAAATGCAAGAACCCATTTTCTTTTCGATAGCATAACATTCCCCCTAAAAAAATATATGACTATCTGTCCCATTTCATGATAGAAAAATGGAATTGCTTATTAATTTAACTGTTCTTGTTTAAGAGATAAAGGTCATTTATGAAATTAATAGGGAGTAGACATTGATTTACGTTCCAGACGGGCGGTTTCCGCCGGCATGGCCTCAGCCTCCTCGTCGCTGGGGTCTTCGCTTAATGCTTTTCCGGCTGGAGGAGTCATCGTCTTCCATTTCAATCAAAAACTAGGGAGGTTTTTGATAAGGCAAGCTTGCTTCTATTTATAAATTTATCTATTTTATATACTTTTAAAAAGATAAATAGCGATCAAACTTTGATTTACGTTCCAGACGGGCGCTTTCCGCCGGCATGGCCTCAGCCTCCTCGTCACTGTGTTCCTGCGGGGTCTTCACCTCATGCTATTCCGGCTGGAGTCGCCATCTTCCACTGCAATCAAGAACTAGGGAGGTTTTTGATTAGGTAAGCTTGCTTCTATTTATGAATTTATTTATTTTATATACTTTTAAAGAAATTAAAAGCGAGTAGACTTTGATTTGCGTTCCAGACTGGCGCTTTCCGCCGGCATGGCTTCAGCCTCCTCGTCGCTGTGCTCCTGCGGGGTCTTCACCTCATGCTATTCCGGCTGGAGTCGCCGTCTTCCACTTCAATCAATTAGTATCTTCTATACGATTAATAACATATGATCGGTTCGAAAAGTAAAATCTGTAAGTCGATTTGGTAAGTTTAAAATTAGTAAGAACACGCAGAGCAATTCGCCTTTATGAAAAAGAGTGTGTTGTTTTAAGCTATCAGGAAATAAACAAAGAAAGAAGGCACTTTCTGTTCAAAATAGAACAGAGAGTGCCTTCTTATAATGTCTCTTATTTTTTTATTTAGCAAAAATAGATTTTAATTTAGAAATAACGCCTTTTTTAGGGGTATCCATTGACATAAGTGGTACGGATTCTCCTAGAATGCGTCTTGCAATGTTTCGATAACCAAGTGCAGCACGGTTAGATGGGTCCATTACTACAGGCTCTCCTTTATTGGAAGATGTAATAACATTCTCATCATCAGCTATGATACCTAATAAATCGATGGATAAATGCGTTGTAATTTCATTGATATCTAACGCGTCTCCACTTTGCATAAGATGCTGGCGGATCCGATTGATAATTAATTTTGGAGGATCGATAGCTTCCTCTTGCTCCAACAAGCCGATTATTCGGTCTGCATCACGCACGGCTGAAATTTCAGGTGTCGTGACAACAATTGCTTTGTCAGCACCTGCAATTGCATTCTTATATCCCTGTTCAATACCAGCAGGGCAATCTATTAATACATAGTCATAATCTCGTTTAAGCTCCGTTACCAGTTCTCTCATCTGTTCAGGGTTGACTGCATTTTTATCCGTTGTTTGTGCTGCTGGCAATAGGTAAAGTTTATCCTCAAAACGTTTATCCTTTACTAATGCCTGGTGAATCTTACAGCGTCCTTCCACAACATCTACTAAATCATAAATAATTCTATTTTCAAGTCCTAGAACAACGTCTAAGTTTCTAAGACCTATGTCTGTATCCATTAAACAAACTTTCTTACCTTGCAAAGCCAATGCAGTACCAAGGTTAGCAGTGGTCGTCGTTTTACCGACTCCTCCCTTACCTGAAGTTATTACGATTGCTTCTCCCACATTAGCTTCCTCCTTTAAATGTCGATAAATTTGGTCTTATTAATCTAAGCTCCTGTAAACGGTCAATTGCGATAGAGCCATTAGTATGTAAATAAGCACATTCCATTTCGGGTTGCTCCGATAAGACACTTAACTCATCCGTCATCGTTTCTATAACATTATCAATTATTAGATGGGTTGCCTCTAGCCAGGAAGCAGCGATGACTGCATTTTTATTGCCATTTGAACCAGCATGTGCGATGCCCTTTAACCTTCCAAGCACAAACACATTTCCTCCGGCTACTACTCGTCCATTCGGATTGACATCTCCAATGACCACGAGGTCGCCCACAGCTTTGATGACTTGTCCAGACCTTACAATCCCAACATATGTCTCTGACTGATTTTCTAATAATCTTCTATTACAATCTTCAACGGTCATTACTTCACTCTGTATTTTAGAAACACGGAGATGTGCCGTCTGTTGTACACAATTTATAATTTCTTTTGCCTGTTCGTCATTACAATATCGATATCCAAGTTGTAAGAGTACTTCTGCCTGGCCTTCAAAACCTTCATCAGAAACCTTTTTCGTTAATTCTTCTAAAAGTTCTGTGTATGAACACTGATCGTCTAAACGTAATACAAGGCCCTCTTTCGTTCCTTTAATCGATATTAACTGCTTTTTCGTCAATCAAGTCACCTCAGATCTACTGTGAAACCAAAAAATATTATTTTTGAAGAAGTAATGCTTTTTGATTAAAACGGTATAGAAGAATATATTTAAATAACCATCCGAACATCAATATAAAGATGAGGTTCGCCAACATTGTTGGTAAAAGATTATGTTCATAAAAACTACTAAATGTCATGATTTTAATACCAATTGCTGTATAGAAAAAGAACAGCAATGTCTCTACTACTGCCACTAAAACTAGCGACAAGATAGTAGCTACCAGCAAGTGTTGGTGTATAAATTTTACTATAAAACTTGCTACCAAGCACATTAATGGGTAAATAAAAGAATATAATCCAATAATATCAATGAAAAAGACATCGTACAAGAGCCCAAACAACAATCCATATAACATTGCCCTTTTTTTATCATAATAAATAGAAACAAAAATCAAATATATAATTAAAAACCTTGGTACTAGTGTATAAAGTTCATTATTTAGCTCAATTGGCGAGAAAAGACCAAAAATCGGTTCCATATAAAATAATAGAACCGAAATGAGCACTACTAGATATCGCATCATGAGCCATCCCCTGCCTCTTTCTCGGCAGCCAAGTCAGCCTCCGTATTAGCACCATCAGAACCATCTACTCCGTTCATAGAACGATTTGCGATGATTACATGGTCCAATATAGAGAAGCTTGCCTCTGGTTTAATGTAAGCGAGTTTAGTCAAACCATAATCATCTGTGGTAACCTCAGTTACCTCACCAACTAAAATTCCTTTTGGGAATATTCCACCCAAGCCTGAGGTAGTGACTTTCTGCCCTTTTTTCACCTCAAACTCCGAATCAATTCTCTTCAGAACTAATTCTTTTCGTTCTTCGTCAAAGCCTTCTATTAATCCAAACACTTCTCCCTCTTCGCTTGCAATGACAGCTGATACACGATAATTCGGGTTTTGTGTAGATAAAAGCTCAACCGTAGAGGTATATGGAGTAGTTAAAATGACCTTACCAATTAGACCTTTGGCAGTCATTACGGCCATATTTGCTTCTACTCCATGAATTTCTCCCCGATTAATGATTATTTTCTCTTCCCATTGATCGGGATTACGAGCAATAACCGTTGCTTGGATAGGGTTGAAATCACGAAGATCTTCTTTTTTATCAACTATTTCTTGTAATTCTTTTTTTTCGAGCTTTAAATCATTTACTTCTGCTTGTAAGGAGGCATAATCTTCTAATCTTGCTTTCAATCTTTTGTTCTCATCATATGTATTAAGTAAAGAATCTATATTATTAAAAACACCCGTTACATATTGAGTAGGTTTGGAAAACAACGTTTGTCCAAACCCGACTACATCTTTTACTAATTGTTCTGGCAATGATGCATGATTTCGATCGCGCAATGTAAAGCTGATAAGTGCCACAAGAAAAATCATCCCTACAAGTAGCAAGATTAATCGCTTATTTGAAAAAAACTGTGGCATATCTCACTTCCCCTTAACCTTTTGTTTGTTGACGTTTCAATAATCCCATATGATCTAACGCTTTACCAGTTCCGATTGCAACACAATCTAATGGGTTTTCAGCGATAAATACAGGCATATTCGTTTGATCACTAATTACTTTGTCCAGGTTACGAAGTAAAGCTCCACCACCTGTAAGCATAATGCCGCGCTCCATTACATCTGCTGAAAGCTCTGGAGGAGTCTGTTCTAACGTTTTCTTCACTCCATCAATGATAGACGCAATAGATTCACGCAATGCATTTGCGATCTCTTTTGATGATATTTCAATTGTTTTTGGTAACCCCGTCACAAGGTCACGTCCACGAATATCCATAGACTCTTCTGCTTCCATAACACGTGCAGATCCAATTTCCATCTTGATTGCCTCTGCAGTACGTTCACCGATTGTTAGGTTATACGTCTTACGAACATAGCTTGTAATTGCTTGGTCCATTGCATCCCCGCCAACACGAACGGATTCACTCGTTACTACTCCACCAAGAGAAATAACAGCAACTTCTGTAGTTCCTCCACCTATATCAACGACCATACTTCCAGTAGGTTCCCAAACTGGCAGATTAGCTCCGATGGCAGCTGCAAACGGCTCTTCGATAGTCAATGCTTCACGAGCTCCTGCTTGCTTAGCAGCATCAATTACAGCGCGTTGTTCTACTGAAGTAATACCAAAAGGTACGCAAATCATGACATTGGGCTTGCTCCAAGACATTCCTGATGACTTCATCGCATTTTTCAAATAGTATTCTATCATGGCTGAGGTAGTATCAAAATCTGCGATAACCCCATCCTTCATTGGGCGAATCGCCACAATAGAACCGGGAGTACGGCCAATCATATTTTTTGCATCGTTACCTACTGCAACAATGTCACCGTTTTGTACGTTTTTTGCTACTACGGAAGGCTCTCTTAAAACGATGCCCTTCCCTTTGATGAAAACAAGCGTATTCGCTGTTCCTAAGTCTATTCCTACATCTCTTGATCCAAATCCAAACACTATTTTTTACTCCCTTTCTAATCTAAACAAGTTTCACTTATTTTTTAAGTAATAACACTTATTATAACGGAAAGAAAGAAAAATGCACAGTGTCACATATACCCCTTTTCTTTTAAACTTATAAATTGATGGTCCCCTATGATTACATGGTCAAGAAGTTCAATACCCATAAGCTCTCCCGCCTCCATTAACCGTTTCGTTACATCTATGTCTTCAGTCGAAGGAGAAGGGTTTCCTGAAGGATGGTTGTGAGCACAAATAATGGATGCAGCGGAACGTTTTACCGCTTCTCTAAATATTTCCCTAGGATGAACGATGGAAGCGTTTAAAGACCCGATAAATATCGTTTGCTTGTGTAGTATTTGATTTTTTACATTTAGGAATAATGTTACGAAGTGTTCTTGCGTGAGGGAGGTCATATCTGGCATTAAATAAGTGGCTGCGTCACTCGGGGATCTAATTGTAAACTTCTCATTAGTTTTTTGCTGCGATAATCTTTTTCCTAGCTCGACCGCTGCTAGAAGTTGGACAGCCTTTGCTTGGCCAATTCCTTTAACCGTCATCATTTCTTCCAGCGTAGCATTTTTTAACTCTTGAATCTGTTCAAAAAAACCCAAAACTCGATTGGCAAGATGAAGAACAGACTCTTGCTTCGTTCCAGTACGAAGCAAGATTGCAAGTAGTTCTTGGTTTGATAAGCTTGAGGCACCTTGTCTAATCAGTCTCTCTCTTGGTCTGTCCGCTATATGTACATCTCGGATCATTAGAGCGGGAGAAATTTTAGCACTCATTCAGAAGTCTCCTTTTCTAACTGGATGACTTTCAATGTTAAAAGCGTCTGGAACAAACGACCTAGCGGTAATCCGACTACATTATTGTAATCGCCAGTGATTTTTTCAACGAACATTCCACCCATTGTTTGTATACCGTAAGCGCCTGCCTTATCGAGTGAATCTCCACTAGCAACATAAGCATCTATCTGTTCTTCTGTCAGTTCGTAAAATTGCACGGCAGTAGTTTCGGTAAAGCCAATAGAAATACCTGCTCCTTGGATGGATACTCCTGTGATCACCCGGTGCTCTTGACCAGAGAGTGCTTGAAGAAACTCTTTTGCCTGATTAGAATCAACAGGCTTAGTTAATAGTTTTTCGCCCAAATATACAGTAGTATCCGCGGCTATAATGATGGCATCTTCATTTCCTAGTACTATTTCATCTGATTTTTTGGTCGCTATCGCAAGTGTAAATTCCTCTGGAGATAGCTCCTGTTCGATTTCCTCGGATACACCAGAGGCTTGTATTTCAAATGGGATCCCTAATCTACCAAAAAGCTCTTTTCTTCTTGGTGACTCGCTTGCTAGAATAATTCTGTTATTTGATGTTATTTTCATTGAAATTCCCCCTTTTCCTAAGCATACAAAAGAATGGAGAAAATGAAAATTGTGTTAAAAACGTGACTATTTGATTTTGGGCTGTTTTCTTATTTAAAAATTTAATTTTACACAATCGTTCTGTTCTAAATAGTGCGTAAAAACATGCAGTCGAATGACTGATGGACTGTCCGAAAACGTTGTGATAGCTTGAACAATTGTAGCTAGATCATCGGGATATTTCTCCTTACTGGCAATGGAGTCAAAAAAATTTTTAGACAAATTTTCCTCAGTTAATAATGTCATCATGTTTTTAACTTTTGGATTCTCACAGCTGCTAGTAGACACATAAAAATTTTTTATAAAGGATGGCAATGCTTCTGTGCTAACAGCAGCAGTTTCTTTTACGTATAAATCACTCCAAATATAAAACTGTCCTTCTGCCTGAATAATACCGGCGCGTTCTAGTGAGGGTTCAACTGCCATAAAAGAAATGGCACTTTCTTTTGTAGAGAACATTCCATATTGCTTGGCCTTGAAAGTTAGGGACGGCTCCGTAGATGTCTCTACCTTTTCTCCTCCCGTTTCCTTTCCATTTTCGGTAGCCGGCTTTTCCGTATTCTTATCTCCACTTGCCTCCCCTTCAACCTTCCGATCGTTAGCTATATTTAATAACAACCCAAACAATAAAACCCCGACAACTCCTATAACAAGCCCTTGTAGTCCAGCCATTAAAATCATTTTCTTAGGATTTTTTTTTCGAAATGGCATAAATTCACCTCTTTTTTCACCACTTTACCATTCCCCAATTAAAAAAGGACAAGACCTTTGTCGGCTTGCCCTAAAAACTTATCGAGTTAAAAAAACAAATTAATATACAAGTCGACAATTGCTTGACCATAGAAAAAAGAAATTATCGCTGCGATTGCTATAGAAGGTCCAAATGGAATAGGAGTTTTCCTTCCCTGCTTGGATATTTTCAACGTAATAATACCCACTACCGTTCCTATAACAGAGGCTAAAAATAATGTCACTAAGGTGGATACCGTTCCTAACACGACACCAATAACAAAGAAAAGCTTGATATCACCTCCACCCATGCCACCTTTCGACACCATAGCGACTAAGAGTAATATTCCAAATCCAACAATTGCTCCGACTGCACTGTCCCACCAAGGAGTTAAAGGTGAGATAATGCGACCAATAATTAGTGGAATTAAAAAGAATAAAAGTATTTTATCAGGGATGAGCATATACGCAATATCGGAAACTGTAATGATAATTAATAAAGAAATAAAAAATAGTGAAACAAAGAACTCCCACGTAAAACCTAGTTGGAAGTATGCAAATGTGAATAATACGCCTGTAGTTAGCTCGATGACTGGGTAAACCCAATGGATTTTAGTACCACATCCGCGGCACTTTCCCTTCAAAAAAACATAGGATAAGACCGGCACCAAGTCTTTAGCCGTTAAATTGCGGTCACATATCGTGCAATGAGAAGGCGGACGAACAATAGATTCACCTTTCGGCACCCTTAACCCCACAACATTATAAAAAGAGCCAAGCACTAAACCATATATAAATACAAATATTGCGATTACGATTTCCATTCAAACACCTTATTTCCTACTTTTTAAACTTTCTTTATCAGCATACATATTGAGGTCAGCTACATGAAAAAGATCCTCAAAGGAACCTCCCTGCTCAGGGCAGTAGGCTATCCCAATACTTGGTATAACCTTGATATGGATATCGTTATAAATAAAGTTTTTTTCCTTAAATGTCATTCTTAATTGAGATAGCCATCCATCAAAGTCTTCACGGGTTTTAAAGTCATCCAAAAATAGAACAAACTCATCTCCACCAAAACGGGCTACCAAATCGGTTTTGTTCGTTGCATCTTTTAAAACTTCAGCAGTATACTGCAGGACTTGATCCCCGACCGAATGACCAAAGCTATCGTTAATAATCTTAAATTGATTTAAATCTAGTAAAACAAAGTATGCCTCTCCAACGTCCTTCTGCGACAGTTCTACTAATTTTTTGTTAATATGCGTGACAAAAAAAGCTCGATTATGTAAATCGGTCAGGACGTCATGATAGGCCATATGCATAATCATTTTTTCCTTTTCAACCTCGCTCGTGACATCTCTAAGCATAGCGTAGTAGATTCTTTCCTTTCCAGTAACCACGTACTTGGCATCTATGGAGATGTGTATTCGTCCATCAAGGTATAGATTGTCTAGCGCCAAAGAATAGTCTCGTAAAGTACCTTTTAGCTGAAGTTGTTCAATTAGTTTCCGGAGAAGCTTTTTATTATGCTTGGTCCGCGCATATTTCATCAAATTCATATCCGTAGGATCACTGATATTCAACAGAAACTTACCTTGCTTGTTTATTTCTAAAATATCCAAGTTATTATCTAATATCATGATTGGTATGGGACTGATATCAAATAAGGTTCGATACCGCCGAGAAATGTTTGGCAGTAAATCGTTATGCAGGAAGGAAAAAGATATAAAAATTGAGAAAACAATTCCTTCGATCAGGAATGTATAGGGAGGTATATGTTCACCGAAATTTAGATAACCCATGGACGCCTTTAAAGTAAACACAACCAATGTACAAACGATTAAAAACTTTAATAGCTTTCGTTGCTGTAAATTCACGGTCTTTCGCAAACCTATCATTAAAATAAAAACCATCATAATATTCAACATAGCAGATGACGTCAAAACAATATAATATTCCTCATTATAAATAGGCACGTACCAGAAGCCCCTCGACTCGTGAGAAATAAATGGAATGGTCCTCCAATGTAAAATTTGAGCCACTAGCATGATCAAAAAAGGCACATAAAAGACAACAGGATACACGATGCGTGGGATATATATGTACAAGTTGGAAACGTGTATATACAAATGGAGAGTAAGACACACCACCAACAAACCAATTAAACCAAGTCCAATACCAGAAACGGTTGAACTATATTCAATCGGTAACAGGTGCCGAAAAAACTCCCCAAAGTAAAGGAAACTGTAGGCCACTAAAATAGCCGTAATCAATCTATTTTCCAATCTCCTGGACTGCTGTATTAGCACCACACAAGCTAAGCCAAACAAATATAAAGCCGGCATAATATACACGGCTAGATAAATACACAATTGAGATATCGACATAGATAGACTCCCTATCTAGTTATATTTTAAATGTTAGATGAATCATTCCTTATGAAAGAAAGTAGTTAATTGAATGGTGGCTGAGGTAGCAGTAGGTAATTCTTCATCTAGCAGCTCTTGTTCCCCAGGAGCATTCATAGTAATTTGATCTACTCTCAAGACTCGCTCTAAATTTTCAATTTCTTCTATTAAAAGAACTAAATGTTCATAGTTTTTAGTTTGGACTGATACATTGAAGGTAATTAGCTTTAAATTAGCTGGTAAGGGTGCATCAGCCACTGGAGAACTAGGAGGCTCCTCTATTGTGCCTTCAGCTTCATCTGTTGATTCTGATTCTCGTTCAGTTTGTACATCCTCTTCTGTTTGAGTCGTGTCCTCTTCTATACTATCTTCTTGATACAACTCTAATTGCATTTGATCAAGTATCCCATCATAATTATTAAATTCTATAGCTTCAATCTTAGAGTCACTAATCAATTCCACTTGCTCTAAAGATAGCAATAGTTCATCTAGTTCTCGTTCGTATGGAACTTTAGACTCTAAGGCAAATACATTATCAACCTTTACATCTGAAGCTTGAAACGAATCATATTGTTCTTTTAAGGAAGCCACTTCCCCCTGAAGTACTTCGACAGAGATTTCTTTCGAATATTTTTCATCCTTTAGTGGAGAAATAATAAAATAATAGATAGCAAATAACAATAACAAGATAAGGGCCCCTGTTATTAAATAAGCATTTCTTTTATTGCTAACTAATTCATTCAAGGAGTTCCACCCCCATTTCTTAAGTAACCTGTATCTATTTCTAAAGTTAATGTAGCTGAATACCTAGGAATTATATTAAAATGCACTTCATTGTTATCAGTATCATTACTTGGGTTGAAATTACTGATATTTTCTATCTTAGCATCTGTAAAATACTCACTTTCCAATAGATTGGTAACTAAATAGGAAAGAGAACTTAATGTTTCAATATCGACTACTAAAGTCATTCCTTGTTCTAAAAACCCATACTGTCGTAAGTATGTATGTTCCTCTATTAAAGCGTCTACTTCTATAAGTAAAGGGCTAACAGGATAAGAAATATTCTCTGCAAAAGCAACAGAGGAAGGAAAATCTCCTTCCGATGAAAGATCCACAGTAGACATATAATCTGCTATGTCCGTCTTTTCTTCTATAGAGTAAATTTCTTCATTTTCCAAAAGCTCTATATCACCCTTTAAACTCATGTATTGAATAAAAAACCACAAAAGAACTGTTACAATTAAAATAATACCAATTACTAAGATTAGCACGGAATTACTTTTTCTTCTTTCCATTTGAGGTAAGAGGTTTATTTTTGGAACCATGTTTATACCTCCCTATAAATAAGCCCAATCAGCGGAATATCCCTTGATTTGAAATTGGGGTGCGTCTTTTTTACCTTGGTGTCGTCAAAATGCTGGACAGGGGTAACTAAATTAGCTGTCATTTCTGAATAGATATATTCTATTTCAGGATTGTCCCCAAATATAAAAATTTCATCAACGGCTTTTTCTCCTTTATACAAAGAAAAACGGTAGAAGTTTAAAATACGGTCAACCTCTGCAATTTGATCGATGAGTTGCCCACGATATTCGTCAGCTTCTCCATTATATTCATATATGAATTCCTCACCCTTAGTCGCAATGATCCAATTAGAACGTTCTGTTTCTATAGATTGATAACGCAGGAATTCGACTTTACCACCCGAATAAATACTGATAGAAACTCCAGCAATAGACCATTCCATGATTAAGTAACTTTTAGTGCTTTCCATATTTTTTACTTCCTCAAAATATCGTATAGAAGCTAACGCTCTTATTTCTGCAATAGAGGGATGTAAAGACAAATCATCTAATAGACCAGCCATTTTAATAATTTCCTCAGAAGGAGCAGCAAACAGTGTCGCTTCCCCATCACCTTGTTTAAAGTCATAAACATCAAGTAATGGCTGAGAATATGGCAGATGAATAGATCTCCCAAGCTCCATTTCCACAAACCCCTTTAAATTCTCAGTCACAACATCATCTGGATGCTCAAAAGTTTTCATCATAACTGTACTTTCAGGAACAAAAAAACGAACATCTAAACGCTTCAACCCCCATTTTTCTAAGAGTTCCTTCATTAGCTCATAGAACGCCATCTCGTCTACTAATGTATCTCCGTCAAATATTCCATCCACTAAAAGAGATTGATAAATTACAGCATTTTCAATCTGGTTCGTGTTAATCACAACAGCTTTTATTAAAAACTCATTGATATCCATAACGACAAATCGATTGGATTTTTTCTTAAATCGATCAAACATGTTTTGTCTCCCCTATGTATAAGAATTAGTAACACTTTTCAACGAACGATAATCGTTTGCTCAAAAGTTTTACTAAAAGCTACAGCAGCGGGTGGCTGCTGTAGTGTGTTGATTCTTTTAAGACCCTGCTTTCGGGACACTTTTGCTGTTTGGATCACTACCTTTTTGTATATCTTTATTTATAATATCTAACGTTGCTTTGGTAAAAGTAACATTTTTATCTCCTGAGTAAGGTATCGCTCCTGTAGTAATAGAATTTGGACTTCCCTTAGCTACTGAAGCATCTGCTGGAATTTTCCCAGCCGATTCTAAATAATTTTTTTCTATTAAAACGCTCACTTTTACTGATACAACACCATCTGTAGCCTTCTCCTCGGGATTATCAATAAAATACATCTTCGCTGCATTCAATACATTTGTTGCATCTGCTTTTACTGCGCTATATCTACTATTTTCTATAATTCCACCGATTGCTGGAACTGCGATTGCTGATACTATTGCTAGGATTACGATTACTGCTAGTAATTCAACTAGCGTTAAACCTTTTTGATTTTTTAATAAGTGCTTCATCTTCTTCATTGAACTATCCCCTTTGTTTGTCATTTCATTTGATACATGTTGATTTATATCCATGACTTTTTCACCTCCTTTTAATGGATTTCTGTTTATATTTGTTCATACATACTAAACATAGGAATCATAATTGCCATTACGATTGTTCCGACGATACCTGCCAATAAAAGAATCATTAATGGCTCGATAAGAGATTTTAAACTATCGACTGTCCTATCTACGTCATCCTCATAGAAATCTGCAATTTTTTCTAACATATAATCTAGTGAACCCGTTTGCTCACCTATTGCCGTCATTTGTGAAACTAGTGGAGGGAAAATCCAGCTTTTCGATAATGGGGCAGATAATGTTCCACCTTTTTCTAGGCTCGATCGTGATTCTTTTACCACTTTTCCTACTACTGGATTACCAATTACTTTTTCCACAATCGTTAACGCCTGAAGGATTGGAACGGCACTACTGAATAAAGAAGATAGTGTCCGAGTCATTCTCGCTATGGCGGATTTTTGTAGTAGCTTACCAAATACCGGAACTCTTAAAAGAAACAAATGGACGGAATAGTTAAACCTCTCATTGTTTTTAAAGAAATAATGAAAGATAAAAACTACTAATATAATAATTAATAAAAATATATACCAGGATGATTGGAGGGATTCACTTAAACCCATTACTGCTTTTGTAATCAAAGGTAGTTCTGCTCCCATTTCATCAAACATGGACACAAATTGAGGGACAATCGTTAGCATTAAAAAGACCGAGACAATTAAGGTTAAACATAAAAGAATAATAGGATACGCTAATGTCGATTGAACCTTTTTCTTTAAATTGAATTGTTTTTCGTAGGAAAACGCTAAACGATCTAATGCTGAATCTAAGTTACCGGTAGCCTCACCAGCTTTAATCATATTGACAAATAATGCAGGAAAAACTTTTGGATTTTTTGAAGCTGCATCAGAAAAGGAAATACCCGAGCGAACATCTTCTTCGACTGCAAGCAATCCATTTTTTAAAGGCTTACTGGACGTTTGCTCGGCTAATATTTTCGTAGATTCTAGGATTGATACACCTGCACGAATAAGCGTTGCAAATTGTCTGCTATAAATGACAAAATCCTCATTTTTAACCTTGCCACCAAGCGATAATTCTTTATGAAGAATGCTTTTTGATTCATCGATTTCTCTAGCGTTAATGCCTTGAGATCGTAATTTACCAATGGCATCCTGCTTACTGGGTGCATCCACGATTCCTTTTTTTATCGTCCCTGTCGTTGTTCTCCCAACGTATTTATAAACAGTCATTAAAATTCACCTGCATTCATAAACGGCTTGGCTGCATCCAATGAGATTTGTTTTGAAACAAGGAGCTGCTGAATGGATGATTCCAGCGTATGCATCCCTAAAGCACGACTAGTTTGCATCACATTTTTTATTTGATGAATCTTCTCGTTACGAATAAGGTTTGCAACCGATGGGGTTTGTATTAGTATTTCTGTAGCTACAACCCTTCCTGATCCGTTAACCTTTGAGAAAAGACGTTGTGACACAATCCCCTGTAAAACATTCGCTAATTGGATACGAATTTGTCCTTGCTGATGAGGCGGAAAAACGTCAATAATACGATCAATTGTAGTTGGTGCGCTACTAGTATGCAATGTTGCCATTACTAAATGTCCCGTTTCAGCTGCTGTAATCGCCGTAGAGATAGTTTCTAAATCTCGCATTTCTCCTACTAGAATTACATCAGGATCTTGACGCAGCGCTGCACGCAATCCATTCGCAAAACTTTGGGTATCCGAACCAACCTCTCTTTGATTGACGATAGATTTCTTATGTCTATGAACATATTCAATCGGATCTTCAAGCGTAATAATATGTTTTGATTTTGTTGCATTAATATAATCAATCATCGCTGCTAGTGTTGTAGATTTCCCTGATCCGGTAGGTCCAGTGACAAGAATAAGGCCTTGTGGCTTGTCCGCAAGTGTGTAAAGGACGTTTGGCATTCCTAAATCTTCAACAGAAGGTATGATAGATTCAATAATTCGGATAGCAATGGCAACATTATTTTGTTGGAGATACGCATTGATTCGAAATCGGCAAAGGTCCTCTAACGCAAAACTAAAGTCTATCTCTCCTTTTTGAGAAAACTCATCCAGAGCATCCGTATCTAACAGATTTTCCAGCATTTTTTTAGTGTCATTATTCTGCAACTGGTAATCTCCAAAGTTTTCAAGCTTCCCATGAACTCTAAAAACCGGCGCTAGGCCAACTGTTAAATGAAGATCAGATGCTTTATCTTGATATGCTTTTTCCAATAAGTTAAAAATATTTAAATCCATCTCATTCACCTCAGTTAACAGTTGCTACTCTCAATACTTCCTCAGTAGTAGTTAGTCCGTCTCTAACCTTCATTAGCCCATCATCTAAAAGACTTAGAAAACCAGTTTCTTTCATATGACTTTTTAATACTGATGGGCTTTTCCCAGTTAAAATAATTTCTTTGACGTATTCATCTACTCGTAGGACTTCGTGGATTGCGAGTCTGCCCCGATAGCCAGTTTGATTGCAGGCTGGACAACCTTTCCCACGTCGAATCTTGTCTATCTCTATTCCTCTTTCCATGAAAATCTCTTTTTCTCTTACACTCGGAACTACACTTTCTCTACAATCTCTACATACTTTTCGAACAAGCCTTTGAGCTACTATGCCTACTAGCGAAGAAGATAATAAAAATGGCTCGATTCCCATATCCTTTAAGCGGGATACGGACTCTACCGCACTATTAGTATGTAGAGTGCTTAAAACTAAGTGACCAGTCAAAGAAGCTCTAACAGCTATTTGAGCAGTTTCAAGATCTCGAATTTCTCCAACCATCACTACATCGGGATCTTGTCGTAATATAGATCTTAATCCGACTGCAAACGTTAAATCTACTTCTTCGCGGACTTGAATTTGATTTATCCCATTTAACTGATATTCTACTGGGTCCTCTACAGTAATAATGTTAATATGCTCATCGTTCAGCTTGTTAAGTGCTGCATAAAGTGTAGATGATTTTCCGGATCCTGTTGGACCAGTTATTAAAACGATTCCGTTTGGATGTTCAATCATTTTGTTAAATGCAGCTAAGTTTTTATCACTAAAATTTAGTTTAGTAACATCATTTAAGGCATTAGTCATATCCAGTATCCGCATTACGACTTTCTCGCCGTAAATCGCTGGAAGAGTAGATAGACGAATATCAATCGACCTCATATTAACTGTAATTTTAATACGGCCATCCTGAGGTATACGATTTTCAGTAATATTAAGATTTCCCATAATTTTAATACGGGCCAGTACGACATTTTGCATGTATTTAGGAAGTGAACGCTCTGTTTTAAGCATCCCATCCACACGATAACGTACTCGCAATTCCGTCTCTTGAGGATCAAAATGTATATCGCTAGCTCTTTGAGCAACACCATTAGCTATGATTTGATTGACTAGGCGAACTATTGGCGAATCCTCGTCTGTTATTTGCGTATCGTTTTCCATTTCCTTTGGAGACATATCGATTAGCGCTTGCTCCATGGATTCCTGAAAATCATAATACTTTGTAATTGTGCGATATAAATCATCCTTAGCTGCAATGGCTGTCTCTATTTGACACCCAGTGGCCATACGTATTTCTTCGATAGCGAAATAATCCATCGGGTCTGCCATAGCAATCAATAATTTATTTTTCGTTTTTCTTAAAGGCATTACATTAGTTCGCTTTGCTAATTCCTTTGGAACCAATTGGATGAGTTCAGGATTTATAGAAAACTGGTTTAAATTCACATGCGGAATACCTAATTGAAATTCTAGAACTTCTATTAATTGTTGCTCTGTAATTAAGTTCTCACTAATTAAATAATCCCCAAGCTTCTCTTCTCGTTTTTTGTTTTTTAACGCATGATCAAGTTGAGTTGAAGTTATAACATGTGATTCAACTAGTAGGTCTCCTAATAATTTACGAGTCTTGCTTTTCATTTTTTCTCACCTCGTATTTCTTTATTTCGGTGTAATAATATTTCCAGCCTTATCATAATAGCTACCTTCTGGTAATTCACCAGTTTGCTCTGAATTTGGTGAATCTGGAGTGTTAGATGGAGCTTTATCTGTTTCTTCTATATCTGGCAACCCATCTCCATTTAAATCTATGTCAGTCAAGGTATTGGATCCAGCACTTACCGAAGTTTCTATAGACGTAAGTACGATTCGATGCATTGGTGGATAATAATCCTTGCTAATTACTTCTTGTTGTTCATAAGGGCCTATCTTATCCGCAACTGTACGATATACAGTAACTCTTAAGCCTGGCTCCCCCTCCTGAACTAACTCCTCTTCTCCCTCTTTTAAATTGTTAGAGTAACGGTAGATTGTTCGAGGATTAACAATTTCTTTTTCTAAAACTTCATAAGTGCCTTTTATTTCAGATTGGGCTGTATAAAATTCAACTAATATCTCGTTTCCTTTTATACCAGTCTTTAAGACAACCGGTAGTTGAAGAGAATTTATAAATTTAAAGTCTTTACTAAAATCACTTTCTACATCAGCCTCAATACCAGGTTCTAAATACGGAGGAATTATCCCTTGCGAGTGTCTCTCAACGATTTCAAAATCAGTTTGAAGGACAGTTGCATATAAGAGCGAAGCAATGAAATCCATTGTGGCATCGTTGTATGGAACATTTGATTCCTGTAGCTTAGTTAATAACGAAAAAGTCTGACCTTCAGGTATGACGACATCATTCAATGCTTCAATAATATCTGCCTGTCCCACTAAATTTTGAGTAACACTTTCAAGACTAAAGGCACTTCTCTCGGATTCTAAAATAGAATAATCGAGCTCTACAGCTTCAATTGGCGTTGTTACTAAATTCTCTACACTGCTTTTTATATTTTCAATCGTTTTCTCTATATTTAGTGATGGATATTGAGCTAGGATATCTATTAAAGATTCATCTATTTCCACTGTTAAAGGAAGATTCACCTCAACATCTTTCTTCCAAAATTTAAACCAAGCATTGGAAGTAGCCTCGATGTAGGATTGAGAACTATATTCCACATCAAAACTAAAGCTATTTGGATCAAGTATTATTTCCTTGGCTAGAGTTTTTAAGATTATTGGTCGTTCTTTCCACTTTGCTATTTCTTCATTTAAAAGAGCAATGACCTCTTCACGATCTTTAGTTTCTATAGTTACGCCACCAATAGTGGAGCTACCACCATCTGTATTCTTCTCGGCATTTGCCACACCGTTAAGGATAACTATTGAAAATAAGACAAATACGATAGATATCAAAATAATCTTCCTCATATTATTCACCCACTTCTTAATTCACTTATTATTGCCTTTTTTAACCTTTAAAATGGATATTTTTCTTAAAAATAAGAGTATATAAAAGATAATAACTTAATTTAAGTAAAATTACACATGACTTTAGTATCTATTTTTACATAATTCTTCTAAAATCTCTACATTTATATCTATTTATTCTTATTTTTTATGATAATATTGGAAGTATAATAGATTATTTTAAATATTAATAGGTCAAAGAGGGTGTTTTTTTGGTAAATCAAAAGGGGTTAACACTTGTTGAAGTTCTTGCATCATTAGCTATCATATCAATCGTTCTACTTTCATTTTTTCAATTGTTTATAAATACTAGTGTCAATACTGTTAAAAATAACGAGAAATTAGTCATGATTTATTTAGCTGAGGCTGAATTGGAAAGATTAAAAATTAACCCATTTGAACACATAGCTAAGATTGAAAAAGATTCAAATTTGTTATACAACACGTCTTTTACTCGTGAAATAAAATTAAACGACGAAAATTACAAAATAGTAACTTATACATTTCAAGATATGAGAGAAAAGGAACTGCAAATTTTTAACGCCAAAGTTGAAATAAAATCTTTATCTAGTCAAAACAATAGCTCAGTAGAAGGGTATGTGGTTTATGAGTAAGTATCTATCTAATTCAAGTGGATTAACACTTTTAGAGTTATTAGCATCTCTACTTTTATACACTACAATTACAATTTTTTCTTTTTCCTTAATAACAAAAGGGATAGAGCATTATGAAAATATAAAAGTTTCTAATGCAATGAGAGATGAAGCTGATTTTCTAATAGCTACATTAACAAAAGAAATATATACAACAAAAGAAACACAAATCGAATCATTGCCCGATAAAGTCTCAAATAAAAATTATTTTTTAATAAAGAAAGATAATTCCCCTCCCAGAAAAAGTGGTTTTGAAAATAACCAAATTGTTATAGAAGACAGTTACATCCGCCCGGAAAATAAATATATTAGTATTTCATCCAAATCATATATCCAAAAAACTGATAATAGTCTCTATAAAGTCATTCTCGTTCTAACTAATAAAAAAAATAATCAAGAGAAGGTGTTTGAAACTCAAGTAAAAACTATAAATGATAGAGAGGAAGAATAAAATGGATGTTATTAAAAACAAACAAGGAAATACCTTTATAATCACTATTGTTCTTCTCTTAATTTTTAGTATATTAGGCCTAAGTTTAATATCTTTAACTTTAAGTGGAGCAAGTAAAAATGAGGTTCGCCAAGATGAGGTTCGAGCGTCTGCGTTAGCTGAAAAAGGTATGGACAGAATTATACAAGAGATTAACTCAGAGCTTACTAAATCAATAGGAGATGGCGTGGATAGAAATACTTTTAAAAGTAATTTGAATCAAATAATTCAGCTAAATAAATGTGAGACCAAAGAAAATACAACAGCCAATAAATATGACGCATGTATAACCAATACAACTCCTGTAATAGATGTGATTAATGGCATACAAAAAGAGAATGACATAAGAAAACTATTAACAATTAAAAGTATAGGAAAATCAGGTGAGATTTTAAAGACTATCTATACAGATATAGAAATAGGAGCAGAGGTTTCACCAGAAGTGTTAAATTATGCTATTGGAACTAATTTAAATAAAAAGGATGGAATTGATGACGGAGAAGGAAATTTATTTCTCCATGGGGGCGTATCAATAACAGGAGATATAAAAGTAGATAGGGACCTTATAACATCTAAAAGATATTGGTTGCCCGATGAATTGCCTACCATTTCACCTGCTCAAGGTAAAGAAAAATCTAGAATAGTTCTCAGTGGAGATTCTTACCGTATGAATAGCTTTCTTGATAGTTGGCAAGATTTCTTTAAAGGAAAAAAAACTTATATAAAAGAAGATAACATTAATAATTTATTTTCGAAATCTCAAGCAGAAATAATAAAAAAAGACCCTTCTAATAATTTCATAAATATCACAGACCAAAAGAATAATTTTATTATAAATTCGGTTGGGAACTACTCAACAGGGAGACTTAATTTCCCAATATCCAACGTAACTAAGGATACTCTAATTCCTACTATTAAAAAAGACAGCTGCTATTTTGAAGGTATACTTTTAAAATGTAGAGAAATTGAAGATCCTAATGGCTCCTTTAAATTAACAGGAAATAATACTTTTAATAAATTCTCCACTATTGGAGATCTTCATATATATAATTCTACAACAACGTTTAAGAAAGGGTTATTTGTAGGAGGAGACCTACTTATAGGTAGAAGAATTTTAACACCTGATGTCAAAGTAAATTTAGATGGGCCTATTTATGTTGGTAATAACGTGAACATTCAAGGAGCAGATTTAACAACAAACTTACTTATATATGCTGAAGGTGATGTGGATATTCAATTTTCAAAAATTGAAGGGAAAAAATTTGATGACGAAAAACGTGGTAGTTTAATTATTTTTGCTAAAGGAAAGATTAAACTTAAGTTTAACTCAGTAATAGATAATAAGCCCAGTGAAATCAACGGATTTTTCTATTCTGAAAAAGACATAGATATTTCTGGTATAGTGTCAAAATTAAATATTAGGGGAGGAATTTCTGCAAAAAAAATTGTTTTGTCTGGTGAAGAAAGCCGTGATAATTCTAGATTACAAATTATATATGATCAAGATATCATAGAAACCTATTCAAATCTTAAACAACCAGAGCCTATAATTTATAAAGTCGAACCCCCTATAATTAAAGATAGAGAGCTGTAACAGTCGCAGTCCCAGATAAAGGCGAGAATGCTAGTCAGCATCCTCGCCTTTTACTTGTTATTAAGACTTCACATACTCCGCAACCCTATTCCGACCTGCTTGCTTAGCTCCAATATACAGTGCTCGATCGGCATTGCGTATTAGTGAGTTACCCTCGTCACTGTCCTCTGGAGCAGTTGAAACACCAATACTTGCTGTAATAAAGATGATTTCTTCTCTCGTTACGTCAGCTAGATCTAGTTCGACTATAAATGGCGTTTGCTCGATCTTTAATCGCAGCTGCTCGGCGAGATTCATGGCTTGTAGTTTGGTGTAATTAGGCAGGATGACGACGAACTCTTCTCCACCATATCTACCTACAGTACCTTCCCTACCGATTTCGCTTTTTATGAGCTGAGCAAATTCCTTTAAAATTAGGTTTCCACTATGATGTCCATACGTATCATTCACGACTTTAAATTTATCTATGTCCAGCATGATTAATGAAAGAGATTGATATGCCCCTGCCTCCATTTTTGCCATATCGCCCGCTATTTGTTTATCTAAATATCTATAGTTAAAGAGTTTTGTAAGCTCACAGATTTCACTTTGTTCAACAGCTTCGCGAACAAATCTTGCTTTTTCAAGGGAAACAGCAAAATAGGAGCATAATAAATGAACAATATTTAACTGATACGGCTCAAAGGCGAACTTACTCTTCGTTGCTAGAACCAATACTCCCTCAATTTTTTGGTTGCGGTAAATTGGTACACACATGACACTTTGCATTTCTGTTGATAAAAATGGAGGCTTTTGTGAAATCCATTCTACCTGTTTATTAAATAGGGTTGGCTCCCCTTTATCGTAACAAGCACCTACAAAGCTATTTTGAATTTCTTCATGAGGGAATTCTAGCTCTTTCATACTTCCATCTACCATTGCGCGTAAAATAATAAATTTCCCATTCAAATTATCAACAATAAAAGCACTATCAATAGGAAACATGTTAGAAACTCGTTCCACAAAAATATCTAGTATTTCGTTAGTCGTTAAACGTTCTGCTAACTCATGTCCAAATTCACTAGCCTTATTTAAATCATTATTGACCTTTTCTGAATCACTATATAAACGAACTATTACAGTTATTGTCATTAAAGGTATCCCCATTAACAATAAAGCAATGGGACCTATTGCAGCCTCAAATAAATACAAACTTAAACCAAACGGTAGTGTCATGAGTAGACATGCAGTTTCCCAGTAAAAATCTTTTGTAAGAAATAGAGGCTTAAATCCACATATTACCTCTCTCCCATAAAGAATTATATGGTTTATAAAAATGTAAGACACCGCATAAAGGGATCCGAACATTACTACTTCCATTATATTCACACTACCGACTTCAAATCCAAGTCCAATAATAAGACTTCCGCATATTACGGAAAGGAAGAAAAACATAGATGAGTTGAAGAAGTATTTAAATAATGTTTCACGTGTTATTTTCATGTGGTAGATAATAGGAAACATGCATAATTGCATTGAAATTAATTCTGCTAGTATACCGAACTTCATGAAAATTGCTACATTGACCCAAAGGACTAAAACAATGGTGGATCCGGCTATTACAAAAGGAAATACACTAGACAACAAGGCTAAAAGTAAATAGTAGCCGTAGTTATCCCATTCGGTAGGTTTAGTTGGGGAGTTAATATACACTAAC
This sequence comes from Psychrobacillus sp. FSL W7-1457, assembly GCF_038593405.1. NCBI lineage: Bacteria > Bacillati > Bacillota > Bacilli > Caryophanales > Bacillaceae > Psychrobacillus > Psychrobacillus sp. FSL W7-1457. The sequence goes on from NZ_CP151993.1 coordinate 2,388,402, forward strand.
AGAGTACCTAGTGGAACAAAGATAAACCAAACAGCTATCATTATATTTTTTGCTCTCTGAGTGAATTCCATAGACCTTTAGACCTCCCTTCAACATATCTATTAATTTTACATATATTTGTATTATAAAGATTATAACATATATAGACTGAATAATTAAAATTACCTTTTAACTGTTTATTCCTTTTAATTCCGTAATTAGATACAATGACCCCGAGACAATAGTCACACTTTCTTTTTTGGTTTTATGTAAGTCTATCAAATGGATATCTTTAGTTACACTTTTATCACTAAGGGTACAGTGGTTAAATAATATAGTAGCATCTAAAGCACGTTCATGTTTGAAATCGACGAATTCAAAGCTAGTCGCTACTTCTTCTAGTCTACTTAATATATATTTATAATCTTTATCTTTTAAAATACCAATAATGAAGTGAATACTTTCATTAGGAAAATACTGCTTAATGGTATCTACAAGTGCATCTATGCTAGCTTGATTGTGTGCACCATCCATGTAAACATGGTCATTCCACTTTTCCATTCGACCTGGGAGTGAAGCTTTTCTAACTGCTTTTCTAACGTTCTCTTCATTTAATATAAAACCAGTTTCTATCATAGCAGTAATGGCAAGGGCCATATTAGAAAGCTGATGCTTCCCTAGCATCTGAGGGGTTAGTTCCTCAAATGCATAGTTTTTATAATTATAGCTGTTTTTACGGATTTGAAAATCTTTATTTATCTCGATCAGTTCTGCATTTTGACTATTTACTTCTTTCCATATAACTTCTTTAGAAGACTGTAAAGTTTCCCCTAATATCAATTTGCCATGTTCCTTTATTATTCCTGCTTTGTGCCAACTAATTTCTTCGATTGTTTCCCCAAGGAAATTAGTATGATCTATAGAAATACTAGGTATAACAGCTACGGATTGTTTAATCACATTTGTACTATCAAATCTTCCACCCATACCTGCTTCTATAAATACTACATCCAATTCTTGTTCTGCAAAGATTATAAACGCAATAACTGTTAACAGTTCGAAGTCAGTCAGCATTCCACTAATACCCACATTCATTAGCTGTGCAAACGCGTGATCCATTTGGGCCTCTGTCACATTATTACCATTCAGTTGAATTTGATCATGTACGTCAATTAAACATGGAGATGTGAAACTTCCGTACTTGAGTTTATGTTCAGATGCGATTGCTCTCATAAAAGCAATCGTTGAACCTTTCCCATTTGTTCCGGCAACATGAATTATTTTTTGTTTATCTTGAGGATTCCCAAGCAAATCTAGAGCCTTTTTTATCCTATCCAGGCCAGGTTTAATCATAGTTTCACTATTAATATTCCACTTTATCTTATAATTGTTAAATTTTTTTATTTCCAAGTCATTCACCCTATTCCGTCTTGGTTACTTTTCTGCTAAACTTCTTGTGAACACATTATAACACGTACCCGTGGAGGTCATTTAATTATGCAAACTTGTTGGATCATTTACAATGGTAGTCTTACACATGATAAGTTTCTCGATCAGGCTCTCCTCCTTAAAGAAGCCGCAGAGAAAAAAGGCTTACAAGCTATTTTAGTAAAGAATTATGAACTTCTGATGAACGTTCATGAAAGCTTATCAGCGAGGCCTGATTTTGTCGTCTTTCTAGATAAAGATATTTTGCTTGCGAAATATCTGAAGAATGCGGGCATACCAGTGTTCAATGATCCTAGTGTAATTGAGATTTGTGATAACAAAGCACATCAATATCTCGAGCTAGCAAAAGCTGATGTACCAATGCCAATAACGATCATAGCACCAAAAGTTTATCCTGAATTCACTATTATGCATACAGGTTATTACGAACATGTGCTACAAATACTTCAACTGCCAATGATTATTAAAGAAGCGCATGGCTCCTTTGGTCAGCGTGTATACCTAATAGAAACAAGAGAGCAGTTCTTTGATAAAGTAGAAGAACTAAAGGGAGTAGAGTATGTATTCCAGCAATTTATTGAATCTAGCAGAGGAAGAGACATACGGGTGAATGTGGTAGGTGGACAAGTCGTTGCTTGCATGCATCGCCAATCAGCTACAGATTTCCGGGCTAATATTACTAACGGTGGAACTGCAACTGAAATTATTTTAACAGAAAGACAAAAAGAAGTAGCTATTCAAGCTGCTACTGCACTGAATGCTGAGTTCGCAGGAGTAGATCTTCTGTTTGGGGAAAATGAAGAGCCTTTAGTATGTGAAGTTAACGGAGTAGCCCATATACGTAACATTTATAACGTCACAGGCATTAACGTAGGAGATGCGATGATCAACTACATTTTATCTAAAATTGGTGCTGTTGTTATATGAACGGCCTATTGATATATGAATATAAAGAGATTGAGCGAAATCAAAGCTTTATAGATCGGCTAATCCAAGCAGCAAAAACTTATGGCCATTCTCTTACCGTTATAGACGATAATCAAACTGAATTTCCGGATTGTGATTTCATTTTCTTCCGAGCAAGGAATCCTGAGCTTTCAAAAAAGTTAGAGCAACGCGGTGTTCCCATGTTCAACCGATCAGAGGTCAACGTCATTGCTAATGATAAATGGAAAGCAATCCAGCTAGTTCAAATGCTTGGAATCGCTACAGTTCCAACCTATAAAATTAACAACGTTGAAGACATACGAGATTATCCGGTTGTACTTAAGACGACTGGCGGACATGGGGGAATGCAGGTAGAAAGGTGTACGGAACCACAAGATGCAGATGTATTTCTAAGTGACTTTTCATCCCAGACCATTATCGCTCAAGCTTATGTAGAAACGAATGCTACCGATGTAAGAGTATTTATGTTAGGTAGCGAGGTAATTGGAGCAGTAAAAAGAATCGGTGCCCCAAATAGCTTTAAATCCAATTTCACGTTAGGTGGTACCGTAGAAAAATATGAGCTCTCTGCAACTCAAGAATCAGATGTGATTAAAATAGCAAAAGCCATTAAAAGCGATTACGTAGGAATTGATTTCTTACTTCTACCCGACGGCAGATGGCTATTCAATGAATTAGAGGATCCTGTTGGAGCAAGATCATATTATCAAACAACCCAGACGGATATCGCTATACCAATTATGAAATATATTGATGAGCATTTAAAAAAGTACATCGAGCGTTAAGCTTGATGTACTTTTATTTGTTTATGTGGCCATTCATTTCTGCAATACTTCCAGCCAGTTGTGCAACACTCTCTCTATTTCCCGCAATACTTTTATTTCGCGCAACACTTCATCTCATTTCTGCAACACTTCCGACCCGTTCGCCCAACTCTTTTTGCCATCTCTTTAATACGTTTTCCATCACCGCTTCACATTATCACTCGCAAGGTTCTACTCACTCCATCTCCGCAAGATTTTCCCCCGTCTCCGCAAAGTTCCACTCCATCTCCGCAAGGTTCTACCCCGTCTCTGCAAGGTTCTGCACCATCTTCACAATACTTCCCACTCACCATTGCTCCATCTCAGCAATATATTAAAACACCATTATCCATTAAAAAAGTGTAGCCAGATACCTCATCGGTACTGGCTACACTTGCACTTGCTTTTTTACAAGCTATTTAATTCCTCAATACGTTTTAGAACGGTTGCGTGTTTTTCGAGGTAATCCTGTTCTTTTGCACGCTCTTCAGCAACTACTGCCTCAGGAGCTTTTGATACGAAGCGTTCATTGGATAATTTCCCTTGAACTAGTTTCACTTCTTTTGCCCATTTTTCTAATTCTTTTTCCAGACGTGCTTTTTCAGCATCAATATCGATTAAGCCTTGTAATGGAAGGTATAAAAGAGCACCTGTTACTACTGCTGACATCGATTGACCTGGATCATCGAGGTCTTGACCGATTACTAGAGGCTCTGGATTACAGAAACGCTCTAAATATTTTGCGTTTGCTTCTAGTACTGCTAGCGTATCTGCATCTTTTGCAGAAATGTATAACGGTACTTTTTTGCTCATCGGTGTTTGTACCTCTGAACGGATGTTACGAACAGAGCGAATGATCTCTGCTAGTAATTTCATGCTTGCTGCTTGGCTTTGATCAGAAAGCTCTTCATTTACTGTCGGCCATGTCGCTACGGTAATAGATTCGCCTTCATGAGGTAGGTTTTGCCAAATTTCTTCTGTTATGAAAGGCATGAATGGGTGCAATAAACGCATCGTGTTGTCTAATACGTATGCTAGAACCGACCGAGTCATATGCTTCGCTTCTTCGTCTTCTCCGTTTAGTGGGAGCTTCGACATTTCGATATACCAGTCACAGAAATCATCCCAGATGAAGTTGTATAGGGCACGACCAACTTCACCGAACTCGTATTTATCGGAAAGTCTTGTTACTTGTTCGATTGTTTCATTTAAACGAGTTAGGATCCAAGCATCTGCAACGGATTTTTTCCCATCTAAATTAATTTCCTCGTATTTCAATCCATCCATATTCATCAATGCAAAACGTGAAGCATTCCAGATTTTATTGGCAAAGTTCCAAACAGCCTCTACTTTTTCTACTGAGAAACGTAAATCTTGTCCTGGAGAAGAACCAGTACTTAAGAAATAGCGTAGTGAATCTGCTCCGTACTTATCTATTACATCCATTGGGTCGATACCATTTCCAAGGGATTTAGACATCTTACGTCCATCTTCTGCACGTACAAGGCCATGAATTAATACATCATCGAATGGTCGAGTTCCTGTAAATTCTACTCCTTGGAATATCATACGTGACACCCAGAAGAATATAATATCATAACCTGTAACAAGGGCATTCGTTGGGTAATACTTCTTCATCTCTTCGTTTTCTACATCCGGCCAGCCTAGCGTAGAGAAAGGCCATAACGCAGAGGAGAACCATGTATCTAGAACATCTTCATCCTGCTTCCAATTTTCTTCGTCTGCTGGAGCCTCATGCCCAACATACACTTCTCCAGTTTCTTTATGGTACCATGCTGGAATTCTGTGTCCCCACCATAGTTGACGGGAAATACACCAGTCATGTATATTTTCCATCCAACGTAAATACGTTTTTTCAAAGCGATCCGGTACAAAATTAACCTTACCCTCTGACTCTTGCAACTTTATTGCTTCTTCTGCAAGTGGCTGCATTTTTACAAACCACTGAGTGGAAAGGTAAGGCTCAACTACTGCTCCGCTTCGCTCAGAGTGGCCTACCGAATGTGCATGCTCTTCAATTTTAAATAAAACACCTGCATCTTGAAGATCTTTTACGATTTGTTTGCGGCACTCAAAGCGATCTAAGCCTTCATATTTAGCTGCGTTTTTATTCATGGAACCATCTTCATGCATAACTAAAATTCGCTCTAAGTTATGACGGTTACCAATTTCAAAGTCATTCGGGTCATGGGCAGGTGTAATTTTAACTGCACCACTACCAAATTCTATATCCACGTAATCATCTGCTACGATTGGAATTTCACGGCCAACGATCGGTAACTTCACCATTTTTCCGATTAAATGTTTGTAGCGCTCATCCTCAGGATGTACTGCAACAGCTGTATCCCCTAGCATTGTTTCTGGTCGAGTTGTTGCAACATCGATCGAACCAGTACCATCTGCAAGTGGGTAATGCATATGATAGAATGCACCCTGTATATCTTTATGAATTACTTCGATATCAGAAAGTGCTGTTTTTGTAGCAGGATCCCAGTTGATAATGTATTCCCCGCGGTAAATCAAGCCTTTGTTATAAAGCTTAACAAATACTTCCTTTACTGCATTGGAAAGACCCTCATCTAAAGTGAAGCGTTCACGAGAATAGTCTAAGCCTAGACCTAGTTTTGACCATTGCTTGCGAATATGTCCTGCATATTCATCTTTCCATTTCCAAGTTTCTTCCACAAATTTTTCACGGCCTAGGTCATATCTCGAAATATTGTCAGCACGTAATTTTTCTTCTACCTTTGCTTGTGTAGCGATACCTGCATGGTCCATACCTGGTAGCCATAGAGCGTCATATCCTTGCATACGCTTCATGCGAATAATAATGTCTTGAAGAGTTGTATCCCAGGCGTGACCTAAATGTAGCTTCCCTGTTACGTTAGGCGGTGGAATCACAATGGTATATGGTTCCTTTTCACTTTCTGGATGCGCCTCAAAATATTTACCTTTTAACCACCATTCATAGCGGCCTTTTTCGATTGACTGCGGATCATACTTGGTTGACATCGTTGTCTCATTTGTCATATCGTTTCCTCCTTAAAAAAGAATATAAAAAAACTCCTATCATCACTAAAGGACGAAGGAGTTTGTTCGCGGTACCACCTTTATTCGCAGATGCAATACAACACATCACGCTCTCAATTAGATAACGGCTTCAAACCGGCAATTGCTACTGTTAGTTCACAAAAGCTGCTCTTGGGCTACCTTCAAATGGTGGCTAACGGAAACATTTCAGCAAATTGTTTCCTTTCTTTAGATAACCGTGTCATTTTACTCTTCCCATTCATAGCATCCATATATAGTTGTTTTTATTGTATAGGATATTATTATATGCCGTCAAGCATAGTCTTGTGAAAGGAGGAAAACACTATGAAAAGAGGATACAACCCCTATTTACTGCCCGACTGGTTACGAAGAACTCGTTTTTACGTGAAAGGAATCATTATACCAATCGGTTGCTTTCAACTTGTTCGTGTTTTAATTGTTCCAACAACATGGGATTTTCTCTTGCTAGTATTTCTAGCATTTCTTGGTTTTCTATTATTTAAGGACATTATTTGATGGAAAGGAAAGCTTGGTATACCCATCCTCCAAATTAAATATAAACTGTAGCTCAGAATCATCCTCAGCCGGGCTTTCCACTTCTCTATTTTTAATCGTCACATTAGTCTGTTCCGGAACTGGTTCCTGTACCGTACGTGGGGACTGCTGTTCATTACTTACAAAGGCCTCTCTATGGCTACTAGACTCTAAGACTAGGGTTTCTTCTACTTCTTCAATCATTTCTTGTCTTACCTCTGCTACTACTTCCTCCGTTTTCGGACGTTGCGTCTCATATTCACAATTCACTAGCCATACGATTTCAATACCATCAGACTCTGCCTTGCAATTTATAGTTTCTATACTAACTGTCGGTAACGTTTCGGCTTGTATTCTATCTTTACTAATCTCTACACTCATCGGTACCGCATATTCAAAATAACCAAGCTCACCGTTTAAATCTAGATCTTCGATTTCCGTAAATTCACTTGTTGCGTGATGCTCCACTTCACCCTCCTCGAACTCCACGTGACAAGTAATATGATAAATACCGTTGATATGCACCATATTGTCCATTTCCTCATGAAAATACTGTGGGGTTACATTGATTGTTTTTACTTCCTTAGGCACTCCAAAACTTTGTGGAAAACAGAACTGTTCCTTTACTTCCCAACTTTTAACTTCCATGTTTCATCCTCCTTCATATAGGACAAATTATGTTTCAACGTAAGAAAATATGAAAAAAACCTCTCAATTATGCCAGCTTTTCAAAAGTTTTACCCAGTCTCCGCTATCTTTTCTATTTTCTCAGTGAGTTCCGCCTCTACTTATAACTAATTGTAAATATAAAATAAATACAAAAAAACAGACAAGCCATTCTAATTGCTTAGAACGTTTGTCTGTTTTTAATATTTATTATCGAGCTAATTTTTCAAACACTGTATGGAACGCTTGAATTGTTTTTTCAATATGCTCCTCAGTGTGCGCAGTGGAAAGGAACATTCCTTCAAATTGAGAAGGTGGTAGATAAATTCCTTCCTCAGCCATTAGGCGATAGTATTTTGCAAATAAGTCAAGGTCTGCCGTTTTAGCTACGTCATAGTTCACAACATTATCATTTGTAAAGAAGAAGCCAATCATAGACCCAGCACGATTTACTGTATGTGGAATGTTGTATTTGCTTGCAGCTTCTCTGAATCCTTTTTCAAGCATGTCACCAAGCTTCACGAAGTACTTATACGTATCCTCGTTCAAGCGTGATAATGTCTCATAGCCAGCTGTCATCGCTAAAGGATTGCCTGAAAGCGTACCTGCTTGATATACAGATCCTGCTGGTGCAATCATTTCCATGATTTTGCGTTTCCCACCGAAAGCTCCTACTGGTAGGCCTCCTCCGATTACTTTACCTAAACAAGTTAAATCTGGAGTAATACCAAAATGTCCTTGTGCACAGTTATAATCAACACGGAAACCCGTCATTACTTCGTCAAAGATTAAAACTGTTCCATTTTTCTCTGTTAATTCACGCAATGCTTCGAGGAATCCTTCAATTGGAGGCACAACTCCCATATTACCTGCCACTGGCTCCACAATAACTGCTGCTAAATCGTCACCAAAGTTTTCAAACACGTAGCGAACACTCTCAATGTCATTATAAGGTGCCGTAATCGTATTTTTAGCAATCGACTCTGGAACACCAGGGCTATCTGGAAGACCTAGTGTAGCAACACCAGAACCGGCTTTAATAAGCAGGCTGTCTCCATGTCCATGGTAGCATCCTTCAAATTTTAAAATCTTGTTGCGGCCTGTGTAGCCACGAGCTAATCGCAAAGCACTCATAGTAGCCTCTGTACCAGAGGAAACCATACGGACCATCTCGATTGATGGCACTCGCTCCATAACTAATTTTGCAAGTTTATTTTCAACTAACGTAGATGCTCCAAAGCTAGTCCCAGTTGCAGCTACATCTTGAATTGCCTTCACGACATTCGGCTCCGTATGACCTAAAATAAGTGGTCCCCAAGAAAGTACGTAATCAATGTATTCATTACCATCAATGTCCTTCAATATAGCGCCTTTTCCACTTTCCATGAAAATCGGATCCATGTCGACCGATTTAAACGCACGAACCGGACTATTTACGCCACCTGGCATTAAGTCCTTTGCTTCTGCAAATGCTTCTTTAGATAATTTGTATGATTTAGACATTATTTCTCCTCCAACCAACGCGCTACATCTTTAGCATGATACGTTAAGATGATATCTGCTCCAGCACGTTTCATTCCTGTTAACGTTTCTAAAACTGTTTCTTTTTCGTTTATCCAGCCATTGATGGCAGCAGCCTTCACCATTGCATATTCTCCGCTTACGTTATACGCAACAATTGGAGCGTCGAAGCTATTTCTAACATCACGAATAATATCCAAATACGCTAGTGCAGGTTTAACGATTAAGAAATCTGCTCCCTCTTCGATATCAGAAGTGGCTTCGCGTATAGCTTCCATTCGGTTAGAATAATCCATTTGATAGGTTTTGCGGTCTCCAAATTTAGGAGCTCCATCTGCCGCTTCACGGAATGGACCGTAATAAGCGGATGCGTATTTAACTGCATACGACATAATTGGTATATCGTGAAAACCAGCTCTGTCTAATCCTTGACGAATAGCAGTTACAAATCCATCCATCATGTTAGAAGGTGCAATAATATCTGCTCCAGCTTGAGCCTGACTTACAGCTGTCTTTGCTAACAAATCTAAAGATGGGTCATTCAGTATTCTTTCATGCTCGTCTACTACTCCACAGTGACCGTGATCCGTAAATTCACATAGGCAAGTATCAGCTATAACAACTAAGTTTGGATGACGCTCCTTGATGAAGCGAATTGCCTTTTGTACAATTCCATGATCATGATACGCTTGAGTTCCCTCAGCATCCTTTGTTGCAGGTAAGCCAAATAAAATAACGGATGGGATTCCTAAAGAAACGACCTCGTCTACTTCTTCACCTAAACGGTCTAATGAAAATTGGAAAACTCCCGGCATAGAGTTAACGGGATTTTTAATGTTCTCTCCATCCATAACGAAAATCGGATAGATTAAATCCTCTTTATGTAAGTAAGTTTCTTTTACCATTGCTCTAATACCAGCCGATTGTCTTAAACGGCGGTGACGTTGAAAATATAAGTCTGTCATTACATTCATCCCTTCCATTGAGCTAGCGCATTTACTACCTCTGTTAAAGTATAGGTTTTAGGCATTACCTGCACGGTAACACCTAATGATTTTAAATGGTTTTTCGTTATATGACCAATAGCACATACTGTAAAGCTATTATAGCCTAAATCCTTGCCAATCGTTTGATGAAAGGCATTAACCGAGGAAGGACTAGTGAATACTACCGAGCAGCTATTCCCACTAGTTAAAAGCTTCTTCACCATCTCCACATTATCTTCTAGCATCACGGTCTCATAGACTGTCCACTCATCAACTGAATTGACCAGGCCCTCTGTAATTGTATTTTTTGCAAGATTCCCTCGGAAATACAAACATGCATCATCCGGGGCTGCTACCTGTGGAAACTCTTTAATAAAAACATCTGCACTAAAGGTAGTCGGCATAAAATCTATTGTAAATCCAATTTTTTCGAGAGCTGACGCCGTTTTTGAACCGACAGCGGCCATTTTAACCTGAAAAGCTTCTACATCTAATTGATAGGTAAGCATCTTTTGATGAAAGGCAGCTACACTAGCCTGACTCGTAAATATAAACCATTGGTAAGCTTTACTGTTTAAGAGTTTATCTTTGTCTTCGAGCTCCACAATTTCCTTAGTAGCTATGAAGGGTGCCACATAGGGAACCCCTCCTAAACTAGCAGTAAGGTTTGCTGCCTCATCTGATCTATTCACCCCTGTAAAAATGATATGCTCATTTTGTAGAGGTGAATTTTTAGACATTTAAATCAGCCTTAACCTTTTGGATTAAATCATAAGCTCCTTGTTCTGTAACAATTCGTGCCGCTTCTTTTCCTACTGCTTCCGGGTTTGTTCCCGATACTACTTCTTTGTACACAACAGACGCATCTGGTGCTGCAATAAGTCCAGTGAACGTTATTTCATTGCCATTCATAACTGCATGTCCTGCAATTGGTACCTGACATCCGCCATCCATAGCTGCTAAGAATGCACGTTCAGCATGTACAGTATCCCAAGTTTCTTTGTCTGAAAGCTTTTGAAGCTCAGCTAGTAGCTCAGCGTCATCCTCACGACATTCAACCGCTAACGATCCTTGTCCAACAGCCGGTACACAATCCTCTACCGAAATGTATTCAGTAACTACTTCATCACTCCAGCCAAGTCGTTTAAGTCCAGCTGCAGCCAATATAATAGCATCATATTCTCCGTCTTGAAGCTTTTGCAGTCTTGTATCCACGTTTCCTCGTATCCACTTAATCTCGATATCTGGACGTAATAAAAGTAATTGAGCGCTTCTGCGTAGACTACTTGTCCCAACAATAGCTCCCTTAGGTAAATCCATTAGCTTCACATGTCCCGTAGAAATGAAAGCATCACGTTCATCGATACGCTTAGGAGTACATCCCATTACTAAGCCAGGAGGCAAGACTGATGGCATATCCTTCATGCTATGTACGGCAAAATCTATTTCTTTGTCAAATAACGCTTGCTCAATTTCCTTAACGAATAGACCTTTCCCTCCAACTTTGGAAAGTGTTACATTTAGGATTTGATCACCTTTTGTAACAATCTCTTTTACTTCAAACTCAAATGGTGCGCCCATATCTTTCATTTGTTGGATAAACCAATTCGTTTGTGTTAGAGCTAATTTACTTCTTCTTGAACCTACAATAATTTTACGCATAAACACGCTACCTTTCTTAATACCAAAAGTGGAATTGTGATAATTGACTACCTAGTAAAAAATTAATTATAACAAATAAAAATGCATATACGTGAATCCACGCATAATTCGTTCCTTTATATCGTACACCCTTTCTTATTAAAAGAACGACAATATATAGAACTAATAGAATAAAGGAATTAACAATCTTAAAATCAAATATAGAAAACTCATTTAAAGATATATAAGCCCATTGTAACCCAAGAACGAGACTTACAAACAATAAAGGTATTCCAGTAATAATAGACAGGGTCATTCCTGTTTCCGCATGCTGTAGAGAAGGTAATCTACTAAATTGCTTTGTCCATTTTTTCTTCTTCAACACTCTATACAATATCAAATAAAGAATAGAAAAAACAAACGATAAAGCAAATGCTGCGTATGCTAAAAAAGCAAATGTAATATGAATGAATAATAACTCCGATCGGAGTGCATCACCCACTGGAGATTGCTCCAATTGGCTCGGGGCAAATGTATGGATAGTCATAAATATGAAACCAATAATATTTAAAAAGAATCCAGGCAAATCTGATTTGAAAACTAGCTGCATGACTAAGGAAAGCAAAATGATGAGCCATGCATAAAAGTAAATCCCTTCAAACAACGATAAAATTGGAAAGCGCTTCATTTCAATCATATACAACACTAAAAACACCGTTTGAAGTAGCCAGACGATGGAAAGAAGCCCTACCGCCAAGCGATGAACTTGCCGATCCTTATTAAGATAATCTATAAAATAGAAGACAAGGCTAACGGATTGAAGGACGACCATAATCTCGTGGAGCCGTGTCATCGTCAAATCAGCCATATAAATTTCTCCCTTTGTACAACAAAAAAGGTGTTTTTATATCTCTCTAGTTGCCATAAAGATACAAAAACACCTCCTTTAGATTAATTGAACGTTAAGTTCTCTTTTAAATCTTGATGCATTAACGCTTGCTTCAAATTAATTTTTGCTTTTTCAGCTTGGCTTTCGACTTCCATTTTCACATCATCCTCAATACCAAAGATCTGTTGGAATAATTGAAGCTGTTCACCTGGATTTTTAGACGTAGAAAGCTCTTTAGCTTGTAATATTGGCTCTTTTAAAAGCTGATTAACGATTGATTTCGTATGTTTATTTAATATTTTTCGTTCACGATCAGATAAGTTTGGCATCTTGTTTTCAATAGAACTCATTGTTTCCATTTGAATTCTGTTAGCTTTTTGACGTAATGCAGATATGATTGGCACTACTCCAAGCGTAGCTACCCATTCATTAAACTGATCAATTTCTGTCTCAATCATTTTATTGATTTGGACTGCAGCACGTTCTCTTTCTGCAAGATTCGCTTCTACAATTCCTTGAAGGTCATCAATATCATATAAGAACACGTTTGGTAAATCACCGATACGTGGATCTAAGTCGCGCGGTACAGCAATGTCTACCATGAATAAAGGCTTGCCTTTACGTAAACGGTCTACAAATTGCATTAGCTCATAGTCAATTACATACTCAGTGGCACCAGTAGAACTGATAAGAATATCAGCCTCTAATAGAGCACATTGAAGTTCGTCCATCGGCTTAGCGTTTCCAGCGAATTTAGACGCAAGCTCCTTTGCTTTCTCATACGTACGGTTTATAACCGTTACCTTTTCAGCCCCGCTACCATGTAGGTTTTGGATAGCTAACTCGCCCATTTTCCCAGCACCTAGGATGACCACGTGCTTATGATTTAGCGAACCAAATATTTTTTTTCCTAACTCAACTGCTGCATAAGAAACAGATACTGCATTTTCACCAATAGATGTCTCCGCATGAGCACGTTTCGCAAACGTCACTGCTTGTTTAAATAATTGGTTAAATATCGTACCAGTTGTCCCATTTTCTTGCCCATTTAAAAAGCTCTTCTTCACTTGTCCCAGAATTTGAGTTTCCCCTAGAACCATGGAGTCGACTCCAGCAGTAACACGGAATAAGTGATTATTTGCTTCATTGTCTTCATGAATAAATAAATATCTAGAAAGGTTCTCCATCGGGATATCGAACCAATTTGCTAGAAATTGTTTTACATAGTATCTTCCTGTATGCAATTGATCTACAGTAGCGTAAATTTCAGTACGGTTGCATGTAGACACAATAACGTTTTCTAAAATACTTTTCTGTTCTTGTAACGCCTGCATCGCATTTGGAAGCTCCGCTTCAACAAAAGAAAGCTTTTCACGAATCTCAACAGGTGCAGTACGATAATTGACACCTACCACTAGTGTGTGCATGGAGTCATGTCACCCTTTCACGTTCATTTCATAAGACCTATTATAGCATAGGTTCACAAGTAGAGAATTCGACATTTGTGAACAAGCTATGAAATCTTAATTAGAATTATTATAAATTAATAATAGCAAAAACTATTCGCATATACAAACATTCTGTCCAAGTTTATAAAAGATTAACTATTCAAATTTAATTTTATGACCATTATCAAAATTCCTATTTTTAGTTAAATCACGATAATTAATTAATTTTAATACTTTTTGATGAAAAAAGTAGAATTGATTTGCGCTCTCGGCGGACGCTTTCCGCGGGGCGAGCGATAAGCCATCACCCATCGCTAACGCGCGTGGTTGTAATGTCTTATCTGTCTCCCTCCTCCCGCAGGAGTCGCCGCCTGCCGCTACAATCAATAAATAGGAAGTATTCTTGTTTGAACCCTACAGCACTATATAGGAGATTTAATAAAAATTAAAAAAGTATTCTTTTTAAACAATAAAGGAGAAATGGTCGTATCTAATTAGGAAATCATTCATTAGGAAATGGGCTCGATTTTGTATTCATGGCATTGGTGCTTTATTAGATTAACTATTCGCACAAAAAAAGATTAACTAAGGATGGTATTCCCCAATTAATCTTTTTTAATCTTATCTAGACTTATTAACGACTTAATTTAAGGCATAAAAGAGTATATATGAAAATACTACATTCTAGTTTCGATTTCCTTCCAAGCTGCATCGAATCCTAGTCCAGTTTCAGAAGAGAAAACAATTAGTGGATCGCTTTTATCCATTTGAAGTTCGTCTTTTACAATCTTCTTATGTTTGTCCCATTTTCCTTTAGGAATTTTGTCCGCTTTTGTAGCGATTACGATACATGGAATGTTGTAATGCTTCAAGAAATCATACATCATACAGTCATCTTTAGTAGGTGGATGTCTTAAATCCACTATTAATAGTACACCTTTTAGAACCTCACGAGAGGTAAAATAAGTTTCAATCATTTTACCCCACGCGGCACGTTCTGATTTTGATACCTTTGCATATCCGTATCCAGGTACATCGACAAATAGCAGATCTTCTTCTAGCTTATAAAAGTTCAGTGTTTGTGTCTTTCCTGGCTTGGAAGAAATACGAGCCATGCTTTTTCGCCCAATCATCTTATTGATGAACGAGGATTTCCCAACATTGGACCGCCCAGCAAGCGCAAATTCCGGCAAGTCACCTTCTGGATATTGCGCTGGCCTTACGGCACTTATTAATAGTTCGACGTTATGAATTTTCATTTATTTTGCCTCCTCTAATGCAAGTTGAAGCACCTCTTCAGCATCGGAAACAAAATGGAATGTTAATACTTCGCGAACACTTTCTGGAATATCTTCAATATCACGCTCGTTGTCTTTCGGACAAATAATTGTCGTCAAACCAGCGCGATGAGCACTTAATGTTTTTTCTTTTAAACCACCGATTGGCAACACACGACCTCTTAATGTAACCTCACCAGTCATCCCGACCTCACGTAGAATTGGGCGTTTAGATAGTGCAGAAACAAGTGCCGTCACAATCGTTATACCTGCAGATGGGCCATCCTTTGGAACAGCACCTTCTGGTACGTGAATATGAATATCCTTATTTTCATGGAAGGTAGGATCAATTCCGAAATCAGCTGCCTTAGAGCGAACATAAGATAACGCAGTTTGAGCCGATTCCTTCATAACATCTCCAAGTTTACCTGTAAGCTGTAATTTACCAGACCCGGCTGATAAGGAGACTTCTATTTGAAGTGTATCCCCACCAACTGTTGTATAAGCAAGACCAGTTGCAACACCTACTTGATTTTCCGACTCTGCTTGTCCATAACGGAATTTTCGCTTACCAATAGTATCTTCCAAATTCTTTGTGGAAATAGTAACTCGTTTTTTATCACCTGAAACAATCAGGAGAGCTGCTTTACGGCAAATATTAGCTAATACTCTCTCTAAGCTACGAACACCCGCCTCACGAGTGTAATAACGAATCACATCTATAAGTGCATCGTCCTTCACTTGAAGCTGAGTTTTCTTTAATCCATGCTCTTTCAGCTGCTTTGGTAGCAAGTGATTTTTAGCAATAGACAGCTTTTCAATTTCTGTATATCCCGCAATTGATATAATTTCCATACGGTCTCTTAATGGACCTGGAATTGTGCTTAAATCATTAGCAGTAGCAATAAACAATACATTGGATAAGTCATAGGTCTCCTCAATGTAGTGATCACTAAAGGAGTTATTTTGCTCTGGATCTAGCACTTCTAGCATTGCAGCTGCAGGATCTCCACGGAAGTCATTGGACATCTTGTCAATTTCATCTAAGAGAATTAACGGATTGATCGTCCCTGCCTTTTTCATTCCTTGAATAATACGACCAGGCATAGAGCCTACATAGGTTCTTCTATGTCCACGGATTTCTGACTCATCTCTTACCCCTCCAAGAGAGATACGAACGAATTTTCTACCTAGGGACTCTGCAATAGATTTCGCTAATGAGGTTTTCCCCACTCCGGGTGGTCCCGACAGACAAAGAATTGGTCCTCTTAGTGATTTAGTCAATTGACGAACTGCTAAATACTCAAGCACGCGTTCTTTAACAGTTTCTAATCCATCATGATCGCGATCTAGAATTTGCTCTGAGCGTTTAATATCTAACTGATCTTCTGTAGAATTGGACCATGGAATAGAGACAATCCATTCAATATAGTTACGAATTACTCCACTTTCTGGAGCTTGAGTTGGCAACTTTTCATATCGGTCTAATTCCTTCAGTACATTCTTTTTAGTAGACTCAGGTAAGCCTGCTTTTTCAATACGTTTTTTTAACTCGGCAACCTCGCCAGTCTTACCTTCTTTATCACCAAGCTCTGTTTGAATCGCCTTCATTTGCTCACGGAGGTAGAACTCTTTTTGTGTTCTTTCCATCGCATTTTTAACTCGATTATTTATTTTTTTCTCAAGATTCAAAATTTCTTGTTCATTATAAAGCTGCACGATTAAAGTTTCCATGCGCTCTTTAACATCCATAATTTCCAAAATCTCTTGTTTGCCTGAAATCTTTAACGGCAGAGCTGCTGCGATCATATCAGCTAATCTACCTGGTTCTTCAATATCAGCTACTGAACGATATGTTTCCTCCGATACGTGCTTCGAAGCTTTAGAATACTTTTCGAAATTATGTAATAGAGTACGCATTAAAGCTTGATCTTCTTGATCAGCATTTTTAGGCTCAATATAAGCCGATACAGTAACCTCGTCAATTGTATCTGTCACTTTATATTCATCCCAAATTGCACGCTGTAAACCTTCTACTAAAACTCTCATCGTCCCGTTAGGTAGTTTAACCACTTGTTTTATATGTGCAATTATTCCCACATCATAAATATCCTCTTGCACTGGCTGTTCAATACCTAAATCCCTCTGAGCAGAAAGAAATAGTTTTTCCTCACGTTCCATTGCTGTGTTCAAAGCGGCGATGGAACGCTCGCGACCTATATCTATATGAAGCACCATGGTAGGAAATATAAATAATCCACGAAGGGGTAATACCGGGTAATATGTCTTTTCTGCCATCTTGGAAGTCACCTCCATCATATTGTATCCTTTATATATCCTAATAATACAGTAAATCCTCTGGATAAAAAGAGGTAGATTTCACGTTATAAAGAGAAATAGCTGACATCCTTGCTCGCGCCTAAAGCACGTAGTTTGGAAGCCAGCTTTTTCAATGGCTATTAAGCCGATGTTTTTTCGTTGTCTATTTCTTTAAGTTCAGACCCATCTTCCAATAAAAGCTTAGGACGAGAGTGTTGTGTAATTGTTTCTTTCGTAATCACACATTCCACAATATCTTCACGAGATGGTAATTCATACATAACGTCTAGCATTGTATTCTCAATGATAGAACGTAATCCACGAGCACCAGTCTTACGCTCAATAGCTTCTTTCGCAATCTCCACTAAAGCTTCATCTTCAAATGTTAACTTAACATTATCCAACTCAATCATTTTTTGGTATTGCTTCACTAATGCATTCTTAGGCTCAGTAAGAATTTGCACTAATGCTTTGTCATCCAATTGCTCTAAGCTAGCTAATACTGGAAGTCGTCCTATGAATTCTGGAATTAAACCAAACTTTAGTAAATCCTCAGGAATTAATTGGGATAATACTGATTTTACATCTACTATAGCTTTATTTGGATCTGCACCGAAACCAATTACTTTTTCACCTAAACGGCGTTTAATAATTTGTTCGATTCCATCAAATGCTCCTCCAACGATAAACAATATGTTTGTTGTATCTATTTGAATGAATTCTTGATGGGGATGCTTACGTCCGCCTTGTGGTGGAACGCTTGCAACAGTTCCTTCTAATATTTTTAGAAGTGCTTGTTGTACCCCTTCACCTGAAACATCTCTAGTAATAGAAGGATTTTCAGATTTTCGAGCTACTTTATCTATTTCATCTATATATATAATACCTTTTTCTGCTCTTTCAATATCATAGTCTGCTGACTGAATAAGCTTTAACAGGATATTTTCAACATCTTCTCCAACATACCCAGCTTCTGTTAATGAAGTCGCATCTGCAATAGCAAAAGGAACATTCAGAATTCTAGCTAAAGTTTGAGCTAGTAAAGTTTTACCGCTCCCTGTTGGTCCGATTAAAACTATGTTTGATTTAGATAATTCAACTTCATCAATTACGCTATTGGAATTAATACGTTTGTAATGGTTATAAACAGCTACTGCAAGTGATTTTTTTGCTCGCTCTTGGCCAATTACGTATTCATCAAGAATAGCTAAAATTTCTTTTGGTTTTGGAACTTCTTTGAACTCTACTTCTTCTTCTGTGCCAAGTTCCTCTTCCACTATCTCAGAACATAGATCTATACATTCATCACAAATGTAAACTCCAGGTCCTGCAACAAGTTTACGAACTTGTTCTTGTGGCTTGCCACAAAAAGAACATTTTAAGTTCCCTTTTTCATCATTGAATTTGAACAAAATATTCACCCCTATTCAAGCCATTATCTTACAAGATTCTTTGTCCAGAATCAAATAATAAGTTTGCTTAAGATTTATTCTATATACGCTGTTACATCGGATTGCATTACTCAAGGTAGTATTCAGACTAGATACAAGTGACAACGATAGCAACAGCGCCATACTAAAAAAGTTATGTATGTATAAAACAAGGCACAGACAGATGCTGTACCTTGTTATATTATAACGCGTTATGTGTAATTATGAAATTTTAGCGTTTTCTACTAAGAATTCCACAGTTTTTTGGAAGCGAAGGTCTTTTTCAAGAACTTCCGTACCACCAAGTGCACGTTTAATATCATCAGCTGACATATTGAATTGAGCACTCATTTTTTCTAGTTCAGCATTAACCTCTTCTTCAGAAGATTGAAGCTCTTCTTTTTCTGAGATAGCTTCAATAGTTAATTGTACTTTCACACGCTTTTTAGCATCTTCTGTCATTTGCTCACGTAAAGCAGCTTCGTCTTGACCAGAGAACTGGAAGTAAAGTTCTAAGTTCATACCTTGTTGCTCTAAACGTTGACCAAATTCTTGTAACATGCGGTCTACTTCTGTTTCGATCATAGCTTCTGGGATATCGATAGTAGCGTTTGCAGCTGCAGCTTCTACTAAATCATCACGAAGGTTTTGTTCAGACATTTGTTTTTTCTCTTCAGTTGCTGCTTCTTTTAGCTTAGTGCGTAAAGCTTCAAGACCTTCAACCTCAGCATCAATTTCTTTAGCAAGCTCGTCATTAAGTTCAGGAAGCTCTTTTCCTTTTACTTCTTTAACTGTCACTTTGAAAGTTGCTGCTTTACCAGCTAATTCTGCTGCATGATATTCTTCTGGGAATGTAACTTCTACGTCTTTTGATTCGCCAGCTTTAACGCCAACTAATTGACCTTCAAAGCCTGGGATGAAAGAGTTAGAACCGATTTCTAAAGGATAATCTTGTCCTGCTCCACCTTCAAATGCTTCTCCGTCTACAAATCCTTCAAAGTCGATTACTGCAGTGTCGCCTTCAACGATTGCATCTTCTTTTACAACTAATTCAGCTAAACGAGCTTGATGCCCTTTAAGTTGCTCTTCGATTTCTTCGTCTGTAACTGTTTGATCTAACTTAGTAACTTCAAGACCTTTGTAATCGCCAAGAGTTACTTCTGGTTTTACTACTACATTAGCAGTAAACACTAAAGGTTGACCTTTTTCCATAGTTACGATGTCGATTTCTGGACGATCTACTGGATCGATTCCAGCTTCATCAATTGCTGAAGCATATGCTTCAGGAAGAATGAAATCTAATGCATCTTGGTATAAAGACTCAACTCCGTACATTTTTTCGAAAATTGGGCGTGGCATTTTCCCTTTACGGAAACCTGGTGCATTAATTTGCTTAACCACTTTCTTAAAAGCTTGGTCTAAACCTTTGTTTACTACATCAGCAGCAACTTCAACTGTTAAAAGACCATTATTTCCTTCTTGTTTTTCCCATTTAACTGACATTTATTCTACCTCCAATAAATAAATTACAATAATTTAGTAGCCTGTATATTAAAAGTTTGAAACTTAACAGGACAGTTTTTCACTAATTATATTGACAACTTGTATATTATAGCATAACTGACTAGACTTTCAACATTATTGATATACAAGTAAGCTCGCCTATTTTCCTAGTAAACTTTTTTCTATATGTTATGTAAGGGCTTCAAAACTATTACCTAATCAGATAACCTTCATTACTTATAATCCTTTAATCCTTATAAGGTTGTCAACTATAAAATCGGAATTGCCGTTCTTTACTATTCATAAAATGAATTGATTTTATAATTTTTAGGCTATGTTAAAGGGTAGAGTTGAATTATAATGCAAAGAAATCTTCAAGAAAGTAGAATTGATTTCCGCCCCAGCCGGACGCTTTCCACGGGGTGAGCGATAAGCCATCACCCATCGCTTACGCGCGTGGTTGTGAGGTCTTATCTGTCTCACTCATCCCGTTGGAGTCTCCGTCTGGCGCTCCAATCAATAAATGGGAACAGCTTTAGCATCTATAAATCGAATCAATTTACTCGCATAAACAAAGCTGAAAAGCTGCAAACAACCCCAATTTCATCATCTTTTTATGTTCATAATAGCCATTTGAATATTCCTTTTCTAATGACTACAGTCATTTTAAAAAAGAACCGTTAGTCAAAATCAACCATTAACTTTAACAAAGCTAATTTTTATTTTAATTTGCTAACACAAGCTACATATATAGAATTATGACATTTAGATGCTTTTATATTTATAGAGTAGAATTGATTATCCTTTAGACGAACGGTTTTCACGAGCTTTGCTATAAGACATCACCCGTCATTAACACGCGCAGTTTTGATGTCTTAGCTGTCTCTATCATCACTACTTATATAGCGCATGCAGCTTACACCATCCGTACAGAAGAAATGCTTTTTGGTTACGATTCCTGTATTAAATCAACCTACACAATCGAATTTCCCCAAGCTATTTTACCCATAATAACTGCTTTTTTAGCCCCGGTAGCCGCAGGAAGGTTATTTGTTTTTTTCTTTAAGCATTGATAGCCTAATAAAGCGAAAATTACCGCTTCTTTCGCATCTGCGCTTACTTCATATGCTTCCATCCCAACCACAGAAACACGATCTGACATATAACCTTGTAGGCTGTTGAATAGTGTCAAATTATGTCTCCCCCCGCCGCTAACGATTACTTCTTCTATCTGTGCAGATTCAATAAATTTTAAGATTTCTGTAGCAATCGTCCGTGCAGTTAATGCAGTAATGGTAGCAATCCGATCCTCCAGACTAATAGCTAGATGTTCAGCTTCCTCCCACAGTATTCTCGCAAATTGAGTTCCAAACATCTCTCTACCTGTGCTTTTTGGGAAATTCTGATGGAAGAACGGATAAGCAAGTAGCTTAGTTAGCCATTTTTCATTCACCTTACCGCTTGCTGCTATAGCTCCATCGCGATCATAGTCATTTTTACTATTTGTTGCCCATTGGACAAATGCATCAATGATCATATTTCCCGGGCCGGTATCGTATGCAATAACCTCCGATGCTGTAGCTCCTTTCGGAAGGACAGTTATGTTAGCAATTCCTCCTATATTAACGAGCACTCTCCCATGACTCTTATTCGTATAAAGCATATGATCAGCATAAGGGACTAACGGAGCTCCTCCTCCCCCTACGGCCATGTCTCGTGTCCTAAAATCACCAACAGTCGTAATACCGGTACGTTCAGCAATTACTGCTATGTCCCCTATTTGTAGAGTGGATGTAACATCTCTTCCTTCAATGTTAATCGAAGCCGGCTGGTGAAAGATAGTTTGACCATGGGAGCTTACAAGTAAAATATCTTGCGGCATTAAATTGGCTTGTTGAATAATAGATAAGGTAGCCTCAGAGAAGATTTCTGCTAAATACATATTCATCCCACTAATGTCTGTTACTTTTGCTATTTCAGGAGTGCAAATTTCTCTAAGCTTTTCTTTTAGTTCCCTTGAGTAAGGGACTGACAAATACTTTACTAAATCTATTTGCAAATTGTCATTAATATCATTAATTTTGATGAGAGCTGCATCTACCCCATCTAGTGATGTTCCGGACATAAGACCAACTACATAGCTCGTTTGCTCTTCCAAATACATCTCTCCCTATAAAGAAATTTATAATAAAAGCATATTAGAGCTCTTTTCTATAAGAGGTGTAGCCTTTCCAAACCTCATAATCTAATTTACGATAAAAATCGACAAGCCCGGTCCAATCAATGACAATATGTTTAATGTCTCTATTTCTTAGAAAAGCTATAGCAGCTTGTACGATTGCTATACCGTATCCATTCCCGCGTTCCATGGAATCGACCCCTAAAGGTCCTATCCCCCCTAATTCTTGGCTGAATAGCGGTGCCCAGTACACGTTTTGAGCGATTAAGGGCGAGCTATTATCGTTAATTCTTGAAAACCCAATAATCTTATATTCTTTTTTAAGAACGGCAAATTCCCTACCATTCCCACCCTTTTGGAAATATTGATGAGCCTCGTATTCCCATCGTCCTGGAAAGCATCGATGTAAAAATGCAAGGAACGCCTCCTTTTCCTCATGCTTTAATATTGAAAACTCAACATTAGGAAGGGCAGGTAATTCTTTCGCTACCTCACCCTCATATTTACAGAGCATATCGAACTCTTTTCCAAAAGAATGATAGCCTCTTTTTTCAAACCAATCTTCATAGCTATCTAATGGGACACCAGGGAAATAATGCCATGGGTCTTTTCCTAATAATATTTCCTGCATTCCAGCTAATTGAAAAGCGTCCTCTGCATGCCTTAATAGATTAGAGCCGATCCCCTTGTTTCGGTACTCACGATGAACAAGAATTACTTGAATCCAGCCTGTTTTATCCTTCATCGGTATCTCTAATTCTTCCTGCCACCTTTTACCTACTACAAACCCGATTATTTGACCTTGCTCATTTACAGCTATTCGGGAAGCATCATAGCAAATATTTTCATCCTGAAAACTATTTTGCTCAAATAGCTCCTTTCGCATTGGAAAATCTCTTCCTAGCTCTTGATTCCACAAACTCACCAATTCATCTAGTCTATCTAACCGCCATTCTATCAACTGCATGCTTTCACCTCAATTATCATAGTTTGTTCTATTAAATGTTTCTAAAAAATACTCTTCTATTTCTATATTTTCTTCTAAAAGAGCAGCAACTACTGCCCCACCTGCCGGTAATATTTTCGGGAAGATTATATCTACATGAATACCTTCATTCTTAATCGTTCTTTCGATTGATTCTTTCAAAATGTCATATCTATTAAAAAGTCCACCTACTAAAACAACTCGTATAACATCATTCCCTTGGCTGAATAGCTGTTTTACAAGAGCAGATATCGCCAATCCAAGCTCTACTCCATTCTGATCGATGATGCGCTTGGCAATCATATCATTACGTTCTACCGCCTTCATAACAAGCACCGTGAGAGAGGATATCAGCTTTTTCGGATTGTCTGCCTGATAAATAACCGGAATAATATCCGGCAATTCTTCTTTAGTGAAATGCTGGATAAGTAGGTCAGACAATAATGTTTGTTCCATGAGACCGTCCCTCGCTTTAAAGGCAGCTTCTAATGCATCTCTTCCAATGGCATATCCACTACCTTGATCTCCAAACAGATGGCCCCATCCTCCTACACGCGCTCGATCGGAAGCTTCATTCACACCGTATGTGATTGCTCCAGTTCCAGCAATTTGGACTACCCCTGGTTTTCCTATTGTCCCGGAATAAAGTGCTGTAATCGCATCATGGTCTATAGTAATACTTACCTCTGAAGAAAATAGAGGTTGTAGTATGGCTTTTAAGGCGTCTTGATTGGTTATATTGCCCGCTCCTGCCATACCAGCAAATACACGCTTTACTAGTAAGAAATTTTGTGGTGCCAATTCTTTTAGTTCTCTTATAAGCTTTTGCAGTTCTGATTGGACAGCTGTTTTGCCCGTACTATTAATATTAGTTCCACCAACCGTTGCTTTTGCTACTACTTCCCCTTTAGATGTAGCAATGATTCCAGTAGTTTTCGTTCCTCCACCATCAATCCCTAACACATACATTCTCTACACCCCTTTTGACAATAAACAAGCCAACTCATAGAGAGTCAGCTTATGAATAAATTATTTCTTTGAATCCTTTGATAGAAAATTGACCGCATCTCGGGTAGCATCTAAATACTTAACCGTTTCTTCATATTGCAGAGAAGCAACTCCCATAAACAAAATATCCACCACTTGCAGCTGTCCAATTCGAGAGGAGGTAGCGCCACTACGAAACGTTGATTCTCTAGTGGCAGACGTATATAGCTTAATGTCTGCAATTTTAGAAACGATAGAGTTACCATATTTCGTAATACTGATAATAGAGATACCCTTTTCCTTAGCAAGCTCTAAAACTCTAGCAACTTCTGATGTCTCTCCAGAAAAGGAAATTGCTACAACCACATCCCCTTTTTCGGCAGTAGCTACGAGTGTCATTGCTAAATGCATATCTGGAAAGGCATAAGAGTTCTTGTTAATACGCAAAAACTTTTGTTGAGCATCTTGTGCAATGATATTAGAAGCTCCTACTCCAACAAAATGGATTGTATTGGCCACTCTAAGTAGGTCAATAGCTTTTTCTAATTCTTCGGTATTTAACATTTCAGCCGTTTCTCGAATCGTTTTAATACTATTGTTTGTCATCTTATCTATTATCGACATAATTGGTTCGTTCGGTTCTATATCTCTAAAACCATGCTCTGTTGTCTTTTGTAAATCTCCTGCAATTCTTAGCTTCAGATCTTGTAAGCCTTTTAAATCTAATGACTTACAAAGCCTGATGACTGCCGCCCCACTAGTAGAGCTTCTTTTCCCTAATTCGACTGCAGTTAAAGAAATTGCCTCTTGAGGATGATTTAATATATATCTTGCAATTTTCTTCTCAGAGGGTGGCAATGTATTCACCATTTCATTTAGCATAACTAGTCCACCGTTGGCAGATGACATAATTTATCCACTCATTTCTTCCTTGAAATAGCTATTTAACTCTACCTCTCCCTTTGGACTAGGTCACTGAGGTATTAAGTTAAAAGGCTTGTATTCATAATATATACCGTTAGATTGTAAATGGAGGAGCCCGTAACCGATGTTATTCTCCTGCTTCATCACATATTTTTTTGGTGAGGCATTGCCTGTAATAATGTATCTCACATCGCTAACTTCCCATTGGTCTTGCGTATGTAAATGTCCAAATAAAACTACAATGTCTCTAGAAGGTAATTCTTTTTTGTATTCGCTAAGTATATCTACTAATTGAACGGAATCTTCATATACCATTTCATGTGCAGTTCCAAAATGGTCCTTAGTAGGTACATGAGTAAGTACTACAATATGCTTTTGCTCATGGGTAGATAATACTTCCCTCAGGTAAGTTAACTGGGTTGAGTCTGAAAGCGTGAGACTTTGCCCTAAAGCACTATTTAAAATGATAAACAGTACTTTCCCATAAGTAAAATGATAGGATGGTGAACCCATAAAGCTCTGATATAGCGTTAAGTTTCCTCGAAATGCTTCATGATTCCCAGCAAGCGTTAATATGGGTATGTGTTTCTTCATATCCGAAAATAGAGATGTCTTCGCTAACTTAAATTCCTCTTCTGTCCCTTGATCTACAAAGTCACCCATATGTATGATAAACTCAGGTGCTTCATCCAATGAATGTACTAAAGCAGCTTTTCCATGCTCCAGCGTATGTGTATCTGGAATTATACCTACTATAAAGTTGTCCTCGTCTATTGGCCCTTTTATAGATTGAACAACAAAATTTTGCTGATATGGGTCCATTTCATTTCCTGCTCGATCCTTTGCATGAATAGAAAGGTAATGTGGACCATCTATTAAATGAGTACTAGATATCGCAAATCCCCAGCCTGTTTCTTCATCATAGAACACTTTTTGCTTTTCATTATTAATAGTAAGAATTATATCGTTCTTTTCAATCCCACTATGTTCATCACAAAGTCGAAAGCCAATCCGCGGTGTAGCTGTATAAATAACAGCGGAATCAGTTGGTGTGACATCAGATATAATGGGACATTCATAATCTTCACTTAAATCTATTAAATAATTTTTTTCTAGATGCGGTACCGACCAATTACCAGCCAAATCTTTTACTTGGATGCTAACTTTACAATTTCCCTCTTGAAGTTCTTTTACATGATAAGATATTTTGTTCGCTTGAATAGAAGGAACAACCAATTTATTATTGATTTTCATGATTAAAGAATCGAAATCTACACCTGACATGTCATCGCTCACTACTGCAGAAAAGACAAAGGAATTTCTATATACCTTCTCCTTTTGAGGTAATATGTCACTAAAAATTGGTCCCGTTAAGTCTTGATCATCAACATATACAAATGTAATATGATCCAAATAGAACTTTCCATTAATACTGGAGTCTTTTTGATTAACCAAATTTGTTTCTACTGCATATATTTGCTCCAACCTTAATGGAAGCTTCCAGTTTTGCTCCAAGTCTGCATCTAAGTATTTCCATCCATTCCAGCTAATATTTCCATTTGTTAAGTTAATTATCTTCCGTTCATTATCTCCATCTATTATTGTTGCTCGTAGCCATGGTGTTTTTCCATCACTATGTACCCAAACTGCCAGCTTTTTTGGCATCTGCTTTGTCACTAACTTCTTTTTAAACTTGATATACATAGCTCCATTTCCTTTAACCCAACCTCCGTAGTTAAAGTTAACCTCTAAGCTATACTTTCCATGTTTGACGTGATCCTTGTTTAAAGATAAATAATAGGAGGAGACAAAGGAATGATTGGTTTCATAGTCACTAAGATTGGCATTATTGAAATCGTCCAAGATTAGCTTCTTATGTTCCTTCATCCTTTTCCCTCCTCTTATAATTTCATATCCACTATTTCTATAGCTTTTCTTACAAAACCGTTTGCCTGTTTAATATAATCTATTGCCTCTTCATAATTAACATTAGCTTTCATCATTACTATCGCAGGTTTTACTTCATTATTTGCAAGCTCTAAAAATTCTTCTGCCTCTTTATATGACCGGTTAGTAATCGTTTGAATAATACCCTTCGCTCGCTCTTTAAGCTTTTCATTACTAACGGAAACATCTACCATTAAGTTTTCATAAACCTTACCTAGCTTAATCATAACCGTTGTTGAAATCATATTTAAAATGAGCTTATGTGCAGTAGCTGCTTTCATCCTTGTAGACCCCGTAATTACCTCTGGTCCAGTCTCTACCTCAATTTTAATAGTAGCATGTTCACTGATAGAGGAATTTTTGTTTGCAGTTAAACTGATTGTTTGTGCACCAACCTCATTAGCGTATTCCAATGCCCCAATTACATATGGTGTTCTTCCACTCGCTGCTATTCCTATCACTACATCATAACTAGACAAAGCTCTTTCTCTTAAATCCTCTTTACCTTTCTCTGGACTATCCTCGGCACCCTCTACCGCTTTTTCGAAAGCTGAAAGTCCACCTGCCATAACAGCCTGCACTAAATTGGGCGGTGTCCCAAAGGTGGGTGGACATTCG
The DNA here is from genome assembly GCF_038593405.1 of Psychrobacillus sp. FSL W7-1457. NCBI lineage: Bacteria > Bacillati > Bacillota > Bacilli > Caryophanales > Bacillaceae > Psychrobacillus > Psychrobacillus sp. FSL W7-1457. The sequence goes on from NZ_CP151993.1 coordinate 2,416,507, forward strand.
ACCGCATCTAAAATACCTAGTCTCCCACTTGTTCCTGCTCCAACATAAAATAGTCTCCCACCAGATTTCAATGAGTTGAATACAGCCTCTGCAGCCCTTTCAATATCATCTATTTCATCCTGTACACATTCAGCAACACGTTTATCCTCTTCATTAATCATTGCTAAAATGCTTTTAGTAGACATATGATCAATGTTTATGGAATGGCTATTTCTCTGTTCAGTTGACAGTTTATTCAAATTAGATAAATCATTCATTTTAATCATCCTAGTTATATATGTCGTATATTTTCTTTTCTTTTTGAAAGCCTTCTATTAAATCTTGACAATTCTCTATATATTCTTTTGTCGTTCCATTCCAAATACGTTCCCTTATGCTTTTAGAACCAGCCAACAAGTCAAAGAAATACTTCTTCTGCTCATTTTCTATAAATGAGAAGTCATTTGGATACATTTCTGCGATTGTTTCTATAAGCAACAGACCAGTTTCCCATGCATTTAATGTGCGACGATCGACAATATGTAGCTGAATTCCGCTGCAAATGACATTCATATACTTTTGATAGGTTGGCTTAAAAGAAATGGGCCTTGCGATAATTCCTTCTATCTTTTTCTCATTAAATGCCTTTGCAAGCCTTTGCCCATCCACATAAGGAGCACCAATCCATTCAAAGGGTCTTGTAGTGCCTCTCCCTTCAGATAAGTTAGTTCCTTCTATTAAACAGGTTCCAGGATATAATACATTCATATCAATGTTAGTAGTATTTGGAGAAGGGGGTACCCACAATACAGGAGTGTCATCAAAGTACATAGCACGATGCCATCCCTCCATTGGAACAACTGTTAAATCACAATTATAGCCAAACTTATATTTAAATAACTGTGCAAGTTCCCCTACAGTCATCCCATGCCTATTTGGAATAGGTAGCAAACCAACAAAGGAGCGAACATCCTCTTCCACAAGATTTCCTTCTATTCGGTCACCAGAAATCGGATTTGGTCGATCCAATACAACAAACTGCTTTCCTTGCTCTCCACAGGCTTCCATTACATACGCCATTGTATAGATGTACGTGAAGTATCTTGAACCAATATCCTGTAGATCAAAAACAATTACATCAACAGATTCTAACATCTCTTGTGTAGGCTTCCTTGAATCACCATATAGACTGTAAACCGGAAGATTTGTGAAAGGGTCTATCGATGACTGGACTCCCTCTCCTTCTTTCGCATCTCCACGAATCCCATGTTCTGGTCCATATAATGCTGTAAGATTTATGCCAGGATGATCGACAAATAATTCAATAGTCGGAGTGAGCTTTTGGTTTACCCCCGTCATATTTGTCACCAAGCCTATACTTTTCCCCATAAAAGGTTTATAGCCATCTTCCAAAAATACTTCTACCCCTAACTTCATGTGCTTCCTCCATTAAATTAGACATTTGAGGGTTCATACTTTGTAAATGTTTTAGACGCTCCCCATGTGAGGATAAAGGCAGTTACACTTCCGCCAAAGAAAAAGAGCAAAGCAGGAATGGTTATAAAAGTTACATAGTGAACAAATAATAATATGGCAATCAATGCAATCGTTAGTATAGGATGAATGACTCCTATCACAAATGCCCATTTAATATTCTGTAAGGTGCTTATATTAAAATGTACAAAGATTGGGAACGAATATAACAATACAATCAGTAAAACTATAAATAACGCAATTACCCCATAGCTAGCCACAAAGTAAACCATATTCTCCTGAGCTCTTAAAATTTGCAGCTCGATATATAGTAGGTATCCTATACCGGCAAGTATGTATCCGAGTAGATTAGCTTTAAAAAATTCTTGACGATAAGATTTCCAAAAGGTTTGAAATACGGGAATATCGGTATCTCCAGAAACCCATTTTCTTACTACTGCAAACATACCCGCCGTTGCAGGCATGAGCCCAAAAAAGAACAAGCCTACTAGTGTGAATACAAACCAAAGTATGTTCAAGTATGCTAACCTCATTGCCCATACTGCGAACTGATAGTATCCATTAACAAAACTGTTCATAGTAGACTCTCCCTTCTATGTTTATATTGAAAAGCGTAGGCGCCTATTCCTGCCCCGACAGGCAAATGGAAAAAAGCGAGGAGGCAGCTCTTCAGCCACCGTAGCTTTTAACCATTTGACCCGAGGGGCAAGGCGCCGAAGCCAGACACCATGAAAAGCGGAGGCGCCTATCCCTGCCCCGACAGGCAAATGGAATAAAGCGAGGAGGCAGCTCTTCAGCCACTGCAGCTTTTAACCATTTGACCCGAGGGGCAAGGCGCCGAAGCCAGACACCATGAAAAGCGTAGGCGCCTATCCCTGCCCCGACAGGCAAATGGAATAAAGCGAGGAGGCAGCTCTTCAGCCACCGCAGCTTTTAACCATTTGACCCGAGGGGCAAGGCGCCGAAGCCAGACACCATGAAAAGCGTAGGCGCCTATCCCTGCCCCGACAGGCAAATGGAATAAAGCGAGGAGGCAGCTCTTCAGCCACCGCAGCTTTTAACCATTTGACCCGAGGGGCAAGGCGCCGAAGCCAGACACCATGAAAAGCGTAGGCGCCTATCCCTGCCCCGACAGGCAAATGGAATAAAGCGAGGAGGCAGCTCTTCAGCCACCGCAGCTTTTAACCATTTGACCCGAGGGGCAAGGCGCCGAAGCCAGACACCATGAAAAGCGTAGGCGCCTATCCCTGCCCCGACAGGCAAATGGAATAAAGCGAGGAGGCAGCTCTTCAGCCACCGCAGCTTTTAACCATTTGACCCGAGGGGCAAGGCGCCGAAGCCAGACACCATGAAAAGCTATTCTTTAATCGAACCGATTAATACACCTTGGACAAAGAACCGTTGTAAAAATGGGTAAACAATTAGTAGTGGCAAAGAGGAGATAATGATGACCGCATATTTAATAAGGCCACCTGTCCTCACCTGTTGGATGAGCGATTCAGTTTGCTCCCCAGATCCTTCACCTAGTTGTGCCTGATTTACTACTAAAATTTCCCTCAAAATGAGCTGCAGAGGATATTTATCCCGATCAGACAAATAAATTAACGCATTAAAATATTGATTCCATAAGCCAACTGCATGGAACAATGCCATAACCGCTATAATTGGCAATGATAGTGGTAATACAATTTTGATAAACATATAAAAATCAGATGCTCCGTCAATTTTAGCCGCTTCTACTAACTGATCTGGAATACTACTTTGGAAGAAAGTTCTCGCTACTAAAATAGACCAAGCCCCAACCACTCCAGGTATTACAATAGCCCAAATGGTATCAAGCATTCCTAAATTTTTAATCACTAAATAAGTTGGAATCAAACCACCGCTGAACATCATTGTGAATAGAACAAACCATAAGATATACTTACTTCCCATCAACTCTTTTCTAGAAAGTGCATAAGCACATGGCAATAGCACAAATAAATGGAGAAGTGTTCCTACTGCGGTATATAAAATGGTATTGCGATACCCTAACCAAATAGAGTCATTTTGTAATATTTTTCTATACCCTTCAAACGTAATATCAACTGGCCATAACCACATTTTCCCTGAGCTTACGGCTAAGGGATCACTTATGGAGGCACTGATAACAAAGACAAGTGGATAAACTATTAAAATGACGATGAACGTTAAGAATATTTTGTTTAGCACGTCAAAGCCTTTATCAGACAAACTAACTTTTTTCATTTGAACCCCTCCTTACCATAAGCTGTTATTGCTAGTTTTTCTTGCAACATAATTGAAGGTTATTAATAAAGCTATGTTAATGATGGAGTCAAATAAACCAATAGCTGCTGCAAAACTATATTGACCTTCTAGTAACCCAGCTTGATATACATAGGTTTGTATGACATCTGAGGTTTCAGAGTTCAAGCTATTTTGTAATAATAAAACTTTTTCAAATCCTACAGACATAAAACTACCAATGTTTAAAATTAGAAGCACGACAATTGTTGGAAAAATGCCCGGTATGTTGATATGTAGAATTCGTTGTAATTTGGACGCCCCGTCGACTTCTGCTGCTTCATGTAGTTCTGGGTTAATGCCCGCTAATGCAGCTAAGTAAATAATGGAGCTCCATCCTAATGTTTGCCATACTCCAGACCAAACAAATATATGTCTAAACCAACTAGCCTCATCTAAAAAGCGAATTTGTTCCCCGCCAAATAGAGTAATGATTTGATTGACTAAACCGTTTACAGGATCCAAGAAAATAACAATCATCCCAACTACTACAACTACGGATATAAAGTGAGGAGCATATGTAAGTGTTTGAGCCCATTTTTTAAAAGCACCATTTTTCAGCTCGTTTAATGAAAGGGCCAAAATAATTGGCAAAGGGAATAATAACAATTGATATAGACTAAGAATGATTGTATTTTTTATTAATCTCCAAAAGTAGTATGAATCAAAAAAGCGCGTAAAATGATCAAATCCAATCCATGGACTTCCCCAAATCCCTTGATTAGCCATAAAGTTTTTAAAGGCTATTTGTACTCCATACATAGGAACATAGTGAAAGATTAAAAAATATAAAAGCGCAGGAAGTAAGAAAACATAGAGCTGCCAGCTTTTTAGGAAATTTCTTTTGATTTTAGCAAAACGACTCACTTTCGGAACAACCCCATGCTTTGCTTTTGTTTCATTAATGTGCATATTTTTACCCCCTTCTCCCCGTTTTTCTAATATTGCAGAGGAAGATACTTCCTCTGCAAATTAGAAAGCAACTCATTTATTAATCTTTGTATCTTTCATACGCCTTTTGTTGAAGCTCCATGAAGTCCTTTAATCCCATTTTTTCAATGGTTCCCACATAAGAGTCCCATTCAGTTAAAGGAGTTTCTCCTGTTATAAATTTCGCTTGCATTTCTTGTACGTATTTATCAATATCTGCTTTTAAAACTGATACTCGATCATTTTCCTCTGCAGTATAGGTAAAGTTAGGCCATACTTCATCTATTAAATATGGTTCAAGCTCTTTCGTAGCCTCTTTATCACCTGGTGCATTCTCTGATCCAGTGAAGTAATCATCTGTAATCATTACGGGATGATTTCCACCTGGATTGATTAAATATTTTGCTAGTTCTTGTGTCATAGTAAGTCCGTCTTTACTATTTGTGATTTTATCTAATAGCTTCGGTCCATCAGCTGTTTGTTCAAATGTTTCTCCTTCAATTCCCATGAAGAACATTAAAGCTCCCTCATCACTGTAGAAATGATCTAACCATCTTACCGTTTCAGCAGGGTATTTATTTTCACTCGTAATAGCAAAGTTCCCTAAATCTCTTAATGGAGAGGTAATTCCTGTGTATAATTTTTCCCCACTCGGGCCAGCTAGTGCATTACCTACCACATAGTCCTTACCGATTTCTTCTCCAAATAGTTCAACAGGGTTGTAGAATTGAGTAGCTCCATACAACTCCTCAGCTGCAGCTGCCAAATATTTAGGTACGTCAATGGAGTAAATTCCTTGATCGATTAAGCCCTCTGAGTATAATTTATGCATATACTCTAACATTTCTTTATACTCTGGAGCAGTTGGGAAGAAACGAAGCTCACCAGCTGAGTCGGTATCAAGTAAGGTGTGAAGAGATCCTTTGTTTTGTACACCGAATGCACCGGAAATCCAATGTAGTATACGAGTCATAGAAACACTACTTAAAGGAATCTCGTCATTTTTTCCATTTCCATTCAAGTCAGTTTCTTTTACTGCCTTCAAGTAAGCATATAGCTCATCTAAATTCTCAGGGTTTTTCATACCTAATTGATCTAACCAATCTTGTTTGATCCAAGGCTTAGCACCTATTAATAGAGAAGTGAACTCTGGTGAATAAATAGTAGGGAACGAATAAATATTCCCATCTGGGAAAGTAAGTCCTTTCTTAATTTCCGGATTTGCTTCTAACACTTTACTTAGGTTAGGTGCATAATCCTCAATTAAGTCGTTTAATGGAATAAATGTGCCTTGTTGGCCGTATTTCTGTAAATCCCCTACTGGAATTGTTGCCGCATAAAACACGTCAGGCAATGTTCCACTAGCTAAAGCAAGATTTCGTTTTTCTTGTAATCCATCGGCTGGTACCTGCTGCCAGGTGATATCTATATTTGACATTTTTTCATATTCATTAAGTATTAATACATCGTTCCAGTCATCAGCTGTAGTAGCTGACTTACCAGCAAAAATGTCCAATTTAATTGTTTCGTTTACAATGGGCATTCCAGTTTTGTTAAAATTTTTGCTATCTGGTTCTACAGTACCTTTTGCTTCATCATCCGAACATGCTGCTAAGGCTAATGCTGCTATAAGTGCTAACGAAATTATCTTTTTACCTCTCATTTGTAATACCCCCTAGTTTTTTTAAAATAGTCAATGCGCTATTTCTGTAAACATATCTTCCCTCCCTGCTTATGTATCCCTCACCCCCTAAAATGTCTGATTTTCAAGTAAAGTTACTGGAAGTTTTCCACTAACGGAGACTTTTCCAAATATTGCTTGAGCTGCGGTTCTTAGTGCAAGATAAGTAAACTCGTAGGTTGCTAAGTATGCAGCTACCTTTGGGAAAAACCTTAAATCATACGGATTTCTCATTGCTACACCAACAATCGGAATATCTATTTTTAAAAGTCTATTAAACAACTCCATCTCAGAACTTGAACCCGAGACGGAAAGAGTACCAATAACAATTACATCAAATTCTTTTGCTCTTTGAATGAGTAAATCCATATCATTTAGAGTGAATGATTCAGGAAAATCATAAGCCTCTACTTGATCACTAAATTCCTTCATTGCATCACTTAGTGTTGTTTTTATTTCCTTTACATCCTCAACACCGTAAATAGTTTGGTTAGGTGGATTAATTACTAATATATTTTGATCCATCTTTAAAGGAAGTAGGCCCTCATTCTTCACGATTGTAATGCTCTCTTTAAATACCTTCTCAGCTAATATTTTATGTTCTTCACTACCAAGGGAAACAAACTCGGAATGGAAGGGAGTGTTTTCCCAAGACAAATATTTTTCCTTAAGTCTATTAATGCGATTAAGGGAAGCCTTTAAGCTCTCTTCTTGTAATACACCCTGAGCTAAGGCTAGCTCTAATTCCTTTATCGTACGTAGCTGTACTTCATGTGTATGTGAGACCATTACTAAGTCTACGCCTGCATTAAGGGCCTCAACGGCACCTTTTTCAGTACCAATTGTTTCTGAAATTGCCTTCATTTCCAGACAATCTGTTGTGACCACACCGTCAAATCCAAGTTCCTCTCTCAACAGCCCACTAATCACTTTTTTGGACAAAGTAGCAGGGACATTTTCTCTATCCTCAATTGCAGGAAAATAAACATGAGCAGACATAATAGTATCTGCCCCTTCTGCAATGCAAGCTTTGAATGGTACAAGCTCTACTTCATCTAACCTTTCTCTTGTATGACCAATCACCGGTAAGGATAAATGAGAATCTACATTTGAATCACCGTGGCCTGGGAAATGCTTTAGCGTAGTGATCACTCCAGCACTTTGCAATCCCTTCATCGCATTTTTTCCAAATTCAGCTACTAAATGTGGATTTTCTCCAAAAGAACGAACCCCAATAACCGGATTATCCGGGTTATTATTTACATCTAGTACAGGTGCTAAATTCCAATTAACCCCTAACTCTTTTAGCTCTTTTCCAGTGGCAAGGCTTATATCAAAAGCATTTTCTGAGTTTTCCGTTGCCCCAATGGACATTGCTCCAGGGAATGTAGTTGCACCTTTCCCCAATCTACGCACTACCCCATTCTCTTGATCCAAGCAAATCAGAAGAGGATATTCATAGCCTGCTTTTTGTGCTTCACGCTGAAGAGAAGAGGTTAAATTTAAGAGTTCCTGAGGTGTTCCAACATTATGACTGAACAATATAATTCCACCAATTCGGTGTCGATGGATCTGCTCAACGATACTCTTTGGTGCAATTTTCCCTTTAAATCCTACAACCATTAATTGTCCAACTTGAATAGACGCAACCTGTTGACTCAAATAAACACCTTCTTTATATTAATCAATTTAAAAAATAGTTCTCATAAAAACAACTTTTCTATTAAGTCTGAATATTAAATAACATATCATATTTATTTTGAAAATGAAACATGATTTTTGAAATTTATAATTATTTTCGTTTTAATATTTCAATTTATGTTTTAATAAAGATAGATTTCATCCATATAAAAAACCTGAAGCCTAAACGGCTTCAGGTTTTGAATAGCTTACTTTTTGGTTTTTGTTTCCTCGGCATTCTTGCTTTCCATCCCTGTGTAAGAAATAGATGTTACACCATAAGTGTAACGCTTATTCGGATCCACGTTCTGATCTTGAAAGTTAGCAAAGCCGTTTTGGTCAAAAACTACCCCGACAATATTTTTAGGGTCATTGTAATCCCCAGCGTGATTGCCCTCGAAGCGGTAAATCACATATTTCCTAGCATCTTTCCGCTTCTTATTGTCGATTGATATTTGAACAGAGTTCCCATCATTTTTAGCAGTCACTAGTATAGGTTTTTTAGGTTCTTCTGCTCCGTTCCATGGAGTAGGAGGGGTTAAGGATTTTGTCTGATAAATTTCATTTTCTACTATATCAGCATAGCCAAGCTTATTTGCAAGGATATCCCGGAGAGTAAAATGCATTTGGCCCATCGTCTTTCCATTTATACGGTTGTCCAAAATTTGCTCTGGTAATTCATACGGATTGTCCCACGCCGTATCAAAGTTAGCATTTACTTTGTAATCTGCCATTCCAATGTAAAGATTTATCGGATATCCTTCTGTTTGTCTACTCCACCACTCTAGAAGTACCGAATAGTTTGCTATAGCCAACTGACGAGACCAGTATACTTGCGGTGTAATATAGTCTATATACCCTGATTGAATCCACTTTCTACTGTCTGCGAAAAGTGAGTCATAGTGTGCAGATCCATTTGTCTCGCTTCCATTCGGATCATCCTTACTATTTCTCCAAATTCCTGATGGAGAAATACCAAATTGTACCCAAGGCTTAATTTGTTTGATATTACTATTAATATGTTGAACTAGCTCATTCACATTATTACGTCTCCAGTCACCGATGTCGTTAAAGTCAGTACCATACTGTGCGTATGTTGCAGCGTCATCAAAATTAACTCCTGGATAGAAATAATCATCCATATGAACCGCATCCACGTCATAATTTGACACTAGTTCTTTTACAGTGTCTATTAAGTAACTTTGGACACCTGGAATTCCTGGATTTAAGTAATATTGAGTCCCATGCTTAACTACCCATTCAGGATGAATAGAAGCTATATTATTTGATGCTAGTTCCTCTAGTTTTTGATTAGCCATCGTAACTCGGTAAGGATTGATCCAAGCATGTAACTCCATACCATGTTCATGTGCAGTATCTAGCATAATTTGCAACGGGTCGTACCCTGGGTTTGTCCCTTGCTTACTACCTGTGATGTAACGTGACCAAGGTGCTAACTCAGATGGATATAATGCATCTGCAGTTGGTTTAACTTGAAAAACAACCGTATTAAAATTTTTTCTTTCTAACTCTTTGATGGTAGAGCGAGCCCATGATGTATAAGCAGCTTCATCCATACCTGGCTTCAAGTCTATATTTGCTACAGTAGAAATCCATGAAGCTCTCATTTCAACCTTAGGAGAGATTGTACTCACCGCACTTCCTGTTTCGATACTTGTAAAGAATAGAGTAAACGTAAGTAACACAGCAATAAAGGCTTTAAAATACCTTCTGTTCATTCTTTTCCTCCTCTTTCCAATTTATATTTTATAAAACTAAAAAATACCCTCCTTTTCCATAAGATTTATATAATACTAAGTTATTAGTGTGATGCTAGAGAAGGAAAATCTATAATTCACTACCACATGTAATTGTGGTTTCTTCTTGGCTCACTTTCTCCACTTTAGATACTTATTACCGCTACAAAACTATTACTTCACAACACTATTACTCAAAATAACTAAATTTTACAAAATATTAGCAATAATTTGTATATTATTTGAATTGATAAAAAAAGTCAATATAATTCTTTTTAAATAAAATATAGTTTCATTATTTTCCAATAAAAAAACTCATTAATTACTACTTAAACTTAAGTGTAACGAATGAGTTTCTTATATTTATGAAATAAAGATTTATTTTCCTTTGAAAAACGCGAGAAATTAACTTAAGGCTTTTCTATCGAATTTTCTATTGTCTCAATAAATTCCAACAAGGAATTTAAATGCACGTTTTCTTCCCCAAACATAATTTTAATAAAATCAATGTACGCCATTGCAACCTCTTCATTTTTGTACCCTTGCCAGTCAAAAGGAAAAAGAGCATATGCATGGCGGTGTAAAAGCTCCGTCGTAAGCATTTGTTTAGACGGGTCTTTTTGAAGATATTCTTGTACATGCTGATTTATTTCTTCCATTCGATCTACTCCTGTTTGAGGAGGAGGAGAAGAAGGATTTACCTGCTGAGTCAAACCAAACTTACTAATTGTGATAGTATCAGTAATTCCAGCACTACCCAAAAGTAAAAGTGCTAGTGTTTGAACGGTCGGAGAAACGTCAGGATATTCTACAATTGCCTTAATTTCAGGAATAGCTGAATGGATGTCTTTATAAAAAGCTTGCTGTAGGATTTGCTCCTGTTCAACAAAGCTTAGTTGTTTAAACGTTTTTAACTCAAGTTGCTCCTTCTCAATAGGTATAAGAGCATTTCCCTCATTATCATCTATAAGCGGTTGCTCATTAGCAAGGCGATTACTTAAATCTTTTAGCTGATTAAAATTGGTCTTTCTTTCATCTGAAAAATTATATTCAGTTAAAATTCGGTTAATCACTTGATTTAACTCGTAATACTCCTTTAAATCTAATAATATAGTCAAATAAAGCTCTACTATCTGTTCAAAAACCGGAGATTTTTCTTCTAGTAGGCCCTCACATATTTGCTTTGCCTCTTTGGCCCTCCTAGTTTCTAACAAGGTAAGCACATAAACACTTAGAATCACATCATCGAGCACCACATATTTCTTCGCTTCGTCAAAGCAAGCTGCTGCTTTAACATAATTATTAGCCTCCGCATAGGCAAGCCCATCACTTATTAATGTGTCCACCATTCCCGGAAACACAATTACATTTTCATTTGTTTGGAGGTTATGTTTTTTCTTCTTCAATATATTCAGCCGCCTTTTATATTCACTATGTATATGTATTATTTTATACTAACTCTTACTTATGTACTAACTACAAACTGTAAAAAAGGCAATTCATTTATAATCGCAAGAAATAAAATCAGCCTGGTTATATTTTACCTATTATAAAAATAACTATGTGAGAAATTAACGTTATTAAGATAGGGTATTATTATTATTATATAAAAATAAAAGGATATCCCTAAATAATTCTTTCAAGGAATACCCTTTCAAACACTCACTTATTTATTGAAGCTATCTTCTTGTCTACTAATTGTATCATTCATCGGAAAGTCTTAGTTTTCTTTGGCTTTTTGTGTATGGTTTTTTTCCGTATTTGGAGGCTGCTCCTGGAAACTATTAGGCTGTCTAGTATCTTTTTCATCTTTGGGATGAGCAGAATTACCTTGCTCTTGAAAGCTATTTGGTTGTCTCATATCTTTTTGTTCGTTTTTTTGTTGCATTAAGATTTCCTTCTTTCTCTAGATGGATTTACTATATATATTCCCTTTTAGAGATTAGTGAAACCCTTAGAGAAAAAATTAAGCCATCTGTATATAGATTACAGATGACTAGGACTTACGCGATTTGTTCATTGTTTTCTTCCATAAGACTGTTATAAATAGAAAAATCAGCCTCGTATGAATCTATATAGGTAGACAAGCTATGTTTTTTAACAAATTCTAAATGAACAGGATCTACTATTTTATATGTTTCGTTAAGTGTCCCCGCATTAGTCCAGGCTGTTTCCTCAAAGACAAGATTCATTTCATGTTCTTCCAAAATCACAGATAACATTTCTAAATTATTGTAAATTTCTTTTATCGAATGATTTCGTTTCATATGAAAAATTTCTTTTGTTCGCTCCAGAGTATTCATTAATGCAACACGATCCATGGCATGACCTAGCTCATGCATTGTTAGTATTTTAACATATAACTCCATTGTTAAAGAGCAAGGCATCTCTTCTATGGCTATAAATAATCTGTGCAAATCTACTCCGATATAATTGCCTATAAAGTTGTAGCTCATATTAATCCCTGAATTGTCTTTATAAACCTCCATTGTCATGTTAACCGAGTGCACTGTTGAATGGATTATTTCTTCTATATTATTTTGTGTTTTAACATCTGTCATTTTGTTTCTTTTTTACCCCTTGTAAGTTTATTCTAAGGACGAGTTTTCAATGAGTAATACTATATAACAACAACTAAAATTTTACAATATTTTAGCATATAATCTTCAAGCACAATTCAAGTAAGTGCATAATGAGCTTAATATGCTTTTTAATAAGCAATTAGAAGTGATTTTCACTTATCTGTATCATTATCCATGGGCACGCTAGTTGCGATCTCTTTTTACCTTTTACAATGCAGTTTGGATACTATACCTAACATTAAATCGTTATGAAGTGACTAATGAAGATGTAATTATACTTATATCATTTCCGAGGAAATAAACAATATTCTATCTTTGAATACAATAAGGAATTCTTTGTACCTTTGCTTAAAAGTCAATAACCTGCTTGTAAGTAGGTCTTATATAAAGTTCCTTACAACATTCTAATACAAAAAATACCCGAGTCATAATCGACTCGGGTATTTCAGATATGTTCTTCTTTTTGTATATCAGATTGTAGTAATTAGTTATTACCTTGTTGACGAGTTTCCCCGCCCTTACGTCCAATTTCCTTATAGACGTCTTTATTATGGTTACCGGTTGTTGCTTCTCCGCCTTTACGTCCGATTTCCTCGTAGAATTCTTGTCCGTGATTATTGGATGTGGCTTCTCCACCTTTACGTCCTGCTTCTTCTACAGACATTTTACCATTATTGTTTCCTCGATTGTTTGTAGCCATTAAAATCATCCTCCTAGTAATACTTAATACTCACTATTTAGATTCTTTTTTAAATTTCATCTTACTATAATTTGATCTGGGATTAATTATTGTTCGGTTTCGTATAACTTAGGTTTAGTTGTTACTATTGTTGCCGGAATTACTTTGTGACTCTCCGCCTTTACGGCCAATTTCCTTATAAAAGTCTTTGTTATGATTATCGGAAGTGGCTTCTCCACCTTTGCGTCCGATTTCCTCGTAAAATTCTTGCCCAAGATTATTGGAGGTAGCTTCTCCACCTTTACGTCCTGCTTCTTCAAACGACATGTTTCCATTGTTATTTCTTCCGCGATTGTTTTGGTTGTTGTTAGCCATATTAATTCCTCCTTTTGCTTGTTTTGAGCTTTTATCTCAAGCTCACTAATCATATTCCCATCTAATAATTGCTGAAACATTTTCTTGTTAAAATAGTACCTTCCTCTTAAGTGTATAATTAAATTAGTATGTTTTTTAACTGTTCTATTACTTTTTTGAATGCACGTTGATTGTCTACATGTCTAAACGTATGAAATATATCTCCATGCTTACTAACTCTTTCTAAAACAATTGGAATTGTAAACAAAGTGGGACTCAGCTCTTTATTTACCTCATCCCAATTTACTGGAGTAGCAACATAGCCACCCACGTTACCGCGTGTAGAATAGGGAGCAATAATTGTTTTCCCTTCATGGTGCTGCACGTAATCCAGGTAAAGCTTGTTATCTCTATTTTTTTTCATGCGTTCAGTCGTAAAAAGGTTTGGCTCCTGCTCACATAGAAAATCGCAAACAAACTTAGTAAAAACCCTAGTGTTCTCGTAGGAGAAAATACCTTTAGGTAGTGGAATATAAATTTGCAATCCCTTTCCCCCTGATGTCTTAATAAATGAAACAAGAGAAAATTCATCGAAAATAGCTTTCATTCTAACTGCTGCTTCAACTGCCATCCAAAAATAATCCACGGACGGGGGATCTAAGTCAAATACAATTTCTGTTGGCATTTCTGTATCAACTGTTTGAAAAGGAATATGGAATTCTAGTGCTAGCTTATTTCCCAGCCAAAGAAGAGTTTCGATATTATTACAAATAACATACCTATTATCTTCAAAAAGTTTGGTTTCTACATATTTAGGGATGTTATCCTCCCAATTTTTTTGATAAAATCGTTCTTCCCTTATCGTTCCATGTGGGTATCTAATGACAGTCAAGAGTCTATTTTTTAAAAAAGGTATCATATAAGAAGAGACTCGTTGAAGGTAATAGAGATAGTCCTCTTTTCTAATATCATTTGAAAGCCATATAGGCTTGTCCGGATGAGTTACTTTCACTTTTTCGGGCAGAGGATATAACTGTAAATTAAATTGTCTTTTTGTACACTCAGCTGGTTCACAATCAAAATTAAATCGATGGAACCTTGGTTCTCTCAAACTTTTTCCATCAAAATCGATTGAAGCAATATCCACGCATATCGAAGGTTCTATGACCCACTTATTTTTCCCAACCATTTGACCGTTAGTATAAAAAAAGTTTTGAAGCGTTAGAAGCTCTTCTTCCTTTAGACCGTGGCTAAAGTTGACCACTTCTATTAATTTATCCTGTTCATAGATAGCTCCAAAAAAATAATTATTGTTCTTATCAAATGAGGTTAGGATGATGGTTGCAATCTTCCAATTTTTGATTTTGAGCCAATCAGTTGAACGCTTTCCAATAGTCCAAAAACTATTCTTTTTCTTAGCAACCATTCCTTCTCCATTATGAGCTACAATCCTTCCCCATAGTTGTTGACTCAATTTACTTTGTTCAATTATTTGTAGTCGTTTATTATTTTCACAATCAGCAGTAGGTAGACTAAGCTTCTTAAACATTAGACTAAGCTTCTCTCTTCGTGTAACAAGTGGAAGACTATGAATGCCATCTCCATTAATGGTCATGAGATCAAAAATTACTAGGTGGCAAGGGAATTTAGCAGCATGCTGTTCAATTGCATCTTTAGTTCTCATCCTGCCTCTTGTTTGAACGACTGTAAAATTACTCTTATAATTATTTACTAAATGTACAATCTCCCCGTCCATCACTATTGGTAAGTATGGTTTTATTTTGTCCTGAATGGAAATGCAAAATTGGATAATTTCTGGAAACATTTTATTAAGAACGTTCTCATTTCTACTTTTTATTATAGGTTCCTCATGCCATTCTAATATACATCGAAAACCATCATATTTAGTTTCATATATCCAATCCTCATCTAAAGGAATATCGTCACTAGGAGTTAAAAGCATAGGTTTAATATTTTTTCCTACTTTCTTTTTCATTAGCTTTTGATAAATTTATCTTCCTCATACATAAAAACTGTCGAAAGATATCATAGTAAGGGAAAAGAAAAGCAGGTGTAACACATATGCATACAGTTTGGAAAGGAAGCATCAGTTTTGGACTTGTCAATATTCCTGTAAAGCTTCATACTGCAACTGACAATAAAGATATTA
Source organism: Psychrobacillus sp. FSL W7-1457 (assembly GCF_038593405.1). NCBI lineage: Bacteria > Bacillati > Bacillota > Bacilli > Caryophanales > Bacillaceae > Psychrobacillus > Psychrobacillus sp. FSL W7-1457. Next base: position 2,432,117 of record NZ_CP151993.1, read on the forward strand.
AATTACGCCAACTTCATAAGGAATGCATGAAGCCTATTTCCTATAAAAAGGTTTGTGAGGGCTGTAGTGAAGAAGTGAAAGCTGAAGATATCGTGAGGGCTTACGAGTATTCTAAAAACAAGTTTGTCGTCTTGGATGATGAGGAACTTGAAAAGCTACGAAAGGAAAATGAGGATAAAGCCGTACAAATAATCGATTTTGTGAAACTAGAAGAAATTGATCCTATATATTTTGAAAAAAGCTATTTTTTAGCTCCTGACAATGGTGGCTCTAAGGCATATTCCCTTTTAAGAAAAGCTTTAGAGGAATCTGGCAAAATTGGCGTAGCTAAAATTATTATAAGAGCTAAAGAACAGCTAGCAGTTGTGCGTGTATACAAGGAATTGCTCGTCATGGAAACCATTCATTTCCCTGATGAAGTGAGAAAGGCTTCAGACGTTCCAAATATCCCACTTGACCAAACAGTCGTACAAAAGGAATTAGAAACTGCCTTGCTATTAGTCGATCAGCTAACTACTGAATTTAACCCTGAAAAATACACAGATGATTACCGCACTGCACTTATGGAATTAATCGAAGAGAAAAAAGTTAGCAGTCCGCCTATTGAAACGGACAGTAAACAACAGCCTGCAGCCGCATCAAATGTTACGGATTTAATGGCAGCGTTACAGGCTTCATTAGATAAAACAAAAAAGAAAAAGACGCCTGCTCGGAAAAGAACTCCAAAAGCAAAGACATCTTAAGCTTATTTTATATCAAAGCATACTTCCTAGATTCAATATACACATAATTTATTGAAAACAGCTTAAGCTAGTCCCAAGCTCTCTATATATTACGAGGGCTTTGTTTTGATTTTAGGAACTCCTTTAACCTACAATAAAAGGAGAGAGAATCATAAAAACTGACACTGTAGCAATAACATAAGTAACTGAATTGGGTAATTTTTTTCTTCCTTCTCCTTTATACCAACCTGAGAATTGAAGTCTATTCCTATATAGTACAAATAGTAATAATAAAATCGCCACGCCACCTAACCAAGAATAAGTTCCAACCTCGAACCTAATATAGAGTGCATTCAGTAAACCACTCAAAATTACACCAAGGATTGCAAAAATGAAAATGATACGAAGAATTTCTAAAAGCATTCTTATAAGCATTTAGATGCATCTCTCCTTTAAAATCACCTAGAAGGTCATCCTTTTTTAGTTTTACTTGTAGCCATAAAGATAATAATAAGTGCTATGATTGCTATAAAAGCAAGAACTATAATAGTAAATAAAAAACCAGGCTAGAGATAGTATAAAAAGTAGACATGTTAAAACACGACCTTCATACTTATAGAAAATAAAGGGAGCGTGTTTATTATGATAAGGACAAGTAGAGAAATGCGTGATTATCTGGTGAAATTGGTAATCGAAGATGGAAGAAAGGCAACCGAATTAGGATATGAACATGGGATCAAGCCGCAAAGAATTCGTGCCTGGGTAAGGGCCTACAACAAGAAGCAGGAGCTTTCAAATAATGAACAGCTCATCTCTTCTACAGAACTGAAAAGACGCATAGCAGAGCTAGAGAAGAACGAAAAAGAACTGAAGGAGGAAAATGAAATCTTAAAAAAGGCCATGCATGTCTTCGCCAAAGGCCACACGTGATATTTACGTTCATAGAGGAACATCAAAATGAGTTTCGCGTGGTGAAGATGTCTGAAGTTTTAAAGGTTTCAACTAGTGGTTATTACAAATGGTTGAGAGAAAAAGAGAAACGGAACAGAATTCAAGAGGAAAAAGAAGAAATCAACCAACTGATCCGAACCAGCTTCATTGAAAGTCATGGAACTTATGGCAGCCCGCGAATCGCAAAAGATTTGGAGGCGCAAGGTGTTCACGTGTGTGAGCGGACAATAGGGAAACGAATGAACGAGATGGGACTCCGTGCGACATCAGCGACCCCTTACGTGGTGACGACGGATTCCAATCACCAACATCCTATCTATCCAAATCTGCTTGAACGCAAATTCTTGGCGGAAGCACCTAATACCGTATGGGTAACAGATATAACGTATATCTGGACTATACAGGGGTGGTTATATCTGGCGAGCGTGATGGACCTTTTTTCACGAAAAATTATTGGCTGGAGTATTAGAGACAATATGAAAAAAGAATTACCCTTCGAAGCCCTCCAACAGGCAATTATGATAAGGGACCCAGGGGAAGGACTAATTCATCACTCGGACCGTGGATCGCAATATTGTTCGCAGGATTATACCGGATTATTGACCGAAAGAGAAATGAAGGGCAGCATGAGTCGCAAGGGAGATCCTTATGACAATGCCTGTATCGAGTCGTTCCATGCGACGATCAAGAAAGAGTTGATCTACCGCCATAAATGGGAGACGCGTGAGCAAGCAATCAAAGCGGTTGGGCATTATATTGACCAATTCTATAATACGAGAAGAAGGCATTCCACGTTGGGTTATGTGAGTCCTGTAGACTTTGAACAAGCGTTCATTAAAAGTTGTCTTTTGGCTGCAGGGTGAGAAAATCAGAGATGGTGGAAATAGGATAGGTATGGTTGTGACCTATCCTGTTTTCACCATCCCAGCAAGCGACAGCGCGGTAGTGGAAGAAAAAAAGTTGTGAATTAATTTGTCTACTTTCTTTACAGAAGACCAAGGCAATGCTATTGTTGGCATTCCGGCACCTCCATTTACCTAATATTAGCACAGTTATTTTACATTTCCCACCATATCTCAATTCCCTACAACAAACAAACGCGAAAATTCAAACATTCATCATTGTTTGAAATAACATGAATGTTTCTAACACAGGGGCAACTTCACAGGGGCACTTTATAAAGGAGATGTTTTATTTGCGCTTATGGCATCAACATTTACTAAGCTCTTTACCGAAATCCCAGCTGTTGGCACAATGGCGCGAGTTAAACAGTATTTTTGCGAAAGAAGATCGCCATATTTTAATAAACTATATCTATGACTACCCAAAAGATGATCTGTTTGCTTATACCCAATTGGTCTTACTGGAAATGCGTAAACGCAACATAAATATACGTACAGTAGACAAAATGGAAAAATATTTTGAAGGTCGCTCTTATAAAACGCTAGCAGATCCATTTGAGCATCATCATACGAAAGAATATTTAGAGATATGTTTTTTCAATCTAAAAGAAAAATTTATGCGTGGGCAGAAGGATTTTAATACTGAACAGTATGAATCCTTAATGTCCGTGTACAAAAAGGAAACGTGAATGTAAATACATTCACGTTTCCTTGAACCTTCATGTGTGTTTCTCATCCATGGCGAAAATCATTTTTTCTTCTTCAAACGATCCTCATAAAACACATTAAAGTTTGGATCCACCACGCCTATATTTAAATATCTAGCCTTGTAATCTCTTAATAACTCAAAGAATTTCTTGCTTAAAAATAGTAAGACAACTAAGTTTACGAAGGTAGGGATCGCTGTAGTAATATCAGCAAAGTACCATACCGCCTTCCCTGGCAGATTATACATCACAGCATAAACAACCATTAGGAATCCAGGTATTGGGTAAAGCCATTTAAACCAAAGCAAAATCTTATATTTTAACGTTAACTTCTTCTCATCTCCAAATACTTGTCTTAACAAAATTTCGTAATACGTATACCAGCCTGTAGATGTAGTTAGACCGAAAAGGAAAATAGAAATAGTGATTACATATCTACCAAACTCACCAATTCCAATTTCAAAAGCTGACAGTGTCAGCGCTGCTCCATCTAATCCTGATGACCAGACACCAGTGATAATTATAGTAAATGCTGTTATTGTACAAACGATAATTGTATCTACAAATACTTCTACTGCTCCCCACATTCCTTGTTTAATGGGATGACTAGTTTTAGCTGTTGAGTGAATCATTGGGGATGTCCCCCATCCAGCCTCATTACTATAAACTGCTCTTGCCACTCCCATGCGTATTACTTGAGCGATTGCAGCACCAGCAAATCCTCCTACTGCAGCAGTTCCAGTGAAGGCACTTTCAAATATTAAAGCAAAAACGGGAATAATCTCAGAGTAATTTTTTAAAATTATAAATAACCCCGCTAGCACGTAAAAAATACACATAAAAGGTACAAGTCGGCCAGCGATTTCTCCAATCCGTTTAATTCCTCCATAAATAATAATATAAATGAGAACTAGATAAATGAAGGATGCAGGAATCATACCTATATTAAATGAAGAACTTAATGCCTCGGAAATCGTATAATTTTGAAGCGTGATGAAGAATGTAGTAAAAATCCCAATGCCAAAAAGAATGGCAGGTATCTTCCAAAACTTAAAGTTTTTCTCTTCTCCTAGACCCTTCTCCATATAATAAGTGGGTCCACCAAAGGGCTGTCCTTTTTCATCTGTATTTCGATAATGGACTGATAAAGTTACCTCAACTGTTTTGGTAATCATCCCTAGTAAAGCAGTAAGCCACATCCACAGGACAGCACCCGGTCCACCAATAGCTATAGCGGTTGCGACACCGCCTATATTCCCAACACCGACGCTACCTCCTATCGCTGTGCTTACAGCTTGAAATGGCGTTAATATACCCTTTGTATCAGCTGATTTATCTTTCTTTTTAAATAGTTCCCCGAAAGTTACCTTGAAAATATGAGGCAGATAGCCAAATTGAAACAATTTACTTCCTATCGTAAAGTAGAGTCCTACAAAGAGAACTGTAAATATTAATGGTAAACCCCATAGCCATGCTACTATCGTTTCCAATAATGCTTCCATGCTGTAACCCCCTTATTCTATTATTTTCTATATTTTATTTCTCCGCCAATAATAGTCATTTCTACTTCTGTTTCTAAAAGTTGATCTGCATTTTCCATAGTAAATGGATTTTTGTTCAATACAGTCATATCCCCAAACTTTCCTCTTTCTAAAGTTCCTTTGGTATGTTCTTCATTAGTAGCAAAAGCCCCTCCAATAGTAAACATTTTAAACGCCTGATACATGGTAATTTTCTCTGCTTCATTATAGCCATTATGTACTTCCCCTATCTTTTTACGAGTAACGGCTGCATGAATTCCTAGCAAAGGATTTAATGGCTCTATTGGTGCATCAGAGCTACCCGCAGTGATTACACCTCGTTCAAGTAAAGTTTTAAATGGATAGGACATATTAGCACGAGTCTCCCCGATACGGTCGACAATCCAAGGATAATCGCTTGCTACAAATCGAGGTTGTACATCTATTATTCGATGAGGACTGCCCAGTCGTTCAATTAAGTCATTATTTAAAATAGACACATGTATTAGCCTATCTCTAAAAGCAACTGGCTTTAAATGGTCCAGGTTATCCAAAACGTCTATTAATGCCTGATCACCAATGGTATGCACTGCAATTGGCATGTTAAATTCTCTACAATTTTTCATAAGTTGCAAAAGCTCTTCCTTATCGTACATCGCGCTTCCATAATTACCTGGATTGTCCGCATAAGGCTCAGATAACAGCGCCGTTCTTCCTCCCAATGCACCATCAGCAAAAAACTTTATCGCCCCGATCGTCACCTTATCATTACCAAACCCAGCAGACATACCGGCATCCTTTAGTTCTTCCAGATATTTATAGTCCATTAATAGATTACTTCGTGGACCCATTCCTTCTTGATTGATAAGTTCATCAAAGAGCTTGTAAGTTTGCTTTGCACCATTCAAATATGTAGGATCGTTCGTATGAATACTTGTCATGCCAAATTTTAGAGCTTCCTTTAAGCCCAACTTTAAAGCAACTTTGAGCTGATCATAGCTTTTTGTTGGAATTTTTTCTGTAATTAAATCTGAGGCTGTCTCAAGCAATAATCCAGTCGGTTTATTCGTTTCCAAACTAGTTACGACTGTTCCTCCAAAAGGTACTTGCATATCCGAATGATACCCACTTTGCTCTAAAGCCTTTGAATTCACAAGGAAGGCATGACCACAAATTCTAGGTAAAAATAATGGTGACCCGGGTGAGACATAATCTAATTCTTCAATGGAAGGAATTTGCTTGTCGGGAAAAATATTTTCATCCCAGCCTCTACCTAAGATCCATTCACCAGGTTGAATAGAGCTAGCCTTGTTACTAATAACATTTAGTAGTTTCTCTTTCGTTTCAATTCCAGTCAGGTCTAACTCCTGTGCATTAATCCCTACACTCGAAATATGTAAATGACTGTCTATCAATCCTGGAAATACGTACTTACCATCCAAATCGATTACGGTCGTATGATCTCTCCCCCATTGAAGGAGCATATCCTCACTCGTTCCTAAATCTATAATTTTTTCATTTTCTATCACAATGGACTGGACAAGCGGCTCCTCCAAGTTCATCGTGAAAATGTTGCCGTTAGTATACATTATTCGCATCTACATTTTCCTCCCTTTTTCGTCACTACTTTATTCTAACAATTTATTTAATATTCAGATATATATTATTGAATTTTTATCGTGATTTTGATGAATAAAAGCAAATTAGAACTAGAAAGAAAAACCTTAGATAAATCTAATGTACTACAGTTTCCTTAGGAATCGGCTTAGACATTGTCTTTCTAACAATGAGACTCGTAGTCATTGCCACTGATAATATAGTCATAATCGAGAGTAAAAAAGAATCCATGGAAAGTAAAAGTCCTCCTACTACTAACACTAGTGAATCGATTACAAAGATATTAATCCCTACATTTACACCTGTTTTGGCACTTATAAACTGCGCGATTAAATCCGTTCCACCTGTACTTGTCCGGTACCTAAGCATGAAACCTATCCCGATGCCTACCATCGAACCACCGACTAAAGCACTTGGAACAGAATCGAAAACTACTAATGTACTGAAAGGTTTAAGTAAATCAATAAAAAAAGAAGAAATAATCATTCCGTGCAAACTATTATAGAAATACTCACGGTACTTAAACCAGGCAATCACAAATATTGGAATACTAAAAAATATAATAGTAGCACCTGTTTTAAAACCCCATAAATAATTTAAGATTAACCCTATACCTATTACTCCACCGTCTAATATCTCATAGGGGACTAAAAACATATTTATTCCAAGTGCGATAAAAATACTGCCAAAGATAATTACTAAACCCTTTTTAAATAAATACATATGAACCTCCATTGTCTGGATATGTATTTAATTTATGTACAGTAGGAGGACAAAATGTCTAAATCTTATTTGTTCTAAACAAAAAGAAGGTTAGTAGCGTCAAACACTACTAACTTTCTTTTTAGTGAACTATTATATACTTCTACTATGCTTTTGAAGATACTTTTCAATGTCGTTATATAAGCCACCTTGATTGGAATATCTAACATAATTCTTGGCTGTCCGTAGCCAATCCAATGTAGAAGGCTGCTGATTACTTAGTGCCTCCAGCATATCATCTGTACTTAAAGGTCTTTCGTTCCCAGTAGTTAAAATTTCAGAAAGGACATTTTCTGATGCTATTTCTATGACGTTTTCTATATCTGCACCAGAGAAAAACTCTGTTTTTTGGGCTAATAGCGCTACGTCAATTTTTTCCGCATACCGATCACTCAGTTTAAGCTGAAAGATTTGCTTCCTCGCTTCTTCATCGGGAGGTGCCACAAATATGAGTCTGTCAAATCTTCCGGGACGCTTGAGTGCATTATCTACATCCCACGGAGTATTAGTAGCAGCCATGACTAGCACTTCATCTGTACTTGTATCAATACCCTCCATTTCGGAAAGAAATGTATCGATTATCCCCCTATGAGTTGCAGAGGATTTAGAACGGCTAAAGCCGATTGTATCTACCTCATCAAAGAACATAATGCTTGGTTTCTGGAAGCGTGCTTTGTCAAAGATACCTTTTAAATTTCTTTCGCTAACACCTATGTAAGGATCAATGATGTCCGTAATATGCACCGGATAGAAGTTTGCTTTACATTCTCCCGCTGTTGCTCTCGCAATAAATGTTTTACCACAACCTGGAGGACCATAGAGCAGCACCCCACCACCTGATTTTTTCTTAAACTTTGCAAACAACCCTTTATTGTAAAAGGGACTAATGATACGGAGCGTGATCGTTTTCTTTAAATCCTCTAAGCCAGCGACGTCTTCAAAAGTAATATGGTGAGACTTCTTATTAACTACCTTAGGCTTTTCATCTCCATCGATTACCTTTAGTTTTGTCTTTAATAAACTCAGGTTATCTTTTTGTTCAACTAAATAATCTGCTTCTACTTCTTCCACTTCTTCTGATTCTACATTTTCCTGTACGTTAGTAGTAAAAACCATTTCATTGTTCACTGGTTTTTGCAAGTTCATACTTACGATAGATAACTCTTGAATTATTTCCTTTCGAAGTTCCTCGTCTTCACAGCAAGAAAGAGCAGTAGAGAGGGATTGCACTGCCTCAAAAAGATTTCCACTTTCTGCTTGTTCCTTCGCTAGCCAGTAATGTGCTTGAGGATCCTGTGGGCTTTTTTTTACCATTTCATGTAGCCACTCTATTTTTTCCACTTACTCACCTTCTCTTCTTTAATAATAACTTCACTATTGGTTCGGACACCCATATATAGATACAAAAAACCACATACAAGGAAAATAAAGCTCCTCCTGCAGTATCAAAATCTAATGAAAACAAGAGAATAGAGACACCAATGCCCACAATCCATGTATAGTGCATACCTATTTTATGAGCCCAGCGACTAATGGCTAGTAATGGATGGTTTATAATCTCTAATTCTTGAAGAATATTTAATAGCTTCTCATTATTCGGATCTAATGCAAATGCCTGGCGAAAATATTCCTCTGCCTCTTTTGTTTTATTTCGATTTTTGGCCGTTACCCCTAAGTGAAGAAGTTTGTTCAGTTCGTTATCATTTGAATTAATATAAGTTTGAATGGTATCTAAATGATCTTTTTCTTTTTTTTCGTCACCTTCGATTAAATAATGTAACCGTAGAATACGTCCGTCCTCAGGATCTAATTCAATCGCTTTTTTTATTAACCTCGAAGCCTTTTTGTTTTGACCTACACTCTTCATCAAATATGCATAGCTAGCATGAATATCTGCATTATTAGGATTCAGTCGAAGTGCTTCAAGAAATGCTTTTTCAGACTCCGGCCACTCTTCCATGGAATAATAGATTAAACCCAACAGATGAAAAGCAGATTCCTCATTTATACCTAATCGTAGAGCTTCTTTTACTTCCTTCTCAGCTAACTCAAAATTGTTTAGACTATAATGACTGTATCCAAGATAATACCAGGCTTTCTCATTATTCATGTGCTCATCCATATTATTCTCTAGCATTTCTATAACCTGTTCATAACGGTCCATTTGAAAATAATGTTCTATTAAATCAAATGAATTCATCTCTTTCTGAATCATTCTATAGTCACCTTCCCCAGCATCTATATAAGAGAAATAGTTATTATTAATATCATTTCTACTGCCACACTGGTAATACACCAAATGATGCCAGGAACAACAAGTGACTTAGTATCACCCTTTGTAGACACATGTAAATTAAATGAGCCCTTTAACAAATTATAAACAGCTGCGAAGCATATAATTGCCATTACACTCCCCATTAATCTATAAGTAGATCTTTCAATATCAATCATTTGATGGGTATAGGCATAGATTAAAAAAAATTTCAAAATAAACAGCACAGAAATTATGCTTAAAAGTGTATACAAAACCTTCTTTTTAACTTTAAGCCAAATAGCATTCTGTAAACCAAGTGCGCTAATCGCTACAAGCTGCCCAAGAGCCGCCACGACAAATAAACTCGATAAATTATAGCTTTTCGTTTCCTCTATTTGTTCTCCTGATAAACTAGGAGAATAAAGATCTCCCTCCATTTAGTATTTCCTCCCTTCCTACTTATGGTATATACATAATTTTCTATTTATTCCCTTGTAAAGTCAAATATTTATATAATAATCGTGCAGCAATTTCATAAACCCCATTTTTACTGTAAAATACGAACATTAAAGAGAAAATCATTTTACCGAGCTTATAAATTCGTATAATTTTAATTGCTATAATATTCTAACGGTTCATTTAGTCAAAAAGACAGGAAAAAACAAAAAAGCTTTCCATCCCTGTTAGAATGGAAAGCTAGCAACAAGATTAAATTTTTCCTTAGCCAAATAGATTGCAGACTGTTTTAGTCGCAGTTTGCTAGTTGATTAATTACTTTAAAACATTTTTCTTATGCCACTTAAGATACTTTTTATGCTCTTCCTGTCGTTTTATACGTATTTTCGAATGAATCATATATTTTTCATAATCCATTTCTTTTATACGATCTGAAATATGGATTTTACCTTGACCATCAAATGCAATATACCCCTTTCTATATAATGCATCATGGTTTGAGCAAAGCAAGATTCCATTAAAGGGATCGAGTTTTTCTTCCTCTGTACTGTCTTTCCAAGCCTTTGCTGGTGAAGCATGTAACAAATCTGAAGAATTAATGCTACAGATAGCACATTCATTATCCCATATCGGAGAAAGGGCTAGCTTAAACCTTTGCTTACCTTTACGGATTTTCGACTTTGCCTCCGACTCCATTATTGCTATGATTTGTAGTAGGAGATTGCGTTCCTTAAACAGAACTGGACTGATCGCAAATTCCAGCTGTTCTTGTTTTTCAAGGTTTACATTCATCTCGGCTATTAACTCTAGAAGCTTGATAGCCAATAGCTCGTTACAGGGATAAAGATACCCTTGGTTTCCATCCCCATTTTCTTGAAAAGCTGAATACTTTATCGGGAGTAATAACTCTATCTCTTGAAAATATTCCTTAATACTTAATGGGTTATGTAACTCCTCATAAGATGTTTCTACTAGATATCCCTTTTTCTGATATTCCTTGTCATAAGGGTTAACTGCCTCGTAGTAATCTCTTTTAGCAATACTAACTGCCACAATATCACCTTTTACATAATGGAAAATGCAGTCCCCTGCTTGCACTTCTTTCATACGCTCCCAAAACGGTGGACGCATCCCACTCTTATCAACCTGTTTGGACCAAATAATACTGTGCTGTTTTTCTTCTATATACGTTTGTCCTTGCATGACAATATAAAAATTCATATCAATACCTCTACTCTCCAATAAACCATTACAAATATTATAGCAAAAAAACAACAAAATATTATAGGTTAATACCTCTTCCAATTTTAGTTAGATTATTAAAAAAAGTTCGAAAAGCATATATATAACAGCTCTTTCCATTCATAACAAAATGAAGAGAAAAAATATATGAAAATAACTACTATAATATGATAAGGTAGAATATCTAGAAATTAAATTTAGAAGGTGAAGAAGTGTTAGAAGTAAATGAAAGTAAGTTAGATCAATATATAGTGCATTATGCAGGAGATTCACTCATTTTAGGTGACGAAGCTTATCCCCAGCCTGAGGTTATACTAGAAGCAGCGTTCACTCAGCTAGCATTTAACAAAGTGGATTTTGAACAACAATATGATTTTTTCCACCAAACAGATTTAGGCTTAAACGAAGTATACACATACGTGAAAACTATCTTTGAAAATAAAAATAGCTTCTTAGAACAATCCAAGAATATAGCAGTTCATTTACAAAGTGTGTCCCAGCACCCTAATATTAAAAACGGTGAATTATTTATCGGACTGTTTGAAAACTGCATTTGGAATACAGAAGCTAAAAGAGCTATTTCCATCGTTAAAATCGATGAAAAAGAAATGTATTTAGACGTTAAAAATGAACAAGAAAAAGTTATTGTAAACGGTGTAGATGGTATAAACGTAAAGAAAATAAACAACATAGCGGTAATTCTAGATATGGGTGCAGACGCACCACCAGCTGTTTTTATGAAAACGAAGAAAAAGGAAGATGTTGTTTACTGGCAAGAACGTTTTTTAAATATTAGAGTCGCGGACGAGCATTTCCAAAAAACTAGTCTTGCTCTAACAGAGTGCAAAAAATATATCGTAAAAGAAGAGAGCTTTACGAATACAGAAAAGCTAGGACTTCTTAATAAGACACTCGATTACTTTAGAAACGAAGAAGCATTTGAAGTAGACGAATATATAGAAACGGTATTTGAAAAAGCGGATCAAGTACAAAAGTTATAAATTCAGTAAAACCTTTTGAAACTGTTATTTCAGAAAGTGCGATTGCTAAGATTGAAAAGAATTATAAGCGTAAAATCAAGCTAGATTCTAATATTGAAATACAAGTGAACGTTAGAGATATCGAGCAAGTTGAACAGCTGATTGAGGTTGGTTATGATGAAGTGACCAATCGTAAATTTTATAAGATTTACTTCCAAGAAGAGCTATAAAAGAATACTATCTTGTTTATTATAAAAAAGGCTATCTAAGAGATGAGTAGATTCATCTCTTAGATAGCTTATTTGATATTATTGAATTGTCTCCGTCGATTGAACTGCTTCGGGTTTCTGATGTTTCTTTTCACTTTCTGTCACATATAGGGCACATGTTAAATCTCCAGTACAATTGACCATTGTTCGTGTCATGTCTAGTAAGCGGTCGATACCAATGATTAACGCGATACCTTCTACTGGTAAATTAACAGATTCCAGCACCATAGCCAGCATGATCATGCCTGCTCCCGGTACAGCCGCAGTTCCTATAGAGGCAAGTACAGCCGTTATTACAACAGTAAGCATTTGGACAAACGTTAAATCAACGCCATATACCTGAGCAATAAAAATGGTTGCAACCCCTTGCATAATAGCTGTTCCATCCATGTTAACTGTTGCTCCTAAAGGTTGTACGAAACTACTAATCCCCTTTGGAACTCCAAGTTTATTTTGTGCAATATCCATAGAAACTGGCAAAGTAGCACTACTACTTGAAGTACCGAAAGCGACAGTTAAAGCAGGGATATATTCTTTAATGACCTTCACTGGGTTTTGTTTAGCTAAAACCTTCAATGCCCCCCCGTAGACGATAACTGAATGAACAGCTAATGCTAAGAATACGACAAACATATACATAAGCATTACTTTTAATGCGTCAAATCCTTGTTTACCTACAGCCGAAGCTAATAACCCAAATGTACCGATCGGCGCAAATTTCATAACTAATGTCACCAAAAACATCATCAGCTCATTTGCCTGCTCCATAAGTCTTTGAACACTTTCTACCTTGCTTCCTAAATAGCTAATACCTAAACCAATAAATACAGCAAAGAAAATAATTTGGAGCATATCTCCGCTAGCCATTGCTTCAATTGGATTAGCTGGGATTATACCTAGAAGTGTTTCAGAAACTGGTGGTGCTTCTGCCGCTTCATAATCAGTTGCTCCGACTTCAAATTGCCCACTTTCTCCTGGTTGGAAAACTAATGCAAGTATTATTCCTATTGTAATCGCTATAGCTGTTGTAGTTAAAAAGAAAAGCATAGCCTTTGCGCCCATGCGCCCCAGCGATTTAGGATCTCCTATATTAGCAACCCCTACTGCTATGGAGAAAAATACTAAAGGTACAATCAACATTTTTATGAGATTTAAAAATATTGTTCCTAATGGTGTAAACAAATAATTGTCTGCCGTTTTAAAAAAATCAGGTGCAGCTAAATTCAAAATCACCCCAACGAGTGCACCCAGTACTAATGCCCACAAAATCTTAGTTGCTAACTTCATTTGACCACCCTTTACTTTAAAATATTATATAAAAAAAACTATTAGCAGGTTAGTGATCTCTTTGTTTAAATAACTGCCGCATCCTTAACACGAATAAAGAAAATAATACTATAAGTATTTGATCGAATCTTCTATTATGTAAATCCTTTAATCTCATTATTCGATGTTTTCTAAAAACAAGATACCCAATTAAACTAATCACTTACTTGCTAATACTTTTTATTAATTTAACTTAACTTTCTACTTTATAAGTTCCACAAAATAATAGATTCTAATCCTAAATATTAAAAAGTTTAGATTTTTTAGCTTAAAAAGTTATTTTAGGCACTAAATACTAATTGTCTTTTATACCAAAATAGCATCATTCCCAGTAAAGAGAGTGATGCTATTTAAAATGTAATTTAAATAAAGATACCAACTAAAGTTGCTGTTAAGAAAGATACCATAGTAGCAGCGACTAATAACTTAAGACCATGTTTCGAAATAATAGAAGCTTTCTCTCCATTAATTGCTTGAAGAGAACCACTGACAATTCCGATAGAACTGAAATTTGCAAAACTAATCAAGAATACAGAAACTACTGCAACTGTTTTCTCCGATAGGTTAGGAATTTGATCTCTAAATTGTAGCATTGCTACGAATTCATTTGTTGCAAGCTTAGTACCCATCGTTTGACCTGCTATTAAAATCTCACTTGCAGGAACACCCATTAACCAAGCAATTGGAGCAAATACATATCCTAAGATCTCAGTAAATGTGATACCGACTGTAGCTTGGAACCCTGCATCGATTAACGCCATTAAACCTACATAAGCAACAAGCATAGCAGCAACGATTAATGCCACTCTACCACCATCTAAAGCACCCATTGAGATAGATTCAAATAATGATTTAGCCTGTGACGCTTCCTTGATGTCAATAACTTCTTCTTCTGTTGAAGAATCCGGAGCAATAATTATACCGATGATCAAACCTGATAAAGCATTTAGAGCCATGGCACCTAAAACATATTTAGCTGGCAGCATCGTAATATATGAACCCATTATAGATGCGGATGCAGATGCCATAGATGTAATAGCCATCACAAATAATTTGTTTTTATCCATCTTAAGGACATGTGATTTAATAGCTAAAATACCTTCTGATTGACCGAAGAAAATATTATTTACCGCATGGAAAGTACTTACACGAGATAACCCTGTAATTTTAGATAAGAATCCACCTAAATACTTAATAATGATTGGTAAAACACGTAAGTAAGTTAAAACCGAAAGTAGCATAGATGTAAAGATAAGAATCACTAATACATTTATAAAGAATACGGATCCACCTTCTGGTACCCATCCACCTACTACAAAGTTAACCCCTTCTCGTCCAATGTTAATGACTTTAGTAAACCCATTCCCAATTCCTTCTATTACAGTTAATCCTACTGTAGTTTTAAACATGATTAATGTTAAAACCACTTGAAGAACCAACATAACCCCAACAGCTCTATAATTAATTGCTTTCTTATTATTGCTTATTAGATAAGCTAATCCTAAGACTACAACTAACCCCAGTATTCCAATTAAAATTGACATTCTCTCTACCTCAATTTTTCTATATTTTAGTTTCAACAGCTATTACTTGTTGTATTTTGTTAGTTCGCAAAAGCACTAAAGTCTCTTTCTAAAGAAGTACAGAGTAAGTTCTAAATAATTTTAGAAAACGTGATTGGGACCGCTTTCAAAACCATGTGAAATGTAGATTGATGTCTCAACTGATTTCCATTATCGTTTAAAATTAGTAAACAAAAACGCTTTCAAAAAATAATATTTTAAAATTACTGGATGTGCTTCCTCTGCGTTGCTTCTAGTACTTTTACTCGTTTTGTCATTCTACATTGAAAATATTATTTTAGTCAAATAATTAATATTTTAAAATTTTTAAAACAACTAAATGCCTAATATTCAAAATTTTCCCTTGGAATAAGCATTAGGAACTACGGAACACTAATAATTTCTATTTAATAGAAATTTTTATAGGTCATATTTCTCTCCACAAAAAAAGAAAGAAGGAGTTGTTAGTAAACTCACTTCTTTCTAATGGAAGTTAATAGTAATATTATTCAATATTTCTGTGTTTTTTAGGAAGGTATTACCACAATATAATTTGAAATTATACGCTTTACTCACATATCTATACTTTAATAATCCTACATAAAACCGCTAAACCAAATTCCTAAGAATGTTCCAACGTAATTCCCAATAATATATCCTAATGTCCCAACTATTAAGATTGGGCCTACTAAATTACTCCATCCCTTCGCTATTGCCAGCGCTGCAGCTGTGGTTGGTCCTCCAATATTGGCATTTACGGCGAGTAGTGTTTCTTCTAATTCGAATTTGAATACCTTCGCCCCTACTAAAGAAATAGTAAGATTAATAGCTACAATGATAAAAGCAAAAACTAACAACAAAGGAGCATTATTAATAATTAATGGTATGGACGCTGGAATACCTATTACAACAAAGAAAATATGAATGAGATAAGTTCCAATTTCTTGGCTTCCTCTTAACGAATCAAAGAATTTTGGAAACAATAATAGAGCAAGGAAAGTAAATGTCGTTAACAACAAATACTGATCTCCTATTAATCCGTTCAAAAGATTGAAAAGAAAATTTACATCTTCTCCTGATGGGATAAGCGTATCAAACCAAGTTGATACCTTTTTTGCTAAAATCACTAATGCAAATGCTATTCCCACTGACAGAGCTATATCTTTTAATGATATCTCTTTCGGTTTCCAGTAAGTCTTCGCCTGATTATCCTTGTCGTAATTCCCTCTAGATTCTAACTCATCTATATGAGGTGTCTTATACTTTTTACGGAAAAATTGCATGGTAGGAATGATCATTAATATCACAAACAAAAGCGCCATGTTCAAATTATCAGCAACTACTGCTGAGGATACAAGCTCACCAGGTGTCTCAAACTTAGCAGACATAGCTGCGAAGTTAACTCCCCCTCCTATATAACTAGCACTAAACATTGCAGCTAGCTTATCCAGCAGTGGTATATAATCCTTTAATATAAAAAATGCAATAATCGTTCCGGCAACAGTTCCAATGGAGCTTATCAAGAAAATCAGTAAGAGCCTGCCACTTTCTTTAAATAGCTTTTTAATATTTACATGAAATAAAAGCAGTGGGATAGCAAGCGGAACAATTATAGTCCATACCGAATCATAAACTGCGGACTCAGTTGGTATAATACCTGTGTTAGACAGAAATATGGCTATCAATAATGCGATAATTGCTCCAGTTATTTTAGCAGCCCAGCTGAACCTCTGCTCTAAAAAGATACTTAATGAAGCAACGATAATAATGATTCCCCAAAGTGTAAGCGTATCATCCGCTTGTATTAATGTATTTCCCATATTCTCCTCCTCATTTTCTTTAATCATGATACTTTTATTTAATCTATTATATTATTAATTTTTAAATTTTCAAAATATATACCATATCGAAACATTGGATAGCTTTTAAAGGATGTATTATAATTTACTGTGCTACATCAATGAAGATAATTAAATGAGGAGCTATACATAATGAAAAAATTTATGAACCAACCCGAGAATATGGTGATGGAAATGTGTAACGGATTAGTCCTAGCACATCCAGAGCTAGAATTTTTAAAGAAGTATAAAATTATTAAAAAGAAAACGATTGATCATAACAAAGTTAGCTTAATTAGTGGTGGAGGTAGCGGACATGAGCCTGCACACGCTGGATTTGTAGGCAAAGGCATGCTAGATGCTGCTGTTTGCGGAGATGTATTTGCCTCCCCTTCTCAAATCCAAGTGTACCAAGCTATTAAGGCAACAGCTGGTGAAAAAGGTCTTTTAATGATCATCAAAAACTATAGCGGTGATATGATGAATTTTAAAAATGGAGCTGCTTTAGCCAAAGAAGATGGTATACAAGTGGACTATGTGAAGGTAGACGATGATATTGCTGTAGAAGACAGCTTGTATACAGTAGGAAGACGAGGAGTTGCCGGTACTGTTTTTGTACACAAATTAGCCGGAGCTGCTGCAGCGGAAGGTAAAGATTTAAATGAAGTCAAAATTGTGGCCGAAAAAGCTGCAACTAACGTACGGAGCATTGGTGTAGCTTTTACATCTTGTACCGTGCCTGCAAAAGGAACACCAACCTTTAAATTAGCTGATGACGAAATAGAATACGGTGTAGGTATTCATGGAGAGCCTGGTATAAAACGAGAAAAAATGCTTTCTGCGGATGAGCTAGCAGATCGAATGACCACTGACCTTATAAAAGATTTAGGTATTAACGAAGAGGATGAAATTGCAGTATTAGTAAATGGCTTTGGAGCAACTCCTTTACAAGAATTGTACTTGTTAAACAACTCCGTTACGCGAGTACTATCACAAAAGAACATTAAAGTGAATCGCATGTTCGTAGGCAATTATATGACGAGCATCGATATGGCCGGGGCTTCTCTAACATTTCTAAAATTAGATGATGAACTAAAGGAATTACTTTCAAAACCTAGTGACACACCAGCCTTTAAAGTAGACGGACCAGTTGATCCAATTGAATATACGGAAGTGTTAGAGGAAAAGACAGATAAGCTAGTATCCTTTAAAACTGAAACTGATGAAGACTATGCGGTAATACAGAATGAAAAATTAAACTTACACAACATGATTTACTTAATAGACAAAATGAGTGAAGTTATTATACAAAACGAGGTGTCTTTCTGCGAATTAGATTCCCATGCTGGAGACGGTGATTTTGGGATGAGTGTGGCTAAAGGTTTTAAGCAATTGAAAAGAGAATGGAATGACATTATTCAGCAGCGTGACCTAAACATCGGATCGTTTTTACACAGTTGTTCCCTAGTAATTATGGAATATTGCGGAGGAGCATCAGGACCTATTTGGGGATCTGCATTTAGAGCGGCTGGAAAAGCAACAATGGGTAAGAATGACTTGTCTATAGCTGAGTTCGCTGACATGCTCCAGGAAGCTGTAAAAGGAATTCAAACTACTGGAGAACGTTCCTTTGGGCGAGGTGCTGAAGTTGGAGATAAGACACTGATCGATGCTTTAATACCTTGTGTAGAGTCTTGGATGGATAGCGTATCTACAGAAAAAACATTTAAAAAAGCCTTTGAACAAGGGGCTATCGCTGCAGTTGAAGGTGCCGAAAAGACAAAAGACATTGTAGCTCGTATGGGACGAGCAGGCACAGTAGGTGAACGAAGCCTCGGTTACCCCGATGCAGGTGCCTATGGCTTAGGAGTAATCTTTACAGAGCTTTCCAACTCTATCAAATAACGATAAACGACCTATCTCTCCATAAGGAGGATAGGTCGTTTTAAATTATATTCTTTATATTTTTACATTGGTAATCAATTCAATACTTTTTCTCTTTTTACTACGCTTTTTCTCTTACTAGATAAGATTCTCTCTAATCGATTACGGTTATACCGTTGTGCGATTATAATTGGACCATTGAATAAAAAGGCATACAGAACCATGACCCATCCTGCCCACAAAGGATTCCAAAGAAAAAAGAAAATGGAAGGTAAGATGGATAGCCAATGGGTTAGTTCTGCCCTTCTTGACTCTATTAAAAACTTGAAAAGGTAATCCCTATTTTTACTTATAAGACTCTTTTTCTCAAAGCCCTTTTGGATGATTTTTGTTCCATCTGGTATCAGATGCTTCCATTTTTTAACTTGGAAAAGTCGTGACCATAGCTGATTTGATTTTTCCCATTCTCTAATACGATATAAATTATTATCATTTTCAAATTTACTAGAAGGAATAGCCGCCATGCAAAGCGATATAGCTATATGAAAAAAAGTCCATGCTACTATATCTATTAAAATAGTTTCCATTATAGGTAACTCTACCAGCTGTATTGGATTCCCCTTATACATTTATTTTTCTACCCTTCCAAGTAACCGTACGAAACAGCTTTGTTCGCACCAGTGACCAGGAAAAGATTCCAATAAAAAAGAAAAATAATATTGGATAAATTATAAATACATAAAATCTAAAGTTACCAGTACGGCGTGCCATTAAATAGACTTGTATCATAAATCCTACATAACAAATACAGGCAATAGCAATCCATGAGACAGAACCAATATAAAATCCTAATATCAGTAATGCAATGGGAAGAAAGCTTCCACTGATCCAAGTACTTATTAACGACATTACAAGTGGATGCGTAGACCGAGAGGCAGTACCAAAATTTTTTGTCCATCCTTCTATTAATGAGTTCATGCCTTCCGGATACATTTGAAAGTTAAGTACTCCTCTACCGCTAATACATCGCACTGGTATACCAATTTTTTTAAAAGCCTTCGCAAGCTCAAAATCATCCATAATCGCTTCACCAACAACAAAATGTCCTCCAGCATCCATATAGTCCTTTCGGGATGTAAGAATACAGGGACCGAATGCTCCAGCACTTTCCAATCGAGTACTCCACACAGTAAAGACATTCATGCCAGTTATCACAATAATATTAAAAATGGCAGAAAAGTTTTCATACAGCTTATTAACCTTGTGATAAGGCTGGACTGATAAAATACCTCTCTCTTTTAGTGATTGATAGTTTAAAGCTAACGTTTTTAAGCTATTCTCGTTTTCCAGCCTTGTGTCAGCATCTAAAAATAATAACCAATCTCCAGCTGCAGCCTTTGAGCCAATCCAGCAAGCGGCAGATTTTCCCTTCCAGCTAAGGTCTCCCTCATGGGTTTGTATAACCCTGCCTCCAAAGTCATTCGCAATTTGTACTGTCCTGTCAGTGGATTCATCATCAACAACAATAATTTCCTTCGGCTTTAGAGACTGTTTTTGTAATGATTCAAGCAATGGCTGTAAGCGCCCTGCCTCATTTCTTGCTGGAATAATAACTGTGATAGAAGGGTTTCCAGATAGTTCTTCTTTTATTTGTCCCGGTACTGGGATTTTCCAAAGCATCAAAACACCACAAATCATTGCTAGGATGAGAAAAGCAACTATAATCATAAAAAGTAACTGTAACATAAGCCCACCTCTTCCTTATGATTCTTTTCTGTCTCTCTCCTCAATCATCCCGCTCACCTGCTGACCACTTAGTGTAACCATAGGCATACCGCCACCTGGATTCACTGTGCCACCTACAAAGTATAGATTATCGTAAAGCTCACTATGTTTAGTATTCTTAAATCCGTGATTTTTCTTTTTCGAGGAAACTGTTCCATAAATAGAACCTCGATGGGAATAATACGTACGTTCAATGTCATGTGGTGTCCACATATCCTCCGTGACAATATGCTGTCGAAGCCCTTCCAATCCCATTTTTTCAAGCTTAATCAATACTCGTTCTCTTAGCTCTAAATAATCGTTATCCGTAAAGGGCTTATCTTGTATATAAGGAATATGAGGTAATATTTTTATATTTTCATGTCCAGGAGGCGCCTGACTTGGGTCTGTTTTATTTGTATTTACCAAATAAATCGTTGGATCATCAGGTAGCTCATAGCGATGGAAAACCTGATCCATTTGTTCTTTCAAGTTATCCGAAAAGAAAAAGTTATGGTGAGCTAATTGAGGATATTTTTTATTAACCCCTAGATGTAATACTAAACCCGAGCTTGAAGGTTCAAACTTATTTTCTAGCTTTTCTACATAGGCTGGCTCTTCTTCTAGTAACTTTTCATATGCTGGAATTACCTCCATATTAGAGATAAAATAATCTGCACTAACTCTTGTTCCATCGGCAAGCTCTGCAGAAGCAATACGCTTGGCTCCGTCTCTATGTAATTGCTTTACCTCTTTTCCAGTGTGGAAGGATATGCCAAGCTCCTTACCAAGCTTCACCATCCCACGGGCGATTCCATGCATACCTCCTGGAACATACCATACACCCTGTGCATGCTGCATATAAATCATCATATTTAATACTGCGGGTGCATCATACGGAGATGAGCCAACATACTTAATAAAGTAAGAAAGCATAATTCTTAAATTAGGATTGCTTATTCTCTTTTTTATCCCATCATACATAGTAGAAAAATAATCAAAGCCTTTTAGTGACTCTATGAATCCATGCTGCTTAAACACGTCCATGGTGTTATCTAATCCTTTGCCTAAATACCCTTCTTCTGTTACTTCATATATTCTTTTTGCATATAGAAGGAATTCCTCATACTCTCGTATATCCTTTGCTGACAAGTTCATATTTTCTTTTGCCATCTTTTCGAGATTCCCGTATAAATCAATAGTTGTTCCATCTGTAAAAAAGGAACGCCACTCATGTTCTAATCTAAATGTCGATATATAATCCGACATATTACGGTCACTACGTGTAAATAGTCGGTTAAAGATATGTGGCATGGTAAGAATAGAGGGTCCTAAATCAAATCCAAAACCATCTTGTTCTAGTCGATTTAGCTTTCCGCCTAGATGATTGTTTTTCTCATAAAGGGAAACAGAATAACCTGCCTGTGCCAATGAAATAGCCGCAGATAATCCACCTAATCCCCCACCTATTATTACGACAGTCTTTTGTTTTTCTACCATTATGAAAGCACCTTCCTATTCACTACAAAACGAGCTGCCTGATGGATTTTTTGCATCTCAATTGGTGAAACATAATTTTTTACATGAAAACAATCATAATTATTTTTTCTCACCGCATTTAATATTCCCCGATAAACCTTTGCTGCTAGTAATACCTGAAAACGACTATCCTCATCAAAATAAAAGATAGAATGAAAGAAATTGTCGTACAACTCCTCCGCATGTTGCGCTAGGGATTCCCAAATGCGAATAAAACTGGAGTTAATAGTGGCATTCTTTAAATGATCCGCGCTGTATAACTCTGAAGCTAAAAGAGACTGAGGTATATAAATTCTATTTTTTATCTGGTAATCTTCGCCGATGTCTCGCAGAATATTCGTAATTTGCATAGCTATACCGAGGCTAATAGCCTGCTCTGTTAAATCTATGCTACTGCCTTGTGCAAGGACAGGCAAAAGCATTAAGCCAACTGTTCCAGCTACATAATAGCTGTATTTCTCCAATTCCTTAAGCGTCATTGGTTCAGTAAAATTTATATCCATCCGCTGACCCTCCAATTGCTCATAAAAGGGTTCAATGCTCATGTTATATCTATTAAATACGTCCCGAAGTGCTAGCCACATTGGATGTTGAATTTCTTCCCCTTTCTCAAAAAGCTGCAGCTCCATGATTAAGCGTTCTAGCTCTTCCTTTTGTCTAACCTTGGAACCATTCTCATCGACACTGTCATCTGCTCTCCTGCAAAAAGTATAAATAGCAAATACAGCATTCGCTTTGTCCTCTGGCAGCTGACTAAAAGCGAAATAAAAGCTCTTCGAGTTCTTTTTAATGATTTCTTCGCAATACCGATAGTAATCCTTTACCGTTGTATCCTGTTTTCTCACCAAATCCTTCGCCTCCTTCTAATATTTATAGGACTTGCGCATCCTCTCTCATAGCCTGCTAATAACAATAGCTGGACAATAATTGGAGTAAGCGAACAAGATTTTCATAGTTTCACTTTTTTAATTGGTCACAAGTTCTGGAAAGCCCGCTTTATTTTTTTCTTTTATACCATCATCCAATAACAGTTCTTCGGTTGCGATCTTAGCAGAGAGTAAGACGATAGGCACTCCTGCTCCTGGATGCGTGCTACTTCCAGTAAAATATAGATTTTCACAGTTTTTTGCTTTACTCTGTGGACGCATATGGTTGCTTTGCGTCAGTGTTGGCTGTAGACCAAAGCAAGCACCGTTATATGCATTAAATTTCGACTCAAAATCTAATGGAGTCATATACGTTTCAGAAACAATTTCCTCTTCAATATTTTCTAACCCTTTAACATTCTTTAGAGAATCCATTACTTTTTTCCGATAATATTGAACCGTTTCATCTGTCCATTCATACTTCGAGGAAGATAGCTCAGGAACTGGCACAAGAATATAAAGCCCGTCCTTTCCTTCTGGTGCAAGACTAGGATCTAATTTAGAGCCTACGTAAACATAGAAAGAAGGCTGCTCCAACTTGTTCCCATCAAAAATATCAGTGAGGTTCTTCTCTAACTCTTCAGTGATAAAGAAATTGTGTACATTGTCCAGTTCATCGTATTTTCGATCCATACCTAAATACATCACGAAGCAGGAACAGGAATATTTCATACTATCTATTTTTTTATCCGTATACTTTCCTTTGGATTTAGTATCCTTGACTAAATTTTTCATTGCATAAGGGAAATCAGCATTGCACATAACAAAATCAGAAAGAACTTCTTTTCCTTTTACTCGGATACCATAAGCCTGTTGATCTTTTATAAGCACCTCATCTACAGATGCATTGTAATAAACTTTGCCACCTAGTTCCTTAAATAACCGCTCCATTGAGGAAGCCATTGTATACATTCCACCTTTGATAAACCAAACTCCATAGAGCATTTCTATCATTGGGATAATTGTGTATAAAGAAGGTCCATTGTATGGCGACACTCCTATGTATAACGTTTGAAAGCTGAGAATTTGCTTTATGCGTTCATTTTTTACATACTTCCCGATAAAATGGTCTGCACTATCAAACGTTTTTAACTTAAGCATTTGACGAATCGTATTTGGATTATAAAAATCAGTGAAGTTACGGAAAGGTCTCTGAAGAAAATGATTTTTTGCTACAAGATAACGTTGGTAAATTTCCTGAAGATAGTTTAAAAAGCCTTTTGAATCTTCCTCTGATATATTCTCTAGCGTCTTCATAAGCTCTACCAAATCAGAAGAGATGTCGTATTTTTCCTCCGCCTTTGCTCCGAAGTAAGTTGAATACATCGGATCAATTTTTTGCATAGGGATGTAATCGTCCGGATCTCTGCCCGTCAACTCAAATACTTCCCTATATAGCTCAGGCATCATCACAATACTCGGCCCAAGATCAAATTGATAACCATCCATGTCAATTCGATTCATTTTGCCACCTGGTAAAGCCTCCTTTTCATATAACTCCACTTCATATCCAGCATGCTGAAGGCGAATGGCACTTGCTAATCCAGCTACCCCTGCTCCAATAACTACTACTCTCTTTTTACTTTTTGGCATTATTTATTCTTCCTCTCCGTCAAATATTGTCTTTATCCTACAAACGTTATTTGTTTTAATTATTCACAAACATTATACAAAAGTCAATCAATTTGTATAACCTTTATTTGTTTTACATTATACAAACATTATATAAAATTATTTCTTTCTATTATAAAATTAAAAAAACCCCCTTGTGCTCCTTTAGCACAAGAGGGTTCTATACTATGATTTATTATTCACTTTTTTCGTGAATTATTTTTTTGTGTCGCTTGATCAGCCTTTTTAAATTCCTGCTGATACAAAACTTCTTGAGTTGATGTTAAACCATTGTCTTTTACAGTTAATTGCTCATGTGGCGGTTTACGGTCTGGCATCATACCACTCCTTTCAAAGTATATTATTATGTTGTTCTTTGAAAGGAGAGATATACTACATCATGCTAATTTTAAAAAAGTATAATAATCCTGTCAGGGATATGTTATCCAACTTTTACTTATATCATGCACTTCAGCTATTAATCTTGTTTTAATTCAACATTATCGAGCAACGTACGAACTTCATCCGTTGACTTTGTATTCATCAATTGATTTCTTAATTCACTTGCCCCTGGGAAGCCTTTAACATATATTTTGAAGAAACGATGAAGTGCCGAGATGGAGCGTGGCAATTCCTCTGCATATTTGTCCTGTAAATCCAGCTGCAACCTTAAAAGGTCAAGGTATTCCTGTGTACTATGCTCTTTTGGCTCTTTTTCAAATGCAAACGGATTTTTAAAAATACCGCGTCCAATCATAACTCCATCCACGCCATATTGTTCTACTAGCTTAAGCCCTGTTTCTCTATCAGGGATATCACCGTTTATAGTTAAAAGCGTGTTTGGCGCAATACGATCACGTAGCTTTTTAATTTCTGGAATCAGCTCCCAATGTGCGTCAACTTGGCTCATTTCCTTTCTAGTACGTAAATGAATAGAAAGGTTCGCAATATCTTGTTCAAGAATATGCGTTAGCCATTCTTGCCATTCATCTATTTCTGTATATCCAAGTCTTGTCTTCACACTTACTGGCAATCCACCAGCTTTTGCTGCTTCTATAAGTTCAGCTGCTGTGTCTGGACGAAGAATTAGACCGCTGCCCTTTCCTCTTGTTGCTACATTCGGTACAGGACAGCCCATATTTATATCAATACCTTTAAAACCTAGCTCAGCCATTCCGATACTCATTTGACGGAAAAATTCGGGTTTATCTCCCCAAATATGCGCAACCATTGGCTGTTCGTCCTCAGTAAAAAGTAATCTTCCGCGCACACTTTTTTGGCCCTCTGGATGACAATAGCTCTCCGTGTTTGTAAATTCCGTAAAGAAGACATCAGGTCTACCTGCTTTACTAACAACTTGACGAAAAACTACATCTGTCACATCTTCCATTGGTGCAAGTACAAAAAAAGGTTTAGGCAATTCCTGCCAAAAATTTTTAGTCATATTTATATTCCAACCCTCTCGTAATGGGATTCATCTTCAACCACAGATCCCAGTGTTATTAAAAATTATGATTTAATTTACATATAAAAAGTTATTGCACATATAAAGAGAGCTATAAAGATCTCGTTTGGCTAGGCAATAAAGTCATTTTTATAGTATAACCTAGCTTTTTCAATTTATCTTCATACATGTTTCTCTTATAAAGATTTTCATTTTGCAAGAAGTAAATTTGGTAGTTCTGCTCTTTATTTATTTCGTTTAGTGACACATTTAAAACAAGGAGTCAAAAGACAGAAAAAATGCCCCAAACCCCTTTATATAAAAGGATTTGAAGCACTTTTAGTTAGGTTCAAACTTCGATCACCTGAACCAATCTACGTCCCAGGAGAGATTCGAACTCCCGACCGACGCCTTAGAAGGGCGTTGCTCTATCCAGCTGAGCTACTGAGACAATATTTTCTTTCCGAATTAAAATACTGGAAAGACAATATTTATTATCATGTATATTTGATTTATTGTCAAGGGTATTAATCATTTTTTATAAATTAATAAGGAAAAAAGAACATTATTTCCTATCCTATCCCCTTATTTCCTACAGAAGAAGCAATTAAGCTATTCAATTGTTTCTTTAAATGCTTTTCTCCCTGTATAAACTTTATTAACTTCTATCGTTATACTGCTAATAGAGCTTTCTGTCAAAGGAACTTTGCCATCCTTCTGTACTTTTTTCCAATTCTTCACATCACTTCTATATAAATATTCTGATAGACGATAAATATCCACGTCTTTTTCCAGTCCTTCTAAATAGGTTTCTTCGATTTCTTTTTTAATTTGTTTCTTCACAAATTGTCGAATCTCTTTCTCTGTAATCTTCCCCTCAAAGCTACTTAGTAAAGCATTCATATTTAATTTTACTTCAAATTTCACTTCGTCGCCTTGTACTTTAGGTTTTACTTTTATTTTGAGATTATCTATCGTAATCGAAACAAACTTATCGTTACGAGGAATCGTAATTTCCCCTTTTTTTGTTTCCTTAGTCATCCATTGTAATCCATTAATCTTTTCACCTGAGATAAAACCTTTAAATTCGTCTGGAGTAACGACACCTACCCCCTCGAATTTCGGTAGTTTATCTTTTTCTTTTTCATTCTCCCAATTATCGTCTATTTTCACATAGGGTATGTTTACTTCGTAACTAGGTTCATTTAAACGGATAACAAGCTTCCGAAAATCTATTGGTTCTACATAGGACTCTTGTTGGTATGAACTCATAGGATCGGCTAGTTTAAGTCTAGTCATGGCACTGTTAAAAAGAGGATTTAATAACATGATTTCACCGATAGGATCTTTCGTTGTATATACCCACGTTTGATATCTAATCTCTCTAAATCTTAAAAAGGCGTTAATAACAATATTAGCTCTTCCTTCTTTCAGTGCTTCCTCAGAAAGAACCATATACGTCATATGTCCCCAGAAAAGCTTCAAATCCATTGATTTGTATAATTCGAAGAATGCCTCTTCTATGGTGTCACCTTTAGCCTTTCCAACTTCCACCTGAATAGCATCCTGGTTTGGTTGCTCAGTCTTTGCAATATTGATGAAGTCGATGATTTGAGCATGTATTTCATACTTATCCTCTTTATAATCTATCCCTATTGCATAGATGTATCGTATTCTATTTGGTTCATCCACATCCCAGCAGCTGGTAAGTAGAGGTAGAACTAAGCAAAGAATGCACAACTGTTTAGTTATTCTCTTCATCATCTTCTCCTCCAATTCGAGTAGAATCCTGAGGACTTAAAGCATGTGGGCGCTCTTTATAGTTTTTGGGTGCTGACCTTATAAGCGACTTTTTAATGGTAGCCCAACTCAAATCGGTTGCAATATTCATATATGGAACTCCAAATATTCTAATACTTGATAAATAAAGAAGTAAAAAATATAAAGAAATAAAAAACCCAAACAATCCTAATATAGAAGTAATCAGTATGAGTATGATTCGAACTATACTTACAGCTGTGACAAGCGACTGATTCACTAAAGTGAAGGTAGCGATGGTAGATATAGCTATCACCACAATCATGGCGGGGCTTGTTAAACCTGCTCTTATAGCTGCATCCCCTACAATTAGGCCTCCTACCACACTAATGGTTCCTCCGATTACAGTTGGCAATCGTAAGCTTGCCTCCCTAAATAACTCGAACATAACTAGCATCGTCAGCATTTCAAGGGCTGAAGGCAACGGAAGTCCAGAATTATTTTGAACAACAGTGGCTAGTAATTGAAAGGGTAGTTGGTCCTGATGAAAAGTAGTAAGCGCTAGCCAAAAGGCAGGTAAGGCTAATCCTATCATTAGACCAATTATTCTCAGCACTCTTTCAGCACTACTAAAAGCCATCGGATATTCTACGTCTTCCCCTGATTTTAATAGCAAAAATAAGTTGACTGGGGTTATTACTACATAAGCCACGCCATCAACTAGAATAAGAAACCTTCCCCTTACCAAGGCTTGTACAGCAAAATCTGGCCTTCCAGTATAATCATTTCTAGGGAAGATGGGAGATTTTTTATTTATTTTTTCCAGCAAAAGTTCTCCACTAAAAACAATATCAATATCAACTTCCTTTAATTGACTCATAATATCCTTTAGGATGTCCTTGCTAGCAATATCATCCATATAAAGTACAGCAACTGTTGTCTTTGATCTTTTTCCTAGTTCCAGTTTTTCCACATTCAAGGAGTTTGTAGGTAATCTTTTTCTTATTAAAGCAATATTAACCGAAATATCCTCAATAAAATTATCCCTTGGCCCCTTAATAAGTACTTCCATCCTGGATTCCTCAGGACTTCTATTAGGCTTTTTAGCAATATTACTTGAAAATGTTAGATTTTCATTCTCAATATGAAGAATTAGATAACCATTAAATATTCTAGTGATTATATCTTCTTTTGCCTCTACCTTTTGTAAATCTGGTATATGAAGCTTATTCAAAATGAACTCCTCAAGTGGTTCCTCGCCAACCTCAGTGCACATTTTTTGTATCCGAGGAACAATGGTTTCATTTAGTAGTTGGAGATCGGTCATAGCATCACAGGTAATGAAATGGACTTTATATTTCCCATAGTTATACAACTGAAAAATGACATCTTCATTCTTCTTGAATAGTTCCTTTATTGTGTGAAGATTTAGTATCCCCTCCGGTGATTTCACTTTGTTTATCTCCTTTCCTACGTTTTTTCTCTTTTTTAGTTGTTTTTTTATGAAAGAAAGCTATCAAGAACAGGAAGATTGATACGAATAAAAAGAACACGAACGTAGTTATCAGAAAGTAGTTACCTTTAATGTAAAGAAATAAGTTGTCGTTTATTACCGTTAATATCATACAAATGATAAAAAACGCTGGGGCTAAGATGAACCATACAGACTTCTTTTTATTCATTTTAAGAAGGTCAACTGTGATGAATAAGAGAAGTCCAACACGTATAAAGGCCCCGGTTAACCATTGGTAGATGGAAAAAAAGTCTAGATGTTCAATGAACTGCCCAATGGTAACTAAACTCCATTCCTCATATGCCGGATAATTTTGTTCGGCTGCCTCGTGAGGTCCAAACTCTGTAATAGCCCCCAATAATGGACCTAAGGTTAGCCCCATTAACAAGAACAGAATGATTGCAAAATGGAACCATCTCATTTTGTCCTTAATATGTTGTTGTAAAAAGAGAAGTAGTATTAGCTCGATATAACCTGCAGCAGGAAAAACACTGGCTTTTAGCACTGGCTCCCAGCCATGCTCCAAAAAAGGTCGTAGTAATGAATAATCCTTCACTTGAATATTCACAAAGGCTACAAAAAAACCTAAAACTAAAACACCAAACAAGACCATGACATTTACAATGGCAATAGTTTGAATACTGCTAGTTGCTAATAGGATGCACAAAACGATATAAATTATTAATAAGACGATAATGGAGGTGGTAGGCAAGAAGGTTGTTTTCACCCATTGCATCGCTTCACGCATTGTAAAGGCCGCCAATACGAACAGATAGATCCCTACTACGTAACGAAAAATTGTACTAGTTTTGGGACCTGTTGCCTCCTGAAGCCACTCCAACAATGGCCTCTGTTTAGCTTGCTTATAAATATAAACAAGTATAAAAATCCAGAAGCCCATGATTACTGCAGCCAATATGACAGAAATCCACCCATCTCTACCTCCTACCTCTAAAATAGGAGGTAGAATAGTGACATGATTTTTTAATCCAATCATAGTCATGGATAAAGCAACAACGTGTAAAATACTTATTGGACCGACTTTTTTCAAATTCATACCTTCTAACGTTTTATAATACTTTATAGTTTTGACAACTTTTAAAGTGTTTATAAGGTAAAATAGATATAAATTGAGAACTATCCATAAATAAACTAAGTGGAGTTAAAATAGGATGTGTTTTTTCGAAATCGATAACATCCTGATACAACTTATTACTAGAGAAATTTATCTTTACGCAGAGATAACCTTCGAGCTAAGGATTGCTCTAAAACAAAAAAGGGTTAAGATAAAATTCACCGAAAATAAAAAGCCTCGCAAACTTTACTAGGTCGTAAAGTTTGCGAGGCTTTAATTACAATTATTTATAGTTTTTTATTACAGCGGATGCTTACCAGGATAAGGATATCTCCCAAACAACTACAATGGGGTATTTCTTACAAGAAATAAGCTACCTAAAAAAACGTGAAATCAAGTTGACCGATTTCACTTTTTTTTATTGATAGACTAGCTATGTCCCAGTCTCTATTCTTATTCAACTACTGAATAGTTTCCGTGCTCCATGGAAATCACATATTCAGGCTTCGGTGGTTTTCCACCGTGCTCTTTAATTTTATTTTTGTGACCAGCGATATGTT
Organism: Psychrobacillus sp. FSL W7-1457; assembly: GCF_038593405.1. Taxonomy (NCBI): domain Bacteria; kingdom Bacillati; phylum Bacillota; class Bacilli; order Caryophanales; family Bacillaceae; genus Psychrobacillus; species Psychrobacillus sp. FSL W7-1457. Next base: position 2,463,299 of record NZ_CP151993.1, read on the forward strand.
CAGGGCTCTTTTCCCATGCTTTCCATGCTTCTTCCGATTCCCAACGAACGATCATAATGACTTCTTCTTCACCGCGACGAACATTTTTTACTAATAGCTCACGGCCGATAAATCCTTCTCTTTGCTCTATTAGAGATGGCCCTTGATCAGGCTTTTTCTTAAAACGCTCTAATACCTTCACTGAATTTCCTTCTGTTAATGTCCATTTGCGAATTTGTACGAACATTGTCATCCCTCCAAATTATAACGATTGTATGTAATATCTCTCTTATTACTCTTCTAATTCGTCCACTCTAATCTGTTGACTTGGTTCGTCAACTTCTACTAATTCAAATAACTGGGCAAATTCATCCATTAACATTTCCACAGCTTTCAGCTCCCCCACTAACACCGAGTTTACTGACTGCAGCTCTGGAGTAGCGAGCTGTTTTTTTAGAGAATTCGATTTCGTCTGCATTATTTCATAGAAGGCCAAAGCTCTTCCCCGACGAAATGTTTTTGCTCCACGTCTTTTTCCATTTCCTCTATACGAACCATTTTGTTCTTCACAGTGATTAGAGATTCTTTCTCTATGGGAATCATTTTTCATTTTTCATTCCCCTTCTGTATACATTTGTATACTTAAAATTGTATACCGATGTATACAATTTGTCAATTAGAAGTAATAAAATATACTAAATAGTATACCAATTTCCATTTAATCCACGCTAAAGTATATTATTCACCATCACCTAAAAAAAACGCCTTAAATCCTTAATATTAAGGGGCTTAAAGCGTTTTTTTAGATGGTTAAAACTTATTCTAAACCTTGATACGACTCATCTGTTTACTTTTGTGCAATTAATTCTCTTTAACTGAAGCATCTACTGTTTCGTTATTAAAGTAGTTATTATACTTGTCCATATCAAGACGACCTTCCCATTTCGCCATGACTAATGCTGCTAATGTATTACCACATATGTTAACTACTGTACGCATCATATCTAATAGACGGTCAATTCCAAGAATGAAGGCTAGCCCTTCTAAAGGAATACCTACTGCACCGAGTGTTGAAAGAAGCACCACAAATGATACTCCCGGCACACCTGCTATGCCTTTCGATGTGACCATTAACGTTAAAACTAAAATAATTTGATCTGTTAAAGACAAATCAATATTGTACATTTGTGCAATGAATAATGCTGCAATTGCTTGGTATAAAGTAGAGCCATCTAAATTAAACGAATAACCTGTTGGAATAACAAATGACCCAATATCTTTTGGTACACCTGCTTTTTCTGTTTTCAGCATAATACGCGGCAATACAGTTTCAGAGCTTGCAGTGGAAAATCCTAATATGAGCTCATCTTTAATCATTTTGATAATGCGGAACATGCTTAACCCAACAATTTTAGCCGTAATGCCCAATACAACTACAATAAAGAAAATCATCGCAAAATAAACTAAAATCATTAGTTTCCCTAATGGAATTAAAGAAGATAACCCAAATGTGGAAACAGTTGTTGCAATTAATGCAAAAACACCAATTGGCGCAAATTTCATAATTAAATTCGTTACCCAGAACATCGCGTCAGCTACACCATGGGCCAATGCTAACACCGGTTTACCTTTATCGCCAATAGCTGCAACCCCTAAACCAAACAATACGGAGAAGAAGATGATTGGCAACATGTCCCCCGCTGCCATGGAGGAGACAATATTTGTAGGTACAATACCGACAATTGTATCCATTATGGTATGATCTTCATTTGCCATTTCTTCCGACGTTTCAACATACGAAGAAATGTCTCCTTTTGTTAACTCATTCATATCGACACCGCTACCAAATTGCGTTAGGTCAGCTAACAATATACCTAAAATAATAGCAACTGTTGTAATGATTTCAAAATAAATAAGTGTTTTAACACCTAGTTTTCCAACTTGTTTTAAAGAACCTTGACCGGCTACACCAACAATTAATGTCGAAACAATAATTGGGACTACAATCATTTTAATCATATTCATGAAAATCGTTCCGAATGGAGTGATGTATTTTAAAATATTATCGTTTCCATAAAATATACCGCCAACAATAATACCTAAAATCAACCCGATTAAAATTTGCCAAGCTAGACCAATTTTTATACGCTTGCTCATTTCTTTTAATACCCCCTCAATACTGTAGTTAAAGAATAAATTATCTTAAAATAATATATAGTTTTTCATTATACTAGAATAGAAACGAAAAGTTAAGTTTTTAAATACTATATAAATAATTGGTAAGAATAATTTAATTCTTTCGATTATAAAAAAATGTATCAACGGATGATATTGACATCATCAACAGTTAGTACCGCAAATAAATTAGAATGCCCTACTGGAAAAGTTGCGGTTATTTTAATGTTTTAGTTAATGGACCAAACATAATCTGACTGTATAGGAAAGAAGGCTATTTGCGAGGTTCTTTGCTAGGACACCTTGTAGTTTTGGAGCTAGTAATACATGATTCAAATGGGGTATCAAGCTTTCAAAGAGTTTACTCCTACTGCAATGCTTAGGAATTTTAGTTGTAGTAATTGCTGCGGTTTCTCATGAAGCCTCTTATTGTTATGGCAATTGGCAATGACTTTAATACATATGCACACCAAACAATTATTGAAAATTATGTTTATTATGTAATTGTTTAAATACATTAATCGTTGAATGATAAGCTTCTTATTGTTTAAAAATTACGGAAGTCGACAACTCGTAGAGTTTACCCAAGCTAGAATTGGAATCATCCCATGAAATGTAGATTTTGAATAGTAAAAGGGTCTGATCTGAATTAACTCTCTGGTCAAACCCAAGAATAAAAAGCACCTCAAACCCTTGAAAATAAAGGATTTGAGGTGCTTTTTAGTTCATTAAAATTATTTTTGAACCCATTTACGTCCCAGGAGAGATTCGAACTCCCGACCGACGCCTTAGAAGGGCGTTGCTCTATCCAGCTGAGCTACTGAGACCAAGTACTCCCCCACCACACAGATAGGAAAGACAAGATTTATTATATAATGATAACAAATGAATGTCAACACTACTTTAAAAATTGAAAGAAACTTCTTCTATTAGTTTATGATCAGAGGAGAAGAATAGAACTTGCCAACTATCTTTTTGTATCTCGATAATCGAATAGCTTTTTTCCTTACGTCCCCTTGGCTGATGAAGACTACCAGGATTGACAAATAAAATGCCATTTTGAAGTTCTGCTCCAAGCAAATGTGAATGGCCGAAGCAGACAACCGTCGCTCCAACTTCCTGCGCCCTATAATTTAGAGGCAATAACGTGGATTTGACTTGATGACGATGGCCATGAACTATTAAAATGGTTTGGTCTTCCAACGAAATAATTTTTTCCTCTGGAAAGCCAAGATCATAATCACAATTCCCTTTAACAACAGAAACAGGTTTGTCTTCAAAATAGGAGGCCTCTAACTCACTATCTCCACAGTGAATGATTGCATTGACCTTACCGGAATATAAACGGATTACCTCTTCCATAGCCATTATATCGTTATGCGTATCACTCATGACTAAAAGCTTCATCGAACAGCCACCACCCTTATAGTAAATCAGGTAATTTTAACTTCAATTGCTTAATAGCATTTCCACGGTGAGAAATAGCCCCTTTTTCTTCTGCAGATAATTCGGCCATCATTTTATTCTCGGACGGAACAAAGAAGACTGGGTCATAGCCAAAACCGTTATTCCCTTTTCTTTCTTGAGCGATAACGCCTTCGCATGTTCCTCTGACTGTGAATGGTTTCATCGTAGGAGATGCCACTGCAATCACACAAACAAAGCGGGCACTTCTTTCGGATTCTTTTGCGTTTTTAAGCTCTTCTAACAGTTTGGTGATGTTTGCCTCATCACTCTTCTCTTCTCCCGCATAACGCGCAGAATAGACACCAGGACGACCGCCTAAGGCATCTACTTCAAGGCCGCTGTCATCCGCAATTACTATCGATTGTAAATGCTCAGCTAACGCAGTCGCCTTTAACAAGGCATTTTCTTCAAAGGTTGTACCTGTTTCCTCAACATCCATTTCTTTTGCTACGTCATGTAGGGTTAGCACTTCGTATCCAAGGGGATTAAATAATGCTTCAAAATCCTTTGCTTTCCCCTTATTTTTAGTTGCAATAATTATTTGTTTCATGTTCAAATCATCCTTTCTCATCAATTTTAGAAGCTAAATCTCCTAATGCCGCTCGTTGGATATCCATTAACTGCTGGATCCCAGCTTCACCATACTCTAGAAGCTCCAATAGCTCAGTTTTTGAGAAAGTTGCTTCTTCGCCCGTACCTTGAAGCTCAACGTACTCACCACTGCTAGTTTGTACTATATTCATATCCACGGTTGCGGAAGAGTCCTCTACGTAATTTAAATCTAACACTACTCCAATTTCATCAACTATTCCTACACTAGTAGCAGCTAGGTATTGACGTACGGGAAACTTAGGAAGCTGCTTTTGCTCGTAAAGCTTTCCAAGTGCAATTGTCAACGCCACAAACGCTCCAGTTATACTAGCAGTTCTTGTCCCTCCATCAGCTTGGATGACATCGCAGTCAATCCAAATTGTTTTTTCCCCTATTACTTCGAGGTCTACTACCGATCGCAATGCTCGTCCTATTAGACGCTGTATTTCCATCGTACGACCAGTAACCTTCCCTTTAGACGATTCACGCTGTGTACGTGATTCTGTGGCGCGTGGAAGCATAGAATATTCTGCTGTAATCCAACCCTTGCCTTGTCCTCTTAAAAAAGGAGGCACTCGATCTTCAATTGTTGCATTACAAATAACTTTGGTATTACCTACCGTGATTAATACCGAACCTTCTGGGTGCATTAAATAATCTGTCTCGATTGTTACCTTTCGCAATTGCTTTGTTTCTCTTCCATCAAATCTAATCATATATGTCTCCTTTTTATGTACCTGAACAGAAGAAAACCCCGCTATTTGAGGATTCTCTTAACAGGGTTAATGAAATGAAATTGTCCGTATATCTGCATTCGACAAGTTTAACCATTTTTCGACAATTGTTTTAAAGATTGGCACCGAACCGGTCGTATAGAAAATCGGTTCTTTTTGTATCTCAGTTGGATTGCGTAAATGATGATAATCTAAGTACTCCAAAACATCCTGGGCGGTTTCTTCAGCTGATGATAGTACATTTACATGTTCACCAACTGCATCCTCAATATGCTTTTGCAATAATGGATAATGCGTGCAACCAAGGATGACCGTATCAAAATGCTCTGATTTTAAGGGCTGCAAGGCTTCAAAAACCATTTTTCTCGCAAAGTCACCCTCATATTCATTACTCTCAACAATTGGAACAAAAGTAGGGCATGCAAGCGGAATGATTTTACTAGATGTATTCAGAGCTGCAATCGCTTTTTCATAAGCCCCACTTTTAATTGTACCGCTTGTACCTAACACTACAATTTCATTTTTTTTCGTTGCTTTAATAGCCGCTCTTGCTCCCGGGAAAATAACACCTATCACAGGGAAAGGCATTTTCTTACTCAAGGAGTTTAGAGCTACTGCTGTCGCAGTATTACATGCTATTACAAGCATTTTAATCTTCATTTTAGATAAGGCAATTGCCATTTGCCAAGTAAATTTACGAACTTCTTCACTAGTTCTAGGTCCATAAGGACATCTAGCTGTATCACCAATATAAATAATTTCTTCGTTTGGGAGTAGATGCATAATTTCTTTTGCAACTGTCAAACCTCCCACACCAGAGTCTATCACACCGATTGGGGCTTTCACGTCAATTCCTCAGTTCTTTTTCATCTCAAGATGTAATTTTGCTAATAAAGTTGATAATGTTTGTGCTTCATCTTGGTCAAACTGTTTCAGCACATCTTTTAAGTATTGCTGTCGTTTGTCAATTACCTCTTCGATGATACGCTCGCCTTCTTTTAATAAATGTATTCGTACAACTCGACGATCTTGCTCATCTCTTACTCGCTGTACGAGTTCACTTCTTTCCATTCGGTCAATTAAGTCCGTAGTTGTACTAAAAGCTAAATACATTTTATTAGATAAATCCCCGATTGTCATGTCTCCAATCTCAAATAGCCACTGAAGAGCTACAAATTGGGGAGGCGTTATCGTATAAGAATTTAAGATTTGTCGCCCTCTTTGTTTGATAATCCCTGAAATATGCCGTAGTTCTTTTTCTAAAAAAGCAACATCCTCGTGGTTTAGTTCCACTTGGTTCTTTTCTTCTGCCATGAATCTCACTCCTCAAAACAATAAGTCCTCTTATTATTGTGACTTGTTCTGAGGAAAATGGCAAGGATTCAAATCAATTCAATGATAATTCGCCTAGTCTTAATAGTTCAACAATTGCTTGAGATCTACCAGATACGCCTAATTTTTGTATCGTGTTAGATATATGGTTTCGAACTGTTTTTTCACTAATAGACAGCTGAATTGAAATGTCTTTTGTAGAATTGTCTTCTACTAATAATTGAAATATTTGACGCTCTCTGCTCGTCAAAATTGATCTTTGCTGATTACCATCGTACAATGCCATAGCCCCCTATCCACTCTCCTACTAACGTATGTAGCAAAGGGATGGTAGGTGACGGCTAGTAAATACTCTTTTGAAAAACTTCTTTTTCTTGTTCGGTCCATTTTGCAGATTTTCCCGTTTTCTTATCAATTTGTACGATACTGCCTCTTCCAGTAAACACTATATCCCCTTTTGTATTCTTTGCCATGTAATGGATATCAACCGAAGAACTACCAACGGAATTGGCTTTTACATAAATGTGGAGCTTCTCATCAAAAAATACCTGTTTCTGATAATCACATTGTAGATCAGCAACTACTGGTATCTTTTCTCCTTTAGGATTAAGCCAATCATTCATAAGCATAACCTTTTTAAAGTATTCAATACGAGCATATTCAAAGTAAGTGAATGGTACCGTATTGTTTAAGTGCCCATACATATCTGTTTCTGAAAAACGCACACTGACCTCCGTATAAAAAGAAAATCCCTTTTCCCATGCTTCTATGTCTTCTATGTATCCTGCTCTCATATAATAATCCCCTTTGTATTTAAAATGAATATCCACTTAAAAATGAATAACGATTCATTTATTATATCAGAAAATTTAAAATCCATCTAACAAATTATTAGTGAAAGGAATTAACATTTCATGAAGTTTCTTTGTCATATTTTGACGAACGGACAATACTTGAAAAAAGCCTTAAACGCCGACGGGAATTTTCCAATAAAAAAAAGCCCAGAATTTGCATTCTGAGCTTTTACATTTTTATTAGTCTACCATGTTGTCGCTTCCGAAGAAGTTTCTAAACATTTGAACTGTAGTATCACGGTTTAATGCAGCGATAGAAGTTGTAAGTGGAATACCTTTTGGACATGCAACTACACAGTTTTGTGCGTTACCACAGTTTGCAAGGCCTCCATCTCCCATGATCGCATTTAAACGCTCGTCTTTGTTCATAGCTCCAGTTGGATGCGCATTAAACAAACGAACTTGTGAAAGCGGAGCTGGTCCGATAAATGAAGCATTATCATTTACGTTTGGACAAGCCTCTAAACATACACCACAAGTCATACATTTAGACAATTCATAAGCCCATTGACGTTTACGTTCTGGCATACGTGGACCTTCTCCAAGGTCATAAGAACCATCAATTGGAACCCATGCTTTAACTTTTTTCAAAGCATCAAACATACGGCTTCTATCTACTTGAAGGTCACGTACGACAGGGAAAGTGCTCATAGGTGCTAATGTAATCGGTTGAGTCAATTGATCAATAAGTGTTGAACAAGATTGACGTGGACGACCATTAATAACCATTGAACATGCACCACATACTTCCTCTAAGCAGTTCATGTCCCATGTTACAGGAGTAGTAGCTTTACCATCTGTGTTAACTGGTCTTTGACGAATTTCCATTAATGCAGAAATTACATTCATATTTGGACGCCAATTTACTTCGAATTTTTCCCAGTAGGGTTTGGATTCAGGAGTATCTTGACGGTAAATTTCTATTTGAACCTTTTTGGTTTCTGTTGCCGTCACCATGATTATTTTGCTCCTTTCGATGATGAGTAATCACGTTTACGAGGAGCAACAAGAGATATATCAATATCTTCATAATGAATAATTGGAGCCCCTGTAGCTGGATCAAACTTAGCCATAGTAGTTTTCATGAATTCTTCGTCATTACGTTCTGGGAAATCAGGTTTGTAATGTGCTCCACGGCTTTCATTACGTTGAAGTGCTCCTAACGTGATAACACGTGCTAAGTATAACATATTTTTCAATTGACGAGTAAATGATGCACCTTGGTTAGACCAACGTTGTGTATCATCCATGTTAATGTTTTCGTATCTTTCCATTAACTCTTGAATTTTTCTGTCAGTTTCCTCTAGCTTGTCGTTGTAGCGAACTACTGTTACGTTATCAGTCATCCACTCACCTAGCTCTTTATGTAAAAGGTAAGCGTTTTCTGTACCTTTCATAGCTAGTGTTTGCTCCCACTTCTCTTGCTCAAGCTTCACTTCATTTTCATAGATAGAATCATCTAAGTCTTCTGCATGAGTGGAAAGCCCTTTCATGTATTTAACAGCATTAGGACCAGCCACGCTTCCACCAAATACAGCTGAAAGTAATGAGTTAGCTCCTAAACGGTTAGCTCCATGTTGAGAATAGTCACATTCGCCAGCAGCAAATAGACCAGGGATGTTCGTCATTTGATCATAATCTACCCATAATCCACCCATTGAATAATGAACGGCAGGGAAAATTTTCATAGGAACTTTACGAGGGTCGTCCCCAGTAAATTTTTCATAGATTTCAATGATTCCACCAAGTTTTACGTCTAATTCATGTGGATCTTTATGAGAAAGATCTAGATATACCATGTTTTCGCCGTTAATACCTAATTTTTGATTAACGCAAACGTCAAAGATTTCACGAGTCGCGATATCACGTGGTACTAGGTTACCGTAAGCAGGATACTTTTCTTCTAGGAAATACCAAGGTTTACCGTCTTTGTATGTCCAAATACGACCACCTTCACCACGAGCTGATTCTGACATCAGACGAAGCTTATCATCTCCAGGAATTGCCGTTGGGTGAATTTGGATGAATTCTCCGTTTGCATAGTAAGCGCCTTGTTGATAAACGATACTTGCTGCAGATCCTGTATTAATAATAGAGTTAGTTGTTTTACCAAAAATGATGCCAGGACCACCAGTAGCCATGATTACAGCGTCTCCACGGAAAGCACGGATTTCTGATGAGTTAAGGTTTTGCGCTTTAATACCGCGACAAGTTCCTTCATTGTCTTTGATAATACCCAGGAATTCCCATCCTTCGTATTTTGTTACTAGACCTTCTACTTCAAAGCGACGAACTTGTTCGTCAAGCGCATAAAGTAACTGTTGACCAGTTGTTGCACCAGCAAATGCTGTACGGTGCATTAAAGTTCCTCCAAAACGACGGAAATCTAATAGACCTTCTGGTGTACGGTTGAACATAACTCCCATACGGTCAAACAAATGAATGATTCCTGGAGCAGCGTCTGCCATTGCCTTAACAGGAGGTTGGTTTGCTAAAAAGTCTCCACCATAAACAGTATCATCTAAATGAACTGCAGGTGAATCCCCTTCACCTTTTGTATTTACAGCCCCGTTAATACCGCCTTGTGCACATACAGAGTGTGAGCGTTTAACAGGAACTAATGAGAATAGATCTACTTGTGTGCCTTCTTCGGCAGCTTTCATTGTTGCCATTAATCCGGCTAATCCACCGCCGACAACAATAAGTTTATTTTTTGCCATGCTATTTCACTCCTTAAATTTATAGTAGCTTAGGTGTAGAAGGGTCTTATACGAATGCTAAAAGTGCTTGTACACCAACTACAGATAACGCTAAGAAGATTACTAATGTTACATAAGTTGAAATTCTTTGAGATTTTGGTGATTGAGTAATTCCCCAGCTTACAAGGAATGACCAGATACCATTAGCTAAATGGAAGGTTGCAGAAATTACACCTACAATATAAAAAGCTAACATCCATGGGTTAGATAAAATTTCATTCATCATGTTAAAGTTAACTTCCTTCGCTCCAATTGCAGCTTGGAATCGTGTTTCAAATACATGCCATGCGATAAACACAACAAGGAATATTCCAGTAAAACGTTGTAAAATGAATAACCAGTTTCTTAGAGTACCATATCTGTTAGGATTGTACTTAACAGTAAATGCAATATAGATACCATAGAATGCATGGAACAACAAAGGAATATAAATTACAAACACTTCCAGCATTAGTCTAAAAGGTAGACTCTCCATGAAATGTGATGCCGTGTTAAAGGCTTCTTCACCTCTTGTAGCAAAATGGTTTACTACTAAATGTTGCGCCAGAAATAATCCAACTGGAATAATACCAAGTAAAGAATGTAATCGACGCATGAAAAATTCGCGATCTTTCGACAAAACAGTAACCCCCCTCAAATTTCCAATTAGCGATGATTAAACTATAGCAATAGAATAATAAATCATCACATGTTCACACCTTCTTGTTACGAATTTATGACATATCCATTGTACTCTCAACATTTTAGAGCGTCAAGGTATGTTTCCTGATTTTATTCATCTTTCTGACACTCATCTATATAATGATTAGTTTATTTTTTCACAAAGTATTCTCTCCCAGTGAAAATATTTTATGCTAGAATAGATTATAGTTTTTATTTATCTTTGGAAAGAAGGGTTGCTGTTTGAATGAAAGAGAACATTCACATGTAACTTCCTTTGGATATGAAATAATAAGAGATCACGTGCTCACTTCTATTCTCGGAAAACATGAAAAAGAAATATTGTACTGGGCAGGTAAGGACCTTGCTCGAAAGTTTCCACTCTATTCAATGGAAGAAGCCATCTCTTTCTTCCAAGAGGCTGGCTGGGGAAGGCTGGAGTTAGATAAAACATCAAAAGATTCGGCCCATTACACACTTGAAACATACAATCTTCCTCAAAGTGGAATCAATAGATGTCACCGATTAGAGGCTGGCTTTCTCGCAGAGCAGAAGCAAAAAATAGATGGCTATGAAACCGAATGCTATGATGAGTTTGTTAAAAAAACTGGATTGGTTACTTTCCATATTAAATGGGACTTAAAAAGTAAACGCTAAAGATACATAAAGAGGAGGATGGGGGCAACTTGCATCTTCCTCTCTTTTTTTAACTTAAGCTTTGTTAAAGTTATTGGTTGATTTTGACTAACATTTCTTTTTTATAGTGACTGTAAACAATAAAAAAAGGGACATTCAAATGGCTATTAAGCTCTTTATCGATGCATTAAAGCTGTTCTCATTTATTGAATGGAGCGACAGACGGCGACTCCTGTGGGATGAGTGAGACAGATAAGACATTACAACCACGCGCGTAAGCGATGGGTGATGGCTTATCGCTCACCCCACGGAAACATACTAACATTAGTAGTACAAACCAAAGGCCATGGTTTGTGCTACTATTTTTTTATAGTAGAAGTGAAGAAAAGCCGCCCGGACGCTGGGATCTTTGAATCCGTATCGGAAACCGGCTAACTTCACAACCCTATTAGAATCAGTTTAGTATGTTGGATCCTTAGAGACCGTGTAAGAAAAGGGAATCGTTAGGGCGATGTGAAGACTTCTATGGCTAAATAAAAGGAGGAGAAACACATGACACATGTGGTAGCGTTTGATGTCAGTAAGGGAAAAAGCACCGTAGTGATCTACAACCAATACAAACAATGTGAGTTTGAAGGGGAAATTCTCCACAACCGTTCTTCTTTTGAGGAATTAGATGGCACCCTTTGTGATCTAACCGTTCGTGGCCAGGCACCTGCAATCGTTTTCGAGGCGACCGGGTCGTACTCCAAGCCGCTTGAAAGGTTTCTCCAAGACCGTTCGTATGCCTATTGCTGTATCAATCCCCTGGAGGCTAAAATCCAGATGACCAGGTTGCGAAGGCAAAAGACGGACAAGGGGGATGCCCATGAATTGGCCAAGTCCCATTTCAAGGAGGAACGCAGGGAGACCCATCAGTCAGCGGAGGATTATTATGACCAGATGCGTGCCCTCACCCGTTACTATGAAGAGGTCAATGCGGAAGTAGAACATGTGTTTAACCGGATGCATGCTATCTTACAACTTAGTTTTCCAGAACTAGAAAGCTTTTGTTCGACTAGCTCGGTTCTTTTCCTGAACATCGTACAAGCATATCCACACCCTGATGAGGTGCTCGATTGTTCTAAGACGATTCTGCGCAATCGTCTAAAGAAAAGTACCGGAAAAAATATCTCGGTCAAACAGGCAGAGGAAAAGAGTCTGACCTTGATAGAGCTGGCAAAGAACTCCTATCCTGCAATCAGCCGTAAGGATGTGCGATGCGAGCAGCTAAGAGATTATGCCAAGAGAATTATTGAACTGAAGGCGAAGAAAGCACGGTTGGTCAAACAGATGGATGACCTTTCGAAAGACCGAAAAGAATATCAAATCCTGCTTTCTATTCCGGGGATCGGAAAAGTCACAGCCGGCAGGATCATCGGCGAACTGGGGGATATCAGCCGCTTCCACAACCATAAGCAATTAAACGCCTACGTGGGGATAGATATGATGAGGTATCAGTCAGGGACCATTTACAAGAAAGACAAAATCAATAAGCGAGGCAACAAAAACCTCCGAAGGATCTTGTTCTATATGATACAGACGATGCTTTCGTGGAGGAAAAAGAAAAAGAACCACCTGGTGGAGTATTATGACAAATTAAAAACGCAACCCCAGAGAAAGCCTCATAAGGTTGCGAGTATCGCGTGTGTGAATAAGTTTTTGAAGATGCTTTTCCACCTCATTCAACACGACTTAATGTACGATTACGAAAAGGCTACGACCATTTTGTAACCGTTAGGTTGACTATACCATATTTGGCCTAGTAAGAAAAAGCAATTTAAGCTAGGTCTATTTAGTATGCGGAAATTTAGTTTGGTTGGGGAGGGGTACCCCTCCCCAACCAAACTAAATACCTAAACTCCTAAAATAAAGATATAAATACTTGACTAAGGGTAAGAAAGCGTCCGGCTGGCGCGGAAATCAATTTCTACACTCTGATTTAAAGATTTCTTTACACATAAATCAACCCTACCCTTTAACATAGCCTTAACTTATTACTTAATTTATAGCCAAATCAAATTCATCATGGAGTGCATTCGCTGCTTGAATCATATTGCCTTGAGGCACTACAACTGAAACCTTTATTTCTGAGGTACTAACCATTTTAACTGGTATGTTTTCCTTGCTTAATCGGTCGAACATTTGTGCAGCGACACCAGGATTAGATACCATCCCTGAACCTACAATAGATACCTTAGCTAAACCCACCTCAAAATCTGCAAAGGTAAAACCTAGATTCTGTTTCTTTTTCTCTAAAACGTGAATTGCTTCCGAAAGAGATTCTTTTTTTATAGAAAAGGAAACGGTAGGCTTCATTCCTTCGACAATCGACTGGACAATAATATCTACATCAATATGGTTATTGGCAAGGGTAGTAAATATGGAAGCGAGTGAACCATTAAAAGGCACTGTATACTCAATCGTTAAACGTACTATATCTGATTCAAAAGCTACCCCTCGTACTACTAAATTATTCTCCACATCTACTTCCTCCTTTAAAATGGTTCCTTCCGTTTCTTCATAGCTTGAACGTACTCGTAATGGAATCTTATAGTTCTTTGCAAATTCCACTGCTCTAGGGTGCAGTACTCCAGCTCCTAAATGAGCTAACTCCAGCATCTCATCATATTCTAGCTGTTCTAGTTTTCTTGCATGAGATACGTAGCGTGGATCTGACGTATAAACGCCATCTACATCCGTATAAATATCACAAATGTCTGCTCCGATAGCTGCAGCTATGGCGACGGCTGTAGTGTCTGACCCTCCTCTTCCTAAAGTAGTAATCTCCCCTAATTCCGACATACCTTGAAAGCCGGCCACAATTACTACGCGATTAGCCATTAAATGCTCATTTATCTTCTGGCCATCCAATTGTTTTATTTTTGAATTTCTATGTACTTCATCTGTAACTATTCCAGCTTGCCAACCCGTCAACGATAACGTCTCCACTCCAAGTGAATTTAACTGAATAGCAAGTAAGGACATAGTTACTTGTTCTCCTGTAGCAAGCAACATATCCATTTCTCTTTTTGTTGGATTGTTAGTGATTTTACTAGCCATTTCCGCTAAGTCATCTGTTGTTTTTCCCATGGCAGATACAACTACGACGATATCATGTCCTTTCTCCTTTTCTAGTTGTACCCTTTTTGCTACGTTACCAATTAACTCCATGGAGCCTACAGAGGTTCCGCCAAATTTCATCACAATTTTACTCATTTACCTATCTCCCCTTTATCTCCTTGAGCGGACAACAAGAAAAGCGCAAGCGCCTATCCCTGCCCCGAGGGGCAAGGCGCTGGAGCTAGACATCAACTTATCCACAGGTTCATAATCTTATAATTTCCTAAACAATAAAAAAAGCTTCCCACATATTTGCGGAAAGCTAACTCTTCTCATACACGGTCAAAAATGATTGCCCATGTGAGATAGCCCTCCAGAATATATATTCTGACAGTCCTGCATCTCTTAAATACAGAACCAACATAGGAAAGGAAAAGCTTTTCTATGTTTCGGCGAACAACCCTTTCCTAATCGGTCGTAGGATCTTTCATCCTCTCGATTAGTACTCTTGCAATTCGCACCTCTATCTTCACTGTTTGAATAGTGAATATTAAATTGTTTTAAAGATAACATAAGATTATTCAGAAGACAATAAATTTTTCTGAAAATGAGCCATTAGATTATCAGCTAATTTACTTGGGAGTCCAGATTCTATTAGTTCTTCTCTTGATGCAGCTTGCATTCGTTTGAGGGAGCCAAAATGCTTAAGAAGCATTTTCTTACGTTTTGGACCTATTCCTTCAATTCCATCTAACGAGGAGGCAATTGTATGCTTCCCTCTCTGTTGTCGATGGAAAGTAATTGCAAATCGATGGACCTCATCTTGAATTCTTTGAAGAAGATAGAATGCTTCACTCGTTCTTTTCATCGGGATAATCGCTAATGGGTCACCATATAACAAGGAGGATGTTTGATGCTTGGCATCTTTCGCTAGTCCTGCAATTGGAATATCTAAGCCAAGTTCATCCTCGATAATTTCTCTTGCTGCTTCTATTTGTCCTTTACCCCCATCAATAATGATTAAATCAGGTAGAGGCAATCTCTCTTTTAGTACACGAGTGTAACGTCTACGAACGACCTCACGCATAGCGCCATAGTCATCATGCTTTGCTGCAGTTTTCGTTTTATACTTCCGATAGTCTTTTTTATATGCTCTGCCATCAACGAATACAACCATGGCAGAAACCGCATCGGTACCGTGAATATGAGAATTATCAAAGGCCTCAATTCTGCTTGGCATGGCAATTCCCATAAGACTACCTAGTTCTTCTACTGCCCCTACAGTTCGTTCCTCTTGTCGTTCAATCAAATGGAACTTTTCTTTCAAAGCTATCGCAGCATTTTTTTGTGCTAAATCCACTAGGTTCTTTTTTGCACCCTTTTGAGGAATAATAACCTTCATTTCCAACAACTCAGAGGCTAACTCTAAATCAGTCGTATTAGGTACAAATATTTCCTTTGGTTTAATATGCTCTGGTTTGGAGTAGAACTGACCTAAAAAGGTAAGAAATTCTTCCTCCGGGTCACGGTAAATTGGGAAAAGAGAAACATCTCTTTCTATCAACTTTCCTTGACGCACAAAAAACACTTGGACACACATCCATCCCTTATCTACTGTGTATCCGAAAATATCACGATTTGTGAAATCATTCATCGTCATTTTTTGTTTTTCCATCACTTGATCGATATGTGCTATTTGATCGCGATACTCTTTTGCACGTTCAAACTCCAGCTGCTCTGCTGCTGCATTCATTTTTTCAGTTAGCTCTTTCTTGACCGCTGCATGGCCACCGTTTAAAAAACTAGAGATTTCATGAATAATTTCGGTGTACGTTACCTCTTCAATTTCTTTCACACAAGGGGCAAGGCATTGTCCGATATGGTAATACAAGCAAACTTGACTAGGTAGCTTTTGACACTTTCTTAATGGATATAATCTATCCAGTAATTTTTTTGTTTCATGAGCGGAATGAGAATTTGGATATGGTCCAAAATATTTCCCCTTATCCCTTTTAACCTGTCTCGTAATAATGAGCTTAGGATTCTTTTCCCCTGTAATTTTTATATATGGATACGTTTTATCGTCCTTAAGCATGACATTGTATTTTGGATCATGCTTCTTTATGAGATGGAGTTCTAGAATTAATGCCTCTAACTCGGACGATGTAACGATATATTCGAAGTCGACTATTTCTTGAACTAATCTTTGAGTTTTTCCGTCATGTGATCCCGTAAAATAAGATCGTACACGATTTTTTAATATCTTTGCTTTACCTACATATATAATGACGCCTTGTCGATCCTTCATCAAATAACAGCCTGGCTGATCTGGTAGAATTGCACATTTTTGTTGTATAAGTTCGTTCATCTCATCACCTGTTTAAAAAAACCGGGAACCTTAGAGGACCCGGTTTTTATTATTATGCGTTTTTCTCAACGAATTGAACTAGTGCTTCTTTTGGTTGGAAACCAACAGCTTTGTCTACTGGTTGACCGTCTTTGAATAACACTAATGTTGGGATAGACATGATTCCGAATTGACTAGCAGTCGCTTGGTTCTCATCAACATCCACTTTTACGATTTTAACTTTATCGCTCATTTCAGCGTCCATCTCTTCTAAAACCGGAGCAATCATTTTACAAGGTCCGCACCATGTTGCCCAAAAATCTACTAACACTAACCCTTTTTCTACTTCTTGTGAGAAGGTTTGATCTGTTCCGTGTACAATTGCCATAAATAATTCCTCCTTTAGTAACTCTTTAATGATTATAGCAGACAAAAAATCCTACATCTACAATTTAGCTTAGACACTTGTATAGGCTCTTATCCATATAAAAACTCGGCCCATTATGAGCCGAGTATTTTCTTAAGCATTTACTTTAAGTTTTTTGAACTCTTCTGTAAGCATTGGAAGAACTTCAAACAAATCCCCAACAATTCCATAGTCAGCAACCTTGAAAATATTTGCTTCTGGATCTTTGTTAATCGCTACAATAATTTTTGAGTTAGACATACCTGCTAAATGCTGGATTGCTCCAGAAATACCAACAGCTATATATAAATCAGGTGTTACAACTTTCCCAGTTTGTCCGATTTGTAGTGAATAATCACAGTAGTCAGCATCACAAGCCCCACGAGAAGCTCCAACTGCACCGCCTAATACGTCCGCAAGCTCCTTCAATGGTCCGAAGCCTTCCTCACTCTTCACTCCACGTCCTCCTGCAATAACAACCTTTGCTTCAGACAAGTCAACACCTTCAGAAGATTTGCGTACCACTTCTTTAATAACAGTACGAAGGTTTGTAATTTCTACCGATAACGATGAAACGTCGACAGATTTACTATCGTCTTTCGCAAGTGGAGCGATGTTATTAGGACGAACAGTTATAAAATCGATTCCGTCTTTTACTTTTACTTTTTCAAATGCTTTTCCAGAGTAAATCGGACGAATATAAACTGCATCATCCCCTTCTCCTTCAATAGCTGTTACGTCAGAAACTAATCCGATTTGTAATTTACCAGCAATTTTTGGTGATAAATCTTTTCCTAAAGCAGTATGACCAAAAACAATAGCTTCTGGATTTTCTTGTTCAACTACTGCCATAAATGCTTGACCATAGCCATCAGAAGTATATTGCTTTAAATGTGGATGTTCTACCGTAATGACACGGTCTGCACCATATTTCCCTAGCTCAACAGCTAAGTCCTGGACTGCATCCCCTAATAATACTGCTACTACTTCTCCACCATCAGAAATTTGCTTTGCTGCAGCGATTGATTCATATGATACGTTACGAAGTGCACCCTCACGTGCTTCCCCTAAAACTAATACTTTTTTAGACATGATTTGTTCCTCCCATTTTATAAATGATTCGAACCCTCTTTAATTTCGAGATGTTCATAGATTACTAGAAACTAAATGTTATACTACTTTCGCTTCTGTATGAAGAAGGCTCACTAGCTCTTTCACTTGATCAGCTAGATCTCCTTCTAATACTTTTCCAGCTTCCTTTTTAGGAGGTAAGTAAATTTCGATTGTTTCTGTTTTAGCCTCTACATCATCTTCGTCAATATCAAGGTCATCTAATTCTAGTTCTTCTAAAGGTTTTTTCTTCGCCTTCATAATACCTGGTAAAGAAGGGTAGCGTGGTTCATTCAAACCTTGCTGTGCAGTAACTAAAAGAGGTAATGATGCCTCTAAAACTTCTGTATCCCCTTCAACGTCACGTTTGATTGTAGCAGTTGTTCCATTGATTTCAAGGTTTGTAATCGTAGTTACGTAGTTAATACCCAATAGTTCTGCAACACGTGGTCCAACTTGACCTGAACCGCCATCAATCGCAACGTTACCTGCTAAGATTAAATCTGCATCCTTGTCTTTTAAGTATTCGGATATAATATGAGCAGCAGTGAACTGGTCCATTTCTTCTATGTCGTCTTCTGTATTGATAAGTACTGCTTTATCAGCACCCATCGCTAGAGCTGTACGTAATTGTTTTTCTGCATCCTCACCGCCCATTGTAAGAACAGTTACTTCTCCACCATGTGCGTCGCGTACTTGGATTGCTTCCTCTATTGCATACTCATCGTAAGGGTTGATGATGAACTCTGCACCATCCTCTTGAATTTTTCCTCCGCTTACAACAATTTTCTCCTCTGTGTCGAACGTGCGTTTAACTAGAACATAAATATTCATGTTGAAGTCCTCCCCATATTGTTATTTACCTTTAAAGTCAGGCTGTCTTTTTTCGATAAATGCTGATATACCTTCTTTTGCATCCTCTGAAACAAAAACTGTTCCGAAGGCATTCGCTTCTGCTTTTACACCCTCGTGATAAGATTCAGGCTTCACATATTGAAGCATTTCCAATGCTGCCTTTACTGCAACTGGGCTTTTCTTTGCAATTTTAGCTGCTAGCTCCCCAGCCTTTTCAATCAATTCTTCCTCTGGATAAGCATGGTTTGCTAGCCCGTATGCAGCTGCATCTTTCCCACTGATAGGATCGCTTGTTAAAAGCATTTCTGCTGCTTTAGCAAACCCAACATAGCGTGGAAGACGTTGGGTGCCGGCAAAGCCAGGTATTAATCCCAACTGTAGCTCTGGCAATCCAAGCTTAGCATTGTCAGCAACTAGTCTAATATGACAGCTCATTGCCAGTTCCAATCCCCCACCTAGTGCTGCACCATGAATGGCAGCAATAATTGGTTTAGAGAATGTTTCGACTCTTTCAAATATAGTTTGTCCACTAGAAGCTAGCTTTGAAAACTCTTCTCCAGAAGTCACTGTGGTAAATTCCTTAATATCTGCCCCTGCTGAGAAAAATCGTCCTTCTCCTTTTAGAAGGATCACACGAACGTTATCGTCGTGCTCCACTTCGTCTAACAAGCTATTAACTTCTAAAATGACACCCCTTGCTAGTGCATTTGCAGGAGGACGATTCAGAGTAACAGTTGCTACATGATTTTCGACATTCCATGACAAAAACTCCATTTACCCACATCCCTTTTTAGGTTGTTATCCCTTTTAATAATAAACGATGCACTTTCTCTGTAAGTCCGACCAAGTCATATTTATACTCATTCATCACCCAGGAAGTAGTCGTCTCATCAATTGTACCAAAAACCATTTGTCTTGCTAAGCGAATATCTACAGAATTTTCGAATTCCTCATTTTTTATACCTTCTCTTAAGATGGTGTCGAGCAATGTCAAATAATTTTTTAAGATAGCATTTATTCGTAAACGCAAGGCTAGATTGGATTGACGAAGCTCCAATTGGGTTACAGTTGCTAGATGCTTATTACTTGCCAGTACCTTAAAATGATTTTCAATCATCTTATATAATTTTTCAGAGGCACTGATGTCCTCTTTTAAAATTTCTTTCAAGTTATCAGCAAACACTTCCATTTTTTCTTCAAAAACCGATATTAAAATATCTTCCTTGTTTTTAAAGTATAAATAGATTGTTCCATCTGCAACACCAGCTTGTTTAGCTATTTTAGAAACCTGAGATTGATGGTATCCGTTTTCAGCTATGACGATGATTGCTGCGTCAATAATTTGTTTATACTTAGGTTTGTCTTTCTTCAATGAATTCACCACCAAAAAATAAAAATATGAATGATGATTCATTCATATTTTTATTTTATATTCAATTTTTTATATTGTCAATAAACAATTAACTCTCAACTGCTACCTTCTTCAACTTTTCTCTTTCTTCCTCTATCAGATTTCTTCTTAAAATTTTCCCGATGGCAGTTTTAGGAAGCTCATCTCTAAATTCATAAATTCTAGGAACCTTAAAGGAAGCAAGGTTATCACGACAATGTGTATTGAGATCTTCCTCTGTCGCAGTTATACCCTCTTTTAATACAATGTATGCCTTTACTGTTTCTCCTCGATATGGATCTGGTACTCCAGCTACTACACATTCTTGAACAGCTGGATGTTCGTATAATACTTCTTCTACATCACGCGGATAAATATTATACCCACCAGCGATTATAAGGTCTTTTTTACGGTCTACAATATAAAAGAAACCGTTTTCATCCATGTACCCTAAATCACCTGTTAATAACCATCCGTCTCGCATCGTCATTTCCGTATCTTCTTTGCGATTCCAATAGCCTTTCATTACCTGTGGGCCTTTGACAGCGATTTCACCTATTTCTCCATGTGGCAATGACTCAGTAGATTCTGGTCCAAAAATGGTAGCTTCTGTATCTGGCCAGGGAACACCAATGGAGCCTTTTACCCGGTCCTCACTGTATATTAAATTTGCATGTGTAACAGGAGACGTTTCAGTTAAACCATAACCTTCTACTAGTCTTCCACCTGTTATTTCTTCAAACTTTTCTTGAACCTCGGCTGGTAGGGCTGCTGAACCACTTAAACAAGCTACGATAGAAGATAAGTCATACTTTTTAACATCTGGGTGATTTAAAATACCGATGTACATAGTTGGAGCGCCTGGAAATAGTGTGGGCTTTTGTTTATCAATTGTTTTTAGTGCCGTCTCAACATCAAACTTAGGTAATAATATCATACGATTGCATTGCATGACAGAAAAAATCATTACAGTAGTCATTCCATATACATGAAAGAAAGGTAAGATACCTAAAATCGACTCTTCTCCTTCACGACATTCATGCAACCATGCTCTACTCATAGAAACGTTTGAAATCAAATTCTTATGCGTGAGCATAACGCCTTTAGGGAAGCCAGTAGTACCACCAGTGTATTGAAGTAAAGCTAGATCTTCTTCAAAATCGAACGTTAAGTCAATAGTATCCGTCTTACCGACCTTCATAATTTCAGTAAATAGATGGTTCATACCTCGATGCTCAACTTTTACACTAAAGCCATATTGCTTCTTTTGTATAAATGGATAGATAAGATTTTTAGGAAAGGGCAGATAATCCTTAATTCCTGTGATAATGATATTTTCTAAATCTGTTTCTTTAATTACCTTAGTAACTCTAGGAAAAAGAATGTCCATAGCTAAAATGATTTTTGCTCCTGAATCCTTTAACTGGTACGCGATTTCTCGTTCAGTGTACAGAGGATTTGTTTGTACAACAATACCACCTGCATATAAAGTCCCAAAATAACCTATAACCCCTTGTGGACAGTTTGGCAGCATGATTGCTACTCTGTCCCCTCTTTGCAATCCTAGTGACTGCAAATAATTCGCAAACTTCATCGATGATTCGTAAAGCTCTTTGTAAGTTACATCTCTCCCCATGAAATGTATGGCTATCTTCGCTGGAAATTTCTTGTACGCTCTCGTAAGATACTCTTGGACAGGAATAGTTTCATAGTCAAGCGTGTGTGGAACTTCCGGCGGATAGTGAGAAAGCCATGGTTTTTCAATCATTTGTTTGCCCCCTTTGTATGATTTTAATAGAGTGAATATTCCTATTTTTTATTATAGATAAAAATGAATGACAATTCAATTCATAAAAAAAGAAAAGTAGTAGTCCCTTTGCATTTCCAATACAAACTAAGAAAGTAATAGGCCTGACAAAACATAAACGTTAGTGTAATCAACTTAAAGCAACATAAAAAAGAGACTGTACTAATTCGTTAATTCATTCAATTGAATTTACTAACGCATTATTACAGCCTCCTCTGGAGCTTAAATAACTCTATGAATTTTTTACTATATATATTATGCCAATTGCTAGAAAAAATATTCCAACTACAATTAATACCTTTGATAATTTCTCCATCTTTATCTCTCCTAATTAAATACTCGCACCAATAACAAATGATAATCCTACAGAAATAATTAACGAAATAAATCCAACGGATCGATTATCATTTTCTATTTCTTTATCCACATTAAAGCCTGGAGTAAAAAATTCAAATAACCAATAGGCGATAATTAGAAGAGCGAAGCCATATAGTCCCCAACCAATCATCTCAAAAAGTGTATTATGCTCTTCAATTGAATATTTAAAGATATTACATACACCGAATATCTTCCCACCGGTGGCTAGTGCCACTGCGACATTTCCATTTTTAATTTCCTGCCAGTTTTTATATTTGGTCACGATCTCAAACATAACCATGGAAACTATTAAACATAATATAACCACACTAAAATAACCTGCAGATTCTACTAATGGATTTGACCAAAAACTACCTAGCAGCATGATATAGCCCCTTTCAAACTTTTCTATCTTTACGATTTATAAAAATGAAAGTTTCATTTTTTTATATAGCTGAATGAATTTCCATTTCCCAGTGCTTTTGTTAATAAGAAAATAACGAGTTATATCTACTTTTACTAATAAGGGGAGGAAAGAGAATACGGATTAAATGACATCTGTTTCTCCTTCCTTCCAACATTACTTCAGTTCAACGACAGTAACACCGTGTCCACCTTCGCCAGCCTCACCGAATCGATAGCTTTTTACTCGCGAATGATTTTTCAAGTACTGCTGAATAGCCTGTCTTAGGACACCTGTTCCTTTTCCGTGAATAATAGAAACTCTCGGATAGTTCGACAATATCGCATCGTCTAAATATTTTTCTGTTCGAATAATAGCATCCTCGTAGCGCTCTCCACGTAAATCCAACTCAAGCTTCACATGTGCATCTCTACCTCTTACTGCATTCACTGATACGCTCTGTTTCTGCTTTTCTGGTTTTATAAATTCTAAGTCTGATTCATCTAGCTTCATTTTGAGCATTCCAATTTGTACGGACCATTCGGATTTAGACACCTTTTCTAGTAAGGTCCCTTTTTGGCCAAAGCTTAACACCTTTACTTCGTCGCCCGACTGTAATTCTTTTACTCGTTCATTTATTTTTTTCTGTTTTTTCAATACAGGATTGTTCGGAAGGGCTTCATCTAAACGTTTTTTAGCATCTATTAACTCATGTTCCTTCACAAGCTTATGTGTATTAGATTGCATTTTTCGTAGCTCTCTAATAATTTCGTCCGCTTCTCTTCTTGCCTCTTCCACTATTTTTCTAGCTTTGTCTTTCGCTTTTTGTTCTAGTTTTTCTTTTTTCTCATCGTATTCTGCAAGTCTTCGCTCAAGATCATCCTTTAAATGCTTAGCCTTTTCTAACTCAGCCTCGGTTTCTTCTGCATCTCGCTCAGCTTGTCTACGACTATCCTCTAGGGAAGCAATCATAGAATTTACCTCTCCACGGTCGGTACCCGTATAGGTTTGTGCCTGTGAAATAATATGGTTTGGCAAGCCTAAACGCTCTGATATTTCAAATGCATTGCTTCGCCCCGGGACTCCTATTAAAAGCTTGTATGTTGGACTGAGTGTTTCAATGTCAAACTCCACACTTGCATTAGCCACACCAGGTCGGTTGTAGCCATAAGCTTTTAGCTCAGGATAGTGAGTAGTTGCCATGACACGAGCTCCTGTTCCATGGACAGCATCTAGAATAGAGATCGCAAGAGCTGCTCCCTCCTGAGGATCAGTTCCAGCACCAAGCTCATCAAACAAAATTAATGATTTTTCGTTATATTTTTTTAGAATATCCACAATGTTAACCATGTGAGACGAGAATGTACTTAGGCTTTGCTCAATAGACTGCTCGTCGCCAATGTCAGCAAACACGGACTCAAATAACGCAAGCTCCGACCCGTCTAATGCTGGTACTGGTATCCCGCTTTGAGCCATTAAAGTACAAAGACCAACCGTTTTCAATGTAACGGTTTTCCCTCCCGTATTTGGACCAGTGATTACTATAGCAGTAATATCCTTCCCAAATTCAATTGTATTAGGAACAGCCTGTTCTACTGAAATAAGAGGATGTCTCGCTTTCACCAAACGAATGTAGCCATTATTATTAATTTGTGGCATCGTACATTTTTCTGCCTGTCCATATTTAGCCTTTGCTAATATGACGTCAATTTCGCCTAGTATATTAACTAACAGGAATATCTCATGTCCAACAGCCTCTACCTCGCCTGACAAACGAATAAGAATACGTTCAATCTCTTCTTGTTCTTTTACCTTTAATGCACGAATATCGTTGTTTATTTGGACTACCGCTGATGGTTCAACAAAAAGTGTTTGTCCAGAGGAAGACTGATCATGTACAATTCCACCGTAATGGCTACGATATTCTGATTTTACCGGTATAACATAGCGGTCGTTTCGAATGGTAATAATTGAGTCGGAAAGCATTTTGGATGCATTGGCCCCACGAGTATAGCTCTCTAGCTTCTCACGTACGCGACTCACTTGAATTCTTAACTGCTGACGGATGGAGCGCAGCGTGCTGCTTGCACTATCCAGTACACTTCCGTTTTCATCGATACAGTCGTTTATCTCATGCTCTAAAGCCGTTAAAATCGGCAAAGAGTCCTTTTTAGATAGAAAATGTGGGATTGCTACTGACTCTGCATCTGCGACGTTCTCAAGGAAATTTCGAAGGATTTTACTAGCTCTTATCGTACTCGCAGTCTCCATCAGCTCCATCGGACTTAGCATCCCGCCAATTTGAGCCCGTTTTGCATGTGGACGTATATCGACGATACCTCCCATTGGAACATTGCCTCTTAGCCGTAGTATGGTAAGTCCCTCATCCATCTCCTCTAAAAGCTTAGTTACTTCCTCGTAATCAACAGATGGAACTAACTTTTCTATATGCGTTTTTCCGATAGAGGAAGTACAATATTTCCCTACCTCTTCTCTGATCTTATAATATTCTAAAGTTTTCAGTGCTCTTTCGGCTATCACCATGGCACCTCCTATTTATTCTTCACATACTGTTTGAACTGATCAAATGTCCATGTATTAACAATGTTGTCCTTTTTCAGCCATGCTTTTTGAGCATATTTAACCCCTACATCCATATATCTTAATTGATCGATATGATGGGCATCTGTATTAATGGCTATCAGAACGCCTTTTTCCTGTGCCAGCTTCAAGTATTCTGTCTCTAAGTCGAGACGATGTGGGTTTGCATTAAGCTCTAGTATTTTTCCAAATTCACTAGCCCAATCTATTAACATTGGCACATCTGGTTCATAGCCTGTACGACTTCCAATAATTCTTCCTGTAGGGTGAGCAATCATATGAACGTTTGGGTTTTCCATTGCGGTACGAAGTCTTGCCATAATTTTATCTTGTGACTGGCTAAAGCTAGAGTGTATAGACGCGATTACGAAGTCTAGCTGCTCTAGTAGCTCGTCATCAAAGTCCAGGGAACCGTCAGGAAGTATATCCATTTCCGTTCCAGCTAATATTTCAATATCGTTATATTTTGCATTTAATCCTTGTATCGTTTCGATTTGCTGTAGCAGTCTCTCTCTTGAAAGACCATTAGCAACTTTTAAGTAGTTAGAGTGGTCTGTTATCACCATATGGGAATAACCTTTTTCACGACAAGCCTCTACCATTTCTTCAATAGAATGAGCTCCATCTGACCAAGTGGAGTGCATGTGAAAATCGCCCTTAATATCCTCAAGCATTACTAGACTTGGTATCTTTTCTAGCTTGTCTAGTTCTGTCCCATCCTCTCGTAAAGTAGGAGGTATAAACGGTAAATCGAAGAATGAATAAAACTCTTCCTCTGTTTCAAAGGACTGTACGGAGCCGTCCTCTTGCTCCACACCATATTCACTTATCTTCAGCCCTTTTTCTTTGGCAATTTGTCTCATTTTAATATTATGATCTTTAGATCCTGTAAAGTGATGTAATGCAGAAGCATATTGATGAGGTTCTACTAACCTAAAGTCTACATCTACTTCGTTTTCAACATCTAACGTAACTGATACTTTAGTGTCTCCAGCTGCAATAATTTTTAGAAGGGGAAGCTTCTCTAGTAATTGCTCTCTGACCTTTTGATGGGAATTCGTCGCAACGATAAAATCGATATCCTTACTAGATTCTTTTACTCGTCTATACGAACCTGCAACGGAATATTTAACAACTTCATCTATATTCGCTAATGTATCTTCGATAAAAGCAACAATAGGCTCAAGCTGCCAAATAGCAGTTCTTTCCGGTTTGGTTTGAAACACTTCTAGCTGTGCAAGTATCTTTTCCTCTGTTTTGGCCCCAAATCCTGCTAGTCCGCGAACCTTCCCTTCCTCACAGGCAGTCTTTAACTGTTCGATGGATTCAATACCTAATTCTTTGTACAGCTTGGCAATTTTCTTTCCTCCAAGACCCGGGATTTTTAGCATAGGCAACAGTCCACTTGGAACTTTCTCTTGCATTTCTTTGAGAAGAGAGGATTGTCCACTTTCCATTAAATCAGTGATTACCGATCCAGTTGCCGCACCAATACCCTTAAGCGAAGTTATATTATCCATTTCAGACAAGCTACGATCATCTAGCTCTAAAACTTGTGCTGCTTTTCGAAAAGCAGATACCTTAAAAGGATTTTCTCCTTGGAGTTCCATATATAATGCAATTTTTTCTAATGTTTTAATTATCGTCTTTTTATCCACCAGTAGACCTCCTTTAAGTAAGAAAACATAAGTCTTTCACAAACTATAAGTTAACTATTTAAAAAAACTTCCCTCTACTGAGAGAAGTTTATCTTAGACATTGTTACTTTTCCAAATAAATATACCACCAGTTTTTGACCATTTCAGATAAAATTGGCGTATGCTCAAGCATCCATGAAGTTAAGAATGAGCCTGATACAGCATTTTGGATAAAATCAATTGGTAAAAGCACAACGACGTATAGAAGTACGAATAAAATGAAATAGAATTCAATAAACCCTAGAATCGCACCAGTTACAGTGCTGACAAATCCTAGTATAGGCAAGTACTTTAAAAAATCAAACATAGAGGCTAATAATTGTAACCCGAACTTAACTACCATAAATATCAGTGTGAATGCGATAATACGGTAAAACGTTTGATCGAGATCCAAAGTCTCTACTGCTATCGTAAATGTGGACTCTGAGGTTACTGCAGGAAATGGAATCCAGAGAACAAATTTATCCGCCAGTGGTTTATAATAAGTGTAAGCAACAATTAGAGCAATGATGAAGCCTACCATATGAATGAGCTGTACAATCAGCCCACGTCTAGCACCAGTTACAAAACCGGCAATTAATAAAATCAGTATAATTAAATCTAACATTTTTTCAGTCCTTTAGCCTTTTCAATTCTTCTTCTAGAAGTTCTAATTGTTCTTTTACTTTTATGTAATCGTTTACTGCATTAACAGCGGTAAGCACTGCCAATTTTGCGATGTCTAGCTGTTGATTGTGAGAGTGTATTTCTCTCATTTTATCATCTACCATGGAGGCAACGAGTCTCATATGACCAGAAGTTTCTGTACCTACCATTTTATAATTCTGTCCATAGATATCAACAGAAATTCTTGTTTTCTCTTGTTCTGACAAAGACATACCCTCCCCCAGAAAATCCTATGTATAATAATAACACGAAATAGATTACGATGTGAAGAAAGGAACATATGAATGTCAAATGAAGTTTTACTAATGCCCGCAAATGAAATAGAAAAAGTTAAGGCACATTACTTAAAATACAAAATCGAACGCTCGGCACCGGGAGTCGTTTTCGCTGCTAAGCTATCAGATACAGCAATCACTATCTATAAATCTGGGAAGGTTATGTTCCAAGGAAATGGCGCTTCTAGGGAGGCAGCTCTATGGAATGGTGGAACCTCCTCTACAACAACTACTGTAAAAAGCCCCCTAACGAAAGGTGACACGCTCCCGGAAAACTTTGAATTACAATCTGTAGTTGGTTCAGACGAAACTGGAACCGGGGATTATTTTGGACCTATTACGGTAGCAGCCTGCTTTGTACCTTCTCATCAAGTAGAGCTTGTAAAAGAGCTCGGTGTGAAAGATTCTAAAATGCTCACAGATGAGCTAATGCGTCGTATTGCTCCAGATTTGATGAAAACCTTAACACATAGTGTGCTCGTATTAAAAAATGAAAAATATAACGAAATCCAAGGACGCGGCTGGTCACAAGGTAAAATAAAGGCTATGATGCATAACCAAGCATTGAAGCATGTTTTGAAAAAAATGGAACCCGAGAAGCCATCATACATCCTAATTGATCAATTTGCTGAACGTGGTATTTATTATAACCATATTAAAATGGAAAAGGAGATCATTCGTGAAAATGTTTTGTTTTCCACAAAAGCAGAGCAATTACACGTTTCCGTTGCTGCTGCCTCTATTATAGCAAGATATGCTTTCTTAAAGGAAATGGACCGCCTCACAGAGATAGCCCAAACTCCAATTCCTAAGGGGGCTAGTGCAAAAGTCGATGAGATAGCGGCAAAAATTTATTTAAAGCATGGCGAGGAATTCCTCAAATCCATTACCAAATGGCATTTTGCAAATACACAAAAAGCCATGAAGCTTGTGCAAAAAAGGAAATTTTAAAGGATGGGAAAATAAATGAACATTATAGGGGAAACAGAAAGATTACGCCTTGTAGTATTTGAGGAAAGCCATGTAGAACCAGCAAAGCTTTTTTGGGGAGACAAAGAAGTGATGAAATTATGTGGTGGCTCGGCTACCGTCGAAACATTGCCTAAAACGATCGAGTTTTATCACCACTGTCACGAAAATAATAATCTATCCGTTTATGCAGTGATGGAAAAAAGTACAGGAGGAATAATTGGAGCAGCTGGCTTCAATGTTGAAAATACAATAGAGGAAGTAGAATTGATTTATCATTTCAATAAAAAATCTTGGGGAAAAGGGTATGCAACAGAAGCCGTGGGAGCTTGTATGAACATTGTAAAACTTCATCCAAAGGTTGAACTTGTCTCAGCTTCTGCAAGCAAAGAAAATGTTGGATCCCTCAAAATTTTAGAGCGAGTGGGCTTTACTTATATGGGGTTGAAATGGTTTGAAGATACACAGCAAGAAGAGCCAGTGTATGAATGTAGATTGAATAAGGAAACTATATCACAATAGATTATAATATGCTTTTATGGAGGAATTTCGTGAGAATATTATGAAATTCCTCTTTATTTAATTGGCTATGTTAAAGAGTAGGGTTGATTTATGATACATAGAAAAAGAAATCTTTAAATTCGAGAGTAGAATTGATTTCCGCGCCAACCGGACGCTTTCCTCGGGGTGAGCGATAAGCCATCACCCATCGCTTACGCGCGTGGATGTGATGTCTTATCTGTCTCACTCATCCCCTAGGAGTCGCCGTCTGGCGCTCCAATCAATAAATGGGAACAGCTTTAATGCATCGATAAATTGCTTATAAATTTACTCGCATAAACTAAGCCGAAAAACTGTCACGAACTCCAATTTCATAATTTATTTTTGATCTTAATAATCATTTGAATGTCACTTTTATAATGTTTACAGTCACTATAAAAAAGAATGGTTAGTCAAAATCAACCAAAAAATTTAACAAAGCTATTTAATTTAATGGCACCATATTTCTTAAAGCCTACTTATTTAAGATTAGGTTAGCCTCATTTACAACACGGCGTACAAGTTGTTCAACCGTTTCCTCTCTAGCTAATGTTGGGCTTTGGCCCGACCATAGAGACATGAAATCTGCATTCTTTTGCTGAGTGGCCGCTTTTCTTAAGTTTTGGGTAAGAGCATTTTGGACGGGAAAGGGCGGTAGCTTGTTTTCATGCACATGCATTTCTTTCATAAAACGATTTTCAATTCCTCTTGCTTCCTTCCCGGAAAATGCTTTCGTACTCACTATGTTCTCGCTTTTTGCTTGCAGTACGGCTTGTCGATGCACTGGGTGTGCCCCACTTTCTTTGCAGGTTAAGAAGGCAGTTCCCATTTGTACGGCATCTGCTCCTAAACATAACGCAGCAGATAGTCCTCTGCCATCCATTATTCCTCCTGCTGCAATAACTGGTATCGATACCTGATCAGCAACTTGGGGAATCAGTGCCATTAAGCCAATCATGCTGTTAGGGGAATCTACTAAAAAGTTCCCACGATGCCCTCCTGCCTCACTTCCTTGTACAACTACAGCGTCCATCCCCGCCTGTTCGATAGCTATGGCTTCTGGCACAGTAGTAGCTGTCCCTATTGTCTTAATCCCGTTTTGTTTAAGATTTTCAATAGTTTTTTTGGAAGGAATTCCAAATGTAAAGGAACAAGCGGCCACTCTTTCTTCTATAACAATCTTTAGGAGTTCCTCATATGTTTGCTTTTCAATTTCTTTTGTAGGTAAGTCCGGTTCTTTCATTTTATGATTTAAAAGGAGCTCATAATTGTCTATTAGCTGCTTAGATTTTTCAACCTGGTCCTCATTCAATTCAAAATGCTCAGGAACGAACAAATTTACTCCGTAATTTGCATTCGTAAGTGCCTTCACCTGATTTATTTGCATTCGTAATTGATCAGGCTTTAAATATCCTGCACCAATCATTCCAAGGGCACCTTGATTGGAGACTTCACTAACTAGCACAGGAGTCGTAATTCCTCCAGCCATTGGCGCTTGAATGATAGGGAACTTTAAATCTAATGCCTTCAAAAAATTATTTCCTATCATAGAAAACCTCTCCTTATTTCAGTTCTTTTTAACTTTCCACTGTTCATAATAAGTAGCTTCAACAGATATCTTTTTTGTTCGCAACCATTCAAATGCTTTTAAGACTAAGGGCGAGGAATTTTCCGTCGATGTTTCCTGTTCCGAAATCCAAACAGCTCCTAGTGAGTCCTGTCCTTCAAACTGCAATGGTGCAGATATCGATCCCCCTACATGCTCAACTTCATAAAAAACGGCTACATGGTGTACAGCCGTGCCTTCTCTCCAATCGGTGTGAATAATAAAGTCAGCTGCTCCAATCTGTTTACGCACATCGATTAATAACCCTGTTTCTTCCTGGAATTCTCTTTCAATTGCCTCCTGCAGCGATTCACCTGTTTCTAAATTCCCACCTGGAAGGTCATAGCGGTTGATATAAGGGCCACCATTTTTCTGAATAACTAGAAGCTTGTTTTCATGTATACAGATACCATACACTCCAAACGCTCTATGAAAATTCAACTGAACTCTATTATTCCATCGCATAGCTTTTTCCTCTAATGTTTGCACAAACTTGTCCTTACCATTAATATAACTCTCCACATCATAAGGAAACTGCTGGGCAAGAGCTTTCTTTAGCTCACCGTATTTCTTGGCCTCCACAGAATGTTTTCTTAAATAATCTCTAAAAATAAGATGTCTCTCTATTTCAGGATTCCCTTGTTCATAAATATGTACATGATGAGTCCTATTGTCTCCCCCTTTTTAAAAGTAGCGTCGACCTGGTAAACCGTTTTCTCCTTTTGGGGTATAGCCAAGCGCAATCATTCTTTCATTGTACAAATCTACTCGGTTAATATCCCGAACAATTGGCATGATATCAATAATCGGCTTTGCGGAAATCCCTTCTATAGCAGTGCTCCCTATATGGTGAATTTCTAATAGTTCTTCCTTAAATATATTGTTTATATGCTCTGATTCGTGTTGAAAATCAGTAGCCCATTTCTTTGTAAACTCTTTAACTTCAACTTTTCTCATTATAATCCCCACTTTTATTTAAGAAGTTCTACTAAATCATTTTTATAGTCTATGACCATATTTAAAATGTTCATGTTATTTTCCTTTAAATCATTCATTACCTCTTTTGCAACAGCTTTTGCTAATTCATATTTTTCATGATTTATTTGCCCAGTAAGTAAAGCCTCTTCAAGCTCCTCTTCATCCACGAGAAAATAATCACCAGATGGAAGGACGATAATATCTAAATATAAATCATCCCACCAAGGTCCTTTAACGTCAATGCCTTGTTCGTGACATATATCTATATACCATTGAACTACCATTCCGGTATGATCGAACATCGTCGTCACCGTATAGTTTTCCCCCGATGGGTAAAGCTGTAGCCACATATACCCCTGGTCCGCAATACAAACTTTCTTTGCATCATAACTAACCCATAATGGGTTTGCCGTCTCTACTAAATGTAAAAGGGATGCCCCTCCAGTAAACTGTTCGGAACTAATCTCTACAAAAGTATATCGTCTTTTTAAAATTCTTGACCATCCCGGGCGTTCACCGTATTTTCTTATAACCATCCTAATTCTCCTTTAATAGGATAATGTCACTTCTATAGTGATTAAAGGTAAATCCAAATTGTTTAATCCATATAAATCAATTATCTCTGGGATTTCCCTTCTATTATTTAGTGTGATAGATACACTGTTGCCTTCTACAATGATCTCTCTGCGTTTAGAATCATACAAGGTATCTCCTTTTTCTATAAGTATATCGGTAGATAAATACATATAAGTGGCAATTGGAGTAAAGTGGATGAGTATGCCAACTCCTAAATCATCGTCCTCGTATATCCTATCTACCTTACTTTCTATATTTTCTTTGCTAGAACTAATATTTTTAAATAAATGAAACACTTCCATTCCCTCCTAATTGTTTTGAAACGTATAGGGTGCTGCTGAATTTAACAAGCTGTTTATTCCTCCTGGGTGATAGGGCATCCATTTATTAGCGGTTTCATGATCCACCCATCTTAGCTCTGCTATTTCATCTGGATATTGTATGCTACACTCTCCATTAAGTACGTTCATTTTGAATGTTACAAACAATACCTGGCTATCCTTGTGTGTAAAAAATGCTTCATTTAGTGCCACTACTCTCTCTACTTCCGTTATTAATCCAGTTTCTTCTTGAATTTCTCTTCTAATTGCTTGCTCAAGTGTCTCGCCAGGCTCGACTGTTCCACCTGGAAGTGTCCAACCTGCCCCCTTATTTTTGACCATTAGTATATTTTCTTCATTCCTATCCGTTATTAAGCCGTATACCACGTCTACTCTTTTCAATATATGATTCTCCCGTAAATTAATTTTTAGGAAGAGGGCTTAGACTCAATCCTTAAACTATTGAACAGCCTCAATCTAATAAAGAAATTATAACAAAATTGATAAATTTATGTTCTGAAATTTTAGAATATTCACCAAACAAACGTTCCGAGTCTTTAGGATTAATTTTCTAAAAAAAGGGTATATATTAATATATTTATTTAACAATTAATACGTCTCACTAAGAGTTTTTTCTTTGTATGGAAGAGCTTTTGGTGGGAGGTGATTAGTTGAGAAGAGTCTATGGAGTAAAAAAACTAACGACATATTTAGATTCTGTTGGCTATCCGCTCACAGAAGAACAAATCCACCAATTGATTCTAAATAAAGAAATACCACATCTTAGACCAATCGGAGATATTATAGTCTTTAATTTAGAACACATAGATTGGTGGATCAGTCACAAAAAATCTCCATAGAACAAGCCCTGCCTTTTATGGCAGGGCTCTAAATTTTTGGAAGTATAGTTTTAAAAGTTAGTTTTAGGACAGTAACCACAAGCCCCTTGCCCGGGGATATCCATCGACATACAACAGCTCCGTCGGATCGGCTGATTGACTAGCACTGCTGGATTTCTTCCTTTTGTATATTCATAAAAAAGAGATTTAGTTGAAAATGATTTCCAAGCCTCAGTACTCTCTAAAATTTCAATATCATCCATCGCCTGAGATGCAGTAGATGGATTCTCTAAAAGTTTTTCATATATTTTAACAATGGAAACAAAAAAGCTTTCCCAAATTACCAATGGCGAGATACTTGTTGTCTTTCTCAAATATTGAACAATCTCGTACCCTTGCTTCTTTAATATTTTCATAATCACGTCTTCTCGTTCTGTTTCTTTCACATAACGAAAATCATTTGGATTGATGAACATAGCAATGGTGTAGGCATCATACTCCTTGGTGACATCGAAATGAAGTTCAGTATGCTTACCATCCCAAATCATGTCATAAGCCGCTAACATATAAAATTGATTGGCAAAAAACATACCATATCTTTTAGCAAAATGAGAAACAGCTGCTACCTGATTTTCTGCATCCGTAATTCCTTGCATCAGTTTTGCAAAATCATCCTGGAAAAATTCTTTGCTGAGGCGTTCTAAAGTGAATAGTGTACGAAGCGGCCTAGTCGTATATATTCGATGTTCATTTAATATAAATTCTTGTTCAAACGTAATTGCTGGCATATTCTCACCTATTCAAATAATTTATTCAATACTTCTATTTTATCGGAAGGGACCGTCATTGCAACATTTCCAGCTTGAACGAGAGAAAACCCCTATATCGATTGCGGAATCGGTATAGGGGTGTATTCGTTATACCTCTAAAGATGTCTCTTTTGGAGTAGGAGCCATTTTGGAGATGATCATAGTTAACAGTACAGATACTACAACACCCCATAAAATTCCTAAGGCAAGTGAGGCAATAGAGCCAGCAACTATACCAACTCTTGCTCCCCAAACGGAAACCTGACTGTTACTTGAACCCATTGAAAATTCTTGACCCTTTTTCTTTTTCCAAAGTAAGCCGACAACTAAGACTGGCACAACTCCTCCGCCAGCCATCGAATAAGCCAAGGAGAATAAATCTATAATAGAGTCTGCCCAAATAGCTGTCCCAATTGTAAAAGCCCCAATTACGATAACTCCAATTCTCGTTAACTTTAAGTAATAGGAATCTTCCTTAGGTTTCATATTTGGAATCACTAAGTCGTTTACAATGACGACTGCGGCGGAATGTAAAAGAGAAGAAGCACTCGAGATAGCCGCTAAAAATATCATGATAAAAAACGCGAGAGCAGCCAATTGCGTCATTTCTTCTAAAATAAGCCAGGAAATAGCCTCATCTGCAGCTAAATTAGGATTCTGTATTTTTACTACCATTCCAGCTAGTGTTGCAAAAACAGTAAATACAATTGCTACTATTCCACTGATTAGCATAGCTCTGCTTGCTGCCTTCGGATTTTTTGAAGCAAAACACCGCTGCCAATATACTTGAGCAGCCAGTATCCCTAAAGTTCCTGTAACAAATAGAGAAATAACCTCTATAGCAGAAAGATTCATTTGAGCTAACTCGATTGCCCCTACATTTTCCAACCCACTTTTTAGGGTCGTAAAACTAAAATCCACTTTATCGAATACTTGTATGTAAAACCAAACAGCGATGGCAATGAGTATTCCTCCCTGTATGAGGTCAGTCCATACAACAGAATACATACCGCCAACTGCTGTGTAAATGATAAACACCGCAGAAAAAACCAATATCATCATAAGAGGATCTGCTCCAGTAAAGGCTGAAAATAGCGCCCCCATCCCCATTGCTTGTCCACTTACCCAAGCTATCATTATAGAGGAAGTTAAAATGGCTATTAAACCACGAGATAATCTATCTCCTATGATTAAATCATCCATCATTTCTGCTAGTGTATTATATGTAAACTTTGCCGCAAAACCTGCAAATACAAGTGCAAATAATATTTTTGCACCCTGTTCTCCAATGACGAATGGCACATTAGCTATTCCAATCTCATACCCCTTTGAGGAATGGCCTACGAAATTGCCGACCCCCATGATGGTCGCAATGTCTGTAAACAATAATAAGAAAAATGGCAATGTTCCACCAGCTATTGCGTAATGAGAAAAGCTTGTATCTGCTTTTTTCTTAAATAGGAAAGACATTCCTATAAAAGCTAATGATAATATTATCGTAACTGTCCATGTCCAAAACGATAAACCCATTAAATCCCCTCTCCTTCGTGGTTAATACAAATTTTGTTAATAAAATAAGTGAATTATTAAAAATTTGCTATTACTTTACTACCCAATACTTGATAGATATAAACCAGAAAAAAGAACGAATAAATATCTACTTATCTAATAGTAAGATTAGAAATTTCCATAAAAAATTGGGAGTCTCTCTTTTGCTAAAGAAATAGGCTCTGTTAAAGATTAGGGTTGATTTATGACGCATAGAAAAAGAAATCAGAGAGTAGAATTGATTTCCGCACCAGCCGGACGCTTTCTTACCCTTAGTCAAGTATTTATATCTTTATTTTAGGAGTTTAGGTATTTAGTTTGGTTGGGGAGGGGTACCCCTCCCCAACCAAACTAAATTTCCGCATACTAAATAGACCTAGCTTAAATTGCTTTTTCTTACTAGGCCAAATATGGTATAGTCAACCTAACGGTTACAAAATGGTCGTAGCCTTTTCGTAATCGTACATTAAGTCGTGTTGAATGAGGTGGAAAAGCATCTTCAAAAACTTATTCACACACGCGATACTCGCAACCTTATGAGGCTTTCTCTGGGGTTGCGTTTTTAATTTGTCATAATACTCCACCAGGTGGTTCTTTTTCTTTTTCCTCCACGAAAGCATCGTCTGTATCATATAGAACAAGATCCTTCGGAGGTTTTTGTTGCCTCGCTTATTGATTTTGTCTTTCTTGTAAATGGTCCCTGACTGATACCTCATCATATCTATCCCCACGTAGGCGTTTAATTGCTTATGGTTGTGGAAGCGGCTGATATCCCCCAGTTCGCCGATGATCCTGCCGGCTGTGACTTTTCCGATCCCCGGAATAGAAAGCAGGATTTGATATTCTTTTCGGTCTTTCGAAAGGTCATCCATCTGTTTGACCAACCGTGCTTTCTTCGCCTTCAGTTCAATAATTCTCTTGGCATAATCTCTTAGCTGCTCGCATCGCACATCCTTACGGCTGATTGCAGGATAGGAGTTCTTTGCCAGCTCTATCAAGGTCAGACTCTTTTCCTCTGCCTGTTTGACCGAGATATTTTTTCCGGTACTTTTCTTTAGACGATTGCGCAGAATCGTCTTAGAACAATCGAGCACCTCATCAGGGTGTGGATATGCTTGTACGATGTTCAGGAAAAGAACCGAGCTAGTCGAACAAAAGCTTTCTAGTTCTGGAAAACTAAGTTGTAAGATAGCATGCATCCGGTTAAACACATGTTCTACTTCCGCATTGACCTCTTCATAGTAACGGGTGAGGGCACGCATCTGGTCATAATAATCCTCCGCTGACTGATGGGTCTCCCTGCGTTCCTCCTTGAAATGGGACTTGGCCAATTCATGGGCATCCCCCTTGTCCGTCTTTTGCCTTCGCAACCTGGTCATCTGGATTTTAGCCTCCAGGGGATTGATACAGCAATAGGCATACGAACGGTCTTGGAGAAACCTTTCAAGCGGCTTGGAGTACGACCCGGTCGCCTCGAAAACGATTGCAGGTGCCTGGCCACGAACGGTTAGATCACAAAGGGTGCCATCTAATTCCTCAAAAGAAGAACGGTTGTGGAGAATTTCCCCTTCAAACTCACATTGTTTGTATTGGTTGTAGATCACTACGGTGCTTTTTCCCTTACTGACATCAAACGCTACCACATGTGTCATGTGTTTCTCCTCCTTTTATTTAGCCATAGAAGTCTTCACATCGCCCTAACGATTCCCTTTTCTTACACGGTCTCTAAGGATCCAACATACTAAACTGATTCTAATAGGGTTGTGAAGTTAGCCGGTTTCCGATACGGATTCAAAGATCCCAGCGTCCGGGCGGCTTTTCTTCACTTCTACTATAAAAAAATAGTAGCACAAACCATGGCCTTTGGTTTGTACTACTAATGTTAGTATGTTTCCTCGGGGTGAGCGATAAGCCATCACCCATCGCTAGCGCGCGTGGTTGTGATGTCTTATCTGTCTCATTCATCCCGTAGGTGTCGCCGTCTGGCGCTCCAATCAATAAATAGGAACATCTTTGATGCATCGATAAATTGCTTATAAATTTACTTGAATAAACAAAGCCGAAAAACTGTCACCAACCCCAATTTTATAATTTATTTATGATCTTAATAGTCATTTGAAGGTCACTTATATAATGTTTACAGTCACTATAAGAAAGAATTGTTAGTCAAAATAAACCAATAACTTTATCAAAGCTAAGAAATATTAGAAGTAGTTCGAACTTTGCCGGACCATTTTCGTGAAATATTTTAGAATACTAAAAAAATAGTAAGGTGGAGTTTTATAATGGATAGTAGAAGCTTACCAATGCAGGATTAGAAATCCTAAAGGAAAACAGCAAGTGGAATAAAATTAAATGTGAATGAATGGCTTGAAATGTAACCACCATTTCTTCAATTATCGGATCCTTAAGTAAAAATCATAGGCTAGTAAAGGCAGCTTTTCTTTCCTGTTTCACGAAGGTCACAAGTTAGTTGAGCAACGATTTTAACAGTGAAGTACATAAAAATTGGAGAGAAGTGGAAAGAATGAATAAAATATATATTATATCTGGACCAGCGGGGGCTGGTAAATCCACGATTTCAAAAGGGCTTGCAGAACAGTTTGAGAATAGCGCCTATATTGAAGGTGATTTAATAAATCATATGGTTGTTGGAGGATATCTTCCTCCTTGGAAAAGTAAAGAATCTCTATCGTTAGTTTGGGATAATATAGCCGATTTAAGTATCAACTTCGTACAGGCAAATAAGGATATAATCATTGATTATGTTGCGTTTCCAGATGAAGTAGAGAGATTCTCTGAAAAGATTTATGCTGAGGTTAAAAACGCGGAAATTAGGTGCGTTGTTTTATGGGTCGAGAGAAAAGAACTTTTAAGAAGGGATTCTTTAAGGATCCAGGAACATCAGATGGGATTAAGGTGTGTAGAATTACTAAATGAATTTGAAGCTAAAGGAAAAAATAAACGCTTTCTCTACGATACAACCTACTTACAGCCATCTGATTTAGATGAAGCTTTTGTGAATATAAAAAACAATTCCTCTTTTAAATATTAAAGGCTATGTTCTATGGTTGGTTTTGTATGTGAAAAGTTACACTTTAACGAACGGGACAGGTTAGTTGTATAAGAGGTGTATTTGAAAAAGCAGCGAAATAGTAAATAAAGTTGAATTGTTGAGAGGGAGATTATTATGTTAGAAGTAAGAGCTTTAGAGAGCATAGATTATGAATTGATTAAAGAGGCAGAAAACGTTATTGAAAAGAATTATAGATACGAACGACATCACATTGGATCAGCGGTAAGGACGAAAACGGGAAAGATTTACTCGGCGGTACACGTTGAAGCCAATGTAGGAAGAATTACAGTATGTGGCGAAGCAATGGCTATTGGTAAGTCTATATCTGAGGGCGACCATGAATTTGAAACGATTGTTGCAGTAGCCCACCCTCATCCACACGAGGATATAGAAAAATGTTGGGTAATGCAATTAATACCAGAAAAATATACAAGTGATACTGAATGACCTTCTTAAATGTAGTGTAGTGAATTAATTTGAAAATCGTATAATTGAATACAAAGAAAAACCCCTTCTTTCAAATAAAACTAGGGGTTTTTGCGTTTTAATAGACTTAGGGATATGTGAAAAATAGGTGACTTTATTAAAGTAAAACTCCTGTTAATGAAACAGTGGTTGAACTATTCTGTAATCCTTCTTTAAAAACACAATAAAAATGTCAGCCTTTCCATGACAAGCTATTTACTCCGAAGACAAGAAGGATTCACCGCACCGTTTTTAATGTCGATTTTTTATTAAAATGAAAAAATCCTGTTTTGTGCTACCATACACGGTTATTAAATTTAACCAAAAATCTCAATATCTTCCAGATTCAATTTACTAAAATCGACCTTAACTCCTCCCATTTCATAGATAACATTGGATCTATTGTTAAATCCACCATGATCATCGTTGCCTACCGTTATTAACATATTATTTGTTTGACAAAAGTCAACGAGAACTTTTGTTGTTTCTTCTGTATGGGTCGTGTAATAGCATTCAAAGCCATCTGCACCCATATTTTTAAGTACTTTTAAACGAGGTACTATTTCTTTAAGATTGTTCTTCAAGTTTTCTCCGATGTGGGCAATAACGGCTTTACCATTTGCTTTATGTATTGCATTTATTACATATTCTATCGATGGAAATGACCTTTTTGATTGAACATGATAATCGCTGACGAGCTTAAAAAAACTAGAAACATTATTAACTAAATTTTTGGTTTTTAAGTAATCAAAACCTTTCCACCCACCGTTATTTATATTTCTATTGTAAGAGTTAAATTCCTCTATACTTATTTCCTGATAATCAACACTCATACTTTTGATTAATTCTAAATCAATATCAGCATAAACCGACTCAGATTGTTTGCAAATATTAATAATCTCTTTGTTTTCAAAATCGAAATCATAAGCGAGGACATGAAATTCTTTACCTTTAAAAGAGGTAGAAATTTCTGCACCTCCAATTAATTTAATTTTGTACTCTTTACACAATTGAACAAGCTCGTTATAAGCTGCTGTTGTGTTGTGGTCGCTTACACATAATAAGTCAATGCCGAGCTCTCTTGCCTTCTTGACAATTTCCTCAGGAGAACGGGTGCTATCGGAGTAGTACGAATGAATATGTAAATCTGCATACATTATAATTTCACCTCTAATTTGTAAATGGATGTCTTATTCCTTTTTTCTTATATACTATTAATTCTATTATTCGATGACGGTCATTTACCTTTATTTCATTTCCATTAAATATAATAAATACGAAATGAATTTCAGTATTCCTCCTTAAAATAAAAAACTATCAAAATTTACAGAACCTATTTTGCTTGTTATATTATTGTGGACAGTGTCGTATTGAACATGGAGTGCCTTAAATGGGCCTAGAGAAAATATCCTAGCATATTTTTTAAGTGTATTTAAAATCAACCCTTCCTTTTAACATAGCCATATTAAATTAAAGTGAGCTCGGAGACACGAGCTCATTTTATGTTTTGGCTATGTTATAAAGGCAAGATTTGATTGTTCACCAGATGGTTTTTGCCTGAAAAACTACAGGAACAGTTTGATAGCAAAGTGTAGTAACAAAACGACTATCCAAAACGTCTAATTGATAAAGGATGGGTGTTTTT
The DNA here is from genome assembly GCF_038593405.1 of Psychrobacillus sp. FSL W7-1457. Lineage (NCBI taxonomy): Bacteria > Bacillati > Bacillota > Bacilli > Caryophanales > Bacillaceae > Psychrobacillus > Psychrobacillus sp. FSL W7-1457. The sequence continues at coordinate 2,504,873 of NZ_CP151993.1, forward strand.
TGAAAAGGAAATATATCTGCTTTTACTTCCTTATCTTTATATTTCTCTTCGTCACGGGTTGTGCAAAAAATGAAAAAGAAAGCAACGTTGCAAAAAAGAATGACACAGATACAGAGGTCATAAACGTAGTACAGGAATATTTTCAAAATCAGAATACGAACCAACATAGCTCAGTAAATGAATGGAAAAACGCATCGGTGAAAAAAATTATGGTAGATGAAACATTTAAAAATTTTGATCATTCATATATAGGAAAAGAAATATTTTTAGTGACAAAAGTAGATTCAGTTGCATCACCACTAGTATTTGTTGATATGGAAACATTTGAAGTCATAGCATTAATGCCAGGGGAATAATTTCTCTGTTTCAGGTTTCCTTCTTGAAATAACACATCAGTGAAGTTAATACAACGATTAATCTTTATTTTTTATGAAGGTAATTACACCAATGCTAAATACCAAAATACCGACTAACATCAATGAATATATAAATCCGTTAAGAATTGGTACATATTCTTCAGCTAAACTTTTGTTTCGATACACGATCTTAACTAAACTGTACCCTAATGGTGTACTAATCAGTATGACACTTATTCCTAAGATAAAATAAGTTACAGCTTGTTTATTCATAAATTCTCCCCTTAAGCTAGTATCGATATATGGACACAAGTTAGTTAAGTCCTCTCCTATAAAATAGAGAGGACGTTCCGAAATGAGACATAAGCGTTCTAATCAGGCTATTAAACTCTTTCTCTCTTTTAAAAGAATATGATTAAAACAACTTACGGATACCAGGACAGCTTAGTATCACTATCTAATGGTAGATCTTTAACTTCAACACTTAATGTATCAAACCATTTATTTAATATTTCGTCCTTGGCTAGCTTTGAGTACTCGTCGTCTTCCCATATTATATGTGAAAACCAAGCGCTAGTTTGCCATTCAAATTGCAGCTCCGCAAATGCAATGGTTGGGTGATTGGCCTGTATGAAGTTATCATTTACTGCTTTCACAACATCGGTTGCTTGAGGAAGCAGTTCGTTTTCAATTTTTTCTTTTATATCCTGATGCTCAAGCTGATGCCACATAACTAAACTTCCATCTACTTGATAAAAGATATCAAAAGAAGGTTGTTCCCCAAAATCGATGAGGACAAAAGCTCGTTCAACAGAATTGTTGGTTGCCTTAACCGTGTTCACAATAATATTTTGAGCCATTTCCACCCAATAATCCTTTGCTTCTTCTACAGGTGACTCAAGATAGAACTCGGATTCCAGTTCAGAAACAGCTACTTCTCCCTTATTAATATCTTCAACTTTTTTAAACAAGCGATTAAAAAAACCCATTTTTACACATCCTCAACAAGTTATTTTTTCCAAGGATTAGCTATATTATAGCTTTCATGATTTCGAGTATATTTATAAATTCTGTTCATTTCTTCCTAAGAAGCTTTCGATTTCTATTCTTCTACTCTACATGGGTCCACCCTCAAACCCAATTGGCCAACCATTTTCTTTGAATTTCACCTTATATTGATATTCATGCGGTTTTTCGCTATAAAAACCTATTGTAAAGCCGGTATAAAGCTGATCATCAAAATTAATTATTCTTCCAAAGGAAATCGTAGATAAATAATAGTCCTCCGATTGTTGAGTAGGAAAAAATTCTTTCAAGTAATTTAATGCACGATTAATATGCTGAGGAATATCTTTTAGTATTTTCTCGGCCATTTCTATACAGCTGACATAAGGCTTTTTATCATCACCTTGTATAAATATTTCTACCTCTTCCCACTCCCCTATATCCGCACGACAAAACCACTGCTTCGGTAGAAAGGTATCCTCTTCATTTTCAAGATTGTTGTTTGCTAAATTCAATTTCTCTGCTTCACTTTTGGTTAAAGGCTTCGATAGAATTAGCTGTTTCTCTAATATTTCTTTCGTGTATGTATTGTTGTTTGGATCAAAGGTACCCATTCGCACACCTCCAATTTCGTAACTTTTTATACCTATTTTAACATAAATATACTTATACTTTCAGAGTTCAACTAAAAGGAGCAACACCTATTTTGGTGCTGCTCCTTTTTCATTTATTTAATTCTTTTAGTTATTCTCTAAAAGTATTGTGGTTTTCTGCAAGGTTTGGGGTCATCTCCGCAAGGTTTTGACTCGTTTCCGCAAGGTTTAGAGTCATTTCTGCAAGGTTCTAACCCATCTCTGCAAGGTTCGCTATTCTCTGTAAGGTTCTAACCCATCTCTGCAAGATTTGGGGTCATCTCCGCAAGGTTATCAGCCTTTATCCTCGGAGCTCGGCTCCAGCTTGCTCAGCTAGTGCTTTTAGAACTTTGTTATGTGCATTGACTACTTCTTCATCCGTTAATGTACGCTCTGGATCGAAATACGTTAGAGAGAATGCAACTGATTTTTTGCCTGGTTCCATTTTTTCTCCTTCATATAAATCGAATAAATGTACACCCTTAAGCAATTTTCCACCTGATTGTTGGATAATTGCTTGTAGCTCTCCAGTAGCTTTTTCCTGATCCACTACTAATGCGATATCGCGAGTAATAGAAGGGAATTTAGAAACTGGTGAATAGTACAATGTTCCAGCATCTTTGTTTAATACCTTCATTAAATTCAGTTCGAATACATACGTATCCTTTAAGTCACGTGCTTTTTGTTCCGCCGGGTGTAATTGACCAATAATACCGATCTCTTCCCCTGCCAATTGGATAGTTGCAGTTCTTCCTGGATGCATTCCTTCTATTACAGCACGTTCAAAGGTTAACTCACTTGTATGGCCAAGTAGGTCCATTAAGCCTTCAACAATTCCTTTCAGAACAAAGAAATCTACTGCTTTTTTCTCCCCTTGCCAGCTATGCTCAACCCATTTACCAGCAATAACGCCTGCTAAATGCTCTTGCTCATGAGGTAATCCAGATGCTGTTTCTCCTAAGAAGACAGAACCAATTTCATACAATGCAACGGTATCTGCTTGACGAGCAGTATTATACGTTACAGCCTCTAGCAAATGGGGAATTAGGCTTTGACGTAGCGTGCTACGCTCCTCACTCATTGGCATTAACAGTTCCGTTACAGGAGCAGTTTCTAAAGCAAACTTTTGTGCTACTTCTTTAGAAGTTAATGAGTACGTAATTGCTTGGTAAAGTCCTGCGCCTTCCATAAAACCACGCACTTGGCGACGTTTTGCTTGGTAGGATGTTAAACCACCTGGTTTAGACTCTTCCACTGGTAATGTCATTGGAATTTCATCGTAACCATACATACGAGCGATTTCTTCCACGATGTCCTCAGGAATTTTAATATCCTGACGTCTAGTAGGTGCTTTAATATATAAATATCCATTAGCTGCTTGGAATTCAAATTTCAAACGGGACAAGATAGATGTCATATCCTCTAAAGATATCTTCATTCCTAAACGACTGTTAATGAAATCTGGAGAAACGATGACTTCAGCTGGAGATTTATCTAACTCGTCTACTACCACGGAACCAGCTAGTACTTCACCATTTGCAAGCTCTGCTAATAGGCTTGCTGCGCGCTCTGCTGCCATCATTACACGATTTGGATCCACACCTTTTTCAAAGCGAGCACTTGCATCACTACGTAGGTTATGGTCTTTCGATGTTTGACGTACAGATCCAGCTGCAAAGTAAGCTGACTCGATTACAACGGTTGTCGTACCTTCATGAACCTCTGAATTAGCCCCACCCATTACTCCAGCTATAGCAACCGGCTCTTTACCGTTAGTTATTACTAAATGATTAGATTTAAGTGTTCGTTCTTGGTCATCGAGTGTAACAATCTTTTCTCCTTCAGCTGCAAGGCGTACAACGATTTCCTTTGTCGCTAAACGGTCATAGTCAAATGCATGAAGTGGTTGACCAAACTCCATTAATACATAGTTAGTAATATCAACTACATTATTATGAGGACGAATTCCAGCAGCCATCAGACGATTCTGTAGCCATAATGGAGATTCTTTTACTTGTACGTTTTTAACTACCTTAGCAATATACAAAGGATTTTCTTCTATTGCAGCCACACGAAGCTTCAAATAGTCTTCTGCCTTTTCGTTGCTCTCTGTATAAGCAGCCTCCGGATATTTCATATCCTCTGAAAGAATAGCTCCTACTTCATAAGCAACTCCTAGCATACTTAGTGCATCCGAACGGTTTGGTGTTAATCCTAACTCTAGCACTACATCGTCCAAGCCTAATAAAGGAAGTGCACTTTCACCTGGTACAGCTGTTTCAGGAAGAACATAAATACCTTCTGCATACGCTTTAGATACGAGACGACCTTCAATACCTAGCTCTTGAAGAGAACAAATCATTCCATTAGATACTTCACCGCGTAGCTTCGCTTTTTTTATTTTAATGCCGCCTGGTAGTACAGCTCCAGGACGTGCAACGATTACTTTTTGACCAGCGTCAACATTCGGAGCACCACAAATAATTTGAGTGATTTCATCTCCTACATCCACCTGACAGATGTTTAGCTTATCTGCTTCTGGATGCTTCACTTTTTCCTTTACATATCCAACTACTACATTTGCCATGCCTAGAGAGCGATCAATCACTGCATCTACTTCTATTCCTGAGCGAGTAATTTTCTCACCTAAGTCTTTAGGGTCAAACCCTTGTGTGTTTACATATTCTGATAACCATTTCGTTGATACTAACATGTCATTTCCTCCTTACACTTCTGTTCGGTGGAATTGCGATAAGAAACGCACATCATTTGTATAGAAATGACGAATATCTTCCACTCCATATTTCAACATTGCAATACGCTCTGGTCCCATACCAAACGCAAAACCAGAAAGCTTTTTAGAATCATAGCCAGCCATCTCAAGAACATTAGGATGAACCATACCTGCTCCTAGAATTTCAATCCAACCTGTTTTCTTACATACGTTACAACCACTTCCTCCACATTTGAAGCAAGAGATATCCATCTCTACAGAAGGCTCTGTGAATGGGAAGAAGCTTGGACGCAGTCGAATTTCACGATCTTCTCCGAACATTTTCTTCGCGAATAAAGATAAAGTACCTTTTAAATCACTCATACGAATATTTTCACCGATGACTAAACCTTCGATTTGAGTGAATTGATGAGAATGGGTAGCATCATCATTATCACGACGATATACCTTACCAGGACAAATGATCTTAATTGGTTGCCCTTCTTTTGCTTCCATCGTGCGCGCTTGAACTGGAGAGGTATGCGTACGCAATAGAATATCCTCTGAAATATAGAAGGAATCCTGCATATCACGAGCTGGATGTCCTTTAGGTAAATTCAACGCTTCAAAATTGTAGTAATCCTTTTCTACCTCAGGACCCTCGGCAATTTCATAACCCATGCTTAAGAATAGATCTTCGATTTCCTCCACTACACGTGTGAGTGGATGATGATTACCTGTTTTCACTGGTCTTCCCGGTAATGTAACATCGATAGACTCTTTTGCAAGCTGTTCTTGAATCGCTTGTTCTTGAAGTAATGTCATACGTGCTTCTAAAACGGCAGTTACTTCTTCACGCACTACATTCACAAGTGCTCCCATTTTTGGACGTTCTTCAGCTGGGAGTTTACCCATACCCTTTAATAAATCTGTGATCGGTCCTTTTTTTCCTAAATACGCTACTCTCACATCATTTAATTCTTTTGTGTTTTGTGATGCTTCAATTTTTTGTAATGCTTCTTCTTTTAACTGTTGAAGTTGTGCTTCCATTTGAAAAATCCCTCCTAATTGACAAAATAAAAAATCCCCGCCCCTATAAAAGGGACGAGGACTAATTTCGCGGTACCACCCTGATTATTGCACAACAAAACGTGCAATCACTCAATTCGAATAACGGCTCTACACCGGCACACCTTTACAGTAAATACTGGTCCCGGTGGCAGCTAACGGGGTGAACTTCTATATGAATTCTCCATTTACGCTTCCAGTCTAGGCGCAAAATCCCTACATTCGAATAATCATATATACTTTTCCCGATGACAGCTTTTCTTATTTATCAAATTATTATCTATTATACGGACTTTTAAACATTTCATCAAGGGTATTTATCTCAATGTAAGCCCATAAAGAAGAATTCCTGTTGCGACTGCGACATTTAAAGATTCCGCTTGGCCCAATAAAGGAACAATAATATTTTGGTCCGTTTGATCTAAAAGACTTGCTTGTATGCCACTACCTTCGTTTCCTACTATTAATGCAAACGCGTCACTTTTCTCTACTTCATGAAACGGCGTTGAATTTTCAAATGCCGTTCCATATACTTTTACATTTTTCTTTTTGAGCTGATCGACCCAATAGCTCAAGTCACCTTTTAAAATAGGTATGTGGAAATGAGAGCCTTGAGCAGAGCGAAGCGTTTTAGAATTGTACGCATCAGCTGATCCCTTTCCAAGAATAACAGCGTCTATCCCTGCAGCATCAGCCGTACGAATCATCGTTCCAATATTCCCTGGGTCTTGAACCGCATCGATCAATAAAAATTTACTCCAATTTTCTTGTTCATCTGCTTTAGCTGCACTTTGTTTACAATGTGCAAAAATGCCTTGTGTATGCTCTGTTTCAGCAAGCTCTTTTTTAATAACATCATTAATTTCTACTATTTCTAGATTGTCTACGTCCCAACTGGCAGGAATTTCACTTGTATCGCTTAACATGATAGTTAAGACAAGTTCTTTTTGTTTGATTGCTTCTTCTACTAAATGATAGCCTTCAATGATAAATTCACCAGTTTTATCTCTTTCTTTTCGAACACTGAGTAATTTTTTCCAATGCTTTACTAAGGAGTTTTGAGGAGATTCGATTCGTTTCATATTATGTACCGCCTTTTTCTAAAGTGCTGTAAAACTAAAGTTTTAGCATCTTTTCATTGTAAAAAATTATATCACGTTCTTTCGGTAGTTCATATTTATCTTCTATCAATTAAACAAAATTATGTATACCTGAAGAAACATGGGGAAAGATAAAGACAAGGAGTGATGAAAATGGATTTTCAAATTCGAGAAGCAATAGCAGCTAACCTAAAGGGTAATTCAGCTACTGATATTAAAGAAGTGGTAGAAGATGCGATTAACCGAGGAGAAGAACATTTATTACCTGGTCTTGGTGTAATCTTTGAAAAATGGTGGAAATCGGCTGATGAATCCAGCAAACAAGCAATGCTCAATAATGTTTCTACTGCATTTGCTCAATAAGTATTAGCTAGTGGAGACCGTACATACTACGGTCTCTTTATTAGTTCGATTTTAGTGCCATGGCCAGAGCCTGGTAAGCGTGTGTCTAGGACATCATACCAGACTTTCACCTTGTCCCCGACCTCTATATCCGATAGTTTTTCATCAAACCCAAAGGATGAAGATTGTATAGATTTAGATGTAACTTCCTCCTTTGTTAAAATTCTATCTATTCCTGGTTGCTCTTCATAAATAAAAACATGAGCATCAGAGACCTCTGCTACTATACCCTCCATTATAAATCGCTCTTCCTGACTTTCTTCATTACAACCCCATAAACTAACAACGGATACCAGTATTATAAGAAACCCCAAATATCGAATCATTGGTTAACCTCCCAGCATTATTCATACTCTTCTAGAATTTCTACAACTTCAATTTTTCCATCCACTAACATCTCTGGTAATCCACTATTTACATTTCCTTGCCAATACTCTCTTGCCTGTTCTATTTTCTTTGCAAAAGGTACACCATCTTCCTTTGGCAAATGGCTTGCATCTCCCTCAAAAGTTTTACCATCAACTCGAAGCTTAACAAGCTGCAAGACCTGCCGATTATAGGAATTAAATAAGTCTACCCATTTGAGTGCATCCTCTAAGCTTTTTGTAGCATATAGACAGGATAATCTAGATGGGTAATTCGGATATTCCTCTAATCTAACCATTTCTACTATCGTTTCGCGGATTGCTCTAGTCGTTTGATCCAAATATTTAAGACCAACCTCTGCTTCCTCTTTAGTTAAGTTAACCCCTTCATTTGTATATTGGTTTTGAAAAATTTGAACAAAGTCTTCTCCCTTGGAATTTAATTGTTCTTTTTCGAAAAAGAAGTGGTATAACGTATTCTTTTGATTCTCACTAAAATCAATTATCTGTCCCACCCTCATCTTGTTTCTTGTAACAATATGATAAACAACTAGTTCATTCTCCGTCATTTTTTTCTCCTTTTATTAATAAAATAGAAAATAAAATATTTCAATTCACTAAACTACTAAATTATTTTATTTATTAGATAATTTGTTCTTGATTTATATAATATACTGTATATAATTACTCTATGAGTTTGAATAATTAGAAAAATCATAAAAGTTATACATCTAAATTATAGCAAAGAGGCGAAGCGAATGAAGATTTTAATGGAAAATATTGTGGAAGCATTGGAAGAACACCTAGAACAAGATCAGATTTCCACCAACCAAACTATCCGAGAATTACATGGAAAAGATGAATCCTACCATTCTATTAGCTTGCCAGACATTGTCGTTTTCCCTAAAAATTCGGCAGATGTCAGCAATATCATGAAGACTGCTAATAAACTTGGAGTTCCCGTCGTACCGTTTGGACGTGGCACGAGTTTAGAAGGGCATGTTATTCCCTATGATAATGGAATAACTATCGATTTTTCTTTAATGGATAAAATATTAGAAATAAGAGAACAGGATTTACTTGTGGTAGTGCAGCCAGGTGTAACGAGAACACAGCTGAACATGGAGTTAAAAAAGTATGGTTTATTCTTTTCAGTTGACCCCGGTGCTGATGCTACTCTCGGTGGAATGGCCGCAACAAATGCCAGCGGGACTACAACTGTGAAGTACGGCGTTATGAGAGACCAAGTTCGAGACCTAGAAGTAGTGCTTGCGGATGGAACAATCATACATACAGGAAACTTGGCAGCTAAATCTGCCTCTGGATTTCACTTGAATGGGTTGTTTGTTGGTTCAGAAGGTACATTAGGCTGTTTTACAGAACTGACTTTAAAAGTGTACGGCATCCCAGAATTCACGACAGCTGCTAGAGCAACATTCCCTACTGTCAAACATGCAGTAGAGGCAGTAACCTCCATTTTACAGGCAGGTATACCGATTGCTCGCGTAGAGCTAGTAGATGAAAGCTCTATTCGTCAGGTAAATCAATTTAGTGAAACTAACTACGCTGAAAAGCCAACTCTATTCTTAGAATTCCATGGCAATGAAGCTGGACTTGCTCAAGATGTAGAATTTACTCAAGAAATTGTGAAAGACCATGGCAGTGAGGATATTCAATTTGAAACAGATAACGCTGCTCGAAACAAACTTTGGGACGCAAGACATAATCTAGCCTATGCTTACATTCATGGAAACGTAGGAAAGAAGCTCATGGTGACCGATGTTTGTGTTCCTATTTCCGAGCTAGCTGACGCTGTCATATTTGCACGTAAGGAACTTGATGCTATTGGGTTAATAGGAGGTCTTACAGGTCATGTCGGTGATGGAAATTTCCATGCCCTTATCATGATTGATATGAACGATTCGGAAGAAATACAGAAGGCAGTGACCTATAACGAAAAAATCGTACGATACGCTCTGGAACGAAAAGGTACTTGTACAGGCGAGCACGGGGTAGGTGTCGGGAAGCAAAAATACCAGGCAGCTGAACATGGGGAGGCACTTCAAGTTATGGAAAAGATTAAAGTTGCTTTAGATCCCAACAATATTTTAAATCCAAACAAAATTGTAAAACTTGAAAGAGAAGGTGAGTAATATGAAAACATTAGAGAAAATCAGTAGCTTTGCTGGAAAGTATTTTGCTTTCCTAGTTATCTTAATTGCAGTAGTTGCTTTCTTAATACCAGAGGCATTCTTACCTTTTCGTAGTTATATAACTTTATTACTTGGAGTAGTTATGTTTGGGATGGGGCTTACGCTTAAAGCAGTTGATTTCAAACTGATTATTACTAATCCTAAACCAGTAATTATCGGTGTAGCAGCACAATTCCTCGTAATGCCTTTAACCGCATTTGCTATTGCGTACATTCTACAGCTGCCTAATGAGTTAGCAGCTGGCCTAGTTCTACTTGGCTCCGTACCCGGTGGAACTGCATCCAATGTAATGGTTTACTTAGCGAAGGGGAATGTACCACTTTCTATTACGATGACCTCCTTCTCGACTCTAATGGCTCCATTAATGACGCCAGTTTTACTCCTATGGCTAGCAGGGCAATGGATGCCGGTAAATGCCATGGATATGTTTATGTCCATTGTACAAGTGATTATTGTTCCAATCGTTCTTGGTTTACTTATTAAAAAGTTATTACCAACTGCTGTAGAAAAAAGCGCAAATGTTGTACCATTAATCTCTGTATTAGCTATTATCATCATTGTTTCAGCTGTAGTAGCAGGTAATGTAAATAACATCGCTTCTGCAGGACTTTTAGTTTTTGTGGGAGTATTCCTTCATAATGGTGCTGGCCTATTGCTTGGCTATTACACCGCAAAGATGATGAAGCTTTCCAAATCGGACTGCCGTGCCATTTCAATTGAGGTTGGTATGCAAAATTCAGGCTTAGGCGTTGCACTTGCAACTGCCCATTTAGGACCGTTAGCTGCACTTCCTAGTGCCTTAGGAGCCGTTTGGCACAATATCTCAGGTCCAATTATAGCAACTATTTGGTCAAAGAGTGCTGGAAATGAGGAAGAAGAAATAGAAGCTATCCCGTTAGAAGGTAAGCCTTCACAGGTTTAAATTTAAATAGGAATGGTAGTGTATTAATCCACTACCATTCCTATTTTTGTTTATCCGTTACTCATAAATTATTTTTCTGGTACCTGTAATTCCAATTCTTCATACATAATAGGCTTAGAATATTGGAAGGTAGCTAAGTTTACTCTTTCAATTTCACTTGCCTTGAATACTTGCTTAAAGCTATTGTCTTCTATTCTCTTTGCAAACGGAGCTTCCTCGAGCATTAAATTATTCCCGTGTTCATCCTCTAACCATATCGGATTTCTAGTAAGTCTATTATCGTAAAGTGATTCGCTGTTAACGTCAAAATATACAATAATTTGCTCTTCATTTGACTGAATCTCTGTAACGGTAATATCCCCGAAATCTCCTTGACTTAACTTAAGAGGATAGCTCTGTCCTTCAAGAGGAATCATCACTTTTTCTAAGGGAATATGGTCCTCTAGCTTATAAGGAATAACTCTAACCTTTTTAGTTCCTTCTTTTAGTGGACTAAAGAGATATCCAACTGTTGTTTCAACCACACCACTTTCCGTATCACCATGTGCATCTTTTCCTAATAGATCAAGTACATTTCCATGATCATCTACTAGAAAAAATTCTAAGTCATATGGCTCTAAATTCATTTCTTCCTCTTTGGAAGTTATTTGAACAGCTAAATCTGTTCCTGCTGGACCTATTTTCAATGAGTTAATTTTCACTTTCATTTCTTCAATCATTTGAGCCTCTTCTAGACGTACTACCATCACCTGATTCGACTGTTTGACATGAAATTGGAAATTCCAATTACCCGGTATCAGTCCAATAGCGTCTATCCTCATGTTTAGCTCGAATTCTTCTGGGAGCTCCTCAGTTGGATTGATCTCCACCATCCCCTTATACTTTTGTGGTGTTATAAATTCTCCTGAATAGCTAGAACTGAAATTGATTTCTCTTCCATTTATCTCGATTGTTGGTCTTTCTAACTCGCCAATTGCCAACAATGATTCTTGTGTGTAACCGAAAACAAGTCTTGTTCCGTCATAAAACATTTCATTGATAGTTAAAGTAATACCACTATCCTTGGAAGATTGGTCGATTATCTGTGTTAATCCTTTTTGCCCAGCTATTTGTAAACCTTCATCTTGTACATCATTAAAAAATGTACCAATAAGTGGAACGTGTGAAGCTATTTTAGCCATTGCAGGAGAAACACTAGCCGATCCAACAAAAATAAATAACGCGACAGCGGCTGCAACTGCTGTATAGGACACTATTTTGAGTTTAGATTTTTTCTTCTTTATCGAAGGAGCAACGTTTTTTATGATTTTATCTAGCTTCTCCAGTGGCACTTGTATATTATCCATTTCCTTTTTTAAATCTGGCCATTGCTTACTCATTTATACAATCCTCCTTTATTGTTTTTCTTAAGAGAATTAGTCCTCTGTGGATGTTTGTTTTAACTGTCCCCTCTGGACATTCCAAAATTTCGGCTATTTGCTTAATGGCATAATCCTGATAATACCGTAAGACTAATACCGACTTATATTTTTCGTCTAGCTCCATAACAGCCTCTAACAAGTCGATTTCTTTTTCAGGTGTTATGTAAGGCTTTACTTTATTTTCAAGTAAGTCTCTGTCCATGGGCACTACCCTATTCTTCTTTTTTATATGATCTAAGGCAGTATTTATAAGTATGCGAGCCAACCACGTTGAAAAATATCGCTCTTCCTTTAAATTTTTGATGGAAATCAACGCTCTATAAACGGTTTCCTGAAAAACCTCTAATGCATCCTCTTCATTTTTTACATACATAAATGCTATTTTATATAGCTTTACCTTCTCCTTTTCCATGAGATCCTGGAATGCTTTATGGTTCCCTTTCATAGCTTTTTGTACTTTCTTCACATCCGACAACTGAGTACCCCCTTTCGTTCTATATGTTAGATAAACGAGATATGTAAAACGTTTCATTTTTTTATGTATTAAGTAATTGAAGCATAATGCGTTTTACAAATTTAACCTAAACATTTTCTATGTATTGATTGTAAGTGGCGGGCGGCGACACAAGTCGGGACGAGTGAGACAGATAAGACATTCATAACCGCGCTTGTTGTGCTGTGGATGATGGCTTATCGCTCACCCCGCGGAAATCAATTTTCACCTCTATTCTTAAAGTATATAAGTGCCTTTACTCTCTTTTTATCGTACGTGTTTATCCTCTTATAAGAATAAAATAGAATTCACCTACCAGTGAGATATAATTCTGCAGGTAAAGATACTAATTTTCAATAGATTAGAGGAGTTACTGCTGTAGTAAGATTGGAGTTGAGAAAGAAGATATATCTATATTGACGTATATTGGGGAATGGTTGTACATGACTGAGGTTTTTATCTCTTGCTCAAATAAAATAAAAAGCGATCCCAGCGTCTCCCGGAATCGCTTTTCCTATGTAGCGATGAAGTCATCCTTCTAGATAAGCAACATCGCATATATATAAACTGTAGGACACACCCTGTCGTTACAGCTTATTCAAAAATTTTTAAGCCATCAAAGAAGCAAGTACAGCTTTTTGTGCATGCAAGCGATTTTCTGCCTGCTGGAATATATATGAGTTAGGTCCATCTATTACTGAGCTAGAAACTTCTTCTTCTCGATGAGCCGGAAGACAATGAAGGAACATATAATCTGCTTTCGCATTGGCTACTAGCTTGTCATTAATTTGATAATCCTTAAATTCCTCCAAACGCTTAACAGCTTCCTCCTCCTGCCCCATGGAAGTCCAAACATCTGTATAAACTACATCTGCATTCACCGCAGCTTCTAGTGGATCATTAGAAACAAACAAGGAACCTTCGTTTGCAAGAGCGATTGCCTTTGCCTTTGCCATAATCTCTTCATTTGGCTCATAGCCAACTGGAGTTGCTACAGCAATGTGCATTCCCATGTATGCAGCAGCAATCACTAAGGAATGTGCAACATTGTTACCATCACCAATAAAAGCTAGTTTCAGACCTTTCGTATGACCTTTCACTTCTTGTACTGTTAATATATCTGCTAATGCCTGACATGGATGGTAGAGGTCTGTTAGGCCGTTTATAACAGGTATACTTGCATGCTCCGCAAGCTCTTTAACCATAGCGTGTGAATTAGCACGAATCATAATACCATCTAGATAACCCGAGAGGACATGTGCTGTATCATAGACAGATTCTCCTCGACCAATCTGCAAATCTCTAGCGTTCATGAACATACCATTTCCGCCTAGCTGCTTCATCCCCACCTCAAACGAAATCCTTGTACGTGTAGAGTGCTTTTCAAATATCATTCCTAATGTCTTCCCTTCTAACAATGGAGGACATTTACCAGCCTTCGTTAAAGACTTTAAGTTTGTTGCCAGTTCTAGTAATTCAGTCACTTCTTCCTTAGAGTAATCCAAAAGTGTTAAAAGATCCTTTCCTTTTAAACTATCAACTAATTTAAGATTTACCCACTCCAATAATTTCATACTCATAATCCCCTTTACCCGTATCTTCTGTAATTGTTATTATAAGTATGAATATTTATAAAGTCAAGCGAATTTATATACATTTTTTATACATAAAAAAACTAATGAGGAATACTGCTGTATTCTTCATTAGTTTTGTTTAATTAGTTAAAAGTTATATTGTTTACTGTATCACGATCAAGCTTTTTGATAACTTCAACAATCAATTTAACTGTATTTTCATAATCATCTCTATGCAGAATTCCTGCATGCGAATGAATATAACGAGTAGCGACACCGATTGACAAGCAAGGTACACCATTTAAGGAAATATGCATAGACCCTGCATCTGTTCCTCCACCAGCAATTGTTTCAAATTGATAAGGAATATTGTTTGCTTCCGCAGTATCCACTACAAAATCACGTAATCCTTTATGAGATACCATAGAAGCATCAAATAGGACGATTTGAGGACCGTCTCCCATTTTACTAGATGATTCTTTTGGAGTGATTCCTGGAGTATCACCAGCAATACCCACATCAACTGCAAAGCCGATATCAGGGTTAATTTTTGCTGTAGAGGTTTTAGCTCCGCGAAGACCTACTTCTTCTTGAACATTCCCGACACCATATACGATATTTGGATGATCTTGGCCTTGTAAATTTTTCAATACATCTATTGCAATAGCACAACCAATGCGATTATCCCAAGCTTTTGCAAGTAGAAGTTTATCGTTGTTCATTACAGTGAATTCAAAGTATGGAACGACCATATCGCCTGGTAATACTCCCCATGACATAGCTTCTTCTTTAGAGGAAGCACCAATATCTATAAACATTTCTTTAATATCGACAGGCTTTTTACGTGCTTCTGGGCTAAGAATATGTGGTGGTTTAGAACCGATAACACCTGTAATAGTTTCGCCCTTACGAGTAACAATCGTTACACGTTGAGCTAGCATTACTTGTGACCACCAGCCTCCCACTGTCTGAAAACTCAAGAATCCCTTGTCATCAATTTTGGAAATCATAAAACCAACTTCGTCTAAGTGACCTGCAACCATGATTTTAGGTCCGTTAGCATCTCCCACTTTTTCAGCGATTAAGCTACCAAGGTTGTCATATTCAATTTTGTCTGCATAAGGGGCAATATATTTTTCCATTACTTTACGCGGTTCACGCTCGTTACCGGGAATCCCTTTTGCATCCGTAAGTTCTTTAAGCATTGTTAATGTTTCATCTAATTTTGTCATTATTTCGCCCTCCTAAATATACTCACCAATTAATTATATGATAAATTGAATGCTTATTCAAAATATATTTTTAAAATTCTAAAGATACATAAATACATCTGAATTAATCGGCACCGGCGCCGCCACCACTATCACCACTGCCACCTCCATGGCTTCCACCACTATCTGAATATGTAGTGGAGCCTCCAGAAGAACCATCTCCAGAAAATAGAAACCCTTTTGTCCATCTCCATGAATCCTCTACATATTTCATAGGGTCTGTGTCTGTTAACAGTAATCCAGCCAATAGGGTAGCACCCGCTGTTTCTAGTGGATAAGACTGGCGACTTCGTTTAAACAAATAGGCTCGAATGATCCACTTATCTTCCTTGTGCAATACAGTATGATTTTGTTTGCTTAGTGCTTTTCTAAAAGTCCTTATAGAATCCTTAGCTCTGACTGCGTTCATCGATAAAATGTTCCTTGGTACAGTAAAATATAAAACAATGAAAGCAAGCAACAAATCATACGTTTGATTAAGTAATGCTTCATCTACTAAATTTACGCTAGCAAAAAACATGAAACCTATATATAAGAATAAAAATCGTTTTGATTTTTTCTTCCACCATAGTATTCCGATATATATAAGAGACACTGCTATAATGCATACAATTCCCCAGATGCTTCTTAAGTCTGCATAATATGCAATAGAAAATAGTATAGCCAATATAATGGTCGCTATACTTAAAATCCCAAGTGGAATACGGTTATTAAAAGCACCAGCCTCAATCATCTCTGATTCAACTGCTAACTCCCATTGCTTCTGCTTTTCTTTAAATATTTTTTTCCGCTGAGCAAAATAGCCTTTTTGCCTTTTCTCATCTCTTGCTGCTCCTGCGACATCGTGTAAGTTAAACGTCCATTTGTTAGATCCATTTTTTACTCCGAATAGCCAATCTATCATTGTATTTTCGAAATCTGCATTCCCTAGACTTCGATTGACCAGCTGAAACTCTAATGTCTCTCTAGGAGCCTTTGGATCATTTTGAAAACGAACTGCCGCTTTTCCTTTGCTTACCTTTACTGCTCCTTTTTCCACTAATGAAAATAATCCTGCCAAAAAGCTTTTTTTATGAGTCTTGCCGATTTGATCAACAAAAAACATATATAAAGCATCCGTCTCTATCACATCTTTTTCAGAGCCAATCCTCCATAAATGTCTCTGTGGTAATAAAACAATTAATAAGACAGCAACAATAAGCATTCCCATCATAAATTTTGGGATGAGATTCTTTACCATTTCATTTTTATCTAAACGACTCTGCATCTTATCAAATTGTTTTTGCTCTAAAGCAATGGCTCCACTTAAAGTTTGTGCTGACTTAATCTTCGGCATTGTCGTCATTACGGAAGAAGGAAAATAGAAACTAGTCTCAGTAGTAGAATACGCCTCCGATTTAGGAGTCACAAATCGAATACCATATTGGTTTTTTTCTCGTTTTCCCGCATGTCGATCAAACATAAATCCCTCGAAAGTATCAGGATTTAGTGGTTGCGGAAGTATAAAATCGATTGTCACATTTTCGTAAGCTTGATCATGTGCATCCCCGCTAAAGTATGTCACCTTTAACTCACTGTAATTGTCATATGTCTTAACAGCATTCTTTAAAGTATAAGCATAGAAGTATGACACCTTCTCATTAGTCTTCTTGATGTTTGTGCGAAAATGGCCTTCCTCATAGGAGACAGTTAATGGAATCATCGATTCTGCTCCCACAAAGCCTGGCTCCATGTCTAAGCTAGTAAGCTCATAGGAATAAAAATCTACTACCTGCCCATTGTATGTATCAGGAAATTCTCTATAAAGGTTATGAAAGGTACCATCAAAAGTATAGGTAAATACCTCATTAACTAGTAAGTCACCATTGGGTTGAATCCATGACTTTATATGTACTTTATCAATACTATAAGTTTTAGCTTCTCCGATGGAATGAAAGGATAGGAAAACTAAAAAGAAAACTAGGTAGGAAACAATCGATTTTTTCATGTGACACCCCCATACCAAATTTATATATATGTATCGTACGAACAAGAGATTATTAAGTTTCATTTTTGTCATTTAATCCGAAGATGGATGGTTTGTGTATTATATTTTTCAATCTATTTAAAAGGATTATTACCAATTTAATAGAATAAAGTCATAGAACAACATTAGTGCAATAGAACTGCTAGAGGGGTGAGCGAATTGAATAGAAAGAAAAAGTTATTAGTCAGAATCTCCATAGGTTTAAATATTTTTCTTATCTCACTTGTAGCTTGAGCAATGGTTACTATGAACTTTGTTAATGAGCAAGTTCTTCTTACAGAAGTACAATATAATTTGGTCGAGCTGGACGGTTTAATAGGCTACCAAATCGATGAAAGCTGGTCTGAGCCCAACATGGTTACAATTGAATTAAGTGAGGTATTGAATGGTCTTTGGCTTAGTATTACTACTGGAGAACAATTAGGAACCCTATCTAAGAGTGATAAGGAAATTCTTCAAAAATTGTATTCCAGATTAAGTCAATATCCAAAACATGAATTATATCATTTCGGAGATCTTACTGATGAAGATAAAAAGAATTTTGAAGACCTAAGGGAGGCACTTCGAGAAGTAGGAATAGGATTAAATATTGCTATGAGTGATATGGATTCTTTTATGATAAAAGCAGAGAAATTAGTAGGCAAAATTAATTCTCCAATAAATTAGAACTTCTAGCTCGGTTGCCCTTTCAATGAATAGTTATAAACTGAACAAAAACTTGTATTTAGACTTATGAGGTGACTTAGTAAACAACAAAGTAAAAGGAGCATGACAAATTTGTCTCAAGCTCCTTTTTAATGTGTACTTTTAACATGACTATCTTTAATTCAGTATACTCGCTTATTTACCCGACGAACCAAAGCCCCCTCTTCCTCTATCAGAATCGGTTAAGCTTTCCGTTTGCTCGATTTTCACTTGTAAAACTGGAGCTATAATCATTTGAGCGATCCTCATATGTTTTTCTACTGTAAAGTCTTCTAAACCATGGTTTATTAATATGACTCTAACCTCACCTCTGTAGCCCTCATCTATCGTTCCAGGACTATTTAAAACGGTGATGGAATGTTTTAACGCCAAACCACTTCTGGGTCTAACCTGTGCCTCTGTTCCTTTTGGTAGTTCCATCTCAATTCCTGTTCTTATTAATGCTGATTTCCCAGCTTGTATTACCTTTTCTTCAATTGAATACAAATCCATTCCTGCATCGCCTTCATTTGCTCGGTTCGGTAGCTTTGCATCTTCATGAATTAATTTTACTTTTAACGTTTGTTCCATTTCAATCCTTCTTTCCTTTGTATAGATTTATATGTATTGTGAAAAAATATATTTATTTTCTTTCAAAAAAAAATAAATTATTTTGAAACCAAACTACTTCTTCTATCGTATAGCAGGTATCATGTATTTTACAAGGAGGACATTTTAATGGTCCATATTATACGATTACTAATAATTATACTTATTATATATGTATTCTATAGAATATTACGCTATTTATTTGATCCGAGGCGAAAGTTGGACGAAGCAAATGAAAAAGAACAATATTATTTCTATGACGATATAAAAAATGTACGCAAAAATTTCTTTATTACTTATAAAGGTGCTATGTTTGAGGGCGAAAAATATCTTGGTACTACTGATCAGGCTTTCGAGGTAGTATCTATTTTCATTTGGATTAAAGATCCTTCTAAACTACAGGGATTCACAAAAGAGGACTTCCACTTCCTTCAAAACGAAATACGGATGAATTACCCGAACGCTAAAATAAATTGGAAGAGTCCAATTGAGCAGCTGATGAAGGAACAGGATTAAAAGCATTTATCACTTTTGAAATAATGTCGGTAGATTAAGTAATCAGGACTAAACTATCTTGTAAAAAAATAACTCGACTTTGCTGGTTGCTATCAATCAACAAAGTCGAGTTATTTTAGAGTCAAATCAAAAATTATATAATGTCGTAATCGCAAAATAAACTAAGATTCCCAGGATAAATATACCTGCCAATTTCTTAATAGATAATCCCCCTTTTAATCACCAACAACAGTTAAGCTAATCGGACAATTTCTGGAATGACGGCTTCAACGTCTTCGATATTCTTAATAACGTATAAATAATCCGCTTCCTCTTCAGATGGATCAGTAACGTCTTCTCCATTTTGACGCATCAAGACTTCCTCAAAATTTAAGGCAGTCCTTAATATAGAAGTGCTTCTCTCACTAGTCTTGATCCTTTCTAATAATACCTCTTCCGGTATATCAAAGTTCACGACAATTGTCGTAAAGCCAAGACTCTTATAATACTCTAAAAATCTTACTCTACCACCAATGCCTCTATTAGAGTTACATAAAATTAGATGGCAATCAGTTTCATTTAGTGCATAATCAACAATCATTTGGGTTAGTCCGTACTTTAACTTATTGCTTGCAGTCTTAGGTAATAAGCTTTTGTAATGAGTATTTAGAAATTCCGCGTGATTGTCCTGATCAATCACTACTGAGTTTGGTAACTGCAGTTCTAACGCCTTAGCAAATGTAGTTTTTCCACTATGTGTTTTTCCAACGGTCATTATAACAATTCTTTTTTTCATATAATTGACTCTTTATCTAATGAGATAAATAAGTTCTCGACGTTAAAATATGTACTAAGAGGCTCTTTTCTCCCTGCTTCATGCCATTGATTGTATCGTTTAAAGACTTCCAAAGGATTATTATTCGCTTGTTCTTCCACCAGGTATTTGATGGTTAAAAAGCTTCTACAATAATCAAACATGATATTAGTTAAATCATGAACATAAGAGTTAGACCCAAACTCATCTATACTTCTATTTCCATGCTGTTCGTTAAAATGAGCAACTATTGCACGTTCTACTTTCGAGATTATTTCAAACGCTTCAGTGGTCATTAAATTTTTTCTAGAAATATAGTCACACATTCCTTCTTCAAACCAAATACTTTCCCTTTCTTCATCAAACTCATCTGGGAATAAATCAATATGATGAACCATTTCATGGCCAGCTATTGTCAGAATATGCTCTTCTTTGAAATTGCGGTAGAAATCCTTTATATACTCATTTTCCACGTTCCCATATATATTCATAAAAAAATTTCGCCATTCCATAATATCAGGGGTCATATAGACTAAGTGTCGATTTGTATACGCTGGTATGGGAACATCTGAAAAGACACTGGTTGCTATGTCCCCCGGAGTCCAAATAAATCCTCTCGGAGAATCATTCAATTCATATCCTTTTTCTAATAATGCTTTAAATTCATTCAGTTTAACTTTAAAGGATTCTATGATTTCTAGATATTTGACTGCTTCATATGGCGTTTCAAATGCATAAATATGCTTCATTTCATCAATCACTCCATTTTATTTTAATTGAATCAATCATTAATATGATTTAAATAAGAAAGTAGAATTGATTTCAGCTATGGCGACGTCTTCTCTATCTCACTACTTGCGTTGCCGCTAATTGCTGCAATCTATAGATAAATTATATATTAATTTAATTAAAAATTCATATTTTTGTAAAAACCTATATCTCTATTTATACTTTTCTACCAGCTCTTTGCTCTTTTTTCTGGTTTTTATTATTTTTTTCAAATAAAAAAAGAGCCTAACAATCTAGGCTCGTTCCAAGGCTTCTATTCATTTCTTACACTCAAAGGAATAATCACTTGTTAAGTTATTATGTATTACCAAAGTCGAAGCTCCCCCAGTTTTAGTGCAACCGCTGGTGAGTAAGTTAATTTCCTTTGTATGAAAATAACTAGACGTAACAATTATTAAAAGGAGTCCTATTATAGTCACTCCTATTAGACCTATCATTGGTAGTAAATACTTATTGTATTTAGTCATCATCTCAGTCCTCTCATTAAGTTCATACGAATTACCCTTCGGAATTATGTTTTCTACTACTGAGACTAGAATATTATGGGACTATTATCTGTCAGTAACCAGACAATTAGAAAGACATACACGATCAATAGCATAAGAAAACCTACACGAAAGCTAGTATGCAATGTTTTATGACGAAATAGCTGCATCCCTAAATACGCACCTATTCCTCCACCAAAGATTGCGAAAGTCCATAATGTTTTTTCCGATATTCTTTGTCCCCTTTTCTTTGCTTGGGACTTATCATAGCCCATCAATAGGAACGCTGACACCGACATTAATAAAATAAAAATAAGAATCACATTAACCATAATAATCCTCCTTAGAAAAGCATAAGCCCCTATCTCTGCCCCGACAGGCAAATGGGGAAAAGCGAGGAGGCAGCTCTCCAGCCACCGCAGCTTTTATCCATTTGACCCCGAGGGGCAAGGGGCTGAAGCTAGACAATATGAAAAGCATAAGCCCCTATCTCTGCCCCTGACAGGAAAACTAAATTAGATTGTAAAAAAAGGCTGATAGAAAATCTATCAGCCTTTTCATCTAACTTATTTGTTGATTGCTTTTTTTGCTAAATCAGCAATTTGTGTAAATGCTGCTGCATCAGTTACAGCTAATTCAGCTAACATTTTACGGTTTACTTCGATTTCAGCTAATTTCAATCCGTGCATTAAACGGCTGTAAGAAAGTCCGTTCATACGAGCTGCCGCATTGATACGTGTGATCCATAGTTTACGGAATTCACGTTTCTTTTGACGACGGTCACGGTATGCATACATTAAAGATTTCATAACCTGTTGGTTTGCTACTTTATATAATGTATGTTTAGAACCGTAATAACCTTTAGCTAATTTTAATACCTTTTTACGACGCTTGCGCGTCACTGTTCCGCCTTTTACGCGTGGCATGTTCATTACCTCCTGCTATTCTTTCGAATAATTTGATTTCGTTTAAATTATTTCATGTAAGTAAGTAAAGTTTTGATACGTTTGTAATCGCCTGAAGAAGCTACTTTAGTTTTACGTAGTTTACGTTTAGCTTTAGTAGATTTGTTAGCGAATAAGTGGCTTCCAAAAGCACGGTCATGTTTTAATTTACCTGTACCCGTTTTTTTGAAACGCTTTGCAGCTCCACGGTGAGTTTTCATTTTCGGCATGTCGAATTCCTCCTAAACAATTGTACTCTATTACTGTTTTTCGTTCTTCGGTGCAAGCACCAAGAACATACTGCGTCCGTCCATTTTCGGTTTTGACTCGATAGTGGATACTTCCGCACAAGCTTCTGCAAATCTATCTAAAACTCGTTGTCCGATCTCTTTATGAGTAATGGCACGACCTTTAAAGCGAATAGATGCTTTCACTTTGTCTCCTTTTTCAAGGAACTTGATCGCGTTTTTCAATTTCGTTTGGAAATCATGCTCATCGATAGTCGGGCTCAAGCGAACCTCTTTCATTACGATAACTTTTTGATTTTTACGAACTTCACGATCTTTCTTTTGCTGCTCAAATTTGAATTTACCATAGTCCATGATACGAGCGACCGGTGGCTTGGCTTGAGGAGCCACAAGGACAAGATCCAAATTTACACGACCTGCTATTTCAAGTGCTTCGTTACGTGTTTTTAAACCTAATTGATCACCATTTTGATCAATAACGCGTAGTTCGCGTGCTCGAATGCCATCGTTCACATACATGTCTTTGCTAATAATGATCCACCTCCAGATAGTGTCGCGAATACATGGTTTGGGCATAAATTCCGTAGAAACGAATCAGTCACGCCGTTTTCGATCCAATAAAAAAGCGAGCAGACATCTGTTAATGTCTGCCCGCCGATATGAGAAATATGTAGCAACTACATATTACAGTCGATCGTGTGCTTACCAGTCAACAACCAATGTGTCGAGCAGGTGAGAAGCGGGCAGCCTCTTCTTATACCACAAACTTGTATTCAATAACCTAAATAACTATACCATCCACAAAACTATTTGTCAACAATATAATTATATAATTAATTGTGTGCTACTTCTTCTTGCAAACGAGCTAAAAATTCGTCGAAAGGAATACTTTCGGATTTTTGCTCTCCATATTTACGAACGTTTACATTACCTGATTCTAACTCTTTATCTCCTAGCACTAGCATATAAGGAATCTTTTGCATTTGTGCTTCGCGAATCTTGTAGCCAAGCTTTTCTTCGCGGTCATCCATTTCTACACGGAACCCACCTGCAACTAATTGCTCTTCAATTTGCTTAGCATACTCGAAATGTACTTCATTAGAAACTGGAATAATCTCAACTTGTACTGGTGCCAACCAAGTTGGGAAAGCTCCTTTGTATTCTTCGATTAGGAATGCAACAAAACGTTCCATAGTAGAAACTACTCCACGGTGAATAACGACAGGACGATGCGGTTTTCCATCTTCTCCTACATATGTTAGATCAAAGCGCTCTGGTAGTAAGAAGTCTAATTGAACTGTTGATAATGTTTCTTCCTTACCAATAGCAGTTTTCACTTGAACATCTAGTTTTGGACCGTAGAATGCTGCTTCGTCTTCTGCTTCAATATAATCTAATCCTAATTCATCCATAGCTTCTTTTAGCATACTTTGAGCTTTTTCCCACATTACATCGTCGTCAAAGTACTTTTCTTTATTGTTAGGGTCTCTGTAAGATAAACGGAATGAGTAATCTTTCAAGTCAAAGTCTTTATAGACAGAGATGATTAATTCAACAACCTTTTGGAATTCCAATTTAATTTGATCTGGACGTACAAATAAATGGGCATCGTTCAAAGTCATCCCACGTACACGTTGAAGTCCTGATACTGCTCCAGACATTTCATAGCGGTGCATTGTTCCTAGCTCCGCGATTCGTAGAGGAAGGTTACGATAAGAATGCATACCGTTTTTGAATATCATCATATGGTGCGGACAGTTCATTGGACGCAATACTAGTGTTTCATTGTCCATCTCCATAGGAGGGAACATAGAGTCTTGGTAATGCTCCCAATGTCCTGATGTCTCATAAAGTTCTTTAGACCCTAAAACTGGTGTGTAAACGTGTTTGTAACCAAGCTTTAGCTCCTTGTCTACAATATAACGCTCAATTACGCGTCGGATAGTTGCACCGTTTGGTAACCATAGAGGCAAACCTTGTCCAACCTTTAAAGAGTTAGTGAAAAGCTCTAGCTCCTTACCAATTTTACGATGGTCACGTTCTTTTGCCTCTTCCAACATTTTAAGATGCGCTTGAAGGTCCTCTTTTTTAAAGAATGCAGTTCCGTAAATACGTTGAAGCATTTTATTGTCACTGTTACCTCTCCAATATGCTCCTGCAATGCTTAACAGTTTAAACTCTTTTAGCTTTCCTGTAGAAGGAACATGAACACCACGGCAAAGGTCAAAGAAATCTCCTTGCTCGTAAATCGAAACTTGTTCTCCAGCTGGTATCGCTTCAAGAAGCTCTACTTTATACTCATCATCCTGAAACTTTTCAAAAGCTTCTTCGCGAGAAACGTCATGACGAATAATTTCGATGTTTTCATTAATAATTTTTTTCATTTCTTTTTCTATTAACGGTAAGTCATCAGCTGTAATTGGCTCTGGTGAGTCAATATCATAGTAGAAACCATTTTCAATGACTGGTCCGATTCCTAGCTTTACATCTTTAAATAGACGCTTTACTGCTTGTGCCAGTAAGTGAGCTGAACTATGACGCAGAATTTCTAACGCTTCATCTGACTCGGGAGTAATAATCGCAATCTCTCCATCCTCAGTAATTGGTGTTTTAAGATCGATCAGCTGACCGCTTAATTTACCTGCTAAAGCTTTTTTTCGAAGCCCTGGACTAATAGATTGTGCTATTTCTTCTGTAGTTGTTGATGAAGGAAACTCTTTTACTGCTCCATCTGGAAATTGTAATTTAATAACATCTGCCACGTTGAACACTCCTTAATAATTTTTAGATTAAGTATTAGCCTAAGACTGCTCTTCCCTAGAGCAGATTAGTTGGTTTAGGTAAGACGATTCATTATTTTTAGACAAAACAAGAAAAGCGGAGGCGCCTGTATCTGCCCCGACAGGCAAATGGGGAAAAGCGAGGAGGTAGTTCCTCAGCCACCACAGCTTTTATCCATTTGACCCCGAGGGGCAAGGCGGTGGAGCTAGACATCAATTGATTCACATGTTCAGAATTTTTTAATTTCCTAAACAACAAAAAAACCCCGTCCCGGTAAAGGGACGAGGTTTAAATCGTGGTTCCACCCTTCTTCTATCTATACGAATATAGACGAAGCTTTGCATCGGTTAACGGACCGGTGACCGGCAAGCTGCTACTACAATTTCACAGCTGCTGCTCGGAGGTGGTAAATCGATTGCCGGTGCTTAAGAAGCTTTCAGCCAAGGCTTCTCTCTCTAAAAAGTCGTACAAACTGATCATTATCCTCTTCAACGCATCTACTTGTTCTTATGAAAATGATTATACGCCACGACTTTAGCATTTGCAAGTAGTTATTTATGCTCTCTCCAGTTCTTCCCTTGAAGAGCAACTGGTATAGTCAGCGCCTTGATCCGTTCCATAATACGTCCTGCTTTTACTACCTCTTTTTCTCCTCGTTGAGTATAAGAAAGATGATGCTGTAATTCATCATAGTTAAAGTTAGAAGACATAAAGGTTGGAAGCTGTTCTGACATCCTGTAGTGGAGAATAGTTCCTATAATTTCATCACGAGTCCAGCTAGACATTGTTTCTGCACCAATATCGTCTAGCATAAGCACAGGTGCTTTTTTTACAAACTCTACTTTTTCAGGAAGAGATTGATCTTGTATAGCCTGTTTCATTTCGCGAAGAAATTCAGGGACGTATACAACTACTGAATGAATATGTCTAGCTGCTAGTTCATTTGCTAGTGCGCCCAATAAGTAGGACTTACCGACTCCAAACTTCCCGTAAATATAAAGTCCTTTTGCAGGCAATTTATTTGTTCTTTCCCATTCATTTAAGAAGTCCTTAGCAGCTCGAACTGCTACAACACGGCTATCATCTTGTAAGTCTAAGCTTGAGAGACTAGCCTCCATCACCTCTTTAGGCATATGAATACTGTCTATCATAGAGGTCACTTTTTTACGCTCATCCTCTATAACCCCTCGTTTACACCTTACATACTCAACATCTATTAGGCTCCGGTCTAACACTAGCTTCGGCTCATAGCCCTTCATAAAATTCGCACATTCGTCTAAGGAAGGACAGCCCTTGCAATCGTGAGACTGTGATTTATATTCATATAACTTACTCAAGCTCCGATTAATTACCTGTTTAGATATTACATCTGAGTTTTCCTCTATAAATGCTTGTATATTCGGTTCCTCTAATACTTCCTGCTGCAACTCATCCAATCGAGAAGTAAATTCAGGAGTGACTACTCTTTTGAGCGTTTCATTAATCCGTTCCATTTCCTTCACCTACCTTTTCATCATTCCTAGTTCTTCTAATAGCTTTTGCCTTTCAGCATCTATATCTTGTATGCCATTTGTCTCTTTTCCTGTAAGCTTTAACTCGTCATCTTTTTTATAAAACCAATCTGGCACCTTTTCTTCTCTAGTCGGTTTTTTCGAATATGTCTTTTGCTTAGATCCTTCGCTTTTCCATTTCATGTACTGCTCATGCTCGTTTCTTGCTAATTCCATAGCTTCCTTAGCTGTTTTAACGTCCTTGCGCATCCAGTGAGAAGCAATCTTTTCTGCATAATTCTTCGTCAGCTTCATGTCTGTACGAAGAAGCACATATTGTAACAGGACATTAACTACCCCGATAGGCATTTTATAATGCGTGACAAAATAATTGGCTAACTGAACGTCTGCAAGTATAGGTTCTTTCCCATTAGCAATAT
Source organism: Psychrobacillus sp. FSL W7-1457 (assembly GCF_038593405.1). Classification (NCBI taxonomy): domain Bacteria; kingdom Bacillati; phylum Bacillota; class Bacilli; order Caryophanales; family Bacillaceae; genus Psychrobacillus; species Psychrobacillus sp. FSL W7-1457. Next base: position 2,532,213 of record NZ_CP151993.1, read on the forward strand.
CCTTCAAGACCTTTGCAGGAGCAGTCGTTTCCAAATATTGAATCAGCTCTTCTTCTTTGGTTAGTTTCTTTTCATCTGTTTGTACTACTTTCGAAGCTGGTTCTATTTTTTGAATAACTGGGGCAGTGCGAGAGACCGTTAACTTATAATACTCTGCACAAGCTTTTTTCAATCTAGCATCCGAAAGACGAAGTTCATCATCCAAAGCTAGAATAACGACCTTTTGCATTTCTACCGGCGATAGATTATACAAAAATGCAAGCTTTGCAATTACTTCCTTAGCTTCTGTTGTCATGGCAGACTTCGGAACCAGTTGCTCAGATAGACCATCTTGTAGCAAGGAGAAATCGAAATCCTCGTAATAGAAAGGTACAGAACTATTTCGTGTCTTTGACTGGAAATTTTCTTCCGTTGATGCAGGTAAACCTGTTTTAGTAGTTGGTTTAAAAACATCCACAAAGGTTCTTGAGACGTCTGTATACTCATGTTGCCAGTTAGACGTTTGAATGTAACGGCTTCTAAGCTGTTTATATGCACTTTCTCCAATTTTGTTTAGTAGGTACATGGATAACAAAGGATCCTTTAGAAAAGATTCCGCATCTAGAGGAGCTTCAAGTTCATAGCAGAAGCTGCGTCCATCTCCATTGGGCTTTTGCCATGTGCGCAGCAGGCCAATTGCTTCTAGCGCAATTCTAGCTTGAAAAACTTTTCCCAATGATAAACCAAGGACATTTAATAAATGATAATGTGTCCATTGGTTTTCACTTTGCATTTCTCCATCAGCCCATAACGTCAAATAAAGGCTCATGCTTTCTGCTCCGACTAGTGGCTGATAAAATAACGTCAGCAGCTGACGATCATAGTCAGAAAAAGAATACGGCAAGCGAATCATATATGTATCTGTCGAGTGTAGCTCCTTATATAACATCACTTGTTTACCTACTCCTTAAATAATTGCTTATAATGAAGGATTCTTTTTTAAGATTTCCTTTAACTCATCAATGAAAACATTTATGTCTTTAAACTGGCGATATACAGAAGCGAATCTTACATAGGCAACCTCATCAATCTCAGCAAGCTTGTCCATGACCTTTTCGCCAACTTCCTCTGATTTAACTTCAGAGTTACCTGTTCTTCTTAGTTCCTTTTCAATATAAAACACAACTTCCTCTAATTGGTCAAGTGCAACAGGTCTCTTCTCACATGCACGTATTAGCCCTCGCAATATTTTCTCTCGGCTGAATTCTTCTCGAGATCCATCTTTCTTTACGACAATTAAAGGAGTTTCCTCTACCTTTTCAAAGGTCGTGAAGCGAAACCCACAATCCTCACACTCTCTCCTTCTTCTAATTGCCTTATTATCATCTATCGGTCTGGAATCGACCACTTTAGTGCCATTAAATTGGCATGCTGGGCATTTCATAGAACCTCTCCTAAACGTTTGCTTTAATTTTGTATACCTATTATAACAACTTTTCCTCATAAAATCGAAAAAGCAGAGGAATAAATTCCTCTGCTCACTCAGTTTTGTTCATGTTTCATTACACTTGAACTGTCATGCGTTCTTTAGGTGCCTTGACTGGACCCATTCCACGTGGCATTTCGAGCGTTTCGCGTGTTCCAGCATTAAGAGCATCTGCAATATAGTTAGCCGCGATTGATGGATCTAAATCACCACAAGTATACACATCAATGCTTGCATAACCGTGCTCTGGAAAGCTGTGAATCGTTAAATGCGACTCGGAAATTATAACGACTCCACTTACACCTTGTGGTGCAAATTTGTGAAATGCAACTTCTCTAACTTCTGCACCTGATTTTAGTGCAGCATCAACAAATGTTTGTTCGATAAATTGCATATCGTTAAGTTTGTCGAAATCGCACTCCCATAGTTCTGCAATAATGTGACGTCCCATTGTCTCCAATGTCCGTTTCCCCCTTTGATAAGTTTTATTTTTAACATCAAAGTTGACTACCACGGGGGAAAGTTAGTCCTAAGAGGTCCTAACCCTTTAAGTAGTCTATGTACTAGAAGTACACGATTTCCATTATAAAACATATTAACTAATAGTGCAATATAAAAAAACCTCTTTCTAGTAATACTAGAAAGAGGTAGGCATTATGTTAATATTAGGAAAAACACTCATTAGTGAAGCATAATGTCAGACTCAATTAAATTAAATAAAATAAGTTATTACGATATTACAATCCACTTGCAACTTTTTTAGCTAAGTCTACCACTCTTGCTGAATAACCCCATTCATTATCATACCAAGCAAGTACTTTAACTTTTGTTTTACCCATTACCATAGTAGTCAGTCCATCTACAGTACTAGAATTAGTAGTTGTATTGAAATCAATCGAAACCAATGGCTCATGAGTAATTCCCAAAATGCCCTTCATAGAGCCCTCGGCTGCTTTTTGGAACGCAGCATTTACTTCTTCCGCTGTCACTTCTTGTTGAACATCCACAACTAAATCTACTAAAGAAACATTAGGAGTAGGAACGCGTAAAGCCATTCCATGAATCTTTCCTTCTAGCTCTGGCAATACAAGTGAAAGGGCTTTCGCTGCACCGGTCGAAGTAGGAATAATAGATTGCCCACAAGAACGCGCACGTCTTAAATCTTTATGGGGGTTATCTAAATTATTTTGGTCATTTGTATAGGCATGAACTGTAGTCATTAAACCGTTTTCAATACCAAAGGCATCGTTTAATACTTTTACTACTGGTGCCAAACAATTAGTTGTACAGCTTGCATTTGAGATGATTTGGTGATTTACTACGTCTAGCTTTTCATCATTTACACCAATGACAATCGTTGCATCCTCATTTTTGGCAGGTGCTGTAATAACGACCTTCTTAGCCCCAGCTTTTATGTGACCTGATGCTTTTTCTCCATCATTGAATTTACCAGTAGATTCAATTACGATATCCACATTCAATTCTTTCCATGGAAGTTTTTCTGGCTCACGCTCGTTTACGATCTGTACATGTTTACCATTTACGATTAGAGCATTATCTCCAATCTCAATTTCTCCAGAGAAAGTTCCATGTGTAGAATCATATCTTATTAGGTGAGCTAAAGTTTCTAATGGGTATCTAGCATTAATAGCTACTACATTAAGTTCCTCTTGTACGATTGCTTGGCGAAATACCATTCTTCCGATTCTTCCAAAACCATTGATTGCAATTGAAGCTGACATATAATAAGTCCTCCTATAACGTGTGATACTTTTTCTTTTATAATCATGCATTAGTATAACACAATTTTAGAATTATGTAGCCTTAAAATACCCTGTTTTTAAATTCGTTATTTTCAAATAATTATTACTTCCAAGCTCTAAGAATTTTTTCTAGCTGCTCCCTAGTTGACTCCAAAGTACCATTATTATAAATGACAGCATCTGCGCCCTTCTCCTTAATAGACAAAGGCAACTGAGATTGAATTCTTGCTTTTGCTTCCTCTTTGGAATAATTATTTCTAGCCATTAGCCTGTTCAGTTGAGTTTCTTCTGATACAGTAACGACAATAATTTTATCCACGTAAGATTGGAGCTTACTTTCAAAAAGCAATGGGATATCCATTATAATAACCGGATGACCTGCTAGTAACATTTCCTCTTTTTGTCTCATCATTTCCGCTCGAATGGCCGGATGCATAATATCATTCAGCTGTTTTCTTTGGGCGGGTGAAGAAAAAATTATTTCACCTAGCTTCGGACGATTTAGTTCACCATCCGCATTAAGTATCTCGTCTCCAAAAACCTCCGTTATTGCCTGAAGAGCATCTGTTCCTTTTTCCACAACGATTCTTGCTACAAGATCTGCATCAATAATGGGATATCCCATTTCTTTCAGCATATTTGACACCGTACTTTTGCCGCTAGCGATACTTCCAGTCAATCCAATGATCATGATGAATCCTCCGTTACTTTTGGCACGAACCACAATAGGTAGATGTTCGGCCAGCTATTGTTTTTTGCTTGGTAGCCTTCCCACAGATTGGGCAGCTTTTTTTGCTATACATTTGTAATCTATGCTGCATCGTTCCTGCTCCACCATTAATAGAGCGATAATCTGAAATAGTACTTCCACCATTTTCAATGCTGTCTAACAGTACTGTCACTATTTCCTGAAACAGTTGAATTTTTCTTGCTTTACTTATTCTTTTTACTGTCCGGGCAGGATGTATTCTAAGATTAAATAATGCCTCTGTGGCATATATATTGCCACAGCCTGAAACGACATGACCATCCATGATGAACTCCTTGATAGCTTTGTTTTCATAGCGCGGCAAGAGACTCATCTGTAGAAAATGCTCTAATGCTCCATCGTCAAAAGGCTCGGGAGCCATCAAAAGTAAAGGTGGATAGTCTGCTTCGGTTTCTAGCAGACGTAGCTCGCCAAACCGACGTATGTCCGCATATACAAGCATTTCTCCTTCTTCAAAATGAAGAGTAACATGACTATGCTTTTTAAACTTTTCCTCTAAGATGTCATCCAAGGTCCTTACATAGAACCAAGCACCAGACATGCCCAAATGTGAAACGAGTAGAAATGGTTCTCCATATTGGTTTTTCAAATGAAAATAAATATATTTCGAGCGCCGTTCAATTCGAGCGATCACCATACCAGGAAGAGCAGCCTGGAATGACTCCACGTCTGCTCCCTTGATAATAGCTTCCTTTCCAACTTGCTTTGATTTTATGATGGTTGGAGAAACATCCACTGATTGAATCAATTTACCTGTGACAACAGGCTGAAGTCCTCGAACAACACCTTCCACCTCTGGTAATTCTGGCATACATAAAACTCCTTACTTTGTATCGTACCAAGATGATCCAAACGCATACTCCACTTTAAGAGGAACGTTTAGCTCAATCGCAGATTCCATTACCTCAGGAACGATTTTCTCAAGCAGTGCAATCTCTTCTGGAGGAGCCTCGAATATTAGCTCATCATGCACTTGAAGAAGCATCTTGGTTTGCATGTTTTCTTTTTTAAGTCGTGCTGCCATATCAATCATCGCTTTTTTAATGATATCTGCTGCGCTTCCTTGTATAGGCGTATTCATAGCTGTGCGTTCAGCAAAGCTTCTCAGATTAAAATTAGAGCTAGTTATTTCCGGCAAATATCTTCTACGGTTCAAAATGGTCGTAACGAAACCTTTTTGCTTAGCTGTTTGAATACTGTCATCCATATATTCCTTTACTCCAGGGAAGCTTTTCAAATACTTCTCGATAAATATAGCAGCTTCTTTACGAGTAATATCTAAGCTTTGAGATAGACCGTAATCACTAATTCCATAAACAATACCAAAGTTAACTGCTTTTGCTGCACGGCGCATATTAGAATCAACAGCGTCTGCCTCTACATGGAATACATCCATAGCGGTTTTAGTATGGATATCCATATTATTCTTAAAGGCTTCCATCAGGTTTGCATCCTCTGCCATATGTGCAAGCACCCGTAGCTCTATTTGAGAATAATCAGCTGCAAACATAACCCATTCAGGATTACTTGGTACAAACGCTTTACGAATTTTTCTACCTTCTTCAAGACGGATAGGAATATTTTGCAAGTTAGGATTGATAGAGCTTAAGCGCCCTGTTGTTGTTAGAGCCTGCTGGTATCTAGTATGAATTTTCTCGTCACTCTCATGGATTTCTTTTAAAAGTCCTTCGATATAGGTTGAATTTAACTTCCCTAATTGACGGTACATTAGAATCTGTTCAATAATTTCATGCTCACTAGCTAGTTTCTCTAACACATCGGCTGCTGTAGAATAGCCAGTCTTCGTTTTCTTAATAGGTGGCAGTCCTAGCTTTTCAAAAAGAATGACGCCAAGCTGCTTTGGAGAATTAATATTAAATTCTTCTCCCGCTAAAGCATGGATGTCACCTTCAATTTGCTTCAGCTTGATTTCTAAATCATGGCCCATTTCAACAAGTACTTGTTTATCCACTTTTACTCCATCTGACTCCATTGTCCCTAGAATAGATGCTAGTGGTAATTCCAACTCCTTGTATAGCTTAAATTGTTCATTTTCTTTTAATTTCTTTTCAAGGATAGGTTTTAAATGCCATAAAGCTAATGCCTTTCTAGTTGCATGCTCCGCAAGCTTCTCTTGCTCGGGAACAGACTTTTTGGCTCCTTTTCCGTAAATTTGCTCATTGCTTAATACATTATAATAACCATATTCTTTCCCTATCGTTGCTACATCATCTGCAGACAAAGATGCATTATCTATATAGGCTGCCAGTATTAGATCAAACTCCACCCCAGCAATGCTTACTCCATGTTTTCTGCTTACTGCTTGAGTTGCTTTTGAATCCACGACATACTTTGTTTTGGACTCATCCTCTAGCCAAGCACAAAATTCTTTTGATTGGAAAGCTGTTTCTCCAGGGATAAAATAAGATTTTTCCCCATCTGACAACGCAATGCCCAATAAATCGGCTCTATGGTACTGTTCATCATATAATTCCAAGTGCAGGGACATTTCATCTACTAAGAAACTAGAGTTCACGTTCTCTACAATTTCAAAAGTCGTTTCCGTGGTAGAATGCTCCTCTGCAACATACTCCGTTTTTTCTAATAAAGTTTTAAAGGATAGTTCCTTCCATATAGAAATGACTTCATCCATATTTGGACCACTATAAGTGATATCCTCAAGTGACACATCGATAGGAGCGTTTATTTCAATAGTTGCAAGCTCCTTACTCATCTTAGCCTGTTCCTCATTGGCTATAAGCTTTTCCTTTAGCTTAGCACCACTAACTGAATCGAGCGCTTGATATAGTTGCTCAACAGATCCATGCTCCTTTAAAAGTTTAATGGCTGTTTTTTCACCAACGCCTGGAACTCCCGGAATGTTATCAGAGGAATCCCCCATTAATCCCTTCATATCGATGATTTGAAGTGGTGTAAGTCCGTATTTTTCTTGAACGTGCTCTGGTGTATATTTCTCTATGTCTGTAATTCCTTTTCTCGTAATATACACTGTAGTCGAATCAGTAGCTAGCTGAGTTAAATCCTTGTCTCCTGACACAATGACAACCTGCTGTCCCTTCTTTTCAGCCTGTCGACTTAGCGTCCCTATAATATCGTCTGCCTCGTACATTTCCAGCTCATATCGTTTAATGCCATAAGCATCTATAAGCTTGCGTAAATATGGAAATTGCTCTGAAAGCTCGGGTGGAGTTTTCTGTCTTCCTCCCTTATATTCTTCAAAAGTGGAATGGCGGAAGGTAGTTTTCCCTGCATCAAATGCCACGAGCATGTGTGTAGGATTCTCTTCATCCATAATTTTTTGAAGCATCATTGTAAAGCCGTAAACAGCGTTTGTATGTATTCCATGTTCGTTCGTTAATAAAGGAAGGGCAAAGAATGCACGATAAGCTAAACTATTCCCATCTAATAATAGAATTTTTTCAGATGACATGAATCATTCACTCCTTAGTTATATTGTTTTACATTAGCTTGTACAAAGAAAAGCGCAACCGCCTATCTCTGCCCCGACAGGCAAATGGGAAAATGCGAGGAGTCAGCTTCTCAGCCACCGCAGTATTTTCCCATTTGACCCCGAGGGCAAGGCGGTGAAGCTAGACATCAAGAAATGCGCAAGCGCCTGTCCTGCCCCGACAGGCAAATGGGTAAATGCGAGGAGGCATTTTTTCAGCCCCCACAGCTTTTAACCATTTGACCCGAGGGGCAAGGCAGTGAAGCTAGACATCAAGAAATGCGCAAGCGCCTGTCCTGCCCCGACAGGCAAATGGGTAAATGCGAGGAGGCATTTTTTCAGCCCCCACAGCTTTTATCCATTTGACCCGAGGGGCAAGGCGGTGAAGCTAGACATCAATTTATCCACAGGTACAAAACTTTATTTTCCTAAATAAAATAAAATCGTCATTCCCTATATCTTACCACGACAGTAAGGGGAATGACGATTCATATACTATTCTAAGTATCCAGATAGGATGTTGGCATAAGGAGAATCGGAAGGAATAACAATCATTGTATCTTCACCGATTGTCTTCTTATAGGATTCTAACGTTCTATATAAAGAATAAAATTCAGGGTCCTTTGAAAAGCTAGTATTATAAATTCTTGCAGCCTCCGCATCCCCTTCAGCTCTTAGAAGAGCAGCCTCTTTTTTAGCTTCTGCTATCATCTTCGTAACTGTACTATCCGTTTCCGCTTCAATTCTTCTCTTATCAGCATCACCCGTAGACAAAAACTTTTGAGCAACACTTTCACGATCGGAAATCATCTCGTTATATACAGACTGCTCATTTTCTTCTGGCAAGTCGGTTCTTTTAATACGTACATCTACTACTTCTATACCATATTTATCTTTAGATAGAAGTTCATTTACTTCTCTAGTAATCTGGTCATTTAAACTACCACGCGATGAATTTTCATCATTAATGATTTCACTATAATTTAATTGACCAAGCTCTGATCGCACTACTGAATAAATAAATTCCTCCATACGAGAGCTTGCATTTACTATGTTACCAGCGTTAGAAATCATGTCCTTTGGATTGACTACTCTCCAAACTGCATAATTATCGATAATTATACGTCGCTTATCCATTGTATTAATCTCTGCCTCAGATAAATTATGATTCATTTGGTATTTTGGAATGGTCGTTACACTTTGTATAAATGGTATTTTCATATGCAAGCCAGGGGAATCTTTAATACTTTTAATCTCACCGAACTGACGAATAACTCTATATTCCCCCTCCTTGACTACATATATATTAGCGAGGGCAATTACAGCAATTACAAAGACTACAAAAATTGAAATGAACGATTTAGTATGCTTTTTATAATCAATGGGAGTCTTTTCTTTTTTGGGTTTGTTAGGCACAGTTTTAAACTTTGACTCTAAATTTGCAAAAGGGTTGTTATTATCTGACATTATTGTCCACTCCCTTCTTCAGGCTTTTTCTCAGTAGTAGTGCTAGGCGGTGGTGCACTTTGTTTAGAGGACTCTATTTGTTGAAGTGGTAAATACTTCATCGTCCCACCTTCATCATTCATTATATAAATTTTAGCATTAGGCAAAACAGCTTCCAATGTTTCCATTACTAATCGCTGTCTAGTGATTTCCTTATTATTTCGATATTCGGCATATAGCTTATCAAATAAGGCAACATCTCCTCTTGCCTGTTCAATACGTGCTGTTTGGTAGCCTATAGCCTCTGATTTAATAGCATCCACTTCACCTTCAGCCACACTAACCTTTTCATTTACATACTTTTCTGCCTGGTTTACTTTTGTATTTTTAGTTTCTTCCGCATCCGTTACAGCTGTAAATGCAGCCCTAACTTCTGCATTTGGAAGCTCTACGTCTTGTAGCTTTACGGTCAACACAGTAATACCAATTTCATATTTATTAATCAATGAAGCAAGCAACTCATTTGTATCTGCTTCAATTTGAGCCTTACCTGAAGTTAAAGCATCATCAATTTTCGAATTTCCGATTACTGAACGAATAGATGCCGAGGTTGCATCATGTAACATTTCCTTTGGATTTTCAGAATTAAACAAGTACGCTTTAGGATCTGTGATTTTGTACTGAACAACCAAGTCTGTTAAAACGATATTGTCGTCTCCAGTAATCATTTTAGTATCCTTGTCATAGGAAGTGATTTCCCCATTCGCGTCTTGCTTATAACCAAACTGTAAACTGAAGGTTTCTTTTGATAGCTTTTCTACCTTCTGTATTGGCCAAGGAAACTTAAATTTCAACCCTGATTCTGTTATTGGCTCGCTTGCATCTCCAAATGTAATAACTATTGCTTGCTCTGATTCATCTACTGTATACCAAGATGTAAATACTGCGGATAGAAGAACAATGCCAACAATAGATACAGCGATAATAGTTAACAATCTTTTTGTACTCATATTTTTCCCCCTTCTCTATGTATAGTTATTTTACGGACCTGAAGAAGGAAAGTTTCAAAAATTTCAAAACTGACTATTTCTTTTTGACTTGGCTTAGATAAGGGTTGTTTTTCGTAGCGTGGGTATCGTTCGTGTAATGTTACATTTAAATGGGCGGAAGCGGGCTAGTAAAAAAAGGATATTTGCCTATTAATATTTAATAGGTAATGAACAGAGTAAAAAAGAATAGTCAATTGATAAAATATGAAATTAAAACGTGTAGAGGATAAATTTTATTTGTAGGGTGATCAATCGATGATAGGTATAAGTATTGCAACAAAGTGGGAATATGAAGCAACATTGAAATTCTTCAGCATAAAAAATAACGAACGTTTCAGTTACCCATACGGTGAGTATTTCATAAGAACAATCAATGATACTGGACTTGTTTTTTATAGTACGGGTGTAAGAAAAGTAAATGGTGTTGGCGGCAATCAGTATATGATTTCTAAATTTAATTTAACTAAAGTCATCGTTGCTGGAACATGTGCTGGAATTGATGAGAAGTACAGTAATTTGGATATTTTTGTACCCAATAAAGCCGTTCAATATGATTGTACAGTAAAAGAAATTGAGCCATTTATTAAACAATCCTTCATAGTCGATATTGATTTATCTAGATATGGAGGAGATGATTTTTATACAGGAACAATTGGCACTGCTGATAAAGCAGTAGTTATGTGGGAGGACTATTTAGAACTTAAAGAAAACGAAATAACAATAGCCGATACAGAAGCGAGTGCAATTGCTTATATCTGTAAGAAGAATGATGTTGAATGTATTATTATTAAAGGAATATCTGATTTTCCAACAGATGAAAGAAACACTGATAAACTCCAATCGAACATGGAACAAATTAATGTTTATTTAGAAAATACGCCCAAGGTTATGAACAAAATATTTGGAAACTATTTAAAAAGATTTATTTAAATAAATTTCAAGTTTGTTAGAACTTTTTTGCATGGGAAACGTATTTAAATAAATTGGTAGGTTAGTTTGGAGGGGAATTTATGCTATATGATAAGATCAGTCAGTTCTTAATAAATTTATTCATTTGGTGGGGTTTCCTACTCATCTTTCAAAGATTGAACAATCGTTATCCCAAAAATAATACTTGGAAAAAAGATATTTTAGCAACTTTCATGCAAAGTATGGTAATCTTACTTGTTTTATTTCCTGTTTTATCTTTCATTTTATAATCATGTTAGATATACTTTGATCATTTTGGTTAAGTTGCTTGTTCAAATGAGGAGCATTTTAATAGATGAAGTTAAAGTAAGCTTAAAGATAATGTTTGTAGCAAGCAATTTTTAATCTCTTCTTTTGTGCCACACCCCCTTTGATTGCAGCGGCAGGCGGCGACTCCAGTGGGATGAGTGAGACAGATAAGACATCACAACCACGCGCGCAAGCGATGGGTGATGGCTTATCGCTCACCCCACGGAAAGCGTCCGCCGAGAGCGGAAATCTGCCATCACCTCCTCCTACTTTTCTTGTAAATAATAGTGTCGAAAGGTGAATTGAGATATATTCTAAAAATTAAAAGGCCAGCAACAAGTGCTAGCCTTTTAAAGTATTTCATTTGGAAAAGGGGGTCTATCTAAACTCTATCAAAGCAATGTAAATAGCATGTGAATTGTTTGTAAATTTTTACTCACCACTGATTATTTTTATACTTTTTATAATAATTCACCTGACGAGCCATTAGATATAACTTGCGTTTAAAATGCTTGTCCCCTTTATAAAACAATGGGTTACCCCACTTACCTTCCCCTAACAGCAAACGAATTTCTTGCTGTATAGATAGATTATCCACAAATTTCTTCAACACTATTTTAGGAACAACCGTAAATAGGTAATGTTCATTTAATAGCGTCAAAGGCTTTTCTTTGTTATAAATAACGTCATCCACAATATATCGTGCCATGTTATGTCCCAGTGCAGTTACATAATAGCTTGATCTACCTTGTCTAATATTTACTTCAAAAACTTTATATTTACCGTCTCGCTCATCGTATTTTAAATCGAAGTTAGCAAAGCCAACGTATCCAACTGCCTCTAAGAAGTGTTGAAGTTTTTTCATTAACTCTTCATCGTAGCGAGTAATTAGTGCAGTATAATTTCCTATTGCAGTCACTGTATGCTCTTGTAAAACTACTTGAGCAAGTGTACTTAGCTGTGCCTGCCCTTTTGAGCTAACATAAAATACAGAATCCCACATGTAAGTATCGTCTCCAGGAATATAATCCTGGATGATCAAATCTTCCTCATAGCCGCTCTCATTTACTTTGCGAATAACTTCATCTAATTCTTGCTGAGACTCTACTCGGTATACTTTTTGTTGACCAGCAAATTTATGCTTATAGTATTCAACACCATTACTTGGCTTAATGATCAACGGGAAAAGCACCTCTTCAGTAAAAGGTTGTTTTTTAGAGCATGAGTAGAAATAGGTTTTAGGTGTATCGATTCCGTGCTCTTCACAAAGCTTATAAAAGTTCGATTTTACTAAAAGGTTGTTCATTAGATCCTCGGTCATATAGTTAAACACATACATTTCTTTTAAAACGTCTGCATTCTCAATGATTAGACGAACATAAAAATCATTCGTACCGATTAACAGTAACTGCTTATCTGCTGTTTTATATTTTTTTGCTACTTCTGTCAAAACGGATACAAAAGCAGATTGGTCCCATAAGTTTGAGTGTATTTCAATATGTTCAATGACACTGCTTAATTTAGTGAAGGACATTTCTTCTTTACCTACTAAAATTGGTTTAATACCATACTCCTCGTGAAAGGAAATGGACATATTGTATGCGTTCATATCTGTCCCAATTATAATAGGGATAAATGGTTGATTATTCATGATGGACCTCCATTAACTTTTCGTGAGTGGAATATACACAGTAAAAGCTGTACCTTTTCCAATCTCACTTTCAACTTTTATTAAACCATGATGAGCTTCTACGATATGCTTGACGATTGCCAAGCCTAATCCTGTACCACCTGAGTTACGACTTCTTGCACGGTCCACTCGATAAAAACGTTCAAATATGCGTTCTACCTCTTCTTCCTTAATACCAATTCCTTGGTCCTTAATTGTGAAGTAACCATATTTTTTGTCTTTTCCTATATTCACCGTGATGAAGGTATTTTCGGATGAGTAGGTAATAGCATTGGTCAATAAATTCATCATAATTTGCATAATTCGGTTGGAATCTCCCAGTACCTCTACCTTCTCATCTAAGGATAGAGTTAATTCCATATTTTTTTCTTCCAATAAATGATTTGTCATTTCCATACTTTGCATGAGCACATCGTATAACCGAACCCTATTCAACTTAATTTCATATCCAGCTTGTTCTACTGTTGATAGGTCTAATAAATCATTAATAAGCATTTGAAGACGATTGCTTTCCTTGTATATGATTTCTAGAAAAGATAATAACGTATCTTCTTTTTTATAGGCACCATATAACAGGGTTTCAGAAAATCCTTTAATGGAAGTCACAGGAGTTTTTAATTCATGTGATACATTCGCAACAAAGTCTTTTCTTACCTGCTCCAGTTTGATCAATTCAGTGACATCATGAAATACTACGACAATCCCTAGCCATCTTCCATGCTCCCCAATTACAGGGGCACCGTATGCTACGAGGTGGTATGTACTTAAATTACGCTGTATTTCAATTTGTTCCTTGCTTAGCATTTCCGTCAAAAATAGCTTTTCTATAAACGTTTCTATCTGTTCGGGTAATCCAATTTTACGAAATTGTTTTCCGTCTACTTGCTCAAAGCTTAGCTGCAGCTGGTTAAGAAACGAGCGATTGACTATACTCACTACTCCGCTGCGGTCTATCATGATTAAACCACTTCCCATATTCTCAATGAGCGTTTTTAATCGTTCTTTTTCGGTTTCACGCATGATAGATATATCCTGAAGATTTCTAGCTAGTATATTAATTGAATTTGTAAGCTTGGACATTCCTGAAAAACCATCCTCAAAAGCTCGTATTCGATAATTTCCTCTAGCTAGCTCCATTGCTGTTTCCGTTAAGTGTTCAACTGGCTGCGAGTATCTTTTCATTATATTAAAGCTAATGATCAAAGCAATTAGATAAGCTAATATAAGGATAAATGCCAATGCAATCCATAAATTCATTTGAATAAAATTCACATCTTCTTCTAACAAAGAAGCATTTAAATGATTAATGATTTCTTGTCTTTCCTCGGAAGTGATATTGGTTGTACTTATATAACTTTCGATATCCTCAATTTTCCCATCAATACTCGTACTAGTAGTACGCTCGATGAAGATAGGAAATATTTGTGCCAATACTAAACCGACTCCAAGGAGAATTAGTCCGATTAAAATAGAATAAATACGAAATATTCTATTGTGAAAACTCATATTGACTTTGGCTCCTCAAACTTGTATCCAAGCCCTCTAATGGTTTTAATATACATAGGCTTACGGCTATTTTCTTCAATTTTATCTCTTAGGTGACTAATGTGAACATCTACAATCCTTGTATCACCCGCAAAATCGTAATTCCATACAGAGCTTAACAACTGATCACGAGTTAACACTCTATTTTTGTTTTCAATTAAATACACAAGCAACTCAAATTCTTTTGGGGTGAATTCTAAGGGCTGATCATTTAAAAGAACTTCAAAGCGATCAGGAAATATTTTTAAACCGCCAAAGGTATAGTTGTCATCAGCATTTTTCTTTTGATGCTCTGATGTTAATACACTTCTACGAATCATCGCCTTTACTCTCGCAGTAACTTCTCGAGGGCTAAATGGCTTTGTCATATAGTCATCTGCTCCAAGTTCAAGTCCAAGAACTTTATCAAACTCTTCACCTTTGGCTGTAAGCATGATTATAGGTGTTTGTATCTTTCTTAGCCTTAACTCTTTACATACTTCCATGCCATCTAGATACGGTAACATCCAGTCCAGAACAATAACATCCGGATTTTCCTCTACAGCATAATTCAAGCCTTCACGCCCATCAGCAGCTGTAATAACTTGAAAACCAGCTTCCTCTAAATTATATTTTAATAAAGTTACAATCGAACTTTCATCATCCACTACTAATACTTTTTTCATTATCTTAGCCTCCATAGTCGATTTGAAACCCCCATTCCAAATCAGCAACTAAACCGATACTTATTATAGTATTTTAAGGTTGTAAAGTGGGAGGAGCTACAAGAAACTTACCTTGTAAGACTGTTTCCTTTTCCTCGTTACGGCCTTCAACTTCTATACTAACTTCATTTTTATGTACATTAATATCGGTAATTACAAACGTAAATGTTATTAAGGAATAATGGTACGCAGGTACAGGAAACGTAATCTCTTGCCTATATACATGAGAACCTGGTCCAGGAAGATATTTGGATATTGCAGAAGTTACAATACCAGTCAACATAATCGTAGGTACAATTGGTTTTTCATATTCTGTTTTGGAAGCAAAATCATGTTGAATATAAAGAGGATTGTTATCATTTGTCAATCCTAAGTATAGTAATATATCTTTATCCTCGATTTTCTCTGTGATAGACAGTTTTTCTCCGATAATTAAATCTTGTATACTCTTTCCGATTCTAGATATTCTCCCTAGCAATTATGCTTCAACTCCCTACATTTAAGTTACCTATATCTTATCAATAATTATTAGAGGAACGCAACAAACGATACTACTATATTCACGTATGGATGACTACACTCTTTTCAACAGACGTTCCTCTTAAGGAAATGTTGCATTAGGTTACGTCCATTAAATAGAAAGTGTTTCTTATTTAATTGAGAATGCGCCATTTATTAAACTGATTAGGATTAGCTCCATAACAAGAAAAGCGTAAGCTCCTATGTCTGCCCCGACAGGCAAATGGAGAAAAGCGAGGAGGCAGTTCCTCAGCCACCGGAGCTTTTATCCATTTGACCCCGAGGGGCAAGGCGCTGGAGCTAGACATTAATTTATCCACAGGTTCATAATTTTATAATTTCCTAAATAACAAAAAATGAGTGAGAAATTAATCTCACTCATTAGATCAGACTATTAAGCTAAAACCTTCATTACTACTTTTACTGCATCAGCAGATTTACTTAACAGATTTTTTTCTTCTTCAGTCAGATCAAGTTCTATAATCTTCTCAATGCCACCTGCACCTAGAACGGTTGGTACTCCAAGGTAAATACCTTCCATACCATATTCCCCTTCTAAGTATGCAATGGATGGAAGAACACGTTTTTGATCCTTTAGGATAGCCTCTGCCATTTCTACAAGTGAAGCAGCGGGTGCATAGTATGCAGATCCATTGCCTAAAAGGTTAACAATTTCTGCTCCACCTTTACGAGTGCGATCCACAATAGCCTCCAGGCGATCTTTATCCATTAGTTTTTCTAAAGGTATACCGCCAGCATATGAGTATCTTACAAGTGGAACCATGTCATCGCCATGACCTCCAAGAACAAAACCAGTTACATCTTTAACAGATAGGTTTAATTCCTGTGCAACAAATGTACGGAAACGAGCAGTATCTAACACTCCCGATTGCCCGATAACTCTTTCCTTCGGTAGACCGGATTCCTTAAAGACAGTGTATGTCATAGCGTCAACTGGGTTGGTTAATACTAAAATCGTTGTGTTCGGAGAATATTTAATAATTTCTCCAGTAACAGCCTTCATTACTTTTTGGTTTGTCTGAACTAAATCGTCACGGCTCATGCCAGGCTTACGTGCAATACCTGCAGTAATAATTACTAGATCCGAATTCTTCGTTTCTTCGTAATTAGAAGTACCGATAATACTAGCATCGAATCCTTGAACTGGTCCAGCTTCCGCCATATCTAAAGCTTTGCCTTTAGTAGGGTTTTCAGCTTGTGGTATATCCACTAATACGATATCTCCCAATTCTTTTTGTGCCAATAGGAACGCTGTAGTAGCACCTGTAAACCCGCTACCGATAACTGAGATTTTATTACGTTTCATTGTCATGTCGTAACTCTCCTTTTGTCCAAAATTGGAAAAGAGAGGAATTAATCCTCTCTTTCGTTAAACCAAATTTCATAACTTCCGATTAAAGATTTTTAATCAATTCGTCAGCAAACTCTGAACACTTAACTTCTTTAGCGCCATCCATTAGACGAGCAAAGTCGTAAGTTACTACTTTAGATTCAATTGTTTTTTCCATGGAATCCATGATAAGTTTAGCAGCTTCGTTCCAGCCAAGGTGTTCAAGCATTAGTACACCTGAAAGGATTACTGAAGATGGGTTAACTTTATCTAAACCAGCATATTTTGGAGCTGTACCGTGAGTAGCTTCAAAAATAGCATGTCCAGTTACGTAGTTGATGTTAGCTCCAGGAGCGATACCGATACCACCAACTTGTGCAGCAAGTGCATCAGAGATATAATCTCCATTTAAGTTCATAGTAGCAACTACATCGAACTCTTTTGGACGAGTTAAGATTTGTTGTAAGAAGATATCAGCGATTGAATCCTTAACTAGGATTTTACCAGCTGCAATTGCATCCGATTGAGCTTTGTCAGCTGCTTCAGTACCTTGTTCTTCTTTAATTTGATCGTATTGGTTCCAAGTGAATACTTTGTCACCAAATTCTTGTTCAGCCACTTCATAGCCCCAAGTTTTGAAAGCTCCTTCAGTGAACTTCATGATATTTCCTTTGTGTACTAATGTTAAAGAAGTACGACCTTCTTTAATAATGTAGTTTAATGCAGCACGCACTAAACGTTTAGTACCTTCTTCAGAAATTGGTTTAATACCGATACCTGAAGTTTCTGGGAAACGAATGTTTTTAACACCGAATTCTGTTTGTAAGAACTCGATTAGTTTTTTAGCATTGTCTGTACCTTTTGCATATTCAATACCAGCATAGATATCTTCTGTGTTTTCACGGAAAATAACCATATCTGTATCTTCAGGACGTTTAACTGGAGATGGAACACCAGTGAAATAACGAACTGGACGTAGGCAAGTGTATAGGTCTAATTCTTGACGTAGAGCTACGTTTAATGAACGAATTCCTCCACCGATTGGTGTTGTTAAAGGTCCTTTAATAGCGATTAAGTACTCATTGATAACGTCTAAAGTTTCTTGTGGTAACCATTCACCAGTTTGGTCGAATGCTTTTTGTCCAGCAAGCACTTCTTTCCATTCAATTTTCTTTTCGCCGTTATAAGCTTTTTCTACTGCAGATTCTAATACGCGTGAAGCTGCTGCCCAGATATCAGGACCTGTTCCGTCACCTTCGATAAATGGAATGATTGCTGTGTTTGGTACGTTAAGTACACCGTTTTCTACTGTAATTTTACCAGATGTCATTATTATTTCCTCCTACTATCATAATCATAGGGCCAATGACACGCTATGTGTCTTAGCCCTAATCTTTACAAACAATTGATATTATCGTTCTTCGATTGGAACATATTTTTGCATACCAGGTCCAACGTATTCTGCACGTGGACGGATTAAACGGTTGTCTGAATATTGCTCAAGAATATGAGCTACCCATCCAGATACACGTGAAACCGCAAAAATAGGTGTGAATAAATCATGGTCAATATTTAATGAATGGTAGACAGATGCTGAATAGAAATCTACATTTGGTGGCAAGTTCTTTTGACCAGTAACGATTTCTTCAATGCGTACAGACATATCATATAATTTTGACTCTCCGCGAAGAGCTGTTAGTTTTTTAGACATTTCACGCAAGTGTTTTGCACGAGGATCACCTTTTCTATAAACGCGGTGACCAAAGCCCATGATTTTAACTTTGTTGTCTAATTTATCTTGAACATAGCTATCTACGTTTTCAAGAGTATCAATTTCAGTTAACATTTTCATTACTTGTTCGTTTGCTCCACCATGAAGTGGCCCTTTAAGAGCACCGATAGCTGAAACAACACCTGAGTAAATATCAGAAAGAGTTGCTACACAAACACGTGCAGTGAATGTAGATGCATTTAATTCATGGTCTGCATGAAGTACTAATGCTTTGTTAAAAGCTTCCACTTCAATTTCTTCTGGCATTTCACCAGATAGCATATATAAGAAGTTTGCAGCGTAGCCTAAATCAGATTTAGGAGCTACTGGCTCTAATCCTTTGCGTACACGAGAAAATGCAGTTACTAAAGTAGACATTTTAGCTTGTAACTGGATAGCTTTAAGGTAGTTTGCTTCCTCGGACATATCCTCTGCAGAATCGTCATATAATGCTAGCATAGATACAGCTGTTCTAAGAGCAGTCATTGGATGAACTTTATTAATAGGATATGTTTTGAAATGATTTAATACTTCTTGAGGTACTGCCATGTTATCAGCAAGTTGCTGTTTTAGCTCTGCTAGTTCTGAAGCGTTTGGCAGACGTTTATGCCATAAAAGGTAAACTACCTCTTCAAAACTTGCATTATTCGTTAAATCATCAATATCATAGCCGACGTATGTAAGGGTGTCATCAATAATAGAGCTTATTGCTGACTGTGTCGCTACGATTCCTTCTAAACCACGAGTTGACGTCATTAGTAATCTCCCCTTCTACAGAAAAACTGCATTATCTACATGTCTCGTAAATAGAGTTTTACCTGTATTTAATATGTACCTTTAAATTGCTTACTCTCGTATTATAATCAATTTTGGCTATTTTGTGAATGAAAACGCTTAAAATTATTAAAAAATAACTTTTCAATCAATTTATACTGAGAAAAGAATGGATGAATATAGTTAGTTTTCAAATAAACAAGAAAGATATTATATCTTATTGGATGCCAATTGGAATCATCGGATTAATCCTTTTCATTGCTTACCCTTTAACGTTATCTATCCTGTGTGGATATCTATTGTTTCCAACGTCTAATTTCTTTCATAAGAAACTCAGGCTGCCAATTATAGTGAGCGTACTATTAACAGAGGTAATTATATTAAGTAGCTTTTTACTTTTCGTATATTTCATCTTTCAATCATTAGTCACGCTTATACCTCTTCTGCATGAGCATCTTTTATACTTACCTTTTGATGACTTGCAAAAGCATCCTATATTTCTAATGTTTGAAGATAAGTTCCAAGAGCTATTAAACACAATTTTAGATAATTTATTGGTGAATCTTACTCATCTGCCTACCTATGTTTTTGAAGTACTTCTTTTTAGCATTGGACTTTTTTTTTCGTTGTATGAGTCTACAAAGGATAGACTTTGGTTCCTGATTTATTTCCCAGTGAAAACAAGAGAATTCTTTCATAAAGTAGTCATGAAATCTTCGGAGGTAGTTAATAGCTTTTTGGGCGTGGAAGTGAAGTTATTGTTAATTACATTTATTTTACTTTCTATAGGCTTTAGCGTGCTCGGTCTACATAACCCGATAAAAAATGCTTTTTTAATTTCTTTAGTGGATAGCATCCCTTTTCTTGGGACTGGCATAATCTTAATACCTATGAGCATTTATTTCTTCCTTCTAGATGCGAAACTATTTGGAAGTATTATTTTATTGCTTTATATTTTTGTACAGCTTACAAGACATATAGTAGACAATTTACTTTGGTCGGCTTCTATGCAGATTAAAGCTGTCCATGTATTCTTTTTAAGTGCTGCGGCAGTATTGATATTTGGCTTTGTTGGTATTCTATTCAGCCCATTCATCTATTTAATAGCTAACAAATGGGGCGGTTCTATGAAGACTTCATCACGATGACTTGACCATTCTTCATCTTTTTCTTAACCCATCTATAAAACAAAGGTTTAAACAGCTTACGCGTTGGAGAGAACAACAATAAAAATCCAAGAATATCAGAGATAAATCCTGGTAGTATTACTAAAATAGCCCCAATGAAAATACAAATTCCATTAATCGCTGATTCACCCGGTGCTTGGTAGTTTTTCACACTATCCGAAACCTCACGGAAAGCTTTCATACCTTGACGCTTTGCTACAAGTCCACCAATTATTCCAGTGGCCATGATTAGTAAAAGTGTATTGAAAGCTCCTAATGACTTGCCTGCTAAAAGTAAAATATATAACTCAATTGCAGGAACTACTACAAACAAACCTATGATCCATTTCATAAAGACACCGTCCTTCTATACTAAGTATAAAACAAGTGCCTCACTTTATGTGAGGCACTTGTCTTGAGAATATATAAATTCTTAGCCTATCTTATTAAATAATGCTAGCTTGCCCATTGTAGATTACTCCACTTTCAGCGTCTAACGTTAATTCTTGACCATTCTCTATAAGCTTCGTTGCATCGTGTACCCCAACTATTACAGGAATTCCAAAGCTTAAACCAACAACAGCGGCATGACTTGTTAAGCCACCCTCTTCTGTGATTAAGCCTTTGCAATTTTCGATAGCAGGAACCATATCTTTGTCAGAACCAATGGTCACGATAATACTCTCACTTGTATCCTGACCTTCTAGTTCCTTTGCGTTATTAACAACGATTGCTTTACCAAAGGCAGTTTTCTTTCCGATCCCTTGCCCCTTAGCTACCATGTCTCCAATAACGTGAACTTTCATTAAGTTAGTAGTACCTGCTTGTCCAACTGGAACTCCTGCAGTGATTACTACTAAATCTCCGTGTGTCACATAATGCTGTAAAATACTTTCCTCCACAGCAATTTCTAGTACCTCATCCGTAGAATATGCTTTCTTACCAACTATCGGATACACTCCCCATACTAATGTCAGCAATCTAGATGGCTTTACAGTAGATGTTACTGCAATAATAGGCACACCAGGTCTAAATTTAGAAATCATTTTAGCTGTATGTCCACTTTCTGTCGGAGCAATAACCGCTTTAACCTTTAAGTTGATGGCAGTATGAGCAACCGCTTGCCCTATTGCATCTGTTAGATTAACTTCTCTTGCCTTGCTTAGTTTGTTAACAATAGCACGATAATCAATTGCATTTTCGGTACGTTTTGCGATTTTATCCATCGTCTGAACTGCTTCAAGTGGATAAAGCCCTGCAGCTGTCTCACCAGAAAGCATAATAGCATCTGTACCGTCAAAGATTGCGTTTGCAACGTCACTTGCCTCTGCACGTGTAGGACGAGGATTTCTTTGCATAGAGTCTAACATTTGTGTTGCGGTAATAACCGGCTTACCGGCTTCGTTACATTTTTGAATAAGTGATTTCTGTACTAATGGAACTTCCTCAGCAGGAATCTCTACTCCAAGGTCTCCCCTTGCAACCATTAAACCATCAGAAACTTGAAGGATTTCATCAATATTATCGACACCCTCTTGGTTTTCAATTTTAGGTATGATTTGAATATGAGATCCATTATTATTTTCTAAAAGTTCACGGATTTCCTGTACATCTTTAGCTCTACGAACGAAAGAAGCAGCGACGAAATCCACATCCTGTTCAATACCAAAGAGAATATCTTTTGCATCTTTTTCTGTAATACCTGGTAATTGCACAGAAACTCCTGGAACGTTCACACCCTTGTTGTTCTTTAAAGTTCCAGCATTTTGTACATACGTATGAATAATTCCATTTTCTAAATCTATTCCTTTAACGATAAGCTCGATCAGCCCATCATCAAGTAATATAATAGATCCTTCCTGTACATCCTCTATTAACTTTTCATAGGAAATAGAGAAACGTTCATTATTGCCCAGCACTTCTGTCATAGAGATATCAATGGATTGCCCAGATGCAAGCTCAATCGCATCATTTTCCATCTTATGTGTACGAATCTCAGGACCTTTTGTATCCAGTAAGATTCCAACGATTTTGTCTAATCTTTTAGCTACTTTTTTAATACGTTCGATTCTTCCAGCATGTTCCTCATGGCTACCATGAGAAAAGTTTAAGCGAGCAACATTCATGCCGGCCTCAATTAGCTTTTCTAATGTTTCCTCTGATTCACTTGCTGGTCCAATTGTACAAACTATTTTAGTTTTTCTCATACATCTAATCCTTCCTGTTGCTGTAATTTATGTAATCTTAAATAGACAACTCTTTAGATAAGCGATACATATCTAAATCGAATTCTTCCGTTTTTTCAAATGCTTCTGTCATATCATAGTCTACCACTTGATGATTTTGGATTCCAATTGCACGGCCTCCAGAGCTATTCAGTAAAACTTCTACTGCTTTTGCACCAAATAAACTCGCCAACACACGATCTCGTCCTGTAGGAGAGCCACCGCGTTGAATATGCCCTAGCACTGAAACTCTCGTCTCAATATTAGCATGCTCCTTAAGTTTTGCAGCAAATTCCTGTCCACTCATTACACCTTCTGCTACAACGATAATACTATGTTTTTTTCCACGTGCCGTTCCACTTTCTAAGCGTTCCACTACCTCTGTAATATCCATCTCTACCTCAGGAACAATAATGGTTTCTGCTCCTCCTGCAAGCCCAGCCCATAAAGCTAAGTCTCCAGCATCTCTTCCCATGACTTCAATGATAAAGGTGCGATCATGTGAAGTAGCAGTGTCTCTAATTTTATCAATACATTCAATTACTGTATTAAGCGCAGTATCAAAACCTAATGTATAATCAGTTCCTGGAATATCATTATCGATAGTACCTGGAATCCCAACACATGGGAACCCGTTCTTTGTAAGAGTCATAGATCCACGGTAGGATCCGTCTCCCCCAATAATTACGAGTCCATCAATTTCATTAGCCTTCAACTGTTCAATTGCCTTTAATTGGCCTTCTTCTGTTCTAAATTCTGGACATCTCGCAGAGTAAAGCTTAGTTCCACCTCTTTGGATGATATCACCAACAGAACCCAGATCCAGCTTTTCCATTTTTCCTTCTATTAATCCTTGATAACCATGTAAAATACCAACAACTTCAATACCTTCAAATATGGCCTTTCTTACAACCGCTCGAATTGCAGCGTTCATACCTGGAGCGTCACCGCCACTAGTTAATACACCAATACGTTTCATCTCTCTATCCCCTCCAAACTTACCTCTATTAACTATAATTGTAACATGAGAAACTTTCAAAAAAAATGCGTCTATAAAGACGCATTTTCTTTAAATTGACCAATTTGCTTAAATTTTTTGTAGCGTGCTTCTACTAATTCTTCTGGTGAGAGCATGGATAGTTCTCTTAATGAGCTAACAAGCACGTCCTTCATATACTCTGCTTGCTTTTCAATATCTTTATGAGCTCCTCCATGAACCTCTCTTATAATTGTATCAATTATATTCATTTTTTTTAAGTCTGGAGCGGTAATTTTCATCGCTTCTGCTGCTTCCTTCGCGAGCGAGGCATCCTTCCAAAGAATAGACGCAGCTCCCTCCGGTGAGATAACAGAGTAGGTAGAGTTTTCAAGCATATGAATATGGTTAGACAAACCTAACGCTAACGCTCCTCCGCTTCCTCCTTCTCCGATAACAACGCTAATTACAGGCACCTTTAAGCCAGCCATCTCTACTAAATTTCTAGCAATTGCTTCACTTTGCCCTCTTTCTTCAGCAGCCTTACCTGGATAAGCACCCTTTGTATCTATAAAACAAATGATCGGACGATTAAACTTTTCTGCTTGTTTCATCAAACGAAGTGCTTTGCGATATCCTTCAGGGTGAGGCATACCGAAATTCCGTTTTATATTTTCCTTTGTATCTATTCCACGCTGATGCCCAATTATAGTAATTGGATTTCCGTTCAATAGTGCTATTCCAGCTATAATAGCAGCATCGTCGCCGTATGAACGATCTCCATGAAGCTCTATGAAATTAGTAAACAACCGTTGTATATAATCTCTAGTAGTAGGACGGCCTGGATGTCGAGCTACTTGTACTCTATCCCATGGCTCCATATTCTCATAAATATCCAGCTCTAGTTTTCTTAGTCTCTCTTCCAGCTTTTCAATCTCAATAGACATATCTACTTCTGCCGTTGCAGTGTACTCTTTAATTTCTTCTATTTTATTTTTAAGCTGTACGATTGGCTCCTCAAATGGAAGTACCTTTACCATACGACTACCTCCTTTTGGACATGTAAGTTAACTAGATTCGCTACCGTGTCTCTCATTTCTTGTCGGTGTACAACTGCATCCAGCTGACCATGCTCCATTAAAAATTCAGCTGTTTGAAAATCGTCTGGTAGCTTCTCCCGAACGGTTTGTTCAATGACTCGTCTTCCAGCAAAGCCAATCAGTGCACGTGGTTCTGCTAGGTTAATATCTCCGACCGAGGCAAAGCTAGCGGAGACTCCCCCAGTAGTTGGGTGAGTTAAAATAGAAATATATAATAAACCATGGTCGCTATGTCTTCTTAAAGCAACAGATGTCTTTGCCATCTGCATTAAAGACAATACGCCTTCTTGCATTCTTGCTCCACCGCTCGCTGTATAAATGATAAAAGGAACTTTCAGCTCCGTTGCTTTTTCAATTGCTCTCGTAATTTTTTCGCCGACTACCGATCCCATAGATCCCATACGGAAATGTGAGTCCATTACTGCCACTACAACCGTATGTTCCTTCAGTTTCCCGATGCCAGTTAAAACTGCCTCATTCAAGCCTGTTTTGTTAGAATCTGATTTAACCTTTTCCGTATAGCTAGGAAAATTTAATGGATTTACTGTTTCTAAATGATCGTCCATTGAAACAAAGGTATTTTCATCTAGAAAAATATCAATACGTTCTTGAGCTGTCATTTTCATATGATGTTCACAGGAAGGACAAACCTTTAAGTTTTTCATAAGATCCTTGGTGAAAACATTTTTCCTACACTCCGGACATTTAACCATAATTCCTTCAGGAACATCATGTGCTTTCTCCGATGGTATAGTGGCATATTTTCTTTTTTGGTTTTTTCTAAATATATCTCGAATGCTCATTTAAACATCTCCCCTGTTTAGTAACAATAGCCAATCCTCAAAAAAAGAAATTCCTTTTTTCTCATCTCCTAGCTTTATACATTCTAGCAATTGAGTCCAAATTCCTTTCTCTTCTAAAGTCATGTAGCTACGATAAGGCTCTCCACCATATTGCTTCAATAAAAACCAAATTTTCAAGCCAAGGCGATTGTCCGATAAGATTAGGATTTCTCTAATAATGTCTTCTCTTTGCACTTCTTCCAACTGCAATTTTTCTATAAAAGCATCCCAAATTAAAAGTTTATGTAGCTTTTCTGAAAGACATACCTTTCTAATAGCATCTTTTTCAAGTGCCTCTCTTGTTATATGGACATCTTCCTTAGGCTTAGCCTCCTGCAGAATAAAGGTCGATAGCACTTCTACCAGTTTATGTTTTCGATAATCTGAAAGAAATGTTCCTTCTCCCCTTCTAGTCTCTATTAAGCCTAGTAATTCCATGCTTCGAAGTGCTTCTCTTACGGAAGATCTTCCAACTTGAAGTCGTTCTGCAAGCTCTCTTTCCGAAGGTAATTTTCCACCAATAGGTACTTTTTCATCATGAATAAGCTGTCTCAGTTGTTTTACAATTTCCAGAAACATTTTTCTTGAGGCCTTATCTGAATTCAAACTACATCACTCTTCCATAAATTACAAAGTGGTCAGACCACTTATAAATAATAGGATACATAAAATCTTCCATTACGTAAAGGAAAAACTGCACAAGGGGTATGTGCAGTTATTAAAAAGTCATGAATTTATTGATCAGAGCTTCTTTGATAGCAGAATAAGGGGTATGATAATTTATTTAACAAACGGTTGCAAAATTAAGGCGAGCGATTGAATAGCCTAATTTGAGAATCATTATTGTGTGAATGTTGTTATAATGACTGTAAAAACCTTAGGTACCAGCGGTAGCGTAGTTATCTCAGTTCATATTTTTATTTTTTTATTTTGGCTATGTTAAAGACTAGGGTGTTGTTTATGATGCCTCTGAGTCAGCAAGTAGAATTGATTTCCGCGCTAGCCGGACGCTTTCTTACCCTTAGTCAAGTATTTATATCTTTATTTTAGGAGTTTAGGTATTTAGTTTGGTTGGGGAGGGGTACCCCTCCCCAACCAAACTAAATTTCCGCATACTAAATAGACCTAGCTTAAATTGCTTTTTCTTACTAGGCCAAATATGGTATAGTCAACCTAACGGTTACAAAATGGTCGTAGCCTTTTCGTAATCGTACATTAAGTCGTGTTGAATGAGGTGGAAAAGCATCTTCAAAAACTTATTCACACACGCGATACTCGCAACCTTATGAGGCTTTCTCTGGGGTTGCGTTTTTAATTTGTCATAATACTCCACCAGGTGGTTCTTTTTCTTTTTCCTCCACGAAAGCATCGTCTGTATCATATAGAACAAGATCCTTCGGAGGTTTTTGTTGCCTCGCTTATTGATTTTGTCTTTCTTGTAAATGGTCCCTGACTGATACCTCATCATATCTATCCCCACGTAGGCGTTTAATTGCTTATGGTTGTGGAAGCGGCTGATATCCCCCAGTTCGCCGATGATCCTGCCGGCTGTGACTTTTCCGATCCCCGGAATAGAAAGCAGGATTTGATATTCTTTTCGGTCTTTCGAAAGGTCATCCATCTGTTTGACCAACCGTGCTTTCTTCGCCTTCAGTTCAATAATTCTCTTGGCATAATCTCTTAGCTGCTCGCATCGCACATCCTTACGGCTGATTGCAGGATAGGAGTTCTTTGCCAGCTCTATCAAGGTCAGACTCTTTTCCTCTGCCTGTTTGACCGAGATATTTTTTCCGGTACTTTTCTTTAGACGATTGCGCAGAATCGTCTTAGAACAATCGAGCACCTCATCAGGGTGTGGATATGCTTGTACGATGTTCAGGAAAAGAACCGAGCTAGTCGAACAAAAGCTTTCTAGTTCTGGAAAACTAAGTTGTAAGATAGCATGCATCCGGTTAAACACATGTTCTACTTCCGCATTGACCTCTTCATAGTAACGGGTGAGGGCACGCATCTGGTCATAATAATCCTCCGCTGACTGATGGGTCTCCCTGCGTTCCTCCTTGAAATGGGACTTGGCCAATTCATGGGCATCCCCCTTGTCCGTCTTTTGCCTTCGCAACCTGGTCATCTGGATTTTAGCCTCCAGGGGATTGATACAGCAATAGGCATACGAACGGTCTTGGAGAAACCTTTCAAGCGGCTTGGAGTACGACCCGGTCGCCTCGAAAACGATTGCAGGTGCCTGGCCACGAACGGTTAGATCACAAAGGGTGCCATCTAATTCCTCAAAAGAAGAACGGTTGTGGAGAATTTCCCCTTCAAACTCACATTGTTTGTATTGGTTGTAGATCACTACGGTGCTTTTTCCCTTACTGACATCAAACGCTACCACATGTGTCATGTGTTTCTCCTCCTTTTATTTAGCCATAGAAGTCTTCACATCGCCCTAACGATTCCCTTTTCTTACACGGTCTCTAAGGATCCAACATACTAAACTGATTCTAATAGGGTTGTGAAGTTAGCCGGTTTCCGATACGGATTCAAAGATCCCAGCGTCCGGGCGGCTTTTCTTCACTTCTACTATAAAAAAATAGTAGCACAAACCATGGCCTTTGGTTTGTACTACTAATGTTAGTATGTTTCCGCGGGGGGAGCGATAAGCCACCACCCATCGCTTGCGCGCGTGGTTGTGATGTCTTATCTGTCTCCCTCCTCCCGCTGGAGTCGCCGTCTATCGCTCCAATCAATAAGTAGGAAATATATTTATTACTTAAAGCTCTATATTTATGAGGATTAACTCACATAAAAAAGCAATAAAAATCTGTTTATATTCGTAAAAGTCTTTTGAATTAATCCTCCTAGAATACTATTGCAGGGCCTTTCTCGAAAAAAAATCTTTTTTGTTCATAATAGAGTAATAAATGCTTTCAAAACCATTTTTCCCTTTAACAATAGCCTTATGAACAACAAAAAAGATAAGCCATCACCGTCGCTATGCGCACGTGGTGGCTTATCTTTTTCACACTAGGTAACCATATCCAAAATTGTTGAACATATTAGTAATCAACAGACAGATAAATTCTTCGCAATTATTTGGACTCTGCCATTCCTGCTCTCTTTCTTACCTTCTATAAAAAGAATAGCTTGTTCTTTTAAAAGGGTATTAAATTTAGCAAAATCATCCGGGAATAAGGTGATAGAAACAGTCCCGGTATCATCTTGGACGGTGACAAAAGCCATTGCTTCTCCTTTTTTTGTCCGGATCCTTCTAATATCCTCCACCATTCCAATAACCTTCACATAAGAATCTTTCGAAGACTGTAGAATATCCCAAATATGCTGGATGTTATTATCCATCTTTTTCTTAGAGACTGTTGGATGCTCTGAAAAATATTGACCAAGCACTTCTTTTTCGAATTCTAATTTTGACATAATTGGTAACGGATCCATTTTAATATATTTTGATTTTCCGAAAGGAGAAGAGTCTCCTTCAAATAAATCTGTTTCCTCTGTAGGACTGACAAGCTCCGCATATTTTACGGCAGCATCTATAGTTGCTAATAACGTAGAACGTTCCACTCCAAATTCATCTAAAGCTCCAGCCTTTACAAGTGGCTCGATATTTTTCCTAGTAAAGAATACAGCAGACAAATCAGAAGCCATGTCAAAAATATCTTCCCATTTCGCTGGACGTTTATGTCTTTGCTGTAGAAGCTTTTGCGTGAATGGATACGAAATCCCCTTTATCGCCTGAAGGCCAAAGCGAATTCCATTGTTCTCTACACTAAAGGATGATTGACTTTTAAAAATAGAAGGAGGTAACACAGCTATACCTCTTTGTTTCATCTCGATTACAAGCTGATTAATCTTTTCCTGATTCCCTATCGCAGTACTTAAGAGAGCTCCGTAAAACTCTAATGGATAGTGAGCCTTTAAATACGCCATTTGATAAGAAATGACACTATATGCAACCGCATGGCTTTTTGGGAACCCGTAATCTGCAAAACGGACGATTAAATCATAAACAGAAGTGGCTGCCTGGTCCTCATGACCGAGCTGTTTGGCTTTTTGGACGAAGTGATGACGTTCCTTTTCTAAAACTTCTCTATTTTTTTTACTAACGGCTCTTCTAAGCAAGTCAGCCTCGCCAAATGTAAAGCCAGCCATTTTGGAGGCAATTTGCATGATCTGTTCCTGATACACTATAATTCCATATGTTTCCCTTAATATCGGCTCTAAAACTGGGTGCTCGTAAGTAATAGGTGCCTTTCCAAGCTTACGTTTTGCATATAAAGGGATGCTATCCATCGGGCCTGGTCTGTATAGTGCATTAACTGCTACAATGTCTTCAAATCTAGTCGGTCTAATTTGTTTTAATGCATTACGCATACCAGCTGACTCTAACTGGAATACTCCCGTTGTATCGCCTTTTTGAAGAAGACTAAACGTCCGTTCGTCATTTAATGGTATATCCTTTAAAGAAATAGAAGACTTCTTAACATGAATCGATTTAAGAATTCGCTCAATTATTGTTAGATTTCGCAATCCTAAAAAGTCCATCTTTAATAAGCCTTTTTCCTCCACTTCCTTCATTGGCCATTGCGTTAAATAAATCTCATCATGCCCCTTTTGAATTGGAACAGTATTTACTAAAGGTTGTGGGGATAACACTATTCCTGCGGCATGGGTAGATGCATTTCTTGGTAGTCCCTCTAATTTTAGAGCAACTTCAAACCATTTTTTACGCATATCTTCTGTTTGGATAAATTCTCTTAGTTTAGGTGAATGGTCGTAAGCCTCTTTTAAAGTAATTCCTAGTTTGGAAGGTATAAACGAGGAAATGGCGTTCATGGTGCTAGCCTCAAATCCAAATACTCTTGCTACTTCACGGG
Source organism: Psychrobacillus sp. FSL W7-1457 (assembly GCF_038593405.1). NCBI lineage: Bacteria > Bacillati > Bacillota > Bacilli > Caryophanales > Bacillaceae > Psychrobacillus > Psychrobacillus sp. FSL W7-1457. Next base: position 2,562,947 of record NZ_CP151993.1, read on the forward strand.
CAGCTGCTTTCGCTGACAAGGTACCAAATGTAATAATTTGTGAAACATGATTTTGTCCATATTTTTCCGCTACATAGCGAACTACTTCCATTCTTTTTGAGTCAGCAAAGTCAATATCTATATCGGGCATCGTGATACGTTCAGGGTTTAAGAATCGTTCAAATAGGAGTCCATATTGGAGAGGATCTACATCTGTAATATATAAAGTATAAGCTACAAGGGAGCTGGCAGAGGAACCCCTTCCCGGTCCTGTTAAAATATTGGAACGCTTTGCATACTTCATGAAATCCTGGACGATTAAGAAGTAATCTTCATATTGCATCTGACTTATAACGTCTATTTCATATTGCAAACGGTCTAAATAAGCTTGGGTATATAGTGGAACTCGCTCTTTTAGTCCTTCCTCGCAAAGAGATATTAAATAATCCTTGGCATTCACATCTACTGGCAAAGGATATTTCGGCATTATATGCTTTTTCTTATCGAATACAACCATACAACGCTCTAACATTGTTTTTGTGTTAGAGATCCAGTCTGGGACATCTGCAAACCATTCTATCCATTCCTCGTAAGAAAGCACGTGAGAGTCTGGCTTTGGTTTTTTTCTTTGAAAATCAGTCATCTTTACAGACTGGTCCATTGCATGCAGCACTTCAAATGCAAACGCATCCTCTTTATCTACATACCGACACTCGTGATAAACAGTAAGTGCAATATCTAATTCTTCTGCTATTTCTCTAACAAAACTCTCTTCCTCCGTCGGTTTGCCGCTAGGACGCTCTATCCCAATGAATAAGCAACTCAGTTTAAATATGGCCATTAGCTCTATCAGATTATCTTTTGAGAGCAAGGGATCCGCTTTATACACAGCTATTAATCCTTCTCTATATGCACTCAGCCATTTCTTTGGTAGTAAATCTAGCTCTCTCGTTTCCATTGCACTTGAAATTTTTAAGATGTTTTCATAGCCTTTATTATTCTCAGCATAAACTACTAAAGACACCGTGCCATTGTCTAGCTGCACCTTGATGGTTAGCCCAATGACAGGCTGTATTTCATTTTTAATAAGCGTATGCCAAAAAGGCAACACACCATACAACATACTATTTGTAATGGCTGCCACCTTTGTATTATTTTTTTTCAGCTTTTCAATGAGCTGCTCCAATTGAATTGTACTTTTCAGCATATCCGCTGAGGTTACAATTTGGGGATATACTGTTTGCATTCATAACACCTCAATTTACAGCTTTTTTTAAGTCCTCTAATACTTCGTCTGCTTCCTCCCATGAATAAGCAGTAGCTCCAGCAGCCAAAGGATGTCCACCGCCACCATACTTTTTAGCCACTCCATTAATAACTGGGCCCTTGGAACGTAATCGAACACGGATTTCCTTTTCGTCTTCTATAAAGAAAACCCAACATTTCATCCCTTTCACGTCTGACAAGGCACTTACCAATAAGGAAGCCTCAGATTCTGACACTTGGTATTTTTGCAGAAGTTCTCTTGTTAACTTCATATGTCCTACGCCATTTTCCATTTCAAAATTAGCGTAAATATAGCCTTTTAACTGAAGCATGTTGCTCTCTACTTCATACATACCATTAAATAGTTCTGTTCGATCAAAACCGTAGGAGATCAGTTTACCTGCATAAAGCATTGTTTGTTCTGTTGTGCTTTGGAACATAAATCTTCCGGTGTCCCCTACAATTCCTGCGTATAATAGGCGGGCAATAGTCGAATCCATTTTCCATCCCTTATATTCCTCCCCATCGAAGAAAAGCTCACAAATCATTTCACTTACAGAACTCGCCTCTGTATTTACCCATAATAGGTCTCCGTATGCATCTTCATTTGGATGGTGATCTATTTTGATTAAAAATTTACCTAAATTATATCTACTGTCATCTATTCTCTCTGTATTGGCTGTATCCGTCACAATAACTAGTGCATCCTTAAAGTCCTCGTCTGTAACAGTATCAGGCTTTGCTAGGAAGTCTAATGTACTATCATGCGTGCCTGTTGCCCATACTTTTTTGTTCGGGTAATTTAAAGCAAGTAATTCCTTTAAGCCGATTTGAGACCCGTATGCATCGGGATCTGGCCTAACGTGGCGATGTATAATAATCTTGTCATAGCTCTCGATTGTGTCAATGATTTGTCTTTTCATAATTTTTCCTCCATAGAGACGCATTACTATTCGCCTTTTTTTAAGTTTACCTTTACAATAAAAATAGCATTACTTTTATTGGAGGTACATCATGATATTAAATGGAATATTAGTTTTAGGTATAATCGTCTCGTTTGTATGGTATTTTTATTTTAAAACAAAACAGCTTCGTGCAACACTTCCTATTCGCAAAAAATGGTATACTGCGAAGGCTTCCGTTTGTCTTGGAGCGTTTATATTGTTTTTCGGCTTTAACTTTATGTTGATTTATCAATCAACACTCACTTATGTAGTATCTATTATCTTTGTATTAATCGGTGGGTATTTTATGTACCATCATTATAAAGCAGCCAAACACTACGGTCAGTTTGTACAAGAAGAACTTAGTTTAAATCAATGATGCGGCAAAATGCCGCATCTTTTTTATATTATGCGTTATCTTTCTAATAATTGATAAGTGACCATAGCCTTACCAACTAATTGTTTATCGTGGAAAACCTCAATATCCATCTTCGCTACTTTCCTACTCATTTCTAATACCCTCACTTGGATGCGCAGGATACTTTCTAATTGAATAGGCTTAGTGAAATAAATCGTCATGTTTTCAACGACAGATTCACCGCGCTTTTTAATTTTTAACGCTTGTGCTCCTGTCTCCGTTAAAAGGATCGCAAAGGCCCCATAAGACATCGCCCCGTAGTGGTCCGTCATTTGTGGAGTCACGACAAATTCAAACATGAACTCCTCAGATGAAACTACTTTAATCTGCTGCTTTACTATATCATCAATTGTTTCACCGTTTTGAGGCTGTCGAGAAGCAGCCTGCAAGGCCTTTAATACATCCTGCCTACTGATGACACCTTCTAAATAATTGCTCTCTTTAACAACAGGTAGAAGATCTATTCCTTCCCAAATCATACGATGGCTAGCAGAAGCAACGCTCGTTTTCATCGTAATGGCAATAGGATTCTTGGTCATAACCTTTTCAATCATCTCATTGCTATTTCTTCCGATGACATCACGAGCCGTCACTATTCCAACGAGCTTATTGGATCGATCTACTACAGGGAATCCCCCATGAGAGGTCATATTATTTAAATCTCTGTATTGTTTTACAAGGTCTGTTGCGTATAAATAAGACGTCTCTTCTAGTGGTACATATATATCCTCAATTAGTAAAACGTCTTTCTTAATAAGCTGGTCGTCAATCGCTCGATTAATCATCGTGGCAACTGTAAAGGTATCATAGCTCGTGGATATAACCGGAAGTTCTAGCTCATCCGCTAATTTTTTAGTGTTCTCCAAAACATCAAAGCCACCCGTGATTAATACTGCAGCTCCAGCCTTTAAAGCAGTCTCATGTACCTTCAAACGATTACCAACGATCAATAGATTGCTTGGCTCTACGTAGCGCATCATATCATCCAGCTGCATGGCACCAATAACGAATTTGTTCAATGTCTTGTATAACCCAGCTTTACCACCAAGTACTTGTCCATCTACTATATTAACTACCTCTGCAAATGTAAGACGTTCGAAGTGCTCTTTTTTCTTAAGCTCTATACGAATCGTACCCACTCGTTCAATAGTACTAACTATTCTTCTATTTTCTGCTTCCTTAATGGCTCTATAAGCTGTTCCTTCACTTACCGATAAATCTTTTGCAATTTGCCTAACCGATATTTTATCACCAACGGGAAGGTTTTCAATGTAAGCCAAAATCTGCTCATGTTTTGTTGTCATGTAGTCACATCCAAACGTTAGTTATACGCTTATTGTAACACATTTTAATAATTTTCTTATCCTAGGAGAGTGCAACAAATTCTCCAGCTGAAAGTATTTGTACCTCTGCCTTTTTAACTAAGCCTTCAAAGTACTTTGGATCTTGTTTGATAGGTGGAAAAGTATTGTAGTGAATAGGAACTACAATTTTAGGCTGAAGTAATTCTGTAGCATACGCCGCATCCTCTGGTCCCATTGTGAAATTGCTACCTATAGGAAGGAAAGCAACATCAATATCGTGTCGATCACCTATAAGCTTCATATCACCAAATAAACCAGTGTCCCCAGCATGGTATAGGGTAGTTCCCTCTGCACTGAAGAGAATACCAGTAGGCATCCCTAAATAAATGACCTGGCCTTCCTCATTTGTAGTAGAAGAGCTATGAAAAGCTTGAGTAAATTTTACTTTTCCAAACTCAAATTCACGTTCGCCTCCGATACCCATAGGATGCACTTCTACCCCTTTAGATTGTATATAATTTGCCAGCTCAAAAGGTGCTACGACAATGGCATTGCATTTTTTAGCAATCTCCACTGTATCTCCGACATGGTCATCATGGCCATGTGTTAAAAGAATAGCATCCACTTGTTGTTCAGCTGCGTTTAAGTCTGTTTTTTCATTCCCCGTTATAAAAGGGTCAATTAAAATAGTGTGAGAATTTGTTTGAATTTTTACTACTGAGTGTCCATGATAGCTAATTTTCATTTTGACATCTCTCCTTAAAAAATATTTTAAATCTACTTATTGTTCATTCAACGTTAATGCAAGAATTCCTTTATTCTGCTATCCTTATAATATAAATAAAAAAGAGGTGCTTTACTTGGAATCTATAAAAAAAATTCAGTCATACCTACAAATTAACAGCATAGACGCTGCTTTCGTAACTACTCCTGATAACGTCTTCTATTTTACCGGATTTAAAAGCAATCCGCACGAACGTTTACTTGGAGTAATGATATTTAAAGATGCTCCCCCGTTTATCATTTGCCCTAAAATGGAGATGCCGGATGCCAAAGCAGCTGGATGGTCAGGGACTATTATTGGCCATCAGGACACAGACAATGCATGGGACGTATTAGCGTCAGCAGTGAAAGACAGCGGACAATCCATTCAGAGCCTAGCAATTGAAAAATCTCATATGACGGTTGAAAGATTAGAAGCAATAACGAAAAGATTTTCTTCCCTTCAAATCAATCGTTTAGATGAAAAGATTAATGAGCTACGTGTTATAAAATCCGAGGCAGAATTAGCTAATATGCGTAAAGCAGCTGAGCTAGCAGATTATGCGATTGAAGTCGGTTGTAAAGAGATTGCTGAAGGTAAAACGGAGCTAGAAATATTAAATGCTATCGAGTTAGCCGTGAAAGAAAAAGGCGCAGCTCAAATGTCATTTGATACGATGGTATTAAGTGGACCGAAGACTGCTTCTCCTCACGGAACTCCAGGAGATCGCAAAATTCAAAAGGGTGATTTCATCCTGTTTGATCTTGGTGTAGTGTATAACGGCTATTGTTCTGATATAACTCGTACGGTAGCTTTCGGCGAACCTTCTCCTGAAAAAAGAGAAGTATACGAAACGGTACTTAAAGCAGAAATGGCAGCTGTAAACGCAGTGAAGCCAGGTGTCACTGCTATGGAATTAGACAAAACGGCTCGTGATGTTATTACGGAGGCTGGCTATGGTGAATACTTTACGCATCGCCTAGGTCATGGCTTAGGAATTTCAGTTCATGAATTCCCTTCGATTACAGGTGTTAATGAAATGGTATTAGAAGAAGGAATGGTATTTACGATCGAGCCTGGTATTTACCACCCAGATATTACGGGCGTACGTATTGAGGATGATGTAGTGGTTACTGCTGACGGAGTTGAAGTGTTAACTAAATTCCCGAAAGAGCTGCAAGTACTTTAAAATAAACAGGAGACTGTTACTTATCTCGCTGTTACCCCAGAAGACGTAGCCTCCTCTCCAAACAACTAGAATGGAGAGATTTCCACAAGAAAGAAACTAGCTTTAAAAATTTGTAAAAACGTGAAATCAACTGCCGATTTCACGTTTTTTTATTTCCTATTTTAAAGGTAAAGGGTGATTTTAAATACACATAAACAATGAGCTAGGATATTTTCTCCTGGCTCATTTTACTTCACTTTTCATCTTCAAATAACGCAACGTTACTTGAATAAGGAATTGTTAATTTTGATGAAAACTTGTTTCAGCGGGAATTACACTTTTGATTAATGCAACATCACTTTTTAATGCATTAGGTACAAAGAATTCCGTCCCCCAGTGTCCCGAATGAAACACAGACATCATATCCTTGTCTAAATTAACTGTGAACCACTTGAATTCTCCTATTTTATTTAAATAGTCATTCAATAAATAATCTGAAACGATAGAGTGCTTTCGCCACCTAAATATAGTGAGATTTTCTCCTTTAACAATTTCTAATTCATTTTTATAGAGAGATTTAATCTCTGAAATAGTTTCAATCTCTTCATTCCAACAATGAATTTCAATTGTATCTGAACTTTTTAAAAAGTGTTCGAATAATGCAGTCCAATAATCGTAATTTCCGATTACTGGCTTTGGAAAGGTTGATTCATCATCTGTATAGGTTGGTATATTAAAAGCTACATTATATTGGATACTAGTCCTTCCTCCTATGCCGTTTTGTAGCTAACCCTAATTTTTATTCAATAGAAAATAAGAATTAACTAATAAACATCCATTTTAGCTAAAGCGCCAGTTAGTTTAAGTACACAAACTTGTTGGCTACGAATAAAAAAATAAATATGTTTACTAATCACACTTTTGAAGTGTTCGGCGAAAAAGGTAAGCCAAGCTTATAAAAACTAGTGTAGTAATAGCTACCTTAATTAAAGAGAGATGTTCCATTAGAGGGGTATGCGTTGAGCGGTCCGATGTAAAGATAGACCACCAACTTGGTTCAGGATATTGATGTGATATCATAATCCAAAGGATAAAAAATAATAACACTATAAACCAAAATATCTTCATATTAAACCCCCTTTTATATTTAGACGGTTAAGTAAATAAAAAGTCACTTTCTAGTAAGAAAAAGCTACCCTTAAAGACAGCTACCTGTTTACTAAAGCAAGCCGTTAGTTGAATTAGAACAGCGACGCTTATTAAACAATTGCACCCGATTGCTTCAAAATTTCATTTATGAGATTCATCATAAAAAACGGTGGTATAGTTATTAAAACTTGCCCAGAAATATCCTTGTAAATTACCTAACATCCTTTGCAAATCACTTCTCGAAAAATATTTGCCGTTTCTAATATATCTAATACGATCTTCCAAGTTCAGGAAATTATTTATACTATCAACCAGGTATCCCCTTTCTTCTCTGGAATAATCTCCTTCAGTAACAAGGTGTAACAGGGTATTTCTTGCCTGTTGTACATCGAAAAGCATTCTATCCAGTTTATCTTTGTCAATTGTTTTGGAGTCCGTGCCGATTAGCCATTCTTGTTCAAAAATCGGAAGAATAAATTGAGTACGATTTACCGTAGGATTGTAATTATCACTTTCTAAATCCTTTTTTAGATCCTCCTCATAGGCAGCTTTAAACTCGCCAATCTCTTCTTCGTAGGTTTTGCCATTATGAGTATTCGAACCAGGATGATATGTTACGCTTTGATGGATGCTAAAAAACGATAATGGATAATACCAAGTTATGAAAGCTATAATAAGTACAATAATTACTACTGAACCTTTCCCCCAGACCTTCCTTTTAGGTTCTATATTCATAAAAATCCCCTTTATCTTCAGACTTATCCGCTTGTTTATTCGGATGGTTATGTCACAACATGGTTAGAGCTAAATAAAGGATTAACTTTTTATTTTATTCTATACCAGGTATAGAAATGGTAGCCTCTTCCCCATTAATTGTGCCACTAAATACATAAATAGGTTGATAAAATCCTTTAGAATCCATCACATACGCTTGCTTTACTTGTTGAATTTGCATTTCCTTAATATTTTTATCATACGTCTTAAACTTCCCATCTAATAATTCGTTATAGGCTTGTTGTTCACTTTTTAACTTAATTTCTCTTACCTTTTCATACGTGACTATGTTATTTACAACACTTTTTATCGTTTTATCTTGATAATAAGCCACTTTCAATGTCCCATCAATTAACTGGCCATCTGTTTCGAATTGATTGACCGTCCATTCATACTGCCCTACATCCATTCTTTCAAATTGTGCGGTTGCAGGAATGGTAATTCCCATTTCTTGAAGTGATAATGTTAATGTTTGTTCATCTGTATCAGCATGTTCAACATCAAAACTTGAAAAATCGGTAATTTCATAGGACCCATCTAAAAAGTGAAGCCATATAAAATACGATGGTTCCCCGTGATAGCGATAATTCGCCTCATTTTGATAATCAATAATTTCAATTGATGATGTATCCACCTTCTGCTTTCCAAAGATTTCATAGGCATATTGCTGCGCCTCGTCCTTCGATAAACTTGGTGCCTTATAAACAGTTGCTACAGGACCTTCGTCATTGAATGTTAGCGTCATTGATACCTCCACATCTTCCATCTGTATTTTATTAGCAGGCACAATCGACAAATTCCCAAACTCTTTTTGCTCATAATAAGTAAACATTCCTAGTGATAATCCAACGACTAGTAACAACGGCATCAATGATAAAGCACGTAACGCCCATCGTTTCACTATGAAAGCCTTCGCCAAACCAAAGCCAATCAATGCGCCTAATATATTATTAAATAAGTCATCTAATTCAAAAATGCCAACACCTGTTATGTATTGTACAGCTTCAATAAATCCAGTAGACAACATCGCAGCAAGTACCGTCCAACCTATTGCAAAAAAGCGTTTATGCATTAGTGGCAGGAAAAAACCAAGTGGCACAAACATTGCAATATTAAAATAAATATACTGCCAATCACGTACACTAAAATCATACCAAGCTTCTCGATACGAGCTAAACAGTGCTAAATTAACACTACCTTCATAATTTGCCCCACGATTCAGTAGCGTTAGCGCACATACTGATAGGATATATAAAATAAACAATAAAGAAACAATTACTTGTCTTCCTTTAAGTCGCTTATCTCCAGCAAATTTTTTTAAATAAATAAATCGATACACTATAAAAAGAACTAAGCAAATAATAATTGTTGCACTTAGTGCAAACAATAAATTGCGTTGTAACATCTGAATAATTTCTTCTAATCTCATGTCTGCCCCCTATTCCGATTTAAGGAATTACTAATAATTTTAACAGAATTAAATTGCAAAAAGTTCCAATTTAGAGAATTTTTATTTTTTCAACATTTATTCCCAACTTTGTAAATTAATAAAACTTACGATACTCCTTGTTGCACTAAACTGCTGCGTTAGTTTAAGTACATTGCTTCACAATCTCAACTAAACCTGTTTAAGTGTAACATTTAACAAAGCTTATCTGAGATCAACTTGATATTTTGGACATAAAAATAGACCATCGAAATGATGGCCATAATTTGCTAAAGCACGACGTTAGTTGAATAGCCAAGCTTAATTGTGATCCTCAATAGGTTCAATATCACTAAGAAAAATTAGTCCATTTCTTTTTATCGTGTAATTTACGAAGTATGTCTTATCTTTCTGAATTAAATTCATTACCATTGGTTCCCTAACAATTACTTTAATCTCTTCTTGTTGTCCCACTGGGGAATTGGGGTTAAATCCCTTTATCCATGCTTCATGGTTATCGTTAGAATGCCCTTTTTCAGTGACAGTAAAATCAGTTACAGTTAACACAGACGAAAAAGAATTATAAATAAAAATAATAATTAAAAAGGCAATAGAAATTGTTATAGCCGACAATAAAATTCTTTTACTCTTCATAAAATCCCCTCCCTCACTATCCTGCTACGTAGTTTAAGTGTAACATTTCACAATGCATATTTAGGATCAACTTGATATTTGGGACATAAAAATAGATCATCGAAATGATGCCATACTTTGCTAAACCAGCTAATAGGATGTCAATATTTTTCTCTAAAATTATTATTAATCCTATGATATACTATTTTGCGTATGACAAATAGCCCTCCAAAAATCTTTTGGAAGGTTTTCCCTTAATTACTTGTAACCAGTGATTATCCAGTCCGACTACTTGGTTCATTAACTTTCTCCTCTGACTAACTCACCAGTACCCCTGTTCCTCCTTGTAGTGTCATAGCTTCGCCTGTTATACGAGATCTATGTCCCAAACAGCCTCAAACCTGTTTCTACAAATAGGGGGTGGACAGTTTAGCCGATGGAATCATTATCCCACGCACCCGTACGTCCTACCCTTGGCTACTGATATATTAAATCCTAAAAAAATAAGGTCAACCAGTAAAAACTGGTTAACCTTATAACATGAAGCACCCGTTAGCTTAATAAAAACACTATCTTCCCTTATTTCACTTACAAACCACTTTATCATTTTATTATCTTTAAATTATCTAGAGGTAAAAATACTACTTTTGCGGTACCCAATATTTTATCCTCCGAAACAAATCCAACACGAGGGTCTCTGCTATCTGTGCTATTACGACGATTATCTCCTAGTACAAAAAAATGTCCATCTGGCACAGTTATTTCACCTAAATTTTCCTCTAATGTAAAGTCTCCCGTAAGTGTACCATTGTCTATCAAAGCTTTTTTATATTCCTCTAAGTAGGGTTCGTCGTACCTCTCACCATTAATAAAAAGTTCGTCGTTTTCATAAGCGATGAGGTCACCAGGAATACCAATAATACGTTTGATATAATTAGTATCTTCTTTTGCTTCAAATACAATAACATCAAATCTTTCATAATCCATCAATTCTGGTCCGATTTTATTCACTACTACTCTGTCACCATTTTCAAACGTGGGCATCATAGAAGCACCGTCAACTACAATAGGTGTAAATAGGAAAAATCGAATACCACATGCAAATAAAATAGCAATCCCTATTGCTTTTGCCCATTCCAATAATTCATTTTTTTCTTTTGCTTTTTTCACTTTCAACGCCCCTTTCTCTTTTATACACTTAGCTGTACTTGATTAATTCATTAATTAACCTATTCGACCTTCCTTTAAGAATACCTGCTACTTAAACTAAACTGCATTATTAATTTTAAGTGCAACATTTCATAAAGCATATTTAGGATAATTATAAATTATTATTACATGGTAATATAAATCGCCTTTATTTTTGTTTATATAGGAGCAGTATTTAAAATCTACAATTTCTTTTTTATCTCTTCTACTCTGAGTATTAAACTATCGAAAGCTTCTTCCGCTTCAACTCGACGTCGTACAGTACAAATAACAGGATATGTAGGGCAAACTTGTATCAACTTCTCCTTTGCTATTTCGATAGGTAAATCACCATCTACCTTTACATCCCAGAGTCCTTGTCTATTCTTATATGCAACAGCTTGAAAATCACTATTCTCATCTCTGTTAAAATAGATATGCCAATGACGGAATGGTAAATGCTCTTCAATTTCTTTTGCATAATCACTATATGATGTTTTAATAAAAACAAGTTCCATCTCTTCCGTCACAAGATTAGTAGGAATCTGTCCCTGACTTGGTAAATCTTCATTATCATATAGAGCACCGGCTAACAAATAAGCTAAGGCCTTCTTTGCATTTTGAATTGCTTCCTTTTTCGTGGGACCATAGCTTAACGGAGTCTCCCACCCGTGCTTTGGAAGCAAAGTTGGGAAATGAATATTGAAACTTTCTTCTTGCTTAATAAACGCTGGATATACTACATTCTCAAATGCCATATCATCTATACCTGCCCTTTATTTATTAGGAAAAACTAGAAATTAAAAGTATCCTTCTTCAACTAATTTGTGTGTTAGTTTAAGTAACTAGTTGTGTGTCAGCCTCATTTGATAGTTTTCGTGTAGTATAGTTTTCCGCTGGATTCGCCGTCTGCCGCTCCAATCAATACAGGCAACCCCATAAATTAGAGCTAAAATACAGTTCCAAAAAAGTAACCTATAAAAGCTACGAACAACCCACCTACATAAGTAGAAATAAAATAAAAAAGGTATTGTTTTCGTTTTTCCTTTAGTTTTATCAATTCAACGTTCAACGTTGAAAAGGTTGTCAGTGCTCCTAATAGCCCGATACCAATGAGCAGATAATAAATTCCTTCCACGTTCACCCCACACAGTAACCCGAGTAGAAAAGATCCTATTAAATTCACATAAAGCGTTCCAATAGGAAACTTGTTATACTTGTTTAACTTTTCAGAAGTATAATACCTCAATATTGCACCGAGGAATCCTGCTCCACCAACTGCTATTAGAGAAATTAGAGTCATTCTTCCACCTCTTTTTTCCATCCAAGATTACTGCTAATCATGCCCCCGATTATACTGCATATTAGATAAATCAGTGCCAAAGCATATTCGGATTGTTCTACTAAAAGTATAGTTTCCACACTAAAGGCTGAAAAGGTAGTAAAAGAACCGAGGAACCCGGTGCCTAAGGCGAGGCGTAATTTGTAGGAGAATCTCTCTGTACGAGACAAAATAAAAGCGAGAGCAAAACACCCAATTAAATTTACAAATAAAGTGGAAAAAGGGAAAGAAGATGAAGGAGCTATATAAAATCCAATCACATATCGACATATTGCTCCTAATCCCCCTGCGAGGCCAACGTATAGATAATTCACTATTCCACCTCACTGTTTAGAAATTTAGAAATCACCCAAACTCTCCTGAGCTGGGTGATTGAGTAATGTTATTTTAATAGAGTTGTAACATCTGTATATGGTAAGCCTTGTGCTTCTGCAACAGCTGCAAATGTAACATGACCGCCTAATGTATTAATCCCTTTTTGAAGCGCTAGATTATCCAGACATGCTTGCTTGTACCCTTTGTTAGCAATTTGCACTGCATAAGGTACTGTAGCATTCGTTAATGCCATAGTAGATGTTCTTGGAACTGCTCCTGGCATATTCGCAACTGCATAATGTACTACGCCGTGCTTTTCATAGGTAGGGTTATCATGAGTTGTTATTCTGTCAGAAGTTTCAAAGATTCCTCCTTGGTCAATGGCAATATCAATTACAACTGAGCCTGGAGTCATTGATTTAATCATATCCTCTGATACCAGCTTAGGAGCTTTGGCACCAGGTATTAATACAGCACCTATTACTAAGTCTGCTTCCTTCACCGCTTCTCCAATATTGTAAGGGTTAGAGATTAGAGTTTGAACATTGCTTCCAAAGATATCTTCTAATTGACGAAGACGATCCACGTTTAAATCGATGATAGTGACTTTCGCACCCATTCCTATTGCCATTTTTGCAGCATTTGTCCCTGCGATCCCGCCACCAATGATTGCTACATTAGCACGTGGAACCCCTGGAACTCCACCAAGTAAAATTCCTTTACCTCCATGGATTTGCTCTAGGAACTGAGCGCCAATTTGGGTAGCCATTCGACCGGCAACCTCACTCATCGGTGAAAGAAGAGGTAAAGAATTGTTTGGCAACTGAACTGTTTCATAAGCAATCGCTGTAACTTTCTTTTCTAATAGCACTTTTGTTAATGCTTCTTCAGGTGCTAAATGTAGATAAGTGAACAGAATAGAACCTTCTTGAATTAAGTCAAACTCTTGATGTGTGGGCTCTTTTACTTTCATTACCATTTCTTGATTCCATGCTTCGTGAGCAGTTTGAACAATCGTTGCTCCTGCTGCAATATAATCTTCATCGGTAAAGCTAGAACCTAATCCTGCTCCTGTTTCAATAAACACTTGATGATTATGTAGAGTTAAGCTTACAACTCCCGCTGGTGTCATTGCGACACGGTTTTCATGATTTTTAATTTCCTTTGGAACTCCTATACGCATGTCTATATCCCCTTTAACAAGATTAAATAGATTAGTGAAACAAGTATATTTTAGCATTAATAATTCTAAATTGCTCATCAATTCGTTCATATAATTAGCCTTTGTTCACAAATTAGACTAAATAACTATTAAGAAATAGCAGGAATTAGAGATTAAGTATAGAAATATAACAGTATAACAAACCCAGGAGGGATTTAGAATGACATTAAAATATAATCAAATCTTAGTAGCAGTAGACGGTTCAAAGGAAGCAGAATTTGCTTTTAAAAAGTCTGTTTCTATTGCTGAAAGAAATAACGCAACTTTAAATTTAGTAAATATTATTGATACTCGTTCTTTTGCAGCTATCGAGGCATATGATCGTTCTATCGCGGAAAGAGCTCAAAAATTTGCAGAAGATTTACTTGGTGGATATAAAAAAGAAGCTCTTGCTGCTGGAGTGGCAAATGTAAATATTATTGTTGAGTATGGCTCACCAAAGACAATGATTTCGAAGGATCTAGCTAATAAGGTAGAAGCAGATTTAATCATTTGTGGAGCAACTGGGTTAAATGCTATGGAAAGATTTTTAATTGGTAGTGTGTCTGAGTATATTGTACGTTCTTCTACATGTGATGTACTTGTAGTTCGTACAGATGAAGTGCTGGAAGCATAATTTAGTATATTAAATTTAGAGAACCATGGCTTATGCCTTGGTTCTCTTTTTTTGTTTTAAACATTTTGAATGTAGGACTAGAGGTAAGTAGGCAGAAGGCGTTGATGCTTTACATAGAACAATGTAGAAGTTGATTTACGCTCTAGGCGGACGCTTTCCGTGGGGTGAGCGATAAGCCATCACCCATCGCTTACGCACATGGTTGTGATGTCTTATCTTTCTCACTCATCCCACCGGAGTCGCCGCCTGCCGCTGCAATCAACAATTGGTTATCCCTTCTTAAAACCTCCTAGCTAATGCTTAAAATCAAGTAAGAACAATGCCATTCATAACTATTTAACTATAAATATGAGTTTTATTATACTATAATGGAAAATAATACTATATTTTATAGAATTTAATTAGAAAGAGACGTGAGTTTTTTTGATTAAGCATCTTGTGGAACGAATATTTATGAAAAACTCTATCACTAAAGAGGCAACAAATGAATTATCTTTTGCGCAACCTCAAAAAATATATCTTTTTGAAACAAATCAAGAAGAATTAGAAACAATACTTAAATCTCCTTTTCCAGACGGTAATGCTCCGGGGTATGTGTACTTCGTCCAAGAATATATGAATGGCACTTTTAAAATTGGAAAAACAAAGCACATTGAAAAACGAATGAATCTTTTTAACATTAAGCTTCCATTTGAGAACAAACTTATCTACTTGATTAAGACTGGAAATCACCACCAGACAGAGGTGGCGTTTCATAAGCATTTTTCTTCTAAAAGATTAGAAGGTGAATGGTTTAGCCTGAACAGAGATGATATGAATTGGATTAAGTCAGGTAAATATACGGATGAAATTAACTACAGTATTAGTAACAACAAAGAAAAAGATGTAAACGACAAAGGAAAAATGGTTGAAGAGTCTATAAAAAAAGAAAAACCATTAACTAAAAAACAAATACAATATGCTAAAACAATGATCCAAAAATTAGATCAGGAGTATGAGTTAATGATTGATTATTCCTCTTTAACGAATGAAGATTTAAGTAGATTAAGTGTTTATTTTAGATTTAAAAACATTGGTGCTTTAAACAACCTTGTTAAAAATGGTGTGTTAAAGAAAAAATAATATTAACTACATCCCCGCCACCCTCATCACATCTCTAGCAATCATAATCTCTTCATTTGTAGGAATGACGATGACTTTTACTGGCGAGTGCGGGTAGTTGATGAAGCCTTCTTTGCCGTGCAGTTTGTTTAGGTCTGGGTCCATGTAGACTCCCATGAATTGGAGACCAGAGAGTACTTTTTCGCGGATAACCTCGCTGTTTTCTCCTATGCCTGCTGTAAATATGATGGCGTCTACTCCATTCATACGGGCAGCGTAGGATCCAATGTATTTGTGTATTCGGTTAGCAAAGACGTCTAGTGCTAGCTGGGCACGGTCGTTGCCTTTGGTTGCCTCTATTACTATGTCGCGGAGGTCGCTGGAAAAGCCTGAAACTCCTAACATTCCTGATTTCTTATTTAGTATATCTAGGATGCCCTCTGCGCTTTTTCCTGTCTTCTCCATTAAGTAAGGTATTAATGCCGGGTCAATGTTTCCTGATCTTGTACCCATCGTTACTCCTGCGAGTGGAGTGAATCCCATGGAGGTATCGATGGATTTCCCTTTATGAATAGCTGCAATGCTTGCCCCATTTCCGAGATGGCAGGAGATGAGGCGAGTTATTTCTAGTGGTCTATTTAATAATTCTGCTGCTCGGTGAGCGACATATTTATGAGAGGTTCCGTGAAAGCCATATTTTCGAATACTATACTTTTCGTAATAGTCATACGGAATCGAGTATAAATAAGAACTTTCAGGCATCGTTTGGTGGAAAGCAGTATCAAACACAGCGACAGCTGGTATATTGGGCAAAACTTTTTGAAATTCTATGATTCCTGTAACGTTTGCCGGGTTATGAAGTGGAGCAAACTCTGCTAATCTTTCAATATTTTTGATCACGTCCTCGTTTATTAAAATGGAGTCATTGTATGTTTCTCCTCCATGTACGACACGGTGGCCAATTCCTTGTATATCTTCTAACGATTGAATTACTTTGTGATCAATCAGCATTTTAATGAGCAATTTAACCGCCTGTTCGTGATTATCTACTTGCTCTATTAAGTGGATACGTTCATCGTCAAAGTTCATCGTAAACACAGGATTTGATAATCCTATTCTTTCGATTAATCCTTTTGCTATTACTCTTTCTTCGGGCATTGAGTACAACTGAAATTTTAAAGAAGAACTACCTGCATTAACTGCTAAAATATTTGGCATAAGAAAACGCCCCTTCTTTATACTGATACAATAATTGTACCTTGCATAAAAGGGGCGGGCAAATTTTACCTATTATTTTCTTCTTGCCATATGTCGATTTTTTTGAAGAATAGCTCCATTGCTTCTCGATTTGTCATACTTGGTACCTTCGCAAGCAAGACCTCTCGTGGAGCCTTTAAGTCTTCACTTTTCTTTTGTAAAATAAGGAGACTCTTTTCTTGCGCTTTGTTCTTAAAGATAGAGTCTGGAAGTTGAATGACTGCTTGTATCCAGCCATTTTCTTTTATAAATTTATGCAGCTGTGGTGCTTGCTTTGATTCGAAGATCGTAGCTGGGACTAGAAAATATAGATATCCACCTGGCTTTACATGCTTCATCGCTTGTTCCATGAACAAATGATGGGCATAAGGCATTTCATCCTCGCTATGAAGGAAATAATCCTTCGAGGCCTCTTCGTCTGGATAATATCCTACTGGCAAGTCACTTACAACTATATCGACAGGATCAATCATCAATGGACGAATTGCATCCTGTCTAAATAACTGGATGTCCTGCTCCAGTAGTTCCCCAACCTGCGCAGCAAGCTGAATAAGTAACTCGTCTATCTCAACTCCAAACGCATGGGAAGTATTCGGAATGACGTTCATTAGGGTGAATAAAAGGTTTCCAGTACCTAGTGCTGGATCTAAAAAGGACAGCTCCTTTTTCTCCTTGTTCATTTCTTTTACGAAGTAGCTTAATAGTAAGCCAATTGCGTCCGGTGTCATTTGGTGATTTGCTTGAGTAGACTTGCTCATCCCTTTTAAAATAGCGAGCTGGATAGCTTTACGAATCTCTTCTTTTTTAGGATTCACAAGGTCAGGAGCTTTTTTATTTTCAAGCCATAGCTCAAGTGCATAGACGATTCCTTCTAAATAAGGAGCAGATTCCTGCTCTTCAATATATGTGGCTTCTTGATCGATAAATGAAAAGATTTTTTCTACATTTGTTTGCATACTGATCCCTCAAATGAAAACCCACTCGAAATAGAGTGGGTTTACTTATTTTTTATAGTGTTAGTTATTGAGCTGCTTTAACAGCCTCAAGCGCTTTTTCGTAGTCAGGGTGGTTAGTACCTTCACTTACGATTTCCTTGTAAGTTACAACACCATTCTTATCTACTACAAATACCGAGCGAGCAAGTAAGCGTAACTCTTCCATTACTATTCCGAATGCTTTCCCGAAAGAAAGGTCACGGTGATCAGATAATGTCTGAATAGAATCTGCTGCATTTGCTCCACACCAACGAGACTGTGCAAAAGGTAGGTCAACAGAGATTGTTAAAATAACAACATCATCACCAAGACTTGCAGCACTTTCGTTAAACTTGTTAGTTTGTGCTGAACAAACACCAGTGTCAAGGGAAGGTACTACACTAATCAGGCGAGTTTTTCCAGCTGAATCCTCAAGAGTAACCGGCGATAGGTTATTTGCCAATACTGTAAAGTTTGGAGCTTTTTCCCCAACCTCTACCTCTTTGCCTAATAATGTTACAGGATTATTTTTAAATGTTACTTGTGTCATAATTATGTAGCCTCCTTTTCGATACTCTCATCTTACTAGAATTCGTTTGTCTCTTGCAACTCATTTGCAACAGGAGTGCGCTTATATTCTACAATTTCCTTTTTGTCATAGGAAGATTCGTGTATTACTAGTGTATCTGCAATAAAATCATGGATAGCTTGCTTTTGTGGCGTAAAGGCCGCAACTACATACGGTAGGTTAAATGGTATGACTGATATTAGACGTCCTACCCATTCTCTGAATAAAACCGTACCCCATGTTAGCTTTCCTTCTCCTTTAGATACAACACGAATGCCAAAAATCATTTTACCCACTGTTTGTGAAAAGAACTTCGTCATAAGAACAAAGTACAAATAGAAAAGAATTGCTGTTGTAAGTGAAATTGGAGCATACCAGCTCGAACTGCTTACATCCAATGAGAACAAGCGGAAAACTGGTTTGATTAACAGCATGCCTACAGAAGATAGCACTAGCAAATCTACTATATAAGCCCAGAAGCGTATCCAAAAACCAGCAGCCTTTTGTACGTAGCTTTCCGTTTTCGAAACGGCCATTGTTTGACGAACAGGCGGGCTTTCTTTTACAAGCTCATGGTTATTTGGTTCTAACTCACTCATTGTATTCCCTCCTTATTCATTTCCATAAAGGTACATCATTTTTGGTGCAGAATTATCTGCAATTAGCTTAGCAATCAATTTAGATTCAATGTCTACTCCAAAAAATGATTGTGCCTTCATCGCAAATAACGAAGAGAAGCTAGGAGAAAAACCATACTCAAATACTTCTGCATCCCCTAAGTCATAATCGTTTTGAATAGCAGCTACGGCATCCTCTAAGAAACCAAGCTCATCCGCAAGACCAGACTCCACGGCCTGTCTTCCGTTTAATATTCTTCCATCTGCTACTTTTTTAACTTCAGCCTCTGTCATATTTCTTCCTTGTTCAATAATATCAACAAAGTCCTCATAAGAATCATTTAGCATATCTTGTAGCATTGCTCGCTCTTCTTCTGTCATGTCTCTCGTTGGACTCATAATGTCTTTATATGGCCCTGATTTGATCGTCACAAATTCCACGCCGTACTTTTCAGCAAGGCCGCCATAGTTTATGCTTTGCATAATAACCCCTATAGAACCTGTCAGTGTTTCTTTGTTGACAAAGATTTTATCGGCTGGTGCAGATATGTAATATCCTCCTGAAGCTGCCATGCTTCCCATCGAAACATAAAATGGTTTGCCGGTTTCTTCTTGAATCTCTACTATTTCCTTATAGATTTGTGCTGATTCCACTACTCCTCCACCAGGGGAGTTTACTTGAAGAACGACTGCCTTAACTGAGTCGTCATTTCTCACTTGATCTAATTGTTGAAGGAAAAATTGATGATTATATCCTTCTGTTCCAAACAAGCTAGTAGTTCCACCAGTATCTTGAATGGTACCGTCTACTGTAAGTACAGCCACTCGTTTATTCATACTTCCTGGCTGTAGGACTGTTTCATAGAACTCTGTATTAGCTGTGGAACTGACGTCTTCCATAAATGTAGACCAATCTGTTGAGAATATGGATGAAGCAGTATTAACAACCAAGGATATGGCTAACAAAATTGCAGCTCCTACAATGGCCAACCAACGTTTCATATTCATATTACTAATTTCCTCCTTTTTCTTTCCTTCTTACATACGTTATAAATGTCTAAATGTTTCACTAAATGATAAAATAATAATACATAGACTAAAAGTACATGTAAACTTAATAGATTCTGTGCTTCGCAGTCTAAGCCCTATAAAAAGGAGCATGCTTATGACTTCAAGAAATAATATCTACCTATACACAAAGAATGACGCACACTCTCTAAAACGTAAAGAATCGATACAAAAAGTTATACACCAACATGGGTTTGTAGCAGTGGAAAATTTTGAAGAGGCTTCTATTATCGTCAGTATCGGATCCGACGCGACCTTTTTACAGGCGGTAAGAAAAACTGGATTTAGACAAGATACGTTGTACGCGGGTATCTCGACTACTGACTCTTTAAATATGTACTGTGATTTTTTCGTTGATGACATAGAGAAAATGGCTGAAGCGGTATTAAAAGATAAGATTGTTGTACGTAAATACCCTGTTTTAGAGGTATCTGTTAATAGCAACCCAAAATTCTATTGTCTTAATGAGTTTACCATTCGTTCCAATATCATTAAATCTTTTGTTTTAGATATTTTTATTGACCACAAGCATTTTGAAACCTTTCGTGGGGATGGAATGGTTATTTCCACGCCGACTGGAAGTTCCGCCTATAATAAGTCATTAAACGGAGCTGTCGTAGATCCACTCTTACGATGCATCCAAGTTGCAGAGATTGCATCTATGAATAGCAATGAATACCGAACTCTTGGGTCTCCGTTTATATTAAGCAGCGATCGAACACTTGAACTTCGCCTTCAACAGGATTGGAATGATTATCCATCCATGAGTACTGATAACGAGGCGCTAAGTATTCAGCACGTGGATACTGTTGCCCTTTCCTTAAGCGATAGAGTAGTAAAGACGGTTAAACTAAAAAATAATAGCTATTGGGATAAGGTAAAACGTTCGTTCCTATAATTCTTACTTATACTATTAACATTTTCTTTCTTCTTAATTCGATTATTTTTGAAAAAGTAAAAAGTAATAGAGCAGCCCATATGAATGAAAATGAAATAAACTCTATTTTGCTAAATTTCTCACCGTAAACAAAGATACCAATTAATAACATTAGTGTTGGTGCTATATATTGAATAAAACCTGACATATATAGAGGCATCGTTTTTGTTCCCTTTGCAAAAAGCACAAGCGGTACGGCAGTAGCGACTCCAGTAAGTACAAGGAGTATGGTTGTCGAGATATTACTTGAGAAAAATACTGCTTGATCTGATACAACCAGGTGGCTAAAGTAAGCTAATGCCACAGGGAGCACAAATAATGTCTCAATTGTCAGCCCTCTTAAAGGATCGATGGTGATTCTTTTCTTGATCAACCCATAAAATGCAAAGGTGCTTGCTAACAACATGGCAATCCAAGGAACCACTCCGTAGGAGATTGTTAGTAAGACTACCCCTGTAGCAGCTATTAGAACGGAAATCTTTTGCGCCAAAGAAAGCTTTTCCTTTAAAAAGATAATACCAAGTAGAACCGATAGTAACGGGTTGATATAATACCCGAGGCTTGCTTGTACTATATAACCTTCATTTACTGCAAATATGTATAAAAACCAGTTACCTGTCACTAAATAGGAGGCTAAAACAAGACTCCAAAATGATTTTTTATCCTTCCATAAGTTTTTTAGGTCTTCTCTTAAAACAGAAAATTTTCGACCTAGCAGTACTAACAACAATGTGAAAACAAATGACCAGATTACTCTTCCAGATAATATTTCACCACTGGCAACATGATCTAGTAGCTTCCAATAGATGGGCATGAACCCCCACCAAGCATATGCCAACACAACTACAATAATTCCTTGCTTTTCTTCTGCGTTCAAAATGACACCTTCTTTACATACTTTGACACTCGAAATAATAGGATTATTATAGTACTTTATCTAACTAAAGTAAATATATTAAGAATTATTTTAAATTAACATGAGAAAACACCTACGCTTATAATTAATAGATAAGAGGAACAGGTATACCGCTTTTTTTATGAGTAAAGTAAAATTGATTTTCGCTTACGGTGGATGCTTTCCGTGGGGGGAGCGATAAGCCCTACTTGCGTCGCCACCTGCAGCTTCAATCAATAATTAGAAATTGATCGTGTGGAATCTTTGATAGCCAATTGCTGAATAGGTTTTGCTTCATAATAAGGTTAGGGTATCTTATTATTTATTTATTTATTACCATTCCCTTTGGATAAGTTAAGATAGAAAATCTACGGCTTCCAAGTACAGAAATTATTTTTAGAATAAAAAGGCTATGTTAAAGGTAAAGGTTAATTTAAGACACAAAAAATGAGCTTTGATATTTTCTCCAAGCTCATTATAGTTTGATTTCATTTATACTAAAGCACCTCGTTAGCTTAATAAGAATAATCCGTTTCTATTGTTTCTGAGACACATCTTATTTCGTCCCCAGAGTTTAATGTAATTGTAGTCTTAATATATTCATCTTCTACTTCTAAACCAATTGAGTAGATATAAAAGCCACTTCCCCATGGTTCTAGCATTGGAACGTGTAAATTTCTTACCTCATTGAAAAACAACTTAATTTCCCTTGCATTTGTGTCTTGGTTCGTCGCTGTTCTTAGATTTATTTCTATTTCCTTTTTACTGTACTTAACCAATATATTTTGAAGTTCGGAATCGTGTAAATAAATGTCTTTTAATTTTTCGTAATTATTTATTGAATAAATAGGCACTTCGAACCCCTTTCTCATAACATTCTCAGATAAAAATATAGTACTTTTAACAAATTTTCTTATTCCACTAAACTGCTGAGTTAGTTTAAGTGTAACATTTCACAAAGCATATCTGGGATCAACTTGATATCTTGGACATATAAATAGACCATCGAAATGATGCCATGTATGGATTTTAACTTGGTTTACATCCATTTCTATCACTTAATGACAATTATCAGATCTACCATCAAACGATATAGAAAATCGTGCTGACTTAGGGTCATTATTTGATATGGAAGTAGAGCCGTTTAGATACATTGAATTGGGTATTTCCTTTATTCTTGCACCAGTATTATCCACGTAATAAGCCCTTGTTTTATGCCATCCAATCTTATTGAATTCTTTCTCTGATGTAGAAGTTACTACCTTCCCATCTTTAGGAATATCTATTATTATTTTATTATCCACCAATTCCAAGCTTTCATGTCCTTTTTGACTATAATAGATTGTCATACAACCTTTGAATCCTTCAGGAACGTGATAAATAACTGTCTCTTTTGAGGTATCTATGTTAGCAATTAGTACTATAAGAAGTACTATTAACAAAACGATTGCAGTCCATCTTTTCTTCCACTTCATTAAGTACTCGCCCCCTTATTTAACTTCTCTAGCTAGTTTAAGTGTTACATTTCACAAACTAAATGGCTTCACAAAGAAACAACCCTAGCCTTTAACATAGCCAATAAAAAAATGCAAAAAAATGTGCTCGGAAATGTGACTCTAAGCTCATTTTGATGTCTATATTTTTATTAAAGCGTCCGTTAGTGAAAGAATAATCATATCTTATTAATTCTTATATATTTTAACTAATTGTTTACCATCAGTTTCACCTAGGATTGTATTAAGTGGAATTAGATTAATTAGTACAGTAAGATACGATACAAAAATAAAACTATCTAAGTAATTTCGAAAAACTAGGAATTCATAACCAGTTAATAAGTGAAGTACTAGTGCAGATAGGTAATTAAAGAACACACCGCCTAAGAAATAGAAGGTTCTTTGATTTTTACTCAACATATTATAGTCTTCAGTGAAAACTCTCCCACCAAAAAAGTATGCCTTTTTAATGAAAAAATTGTTTTTCCTCCAAAGTACATCACCGTTACCGATAGAAAACTCACTTACTTTTGCACCAAATATTTTCAGAAAAAATGCATGTCCAGATTCGTGAATCAGTGCAATAATTGGACAAATAAATAAAGTAATAATAATGAAGTTTATTATAAAATCCATCTTTTCATCCCCTTTCTATTGTTTACGAAAAAGCGAAAAGATGGTTCCATATATTTTCGAATATTGTTAAAATTGAATTCATAAATATCTAGTTTTATGTATTACTGATTTTAGAGATGTATGGTAGACATCTCACCCTAAAAGCGTCCGTCAAAAGCGGAAATCAATTCTACTTTACATACATAAAAGTCACTAAAGATGGTTCTCTTACTCAGTTTTAACTCAAAAGCAGAAAACTGCAAACAAGCATTTAAAAGGCTTGTTTACAGTCTCGGCTATAAATTATTTATTATTTAGTCTTTAACAATTCCTTTTGTCTAAGCTCAATTCTTCTAATTTTCCCAGAGGTTGTCTTTGGAAGCTCAGATATAAATTCTATTTCTCTAGGGTACTTGTAAGGTGCGGTTAGCGCTTTCACGTGGTCTTGAAGCTCCTTAACTAACTCATCCGATACTTGTAGGGAAGGATCTCTTAGCACCACAAATGCTTTAACAATAGTCCCTCTTATTTCATCTGGGCTACCGATGACTGCGCATTCTTGTACTAGTGGATGCTTTGTTAAAGCGTCCTCAACCTCGAACGGTCCAATGGTATATCCAGAGCTAATGATTATATCGTCACCTCTACCTTCAAACCAGAAATAGCCGTCTTCGTCCTTCCTAGCTCTGTCTCCGGTAATATAATAATCTCCTCTAAACTGCATCGAGGTTCTTTCCGGATCTTTTAAATATTCCTTAAACAATGCAGGAGTTTCAACATGAACAGCAATGTCTCCTACTTCTCCTACGTCACATGGCTCTCCTTGGTCGTTAACGATTTCTACTTTGTTTCCAGGAGTAGGTTTACCCATAGAGCCTGGCTTAGCCTCCATCCCTTTCATCGTACCGACTAGCAATGTATTTTCAGTTTGGCCATATCCGTCTCTCACTTCTAGGTCAAATAATTTTCCAAACGTTTCTATAACCTCTCTATTCAATGGCTCACCAGCAGAAACAGCACTATGGAGACTAGATAAATTATAATCCGCTAACCCATCTACCTTTGCCATGATTCGGTATTCCGTAGGCGTGCAACATAGAACATTTACCTGTTGTTCTTGGATATTACGTAGATATACTTTTGCATCGAATTTGCCGTTATAAACGTATCCTGTTGCACCGCTTCCAAGCGTAGCTAAGAAAGGACTCCAGATCCATTTCTGCCAGCCTGGACTTGCTGTAGCCCATACAACGTCACCATCTTCAATCCCTAGCCAGTTGGGAGCTGATGTCCGTAAGTGTGCAAAAGCCCAACCGTGGGTATGTACAACACCTTTAGGATTACCGGTTGTTCCACTTGTATAAGATAAGAAAGCCATGTCTTCTTTTAATGTTTCAATTGTAGAAAAATCCTCGCTTTCCTTTTCCATTTCATCTGTAAGAGATATCCATTGATTTTGACTTTGTCCAATGACAAATAGTAGTTTGTTTTCTAAATTGCTTACATCGTCATATTGGGAGAGGAACGGTTCAAAAGCTATGATTGCTTTTGCTTCACTATGGGTTAATCGATATTCAATATCCTTAGCTCTGAGCATCTCGGAGCTTGGGATTACAACTAATCCTGCTTTTAACGCTGCAATATAAACTTCATATGCTTCGATCAGTCTAGGAACCATAATAAGAACGACATCGCCTTTTTTAAGGCCTTTGCTCGTAAATAAATTGGCAATTTTATTTGCTCGGAGGAGTAAATTTTTATAGGTGATTTGTTTCTTTTCCCCTTTATCAGATTCCCAAATAAGAGCTAACCTACTTTCATCCTTACTATACTTTTCGAACTCGCTTACTAGGTTATAGTGTGATGGTGCGATTAAATCCATTTTGTTCATGAATCATTTCCCCCTTCTTGTTCTAATATAAAGTATAGGGGATTTTTCCAATTTTTTATATAATAAATTTAATTTTTAGAAATTTTTTAATATATGTACCATGAAAATTGATGCGTAAAATAGGAAAAAGCCGGCAGTTTCCTGCCGACTTCTCTTTTATATGATTAGCTGTTTGAACCGTTCATTTGTTGTTGAGCTTTTTGCACTAAACGCTTAGTAATTTCTCCGCCTACGGATCCGTTGGCACGCGCTGATGCATCTGCTCCAAGATTTACACCAAATTCTTGAGCGATTTCATATTTCATTTGATCAAGAGCTTGCTTTACACCAGGAACTAAAAGTTGGTTGCTGTTGTTGTTTGAAGACATTGTAATCACCTCCTTGTGAAATTAGAATGGTCGATTTCATTCTTTTTATGTACACAAGATATGAGGTATATTTTGCTATTTTTTACAATAGATCTTCAAAAGCATTTTCTTTTTTCTTTGGGAATGAAATCGTCTCTCTATTTTCAACTGCTTCTTTTATCAATTCATCAAAATCCTTAAAGCTTTCATAGTATTCCACTTTCTCTAGCTTCGGTTTAGTCTTTGGACAAGAAGGTGTGAAAATAGTACAGCAATCCTCATATGGAAGAATTGATGTGTCATAAGTCCCGATTTCCCGGGCAATATCTATAATATCTAGTTTATCCATTGATATTAACGGTCTAAAAATAGGTGTAGATGTCACTGCATTTATAGCTGTTAAGCTTTCAAGTGTTTGGCTTGCTACTTGACCTAAGCTTTCACCAGTCACGATTCCTAGTGCTCCAATTTCTTCGCGAACTAGATCTGCAATTTTCATCATAATTCTTCTAGTCGTAGTCATGGAAACATTTTCGGGAATTTGAGCCTGAATACTTTGTTGTATATCAGTGAAAGGTATGACATGAAGACGCACAGTTGCTCCAAAATGGCTTAACTGATTGGCAAGATCCATTACCTTTTCTTTTGATCGTTCGCTAGTAAATGGCGGACTATGAAAATGAATCGCATCTAATCTTACGCCACGCTTCATTAGCATATAACCAGCTACAGGACTATCAATTCCACCTGACAGCATCAATAAGGAACGACCATTAGATCCTAATGGCATTCCACCTGCACCAGGAATTACTTGAGCCATCATATATACAGCATCGGTCAAGACTTCGATACGTAAATCGATTTCAGGTTTTTTCATTTGAACCTTCAAGGCTGGATATTGTCTTAACACATGGCTAGCGATAGTAGTTTGTAGCTCATACGTATCCATTGGAAAGCGCTTGTCAGTACGTTTTACTGTAACTCGGAATGTTTTATCTTCCGTCTCAAGACTTTCCATGATCTCTAATGCTGTTTTTTTAATATCTTCTATATCTTGTGAACAAGAAGCAACCGGACTAAACGATTGAATACCAAAAATTTTAGGTAACCGTTTGATTAGCTCTTGGATTTCTTCATCATCCGTAGAAGTTAAAAACATGCGATCTCGCTCAGCATGTACCTTTATATTTGGTAAGTCTACAAAGGAAAACTTAATATTATTTCGTAAATGATTAATAAACTGTTTTCTGTTCTTACCCTTAGTTGAAAGTTCTCCGTACCTAACTAAAATTTTCTCCCATTTCATTGCATTTAATCTCCTTTTATAACATTCATCACTTCGGTGAATATTTTTTTAAATGTCTCTATTTCTTCCTCGGTCGTTAGAGGACTGATACTTAAACGGATAACACCCTTTATATAGTCATCTGATATATGCATCGCCTTTAACACGTGGCTTGTTTTTGTTTGTCTAGAAGAACAAGCACTACTAGTAGAGACAATGACATCTCTTTTTTGCAATGCATTGATTATAACCTCTCCCTTGATTTTTCGCACAGAAAAAGTAACGATATGGGGAGCACGATTCTCTGGGGAAATCATTTTAATACGTTCGAAGCCATGGAGAAACTGAACAAGCTCGTCAGTTAGATTTTTCATGTGTGTTGAATTTTTTTCCAAGCCAGTACTAGCAATTCTCATTGCTTTTGCTGTGCTTACTGCCAATGGAACTGGAGTTGTGCCACTTCTAATACCCGATTCTTGTCCTCCACCGAACAGTATAGGCTCTATTTCTCTTGTTTTTGAAAGTGCAAGTAAACCGGAGCCTTTTATTCCGTGAATTTTATGAGAAGAAATAGTTATTGCATCTATATCATACCGTTTAAAGTCTATCGATAATTTACCAAAGCTTTGTACTGCATCAACATGGATGACTGCCTTACTTTCTCTTCTCACAATTGTGCTCAATGCTTTAAGTGGCTGCACAGCACCCGTTTCATTGTTAACATGCATAACACTCACTAGCATCGTTTCTGCGCGAATCAGTTTGGAAAACTCATTTAAATCAATTGTTCCGCTAGCATCGACCGGAATCCATTCCACCTCAAAACCCATATCAACCAATTGTTTAGCAGCTTCTATAATAGAAGGATGTTCAATTTGAGAAATAAGTACGTGCTTTCCTCTAAATTTATATTTGTTTG
This sequence comes from Psychrobacillus sp. FSL W7-1457, assembly GCF_038593405.1. Taxonomy (NCBI): domain Bacteria; kingdom Bacillati; phylum Bacillota; class Bacilli; order Caryophanales; family Bacillaceae; genus Psychrobacillus; species Psychrobacillus sp. FSL W7-1457. Next base: position 2,591,421 of record NZ_CP151993.1, read on the forward strand.
CAAGTCCAAATATCGCTAAATTATTGGACTCCGTACCACCAGACGTAAAGTATATTTTAGCACTAGCAGTGTGCAGAATTTCTGCTATTTGTTCTCGCGCTGATTGTAATAACTGGTTCGTTTTATGACCAAATTCATGAATAGAGGATGGATTTGCCCAATATGTTTCGTTCACAGCGACAAAAGTATCCATTATTTCCGGTAATACTTTTGTTGTTGCGCTATTATCCAAATAAATCAAAGTATTCTCTCTCCTTCTTAGGAAAAAGACCACCATCACAAGTAGTGAGGTGGTCTACATTTCTATCTGTTTTTAAGATACCATGTTATGTACGCCAAGCTGCTTCTTTAATCATCATTTCGATTTTCTTTAAAGCTCCTGGTTCCACTTCTTCTACTGCAGTTGCCGCATCTTCCAATGCCTTAGCATAGCGCAATTGTCTGAATGCTTCCTCTGCTTCGAGTAAACGTGCATGAACATTTGGATGCGACGCACGATAACGATTTCCATACTGAATAATTTTTTCAGTTAGCTCTACATTTTCTAACATTTCTTTTGCTTTATGATGTACATCTTCCATGCATGCCTCTGCCTTTTCCAAATAACCATCGACCAATGTCATATTTAAAGGAACTTCCTGCAAGCTTTGCATAGCAACATAAATATGCTCTTCCGCTTCTTCTAATCGGACATCCATTTCTTCTGGGATACCTGGAATATTGGCTTTTTGAATCATACGATCCGTATCATGCAATAATATTTTTAAGTCATCCAGCTTTTCTCGAGCTTTGTTTTCGTCGATGCGAAGATTTTTTAAACGGTTTGCGAAGCGATCCTGCTCTTCGTATAATCGATCAATCTCTTCCGCAATTTCGTTCAGTTCTTCCTGAAGACTTGAATAAGCTGATTTCTCTTCCTCTACTCGGAGAGCAAGCATGCTAAATTTCTTATCTAGCTCCTCTAGCTCTTTTAGACAGCTCTGTGGTATTTCAGCTTCTTTTTCAGGTAAACGATAACTTTGCTGTACATAAGTCGCTTCTTCATTGATCGCTCTAGTAGCTGTAGTTACTTCTCTCAAACGAATAGCTGTCTGGTCCTTATAGCTATCCACGTACTTTTTAGCTATTACTTCTTTTTCCAATAGATCATAGAACGTTTCAATTTCTTCTTTTATCTCTCCCACACGAATCAATGGCTTACCAACATCTAGACTAATAATAGAGGTCTTTAACTCTGCAAGCTCTGCTTCTAAATCATCTAACTTTTTAGTCATTTCTAAATGCTGCAAGTAATAAGAACTTGCTTCCATTTCCTTTTGACCGTTTCGTAGCTCATGTATCGTAGCAGGGATTTTATGCTGAATCTCAGTAAGTAAAGTTGGAATTTCATGTATTTTATGAAAGAACTTTTGTCCTTCATCTTGTATGTTGATCACTATTTCTCTAGCGCTTAAGTAGTTTCCAGTATCCGTTAGCTGGTCAAATTCCTCAAAGAGTGGTAAGAAGGATTCTAATTTAGCCTCTAGAGCAGGAGCTGCTTCGCCAAAAGAATATTGATGGGCTAACAATGTTTTTCTTGCTGAACGATGTTGGTCCTTAAGCTGTTCTATTTCTATGCGGTTTTTTTCCTCGCTACCGATTAGTTCCTCTAACTCTTTGATAATACCTGACATTTTCTCATCACAAGTAGAAATCAAAGTTTGAAGTTCTTTTTCGATTTTGGTGGCCTTCATAAAAAGGAACTTATCTACATATTCTTCCGCATCAAACAAAAGAACGTCAATCTTAGGCATATGTACATCCATTACTTCGGTCCAATTATTGCGCCATCTTTCAAACATTTCTTCTGTTTGCCCATTCATATTTAGCTGTTTAACTTTAGTCATTTCCTCTAAAATAGGCTTGTTTTGAATTTGGTGCTTTTCATGCTCTAAGCGAGCTATTTCTGTTTGGTGTTTCTTTCGTATGATAAATGCAATGATTGCAATTACTAAAAGTACAATGACTGCTGGGATGATATACCTCATCGTAAGCCCCCTGTTCCTGTTCCAAAATCAAAAAGTGCGAATTGTATCTTACTATATATATTACCATGCTTTTTATGTTATTGTTTCATTAAATAAGAATAAACCTAAGAAATGTTAAAAAATAATGTAACTTTCTACAAAAGGAGCCCAACTGCTATGAAAAAAGATGGACATATACATACCCCTTACTGTCCTCATGGAACACTGGATAGTTTTAACCAGTATATTGAAAAGGCTATTCTAAATGGTTTTCAAGAAATCACTTTTACCGAGCATGCTCCGTTGCCTTCCAGCTTTATAGACCCCACGCCAGATAAAGATAGTGGTATGGATTTTCATCGCTTAGAGGCATATTTAACGGAACTAAATCAGTTGAAAAAACAGTATAAACGAGATATTGTTATATCTACAGGCTTAGAGATTGATTATATTTCAGGTTTTGAATCAGAAACTACGGAGTTTTTAAACAACTATGGAAGTTATTTAGACGATTCCATTCTATCCGTACATTTTTTACACGATCAAAATCAATATGTATGTATCGATTATTCTAAGGAAGTTTACCTGAGATTCGTCGAAAAACTTGGTAGTCCTATGTCTGTCTATAAATTGTATTACAAAACGTTGATGGATTCAATAACGAGCGACTTAGGAATATATAAGCCAAAACGGATTGGACATATTACCCTTGTACATAAGTTTCAGCATGCACTTTCTGAAATTGTTGATGATCATGAAGACATCTTAGGTATATTAGTAGAAATGAGGAATAGATTGTTAGAGTTAGATGCAAATAGTGCAGGCTTTGCTAAGCCTTTTTGCAAAGAGAGCTATCCTCCAATTCCCTATATTTCTTTGGCAAAGGAATTAGGTGTACCTATAGTTTTTGGATCAGATGCGCACCAAGCAAAAGATTTACACCAGTATTATAAATGTTTTAATAATATCTTGTAGATTGGAGAATGTATATGTTTCAAACAACTAACTATTCAACTGACTTGTCCGCTAGCTATTCATTATTGTGTAAACAGCTAGATGCTCTTTTAGAGGGCGAAACTAATGCAATTGCCAACTTAAGTAACGCCTCTGCTCTTTTAAACCAATTCTTCGACAAAATTAATTGGGTTGGATTTTACCTAGTCGAAGATGGTGGACTTGTGCTTGGGCCATTCCAAGGTCTACCTGCTTGTGTTCGTATTTCACTTGGTAAAGGCGTATGTGGTACAGCAGCGGAAACACAGGAAACAATTATCGTACCTGATGTTCATGCATTTCCTGGTCATATAGCTTGTGATGCCGCTTCACAATCAGAAATTGTTGTTCCTATTGTAAGAGAGGGTAAACTTCTCGGAGTTTTAGATATTGATAGCCCTATAAAAGATCGATTTACTGCTGAGGATGGAAAAGGACTAGAACAGTTCGTAGATGTCCTTATTAAGCATATATAACTTCTAGTTAACTAGATTGAAAGAGGATGTGATGACTTCTGTCATTTCATCCTCTTTCGTTTTGTTACAATTTATCTAAGGCTTGCTCTAAATCTCTAATAATGTCTTCTGTGCTCTCGAGACCAACTGACAGCCTTAGTAATCCATCGGTTATACCCATAGCAATTCTCTCTTTGCTAGGTACTACAGAGTGGGTCATAGTTGCTGGATGTTGGATTAGTGTCTCGGCATCCCCTAGGCTTACTGCAATTTTAATGAGCGAAAGAGCATTCATAAGCTGCTGTGCTTTTTCCTTACCACCCTTAACAGCAAATGAAATTAGTCCTCCCCCGTTTTTCATTTGCCTTTTTGCTACCTCATACTGAGGATTTTTTTTATCGAAAGGATAATAAATGGACTCAATAGAAGGATGGGACTCTAAAAATGTAAATACTTTTTCTGCGTTACTAGAATGTCTATCCATTCTGACATGTAACGTTTTTAACCCTCTAATCAACAGCCACGCATCAAATGGTGATATGATGCCGCCAAAGTCCTTCTGAACAGTCGAACGAATTATGTCCATTTGTTCTTTTTCCTTACCTACTAGAATCCCTGCTATAACATCTCCATGACCGTTAATATACTTCGTTGCACTATGCAGTACGAAGTTTGCTCCTAAGTCTAACGGATTTTGTAGATATGGAGAACAGAAAGTGTTATCCACTACTACCGGAATTTTGTGTTTCTGTGCAATTTTGACGATTAATGCGATATCTACGATTTCCATCGTTGGATTGATCGGTGTTTCCACGTAAATACATGTCGTATTTGGTTTAATAGCTGCCTCAATTTCTTCTTCGGTTGACAACTTTTCCAAGCTATGCGAAATATTATATTTTTCCTCCATTATGTTTAGTAACCCAAATGTACAACCATAAATTCCTCTTGTGCATAAGATATGGTCACCCGCTTTAGTTAAATATACTAGGATTGTACTTACTGCGGCCATCCCCGACCCAAAAGCAAGCGCACCCTCTCCATTTTCTATCGCTGCCATTCTTTGCTCTAGCACTTGAACAGTCGGATTACCTAGTCGGGAATAGATCCCTCCTGCTTCCTCTCCTGCAAACCGTTTCGCACCTTGCTCTGCATTTTCAAATGCAAATGTAGAAGTTTGATAGAGTGGAACTGCTAAACTGTCACGATGGTCCTCTGTGGCGTATCCTTGATGAATAAGTGATGTTTCTTTTTCCATTGATGATTTTCCCAAAATCGTGCACCCCTTTTGTAAACGCTTTCAAATATAGTGTACACATATTTCCAAAAAAAGAAAAGGCAACTCATCTTAATGACAAGTTACCTCATAGATACATAGCTGGTTTTTTCCATTATTTTTCGCTTCATATAGTGCAATATCTGCATGATGAAACAAATTATGAAAGTCTGCATCCTCTCTTTTACTCCACCCAGATAAACCAACAGAAACGGTCACACTTGGATTTGTATAAATAGGGATTATTTCTAAGAGGTCCGCACAAATTCTCTTACCTTCCTCCACAGACATCTGGGGAAAATATAGAGCTAGCTCTTCTCCACCCCATCTTGCACCTATTCCTACATTTTCTACTCTTTTCTCTATTACCTTCGCAATTTGTTTAAGAATGCTGTCTCCGATCTGATGGCCATGGGTATCATTCACTTGCTTAAAGTTATCAATATCCATTAATACGAATATCCCACTAGTATCATTAATCATAGACTCCTCTACGTATCTATCTAAATAGCTTCTTGCGTAGAGATTCGTCAGGTGGTCACGATCAACCATTTCTTGTAATTTATTGCGCAGCGCGGAATTAGTAAGGGCCAAGGAGGAATGCTGTATTAAGGATTGCATTAATTTGAAGCTATCAAAGGAAAAATAGTACGGATCGCTGTGCAATACTATGCTAAACCCAGTAATATTTTCTTGTTCTCTTAAAGGAATTGCCACAAGAGATCGATATGCAACGTTCGCATTACTTAGTCGATTGAAATCAGCCACAAACAGTGAATCCTTAAGCTTTTTAAATTGGTTTCCTACATGTTGAATATACATTTGACCTTCTAATGTGTAAAAATAATCAGAGTTTGCCACACTTATCGAGTATTCATCATCCTCTATAAATACAAAACAAACATGCTCTGGCTGAAATGATTTTATTAGTTGATTTCTTAAGAATATGACCATGTCTTCTTGTGATAAATTCATATTCAATTTATGAGTCGTCTCATTGATTAATTGTAAGTCACCAACTAAACGGTGAGACTGAATAAACAACTTAGCATTTTCTAGGGCGTTTCCAGCAGTAGCAGCAAGCATCTTCATAAATTCCTTCTGCCTGATTGAAAACAGATAATCCATCGGGGTAGATACTTGTAGGATACCGTAGATCCCCTGCTTCCCCTTAATTGGTATATTTAATAGTTTCATCTTCGAATTTTCTACTAAATCTGAAGTTATTTCTCCGGATACGTACGCTTCAACAGTACTTGGTCTCTCCGAGGTATAATCAAATAGTTTATATGGAACAGAAGTTTTACGATCTTGATCGTTAGAGAGAATCAATGTATTTTCAAAGTCAGGAAAAGCATCCTGAACAGCCAATAGTGTGCCTTTTAAGATTTGATCTACCTCAAGTGTAGAATGGAACATCTTTGTCACGTTAAAAAGATTTCTGTATTGCTGCTCCTGTTCTGTTAAGAAGATAGACTTTCTAACCATTCTTACTAATTTACTAATGATTAATATAAATTCATTTACTTCAGATGTCTTAGCGAATTTTTCCCATTTCTCTGTTGCTTCCATTACTAACATCCCAAGAATCTCATGATCCTCGCTTCTAAGCAAAATAGAAACTTCACCACACTGTTTTTCCCCTTTTCTTATAAAAGGAATCTCTGCATAGTCTTTTTCATAGAAGAAACCTTCTATTTCTATCCATCTAATGGCTTCTCTTTTTTTAGCGAGTGAGTGATTCCAATTCAGTTGAATGAAAGTATGGGCATCCTGTTTATAATAGGTGGCAAACCTAACGTCAAAAAACTCAGCCAACAATACTTTGAGTTCTTCAAACCAATTAGTCTCACTGTATTGACTGAAAGTATAATCGGTCCATAAATCAAAAACTCTACCTTTAAATTTTGTTAAGTCTATATCGTTTGCCATCTATTACACCTCTTAGCTTTCGGAGAGAAGTTATGATACTTTTATCCCAATACCCTTATAATTCAATTTGACTATAAAATTACCGTCTTGTCAATATATTCAATTTCCCAAAATAGCTATAATATTAATTAACTAATGTATATGATTGACTTTCAACAGTGCACGAGATACAATAGTCTTTGTGTAAAATAAATGCAGCAGTTGTATGGATTAGATTGTTCATTTTGTTCCTCTATTTAAAATAGATGGTGTATCCCGTAACCCTCGGCTGCTAGGGCGATGATACATGAAAACGAAATGGCTGCTAGTCTGAATGCATCTGGTTCTTATTTTACAACAAAATAAAACCAATACAAAGGAGGAGTCATTCATGGCTCGCTATACAGGTCCAGCATGGAAATTATCACGTCGTCTTGGTATCTCACTAAGTGGTACTGGTAAAGAATTAGAAAAACGCCCATACGCACCAGGACAACACGGTCCTAACCAACGTAAAAAATTAACTGAGTACGGTCTTCAATTACAAGAAAAACAAAAACTTCGTCACACTTATGGTGTTAACGAACGTCAATTCCGTACTTTGTTTGATAAAGCTGGTAAAATGCAAGGTAAACATGGTGAAAACTTCATGATCCTTCTTGAAACTCGCCTTGATAACATTGTATACCGTTTAGGTCTTGCTCGCACTCGTCGTGGAGCACGTCAATTAGTTAACCACGGTCATATCATGGTTGATGGTAAACGCGTTGATATTCCTTCATACCGTTTAAAACCAGGTCAAGAAATTTCACTTCGTGAAAAATCTCAAAACCTAGATGTTGTAAACGAATCTATGGAAGTTAATAACTTCGTACCAGAATACCTTACATTTGACGCAGACAACAAAGTTGGTACTTTCGTTCGCCTTCCAGAGCGCAGCGAATTATCAGCTGAAATCAACGAATCTCTAATCGTTGAGTTCTACTCTCGTTAATTCTGTCGCTTAGTAACCGACAAGCAAAACCCTAGGAATGTGGTTAATTCAACCTCCCTAGGGTTTTTTCTTATGTTTATCCGTCTCTATATATCCGAAGAGAGAAAATCAGGTCCCTCTTACTAGACGGTCTTAACATCTTAGTATGTACGTACCGGTGAAATGAGATGTAAATAAGACGCATTGCCTATTGGTTCCATTATGATCGGTCTCATGGATTCACCAAAGCTTATTTTAACCTCTTCTTCCTGTATAGCTTTTAAAGCATCCATTAAAAAACTACCATCGAGCGAAATATTTAAGCTTGTCTCACCAGTAATCTCCGTAATGGGTAAGATTTCTTCAATTTTTCCTATCTCTGAGGAGTTGGAGGAAATTTTTATTTTTGAACCATTCATTATTTCAAGATGAACATTGTTATTCTTCCATTCGCTTGCAAAAAGACAAGCTCTATCTATCCCCTTTAATAGCTGATTGGTATTAAGAGTAATTATTGTGTTCGCATTACTTGGGAACAATCCGTCGACGTTAGGATAATTGCCATCGATCAATCTAGAAAATAGAGAGATTGTATTTGTTTTAAATGTCATATACCGGTCTGATATAAAAATATGTATTACACTATCTTCATTACTTATTATTTTGGCTAGTTCATTCAAACTTGTTCCTGGTACGTTGAAAGACCCCTCTATATTTGATTTTATTTCAATATCTCTTAAAGCCAAACGTTGGGAATTGGTTGCCACACACTTTAATCGCTGATCTTTAAATGACATGTTCACTCCGGTTAAGACAGGCCTAGACTCACTCTTTGAAACTGCAAACACAGTTTGTTTAATAATTTCCAGTAATTCAACACTTGGAATTTTAATATATTTATCCTCATCGATTTTAGGGAGGCTAGGGTAATCATCTGCATGAAACCCGTATAATTTCGTTACAATGTCTTCGGATTGAATGGTTACTACTTGTTTTTCATCTACTTTTATATGTATTTTTCCAGGTAGCTTCTTAACAATTTCACTTAAGTATTTTGCTGATACTACAACACTCCCTGGCCTATAAACTTCCAGCACTTTTACTCCATCATTCATCAAAGGGATAATTGTCTCAATAACAATATCAGAATTACTTCCCACTAGCGTTAAGCTATTTTTATCAGCAGTAATTTTAATACCTGTAAGAATAGGAAAAGGCGTTTTGAAAGTCACGGCTCTATTAACATCTAAAATTGCTTTACTAACAAAATCATTATCAATTATAAATTCCATCTAAAGGTTCACCTCATTTTAATCATAAGTATTCCTAATTCGACAAACTCCTTCCCAATACCTCCCTTATACATGACTCCGCTTTTATTTATAAAAATCTTTGTGATAGTCATAAGATCGTATTGTTGATGAAATGTTACACTTAAACGAACGTCACAGTTAGTTGATAAAAATATTTTTTTTTAAACAAAGGAGGGGTAAATATGATTTGGTTAATAGTACTTCTTATTCTTTTTATTATTATCGCTTTTGCTCTCCTAGTTGATTGGAGAAATAAGAAAATTAATAACAATAACCAGAATCCAATAAATCCAAATGCAAAACCAGGGGAAAGTTCTAATCATACGTTGGGAGATAATAGATATTCAAATGGTGAATAACTAAATTACACCTAAATTAGTGAAATTACACATAAAAGAATCACATAAAAGTGCCCTCGTAAAGTCAGCTCTCAACGGCGATCAACTGTTCTAGCATAATCTCTATTTTAAGATCCCTGATTTCTTGTAAGATATCTCTCCATTCTTAATGTTTGGAGAGCAGGCAACGGTTCCATCGGGAATAGCGCGAGCTGAAGACCCCGGACTGAGCACAGCGATGGAAACGGCTGAAAATGTGCCCGCGGAAAGCGTTCGCCGCAACGGAAAACAACTACTTTGCCAGATCGTAGAACTTACGAAAATTTCTAACTACACAAATTACAAAAACAAAAAAATGAAGATCACTCATTTGAGTAATCTTCATCTTTATATATGCTAAATATCATTATTTCGTAGGCATTTCTATGTCCACATATTTGTTGTGCTATTTAGTGTACTTAACAATCCTTGATTATATTCTACCCATTTCTTCATTTCTCGCTCTACCGCTTTGTTTTGCCATTCAAACCAAAAGGTCGGACACTCGCTGCAATGGCTTTCGACACCTTTATTATTGCGCAAATCCCTACATGTAAATAACGTTTTTTTACGGCAATTATAGCAATAAATTTCTTTTTCATCTAATAGCATATACGTCCCCTCCAATTACAATAAATTATTGACCATAAAGTGGATATTAATACCTTTAAATGGTTGTACTGGAGATTTAGTATCATTTAATCTACTTCATTTATAATCTGCCTAAATGAAAAAAGTCTCGAAACCAATGGCTCCGAGACTAGATAGTTATATTCTTGCATTTATAAACTGTATACTTCTATCTGCTATTAGCTCCTTATCGGCGTCTAACGTAGCAACATGGTAGCTATTTTCTAGCTCCACAATTTCCTTTCCAACAGAGGAAATTGCTTCATATATTTGAAAGGAATTCTCTGGAGGAACTACATGATCCTCTGTAGATTTAAATATTAGAGCAGGTGCAGTTATTTTAGATAGATTATCACGTACTAGCCTTGATAGTAGAATGATATCCGACATAGATTTCACTGGTGTTCTTGGGTAAGCTAACTCCTTTATCCCTGCCTGCTTAATGTCAGAACCAATTCCCTCTACAAATCGAGTCTCACTTTGAGAAAGGGTTTCATAATTTTCAATCATGTCCGGCATATAGACGGCAGCGTTTATCGGCATAATGCCTTTAATGTCAGGGTAGTTTTCGGCCAAGTATAAAGTAAGCGTACCACCCATAGATAATCCACAAACAAAGATGTCGGAGCAAGTTTCCTGAAGCTTATTCAACCCTTTTTCCACGTCTTTTATCCAGTCTTCATAGCTTGCACGCTCCATATCCTCTGGATCTGTACCATGACCGGTAAGTCTCGGTCCAAAAACAGTAAAGCCTGCTTCGGCAAACCTTTCCCCTAAATAATGCATACTTTGAGTGGAGCCTGTAAATCCATGTATAACTAACACCCCTACATGATTTCCCTCGTAGAAAAACTCCTCTGCACCCTCTAGCACTTCATAATTCACGATTCCATCCCCCTTATAAGTTTTTACTTAACGACATTTCACACCATTATTCCTCTACCACGTTTCTATCTCATATAAACTCTATTTTATTCAAGCCAACCATTTTCATTTGCTTTGTTTACTGCTTGTTGTCTACTTTCCACGTGAAGCTTTTGGATAGACGAGGATAAATAATTACGGACAGTACCCTTCGTTAAGAATAATCGTTTTGTGATTTCTGAAGTAGTTAACCCTTCTTTAACGAGACGGAGGACGTCCCTTTCTCGGTCATTCAGAGGATTCTCTACTTTCATGAAAAGAGTGGCTGCTAAATCTCTGCTAACAACCCTTTCACCAGCAGCCACCTTTCGAATAGACTCTATTAACAAATCAATTGGCTCGTCCTTCAGTAAATATCCAGTTACGTTACTGTCAATCGCTTTTTGTAAATATCCCACCCGTGAAAAAGTAGTTACTATCATAACTTTACTTGGAATCTGCTCCTCTTGTATTTTTCGAGCGAGCTCCAGTCCCGTCATATGTGGCATTTCAATATCTAAAATACATACATCCGGTGTTTCCTTTACAATTAGCTCCCAGGCTCTCTGACCATCTTGTGCCTCTCCAACAACCTCTATATCTGCTTCAAAGGATAGTAAAGAAGAAAATGCGCCTAAAAGCATTTTTTGATCCTCAGCAATTACTACTCTTATCACTATGTATCCTCCTTACGAATGAATTGGTAATGTGATTGTTATTATAGTGCCTCCAGAGGAACCCTCTTTTACAAGTACGTCGCCTTGTAAAGAATGCATCCGCTCCTTCATCGAGACTATACCATTTCCAAATCTCTTCATCTCTAAACCAATTCCATCATCCTTGATATGTACGTAGAACACCTTATCTTTAAACTCTGTATAGATTTCACAACATTTCGCCTGACTATGTCGAAGTATGTTTGTTGTCGCCTCTCTAACACAAAGAGATATCATGGTTTCCTCTACATTAGATAATGGTTGGCGAAAGTCGTGATTAGATTGAACATTAATTCCCGCAGATGTTAGTACTTGCTCCGAACGTTCTAGCTCACTTTCGAGAGATATAAATTTCATATCCGTCACCAGTTCACTTACCTGCTTCATAGCAGTTCTTGTAGTTGCTAAAATATCGTCTAACTCACCCTTAACCTTAGCTTGTTCCGTGCCTACTAATTTGGAAGCAAGCTCTGTCTTCAGCTTAATAATTGTTAAAGTATGGCCAATTGTATCATGTAGATCTCTAGCAATTCTCTGTCTTTCTTCTTGCTGAACAAGCTGTTTATTTACTTCGGATAATTTAGATTGTAAACTCGATGTTTTTAAAAGAAAATACCGTAGTATGGGCAAAGCAAGCTGAATAATCATTAACGCTACTATTACAGCAAAGTCAATGTTATCGAGCTGCTCCTTCCAAAGAAAAAGGAAAAACAAGGAGGCAATTCCTACTATCCCAAGTCCAATGTGAAGTTTAAACTTAGCTCTCCCCAACAAATCCGCAAACAAAAAACCAAAAGTAATAATTACAGAGCCCTCGAAAAAGCTTAATACGATTAGAGAGGAGTAACCTACCATTACAGCACATAGAAGTCGCCAGTCCTTATGCCACAATGAAATATAAAAAGAACTAACAATCATCAATAGAAATATAAGCTTTACGCCATTGTGTAAGACTGAATCTGATAGCATGACAACAGTAATAAGAAAGATAATGGAGGCTACATCAATGATTAAGTATTTGGTCGCCTGATCTTGTGGGTAAAATTTTATGATGGTCACCTCTATTTACAAAATTATTTGGAGACTACAGCTACCGCTTTTCTTCTTAACCACTCTAATGGTCCAGTTCGAAGCTTGTTAATACAAAAATAGGCAAATAGGAATTGAAAAAGTGTTATACTGAGCCAAATGCCGATTATAGATAGACTTCCTACTTTCCCACCTAATCCAAGACCCCAGCCATAAAAAATTATAGAGGCTAAAAGATTCTGTGAAACATAGCAGCTTAGTGACATTTTCCCGACTTCTTCTAATCGAGACCAAAGCCACTCTACCTTTCTATATTCTACTAATATACCAAATAATCCTATATAGCCAAGAGACATGATTGGTGCGAATAAATAACGAGCTGGTAAATCGAAGTCCCCACCAGGTATAAAAATAAGGAGATTTAATGGAATTCCTATATACAAACCTAATTGAAACAATTTTTTTCGCTTATGTTTACCAATCTCTGTTTTAGAAAATGTGCCCGAGCGCATAAGAAAGACGCCTAATAAAAACAAGCATATATTCATTGGAACGATTAAAATAACTTCTAATCTAAAGTAAATAAAATTGAATAAGCGATTTTCCACCTGACTTAACCATGTTCCGCTTTCATATAGGGCAGCTCCCTCATAAGTCCCCAATGACATGTTTAATCCCCCTAGTAGAGAAGCTACTAAAACTAATAGAATAATGCCAGCATGAAAGCCACCTAATCCAATCATTATTTTTTTCATAAAGGCATCTCCTCGTTTAAGCACAAGAGCAACGATTAAACCAGTGATCGCATAGCTCATCAGGATGTCATATTCCATTACTAGGGCAAAATGTATAAATCCCTCGACAAGTAAAAATAATAATGTCCATACATACACGCCTGGCCACGCATTCCCTTTACGTTTCGCCTGCTGGTATTTTATCTCTAGACCTACTCCAAACATAATGGTTAATAACCCTAGAAACTTACCGTTTACGAAAAAAAGAACGAGCATCCTCAGAAAATCGTCTAATGACCACCACCCGGTATAGTTAAAAGTTGTTGTATAAGATAGGTCTCCCAAATAAGCAAAAATCCAAATATTAGTCCCTAGTGTTCCAAGCACTGCAAATCCGCGAAGAATATCAATTAAGCGCAATCTTTCATTTGTCATCAAATTATCCCTCTTTCGTCTGAAGTAAGAGCTCCTGCCCTTATCTAAAATAATAAAGTGAATTGAATGATGCTAACATTCACAGCAGTCAGAAGTATAAGATGACACATGTCATAATTAATCAAAAAAGACAAGCGATGAACCATCTCGAAAATTTCCGAAATGGTTCATTACTTGCCTTTTCATCTAAGTTTTCTATCGTGAATGCGTTTTAACCAATCCTCTAAATAGGCATCAAATAGTATGGGCCTTTCAATTTGTAGATTATGGCCTGCTCCATCTAAAATGGCGTACGATCCCTGATGGAAGTTGTCTTTTAAATGGAAAGCATCCTCAAAGCCCACTACATCGTCCTGCCTTCCAAGTAAGAAAACAGAAGGTTGATCAAATTTTGGTTCTTTAAACCAGCTACCAAACGAATAATTACCGGAGATTTTTTCTAGAAATGGTTGATCTGCTCGATTCATGCCACTGACGATTTCTTTCGTCCATCGATTGTATGTCAGTTCATTTAATACGACACAGTTATCCTCAAATGCCGCTTTTATATCGCTTCCCAAGGTTTGTAAGAATAGCTCATCCTTTGCTGCTGTTTGTTTAACAGGAAGTGTTCTTTTATCACGAGCGGCATAAATAACGGGGCAAATAAAGAAAGCGCCTAGAACAGAAAAACTTTCCCTAGCGATTACTCCACGTGCCAAATAACCTCCATATGACTCTCCTGCTATTAAAAATGCCTCATTTTGGATTTCCTTTTCTATAAAACCAGTCACTATATCTAACATATCATCGGTATTGTTTAGATGAGCGAATTGCTTGGATTTACCCATTCCAGGTAAGTCTATGTATATTCTTTTATAGGCAGCTCCTGACTTTTGAAAGAAAGGCTCCATACATCCCTTCATCAACTCCATATCAGGGGAAAACCCATGAAGCATTAAAATAGGGGTTCCTTCTCCGTATATTTCAAAATAGATTTCTACGTCCTTTATTGATGTGTACATATTATTGTTCTCCTCCATTACTGACAAGCGCCAAGTGGATTACCATCCGGATCAAAAAACGTAAAGTACTTCTTATCCCCATCGCCGTCTAGTGAGTTTACCGCAATTCCTTTAGACTTTAACTCATCGTAAAGCTTCTCTATATCCTCGGGTATAAAGTTAACATATTTCCCTACGCCAAAATTATTCGAAGGAAATTTCATAGGAGTATGATATTCGACCTTGACTAAACAAACGACAGTCGGTGATTCACTTGATATTTTCATGACTGCAGCTTCTTCCTCTATATAGTTTAGCTGGAAACCTAGTACCTCCTCGTACCAGCGTGCTGAAACCTTAGAGTCCCTCACAGGGATAAAAATCCCCTCTACACCCTTAAGTAATGACTTGTTCAAGTTGTATCCTCCTCTCACGTCTTCTGTATAACTATTCGTTGGCTCACTGGATTTTCCTTCTTTATTTGATACCTTTCGTGAAAGAAAAAAAACTTGAAGCTGTTAAATATCAGCTTCAAGTTTTTTAGTTCTTTTCCATATTCTCGATTAAGTCTAATAATCTTTGTCTTTTGTCATCGGCTTCTTCATGAATGATTTTAAATTCATAGCCAGTCTTTTCTTCATTAATTGAAATCTCTAGAAGATCTCCTTCTTTAGCGTCAATTGTAAACTTTTCTTTTAAAATAACTAGCTTGTCCGATTTATCATTCTTACCAAAAAGAATAACAAAAAAATCGTCGAAATGATCAAGTATATATTTTTTCGCTTCCATGTATTCTAACCCCCTTTTTTAAAAAGCTTATGTATTTAAAAATAATAAGAATTTATTTTATTTATTTTCAGAGTAAAGTTCCTAAATCTTATTCTATACTATATACTTACTTATTTTCACCTATTTTGTCTACTATTTATATAAACTTTTTAAAACGTTCATAATTCCACCTTTTTAATGAAACAGAAGAAATTTTTTCTATTTTACTTAGATATTTATTACATTTTATAAAAAGTTGACTAAGACATTATAAATTAGACGTTTTTTGACAAAAAAAGTTACTTCTCAATAGTATGAGAAGTAACTTAAAAATTATACGAATTTAATCATTTTATAATTTTTCTTTCCTCTTCTAATAATCATAAATTCATCTTCTAGTCTATCCTCTTGCCCTACAACATAACCAATTTCTGTAATTCTCTCTCCATTGATCGAGATAGCACCATTCGTTACATCTTCACGAGCCTGTCTTTTAGATGGAGACACTGTCGCTTCCACTATAAAGTCAACTATGTTTTTATCCTCTTTTTCCATTTCCACGGTTGGAACATCCTTAAAAGCATCTTTCATTTCACTTGCTGTAAGTGCTTTTAAGTTTCCACTAAATAGCGCCTGAGAAATTCTCACTGCTTGGTCTAATGATTCTTGACCATGTACTAGGCGAGTCATTTCTTCTGCAAGTGTTATTTGGGCTTTACGTAAGTGCGGCTCATTTTGCACGGTTTCTTCTAATGCTTCAATTTCAGCTCTCTCTAGGAAAGTGAAAATCTTCAAGTATTTAATCACATCTGCATCGGCTGTATTAATCCAGAATTGGTAAAACTCATACGGTGAAGTTTTTTGAGCATCTAACCACACAGCGCCAGAGGCAGATTTACCGAACTTCGTACCATCCGCTTTCGTAACCAAAGGAATTGTAATACCAAATGCCTTTGTTTCTTCTTCATGTGTTTTACGAATCATTTCTAAACCAGTCGTAATATTCCCCCATTGATCGGATCCACCTACTTGAACACGGCAGCCATAATGATTGAATAAATGGTTGAAGTCGATACCTTGGATTAATGTGTAGGTAAACTCTGTGAATGAAAGTCCTGAATCTAAACGTGAAGCAATAGAATCTTTCCCAAGCATGTAATTGATATTAATAAGTTTTCCGTAGTCTCTTAAAAATTCAATAACAGACATTGGTCCAATCCAGTCCCGATTGTTTACCATCTGTGCTCCATTTTCAGATTGAAAATCAAAGATTCGTTCCATCTGCTTTTTAATCCCTTGGACATTTAAATCAATTTGATCAGTAGTTTGCAGCTGTCTTTCCTCCGAACGACCGGAAGGATCTCCAATCATTCCGGTAGCTCCTCCTACTAAAAGAATTGGACGATGTCCGTGCATTTGAAATCTACGAAGTGTTAGGAGTGGAACGATGTGTCCAATGTGCATACTGTCTGCAGTTGGGTCAACTCCACAATATAGAGAGATTTTTTCAGTAGATAGTAGTTTATCCATTCCTTCTGCATCCGTTTGTTGATACAAAAGACCTCTCCATTGTAGGTCTTCAATTAATGAGTTTGTCATTTTGTTTCCTCCTTTTATTGGATTGAGCAATACCAAACAAATTGCCTATAAACAAAAAAGTCCCTACATGATAAAAATCATGCAGGGACGCTTAGTCATTAGCGCGGTACCACCCAGCTTGAAGGATCAATCCTTCCGCTTTTTCACATGTAACGTTGTGAAAACGTATAACTCCAAGCCTGTAATTCGCTTTTATACACTGACTAACTTTCACCGACCGTTAGCTCTCTAAACAGTATGTATAATCACTACTTCGGACTTTTCTTCGTTAAATGATATACCTATTTTACCTAATTTGTTTCGGATGTCAATAAGTATCGTCTAACATATTGGACTATGATATAATATTCATGATTTGGAGGTCGAGAAATAAATGAATAAATGGATGGAGAAATTCCACTTATATAAAGAGAAAGTAGATGCCTGGCAATCAACCAAGTGGGCAAGAAGGTTACGTATATCTTCAAGTGTCGTATGGAATTTATGCTTAATATTTTTAGTAGTCGGCCTCATACTTGGAGCATTTGCTACAGCTGTGGGAGCAGGCTATTTCACTTCTTTAATAAAGGATGAACCTTTAAGAAAGAAAGAAGAAATGCGAGCAGCCGTGTTTAATTATGAAGAGACTTCTGAAATTTACTTTGCAGGGGATGTCTACCTTGGGAAGCTAAGAACAGATTTGGAAAGAACTGAAACAGATCTTGCGAATGTCTCCCCTTATGTCATTGATGCAGTGTTAGCTACGGAGGACGAATACTTTAAAGTCCATAACGGGATTGTTCCTAAAGCCATCTTCAGAGGTCTATTACAGGATATGACGAACTCAGATACTCAAACGGGCGGTTCTACATTAACCCAACAGCTAATTAAAAATCAAATCCTTACTAATGAAGTTTCTTATGAACGAAAAGCTAAGGAAATTCTTTTAGCAATGCGACTTGAGGAGTTTATGAGCAAGGACGAAATTTTAGAGGCATATCTTAATATTATACCGTATGGTAGAAATGCAAACGGTCGTAATATCGCTGGAATCGAAACTGCAGCACAGGGAATTTTTAATGTAAAGGCTAAAGACCTGACTCTCCCACAGGCTGCTTACATTGCGGGTATTCCACAAGCCCCTTTTAAATACACCCCTTTTAGTAATGGTGGAGTATTAAAAGAAGGCGACTCGTTAAAGCATGGTATCGATCGCATGAAAGTCGTATTATATCGGATGAAAGAAACCGGATATATAACAGAAGCGGAATACCAAGCATCCGTTAACTATGATATTACAAAAGACTTTAGACAAAAGGAAACATTGCCAGAGGAAAAATATCCATGGCTTACCTTTGAAATTGAAAAGAGAGTTAGAGATATTTTAAGTGTGCAGCTAGCTCAAAAGGATGGAATCGATTTAGAGGCATTGGCTAACGATGATCCTCTAATTGAAAAGTATAATATTATGGCACAGCGTGCTGCTAGTACAGGCGGGTATCGTATTCATACTACTATTAACAAAGATATGTATGAAAAAATGCTTCAGGTAAGAGATGCATTTGAATCTTATGGACATACTTATACTAATATTAGTGTTAAGGATCCTATTACTGGAGAAACAATCACAAAGGATTTCCCTGTACAAGTTGGAAGTATGCTAATAGAAAATGGAACTGGCCGTATTCTCTCGTTCTTAGGTGGTCGAGATTATAATGTAGAGCAATATAATCATGCTACTCAGGCAGTACGCTCCATGGGTTCTACGATTAAGCCATTGGTAGTTTATGCTCCAGCTATTGAATATGGTGTAATTGGAGCAGGAAGTCCTCTTGCAGATGTTAAATTTAATATAAATGATAATGGAAACAAATGGGAGCCTTCTAACTATACAACGGAACAAGAGCTTGGAATTATTTCCGCTCGACAAGCAGTAACCACTTCTCAAAACTTATCGACCATTAGACTTTACGATCAAATAAAAGACAAAAAGCCAACTGATTTCATGATGAAAATGGGCTTTGAAAGCATCGAAGAAGATGAATATGCTAACCTTGCACTTTCGATTGGAGGCATGAGAAAAGGTGCTTCTTTAGAAGAAAATACAAATGCATACGGAACTTTTGCGAATAATGGTCAATTTGTTGATGCATATATGATTGAGAAAATTGTAGACGTGGAAGGCAATGTTGTTTATCAGCATCAAGTAGAGCCTGTCGATGTATTTAGCCCGCAAACAGCATATATTATGACTGATATTTTAAGAGATGTTATGACACAGGGTACTGCTAAACTGGCAAGCTCTCGTTTAAAATTCCAATCTGACTTTGGAGCGAAGACTGGTACAACACAAGGACATAGTGATTCATGGTTAGTAGGCTACAATCCAAATGTTTCATTGGGTGTTTGGCTTGGTTATGACGAGCAAAAGCTAACATTATTCCATATGAACAATCGTTATGGGCACCCAAGTGTACGTATTAATACACTTTGGTCGAACATGATGAATGCAATGTATGACATTAACCCTGAGCTAATAGATGCACCAAATGCTTTCCAAGCGCCTGAAGGAGTCGTTTCAAGATCATTCTGTGGTATTTCTGGTCTAGCACCTTCTACTGCTTGTGAGCAGGCAGGTCTTGTAAAATCTGACTTATTTAATGCGAAGGTTATGCTTCCTACGCAGGCAGATGATAGTCTAGTATCCTCATCTTATGTAGTCATCAACGGTAGTAAATATCGATCATTGGATTCTACTCCAAGCGAATTTGTTACAGCGGGTGGTCACGGAGTAAGTGAGGACTTCATCAAACGAATGCTTGGTCGATTTGGTGGAGATGCGAGTAAGCTATTCCCGAACGACTCAACATTTGCTAGCAATGTAGTATCAGAAAAGGTATTTGAGGCAGACGGTACGCCACCTGCTCCAGTAACTACCTCTTTGACAGGTAATACAATGACATGGACGAAATCGGCTTCTAGTGATGTAGTCGGATATCGAGTATATCAAGTCGTTAATGGTAACAGAGTGCTAATGGCGACTAAGAAAGAGGCAGAAAATTATAGCTATCAAATCACTTCTCCAGGACAATATGTAGTAGTAACAGTTGATATTACCGGATTACAGTCTGGTGCTTCCAACATAGCTACCATTAATGCTCCAGAACCTGTAATACCAGTTCTTCCCCCGGAGGAACCGGTAGAAGAAGTGCCTGAACAGCCTGTCCCAGGTGATGGTAATGGCGGTGGCGGTGAGGTAATCATTACACCTCCAGTCGAGCCTACCCCACCACCGGAAGAAGAATCTACACCATAAAATAAAAAACGTGAAATCGTATGGACGCCAAAGGTCCTCATCGATTTCACGTTTTTTCTATAAGCTTTTACTTAAGACAGGTTGTGTAAAATCCTAGACTACAAAAAATATCCTTTCCAAAATCAGGTATTATATAATAAAGAAGCTTAGGAGGAATACGATGAAAAGATTAAATTTAATTAAATTTATAGAGGATGATTTTAGTTATTATTTCAGCCTTGTATCTAATGAATCTTGTGGTTTTAATGAGTCCCATATCGAGTATTACATTCAAAAACGAACGAAATGAAATAAAACTCCGTTTAATTTTTAGAGAGTTATTATTTTGTTTCTTCTTCATCTATTTTAGTATTTGTAAATGCTGGTTTTATAAATGGAGAAATAGTTAAATCATTTACGGATGTCGCATTATTTTTTTGCTTAATCTCAAAATATTTATCGACAAGTCTTCGTGCTATAGGCGTAGCAAAATTTGTTTTGTATGATGATTCCAACGAAGCGTGTGGGATAACGAGGGCGTATGCTATTTCAGGATTTTCATACGGTGCAAAACCGATATGTGTTAAGTTTACAGTATTAAATGTTTGCCACATTTCTGTATCAAAGTAACTAGATTGAGCAGTACCTGTTTTTCCTCCCCCTGTAAACGAGGCATTCCCAAAGGCTTTATTCGCCGTACCTCTGCTACTAAAGTATACAAGTCTCATCCCCTGACGAACACGTTCGATTTCCTCGCGTGTATTATCTACTGTATTTAATATAGTTGGCGTAATTTCTTTTACTAAGTTACCAAGTTGGACGCCATCTTCAGAAGGTTCTCTAATTTCTTTCACAACATGTGGTTGAATTCTATTACCACCATTAGCAAGCGTTGAAACAAATTGAGCTAATTGCAATGTAGTGTAAGTATCATACTGTCCAATACTTAAATCTAGTAGCTTACCATCTTCAAATCCATCTGGAACCCTATTCACTTCTCCTGGCAAATCAATCTCCGTTAATGCTCCGAGTCCAAGTTGAGCATAACCACTCCTCATTTTAAGAAAGGCATCTTTCCCAAAATTAATAGGTTGGTTTGGTCTATAAGTACTTCCAGCAATACCATATGCAGTTTTAAACATATATACATTAGAAGAGAGCTCTAGAGCTTGTAAATCATTGATTCGTATACTTCCGGAGCGGTTAAATACAGAACTTTTTGGTTGAGATCCCTTAATTAGGATAGGTTCATCCACTAACGAGCCCCCGATTGGATATACTCCCTCCCGATAACCTGTAAGTATAGTACCTGGCTTCACAGTGGATCCAACTTCGTATGCATTAGTAAATGTGCCGAATGCGTAGTCATAAACTTCTTTTGCACCTGTTTTCTCATTTTTCCCAAGCCGCTTACCTACTAATGAAAGTATTTCACCGGTATAAGGATCTATCATAATAAAATAAATATTTTGCAGATATTGACTTCCACTGTTTTTACTAAATTTCAGTAGTTCTTCAGTTAATATTTCCTCATGCGCCAATTGAACTTCACTGTCCATTGTTAATACTAAGTCTCTCCCAGGTTTTCCTTCATAAACTGTCTGAGTATCGACAACTCTTCCTTTCCCATCCGTTATATTTTTAACGACACTTTTTTGACCTTGGAGCACTTCCTCATATTGTTGTTCAATATAACTTGTACCTACACGGTCATTTCGAGAATAACCTCTAGATAGGAAATAATCTAATCGTTCTTTTGGAATACCTGTTTTTGGCAATGTAGTTGAACCTAATATAGCTAGTGAAGAAGTTTTTACTCTTCTCCAATCGGTTGTCGTATTAACCCCCTCTAATTCACCCAGTCTTTCTGAAACCCGAGCAAATTCTTCAACAGTAACCTCTTCTTTTATGTCATCTCCTTTAATAATCTGAGGAGTTAATGCATATCCTGCTGCCATTTCTCGATAAATTGCAATTATTTCTAATTCTTCTGGAGTAAAAGAATTTAACTGTTCATCCATAATTCTACTTCTAACCAAACGGTCGATCGCTCTATTTTGTTCTTTTTTTTCTATTTCTTTATCTGTTTCTATTTCTTTTCGTTCTTCTTCTGATACCAATTCTTGTGCTTCTTTTGGATATTTTTTTAGCCAGAAATCTTGTAAATCACTCTTGGTAATATTGTTTGGTTTCTTTTCTATCAATGCACTTAATTTTTCTGCAATTATATACATATCTTTCGACTTCGTTGTTTGCATTTTTGTATACGTTATAGCTCGTAGCGGAAGATTATCAACCAATATTCTTCCTTCTCTATCAAATATTCGGCCACGGGGTACACCGGTATTTATCCGGACTTCTTCAGCCTTTTCTAAATCACTTGTATAGTCTTCTCCTTTAACGATTTGTATGTATCCTAGTCTTAGTATTAGCATTGTAAAAAGTAAAAATATCGAGAAAAACAATACATTCATACGAAAAGTAATAGTTTTTCGTTGTTTAGATTTCGTGCTTTTTGCATGTTTGTTGGAGGTCTTTCGCATGGGAGCACCTTCTTTATATAATAATTCTCTTATTTAGAATTTCTGAGGAAACAAGCATTATTCCAGTTTTTATTACGATATTCCTAGGCTAATTTTTAAGACCCTAGTAACAATACAAACCAAACCACCTATATAAGGGATTAACTTCAATAACTTAAAAAGATATTTCTGAGTTTCTTTTGTAGTTTATAAAAATTGAGCCATAATATTTTAATTTATTGGTTTATTATACCATTTATATTACTTTGTTTGACAAAATATCTATTTTTAACCTCTTTAGCAAGGTTATTGATAAAAATTAATACTGGTTGAGCTATAACCCATTCCCCTTCCCTACTTGCGTAGTAGTGATGTAAGAAAACAGACTGACTTTATAATTTAAGTAAAAAAACGTGAAATCGTTTTTCCCGATTTCACGTTTCCTTAAATGTTAGAATAGTTATGTCCAAATTTCTTTACTAATCTTCCATCGTAGATAAATCACCAGTTGGAAGCTGTAATTCCCATGCCTTTAATACTCGGCGCATAATTTTACCGCTTCTAGTTTTAGGTAGCTTATCCTTAAACTCAATTTCTCTAGGAGCAGCATGAGCGGCAAGACCCTTCTTCACAAATTGCTGAATGTCTGCAATGAGCTCATCAGAAGGCTCATACCCTTCATTTAAAGCAACAAATGCTTTAATAATCTCTCCACGGACTGGATCTGGCTTTCCTATTACTCCTGCCTCAAGAATTGCAGGATGCTCTAACAATTTACTTTCTACTTCAAATGGACCTACACGCTCACCTGAGGTCATAATTACGTCGTCTACTCTTCCTTGAAACCAGAAATAACCATCATCATCCATATAGGCAGAGTCTCCCGAGAAGTACCATTCATCATTGATAAAATAGGATTCAAACTTTTCTTGATTTTTCCAAACCTGACGCATCATAGATGGCCATCCTTTTTTGATGGCAAGGTTACCCATTGTGAATGGCGGGACCTCTACTCCATTGTTATCAATAATTGCAGCCTTAATGCCTGGCAATGGTTTTCCCATGGAACCGGGCTTAATCGGAAGGCAGCCATAGTTACAAATCATTTGAGCGCCTGTTTCAGTCATCCACCAAGTATCATGAATTCGTTTATTGAATACCTGCATCCCCCACTTAATAACCTCAGGGTTAAGTGGCTCACCAACTGATAATACATGACGCAGGGAGGTTAGATCATATTTCTTCACGATGCCATCCCCAGCACCCATTAGCATACGAAAAGCAGTTGGAGCACTGTACCAGACAGTAACCTTGTATTCTTCTATTGCTTTATACCAAGCATCAGGCGAGAAACGCCCACCTAAGATCAGAGAAGTTGTTCCAGCCAGCCAAGGTCCAAATATTCCATAGGAAGTTCCAGTAACCCATCCTGGGTCTGCCGTACACCAATATATATCATCTTCTCTTATATCCATAACCCATTTCATGGACTGATAGTGTTGTACCATCGCGTAATGAACATGTAATATTCCTTTAGGCTTACCAGTAGAGCCAGAAGTATAATGTAGTATAAGTCCATCTTCTTTATCTACCCATTCTATTTCAAACTCATCAGAGGCATTGTTTAACGCCTTATTAAAGTCTACAAATTTATCATCCTCTTGAATATTGTCTCCCACTAAAAAAACAGTTTCCAAATCTGGTAGACGGTCTAAAGGTATTCTTCCTAGCAATTCAGGTGTAGTCACAATTGCCTTCGCTTCGCTGTCGAGCAAACGATCATACACTGCCCCTTCCATAAAGGCTTCAAACAATGGACCAACAATTGCGCCCATTTTTACTGCCCCTAGCAAAGCAAAATATAATTCCGGAGATCTTGGCATAAAAATAAATAGGCGGTCCCCTTTTGCTAAATTAGAGTGCTCTTTGTAAACGTTTGCAGCTTTGTCTGTCCAGGTTTTCATGTTAGCAAATGTATATGACTCCTTGCGATCAACATCTTGATAATATAAGGCTACCTTGTCCTTAATATCTGATGCTGCATGACGGTCAATCGCTTCGTATGCCATATTCACCTTGCCTGTCTCATACCAGGAAAAAGACTTTTCAGCTTCCTCCCATTGAAAATCCTGAGCAGTTTTCTCATAGTCCTTTAATTGATACTCCTCTTGTACTACTGGTAACGCTTCGATTTTCATCCCAATTCACCCTTTCTAAATATACTCTCTTATATTCTACAATACTCTCATAAAGTAATGCTAATGTTTTAACTTTTTTGAATGTTTTGTTACATAACTGAAGTAATCGCTTTCTTTCTAAAAAATCATGTATAATAGTGGCAACTGTAACTAAATTATAGGTGGTGAATATGTGGAACATAAAAAAGTATTTTATTCGATAGAGAAAGAGACAAAGCATGGTCCAATTACTATTGAAGGACCCGTAGCATCTGAAGAATTAGCCAAGTTGACTTTCCATGAGGATTTAATAGCATTTCGAAATCCTCAACAACAACATAAGGCAATTATCGAAATTGCAAAGTTACCAGAGGGTAGGATTATCATTGTTAGAGAAAAGGACATGATTGTCGGATACTGTACGTTTCTTCATCCAGACCCACTAGAACGTTGGTCCCAAGGGAACATGGAAAACTTAATAGAATTAGGGGCTATTGAAGTTATTCCAAAATACCGTGGAACTGGAGTCGGAAAAGAATTACTCAGAGTCTCTATGATGGACGATGCGATGGAAGATTATATAACGATTACAACTGAATATTATTGGCATTGGGATTTAAAAGGAACCGGTTTAAATGTATGGGAGTACCGAAAGATGATGGAAAAAATGATGATGGCTGGTGGCCTTGAATATTTTGCAACAGATGATCCAGAGATCAGCTCCCATCCAGCCAATTGTTTGATGGCCAAAATCGGTAGCCGTGTGGACAATGAATCCATCCAGCAATTTGATCAATTACGCTTTATGAATCGCTTCATGTATTAAGGAAGATGTTTTAAATTTCTCACAAAGGGGTTTGGTTTTATGCTTGTAGAAGAAATCATGAATACATCAGTACCTACTTTAACACCGTCACATACTATAAATGATGCTTTAAAAGTCTTAAAGGAGAAACGTATTAGGCACATACCAATTGTTAATAAGGAACGTGAAGTTTTAGGGGTGGTAACAGACCGTGACTTAAAGGAAGCAACTCCCTCCTCTCTACAGGATAGAAAAGATGCGGAAATTTTAGATTTACCATTAGAAAAAATTATGACTAAGAACCCTATTACTGGGCACCCTCTTGATTTTGTCGAAGAAACAGCTAGTATTTTCTACGATAATCGTATAGGTTGCCTACCTATAGTGAGTCAAGGAAAGCTAGTCGGCATGATTACAGAATCTGATCTTCTCTATAAATTTATCGAGCTGACAGGTGTGCATCAGCCGGGATCTCAGATGGAAATACGGGTACCCAACCGACCAGGCGTCTTATTTGAAATATCTAAAGTAATTTATGAGCAAAAAGTGAATTTACTTAGCGTCTTAGTATATCCCGATAAAAATGATAGTGAATACAAGATTCTCGTTCTACGTGTCAAAACGATGAATCCTCTCAAATTGGTTCAAGCAGTAAGAGATGCCGGCTTTGAGGTTTTATGGCCAAGCCAGCCGGGATTGAATGTATGAAAAAGAATGCTGTTTTTATCTTCTCAGAAAATCAGCTTGGTTATAAATTTTCAGAAACTCATCCCTTTAACCAAAAACGCCTGACACTTACTGTTGACCTTTTAATGGAAATGAATTCACTATCACCTTCGGATATTGTGGCACCCCGTATAGCAACAGATGAAGAACTATGTTTAGTGCATGACCCTAGTTACATTGATATTGTTAAAAAAGCTAGTCAAGAGACAGAGAGTACCTCCAAATATGAGAGTTATGGGATTGGAACGGAAGATACCCCAATTTTCCCCCAAATGCATGAAGCAAGTGCCAGCTTAGTTGGAGGCACACTTACTGCTGTAGACTATGTAATGGAGGGAAAATCCAATCACGCGGTAAACTTAGGTGGTGGACTGCATCATGGTTTTAAAGGCAGAGCCTCTGGATTTTGTGTCTATAATGACAGTTCCGTTGCGATTAAATATATGCAGGAAAAGTATAATGCTCGTGTACTTTACATAGACACGGATGCTCATCACGGTGATGGCGTGCAATGGAGCTTCTATGACGACCCTAATGTTTGTACTGTTTCTATTCACGAAACCGGAAGATATCTTTTCCCTGGAACCGGAAATATTACCGAAAGAGGAACTGGTGAAGGCTATGGAACTTCTTTTAATTTCCCCATCGATGCCTTTACAGAGGATGATTCTTTTCTGGATATTTATCGGACAAGCTTAACGGAGATTGTCGAATGGTTTAAGCCTGATGTTATTTTAAGTCAAAATGGTGCCGATGCTCATTATTTTGACCCCCTCACGCACTTGTATGGAACGATGAATATCTATAGAGAAATACCTAAACTTGCCCACGAGCTAGCACATAAGTATTGTGAAGGTCGTTGGATAGCGGTTGGTGGTGGTGGATATGATATTTGGAGAGTCGTCCCAAGGGCTTGGTCTTTACTTTGGATGGAGATGAATGACATTCCATCGCCAACTGGGAATCTTCCAAAGGCCTGGCTCGATAGATGGAGCGCAGAGTCACCTATTCCCTTTATCCCAACGTGGATGGATCCAAATCCACTCTATGAGCCTATTCCTAGAAAGCTAGAGATAACGGAAAAGAACAAGCAAATGCTAGATAAAGCTTTGTATCAGCTGCGAAGTCAAAAGTCATACAAAAAGCTAGACTAATAATTTATCATAAAAAAACAGGGTGGTTATTAACTCCACTCTGTTTTTATTTCTCTGCATTATTTAAAATGGCAAAGAACTCTTCCCCACCCTTCATCTCGTAGTTTTTCTCTGAACTGATAACATAAAGGGAACTCCTCTTTGAATCAAGGAACATCGCATAGCCTGTATTTAGTGTGATGTTAATTCGATAATCATGATCAGCAGTTGATTCGGCTGGTATAAATTTTGCATTCTTAAAAATCTTTATGAGATCGTGCTGTCTTTCTAATGGAATTTCAACTTCTTCAAATATATTTTCTCTTTCTACATCAATACTATGAACATTTAAGAATTGGTTATCTAAATTAAAGTTTGCATTTTCTAATATGTCTGTCGCAGAGTACTCCTGGTTGCCCATTCCAAATCTCATAAAAATTATACCTATAGTTACGACAATAACCGCTATCCATGCAATTTTCTTCACAGAACGCCTTCTCTCTATACTTTTTAGAAGTCATAATCTTATTAATGAATACTCAAGAAGGATTTTTATAAATTAGCATCTTACATATTTTCTTTTAAAACCAAGTCTATCCCTATCTATTTCTTTTTGTATATTGCTATATGCATCCAGAAGGCTACTTTTTTTCTTATGCTGATTTATTTCTATTGTTCCTATTGATTTAGCAGTTTCTATAGCCTTTTCATGAAGCGGCAAATAGGAAACACCCACGGTGTAAATAAAATTATTCATAGAGGATTTAACTCGCTCTGGCGAATCATGTATGCTTTTACTCACAATATCCAGCATATTAGATATCTTACTCTTAGAAAATTCCTCATCTTTTCTATTTCCTAATAGCCAACAATAACAGCTCCAACCAGCTGACCTTGTTAACTCTTCATCACATGCAATCCATTGATCGGCAACGTCTTGCGCAAGATCAGACTCGGACAATGTAACGGCTACAACGTAATCAGACAGCATATAAAAATATGCCCCCTTTACCCAACGCTCAAAATCAGACACCTTCATAGCTTTAGGATCTGCAATAATTCCTGCGAAGTACATCGCATCGTAATTCCCTGTCGCATAAAGCTCCTCCGCTAACTCCTGATTAATTTTAATCTTCTTTGCAATTGGCTTCATTGCCCCTGTAGCTACCCCAAAAAGCGGTTCCCGGGCACCATTAGAAAGGTATATTTTTTTAGTCCGTTCCTTACCTAACGCTTCAAGCTCCTGCATTACCGTTTCAATATTCATGATTAGCTACTCCCCCACTTTATATTTTTGACATACGCTTATTTCTAACATTCATTTCATCTTAAAAATAATAGATTTCTAATTTATAGAGATTAAATTATAATAAGCTGTAAGAAAAAGTAATTTTTAACTACTGTGTTAAATATAATTTCGTAAGATTCATAGCTAATACTATTAAAGATTGCCGAGAAAAGAGGTATACATTTGGGTTTTACCATTTTATTGTTTATCGGTTTGTTATTCTTTGTTATCTGTTTTATCGTAGGTGCTTTCTATTGGTATAGTGATAGAGGAAATAAATTTTAAAATTCGCAAAGACTTTTACTATCACTCTTTTGCACCCAAGCAAATAAGAGCATCTTACCTGATCATCTTCGCATACTTTGCCCAACTTAGATGTTTCTAGACCTCTGCGTAAATATACCGATTACTATGATAATCGTACCATTAAGTACAAACAAAAAACTAAAAAATACCATAAGCATCCCAGTTGCAAACCCACCAGGGTCAAAGGGACTCACACTTGCATATGTAACAAAAAAAACTAAAGGCGTTAAAAGTAAGACAATTATTCCAGCCCAGATTCTTTTCCTTTTATTTTTTCCAGCAATTTTGAATGCCATCAAGTTTGTTATACCCAAGACAATGAAGAATATTAAAAGAATTATAATCCCTATCTGAACCAACTCCTTTTTACCTAAATAATACCATATTTTATTTATTAATGATTTTTTATTTAAGGAGTCCAATAATATGAAGACTTGGAAGTGTAAAACCACTAACCAATTTTTTGATTACTTGGATTTTCACGACTGCGTAATATCGTACAACTTTTATTATGTGAATACATCTGTGTAAGAAGTAACAAAAAAATGAGGTGATATTATGGGATTTATGTTCAATAAGATAACACTTTTTAGCATAAGCTTTATATCAATTTGTTTAATAGTAATTGGATTTATATTACAAACCATCCTTATCCCTTTACAAGATATCGATCTTATAAGTAATAATGAACTATTGGAATATCAAAAAGAATATGCAATAAATTTTCCCTTAGGAACAGGACTACTCCATTTAGGTCAGTATCTTATGGTTTTAGTTATAATTCTATTCATTATTAAGTTTATAAAATTAAAAAGTAATAATCAAAAATCAGATGTATAACTATCCAACTAAAATATTTGTTCTTCAACTAACGCGTCCTTTATCAAAATATGGCCATCATTTCGGTTGTCTGTCTGTTGTTATGTCCAAAACAATAAGTGTGTTGTTTAACTTGTGTTCAGCAATCGGGCTCAATTCTCGAACTATGAATTGTGCTATTTCAACAATAGGGCCATTTAGTTTGATATGAATAATCTTATTCCAATAAAAAAAGGGGAGAAACTTTGATCAATGTTGGTAGAATTAAGAAATATTAATGAAGATAATTACGAGGAGTGTTTGAATTTACGTTCATCGGTTACCAATGATGACTTTGTAGATTCTGTAGCGTGGTCTTTAGCGGAGGCGTGGGTGTTTTACGATGCTTCTCGTCCCTTTGCGATTTATGCCGGTGATGTTATGGTGGGCTATGTTCTAATGTATATTGGCGAAAATAACCCTCAAATCATTAATTTCATGATAGATAGAGATTTTCAAAAACAGGGTTATGGGGTGGCTGCCGCTAAGCTTTGCGTTGAATACCTGTGTAAAGAGTGCAACGCAAGTAAAATTTCTTTACCAGTTGAACGTGAAAATAGCGTTGCTCAAAGTTTTTGGAGTAAGGCAGGCTTTGAGATGACAGACGACATGGAGAACGGTTATCTCTTTATGCGGTTATACATACCTGAAAAATGAGCTTGAAGTTAAGTGCCGTTTCCAAAAGACATTACATACTTCCTTTTTGAGGTTGCACATATGTTAATTAGTTGAATAAGGAATTGATTAGAATGCCAATATTTTAAGCATACCCACTTACTCCATTCAAAACGAATGGGGTATTTTAAATTTAATAGGAATTTTAATTCTATACTTGTTGAATTTTGTGTTCTATAAATATAGAATGAATATTAAGAATATAAATTATATTAAAGAGGTGTTAAAGTGGATGTTTTAAATCTTACAAGTAAGAGAAGAGAATCCTATCAAATTCAACTAGAATACTCAGTTTTGTGGGAATGTGCTTTGGGGATAGCTGCAATAACCAATACCCCATTTATTAAAACTTTAGAAAACCCAGAGGATCATTGGGAGGACCTGAAAAAATCCTTCTCAAAAGAACTATTAGAGCATTTGAACTTTGTTGAAAGCAACAATACTTGGAAAGCCCTACTACAATTGCTACATAAGAAAAGATTTAACGATTTATTGGAGTTTACTTCCTACATAATGGATATTCCAGATACAGATTTTAAATTTATTTGTTTACCCTTTGTTGGCATGAAATTTCAACTCATAAGAAATAAAGCAGCATTAGGCGAGGAAGCGGCTATTGAGGAAATGAAATACTTAACAAGCAACAATCCCTTTTTTCCACGATACATTAAATTCATTAGTACAACAGATGTCAGCTTTCTAAAAGAACACCTTATAGTAGTGATGAAAGGTTGGTATGAAGCTGTTATTAATAAAGATCTAGAAAAACTTAAGACAATACTACAAACTGACTATGATATGAAAAAGCAAATGTCTGACAAAATGACTTCTGAAAGACTGGTTGAATGGGCAACTGGAGGAATTGTTTATATGCCAGAACCAAGTGTAAACAATGTTCTTTTAATACCCCAATATATATATCGCCCTTGGAATATAGAGGCAGATATTGAAGGCACTAAAGTATTTTATTATCCCGTAGCGAATGAAAGTATTACCCCCAATAATAGATACACACCAAATGACTTTTTAGTACTTAAATATAAGGCATTAGGAGATGAAGTACGAATGAGGATTGTTAAATTACTGTACGAAAATGACCGTACTTTACAAGACATTACTACTCAATTAAACGTTGGTAAATCTACAATTCATCATCACCTCAAAATTCTGAGATCAGCTAAATTAGTGGAAATCATTGAATCTAAGTATTCACTTAAAAGGAATGCGGTCGCATTTTTATATGAAGAACTAAACCTATATTTAAGAAAGTAATGAAAAAGAGGATAAAAAGGAAGGCGACTTACTATTGATAAACAATCCTAGCTTTCGTTCTATTTGGCTGAGTAGTGCAACTTCGGAATTAGGCGGTGCTCTATTTACTGCATGTAATTCAATTTTAATTTACGAGTTAACCGGCTCACCCACTGCTTTAGGATTGGTATGGCTGATTTACTACATACCATCTTTTTTTATGCAGTTATTTATTGGACCATATATTGATCGTTGGAGTCGTAAATGGATAATGATTAGTTGTCAGTTAATCCGAATGTTGCTCGCCTCTATCTTCGTCTTATTTCTTTTTCAAGATAACTTTACGATAACTTTTATTTATATCGTTCAAATTATCGTTGGAATAATTATGCCGATTTTCACACCGGCAAATCAAGCCATTTTACCAACGATTATTGAAAAAGAAAAACTACCACAAGCAAATGCATCGTTAGAGTCCGTACGACAAGTCATGGCGGTTATGGGACCGCTTTTATCAGGTGTCCTAGTAGATGTCTTCGAGATAGAGTGGATACTAGTTATTATATCAATCGCTTTTACACTAAGTGCTCTTACTTTGTTAAAAATTAATGAAAATTATATAAAAATAGCTGTTAGAAAACCGTGGATTGTAGAGTTTAAAGAAGGACTTCAATCCTATTTCAAACATAAATTAATTGTATGGCTGGGAATATTTTTCGGCTTTGTCCAATTTGGTGTAGGCGTAACGATCGTGACAACTTTGCCTTATATAACTACGATATTAAATCAGCCTTATTCGGCCTATGGTTTGTTTATGGCGGCTTTTCCAATTGGTTACACAATAGGTGCATTACTTAATTCCAAGCTAATAAATATTAAGGGTCTGGGTAATCTTTTTACTGCGTTATTCATTGGAGGATGTACATATATTTCGTTAGGTATTACACCGTGGTATTTTCTTGCAGTCTTGACAGAATGTATGGCGGGTATGGCTATAGCTATTTTTAATATATATAATATTACACTCATACAACGTTCAATTCCAAATCATTTAATGGGAAAAGTAACTTCGGTTCGCTTGTTGATAATGCGAACAATGTTACCATTAGGTATTTTATTTGCTACAGTAACCGTTCAGTTTTTTAGTATTCGAACATTATATTTTGTAATTGGTAGTGTGATATGTATTACATCATTGGTTGGGTATCTATATTTAAATAAGCAGCGTGTTTTAGATATCAGGAGTTTGTGAAACGTTTCCCTTAAACTAACACATCCTTTAACATAATATGACCATCATTTGGTGGTTTATTTTTATGTCAAAAATATCGTTAATCACAGATATGCGGATGCGTTAGTAAAATTAAAATGAGCCAGGAGAAAATATCCTAGCTCATTTTTTATATGTATTTAAAATCACACTTTACCTCTAACATAGTTATGTCCTACAATATTTTCTTTAAAATTAATTCATCATTTAGTGGGATTCCATCATGTCCAATTAAAGGTATGGTAGGTTTTAAATTTCGTGCCTTGTTTACACCATTAGGAATAATAGATGTAATTCTATAATTTCTTTTTTGGTAAAATCTCAAAGCGTTCAAATTATCATTTGTCGTTACTAGACTTACTACTTGGAGTTTCTTTTGCATTGCTATGTATTCAACCTTTTCCATTAATGAAGAGCCAATGCCCTTTCCTTCTTGGAGACTATCTAATGAAATAACCTCCATTTCATTATCTTTAGTAACATAAGTAACTAACCCAACAATCTGATTGTTATCCTCGAATATGAAGCCCTCCAATTGATCGCATAGATAGATCCCTGTTGAAACTACCATCTCAGTACTTCCCCAATTTTCCTTAAAAAATGAAACAACCTTTTCTCTATTTTCTATCGTTATTTCTTTAATACTCATTTGCTAATACCCCATTTCTCTCAATTATTTATTTAAGATTACTACATTAAATATCATCCCTTTTTCCAAAGCAGTCCGTATAAACCTGCCATTCCTTTAACAAAGCTTTAGCTTAAGATATATTATCCTAAACTAGTATTATTTTACTTTCAGTGTATCACTTTTCAAAAAAACAACCACAAAAAAAGAGCCATGAAATTCATGACTCTTTCTCCATATATTTTATTTTACTGTTTTTCTTTCTTCAATACGATAAGGAAGCACTACATTTTGTTCCTCGATTTTTTCCTTATTCATAAACTTCGTAAGGAGTCTCATAGAAACTGCTCCTATATCATATAAAGGAAGCACAACGCTAGTTAGTTGTGGACGAACCATTCGAGCAAGCTTAGAATTCTCAAAGCTAATAATTTCGATATCATTAGGAACATTTAATCCACTATCCTGCGCTCCGTGAATAAGCCCGATTGCGAGTTCGTCACTTCCAGCAAAAAATGCTGTTGGTGGATTCTCTAATTTCCTTAGTTGCTCCCACGCTATTAGACCATCGTCATACGTGTTATCGACACCTACTATTAAATCCTCATCTACATCGATACCTGCATTTTCTAACGCCTCTTCATAACCTGCAAGCTTAAAGTCACGATTAATAGGAGAAGAAATGGAACCCGATATAAAAGCGATCCTATTGTGTCCATTTTGGATTAGTCGATTTACTGCATCGATAGCTGCCTCACGATACTCTATATTTACAGAAGGGAAAGAATTAGAATGCTCCACGGTGCCTGCCAGAACAACTGGCACATTGGAACGGTTCATCTCATGTAGCATTTCCTCTGAAATATAGTCACTCATCATAACTACACCATCTACCTGTTTACTTAAGAGGGTGGTCAATAACTGAACTTCTTTTTCTTCCTGTTGATCCGAATTGGTTAAGATAATATTATAGCGATACATCGTAGCAATATCCTCTATCCCTCGAACAAGCTCGGCATAGAACACGTTTGATATATCAGGAATAATAACCCCTACCGTTTTTGTTTTTTTACTTGCCAAGCCTCTTGCCACTGCGTTTGGTCGGTAATCTAATCGTTCAATCACAGCCAACACCTTTTGTCGAGTTGCTGGTTTTACGTTTTGATTGCCATTAACTACACGGGAAACAGTGGCCATCGATACGTTTGCTTCTCTGGCTACATCATAAATAGTGATAGTCATTGTATTCCCTCCTTTACTTATCTAATTTATAGTATATATGTAAATAATACTTTATATCCTTAATAACTTTCAATTATATAATAAAACCGACTCTTATTTAGAGTCGGTTTTGTGTCAATTTATGCGTGAATCTCATGATTTTTCATGAATTTTTGGATGGAATCGTAAAACTCATCAAATTGTTTTAAGTTCATCTGTTGAGCAGCATCAGATAATGCTACCGCTGGATCTGGATGTACTTCAGCCATTACCCCGTCTGCACCAATGGCAATTGCAGCTTTAGCGGCTGGTAAAAGAATATCACGACGTCCAGTGGAATGTGTTACATCTACAAATACTGGCAAGTGCGTTTCTTGTTTTAAGATTGGCACTGCTGAGATATCTAAGGTGTTTCTAGTAGCTCTTTCATATGTGCGGATACCACGTTCACATAGGATGATTTGATCGTTTCCTTGTGACATAATATATTCTGCAGCATGGATAAACTCATCTAACGTAGCTGCAATTCCTCGTTTTAAAAGGATTGGCTTATTAATTTGTCCAACTGCCTTTAATAGCTCAAAGTTTTGCATATTACGTGCTCCGACCTGTACGACATCTACATAGTCAAGTGCCTCATCTAAATGACTTGGAGTCACAATTTCAGAAACAACCGCTAAACCAAATTCTTCAGAAATTTGTTTTAAGATCTTTAATCCTTCTAATCCAAGTCCTTGGAAGTCGTAAGGAGATGTACGTGGTTTGTATGCTCCACCGCGAATTAGCTTTAGACCTTTAGATTGGATTGCAGCAGCAACCTCTGCAACCTGTGTATATGATTCTACAGCACATGGACCAAATACAAATGATGGTGCCCCTGTACCAATTTGTTCACCGTTAATCGTTACGATTGTGTCCTCTGATTTCTTTTTACGAGAAACAAGAAGCGCTTTTTTCTGATCATCGACTTGTAATTCTAGAGCCGTTTTAAAAATTTCTTTAAAAATATGCTCCACAGTAGATTGTGGTAAAGGACCATCATTGTGTTCTTTAAGATGATCTAGCATATGTCTTTCACGAAGAGGATCATATCTATTAACACCTTGCTTTTCTTTTACTCTACCTATTTCTTGTACTACTCCAGCTCTTTCATTGATCAAACGTAAAATTTCTACATTGACCTCATCAACTCGGCTTCGTAAAGCCTCTAAATCCATTTGATTCATAGATATTTCTCCTTTCGTTTCAGCTACGACTCTTTCTATCGCCTGAAAATTGTGATACATTTTAAGATATAAAATATATTATAATCAATTAATCTAAGAATGTCACGTTTTTTATTTTAGCGATTCAACTCGCTAAAGTGTTTTATCCAACAAAGGAAGTGAGAACTTGTCATCAACCCTATTTGCATTAGATATCGGAACCCGTTCGGTAGTAGGTATTATTTTAGAGGAACGAGATGGGTCTTTCCATGTGGTAGACATCCTCGTAGAAGAACATAAGGATCGTGCGATGCTGGATGGTCAAATACATAATGTGCTCAAAGTTGCTGAAGTTATACAATCTATAAAAGAAAAGCTAGAAGAAAAGCATGGTCCTCTAGAGAAGGTAAGTGTGGCCGCTGCTGGACGTGCTCTAAAAACAGAACAAGCTGAAGTGAAAATGGATATAAAAAATCGCCCAATTTTCTCTGAAGAGGACGTGAGCAGGCTGGAACTCTCTGCAGTGCAGCATGCACAGAATAGTTTGGTGCATCCTGATATCGATAAACAATCCAGCCATTACTATTGTGTTGGCTACAGTGTACTTTATTACAGATTAGATGGTGATGAAATCGGCAGCCTAGTTGACCAGCAAGGCGATGAGGCTTCAGTAGAAGTAATTGCTACCTTCCTACCTAGAGTAGTTGTAGAGTCCCTTATATCAGCTTTAAAGCGTGCAAATCTTGAGATGGAAGCATTAACACTCGAGCCAATTGCTGCTATTAATGTTTTAATCCCCCCTTCTATGCGACGACTGAACGTAGCACTAGTGGATATTGGGGCAGGAACATCAGATATCGCTATAACTGATTTTGGAACTGTCGTTGCTTACGGCATGGTTCCGTATGCTGGAGATGAAATCACGGAAGCATTAAGTGAGCATTATTTGTTAGACTTCCCTCTTGCTGAAAAAGCTAAACGAGCGATTAATAATAATGAATACATACAAATTCAGGACATACTTGGTTTTGAACAGGACGTACCAAAAGATGAGGTAATTGCAGCCTTAAAACCAACGATCACAGAACTTGCTAGTGAAATATCAAAAGAAATCTTACGTTTAAATAATAATCGTTCACCAAAGGCTGTCATGCTTGTAGGAGGTGGCAGCTTAACACCTACCATTACGACTTCGCTGGAACAAGCTTTGAGTCTGCCGGCTAACCGAGTTGCTGTAAGAG
Organism: Psychrobacillus sp. FSL W7-1457; assembly: GCF_038593405.1. NCBI lineage: Bacteria > Bacillati > Bacillota > Bacilli > Caryophanales > Bacillaceae > Psychrobacillus > Psychrobacillus sp. FSL W7-1457. The sequence goes on from NZ_CP151993.1 coordinate 2,629,102, forward strand.
GTATAGATGCGATACAAAATTTAACGAAGGAAGAACATATCCCTGTCTCTCCTGAGCTAGTTACACCTATTGGAATTGCTATTGCTGCAAAAAAGTCTCCTATTCAGTATATGTCAGTAAAAGTGAACGAGCAGGTTGTTCGTTTATTTGAACTGAAGGAAATGACAGTGGGTGATGCACTTTTAGCAGCAAATATCTCTACGAGAAAGCTATATGGGAGACCAGGAGTGGCCTTATCGATTCATCTGAACAACCAAACAATCCATATTCCTGGTGGTCATGGTCAGGCTGCAATAGTCAAAGTGAATGGCTTGGAAGCTACTACGAAAACAATTATTAAAAATTTGGACATCATAGAGTTAATGGAAGGTAAGGATGGAACTCCAGGAACTGCGACCGTACGAGACCTACTTGATGAGGCAATAGCTCAGTCCTTTAGCTTTGAAGGAGAAACTCATATAGTAGAGCCAAGGATTTTTATCAACGGGGTACCATCTTCGGCTGACACTGAATTGAAGGAAAGAGACAAAATTACTATAGAGACTGTTCAAACAGTCGAACAGCTTTTACATTATATTGGTAAAGAAATGTATATTCATAAGTTAAAACCATACACCATAACGATAAATGAAAAGAATCATTATATCCCTACTTTAACTCCTACCCTTCTCATTAACGGAGTAAAAGGGAAACTGGAAAGTCCCATAAAGGACAACGATGTAATCACAATTAGCTCTAGTGAAGCTCCGACTTTAGAAATACTTGCTAATGCATTAGATAAAAAAATAGATGCTCAAATAGAAATTACCTTTCAAAACGAAAAAGTAAAACTTTATAAGGAGTGCTCAGTTGTTAAGATCGGTGAAGTCACAATTCATGCAAATGATGTTGTGCGTACGGGTTCAATACTTGTATGGGAAGAAATAAATACTACACCATGGATTTTCCAGGACGTTTTTCGATTCTCGGAATGGACCCTTCCCGAGAATGCCGGCTCTTTTCAAATCTTAAGAAATGGACAACCCTCTCGATTTGATGAAGAAATTTTCGGTGGAGATCATTTAGAAATACTCTTTAATTAGTGGAGAAAATATTGTACTCAAAACAAACATGTAGGAAGTGAAAAATTGAAAGATTTACAAACATTGCTACGCAAACACGAGTTACTGCACCAAGAGTCAGCTATTTTAACCGCGGCAAGACAATCAGTTAAAATCATTAAAAATAAAATGGAGGAAGAGCATATTCCGTTAGGTTCCTCTAAAATTGGTGGTTTACCGGACTTTCCTGAAGATTGGGAGTTTCCGAGCTACAACAATCGCTTGCTCTCTTTTTTAGGGCAATTTAACCTAAAGGAAATAGAGCCATATAAAGCGGAAAATATTCTTCCGGTTAGTGGGATACTTTATATATTTTATGATGTGGTAGAACAGCCCTGGGGTTTTGAAGAAGACGAGGGATGTTTTAAGGTTTTATACTTTGATGGAGATGAAAATGAGTTAAAAAGGAAAGAATACCCGGAAGAGACAGAAGATTATTTCCCTTTGCCTGTTTTTAAAGTTACATTCACAAATGAGCTAACATTACCGGAGTATACGGAAGATATGGAGTTTAGTGATGAGGATGAAGAAAACTACTCTGAAATGAGGCACGAACTTATCCAGCCAAGTGATGAGAAAGGGAACTACGAACCGGCTCATTATATGTTAGGGTATCCATTTAGCATTCAAAATGATGTTTTTGATGAATTTGATTTAAAACCAGAAGAAGCTGTTCTTCTTCTACAGATTGATTCAGATGAAGAAGATTTAAAATTGATGTGGGGCGATTCAGGCATCATATATTTCTGTCTGGATAAGACCTCACTAGCTAATAAACAATTCGATAAAGTTCAATTTACATTGCAATGTTTTTAATCCTTAAATACAACAAAGGGCTACCTTACATATATACACGGCTTTGATTCAGAGAAGAGTTTTTTCCTAATTCCACTAACCAGGGACTTCACTTCAAAGCATAAATCCCCTTAAAAACACAAAAGTGAAATTGCAATATGCAATTTCACTTTTTGTATGGCATGAGATTAAATATCTCCGGCCACATCTTTTATTATTTTGTTGTATTAGTTTTAGAATCTGAAGTTTCTTCTGCAATTGCTTCTTTAATAGCTTCCGCTACAGCTGTTGCGTTTTCTTCTTCATCTGTTAGCTCTTCTGTCGTTTTAGAAATGGTTTCCATGAATTCCATTGGCTCTTCGCCCTCGGAAGAAGCAGTGCCATCATCTAATGGAGAAGCAGGAGCACCTTTAATATTTTTCACTTTTTCTACAAGCTGTCCAGATTGCTCCTGAAGCTGTTTAGATAGCTGAGTTGTTTTCTCTTTAGCAGTAGAAGAAAGATCCATTGTTTTATCCTTCAATTGACCTGCTTGTGTGCTTAACGTACCACGAAGCTCAGTTCCAGTCTTTGGTGCTAATAATAGAGCAGTTGTAGCACCGATAATACCACCGATCACTACACCCATGATAAAGTCTTTACCGTTTACTTCCTCGTCCTTATAAACATTGTGACGACTCTCATTATAAGAAGGCATTGGTGGATAGCTAGGCTGTCCTTGTCGGTCATATGAAGATTGGTTTGCATAGTACTCTTGGTTAAATTTTGCATCATTGTAATTTGGTTTGTTTGATTCGTAATTTGTCATATTCCATTCCTCCAGTAAGATTATTTTAAATTATCTTTTTCAAATGTATAAAAGCCTGCTTGCTCCATTGCTTTACGCTCTTTCCATTTGTCGCGGATCCCTAAGAAAATGCTACTCCACTGAACAACCTGAGCAATCTTTTCTTCGTTCTTCTCCACTTCTGATGTAACAGATGTAGATAAACGTTGAATCGAATTGTTGAAGCCATTGACAGATGTTCCTACATTTTTTACTGCTTCTACCACAGTATTTAGCTTCTCAGATTTATCTTGAATATCTTCAGCTAACTCGTTTGTTTTATGCAAAAGCTCGGCTGTTTCTTTTGTCACATTTTGTAAATGTGTCTCTAACCCATTCAATGTTTCGGCAACATTGTTTAAGGTCTTTTTAACGGAAGACAAAGTCACCGCCAGGCTTATACATAAGATTAAAAAAGCAATGGCTGCTACAATTGCCGCTATGTATAAAAGATTTTCCATGTGGACACTCCCCATTTCTTGTTATGTAATATTTTTACCCCAAATGAATCAAACTAAACTTCTTACTCTATATACTATACTACTTTTTTTTGAAAACTCCTCTAAAAAATGCTTAATCTACATAAGAGATTAAGCATTTTTATTAATTATTTAGTTTTTTTTCAAATGCTTGTTGATATTTTTGGACATCTCCTGCGCCCATAAACATATACACCGCATTTTCATGATTTAGTAATTGCTCCACGTTGTCTTCCTGAAGGATATGACTACCTTCTATAAGATCACCTAGTGTTTCAATCGTTAATGTACCAGTATTTTCTCTAGCAGAGCCAAATATATCACATAGGTATACTTCATCAGCCAGGCTTAAGCTTTCCTTAAATTCATTTAAGAATTTTTGTGTTCTTGTATACGTATGTGGCTGGAATATTACTACTAGCTCTCTGTCCGGATACTTTTGACGTGCTCCTTGGATTGTTACTGAAATTTCTGTAGGATGATGTGCATAGTCATCAATTATTACACGATTTTCTATAACAGTCTCAGTGAAACGGCGTTTTACACCCTCAAATGACTCCAAGCCGCTCTGAATGACCTCTGCAGGCACTCCTTCATAATGGCAAAGAGAAATAACCGAAAGTGAGTTTAAAATAACATGATCCCCGTACATTGGGATGGTAAAGCGATGATAGAACTCGTTTCTTACAAATACGTCAAAGGAAGTTCCCTCTGTCGTCTTTTCAATATTACGAGCAGCAAAATCGTTGTGTTCGCCAAATCCGTAGTAGACTACTGGCACAGATGCTTTAATACGTTGAAGATGAGCATCATCCCCACACGCTATAATACATTTCTTAACCTGCATAGCCATTTCCTGAAAAGCGTTAAATACGTCTTCAATATCGCTAAAATAATCTGGATGATCAAAATCGATATTGGTCATAATCGCATAGTCTGGGCTATATGCCAAGAAATGTCTGCGATACTCACAAGCTTCAAATACAAAATTAGAGGCGTTTTCAACCCCATTACCTGTACCATCACCAATTAGATATGCCGTTGGACTATACCCACTTAAAACATGCGCCAGAAGCCCTGTCGTTGATGTTTTCCCGTGAGCACCAGTGACAGCTATGGATGTAAACTGATTCATATATTCCCCTAAGAATTTATGATAGCGGATTACTTCCAATCCTAATTCCTTCGCTTTGACAATCTCTGGGTGAGTATCAGGGAATGCGTTCCCAGCGATGATTGTCATACCTTCTGAAATGTTATTCTCATCAAAAAGCAACACATTTATATTGCGTTCATGTAATGGTTTTTCTGTAAAAAAGTACTTTTCAATATCTGATCCTTGCACTTCATGACCTTCATCATGAAGGATTTGTGCTAACGGGCTCATACCCGATCCTTTAATCCCTGTAAAATGATACTTTGTCATACGTTGTAAACCTCCTGGGATTATTCCCACTTATATACATTGTCTAAACGTTCGTCTATTAGACGTATTCCCCATTATATCACTTTTTAGTACGTAATATTAATAAATATATTTAACTAAAAATTTGGTCTAAAGTGTCGTTTTTCAGTAACACTTCTCTCGCCTTACTGCCTCTTTGCTCCGAAATGAATCCAGCCTCATGCATAGCATCGATTAGTCTAGCCGCTCGGTTATAGCCTAAATGGAATTTTCTTTGAAGCAAGGACGTTGAAGCAGTGCCCTGTTCTACAACAAATCGGCAGGCTTCCTCAAATAAATCATCTTGCTCGGCTGCAACCTCCGACTTTTGAATTAACTCATCCTGCTCAAATATATATTCAGGAGTACCTTGACTTCTAGCAAATTCAATAACACTTTCAATTTCCTCATCCGTTACATAGGTACCTTGAATACGGACTGGACTTGACATACCATTTCCTTGATATAGCATATCCCCGCGACCAAGCAATCGTTCGGCACCTTGTTGATCCAAAATAGTACGTGAATCAATTTGAGAAGATACCGAAAAAGCAATTCGAGTCGGTATATTCGCTTTTATCAGACCTGTAATGACATCCACTGAAGGACGTTGAGTTGCCAAAACAAGATGTATACCACAGGCTCTAGCTTTCTGTGCAATACGGCATATAGCATCCTCGACTTCTGTTGGTGCCATCATCATTAAATCTGCCAACTCATCTATAACAATTACTAGGTATGGCAGTTTTTGAGCAAACTGTCTTTTTTCAGTTGCCAAAGTATTATATCTGCTAATGTCACGCACACCAATATGAGCAAATAACTGATAACGTCGTTCCATCTCCTCGACTGCCCATTTAAGTGCTGCCGTTGCTGCCTTAACATCTGTAATAACTGGGCTCACTAAATGAGGAATATGGTTAAATGGAGCAAGCTCTACCATTTTTGGGTCAATTAACAATAACTTAAGCTCATTAGGTGTTGCTTTATAAAGGAGGCTTACAAGTAAGGAATTAATAAATACAGATTTCCCTGAGCCTGTTGCACCTGCAATTAAACCATGTGGCATTTTTCTTAAATCAATAGTCACTGGTTTACCAGTCAAATCTAAACCAAGCGCTGATTCTAAAGGAGAATCTGATTCCTTAAAGACATCTGTATTAAGTACCTCCGAGATTCGAACAGCACGTGACTTTCTATTAGGTATTTCAATACCAATGGAACGCTTCCCCGGAATAGGAGCTTGTATACGAATATCCTTAGCAGCTAGTGCAAGCTTTAAATCATCTGCCAGATTACGGATTTTACTAACCTTCGTACCATGTCCAACTGTGATTTCAAACTGTGTAACTGCTGGACCTTGGACCATTTGGACAATCTCTCCACTTACTTGAAAGTACGAAAGTGCTTCTACTAATGTAAAAGCTTGATTTTCCATCCATTCTTTATCCTCATCCTTAATTTCGGGTGGTAACAGATAACTAAAGGAAGGTTTTTCATACGTAGATTGAGGTTCCTCCTCTAATGGTGGATTAACAGCAATTGTTTCCTCAATGACTACTTTTTCCTGTGTAGGAGCTCCCATTGGTTTTTCTTCCACGACGGAACGGTTAGATGTAGGACTTTGATAAAGAGGGATTATTTTATTTTCTAGTTTATTCAACTTTTCCTTATCTGACTTCAACATCAATACGTTAAACGGTCTAATTTTTTCTTTTGACTTAGTTTCAGTGACTTTAACGTCTTCTTGTTGTGGTTGCAGTTTCTCTACTTCCATATATTGTGGCTGATTTTCGACCTCTAATACCTGTTCTTTCAGGTCCTCTACTTCAACTTCTTGTTCTCGCACTTCCTCTACTGAAACTTCTATAACCGATGAAGGAGAATCTAGTATTTCAACAGCATCTTCTTTCTCTAATACTTCTGTAGCTGCGATCATTTCCACCGCTTGTTCTTCTTCTTTTAAAGTAGGAACATAGCTTTCTACTTCGTTATTCATCGGCTCAAGTTCTTCTTTTTTACCTTGCTGCTCTAGCTCAGAAACAGCATATTCTTTTATATTGTCAGTTTCTATCTCCAATATTTCGTCTGGGGTTGTTACCATTTCCACCGCTTGCTCTTTTTCTTTTGGTGTAGGTACATAACTTTCTACTTCTATACTCGTTGACGTAGGTTCTTCTTTTATTGTAACCTCGTTCAAAACAGGAACTTCTGGCTCTACCGTCACATCATTTTTTTCTTGCTCGTATAATTCTGTAGTCGTTACCAATTGTTCCGGTTTTTCTTCTTTCAAAATAGGAATAACTGGTTCTACTTTTTTATTTGTTAAAATGGTAACTTCTTCTTTATCAACTTGTTCCTGCTGGTAGCTGTTACGAAGATTACCTTTTGGCTTATTATAGCCGTACACAGGAGAAGGCACCTGCGTAAGAGTGAAAGGCCGTTTTTTCTTTTCTATAATAGGCTCGTCCACTATTACTTTTTCCACTCTTTTAGTCGTTGGTTGTAATTTCCTTTGCTGCCAGCCCTCATAAATGGGAGGAGCTTCATATATTTTCTTCTCGGGTTTTATCGGCTCTGGCTCTATAATTTCCTTTTCTTCCTTTGATCCGTACAAAAATTCATTTTTTTCGCTGTCCGATATTAATGGAAAGCGGAAAGGAGTACGTGGTTCTCTTGGAGTTAACTCCTCTACTTCCTGTTCTTCTATATGTTCTTCCTCATTATTAGAAAATAATTTTTTAAACCAATTCATTTACATCACTCTTTCTACTCGATACCTCTATTTTACCAATAATTAAGGTATACGTCTGTTAAAAAATAAAAGATAGTAGAAAAAAAGCATACCTATTAGGCATGCTTAAGAACTTCTTCTTACTTTTATGATACAAAGGCACTTCCTATTTCATTGTTATCTTCCAAAACAAGAATTCCTTTTACTTCTGGAGCGTTCGGTAAAGCTAGCTCTCTTGCAGAGCAAAGCATACCACTAGAAGCGATGCCACGAAGCTCTGCATCTTTGATAACCATACCAGACGGCATGACTGCTCCTACTTTAGCTACCACTACCTTTTGTCCAGCATCCACGTTTGGAGCTCCACATACAATTTGTAGCGTTTCATTGCCCACGTTTACTTGACACACCTTTAGTTTATCCGCGTTTGGATGTTGTTCTAAAGATTCCACAAAACCAACTACAAATTTAGGAGATAAATCGACCTCTAATGTGTAGTCTACATGATTAGTGTTCAATACCTCTTGAATTTTAGCAACAAGCGCTTCATTTAGATCAACTTGTCCGTTTGCTTCTAAAGGTGCATATTTACTGAAGCCAAATATGTTAATGGCAAGAATCTCAGAAGTTTGCACGTCTTTGACAAGCGTCACATCTCCAATAATGTCAGTAGTAACCTTTTCTGTTTTTTCAGGCGTGATTTGTATTAACAAAACGTCACCTACACCAGCTGCGTTGTAAAAAATATTCATTTGTCTTCTTTCTCCTTTGTTACTCGATTTTTAGCCAAGATAAAAATAGGCTCTAAATCTCCCTTTTCGTATATAAAAGATAATGAGGTGATCGGCACAGTTCCTACTGTAAAGAAATGCATAGTCATTTGAGCTAATACATCGTAGCCTGTCTCATTTCTTATATCACCAATAATCATAACATCTTGATGGGGTACAGAAACAGTCATATCTCCAGAAATCTGTTTTTTCATATCTTTTAGAAGCGATTCATTCAATATTCTGCTTGCATCATAGCCATCATTATTGTTAAAAAAGTAAAAAATATTACCGGCAACTTCATCTGTCTTATAATTTGTTTTTAAGTTTCTGACTTGGAATAGAGCTCTCTCACGTATTTCAGTCTCACGTAAGCCCCAGCTTGCTAACATTTTCTCATCTATTAAACGATACGTGTTACCTAAATCTAAAACATAATAGATTCTTGTTTCTGCTGTATGATCCTTCGTAACAAAACGATTGCCCTCATTTGATTTTAAAGGAAAGGATGTAGAACGAATAACTGGGTACACAGCGAAATTCGGGTCCAGCAGTCCTTCCATCTCCTTTTCCATCGCTAAAAAGGTTTCTAATATAGTGTAAACTACCTCATCTATTGCCTTTTCTTTTTTGGTCTCATATCTTGCCAAAATCGGAGGAATGGATAGATCTATTCCTTTTCCTAGTTCCTTATGCGTTATGCGCAGTTTGTTTGTTTCACGATTGTAATCATACGTATATTTATCTTCTGAAATTTTTGTTTTAAATATTTTTATTAACTCAAGAGCTTTCAAAGTATCCTTCCTTTCACAATTCTTTCGCTACCTATGTGCATTCTATCTTTGGGAAGCATATAAAAACAACTATTATGTACTAAGTACTACTCCTATTTACAAAATGTAAAAACGGTTCACAAATGTGAACCGTTTTCTATTAAATAGATTGAAGAAATGATTCAATTTCTTCTCTTGTTTTGCGATCCTTGCTTACAAAACGACCTACCTCTTTACCACGGTCATAGGCGACAAAGCTCGGAATACCTAGAATATCTAACTCCACGCATAAATCTATAAACTTGTCCCGATCAACTGAAATAAATTGAAATTCAGAAAATTGTTCTTCTATTTCCCCCATAAAAGGATCAATAAAATGACAATCAGGACACCAGTCAGCGGTAAATTTAAATACAACTCTTTCATTGTCTCTCAATTGTTTAAATTGTTCTATAGAATTTAGATTTTCCATGTTACCCCTCCTACTTCGTTTGAATAGATCTTACAATCGTCATCATCTGTTCTAGATTATCTGATACGTCTTTCTCTTTCGAAATCGTTGTTAACTTAGTTCCGCCTATACTGGATACTAACTCATATCTATCTTCACTATTCTTCAGAATTGCTGCATAACCAAAACGATTGTCCGCTTCAAAGGTCTCTTCCTTAATTATATTTATATTCTTATTAGACATCATTAAGTCGTAATACAATTTACTCGTAGACAATTCATTTGGGTTTATAAACAAGATATAAGAGTCTTTTCCTTTTGATAGTAGAATATTAGTTTCATCAGAATCTTCTTCAACAGAATATCCACTTGGTAAAAATAGTTTAATGTCATTTACTTCTTTGTTAGGATCTTCAGCATCCTCCGTAAAAGCCTTCTCTGCTTTTTCTAGGCCTTTAACAGCTTGTTCATCTAAAGATGCACAGCCTGCACATAAAATGACAACTAGTGACGCGAGAATTCCTCGCATCCATTTTCTCGTCAATTTCGTTCCTCCATTCAAAGCATAACTGCTATATATTTTATCGATGATTTAATTTACTTGCAACTAGTATAGCTTATTGTTCTAGATAGGATTTCATTCATATAAATCTATTTTATCATGCTTAAGCTTTAAAAAGAGTTCATATTGACCTATAAGTAATAACATTATGTGCTCAAACATATCATTTCTTTTTATTATACCATTAGTAAATACGCCAATAGCTCCTTCGTTGTGACGAATCCCCTGTTTGTTGGTATAGGCGTCCATTATAGGACCTAGTTCCCCTCCAGCTCTCAGCTGCTCTGCAATTTCATCGGGTAATGGTACACCAGCTCCAGTAGCAGTAAACACTTCCCCTGTTTTCATTGCTAGTGCTCCCCAGTTGCAAATGTACATAGTTCCATCGATTTCTTGTACTCCGCCCTCTAATCCAATACTGAATGTTCCATCTAAAATCTCCATTGCATGTTTGGCTCGGTTGATAGCACCTTGTCTAGTCTCCTCATTACTCATTGGTTGGTCGGACACTAAAGAGGGCACGTCCTGATTTATAAAAATAGCATTGGGATAATATAATCTCCCTACTGTTTCTACTGCTTTAGTTTTAGCTCTATTATTAGTTGCAATCAGTATTTTATGCATCGTTTCATTTCTCCTTCTTTAAAACAGAAACTGTCTTAGCCATAACTCTAAAAAAAAAATGCCACGAGGGCATTTTTTTATACATTTGCTTTAATCGTTTCTAGAGTAGTGCGGTCACACGCCTTAACTAGCTTCACGATTAATTCTTTCGCTGCAGCGTAGTCATCAGTATGAATGATAGATGATGATGTATGAATATAACGTGAACAAATACCAATAACTGCGCTCGGAACGCCTTCTAGTGACGTATGAACACGTCCTGCGTCTGTACCACCTTGGGAGATAAAGTACTGATAAGGTATGTTATTCGTTTCAGCCATATCTAATACAAATTCTCTCATACCACGATGAGTAATCATAGATCGGTCAAAAATACGTAGAAGTGTACCTTTCCCTAACTGACCAAACTCATTTTTATTGCCAGAAGCATCATTAGCTGGACTAGCGTCTAAAGCAAAGAATAGATCTGGCTTAATCATATTTGTTGAAGCTTGTGCACCGCGAAGCCCAACCTCTTCCATTACGTTTGCACCGGAGTATAGCATGTTCGGTAATTGTTCATTTTGAACTTCTTTTAATAATTCGATTGCCAGACCACATCCATAACGGTTGTCCCAAGCCTTCGCCATTATTTTCTTATCATTTGCCATTGGAGTGAAGGGGCAAACAGGAACAATTTGATCGCCAGGCTTGATGCCCATACGCTTAACATCCTCTTTATCATCTGCACCCACATCAATTAGCATATTTTTAATATCCATTGGTCTATTACGAACTTCATCACTCAACAAATGAGGTGGAATGGAGCCTATTACTCCTGGAATTGCTTGGTTATACGCAATGATTTCTACACGTTGAGCAAGTAAAACTTGGTTCCACCAGCCTCCCAGTGGCTGAAAACGAATCATACCGTTATCCGTAATACCGGAAACCATAAACCCTACCTCGTCCATGTGTCCAGCAACTAAAATCTTCGGTCCATTTTCGTCACCTTTTTTTAACCCGAATATCCCACCTAAATTATCCTGTACAATTTCATCTGAATATTTAGTCAGTTCACTTCGCATAAAGGCACGAACCGCATGCTCATTTCCTGGCGCTCCTGGTAACTCAGTTAACGTTTTAAATAACGCGCGTGTTTCTTCATTCATTATTAAAGCCTCCTAAAGCCTCGTAAAGTTAATATTCACTCTTTAAATACATTCCCTCTCTATTGTAATAAAAGATTGAAGGGTTTACTACTAATAAATTTCGACATACGAAAAATTTTACGAATTCCATTTATATGATAAACTAAAATAAACACAAGGGAGGAATTAGAATGAAATTAAGAGACTATATGATGGGATTAGGTACAGGAGTTGTATTAGGTATTGTTGCAAGTCAGGCTGCCACTAAAATAAATCCAAACAAACCAGCAGATCTAGTGCTTAATAATATAAAGAACTCCTTTAAAGAAGAAGGTCCAATCGATGGTTCATGGATTTATATGAGTCCAGAGCCGTTCCAAAAAGAAGCAATCCGTTTTGAAGTGTATAAGGGCGGAATTTCTAGAATTAAAAATGGAGAGCTAGAGCAATTTGAATTTGCAGCTGACTCTAAAACTGGTTCTGTAGTAGACATAGCAAAGCTTTAATCATGTCCTTTTAGTTATAAAGCATAAAACCTCTTATTAGGTGTAAATTATCCGTAGGAGGTGATGTTTCATGAGTAGTAAGAACAACAAAAAAACCATGAATAAAAGAACACATAATAGCCAGGAGCTATACAAAAACCCTACAGTTAACCCTGATACAGAACTCGGGATAGACTTTGCCGAAGTCTCTAAAAATAAGGTGACAAAGCATATTACAAAAGAATCGAATAAATAATGCAAAGGTGAGTTTTATAACTCACCTTTTTTTATTTGTGAAAGTGTTGCGTATATGGGGCTAAGTGTTGTGGGAATTGGGAAAATGTTGCGCCTTTGCTCCAAAGTGTTGCGGGTAATGAGTGAAGTGTTGCGCTAATTTGGCTAAGTGTTGCGATTATTGCTTCAAGTGTTGCGCTAATTACATGTAGTGTTGCACATACGAAAAGTGTTGCACTTTTACTCCAAAGTGTTGCGGGTAATGAGTGAAGTGTTGCGCTAATTAGAAAGTGTTGTGGGGTGCTCACGAGCATTATTACCTAAATAATTGATACATTCCTTTCTTCCTAACGTATCCCTAATTAGAAAGCGAGGTGAATTTATCAAAATGGGTAAAAGTACAAGTATAATTTTTGTAGTCCTTCTGAGTTTTGTGATCAGTTACATTTTTTCATCAGCATTTGCTCATTATGGTTTAAACACAACGAACTTAATCACCGGGTTCATTATAATTGGTTTGACTCTCTCTGCCGTTTCTTTGTTTGGAAAACTATTTCCTGAAAAAACAGTTGTAGAAAATTAATATTTTTTTTAAGAGTTTGGGGGTGTTTTTTTATAAAAACTACTCCCAATCTTTTTTTCATACTTTTTGCATCGTTTTACTGTTTAAAAAAACCAAATTTGATACTCCTTTAATAACATTTCTAAATCTTGTTTGTTTCTATCAAGATAGAGACCTTTTATACCAGCTTGCTCGGATCCGTATATATTTTCTTTTTTATCGTCAATAAAAACACTCTCCTCTTTACAAACTGATAGCTTCTTTAACGCAAGTTCATAAATAGCTACATTTGGTTTCTCTAACTGAACGGAGGAAGATAAAATAATAGCTTCAAAATAGCAACGTATTTCTAAACGATCAAAAACCAAGTCCATACTTGGCATTGCATTAGATATAACAGCTAATCTATAATTTTTACTTAAATTCTCTAATACCTGTTTAACCTCTACGAACAATTCACAGTTTACTGCGTAATGAGTAAATAGAAATAATTCTTTGGCCACTTCTTTATTTTTCAAATACTTAGCAATGGCCCCATAATAACGCTCATAATATTGTTTCTCTTCCTCCCAAGTAGTGATAAATTGCTTTTCAGTTTCATTAGCAATATGTATGGCAGCTACAACTTCAGAACGTGTATATCCTCTTTCCAATAGTAAATTAATAATTCTTTGCTCCCCTTTTACAAAGGTATCAAATAGGACTCCGCCTGCATCAAGGAAAATTACTTTTGCATCCCTACTTAGTTTGCTCATTTTTTCTCCCTTTACTTCTAATCTCCGCTTCTATCTTTTCAACAGAATTTATTATAATATCTGGTCGATCTAAATGAACGGAGTGAGTAGAACCTTTAGCAAAAATCAAACTACTCTTTTTAGTCAAATAAATTTGTTCCTTAATCAGTTGCTCCCACTTATCTTCTAACAAAGTTATCTCTGTTTCCGGTAATCCTTCCCGTATCCCTATCGATACACAATGTTCTTTGTCTCTGCCAATTACTATTAAAGGTAGGTCTGGACAGACCTCCATATTTTTAATTACTTGAGCGTCATGCTTCCAGTTGCTAATTTCCAAATACATCGCCTTATAAAGAGTTGGGTTTAATGGAAATTTCAATAACCTTTTTTGTATTTCTGGAGGAAAGCTAAGTTCTTTTTTAGTCAGAATGATTGGTTCAATTAATGACTTGATTTCATTTGTTTTCATAGTGCTATAAGATAAACACTTTTGAAGCCAAGCATCATCTGTAGAGTCTTCATTCATAACAGGTAAATTTAAGTCATCCAATACAGCAAAATCGACAGAAGTAGAATCCACTAAGACTACCCCTCGAATCTTTTCAGGATACTGCTTCATAAAATGCTGAACACATAATCCCCCGTAAGAATGTCCAACCAAGGTGACAGGTTCAGTGATATGAAGTTTGTGAATAATCTCCACCATTTCATTTACCACCTTTTGTGTATTGCGCTCTCTTCCACACAATTCACTTTTTCCAAGTCCTGGTCTATGAAACATAATGACACGATTTGATTTACTTAGTGCTTCTGTTAACTCATACCACTCATCGAATGAGGATGCCATCCCAGAAACGATTAGTATTGGGCTACCTGTTTCCCCTTTAATGATGACTTCAATTTTCTGATGGCTTAAACTTAAACATCTCCTAATAACTCTCACCTCACCATTTTTTCGTCAATTGTTACTTACTTCTATATGTTTAGCCAAACCCCTGCTCCAAGTTGCTAAAAACTACTCTTCACACCATTTTTATATAAAAAAACCAGCTATAAATGCCAATAGACATTTATAGCTGGTGTATTTTTAAGAATGCGTTCTCTCTAATTTTTCTACAATTTCCTTGCCATCCGTGGACCATTTAATCATACGGTGATAGGCATCATGGTAGAAGCTGAACCAATAATTGTTTTGTAATGCTTCGTGGACCCATTTTTGCTTAGCAAATACAGAGGTCATTGGGTAGTCATCGTAAGCCAATACCCATAACGGATTTTGATGTGCATGTGTTGGCATAAGGTCTGCCATATGGATGATTGTTTCATCCTTTTGTTTTAATAGCACAATACTATGACCATCACTATGACCCCCAGTATGAATCATCTCAATATCTTCTAAAAGCTTAATAGAATCCTTGAATGTAATGACCTGTGATTGAATGGGCTCCCAGTTTTCCTTCCAATATGTATTGCTTGAACGGACATTTGGGTTCTTCATTTCATTCCACTCTACCTCTGAAACATAGATGGAAGCATTCGGAAAACTGGAAACTAATTCTCCATTTACCCATTTAGTTAGTCCACAAGCATGATCGAAATGTAAATGAGTCATTAAAATGATGTCGATATCCTCTGCAAGTAGACCTAGCTCGACCAGATTGTCATCTACCACTGACTCATCTGTAATGAAATAATTTCTGATTTGCTTGTCTGAGAACTTTCCAAATCCTAGGCCCGCTTCTAGCAAAATGTTCTTCCCTTTATGTTGAATCAATATTGGATCTGAAGGAAGTTCAATTTGATTTTTTTCATTGACCGGGTATTTCTTTTCCCATAAAGGTTTTGGCACTACTCCAAACATGGCTCCCCCGTCCATATGTGTCGTGCCACCTTTTAACCAAATTAATGTCATCTCGTGAAACTTATACGTATCCATACTTTCATCCCCTTTGAATAGTATTGATCTTTTATTTTTGGCTAATAAATCTAGACTCTAGACGATAGATTGGTTGACCTTTTGCTGAGAATTTCTCTTCATATTCAGTCATAATATTATCTTCTGGCATATTCGCATGTAAATCAAGCGATACATACGTTAACAGCATTCCATAGGCTGACATGCTTGTTAGAGAATATTCGAATAGACCTCTATTGTCTGTTTTGAAATGAATCTCTGCATTGTCTACTAAAATAGATTCATAAAGTTTTAAAAAGCCTTCATGAGTTAAACGTCGCTTTGCATGTCTAATTTTTGGCCATGGATCAGAGAAGTTTAAATAGACGCGGTGGACATCATTTTTTTGAAAATATTTTGCTAAGTCCGCACCGTTAACTTTTAATAGACGCAAATTTGGTAAAGGCTGAGCTTCTATTGCATTTTCTAATGCAGAGACAATGACACTGTCATAGAGCTCGATTCCTATATAATTGATATCGGGATTTTGTTTTGCCATTCCAGTTACAAATTGGCCTTTACCAGTTCCTACTTCTATATGAAGTGGATTTTCGTTATCGAACACTAAATTCCATTTTCCTTTTTGCTCTTCCGGATTTGGAATAACTATTTCTGGATGAGAATTTATAAAATCCTCAGCCCAAGGTTTGTTTCTTAATCTCATTACCTTAACTCCTTTTACTTGGTGGTTTTGCTAATTTCCATGCATTATGCTCTACTCTAAATGTATAGATGTTGCCAGGAATCGTCATGCAGGAAAATTCTCCGTCAACGTGCCCATACACTTGATCATTCATTTGAATGGCAAACTCGCTTGCTTGAATTTGTTTTACTTCTTTATAAGCAGTGTGTTTACCATAAAACACTGTGCCAAATATAAATAATAGCTTAGTTCGCTTCAAATGATGTACTACGGTTAGTTCGATTAATGAATCGTTTGGTATAGAGGAAGGAGAGATTTTCATGCCTCCTCCAAAATAGGGTTGATTACACACAGTAATAAACCAAACATCTTCAAACTTTATCGTATCTCCTTGATTTAGTAAAGAGAAAGAGAATTTTTTAAACTTAAATAACTCTTTCACAAGATACAGAATGTACACTAATTTACCTAATCCTAGTCTATTTAACCACTTTTTCCATTTAGATTGATTGGCTGCGTACACAACATGTGCATCAAAGCCAAAGCCCGCATTATTTATGAAATGAAACGTATCTGAATTAGTGTTTAAAACACCGATGTCCATCTGTTGTGCCGTCTGATATTCTAAAACATATTTTGTTAGCTGCTCGAGTGTTTGAAACACAAAAAAAGCCCGAGCAAAATCATTTCCACTTCCAGCAGAAATAACTCCAACTCGAACATGATTATACCCTATAGTACCTGAGAGGATTTCGTGCGCGGTACCGTCTCCACCGATTGCAATAATAAGAAGAGGGTCTTGGCTAGCTTCTGCATATTTTTTCGCTATATCGGTTGCATGCCCACTATATTCAGTTTTAAGAAGCGTAAAAGCGAAAGGGAGATGGTCTTGCCATGACTCCCAAAGCTTTTTAGCTCTCCCCTGACCCGCTATTTCATTAACAACAATTAGTACATCATTCATTTTCTATCTCGCTTTCCAGCTCCCAGCTTGCTCTAGAATAGGAGGTTGTCTGAACCAGATTAAGTAATGCCTGCGCTGCCTTAAACTGCATATGCTTCATCGGAGATGGGGACGATTTTAAAGCTTGAAACCATGCAGGAAAGATTCTTGTATCTACTAATTGAGTCTGATAGGCAGAGCCTGGATAATCGATGTAACCATTTCTGGATAGAACTACCTTTCGGATAGGCAAATCAATATCTTCCTTTTTAAAAACCTGCAAGAGAATAGATTCCATTCTATTAAGACTGATCATCGGACTTAATACCTTACTTTCGCTCTTCCCACTTTTCTTCACCCAGAAACGATCCCCACTTCCGATAAATGCATCCAAGTCTCTGCCTTCTAACATGACTATACATATAATTTCAGTAGGCAAAACGATAATAATATCTAATTCCACAGGGGCTTTTTTCAGTTTAAGGATTGGGTAATAAAAGAGAAAATAATTATCAGGTAATTGTAGTGTGAAAAGACGTAACAAGCTATCTCTCATAAACTTTGGATCTACATAGGATTTTTCCATTAAAGTAGAGCTAGCCCATTTTAATTGAAAATGAAATAATTGGTCTAAATACATTCGTCGTAGCTCTTCTTTAGAACTCGGGTTATAAACAATATTAGGTTCGAAAAAAAGAGTAGTAGATTCGTCTGGAACTTCTTGATCCTCTACCTCTTTTTCATCCAATATCTCTGCAGAGATTTCTTCTTTGTTTCGTGAAAACAATTTAGAGATAAAGGATTTTTTTTCCTCTACCTCTAAATCATCCTCCTGCTCCTTCTCCATCCACGATGTATCTAGAGCTCCTCTTTCATAAGAAGCGTTGACTCGCTCCCATTGTTGTTTTTTTAAACGAACAAATTGAGTAGGATACCGCTTTAAATCAATTTGATAGCGGGATATATAATCCTGTAATTTGACTAACTGAGCCATTCCATTACCTCCCTCTCACACGTTTATACTGGCAAATTGTTCGTAACGTGGAGTGCTTGCAGGATTTATTTTGTAAATGATAAAACCGCGAACTTCAAAGGACTGTTTCTCCAGGTTAAACGAATCGTACATACAGGTCTCCGTTGACTTCCATTTTTTTGCAACGGTTATATGGGCATGGAAGTCCTTTGAAACGTTTAACTCTATATACTCCAGAACTTTTTGTACAACTGCATGGTGAAGTCTTTGCAATTCCTCATTTTCATCGACAGCGACATAAACTACTCGAGGAGTTTTAGCACTCCCGAAATGAGCTAGTCCCGCTGTTGTTAAAGTAAATGCTTCCCACTTTATCTCTTTCAAGGATTCGATTAAGTCAGCTAATATAGATTCATCTACTGCAGCTAAGTATGCAAGCGTAATATGAAGGTCCTCGAGAAGAGGCAACGTTTTATGTGTTTCATGCATATTGGTTGCCTTTCTAGCCTCTATAATAGACTTTCCTATTGCCTCGGGAACTTTAATACCTATGAAATAATGGTTGCTCATACATTTAAAGTCGTAGGAATTTTTTGTTCAAAGGCTTTCTGAAGCTTTCTTGTTAACTCTCCAGGTTTTCCGTTTCCAATAACATTCCCATCGATTGAGATAACTGGCATAACCTCTGCACTAGTTGAGGACATGATGAATTCATCCATTTTCAGTGCTTCTTCTTTAGTAAACGCCTCTTCCACTACCGATAATCCAATCTCTTCACAGCAATCTAACAACACTTTTCTAGTAATACCATTTAAAATCAGGTTGCTCACTGGATGTGTATACAAAACACCATCTTTAATGCCGTACATGTTAGAGGAAGAGCCCTCTGTTACCGTATCTCCACGATGTAAAATAGCTTCAAAGCAATCTTTTGTAACAGCTTCCTGTTTAGCTAGTACATTGCCAAGTAGGTTTAATGATTTAATATCACATCTTAACCAACGAACATCCTCTACAAAACAAGCCTTAATCCCACTTTCAAGCTGAGCAAGTGGACGTTTTGTTTCTTTCGTGTAAGCTGTCAGGACGGAGCTAACTGCTGGATTAGGAAAGTTATGAATACGAGGGCTATCCCCACGAGTTACTTGTAAATAGATTTGACCATTTTGAAGCTCATTCGTTTCAATTAGCTCATGTATCATTTGATGAAGTTTGTCTTTAGTATAAGGAATGACTAATTGAATTTTATCTGCACTTGCGTATAGACGATCAATATGTTCAGTCGCTGTAAATAAATCTCCGTTATAAATTTTAATAACTTCATAAATACCATCGCCAAACTGATAGCCTCGATCTTCGAACCCAATTTTCACTTCATTCTCTTCTACGATTTGGTCGTTCCACAAAATTTTTGTCATAATAATTCATCCTCTCCTTATTTTTTACCAGCAAGCTCCACTATTGCATCTGCATAAATAGCAGTAGCTTTTATCAAATCCTCGATGTCCACATACTCATCCACCTGATGGGCTATATCTGGTCTGCCTGGGAACAGCATTCCAAACGCAACGCCTTTTTTTAGAACTCGTGCGTATGTTCCACCGCCGATAGATAATAGTTCTGCCTTTTCCCCTGTTTGACGCTCATATACCTTTTGAAGGGTTTGAATCAGTATATCCTCTTTATCGACATAATGTGGCGTAGAGTTAGAGCCTAAATCAAGTGTTATACCTGTATTTTGTAACTTTTCTCTACAAGCACTTAGTTTTTCCTCAAGTGGATAGCTAACTGAATAACGTAGACTTACTTGAGTACAAGAGCCTTGGGCAGGTGCATAATGAATAACTCCTGCATTTAATGTAGTTTCACCAGACACTTCATCTGCATAGTTTAAGCCTATTGCATGACCTCTGCTTTCTTCACCGAAAGCCATAACAAGGAACTCACAGAATGCTTTAGAATGTGTGGTTAAAGGCAATGATAACAAAAATTTAGCAAGGAGGATTCCAGCATTTACTCCATGGTCTGGCTCCATTGCATGAGCTGATTTACCACGAACTAGCACCTTAACAACTGGGCCTTCTGGAAGGACTTCGCCAGTAATTCCGTGTTCACTTGCAAAGTTATTAAATTTTTCTTTAATCGAATGAACCCCACCAAAAATATAAGCGAATGCTTCATCTGGAACCATATTTGTACGCTTACCGGCCTGGAAAAATTGGATCGTTTCGGTCTCAGAAGAACCTGTCTGAGAAAAGATTAAATTAGCAATTCCTTTTTCTGCATTGATAATCGGAAAGTCCGCATCCGGAGCAAAGCCTAGGTCAGGCATCTCTTCTTTCTCAAAATAACGAGTCACACATCTAAATCCACTTTCTTCGTCTGAACCTATGATCAGCCTTACACGTTTCGAAAGCTCAATCCCAGATTCTTTTACTAGCTTCATCGCCATCCACGCCGCAATCGTAGGACCTTTATCATCAATTGCTCCTCGACCGTAAATGCGATCATTTGCAACAACACCTTCAAATGGCGGGTAAGTCCACCCCGTCCCTTCAGGTACTACATCCACATGACAAAGTATCCCTAACAATTCCTCGCCACTGCCCATTTCAATGTGACCAGCCATATTGTCTATATTTTTGGTAACAAAACCTTCTTTTTCTCCTTCGTTTAACATATATTGAAGTGCCTCTAGTGGTTTTACACCGAAGGGAGCTTGCTCTGTAGCCTCTTTTTCATCTAAAACACTAGGTATTTGAATTAAAGCTTGTAGCTCTTTTATAATATCCGTCTTTCTTTGTTCTGCTATATCTAACCAGTTCATTGTAATCCTCCTATGTACTATTGCATATTTCTTATTTTACACTTATTTTATTCAAACACACAGTAAAAAGAAGGTTTTTTTGACTGCTGTTTAGTTAATACATCATTTGTTCTCATTAACCAATAGAAGCATTCAATACTCCACCTATTTGTGGTTATTCATTTATCAATATAATTCTATTTTGTTATGTAGAAAATTCAGTTATAACGGCTTTTTCTACTAGTTTCATATAAATTTCATGTATTTTTTTGTAAATAATCAGTAATTTTTATAGAAATTTCTTTGCAATTCTACTATAATAAAATTGTCAGACAATATAATTCTGACTACCAAAATTGTAAAGGGGCTGTCATTTGCAATACCACTGTTGCTTTTCGCCCAAGTCGTCCGCTAGTCTTGCCACGAGATATCAAGATGAAGGAGTGGTTATTTTTGAAACCTACTACTGATCGGATGCTCACTCGAATCAAAGATATGTATATGTTCATCCGAAACAACGGAACTGTTACTACACAAGATCTGGTCGATGAATTTGGCATCACTCCTCGAACTATTCAGAGAGATTTGAATGTACTTGCGTTTAATGATTTAATCATTAGCCCAACAAGAGGCAAATGGACCACGACGAACAAACGAGTTAAAATGACATCTTAGATACACCATATGAAAAAGAATGACCACGCCTAGGCATGGTCATTCTTTTGTTATAGACTTAATAATTCATCTTCCGTCAGCTCTCTGTAGGATCCTTCTTCCAATGACTCATCTAGCTTCAAAGCCCCCATAGACAACCGTTTTAAATATACGACTTCCTTATCTACTGCCTGGAACATTCTTTTCACTTGATGGAATTTACCTTCTGTGATGGTTAACTCAATTTCAGAAATTTGGTCACTCTTTAAAATAGTCAGGTAGCCTGGCTTCGTGTGATACCCATCATCAAAAATGACTCCTTCTTTGAATGCCACTATATCTTCTTCTGTTACTCTACCTGCTACTTTCGCATAATATACTTTAGGGACATCCTTCTTAGGAGACAACAAACGATGTGTTAGCGCTCCATCATTAGTTATAAGCAGCAGTCCAACCGTATCCTTATCAAGTCTTCCGACAGGATACGGCTCAAAATGCTTAACATCATCATTCAATAGGTCAATTACAGTTTGATCTCTAGAATCCTCCGTTGCAGAAACTACTCCTGGTGGCTTGTTCATCATTAAGTAGATAAACTCTCTATATTCCACTTTCTCTCCATAAACTGTTACTTTATCCTCTAATTCATTGACGTGATTAGATCCATTTTTAGCAACTACATCGTTTACTTCAATTGCCTTTGATTTAATAAGAACTTTTACTTCACTTCTTGTACCGTATCCCATATGAGATAGAAATTTATCTAATCGCATTTATTTCTCCTTAAAGCCTAATTTTTTCGCAATACGTGTAACTTTCTCACCTAGTAATTTCTGAGCTAATCCAAGACGAAGCGTCACATAGCCATAAAAGGCTGCTCCCACACCAGCACAAACTATAATAACTAGCAGCGCCTCCATTTTACTATCAATTACAAATAGGTTTTGTAACCCTGACTTTACAACATACACAAGTACAAGCATAACAGCATTGATGATGAGGATGAGAAGAATTCTTCTTGCTACCATAGTAGACTTATAATGCAACGTTTTTCGAATCGCAAACAAGTTCAATCCTATAGCTACTAAATAACCACATGCAGTCGCCATAATTGCACCATCGGTTTCAAATGCTTTGATGAAAGGTGTGTTTAACAACAGCTTTGTCAAAATACCTAATAAAAGATTTAAAATGATAAGCTTTTGACGATCAATACCTTGTAGAATTGCAGTCGTCACTGGATACAAGGCAAATAAAATGGCTACCGGTGCATAGTGTGCTAACACCGTTGAACCGGTTTCACTCTGTTCATAAAATAAGTGATAAAACTCCCCTGATAACACAGCAATTCCCATAGCTGCTGGAACGGTAAGAAATAATAATATTTGAAATGATTGATCGAGCGATTTTCTCACTTGAACAAAATCTCGCTTTGCATAATAGCTCGTAATATAAGGTATTAAAGCCATGCTAAATCCGGTAGCCAACATCACGGGAATCATGACCAATTTATGTGCAGAAAAATTCAGCATCCCTAATAAAATGTTGGAAATATCCCCACTTATACCGATAATAGACATAGCGCTATTAAAGGTGATCATATCGATGAATTGGAAAAGCGGGTTAATAACCCCAACTAGAGCAAATGGAACCGTATAAACTAAGATTTCCTTGTAAATATTTCTAAGAGAAACATCCGAGCTCGTTTTACCAGAATCATTCATCATTACATTAAATTCGGGCTTCAGCTTCTTCCAATACCAATATAGAACAACCATGCTCGCCAATGCACCAAGGAAGGCTGCAAATACTGCAAAGGAAACAGCTGTCTTTTCTGTACCCTTCAATATGTATACTACAAAAAATCCCCCAGCTAACACAAACATAATACGAACAACTTGTTCCCACAGCTGAGAAATCGCAGTAGGTGTCATGTGCTGATAACCTTGGAAGAAACCTCTTATCAAACTCATAAGTGGAACAACTATTACTGCAAAGCTGACATACTTAATCACAGTAGCTACATCACTCACAGAAAAAGCTGCTTCATCATCCTCAATAATCATATGAGCGATTGGATCTGCTAAAAAGAAAAGAATGATGAACCCTAACAATCCAGTGATACTCATTAAGAGCATGCTGGATTTCATTAGCTTCCTACCTGTCGCATAGTCCCCTAATGCATTGTATTTAGATACAAACTTGGAAACCGCAACCGGCACCCCTGAAACTGCTATTGCTAGCATGATTGAATAGGGAGTATAAGCGTATTGATAAAGGGCAATGTACTCTTCGCCGATTATCTGATAAAAAGGAATTACATAAAGAACTCCTAAAATCCTGGATAATAAGAGACCAACCGTTAAAATCATTGTCCCTTTTAGTAAATTCGATGCCATCTAACCCGTCCAATCCTTTAAAATGTCTATATTACAGTTTACAACTGTCTCATCAAAACTACAATCATGTATAATAAAGAAAAAAGTGAAAGTGTGAATATACTATGTATGACGTAATTATAATTGGTGGGGGTCCCTCAGGACTTATGGCCGCTGCAGCAGCAGGTGCTGAGAACAAAAAGGTTTTATTGATCGAAAAAGGCAACAAGCTAGGAAAGAAATTAGCAATATCTGGCGGAGGACGATGCAACGTTACAAATAGGCTTCCTCAGGAGGAAATTGTAAAGAACATTCCCGGAAACGGTCGTTTTTTATTTTCCCCGTTTTCCGTTTTTAATAATGAGGATATTATCGCTTTCTTTGAGAATTTAGGTGTTCCATTAAAAGAGGAAGACCATGGTAGAATGTTCCCGGTCTCTAACAAGGCAATGGACGTTGTGAATGCCCTTCTGGACGAATTAAAAAGATTGAAGGTAGATATTAAGCTAAACGCTCCCGTTGCTAAATTATTAATGAACGAAGAAAAGATAATCGGAATTCGATTGGCAACAGGCGAAGAAATTACTGCTGGAGCAGTAGTAGTGGCTGTTGGCGGTAAAGCTGTTCCTCAAACCGGCTCTACAGGAGATGGCTACCCGTGGGCAGAGAAGGCTGGTCATACGGTAACTGATTTATATCCAACCGAGGTACCTCTGTTATCTAGCGAGACATTCATCAAATCTAAGGAGCTTCAAGGATTAGCCTTAAGAGATGTGGCAGTTTCTGTTCTAAATAAAAAAGGAAAAGTAATCATTACCCATCAAATGGATATGCTCTTTACACATTTCGGCTTAAGCGGACCTGCTATTCTACGTTGCAGCCAATTTGTTGTAAAGGAAATAAAGAAAAATGGCGGCCCGGTTTCTGTTAGAATTGATAGCCTTCCCCACTTGAACGAGGAAGAAACATTCCAAACGCTTCTGTCTTCAATTAAAGAAGAGCCCAAAAAAGCAGTTAAAAACGTCTGGAAAGGATTAGTTCCTGAAAGATGGCTATTGTTTTTGTTAGAGCAAGCGAAAATTCAAGAAAGTGAGGATGGTCAAAATCTTTCTCACGAGAAGATAAGATCTCTTGCCCACCTTTTTAAACAATTTATCGTTAAGGTTCACGGCACCCAGCCACTAGAGAAAGCTTTTGTTACAGGCGGTGGAGTTTCCATCAAGGAAATTGAGCCAAAAACGATGGCGTCTAAGAAAAAAGAAGGATTATATTTCTGTGGAGAAATATTAGACATACATGGATACACTGGTGGCTACAATATCACCTCTGCCCTTGTTACGGGAAAGCTAGCCGGGATGAGTGCTGCAAAAAGCCTTCTGAATTAATTGGATAAAATTTGGATTCTTTTATAAGAATGCATTGAATTTTTAAACTATTTATAATACAATGGTCTTTAATGAGCGATGACGAAGAGTAGTAATCATATGTGACGCCATAGAGAGCTGACGATTGGTGCAAGTCAGTGCAAAGCATATGATGAATGGGCTTCTGAGTTCCAAGGCCGAAATGGCAGTAGGCCTTGGCGTTTGTCTACGTTATAGGACTAGCAGCTAATCGCTGCAAACAAGTGGATTACAATAGTAATCAATGAAGGTGGCACCACGGCTCTCCGTCCTTTTAGGATAGAGAGCCTTTTTGTATTCTTTTATAATTGAGCCGAGCTGAGAAAGAGGAGAGTGTAGAAATGACAGTTGAGACGAGAAGCTATGAAATGAAAGAAGTCCAAGGAGATATGATGACTCCCATCTCCATTTACCATGCACTAACAGGAAAAAAGAAAATGCTATTTGAATCCTCTGCTAAGCATGAGGAGAGCGGTCGGTATTCGTTTATCGTACTTAATCCAGTTGCAGAAATAATAGGCAACCAGTATCACTATGTCTTTACAGATGAACAAAGAAAGGAACACACAGGACATGGTATTTTAGAAAAACTAAAAACCATTCTCCCTGAACACAAGGAGCAATACCCCTTCTCTTTTTTTGGTGGAATGCTAGGTTACTTTGGTTATGAAACAGCATTTTACAGTGAACAGATTGGAGAGTATCTCCCCGATGATTTAAATATGCCTGATATACATGCTTTGTTTTATGATACCTTTCTTGTTTACGATCATTTGAAACAAACCATAACTATCGCAGCAATCGATTTGTTCCAGAACGGTCGCACTTCAAAAAATATGTTGGATTCGATTAATGAAATATATGAGGATCTTCAAGCAAGTGCTTCCCACCATGAGGAAGAGTTAGCACAGAAGCTTTCTTTTAAGCCTTCGATTCAAAAAGAAGACTTTAAAGAAATGGTAGAGAAAGCTAAGCAACATATTGTACAAGGCGATATATTTCAAGTAGTGATTTCCCAGCGTTTTAGCTCCCCTTTCACTGGGAATCCTTTCTCTCTTTATCGACAGCTTAGAACTTCTAATCCGTCACCTTACATGTTTTATATGGATTTCGGAAAGTACGTCGTTTTCGGCACCTCTCCCGAGAGTCTTGTAAAAGTAAAGAATGGATATGTCACGACAAACCCTATTGCTGGTACAAAGCCTCGTGGGAAATCTCCCGAAGAAGATCAGCAAAATGCTGCTAGTTTATTGTTAGACGAAAAGGAAGTAGCAGAGCATCGGATGCTTGTTGACTTGGGAAGAAATGATATAGGTAAAATATCAGAAATTGGTACGGTCCAAGTAAACAAGTATATGCAGATTGAATTGTACAAGTACGTCATGCATATAGTTTCAGAAGTAACTGGTCGTTTAAGAAAAGACACTCATGCATTAGACGTTTTAGCTGCTTGTTTACCAGCTGGTACCGTTTCAGGAGCTCCCAAAATCCGTGCCATGCAAATTATAAACGAATTAGAATCTATAAAGCGCGGAGTATATGCAGGAGCAGTTGGTTATATTTCCGTTACAGGAGATATGGACCTCGCCTTGGCCATCCGAACAATGATTGTAAAAGACCAGTTAGCTCATGTTCAGGCAGGTGCAGGAATAGTATATGATTCCGTTCCTGAAAATGAATATGAGGAAACCTTAAACAAAGCAAAAGCACTGTTGGAGGTGATTCGATGATCCTTCTAATAGATAATTATGATTCTTTCACGTACAACCTTTATCAACAATTAGGAATGCTTGGAAAAGATGTTATGGTTGTCAGAAACGACACTATTACCATTTTAGATATAGAGGAGCTTCACCCAGAAGCAATTGTCATCTCTCCTGGTCCAGGTAATCCATTAGATGCAGGTGTTTCTATTGAAGTGATTCAAGCATTATATAAGAAGTATCCTATCCTTGGAATCTGTCTAGGTCACCAATCTATTGGGGCTGCATTTGGAGCAAATATAGTGCAGGCTAAAACAATTATGCACGGTAAAACCTCCACTATTTCGCATAAACAAAATGACTTATTTTCCGTGTTTGATGGCCCTATCTCCGTCATGCGTTATCACTCCCTAGTAATTGAAGAGAACAGCTTACAAGATTGCTTTGAGGTACTGGCTAGAGCTGAGGACGACCTGGAAATAATGGCTATTAAACACAGTGACTACCCTCTGTATGGATTTCAATTTCATCCAGAGTCTATTGGAACTGAGCAAGGGACTCTGCTGATGAAAGGTTTTATAGATACGTTAAATTAACCGTTGAAAGGAGAGTTTCATGGTAGCTGCGATTGGTATTATTATTGTTCATGTTGTTGGGTTACTTTCATTGAAATTCATGTTTCGAAATGAAGAAGGCACTTCCTGATTTCTTAAGTAGTTACAACAAGATAAGACAGACTCACGTTCTAAGCGGACGCTTTCCATGGGGTTAGCGATCAGCAGGTGCTGTAATGTAATGTCCTCTTAATTAGAAAGCATGAATAATTTCATATTGAGGAAGAACACGAACAATTAATAGATGCTATGAATAGTAAATACTTTTATAAAAAGAAAGTAGAATTGATTTTCGCTTTCGGCGGACGCTTTCCGCAGGGGAGCGATAAGCCATCACCCATCGCTTACGCGCGTGGTTGTGACGTCTTATCTGTCTCCCTCCTCCCGCTGGAGTCGCCGCCTTTCGCTACAATCAATAACCTGTGAATGCTCGTGTTTAATAAGTAAAGCGTTAAATGTGAAAGTAATTGGTATATATAAAACAGATACGATGGACAACCATAATATTTAAGGGGTTTATATATAATGCGATTTAATGCAGTGGATTTGAAATTTCCATTATTTTTTAATTTCTTTATCATGTTAGTTGTTTTTATATTTTCTAAATGGTTTATTTTCTTGGTTTTAGCTTTAATGTTTCTTATTTTTACAAAGATAAAATACCAATTTGTTATAAATAATCATAACTTGTCTTTTATAGTTTCTCTATTTGGCTTAGATATTTCCAAAAGAAAGGTGAATAAAGAAAATATAAAATTGATTGAATTTAAAAGAATAGGTTGGCACCAAAAGTCAGTGTTTATTAGGTTAAAAAAAGGATTTACATGGAAAGTTTTTCGTTTTCAACCAGATAATTTTGATGAATACTTAGAGAGCTTTGCTACTACTAACTCAATAAAAATAAATAGGCATAAAAATTATTGAATTATTGGGTGCTTAGAAAGCTCTTTTTCTTATTGAACTATATCTAAAAGTTAGGGGGACCATTCAAATATTTGAGAAGTTTAATTTCGACTTAATTTATAGTGAACGCGATGATTTCACTCCTCTAGTGGTCATGATGTGTGGTGTAGCTGGTTCCGGCAAAACTACATTCTCACAACAATTAGAAAAGGAAGGCTTTGTGCGGCTTTCTATTGATGAGGAAATATGGGCCACTAATGGTCGGTATGGGATCGATTTCCCGATTGATAAGATTGAAGAATACAAGAAAGTTGCTGAAAGGAAACTGCGGAATTATTTAATTAAGTTAATTCACGATAAGCAGCAGGTAGTAATTGACTTCAGTTTCTGGGATCGTGCAAGAAGGAACGAATATAAGCAACTAATTGAAAAGTCCGGCGGTAAATGGAAGCTTATTTATTTAAAAGTTCATGCTGATGATTTGCGTCAACGGCTTAAAATTCGAAACAAACGCTTTGATGCTAATGCTTTTCCTATTACAGAAGAAATTTTAACTTCCTACCTTAATGGATTCGAAGTACCCATAGGTGAGGGAGAAATTGTAATTGATAATTAGTCCTATCAATCCATTACCTTAAAAATTTCCTTTTGGATAAGTGTATCTACAAAAAAAGCTGCTTATCTCCCATAAGAGATTAAGCAGCTTTATTATTTATTAAATAACGATGTTCACCATTTTACCAGGTATTGCAATGATTTTTTTGACTTCATTGCCATCAATCCATTGTTGAACCTGTTCAGATGCTAAGGCTAAGGCTTCTAGCTCATCCTTCGTAGCATCCTTAGAAACTACAAGCTTCGCACGAACCTTCCCTTTAATTTGGACAGGGATTTCAACTTCATTGTCCACTAGCTTCGACTCATCAAACGTCGGCCAAGATTCATAAGCGACAGACCCCTCATGACCTAGTATGCTCCAAAGCTCTTCAGAAATATGAGGTACGATAGGAGAAATAAGCTTAATGAAGCCCTCTACATATTCTTTAGAAATTTTCTCAGCTTTATAGCCTTCATTGATGAATACCATCATTTGTGAAATAGCCGTATTATAGTGCATTGCCTCATAATCTTCAGTTACCTTCTTCACGGTTTGGTGATACGCTTTTTCCATATTGTCAGATGATGTGTCGCTGACCTTAGGACTCAACGTACCTTCCTCTGTGACAAATAGTCTCCAAATGCGATCTAAGAATCTGCGAGATCCATCTAGACCGTTTGTGGACCATGGCTTAGAAGAATCTAGAGGACCCATGAACATTTCATATAAACGTAGTGAATCTGCACCGTGGCTCTTCACGATATCATCTGGGTTAACTACATTCCCTTTTGATTTAGACATTTTTTCGTGATTTTCACCTAGGATCATTCCTTGGTTAAATAACTTTTGGAATGGCTCCTTAGTTGCTACAACACCAATATCATAAAGGAATTTATGCCAGAAACGTGCATATAGCAAGTGAAGTACAGCATGCTCTGCTCCACCTACATAAAGATCCACTGGCAACCAGCGTTTTACTAGCTCAGGGTCAATAAGCGCTTCGTCATTATGTGGATCGATGTAGCGAATATAATACCAGCAGCTACCTGCCCATTGTGGCATTGTATTGGTTTCACGACGACCTTTTTTACCTGTGACTGGATCTACTACATTTACCCATTCTTCAATATTAGCTAATGGAGACTCTCCTGTTCCACTTGGCTTAATGTCTGTAGTCACAGGAAGCATAAGCGGAAGCTCTGATTCGTCTACTGGAGTTGAAGTTCCATCTTCCCAATGAATGATTGGAATTGGCTCTCCCCAATAACGCTGACGGCTAAATAACCAGTCACGTAGACGGTAAGTAATTTTCTTCTCACCTTTTCCATTTGCTTCAAACCATTCAATTGCTTTTGCGATGGCGTCTTGTTTATTTAGTCCGTTTAGGAAATCCGAATTAACAAGGACGCCATCCTCTGTGTAAGCAGCTTCTTCAACGTTTCCACCAGAAACTACTTCTACAATAGGAAGGTCAAATTGTTTTGCGAACTCATAATCACGCTCATCATGTGCTGGAACTGCCATAATAGCACCAGTTCCATATGTTGCTAAAACGTAATCAGCGATCCAGATTGGCATTTTTTCACCACTCACTGGATTAATTGCATAAGCACCAGTGAATACACCTGTTTTATGCTTAGCAAGATCAGTACGCTCTAAATCACTTTTCAATTTAACTTGATCTTTATATGCTTGCACTGCCTCCATTTGCTCTGGAGTTGTAATAGTATCCACTAATTTATGCTCAGGTGCCAATACCGCATACGTTGCACCAAAAATCGTGTCGGGACGAGTTGTAAATGCTTGGAATGATTGATCAGTATCCGCAACTTCAAATGTAAGCTCTGCACCTTCTGAACGTCCAATCCAGTTACGTTGCATTTCCTTTAAGCTCTCAGGCCAATCAAGATCATCTAAATCCTCTAACAATCTATCTGCATAAGCCGTAATACGCAGAACCCATTGACGCATTGGACGACGTTCCACTGGATGTCCCCCACGCTCGGATAGCCCATCAATTACCTCTTCGTTTGCTAATACTGTACCTAATGCAGGACACCAGTTTACCGGCACTTCATCCACATATGCTAAGCCTTTTTTATAAAGCTGGATAAAGATCCATTGTGTCCACTTGTAATAGGAAGGATCCGTTGTATTAATTTCACGATCCCAATCATATGAGAATCCAAGATCCATCATTTGACGTTTGAATGTTGCAATATTTTTTGCTGTGAATTCCGCTGGATCATTACCAGTGTCAATTGCATATTGCTCAGCAGGAAGACCAAAAGCATCCCAGCCCATTGGGTGAAGTACGTTATATCCTTGTTTGCGTTTATATGCACTTAAAATATCTGTTGCTATATATCCAAGCGGATGTCCAACATGCAGTCCAACTCCTGATGGATATGGGAACATATCTAATGCATAAAATTTTGGTTTGGAAGGATCGTCAATCATTTTATATGTTTTATTTTCTTTCCAATACCTTTGCCACTTTTGCTCAATTGCTTCATGATTAAAGCTCATTTTTCTTCCTCCTTCAGGTAATGGTGTTGTCTAAACCGTCATTTCACCAATAAAAACAACACCAAATAAAAAAACTCGCCCCTTAAAAAACTTAAGGGACGAGAGATATACTCACGCGGTACCACCCAAATTAGTGGAAAATTCCACTCAACTTGTCTCCTTAACGCGGAAAACGGTATAAGCTACTAATCGTTCACTTATACAGACTCAAAGGCGAGTTCAATAATTCGTAACACTAACTTGCACCATACGTTAGCTCTCTTTAGAAACGAGTGTTATTTACTATTCCTTGTCTTAGTCGAAAATTATTTATGGTTATTGCATTAATTCTAATTGAAATGAAAAGAAAACACAAGATGCACTCTCATCAAATATCGTAGAAAATAGTAAATTAAATAGCTACATTCTCTTTTACGTCTTTAATGATTAAATCAGCTTCCGTAGCATCTATAATATCCTGCACAGAATATCCCTCAAATACTTCTTTTAATTCTAGCCCATCTTCTGTTACTTCAATCATTGCCCGTTCTGTTATGATTTTATTCACAACGGCTTTACCTGTTAAAGGAAGCTCACATTGTTTTTTAATCTTTGCAGAACCGTCCTTCGCGCAGTGGTCCATAATTACGATAATTTTTTTGGCACCATGCACTAAATCCATTGCGCCGCCCATTCCTTTAATCATCTTACCTGGAATCATCCAGTTAGCTAAGTCTCCCTTTTCAGAAACCTCCATTGCCCCTAAGATTGCAACGTCTACATGTCCCCCGCGTATCATGGCAAATGACTCAGCACTTGAAAAGAAGGAAGAACCCGGAATGGTAGTAACTGTCTCCTTTCCGGCGTTGATAAGATCTGGATCGACTTCTTGCTCAGTTGGATATGGCCCAATACCTAAAAGACCATTTTCTGATTGAAGCACAACTGTTTTGTCTGGAGATATAAAGTTGGCAACTAAGGTTGGAATACCTATTCCTAAATTCACATAGTTCCCATTTTCTATTTCTTTTTCTGCTCTTCTCGCAATTTTTTCTCGTGTATTCATCCGAATCTCCCCCTTATGAACGTGTCGTTAAACGTTCGATTCTTTTTTCCTGTTCTGCTTGGAACAGACCTTGGACATAAATACTTGGCGTATGTATTTGAGCTGGATCTAAATCGCCTGTTTCTACGATTTCTTCTACCTCAGCAATTGTAATTTTCCCTGCAGCAGCCATCATTGGATTGAAATTTTGAGCTGTTTTGTTATAGATTAGGTTTCCAAATTTATCTGCCTTAGCTGCGCGAATCAACGCAAAATCTGCTCTAAGTGCCTCTTCTAGAACGTATTCTTTTCCGTCATACATTCGTACCTCTTTCCCCTCTGCAACAACTGTCCCTACACCTGCAGGAGTAAAGAACGCAGGTATTCCTGCTCCACCAGCACGAATTTTTTCTGCTAAAGTACCTTGAGGAGTCATCTCTACTTCAATCTCTCCTGAAATTACTTGTCTTTCAAACTCTTTATTTTCCCCTACATAAGAGCCTATCATTTTTTTAATCTGTTTATTTTTAAGTAAAAGGCCTAGACCCCAGTCATCTACTCCACAGTTATTAGAAATTACGGTTAAATCCTTTACCCCTTTTTCAACTAACGCTAAAATTAACTGCTCTGGAATACCAACAAGTCCAAAACCACCTACCATTAACGTCATGCCATCTTCAATACCTGCAACGGCATCTTTTGCTGAATTGTATATTGGTTTCATGCTCCCATCCCCTCTCAAAATAATTACTACTCTATTATATTCTCAAAAATCCAACAACTCCGCAAATTTTTTACATTAATCTCTAATTTTACAGTCGATTTCTGTAACATTAAAAAATGGAGTAAAACCCCATTTTTCACACAATACCAATTAAAATGAATCGGAATAGATAGATCATCTAATGACTAAACTCGAAGTCTTCCTTCATTTCATAAAGTTGAAAATAATCCTCTTTAATTACAATGGATATAATAGTCCCCTCTTTACTAAAAAAGTGGACATGCCCATTTTGTTCACTTTTCAACTCTTCCCAACCCCAATTTTTAATTTCCTCAAAGTATTCTTTAGGTGGATAAAGTCCTTGTTCCCCTCCAATATTTTTTAAAATATACTTCTCACCCTTTTCAATATTAGGATTGTCAAATTGATCTGTGCTTGATTTTGCATTAGCTGGTACTGGAATCTCTTCATTTATTCCCGCTTTTTTATAACTGCTAGTTTCGTTAATCGATGTTGAACATCCAAACAACAACATTATGCAAATGACGCATGTTATATATTTGTTTATGTTCATTAAATTCCCCCCCTAACAATGCATTGATATGGAGCTCTTTGCATATTAGACTCTTAGCCAGCCTCGGAACCCTCTGGATCCATAGTAGGATTCTGCTCCATTGTGGTACATAAAGACAGTATCGTAGCGACGATCACAAAAGATAGCGCCACCAAGTTTTCTAATATTTGCAGGTGTTTTTACCCAACTCGAAGTCTTCAGATCGAAATTTCCAAGTTTCTGCAATTCACGGTATTCTGCTTCTGTTAAAAGATCGATGCCCATGTCTGCAGCCATTTCCACTGCGCTATTTTCAGGTTTATGTTTTTTCCTTGACTCTAATGCTTCACGGTCGTAACAAACAGTTCGACGACCTTTTGGACTTTCTGTTGCACAATCATAAAAAATATATTCGTCGTGTTTCATATCGTATCCAACGACATCCGGCTCTCCACCTGTTCTTTCCATTTCATTAAGAGACCACAGTTTTTCTGTATGAGCTTCCAGCCTTTCATGAACATTAGCCCATTTCACTTCTGTATGGCGTTTCATATTTGCCTCAAAACGATTTTTTAATATTTGGAGTAGCTCTTCACATTGTTCCGATGACAGCTCTTTATTTTTTTGAGTCACAATCGTTTCTCCCCTTGTCATTAGTGATTTAACCATTTAGAAAGCTATTAGCGTTGAGTTAATATCATTTTCATCAGTTATATATTCTATGTTTGTGTAGCCAGTAGCTAATGCCTTGGAGAATATATGCTGAATGGCTAGTTGATCCTTTGAATAAATGATTACGTCTGAGCAATCTACCAGTAGGATTACAAACTGACATTCACTTGCAATAAATTCTTGATAAGTTGCGACTTCCCTTACATCAGACCCTTTTGGAAATCCCTTTAAATCAACAAATATAAGGTAATAATCTTTTTTTGAAATTTGTTTCCATAATTCTTCACCATTTAATGAGGAGCTATTTGGAAACAGAGGGTTTCCTAAAGTATTATTTTCAATAAAATATGATTCTCCGTCACCTATTTTCCAAGTTAATTCCCTAATATTAATACACTCTAATATTTCCCATAAATGTTTGCCATAAGAATTTGGAATTTTAAATGATATACCTCTCACTAGTAATCCCCCTAGCTCTTTTTTAATAACATTTGGGCTATCGAAAATAAGTCTATAAAGTTTTGCTCAGGTCGGTGTTGATTATTAAGAAATGAAATAAGAACAGTGTTTTAAAAGTCATTTCTCTCCTTGCAGTAAAGTAACCGTTAGCTTACCAAATTTCGCTTATACAGCCACTTTAAAATAAACCAAGCAGCGATTAGATATATAATGTATAAAATTATCGCAAGTGCTTGATTTAATAACCATGGTATAGTTGCTAAAAATACTTCTGATCCAACAGATTGGAACCAGTCCAAAAGAAAAATAAGCAATATAATACTAAGAACAAACATAAAGAAAAAGCCATTTTTGTGGTTTTTAGAGATTTTCATAATTGCAAAACCCGAAAAAAAACTAATAATACCTATGACCAATAAAATTAGGAAAAATATGTTCACAACCGTTTGTATATTCATATCCTACATCACCCTTCAACATAATTTATCAGTTAACTATTTAATCCAACTATCTTAATAATTTAAGTAACAGTAACCTATAAATAAACCAACAGGTGCTTTTCTTTAAGAAGAAAATTGCCATGAAAGATGGTCTTATTTAACAAAAATATCTTTTGTAATCATTTGCAAGACATAATGGCTGTTTATCTTACTTACCTTTATTTTATAAGTACACATTGAGTGAAAATATCATTTAGAACTATACGTTTTAAATGCTATACATTTTTTTTCATTAAAGTCTTTGTATTGCATACTTATGATTTGACCTGACAATGAGTGATTGAATATGAGTTCCTCATTAATCATTTCGGTTATAAAAGTGGTTTTTGATGCATTATGACTAACAGGCACTAGTTTAAACTTATATAATACCCCGTACATTTTAGGTACTGTTAAATATAATTCACCATTTTTTAGTGAGATATCTAAGATTTTGCTGTGGTCATCTTCGATAAAATATTTACCTGCAACAAGTTCAAAACTTGTAAAATTTATTGGTAGAGTAGGTATAGGTAATGAAACGTGTTCATCAAAAATTATCTTAGCCATTTCTTGAGTGATATGTGTTACGGGTGTAACGTTCATATTGCTAAGAAAAATTATTGTAACCTTTTCATCGATAAATCTAAGAAAATTACTTACAAACCCACTAATATCTCCAGAATGATGCATACATTTTCTACCCAACTTATCAGAGACTGCCCAACCTGAAGCGTATGAACCGAGGTTAGGGGTTAACATTCTTACCGTTAGTTCTTCGTTAAGGATCTGAAATGACACTAATGCCTGACTCCATCGGAACAAATCCGCTGTTGTTGAGTATAAACCATAGGCTCCTAGAGGAAAGGATAAATCAGCATATGCTGAGTGAATTGGACGCTCCCAATAGGAATAACCAGAAGCTAAATCTTCTACTATTTCAATCCCATCATTACAGCCTGTATTACTCATCCCCAATGGAAGACATATGTTTTCTCGTATATAGTTTGCATATGACATGCCTGAAACTTTTTCAATGATTGCTGTTAACAAAGAGTAGCCTGAGTTTGAGTATTCAAATTTCCTACCGGATTCAAAGTTCAATTCAAGATGTTTAAATGAATCAAGCAGTTGATGTAAAGTCATTGGTAGTCTCATTGTTGTAGACCAAAAATCAGAAGCACTTGTATAGTTTGGAATCCCTGATGTATTTGTTAAACAATGATATATTGTAATTTTTTCTCCTTGTGGATAATTAAGAAGATACTTCCCTATAGAATCATCTATACACAATTTCCCTTTTTCGTGTAATTGAAATATACTCATCGCTGTGAAAGCTTTACTAAGTGAGCCTATGTGAAATTTTGTAGTAGGTTTATTTGGTACACCATGCTCCCAATTAGCCATGCCAAATCCTTTGTTTAAAAGAATCTTTTCATTAGAAGCTATTAAAATTGAACCATTCAAATAATTGTTTTCTTCATACCTTTTTATCCATTTATCTAACCGTTCTTCATTCAAAGTAGTGGTTCCCCCTGTATTTCATGGTCTTTATTCACCTAGTATTTAATCATTTACTCAATCGGTAACTGGGTCAATAAGAATAACTCCACCTCAGTAGACTCTTCAAACATTTTCACCATCTCTAGCTCGTTAAGAAAAGAACTTCTAAATTATAGTTATGATTTATAAGGAATTGTCATTTATAACTAGCAGCTAACAGTTACTCTCTTAACATAAATAGATTCCCCTCTCATACTTATTCGACTTGTAGGCTGAATAACCTTTCAATTTATTTCCAAAGATTATCTTTCTTATATTTGAAAAAGACCTAAGCCACTAAGGACTTAGGTCTAAAATATTTTTATTCTTGCTCATTCAATGCTGCTTCTTTTTTTAAAGGTATATCGTATAGTAAGCTCGTAATAATTGAAACAAAAATTAGACTGGCTAAAATTAATATCATCGCTGGAGTGCCATGAGCTTCAACTAAAACTCCTCCTATCAATGGTCCAATCATACGTCCCACGGTCGCCATACTATTTACAATCCCTTGGTAGAAGCCCTCCCTGCCTTTAGGAGCCAGCTGGCTAGCAAGTGTGGGAACTGCTGGCCATACGAACATTTCCCCAAAAGTTAGAATAACCATCGCAGTGACGAACATCGTATAGTCTTTCGCAAATGCTACCACTATAAAGGAAATCATAAATATGACAAGTCCTAAAATCATCTGCGTTTTTATCTTATGTTCTAAACGATTAATAATTGGCTTAATAATCGGCTGTGCAACCAAGATCAGTATCCCATTGACCGTCCATAAAAGACTATACTGCTTTAATGTAATTCCTAAATCTAGTACATAGGTTGATATAGTCGAAGTCCATTGAACATAAATAATCCAAGTAAGCATATAACCAAATGTTACAATCATCATTGCATAAAAAGGTGCCATTTGTTTAATTTTCTTCTCTTCTCCTAAAATGGAGGCCTGATGGTTTGAAACGTTAGACATGTTTCCATAGAACTGACGAGCGATAACAAAAAAGAACACATAGGCGAGTAGATTTGCTCCAAAAATATTATTTATATTATGATCTGCAACTATTCCAGCTAAGGCTGGACCAATAGCAACACCTAAGTTTTGAGCTAAATAAATAGCATTAAACGCTTTACGTCCACCTTCCGGCCATACATTCCCCACCATCGCATACATGCTTGGGAAGATGATACCACCACTAAACCCGAGAATAGCGACTAGCCATACATATTCTGGCCAATCATGCCAAACGGTTAGCGCTGCTAACGAGAGTATGGATAACAGAATTCCAAACACTATAGATTTATAGCCGCCTATTCTGTCAAATAAAAACCCGCCTAACAAATTACCGATCACACCGGTTCCAGCGTTTAGCATCAACACTAACCCCGCCATCGTTAACGATTGACCAAGGTAGTCATGCATATAGATTGTATGTAAGGGCCATAAAAATGAATTCCCCAGTGTATTAATAAACATTCCAATAATTAAAAGCCAGACTGCTTTTGGCATTAATATTCCTCATTTCCTTAGACACTCAAAATATTGTAGCTTTTTTTAAACTGCACTTCAAGATAATTAAATCTACCAAGTCAAAGTTTCATGATAAAATAATCCTGTTAAGGAGTGAAACTAATGAACAATAACTTTCCATTCCCTTCAGACGGGAAGAGATACTTTACATGGAACCGATATTTGCGTGATACCTTTGATATGAAAATTTTCAAGGTGGCGCTTGATGCAGGGTTTGATTGTCCAAATCGAGATGGCACGGTCGCTTATGGTGGATGTACATTTTGCAGTGTTGCTGGTAGTGGCGATTTTGCAGGTGACAAAGTAGATCCTATACCAGTGCAGTTTGAAAAAATTCGAGATAAAATGCATGAGAAATGGAAGAAAGGAAAATATATTGCTTACTTTCAGGCTTATACGAATACACATGCCCCCCTCCCTGTGTTAAAAGAAAAGTTTGAAGCTGCTCTGGCACTAGAAGGAGTTGTGGGGATTTCTATTGCAACTAGACCTGACTGTTTACCAGATGACGTAGTAGAATACTTAGCAGAGTTAAATGAACGGACGTTTCTATGGGTTGAGCTCGGTCTACAGACAGTCCATGAAAGTACAGCAAGGCTAGTTAACAGAGCTCATGATTTTAATACTTATATAGAAGGAGTCTCTAAACTTAGAAAGCATGGTATCCGTATTTGTACTCACATTATAAACGGGTTGCCATTAGAAAATAGAGAGATGATGATGGAAACAGCCAGAGAGGTAGCTAAGCTAGATGTTCAAGGGATTAAGATTCACCTTCTGCACCTATTAAAAGGAACTCCTATGGTGAAGCAATATGAAAAAGGAATGCTGGAGTTTATGGGGCGAGATGAATATATCCAGCTAGTAGCTGACCAATTAGAAGTTCTCCCGCCTGAGATGATCATTCATCGTATTACAGGAGATGGCCCTATTGATTTAATGATTGGTCCAATGTGGAGTGCCAACAAGTGGGAAGTATTAAATGGTATTGATGCTGAACTAGCTAAGAGAGAAAGCTTTCAAGGAAAACTATTTACGAAGACTGGTGAGTTAATATGAAGCTAAAAAGAATTCTTCCCTATGCAAAGGAGCTTCTTCAGGATGTGATAAAAGAAGGAGATACGGTAGTTGATGCAACCGCTGGAAATGGTCATGACACCTTATTCCTTGCCAGCTTAGTTGGCGATCAGGGACATGTATTTGCATTCGATGTTCAAACAGAAGCAATTGAATCGACCTCTGAAAGACTGAGTAATGCGGCTGTCAGAGATCGTGTCTCTCTAATTTTAGATAGTCACGGCAATGTAAGTAATTATATAGACGAACAGATTTCAGCAGCTGTTTTCAATTTAGGCTATCTACCTGGAAGTAACCATGAGGTAGTTACTAGAGGTAACTCCACTATACAAGCTATTACGTCCTTACTAGATATTCTAAAAATTGGAGGTCTCATTGTTTTAGTAGTTTACCATGGACATGAGGGTGGTAAACAAGAAAAAGATGAAATCATTTCTTTTGTTCAACAACTCCCTCAATCTTTCGTTCATGTACTATGCTACCAATTTCTAAATCAAGAAAATGACCCTCCATTTATAATTGCCATAGAAAAAATGAAGGAAAGGTGAATATATGGACGAATAGTGGAGAAACTAACTCAAAAAGGAGATTACCATGCCAAAAATCGCTTCCGTTAGTACATATAAACCTCCATACTCCCTAGAACAATCCAACATAGAGCAATTAACGAAAGAGCTTTTTCAAGATAAAATCCCACAGCTTGAACGCTTGCTTAAAGTATTTGAAAACGGTGATATCAAATCGAGAAATTTTTGTGTACCACTAGAGTGGCATCAAACGAATCATTCATTTGAAGAGAGAAATTCTCTGTATATTGAGCTTACTACCAAATATAGTGTAGAAGTAATCCAAGCCTGCCTCCAAAACAGTTCATTCCTAGAGAATAACGTATCGCCTGAAGAAATTGATGCTATTATCTTTGTGAGCAGCACTGGAATATCTACTCCAAGTATCGATGCGCGGGTGATGAATCATCTCCCCTTCTCAGACAGGCTAAAACGAATTCCTTTGTGGGGACTAGGCTGTGCAGGCGGTGCAGCAGGCATAAGCAGAGCATTTGATTACTGCAAGGCACATCCTTCTGACAAGGTGCTCGTTGTTTGTGTTGAGCTATGTAGCCTGACCTTTCAACCCAATGATTATTCTAAGAGTAATCTAGTCGGAGCCTCTCTTTTTGCAGATGGAGCTGCCTGTGTGTTAGTTTGCGGGGACGATGTGGAAATTGGAACCAAAAGACCAGTACCTCATATCATTAATACAGCGTCCAAATGGATGCCAGATTCTGAAGATGTCATGGGCTGGGAAGTAAAAAATAGTGGCTTACATGTAGTATTCTCGAAAAGCATACCGACGATTATCTCCAAATGGCTTGGTCCGTTTATGCACGAATTCTTGAGCGAGGAAAAGATTACTAGTGAGGATATCGTTAACTTTGTTGCGCATCCAGGAGGAAAAAAAGTGTTAAAGGCGTATGAGGATAGCCTCCATCTATCCGAAGACCAAACAGCAACCTCAAGAGAAGTGCTAAAAAATCATGGAAATATGTCTTCTCCAACGGTTCTCTATGTATTAGAGCAATTTATGCTTAAAGAAAATGCTCCTAATGACTATGGCATGCTAGTCGCTCTAGGCCCTGGTTTTTGTGGCGAAGCAGTGCTATTAAATTGGAGGGATTGATATGTTATTTTTCATCGTTATAGCACTAGTCATTGTTCAGAGATTAGTCGAAGTAGCTGTTGCTAAGAGAAACGAGAAACGAATGCTAGCTCAAGGGGCCTACGAAGTGGGAGCTTCCCATTACCCTTACATGCTAGCACTTCATATAAGCTTCTTTCTTTTTCTAATTGCAGAGGTTGTTTTATTGGATCGAGGAATTTCTCCATTATTCCCAGTATTTTTATTTGTTTTCTTGTTAGTCCAATTGCTTCGAGTGTGGTGCCTGACATCTCTCGGAAAGTTTTGGAATACCAAAATAATTATCCTTCCCGGTGCCAACGTTGTTACAAAAGGACCTTATCTTTATTTTAGGCATCCAAATTATATTGTTGTATGCACCGAAATTCTATTACTTCCTTTAATGTTTCAGGCATATTTCACAGCACTTGCATTCACGCTATTAAATTTAGCAATGCTGTCGGTCCGAATTCCATTAGAAGAGAAGGCATTAATAGAAGCAACAGATTATGAAGAAGCATTAAAAAAGAAGAAGATTTCAGCTTCCTAGCTGGTATCTT
This sequence comes from Psychrobacillus sp. FSL W7-1457, assembly GCF_038593405.1. Taxonomy (NCBI): domain Bacteria; kingdom Bacillati; phylum Bacillota; class Bacilli; order Caryophanales; family Bacillaceae; genus Psychrobacillus; species Psychrobacillus sp. FSL W7-1457. The sequence goes on from NZ_CP151993.1 coordinate 2,671,201, forward strand.
CTTCTTTTTGCTTTTTAGATTAAGCTTGTTTCATTACAGCCTCTTCCACTGCGCGAGCGACAATATAATGGACTGCAGGATCTAATGGGTTTGGTATTAGCTCACCCGGTCTTGTATAATCCACAATTGCCTTCGCCGCTGCAATCAGCATTGGATACGTGATTTCTTTAGCTCCAGCATTTAAAGCACCTTTAAAAATTCCTGGGAATCCTATTACATTATTTACTGAGCGACCATCTGCAGCAAAAGCTGCTCCAGCCGCAATCGCTTCAGATGGAAGGATTTCTGGATTAGGGTTAGAAAGCGCTAATATGATTTGACCTTTTCGCACCATCTCCGGTTTTATCAAACCTTGAACACCAGTAGTAGCTACGATAATATCACAGTTCTCCATCATTTCTTCTAAAGAATTCATTGTCTGACCACCGTACTGAAGCAGACGCTCTTTGGCTGCTTCCTGACGATCCAATCCATATACCTCTTCTACTCCATAAGCCATTAACATACGGCATATAGCCAATCCTGCTGCTCCTAAGCCTATCTGACCAATCTTCGCATTTTTGATGTCTACCTCCGTTGCACGGCATGCAGAAAGTATAGCAGACAATGCTACCACTGCAGTTCCATGCTGGTCATCATGCATAACAGGGATAGGAAGCTCTGCTTTTAATCTTTCTTCTATTTCAAAGCAATGTGGTGAACCGATATCTTCCAGCAATATCGCACCAAACCCTTGGTGAATATGTTTGATCGTTTCTACAACTTGGTCTGGATCACTAGTATCTAATAGAATCGGTATACCGCTCAATCCTACAAACTGATCTAACAGTACAGATTTCCCTTCCATTACAGGCATACCTGCAACAGAACCGATGTTACCTAATCCTAATATAGCAGTTCCATCCGTAACAATAGCTACAGATTTTCCGATAGAAGTAAAATATTGAGCCTTATCTGGTTCATTTACAATTTCCATGCAAACGCTAGCTACACCAGGTGTATATATTCTTTGAAGGTCTCCTAATGAACGAACGTCATATCTGCTCTTCATCGCAATCTTTCCACCTTCATGTGCTTTCAACACATCATCACTGATCGCTTGAATTTTCACACCGTTTCCAATAGCTTCTATATTACTTATAATTTTTTCAAAATCTTTTTTAGACTTGCTTGTAACAGATATGTCGCGAATAGTAGTTAAAGCACCACTTTTTAAAGTTGTAATATCCCCTATATCGCCTTCTCCCATTCCAATGGCAGTTGCTACCTTAGCAAAGTTACCAGGTTTAGAAAGTGTTTCTACTATTATATTACGAATAATATGTTGGTTTTCCATAGTTTTCTCCTAATCTCTCACTATTTTTGAATTATATGATTATAACACAAAAATTCTATTTGTTTGATAATGAAGACATTTATTATACACATAAAAGTGATAGTTAAGTAAGTGTTTATCTTATCTATTGGGAGCATGAAATTATTAATTTAGAAATAGAGATAAGGAAAATTCAAACTTACTAATATATAACCAATAACTCTTCTCTTTAAAATTACTTTTTTCACCATTATAAAGTGGTATAATTAGGAAGATATAGGAGGTCATTATGGATATTATTATGTTAATCATTATTTTGGGTTTAATCATGCTAGGAGTAATATCATTCACACTTTTTATAAGAAGAATATTAATAAATACCACACCAAGATCGTCTCATACCTCTTCTGACTCAGATATTGACAAAAAGTTGGACAAAATTATCATGTTGTTAGAAGAGAATAAATCTTCTAAATAGAAACGCTGTATCTATTTGTTATAGAGGGAAAACTTGTTCGAGCGGAGAACTACAGCGAAGAAAAACCACCAAAATTTTACTGTTCATAAAATTTTAGTGGTTTTTTATTTGACTATGTTAAAGGCTAGGGTTGGTTTTTCGTGCGTTGGTTTTGTTTGTGAAATGTTACACTTAAACTAACGCAGCAGGTTAGTTCAATAAGAAAAAAATTTAAAATAACGAAAAGAAGGAGTTATTGAATGAAGAAAAAGATTAACATAGGGTCATTTATCTTATCAATAATTTGTATTTTACTATTTCTCCTTGTTTCATTTTCAGGTCTGATTGATTATTCCGTTATGGGTACACACCCTTTAAATCTGGTTTTATATATTACATTGCTAACTTTAATTTTAGGAGTATTAGGTTTTTCAGGTATTCATGATTGGAAGGGAATGGCGAGGAGTGTAACTACAATAGTTATCACTTTGGGATTATCAGCGTTTTTGACTTTCGTTATTTTTTTCGGAAGTTTATTAAGCTAAACCAGCCAATAGTTTGTCAATATTTATTAATGAAAAACAAAAATAGTTCATGCTATACTAAATTTGTGCATGCCAAATAACCTTTCAAATTTCTACGTTTGGAAAGGTTTAGGATATTTGGATATATTTTGAACTAGGCTAGATCTTGGAAATCTGACTTGCTTTTTAATAGTGCATAAATCCAATGTAAAAGCTTATTTGCACATGCTATTACAGCCACTTTAAAGGGCTTTCCTTCTTCACGTTTCTTATCATAAAACTCACGTAACCTCTTATTTCGAGGAATGAGTTCATCTGTCGTTTTCTTCTTGCGACAATCACGAATGGCACTTTTTACGGCCATATATAAGGCGTGTCGTAGTCTACTAGAACCTCTTTTGGTAATCCGATTCAAAGTACCTTTGAATGTACCAGATTCAAAAACACTTGGATCAATTCCTGCAAAGGCAACTAATTTTTTAGGGTGATTAAACCGATCGATTTCCCCAATCTCAGAAATAATCGTTGCCGCGATTTTCTCGCCGATACCGGGAATAGATTGGAGAATCTTATATTCTTCCATGTTTTTCGCTAAAACATCTATCTCTTCTTCCAGATTGGATAGGTGTTTTTTGTATTCCAGAAGCATTTTAATATACATATCCATGCTTAAAATAAGGCTGTGGTATAAGGTTTTCTGAAATGGATTACGATTTGCGGCTGTCTTCAATTTTTCTGACTTGCTGTTTGCCCATTGTTGCGAACGGCTTTTACAGAATTCTTTTATCTTTTTTGCGATTGTTTCTTCACTAGTAGCCAATACTTCCTCTGAAGTAGGGAATGATTGGAGCGAAAGTAAGGAAACGTCTGAATACAAATCTCCAAAAACACCACAGTATTCAGGAAATACTTGGTCTAAAACGGACTGGAATTGTAGTTTGGTTTGTACATACATACCAGTAATATTTTCATGTTGTCTTGTAAGGTTACGTAAATTTAAGAGCTGGATTCCTCGTTGTTTATAAGGCTCTAGATCCTCTTTATAAAACATCTCGCAGAGATGACGAGCGTCTATGATATCCGTCTTTACTTTACGTAAACTTGAACTCTTTGCTCGATACGAAACGAGTGGATTAACCATGATTAATAAATATCCTCTCTCTTCGAAAAATTGGACAACTGGTGTATGATAATGGCCTGTAGATTCCAAAACAATCGGGGGCCTTTCTCCAGAAGCCTCTTCTATTTCTCTAATAAACTCTAAAAGAATTGTAAGCCCTTCAAGTGTATGAGCCACTTTAAAGCTCTTTTTGTACGGTTGCTTTTTCTCCAAGAATGCTTGAACCTGACTTTCGCCTTTTGCCACATCCAGACCAATTACTGGATTCATCATTATTTTCCTCCTTGTCATACAATTAACCGGTAACCCCTATTCCTCCATGTAGTATCATAGCTTCGCTTGTTATACGAGATCAGAGTCCCAACCAGCCTCAATCATGTTTCTACAAGTAGGGGGCGAACTGTTTAATTGACGGGATCATTAGCCCCACGGGTGCTTACGTTCTACCCCGGCTACCGCAATCATATATCGATATAAAAAAAGGTCAACCAGAAATATCTGGCTAACCTTATAATACGAACGGGTGCTTTAGCAAAATATGGCCATCATTTTGGAGAGGGCACTGAAAAAGTCAATGAAATTACTAAAGCGATTGCGTGAACAGATTTCTGTTCACGCAATCGCTTTTTCTTTATCTTACATCCTCTTATCATAGTATAATGAGTAAAACTAACTAGAGGTGACGCAGCCATGATTTCCAAACAAGAAACACTAAATTTGAGCCCTTATATAGCTTTGTATGATTTAGTTATCCCAAAAGATAATATGCTTCGCCAAATCAACGAGCTCGTCGATTTTTCATTTATCTTAGACGAATTAAAATCAAAATATTGTTTGGATAATGGTAGAAATGCGATTCCACCTATTCGTATGTTCAAATATTTACTGTTGAAAGCCATACATGACCTATCAGATGCCGATCTCGTAGAGCGTTCAAAATTCGATATGTCGTTTAAATATTTTCTAGATATGTCACCAGAAGAAGAGGTCATTGATTCCAGTTCTCTTACAAAATTTCGCCGCCTTCGTCTCCAAGACATGAATCTATTAGATTTACTCATTGGAAAGACGGTTGAAATTGCGTTGGAAAAAGGGCTTATCACCAGTAAAACCGTTATTGTCGATGCAACTCACACAAAAGCTCGTTATAATCAAAAATCACCAAAAGAGTTTTTACAAGAAAAATCAAAAAATGTGCGTAAAACGGTTTACCAACTCGAGGAAGAGATGGTCGGAAAGTTTCCTAAAAAGCCAACTTCAAATGAAGTGACGGAGGAATTGGATTATTGCCGCCGAGTTGTGGAAGTCGTCGAAACACAATCAAAAGTAGCACAAATCCCTGCTGTGAAAGAAAAATTAAATGTCTTAAAAGAAGTCATCGATGATTACGATACACAGTTGGGTCATTCAAAAGATCCTGATGCGCGTGTCGGACATAAATCGGCAGACTCGGCTTTCTTTGGATTCAAAACGCATATCGCGATGAGTGATGAACGAATTATCACAGCCGCGATTGTAACAACTGGTGAAAAAAGTGATGGTCAATATCTTCAAGAATTAGTAGAGAAAAGTAAAGGGACAGGGATGGACATCGAGACGATCATTGGAGACACGGCTTATTCAGGCAAAGATAATTTACAATACGCCAAATCGGAAGAACTTCAATTAATTTCAAAATTAAATCCCGTTATCACAAATGGTAACGGTCAAAGAAAAATTGCATTTGATTTTAATAAAGATGCCGGTATGTTTGTGTGCCCAGTCGGGCACATGGCGATTCGAAAAGCACGGACTGGAAAGAAAAATGAAAATCAAAATCAAAAAATCACCTTTTATTTTGACATCGAAAAATGTAAAGTTTGTCCAATGCGTGAAGGCTGCTATACAGAAGGTGCGAAAAGTAAAACGTATAGCATCTCATTGAAATCAAATGAACATGAAGAACAAGAGGCCTTCCAAGAAACTGAGGCCTTCAAAGAACTAGCCAAAAAACGCTATAAAATTGAGGCGAAAAATAGTGAGATTAAAAATCCGCACGGCTATAAAACGGCAAAATCAGCGGGTTTATTTGGCATGGAAATACAAGGTGCCACAACGATATTCGCTGTCAACCTGAAACGGATCATGAAACTACTAAATGAAAAAGAGTAAGAAATAGACAATGAAATAAGGCACTTTCCGTTCGAATTGAACAGAAAGTGCCTTGTTTTTGGTTGAAAAACCAATTAGATTTTAAAACTCGTTAGTTTTTCAGTGCCCTCCATTTTGGATGGTCTATTTTTATGTCCAAAACGTTAAGTTGATCTCAGATATGCATTGTGAAATGTTACACTTAAACTAAAGGCGAAGGTTAGTTTAATAGAAAGTGTTAAAATAATGGAAATGTTTATGGTGAGGTGATATAAAAATGAAAGGTTATCTATATGGGGTATATGCTCTAATAATTGCAATAATCTCGATGTTTACAGGAGAAATAGTAACATTTATTATGCTTGGATTTATTTTAATAAGCCTTCAAAATATTCATTTTACTTTAAAGAAGATACTAGAAGTTAACCAGAAGAAGATTGACTAACGGGTGCTTTCCAAAGTAAAATGAGCCAGGAGAAAAATATCCTTGCTCATTTTTTAAGTCTATTTAAAATCAAACTTTACCTTTAACATAGCCTTTTATTTCTAAGGTGGCTTTGTCCTAGCCTCATATTAATGTTTATAATATTTTTTTCAAATGATGGATTATTCGTTTGTATATTTTGAGGAATTGTAATTCAAATTATACATGTCCTTCGTTTCGTTTAAAGCATTTCTATTAGAACTTCAGTTTCTAGTGGTTAGTTAATTATTACACGATATAACCAATGGATCTTAATACATTATTAATGAAGGAATGAGAATAAGTAAATATTTCTTCTCTTTCTGGCTCTAGATACAAGTCATGAAAGCAATTCTTCCATTCCTTAAATTGATAATCCGATAACTCTTGTTTTTTCAGCCATACTTTAGCTGCAGTTGTATCCGTAATTTTATCTCTTTCCCCTGTCATCAATAGCAAAGGAACATTAGGAATAGATTCATGATATTGACTTACCGTTTTCATCTCATTTTCCAGCTCTTTATACCAGCCATGTGAAATTATTGTTCGATAATAAGGATCATCAACTAGATTTTGATAAGCGCCGTAGTTTCTAGTGAGTTCCTTGAGCTGAATATCATGGTTTATCTTTTGCTGCACGGAGATTTTAGCTAAAGTCTTCGTCCATTTAGATGGAAGCTTGTTTAACTGTAGCCATGGAGATGTCAAGATAACACCTGCATACTGGACCTCTATTTTATGTAACATTTTCATCACCAGGGTTGCCCCAAGACCATGTCCAATTATGAATATAGGAAGATCATAGGAAACTGCCACCTGTACTGCTTGTTTTATGTATTCTTTGTAAAGATCAAAAGATTCATCATGAATGGTTTTTGCTCTCACCAACTCCCCATGTCCTGGTAGATCTCCCATTACTATATGGCAATTAGAGCTTCTCAATTTTTCGATTAACCAAGCATAGCGTCTGTGATGTTCATAGGCACTATGAACAATTATTACTACTGCTTTTGCTTTTTCATCTGATTCCCATTTCCACATGTTCAACATACCTCATTTCTAAAACACTCTCCACGTACTATTTATTTCCTTCTTCCCATTTGTTTGATAGGATTAATTATATTCTAATAAAATAAAGGAGTGTGTCTATTTTGATTTATCCTTACAAAGATAAGAAACCTTCGATTGATGAATCAGTTTATATTGCTGATTATGTCACAATTACAGGGGATGTTACAATCGGACCAGAGACTACAATTTGGTTTAATACGGTAATTAGAGGGGACGTTGCCCCTACTGTGATCGGAAGTAGAGTAAGCATTCAAGATTTAAGTTGCCTACACCAAAGTCCCAATAACCCACTAATCATTGAAGATGAGGTCACTGTCGGCCATCAGGTCACTTTACATAGCTGCACAATACGTAAAGGTGCATTAATTGGCATGGGTTCCATTATATTAGATGGCGCTGAAATAGGTGAAGGTGCTTTTATTGGAGCAGGAAGCTTGGTTCCCCAAGGCAAAAAAATTCCACCTAATACGCTTGCTTTTGGAAGTCCAGCAAAGGTTATACGAGAACTAAATGAGGAAGATAAAAAAGATGTCCAACGAATTATTCATGAGTATGCTGAAAAAGGACAATATTATAAATCAGTAAAACCAATTTAAAATTTTTTAAGAAACTAAAGCATTCTTATATTTTATATAATTTATACCCATTAATCCATTATGAGTAAACGCACCCAATTATTAATCTCCTTTAAATACACTTAGTTTTCAGATCATCTGTATAAAAGTATAAAAAGAACAGAAGGTATTAAGAGATCAATCTCTTAATACCTTCTGTTTTTATAAGAGGCATTCTGTAATAGAAGACTCTTTTATAGACCAGCTTTTTGCTTTAATAGCTCTGCTTTGTCTGTTCTTTCCCATGGTGCATCAATATCTGTACGTCCAAAATGTCCGTAAGCAGCAGTTTGCTTGTAGATTGGGCGACGAAGGTCTAACATTTTAATAATGCCAGCTGGGCGAAGGTCAAATAGCTCACGGATATAAGTTACCAAATCTGCTTCGGATACTTTACCTGTTTCAAATGTATCAATAGCAATTGATACAGGCTGTGCTACACCGATTGCATAAGCAAGCTGTACCTCACAACGATCAGCAAGACCAGCTGCAACAATATTCTTTGCCACATAACGAGCTGCATAAGCTGCAGAACGGTCTACTTTTGTTGGATCCTTACCAGAGAAAGCTCCTCCTCCATGACGAGCATACCCACCGTAAGTATCTACGATAATTTTACGACCTGTCAAACCTGCATCCCCTTGTGGACCACCGATAACAAAGCGACCAGTCGGGTTGATAAAGTACTTTGTTTCGTCTGTTATTAAATTAGTAGGAACTACTGGTTTAATCACATGCTCTTTTAAATCTCTTTGAATTTGTTCTAACGTTACTTCCGGATGATGCTGTGTGGAAATAACAATCGTATCGATATGAACTGGATTGTTATTTTCGTCATATTCTACTGTTACTTGTGTTTTACCATCTGGTCGTAAGTAATCTAATGTTTCATCTTTACGAACCTCAGCTAATCGGCGAGCTAGTTTGTGGGCTAGGCTAATTGGAAGTGGCATAAGCTCTGGTGTTTCATTACAAGCATAGCCAAACATTAAACCTTGGTCCCCAGCTCCGATTGCTTCAATATCAGAATCAGACATCGAACCTTCTCGAGCTTCTAGTGCTTGGTCAACTCCCATAGCGATATCAACCGATTGCTCATCGATAGCTGTAAGAACTGCTGACGTTTCTGAGTCAAAACCATATTTAGCTCGCGTATATCCAATTTCTTGAATAGTAGCTCGCACTACTTTTGGAATGTCTACATAAGTAGAGGTTGTGATTTCTCCAGCAACTAAAACCAAACCTGTAGTAACTGTTGTTTCACAAGCTACACGAGCGTTTGGATCTTCCGTTAAAATCGCATCTAAGATAGCATCTGATATTTGGTCACAAATTTTATCTGGATGACCTTCTGTTACCGATTCCGATGTAAATAATCGTCTTTGTGTCAAAAAATTCCCTCCTATGTCCTGCGAGATTTCTCTCAGGAATTGATACGGTACTCATTCCCATGTCAAGCCTATAGTAAACTTGAAGCCGTTTCGGACTTGGCACACAAGGATTTAGGGCGATGTAATATAAAAAAACCTCTCACTCACGTAGTTACATGAGGAAAGGGATTAATATCATAAACACCTTTCACTCTTATCAATCAAGGAATTTCACCTTGTATCAGGTTTGGCACCTTTGTAACTTAAGTACAATTACAGGTTGCCGGGTTTCATAGGGCCTGAACCCCTCCACACGCTCGGAATAAGAGTATCCGTTCAATTCACCATCATACGTATATTAGCAAAATAAGTCAACAGGTAAATTTGTTATTTATTCACAATTACAAAAAAAAATCATTTTTTGAGCTTTAATTAGTGTAGACTATTTAGTTTAATGTGTTATACTATTTCACATATCAACGAAAAATCCTCTTTATGATGTTTCCGTGAAGAGCTAAAAACTTTAATAAAGGATGGTAATACTATATGAATTCAATCGATACTGTGAGCGAACTGAACGAATTGTTAGCTGGTAACAACATTAGCCTGCAATTATCAGTACCACAATTAGTGGAAAAAGCTACGTCAAGAGGAGAAGCAGTACTAACTTCCACTGGAGCTGTTAAAGCAGAGACGGGCAAATATACAGGACGTTCTCCAAAAGACAAGTATATTGTTGATGAACCTATCTCAAAAGACAAAATCGATTGGGGATCTGTAAACCAACCTATCTCATCTTCGCACTTTGAAGCATTATATTCAAAAGTTATGAACTATTTAAAGGAAAAAAATGAACTATTCGTCTTTAAAGGATACGCTGGAGCAGACAAGGATTCACGTTTAAGCATTCAAGTTATCAACGAATATGCTTGGCACAACCTTTTTGCTCATCAGTTATTCATTCGTCCTTCTGAAGAAGAATTGTTATCTCATAAAGCAGACTTCACTGTAATTAGTGCACCGAACTTCAAAGCAAATCCGGCTGTTGATGGAACTAATTCAGAAACGTTCATCATCGTATCCATGGAAAAACGCATCGTTTTAATCGGTGGTACGGAATACGCAGGAGAAATGAAAAAGTCTATATTCTCTATTATGAACTATTTATTGCCTGAACAAAATATTTTACCAATGCATTGCTCAGCTAACGTTGGAGAAAAAGGCGATGTAACATTGTTCTTTGGTCTTTCAGGTACTGGAAAAACTACCTTATCTGCTGATTCAGGAAGAAAACTAATTGGTGACGATGAGCATGGCTGGTCAGATAATGGCGTATTTAATATAGAAGGCGGTTGTTACGCAAAATGTATCGACCTAACAAGAGAAAATGAACCACAAATTTTTGACGCTATCAAATTTGGTACAGTTTTAGAAAACGTAGTTGTAGACCCTACTACTCGTACTGCTGATTATACTGATAGCTCTTTAACTGAAAATACTCGTGCAGCTTATCCAATTCAATATATAGATAATATTGTTGATCCATCTGTTGCTGGTCACCCAAATACAATCATCTTCTTAACTGCAGATGCATTTGGAGTGTTACCTCCAATCAGTAAGCTTACTAAAGAGCAAGCAATGTATCACTTCTTGAGTGGATTCACTTCTAAGCTTGCTGGTACAGAGCGTGGAATTACTTCTCCACAGCCTGCTTTCTCAACATGCTTCGGTTCTCCGTTCCTACCATTACATGCAACTGTGTATGCTGAAATGCTTGGTAAGAAAATCGATGAGCATGGAGCACAAGTATTCTTAGTAAACACTGGCTGGACTGGTGGAGAATATGGTGTAGGAAGCCGCATGAAGCTTTCTTACACGCGTACGATGGTTCGTGCTGCAATCGAAGGTAAATTAACTGATGTGGAAACAACTAAAGATGCAGTATTTGGATTAGATATTCCTACTAGCATTGACGGAGTTCCTTCTGAGGTATTAATCCCTCGTAACGCATGGGAAGATAAAGCTGCTTATGATCAAAAAGCGTCTGAGCTAGCTCAATCCTTCCGCGAAAACTTCAAAAAGTTTGGAACTGTCTCTGAAGAGATATCATTAAAAGGCGGTCCTACTGCTTAATACACTTTAAACTTAAGAAGCTAATACAATAAAGCCTACTTCTAAAAACGAAAAGCTCTGTCAATTTTACTCTGAATGTAAAATTGGCGGAGCTTTTTTTGATAAAAAAATGTTATAAATGTCTAATGGGTTTGTAGTTGGAAAGAAAACAACGAAAAACATAGTGCCGTTTAGATGTGTGTTATTTATTGTAAATTTTTATAAACAAAAGAAAATTATGTTAGAATGTATTTAAGATTGTAATTAATTTGGAGGTGAAATTAATCTAAGTTGACACTCTTAATAATTATTGGAGCTTTTTTAATGCCGATATTAGCTATTATTTTTTGTCTTAACCTAGTAACAATCATAAAAAAAGTAAAGAGCGACGAATCTACTACTAAAAATACATTTTGGATGACAACGTCTTTTATACTAATTGTATGGAGCATGTCTCTTAGCGCTATATTCAGCTTTACTACCAATCCCCAATAAGAATATCCTTTTAAACACCGGTACTAGCCTTTTTTAATAAAATGATAAAATATTTAAAGAAAAAAACGCTTAAATTCTGAGCGTTTTTACTGTTTTCATAAAGATATTGTTGAAATATATGCTGTTTAAGCCAATTATCCTCTATACTCAGCTAACTATTTCCTAGGAAATCCCCTCTCCTGCATCGCTTATGCTTGGACTCCGATCTTAAAGCTTAGCACTATATCTTAACTAGAATATTTTCAAAAGAGTTTGAAGAAACCAAAAGGCAGAGTATATACCAATAAATTAAATAAAAGGTTATTTATGTTTACACATTAATTACTCATAAAGACTCGTTAATGTAAGTGATCCTCTTAATAAGGGCAAGGATGTACACTAATCTCTTAAAATTTCACGAAAGATGGGAGTATCATAAATGAAAAAATGGTTGTTGCTAATGTTATTTTGCGTCACCTTAGGTCTATCTGCTTGTTCTCAAGGTGAAGAAGACACACTGAAATATTTGGGGGTTATTAGTGAGGGAAAAGTTTTGGGTTATGAATACACTGTAATAAAAGAGCAGAATAATTATTTATGGAAGATAGGATACAAAGAAGATATAACGATTATCGAAGAGAGTACTTACAATAAAGAAGATTTATTAAAATTTAGGAATGCTGTAATTGACAGTAAATTGGTATTATCAAAACTTATTATATCGGTATCATACTTACTAATTGTTACTATAACAACATTTCTCCTTTATAAAAAAAATAGAAAGATGCTTAAAGATGCCAGTGCAGTGATAACTATTTTTGTAGGCATTGCTGTATATATTGCATTTAAAGCGTCATTTGATTTAAATAGTTTATTACACGACATTAAATACTTCTATTTAATCCTTACTATTTAAATTAAAATGTGAATGTCAATCGTCTTTATCATACGTACAACTCCACATGAAAGAGGTTATGCTAATGAGTATGAATGCTACCTTTCTACTCCGTTTTAAGTTTTGACCGCCATTTTTACTAAGAAAAAACAGTCTTTGTATGCAGGAACAGAGGTTGTTAAGAGATAAAACTTTAGTGAAATAAGGGGGAATTCGATTGAAAAAACTCTGCTTACGAATATTCGCAATGGTGCTGATATTAGTCATCACAGGCTGTTTCTAGCTTGAACCTATGACTTTTGAGGGAATTTACTCAGGAGACTTATCAGAAGTATCCAAAATAGAGATTAGACACGGTAATGGAGAACTTAAAGAAATTACAGATCAATCAATTATAAACTCTTGGCTTGATAGTATAAAAAACATCGTATTTGAGCCTTCTACAAACCAAGAGGGGCATGTTGGTTATCTGTATAATGTAAGCCTTTTTGAAAAGGAAATTTTAACACTTTCCTTTTCTACTACACAAATAAATGATTTTTATTACAATGAGAATGAGCAAGTTTTGCAGCAATTACATTCGTTATTCAATGAAAATTAAACGATCCCACGAATCTGTAATAAACTGACAAAATAATAAGAGGTAACAGACTAAGTCCATTACCTCTCCCATATATAAAGGAATACTAATCCTCAAAGTCGTCATGATATTCCATTTCAGTTGAAATTGGGAATATTGCTTTTATCTCTTCAGCCTTTTCTTCATCTACGTTTGAAAAAATGATTTCAGCTCCATATTGCCCAATTTCTAATTGTTCTTCTCCATTTGTGTTGAAAAACATGGTGAACCATTTCAGTCCCCCTATTGGGTCTTGAGAATAGTTTCGGAAAAACAATCTGTTCTCATCGGTTAAATTTACGGTAAAAATCTTCATTAACCCTTCATTCAGTGCCTCAAAGCTTTTTTCAGAAAGCTCATTGACTACTTCCTCTTCCTCAGCCCAGCAATGTATCACTACTTCCGAATACTCATTCGTATACTGATCCCATAAGTCCTCCCAAAAGCTTAAATCTATTGGGAACACCGACTTTTCCTCTAAACTCATTGACTCTACTTTAACAACTAACTGACCCACTTATTTGCCTCCTCCATGTTTTTTCATCCATATACACACGTCCTTCACTACTTGTCGATTTACTTTAGAAGGAAAGTAATGTGTGAAGTCTGGATAATACCATGTCTCTACAATTTTGTTATACCCTATTAAAGCCTGTTCTAACACTTTTGCATGCTCAATTGAAACATTCACATCTTCTCTCCCATGAATGATTAACACAGGGGCATGAATTTCTTCGATTTGGTTCAATACATTCCTTCCCTCATATTCTTCCTCACGGTTTGAGGGAGTCCCACCTATTACGCGTTTCATCATTCTTCGCATATCCAGTCTTTCCTCATATGTTAGATAAATATCAGATACTCCCGCCCAGGAAACAAGCGAGGTGATGTCTTCTCTTATAACAGCTGTCCATAAGGCCATCATGCCACCCCTAGAAAAGGCAAAAAGATGGACTTTGTCGGGGTTGCAAAATTGTTTTAATACATCCACCGCATAAACGGCATCCCATCGATCCTCGCCACCAAACTCATCTCTTCCTTCTCCGCCACGATTTCCACGATAATAAGGGGCAAAGATAACAAGTCCTTGAGAAGCAAATTGAGCAATTCGTGCAGGGCGAACCATGCCAACCCCTTGGATCCCTCCTCTGCAATACAGCATTCCATCATAAATTCCCTCTTTGATCGGATATGCTAGCATTCCTTTTATCCGTAAGCCACAGGACCAGTATGTAATTTCTTTTAAATGCACATTCGGATTTGGAGATGGATATACACGAATTCTATCAATCGTTCCATCTTTCTTCATAAATCATCACCTCTTTAAGAATGACTTCCATTCCTTTGTCCTTCATATGAAAGCTTAAGTTAGGACAAGATTTTAGCTCCTTTGACGTGAGCCAGACTGCTCCATCTGTTTCATACTGTACTGCCTCTGTATGTATATCCTTCACCTCTGCTATAAATACCGCCTTACAAAATGGTTTCACATCATGAACTACATATTCGGCAAACCATTCTAATCGGTATACTGCTACATTCGTTTCTTCTAAAGTTTCTCGGATAGCAGCTTCCTCTATAGTTTCATATACCTCTTTTTTACCACCTGGAAACTCTATTCCTCTTTTAGGATGGTTAGTTAATAACCATTTATGATTTTTCTGTGCTAAAACGAGCACATGCTGAGGCACTATTGAAAAGTTACCTTTTTCAAAACTAAGATCCACCCTATATCCATTTAAATCATTAAAAGAAATCATATATGTACTCTCCCTTGTAATTCATTGCTTGATGTTGCTGTTTGACTGTATATTTACTTTAAAAGTTTATCATAGGCAATAAAAAAAGGTTTAGCATAAAACTAAACCAGGAGTCTAAATAATAATAAACAAGTAAACAAGCATGATTCCTAAATCCGCTATACTATGACTGACAATGGATGGAACAATAGTATGAAATTTTGAGCGAAAAATGCCCCACATAATTCCTGCAAGGAATACCATCAAGGTAGCGAAAACAGGTATATGGAAAATAGGCATGACCACTACAAAATGATATAGGGCATAAAAGAATGCCGTTATAATAATTGTAAGCTTCGAGCCTAGTCTATGTTGTAATCGGTCATACATAAACCGTCTCCAATAAAATTCTTCCAGTATGGGGTTAATGAAGATAAGGAAAAGTACAAGGAAAATTACTTTCGCTCCTGTAAAATCCCATTGGACAAGTGCTACTTCTAAGCCTTCTCGATCTATAACTACCGCTTGAAGTAAATAGGCAAAACCGTAAATAGCTACTAAGCAAATTATTCCGCTAATAATTCCTACTGTCATTGAGTATTTTGGCTGAGGTACTATTAAACGAGTACGCTTTTTACTTCTGTAGCTAACCAGAATGGGAACAAGAAGTAACCAGCCATAGAAAAGCAAAAAAGTAATGGGCACATTCTTTATAAGAAGAAGACCTAAAATGATCATAATAGTAGGTCCAATTAGTAAAATAAGCTGTTTAACCATATAACCTCCTAATTTTTTTGAGATTTATCATAAGAAAAAAGACTTGGTAATGCACCAAGTCTTAACCTTCCCACTTTTCTTGCTCCTGTTGTTTATAATTTTTGCCGCCTTCTTGACTGTTTTGGCCAGCGTTAACCTTTGCCTTGTCTTGTGGGGAAAGATTTAAAAGTGAGCTTGCATTACGGTAAGTTGTTGTATCATTACCTTTTCCATTAACATTTTTAGTCATTATAGATGCCTACTTTCTTTAAAAAATGGAAGCTGTTCAATAAATGCTTGCGAGTCCCTGTCACTAAACTCATGAATAAGAGCATACAGCTTTTTTATACGGTTGTCGTATTCTTCATTAGAAAAATCATTACTATAATATTTCAATGGCACATGCGCTCTCCAAAAGGTGTTCATATCTTTATGATACAGCTGATAAAACAAAGTTTCAAAAACTGGGATAATATCCTGCCTTGCTGTTATTTCATATTCCCATGGCGATTCATCTGGATACAAGTATACTCTCCGTTGACTCAACGAAACGTAAGCTTTAATTTCTGTCATATCACACATCCTTTTCGTGTAGTATGTTCTCAAAATAAAAAAACATGCACCATATATGGTACATGTTTTTCTCTTACGCTTGTACGTCTACTACTGATCCTTTAAAAGGATGTGTAGCAGGTTGAGGCATACTCTCTAGCATTTCCACTGCTGCTACAGTTTCCATATTAAGTGCATTTTTCATAACACTCATTTGAACTGTTTGTTGTAGCTGTGCTAGCTGAGAAGACATGATGGAGTTAATATCCAAAATAATTCCCCCTTACAAGCTTATTATCGACATAAAGTTCACTTATTCCATTATTTATTGGAATCTCCTAAAAATGCATTTAGCATCCATTGGTGTTTCTCGATTTTTTGATAGATGGCATTTAGGACATCCTCTGTCATATCATCTTCATCCTTAGCAGCCTCTTCCATCCCTTTTTTCAAGGACTTCATGATTTTATCAAAATCTTTTACTACTCCTTCTACCATATCCTCGGCAGTTTCTTTGTTATTTGCTTCCTTCACCTCAGAAAGCTCTAAATGCTCTTTTAAGGTAGCACTTGGTTTTCCACCTAAAGTTAATAAGCGCTCTGCTATTTCATCCATATTTAAAGTTGTTTCGTTATATAGTTCTTCAAATTTTGCATGTAGCGTAAAAAATTGTGGCCCTTTTACATACCAATGATAATTATGTAGTTTTGTATACATTACTGAAAATGTTGCTACTAGATTATTTAGTTCTTTATTCAATGCTGCTGACATAAAATTGACACTCTCCTCTAAAATTATAGTTGCTTTCTCTTTTCATATACCTCTTATTTTCTTACAATAAACATAAGACATTAAAATGGAGTGAGCTAATATGGTATTTTGGATCTTAGGTATAGCAATTATATTCAGTATTGTTGGTTTTACCTTTCTATATAAATTAGCAACAAAAGAAAATATATCCGCTATTGACCCTAAACCGAAGGATACAGACGTATGAAGCGAATCCTATTAAGTATTTTTCGCTTTTATCAAAGATTTATATCACCATTGTCTCCACCTAGCTGTCGCTTCTATCCAACATGCTCCCACTATGGAGTTGAGGCTGTAGAAAAACATGGTGCCATAAAAGGTAGCTACCTAACGGTTAAACGTATATCTAAATGTCATCCATTTCATGAGGGTGGATTTGACCCAGTTCCAGAAGAATGGCCTTTGAAGAAAAAATAATTCAAAGGCTATTTTTTCTTGCCTTTTTGAACAAAATACTGTAAGCTAATAAAGTTCTCATCCATTAAAACGTAATCATTACTATTTAGAAGGGTTGATAAATTTGAAACGTCTTTTCCTATTATGCATATTAACGTTTATTTTATTCATCGCTGCTTGTGGGAAGCAAGAAGAAGCAACCACAGCAGAAGGTGGCCAATTAGATATATATACAACTGTTTATCCGCTCCAATATTTCACAGAACGAATTGGAGGAAATGAAGTAAAGGTCCAATCTATTTATCCACCAGGTGCCAATGAGCATACATTTGAACCTACTCAAAAGGATATGATTGCTCTGGCTGATGCTGATTTATTCTTTTACATCGGTTTGGGGCTAGAAGGATTTGTGGAAAATGCAAAAAAGACTTTAGCTGAGGAAAATGTAGAAATGGTAGCCGTAATTGATGGCGTGCCAGACAGTGCTTTAGAAGTGAACGTGGATGAACATGACCACCATGATGAAGAAGACTCAGAAGCTCACGATCACGCTTCAGATACAACAGAAGAAGGACACGAAGGGCATGATCATGGCGATACTGATCCTCACGTATGGATTTCACCAAAAATTAGTCAAGATCTTGCTTTAACAGTTAAAAATAAGCTAGTAAAATCTTCACCTGAAAATGAAAAATTATTTGAAGAAAACTATCAAGCACTTGTTAGCGAGCTTCAACAATTAGATACAGACTTTGAAGAAATGTCTCACGCTGCATCATCTAAAACGTTTTTTGTTTCCCATGCAGCATTCGGTTATTTGGCAGACACATATGGCCTAGAACAAATTGCTATAGCGGGGTTAAACTCTCAGCAGGAGCCTTCTCAAAAGGAGCTAACTAAGATCATTGACATGGCTAAAGAGAAAAATGTAGAGTATATTCTATTTGAACAAAATGTAAACTCTAAACTGACAGAAGTCATTCAAAAAGAAATTGGAGCAGAAAGCCTAGTGCTCCACAATCTAGGTGTCCTTTCTAAAGAGGATATAGCAAATGAAGAAACCTACTTTACTTTAATGCAAAAAAATCTAGAAACTTTAAAAACAGCTTTAAATTAGAACAGTTTTCTAGTTAGAAACGCGAGAATGTTGATATAACGACATTCTCGCGTTTCTTTTATTATGAAGAGTCACCTACATTAGTTGGTCTACTGATATTATTGGTGTGACCGACCGATTTTGTGGCAGATCCGACCGATTATTCGCTGTGACCGACCGATTCTTTGAGGTAACCGACCGATTATCTCGCTAAACCGACCGATTATTGACTATAACCGACCGATTCCTAAATTATTAACATCAGCTTCTTATTAAGAAAGTCTACCTAGGTACTGTTTTATTTCATCGTATAACGCTTCGACTTCTTTGGAGCTATCTAGCTGGAGGACGGGACTATTGGATAATTCCATTTCATAGCGCTGTGCCACATATGTCCCTCCTTGACTTTTATCGGTTTCCGTCAAGTATGTTTTGCACCATTCTATAAAGTCATTCGTATATAATCCATGCTCGTCTAGCCACGATTGTTTACCAGTTTTGCGGGAAATTTCTCTTTTTCTTATGCGGTCCATTCTTTCATTCTCCGGTAAAGACAGAAAGACTAAAAGATCCCGATTGGAAAAGCCATCTGGATGCCATGAAAAAATAGAGCCTGAGACTACATAACACTTATTAGAAGTGATATCAAGCTGATACATTTCTCTTCTTATTTCAATTGGATTATTTTCTAGAAACGTATCGTCCTTCCACAGATAGGAATCGGTATCGATCCATTTTATTTGCTCTCGCTGTGCAATATATTCACCTAATGTACTCTTCCCCGTTCCAGATCCACCTATAATTTGAATTCTCATATGTTTCCCCTCCTCATAGCAAAAGAATAACCCGTAAAAAAAGCCGAGAATGCTGTTCTCTCGGCTTTATAAATATTCATGAAGCTTTCTTCTTAAAATTTTATTGGAAGCATTTCTAGGTAGCTCCTCGATAAAATAATAACGGACAGGCTGTTTATACGTAGCAAGCTGGGGTTTCATAAATGATTTTAATTCTTCTTCGGTAACCTCGCTCTTCAACACAACAAAGGCAATCGGTACGTGTCCCCATTTATCATCCTGAATACCAGTTACTCCGGCTTCTTTTACAGCACTATGCTTAACTATGGCCTGCTCCACTTCAGCAGGATAAATATTTTCCCCACCCGAAATGATTAAATCTGATCTACGGTCGACGACGTATAAATAACCTTCGTCATCTATATAGCCCATATCTCCCGTATGGAGCCACCCATCATCCTGTGGATCCTTGGAAGATGATGCTCCAACATAACCTTTCGTAACATGTGGTCCTTTAATACAGATTTCTCCTATCTCCTTTTCTCCAGAAATACGTATTTCTGCGAAAAAGAGTGGCTTTCCTGCTGAGCCTAGCTTACGAATAGCATCCTCACTAGACAATGTCGTGGTTTGTGAAGACGTCTCCGTCATACCATATGTCTGTAAAACAGGTATCTTACATTTAATGGCTCGTTCCAAATAATGGAGAGGAACAGGCCCTCCACCGACTAGCATAGATTGGAAAGTATCCGGGAATGTTAGATTCCGTTCCTCTAAGACACTAATCAATCTTTCTAACGTTACAGCGACTACAGACATTCTAGTAACAGTTCCATTTAAAATTTCCTCTATAGACTTATATGCATCAAACTTTGTATGCAGGCTGACTGTCATACCATATAGAACGGAACGCATTAGAATAGAAAATCCGCTAATATGAAACAATGGCATTGCGCATAACCAGCAATCATTAGGCTGAACACCTAGATTTAAAGCAGATCCAGTTGCACTCATCACATGGTTTTCCAGTGTTTGGCGGACGCCCTTTGGCTTCCCTGTCGTACCAGATGTGTACATAATAGTGATTGTTCTATCCTTTGGCCATTCATAGTCTATTTGAAATCTCTTGTTAGAGGCTTCTGTAACCTGATTAAAGGATATCCGGTTACCATACGTCAAGCTTCTATCTAACCGATCGACTAATAATACGTCAGACTGACTATCATTTAATTGATAAATCAGCTCGTCCTCTGTTAAACGTTCATTAAGCATGACAAGCTCACAGCCCAATTGCATGCAGCCATGTAAAACTGTCACTAGCTGTGGGCTGGAGGACGCCAATATAGCAATTCTCATCCCTTTGTTAACACCTAATGTATGTAGCTTCTCGGCAAAGTCTATTGCCTCCTGATGTAATTGGGAGAATGTCCATTGTTGGTCTTCAAATATGATAGCTAATCTATTTGGCGTAAGACTTGCTCGTTTAACCAAGAGATTAGGGTACATAAAAAACAACTCCTTTATTAAGTAAAGCACAAGCAAATGTATTCTATCTTTTAAAAAAAGCTGCCCTTTAAAGGACAGCTTAGGAAAACTCATAAATTTCTAATCACGGGAAACGTGGGAATTGACCAAAGTCTGGTTTACGTTTTTCTTTAAACGCATCGCGACCTTCTTTAGCTTCCTCAGTTGTGTAATAAAGAAGTGTTGCATCTCCAGCTAATTGTTGAAGACCAGCAAGTCCATCTGTATCAG
Source organism: Psychrobacillus sp. FSL W7-1457 (assembly GCF_038593405.1). Lineage (NCBI taxonomy): Bacteria > Bacillati > Bacillota > Bacilli > Caryophanales > Bacillaceae > Psychrobacillus > Psychrobacillus sp. FSL W7-1457. The sequence goes on from NZ_CP151993.1 coordinate 2,692,263, forward strand.
CATTCATAGCTGCTTTTAAGAAACGAAGTGCGGTTGGGCTCTTTTCTAGCATTTCCTCACACCATTGAACAGTCTCGTCCTCTAGTTGCTCATAAGGAACAACAGTGTTAACTAAGCCCATATCTAACGCTTGTTTTGCATCATATTGACGGCATAGGTACCAAATTTCACGTGCTTTCTTGTGACCAATGATACGAGCTAAATAGCCTGAACCATATCCAGCATCAAAGGAGCCTACGTTTGGACCAGTTTGTCCAAAAATAGCATTGTCCGCAGCGATTGTTAAGTCACAAACTACGTGTAATACATGACCTCCACCAATTGCATATCCAGCTACCATAGCTACAACTGGCTTAGGAATTATACGGATTAAACGTTGTAGGTCTAATACGTTTAGACGAGGAATTTCATCCTCTCCTACGTATCCACCATGTCCGCGAACCTTTTGGTCTCCACCAGAACAGAAAGCTTTTTCGCCTTCTCCAGTTAGAATAATTACACCAACATTTTTGTCATCGCGTGCGCGAGAAAATGCGTCGATCATTTCCATCACTGTTTTAGGACGGAAAGCATTTCGCACTTCTGGGCGATTAATCGTTACTTTAGCAATTCCATTATAGAATTCATATTTAATGTCTTCATATGTATGTAATGTTGTCCATTCACGAGTCATCTTACATCCTCCTTCAAAATTATATCCTCTACTATTGTAGCAAACAATTTGGGATTTTCCACATGAATTGCATGGCCCACACCATTTATTATTTTCCAGTCAGCATTTGGTAATATAGCTAACATCTTTTTAGCAATTTCACAGAACTTCTTATCTAGCTCTCCCGTTAACATGATTACTGGAAATTCAAGAGAGCCTAGCTTATCCCATAACGAAGGCTGCACTCCAGTGCTAAATCCCGTCAAGCTATTCGACAAACCCATTGCTGTTTGAGATATTCGCTCTTCTCTTATCTGTTGCTGCTTCTTCAGTGATAAACTCTTTTGCGAATCAAACAAAGGGATCTGCTCCCAGTGATCTGTAAATGCAAGGACACCGTCTACTAGAATTTTTTCAGCCAGCTTGCTATCCGCTAATTTTCTTTGTATACGAGCTTCCTCATCCTTTATGCCTGGAGAACTGCTTTCTAGTATTAAACAGTCGACCTCATACTTACTTGCATAGGCAAGTGCCAATCTACCACCCATAGAATACCCTATAAGCGTAAAATGATCCCAGCCTATCTGTTGGATTAGTGCATGGAGATCCTCCACCTGCTCCCCAGCAAAGTAACGGCTAGCATTTTCAGGCTTGTCACTTTCCCCGTGGCCAATTAAATCAATGGTTAGCAGCTCAATAGAAGGATCTAGAGAAGCAATAACTTCCTCCCATGTCCTACTAGATCCAGTAAATCCATGCAGAAAGACTGCCTTCTTCTCGGCACCTGTATTGTACCTATTAACTTTCATTTGAATGGACCTAACGGTTATTAAGCTTTCCAAGTGACATCCAGCTCCTTAGTGATTGCTGCCCAAAGCTTTCGATGAGTTTCTGTATTGTTCTGTCGATCTGTACGAACTTCAATCATACGAATATTCTTCGTTTTATCCTTACTTAAGACAGCTTGAAAATCTTCCTTAGTATGTACTACATCATATTGAGCATCGTACATAGTAGCAATAGCTGAAAATTCAAGCCCTGTAGGTGTCCCGAACAAATGCTCAAAGTAATTAGTTTCCGTAGATTGTGGCAAGTAAGAGAATATGCCCCCTCCATCATTATTCATAATAACAATGGTTAAATCTGTTTCGCTAAAACGAGTGACTATTAATCCATTTACATCATGGAGAAATGCCAAATCCCCGATTAATAGATAGCCAGGTCTTTTAGTTGCTACTTGAATTCCTAAAGCAGTAGACACGACTCCATCAATTCCGTTTGTTCCTCTATTGGCATATACATGGATATCCTTAGCGGTTTTATTGAAAAAGGTATCTACATCACGTATAGGCATGCTGCTACTAGCTATTAAATCCGTTTTGTCTGGAAGCACCTCAAATAATGTTCCTGCTAAGGCACCCTCGTCTGTTTGCTCTGAAATATACGTCTGAATATGATTCGTTGCTATATCATTGGCCTTAGACCAATTTTCTAGATAGCTAGATGGTTGTTTTTCTCCTACCTGCAACCAAAGAGATGACGGATCTACTTGTAAGTGATGGGTTACGACATGAAGAGAGTCTCTAAATAATGGGCTTTCATCTACAGCTATAAAGGTTTTAGGAGGGTTTGCCTCTAAAAACTTCATAAGAGGCTTAGAAACCGGCTGAGCTCCAAAACGAATGACAGCATTAGGGATAGCTGATTGCATAAACACTTCACTTTTTAAAATAGCGTCATATTGGTCTATACATAAATGCATACAATCCTTAGGTACATTACTTCGAAGCGTGGACAATGGATCCGCTAGTACTGGCCATTGTATAGCTTTCACAAACTCCCAGAAACCTACTGTTGAGTTTAAGGAATCCCCTGCAATAATAAGTCCCTTCTCTGTGTCTGTTATTAACTGAGTATACCAATGGATGCATTCTTTACTTGGCACAAGCATCCCTAATTCTGTTTGCTGCATTTGAGGCACGGAAGCAGGCCGATCCATTTCTAACAATAGTGGCTCACGAAACGGCACGTTGATATGAACTGGTCCCATCGGTGCATTCCTAGTAGAAGAAACTGCACGATGAATATGTCTCTCTATAAACGCGAGGCTTTCTTCTCTTTCCTCAGGTAAGGGAAAATCAACCGACCATTTTACATGCTTACCAAATAGATGTATTTGGTCTATCGCTTGAGGAGCACCTACCTCTCTAAGTTCATGTGGGCGATCCGCTGTCACAATAAGTAATGGTATTCTTGCATAATATGCTTCCACTATCGCCGGAAAGAAATTCGCAGCAGCAGTACCAGAAGTACACAATAGAACAACAGGGTTCTTTTTCGCTTTGGCAATTCCTAAAGCAAAATATCCTGCAGAACGCTCATCAATTTGTCTATATAAGTTAAAGCCTGTCGTTTTTGCAAACCCATATGCTAAAGGAGTGGATCTAGATCCTGGGCATAGCACGATATCCTCTATGCCCGCTTGTTTAATAGTTTCTACAAATTGATTGACATAAGATGTTAGAAAGCTCGCGTTAGTCATTCATATTTCCTCCCAAAGTTCGAAGCATTGGTCGGAATTTGACTCTTGTTTCTTCAAACTCTTCTAAAGAGGTGGACTCGGAAACTAATCCGCCTCCAGCATATAAATAAGCGTATTGGTTTTCTATGAGAGCGGAACGAATACCTACCGCAAACTCTCCATCTCCCTCGGCATTCACCCAGCCGATTGGAGCGGCATAGTAACCACGGTTCATTTGTTCAGATTCTCTAATAATCTCAATGGCCTCTTGTCGAGGTTCACCACCAAGTGCTGGTGTCGGATGCATAGCTTCTACAAACTCGAAAAGAGAAGAGCTTCCTTTAATTTTTCCCTCTATAGGTGTAAACAAGTGCTGAATATCTCTTATTTTCATAAGCTTTGGTCTAGCTGGAATCTTAACCTGCTCACAATATTGCTCAAATACTTTTCTAATCATCTGAACAACATATTCATGTTCCATTAAGTTTTTATTATCCGATAATAGCGCATCTCCAAGCTTCTTATCTTCCACTTGGTCTTTTCCTCTTCGAACGGATCCAGCCAAACCAGCAGATTCAACCTTGCCATTTTCCAGTTTTACTAATCTCTCTGGAGTCGCCCCAAAGAAAGTCTTGTCTTCTTTCTCAAGACCAAATAAATAACTTTCAGGTTGCTCCATCGATGCATTGTAAATTGCTGTAGATGGTGAAAAGATATCATCAAAGGTTAACTTTAGGGAGCGCCCAATGACTACCTTGTTTACTTCCTTATTACGAATTCTTTCCGTTACAGTTTCAACCGCTGATAAGTATTCTTCCTTTAATCTATCTTCTCGTTGAAGAAGATGTGGCTTTTTATGGACCTTTAGTTCTTTCACTTGAGCTGTATGAATTAATGTATCTCTTTCTATACGTAAACGCTCAAAAGCTGCAGAGCTGTCCTCTTCCTCTGTAATATGATGAATACTTACAAAAGCCTGGTCGTCCTGTATGACTAATTGAAATGTAGCCACAGCAAAAAAACTAGACGGGAAGCTATTCCATTCCGATGATATATTATTTGAAGGATCGAAAGAGAATCCACCAAATAGAATTGGAGACACATCTGCTTTCTCTATTAATGAGCATGCACAAAGGTCGTCCCATTTTTGAGCTATATCGGTGTATCTATTTTTCTCTAAATCATTAGACAGAACATAGGCATGTCCAAGTCCAACCAATGTGAACGTTTTCTCTTTGTTTTGCCAAAAGAATCGTTTCCCTTTATAGTAATCCTCTCCTGCCTCAAAAAAAGCATGAGCAGACATTCTAGATACTTCTATTGTTTCTGTATAAAAACGTAATGTTGATTTATTTTGCCCGGTGGTGTTCGGCATATATATGACCTCCGTATAAATTACCTGCTAGTTTAAGTTCATGTTTTATTACTCTACCCTTTATCATACAACTTTCTCCGCGTTTCGGCACACATTTAGCTACAAATGTATGCTAAAATTGAAGTTGATTCTTTAAAAGGAGAGAAATTTATATGTCACAAGAACTACAAGCTGATAAAGGCTGGCGTATATGGTGGAAGTTAACAAGACCACACACGTTAACTGCATCGTTTGCCCCTGTATTTTTAGGTACAATGATTGCCCTTTATTACGTAAATATTGATTGGCCTTTATTCTTAGCAATGCTCATTGCGTGCTTGTTTATACAAGCTGCTACGAATATGTTTAATGAGTACTACGACTTTGAAAGAGGTCTAGATAGTGAAGAATCTATCGGCATTGGTGGCGCAATAGTCCGCAATGGTGTCAAACCAAAGACAGTGCTTCAACTAGCCTTAGTACTATACGTCCTAGCCGCTCTGTTAGGTATTTATATTTGTTCCCAATCATCTTGGCTTTTATTGATCATTGGTGCCGTTTGTATGCTCATTGGATACTTATATACCGGTGGACCTTACCCAATAGCTTATACACCGTTTGGAGAACTATTCAGTGGCGTGGTTATGGGAATGTTTATTGTTTTAATTGCTACATACATTCAGGTAGGTTCTATACCAAACTTTGCCTTGTTCCTATCTATCCCTAGCACTCTGCTTGTCGCTGCTATTATGCTTTCTAATAATATTCGAGATATTGTAGAGGATACAAAAGGCGGTAGGAAAACAATGGCTATCTTAATAGGTAGAGACAATGCTATTAATGTGTTAGCCTTATTTTTTATCGTTTCTTATGTATGGATCATCTTACTAGTAATTCTACAAATTATTACACCTTGGGCTTTACTAGTCTTCCTAAGTGCTAAGAAACCACTAGATGCTATAAAGCTATTTAAATCTAAAGAGAATCACCTTGAAGTTGGATTAGCAATGAAAAACACCGCACTTACCAATACCATTTTCGTATTTCTTTTAGGTATTGGCTTGTTAATAGGATTTTTAATATGATGATCAGTCAGGAAGTTAAACGCTTCCTGGCTTTTTTATTTGTGAAGTTTAAATTAGAGGTTGGAGAAGTGTAAACGAAGAAAGAAAAATCTAACCAAATAATAGATTTTGAGTAGTTTCTTTAGAATCGGACGGTTTTGTTCAATAATCGGTCGGTTAGGCATAATAATCGGTTGGTTCCCTTCAACAATCGGTCGGTTTTACCTGATAATCGGTCGGTGGAAGAACTTTTAGGAGTAAATCTCTTCACAAGAAGATAACGCTCCAAATGCTATAATGTAGAACCTACTCGATCACTTTAATGTAATCGTTCTGCTAACAATATTTGAAAGGAATTTCACAAACATGACAGGGAAGTTATTATAATTAAGTGCAGTATAGATTTACTACAATAAATACATTACTTTTCTTAATACCTCTTCCCTTAAGGACCTGCAGTGTTATAACGATCCTTACATATCATAAAGATAAAATAAAAAAGACAACCACCGAAGTGATTGTCTTTTTAAAGTTATGACCCCTACGGGATTCGAACCCGTGTTACCGCCGTGAAAGGGCGGTGTCTTAACCGCTTGACCAAGGGGCCTTATATATGGCGGAGAAGGAGGGATTTGAACCCTCGCGCCGGTTGCCCGACCTACACCCTTAGCAGGGGCGCCTCTTCAGCCACTTGAGTACTTCCCCATATATATGGCTCCGAAGGTAGGACTCGAACCTACGACCAATCGGTTAACAGCCGATTGCTCTACCACTGAGCTACTTCGGAATAATGGTGGGCCTAAATGGACTCGAACCATCGACCTCACGCTTATCAGGCGTGCGCTCTAACCAGCTGAGCTATAGGCCCATTAATTGGAGCGGGTGAAGAGAATCGAACTCTCATCATCAGCTTGGAAGGCTGAGGTTTTACCACTAAACTACACCCGCGTGATAAATGGTGGCTCAGGACGGAATCGAACCGCCGACACAAGGATTTTCAGTCCTTTGCTCTACCGACTGAGCTACTGAGCCTCTTCGATTTACGCTAAGCGGCACAACTCTTTGTCAGCTTCACTCACTCATTCAGTCACGTACTTTAGTACGCTTCTTCTTTCGTTCGATTGCTTCCTCGATTTGCTTGCTTATCCTAAATCTCTAACATATTGAATAATAAATGGCGGTCCCGACCGGGATCGAACCGGCGATCTCCTGCGTGACAGGCAGGCATGTTAACCGCTACACCACGGGACCATTTGGTTGCGGGGACAGGATTTGAACCTGTGACCTTCGGGTTATGAGCCCGACGAGCTACCGAACTGCTCCACCCCGCGACAATAAAATCGTTGAAATTTAAATCAACTATGTATTTAATAACTTTTCCGTTTCCAAGCTTACTTGCATAGATGTTATGTATAATTTCCCACTAACAATAAGATGGAGGAGGAAGAGGGATTCGAACCCCCGCGCGGTATGACCCGCCTGTCGGTTTTCAAGACCGATCCCTTCAGCCAGACTTGGGTATTCCTCCGAAAAATTATGTTGGTGGACCTTGCAGGACTCGAACCTGCGACCGGACGGTTATGAGCCGTCTGCTCTAACCAACTGAGCTAAAGGTCCTTAAGATGGCGGCAGAGGGAGTCGAACCCACGACCTTTCGGGTATGAACCGAATGCTCTAGCCAGCTGAGCTACGCCGCCAGGAACTTTAAAAGAAAATTTTATATTTGGTGGAGCCTAGCGGGATCGAACCGCTGACCTCCTGCGTGCAAGGCAGGCGCTCTCCCAGCTGAGCTAAGGCCCCAAATTTTTATTAATAACTGGTCGGGAAGACAGGATTCGAACCTGCGACCCCTTGGTCCCAAACCAAGTGCTCTACCAAGCTGAGCTACTTCCCGTATATATATTGGCGCGCCCGGCAGGAGTCGAACCCACAACCTTCTGATCCGTAGTCAGACGCTCTATCCAATTGAGCTACGGGCGCTAATGTTACTTAAAAGTGGTGCCGAGGACCGGAATCGAACCGGTACGGTAGTCACCTACCGCAGGATTTTAAGTCCTGTGCGTCTGCCAGTTCCGCCACCCCGGCACTTAGTGAATCTTTGGAGCGGAAGACGAGGTTCGAACTCGCGACCCCCACCTTGGCAAGGTGGTGTTCTACCACTGAACTACTTCCGCTCGGTTATTAAATTAAATGGTGCGGGTGAAGGGAGTCGAACCCCCACGCCTTGCGGCGCTAGATCCTAAGTCTAGTGCGTCTGCCAGTTCCGCCACACCCGCATATTTATTTCACAAAAGTGAATGAGCCATGAAGGACTCGAACCTTCGACCCTCTGATTAAAAGTCAGATGCTCTACCAACTGAGCTAATGGCTCGGAAAATGGTGCCGGAGAAAGGACTTGAACCCTCAACCTACTGATTACAAGTCAGTTGCTCTACCAGTTGAGCTACTCCGGCAGGAGTAAAATTATGGTGGAGGATGACGGGCTCGAACCGCCGACCCTCTGCTTGTAAGGCAGATGCTCTCCCAGCTGAGCTAATCCTCCTGGGTAATATTTTTTTATTGCAAGCCCAGCGACGTCCTACTCTTGCAGGGGGAGACCCCCAACTACCATCGGCGCTGAAGAGCTTAACTTCCGTGTTCGGTATGGGAACGGGTGTGACCTCTTCGCCATCATCACTAGACTTGAATAATTATTGAAAGACAAGTTCTATTATATCAACTATGTAGATTATTACAAGCATTAATTTAATAAAAATTTATTCTTTCAAAACTGAATAAACTGACATCTTAGAAACAAACAATTTGGTTAAGTCCTCGATCGATTAGTATTCGTCAGCTGCACGTGTCGCCACGCTTCCACCCCGAACCTATCTACCTCATCGTCTTTGAGGGATCTTACTTACTTGCGTAATGGGAAATCTCATCTTGAGGGGGGCTTCGTGCTTAGATGCTTTCAGCACTTATCCCGTCCACACATAGCTACCCAGCGATGCCCTTGGCAGAACAACTGGTACACCAGCGGTGTGTCCATCCCGGTCCTCTCGTACTAAGGACAGCTCCTCTCAAATTTCCTACGCCCACGACGGATAGGGACCGAACTGTCTCACGACGTTCTGAACCCAGCTCGCGTACCGCTTTAATGGGCGAACAGCCCAACCCTTGGGACCGACTACAGCCCCAGGATGCGATGAGCCGACATCGAGGTGCCAAACCTCCCCGTCGATGTGGACTCTTGGGGGAGATAAGCCTGTTATCCCCGGGGTAGCTTTTATCCGTTGAGCGATGGCCCTTCCATGCGGAACCACCGGATCACTAAGCCCGTCTTTCGACCCTGCTCGACTTGTAGGTCTCGCAGTCAAGCTCCCTTCTGCCTTTACACTCTTCGAATGATTTCCAACCATTCTGAGGGAACCTTTGGGCGCCTCCGTTACACTTTAGGAGGCGACCGCCCCAGTCAAACTGCCCGCCTGACACTGTCTCCTACCCGGGTTACGGGTATGGGTTAGAATTTCAATACAACCAGGGTAGTATCCCACCGACGCCTCCTCCGAAGCTGGCGCTCCGGGCTCTAAGGCTCCTACCTATCCTGTACAAGTTGCACCAAAATTCAATATCAAGCTACAGTAAAGCTCCACGGGGTCTTTCCGTCCTGTCGCGGGTAACCTGCATCTTCACAGGTACTATAATTTCACCGAGTCTCTCGTTGAGACAGTGCCCAGATCGTTACGCCTTTCGTGCGGGTCGGAACTTACCCGACAAGGAATTTCGCTACCTTAGGACCGTTATAGTTACGGCCGCCGTTTACTGGGGCTTCAATTCGCACCTTCGCTTGCGCTAAGCACTCCTCTTAACCTTCCAGCACCGGGCAGGCGTCAGCCCCTATACTTCACCTTACGGTTTTGCAGAGACCTGTGTTTTTGCTAAACAGTCGCCTGGGCCTATTCACTGCGGCTCTTCTAGGCTATTCACCCAAAAGAGCACCCCTTCTCCCGAAGTTACGGGGTCATTTTGCCGAGTTCCTTAACGAGAGTTCTCTCGCTCACCTTAGGATTCTCTCCTCGACTACCTGTGTCGGTTTGCGGTACGGGCACCTCCCACCTCGTTAGAGGCTTTTCTTGGCAGTGTGAAATCAGGAACTCCGGACATACGTCCTTGCCATCACAGCTCAATGTTACAGAGTGCGGATTTGCCTACACTCACACCTCACTGCTTGGACGTGCATAACCAACAGCACGCTTACCCTATCCTACTGCGTCCCCCCATCACTCAAACGGTGGGGTGGTGGTACAGGAATATCAACCTGTTGTCCATCGTCTACGCCTATCGGCCTCGACTTAGGTCCCGACTAACCCTGAGCGGACGAGCCTTCCTCAGGAAACCTTAGTCATACGGTGGATGGGATTCTCACCCATCTTTCGCTACTCATACCGGCATTCTCACTTCTAAGCGCTCCACCAGTCCTTCCGGTCTGACTTCAACGCCCTTAGAACGCTCTCCTACCACTGATACCAAAGGTATCAATCCACAGCTTCGGTGATTTGTTTAGCCCCGATACATTTTCGGCGCAGCGTCACTCGACCAGTGAGCTATTACGCACTCTTTAAATGATGGCTGCTTCTAAGCCAACATCCTGGTTGTCTAAGCAACGCCACATCCTTTTCCACTTAACAAATACTTTGGGACCTTAGCTGGTGGTCTGGGCTGTTTCCCTCTTGACTACGGATCTTATCACTCGCAGTCTGACTCCCAAACATAAATCATTGGCATTCGGAGTTTGTCTGAATTCGGTAACCCGGGATGGGCCCCTAGTCCAAACAGTGCTCTACCTCCAAGATTCTAACGTTTGAGGCTAGCCCTAAAGCTATTTCGGAGAGAACCAGCTATCTCCAGGTTCGATTGGAATTTCTCCGCTACCCACACCTCATCCCCGCACTTTTCAACGTGCGTGGGTTCGGACCTCCAGTAAGTGTTACCTCACCTTCATCCTGGACATGGGTAGATCACCTGGTTTCGGGTCTACGACCACATACTCATTCGCCCTATTCAGACTCGCTTTCGCTGCGGCTCCGTCTTCTCAACTTAACCTCGCATGTAATCGTAACTCGCCGGTTCATTCTACAAAAGGCACGCCATCACCCGTTAACGGGCTTTGACTATTTGTAGGCACACGGTTTCAGGGTCTATTTCACTCCCCTTCCGGGGTGCTTTTCACCTTTCCCTCACGGTACTGGTTCACTATCGGTCACTAGGTAGTATTTAGCCTTGGGAGATGGTCCTCCCGGATTCCGACGGAATTTCACGTGTTCCGCCGTACTCAGGATACACTCTGGAGGGAATGAACTTTTGACTACGGGGCTTTTACCCTATCCTGCGGACCTTTCCAGGTCGCTTCGTCTAGCTCATTCTTTTGTAACTCCGTATAGAGTGTCCTACAACCCCAAGAGGCAAGCCTCTTGGTTTGGGCTCTTCCCGTTTCGCTCGCCGCTACTCAGGGAATCGAATTTTCTTTCTCTTCCTCCAGGTACTTAGATGTTTCAGTTCCCTGGGTGTGTCTCAGATGCGCTATGTATTCACGCAAATGTACTGCCCCATTACGGGCAGTGGGTTTCCCCATTCGGAAATCTTCGGATCGAAGCTCACTTACAGCTCCCCGAAGCATATCGGTGTTAGTGCCGTCCTTCATCGACTCCTAGTGCCAAGGCATCCACCGTGCGCCCTTATTAACTTAACCTAAAAGTTAAAAGTACTACACTTGCAATCACGTAAGTGATCACAATTTGAATATCTTGCGTTTGTTTCTTTTTTTGATGTCGTTTTATCCAGTTTTCAAAGAACAAGTTAAAAAGCTTTAAATGCTCATATAGAATGAACATTCAAAACTGAACTGCAAAACGTTAAGATACAGATAAAAATCTGTATTCCGAATATATCCTTAGAAAGGAGGTGATCCAGCCGCACCTTCCGATACGGCTACCTTGTTACGACTTCACCCCAATCATCTGTCCCACCTTCGGCGGCTGGCTCCCAAAAGGGTTACCCCACCGACTTCGGGTGTTACAAACTCTCGTGGTGTGACGGGCGGTGTGTACAAGGCCCGGGAACGTATTCACCGTGGCATGCTGATCCACGATTACTAGCGATTCCGGCTTCATGTAGGCGAGTTGCAGCCTACAATCCGAACTGAGAACGGTTTTATGGGATTTGCTCACCCTCGCGGGGTTGCGACCCTCTGTACCGTCCATTGTAGCACGTGTGTAGCCCAGGTCATAAGGGGCATGATGATTTGACGTCATCCCCACCTTCCTCCGGTTTATCACCGGCAGTCACCTTAGAGTGCCCAACTGAATGCTGGCAACTAAGATCAAGGGTTGCGCTCGTTGCGGGACTTAACCCAACATCTCACGACACGAGCTGACGACAACCATGCACCACCTGTCACCGCTGTCCCCGAAGGGAAAAGCCTATCTCTAGGCCGGTCAGCGGGATGTCAAGACCTGGTAAGGTTCTTCGCGTTGCTTCGAATTAAACCACATGCTCCACCGCTTGTGCGGGCCCCCGTCAATTCCTTTGAGTTTCAGTCTTGCGACCGTACTCCCCAGGCGGAGTGCTTAATGCGTTAGCTGCAGCACTAAGGGGCGGAAACCCCCTAACACTTAGCACTCATCGTTTACGGCGTGGACTACCAGGGTATCTAATCCTGTTTGCTCCCCACGCTTTCGCGCCTCAGCGTCAGTTACAGACCAGAAAGCCGCCTTCGCCACTGGTGTTCCTCCAAATCTCTACGCATTTCACCGCTACACTTGGAATTCCGCTTTCCTCTTCTGTACTCAAGTCCCCCAGTTTCCAATGACCCTCCACGGTTGAGCCGTGGGCTTTCACATCAGACTTAAAGGACCGCCTGCGCGCGCTTTACGCCCAATAATTCCGGACAACGCTTGCCACCTACGTATTACCGCGGCTGCTGGCACGTAGTTAGCCGTGGCTTTCTAATGAGGTACCGTCAAGGTACGAGCAGTTACTCTCGTACTTGTTCTTCCCTCACAACAGAGTTTTACGATCCGAAAACCTTCTTCACTCACGCGGCGTTGCTCCATCAGACTTTCGTCCATTGTGGAAGATTCCCTACTGCTGCCTCCCGTAGGAGTCTGGGCCGTGTCTCAGTCCCAGTGTGGCCGATCACCCTCTCAGGTCGGCTACGCATCGTCGCCTTGGTGAGCCGTTACCTCACCAACTAGCTAATGCGCCGCGGGCCCATCCTGTAGTGACAGCGAGATGCCGTCTTTTAACATTTCCTCATGTGAGGTAATGGATTATTCGGTATTAGCCCCGGTTTCCCGGAGTTATCCCAATCTACAGGGCAGGTTGCCCACGTGTTACTCACCCGTCCGCCGCTAAATCAGAAGAAGCAAGCTTCTTCATCATCCGCTCGACTTGCATGTATTAGGCACGCCGCCAGCGTTCGTCCTGAGCCAGGATCAAACTCTCCATAATAGAGAACTTAAAAAGCTCATTTTGTTTTGCTGGCATCATCATTAAATGATGTCAAAAATTGTTTTGCGTCAATCAAGCCGAAGCTTGTTGATGCTGTATGTCTTAACGTTTTGCATGTTCAGTTTTCAATGTTCATTGTGTCGTTTTGTTTTTGACGACTTTATTAGTATATCTCGCTTCAGTTAAGTTGTCAACAATTTTTTTTAACTTCTTTTAAGTCGTTACTCACATGTTCTGAAGGACATGTATTAATATACAACGATTAAAAACAAAAAGCAATACCTTTTATTAAAATTTATAGGTTTTTCTTTAATTATTTGATCTTTTCCTTCTCTTTTACGTTAAAAACACCGATTTATAAAGGTTTTACCTTACTTTCACTAGTTCCTGCTTATAAAAACATCTTTATTACTACTGGATTATCTATTATAAATGCTACCTTGGCTTCTGGAAAAAACTATTTTTATCTCTAAGTGATATTAAGCAGAAAACTGGGTATGTAAGTATAAGATTAAAATTTCCACATATTCTTAACTATCTATATGAAAGGAGGCACCACGGTGGATTGGATTCCCTATCTAAACGGATATGGTGAAATATTAATAAAATTAGGTTTTGCGGCAACCCTAAGTTTAGTTATAGGGATTGAAAGAGAATTAAAAAAGAAACCAATTGGCCTTAAAACAAGCATCGTCATTGCAACCTTTAGTTGTTTACTAACATACATATCAATAGAGTCAGCTTACAAAGCACATCATGGTCATGATGGAGTAAATATAACTATGGATCCTTTACGATTGGCCGCACAAATAGTAAGCGGTATCGGCTTTCTTGGAGCAGGTGTCATTCTACGCAAGGGCAACGACAGTATAAGTGGACTTACTACGGCAGCAATGATTTGGGGAGCCGGCGGAATAGGTATAGCGGTAGGTGCGGGTTTTTATCTGGAAGCTGCCCTTACCGTTGTTATCGTACTAATAGGTATAGAAGTAATCCCTCCTCTTCTATCTAAAGTCGGTCCGAAGCGCTTACGATCCAAAGAATTATCATTAAAGGTTATTGTATTAAAACAAGAAAGCATATCTAAAATGTACTATTACTTAAAAGACTGTGGCTTTTATATCGATAGTATTCGGATAAAAGATATTAAATTAGAGAATGATGAGATAAAACATGAAGTTCATATCAGATTATCTATTCTAACTAAGAAAAACACGGTAGAATTTTATCATTCCATTGCAGAATTGGAATTTGTGGAAACTTTGGAATTAGAATCAATTTAAAAAAGGAGCAACTATCTATGGGACAATTTTTCACTTTACTAAAGGGTGGTAATAAACCATCTTTAATCGCAGCAGTTGTTAATACAATTATCGCAGCTTTAAAAGGAGGAGCATTTTTCTTAACAGGGAACGTAGCAATGTTCGCAGAGATGATGCACTCAATAGGAGATGCAGCCAATCAATTCTTCGTCTTTATAGGCTCTGCTCTTTCTAAAAAAGCGCCTACACCAAAATTCCCAAATGGTTTTGGTCGATTGGTAAACCTCGTTTGCTTGGGAGCAGTTATATTAGTAGGAATCTTGTCGTATGAAACGATAAAAGAAGGATGGCATCATATACAGCACCCAGTAGCATCAGGTGGGCTAGCAATTACGTTATCCGTCCTTGCTATTGCAATAATATTAGAGTTTATCGTCTTATATAAGGCAGGAAAAGAAATTTTACATGAAGTTGGTATTAAAGGAACCTTCCTTGCCCCCCTCACTACAAGCTTTACACACTTAAATAGAGCAAAACCTGCTACAAAGCTTGTGTTTATGGAGGATTTAGTTGCTACTTCAGGTGGTATCCTTGCATTTGTAGCTGTATTAATTTCACACTTTACAGGTTTTCTACAAGCTGAGGGTATTGCTTCTATCCTAATTGGTTTAATGATGTTCTATGTTGTAGGTAAAGTGTTCCTTGATAATGCAAGAGGAGCTCTTGGAGAAACCGATGAACAGATGCTAGTGCATATTGCACATGTAATTTCAGATGTAAAAGAAGTTAAAGACATTCAACAGTTAGAAGTTATTAAAGAAGGAGAATATCTACATGTAACATTAATTGCTGAAGTTGATGCCTCACTTTCCTTTGCAACAGTCGATGATATCCATGATGTCCTAAAGAATCTTATCCTAAGTCAACAAGGTGTATCTGACGTTACGATCTCCTTTGATGAAGATGATGGAGTTAAAACCTGGAAGCATCATAAAGATACTAAAACTGTTTTAAAAACTAAAAATAACTAAGTATGATTAGACATCCATTTCATTGGATGTCTTTTTGTTTCTATATATCTTTCTACTTTAATAAGGGTGCTCAGTCTCGAATCCAGTTGGTTTACTATTAGTCCCCCTATCTTAAGTAAGCAAAATCTTCAATACTCGTTAATTTTATAAGCTTTGTTAAAGCTATTGGTTGATTTTGACTAACAATTCTTTTTAATAGTGACTGTAAACATTGAAAAAGGAGCATTCAAATGGCTATTAAGAACATAAATAGATGATGAAATTGGGGTTGGTGGCAGTGTTTCAGCTTTGTTTATGTGAGTAAATTGATTCGATTTATAGTTTATAGATGCTAAAGCTGTTCCCATTTATTGATTGGAGCTCCAGACGGCGACATAAGCAGGGATGAGTGAGACAGATAAGACCTCACAACCACGCGCTTAAGCGATGGGTGAGGGTTTATCGCTAACCCCGCGGAAAGCGTCCGGCTGGGGCGGAAATCAATTCTACTCTCTGATTTAAAGATTTCTTTGCATTATAAATCAACCCTACCCTTTAACATAGCCAATTTATATAAGAATTCTCCTATCCCCTATCATTCAAAAAAGCACTGCATTTGCAGTGCTTTTGTTCATCGTTTTTCAGTATAGATCAAGGCTTTATAAATGACTTTCTTCTATTAGTTAGAGGCAAGCTGTTAAAATTGCTTTTGTATCGTCGGCATTTAACTTATTAAAATTACCATACTCGCCACGTACCATTGCTTTTTCTATCATTAAATCAATATTAGAATCATCTATATTATAATCTGACAGATTTTTCGGTGCCCCTAAGGAAGCCCAAAATGCAGCTAATTTCTCGATGCCTTCTAATCCAACTTCCTCCGTTGTTTTTCCCGAAGGATCTACTTGGAATACTTTAACAGCCAGCTTAGCAAAGCGCTCAGGATTTACATGTAGGTTATGACGCATCCATCTTGGGAAAATGATTGCCAATCCTCCAGCATGAGGAATATCATAAACAGCAGATACCGCGTGCTCTATGTTATGGCTCGCCCAGTCACCGTTATATCCCATTTGTAAGAATCCGTTTAAGCCTAGTGTTCCTGCAAACAATATGGTTTCTCTTAGTTCGTAGTTTTCTAAGTCCTTTACCAGCTTAGGAGCGGCATCTATAACTGTACGTAGAGTCCCCTCAATCATTTCATCTTGAACTGGAGTATTATTGCCATTGTTATAATATTGCTCGAACATATGAGACATCATATCCACAATTCCATATACCGTTTGATCTAACGGAACTGTAAACGTGTTAACAGGGTCTAATATTGAAAACTTAGGAAAAACTAATGGACTGCCCCAACCGTATTTTTCTAACGTGTCTTCATTTGTAATAACAGAACCGGAATTCATTTCAGAGCCAGTTGCTGCTAAAGTCAAAACAGTACCAAAAGGAAGCGCTTCTTTCGGAAATGCTTTACGTGTAACTAAGTCCCATGGATCTCCCTCATATTTGGCAGCAGCTACTATTAGTTTAGTGCAGTCTATTACAGAACCGCCCCCTACTGCTAGTACCACTTCAATTCCCTCAGACTTACAAAGGTCGGCACCTCGTTTTGCGGTAGACAGTCTAGGATTAGGCTCAACTCCTGCTAATTCAAATACTTCCATGCCAGCTTCATTTAAATGGCTCATTACCTCATCATATAAGCCATTTTTTTTGATACTCCCACCACCGTATACTAATAGAACTTTTTTTCCAAATACAGAAAGCTCCGTAGGTAGTTTCGATAATTGTCCTTTACCAAAAATTAATTTGACTGGATTATAAAAAGAAAATGCATTCATATTCTTTATCCCCTTTCTTTACAATACTTATCATATAAAAAACCGCTTGCAAAATACAAGCGGTTCAACCTATTGATTATACCCAGCCACGGAAGCGTGAAGCTTCTGCAGTTCTACGTACACCAACCATATATGCAGCTAAACGCATATCTATATTACGAGTAGAAGCTACTTCGTAGATATTTTCAAATGCATCCACCATTTTTTTCACTAACTTATCGTTAACTTCGTCCTCTGTCCAGTAGTAACCTTGGTTATTTTGTACCCATTCAAAGTAAGATACAGTAACTCCACCAGCACTAGCTAATACGTCAGGAACTAGTAAGATTCCACGTTCATATAGAATTCTAGTAGCCTCTGAAGTAGTTGGGCCATTTGCTGCCTCTACTACTATATTTGCCTTAATATTATGAGCATTGTCAGAAGTAATTTGGTTTTCAATAGCAGCTGGTACTAAAATATCACAATCTAATTCTAATAACTCTTCATTAGAAATAGTGTTTTCAAACAAAGTTGTTACTGTTCCAAAGCTATCACGACGATCTAATAAATAATCTATATCTAAGCCATTAGGGTCATGTAATGCACCGTAAGCATCGGAAATACCAATTACTTTTGCACCTTGATCGCTCAAGAACTTAGCAAGGAAGCTTCCTGCGTTTCCGAAACCTTGAATAACCACTCTAGCACCCATCATATCAATGCCGCGTTTCTTAGCTGCTTCATTAATAATAATTGTAACACCTTGTGCTGTTGCACGGTCACGACCTTGAGAGCCACCAAGAACTAAAGGTTTCCCAGTAATAAATCCTGGAGAGTTAAATTGGTCCATGCGACTATATTCATCCATCATCCATGCCATAATTTGCGCATTTGTAAAAACGTCTGGAGCAGGTATATCTTTTGTTGGTCCAACAATTTGGCTAATTGCACGTACATAGCCACGGCTTAGACGTTCAATTTCTCCCATTGACATTTCACGTGGATCACAAGCTACTCCACCTTTACCTCCACCATATGGAAGATCAACGATTCCAGCTTTTAAAGTCATCCACATAGAAAGTGCTTTCATTTCTTCAGGTGTTACGCCTGGGTGAAAACGGACTCCACCCTTTGTTGGTCCAACCGCATCGTTATGCTGTGAACGGTAACCAGTAAATACTTTTACAGTATTGTCATCCATTCTTACTGGGATTCTTACCTCTAACATACGAAGTGGTTCTTTTAACAAATCATACATTGCCTCGTCGTAGCCTAATTTTTGCAAAGCCTCTTTAATGACAGCCTGCGTTGATGTGAACAGGTTTAGATTTTCAGCCATTTATTATTTCGCCTCTTTAATTCATAATGATTTCATCGGAAATAATTGTAACACAATTCATTTCCGATGTGGGATACAAATATTAAATAGTAAATACTTTTTTAATTTTCTCAATCGCCCAGTCAAGTTCTTCTTTTGAAATTACTAAAGGTGGGGCAAAACGGATTACAGTATCATGTGTTTCTTTACATAGTAAACCAAGCTCTTTTAGTTCTTCACAGTATGGTCTTGCAGCTTCTGTCAATTCCATTCCTATGAATAATCCACGACCACGAATCTCTTTAATAGAAGGGTGTTTAATCTGTCTTAAAGCATCCATAAAGTAATTACCTAGTTCTAGTGAACGATCAGCAAGCTTTTCATCTATTAAAACATCAAGTGCTGCAAGAGAAACTGCGCAAGCCATAGGATTCCCACCAAAAGTAGAGCCGTGTGAACCTGGATTAAACACTTCTAGAACATCACGGTTAGCTACGATACATGAGATTGGGAAAACTCCCCCACCTAATGCCTTACCTAAAATATACATATCAGGTTCCATGTCTTCCCATTCACATGCGAACATTTTACCTGTGCGGCATAATCCAGCTTGAATTTCATCTGCGATAAATAATACGTTATTTTCACGACATAATTCACGTGCAGCTTTCATAAATCCTTCTGGTGGAATAATAATTCCTGCCTCACCTTGAATCGGTTCTATTAGGAATGCAGCTGTGTTTGGAGTAATTGCTTGCTTAAGCGCTTCCAAATCACCATAAGGAATTAGTTTAATACCCGGAAGCATTGGGCCAAATCCTCTTTTGTATTCTGGATCTGAAGATAAAGAAACAGCACCCATCGTTCTACCATGGAAGTTACCGTTACAAGCAATAATCTCTGCTTGATCTTCAGCAACACCTTTAACATCATAAGCCCATCTACGAGCTGCTTTAAATGCTGTTTCCACAGCTTCAGCTCCAGTATTCATCGGTAAAACCATTTCTTTGTTCGTTAACTGACTTACTTTTTCATACCATGGCCCTAACTGGTCGTTATGGAATGCGCGAGAAGTTAAAGTTACACGATCTGCTTGGTCTTTTAACGCTTGAATGATTTTTGGATGACGGTGTCCTTGGTTAACTGCTGAATATGCAGAAAGCATATCCATATATTTTGTACCCTCTGGATCCTTTACCCAAACACCTTCTGCTTCAGAAACAACGATTGGAAGCGGATTATAGTTATTTGCACCATACTTTTCTGTTTGTTCAATTACTTTACTTGATACTGACATTTGTTTTCCCCCTTCTTGATTGAAAAGGCAGACATGATCAAACTGCCTGCCATTTCAATAATTAATACATATATTTTACAACATTTCAGAAGTTGTTTTAGCTTGCATATGAAGTTGAATATAATCAGGACCGCCAGCTTTAGAATCTGTACCAGACATATTGAATCCACCAAATGGTTGGTATCCAACGATGGCACCAGTACATCCACGGTTGAAGTATAAGTTACCTACATGGAAATCTTCGCGTGCTTTTTCTAAGTTCATACGGTTATTTGTAATAACAGCACCTGTTAAACCATATTCAGTATTGTTAGCAATTTCAATTGCTTCGTCGAAATCTTTTGCTTTAGAAACACCAAGAATTGGTCCGAAGATTTCTTCTTGCATAATACGAGAATCTGGAGCTAAATCAGCAAATACAGTAGGTTGGATGAAGTAACCTTTTGAATCATCGCCTTCTCCGCCTGTGATTAAACGGCCTTCTTCTTTACCAACTGGAATATAGCTCATAATTTTTTTGAATGCAGAAGCATCAATTACTGGACCTACATAATGCTCATCTTCATCTGGAATACCTACAGATAACTCATCTGTTAATTCTTTAACGCGTGCAAGAACTTGATCGTACACGTCTTCAACGATAACTGCACGTGAACCAGCTGAACATTTTTGGCCACTAAATCCAAAAGCAGATCTTACGATAGATTGAGCAGCTAATTCTAAATCAGCTTCTTTATCCACTACGATTGTGTCTTTACCGCCCATTTCAAGAATTGTACGTTTAATCCAAATTTGTTTTTCAGCTAATTTAGCTGATTTTTCTACGATTCCTAAACCAACGTCACGAGAGCCTGTGAAGCTGATTAAACGAGTGCGTGGATGCTCAACTAAGAAGTCACCAATTTCAGCACCTGAACCAGGGATGAAGTTAACAACACCAGCTGGCATTCCAGCTTCTTCTAATACTTCTACAAATTTATACGCAACAACAGGAGTTGTAGATGCAGGTTTTAGTAACACAGTGTTACCAGCAACCATAGCAGCTACAGTTGTCCCAGCCATGATAGCAAATGGGAAGTTCCAAGGAGAGATAACAACAGATACTCCTAATGGAATATAGTCGTAACGGTTGTATTCACCTGGACGACTTTGAACTGGCTGACCTTCTTTAAGGCGTAGCATTTGACGACCATAATATTCTAAAAAGTCAATTCCTTCAGCAACCTCTACGTCTGCTTCAACCCAAGTTTTCCCTGCTTCTCTTGATAATAAAGCGGAGAACTCAAATTTACGACGACGAATGATAGCAGCTGCTTTGAACAATACATCAGCGCGTACTTCTGGTTTAACTTTTTTCCATGTATTAAATGTTTCATCAGCGATTTTAAGCGCTTTTTCTGCAATTTCTTGAGAAGCTTTTGATACTTTACCAATTACTTCTTCTTTTTTAGCTGGATTATAAGATACGATTTTACTGTCAGTAATGATTCTTTCTCCACCAACGATTAATGGAAAGTCTTGACCTAAATAAGCATCAACAATTTTATAACCTTCTTTTATTGCTTTTTTATTTTCCTCTTTTGAAAAATCAGTAAATGCTTCGTGTTTATAAGGTATCATTATAAATCCTCCTCTTAAGTTATAACGCAAAAAAAATTTGCACTATCAATACTTCTTCCCTTATAATAATGCAAAAGATTGTTGCGTTTTTCAAGTAAAATTAACTAAAATGTTAAATTTTTTTTGGGGGTGATATTTTTGTCTAGTAATTTCAGTAAGCTGCTTCCATTTTATAAGTTCGCTACAGAGCAAGTGGCTGTAGGTATCCACGCAATAGATCTAATGGGAAAAACCATTATATACAATGAAAAAATGAAAGAAATAGAAGGCTTAAACTCGATGGACATTGAAGACCGTTCCATTTTAGAGTTATTTCAGTTCGAACAGCACGAGAGCACACTACTAAAAGTACTACATAGCGAAAAGCCCGTCCTAAGAGCGAAACAGACCTACTGGAGCAGGAACGGCCAAGAAATCACCACTATAAATGACACATATCCTGTTTTTGAAGAAGGTACCTTAATAGGAGCTATCGAATTCTCGAGAGACATTACTGCATTAGAAAAACTTTTGTTTCAGCCCCTAAAACGATATAACGAATCGATCACCCTCTCTTCGATAACCGCCGAGTCCGAACTGATGAAAAATGTAAAGGAACGTTCCATTAAAGCAGCAAATGTCCGTATGCCTATCTTATTAATAGGCGAAGCTGGAACAGGAAAAGATTTAATCGCGGAAGGAATTCATCATGAGCTATCCCCACCAAACGAGCAATTTATAACGCTCTACTGCTATAGTGCTGACGATCAAATTATTAGTAAATTTGAACTGGAGATTAAAAGCCTTCGTAACTGCACTATATTTTGTGAAAGAATAGACTTATTATCCATCGATTTACAAAATAAATTAATTGAAGTATTAAAAGAAAATGGGTCAAACCAAAATTTATTTATAGCTAGTATTGGTGAAGATCCAATCGATATGATTTCTAATAACCAACTGGCAAAAGAGCTTTACTATTACTTCACTTCCATAACTATTAATATTCCTCCGCTCCGTGACCGACCAGAGGATATAATGCCATTCGTACATGATTACTTCCAACGTCATTTAAGTCGCTATTCTTCGACATTAGAGGAGATTGATCCTCAAGTGGTAAAAGTATTTAAAAGTTATGATTGGCCAGGCAATTTAAAGGAATTAGAGCTTCTTTTGGATGAAATCACTTCTATGATAACTACAGAAAACACACTAAGCTTTAATATGCTTCCTTTGCATTTCAAGCTAAAAATACAAGGATTAAATGAAACGATGAAAAACGCCGAAGACTTCGTTGTTTCTGCAGAAAAAGATTTACTTCCGCTAGATGAATACCTAAGACAGGCTGAAACCTATTATTTACAAAAGGCATTAGAAAAATATAATAATAATATTACCAAAGCAGCTGAAGCGCTAGGAATGAGCAGGCAAAATTTGCAATACAGATTACGAAAGATAAAGAACGCTTAAATCAAAGAACGCCATTTAAAACACTAAAAAGGTGAAGAAGGGATTAGCCCTTCCTCACCTTTTTCTCTTACCGAATGGATTGTTGAATCCATCCTGCTAATTTTTCTTTCAGAGTATTAAAGCCTTCTTCGTCATGCTCATCTACTCGTGCTTGAAGTGATTTACGTGGTTTATCGTCCCGCTTTGGAGAAGTAGGCTTTTCTTGAAGCTCTCTAATGGAAAGACTGATTTTCCCCGCTTCCCCATCTACCTCTAAAATTTTAACCTCTACTTCTTGACCTACCGTCAAAAACTCTCCTACTTCTTTTACATAACCATATGTTATTTCTGATATGTGTACTAGACCCTGTGTTTGTTCATCTAGACTTACGAACGCACCGTATGGTTGAATACCTGTCACTTTACCAGTAACCACATCTCCTACCTTAAATGTTTTTGTCATATGCCGTCCTACTTTCTTATATACGATATTGTCATGTTAAATTATAACATATCAGAAAGTATATGACCAAAAAACACGGGAGCGCCATGGAAAGAACGTCTAGCAATTTGTCCAAGGAAATTTATATCCTCGGCATTCTCAAAGCACTTTTTAGCTGTTCTGATACACGATCTGAAGAGCCTTGTATTAAATGCACTCCTATTCAACAAACTGCTCCAAATCCCCGTTACCTTCTAAGTGAAGAGCATCCTCAATATCTCCATGATCTAATGCGTCCCAGGTTTCTGATTGTGTCCAACCGCTGCTTTCAAATTCATTCACTATTGGCTTTAATAAAAACTGTATGATATTAGAGCTACTAGATTCATTAACGACATCACTCCAAATATCTTGATATTCTTTTTTAACAACGCCCTTATCAAACACAGTGCTATCGGTAGTCCCCTTTATCACTGCATAAAATAATTCGGTGTAGTACATTTTCAACAAATCCTTATGCATATATAAATCTGAACTGCTTACTAGGAATTCGTCTAAGTACATCAATATTGCTACTGAATCATTCAAACTATAAATTAATTCGCCTGCATATGTAAAAGGCGCTTTTTCTAAAGTATGAATATATTTAAAAAATGTTGAAGCTAAAATATTTTTCAATTCATCGACCTGTTCTTCGGTCAACTTATATTGAATGGTCATATCTGATGCTGGGTATAGATTTTCCTTATTTAATGCTGCTAGCTGCTCTTCAGAAATATCACCCTTTTCATCAAAGTACTCACTCAATTCTTTGATCCTACTAGAATAAGTATTAAAAAACTCAGCTGTATCCTCTTCTGATAACTCTTGACCATTATCTATTACTTCCTGGATCATTTCTGATGGAAGATAAAGAGAATGAATTAGTTCGTTATATCTCATATTTAGTGAGTCTTCAGTCGAAATGGAGAGGATGTTTTCATACATTGAAGAATTGCTCTCTCCTGTATAATATTTATAAAGTGTATCTGCTCCTTGAACGAATGAAATTTTTGAAAATTCTTCCTCCGTCAGATGTAACATTTCTCTACGTTTTTCTCGTTCTTGATCGTAATTGTTTTTTAGTCTTTCAATGAATTCTATAGAGGCATCCGCTAAAGGAACGTTACCCTCTCCATCAATATTCGCTAACTGATTGGCATTAGAAGGCGGTTTTTCTTCCTGAAAGCTTGCTCCTATTATTCCAAAGACAAGTACTGCTGCAGCACTAACTAACCATACCGCAACTCGTTGCCAATTCATTTTCTTTTGTTTGACCTGAGTTAGTTCATTTGATTTGTCTCTATCTATTTTTTTTAATATGTCATCGGAATCGATAGTTGAAGGTAGTCGATCATAGGATGATTTTAAAAGAGCTAATCGGTCTTCTAGTTTTTTATCGTCCATGGTTTTCACCTCCACTAATTTGTAAGGCATTCTTCAAATGTCCCTTCGCCCTTAATAATCGAATTTTAATGGTGGACATCGGTACATTAAGTACCTCTGACATTTGTTCGTAAGACATGTCATGGAAATAGAAAAGGATAATAGGGTGTCGATATTTTTCATTTAATAACTGTATTGCCTCATGAAGCTCTCGATCTTCTTCAAACACCAAGACCTTTTCTTCGGCAGATTTCATTATGTAACTTTCTTGTGAATTACCCTGAAGCTTCACTTCTTTTTGAGCTTCCCTTGTTTCCTTGCGATAATAGTCTCTCGTTGCATTTAATGTAATTTTATATAACCAAGTTGTAAATCGTTCTTTTTTGAATTGGTGTAGGAAACGGTAAAGCTTTACAAACACTTCCTGTGTGACATCAGGTATGTCTTGCACTCGCACGCCGCATTGAAAAGCAAATTTTTCTACGGTTCGGTGATGTAAGCGAATGAGCTCCCCATATGCTAGTTGATCGCCCTGCTGTGCACGTTCGATCAATTCGTTCTCAACCATTGCTCCCCCTCACTCTCTCTTTTGCTATAGGTGTAACGTAAGATTACCTCTAATTGTTACACTTATCTTTTAATTTTTAAATACCTTGTATATAGTAACGAGTTTCAGTTTAATATAAGTTACCATTTATTTTTTGGAGGTAAAATAGTATACTATCACTTTAAATCGTTAAAGTACTAAAGGAGGAATACATATGAAAACTCGAGATCGTTTCGGGTCAAAAATCGGCTTCATATTGGCTGCGGCCGGAAGTGCTATTGGTTTAGGTGCGATATGGAAATTTCCATACATGGCAGGAACGAACGGCGGAGGCGTCTTTGTTTTGCTTTTTATCCTGTGTACTCTTCTAATAGGGTTACCGATTTTACTAGCTGAATTTATCATTGGGAGAAAGGGACAGGCGGACGCAGTAACGGGTTTTAAAAAACTGGCTCCTAACAAGCCATGGTTTTTAATCGGATGGTCTGGTTTCTTCTTCTCATTCATCATACTGTCATTTTATAGTGTAGTCGGTGGTTGGATTTTATCTTACTTATTCCGTTCTATTACACTTAGCCTAAACGGAAGTACAGATAACTTTTATGAGGACTTATTTAATACCGTCATTTCAAATCCATGGGAAGTACTAATTGGACAGGGAGCATTCATTTTGTTAACCGTTTGGATTGTCCAAGGTGGGATTAAGGGAGGAATTGAAAAAGCTAGTAAATGGATGATGCCCTTACTACTTATCTTTTTCGTAGTACTAGCCATACGCTCGGTGACTCTGGACGGAGCAATGGAAGGTATTAAGTTTTTACTCGTACCAGACTGGTCTTATTTTACTTGGGAAACTGCCCTGCTAGCATTGGGACAGGCATTCTTTTCATTAAGCGTCGGTGTTTCTGGAATGATTACTTACGCATCATACTTACCAAAGGAAACTAAATTAGGAAACTCGGCTTTAAGTGTTTCTATGCTGAATATTGGAATATCCATTATGGCAGGCTTAGTTATTTTCCCTGCAGTATTCGCCTTAGGTTTCTCACCAGATGCTGGCCCTGGCCTAGTATTCATCATACTTCCAGCAGTATTTGAACAAATTATTTTTGGACAGTTTTTCTTAATCATATTCTTTATACTATTACTTTTTGCTACTCTAACATCATCCATCAGCATGTTAGAAATCGTTGTTTCCATCGGCATCAAGTCAAAATACGATCGAAGAAAACGTTTTGCTTGGATCTTAGGTTTCTTAATTTTCCTTGTCGGAATTCCTAGTGCCCTTTCCTTTGGTGTGCTACAGGATATCAAAATCTTAGACTTATCTATATTTGATTTTGCTGACTTCTTTACTAGTAGTGTTGGTTTACCTTTAGGAGCACTTTTCATCTCCATTTTTGCTGGTTACCACTTTACCAAAGCAGATATTTCGAATGAGCTTGACTCAAAAGGCTTTTTATTAAATGCATGGAGAATCATTGTAAGATATGCAGCACCAATTGCCATTTTAATCGTATTTATTCAAGGCATTTTGAATGTACTCAAATAAGTTGATACTTTCTTGATTGTTTTTATATAAAAATACGAATTATGAAATTGAAAATAATGAGCTGTAATATAAACAAATCAAAAATTGTACTTTTTCTGACAATTGTTTGAAACTAGTTCTCAAAAAAAATATGCTATAATATGATGTAAGATGTGAAGAATTTTTAAAGAGGTGGATGGAATCATGAAAAAAGAATTACATGAGCAATTGCGACAACTAAGAGAAGAACGCAATATTTCTTTAGAAACACTTTCCTTAAAAACAAGAATCGGCGCTGGAAAACTGGAAGCGTACGAATCAGGTAGTGAAGTCCCATCAACACAAACTATATTAAAGCTATCGAATGCATTAGAAGTACCTGCCTCTAATTTGATGGATGGTCTTCAAGAAGTATAAGAATAGTAATAGAAAAAAGCTTTCGATTCAAGGAATCGAAAGCTTTTTCTTTTGTTGACCTATATTTGAAAGAGTGTAATAGCTCGTTAAATAATGCATTTCATTTCATATTTTATTGCAATTAGCTTATAAGAAATTTCGACACACTTTTCTAGTGGAATCCACTGTTCAAAGGAATGTTCATAGATTTCTTGTATTTTTCTAGCAAGCTCGGATGGGTGATCGATATCGTGAAGAGCAGTAACTACATCAGCAATCTCAGTTTCGTATGCATCGATACCAAATTGGAAAGGATCCCATTCCTGTAGTATCCAAACTGCTTTTCTATTCATCTGTATTGTATCCATTATTTTTTCACCTTACTACTTTTATTAGTTAGGGTTATAATAACACAATAAGTTAAAATTGAAAGGGGAATTTACTTTGTCAGATTTTTCAACTATTTTCAATCGTCGTAACACTTTTTCCGCAAAATGGGATATGTTAAAACAGGTATATGCAATTGAGGATGACACAGATGTACTACCAATGTGGGTAGCAGACATGGATTTCGGCCTTGCGCCAGTTATACAGGAAGCTATACATAAGCGTTTAGAACATCCAGTTTTTGGTTATTCTATCGCACCAGAAGCAGTAAAAGATGCATTATCTACCTGGGTATCTACTAAACACCAACTAGAAATACAGAATGAATGGATTCTTCTTCGTCATGGTGTAATACCTGCAATGGCGGAGGCAGTTGATGCTTTTTCCCAAAAAGGAGATAAAATACTCGTCCATACACCAATCTATCCACCCTTTAAAGGAATACCAAATAATTTAGAGCGAGAAGTCGTTACCTGTCGCCTTAAAGAGAACGGTAATTCTTTCGAAATAGATTGGACAGCCTTTGAAGAATGCTTAAAGCAAGATATCAAGATATTTATTCTTTGTAATCCTCATAATCCTGGCGGGAAGGTTTGGGGTAGAGAGGATTTAACTAAAATGGCAGCCTTGTGCAAGCAGCATGATGTATTGATCCTTTCAGATGAAATACATTCAGACCTTGTTTTTAAGCCGAATAAGCATGTACCTCTTCTCGTGGCAGCTGAAGAAACAGATAACATTATTACTTTCTTTGCTCCTACTAAAACGTTCAATCTTGCTGGTATTCAAGGTGCAGCAACGATTGTACCAAATGAAAAATTACGAAAAGTTTTAGAGAATGGTGCAACTAGACGTGGTGAGATGGGATTGAACGTGTTCTCACTTACAGCTATGCAGGCGGCATACGAACACGGAGAACAATGGCTTGAAGGTCTTTTAGAAGTTGTAGAAGGCAACATGAAATACGTAGTGGAACATTTATCCGCAATTGAAGGTGTTAAGGTTTCTATGCCTGAGGGCACATATTTAATGTGGATTGATTATCGAGGAACTGGCTTGAACGAAAAAGATATGATGGACCTTTTATTAACGAAAGGGAAACTCGCTTTAGAGCCTGGCACGAAGTATGGAGAAGGCGGAGATGGCTTCCTTCGTATGAACGTGGCGTGTCCAAGAGCAACAGTCGAGGACGGAGTGGCAAGATTCAAACTAGCATTATCCTAATATATAAGAATTTAAAGCTTTCTAGTTAAAGGATAATCCTTGGGAAGCAGTTGTACAGGCTGGTCATGACTAACTTCATGATCAGCTTTTTTGATTGCCAATAAGCTTCGACCTAAAAACTTGAAATAAAGTTATGTGATGCCTATTTATTACCAGTGCATCAAAAGTAAAATATGTCTTAAAAAACGAAAGAAAGGGTAAAGAGAATAATGAGCGAAATAACAGGAGGTAATTTTTTAATGAAGAATAATGTTATTGGAGTATATGAAAATGAACAGCAAGTGAAAGAAGTTATTGAAGGCTTAAAAGAAAAAGGCTATACAGATGAGGAAATTTCAGTTATTGCTAAAAATACAAACGGAGTTTCCGAAGTAACACAGGAAGTAAAACCTTCTACTAAGGATGGAGCTATTGCTGGAGCTGTAACAGGAGGAGCAATTGGCTTAGCCGGAGTGCTAGTAGGACTATCGACTGTATTAATACCGGGATTTGGCGCTGTGTTGGCTGCCGGACCTATAATAACAACAATTGGAGGAGCAGTAGTTGGAGCTAACTCTTCTGCAGGTGGGTTAAAGCATGCACTTATGGAACTGGGAGTAACAGATGATGAAGCTGAACGCTATTCTACAGACGTAGAAGACGGTAAAATCTTAATCTTTTTACATCCGAATAAATGAAAATAATTACACCAATCTTTCCCCTTGGAAGGATGAAAGCGATAAATTCATATGAGCCCCTATATTAGTTTCTTAAACAGCCATAGGGGCTTATTTACGTATTGCGTTTTTGTTTAATCTGCTTAGAAAAGTGGAGATGTGTTGCTAAATAATTAATAAATGTCCAGCCCTAGTTTGTCTAATAGGAGCTTGGATGAGTGAGCTGTAGGGGATTGTCGTAATCTATGGGTGGATTGTCGTAAATTTTCGTGGGATTGTTGTAAACTACTGTGCCATTGTCGTATATCTCTTTAAGCCTGTTCGTCCTTGTGTAATTTAAAATAGCGAGTAAGCAAACGATTACCCGTCCACTTACCCGCTAATTTAAGACGTTACTCAGAAGGTACGTTTTTCTCCGCTTCTTCTTTTCTTGCCTGTAATACACGATCTTCTATTTCCTTCGCTTTTGCTGCATCTTTAGCAGATTTCTTTTTAAACCATCGGAATAATAACACACAAAGAATAAATACCATGATAAACTCTAAAACTACTGGTATATACTCTGTTTTATCCTCAGGAAAATATAAATATAAAAAGCCTAATGAAAGAAAGTTTAACAAAGCAAACACTTCCCTACTTTATTTTTGAATAACCTCTATGGACTGAATAAGGATATCCTCTACAGGCTTATCATTTTGACCAGTTTCCACTTTAGCTATTTCATTTACTACATCCATGCCCTCAATAACTTGCCCGAAGACTGTATGCTTTTGATCCAAATTTGGTGTCCCACCTTTTTCCTCGTAAGCCTTAGCTACTTCCTCAGGCCATCCACCTTTAATAAGCTGTTCAGCTGTTATACCTTCTTGTGGTGGAGCTTGTACGATAAAAAATTGGCTGCCATTTGTATTTGGTCCCGCGTTAGCCATTGATAGTGCTCCATTGAAGTTAAAAAGATTCATCGTGAATTCATCCTCAAATGCTTCACCATAAATACTTTCTCCACCTGCTCCAGTTCCAGTAGGGTCTCCTCCCTGAATCATAAAGTCTTCAATGACCCGATGGAAGATAACTCCTTCATAGTAGCCTTCTTCTGCTTTAGTTATAAAGTTTTCCACTGTTTTCGGTGCTTCTTCTGGAAACAATTTAATTTTAATTGCTCCTAAGGAAGTATTCATTTGGACTAAAGCTTCATTTTCAGCAACTTCTGTTGAAAGTTGCGGATATGTGATTAATTCGTCCTCTTGTTGGGTATCAGTAGTAACAGCAGATTCTTCTTTTGTAGTCTCTTTTTTATTGTCTTTTTCAGTTTCAGTTGAATTACTTCCACATGCTGATATAAACAGTACAGTAAATAAACATAAAATAATTATTTTTTTCAATATAATCACCCCAAAACAGTTTAACATAATGAAAGATACTTTTCAGTGACAAAGTTTTTAACATTCAACTTCCTTAGTCACTCGAAATGTTTTATAATTTAATGCAGTACGTGTCAAGAGAAAGAAGGGATTTCAATGAGCGTACAAAAACGGAATTTTATTATTATGTGGTTTTCCATTTTCCTAGTTTCTAGCACCATGACTATGATCATGCCTTTTCTTTCTTTATATATTAATACGATGGGCGACTTTACAGATGCCTACGTACAAAAATGGTCTGGTCTAGTATTTGGAGCTACGTTTGTTTCCGCGCTTATTATGTCTCCTATATGGGGGAGAATAGCTGATAAATATGGCTATAAGCCTATTTTAATCATCAATGGATTCGGAATTGCACTCAGTGTGCTTTTAATGGGATTCATAAATTCGGTAGAAGCATTCTTTGTTCTTCGATTGTTTATGGGTGTTGTAACAGGATTTATCCCAACCTCACTAGCTTTTATCAGCTCTCAGACAGCGAGGGATGTTGCAGGCAAGACCATGGGCACGTTACAAATGGGTAGCGTATCTGGTACATTATTTGGTCCTGTAATAGGCGGATTTATGGCTGATACGTTTGGTTTTCAATACACATTTATCATTACAGCTACAGCAGTATCTATAGCTGCACTCCTAGTTATTATAGGGATTAGAGAACAACGTCGGGTTAAAGCGAAGGATGAGCATGAATATTCTAGAAAGACGGTCGTGTCTGGTATTTTTCATCATCGTCTAATACTTAATGTCCTAATGATTACGTCTTTAATACAAATTGGGCTTTTTAGTATTCAACCTCTTCTCTCCCTATATGTTTCCCACTTAACTGACTCCAGTGAAGTCGCTCTCTTAGCAGGCATAACCTTTAGTGCTACAGGTGTAGGTAGTCTTCTTTTCGCGAGAACTTGGGGGAAGCTTGGAGATTCGATTGGCTATGAAAAGGTTCTATCCATGCTGCTACTCATTGCATTTGTATTCATCGTTCCACAGGCCTTTGTTACGGAGCTATGGCAACTGATGGCTCTTCGCTTCCTATTTGGAATTGCTTCTGGTGGTCTAATACCAGTGACCACTGCCTTGATCCGACGAGAAGCACCGATTGAAGTTCAAGGAGAGCTTATGGGCTACAACACAAGCTTCCGCTTCTTAGGTAATATAATTGGTCCGATGTTTGGTGGATTTATCAGTGGATTTATCGGTATATCCTCTGTTTTCTTCGTTACGGGTGCCCTATTCCTGATAGCTTTCTTCATACTCTATTTCGCCGGTAAGAAACCCGTCCAAGACTTTGAAGAAGTGCTTCATGAGGAAGAACTACACGCTAATACGTAATAATGTAAGGCTTTCGACGCTAAATGGTCGAAAGCCTTTTTGTTTTATATAGAAATCCCGATTATCATTCAAACGGCAAAGGTTGAGTTCCATCGACATCAGTAAATCCATATTTTTTTGCTAGCTCCGCAACCATTAGTGCTTCTCCAGAAAGCTTAGATACTGTGCTGTCTGTTGCTAAAGCCAAAACAGCACGACCTACATACGCTGTTGTTTCCGTAGCTCCATCCTTGGGTCCAAAACCTGAATCTATAACTCTTTCCGTCCTCATCCAACCTGGGCAAACAGCAACGGCTGAAATATGGAATTCTTCTAATTCCTTTGCCATTCCTCGTGTCATTCGATTAATAGCATTCATAGCTAAGTCGTAATATAAATTACTAGAGATTTTTTCTTTTATAAAAAATGTAAGATTTACAATTAATCCTTTTTGGTGCTTTGCCATTAAAGGCACAGCGTATCGAGTAGTTAGTAAATAGGCTTGTGGCCCAGCAACCATCATAGCATCCCAGTGTTCCAATGGACGTTCCCAAAAATGCGGTCCATCCCCTGATGGTAGCGAGCTTTCGGACCCGCCAAATACACTATTAACTAAAATATCAATCCGACCCTGTTCCCTTTCAATTCTCTCAAATAGCTTTCTTACGTCACTATTATGTGTATGGTCACATTGTATCGCGATACCTTTACCCCCTCTTAAAGTAACACCAGCGGCAGTTTCCTCAATGGTTTCCGGACGGTTATCGGTTGTACTCCCCTTTACACTACGCCCTGTCACGTATACTGTTGCACCTGCACTGCCTAGTTGATAAGCAATTCCCCGACCCGCACCACGGGATGCTCCTGTAACAACAGCAATTTTCCCTTGTAATGGTTTCATATTTTACCGGCTCCTCTAGCTGTACCTTTTATATTTTTTTACGATTCTCCCTCATACAACTTTAACATAAATATCCATTTCAGAAAGAAGTCAATTTTCAAATGTAAGATGGATTACACAGTTTACAGTCAATCAACCTTTTCTTTTAAATAGCCTCCATTTTTACTTCACACCTCATATCATTTGGTCGATAGAATAAGCATGGAATATGCTATTCTTTAAATAGATTACAAGAACTGGAGTGTAAAATAATGCGACAAGGTATAGGATTTTTAGTCATCTTGTTATGTTTTCCCGTACTGTGGATTTTATATTCCTTTATCCATACAGAGGTGCTATCTGCAGCCTCCTTTAATTCGGATTTAGAACGCTCCATTCAACTATCAAATCCTACAATAACCTCCCCTGTAGTGCTCTTAGATAACAAAGGAAAACTATTCTCAGAGGATTATATTGAATGGAGAGAGCCTCTTTCTTTGGAAGAGATCCCCTTATTTGCTCAGGAACTCTTTCTTCAAAGTGAAGATGAAGAATTTTATCAGCATATTGGCTTCAATTTCACTGCTATTTTTAGGGCTGTCTTTGCAAATGCATCTGCTCAGCAAATGGAACAAGGAGGAAGTACTATTACTCAACAGCTTGTACGCCTCCGCTATTTGTCTACTGAGAAAACGTATGAAAGAAAGCTAACGGAGTTACTATATGCGCATGAAATGGAAAAACAAACGAGCAAAGAGGATATTTTTACAAATTATTTAAACGAAATTTATTTCAGCAATCAAGTATATGGAATAGGAGCAGCCTCCACATTCTATTTTGGACGCTCAATCGATCAATTGAGTGAGGCAGAACTAGCTTTTATAAGTGCAATACCAAATAATCCAACCATTTATAATCCACTCACCAATTTTGATGCGACAAAAAAACGCCAGGAGCTTCTAATTGATGTCCTCGTAAAAAACGGTAGACTTACTGTCGAACGAGCAAATGAAATAAAACAAGCACCAATTAAATTAGTGACGAAAACTAAAAAGCAATTATATCCTGCATATAGCACGTTTGTGTTACATGAAATAGAAAGCCTTATTGCTCATAAAGAAGGCTTTAAGGACAAAATAGCAAATGCACAAAATGAACAGCAAAGGCAATTTATTGAAAATGAGCTAAAGACTCGTGTTGATGAAGTTATTTCCAAAGGAGTAACCGTGCATACTGCACTAGATCCTCTGAAGCAAGAAGATGATGAGCGGTATATTAATAGTCTATTAAGTAAAAAGTCGAATTTACAAGCTGCTTCTGTAGTTATTAACAATGAAACGAGGGAGATTGTAAGTATTTATGGTGGGAAGGATTACAAGAAACTAGACTTCCATAGAGCCTATCAGGCAATTCGTCAGCCCGGCTCTGCCTTTAAGCCGCTGTTAGTATACGCACCATTGTTTGAAACCACTACGTATACTCCCAATAGCTCTATAAACGCTGGAAAACTATGCATAGGCTCCTATTGCCCACAAAATTATGGTGGTGCAGTGTATGGTTATGTAACCATTCAGGAGGCATTTCGTTTAAGCCACAATACCCCAGCTGTTAGATTATTAGATATAGTCGGCATTGAAAATGCTTTTGCGAGACTCTCTCCTTTTCAGTTTGAAAATATAGAGGAAAAAGATCATACGTATTCTGCTGCGCTAGGTGGCTTAACAAAAGGGGTCACCGTGTTAGAAATGGCAGATGCCTATACTAGCTTTATCAATGGGACTTATAAGCCTGCACATGCAATTCAGAAGGTCGTAGATAAAGAAGGAAATGTTTTATATGCTTGGGAGGAGGATTTCCAAGAAGTATGGTCTTATAAAACAGCCCAAACAATGAGGGGATTGCTTGACCAGGTAGTAACAAACGGAACTGGAAAAGGTATTTCGGTCAACTCCTCTTACGTCGGTG
Source organism: Psychrobacillus sp. FSL W7-1457 (assembly GCF_038593405.1). NCBI lineage: Bacteria > Bacillati > Bacillota > Bacilli > Caryophanales > Bacillaceae > Psychrobacillus > Psychrobacillus sp. FSL W7-1457. Next base: position 2,727,291 of record NZ_CP151993.1, read on the forward strand.
CTAAAACAGGAACCACAAATGAGTATTATGACTACTGGCTAGCTGGCCTAACCGATACTTATACTTCAGCAGTATGGATTGGTTATGATTTACCTAAAAATATGAAAAGCATAGAGTCCAACAAAATACACCACCGAATTTTTAATCGAATTATGGATAAAAAAAATTGAGAAGCCAATGTTGAGCTTCTCTTTTCTTTATACACTTTTTATGAAGTTCAATATTTTCAAGTATAATACAGCTACCTCTTCTGGCGTTTCTCGATGTGTATGTGAAAGCCATTGCTCTATAAGACCTAATATGGCCGAAGCTGCAAATGCAGACAAATAATCTGTGGGAATCGTTGGATCAATAGATGACATCTCGGTTGCTTGATAATTTTCCTCGAATTGCTCTACAAAGAATTTTTTTAGCCTTAAATGAAACCCAGAAGTATTGTTTTTGGACAGTAAAACGATAAATTGGTCCACATGCATTTCGATATATCGGAATACTTCCATGGAAAAGCCTGCAACTTGTAATTGTTTCACCATTTCCACTTTATACTCGGAATCTATAGATTCAATATGTAATCGGAGACCTTCCAAAAGCTCTTCTTCTACTTTTTCGAGCAAGTCGTATTTATCAAGATAATGTAAATAAAAAGTTCCTCTGTTTATACAAGCACTATCTGTTATATCTTTTATCGATATCTTTATAAATTCTTTTTCCTTTAATATGGAAAGGAACGATTGTTGTATTTTTTTCTTTGTTTGCATATTCATTTTATCAAACACAGTATCCAAACCTTTGCCCCCTCACGATACAAATATTTAAGATATTACTATATGAATACTTCAATATTTCCTAGGCAATATTTGTCGATTATAAAAATGGCAGACTTGCAATAATCCCATTGTAAAGCTTAATAATTACATAAATAACTAACGCAAGAAACAAACTCCACACGATTATTTCAAACATAACTAGCCCCAACGTTCCAATGAGTGTCATCGAGTTGCTTAGCTTAAATACAACATATATAAAATAAATAAAAGCTGTAACTAAAAAGACAAGCATAAGAATTTGTATGGATTGAAATCCGACAGCTGAAATAATTGCTCCACATAGAAAAATGACATAGCCACCTCGGGCCTGCGCCATCGTTTTCCCCTCATAATCTTTTGAAAAGAATAGCATTCCGATCTCATGAATTGTCTCTGCAATTAATTTTAGGGCAGAAAAAAGCATGAAATAAATAAGGGCAAAGACAATTAGAACGAACAGCTTTATCTCAAAATCAGTAAGAAATTCTTTCATTCCATTGTACACACCAATAACCTTAAACAATTCAATTGCTTTAAACATAGTGTAGGTAGAAAAGGTTAAACTAAACAAAATGATTGTAATTAACGGAAGAAAGCCAAACACATAAGGGTTTTTCATTGTTGCTCCTCTAATCTATAGGAAATTCTAATACTTAGTATGATATCGGATGGTATCTCATTTTCGCAAGAGCCTATCAAAATATTCTCCATAATTTAGAATAAGCGAATAATAATTTTTCATAAAAAACTGCAATACCCTCCCGCCTTCTATTTTTAAGAAAACTACTCTCTATTTGCTGTTGCTTATATATAGGAAGGAAGTAATATGCCATGCAAACGCTTCATATTTGGAGTATAATTTTATTTATATACTTAAATATAATGTTGGAAGGAGGATTCCTATGTCCATGATTTTTGCAATATTCTTGCCTATTATTTTGGCTATTTTTATACCTTTATTGTATAAAAGAGCAAAAAGAATCCATACTGGCTGGTTTGTTCTAATCGCACCTTTACTTTTAGTAGTTTTATATGCAATGTATATTCCTTCAGTAATGGATGGAAAAACTTTTTCAGAAGAAATGCCTTGGATCCCATCACTCGATATTTCATTTGTCTCGTACATAGATGGCCTTAGCTTACTATTTTCTTTATTAATAACCGCGATAGGATCCCTCGTGGTTCTCTACTCTATCTTCTATTTAGATAAGGATAAAGAGAATCTAGGAAATTTTTACGTATACTTATTAATGTTTATGACGGCTATGCTTGGCGTTGTCCAATCTGACCACTTAATTGGGCTCTATTTTTTCTGGGAGCTAACTTCAATTTCATCATTCTTACTCATTGGCTACTGGTATACTCGCGATCGTTCTCGCTTCGGTGCATTGAAATCAATGATGATTACTGTATTTGGTGGATTGATGATGCTAGGTGGCTTCTTACTGCTAGGTATTATGGGAGAAACTTTCTCTATTAGGGAACTCATTTCACAAGCAGCTACTATGGCTGAGCATGATCTATTCGTCTGGGCATTAATGTTAATATTACTTGGTGCATTTACAAAATCTGCTCAATTCCCTTTCTATATTTGGCTTCCAGACGCTATGGAAGCACCAACACCCGTCAGTGCATATCTACACTCAGCAACTATGGTAAAAGCAGGATTATATTTAGTTGCACGACTTACTCCTATTTTCGCACTTTCTGAGGTTTGGGTATGGTTAGTTACTGGTGTCGGTATCCTCACACTATTCTGGGGATCATTCTTTGCAGTTAAACAAACTGATTTAAAAGCAATTTTGGCTTTTTCTACAGTAAGTCAGCTTGGATTAATCATGTCGTTACTAGGAATTGGCTCTATTGCGTATCACGTTACAGGAGATTTAGTAACGACCTACACATTTGCTACATTTGCTGCCATCTTCCATCTACTAAATCATGCAACTTTTAAAGGAAGTCTCTTTATGATTGCTGGAATTGTAGATCATGAAACCGGCACACGTGATATTCGTAAGCTTGGAGGGCTAATGAGTCTAATGCCAATTAGCTTTACAATTGCCATGATTGGTAGTCTTTCTATGGCAGGCATTCCCCTTTTCAATGGATTTTTGAGTAAGGAAATGTTTTTAGATGCGACCCTGTCGCTCCAGCATTTCGGTCTATATTCAATGGATACTTGGTGGATATTGATTCCAGTTGTTGCTTGGATTGCGAGTGTCTTTACATTCGTTTATAGCTTGTACTTTGTCCTACACACGTTCCGCGGAAAACATACACCTGAGTTGCTGCCGAAAAAAGCGCATGAGGCTCCTATTGGTATGCTTATTTCCCCTGGAATATTAGCAACACTTGTAATCGTGATATTTTTCATCCCAAATTTCTTTGGAAATACATTTATTAAGCCTGCGGTAGCAGCTATTCAACCGAGCGCATATGCTCTACCATCTGACGTAGGATTCAAAATAAAAGCTTGGCATGGATTTGACTCGCCCGCGTTATATATGACGTTAGGAATATTCCTTGTCGGCTATCTTTTATACAGAACACTCCCTAAGTGGAGCGTTGCCTACTCGAAGATGCCAACCAAAGTTTCATTGAACGCCATTTATGATTGGTTAATGATGCTTTCAGAGAGTGGTGCCAATCAAGTGTCCTCTTTATACATGAAAGGTTCCATCCGCTCCTACTTAATTTACATTTTTGGAGCAATTATCATTTTACTTGCAAGTACTATGTGGATAAAGGATGCATTTGTCATTAGCTTTGATAACTTGGCACCTATTAAGTTTTTTGAAGTATTGTTATCTTTATTAATTATTATTGGAACACTTACAATATTAATTACTAAGTCTAGACTTACAGCGATTATTGCATTGGGAGCTGTCGGATATACTGTTGCATTGTTTTTCATCATATTCAAGGCACCTGACCTAGCTCTTACTCAGCTAGTAATAGAAACAGTTTCTGTGGCACTATTCCTTGGTGCATTCTATCACCTACCTAAATTAAACAAGCATGAAAAAGGTAAGGAAGATCGTAAATTCCGTTTAACTAATTTTCTAATAGCCCTTGGTGTTGGAATTATGGTTACCTTAATAGCTATTTCTGCACATTCTCAAAAACTCGTTCCTTCTATATCGGAGTACTACAAAGAAACCGTATATAGCGAGGCGGGAGGCGGGAATATAGTAAACGTAATTTTGGTAGATTATCGTGGTTTTGATACATTATTTGAAATTAGCGTACTTACTATTGCATCTCTAGGAATAATAGCAATGATTACACTGAGATTGGCAAAAAAGAAAGGAGAAAGAAAAGTTGAAAACAAATGATTTAATCATCCAAACAACAACAAAAGTAGTCTTTTTTATCATTTTTCTTTTCTCCATCCATATCTTTTTTGCAGGTCATTATACACCTGGTGGAGGCTTTGTCGGAGGTCTGTTAATGTCTAGCGCAATAGTCCTCCTTTTGCTGGCATTCGACTTAAAAACAGTCCAGGATATGCTTCCTTTAAACTATACCGTTGTCACTGCAGTTGGACTTGTTATAGCCCTGGCTACCGCTGCAGGTTCTATTTTCTTTAATGTTCCGTTCTTCACTCATGTATATGATTATTTCAACCTTCCTTTACTAGGGAAAACATCCATCCATACTGCTATGTTTTTTGACACAGGAGTATATTTAGTTGTTGTGGGTGTTACAATGACAATTATTCAAATGATAGGAGGAGATGAATAATGGAAATTATGATGTCCATTTTAATCGGCTTTCTATTTATGGCTGCAGTGTATTTAATCCTCTCACGAAGTTTAATTCGGATTATTATTGGTACAGGTTTACTGAGCCATGGAACCCATTTGCTTCTTTTAACAATGGGTGGCCTTGGAGGAAAGTCTGCTCCGGTCTTAGCTGATGGAGTAACCGACTATGCTGATCCACTTCCGCAAGCCTTAATATTAACGGCTATTGTAATAGCTTTCGGTGTTACAGCATTCTCACTAGTTTTAGCCTATAGAACGTATAAAGAAGTGGGAACAGACAATATGGAACTTATGAAAGGATCTGAAGACAATGATTAATCTATTATTATTCCCAGTCCTCATCCCTTTCTTGTTTGCGGCAATTCTTTTATTTTTCCCTAAAAGAATAAAAGCGCAGCGAATGGTCACTATTATTGGATTGCTGATGGCACTAGTATCGGCCTTTACATTACTCTTTAAAGTAAAGACAGATGGTGTACAAACCCTTACCCTAGGTAGCTGGGCTCCACCATTTGGGATTACAATGGTTTCAGATATGTTTTCAGCTCTTTTAGTAACCTCTTCTCTTATCATCACCTTATTTGTTGTATGGTATAGCTTTACTTACATGGATGAAGCTAGAGAAAAGTCGTTTTACTATCCAGCTATCTTATTTATGTTAACAGGTGTTAACGGAGCATTTACAACAGGTGATATTTTTAATCTTTTTGTATTTTTTGAAGTATTGTTAATGGCTTCATATGTACTAATTGTGTTGGGTGGAGAAAAAGTACAATTAAAAGAATCTATTAAATACATAATAGTTAATATTGTCTCTTCGTCCTTATTCGTTATTACAGTGGGATACTTATATTCCGTAGTCGGGACATTAAACATGGCTGATATTTCCGTTAAATTGGCCGAGATTGGCGAGGTAGGAATTGTAACACTAATCGCTGTATTATTCTTGATAGTATTCGGGATAAAGGGCGGTATTTTCCCTCTTTTCTTCTGGCTACCAGGCTCTTATGCAGCACCGCCAGTTCCTATACTTGCTTTGTTTGGCGCATTGCTTACTAAAGTCGGCGTATATGCTATCATGCGTACCTATACTTTGTTCTTTACAACCGACGTTGGATTCACTCATGAACTGCTCATGATACTCTCGATTATTACGATCATCGTTGGATGTATAGGTGCACTTGCTTACTTTGATTTAAAGCAAATTATTATTTATAATATCGTCATTGCAGTAGGAGTCATCTTATTCGGGGCTTCTATTATGAACGAAAATGGAATGATTGGTTCTGTCTTTTATTTAATCCATGATATATTGATAAAAGGTGCTCTGTTCCTATTAATTGGCATTGTCATTAAAATTACAGGCACGTCCAATTTACGAAAAATGGGTGGATTGATGAAGAAATATCCACTTCTTGCTTGGAGTTATTTAATCGCAGCATTTGGTTTAGCTGGAATTCCTCCGTTAAGCGGCTTTATTGGTAAGTTGTTAATCGTTCAAGGTGGCTTCGAAGGGGAATTATTATGGCAAAGTATTTTTATCCTACTTTCCAGTCTCATCGTATTACTTTCCGCTATACGGATTTTCATCTATGCATTCTGGGGTGAGCCAAAAGGCGAATCCTCTTACTTGGATGCCATATCCTATAAGCGTTTATTAGTTCCAACAATTGCACTAGTTGCTGTTACCGTTTTGTATGGCGTTGGAGCCGAATTCTTAGTGCCACTTATGACTGATGCATCCAATGTGTTATTAGATCCTTCCTTATATGTTGATGCTGTCTTTGAAGGGGTGAAATAATGGCTTTTCAAATTTTGTTAAATGTATTTATAGCCCTTACGTGGATGTTTCTATCCATATCATTTAAACCAACTACTTTTATAGTAGGATATCTGCTCGGTTTGCTAATGCTTTTCATGCTAAGAAAATCCTTTAAGTCACGATTCTATATGGATCGTGTATGGGCTGTTATAAAATTAGCATTCTTATTTTTAAAGGAGCTAATACTTTCTAACTTCTCTGTTTTAAAATTAATCGTGAAGCCAGAAATGCCTATCCGTCCGGCAATCTTTGCGTTGGAAACGGTATTGACTGAAGACTGGGAAATAACCTTGCTGTCCAGCCTTATAACGTTAACACCTGGTACGGTAGTTATTGATGTTTCGGATGACAATAAAACGTTATATATACACTCTATTGAGTTTAGCAATATAGACGAAGCAGTGAACTCCATACGCGATACTTTTGAGAAAGCAATATTGGAGGTGAGTAGATCATGATAACTTTTTTATGGGTAATTGTCGTGCTTATCAGCGCTGCTTTACTAGGCTTCATTTATCGTCTTGTAAAGGGGCCTACTACTCCAGACCGGGTTATTGCCTTGGATGCAATTGGAGTTGGCCTGATCTCATTAATCGGCCTGATTTCAATCTTATTTGACACTCCATTCTTTTTAGAGGTCATCCTCTTATTGGCCGTACTTTCCTTCATTGGGACTGTAGCGTTTTCTAAGTTCACGGAGAAGGGAGAGATCATTCAACGTGACCGTAATAGCTAATATATTCATCGTAGGTACTATATCCTTTGGAACTATTTTCATCTTAGTGACTGCAATAGGCTTGTTTCGTTTACCAGACGTTTACACAAGAGCCCATGCTGCTTCCAAAAGTGCAACGCTCGGAGTGATGAGCATCTTAATAGGAGTGTTCCTTCACTTTTGGTTAATCGAAGGTACATTTAATTCTCGAATTTTACTTGGTATCTTATTTCTCTTCATTACTGGTCCAGTCGGAGGTCATATGATGGGAAGAGCCGCTTATTATTCTGGTGTAGAATGCTGTGACCTTACAGTGCGAGATGATTTAGAAGAAGTTGTGGAAGAGAAAAGAAAGAATATGAAGGTAAAAACAGATACGAATTAGCTTCGAATTCATGCTTAACAAAAAAGTGCAAGCAAAGTTGGTTAACGCTTTGCCTGCACTTTTTATATTTTGTACAACTTAGCTCCATTGCTCATCTTTTATATTCGAGGTGAAATACCTTCCATAAAAAAAGCTTTTGCAAAACGTGATCCTCCACGAATTGCAAAAGCTTTTTTATACTAGTTAATAGTACGGGGAGTATGGTGAACCGTAGTAAGGATAAGGCTGGTATGGATAAGGTTGATATGGATATGGATATGGATATGGTTGTCTTGCACCAAATCCAATGATGGAAGAACCTAAAAGCCCTCCCACAAAGCCTCCTAATAGCGGAGCTCCAAATCCACCAAATCCACCACCAAAACCTCCGTAACCTCCATATCCTCCTGGACCCCGAGGACCTCCTGGACCTCTTCCCCCATAACCACCGCGTTGATATCTAACCATAATGTCCCTCCTTTCAACACAGTGTATGCTATGTGGGATAAGTGTCCTGTGCGTTTATCCTACTCTTCGTCTGCCATTCTTTCAATAAGCGTTGCTAGAGTACGTACCATAACACCAGTACCGCCTTTTGGTCCAAAATCATATGCTGCTTTTGCATCGGATGTACCTGCGATATCTAAGTGAATCCATGGTGTATCTTCTACAAATTCTCCAACGAAACCACCACCGAAAATCATATGACCATCTCCTCCAGGAGAGTTGTTCAGATCTGCAACGTCACTTTTACGAATGCGTTTCTTATCATTTTCAGTTAACGGAAGTCTCCATACAAACTCTCCTGTTTCCAAAGAGGATTCCATAAAGGTTTCAAAGAATTCTTCATTGTTTGTTAGTGCTCCTGTTTTGTCGAATCCTAATGCGGTGATTACTCCACCTGTTAAAGTAGCTACATCGACAATGTAATTGGCTCCTTGCTGTTTTGCATATGTTACCGCATCTGCAAGAACTAAACGTCCCTCTGCATCTGTATTAAGAATTTCAATCGTTTTACCGCTCATAGAAGTTATAACATCATCTGGCTTAAATGCATTACCAGAAATCATATTGTCCGTTGAAGCAATTACAGCTATAACGTTTTTATTTGGACGAAGCTCACCAATAATTTGCATAGCACCTAGAACTGCTGCTGCTCCACCCATATCGCCCTTCATACCAACGATACCAGTTTTTGTTTTAATAGAGTAACCTCCTGTATCGAAAGTAATCCCTTTCCCTACAAGTGCTACCACATCATCCCAGTTATCTGTGGCTTGATATTTCAAAGCGATTAAACGTGGTTCTTCAACTGATCCTTGGTTCACAGCCAATAAAGCTCCCATACCAAGCTCTTCTATTTCTTTCTTACCTAATATTTCTGTTTCAAAGCCATATGTCTCACCAAGCTCTCTTGCATACTCTCCTAGTTGTGTAGAAGTCAGCACGTTCCCTGGTGTATTCACTAAAATTCTAGCTTCATTAACCGCATCCGCATAAATACTTCCTACTTCAAAGTAAGTTGCAGCTTCTTCTAAATCAGTATCTGTTAAAAGCTCGATAGCTGGTAAATAATAATCCGGCACATTAGAGGTTGTTTTATAGCCTTCATAAACAAAAGCTCCCATACCAATACCCTCACCAGCTAAATAAGCTACATCAGCTTCTGTAGCGCTTTCAGAGGTAAATGATGGAACCCAGACTGCAAGGGATTCAGGCTTGCTAGAAAGTAGCTCTTTCCCTACTAAACCAAATGCTTCTCGAATATTTTCTTGTGTTAACTTTTTACGATCTCCAAGCCCTACAAATAATATTCTTTTTACAGTTTCTTGACCTGCTATTGGGACTTTAACTATTTTTTTCGAGTCTGATGATATGTCACCACTTTTTACCCAATCAAGAATGTGATTTCCATACATATTTAATAATGCATCCCATTTCTCTGTATTTTCAGGATGCTTAGGAATTCCTACCACTAGTGTTTCGGATTGTACTTCTTCGAATGTTACATTGTTAGTGCTAATAATCATCATTTTTCCCCCTACATAATTTGGATACATTCTTATTATATAGCAACGAGAATGATTTTTCGAATAGTGAGAATATGTTATACTAAAAGTAACAAAGTTTTACAAGGAAGGCGGTGTCTGCTGTGGCAATTCTCCAAAATACTCCACTATTAGCTGCTCTTTTCTCCATCTTCTTTGCCCAGTTCGTGAAAATACCAATACATTTTCTGGTCACTAAAAAGATAGATTGGAAATTATTCACTTCTACAGGTGGAATGCCAAGCTCTCACTCGGCTGCTGTAACGTCATTGTGTACAGCTATTGCTTTTGAAACGGGATTAGACTCTACCCTTTTCGCAGTTGCTACAGTGTTCGCAGTAATAGTGATGTTTGATGCAACAGGTGTTAGATTTCAAGCCGGTCAGCAAGCCATCATTATCAATCAGATGCGTGTAGATTTTCAAACTTTTGTTAATCAGACAAAGGATTGGGGACACAAGAAGAGCGAGGAAAAGCTAGAAGAACTAAAAACTTTACTTGGACATAAGCCTATTGAAGTTTTTATGGGGGCATTAACCGGTATTTTAATATCCATAGTTATTTATACGGTTATTTTATAAGGCTATAAAGCTAAAAGTTGAATAAATAAAAATGAGCTGGGATATTTTCTCCAGCTCATTTTTATTTGATCTTCTTTTTTACTAAAGTACCTCTTAGTGTTTTAATTACTTAAAAGCCACTTCCCATTTATCATTTAACTGAACTCATTTTTTTTACTTATGAACCAAAATAATATAGTAAGAACAAGTAGGATGACAGGAGTTAAACCAACATATTTCCAAGCATTATTTGCCCCTAAAAAGTAATATGCTATCGGTATGAATGTAAACGTACTAATTAATAAGAATACCCAAGACTTTTTAACAAAACCAACCAATAAGGTTAAAATTGAAACAAACAATGAAAGTTGCCATAATAATAACATTTTCCCACTCCCATTTAACTTATTTGTTCTTCAGCAATATAATATTCATAAGAGGAAACACACAATTGATAAGAGAATAATGATCTTTGTAGCTTTCCAAAGGAATAATAGAGTGGATATCGCTTAAGCTGAAACCTCTGCATACAACTAGAAAACTGTTTGTGTATATTTATAAAAATCTTTTTTAAGCAGAGTTAGGTAGAGTGGCTCTATAACAAAAAAAGACAGCCTTGATAGGCCATCTTTCTAAAACATCTGATATCCACTTTTACGTAGCATTTTAATTACAATTCCTGCTAGAATTGCACCGACAAAACCACTTGATAAAATAACGATATCTGCCATATGTAGTGACATTAATTTTTCTCCTAGAGCAGAGAAGGAAGAACCCGGTTTTGTAAAGTAATCAAAAATCCCGACCTCATCAATAATAAATATCACTATAAGTGGATAAAGAATAGCTACAAACCAAGACATTCTAAGCAACATATTTAATAGGAAGGCGATTCCAAAAAACATTACTAGAAATATTAGAACTGAAAGAATCATCTGTGTAATTGTAAAATTCATAGTCATTAACCTCCGTTACATCTTTAAATAGTTTACCTTAACGGAGGCAGGTATTCAATCCAGTTATCTCTTTTCACATTTTTGTCAAAAAGCCTTATTATTATTTCTTGCCAGTGCCCTGACAACAGCCACATGTTTCGGATCCTCCAAGCCTTAATTGAAAGTACCCTTCCCCTTTACAATACGGACATGATTTTGAAGTTACTTCTTGTAATTTAGTCATTCTTAGCGCCTCCTCATTCATTTATTTATAATATTCAGATAATATATCATGTATTAATATATTTGTAAATGAACATCCTCTACTTTTTTATATAAATGTGTCTAAATAATGAAATTATTCTAATTATTTAATTTATTAGTAATTAAAACGTTTACCTTTTTGTTTGAAAAAAACCGAACAATTGAAAATGAATATTAGGGTTTATATGCTTTTATTAATACAGTAAATTATTTTTGGCTTATTTAGCGGATGCTTTTTATGGAGGTGAGCGTTAATACGTAAACTATTATATATGAAATTAACACATAATATTAATACGGCATAAAAAGCTATGCTAGCCCCTTATGCCGTATTAGTTTCAGCTTTTATTTTATGAATAATTTATAACTCGTATAACCAAATATATCCCCTGGATCTACACCATCTATAGTTGGAAAACCAACCTCTAAGGAAGCTGCTGCTAGCTCATGTAACATAACGGATGCGGTCTCATCAATCAATAAGTCTGTAGGATGAATCCACTTTGCCTCGTAAAGCTCTGACAGCTGGACCTGGATAATTGGCTCATCTGTTGTTGGTTCTAGAAGAAAAATAGCCATATTATCACTTATTTTCCCTTGCAATACACCACTTCTAAACCCAATCATATTGATGACCCTACAATTTACCGCTGTCTCCTCTAATACCTCTCTGAGCACAGCCTCGTCAACTGTTTCATTGCCATTTACAAAGCCAGCGGGAAGCGACCATTTACCTTCCAACCCACCGTATCGCTTGTTAACAACCAACCATTCGCCTTTACTATTTAAAACTAACCCAGCTACTCCTAGCCATACGCTACCTCTTTTATCTCTAGACATTTAACCAACTCCCTTAAGATAAGTGTAAGTGCCAATTTCCTTCAAGACAAGAAAATGGGGAAAATTAAAGGGAAAGTTCTTGTTACGGTTATTTTTTAATGGGTCTCAATTATCTTGTTTTTTATTTGTTCTATTAAAACCAAAAACCGCAGAAGAAAAAACAAATATAGCTGTGCATAACCACATAGTAATTCCATTCCACTGCCCCTCAAAAAGAACGATATTAGTTAAAATTATTAATTGCATCAAGCAAATTGAAATATATAAAACTAGTTTAGTTTGCATTGATTTCTCCCCTTTAGCTATTTACAGTGCATTAAAAGTTAAGCTTAAACATAACAAGCCTTTTATTATTCACCATTTTAATTATACTTGGATGTGATTAAGCTGAAAGAGCTTCTCCTAGTTTTTTTGTATTTTCCTCCACAAAAAAATCTCCTACTGAATAATTCAGTAGGAGGTTTGGTTATATTAATATTATAGTTTGAATTTACCTTTTTTGATCATCAATGGAACTCCACCGATCATGTAAAGAGCACGGTTATCAATAACCTTTTTCATAATAGAAGCTTTTGTACCAGTTAGCTTTCTACCCATTACGTCACCAATTGCATCATGCTCACCTAGAGAACATACTGTTCCTTTAAGCTCAGGAACGAATTCAGAAGTATTTTCACCCTTCATAAGAGCTACAATATTTTTAGCCACTGTTACAGCTTGTTGCATAGCAATTTGAGCTGTTGGTGGGTATGGACGATTAACGGCTTCATTAATCATTAACGCACAGTCCCCAACGATGAATACATCTGGGAAACCAGGAGCACGCATATCTTTTTCTACTTTAACGCGAGCACGCATATTTTCGATACCAGAAGTTTCGATTAAACGGTTTCCACGGACACCTGCTGCCCAAACAACTGTTCCAGCTTTGATGAATTCAAATTCCTCTTCACCTTTTTTAATCTTAACGCCTTCAGGAGTTGCTTCTACTACTGGTGTTCCAATAGAGAATTCAATTCCTTTTGCTTCTAGTTGGCGAACAGCATATTCAACTAGCTCAGGATCGAATCCTGGTAAAACCATAGGTGCTGCTTCAACACAAACAACGCGTACTTTTTCTTTTGGTACATCATATTCTGCACAAAGCTCAGGAATACGATTCCCTAACTCTCCCAAGAATTCGATACCAGAGAATCCAGCCCCACCTACAACGATTGTTAAACGAGCATCATCTCTTGTTTCTTCTGTAGACCATGTAGCAAATTGGTACTCGATATGGTCACGGATTTGACGAGCTGCATTTACGTTTGCGATAGATAAAGCATATTTATCTAATCCAGTAATTCCAAATGTTTCGCCTTCAAAGCCTAATCCAATTACAAGGTAATCATATGTGTATTCCCCAGCACTTGTTGCTACTTTTTTAGAGTTTACATCAATACCTTCAACTGTAGCTTTTACGAATTGAACTTTTCCTTTATTGATAACGTCTTTAATATCGTAACGTACTTGATCTGGACTTAACGTACCAGCTGAAGCCTCATGTAACCAAGTTGATTCGTAATGATAATCGTTTTTATTTATTAAAATTATATCTGCTTCATCTGTACCTACTAATTTTTGAAGGTTTACTACAGTAGATAATCCACCGTAACCTGCTCCTAATACTAGAACTGTTGGTCTTTTCACGAAGATCGCAACCACCTTTTTTTATTTTTTATAACAACCGAATGATTCATAAATCTCGTTCATTCGTTTTTAGCTTGTCATTTTTCCGACAAATTTCACACTATACCTATTTTAGACCTTTTAGAATAGGATTTCAACACTATTTAACAACATTCTAAAGGTAGGAATAAACAGATAATTGCTAGTATTTATTAAAAAGTTCAAATGCAAGTTTAACTAACATGCAAATAAGGAAACTATTCAGTCCTTTTAGCTTTCTCCTTTTAAGAGCGTATATGCTTTTTTATTTATAAAAAAGAACATTTTCTAATGCAAGAAAATGTTCTTTCATTTATTTAACAGCTTTCAGGTGTGCCTTCTTTTTTAGCAGTTCTAAACGATGAACCACAGCCACAGGAAGCAATTGCATTCGGGTTATCGATCGTAAAGCCTCCGCCCATCAACGATTCTTTATAATCGATGACCGTTCCAGTAAGTATAGATGCATCTTCCTTGGAAACAATGATGTCTAGTCCATGCTGATGCAAAACTAAATCATCTTGATTTTTCTCTTTTTCAAATCCCATACCATAGGAAAGTCCGCTACATCCACCACCGTTAACGGAAACACGTAGAAGTGAACCTTCCTCCTCATTGTGGACCATCATCTCTTTAACGCGGTAAGCTGCCGCTTCAGACAAATTAACTACTTCTGTCATCTAGATCACATTCCTTCCTTATGTATATATAATATCAATGTTTTCACTATCTATACAAGGAAAACTACTCGAAACTGACATCGCTTTCTACATATTTTTACAGTATAATAAAAGAAATAACAGGCTGCTAAGGGGAAAGAGTAATGGAAATACTTCCGTATTATCAAAAAGAGGTAGTATGCTTACACTGTAAGAATAAATTTAAGTCAACTAAGATTCGTTCGAAATTTATAAAGCTAGAAACCCATGATACAGACTTTCAACCAATCTACCAGAATAAAGAGATCAATCCATTACTTTATAATGTATTTGTATGTGAGCACTGTGGCTTTTCGTTTACAAATGATTTCACAAAATATTTTGCTCCAAGTGTAAAAGACGCGATCAAGGAGAACATAACTAAACAATGGACATCACGTTCGTACGGCGGTGAAAGAACGATTCAAGAAGGGATCACTGCTTATAAGTTAGGAATATTATGTGCTTCTTTAAAGAAAGAAAAATTTGTATCCATAGCCGGATTAGCATTACGAGTTGCATGGCTCTACCGTATATTAGGACAACAAGATGAGGAAAAAAGATTTCTAGAAATAGCAAGAGATCGCTATATCGATTCATATTCTAGGGAGGATTATAGTGGAACCCAAATGTCTGAGATACGAGTTCTTTACATGATAGCAGAGCTATCTAGACGAGTTGGAGCAAGAGATTTAGCTACACGTTATTTTTCGATGATCCTAGAAAAACAAAGCTCATCTGTTGAACCTTCACTTATTGAGATGGCCAAAGAACGCTGGCAGGAAATGCGCACATAAAGAAAAAGAAGCCAGTTAGGCTTCTTTTTTCATATTTATTGGGATTAAAATACTTGTTCTACTTCTACGATACCCGGTACTTCCTCTAGTAAAGCGCGTTCTATACCAGCTTTTAAAGTGATCGTAGAACTTGGGCAGCTTCCGCATGCTCCTAAAAGTCGTAGTTTTACAATGCCGTCTTCAACGTCAACAAGCTCGCAGTCCCCACCGTCTCGTAGTAAGAATGGGCGCAATTTATCTAAAACTTCTTGAACTTGTTCATTAATTGTATCAGTCATATAGATCGACTCCTTTCACTACAATCATTATAGAATAATTGCTGATTAAATGGAAGTGTTTACTCCCGTAAAACATCCTCGGTAATTAGTCTCCCCTAAGATTCATGAAATATTAGATTTCCTGTTTTGTTAGCTAAATTTCTGAATTTTTTTACACATATTTTTTCTTTGTGTTAATTGAGACTGTTGCATAATTACTACTGTTTTAAACCGTGACATTTATTTACTTTCTAAAAAAGGGCTTTGTTAAAGACAAGGGTGTAAACCATTAGTTGCCCCTTAGAAAATACGTTTATTTTGTTTATAATCACTTAAATATTTATTGAGCACAACACGAAGATAGGCATTTTTAGAATTAAAAGGCTGTCCCTAAAATGACTGAGCACTCTAATTGTTTTCGTACCACGCACTAATATTATTGCCTTTTACGGTAGCATTTCTTCTTGGGGAACGCCATTTGAAATAAAGTTTTGTTCGTTACTATTGATTCTTGGAATAATCTCGAACTTGCGTATGAAGTAGTGTAGTGCTTAAAACTAAAATCTTATAATTGAATACAGAGAAATGTCCCTGCTTTTAAAATAAAAGTAGGGATTTTTGGCGTTTTAATAGAATTGGGAATGAAAACCAGGCACTTATTGAGGTAAAGAACCTATTAGTTTAATATGAAAATAAGTCATTTAATAAGAATTTCCCTAATCAATCATATGGGATGCTCAACCTGTTATTACTTAGCTACTTTGTCTTTTTTAGAAGTGTGTATTTTTATGTAAGGGCAAGGAAAACAGAAAGAGAAGAGATATAATCACACAAAATTATCAACCAAGAATAAAGGAAATTGATTTTCGCCACCTTTTGACAGCTTTTCAGTAACCCCTTTATAATGTAATGTGTAGGGGATAAGGATTAAACAGATAAAGGGGACAAGTAATTTATGGCACAAGAAAAGCTCACTGTAGAAGTTTACGGTGCTGATATAGTATGCGCAAGCTGTGTGAATGCACCTTCTTCAAAGGACACGTACGAATGGTTAGAAGCCGCTATCAGCAGAAAATTTCCAGAACATCAAATAACATTTTCATATATTGATATAGAGCAGCCTCTAGAAGACGAAAAACAACAATCGATTGCCAATCAAATTGCCAATGATGAGTTTTTCTATCCACTAATAATGATTAACGAGGAAGTAATAGGTGAAGGTTATATTCAATTAAAGCCAGTATTCTCGGCTCTTGAAAAGTACGGATATATAGCAAACTAAATAATCGCAAAAAGCTTAGAAACATATTCTTTTACGTTCCTAAGCTTTTTATTTTAACCATTATGTCGTTTATACATCCATAGTAAGCCAGACTTCATTAATCTCGCAATGCGACCAGTAACTGAGATATCTGCCAAATAGGCAAATCCTTGTTTTTTCCCTAATGATCCCATGAAGCCTTTTAGTTTAATCTCTGGCATTTTCTCTGGAAGCGGTTGACCCTTCCAGCGTGCTTGTAGAACCTTAACTATTTGTTCTGCCTGTTCTTCTGCAAGCTGAGCACTTGGCGCAAAAGGTAAAGAAGCGCAATCTCCCACTACAAATACATTCTCATAGCTTGGCAAATCATGGTATTGAGTCAGAATAATGCGTCCTGTCTTATCCTTTTCACCTGGTAAAGCTCGTACTGGTGCTGCAGGCTGAATACCAGCAGTCCACACTACTACATCCACAGGGATTATTTCATCATGATTGTATAGTTTATTTGGCTCGACCTTCGTTATATTCGAGTTGCTAATAACGTCAACATCATTTGTATCAAACCATTTTTGTACAAAATTACTTAAGCGCTCTGGAAAGTCTCTTAACACACGAGGACTACGATCAAATAATTTAATCTTAAGGTCCGGTCTACTTTCGCGAAGTTCACTTGCAAGCTCGATCCCACTTAAGCCTGCTCCAACAATACCTACTATGGATCCAGCTGGAAGTCCACCGATCTTATTATAAGTGTCTCTTGAACGTCCTATTGTTTGAATACTATAAGTGTATTCCTCTGCACCCGGAACGTTATGATATTTATCCTCACAGCCTAACCCGATGACTAAATCATTGTAGGGAACAGTTTGTTCGCCTTGTAGAATCACTTGCTTGTTTTCTACATCGATTTTCTCAACTTCCCCATAAACAATATTTAGTTTGTTACTGTCTGGAAAAGCAACTCTTATATTTTGGTCAGATGAAGTTCCTGCAGCTAAAGCATAGAATTCTG
The DNA here is from genome assembly GCF_038593405.1 of Psychrobacillus sp. FSL W7-1457. Classification (NCBI taxonomy): domain Bacteria; kingdom Bacillati; phylum Bacillota; class Bacilli; order Caryophanales; family Bacillaceae; genus Psychrobacillus; species Psychrobacillus sp. FSL W7-1457. The sequence goes on from NZ_CP151993.1 coordinate 2,745,144, forward strand.
TTTTTAAGCTATGAAATGGCGTACGATCTATTAATGTTATTTCTACATCATCCGGTAAATTATTTGGCAATAGGCGTAATAATACGCGCATATTACCGTATCCACCACCTAATAAGACTAATTTTCGCATAAATATTCTCCCTTTTCTTTCAATGTCTCCTCAAATTATAAATGATTGTGACAGTTTTCACAATACAACTTCTCAATTGACCTTTTAAAAAAAATAGAGTAGCATGACGATGTAGTGAGGTGACAGCTATGAATCCAATGGTTGAATTTTGTATAAGCAACCTTGCAAATGGTTCACAAGAGGCTTTTGATATATTAGAACAAGATCCAGATTTAGACGTACTAGAATATGGCTGTCTCAGCTATTGTTCTCTATGCTCTGAAACGCTATTCGCCATCGTAAATGGGGATGTAGTCGAAGGTAATTCCTCTGAAGATTTAGTGTCTAATATATACAAATATATTGAAGAAAATCCTTTGTTTTAAGAGCAAGCGCAAGAAAATCTGATTTTAAAATAATTTTTTAAACTAATAGAAAAAAAGGCACTCTTCTGTTCAAACGAACAGGAAGTGCCTTTTCTTCATTTTTCAATGCTATTATTTTATCCAATCATGTAAAGTTTCTAAGAAATGAGTCGGTTTTTTCAGTAACATCTGTAGCTCTTCCGTACGATTGACTCCTGTATTAACGTGAGCTGTATCAATTCCCATGTGTATGCCCGTTAGGATATCTGTTTGGTAGTTGTCTCCAATCATTACCATCTCTTCTTTTTTAAAACCATATTTATTTTGGATAAACTCCAGCATAAACGGCTGTGGCTTTCCAGTAAAAATCGGCTCAACACCAGTAGAATGTTCTACTAACTTCGTGAATGCACCATTCCCTGGAAGATACCCTCTCTCACTTGGAAACGCATGGTCACTATTAGTAGAAATAAATGCTGCTCCTGCTCGCACGGATAAACAAGCCTGCGCAAGCTTTTCATAATTGACTTGATGGTCTATTCCCATTACGACAACTTCTGCTACCTCATCAGTCGTCTCAATTCCAACGGAGGCTAGAGCATCTTTTAGTCCCTCTTCCCCGATCATGAAAACACTTTTCGCAGGATAATGCTCTGCAATATAGTTAGCTGCAGCAATACTAGAAGAAATGATCTGCTCCTCGGACGTCTGTATGTCCATCTTTGCAAGCTTCTGCTGTAGTTGCTTTTGAGTCATCGATGAATTATTTGTTACAAAGAAAGGCTCGATTCCGTTATTTTGTAAATAGTGCACGAAATCGACAGCTTCACGAATTGGTGTTTGTCCCTTATAAACAGTTCCATCTAAATCTAAAAAGTACGCTTTATAGACGGACATCAGAATCCTCCGGTAAAAATGCTGAAACTGGACCAAGCTCGTTAATCAAATAACTTTCTACTCTTTCAGGGAACTGTTTTAAATAAGGAAGGTTTTCTACTAATACGCTTTCTAATTGCTTATGGTCAACGGAAAAGAAATGTCTTACAAGCTCTTTTCTCATTTCAATCACAGCTTTTAATGGGGCATCCATTTCAGGTGTAATAACTTTTTCATCGGTCAAAATATCAATTATATCGTCATAGCCACCTGGATCTCTCATGATGAACCCATCAATCATCGAATTACCCACGTCTATTACACACTCAATCATATTTTGTCCAACTCGCTCTAAGGCTAACTTGGTAATTTCATTTTCATTCCAATCTTTACGATCATCTATTAACACTAACAATCCTCTCATATGCTTTAATGTCAGTGCTATACTTTTACGGTCCACAAAATACATGGTACAGCCTCCTAATTTCTTGTTTTCGTTGATATATACTTCTATTCTATAGTACCATAACTCTTAGGTAAGGAAGGAGTGTCAAGGGTGGAGCGTTTCTTTTTATATGATGATGTAGAAGATACAAAAACAAGATTTGTAGGTTTTACAGGAGAATCTCAGCGTTATGACTTAGCAATCGTACAGAGCTCTCGTTTTTTTGGAAAAGTTCTTGTAATGGATATTCAATATAATCGTTCAGCTATTATAGGTGCAGATGACGTGGAAGAACCAGGCTACTTAGAGCATATTTTTAATAGATCGGAAGAAGAAGCAATGGAGCTTAGAGAATATTTAAGAGAATTGCTTAGTTAACTAGTTCCCTTCTATAAGACAAGCTTTTTGGAAAGTTTGGTGAGTCTTTTAAGTTATATTAAAAGTAAGTTAATTAAAACACACTGAAAAAATGAGCTGGAAGCTATGCTTCTATGCTCATCTTTAGAACTTTTACATATAAATAAGAAACAGCCCTATTGAATTACTAAGGCTGTTTCTTATTTATATGTAAATTACTGTTTCTCAAAAAAGAGTTCAAACACTTAAAAACTAAACTTTCACTGCCAAAAAGGAAGCCAATAAATTCCAAATGCCATGTGCTATGATTGGTATCCAAATATTATTGAAACGGATTCCTAATATCCCTAATCCTAATGAAAGCCATATAATTTTATATGGGTCATCATGAATTAAAGCAAATATGACAGAAGACACGATTAGCATTAAATATTTTAGTTTATTATATGGTATTAATAAAAGTAATCCTCGGTATACAAGTTCCTCTTCAATGGGAACTATAATTACAACACGAATTAAAAGTAAAATAAAATAGGGAAATTCTAGCGGGGATGAATAAAATGTTAAACCAGAAACATCGGAAAACAATACCATCATGACATAAATCATTACTATAGTAGCAAAAATCCAAATATAGGTTTTCCCTTTTTTTAATGGTTCAACGTTAAATAAATAAGTATATTTCTTTCCAATCGTCATTAATAAGATTGATAAAAAAAGGATCGTTAATAAACTATTTTCAATGGATAAAACAACAAATTTAGGATAAATTCCTTTTAAAAAAGGAATTTGAGGTATTTCTACATTGGATATATAAAAAGTTAATAAAAACACTAAGAAAAATAAGAATATTTTCCTAAAAAAATCTCTTTTTTTCCTTCTATTATTTTGTTTATTTACTAGAAGTTCCCTTTTCAATTTATTTCTCTCCCCCAAAAGAAATACTGATATTCATACCATTTCAATTATATGAAGTTATGTCCCTTCATTTACTTATTCGACTTCATCACGCACACGATTGTTTAAGTCCCCTGTATTCTGTAATCAAATTTATCTTTATACAAGTTTAAATACTTATCTTCCATCTATATGGTGTCTTACTCTACCCACGTAGTGTCTAATGCTTTAATTACATAGTCAAATAAAGCATTTCTTTCTTATTCGTTACATTGTTAATTATATAAACTCTTCCATTCTTAAAATCTATATTCAATACTTTTGCTAAAAGTCCTTCTTATTCAACTATCCTACTTTTAATATTCTCCCAAAAGAAAACAGTTATAAAAGAGTTTTTTTGAACAATTCTCGCTTAACTGAATCATAAACCTCTTTGCGCATTAACCTTAGAAAACAATTTTACTTTTGTTTTCATTTAGAGAGGTATAACCAAGATAACAGAGAATTAATCATTATTGAATATAGGAGGGGAAGTAACAAAATGAGAGTGCTTGTACTAGTAATCGTATGCTTAATAGGTATACTTGTCGGCTGTACTGACCAGTCTGACTCGGATCAGACTCAAGAGATTCATGAGCTAAAAAAACAACTGGAGCAGCTTACAGAAGAAAAGGATAATCTTCAGGAGGAAAAAAAAGAACTGGAGCTGGCTATGAATGAAGAAGTGAATAAAGATTATTCTATGATTCTCGCAAAAGATATTGAAAAGTATCCTGTTGCACTTTATAAAACAACTAAAATCGACATCGATGGGGATGGTGAAGATGAAATAATTGAATTGCATGTGAATGCAGGAAAAATGGAGAACGGCCGTTATGCATGGGATGATGGGCAGAGGTGGTTGTTGGTCGTTAAAGACGGTGATAAAGCCTATCCTCTTTTTGATGAATATGTTCAATTAGGCTATATAGATTTTAGTACAACCATTTTTGAAAGAAAACCATTAATCGTCATGATTAAAGCGCAGCACTCTGATAGAACTGTACAGAGCTTTAAATTTGATAAAGATGAACAAGGATACTTGAAAGAAACATTTTACAAAAAAGAAAATACAAATAATCTCTATAATGAGACCGCATCTTATTCCTTTTTTCAGGAAGCATTTCAATTCATAGACATGGCTTTTACAACTAACGCCTCCTTTCTTCAAGAAAGTGAGAAAGATCTTCAAGATGATGAAAAGAGATGGCTTGCCATCGGTCCAATGCTAGAAGATATTAGTCATGCAGAGAGATTGTTGAAGATGGCCACTGACCTAAATCCAGAGCTAAATGTCTCTTTAGCCAACCTAATCAACTTACTTTACCAAATCGACAACAAGCCACCAACATCCGAGCAGATGAATCAATTAAAATCAATACAAGCTGTATTCAAGGAAATAGACACAGCTAATTTAATCTTAAAAGAAAAGTATCAAATACATCCAGACATTGTAGAAAAGGTTCACAAAGTGGAACTTATCCTTAATAATGACACTGAAACTAACTCCTGATGACTTATTCTATTATTTGCTCCAGCAAATTTCCAGCAGTGCGTCCAAACACTATGATGTTATGAGAAAAGGCTATGTTAAAGGTAAAGGCTGATTTAAAATAGATATAAAAATGAGCTAGGATAATTCTCCTGGCTCATTTTTCAAATCTAACTAACGTTTTTTCAGGCATTTCAATCTGTTCAATGTCAAAGTTATTGATTCGAAGCATTATCTCACCTACCTGCTTATCAGCCTCTTCTCCGACCCAACAACTATACAGTTCAAAATAATCACCTCTATCAATGTAACTGTCCATAATTTTACACAGTTCAATTAGCTTTTCTTTTGATTCGTCACATGTATTTTGGTTGATATATTTTGAAATCTCTATTCCCCAGTCACTTGATATTTCGTAAACAAAAGGAGTGGTAAATTGATGTTTTTTCACATCTCGTTGGTTATACTTATCTGAAAAACAGTCTCCTATTATAATCAAATCTTCTGACCCTTCATCGCTCAGAGGGATTTCTACATTACATCCAATATAGCTTGCTAAGCTCAATGCACTCTCTCCTTCCTGCTACCCGTTAGCATAACAAGAAATTCTTTAATCTTCACTCTTATGTTCTTTATAGTAGTCACTTTCCGTAAATTTATCATAATTTCCATCATGTTCTCTTTTTACTATAACAACTTTACTATCCTCGTTTGAGGTGTATATTCCTTCTCCAACTTCCAGAAAATTGGATGATAGATTATCCTTTGGCATTACTTCTTTATCAACTTTATTATTAACTTCTCCAATTTTATCTGCGACTGTGAATTCATTATTTTCAATATCACCTTGCCAAGTGTACTCTTTCCCATCAATTATCAAATATGCACCATAAGAACTTTCCGAGCTTCCACTATTACAACCAGACAACACAACTAAAACAAAAATAGGTATTAGTAATGATAGAATAGTTTTTCTAAGCATTTTAACTCCCCCTTCACCGATATAGGCGATTGAATTTTGCAATAGTGTCAAAATTAAAGCCAATCTACCACTTACATGCGACGTTTGTTGAATAAGTACAATTTCATTATCCATAACCAAATCCTTTAGGATGTGATTCATTCATCCATCTTAACTGTCCACTTTTTACGGAGATTGTATCTATGTTTAAGTGTAACCTCTCTATTTGAAATCCACTTTAAATCCCCTAGTTTTTGAACAAATGATAATTCATGAGGTCTATCTTTAAATAGTAATTCACTTTTTATAACCTCATTTGACTTTCGTTCTCTAATAATCATCGAAATAGTAATAAAATCAATATCGTGCTGGCAAAAAATTTCTGCTTTATGTTTTCTATCTGGAGAGGATTTCTGCTTCAAAGAGAATTCATTAACATAGTTTCTATCAATATTTTCCTTTGTGACTCGACTAAAAGGACTAATATCCCAAGAAAATTCATTTGCTATCAGTAATATTCCTTCGTTTATTTTTTCTAATATAAGTTTTTTCTTCTCGAAATTAGAAAAATTCCAGTAACAATTAAAATCTAATAATACATATACCTCAGTAAATCCTTCCGTAGTTTTAGGTACAATACTATGCATAGCTAAATCATTTACACATCTAATCATTATTTTTTTTGTTTTTTCTGTCTTAAAATTTCCTAATAAATCCAAATATAATGCTGCAATACATCTTACTTCATCACCAAACTTAACTTTATTTTCTTTCCAATTTTTTTCAAAATCTAATCTTACTGCTTCTTCTTCAGTTAAATTGTGATTGGATATCATATCAAGGATATATTCATAATTTTTTTTATATGGTAAATCTAGACCTATGTCTCTCAAATACATTAGAAATACCTACTTTCTTTATGTATAGCGTCATTTCTTATTATACTAACCTGAACCTTAAGTTTAAGTGTAACATTTCACAAAACAAAACCAACCCTAGCCTATAAGCCTTAGAAAAAAACCTTGAGCTAGATCATAACTGATCCTGCTCAAGGTTTTCTTTTTTATCTTTTACAAGCTCTAGAGTAACTGGTTTTGGAGCTACACCTGTTTTTTTAACGAGGAAATAAGCACAGCCAAAATTGCAATACTCGTACAAATAATCCTTCATCGTACTAATTTTCGTATCGAATGTTGCCTTTTGGTTACGATCCTCGAAAAATCCTTTTAGGCGAAGCTGACCATATCCCCAGTCTCCCATAATATAATCGTACTTTGTTAAAATTTCGCTGTAACGCTCCAAAAAAGCTTCCTCTTTAAACGCATCACGGTAATCTTCTATTACTTCATAAGTGAAGCCTTCTGCTATTATCATACATTCACCATCCATTAGCTATTACTCTTGAACAGCTAGTAATTCCTCACCTTGTTGCTGTCTTTGCTTCGCAGCAGCATTAACTTGCTCATCTGCATGATAGCTACTTCTTACAAGCGGGCCTGCCTCACAATGTGAAAAACCCTTACTCATTGCTATCTTACGCAATTCTCCAAACTCAGCTGGAGAATAATATTTTTGAACCTTTAAATGTTTTTTCGTAGGCTGCAAATATTGACCAATAGTCATAATATCAACGTTATTTGCACGTAAATCATCCATAACCTCAATGATTTCTTCAAACGTTTCCCCTAAACCTAGCATTAACGAAGACTTTGTAGGAATGCTTGGTTGCATTTCCTTTGCACGCTTTAATAATTCTAAAGAACGGTCATATTGTGCACGTGCTCTAACTCTAGGAGTTAATCGACGTACCGTTTCAATATTATGATTCAGGATATCTGGCTTCGCATCCATAATGTTACGGATGTTTTGCTCAATGCCCCCCATATCCGATGGAAGAACTTCAATTGTAGTAAAAGGATTTTTTCTTCGAATTGCACGGATCGTTTCTGCAAAAACCTCTGAGCCGCCATCTTTTAAGTCATCCCTTGCTACAGCCGTCACTACCGCATGCTTAAGATTCATAATAACAACTGAATCTGCCACACGTTCTGGCTCAGCTAAATCTAATTCATTTGGAAGGCCAGTTTTTACAGCACAGAAGCGACATGCTCTTGTACAAATTGCTCCAAGAATCATAAATGTAGCAGTACGACGAGATCCCCAGCACTCATGAATATTAGGGCATCTTGCCTCTTCACACACAGTATTTAGATTGTTTTCGCGCATTAATTTTTTTAAGCCTTTATAATCTTCATTCGTATTTAGCTTTATTTTGAGCCATTCAGGCTTGCGCTCATGTTGTTCTTTTGGTGGCTTACATGATGTCACGATTCCATCCCCCATTTCAAATAATCTGACTTCACTGTTGTCAATGTACCATATTATTTGAATTCAAACAACCTTCTAAAAAAGCTAAATAGAATACTTGTTCCCACTTTTATTACTAAGGGTCCAAAACCCAAATAATAGAATGAGGATTCCTACTACTGTTATTAATCCTATCATGACAGAGCCTGTCAATCCTAATACTAAGTATCCGATTGCAGCTATTATCGCACTAGTTATTGCATAAGGCAGCTGTGTCATCACATGATCAATGACATTAACTCCAGCTCCCGTAGCCGACATGATCGTAGTGTCCGAAATCGGTGAACAATGGTCTCCGAAAACTGCTCCTGCCAATACTGCTGCTAATACTGGTAGCAATAGCTGAGGATCGATTGCCATAATAATGCTTGCACCAATCGGAAGCAAGATACCAAACGAACCCCAGGATGAACCTGTAGCAAAGGCCATAAAAGCAGTCAGCACAAACAGTAATACTGGAATAATACCTACTGGGATATTATTTTCTGTAACAATCGTTGCAAGGAATGCACCTGTTTCTAAGGCTGTAATAAGGTAAGATAATGCCCATGCGAATACAAGAATCAAAATGGCAGGAAGCATAGATTGAATGCCTGTACGTAAAGCCTTCCACACGTAGCTCATGTTAGCATTTGGGTTAACCTTGAATTGGCGAGCGTATAACAGGAAAGCTAAAATACTTGCTACCAATCCAGCTATAAATAATGAAAAAGGAACATCTGTATTTTCAAAGATGACAAATATATCTAAACTTCCTCCGGACAACTGATAGCCCGTCCAGAACATCAACCCTAACGTCACCACTACTAAAGAGATGATTGGAAGTAATAAATCGATCACTTTCCCATACTGATTGTCAGGAAAATCTCCATCCATATCTCCCGGATTAGTTTTATTAGGATCAAATAATACTCCTGTTTCCTTCGCACGCTTTTCATGCTTCTTCATCTCAAATAAATCAAAATCTGTCCAAGCCGTAAAGAATACGATCGCCAAAGTAGCTATTACATAGAAGTTCATAGGCGCCATTGTGATAAAAGCTTCTAGCGGAGTATATTCTGTTACAGCATGTGTTGTGAAAATAACACCTAGCTGGCTTATCAAAAATGCTCCCCAGCTAGAAACTGGTGAGATTACACATATCGGTGCTGATGTAGAATCGATGAAATAGGCTAGCTTTGCACGAGAAACCTTATGCGAATCCGTAATTGGTCTTGCAATTTGCCCTACTGCTAATGCATTAAAATAATCGTCCACAAAAATAATGATTCCTAAAAAGGCTGTTAATAGTTTAGAGCCTCTTTTCGTTTTAATTCGCTTGATCGCCCAATTAGCGAAAGCTGTGCTTCCTCCTGACAGGCTGACAAAAGCAGTAACTACACCTAACAAGAGAATGAACAATAAAATATATATGTTATATACATTTAAACCCCCATCCCAAAAAGAGATTTTAAAGGAATTCCATAACATTAACAAAGATCCAACAGGGCTAAATTCCTCTACTAGTAAGGCTGCAGAAAGAATACCTGCTCCTAACGATAACAAGACCCTTTTTGTCAATAAAACCATGATGATTGCCAATAGCGGTGGCACTAACGAAAAAATTGTATTCTCCAAAACTGTTCCTCCTTGAAAATAGAAAAGCCAACCTATAGTATTTTATAGGTTGGCTTATACATGAAATTTTAGTTATAACACTTTGTTTCACTTTTGTAGCTCCCCATCTATATGTCCCCATATACATGACAGTGTTATTCTTGTTCAAAATAACCCCAACTAAGCATCCTTGACTAGACATACTTAGTTTCGGCAAAACTTCCTTTCTATTACGATCCTTGGAGTCACCCTCCCGTAACATACTATTAAGCAATGCGGCCTCTACCTATTTATTATTCATTTTTATCTATTCTAACAGTAATTTAAGAAAAATGAAGTTTTTTTAATCTTCCGGTAACGGTATAGGTACCTCCACCGATGGAGCAGCCGACCCATCCCCACCTGTATAAATGTGAGGAACCTGCCCTTGTACTAGACCCATGGCTACTGGTATATTCTGTTCCACTACACTCATTTTACTAGCAAGCGGGACGATGATTTGTACGTTCACCTTAATGTGGATACTAATTTCTACATACGCATTATTAATACCGAACTCGGTAATAGTAGGCACCACATTTGACTGAACGTTTCCGATCACGTGGAATCGAATAGGTATTTTTGGACCTAAATTCCCGATCAAAGGTATATTCGTTGCTTGCCCCATCGGAACAAAAAATACGACTCCACCTTGGTCTTCCATTGTTTGCTTATCATACTCAATATCATCCAAGTAAGGAAGACTTGATAAATTCCCTTGTTCAGCCTGTTCTAAATGGGATTGTACTAAACTATTTGTATCAGATAGCACTCGGTTAATAATTTCTGTATTGAATTTGGTTGTAACCATATTTTTGCTATCCGAAGGAACCTCTTCAATAATATCGTTTACATCTAGAACATTTGCTGTACGCGAGTTAATCGCCTTACTTATTACCATAGAGGCAATCTTGTTAGTTTGCACCTCAGCATATTGTAAATAAGTGGGAGTCAGTTGCGCATTTATATAATAAAATACGTAAGCCACTGACAATAAAAAGCATGTTAAAAAGATGGCTAATTTGCGTTGAGTGCTAAAAAATATGAAACGCTTCTTCTTTTTGCGATAAAACAACGAAAAAACCTCCTCATTACTTTTATGTAACGAGGAGGTCTATTATGCCCTACATTTATTCTCTTCCTTTATTCCATACCATTTTATAACGTCCCGTATAGTTTCTGGCATAATATATTGTTTCTTCGCGGTCTTAAAAGAAGGAAAGAAAAATCCAAAAGTAAACATGTCTAGCGTCGCCAGCCGGTACGTTTGATGTAACGTTAATGGCTCACCTTTAATCAAAAGCTGCCCATGCATATCTTGTTCAACCTGTTCAAATAAAATAGCCCCTAAATACTTACCACGAAATCCGAGACCCTTCACTTCTAAATTTGGCCATTTTTCGTTTTTTGAAAGCTCCATCACCTCTAGCAGCTCAGCTCCACTTAATGTAACGATACATGGATTAATGGGGTGAGGCAGGCATTGATGTAGATCCCAAGCAGTGACAGGTCCCTCCGGTAAATCCTTTAAGAAAATTCCTGCAGGAAACATGGCACAATCTGCATTCGTGTATGCTAGCAATGCCTTTCCAAAGAAATTCGCTAACTCAGACCCATTGAACCACTCTTTTTTTAACAAGGAATTGCTTGTAAAAACAGGATAAGATAGCTTTTCTTTACCGATTCGCTCCCAATTTTCCATCGTGTGTCCTGCATTTTGAGGGACTGGCAACTCGTCTGTAGGGTAGACAACAGCCTGTTTAGAAACAACTCTTTTCATGGAATGGTCATATTCAAGACTCACATAGCCCACATACATCCCAAATTTCCCTGTAGCGGCCTGCAATGTATTCCCAACCATTTTCCCTTCCTCGAACAAATGATGCGTGTGTGCTCCTAAAATTAAGTCCAGAGACGGTATCAGCTCACATAGCTCTTCATCCTTAGACTTTCCTAAATGAGACATACAAATAAGGACATCGACATGAGGAGAAATCTGATCAGCAACTGCCTGCAGTCTAGGAAGAGGATCCTGCAATCTCCACCCAAGCTTTTCATAATAAACACTATAATCCGCAGTAGCAGCTATAATCCCAATTCGTATTCCAGAGGCCGTCTGATGAATTTTATAAGGCTTCACCCACCTAGGGATATTCCCTTCCAAATCCGTAAAATTGGAAACTATGACCTCGAATTTAGCCTGTTCATATAATGAATCCAATTCTTCGTGACTCAATGTGATTCCTTCATTGTTTCCAATCGTTGCATAATCATATCGGGCTTCATTTAAGAGCTTCACGTTCCCCTTCCCAAGTGTTCCCTCTGTGTATATATTCGAGCGATCCACATGATCACCGATATCTAATATCAGAGAGGAATCGCTTGCATGCTTTTTACGTCTTTCAGAGAGAAAGTGATGGATAGACGGCCAATTTTCTAAATGACTATGTAAATCATTTGTATGATAAATATGAATGGTCTCTCTCAGCTTTCTCACCTCTTTTTTATACGGGCTATCGCTCGCCTTTATTAAAATAGCCCATCTATAATAGATCTTATTCCTAGCAATAGCAGTACTATTCTAAGTGCTGTAACAAGTGTTTCCGAGTTTAGCTTTTTATTGAGCTTAGCACCTATCTTAGCGCCAATATAGGCAGCAGGGATGACAGGTATCGTATATAGCCATGGTACGTTTCCTAAAGATATATGTGTAGCAGAGTTCACAATAGACGATAAAAAGACCATAAACATAGACGTTCCGACTGCCACATGGGGCGGAAACAGAAATAATAGAATCATGGCCGGCACAATCATCGAGCCTCCACCAATTCCAAACAACCCGGAAGCAAAACCTATAAAAAAGGTTAAAGCTAGTGCAAACCAGACTGGATATCCATATACATATGTATTTTCCCCATCCTCAAAGGTACGCTTCTTGCCATGCTTGACAAACCATTGAACGGGCTTCAAATATTTACGAACTAGCAAAAGAACGGATAAAATGACAAGCAATATACCAAAGTATAGGTTAAACGAAGGGAGATCTAATCCTTTGTTTACCCAAGCACCTAAAATGGTTCCCGGGATACTTCCTATAAAAAATATAAATCCACTTTTAAAATCCACCGTCTTAGACTTCATATAAGAAAGCGTAGAAGACAGACCAATAAAAATCATCATAACAACAGATAAACCTACAACACTCTGAGGCGTAATATTAGGAATCAAATCCAGCGTCGTACCAAGGAATAGCACGGCTGGTACTAAAATAACTCCGCCTCCTAATCCCACTAGTGCACCGATCGTCCCTGAAAAAAGCCCGCTCAGTACTAATAAAAACCATTCCATTTAAAAATCCCCTTCGAAAAGATTTAATTGCTTAGGCGCAAGTCCATCAAATTCTAAATTAAGCATTTGCTGAAAGGCTTTAGCATTTTTAGCAGCATGACCACCAGAGTTATTATTGAATACAACAAGCACCTCGGAAGCCTGCTTAGATAAAACCTCACAAACTGACTGAATATAAGCAAGCTCCTGCTCATTATAATCATATAAATAGCGGACTTCTCTCCACTTTTCGTTGTTCCCTGGATTCTTCCACCCATAAAAGTTTCTCCCATGTAGACGGACCAACACTTTATCAGAAGTAGCAACCGGCACTACAGGTATGCTGCCTTCACCATTTTGTGGCTCATCGCAGACACTATGATGAAAATGATTATCCTTTAAAAATTGAAGAGTCGAATCCTTATACTCCGGAAGATACCAGGACTGGTGGCGAAACTCAATGACCACCTCAAAATCCTTTAGCTCCTCTCGAATTCTTCTCATATACTGCACATTATCCTTCTCACACTCAAACCAAGGTGGAAACTGAACAAGCACCATCGCAAGCTTCCCCGCATCCTTAAGCGGCCCAAGCATCTGACGATAGCTTTCAAACATTTCCTCTGGAGACTTAAAAGGATTCTCCCCTCTCAAATGCCCTGTCATCCCTTGATAGGCTTTCACGATAAACTGAAAATTATCAGGTGTCTCCCGAATCCACTTTTCTATATTTCGCTGCGGCTGAATCGCATAAAACGATGCATCCAACTCGACAATCGGAAAATGTGCACTATAATCCTGCAGCTTCTCCCTAGGCGAAGAAACATAAAGATCTGGATGATCCCCCCAACCAGTTAACCCAATTTTTATCATCAAACCACCTCTTTGCTATTACTATTTATCATATCATTTCCCTCATCAAACAGACAAAAAAACGAGTTGATGGAAAGTGTTTATGTGTTGCGGGAAAATAAAGTGTTGCAGATAATCTAAAAGTGTTGCATTTTTCTCTGTAAGTGTTGCGATTATTACTCCAACTGTTGCGCTATTCTGAGTAAGTGTTGCAGTTTCGAGCTGAAGAGTTGCGCGTATTGCTTGAACTGTTTGATAAAGTGGAGAAAAAGATAAATAAAATATCTCATTCTTCACCTATAATAGAATGTGGTATGTCATTACCAATTATTTCTTTTACAAAATCGATATAAGGTCTTGAAACAACCCTCGGATTTATATTAGTTTTTCGAACTATAAAATCTTCCTCATAAAAAACCGCTTGAGTTGTCATATCCATGGCAAATTGTTGCGCGTACCTAATAGTATTCTGGTCATCGTTGGTCCCATTCCCAACTAAATATATCAAGTTAACATTTTTATCTAGTTCTAAATCTTTATATAGGATTAAGTAGCCTAAAACTTCTCTAGCTCTTTGATCAACATAGATGCTAAAGTCAGCAGAGTTATTAATTCCTAGAATGAAGAAAAACTCGAAATTTGTATTACGTATTAGTCTAGTGAAAGAATAACTTTCAAAGTTTTTCATATTAATTTCTCCAATACTACTTATTTTATAGTTACTATACCTATATTAATAAAGATAACACAAGTTAAATTACACCAAATTAAAATGAGCTTGGTGATACATTTCCCAGTTCATAAGCATTTTAAATTTTCACGTTTAATATAGCCCAAAAAAAGAAGACGAACTATAAAGTTCGCCTTCTCCTAAATCAAATCGCCACAAACTTGAGACGACTAATTATTGAATTATTAACCGATTGAACCTTCCATCTCAAACTTGATAAGACGGTTCATTTCTACTGCATATTCCATTGGAAGTTCTTTTGTGAATGGCTCGATGAAGCCCATTACGATCATTTCAGTTGCTTCTTCTTCGCTAAGTCCACGACTCATCAAGTAGAATAATTGTTCCTCTGACACTTTAGAAACTTTCGCTTCATGCTCTAGAGAAATATTATCGTTCAAGATTTCGTTGTATGGAATTGTATCAGAAGTAGACTGATTATCCATGATTAAAGTATCACATTCAATGTTAGCACGTGCTCCCGTTGCTTTACGTCCAAAGTGAACGATTCCGCGGTATGTTACTTTACCACCTTGTTTAGAAATAGATTTCGAAACAATAGTAGAAGAAGTATTTGGAGCTAAATGCATCATTTTAGCACCAGCATCTTGGTGTTGTCCTTTACCAGCGATAGCGATAGAAAGTGTCATTCCACGTGCGCCTTCACCTTTAAGGATAACTGCTGGATATTTCATTGTAAGCTTAGAACCAATGTTACCATCAATCCATTCCATCGTTGCGTTAGCATCACAAACAGCACGTTTTGTAACTAAGTTATATACGTTGTTTGCCCAGTTTTGGATAGTAGTGTAACGGCAATAAGCATCTTTTTTGATGATAATTTCAACTACTGCACTGTGAAGTGAGTTAGTTGTGTAAACAGGAGCTGTACATCCTTCAACATAATGTACAGAAGCACCTTCATCAACAATGATCAGTGTACGTTCGAATTGACCCATATTTTCTGAGTTAATACGGAAGTATGCTTGAAGTGGAGTATCCACTTTTATACCTGGTGGTACATAGATAAATGATCCGCCTGACCAAACTGCTGAGTTAAGTGCAGAAAATTTGTTGTCAGAAGAAGGGATTACTGTACCAAAGTGTTTTTTGAAAAGGTCTTCGTTTTCACGAAGAGCAGAGTCAGTATCTTTAAATACGATTCCCAAGTCTTCAAGCTCTTGCTTCATGTTATGATAAACAACCTCTGATTCATACTGTGCAGAAACACCGGCAAGGTATTTTTGTTCTGCTTCAGGAATACCTAATTTATCAAAAGTAGCTTTTATTTCTTCTGGTACTTCATCCCAAGATTTTTCTGTTTGTTCAGATGGTTTTACATAATATGTGATTTCATCAAAATTTAATGGTTCTAAATCTCCGCCCCATTGTGGCATTGGCTTAGAGTAGAAAATTTCTAATGCTTTTAAGCGATAGTCTAACATCCATTGTGGTTCATTCTTCATACGGGAAATTTCTTCAACGATATCTTTCGTTAAACCACGTTTTGAACGGAAAATGGATACGTCTTTATCGTGGAAGCCATATTTGTAATCACCAATTTCAGGCATTTTTTTTGCCATCGTATTTCCTCCGTTCTGATTTTATTTCTTTTCTTCTGAAACGCCTTTTTCCATTGCTTTCCATGCAAGAGTTGCACATTTGATACGTGCTGGAAATTTAGATACGCCGTTTAAAGCCTCGATATCTCCGAGGTCAATAGAATCGTCATATTCCTTTCCAAGCATCATGTCAGAAAAGATTTGGGAAAGCTTTAGCGCTTCATCTATATTTTTACCTTTGATCGCTTGCGTCATCATAGATGCAGAAGACATAGAAATAGAACATCCTTCACCATCGAATTTTGCGTTTTGTACAACGCCATCCTCCACTTGAATAGTCAAGTGGATACGATCTCCACAGGTAGGGTTATTCATGTCTATTGTCAATGCGCCATCCTCAATACTACCTTTATTGCGAGGATTTTTGTAATGATCCATAATTACTTGTCGATATAATTGATCTAAATTAGAAGACATCTCCAAAATACTCCTTAGCAGTGCGTAAGCCGGCAACGAGAAGATCTACATCCTCTTCAGAGTTATAAATGTAGAAGCTTGCTCTAGCAGTTGCAGTAGCTTTTAACCACTTCATAAGTGGCTGCGCACAGTGATGTCCTGCACGAATAGCAATACCATTCATATCAAGGACTGTTGCGACATCGTGAGGATGTACTTCATCTAAATTAAAGGTAACAATTCCAGCTCGCTTCAAAGGATCTTGAGGTCCGTAGATTGTTAAGCCTTCGATTGTATACATTTTTTCCATAGCATAGGCAGCTAGCTCATGCTCATGTTTTTCGATTTCAGATAAACCGATTTCTTCAAGAAAATCTATAGCAGCAGCTAAACCGATTGCTCCGGCAATGATTGGTGTCCCACCTTCAAATTTCCAAGGTAGCTCCTTCCATGTAGACTCTTGTAAGCCTACAAAGTCAATCATTTCTCCACCAAATTCAATTGGCTCCATTGCATCAAGTAAAGCCTCTTTCCCGTAAAGAACACCGATACCGGTTGGACCACACATTTTGTGCCCAGAAAAGGCTAGAAAATCACAATCTAACGCTTGTACATCGAGCTTCAAGTGAGGAGCAGCCTGTGCACCGTCCACTACCATTACAGCTCCATGGTCATGGGCGATTTGAGTAATTTCTTTAATAGGATTCATCGTGCCTAATACATTAGAAACGTATACGACAGATACAATCTTAGTCTTTTCTGTAATTGTTTCACGAACTTTTTCCAAAGATAATGTACCATCTTCTTCTAAGTCGATATATTTAAGCGTCGCTCCCGTTATCTTCGCCAATTGCTGCCAAGGAATAATGTTAGAGTGATGCTCCATATACGTGATAACAATTTCGTCGCCTTCTTTTACGTTTGCAAGACCGTAGCTTTGTGCCACTGTATTAATTGCCGTAGTAGTACCACGAGTGAAGATTACTTCCTTCGTTGATTTAGCATTGATAAAGTTACGAACCTTTTCACGGGCACCTTCATAACTTTCCGTAGCTCGGTTACCAAGTGTATGCACACCACGGTGAACGTTGGAGTTATCAAACTCGTAGTACTTTCTAATAGCCTCAATGACTTGAGTGGGCTTTTGAGAAGTAGCTCCGCTATCTAAATATACAAGTGGATGACCATTAACTTCTTGATTAAGAATTGGAAAATAGCTTCGAATCTCTTTTATATTGAGCATTAGCGAACTTTCCTTTCAATTACCTCCGTCAGCTGTTTCTTCACGCCTTCGATTGGTAGTTCATTTACTACTGGTGCAAGGAATCCATGAATTACTAGACGCTCTGCATTTTGTTTAGAAATACCACGACTCATCAAGTAGTACAGCTGAAGTGGGTCAACGCGACCAACAGATGCAGCATGACCTGCTGTTACATCGTCCTCGTCGATTAATAAAATTGGGTTAGCATCTCCGCGAGCTTTTTCGCTTAACATTAGAACACGAGATTCTTGTTCAGCGTTAGCTTTTGTAGCACCAAATTCAATTTTACCAACACCGTTGAAGATAGAAGATGCAGCATCCTTCATAACACCATGTTTAAGGATTTGTCCTTCCGTATGTTTACCCCAGTGAATAACTTTTGTTGTAAAGTTTTGTTTTTGAGTTCCACGACCTACAACAACCATTTTTACATGACCTTCTGAATTGTCCCCAACTAAATGAGTAACATTTTCAGAAATAGTATCACTATCGTTCATCATTCCAAGAGCCCATTCAATTACAGCATCACGGCTAGTTACTCCACGACGGTTAACATAAGTAGTAAATCCTTCTGCAAGAACGTCTACTGTACCGAAAGTAACTTTTGCATTATCCTTCACAATTACTTCAGAAATAATGTTAGCTAAACCGTTTGAATGTTCAACTGTAGACAAATAGTTTTCCACATAAGTCACTGAACTGTTTTCATCCGCCACAAGCAATGTGTGGTTGAATAAAGAAGCAGTTTCGTTGTCATGTAGATAAATAACTTGAACAGGTTCTTCAATTACAACATTTTTCGGTACGTATACAAATACTCCACCGTTTAATAATGCAGCATGAAGTGCAGTTAATTTGTGTTCATTAACTTTAACGCCATCTGTCATGAAATATTTTTGTAATAGCTCGCCATGTTCGCGTGCAGCAGTATAAATATCAGTAATGATCACACCTTGTGCTTTTAAATTATCTGTTACAGATAGATAAGCGGGTGTATTGTTGTGTTGAATATAAATATTTTTTTGCTCATCTGAATGAACAAGCGCCTTCACTTCTTCAGGAAGTTCATCCAATGAAGAGAATGTAGTGCTTTCTACAGTATGAGCAGGAAATTCAGTGAAATTCCAATTTGTAATTTTAGTTTTGTCTGGTGTTGGCATTGGAAGTGTTTCCACTTGACCTAAAGCAGCAAGACGAAGTTCCGTCATCCAGCTTGGTTCTTGGTGACCTTCTGAAAAGGAGCGAATATCCTGTTCGGTTAATGCCAATTTCGTTTCAACCGTCATGTCATGCGTCCCCTTTCTTATGCTTCTTGTCCAACTGTCTCGTCTTCAATTCCTAATTCTTCTTTAATCCAGTCATAACCTTGAGCTTCTAATTTTTGAGCTAGCTCAGGACCGCCAGATTTAACAACGCGCCCTTGCATCATTACATGCACATGGTCTGGAGTGATGTAGTTAAGTAAACGTTGGTAGTGAGTGATGATTAAGCTACCAAAGCCTTCTCCACGCATTTCATTGATCCCTTTAGATACAACTTTAAGTGCATCGATATCTAGACCAGAGTCAATTTCATCTAAAATAGCAAATTTAGGCTTAAGCATCATTAATTGAAGAATCTCGTTACGTTTTTTCTCTCCACCTGAGAATCCTTCATTTAAATAACGTTGTGCCATATCAAGATCCATTTCTAGGAATTCCATCTTGCTGTCTAATTCGCGGATGAATTTCATAAGAGAAATTTCATCGCCTTCTTCACGACGAGAATTAATAGCTGAACGCAAGAAGTCTGCATTAGTTACTCCAGTGATTTCACTTGGATATTGCATTGCAAGGAACAAACCAGCTTGAGCACGCTCGTCCACTTCCATTTCTAATACGTCTTCACCATCTAATTCAACTGAACCAGAAGTAACTTCATATTTAGGATGACCCATGATAGCTGAAGCCAAAGTAGACTTACCAGTACCGTTTGGACCCATGATAGCGTGAATTTCATTTGTGTTAAGGGATAAATTAACACCTTTTAAGATCTCTTTACCGTCGATAGCGACGTGTAAATCCTTAATAACTAAAGTCGACATTTAATAACCTCCATTAAGTAACTAGAAATGTATAACCATTCTAATTTATTATCATTCTAATCTTAACTCAAACTGAAGTCCCTTGCAAATCTTTTGAAACACTTTCTTATTGATAATATATAACAATTATAAGAGAAAAATTAGGTTCATCCGCATGGTACTTTATGACACTATCATTTTCAATAAGATAACTCTAATTGAGAATGCATATCACTACGGTGATAGTGTTAACTAAAAAATCCACGCAGCCTAGACTGCATGGATTTTTGTCTTCTATTTAAATTAACCTCGGAAAGCACGAGCATCGAGCTTAGCTGCAAGCTGCATACTTTTTTCGTGATCTGCCTGACGACGTTTCTCAACTTTTGCTCTCAATGTTTGACTATTTCTTAATTCATCGTAACCGAAACCATGTACTCCTCTGAATGCGTGGTCCATCTGTTCTGTATAGGGTAACTCTCCCGAACTGATAATGAATCATTCCTTTCCTTTTTAATGTTTTCTATACTACACTACATACCACCTCATGTTAAGTTCAAACATCCTTTTTATTCTGAAAATTCCTTTCGCAAATATTGAATTGATACATATGTCACACGAATCATGTTTTTCATTTCACGTAACATCTCGGCGTAAAATCAAAGCCAGTCTCCTATTTTAAATCCCACCCTCATGCGCCTGAGAGGGATTAGCTTCCAGCTGATCGTTTTCGATAATTGTAAGCTTATTTAATTGGTAATAATTTAGGTGAAATGAAAAAGGGGAGAAATGAATCATTTTAAAAAAGTTTTGTGCTCGTAAGTTAATTCTTCCTTTTATACTGTGTAGTTTTATATTTTCCTAATTTTAAGAGGTTTGCTTTCCTTAATAGCCTCTTCACCTCATAGCGACTGTCTAAGAGTAAAAATTTTCTACAAGCTTTATTTGTAAGAATGTCATCATATAGCCAAAAATAATGCTGAAGTGATTTTAGCGAAGCATATTTGTCAGCATACTGACAGCTTGTACAATACCAAATATTTTTAATTTTATTCATACCTACCTGTCCACAGCCTTCACAAGCTACGCCTGAGATTAAATCACTTACTTCTATTGAATAATGTTTCGTTAAGGGAAAGAATTCATATGGGGAATTATGTTTTAAAATCAGATTTTTTACCTGATTAAGTTTAGAAACGGGTACGGGTACTATCGTAGATTTATTTTGGAGATTTCGAAGGAACGAATAGACCTCATTCTTATAAAGAATGGTCGTATCATTGTTTGTAGTTTTAACATAGCTATTTTTAGAGGCAAAAACTATAGCTCCGAAGACTGGTATAGAAAGATTATGATGTGAAAAGAAATTAGACAATAAATAGGAATACTCATTTAACTGATTAACGGGGCAAGGGTACTTTTTAATCTCCCCATTATCTTTAGTTTGTATTAATTGTGAAGGATTCACTTTAAATTCGAGCGACCCTATAATGTTTTTTATTTCAAGAATAACTGCACCAAACGGGGTTAGTAATAGAAAATCAATTTCAAATAATTTTTCCGTACGCAGCATTACCTTATGTAATAAAAAATAATTATAAGGTAAACGCATCCTTTCTAACTCCCTATAAACCACTTCCTCTCCATAATCACCTGCCATAGTTGTCTGTATTTCTGTGGCTAGCTTGGGATAAAACGGGTGCCTCAAAGGTAGTCTATTCAATAATAATCTCATTGCTTTCAGTTGTTCCGATTCCGCATATTTTTTGATAATCAATAGTCATCACCTCAATTTTAGATTAGCAAAATTAAGTTAAGAAAGATACCATTAATTTGGTAATTAAACCTGTAAATCTTTTTATTTGTGATGAAACATTTAAGAGGGTATATGTAGCTTTTTTAAGGGTTCGATTGAGTGATCAGTTCCAACTAGTTTATGGGCGCTTTTAAACACTTTATGGGACACTTTCCACTAGTTTACGGGCGATACTCACGTTTACGGTCGCTTTTCTTTCATTTATGGGTCAGTTTCTACCGGTTTATGGGCGCTTTTAAACACTTTATGGAACAGTTTCCGCTAGTTTATGGGCGATACTCACGTTTATGGGCGCTTTTCTTTCATTTATGGGTCAGTTTCAACTGGTTTATGGGCTCTTTTAAACACTTTATGGGACACTTTCCACTAGTTAACGGGCGCTTCTCACGTTTATGGGCGCTTTTCTTTCATTTATGGGTCAGTTTCAATTGGTTTATGGGCGCTTTTAAACACTTTATGGGACATTTCCGCTAGTTTATGGGCGATACTCACGTTTACGGGCGCTTTTCTTTCATTTATGGGTCAGTTTCAACTGGTTTATGGGCTCTTTTAAACACTTTATGGGACACTTTCCACTAGTTAACGGGCGATCCTCACGTTACGGGCACTTCCCCCCTCCTTAACTGACACTTCTATCACCCCACAAAAAAAGCAAGCACACCAGGTGCTTGCTTCAATAACTCATCCAACAAGAATTATTTCACCGGAACTACTGCTCCGCCCCATTCTTCTAAGATGAAATCTTGAATTTCTTTGGATTGTAGTGCTTCTACTAGTGCTTTGATGCGCTCGTCTTTTTCGTCACCTGCGTTTACCGCTACTAGGTTTACGTATGGAGATTCTGAGTCTTCAATTGCGATTGCATCCTCTAGTGGATTTAAGCCAGCATCGATTGCGTAGTTGGAGTTGATTAGCAATGCGTCGCCTTCATTGTTTTCATATAGCTGAACCATTAAAGCAGCTTCGTAGTTTGGATCGAATTCTAGGTTTTTCGGGTTGTCTATAATGTCATCAATTTCTGCTTTTGTTTTATCTATTCCCTCAGCAAGTGTAATTAGCCCTTCTGCTTCTAGCATTGCTAGCACACGGCCATGGTCAGCAACCGAATTACTCATTAGGATCGTTGCTCCTTCAGGAAGCTCTTCAATCGAATCATACTTTTGAGAGTAAAGACCAATCGGCTCGATATGGATGCCACCAGCATTTACGAAGTCATAGTCGAAATCATTCATTTGTGATTCTAGATAAGGAGCATGTTGAAAATAATTGGCATCTAGGTCGCCATTATTTAAGTCTTTATTTGGTAGTACGTAATCTTGGTACGTTTCAATTTGAAGCTCAATGCCTTGTTCTTCTAAAATAGGTACTACCTGCTCTAAAATTTCTGCGTGCGGTACGTTAGAGGCACCAACAACTAATTTGTCGCTATCCTCATCACCACAAGCAGCAAGCGTTAATGCACTAACAGATAATAAAACCCCAGCCAATAATTTTTTCATTTTCAATCTCTCCCTATCTTTTATCAATTTTTGTAGTAATAATATCGCCAATCCATTGTAGAATAAAGACGATGATTAATATTAAAATAGTAGCAATAAGCGTTACATCTCCGCGTCCACGTTGGAATCCATCTAAAAATGCTAGATTCCCAAGTCCTCCAGCTCCAATAATTCCCGCCATTGCTGTATAACCAACTAGTGATATACAAGTTACGGTAATACCAGATACTAAGGCTGGCATCGATTCTGGCAATAAAACCTTCCAAATGATTGTAGAGGTTTTAGCACCCATCGATTTAGCTGCCTCTAAAACACCCTTGTCGATTTCTCGTAGTGCGATTAAAACCATACGGGCATAAAATGGAGCCGCTCCAATTACTAATGCAGGGATGGCCGCATTCGGACCACGCATCGATCCCGTCAACAACGTTGTAAATGGTATCAACAAAATGATTAAAATAATAAACGGAATAGAACGAAAAATATTGACTACTCCACTGGTCAACCAGTTTGCTATTTTATTTGCCCATGCTTGGTGTGGGCTTGTCAAAAATAATAATAGTCCTAAAATTAGTCCAAAGATTGCTGTTAGGACTGTAGAAATTGCGGTCATATAAAGGGTTTCTATAGTGGCTTCCCACATTTTAGGCCAATCAACATTTGGAAATAACGATTCAATCATTGTTGATCACCTCAGTTTTAACTTTTTGCGAGTGGATAAATTGTATGGCATCTTCCACCGCTTGTTCATTTCCATCAATTTGCAGGATTAGTGTCCCGAACGCCCCACTTTTCGTATGAGAGATGTTCCCCTGGACAATATTTACCTCTAAATCGAACTGTTTGATTAATCTTGAAAGAATTGGTTGCTCTGTAGTATCTCCAACAAAAACGAGCTTAACTAGCTTGCCATTTGGATAAAGCTGAACTAAATTCTGTATCGTTTGTACAGGTTGGTTTGAATCAGAAATTTGAGAGACGAAACGCTTAGTAATAGGCTGTTGTGGCTTTTGGAATACCTCAAGCACATCTCCATCTTCTACAACTTGACCATTTTCCATAACCGCTACTCGGTTACAGATCTTTTGAATAACTTGCATCTCATGTGTGATTAACACAATGGTTAATCCTAATTTTTCATTAATGCTTACGAGCAAGTCTAAAATGGAGTCGGTTGTTTCAGGGTCAAGAGCCGATGTTGCCTCATCACAAAGCAATACCTCTGGACCATTAGCCAACGCTCTTGCAATTCCTACGCGTTGCTTTTGTCCTCCAGATAATTGAGATGGGTAAGAGTCTCCTCTTCCTTCCAATCCAACAAGGCTTAATAGCTCTTCTACTCTAGCTTTTCTTTTGTCCTTTGAGACACCTGCAATTTCTAAGGGAAATGCTATATTTTCAGCGACTGTTCGCGACCAAAGTAAATTGAAATGCTGGAAGATCATACTTACTTTTTGACGAAAGCTTCGAAGCTTATCCTCATTAATAGATGTAATTTCCTGGCCATTCACTGTAATATGGCCATCTGTTGGTTTTTCTAAACCGTTTAACAAGCGGATGAGCGTACTTTTACCCGCTCCGCTGTATCCAATAATCCCGAATATTTCTCCACGCTGTATGTCCAGATTTACACTGTCAACTGCAACGATTTCTCCTTGCTTCGTAATAAATCTTTTCGAAACTTCTTTTAAACTAATCAAGTAAACCTGACCACCTTTCCTAATAAAAAACCCCTTCTGCAAAAGAGCAGAAGGGGTGTATGTTATCTATTTAAAATAACGTTCATCCATTCTCTCATTTCCCAAAGCTATTGCTTTGCGTGACTTGGCACCATTTCACTTTCGTGACGGTTGCCGGGCTTCAAAGGGCACTTCCCTCCACCTCTCTTAATAAGAGCGACACTATTAAATTGTGTTTTCAACATAACGAATATTATCATAGGTTTCCATCTTCGTCAATAGCCTTTATTGTTTCCAATAAGTAAGGAACTGATTGAAAAGCATAGATTTTCTTTACCACTTTTCCTTGTTTTGTAATAAGAAGACAAGGTACGCTTTCAATTTCCTGTTCTATCGCCAAATCACCTAGAAAATTAATATTTGCTTGACCAATTGGATAGGTAACCATTTCTTTAATAACATTCATCATTTTACTTGCTACCTGACACGTTCCACACATAGGCGTATAGATGTAAAACAAGGTAAGTGTTGAATTGTTTTTAGCGCTATCCCATTGTTCTCTAGTCCATTCGTTCATACACATCATCCTAAGGTAAAAATTCTTTTTTCACCTTAATATTAACACGTTTTAATATAGATGCCAAAACCTTGACCGGAGTATTCGCAACTTCGCCATACGTAGGATTGGTATACAGGTGAATGGCCTCTGGATACTCCTTCCTAACAACCGAGCGAATTTGTTCTCCCGATTTATCTGCATCTAGAAAAGCATAAATCGGCAAGCCATCATAAGGGCTTAATAGCTCCTCCAATTTTACATCGGATATCGTTCCATTAGTACATATAATTTCTGGAGATTCATCGAGAAGGCTTAATAATTGCAGCTTATCAGACCTACCCTCAACGATAATTATTTTATCACTAAATACATGTGCCATTTAGCTTCTCTCCCAACTTATTGCCTTTCCTTTATTATATGAAAAAAACGCCGATTATTAACCGGCGTTTTCATTATTACTCTGCTATTAATTCTTCGTACTTCTCAGGAGATAATAAGCTGTCCACTTCTGATACGTCAGAAGGCTCAACCACGATCATCCATGCATTTTCATAAGGTGATTCATTAACAAATTCGGGGCTATCTTCTAGCTCAGTATTTACTTCTACTACTTTACCACTGATAGGTGCATATAGTTCTGAAACAGTTTTCACGGATTCAACACTACCAAAAGCGTCTCCTGCCTTGATATCATCGCCAACTTGTGGAAGTTCAACGAATACGATATCTCCAAGTTCAGATTGTGCAAAATGAGTAATTCCAATACGGACATTTCCGCCCTCATTTTTTACCCATTCATGTTCAGCTGAGTACTTAAAATCTTTAGGTACGCTCATAAATAAACCCCTCTCAAATAATTAATCCATTCTATTTAATATTCACATATTTTGATAGTAAATACAAGGTGCTTTAAGAGGTTTTCCACATGTCTTCAAACTGCTCTTCTTTAAAACCAAGCGTTAGCTTGTGTCCATCATATACAAGAGGTCGTTTAATCAATTTCCCATCCGAAGCAAGCAGCTCCAACTGCTCATCCTCCGACATAGTAGGAAGCTTGTCCTTCAATTGTAATTCACGATATTTTACGCCACTAGTATTGAAGAATTTTTTCAGCTCATTATCGCCTTGTGCCACCATTTCCTTTAATAGTTCCTTTGAAGGCGGTGCGTCAACGATATGATGGTTCTCAAATGGAATATTGTTATCTTTCAGCCATTTGCTTGCTTTGTTGCATGTACTACATTTTGGATATCCGTAAAATTGGATTGTCATTTATATCTCACCTTTTTCTTTTTATCATAATAATATTTTGTTACTCATGCAAGAGAGAACAGTGAAATGCTCTCTTCTTAACTTTAAAAATATTCTTGTTTTTGCTTAGCGGTGATAAATTCCCGTGAGCGGTCATAAATCTTGCTGAACGGTTATAAACTCATTCCCCTTCATGGTAATATCGTTTTTCGGACAAAAAAGTAGCCATCTGGAGTTCCAGATGGCCACTGCTATTATTAAACTACAAATTTTTCAGCTTCGATTAGCTTAACGGAAGCTTCGCGTTTTTTCTCGATTACATTGTATGGTGTGTAGCGTGTTAGCTTGCGAAGTGCAGAAAGCATCATGCGTAAGTTATCGCCATCAACTGAAGCAATTAGTGTTTCTTTTGCTGCTGCTTCGATTTCATTGAAAGCTTCTTGGCAGAAGATTTGAGTGTATAGAAGCTTTTGTGCTGCTTTTTCTTCTCCGCTGCGTGCGATTGCTTTTTCTGTACGAAGTACTGCTGATTCCATAGCGAAGATATTATTCGCAATGTTAGCAATGTGTACTAATACTTCTTGCTCTGCTTCTAATTTAGTCCCGAAGCGTTGAGCAGCCATACCAGCAGCTAAAATACCGATTTTCTTAGCGTTTGCCACTAGCACTTTTTCTTGTGCTAATGCTTCATCGCCAACTTCCTCTGGCATCATCATTAATAGCTCTTCTTGAAGTGCTTGAGCTTTTTGAAGAAGTGGTAATTCACCCTTCATTGCTTTTTTCAGGAATGTTCCTGGTACGATTAAACGGTTGATTTCGTTTGTACCTTCGAAAATACGGTTAATACGTGAGTCGCGGTAAATGCGCTCTACTTCATACTCTTGCATGAAGCCGTATCCACCATGTAATTGAACTGCTTCGTCAGCAATATAGTCTAGAACCTCAGACCCTACTACTTTGTTAATAGAGCATTCAATTGCATACTCAGCGATTGCAGCTGCAATTTTTGTTCCATCTTTTTGATCTTCTTCGCTCATTTGACTCATACGATCCTCGAAGTAACCAACTGTACGATATATTAAGCTTTCTGTCGCATATAGCTTAGAAGCCATAGTTGCCAGCTTTTGTTTAGTTAAGTTGAATGAAGAAATAGGCGTTTTGAATTGTTGACGTTGGTTAGAATAAGATATAGCAAGCTCTAATGCACGTTTAGAACCACCAATCGTACCTACACCTAATTTGTAACGACCTATGTTAAGAATGTTAAATGCAATAATGTGGCCACGACCGATTTCACCTAATAGGTTTTCAACAGGAACCTGTGCATCTTCTAAGATCAATGTACGAGTAGAAGATGATTTAATACCCATTTTCTTCTCTTCTGCACCTACAGATACTCCTGGGAATGTTCTTTCAACGATAAATGCAGAGAATTTGTCTCCGTCCACTTTTGCATAAACAACGAATACGTCTGCGAATCCTGCGTTAGTGATCCATTGTTTTTCACCATTAAGAACATAGTGAGTGCCTGCTGCGTTTAGTTTAGCAGTTGTTTTTGCTCCAAGAGCATCTGAACCTGAGCCTGGCTCCGTTAAAGCGTATGCCGAGATTTTTTCTCCAGATGCTGAGTTTGGAAGGTATTTTTTCTTTTGCTCTTCATTACCGAAAAGAACGATTGGAAGAGTACCGATTCCTACGTGTGCACCGTGAGTGATAGAGAAACCACCTGCTACTGATAACTTTTCAGCGATTAATGCAGAAGAGATTTTGTCTAATCCTAGACCATCATATGCCTCTGGAATATCAGCTGCTAAAAGACCTAAGTCACCAGCAGATTTCAATAAACGTACAGAGTGATCAAACTCATGATTTTCTAGGTTCTCCACAACAGGTAATACTTCGTTTTTTACATAGTCTTCTGCTGTTTTAGCAATCATTTTTTGCTCATCATTGAAATCCTCTGGTGTAAATACGCGGCTTGCCTCAATATCTTCTACTAAAAAGCTTCCACCTTTAATTGCATCTTGAACTTGTGTCATTTCCTTCTCCTCCTATTGTGTGTAAACGTTTGTTTAATTGATTGTGAAATGCGCCCTTCAATCAAAGCGCATTTCCCCCTTAAAATTAAAGAAGTTCAAATACTCCAGCTGCTCCCATGCCTCCACCGATACACATCGTTACAACACCGAATTGCTTCCCTTGTCTTCTAAGTTCGCTCATCATTTTTAGAGTTAAGATAGAACCAGTTGCTCCTAGTGGATGCCCTAAAGCAATCGCTCCACCATTTACATTTACTTTATCTAGGTCGATACCTAAATGACGAACGACTTGGATAGATTGAGAAGCGAAAGCTTCATTGATCTCCCAAAGGTCGATATCTTCAATAGATAGACCTGCAATTTTTAATGCTTTAGGTACCGCAACGATTGGTCCGATCCCCATTACGTCCGGAGCCACGCCCCCAACTGCGAATGAACGGAATTTTGCTATCGGCTTTAAGCCTTGTGCCTCTGCAATTTCACGATCCATCACTAAGACTGCGCCTGCACCGTCCGAAGTTTGAGATGCATTACCTGCAGTTACAGAACCACGTACGTTGAATGCTGGTCGTAATTTTGCAAGTGTTTCTACTGTTGTTCCTGGACGTACACCCTCATCCATTTCGAACATAAATTTTTTCGTTTGCGCTTTGTTGTTTTCATCTACGAAATGCTTGATCACTTCAACTGGAACGATATCATCGTTAAACTTACCAGCTGCTATTGCCGCTGCAGCAAGCTGATGTGAACGAACAGCAAATGCATCCTGGTCTTCACGGCTCACATTATATTTATTCGCTACCTGCTCTGCTGTATGCCCCATTCCCATATAATATTGAGGCGCTGTTTCTGCTAAATGAGCATTTGGTCGAATGACATTCCCCATCATAGGAACCATACTCATCGACTCTACTCCTCCAGCAATAATTGCCTCGGAGTGGCCTAACATAATACGTTCAGCCGCATAAGCGATTGATTGTAGACCTGAGGAACAGAAACGATTGATTGTGATCGCTGGTGTTGTATCTGGAAGTCCAGCAAGCGCACCGATATTACGAGCCACGTTCATTCCTTGCTCTGCTTCAGGCATTGCACATCCTAAAATTAAATCATCTATTGGGCCGTCGTATCCGCCCGCTCTTTTTAACGTCTCTTTTACCACCAATGCCCCGAAATCATCTGGGCGTACATTAGCTAGAGATCCTTTTTTCGCTTTACCAACTGGTGTTCTTGCACCTGCTACGATAACTGCTTCACGCATGAGTTCTCCTCCTTTTACCTAACGCAGTCTAGTTGCGTAATGGTTTACCTTTCACTAACATGTGCTGCATTCTTGCCTGAGACTTTGGATTTGCAACTAAGCTTAAGAAAGCTTCGCGCTCTAGGTTCAACAGATACTGCTCATCTACTAAAGTACCGTATGGAACCTCGCCGCCAGCGATGACATACGCAAGCTTTTTAGCGATTTTCAAGTCATGCTCACTAATATATCCAGATAAGAACATGCCTTCTGCTCCTAATAACAATGCTGCATATCCAGGAGAACCTACCACTGGTACCTTTTCACGAATCGGCGCCTTATAGCCTGCTTCTGCTAGAGCTAGTGCCGCTTGCTTCGCATCATAGATTAAATGATCTGGGTTTACGCTAATACCATCAGCCATGCTTAAGAAATTATTTTCGCGTGCCTCTTCACCTGACGTGGATACCTTAGCCATAGCGATTGTTTCAAATACCTTGCTAGCTACATTTAAATAATCTATTTGAACTCCATTTGGAATTCCTTTCAGATGTTTCATGTATAGCTCTTTATTACCCCCACCACCAGGGATTAGTCCAACACCAGCTTCAACAAGACCCATATACGTTTCAGTCGATGCTTGAATGTGTGCAGCTGGTAGAGTTACCTCTGCTCCTCCACCTAATGTCATTCCAAATGGAGCAACTACTACTGGCTTGGCAGAGTATTTAATTTTCATCGTTGCGTTTTGGAATTGACGAACAACGAAATCTAGTTCAAAAATATTGTCATCCTGAGCTTCCATTAGAATCATTCCAAGGTTTGCCCCAACGCTGAAGTTTTTACCTTGGTTACTAATAACAAGCCCTTTAAAGTTTTTCTCAACTTCGTCAATAGCGTAGTTGATCATTTGAAGAATATCTAACCCAATAGAGTTGGACTTAGAGTGGAATTCTAGCAATGCAATTCCATCTCCTAAATCGATCAGGCTAGCTCCTGAATTCGACTTAATGACACCATGCTTTTTCTTATAGCTTTTTAAGTTAATCGTCTTTTCATTGACTGGTACCGCCTGGTAATCCGCCCCGTCAAAGAAGAACAACTCTCCGTTATCTTCTTTATAGAAGGAATCGAATCCTTTATCTAATAAGGACTGAACGAAAGCAGGGATTTCATATCCTTCAGACGTCATTTTTTCAACAGAGTCTTTTACTCCGATTGCATCCCAAATTTCAAACGGTCCTTGCTGCCAGCCGAAGCCCCATTTCATTGCATTGTCAATCGCAACGATATCATCTGCAATTTCACCGTGAAGCTGAGCAGAATAAATAAGTGTCGGGCTTAAAATACTCCATAAAAGCTCTCCCGTGCGATCCTTTGCATATGTTAACGTTTTCACTTTAGCGGCTAAGCCTTTTTGCTGCTTTGCCATTTCCATGGAAGGAGTCTTCAGCTTCTTCATTGGTCCATATTCTAAAGTTTCCGGATTTAATTCTTTAATTTCTTTGCCTTCTTTTAAGAAGAAGCCTTGCCCTGTTTTAGCTCCAAGCCACTTGTTTTCAAGCATTTTTTGCATGAAAGCGGGTACTTCAAATACTTTTTGCTCTTCCCCTGTTGTTTGGTCATACACGTTTTTCGCTACGTGAGCAAATGTATCAAGACCTACTACATCAAGCGTACGGAACGTAGCAGACTTTGGACGGCCAATAAGTGGACCAGTAACAGAATCTACCTCTCCAACGGAGTAGCCTCTTGCTTGCATCTCACGAAGGGTTACAAGTAAACCGTATGTTCCAATTCGGTTGGCTATGAAGTTAGGCGTATCTTTTGCAAGAACAACACCTTTTCCAAGCACATCCTCACCAAAGGTTTGCATGAATTCTACTACTTCAGGAGCAGTCGTATTAGCAGGAATCACTTCCAATAGCTTCAAATAACGAGGTGGGTTGAAGAAATGAGTGCCTAGGAAATGCTTGCCAAAGTCTTCTGATCTACCTTCTACCATCGCATTGATACTGATTCCTGATGTGTTAGAGCTTATAATTGTGCCTGGCTTACGAACTGCATCTATTTTGTCATATAAATTTTTCTTAATATCTAAGTTTTCTACTACTACTTCAATAATCCAGTCCACATCTTTTAGCTTTTCAAGATCATCCTCTAAATTCCCTGCCGTGATTAATTGCAGGTTCTTTTTCGATGTTAATGGTGCTGGTTTTTGCTTTAATAATTTCTGTACGGCAGTTTCCGCAAAACGATTACGTACGGAAGGATGCTCCAATGTAAGTCCTTTTGCTTCATCCTCTTTACTAACTTCTTTTGGTACGATATCCAGCAAAAGTGTTGGTATACCGATGTTTGCTAAGTGAGCTGCAATCCCAGATCCCATTACCCCTGAACCAAGTACAGCTGCTTTTTTAATTTGATATGTCACGTGCAAAGCCTCCCCTTCATCTTGAATGAACGCTCATTCATTTTAATTACAAAAAAAATAGAAGCAATCTCTATATCTATTATTCTAGTGCAATGTTTAAATTTTCGCAATAATAAAATGAATAATTTAATACATTTTTCTTTCTCCTATTTGGGAAACAGTGTAAACTGTATGTATTATCATTGGAGGTATCTTATAATGAAAAAAATTACTACAACTGAGCAATTTAATGAAATCATTTCTGGTGATCAAGAGGTATTAGTAAAATTTGAAGCAGGCTGGTGTCCTGATTGTCGTCGCATGGAAATGTTTATCGATCCTATCATGGAAAAGTATAACAATTACGCATGGTATGAAGTAAATCGTGACGAACTACCTGAAATCGCTGAAAAGTATGAAGTAATGGGGATTCCTAGCCTACTTATATACCAAAACGGCGAGAAAAAGGCTCACCTGCATAGTGCAAATGCGAAAACACCGGACCAGGTAGAAGAATTTTTACAAGCGCAAACTAAATAGATACTATTTAGAACAGCTACATATAGGCATAATATTCAAACTGAATAGTCTATACTTTCTTTAGAACACATAAGCCAAGGTAACCTTAGAAAGTATGAAAGGAAATAGGACTGCTCTTAACGACAGTCCTCTTCTACTTTCTTACCATAATAAGAAAAACAGAGGTGTTATATTTGTCGCAAGAAAATGAAATTCTGGAATTAAAAGAGAAAGTCGCTTACTATGAACGAATTATAAAAGCAATGTCCACCCCAATCATTCCATCTATTGTGCCTAAAACAATTTTGATGCCGATTGCCGGCTATATGTATAAGGAACGCTTTGAAAATATTGAGACGGAAACACTACAATATATTGGCGAGCATAAAGAAGTAGAACACGCTATTTTCGATTTTACCGGGGTAACTGTGGAGCATATTGAGGAATTCGATTACAATGAATTGGCCATTTCTATATCCCGACTGAATAGCTCTCTTCGTTTAATGGGGATCCGTCCAATCTATGTTGGCTTTAACCCGAAATTTATTCGAGAAATTGTCCATGCAGATCTACATGTTAATATCGAAACATATAAAAATTTCCGAGAAGCATTGAACCGTCTACTGCAAGAATCCAATAAAACAATCGCTTCTAAATAAAAAAAGGATTAGGGATTTCTCCTAAACCTTTTTTCTAGCGACAAAGGAAACGAGAAATTGTTCTCGCATCTCCCTTTGTCTTTTTTATCATGTTAACTTAAAAATTTGTCATACAAATTGGTGCTTTTCGTGGCTTAAACCAGTCATCTAAATCCTCTGGGCTACAACCCTTCACTACTACTTCACCATAGCTATCCAAATCCTTAATCGATACACAGCCCATCCACCATGCACTTAAATCTTGAATTCCTATTTCGATGTTCACCTGACCGATATTCTCTCCAACTTTTTCAATATCCCATTCTCCACCCAAAAATGAAAGCTTATAAAAGCCTGACTGCTCCTCGATAAAGGTGTCCTCGACCTTCACAATAATTTCTGGTTGGCCGGCTGGCTTGCGAAGTGTTTGAAAATGCATCTGCTTAAAAAAGAGTGGAATATCTGAAATCCGATACATTAAACCCGATCCAGTGGTGGCCACCTCATGATAGACACTAGGTATTAAGTGATTAGAGTCATTTGGTGGATTGTTTAAGCTATAAACAAATGCCGGGTTGTTTGTTCCATATATGATTCGGTCAACCTGGTCCTGCTGGGAATGAACCCATGCCTCTAGCTGCTTAAAGCCCTTCTGGCTACTCCATACCCACTCATGAATCATCATATTTTGATGCAGGAAGTGACTATCCTTCACTGGCTGAAGGCTAAAAGCCAAGGCACCAATCAGCTTGCCGTCTTCTCGGACCCCTACATAACGAGATGCTGCATTTTTAATATGCTGACGCTCACTCCATGTCCGTTTGATCATACCATGATGCATTTGGGCAAAGTGGTTATATAAGACTGTAATTTCTTCTACATCTGTAGGAGATAACAGCTCTACAAGGTCCTTCTGCCCATTACTATTTAAAGCACCTGGTTTTATCCTAAACTCGTACTTTAATGGTCCGTAGCCATAGCCCATTTTGCGGTAAAAACTAGAGCTAAAAGGATATAGAGCCACAAGAGCCACATTTTCCTTTCTTGCCTCCTGGTGAAAATGGTTCAACAGCTCAAAAGCTACCTTTTCCTTCTTATGTAAAATATGTACTGCCACCATGCCTATCCCAAATAGACGTTGAAACTCACCATTAATATTACATTCAAAATCACTTCGTCGGTAGATTCCTACTAATTCTTCTTTTGCGTTAAAGCTTCCATAAAAAAGAATGCCGTTTTCTTCCCTTTGCTCTCGTTTCAGTCTTTCCTCATATTCCTTCTTCTTTTCCTCTGTCTGAATGCCCATTCCTGGATATGCCATAGACGCTAGGTCAGCCGCTGCCTCAAAATCCTTTTCCCCTAATACTCTAATCAAACCATCCATCCCCTTAGTAATTAAATTAGAATTGCTATTTATATAAAAAACACGAACAATAATTGATTTTAGCTACTGGAAACCGTTCTGCTAGCGACTGATACACAAATCTAATTACAACGCCTTGTCTCTCATGCCGCATTCAATCAAATAATTGTTCGTGTTTAAAATGGAAAACGTTATTTAGGAAATTAACTTAATTTAATGCCTTTAGTAAAAACTTTTAGGGTAATATAAACGTACTATATATAGTAACCAGAAAGGAGAAATAACTTGAAAATCCAATTGCCGGTTAAAGGCTTTTCCCAGTACGATGTTTCCATTAATCCAAAGCTACAACCTTCTGCATGTGGACCGGTCACAGTATACGTGCTCCTAAACTATCTTTTACCGAACCACTCCTACATTCCTAACGATTTGTATAAACATTTAAAAGGAACAAGAATCGGTCTATTTACATATCGATTTATTAGGCGATTAAAAAAGCTGCTTGGTCCTGGTTGGACAATCCAAAAATGCTCCATAGAGGAGTCCTTGAGTGAGCTACAACAAGGTAGACCAGTGGCATTAAAGTTTGATAAATATTTTTCTTTTAAATGGAAACAGAAATTCTCTTTTTCCTATCACTGGGTACCATTAATTGGGTATGAAAAAAATAACGATGAACTCTATTTAATCGTTCATGATAATGGTGGAAGAGGAAGAGAAAGTTCTATACGCAAGATAAAATATGCAGAAAATGCTCCTATCCTCACGTTTATTAAAGTTGTCCCACCGGCTTCTGTTTCCCTTGCAGCTGACGAGCTAAAATAGTATAGCCATGCTCATATAAAAAATCGAATTTGTTCGTATCAATATTCGGTATGACTAAGTGATCGAGCTCCGCTTCAATTGGTACATCTCTACTGATGGTAGCAAGCTGCTTCGATAAGTGAAGCATTTCTAAATCAGCTTCAATTTTTGTTCGCTGACCCTTTGTTAGGAGATGCAGTGAGTCTATTACCTTTTCAACTGAACCATAGGCTTGTATAAGCTGAAGAGCAGTTTTCGGTCCAATACCCTTCACACCTGCATAGCCATCACTGGAATCTCCCATAAAAGCCTTCACATCCGGGAACTGCAGTGGAGAGATACCGTATTCATCTGTGAATCTTTCATGATTATAGTAGTCATATATCGTAAAGCCCTTTTTCGTGAATGCAATTTCAGTAGAAGGATCTAAAAGCTGAAGTAAATCCTTATCGCCACTGACAATCGTGAAATGGGCTTCGTCTTTCCATTTATGTGTGATAGATGCAATCGTATCGTCTGCTTCCATTCCAACTATCCCAAAGTTTTGCCATCCTAAATGCTCCGACAGCTCCTGGGCCATATCAAATTGAGGAATCATCTCCTCTGCTGGCTTTGGCCGATTCGCTTTATACCCATCAAATAAATCATTTCTAAACGTTTTCATTCCTTTATCCCAGCAAACCGCCATATGAGTAGGGTTCATTAGCTCCTGTGCTGCCAATACATGACGAGCAAAGCCCTGTACTGCATTCGTTGGAATCCCCTTTTCATTTTTAAAATAGTTTCCTGACATAGCAGTTGCAAAGAAAGAACGGAATAATAATGCCATACCATCTATAACTAATACACGAGGTTTTTCCTGTGTCATATACATCATCCTTTAGTTTATTAAAAGCACCTAAACAAGCAGTTTAATACTTTTATCACATATTATTATAACATGGATTGAAAATAAAAATTAAGGGTATATAATTCTAAAAAACTCTTTGGAGGTACATATGAATCTACATAACGGGTCTCTTTATTGGCCAACTACAACAAAACCATTTACTCCAACATTCATTGAGCCTTTAGATATATACGATGTCGTTATTGTCGGTGGAGGAATGTCTGGCTCCTTAACTGCGCTATCGCTTGCGAATACAGGATTGAAGGTTGCAGTATTAGATAAACGTATGATGGGTACCGGCAGCACTAGTGCGAATACAGGATTACTTCAGTATTCAAATGACATTATGCTTCATGAACTAATTGACCAAATCGGCGAAAAGGATGCTGTTCGCTTTTATCAGCTCTGTTATGAAGCAATGGATGAATTAGAGCTTGTGGCTAAAAGTCTCGATGAGGATTCGGATTTTATACGACGCCCTAGCCTGTGTTTTGCTAGCGAAGAAAATGATGTCGAGAAGCTAAAGGCGGAATACATAACACTTCAAAAATATAACTTTCCTTGTGATTATTTAGGAAGAAACGAGATAGCCAAAAAATTTTCCTTTTCCAAGGATGGCGCCCTACTAACTTTAGGTGACGCAGAGGTTAACCCGTTAAAGTTTGTACAGGGGGTTCTTCGAAAAGCGGAAGAGCTAGACGTTCATCTATATCCATATACAGAAGTTATAAATGTGATAGATAGAGATGATGATCTGGAAGTTCGAACAACTGGAAAATCGTTCTATGCTAAAAAAGTTGTATATACGACTGGATATGAGGATGTCCCTGTTGGAAAACGTAGGGGAGCTGATATCAATCATTCTTATGTGTTCGTCAGCAATCCTATTAGTAATTTAAGTGGCTGGCATGAAAAAGCTTTAATATGGGAGACAAAGCGACCTTACTTATACGCTCGTACATGCAAAGAAGGTAGATTAATTATAGGTGGTATGGACAAAGACCAACCTGAGGCACCACAATCGGAAGAGCTGATGATGAAGAGAGTAGAAAATCTTCTTTTCCAAGCAAGAGAACTATTCCCACAATACGATATAAGCATTGATTATGCATACGCTGCGACTTTTGGAGAATCTACTGATAATCTTCCATTCATTGGAGTACATCCAACGAAAGAAAATCATTATTACCTATTAGGTTATGGTGGAAACGGAACCGTTTATAGTATGCTCGGATCTCATATATTGAGAGATTTAATAACCGGTCATAAGAATGAGGATGCTGAGATTGTACAGTTGAATAGGCTAAGTAAAAGCAAAGAAGCGACTAATCAATAATTAGTCGCTCCAAACTTTAGATAAACACCATGAATTGTGATGTTTTGTCTAAAGTTTTTTCTATTAAAGTAACGATATGTGCTCTCCTGGATCTTCAGCTCGTACTATTCTCGTTGAAAGTCTCCACTCTTCCCTCCAATCAAAAGTCGACTCCTTCTATTTGTGGGTCAAGCCTAGTAATTAGACGTTGCACGCAGAGAAAAAACCTTCTCCTAGCTAGGAATCAAAAACTTATCTCTAATTTGAAATCCAAAAAGCATTAATTTTTTGATTTGATTTTTGTTGTCTTTATTAACACGTACTAATATATTC
This sequence comes from Psychrobacillus sp. FSL W7-1457, assembly GCF_038593405.1. Lineage (NCBI taxonomy): Bacteria > Bacillati > Bacillota > Bacilli > Caryophanales > Bacillaceae > Psychrobacillus > Psychrobacillus sp. FSL W7-1457. Next base: position 2,783,297 of record NZ_CP151993.1, read on the forward strand.
CGTACTCTGTAGTTTGTTTGTGTAAAGCATAGTATCTTTTCTAGCTCCTCAGACTCCCACCCTTCTATAAATAGAGTTCCTTCAGATAGCTTTTCTTTATGATTTAGTTCATCTATATAAAGCGATGTTGAATTGATCCAAAAAGTGTTTTGGGGATTTCCAGAATGATAGCCCTCGAAACCTCGAAGGTAATTGAGAAGGAATCTTTGTCGGTTACCTGACCATATCTCTGTGTTAGAAATACTTTTAAAGTTACAATTGGGGGCTTTGATGTGGATATCGTTGAGCTCAGCAATAAGAATAGAATGCTTTTTCTTAAATGCCTTCTTCTTAGTAGGATTCAATTGTTTTCTTTCATATTTTGCTATATGACGTTTTTCCAGGATAAGGCCAAGCTTACCCCTAAAATTTTTAGTTGAAAATAGGATAGACACAGTACCTGGAGCATGTATGGGCATAACCTCGCCAAGCAGCTTCTCAGCATGAAAAAGATCTTTTAGTTTTCCGTTTCCGTACTCCATGTATTTATCCAGCCACTGAAAACCATAAGAAAATGCTATTAATTCATTATTAAGATGTATTACCTTTGCGCTGACATGAGGCCGATCACCTTCAAACTTTTTCATAAAATCCAATCTATCGTTACTGGAGTGATTAAATTTGTCCATGTTTCCCTCTAATAAAGACTGCAATTGGTCAAATGTCACTACCTCTTCCTGTAGATCACCTAGTGCCCTTAGCTTTACTTCCATCATTGGAGTTATAACATGTAAAATTTCTACTGGATTGTTTTTCTTTTCTATACATTTGTAGCTTCTAGCATTCATGTAATTCCTTAATTTTAGGTGTGTATGATTGTCATAACTTAACGAATTAATCAAGAATACAGCCTGCTGCTTATCTAAAATAATTCCGTCCATCACAAACATAAGTACCCTATCTAAATCTCTCTTCTTTACTACGAAGTCTGTATAAGGACAGGATTGGATAGCTAACGTTTGCACAATTTTAACATTGTTCTTTTTACTCACTATAAAGGGAAAAAAAGCAATGACTTTCTGGTTTTCTCTAACACTATAAATCTCAATTTTCTTATCGTCTGAAAAATATCTCCACCAATTGTATATAAAATGAAATTCTAGAAATGGATTAGAATTTTGATTTGCTGCTAAAATAGTGGACCATTCTTTTTCGTACAAACTAAGATGTTTAAATGACTTGATAAGGAATAGCTCCAAATAATACTCCTTTCTTTTATCATATAGTCGTTATAGCAAAGAAGTCTTGTACTAAAAATTAGTTTATCCGCAAACGATTCTGTCCAAAGAATCCTCTTTAAAATAATATTATTAGGCTGGCTATTTCATTCCTATTTGCTGCGAATTAAGCAATATAGATTTTACAAAGAAAAAGCCATCACTCCAGTAGCTAAACTGGTAGCGTGGCTTTGTTCCACCTTTTATTCCCCATCACTATCAACCTCATGCTCTTCCTTCTCCTTCCCTCTTGGAGGTAGAAGTCTCATCTTCTCTAATACCTTTGGCAGGTTCATGGCGATAAACATGAGGAAAACTGTGAGTATTGCTAAATCATATGCTCCGTAACCGATTGTTAATCCTACGCATGCGGTAATCCAAAGATTTGCTGCTGTTGTTAGACCTCGCTTCACGTTATCCTTATCCACCCAAATAACTCCTGCTCCTAGAAAGCCGATGCCGCTAATAACTTGAGCTGCTAATCGCATGGGATCCATATAAGGCCCTTGGTTTAAGGTAGATAAGCTCATCGCCAGTGTAGAGCCGAGACATACTAAAATATGCGTACGAATCCCAGCAGGCTTGTGCTTAATAGCCCTCTCTAGTCCTATTAACAGACCTATGAATGTGGCTACCGCTAATCTTATATATAGATCATAATGTGAGTTAAATAATGATGTGACAAAGTCCACTGTGCATTCCACCCTTTAAAAGTTGTTCTTTTTACTACATGCCTTTTAGAGCATTCTTATTTCCAGTAACAAACTTGAGATTTGTTCCCATCTACGTCAAACAGCTCAAAATAGGTGTTTAGTCCATCCTGCTGTATATCTGTGACCTTAACTCCGCGACTGGATAATGTTTTATGGGCTTCATCTATAGAAGAAGAGAAGAAGATTGGATATGTACCATTTCCTCTACTATTCGGCTCCCCCTTTTCAAGAGTCAAGGGTGTACCACTTTCTCCTATTTTCAAAATGGCATAGTGTTCCTCCCTATACTGTTCCTCCAGTCCTAGCATCTCCTGATACCAGCTGCTAGCGGTATTAATATCCCGCACCTTTAAGCACACCGTATCAATTCGTTCGATTAAACCCATATAACCCCTCCTAAATAAAATAAGCTGTTCTATCTTTTATTCGCTATCGAACGCTTAAGTCCTTTTTAAAGCTTACTCCCAATAATTCATCATTAAGTCCGTTGCCCATTTTGGCTGCTCCACTTTCCCTTTTGGAAGAAATTCGTTCATCACGGGCTTAATGTCTAATATTGGAGTTCCATCTATCGCATCTAACCCTTTTACAAAGATCGATAGCCCCTCCCGTTCAATCAATTCAACCGTAGTAAGCCCAATTTTATTTGGTCGATTCTTACCTCGCTGCGCGAATATACCCACCTTCGGATAAGTCGCGTTATTTCTAGGATGCCTAGCAGTATATTGTACTTGATCGTCAGAAACAAGGTGAAACAAGAAAATTATTTCCAAATGACTAAAAGCATCAATGCCTTCTAAGCTATTCTCGTCCCAATCATCGTTTAACCTGATTTCAGAAACTACCTGCCCCCAATAATCATCCTCTGGAGTTTTTCTAGTGTTATGTACCGTTCCAATAGAGCTAACGTGAAATTTATGCATAAATACTCCCCCTTTAAACAAGCATAGCAAACCATGCATAAGTGTTGCATTACTAATTTGTTATGCGAGGTGATAGTTATTTTAAATGAGTTCATTAAAGGATTATGACCAAATCTTGTGGAAATAAAGTAGGATAAAGGGGGATTTATATGATTACAAAAGCAACTAAAGAGGATATCTCATTTATACTTTCTCATGCAGTAAGCTCTGCATCTGATGCAACGCAACTGGAGATTAGTGAAGAGAAGGCATTAGCCATGTTTCGGGGCGTTATAGATAAAGGAGGCTTCTACTTAGTGATTAAAGAAGAGGAAGCTATTCAAGGCTGGATCATGCTAGGTGAAAATACAGACTATTTCACAGATCAGAAGTATGGATTTATTTATGAAATTTATGTTCTCCCCGCCCATAGAGGAAAAGGGCTTTCTAAAATCCTCATTAATGAAGGAAACTCCTATTTTAAAGAACAAGGCTTTGAAGCGGTCCGATTAAATGTTTTTGCCTCCAACTTTGCCAAAGAGATTTATAAGAATGTTGGATTCCAAGAGGTTAATTGTATAATGGAAGTTAAATTATGATAGAAAATAAAAAGCAAATCAGAATAGGAAGCCAAACAATAAGCTACACACATATACAAACTGGTTCTCAAAAAATTTGCTTCATGCTATCTGGTTCGGGCTATAACTATGACAAACCCCTATTCTACTACTCAACCATGATGATGTTGGAGAATTCCATAGACATGGTACATGTACACTACTCCTATGGTGATACTTTCTCCAAAAAATCAATGGATGAGATAACCGAAATAATGATGGAAGATGTAAACCCTGTTATTTTAGAAGTTCTCCAGAATAATTTTTACAAGGATGTTATTTTCTTAGGGAAATCGATTGGGACAATACCAATTGCAAACGTCTTAATGAAAAGAGCAGAATTTTTAAATTCAACCATGATACTACTCACTCCGTTATTAAACTTCGAGGATATATTTAATTCGATTACGGTCAGCCCCCATCATGGCTTACTAGTTATCGGTGATCAAGACACCCATTTCAATCCAAGTTTTCTGCCAAAACTAAATAGCACGAATTTAAATATCGAGATTATTCCAAATGCTAATCATTCCTTAGATATGGAAGCTACTAATACATTGGACTCAGTGTTTGCATTATCCAAAGTGATGCAAAGAATCCAAGAGATAGTTACCTAAAAAGTTCTTCCGTATAAACTAAATCACAAAAACTCCTAGCGATCCATGCTTGGAGCTTTTTGCATCTCACCGACTTACCATACTTGAGGCCGGGAATCTTTCTGCTCACCTTAAGTATTACATCCGTTTCAGCCCCTGGTCTTAGTAACAATTCATCCTCACGAACAATGTTACATTCTTGCCATTTTTATACAATTAGAAAGAAATTACATCAAGAGCACTCATACACATTGTTTTCATTTAAAAGGAGGAGTCAAGTGTGTCATTGTTAACCAGGTGGGCATTTAGCAACAAAGCAGCAATAGCTGTATTGACTGTATTAGTTTTAGTAATTGGGGTGATTAGTTACTTTCGTTTGCCAATGGAGTTCTTACCTTCAGCGGATAATCCACAGGTCACCATTATAACTATGGGTTCAGGAACAGATGCAAAAACATTGGAAACTGAAGTAACAAGTCCAATTGAAAGCGCATTAAACGGTCTAAATGGAAAATCTTCCATCTATTCCAGAACAGGGGATGGATATTCACATGTAGACATTGTCTATGAATCTGGATATGATATGAAGCTGGCAAAACAGGAGGTACAAGAAGCTTTAGCACACATTTCCTTCCCTTCCGGTATAGCGAAGCCAGTGGTTTCCCAGCTGCATACGTCTATGATCCCTATTGTGAATATCGCTGTTACGTTTGAGGATGGATTTTCCACTGAAAATGTGGAGTTTGCAAGGAACACGCTCATCTCACGCTATGAGCAAATCAAAGGGATTTCCAACGTAGATTTATACGGGGCACATGATACAACCATTTCGGTTCAATTGGATATGGAAAAAATGCAGGAGAATCAAATTCCCATTGAATCAGTATTAACTATACTTCAAGGACAAAATGTTGCGGTGTCTGTTGGAGAGAAGACGGTAAACGGTCAAGTCAGTAATATTAAGGTCATCGGCGATGTAACTAGCTTAGATAAGTTAAAGCAAATGACCATTGTACCTGAAGTAACACTGGAGGACATTGCTAATATTCAGGAAGCAACCGATTCAGCTTTTATGAGTCACTTTAATGGCAAGGATACACTGGATATTAGTATTACAAAGGATAGTACATCCAATGCAGTGACGATCAGCAAGGAAGTTGAAAAAGTAACAAAGGAATTAAACGAAAAGTATACGCAGCAAGAATCCGTCATTTATGTTTCTTCCTCGGACTTGGTTCAAAATTCTGTCCATACGATGATGAAGGAAGTTTTACTTGGAGCATTGTTTGCGACTATTGTGATCATGATATTCCTTCGTAACATTCGGTCTACCTTTATTACGATTATTTCGATTCCTCTATCGCTATGCCTGACCTTATTTTTGCTATCGCTATCTGGTGTGACATTAAACATATTGACGCTTGGTGGTGTCGCTGTTGCAGTTGGGAGATTAGTGGATGACAGCATAGTAGTCATAGAGAATATTTTTCGGAAAATGCAGTCCGAGAAGTTTAGTGTTCAAATGGTTGTGGATGCCACAAAGCAGGTTGGAGTTGCCATTACCGCCTCGACATTAACGACTGTAGCTGTTTTTCTTCCCATGAGCTTGTTAAATGGTTCATTACAGGATTTTTTACTACCCTTTGCTCTAACGGTTACCTATTCGCTGTTAGCCTCTCTATTAGTTGCTTTAACAGTGGTCCCTATCATGAGTGCTAGCTTATTGAAGAACACGAAGTTACCGGAGCATAAGGAGGCTACTCGTTTTCCAAAGCTTGTCACCTGGTCGTTGAATCATAAGTGGGTCATCTTTTTGATTTCCGCAGCATTATTTTTCGGTTCCATCGGCACATACTTTTTAATACCAAAAGGAGCAGTCAATAGTTCCTCTTCCGATTATATAACCATCACGTTAACCTATCCAACAAGCACAGCTGCCGAGGAAGTGCAGTCAAACATGATGGATATGGAATCTTATATTCTCGAAATGGATGAGGTAGAACATGTTTTTGCGCAAGTAGGTACTCCTTCGGAGGCAGCACAATATGGAGCGGTGGGCTCTTCAACGGAAGCGTACTTCAGTATCTTATTACATGATAAGAATGATATCCCAATAGTGATGGAGTCGATTGAAGGAAAAAGAGAAATGTTTTCAAGTGCCGCATTTGAAATGACCGAAGCCTCATTTATGATGGGTGGCTCCAGTACTAATATTAATATTGATTTAGTTGGAGAAAATATCGAAAGCTTAGAAAAGCTTGCGCCGACTATTCAAGAAAAAATTCAACCTATTACTGGCGTAAATAAAGTAACTACAAATCAAGATGAAAAGAAAACGGTCTACTCACTTATTGTTGACCCTTCCAAAGGTAATACAGAGCAAATTGCTCAACAATTAGGTGTAATGTTAAATAAAACACCGATCGGAACCATTAATATAGATGGCAAGGAAAAAGCAGTTATGCTCGAGCCACTGTTAAATATAGAAAAACCAAATGATTTAGAATCTATCCAGATCATGACTAACGAGGGAGCTGTTCCGGTATCTTCTGTGGCAACCCTACAGTCTGAAAAGCTTGCCACTACCCTACTGCACAAGGATGGGGAAACCTATCTAAGAATTACTGCAGATGTCGATCCAGCTAGACTTTCTGAAATTGCTAGTGAAATAAACGTGGCGATATTCGGAAATGGTGAGGGTAAAAAAGGAATAGAAATATCAAAGGATATAGAAGTGTTTGTAGGTGGCTCTAGTAGTCAGCAGGCAGATGAATTTGAGGATCTCTTTTTAGTGATGCTCGTCTCCATTGGATTAGTATTTTTAATCATGGTGATAACATTCAAATCCATTCGCACACCAATTGCAATTCTCTTCTCGCTACCATTAGCAGCAATTGGAGCTGTACTTGGAATCGTAATAAGTGGTATTTCCATTGATATAACTGCTCTACTTGGTGCACTTATGCTAATTGGAGTTGTTGTAACGAATGCCATTGTCTTGCTAGACAGAGTGAAGCAAAATGAACAGAAAATGACGATACGGGAATCATTGGTTGAAGCTGCCACCACTAGAATGCGACCAATTTTTATGACAGCCATCGCGACCATCTGTGCCATGCTCCCACTGTTACTTAAGCAAGCCGAGTCAGGTATCCTTGTATCACAAAGTCTTGCAATCGTTGTAATTGGAGGATTGGCAATGGCTACGCTACTAACCTTAATTGTAATTCCATGTATTTATGAGCTTCTCTACTTTAGAAAATCTAAAAAGCAAAGACTGGCTAATACTGTGGATTGAGGAATGACTTGATTAAAAAATTTCCATAGTGTAACTAATGGCTTATCACTCCCTTGTCAGAGACGACAAGTTCGAGCGATAAGCCATCTATTGTTAATGCTATCCAAATACAACAAATGAATTTCTTTAATGATTCAATAATGTCAGTTTTAGTATGTTATTATTTTTTTAGCCTCTACCTCATATATCTCTACATCATAATGATAAGCTTCTGCAAAATAACGACCTTTTTCGATAAGTTCATCAGCAAATAATCTTTCTCCAGCTTCTGCAAATTGTACAGCATAATATAAGTAATCATTTGGATTAAACAACAGCTGTTCAAGTGGTTTAAAATATGTACTAGCTAAACTTACATCATTTACCTCAAACGCCGCAGTAACTAGATATGGCAAAACGAAGGGGGAGTATGGATTTATGCTCGATTGATCTGCTAGCAGTTGCTCTCCCATTGTTATTACTTTTTCTGGGTCTAAATTTTTGTCCGCTATCATATTGATTTTATTTTTATTTAGGCGAAAGCTTTCATGATACGCCACATATTCTTCGTTAGTTACTGCCTCAAAAGCTGTGGCAAAATCACCAGACTCTTTATATGCCAAAATGACTTTAGTAATTACATCTTCCCCATAGGTTTCAATTAAGTCATAAATGGCATAAAAGCCTTGAAGATATATAGTATTTACATTTTCATTATGGTTTTCCTGTAATCTTTCAAATGGAAAAGTATCGAAATAATAGGAATATAAAACTGGGAAAGCTTGCTCTACCTGAAAGGCAAAGTATTCTGCTATTCCTTCTGTGAACCAAGCAGGTAATTCTTGAATAGATATTTCGTGCTCTCTTAAATATAAATCAAATAAAAAATGGCTATATTCATGAAGTGTTGTATATGATGCAAACTGCTCGTTTTCTCCATTGATTAAAATATTTCCCATTTCACTTAAATACAATCCTGTATTTGTATCCATTCGTTCATGACCTTTATATCCAGGTAAAGTAACAAAAATAGGAAGTGAATCGTGCGATGTAAATTCCATTTTAAATAAATCTTGTGCTAATTGTCTTGTCGATGCTAACTGTTCTAAAACTGCTTGCGAGTCATACAAAACTTGCGGGGATTTATAAATTGTTACGTCCCCAACTTGTGTTTTTACATAACCCTCATTAAATTTGAAAAAGTATTCAAAAGCTTTTTGTTGATTGAAGTAAAAATAAATGCTGACACTTATAGCTGCTAACAAAAACAAAGTAATTATAGTTGAACCTCTTTTTCTCATATTGTACCTCCACTCATGTCATTATTTATCTAGTTTCCTAGTATCAACAATTCGCTTATCTTTTGGAAATTATAACATTAAATTCTTATCCTTTTTTATTTAAAAATAGATTAGGGTGAACTTCAAATTTATTTAATTAACGTAAGTAAACATATAATCTTACTAAAGGGGGAAATTAATATTGAGAATTACTATATATTTTATTACTTTCATAGGAATCATTTTATTATGTATAACGGGTTGTTCGAATGCTACAAAAGACGAAGTTCAAAATATAGAAGGTCAAAATATAGAAGGTCAAAAAATAGAAGTTCAAAAGCGTGTTGGGGATGAAAATAAATACGAGGTTTTCAAAGATATCACGAATGACGAGGATGTTGAGAAAGTTAAAGAGATTATAGATATGATGGATTGGGAAAATGCAAAAGTAGAAATGGTACGTCCTCCCGATTACCGATTTTCTTTTCTAACTCCAAAAGCAAAAGGATTAGTTTATAGCCTGTGGATCAGCCCAAACTCTACAGTGGAAATTATTATTTACGGAGAACATAAGTATTCTCAACTAGACAAGAGTAAGTCAACAGAACTGATTGAAATCCTTTCTAAGGAGTGACGCTACGAGAAAAGTATCTCTTACTGTGACTATACACATTTCAATTAATCCATTTTTCTAGAAACAATAAGAAAAGCCAGACCAGCTGAATTCGCTTGGTCTGGCTTTTATATTATTTGAACGAAATTAATTCAGCGTCTAAGATTCCATCGCTGCCTATCATTTTAATAATTCCAACACCAGGAGCTAAGTAATAAGTGTAACCCGCGTAAGTCTTGAATATCACAACATTTTGGAATGTGCCTGCCTTTACTGTGACAGTGCTAGTTGTACTGATTACATTGATGTTATGGATTATACTCTCATTTCCATCCCAGTCTATCTCTTTCGTTTGCTTTCCTTCAATTAAAGGATATTGTACATTAAATAGGCCCCAATCTGTATAATTTACACCAAATCCTATAGAAGAAACTCCCTCGGCAGAAGTATATTCGTTATACACATATCCACCGATTTCCTGGCCCGGTATAGTCAGAAGAGTGCGAGTTGCACCAAATTCATTTTCAACTTTTGTAATAAACTCTCTCTTTGTAGGCTCTGTAAAGCTTGGAGAATACGTAAGCTTCATACCTGCTTTTGGGGTGATTCCACCGTGTACTTCCTTGTTCAACAAGGCAAGCTTGCTTTTAGACGGTGTTTCGTATTTTAACTTTGTACTTTTTTGCACGAAGCTACTTGCACCTAATCCGTATAATCCGCCGTTTGTCCCCTTATACGTGTAAACTCTATATTCATCGCCCTTTTTAAGAGTGCGAACCTTGCTAAGCGATCCATTTGAACCGATTTTGACTAAATCCGTGTCCGCTAAAATAGTTACCTTACCAATTTGTCCTGCCTTTAGTTCTGTTTTGCCCCACATAACCTTATGTGTAGCTGCTTCAGCCGATATGTTACCGGTAGCCGTAATTCCCAATGCCAACATACCAACTAGTACTGCCTTGCTAATTTTTTTAAACATATTAAAACTCTCCCTTCCAATACTATTCTAACAGAGTTTAAATATAAAAATAGTCTATATTGGATATACATCCAATAATTCGTATATTTAAATTTAATTTGTATTTATTTGTAAAAAAACGCTAATTTTTTTGGTCTAATTCCTTTTTTAGCATGTAATAAATGTCTGTATTGTTATTGGTTCATAAAAAAAAGAACTGCAATATAGCAGCTCTATTTCCTATTAACGTGATGGTTTTATTGGGGCACACTCTGTACAGCTTTTCTGGTTACTCCCTTTAAACTTTGTTAAAGTCTTTTCAAAGACATTCCCACAGGAACATTTAAACTGTAATTTTTGAGAGAAACCTTTATATTCTGTCGACAGTAATTCACTGGTTGAATTCTTTTTAACATACTCACGGATTTCTTCAATCGTCCATCTTTTATTCATCATGACACCTCCGACATAGCTTCCGAATAGACATAAAGGAAGAAGCTTCGGAAACTTCCTTTCAACCGGGATCATCTGCTCCTAATCTACCTAAGGCTCCTATTATAGCATAGAACGGGCCTTCATCACTACTTATACTAGCTCAAATTCTACCCCTTTAGGATATAAGGATACGTAGCTTCCTTCATCAGTTTTAAAAGCTATTTCCACGCCTTCTGTTAGCTTTTTTTCTGATAATAGCTTCCAAATGGAGTTAAACGCAATCTCTATGTCTAAAACTTGGAATGTGCTTGTTCCTGCTCCTGCTCCGATTTCCGATCCATAGGCATAACCGTTGCCAGTGTACATTAGTTCCTCTTCCACTATTTCTTCAACCATCAGGCTTTTATCCTCTGTCATCTCAAACTCTTCCTCGTTCTCTTCATTATACCGATATTGGATATAGACTTTCTTTAGTTCCTTTTCTTCAACCAATTGATAGCCTTGATTGGCCTTCTCTGCTGCTAATGTTTGCATAAACTTTTTAGGCCTCTCCCAAAATCTTAACTTATGCTCTTCTCTCGCACCTACCATACCAACTGTGCCACTTACAATGATAATCGGACTTTTAAATTGATAATCAAATATGTTCCAAAACAGAGTTTTGTTACCCGACTTCTTAATCATTAAAATTTTCAATTGAATACATCCCCTTTGTATATAGTTGCGAAAACTATCCCCTTGTTTTTAATAGATCGATCTCTTCTACATTTCTTTCATATAAGAAGATATTATTATTATCTATTAGCTTCTGCTCTGAAATCACACGTCGGATTTTTTCAATTGCTATTTCCAGATCATCTACAATGCAAAATATATTTACCATTTTTTCGTCATCGATTCCCACACCATCAGTAAATCCAACACCAGTTTCATCTAGTTCTGTTTCTATTTGTCTACAAAGCTCCATACCTACATTTTGTAGCTCTTCATTAGACTGCCTACCATTGTTATGGATATAAATGATAAGCTCCTCTTTCCCCATACTATCCGCAAACCCTTGATTTCTTTTTTCCTCTACTAAACTTTCCAAACGCTTTTTACCGCTTTCAAAAATCCCTAGCTGAATCTCTTCCTTATTCTTATTAACCCCAATTATTCCAGACTCCACATACAATTTCTTTCGATGCAGCCATGCCTTCCAATAATGTGTTTCATTCCCCATTTTTTTATGTAGTTCAGCCATTCTCTAACCTCCCTCTCCTAAATTAATAAAACCTTATTACGATTATATCCTTTTTTGCGATTGGTGATTATATATAACGTGTTACTTTGAATATAGAAATTTTGAGTGTATCAATCCATACTCAGCTTCTCTTTCATTTAACGAAATAACTTCCATAGAGTCTATATTAATTGCCATTTTCGTTCGTCATAATGTTTGAATTAAAATTATACAAAAAGCGAACAGTCAAAATTTGAGCTGACTGTTCGCTTTTGGATGATGTTATTTTAATGATTCTTGTGCAAGAGATGCTAATTCTTGTGCTTTAGAGCTAATCTCTTGGATAGTTGCTGAAAACTCTTGGATGGATCCAGATTGGTTATCCGTCAAGGTATTTACCTCTAGGAAGGCTTGGTTTAATGTGTCAATCAATCCTTGAATATTTTTGGTTATGTCATTGATCTGATTTACATTTTCCTTGGAGTTTGTTGCTAGCTTACGTATCTCATTGGCTACTACCGAGAATCCCTTCCCTACGTCTCCTGCTCGTGCTGCCTCAATTGCCGCGTTTAGACCAAGCAGATTACTTTGGTCAGATATCCCTTTGACAACCGACGAAATTTCACCAATTTGTTCTGCACTAGAACTTACATCCTTCATTTGAGTTGTTATGTCCGTTACACGATCTGCTAGCGATGTAACTGAGTCACTAATATCCTCAATACCAGCTGCCGTTTGCTCTACAATGACTGAAAAACTTTCGGCCATTTCAAAAAGCTTGTTTGCTTTTTCGAGACTTGTTCCAATACCTACTCCACCAATCACGTTGCCTTGTTCATCGTGAAGCGGAAGAGCACGAGCTATCAATGGAAATCCAAATAACTCTTTCGGAACAACGGCCGATAAAGGAGCATTACTTCTTATCGAATTAGTAACGATGTCTCCCTCCATTAATGGATCTCCAGGATTTACATTTAGCGAAAAGGTTTGACCTGGGATATTAATAATCAGCTTCTCCGTATCATAAATGCCCACAGTAATATCATCTTGGACTAGCCCATTAAGTAATGGAGCAATTTTAACAAATGCTTGTAATAATTCATGTTCAGCCATTTTTTACTCTCTTTTCCTATTAGTATGGTAGGTTCCTTTGACCATAGTTCACTGAAATCCATTTTAAAGTTGTAAATTCATCTAAGCTCCATTGACCATTCAGTCGTCCTAATCCGGATTGCTTCTCACCACCGAAGGCAACAATTGGCTCGTCATTAATCGTTAAATCATTTACATGGATCATACCTGTATGGACCTTCTTAGCCATCTCTACTCCACGTTCTAGGTTAGATGTATGAATGGCACCACTTAGCCCAAAACGAGTGTTATTCGCAATGTCAATTGCCTCCTCTTCTGTATCAAAAGGCATGACACATACGACTGGTCCGAAAAGCTCTTCCTGGGAAACCGTCATATCCGTAGTAACGTCTGTTAAGATCGTTGGTTCTAGCAATCTCCCTTTTACGTTTCCTTTTAGGAAAGGAGTAGCTCCCTCTTCAATTCCTTTGTCGATTAGTGCTTGCAGTGTTTTCGCTTGACGATCATTGATAACTGGCCCAATGATTGTTTCTGGATTTTGTGGATCACCAACTTTAAGAGAAGCTACTTTTTCTGCATACTTTTCCGTGAACTGCTTATAGATAGAACGTTGAACTAATATTCTATTTGCAGACATACAAATTTGTCCTTGATGAGTAAATCTACTGAAAGTAGCAGCATTCACTGCATACTCTAGGTCTGCATCCTCTAATATGATAAAAGCACTGTTTCCGCCTAGCTCAAGTAAAGGCTTTTTGAAGTTTTTAATAGCTACCTGACCAATATAGCTTCCTACTTGGGTAGAGCCTGTAAAGGAGATAATTCGTGGAATTGGATGCTCTACAAATGCATCGCCAATTTCCTTGATATCTGTAACTACAACATTTATTAATCCCTTCGGTACGCCTGCTTCTTCAAAGATTTTCCCAATGATTGTTCCACCCATAATCGGAGTGTCATCATGAGGCTTCAGCACCACACCGTTTCCAGCTCCAAGTGCAGGTGCAACAGACTTCATGGACAAGAAGAACGGAAAGTTAAATGGGCTAATAACTCCTACAACCCCTGCAGGGATACGGTATAATCTGTTTTCTACATCATCAATCGTAGAAGGCAGGATTTTTCCTTCCATACGTAAAGGGAAGGTAGCTGCCTCCTTGATAATATTTTTCACAAGACCAATTTCAAAAGCAGCTTTTAAACGAGTACCACCTAGCTCTTCCATGATAATAGCCGTGATTTCCTCTTCATGCTCCTCCATATATTTCACTGCATTTTCTAGAATGTCGCGTTTTTTGTAAGGGTTGACCTTATCCCACTCTAGCTTTGCAGCATGTGCTGCCTTATATGCTAAATCTATATCATCAATATTTGCTAGCTTGTATGTATTGATTGGTTGATCATTATATGGGTTCGTGTTGTTTAAAACCAGATTACTCTGGCCATCTCTCCATTCACCAGCGATCAATTGTTTACCTAACATTTCTAAGTTCATTTGTTAACCTCCAAGATAATTTCTTATTTCCTCTTTGATTATCGTCAGGATTAGTAAAAACTTTACTAAAATAGAAATTAAATGTGAATATATTGTTTTTTAGTTTAAGAAATGGGACAGATGTTAGTTCTTTATTCTAATATTTTTGGCCTTTTTAATATTTATAATTACCTACCTTAATAGATTGTTTTTGTCCGCATAAGATACTTTTACTTTCTTACACCCTACCGTCTACATCTATAATTACCAAGCCCAACCTATTCCATCAATTCATAACATTGCAAGAAAATTATCCTATTTCAAACCTCATAGCTCTTTCCCTATTCCCTTGTATAGCAGCAACTTAAGTTTGGAGCGTCAACTTTCATCCCTTAATCCTTTATGGTTTTCAACGCTTTTTTGAATAAATTTGTCACATTTACAATTGTGTAAAAGAACGTTCAAATCTTCTTGAAGAATTTGTGAAGTCCCGTTTTATTGTTCGTTTTTTTAAATGGAAGGTAATAAGATAGAGGCACAGAGAGAAATTCTTTGATACCAATACTAGTTGTTTGAGCTTTATATAGTAGATTGGAAAGGAGTACAACAATGAAATTAAAATTGAAGTGGGCTCTTTTGACGATGGTTTTCACTATTGTCACTGTGTTAACAGGTTGTGAGCCATTACTTGTTTTAGATCCTAAAGGTCCACAGGCCGAAACACAGGCAAATGATATTATGCTATCTATTTTCCTGATGTCAGGGATCGTAATTGTCGTTTTAGCTATTTTAGTATTTGTGTTAATAAAATACCGTGCTTCTAAGCAAAGTGAGGATTATGAGCCACCTCATATAGAAGGAAATCCAATTGTGGAAGCAATTTGTGTCGGGATTCCTATTCTAATCGTTATTTTTCTTTCCATCGTATCGGTAAGAAGTAACTATATCGTTGAGTCGACACCTCAAGGCTATGAGGATCAAGAGCCGTTAGTCATTTATGCTTCTTCCTCCAACTGGAAATGGCATTTTAGTTATCCAGAACAAGATATCGAAACAGTTAACTACTTATATATTCCGGCAAACCGTGCGATTGAGTTTAAACTATATTCCCACGGACCAATAACTAGCTTCTGGATTCCACAGCTAGGCGGACAAAAGTATGCAATGTCTGACATGGTTACTACCTTACACTTAGCAGCAGATGTGGAAGGAGAATTCATGGGTAGAAATGCAAACTTCAGTGGATCTGGGTTTGCAGAAAATATTTTTGACGTTACCTCTATGTCTCATGCTGATTTTGAGGAATGGGTAGAAGAAGTACATGAAACTGCACCAGCACTTACAGAAGATAAGTTTGAGGAATTATTAGAGCCAGGACATCTTGGACGCTCTACGTATACAGGAACACATTTAGAATTCTCCCCTGCTCCTAGTCACGACCATGGTACAGACGAAGAGGATTCAGATCACGAGAATCATGACATGGATGAGTCCGAGCATGAGAATCATGTACAAACTAATACCGATGAAGAATCAGAGCATTCTCATCATTAATAGAAGGTTTACCAGATTACTATAGTCCAAGCTATAGATTCCTGAAAGGAGAAACAAAAGTATGGATTTCTTTGATCGCTTTGCCGTACCACATCCAAGCTTTTTGATATATGCATCCATGGTCGGTATCGGCCTTACGATGCTTGCGATAGTTTTAGGTATTACCTACTTCAAGAAATGGGGATACCTGTGGCGCGAATGGATCACTACTGTAGATCATAAGCGTATTGGTATTATGTACTTGCTATCTGCATTACTAATGCTTTTCCGCGGAGGCGTAGACGCAATTATGATGCGCTATCAGCTTTCGATGCCAGAAAACACATTTTTAGATTCACAGCATTACAATGAAGTCTTCTCCACGCATGGAGTAGTAATGATTTTATTTATGGCAATGCCGTTTATCATCTTTTTCTTTAACTACGTTATTCCGTTACAAATCGGAGCTAGAGATGTTGCGTTTCCACGATTAAATGCACTTAGCTTCTGGTTGTTCTTTATGGGTATGGGATTATTCAACATTTCCTTCATCGTAGGTGGATCACCTGATGCAGGATGGACTTCCTATTTCCCACTAGCAGGTAACGAGTTCAGTGCCTCTGTTGGTACGAACTACTATATGATCGCAATACAAATAGCTGGTCTTGGTACGCTAATGACTGGTATTAACTTCATTACAACAATACTGAAAATGAGAGCACCTGGTATGACTCTAATGAAGATGCCAATGTTCACATGGTCAGCATTTATCGCTAACGTAATTATCGTGTTCGCTTTCCCTGTATTAACTGTATTACTAGCAATGGGAACAATGGACCGACTGTTTGGAACGAACTTCTTCACAACAGATAATGGTGGCATGGATATGCTCTGGGCCAACCTGTTCTGGGTTTGGGGACATCCAGAGGTATACATTCTAATCTTGCCGGCATTCGGTATATTCAGTGAGATTATTTCCACCTTTGCACGACGCAATCTATACGGCTATAAGTCGATGGTTGCCTCTATGGTAGTTATCTCTCTTCTATCCTTTGTCGTTTGGGCCCATCACTTCTTTACAATGGGTCAAGGTCCACTGTCAAACAGTATCTTTTCCATCACAACGATGGCAATTGCTGTTCCAACAGGGGTTAAGATCTTTAACTGGCTATTCACCCTTTGGAAAGGGAAGATCGAGTTCACGACACCAATGCTTTACTCAATCATGTTCATTCCACTGTTCACACTAGGTGGAGTTACAGGGGTAATGCTTGCTATGTCAGCAGCCGACTATCAATATCATAATACGATGTTCTTAGTAGCCCATTTCCATAATGTAATTATTCCTGGTGTTGTTTACGCAATGCTAGCTGGTCTTACTTACTATTGGCCGAAAATATTCGGTTTCATGTTAAACGAGCGATTAGGAAAATGGACTGCTTGGTTAATGTCTATTGGATTCGTACTAGCCTTCATCCCAATGTATATTACGGGATTAGACGGTCAAGCACGTCGTATGTACACATATTCTGAGTCAACAGGCTTTGGAATGTGGAATATGGTTTCGTTCATCGGAGCCGGTGTAATGGCAATTTCATTTGCGTTACTTGTTTACAACATCTATTGGAGCATACGTTATGCTTCTCGCGATATCGGAGACGATCCATGGGATGCACGTTCATTGGAATGGGCTACTCACACTCCAGTACCTGAGTATAATTTCGCAGTTACACCACAAGTTGATTCAACACAAGCATTTTGGGATTCTAAGAAAAACGGCTATGAGTTATTCCAAGGAAAAGTTGAAAAAATTCACATGCCGAATAATAGCGGTTTACCATTTATCATGAGCTGTATCTTCTTCGTCTTTGGATTTGCGATGGTCTTCAGCATATGGCCACTTGCCATTGTTTCATTGATTGGTATTTTAGGCTGTCTAGCTTACCGTTCATTTGAACAGGATCACGGAAGATATATTTCGGTAGAGGAAATCGAAGAAACGGAAAGAAAATTGCGAGGTGCTAAAAAATGAAGGTAGATAAGTCACTTCCACTAGAATACAGCACAGAAGAAAATAGCTTAAAAATATTAGGCTTTTGGATTTTCATCGGAGCGGAAATTATGCTTTTCGCAACACTTTTCGCCTCCTACTTCACCCTAGAGAACCGCGTAGGTAGCGGTCCCTCTGGTGCAGAAATTTTTGAAATAACACCTGTGTTAATCGAAACACTTTTACTTTTAACGAGTAGCTTTACAATCGGTCTTGCGATTCATGCGATGCGATTAAACCGTACGAAAGCAACCATGACTTTCTTTGGAATCACCCTTCTTCTAGGAGCAGCGTTCCTAGGGGTAGAGATCTATGAGTTTATGCACTATGTGCATGTTGGAGCGGGACTTCAAACTAGTGCCTTCACTGCGATTTTATTGACGACGCTAGGAACTCACGGTTTGCACGTAACATTCGGTTTGTTCTGGGGATTATTTATTCTCCTACAAATCAAGAAACGTGGATTGACTCCGGAAACGGCTAATAAGTCATTTATTTTCTCACTATATTGGCATTTCCTAGATGTGATTTGGATTTTCATCTTCAGCTTCATCTACTTGAAAGGAATGATGTAATATGAAAGAATTATTCCCTCTTAAACAAGTAATGGGCTTTGCGTTTTCATTAGTGCTTACAGCAGTAGCACTGTTAGTGTACTTCATGGATATGTCGTTCGGAGTTGGAATGACTGTCTTACTACTAACAGCGTTTACACAGGCTGGCTTACAGCTTGTCGTATTCATGCATGCTGGTGAAACGGAAGACAAAAAATCCATTTACGTCAATGTGTATTATGGCTTGTTGCTCGCATTATTTACGATTTTAGGTACATTACTCGTAATGGTATGGGATATGTAATAATGGAAGGAGCGTCTTTTCAAAGGCGCTCTTTTTTGTTGTTGAAATAGTTTTTTAGACTCCAAAAAAATAGGAACAAATGATAGTGTATTTCCACTCTAGACGTACGCTATCCGTGGGTTGAGCATTAAGCCATCACCTCTGTCTCCCTCATCCTTGGAGCGTCTCCTGCCGCTACAATCAAATGTTACGTAGTAATAAGAAAGTGCTATCGGTAATTAACCAAGCATCCCAAAAAGGTAAAGACTATTATCCATTTAATATTCCGGTAAAATTTAAGGAATATTATTGAGAAACCCTACATTCACTCCTATGGTATAAGTTTCAACTACTCCAGAAAAAGTAATTCCATGAGTTCTTTAGCGGTAAGAAAATTGTATATTCAATGATTAGATGGGAATTATAAAGCTGAACTATATGTTCCAACTTCTCTTTTCATAAGTACGTTTTGCTTTTTTCTTATTTCTATACATTTGAACATTTACTAATTATTAATCCATAGGAGGGATGGCACACATGACACAAAATCAACAAAATATTAGTTCGAGAAATGCATATGCTCGTTTCATGATGGGCTCAATAATGACAGCTTACGGAACTATACAACTTATACGTAATCCGAAAAGTAGAAAAGGTCAAATGCTCGTCTTGTATGGTGCCATGAAAACAGCAGAAGGAGCTACAAGGTATTGTCCAAGAAAAGCAATGACATCTGAGATGACTAGCGGTAACTTACTGCAAAAAATGATGAACGGAAATGCTTCTAATAGTAAGAACCAAACAAGTGGAACCTTTATGCAGATGGTCGGGAATATTGCCAAAGAAGTAAATAAAGGAAATACAACTCAAAGTATGACTGGCAATCAAAGTGATAATGGCACACAAAATATGAGTGGTATGGGTGGACAAAACAATGCGAGTAACAATTCTAGTCAAACAAGTGGAACGGTAGCACAAGCAATCGGTAACATTGCACAAAATATTGCTCCTCAAGCTAGTAATATTATTAACGACTTGACAAGTATGACCGGTTCACAAAATGCTACTGAAACGAATAAAGATGGAAAGCAAGCGTCCACAGCAAGTAGCACATCAAATACCAATACTAACCAAGCATCGAATGGAAATACTAATGGGCAGGATACTAATGCAAAATCAGACTCCCAAAATAACGGGAACAATCAAGCTTCATCGCTAATAAGTGCAACTTCAACAAATAAAAACTCATCGTCACCTAATTACTTGCAATAATCTAAATCGAGGCTGGGACATAACTAGTCAATAAATTAAAAAACGTGAAATCGGCAACTTGATTTCACATTTTTACTTCTTTTTAAAGCTAGCTGTTTTGTTGTTTCCATTCTAGTTGTTTGACAGAGGAGGCGGCGACTACTGGGGGAACAGCGCGAGCGCCTATGTCTGCCCCGACAGGCAAATGGAGAAAAGCGAGGAGGCAGTTCCTCAGCCACCGCAAACGCTCTTGTTTGCGACGAGCTTGCGCAGGAGCAGCTTTTATCCATTTGACCCCGAGGGGCAAGGCGATGAAGTAGACATCAATTTATCCACAGGTTCAGAATTTTATAATTTCCTAAACAACAAAAAAGGCATCTAGAGCCACTCCTCTAAATACCTTTTTGTCAGAGCGTCTCTTGTTTAGATACTCTCTTTTTTCATTTGCTTGGCGATCATTTCCTCTGAAGCGACTAATATCATGCCAATGATAAATGTGAAAACTGCTCCCATGACGATTCCAATTCCAACGCCCATTACCGTACTATACTCACTTATGAATGATCCATATAAAAAGACAGCAATTCCTATAGTTAACAAGGCTGCACCTACAACTTTTGTAGCGTGTAACATTTTTACGTATGATTCCATTTCGAAACACCCCTCTTAACTATTATTATTCACCCCGTTCACATTTTTGTCAATACTTTTTGTCCGAAATGTGAACAAATGAAAAGGTAAGAGGATGTTGTTCTGCTTGCTAATTAAAAATTGGTGGTTGATGGTGATCATTGGTGTGCTCATTTCATTAATCGGTCGGTTTGTGCCGATAATCGGTCGGTTATCCTAAATAATCGGTCGGTTCTTGCTCATAATCGGTCGGTCGAGCCAGATAATCGGTCGGTTTTTCCAAATAATCGGTCGGTCACCTGAATAATATGCCCCCTAGCGTATGCACAAGCAGAAAAAAACTCACCAGTAGAAAGCCATCTACTGGAGAGTTTTCTCCAAATTTTATTACTGTGCAGTTAATCCGCCATCGATGACGAATTCTGATCCTGTTGAGTAGCTTGATTCGTCAGATGCTAGGAAAAGGACTAGATTAGAAACCTCTTCTGATTGTGCTACGCGTTTAAGTGGGATGTGCTTAGCGAATTCTTTAATCAGTTCTACTGCGTCGCCTTGGCTTACCATTGGTGTTTCGATTACGCCTGGGTGTACAGAGTTCACGCGGATGCCTAAGTGAGCTAATTGAAGAGCTGCTGCTTTTGTCATACCACGTACTGCGAATTTAGTGTCTGTGTATCCAACTGCTCCACCAACTAATCCGTTCATAGAAGAGATGTTCACGATTGAGCCACCACCAGCTTTCTCCATAGAAGGAACAACTGCCTTTGTTCCAAGGAATACAGAGACTTGGTTGATGTCGACGATTTTACGATAATCCTCTTCTGACATTTCCATAAGAGGCTTAGCCATGCTGATCCCTGCATTGTTAACTAAGATGTTAGCTGGACCAAAAGCTTTTTCTGTTTCTTCGATAACAGCTGCCCACTCTGCCGCTTTTGTTACGTCTTGTTTTATGAACAGTACGTTTTCTCCTAATTCCTTCGCTAGCGCTTGACCGCCTTCTTCGTTTAAGTCAGTGAAGACAACCTTCGCACCTTCTTTTACAAATATACGTACGTGTGACTCACCCATTCCACGTGCTCCACCTGTTACAATTGCGACTTTATCTGTTAAACGACCCATTATAAATTCCTCCAAGAATCATATTTTTTATTAATAATGAAAACGATTACAACCCTATTATAGCTCTATTTTCTTCCAAACCAAAGAGATGCTACAATGTCAAAAATACTGTATTACTCTTAGCCTTTTAAATAAGAAAATACCTTCACTAATGTAAATCCATCCAGCTCAAGTTCAATATATACTACTTGTACGTACACTAACAATGATATTAATCACACAGTATTTATTGAATCGTTCCAGTGCTTTTTAAGGAGACGTCTACGGTTAAGTCAAATGGTAGGTTCGGATAAGCTTGCTCCCATTTATCAACCATGTCCTTCTCGTACAGCTGCATGGTTCTATATCTAAGTCCAAAGCCAAATGGATCTAGCTCTTCTTTTTGTAACGTAGTAAATAGCTCTTTTAACCGAGTCTCTATTTCCTTGGAGGCTAACTTACTGTACTCATCTAGGTTTTCCACATGCAATCTCTTGTCTGACTGACTTACTACACCATCCATTTTTACATTAACTTTGATGGATGCTGGCTGATCATTTTTTTTATTTACATTGTATTTCATGTTTACATTAATTAGATTCAGAACTAAATTTAATTCATCTGTTTCCAATTTGACGCTATAGCCGCCAATATTATTGGCAAGGGCATTGAAATCTCTAGTGAGGCTAGAGGATAAATGAAATGAATCCCGTTTTTCCTTTACGATGATTGATTTATTTACAATCAGCTGAGAACCTGACTCATTGGACTCGACGATTGGTAGAACCGCGTCAATACCTTCACTATAAAAGCTCCTTCTAAATTCATATAAGTACGTAGAGACAATATAAGGGCTTTCGGTGCCTACATTCCCAAAAAATTTAGAGAGAGGTGAAATGACTGCGGATTCGCCTTTAGGCTCCGTTCGTAGTATTTCCTCAGCAGTTGGTTTCGCTGCACCGACCCAGGCAATCGTTTGAATATCACCTCTCCTGAAAAGATAGTCCATAAATTCCTTTATATCACCCTCTAAAAGCTTTTCATTGACGAGTATTATTTTCGTATGTCCAAATTCAAGGGTCTTATCGGTATGTGTTTCCAATATACGGACAGCCTCTTCTATATTTTCACCTTCATGTACTAAATACTGATAGCTAGGCTCCTTTTCCTGCTGAATGGTCGAAACTGGGATAGCAAGCTTCAGTGTTACTTTATATTTACCCTCCTCCTTCTCGGAAGGATCAATCCCAATTCCTGTCACGAATATCCGATTATCAATATCTTTAAATCCACAGGCTGTAAGGAAGCAAGTCATCCCTAGGATAATGACGAGAAGTTTAATATTTACCTTCATGTCTTTAACCTCCTCTTAGCAATGAGCAGACTGCCGATTAAAATACCATAAAATATAGGCAGGATATTATAAAAAAAGAGGGTAAGCTCCAATAGCTGATATTCGCTAATTTGCCTAGTTACAAGTATCCCTATCACACCCAAAATAATAACAAGCACATAAGGAGTCAGGTTTCTTCCCTTCCATTTCAATCGTTCTATATGAACAATACTTTCAAACAGCTTGAGAGAGACGTGCCAATGTATGAGCAGACTAATAAAGGCCACCCCTAAAAAGACGATTAAAAATATAAAGATGAGACGCTCAATTATTCCAAATTTCATACGTACAGCATCACTCGTTGTCACCCAAGGGAAGGTGAAGTTTTCAATTTGCTCAAAGCCATTAAAGCCAATTGGAACGAAATACGTTGTAAAGAGAGTAAATACTCCAGCGAATGCTAGTATGAGTATTTGTTTTAAACCAAACTTTTTGTCAAACTTCATATATTTATTAAAGATCGTCAAATTTACAACTCCTATAAAAATAAAGGCAGCTGCTGAAAAAGCATTATAGCTTGGGAGCTCCTGTATATGCGTGGTAGCTACCTTGATATAATCCCACTCCAAACGAGGATCGGTATATACTTTCATGATTAAAAAGAAAATGACAGGCAGGAACATAACCAGCACTATCTCGGTCGTATAAAGGACACTTTTTTCCTTCATCGTCATACCAAAGGAAATGATGATGAGGAAGGCAAGTGTCGTGATAACAATGGAGGTTTCCGTAGAAATAAACGTATTAAAAAGCAGTACATATGTTACAAGTGTTATTAAACCAGCCAGATACCAGGAAACTGCAAAGTAGAGTAACACTGGATAGTAAAACCATTTAGACGTACTTTTCTTTAGGATTTCAGGAAGGGACATATTCGGAAAGTGACGGAAAAGGTTTACAAGAATACTGACCAGGATCGGTCCCACAATAACAGCAATGACCATGGAAAGAATTACGCCATTTTTACTTTCTCCCATTAAAATCCTCGGGACAGACGCAATGATGTTGGTGACCATCGTGACAATTATGAAGTAATACAGATACCTATTCATTTTTTGGGCACCCCTATTTCCTTTTTCTCACCTTTCCAATACATTTTTAAATAAGGCTCCCCAAAGCTTCTCTTGTTGGTTAGGAACATCAAAAGCCCTAGCGATCCTAGTATGATGCCAATTGTACCAAAAAGTGTAGTATATAAAATCAGCAAGTAACGGCATATCCGAATAGCAAAGCTCATCTCGCTAATGGGAATAACAAAGCTTGTAATTGCTACCGCCGAGACAATGATGATCATAATGTTCGAGGTCAAGGCAGCCTCTGTAGCTGCAGTACCTAGAATTAAACCACCAACAGTCGTAGCTGTTGCACTGATTGCCTTAGGTAGACGCATACTTGCCTCTATTAGAAACTCCATAAAAAGCAGCATGAAAATTACCTCGACAAAGGATGGATAGGGAACTCCAAGCCTGCTCCCCGCTACCGTTAAGGCAAGCTCCGTTCGAAGAACATCTGGTGTATAGGACGTAACGGCAACATACATAGCAGGTAACACTAGACATATAACTAAGCCCAAATATCGCAATACCAACGTAAAGGAAGTAACCCAAAAGGTATGATAGCTATCCTCCATAGATACCATAAAGTCAAAAAATACAATAGGTGCTATTAATGCCTGAGGACTCCCATCCATCATCAGTATGACCTTTCCAGCAGCAAGATTATAGGTGATCCTGTCAGGCCGCTCCGTTAATATTAACGTTGGAAAAAGAGAAACCTTAGAGCCATTCAACTGCAGCTGCAGATCTCCCGCTGACTGGATAAGGGGAGCTTCTAAGCTGTTTAATTTTTGCTTAATATTACGTAGAACAGACTTTTTCACTGTTTTCTCATCATAAATAATGGAAACCTGTGGACGTGACTTTTCCTTCATATCCATCATTTCAATCATTAGGGTAGGCGCATGATATCGCTGTCTAATGATGTTCAGATTCGTATCCAAGTCCTCACTTAACGCTAGCTGTGGACCATGAACAGTAGGCTCGATAATCGTTTGCTGTACGGAATCTGAGTTAACCAATTTAATATCCAGCAGATAAAACCGGTCCTCTATAGAAAGAAGGACAGCCCCCTTTGTCAACTTGATCTGCAACTCTTCTCCTGACGTCATCTCAACCTGCTCTGGCAACGATTCGATATAGGACTGAAAGCTTTCATTAGATTTCATTTCAAAAAATGGCTTAATTACGATCGTGTGGAGTTTATTGCCGTCTACCACCGTCTTCAAATAAAAGAGGTAAACCTTGTTATCACCGATATGCAAGGGCTTCAGCATGATGTCACTAGAAGGCTCAAACTTTTTGGATAGCTCATCCATCAATGTAGGAGGATTTGAT
This sequence comes from Psychrobacillus sp. FSL W7-1457, assembly GCF_038593405.1. Classification (NCBI taxonomy): domain Bacteria; kingdom Bacillati; phylum Bacillota; class Bacilli; order Caryophanales; family Bacillaceae; genus Psychrobacillus; species Psychrobacillus sp. FSL W7-1457. The sequence continues at coordinate 2,808,920 of NZ_CP151993.1, forward strand.
TTTGCCATATTATCCAATCTGACACACCTCCACGTTCTTTTTGTACGTTTAGGGTAACCGAGAAGAGACATTTTTAACCGTTGTACCAAGCCTTACACATCAAAAAAAACACCCGTATGTATCCACTCTAATGCAAGAGTGCTTCATTAACGGATGTTTATCATTTAATAGATATCTGGTACAGCAGACAATTCGATTCCTGTCATAGTGGTAAAAGCCTTATTAAAACTATGTTCCTCCTCCGTTTCTATAAGAATTTCATTAATAATGCCAGGTCCAAACTCATCTACAAGGTATTTAATCGTTAAGTGAGACTGAATATAGCCATTATACTTGGCATTTTCATCATCATCTCCAAGTCCAGCTATTTTGGAATTAAGAGAGCTTAAACGAACTGCTTCAGCCTCTAAAGGAGGTGTCTCCTTACCAAAGTTACTAATATACTCCCCCACCCCTACAATGAACCAATTAGGAATATAGCCAGCAGATAGCCTTAGCTCATCCATTCTCTGGTTAATTACATATTGCGTATAATCATGAATCACATTTTTGTATAGTAAATCCGCTGGTGTCATATCTGGAAAGATTTCCTCTCGATCCGCTGGAAATATATTTACCGTATTATAATAAGGATTATCATTATTATTTATAAAATGACCTATGCCAAACAAATTAATCCGATCAGCTTTATTAGGAAAAATGATCAAATCGACCGAATCATTGAACTGCCCTAGCATTTCTTTGTTAAGCTCAATCCCCCGTTCTAGTGCGACCTTCGTCGTTTGCCATAGCTCCTCATCAAAGTCCATATAGTGAATGGTCACATGCTGTACATCTACCTTGCTATAGTCCTTTAAAAATTCAGCTATTCTCTCTTCTTCTTTTTTATCCTTTATATAACCTGCAACAGCACTAGGAATGGCTCCAAACAATGGTTTTTGAATATAGAATAGAAAGAAAATAGCTACCATAATGTAGAATGTAACTTTTCTGTACAACTAGAGTCAGTCCTTTCTGGAGGAAACATTTGAATTCTATTATTCTATCAGCTCTCACCTTTGTCAATTTTTACAAATAAAAAAACCTGCCTCAATTGAAACAGGAGTGTGTAATACGTTTATAAGTCGGCATTCTTTTGAACAGATTTTCTAAGAGAGATAGAATTCATCACAAACCATAGTATCCCAGCAATGATGGAAACCATAACACCATCGATTATAGCCTGGCCCATCAATAGAGATAAAATAATCATCCCTACACAAAAGCTAATGGAGCTTAATAGATTACGCTTTTTAGCAGCCCTTACCTCATCTTCTGTAAAGACATTTGCAAATTCAATGCCTGAAAATATGTACCTAGCTAAACAATAAAATAAAAACACAGCAAAAGGAATCATCAATAAAAATAGAGGATCCATATCGGTAAATAGATGGACAGCAATCATAACAAAGGAAAGGATAAATTGAAGGATTGCCCCCTCTACTAATATCCTGGAAATCACCTTTTGTTTATATTCATCAGTCGAAAGCCATTGTAATATATGCATATCTATTCCTCCCAAAATAAATCATTTAATGTTTGATCCAGCTCTTTCGCAATCGCAATACATAAATGTAACGTCGGATTATAATCCCCTTTTTCAATCAACCCCACCGTTTGACGAGTTACCCCAATTTTATTTGCTAGCTCAGATTGCGTTAAGCCCTTTTCCATCCGAGCAATTTTCATACGATTAACCATAAATGCCTCCGAGTTGAATGTAATGTATATATGTCTTTTGTAATTTATATATTACATAAGTGAGTTTAGATTGTCAAGAGAGTCCTGAGGAAGAAAGAGGTTAGCAATGATTTGATGAATTTACCCTTTACTATTTCGAACAATATAATAACAGGTCATATTTTCCTATACTTTCCCAACAAAAAAAGAGACTCTTCGATTCTCTTCACCAATCATCTTCACCATCTAGAAACATATACTTAGGACTTTTCCAATGTTCAGAGTAAATAAGCAAGTACAGCTTTGTCCATAAAGCTAGCAAAATGTATTCAAATTGAATCGTAATATATTATTGTATGACGCCAATACAGAGTCCCAATGTCTGAAAATTTATTTGTATTAAAAAGGAATTTAATATACACTTTCATTATCTTAATAAAAGGGAGATGAACTCATGATGGCATCTATTGCACTAGAAGTTTTTAAAGGATCTAAGCAACAAAAACTTCGCAAGGGTTCAGTAGAATAACCCTTACTACTAACCCCTGCACTTAATTTGGGGGAAATAAAAATGATTAATCAATATAGTAAAAGGTTTCTAATAGGAGACAAAGTCGCTTTACGTAAATTAACAAAAGAGGATTATCAAGATTTCTTTGCAATGGAAGATTTAATGGAAAGTCGGTTACTAATGAATGATGAGATACCATTTCCACCTACAGAAAGGGACCATGAAAAATTCCTTAGTGAAATAAATCCTGAAAAGGATGAATACATATTTGGGATTGAACTTAAAGATGAAAAAATCTTTATTGGGACGATATCTGTTTACTCAGTGAATTGGAAAAATGGTACTTGTCACGTTGGTGTATCTATAGGAGCCGATTATCAAGGGAAGGGCTATGGAACCGATTCAATGAGAGTATTGATAGACTTTATTTTTAATTATATGAATTTAAATAAAGTGAAACTTCAAGTATTTAGTTACAACAAAAGAGCAATTGCTTCATATGAAAAATGCGGATTTTTCTTGGAAGGGACTTTAAGAGAAGAACTATTCAGGTTTGGAAGCTATCACGATATTTGTACCATGGGTATACTTAGAAAGGATTGGAAAACCGCTCAAGTTTAATTAATGATCGAATGAGCATTCGAACTGTATGGTGAAGAATGCTAATTAATATAAGTTCTTCTTATTGAACTAACGAGTGCGTTAAGAAAAAACAATATCAAAGTAAAATGAGCCAAGAGAAAATATCCTGGCTCATTTTTTTATGTGTATTCTAATTACATTACAAATTACCTCTAAGAGCAATGGTATGCAGCATTACCCCATTAATATCTGCTAATGAAAAAAAGGATGCTTGATAGGTTGTTTGCCTATCAAGCATCGTCATTATATTAAATTCTTATTTACCAATTTTTATTAATGAAGATAGATATAGGTCCATCAGCATCCAATGTTTTTTATACCTGATAGCTCCATAAGTATTAAATATATTCCCGAATAATTGAATCATTGTTATTCATGATTTGAGCAGGTGTGCCTGTTGCAATGATCTTACCGCCCTTCATGCCGCCTTCTGGACCCATTTCAATGATCCAATCCGCAGCCCTTATGACTTGTTCATTGTGCTCTACGACGATGACGGTATTGCCAGCATCGACTATGCGTTGCAGTAGCACTAAAAAATGCTCGATATCAATTGGGTGCAGTCCAGTTGTTGGCTCATCAATTAAGAATAGCTGCTTTCCTTTTTTTACGGTCAGCAGTTCTTTTGCCAGCTTTAATCGTTGTCCTTCCCCGCCCGATAAAGTCGTTAATGGCTGTCCTAATGTGACATAGCCAAGCCCGACCTCTTGTAATAAGTTAAGTATATTCGTTAGCTTTTTATCGGATTTGAATACTTCGCCTGCTTCCTCAACCGATAAATCCAACACCTGGGAGATGGATTTATCATATAGCGTTACCTCTAACACCTCATCCTTGAAGCGCTTCCCATTACATGCGGGACAGACGAGTTCCACGTTATCGAAAAATAACATATTGCTCGGTACAACGCCTAGCCCTTCACAATTTTCACATCTCCCGCCTGCTGTATTGAAGCTGAAGTGTTTGTTTGTGAATCCCTTTTCCTTTGCTAAGGGAACTTTGGAAAACAGCGTGCGGATGATTGAAAATGCATCCGTATAGGTAGCAATGTTAGAGCGTTTCATCTTGGTAATGGGTGATTGCTCGACTGTAATGACCTGATTGAATTGGGAGAGGTCTCTCTCTACCATTACATCGAATACGAGTGTCGATTTGCCTGATCCCGATGCCCCAACAACTGCTGTAAAACAATCCATCGGAAACTGTGCCGTCACATTGTTTAAATTATATTTAGTTACATTTTCTACTACTAGCCACTCATTCGGTTGCCTTGTTCGTTCATTTATTTTCGTTTCTTTTTGTAAATATTGCCCCGTAACCGAGCTTTCCATTGCCATCATTTCTTCTAGGTTACCTATGCCGATGACCTCACCACCAAATTTCCCCGCACCTGGGCCAACATCAATGATTAAGTCTGCTGCTTTCATCACATCTGGATCATGCTCGATGACAATAACTGTATTGCCTAAATCTCGCATATTCCTTAATAGCTCAATCATGCCCTTCGTGTCCTTTGGATGCAGGCCGGTTGTAGGCTCATCCAACAAGTAAATAACTCCGGTTAAGGTGGAATCCAATACAGCAGCGAGCTTTATTTTCTGTTGTTCGCCGCCTGATAAGGTGATTGTTTGACGGTCTAACGTTAAATAGCCGACACCTACTTTTAATATGCGTTCCGTTTTCGTCTGAATGTCCAAAAGAAAATTGTCCACATATCGTTTTTGCTGCTCGGGAAGATGCTGGGTCACTTCATGGATCCACCTGGACAATTGTTCAATAGAATAGCTCACTAATTCCGGCAAGCGTTTGTCGTAGACAGTCACTCTCCGGCTATGTTCATTTAAACGCTCCCCATGACAGGCGGAACAAAGCGTTGTCGCAAATTGCTCTGCAGGTACACCTTCGATCCCTTTATCAGCGAGCTTTCGCCAAAGCATCGGTTCAATTCCTTCAAATCTTCCGTCCGTTACATTTTTTGGTACACCCTTTTCCACGTCGAGCTGTGCCGCTTCAACTCCTTTGTAAAGCAATGTCTTGTGATTCTGCGTCCATGTTTCAACCGGGCTTGCTAGAACGTCTTCTAATTGATAGAACTGGAACGCGTTTCTTAGAATGCCCTGTACATATTTCTGATAGCCTTTATCTAAAAATAGTAAAGCTCCATCCATAATGGATTTTGTTTCATCGATAATGGCGGACCAGTTTATTTGAATCTCTTCGCCAATGCCTGAGCAGGTTGGACAAGCACCCTCCGACTTATTATAGGAAAAATGTGTTCTTGTTAATAATGGCTCTTTTGCCTGACAGCTTGGACATTCAACAAGCGATACATATTGGCCATCTATATTTTCAAGCGATTGCTTCCCTTCATTTTGAGAGTAAGCGTGATGACAATTACCGCACGTGCGTTGACTAATTTTTTCAAACATCACACGCAAATCCGTATAAATATTGGTCATCGTCCCTACCGTCGAACGCGGATTTTTGTTTGTATGATGCTGATTGATTTGGATTGCAGGCGACAGATTCGATATATGATCCACCCCTGGTTTTTGGATCCCCTGGTAGCCTGTTGCCTCCAAATATTGGCGCTGACATTCCTTGTAGAGAGTATCTATTACGAGCGTCGATTTACCTGACCCCGAAACACCTGTTACACAAACCAATTTGTTTCTCGGAATTTGTAGTGATATATTCTTTAAATTCCCTTCATATGCATTTTCAATTGTAATCACTTGAGTCATGTGAACACCTCGATCATTGTTATTTATCCAATATATCATAAGGATACTGAAATTATGGTGGCTGGTGTTATAGTGGAGCGTTACTAAGAGTATTGGTTGGTGCATAAGGCTTTGAATTATCCGAGCAGGCGACAGAAAATCGTAGAAGCTTAAAAAGAGAGTCTTTAAACTTCACTCGTTTAAAAACTCTCTTCTCATCTATTTTCAGCAATTATTGATTCACAGCCAATACTTTTGTTTGTTAACCTACTTATAAAAGCACCGTCAAAGAGAAATGGAGCTGATGTCTTTTTCTCATCAGCTCCATTTTATAGAATATTTATTCGGTTATTAAAGCCGCTTTATAATTCCTCCGATAATTCCAGGGTTTTCTTCGATATATAAACATTTGGTAAGCTTGCCTTTGCATACAAATAATTTTCTTCATCCAGAATAATATTTACTGAAATTCTTCCTTCTGTGTAACTCTTAACATATTCCCTTAGTTCATTAATATTATCAAAATGAGTATTTAGAGGAATATAAACGGCATGATTCCCATCAGACAAAAATACAACCTGATAATTCTTTGAATAATCTAGGGACTCCGTCTGGAAATGATAAATACTTCTTTCTCTAATATACATATCCAATGCACTTAATATATTTTCCAGCTGTGCTTCAGTTAGATTTTCTTGCTGATAAATACTTAGTAAGAAGTGTATATTTTGCTGGTTTTGTCCATGGGACAATCGAGATATATACTCATCTAAATTTCCTTCTTGTGAAAGTACATTTACTTTCTCCGCTACCAGTTGTTCTATTTTCTCTTTAACATGCTCTTCTATATTTCCTCTATGGCTCTCTTCCAATCGATCAAAAAGATGCCTCATATAATCTATTTGCTCAAGGTGATCTATTGAAATCGCGTCCATTTCAGCTAATTCTATCACCATTCTAGTTAAATGCTGGACTTCCATTTCAAACAAAACACCTTTATTCGTAACAGAGTTTCTTTGTTCCGAAGTTAATTGGTCCCATTTTTCTCTGGCTTCAGCCAATTGATATTCATCATGGAAGCCAACCAAATTAGATATTAATGCTTCAACCAAGTTAACCTCTGTCTCTTCAAAATAGCTAAATAATTCTTCTGAGATAAGTGCTCTATCTCCGTACAAGCTGTTGATCATTAGCCTTGTCTCTTCCATTAAATAACTTGCTTCTGTTACATTATCTATCTCTTGAATTTGATGAATATTTCTTTCAATCTCTGAAACAATTCGAGGCATGATTTCTTGATTCTTAAGTAATCTTTCTATTTCCAGCTCATAAGCGATTAACTTTTCAAGATTTGTCACCAGGTTTTTCTGAGCCGCTGTTAATGCATTATAACTCTCTCTTGCATGGTCAACTAGATCTCTTGATGCAAGAGTTAATGGTACGGGGATGCTGTTTATTTTGGCCATTACACGGTTAGCAGCTTCCTCGTCTGGATTAACCGGAGTATTGCCGTTTTCTCCACCACCGTCCGAAGGTGGCTGTGGAGTTGGAGCTGGTGGAGGGGTTGGTGGCGTCGGAATTTGTGAATTGCGTCGCTCCTCTTGCTCTTTTTTCTCTTGTTCTCGTTGCCTTAATTGGTCCTCCATTTTTTTTCTTTGTTGCTCAGCTAAAGACGCTAACAATTTTTCCTCTGCTTCTTTCTTCGCTTTTTCAGCCGCTAAACGATTTGCCTCTTCTTTTCTTTTTCTCTCTTCTTCTAGTCGTTGTATTAATGCTTGATTTTGATTTTCTAGTTCTCTTTGTTTTCGTGCTAACTCCTCTTGTTGTTGTTTTCTCTTTTCTTCGAGCTGCTCAATTGCTTGTTGTTTCTTTTTTTCTTCCTCACTTATTTGTAAGGCTGGAGCTCGATCGAAGTCAAGGGAGCCAGGTGACTTATTGTTATTATAAAGTTCTATTAGACGTTTAGCTTCTTCCGGAGAAACCTGCCCACTAGTAATTGCGCTTTTCAATAGACTTGCTAGTAAATTATCTACGTTTTGTTGATACCTTTGGAAATCAACTTCCGAATCTAAATTCATCTCACCCTTGTTCATGCTATTAATAAATGCTCTATTCTCTTCATCTATTTGCGCTTTATTTATTAATATTTGCTCTATGATGGTAGAGTCAACGGATGGAAGGAAACTATCAAGGTCCACTACATGTACCCCGTCTGGTAAATTAGGAGTCAGTCCTGGCGAGATTTGCTGAGTAGGGAATATTGGAACCGCTCCATTATTTGGGTTGCTTTCCTGATCTACTTCCACCGTTCCTGCACCTACAAACATGGTTGGCAATCCTGTTAACGGATTGATAGCTACAACAAAGTGAGTACCCTTTGCATGAAAAGTTGCATCAATCGACATTATTTGAAAACGATCCTTCTTATTTTTAACAGGAGTCACATCTGCATAGACAGAACCTTTCCAAGCTTTTAAACTAGTCATTTTAAAGCCTTCATTTTCATGTAAATGTACAAGGGAAATATCCGAATTCTCCCCAATCGTTACGTTATCCTTCGTATCCCCTGCCTGTAATAGAATACTAGACAATTCCTCAGTCTGAATCCGATCCCCTTGGTGAAGCTTCATTCCGATAGCTGCTCGAATAGACTTCATGCCTCCTGCCTTTTGAATATACGCAACACCTGTTATCTCTTGAACGACAAAGAATCTATTCTCCTTAGCACTTGCAGGCTCACTAGGTAATACTGCTATCATTACAAGTAAGCTCATCAAAAACATATAACTAACTTTCTTAACTCCTCTAAGCAAGACTTCTCCTCCTCTCGTTATTTGGTTATTTTAATAATTTGATTGGTATGGCTATTCGTCACAAAGATTATTCCTTTTTTAGTTACTGCAAGATCTGACGGGAACTGCAAGTCTTTCACAATAGTGCTTACTGTACCTTTATAGTAGTAACGAATAGCATGATTTCCATAATCCGCGATTAATAGACCACCTTCTGGAGTAACCGCTATCCCTTTTGGTATGGAGAATTGAGAAGCTAAAGCATTACCATCTTTAAAGCCACTGTCTCCATATAAACCATTGGTAGAGGGTACATTTCCAGCAACAGTAGTCACTTTGTTTGTTAAGAAGTCGATATATCGGATTACTTGGTTTCCTGTATCACTCACATATAGATTTCCTTTCGCGTCTATTGCAAGACTAGAAGGTTCATTAAACTTTGCTTGGCTTAGTGTTCCATCCAGATAATCTCCCGCACTCTCAATTACGCCATCAGCAATTTCTACTGGACGCAGGGAAGGTGCATTAAGCGTCGTAACGTTACCGTTTGTATCAATTTTACGAATCACATGATTCAAAGTATCAGTCACATATACTATGCCATCTGTTGTAACAGCAAGATCCTGTGGAAAATAAAAACTAGCAGCATTTGACTTCCCATCCACTAACCCTGGACGACCATTTCCTGCCAAGGTAATTACTTGACCTTCACTTGTTATTTTACGAATAACATGGTTTGCTGTATCTGCTACATACACATTTCCCTTGGAATCACTTACAAGTCCAGAGGGAGTAGAAAAAATGGCTTTATCCTTTACATCGTTATGCAAGCCCCCAAGCGGGGAACCATCTTTATTTACCGTCAAAATCATTCCTGCATAGGTAGAAAGATTCCCACTATTTAGTCGACGAATTAAATGATTTCCTTGATCAGAAATAACAAGGGAATCGTCTGGCAGGATTGCTAGATTTGTAGGCAAACGTAACATGCCCCCTTCAGACGTAACTGCTGGGTATACCGAAGTTACAACGACTGGGGAGTAGATGGCTTGAAGCCTCTCCAGCTCTTTTATCAATGCTTGATGAAATACTTGCTTACTAGATAATTTGGCTACGAGAGTTGGAACATCGTTAATCACTTTTACTGCTTCTTCTTTTTTTCCACCCAGATATAATTGTTGGGCGCTTGTTAGCTTCATAATAATTGTCACAGGAACTACCAGCTCGTCTCGTTTTTGATCTGCTGGCTTTTTATATTTTTCTAACAAAAGGTCACGAGGTGCTTTTCCTGTTACACGATACAAAATAGACGTTCTTGACTTAAGTTGCACTGATAGCTTGTGATAGGCTTTTTCAACTGCAAGAAAGTCCTTTTTTGCCTCAGCTTCTTTTATTTCTTTTAATAAGGGATCTAAGTACTTCGTTGCGTAGTTATAGGCATCGATGTACGGGATTAGGCCCTTCCCTATTTTCTCCTGATACAATGCCTCTATTTCTTTTAGCTTCTCTTGTTTTTCTTTTGCTGAAAGATTAGATGTGAGAATGACATTTCTAGTTGTTTGATAGTTTTTCTTTACACTGTTTAGCACTGGGTCAAGGGAAGTACTGGAGACCAATTCCCCTTTTAAAGCAGGCTCTACATAAGACAGAGCAGCTTTCTTCATTTCCATTTTTAATGAAATAATGGATTGTTGAACAGAAGTAGTTTGTCCATATGCAATCGGTGCAAATGACAAAATAGTTGAAACGAATAATACTGCAACCATAATTTCTTTCCAAAGTTTTCTTTTCATAATTTCTCCCCCTTTACAGAACATGATAAAATTCTACAAATTGTATCAATAACATACACTTTCTAACATTAATCATTTTTTTATCATATGAATACTGAGGAATGTTAATAGTTTTGCATTTGTATGTTCCCTGTGTCAGAAACAAACATGAATTTCACAACATTCACGTTTGTTTGAACTAACGTGAATGTTTCTGACACAGGGACGCAAATAAAAAGAGAGTATTCAAACGACATTCGTTTAAATACTCTCCTATAATATATTAGAAATTACTTCCTAAAATTTATCTATCACAACCAATGCCATCTCCATCACGATCAAGATGCTTGCCATACCCTGGCTCTCCTTGATGAATCGGTGCTGCACCAGCATTACGGGCTTCCGTACAGTTTTTATAGCTTACGTTAGACTTTTGCTCTTCTGCCACTCGTTTAGCTTCTTCTTGTTTACGTTGTTCCTCTGCTAAACGTTCTGCTTCTTCCTGTTTGCGTTGCTCTTCAGCTAGTCGATCTGCTTCTTCTTGTTTTCGTTGCTCTTCAGCTACACGTTCTGCTTCTTCTTGTTTAGCCTTTTCCTCTGCTAAACGATTCGCTTCTTCTTGCTTGCGCTGCTCTTCAGCTAGTCGATCTGCTTCTTGTTGCTTTTGCTGCTCCTCTGCTAAACGGTCTGCTTCAGCATCTGTTTTATTGGATTGCTCATCAGCTGTTTTCGTATCTGGAGTAATAGCGTCTGTTTCTGTAGTGTCTTCTCCAAAAATCATAGCAAGAATGATTATAAAGCCGAATACATACATAAACGAGGCAACTGCTCTTTTCCACCACTTCCCACTGCGGAAGCCTAGCACCTTCTGATACCATTTTCTCTCTTTTGACTCGAAAGCTATTTTAGCATCCACTAAAAGAGCGACAAACTTTTTACCCGAGCTAGTTAAAACTAAATCTCCTTCTTCTCTGCTTATTACAGTTTTCATCGCAAATTGGTCAACGACTGCATGAGAAAAGAACGTAAATGGCCATTTGTTCAATAATGTAGCTGTTCGTTCCTTGTCGTCATATTCATAAACTAAAATATTCGTATCTTCCACTAAAACAAAGTTGCCCTTTTTCTTTGCACTTTGATAGTAGCCTTCTGCAATTAGCTTCGCATTTCTATGTTTTTCCCTTAACAGTCTTTCTCCATTTTTCGTATGACCAAGATTATCTCTCTTCATAACAAATGCTGTTATTTTCACGTTATTAGATCGTAAATCATTTAATCTATCTGCGTGTAAGAAATGATCAAAATTATGGGTAACTGTTGTGAGTACATTAGCTGATTTGTGATGGACAATATGCTCAAGGATTTCAATAAACTCCTTGCTATCATCGTTAATCTTAATATCATCAAATCTACGTGGCATGTACCCAATATTCATTGTTAGCTGCCACTCATTTTTATCATTGCCATCTTTCTGAACACGAAAATCATTCACTTGATTATATGTATATACCGTATTTTCACTTCTAGAAAGAAATAGGATAGATGTCGTAGTTAATACCAATACTCCCTTTACATCCCTGCCACTTTTCTTATCAAATTCCGCCTCTATCACTTTTAAGACAGTATCCGTTGAATTTATAACGGTATGTCGTGCTTGCTCTAAAACTTTTCCATACATTGTCACTAAGGCTTTCTGACCTATTGTTGGTCGATTTCCTATCCACTTCTGCATACATGTACCTCCGTCTAAAATATCATTTTCTATTATAAACGGGTTTTCCCTATTCAGAGGTTTATGTAATTTTCAAATTTATTTAGACCCTTTGGCACAAACAAATTGTTCCTTACAGTAAATATTTCCTCTCCCATTACCATTAATATATCTAAAAAAATAATCCCAATAAAATATTCTGAAAGTTTAGATTCATATAAATTATATGATAAAATTAAATAAAATTTATTCCATAAAAAGTAATATAATCCCATTTTTATCCTTGTTTCTAAAATGAAAATAAGAAATAAATTCTATGTACAAAATTAAATAGATGAAGAGGTGTTGTGATGTTAATAACCGAAAAGAAAGAGCAAACGATTTTCGATCACGTGGGACATAAAATAATAACAGATAGAGAGATTGATATAGTCGCTAGATTAGAGGAACCATTAGTAGTGGTTTTAGGAAATATGTTAAGCCACGAGGAGTGCGATGAACTGATCAGATTGTCGATGGACCGAATGAAACGATCCAAGATTGGCGCAACACGCGAAGTAAATGAGCAAAGAACAAGTAGTGGTACGTTCATTGAAGAAAGTGAAAACGCGATTGTCGCTAAAGTCGAAAAAAGAATCTCAGCTGTTATGAATATACCCATCGAACACGGAGAAGGCCTTCAAATCCTTAAGTATTCCCCTGGTCAAGAATATAAAGCTCATTTTGATTTCTTTTCATCAACAAGCAAAGCAGCAAACAATAATAGAATCAGTACGCTCGTCATGTACTTAAATGATGTAGAGGAAGGTGGAGAAACCTTTTTTCCTAAGCTGAACTTTACCGTAACCCCTAAAAAAGGGATGGCCGTCTATTTCGAGTACTTCTATAGCGACCAAACTTTAAATGAATTAACTCTGCATGGAGGCGCACCAGTGATTACTGGTGAGAAGTGGGTTGCAACGCAATGGATGAGGAAGCAAAAAATAAGATGAGTTTGTTTTGCTAAATTAAAAGTTACAAAGAAAGCAAATAATAAAGGAGCCGTTTTATCGGCTTCTTTATTTATTCTAGCTCTGATAATTAATTTAGAGTTGCTTGTTATTCTGATAAGTAAACGTAACACGACAACCCATTGTTGATGCTAGTATGGATGTATGGACACAAATTAGTTAAGTCTCTATCCTATAAATAGAGAGGAAGTGTTCGGAATGAAACAAAAACGGTATAACCAAGAATTTAAACAAACAATTGTCGAACTCCACAGATCTGGTACACCTGTGAGTAATCTCAGTAGCGAATATGGTATTTCTGAAGTAACTATTTATAAATGGATTAAAGCACACTCCCCAATCGAAAACAGTGGGGGTTTAACACCGTCTCAAATCGCAGAAATTCAAAAGGAAAACCTTCGGCTTCAACAGGAGGTAGACATCCTAAAAAAGGCTATGACCATATTCGCAAGAAAGTAACAGACCAAGAGATTATTGACCATATCGAAAAGGAGAAAGAACACTTTCCTATCCAATTGATGTGTGATGTGCTAAAAGTGTCCAGAAGTACGTATTACCAGTCGTTCCATAAAGTAAAATCTTCGTATGCCATGGAAAACGAAGCGGTTTTAGCACGCATAAAAACTATACATGCGGAGAGTAAAGGTCGCTATGGTGCACCAAAAATTCATTATCTGTTAACACAAGAAAAGGTCGATTTCAGCTTAAACCGAGTGCAGCGAATCATGAAAAAGGCTGGAATTCGATCAACGATCGTGAAGAAGTACCGACCAACTTCCTCCAATGCGCAAGTGGTGGAACGCGAAAACCTGTTAGAACAAAATTTTGAAACGACGAGCATTAATGAAAAATGGGTTGCAGATATTACGTATATTAATACATTAAAAGACGGCTGGTGTTATTTAGCTTCCGTCCTAGATTTACACACGAAAAAAATTGTTGGCTATTCCTTTTCCAAATCGATGACAACAGAACTTGTTTTACAAGCTTTAGCGAACGCAATCGATGTTCAACAACCAGAAGAAGGACTAATTTTACATACCGATTTAGGCAGCCAGTATACTAGTGAAGACTTTGAAAAAGCAGTGAAAGAAGCAAAAATCAAACAATCTTTCAGTCGTAAAGGATGCCCGTATGACAATGCATGTATCGAGTCTTTTCATGCGATTTTGAAAAAAGAAGAGGTATATCAATCTAGTTATATCAACTTTGAAACAGCCCGATTGACCCTATTTCATTATATCGAATCGTGGTACAACCGAAAACGAATTCATGGAGCTATTAACTATCTAACACCTCAACAATTAGAGGACTTATGCCGAAAAGAAGCGGTTTGATAGCAAAGGCATCTCGTTTTCCTGAGTTACCCCTACCTACACATTTTTTCAGGACGACATCCATGGCTTGTATTTCCTGTATCCAGCGAAAGCTGTCAAGTACGGTCTTTCACTTGATTGGTTTCGCTGGATACAGGACGCTCCATGATTGGATGCCGTTCTGACAGGGACTTAACTTTTTTGTGTCCAGGATATTGACGTAGATCCATGTTTTAGAAAAAATTTTAAGCTAGCTTAGAGAAAGGTCAGGCCACTGAAAAACTTTATTTACATAATTTTTGTCCTTGTTTATATTTACTATGCCCTCTTTCCCTCTCTAGGTCTCCAATCCCCTAAAAAACCATTTTGAATAGCATAGTCATACATATGTACAAGCTTCTTTTCGCTATATGTCTCCATTTGGTCAAAGGCAAGCCATCTACTATTTCGTGCCACGAGTTCTCCTAGATATTCAGTATGTGCCAACCGATTACTTTTGCTCGAATTACAGGACGAACATGCGAGCACAAAATTCCATAGCACATCATTTTGCACATAGCTCCATGGTACAAAATGATCAACATGGGATTTCTTAACCGCCCTATTACAATAGAAACAGCGCTCCTCTCCATACTGTTTAAGCAGCACCTGAAACTCCGATAGTGATTGTCTGGCAGAAACAAACTCCACCTTCGTTAAAATCTTTTCCATTGCCTCTTTGGTATTGTACTTCTCTAAAAACAATGCAAGCTGATAATTTGTAACATTCATAAGAATTCGCTTGTATTTTTCAAAGAAAACAATATAGGGTGCTGTAAGCTGAAGCCATCCTTCCTTTTTATGAAAAGAATATATAGTCCCGTCAAACGATTTGTAAAAGGATCCGTAAACGTACTTTTTAAAAATATCGTTAACATTTTTAATAAGAAGAGCTTTTTGTGGCTCTGCTATTTTGTCAAAATTCCACTCTCTTGGAATCTCATGCTGTCGTTGAAACTCTATAATTACTTGTTCTAAGCTGCTCCGTTTTTCTTTTGAATTCAATTGCCCGAGTTGGTACGTAACCGTTAGATTCCAGTAAATTTTAGTCACATGTCTTGTAACTTGCAAAAACGTTAACCGACCACTTTCACTGACTTCTGGTAAACTTTCCAGCAATGCCTTCATTAAAATATATTTGTACGTAGTGGTATGATGCGAATGCATTAGGAAATGTTGGGTGTAGCGCCACAAATCACTTTCTGCCAAATAAATATCCTTTGCTTCTGCAACGTTTAACTCCCAGCCCATCTTTCCCCTCTCCTTTCTATAACTACTAGAGTGAATGCATTTTATATTCGATAGAACCTCGTTGAAATTTAGTAATTCTTCAACTATTTAATCTCAATAACTTTTCCTACAATATCATCCTTAGCTATTGGCCCTACAGCTCTACTATCCTTACTTGTTAATGGTCTAGGATTATCTCCAATTATAAAATACTCGTCACTCTTTAATTGAATACCCTCTTCAGGCATATCTCCAGCCCATACATCAACAAAATCATATTCACTTACAAGTGGCTTGTTATCAATATAAATAGTTCCATCACTAATCTGAATGAATTCGTTAGGCAAACCGATCACTCTTTTTATTGGAGTTTTTTCTTCGAGTTTAAAGAGCACGATATCATCACGTTTAATGTCATTTTCTATATAATAATCTTTATCAATTATTAATTTTTGCTCATGTTCTAATGTTGGAGACATTGATATGCCATCGTTTAAGTAAACTTTTTTATTATCACTTACACAACCAGCTAAAATTGTCATAAAGAATAAAAACACAAGTAATTTTCTCATTTGAAATACCTCCTAGACTTCAGTTTCAACAGTTTGTTATTTAGTTTCATTACATTTACTGTTACTAAAACGGCCCTATTACTCTTACTGCTCTGCCGATATGTTAACTCTTAGCTTTATTAAAAAGGATTCCGCTTTCTTTTATATACCATTATATTACTATTATACATGTATTATCCATTATATTGAGAGTCTTGAATGGTGTGTGTTGAGGTATGGTGACATTGGAAGAAATGGAGTTGATTATAAACCAGTAATTCCGGTCAAAGAGACCATACATAATGATATAAATAATATCCTACTATAGATGAATCAATTCACATAGAGCAATTATATATATATGATCTATGGCATGCAAAATCAGTTGTTCAGGGATGGAAAAGAATCATTACGTTCTAGAAAAAGAATTACCGAAATTCCAAATCTTCCTTTCTCAGTTTTATGAGACTAATGAGAATAGTAAAATCTACAGGTTCATATATGATGTATGCTTATATATTAAAATTGAAATGAAATTCATTAAATGTCTCAAAAAAGGAGCAGCATAATAATGCTACTCTTTCACCATTAAAAATTACTTAAATAGCTTTTTGATGCTCAAAACAATATATATTACCCTTAAAACGAGTTTTGTTTGATAAACAATATACTTTAACCTTTTCGGAAACTGGATTCCCACATGTTTTACAAGTCGAAAGGTTATTCTCATTCTTAATAGCTTCCCTATCCTTTTCTTTCAACGTTTCTACATGCTTATCTCTTATATATAAATCTGTTATATTAGCACTCTTTATTTTATTATATAAGTTCTGTAATTCATTCGTAGAATAAATTGGTTCCGGATTTTGAAGCTTAAGTATATTGATCTTCCTCGTAATATACTCCGATAGTTCTATGTCATAAACGATTAAATCATTCGATTGTATTTTTCTTAATTCATCATTTACTTTAAAAGTACATCTTTTAGTAAAAGAGACCATTGAGACAAATTGTGTCTCATCTTCTATCTCGAGAACTCCCTTAATCGCTTGTATATGACCATAATTCTGATTAAATGGATTCATCATCGGAAATTTCCCATTAACACTCCACTTAGTCCTGCTCCTATCCCCATAAATAGTTCCACTATAATTCTTAGTCTCTACAACAAATATTGCATAAGGAGTAAAGATAACATGATCAATTTGTGAATATCCAGACTTAGCTTTATTGTTTTCAATTAATACATCAGTTAGATATTTGCTATTCTTCGGAAGTTGGTCGAGTTGTATATTGATTTTATATTCACCAAGCTCACCAATTCTTGAAGGAGTTGGTTTGGACTGTTTCTCTATTCTTTGCTTAACGGTAACAGATACTTTCTCGGAAGATTCTCTTTTAAAAATATTTTTAATTATTCTTGAAAACATGTAGACTCTCCCCTTTTCTTATATATCGTTGATCCTTTCATTAACTTAATAATTCGTTTGTAATACAATAAATTCTCCATTATATCCAAATAAGCCATGTATTAATTTAGACAGAAAAAACCTCCTAATTCATCTCAAGAAGTAGAAGGCCTTTGATTAAACTTCATTTAGCAATGGTTCCATATTTAGAATCTCTATGTTAGTTAGGTACATATGCTATAAATTCTAAAACTGATTCTGGTGAATCTCCATCAAATTCTAGACTATATAAACCTGAATCTGTCATGACTTCAGCTGTGTATGAATAGCCACCTTCCATCTCATTTTCCCATCCTACAACTTCTACTGTTTGATTAAAGATACTTGTTAATTCATCCACCGTCACCTTATTTTTAGGAGTAATGTAATAAGCATGCATTCCTCCACTCTCTTTATGAGATTCACAAAGAAAGAATGTTTCATAGAAGGAACACATTGCTCCCTCATAATATTCTTCTGCTATTAAATTTTCTTTAATTTTTCTTTGTGCAGTGTAGTAAAAATCTGTAAAATTAATATAATAGTCATTAATTGTCGTACCTACCAGTTCGGCCAATTTTTCATTA
The DNA here is from genome assembly GCF_038593405.1 of Psychrobacillus sp. FSL W7-1457. Taxonomy (NCBI): domain Bacteria; kingdom Bacillati; phylum Bacillota; class Bacilli; order Caryophanales; family Bacillaceae; genus Psychrobacillus; species Psychrobacillus sp. FSL W7-1457. The sequence goes on from NZ_CP151993.1 coordinate 2,826,971, forward strand.
ATAATAATACCTACACGTTTACCACTACTATCTACGATTTCTCCATTTTTGAATATATAGTTTTGAGTCAAACCATTTTCTGCAGTCACAATAAAATTATTTTCTTCTAAATTAACACTATATGTTTCTGTTGATTGCAACTCAATTTCCACTAATTCTTCAATGGATTGAGCAGTTTCATTATAATTTAGAATCGACAAACTTTGGCTCATAGTACTTGCATGAGCTTCTATTATTTCAAAAGCTAGTGCCTCTTTTAAAGTTCCATCTCCATATGGAAGTTTACCGATTGACTCTAAATATATATGTATATTTGACTCATAATTTTTCGATATATCTTCTATCCATTGATCATTTTCAAATTTATAGATTGTTACATTGCTATTTTTTGTATCATTATTTGAGCCAAGTATCATTTCCGGTACTTCGTCTCCCTCAAAATCTATTGATTCAAGAAAACTACTATCTATACCTCTAACACGGTCTTGATAAACAGCCGTTTTCTCAAACTCTGCTAAATACTGCTGAGCGGTTTTCTTTTCAATAACTTCTTCAGTTATTTCTTTTTGAGTGGTCTCTTCTGTGTTAACTTTTGCATTTTCATTAGCACAACCAACTAATAGGAAGCTTAGAGCTAATACCGAAAATATTTTTTTAAACATTACTTCTTTCCTCTCCTTGTTAGGTATACAGTTTTATACTCTACTCATATATATCATTTCTGACATTTAATTTGTAAAATGGAATTCTTAGAACCAATTTACAAGTCTTTAGTTTGTTAATTAAATGTTTCGATTAATTATTCCTTCTAAGTATTGCAAATCCGTTTCATATGCCTTGATAGATTTGCTAAAATCTCCTACAATACCATCTTTCTTATACGAATTTTTCAGAAGCCAACTAATATGTGAGATAACTCTTGAAGGATGAATATTCATTAAAGCATTATTTAACGCATTTCTTCTTTCCTCATCTGTTTTATTAGTTACTTCATAACCAAATGTTCTTAAATCGCTAAGGTTTTTCCAATTTTCCGTATTTTGTTTATTCGAATTTGAAATTTCATCATTTTTTTTGGTTAGTGGTATTATTTTTGGGACTTCAACCCTAGAATGTTTTTTAGATTGAGATTTCTTTACAGACAATTCATAACCAGAATAGTCAGCTAACATTCCCCATAAATTCATATTACTTTCTGTAATCATTCTATTTATTAATAACCTACGATCATACAAATAGTCGAAGTACTTTTTTAGAACCGTATTATGTGCATTATTCCAAATAACAAATAGTAATTTTACAAGCCAGTAATCATTTCTAGTTATAGAACAAGCAGTTATTAATTCATCTATATACCTATCAAACATTATCTCAAATTCAGTTAAAAATTCATGATTATCTTTATATGATAAAATTTCAAATAAAATCAACAGATGAATTTCTTCTATATTTTTTTGTCCTACTATTTCTTTGACTAATCTATTCAGCGCCAGTTGAAAGTCCTCTATTGTTTCTTCGCTTAATACCGTAGACTTTATGTTATCTTCTGAGGTATATTTTCGACTAATATAGAATGCTAAATCACACCTATTAGTTTTTACTAATAAAGCTACAATTTTTAATAATTCTCCAAATTCTAAACACCGACCATTTATTTCAAAAAAAACATCATAAGGTAAACTTGAATCCTCATTAACATCCGGAATCAATATATTTAATAAATATTCCATATCTTTCTTCATTACAGAGCTTTTTAGCATTTTTGTAAGCCTTTTCATCTTACTCACTAGTTCTTCATTTTTCTTTTTTAATTGTTCGTATTCTTCTAATGTAATATTCATAGTCGCAGCACCGTTCTCAGTTATTTTAGATTACAAGTCCTTTACAATTTAAAGCCTATCAAACAATAACATGACTATTAATATGTTTAATGAACAAATAAATCCAATCCTCTATACATATCGGCATAAATTATAAATATTTGAATTACTTAAATCCTAGCTAATTTAAGTTGATGTAATTTAGGCTTTCTATTTCATCGTAATTATCCCAACCTCTATAAATTGTGTGTTAAAATATTCGACACAGGCATACATTATTCGAGTGTATACTACTTTTGACATGAGGTGAGTTAAATGAGTGTCGTTCCTATAAACGAGATGCCAAAAAGGCTAATTCAATATTTAAACGAACTTTCACAATTGAAGCAAAAGCCCATTTCTAGTTTTACTAAGTATGACGATTTGTTATGGGTATGTAAGTTACCAGGGAGTAAGTAATGTCAGAATGCATTTAAAAGTAATACAAATGTGCTGATAGACCAAACCTGAATTCTACAGGTGTTTATAATGTTATTTGGTCGTAAAGATGATGATAAAGAAGCAATTTACATTGGTGAAGCTGAGGAAGTATATACGCGCTTACAAAGTCATTTACGTGAAAAAGACTTTTGGAATGAAGTGATTGTATTTATTAGCAAAGACGATAACTTAAACAAAGCGCACATTAAGTACATTGAAAATAAACTACATGAAAAAGCCAAGGTTACTAATCGTTATGAAGTTTTGATCGGAAATATTACCCCCTATGCCTTCTATATCAGAATCAGATCGAGCAGAAATGGATGAATTTATTAGTAATCTTATAATGATAGTAAATACCTGTAATATATTTTATTCTTTTTCAATCATTACTTTTGGACTGTACAAAAGTAAAAGCAGAAGGGATTCTAAAGTTTTCAACTATTTGAACATATAAAGTTTTTGGCGACGTTAGATCCACTCTCAGCAAAATACAATGAGTAATGTGCATTAACGATATAGAAAAGATTCTAAACTTAAAGAGGCTGGGACATAAATAGGTTCTAAGCTAGTTTTAAAGGGTGAGTCGTCAAATACGACTCGCCCTTTTCTAATTCTTATAGAAAGTAGAGGGCTTACAGCCCTCTTAATGAATATTTCCTTAAGTTTGTGGCCATTAATGCGAGGCCGATTTCATTTTTCACTTTGGTTTTTCCACGAACAGAAAATCGTGTAAAACCTAAATTAGCTTTCAGAAATCCAAAAACTGGCTCCACGTCAGTTTTACGTTGACGATAGATAGCTGCTGTTTTTTCTTCTGAAAGCTTTTGTTGTACATATGCTTTTTGTTGTTCCCATTTCGTATTTACTGCGAGTTTACGATTCGTTCCTTCACCTGCTTTCGTACACAAACTACGAAACGGACAATCTGTACACTCTTCACATTCATACACTTTAAAGTGGCGCACGAACCCAGTAGAATCTTTACGTGTTGAATGGTGAAGGAATGATAACGTTTGATTGTTTGGACATGTATACGTATCGGCTTCTTCATCATAAGACCAATTACTCGTTTTAAAAGGATCAACCTTATATTTTTTCTGCTGTTCTTTTCGATACATACCGTATGTAATTAAGGGCGTACGTTTTCTCTTAGATATAATATCCTCATAATTGGGTTCACTGCCGTATCCGGCATCTGCTACGATATGCTTTGGTAATTTAAAATATTGATCTTCAATTACATCTAAAAAAGGTGAAAGTGTTTTTGTATCAGTTGGATTAGGGAATACATCATAAGCTAAAGTAAACTGGTTTTCTGTTGCTATTTGTATATTATATCCAGCCTTCAATTGTCCATTCTGCATATAGTCATCTTTCATGCGCATGAATGTGGCGTCTTGATCAGTTTTAGAATAGCTATTTCGTGTACCCAGTATCTCTAAATCTTGTTCATACTTTTGTTTGCGTTTCATCCAATCATCTACTTGTTTCAATAATTGCTTTGGTGTTTTACGTTCAGCTCGAAGTCGTTTTCGTTCAATGACATCATCAGAGGTAGTAATTTTTGTAGTGTAGTCATCGACTACATCCTCAAGTGTTACTGCAACTTCTCCAAGTTCTTTTACAGAAAGCTGTTCCATGCTTTCACGCTCAATTGCTGGTATAACCTGTTCTTCGAGTAGTTGTTCATATACTTGATTCGATTTTTCGACTAAGTTGGCGTGATGCTTTTCAATCGACTTTTTCCAAACGAATGTGAATTTATTTGCGTTTACTTCAAGCTTTGTGCCATCAATAAAAATCGCTTGTTGGTCAATCAGCTTCTCCTCAACAAGCCTACAACGAAATTGTACAAAGCATTGGCGCAGTAATTCCTTCATTTGTGGCTGAATACGAAAACGGTTAATGGTACGGTAACTAGGTTCATATCCTTGAGCTAGCCACATCATGCGGACACTGTCTTTTGTTAAATCTTCGATTCTTCGACCTGAAAAGACTGATTGAGTATAACCACACAAAATAATTTTCAACATCATCCGTGGGTGATAGGCTGGACAACCTGTTTCTTTTTGAAAAGGAGCGAAAGCTTCTGCAGGAATACTTTCGACTAGACGATGGATATGGAAGGCAATATCATTTTCTTGTAATTTCATTTCTAAATCTAGAGGTAATATTAATTGATTCATGTTATAATTTTTAAACATAAAGGACACTTCTTTCGTTTGAAATTTAGTAGTAGGATACTTAAATTTTAACAGAAGTTGTCCTTTTTTCATGCAAAAAAATAGCTGCTGATATTTTACTTTCGTAAAATGCCAGCAGCTATCCTATTTTTGAGGTTAGTTTTGTCCCAGCCTCTTTCCTTTTTATTATTAAACTGTATTAATATTAATGTTTACTTCAAATCATTTAATTTCAGGAACTTTAACCTTAACAGATTTCGGTTCACTTAAATGACCATTCTCCATGAATTGACCTTGAATAATACATTCACCCTTTTGTAAGAAACGTAATTCATCTAGGTTATGGATATTCATTTTCTTACCTACCAGGCTTAGCTCACTTTCTGCTGGTTTAAAGAAAATAGAAGTGGCTGCATTTTCTAAAACTGTTCGCTCTGCTATTGAAAAGTTGCTGAACGTTTGAGTAGCAAACCAGGCAGATAAGCCGAATTTACGTCCCTCACGCAATATTTTTTCTGAAGGAGAGTTACTTCCGAAATCTAGATTCTGCGCCTCATCTAAAATGATTGGTAAAGGCTTACTGACATTACCACCTTGAGCATAGGAGAACAAATCCCATAGTATAAATTCGGTCATAAGCTTCTTAATATCATCTTGATCGAATCCCTCAAATTGAATGACAAACACTTTACCATCTGCGGTGAAATAATCATCCCATGTGAATTCATTGTCATAGTCGAATGGATCGATATCTACAAATACACTTAGCTTACTAACGATAGAGGCAGCAACTGCGGTGGTCGTATCTGGTAAATCCTGCAGTACTTCTAGCATTAATTGCATATTTGCTTTTTCCCCATACATTTCAATACATTTTTTTGCCGCACGATAGATGGCACTTTGTTGCTGATCACCAAATTGTTTATAAACGGAGGCAAATACATTACGAATTCTAGAAGCTGTATCAGACTCTTTCTCTAAGAACGATTTTCCAGCAATTATTTTTTCTCGACGACGGAATGGATTGATAGGGAAGCCTTCATAATAAACAATTCGTTCTTCTAGTCGGTCACCTAACAGGTCTAGGAAGTTTGAGTTAAGCTGACTTTTCGTATAGCTACTAGAAAAATCGACGATTAAAGCAGACTGACCATTTTCTACAAGCTGCTTCAATACTGATTGAACAAAGTATGTCTTCCCCTGTCCTGATCTACCACCAATAACTAAATGACGATTCGAGAGCAGGGTTGAACTGTATTCCCAATAGACCGGTTGACTTGCATTATAACCAAATAGCGGCTGATTGCTTGTAGGTTGAACTGACGGAGGAGTCAATGGCAATACTGGTACCTGATCATCCTCATCCGGTTGATCCATAGGAATTATATTCCCTGGATCGTATACAGTAGGCGGGTCAGCAGCAATATTATTATCGTTATTTTCATTTTGATATGGAATATCCGATTTCTCTTCTCCATTTGGATTTTCCTCTACTCGAGGAACAATCACTTCATTCTCTTCTGAGGTATCATCTGCAACAGGTATCACTTCATCTTCTAACACGTCGTCTTCCGCAGTATCTATAGTTGAAGGAAGTGGTATTATCTCTTTTTCTTCCTTAGGCACTACCTCTACAGATTCCACCACACTAAAGTCCTTCGCTTTTAGCTGCTCCATTCTAACTCCTAGAGATCGATATGCAGTATCCTCAGGTATTTCGTAGATTAATACCATGTTTTCACGATTCTTTGTTTCTTTTACTAAATGTTTTTTAAAGGAGATAATTGCTCCTACTCCATGTTCTGCAACTAACCCATCGCTTATCACAAACTCATCATTTAGTAATTTCTCCAATACTTCCTCTGAGATGTCATAGGATTGTTCTGGCCAGAAATCATTTTCTCTCATTTTATTGGCATTTATAATTAACATACGGGCAAAAAAGTTCCTTAAAAACTTTGCATCAAAAGAAGTATCATTGATTAAGTTATCTTTCAATCGCTCATTTAATTCTTTTACCTGTTTAATACCCTTTTCAATAACATCCGAATTGTTAAAGCCTATTTTCACTTCTACAGGATAGAAATGCAGCTTTAATTGGCCTTGCTCATTTTCCAGCCCTAACAAAAGTAGGTCATCACTGCAGTTCCCTGTTCTACCAATTGTCTTCCCAGAGAAGATACCGTCCTTACGACTCAATCGAATGTTTCCTGCCACACGAACTATCTCTTCCATTGAAATTGGAACCCATAAAATATTGCTAGAATTCAAGTAAAGTAATGCATGCTTAATAGCAGCGACAATGCTCATTTTTTCTCTTTTATCATGACCTTGGTTTTGGACGGCTCTCAGTAACCATTCCCCATTAAATGTATTAAATGACTTGATAATATGATCAATATTCTCATCCGGTACTTTTACACCTTGGGATTGAAGGAACCCATCAATTACATTGAAATATTGTCTAGACTTGTCAGTGATCGTAATTGCATCATATTTGCTGCTAGAGGATAGCTGGTCTGAGTAATGAACAATGACAAGATTATCAGAGCTATCCTGGAAATAACGTAAATCCACTGCTGGGTCGATGAATGTTAACCAAATCGAATTATTGTAAAGCAATTTTAAATAGCTTTCATCGTCTTCATCGATATGAAGGGAAATGACATTATTCTTTTTATATGGATCTTTACCATAATTTTTATTGTTCGCACTTAGCTCATTAATAGCTGATGCAAACTGCGTTAAAAGGGAGCGTTTTGTATTTGACAATCCTACCCCAAAGCCTACACGGTATCCACCGTTTTCAGTTCTTTGAGAAACTGTGGAAACAAAAAGTCCATCTAAGTTCATCGCATTTGGTGCATTTTGAATGATTTGCTTAGACATCTGCTCCTTATTTTGCATCTTATAGAAGGTTAAATGGCTGTAACGCGGTTCCTCTTGGATAGGAGCCTTATAGAAGCTTAAATGCTTTTGAATTTCTAATAAAACATCCTCTGCATCAAATTGTTTAGTGGAACAATCTATATCAAAGATTTCTTTAACCTCAGCAGGAGTGCTTAGTGTATTAAAAAGCTCAAAGGCACTTGTCGTATTTAAGCTTGATTCATAGCTAGTTACCTCTAGGTCAAACATGTTGGAAAGTGTTCCTGTTTGGGTGATACGGTCCTTAAACCATTTTAAAATCCCTTTTAATATCTCTTTGTCATTCGTTAAATTGATAATGTTAATATGCATTTTTGGCTTGTTACTAATCGTAAACAAATAATCATAATAGGTAATAAATTGTTTTAGCTTTTCACGTATCAAATTAGCCAAATAGGCATTTGTTTCACCTATTTGAACCTCTTTTTGAGGCTGAAAGCAGTGCCATTCAGACATATTATTTAGAGAATCGGGCTTTAAGTAATTATCATCAATCGGGCTTACTAAATAAGGAATAATAAATGCCGGCTTTAAACGTTTTAATATATTTTCATCTATGACTTGTCCTTCCACCTCTTCTATAATTTGCAGCTGATATGCAACATTTAAAGGTGAGAACGGCGTCATATAGAGTTTGTCATTAAATTGCATAGACCCTAAATATAATAGATTTTTCTGTACGTTGGACAAATAATCGTTATCTCTAATTTCATTAATAGCAGAGACGAATTCTTCAATATACTCTTTAGCTGCATTACGTATTGTCTCGTCATAGTAAATAAGCGTGGGAATCGATTTTTTACTCTTCAATGCATTTAAGAAAGAATCATAAGCTTTTTCTACTCCCTCAGGCAAATCCAACGGTTTAGCTATTAAGCTTTGGATATTATACTCTGCAATCCTTACTCCCTCATCTAGCCACTGTTGCTCCAGTAAGTAAAAGAGAGACTCTTCGTTAGATAGCTTATATGGTTGCTGACCAATATTAATCTTTTTTCCATCATCTGAAATAATAAATGTTTCTTTAAGATTGACCTTACGTAGCCAAATCTTCTGAGAAGAAATGTCCTTCGTCTTAAATACCTCGTCACTCACAACAATTGGTAATCTACATTTATTATGAACAATATCAAATTGTATGGAGCTTGTATCCTCATCTAATAACCCTAACTCAAAGGACACCTCGACTCCTGCATCCTCTACCCTAACTATTTCATTTTCATTTTGTACAACGGCTTGAACAGATCCGTCTCCAAAAATAAGATTTTCATCCGATAAATTTAATAATAGTCGTCCCGAAGAAGTTAATCCGTATGAAAGCTCATAACGCTTTAACCATTCCTCCGATTCCTTAATGATTAAAATGCGGATAGTGAACGCACTAGAAGACATATTTTCATGTCTATAGGAAATATTTTTAAAGGAACTATACTCATCACTTAATTCAATATTAGCTATTAATGAGTGTCCCTTTGCAGCAACAAAATTAGCGGAGCGCTTTAAAATATAGTTCTCACTTGTATGTCGACTAAAGGGTAGTTTGACTTCGATAATTTCAGACGGCTCATAATCCGGGTGAAATATGATTACCTCATAAGTACGCTTTTTAGAGTTTTTTTGCCAAAATGATTTTATCTTCTCATTAGACTTCTTTCGAAGGACAGTTATTTCATCTGCTTTCAAATAGATATCCTTACGTTCGGCAACTTTATCCTTCGCCTTTAAAACATCTACTAAATCAATTCCGTCCTCATCCTTATAGAGCTTCTTACCAAAGTCATCAAAAAGATCCACTAAACGATCTTCTCCATTACCTAATTCTCTTAGACGGGAAACCTCATCGAATAATTCTGTGTTGTGGGTTAGGCGTTTATCAATTTCTTTTTGTAGCTTGTTATATTTATTACTGTCAACAGCTTCTTGATCCCTGGATTCGATTATCGAATTAAGCAAGGAGTCCTTAAAATAACCCAGTGACTTATAATCTTCCTCCTGGATTTGCTGTCCATTTGCCCAGTTCAAGATCTCTTCAAAGTCTAAAAACGACGGCTGCTCTGAATAATGTAGCTCCTCTGTCTCTGCAAGATAATGCAAGAGAATTTCCTTGTCCTGCCCTACCAATGCACTTTCCTTGATATACTCTTCCAAGTTGTTGACTATTTGACTTGCATGCAGTGGCATCCCCTCAGAGGTAAGATCCTTACTACCACCTTGAATAGAATCTAACAGATTATCTGAGATTATTACTAGGGATGTATTCTTCCACTCCCCTTTTTGCTCACTCATAAGATTTCGTAGTGTAACTAAAAAGTCTATATGTGTTTCATCTAGAGTAGTAGCTAGTACATATTTATGATTTCCATAATTCAATGAATCTGCTGTATAGGCCTCACTGGCACCAGGTATCGTGTAGGTAAATTCACTTGCCGTTGGTAAATCCTTAAGTGCATCTATAATTTCCTTTACATATATCTCAGAAGGAAGTGAAAGAAAATATCGATTCACTATTCCTTGCTTTACTTCCTTTGCGAAATAATCGGATAGCTGATTTGCTATATGATTATAAAATGGCTTTGACATATTGAGCATCCCCACTATCACTTTTTTTATCTAGGTAATTTAAATTATCTAGAATTTTTACTACCTCTTCTTTCGAATATTTATCAAAGAAGACACCACGATTTTCTAATTCTATCCAAAGCTTGTTTAATTCTAATTGACTCCCACGAGGCCCTACTGCTACAGCTATTAGGGAAATGAGCTGGTTCATATTTAATGCTAGTATATTACCTAATGATCCACCTGATTTACGATAGAAGCGTGTTGCAATAGTCTCAAAGGCCACACTATAACGAGAATTAATCTCCTCTTTAACATTTCTACGTAGCGTGTCATATAAATCCTTAAATGCTTGCTGCAAGTCCTGGTCCTCATAAGGAATTCTTTCAGTTAACGGGAAATATAGCTTATACTCTTCATTTATCCAATAATAAATAGACTTAATAAATTCTTCTTGCGCAGCTGGTGATTGTTTTTGGAAATAGTCTGCGTAGTCCTTATAAAACCAATTGCTCTCTTGAGTGAAGGTATTGTTACCTAATATATTTAGCGTATGCTCATGGGCAAAGAAGCTTCTTATCTCTTCACGTAGGAAGCGTAGACCCTCATTATAAAAATCCCGTCTCTTAGACGCTGTTTCGCTCATATTCAAGAATACAATGCGATGCAGCTTATCTGTTTGAGCTGATGTTAATTTATTGGTTTGGATGACAATTTGGGACATCGCAATAAATGTATAATGCAAAGCGATATCCGCAAAATGCTGGATTAAAAAAGCTGGATTTGTCGAGAGAGTCTTCACATCATTTAAAAATTGCTGCTGCAAGCCTGGAAAAAGCATTTTATATTTTCTCTTAGTTAATGGCTTATTGTCTGCCTGTCCTGAAATACGTATAATCTCACTTAATAAATCCTCGGTTTTTAATTCACTAAACAATGAGTTGAATTCATTCTCGTAATCTCTAATAAATAAATCATAGAAGAAATTAAAATAGCCTATCTCGCCCTTTTTTTCATCCTTATGATTAATAAAAGGGATATTTTTAAAATGTTCTACTCTGGTAATTGTAGAATTTTCTATATCCTCTAGCTCATTTTCAATAAACAGCTTAAATACTTCCATTGTTTCATCAGAATCAAATTTCCCCTCTCCTAAGATTCCATCAATAGAGTTTTCATTTTTCTCGTATTCTATGCTTTCACCATCTAGTACGCGCATCGTCGCTCCAACAATGGCTGCATAACCATTTTCAAACTTAGCGCGCTCTGGCTTACGTGTAGGGAGAGGTAGCACAAACGTATTTTCTCGACGACGATACGTATATACTCCGTTCTTTTCCACAAAGTCTCTAATTCTTTGATAATCTAATTGGAAAATCATGCTATACCTTCTTTACATCGAATTTTGCTTTTGAAAACTTGGGCTTAGAAATTTCATAATACTCATTCGTCGGTACATGTACTAGGAGCAATTTCTTTTCTTTATCCTCAAAATATTTAATAAGCTTATTATAGAAATCTTCAAATTGTATGGCTTGTCCTACCTCGTGTAGGTTAGGTCTATGACCATTGCTTACCTGTCTTAAAATTTCAAAAAGCTTTAAATCTAAATCAAAGTTAATATCATTGAAGCCTAGAGTGATATAGTGGTTAGAAGCATGTAGGTCACCCTCCTCGACACTACCATATAGATCCATATCTAATGTGCTCTCTAAGTTCATAGGGATTGCCATTCTAAATTCCTTTTTCAAATTATTCGTAATGTACGCATATGAATCCCGTGGGGATCCCTTCCATTGGTAAACTACCTTTTCAAGTAGTGGGAATACCTCCTCGATGACTTCTCCAGTACCTTTATAAAAGGCATACAAGTACTTTACAAAGTGGCTAAAATCTGATTGCTCGTTGTTTTCATTTAATAATTCTTTTAAACGAATGACAAAGCGCGCTACTTCTAAATGCTCATTTAGTGAAATAGCGTTCTGCCAATAACTATCAAAAGGAATATTACCGTCTACACCTATTACACTAGTTAAATATGTGGATAGATCTGGCTGCATGAATATACTAGCAATCAATTCATCATTTAAGCTATTTTTAATGAAAACGGGATCTAACTCATTTAATCCAAATAAAATAGCTGATCTTTCTGGATGATTGAACAGTAAATTTGGTAAAGAGTTTTCCAACGAAAAAGCAGTACTTTGTGGATTTAACAATATCTCGGAGGGTACTATCAAATCTACAATAAAGTTATAAAACTCTCTCGTAGAGACAATCATCTTATTTCTTATAATGACATGTATAATCTTCTCTACTATTCTTTTTCTAACTTGTTCATTCATCAGTAATAAGTAATTCTCATGAGCCATTGTCCATTTGTTATTTGATTTGTCCTGTAGCCATGCTTGATATATTTCATTAACACCCTCAGGTGCTGTAATTTTTTCAAGTATCTTTGAAAAGAAGGATGAATATACTCCCTTTTCACTGATGCTATAGTATTTTTCCTTGGAGAAATCCACCGTGTGAAAGCTTTCAAATGCATCGGTCTTTTTATCGCTTTTAGTCTTATTAAAAATATTTAAGGAATCAATGTAGCTGGTGAATAATTGGAATTGCCCCTTTTCTTTTTGTAACAAATAAAAGTTGTGTAGTTTTCCATAGTTTATAGCCACTACAATATGCTGTTTTGGTACAAAGCCATCCTCAAATGGAGATAGAATGCGCTCCAGCGTTGCCTCAGCAGGCTTCGTTCTTTCATAGGACTCCGTAGCATCATTATGAATATAGACATTGTTGAATAGATTTGGTTTTGTATCCTTTAGATAAGCCAAGAGATGACTTTTCCCATCCCCCACACTTCCTAGTAGTAAAAGTAACTGGGGATTACTAGATGCTTGCATTTCCTCTAGCTTTGCTACAGTATCCCTCTCTATTTTTCTTTCCACATGCATATAACTCTGGAAACTGCCTAGTTCATTTGCATTTACAACCGTTTCATTAGAAGACTTTTGTAGGCCTTTAATTTTTTGAAGGAATAGGGATCCATATTTGCTTGGCTGTTTCTTAGAATCATCTGTTTGATTAGTAGCAGATGAGATTTCTACTACTCTCTCTTCCATTTTATCTGGTGTATGAACAGACGCAGCAATCTCTGCGTTACTTGTAGTACTCAATATAACTCTCTCTCTTCTTTCCTCTATCTCTTGCACAGCTTTTGACACTTCAGGCAGTCGCATATCCTTTTTGCTTACCACTGGTCTCACTGAATGAGATGTTTTCTTTTTGCCTTGTTGCTCTTTTACTACAAAAAACAACTTTGTAACAAGCTGTTCAAAAGTAGCAAATACGTCTGCTACAATATTTTTAGGGACCTGTGCATGCTTCAAAACCTTAGAAATATTTTTAGCCATTTCATACTCGTCTAGGGGTAAACCATAATCGTTATATATCTTTTCCCACATTGACTCCGTGGACAAATGGGCAAGCCTTTCTGGTGTACCAAATGGCTCTACTATAACCATAGATTTTGACTCTGCTAAATAATTTAAGCGGGCAACCCCTAAAAATCTAAATAAGATATTCATTTTCTTTAAAGCTCCATCAGGATTATACTTAACCATTGTTTTAATCAAATCATATCTAAACTTCTGATTATCTAAATCAAAGTGAACGATGAATATATCCCAGAAGCTTTCTAATACTCTTGTATTCATTTTTATGGGTAGAGGTATATCTTCTAAAGATGGAAACAAATAATAGCTATCCTTATGACTATTTGTAGTAGGTATGGCTTCTGTTGATAGCTCCTCCATTGAATTTGATGTTTTGAAGAGCTTCTTATCAGCTATTGCATCTATAACGTATTTTAAACGATTGATGGCTATGACTAAAGTTCTAGTAGTAATCGTTGTCTGCCGGTCAAATACTATTATTAAATCTCTTACTTGTTTATATACTGCATAAGTTATCGCATCATATTCAAATAGAATTTCCCACCGCTTTGTATGTGAAAAATCCCTAAAGTCATTTAACATTATCAAATTATCAGACTTGTTAAAGTCAATTGCTTCAAATAGGAGAACTTCAATTTTAGTTGTTAGATCCTCTAAGCATAAAACAACCGTAGAATTACTATCACCGATTAAATTCATTAAATTATTAAAGCCATACATAGTTTCTGGCAAATTAAGCTGTTTAATAATAAAATTCCAATTTTGCATATGTACCTCCAAGGTTTCCATATATTAACGAAACTATTTACTTAGATAGTTTATATTAATTTTACCCTAAATAACTAATCAGGACCATTTAATATTATAAATGTCCCAGTTACTACTAATAATTTTTCACATTTTAAATGAATTAAGTTCACTTAATTACCTTAATGTGGATATAACATAACAATTAGACTCATCTGTATTAATCATCAGAACTAATAAGAGTTCTTTGCTTAAAGATAATGAACGTGTACATAATAAAACCGCCAAAATCGAATTGATTAGGCGGTTTTATAAATTGTAGGCAGCTCTAATGCCTAAAAGACATAATAGAAAACTATCAGTTTTTATTCATTATGTAAAGGAAAAGCGTTCAACACTTCATGTATTATCAGACCTTCTTTACCATAATTAGAACTAGCTTGTACAAGCATATGTTGTTCCTCAATCTTTTCTTCTGTTATAGGTAAATATTTCTGCTCAGGCTTTTTACTATTTAAATCCTTATCAATATTCACACCAAGTTTAAGAACCTTATTTATGCACCAACGTCGCTCCATTAATTGGATCAACACCATTTTATCTTAGATACTCAAGTAATAAACCACGCTGTTTGCCCTCTGGAATGTTATCTATGAACACCTCTACTATGTGAGGATTTGGATTGGTGGCACTTTCATTGGCCCCGTAAACACTGTAGTCAACACCATGTATACTAATTTGCTTCAAGTAATATCTCCATTCCCATTAAGATTACCATTACTTTTTAAGATTAAATTTTCCTTTTTGCCACTATTGTGAGTACAGTACTTCCAATTAAAAGCCCTACACCTAATACCCCTTTTCCAACATCACCAACACGTTTTACACGTTTATTTCTACAATTTTCACATTGCTTATGTTTATACCCAACTGGCAGAGATCTCTGGCAGTTCTTATTGCTACACTTTTTACTCTCCACCTTTTTCGCCTCCTAAAAGCTTGTACTCAGCACTGCTCGGTAACGCTTGTATTTTCTCTTTTATATAGGGTAATTTTTGGGACCAATAATTTTCAGGAGATGAATCAATCAAATCTAAACGCTCCACTAAACCGTCCGTCTCAAGATATGTTTTTTGAATGTAATCAGCATAATATTGCAGGCTTTGTTTTGCCGCTTCATTTTCACCCAATTCCTGATATGCAATTGCTTCTGCAAGAGAAACCATGTTAACTGCACATAAGCTTTCTCGAATTTCGCCCATTCTTGCGTTGACTTTTTCCGGCGGAGCTGCGGAGACGAGTTTTCCCCAGAAAGATTCGGGCTGATTCTTAATAAATGTCAAATTAGCATTTTGACTGAGCATTAAAAGATTTCTGCTATCTTCCGCATCGGATGCAACCCGGAGTAAAGCCATCGTTTTCAGTTCCGGTGTTTTCATTGACATTGCTTGTAATAATTTCTGCTGGCAACTGTACGCTGTAGCTAATCGATCATACTCTAGTCCTTGCCGAACTTCTTCAACAGCAACCTGAATAAGTTGAATCTGTTCTGCTATCTGTGCCATCTGCATTTGAGTTGCAAAACTCGTCATAGCTTGAGATATTTCTGGTGTATTTTTTACACTTTTAAGTGAAATCGAAGATACTATTTTTTTAGTTTCTGGGTTTACAAGGTTCGCCATCAATGTTCCATCTTTTTTGGTCATCAATTTTAAAGTACCATTAGCTAGCTTTGATTTTTGCTCATTGGTAAAAACCGCTTGAAATGTTTCCACTCGAACACTTGCTTTTAGAACATTTAGAACGGCAGGTGTTGAATAAAGCATCTTTTCAATATTTGTAAAGGCAACCTTTGCATTTTGCAATAATGGCTTAGCAACTTCTGGAATAGCAAAAAAATGTTCAACTACTTCCGTACTATAATCCTTGCTATCAATTATCTCAATTTCATCAGGCATAATATAAATTGTATCATCCATCCCCATGAACTCGCTCCACCTTTCTGCTCCTTACTATTAAATATCATCGTATCCCCAATGATTCATGTATATAATAGTATTTATAGACTTTAAATTAAAGATTGGAACATCTTTTTCTTACCGACTTTAATACAACATTATGTTTATACAAAAAAACTTTTGGATTAAATACTATATCAAATTCATCAAAAACTGTTCTTCTAATCACTTTTCCCGAGGTAATTAATAGTACTGTAACCGTCAAGTAGAATTGAACACTTTTTGCTAATTTAGAGTGAACACTTTTGCTTAAAACAAACTCTGTCGGTTTTTCATCCGATAACTGTCTCCATTCATGTGTATTACCTCCACACGATGTAAAAGGCGATCTAAAATAGCCGTAGTAATTCCTTCATCTCCCATTAATTCTCCCCATTGATCTGGACTCTTATTAGAAGTTAAGATAATTGAACTTTGTTCATAAAGATGATTGATCATTTGGAAGAACAGATTGGCCTCACGTTGATCCATCGCCATATACATCAAATCATCAATAATTATTAAATCAGAAGCTCTTAATCGTTTCATCTGTACCTGTGATTTATGCGTAAATTCCTCCGTTTTCAGTAATTGAATTAATTCTCCCATTGTCACAAAGTAAACTTGATAACCTTTGTTAATTGCCTCGATGCCTAAGCCTACGGCTAAGTGAGTTTTTCCCACTCCTGGAGGACCTAATAAGATCAAATTATACTGTTGCTCCAGCCAATTTATTTCTTGTAGTTGAGTAAGTTGGCGTTCACTTAAAGAATTTTGTGCTTCAATACTAAATTCCAACAGAGTTTTCTGATAAGGGAACCGTGCCCATTTCAACCGTCTTTCCACACTCTTAGCTTCTCTTTTCTTTAATTCAAAATGGGTAATGGCCTCTAGGAATTCTAAATAGGTCCATGACGATTTCTCAGCTTCGCGAAGGAGCTGTGGAAGCTCCTCAGCTGTTTCGGCTAAGCGCAATAGTTTGAATTGGCTCTGAATTTCTTTTACCGTATGATTCATGAAAGTTCGCCTCCTAAAATGCTTGTGTACGTACTTAAAGGGCGTGTTCCAACTGGTATATCTACTTTATGAATCGGCCGTTTCTCCTGTTCTAAGGAAACTAATGGTTCCTGTTGAGATTGTTTTTTTAGGTAAAGCACAACGTCTTTAAAATCGTTCGCACTATACAAGTTTTCATGGATGCATTTCTCCAGCGCCTTATCAAACCAAGTTGAATCAGTTATTGATACCGAACGGAAAATTTCTAAATGATCTCGACGATAACGTGGGTATTTCTCGAGCACTTTCTCTATGTAAACCTTCGCTTTTTCTTCATCGTCAAATGCAGATAAAAGCCCATTTTTTAATGCCTCGATGCCTTTAGATCGATCCCTACCATGATTTCTATTCTTAATAAGAATACCTTTCTCCTTGCTAATTGTATGTTTGGCAATGACTTCACGATTCTTACTACTCCTGATAACCAGCTGCTGATTGTTTGAGCCTTTTATTTCAAGGAACACCTGATTATTTCCTTTTGTTTTGTAAGTACCTATCGGTACGGAGTATCGATTAGACTCAAATCTGATTGTGTTGTCCTTCATTACATTTCTTGTTATACTAGACTCATTCATACTTTCTATTGAAAGTAAGCTAGAGACCGGTTGTAAGTGTTGCTTTTCGAGGAGAAACACTTCATCGGGTCTTTTTTTCGTTGTGTTATGCACATTGTGATTCCCAGTTCGTTCGAGCCATTGAAGTGCTCGTTCATTCCAGTCATCAATATCATTAAAAACTCGACTATTTGCGAAGTTCCCTTTGATAAATTTAACGACATTTTCAATCATTCCTTTTGATTCAGGGTCTGCCTTACGACATAAATGAACCCTAAAATTCCGTTCTTTCACATACGATTGAAAATCGGTAGTCAGAATTAAATCACCAGCGTTCTCGCTAACCGAAAGTAAATGATCCTGATCGTATACTATTTCGTTAGGCATTCCCCCATAAAAGTGAAAGGCGTTTTCATGGCAGCGAATCGCATCTCTTGTTGTAAATGGTCGATTTTGCCATTTCATGTATTTATGGCGCGAATGCGCCAAAACAAACGCGATAAAGTAAAGTTTTATCTCTCTTTTACTTACGGTTTTCTGCTTTGTTTCTCCCCAATCAACCTGCATCTGTTTTCCCATAGGCTGTTGTTGTATTGCCTCATACTGCCTTGTTTGTTTCGTCTTTTCAATTTGATATTTCTCTCTGACTTCTTGAACATATAATCGAACAGTACTGTCTCCAATCTCTAGGCTTGGAAACTTTTCTAATAACCAATCTTTAATCTGGGCTGCACTTAGGTGTGGATATTCCTCCAACCAGGCAACTATCCAATCTAGATGTTCATCTAATTTCTTCTTCCTTGTTTTACCTTCTTCAAATTGTTGTATCGCCTCTTCCAAGCTCATCTCCAAATATTTATACACTGTCGTTCGAGATACTTTAAACTGATTTGCAATTTGAGAAACTGTTAAGTTTCTTTTGGCTAGTTGATGAATTTCTAAATATAGCACTAATTTTCCCTCCACTTGTCTGACCCCCAATAAACGAATATATATAGTTTACTGAAAATCTATTAGATTAGCGAAAGTGTTCAATGTTATTTAGCAGAAACTGTCCATTTTATTTTAGCGTTTACAAGTACTTTTCCTTTACTGTTTGCAAAAGACAGAATAGACACTAAACCTGTTTTATCTGAACCCGTAGGCATGACAAATAATACTTCTCGTTTTCGAACTCTGGGAGTTGCTCGTAATAATTTTTAACTGCCTGTTACGCATCTATTTGAGCTTGGTATAACTTATTATTTTCTAAAATGTTAGCATTTCCCCAATCAAAATTACCATAATATACCTCACTTGTAATTATACACTACCATGAATGTTAATGATTATAAACATATTTTTAGGGCATTCAACTCTACATTCACGAACAAACGTTTAGTCATAACCTTAAATTATTTGATCTTAATGAATAAAGGCATGTTTAGAATTAGATAATCAAAACATGCCTTTATTGGTCATTTTCTAATTTCCCATAGTTTTGCCCGTATTTTGGAGTAAACCTCAATTATGTCCCCTTTGAACAACTAATATAAAACTAGACTTTAATTATTATTTAATATACGTCCCCTTAATTGTTCTATCGATAAATATACTCCATTTTTTTTGCGGTGAATCATCGAGTGGCATTTCGGGCAAATAGGTATTAAATCTTTTATTGGATTTACGAAATAGCCCTATTTTATTTCGACAATAAGAAAAAACCCTTGATATACAAGGGTTTTGACATGTGACATAAAACATATAATTTCCTTCAGATAAATCATAAAGTTTCCACTTGTAGAGCCATGTAGTCTTACAGAATATTTTAAGGTACAAATTTATAATAAATACCCTTCCTGGTAACTAACATTAGGTAATTCCTATATATATTTCTGTACTTTCGGAAACTTTATGACTTATTTTAATACTTAAGGAAATTTTATGGTCGATTCATTATTTAAGATAATTTTAATTATTTTTTTGACACATAGCCTAGTCTTATAACTATCTCTCTCCACCCCTCTCTTGTTTCTTCGTAAAAAAATACCTTTATAATCTGTAACTTCTCTCACCTTCCAAGTACTTGGATAAATTACTTTTTGATACAACTCATTTGCAATCCTTTCAATTTCCTCTGAGCTTGATTCAACTTTTCTTTTTCTTCTTTCTTTTAAATACGCCGTATACCTATAACTAACTTTCTTAAATATTTCAGGAAAATATCTTAATTTTTCTTATTGGAATCCTGTTTTCTTCAGCTATAATTTAATATAGACACTCTTTGCAATTATGAAATATCCTCTGCATTGCGATTAATCATATCAATAATATCTAGAACACCTTTAGCTTTTGGCAAATGTTCTTTAAATACAACCATTATTCCCCCCAGTGAGCTGAAAGGATCTTGTTGAAGTGCCTGACGCTCTAATGTGCCGTTCTTCACGATGTAATCAATAATTAATTCAACAAATTGAGTTTGCTGTAGATTTAAATTTTGTTCGCTTAAGAATGTTGAGAAGGCTTGCATAGCAGCTAGACGTTCTAAGCCCACGACCTTCCGCACAAGCTTCGTTACAGGCGTATCTCCATAATCCTTCTGATACTCTTCTTTAGAGCCTAAATCCTTCCAGAGAATCTGCTCTAAATATTCAACATCCTGTTTCGTTAGTGGCTTGTTATTACGTAGCTTATAAATCGCTAGCGTGTCTTCGTGCTGATGCTCCTTCAAATAATGCTCGACCTTTTTACGATAACTTTTCAAATCATTCACATTTAAGATAGAGGCATTTTCTGCGACAGTCATTACTTCATCCTGAAAATCCGTATAATAAACTTTTTGATTTGATCGCTCAATATAACGGATTAAATCGCGTAATGCAATACGCACCTTCTCTAAATCAGCAATAGATGCCTCTTCCCAAAACTCACTTGTGCGCACATCATCAATGATGTCTTTTTGCGCCAAGACCTGCGGGATTGTACCCAACTTAGATAAAGCTTCAGCAGTATCTACTACACGTCTAATCGGCTTTGTTGCATTATTTGATTGTAGACTAGCTAATTCAATCGTTAACATTAGTAAATCAAAACGTTTCGCTAATTCATCATCATCAATTGGTGTAATCAGCGGAGAGATCTTTTCCTTTACCTCATTGGTTTGAACTACCGTTAACGCTTGCCAGTTCTCTTCATTTTGGTACTTATGCACATATTGTAGATGTTGACGAATTCGGAAGTTTTCATCATTTAATGCACGTACATCAGCTAAAATTTCATCCAACAATTGAGCTCGATAAGCAGAATATGGAGCTGCTTGATACTGAGTACCTTGCAATTCACGCACAATATCTACTTTAGAATTAAACAACTTTTCAGTTAGTGTTTGTGTGATTTTCGTTTCTTCACCTTTTTCGTTCGCACGGAAGTATTCGAAGTTTCTCAAGTAATCAAAGATCAAAAAGTACTCTTTATCCTTTTCAGGACCAAATAAATCTGGTCGTAAACGTGTACCTCGTCCAATCATTTGCCAGAATTTCGTTTTCGAGCGCACCTTTTTGAAGAACACTAAGTTCAATACATCGGGAATATCGATTCCTGTATCCAGCATATCAACTGAAATCGCGATTTGTGGCATTTTTGTCGAATCAGAAAAATCATCGATTAATGATTGATAATATTCCACACTATAATCAATAACTTCTGCAAAATTGCCGCCATATTCCGGGAATTTCAAATCAAATCGCTCTTTAATAGCCATTGCGTGCTTATGGTTTTTAGCAAAAATAATTGTCTTCCCTAATTTGTCGCCGCCCTCAACTTTGATTCCGTGGTCCATTAAGTCCTGTAAAACGTTATCAATTGTATTTTTATTAAATACAAAGTTGTTAATGGCTGAACTATCAATATCCTTTACTCGAGGATCATCTTCAAAAATCTCATCGAATTCTTGCTGTTCCTCGACTGTTAAATCATCATAATGAATACCATCATCTAAAATTTTCAGCGTTGTTTCCCGCGTACGATAATCGACTAAATACTCATCATCTACCGCCTTTGAAAGCTCATAAGCAAAGGTAGGTACCCCATTTTCTAAATCGAAAATTGTGTACGTATTTTTATCTAGTTCATCCTTAGGCGTAGCAGTTAAACCCACTATCATCCCATCGAAATAGTCGAAAATGCTTTTATACTTTTGATAAATTGAACGGTGTGATTCATCGATAATGATTAAATCAAAATGTCCTACCGTAAACAGCCGGTTGCCATCTTTACTTTTCACTTCGTCAATCGCATTCATCATTGTTGGATATGTTGAAAATACCATCCGCGCTGCTTCTGGATTTGAGTTCTTCTCAAGTAAATTACATAGTGATAAGTTTGGTAATAGCGTATTAAAATTACGGAAAGCTTGTTTTACGAGTGAGGTGCGATCCGCTAAGAACATCACATTTTTAATCCAGTGATTATTTGTTAATACATCGACTAACGAAATCGCAGTACGTGTCTTCCCGCTCCCTGTGGCCATTACTAATAAACTTTTACGCTGGTTTTTACTAAACGCATCACAAATCGCTAAGATTGCTTCTTTTTGATAATAACGATTTGTAATATCTTCATTGATCTCAATATTGATAAGCGGCTTCTTTAATGCTCGGCGATCGATAAGCAGCTGGAGTTCGTCTTGCGTATAAAATCCAGACGTACGTCGCGCGGCATATTCATCGTGCCAAATATGGGTTTCAAAGCCATTCGTATAATAAATTATTGGACGAATGTCCTGAGCTTGTTCAATACAATCTGCATATAACCGTGCTTGATTACGACCTTCTTTCGAATCACGTGACGTACGTTTCGCTTCTACAACAGCCAATACTTTACCATTTGTACCAAGCAGCACATAATCAACAAAGCCTTCACCTGCATTATTAGGCATTCCTTTAACAGGATATTCAATAATAACGTTCTTCCCAATCTCCCAGCCTGCTAATTTCAAATCCAAATCGATATAACGTTTACGTGTTTCAAACTCAGAAATCGTATCTACTTCAAAATTATACTGCTCTTGTTGCGCCAGGCGATTTGCGGTTAACTGCTCACGTAACTTTGCGTTTTGTTTACGTAATTCTTCTAACGATTTATCCTTAGCACTTAATCTCTCATAGAGATTGCTAAGCTCCTCAGGGCGCTCACGTGTATACTCAACTGTATATAGAATAGATTCATCAAAATCTGTGGCCGTATACTCCTCTGCATAGCAGTAATCAATCCACGAAATAAACTGATGCAAATTATGTAAAGAAAGTACAGCTTCATCGTGTGTAATCACGACATTGGTATGAACCGCTGCATTACCTAATTTCACAATATACTTCATCATTGGTAGTAATTCTTCGTCAATAATACTTAAAAAATGACGGTCGTGAATTAAACTCGACAAATTATCTTGATATGGAATCTTCACATCATTATCAAACTGATACACCCATTTAACCGCTAATTCCAGCGCGCGGCGTGATAAAATCGCACACGTCGCTGGACTAACTTGCATTGCCTTTTCGGCTTCTAAGCAAGCACTAGCAAAAGTTTTAAAGGGTTCTTTATTTGCTAGAAATTTAAAGTTTGACATTACTTTATCCCCTTTTTAGAAATATGGGTGTTACACTTGGTCTTGAAATAATTCACCTATGAAGGCTTTTTGTAAAAGAGCTTTATATAAGGATTCAACTTCTATGAGTGCTCTTTTAAGCAATTCTTTTTTCTCCAAAATTACCAGTACCTTTTCCTCGAACTCTTTTTGTAAATCTAGATGTGGCTTCATTACAATTAAATTTTTAATCATACTTAAATTTAAGTTTTTTTGACGTACCCCACGTTGTTCTCTCTTCAAATATTCCTTTGAAAACTGAATAAAATAATATAGATAAATTGTAGACACTATCGATTCATCTATTTTTGCAAAAGCGATTGCTTGATTACAAGTACAAGGGACTTTATTAATTGTAGATTTAAGTGCAGCTGTATCATACATACCTAATAATAATGAACCTTCTTCTACACATTTAGCAGATGACTCTTTAATTGCTCTTTCTGTAATATGTTCTTGACTATCGAAAGTATATATATCATTTAATTCTCCAGAAGATAGCCAAGGAATATCTCCAGTATAATAATCTTTCTCAGATCTTAAAGGTGTACCTCCTGTTTTCCAATCCCCAATTTCATTTAATTTAGTCAACATCCATTTTTTGGTATTATATACAGGATCTCCGAACATTTCTAAAAACAAACTTTTCGATAACTCATCCAATGACGTTATTTGAGATTGGCGTTTTTCCATTAAACTTTTGCAGCTATCTAAAACTTGAACAATACATCTCTGTTTCTCTAATGAAGGTATATTTACTTTAATTTTTTTAAAATCTGTTACAGCAAAGCTGGCTTGGTTAACTGACTTTTTAACAATTTTACCTAGCGCTATACGGAAATCTAATGTTTGAAATAGATATATTGCATACTTTGGAACAATTAATTCTTTTTTTGCTCTTAAACCCAACAAATTCATTCCGTGAATTATTATTTCATCACCTATTTTTTCGTAAAGCGCCGTCTTTCCTAAATGTTTTTCACTATTAATATGAGACATTAAAATATCATCTTGCTCTAAAACATAACTTTCATACTTTGTTATATCTTCTATTCCAGCATAACCCATTTTATTTCGATTAATTTCTCCCATCGAAATAGTTTCAATACGTGTTATTGGATATCCACCTTGTTCGCCTTGTTTTATATTTGCTCCGTTTCTAATAAAAACAAATAAATTATCAATTTTATATTCCAATTTAATCAACCCTTCAATAAATCTTTAAGATCTCTGAATCCAATTTTAATTTCTTCTTCTAGAAGCTCAAGGTCTTCAATAATTTCCTTAGGAGATTTAAAGCTTATTTCATCATAAGCAATTTCTTTGTATTTATTAATAGAAAGGTCATACCCTTGCTCACGAACCTCATCTACTGGCACAAAGAATGATTGCTCTATACGTTTACGGTCTGTTTCTCCAACTAAGTTACCGAAGCGGGCAATGATATCGTCAATGTCATTAACTGCAATTGGTATACGCTTGTCATCTAATGAGTAACCATCTCCCTTCATATCATAGAACCATACATCATCTGTGCCGCCTGTACCTGTTTTTGTGAAAATCATAATCCCTGTTGATACTCCAGCATATGGCTTAAATACACCACTTGGCATTGAAATAATCGCTTCTAGCTTGTGGTTATCAATAATTTCTTTACGAAGCGCTTTGTGGGCCTTAGAACTACCGAATAACACCCCATCTGGAACGATTACAGCAGCACGTCCTCCTGGCTTTAATACACGTAAAATTAGTGAAAGGAACAGTAATTCTGTTTTCTTCGTTTTCGCTACCTTTAATAAATCATTTGATACTGCTTCATAATCTAAAGACCCTTTAAACGGAGGGTTCGCTAATACTAATGTATATTTTTCTGTCTCTTTATTGTCCTCTGATAATGAATCGCGGTATTCAATGTTTGGCTCATCTACCCCGTGCATCATCATATTCATTGCACCGATACGCAGCATCGTTGTATCCATATCATTACCGTAGAACATTCCTTTATGGAAATGATCATTTAACCCTTGGACTAAGAATAAGTCTTTATGATTTTTGCGCAGATATTCGCTTGCTGAAACTAAGAATCCAGCTGAACCCATCGCTGGATCAATAATGGTATCTTCTGGTGTTGGCTTCATTAATTCAACAATCATATTAATAATGTGACGCGGCGTACGGAATTGACCATTTGTACCGGCCGTTTGTAACTTGGATAGCAAATACTCATATACATCCCCTTGTGTATCCCGGTCATCCATTGAGATACTATCAAGAACCGATACCACCTTTTGCAATGTTGCTGGCTTATTAATTTGGAAGATCGCATCCTTCATATATTTCGAAAATGCTGAATCCTCTCTGCCACCTAATGATTTGATGAACGGGAATATTGTATTCACCATTACTTCATACATTTCTTGCGCGGGTAAGTTTTTAAATTGCGTCCATCGCACTGTTGGCCAATGTTCTTGTTGAATGGCATTAAAATCAGCTGGCATTTCAGAGAAAATACCGTGATACTCTAATCCTAAAAATGTAGCTTCATTTTCTTTATTTAACTCCATTTCATCTAAGCTCTTATTGAAGATTAAATACGTTAGTTGCTCAATATTTGTTAATGGATTTGTGTTACCTTCTGTCCAAAGAGTTGTCCAAATACCATCTATTTTGTTTTTAATTTCACCTGTAATCATCTAGTTTTCCTCCCGATTTATAGAAACCTTTGCCTTTACAAAATTGTAAAGGCTTTATCGATTCCCATTGATTCATATGCTTGTAATTTTAATTGTTTTTGTCGTTCTTCTAAGCGTGCTAACTCTTCTTTAATTGTGAGTTGTTCCGCTTTATAGGCCTCGACTATATTTCGTTGCTCTTCTATTGAAATAAGCGGCACCGGCAGCTTATTTAAATCCTTAACTGACAAAGTAACAATAGTTGAACCTACAGTGTGCTTATCAAAATAGAACTGTGCCACTGGTGATTCAAAGTAGAGGATTAAATACTCCGGATCTAATAGCTTACCGCAGCGTATTCCTGCGAAGTTTTGAGAAAGCAAAACATTCTCACGATTGCTTATAAATAACGCTGTCTTTCGATTAACACCGCGCACTGATAATAAGATATCACCTTGTTGAATACGATTCGTGTCTATTTTGGCGTTATTTTTGATTGAATAGCGGGTTAATTTATCAACATCTACCTTACCTTCTTGAACATCTGAAATTTTTACAACCGCATATTCTCCGTCTTCCGCTTCATCTTTCGGTGAGGCATTATAACCGCGATAAATTTCAACTAATTCTGAGAGTTGCGTAGTAGGAATCTTTTCTAAAGCCCTTATTTCAATAGTTACTTTGCCAAACTCATTCACTTGTGTTTGAGCCTTATAAACATAGCTATTAGGTGTCAATTGAGCTAAACGAATCTCTTCTTTAGACACAAAAACACTGAGTTCTTCCACTTCTTTTCCATTAATTATTATATTATTAATGAAATTTATATCGTCCTTTTTTAATATAGTTTCACGTTTATTTATATCAGCTAGATCTTCCGCATTAATCATTAAAATCTTACCTTTACGAGCTTCAGATTTATTTTTGTTACAAAGTAATAATATCGGTTTGACAGCTGTATAAGGCTGTAACAATGATGGTAATGCAACAACCGCTTCTATTAAATCTAAATCAATCAATCGTTGGCGAATCTCTTTCTCCGGACCACCTCTAAATAACACCCCTTGAGGTAATAAGAAAGCTGCTTTACCATCTTCTTTTGTTGCACTTAGACCATAACTTAAAAATACAGAATCTCCTTGTGAACGCGGTGGGGTCCCATAGATGAATCGCCCATATGGATCTTCATTAATTTTTTCGTATACATCTTTTCTAAAACGCATAGCGAATGGTGGAGCCATAAACACACGATCATATTGAATCAATTTATTATCTTTAATAAAGCCAGGGTTTTTAATTAAATCTCCTATTATTACTTCACCATCAATATCATTTAAGTAGATTCTTAGTCGCAATACAGTTGCTGCTAAAGGGTTAATTTCCTGTAATGAGAGTCGTGCTTCAGGTGTATTTTGCGAAAATTTTATGGCAGTCTGGCCGTATCCAGCTGTCCCGTCGTGAAAATCAACTTTTTGATCAGACTTCAAATAATTAATTGCAATATCGTTAATCGGATCAGGGGTGATAAATAATTCTCGAGCATTTACCCCTACAATGCCAATTAAATTGTCAAAAACTTCACCTAATAAATTTTTTTGAATCACGCTTTCAAAATTAAGCAATGCGCTTACTAGTGTATTTGTATGGCTTGCTGTAAAAATCTCATTGAACTCTTGAATCATTACTTCTTTAAAATTGTTCTCTATTGGCAATTCACTTATCTTTTTTTGAACTTTCCCTATCACGTCTTGACTTTTAATTACTTGAGCCATATCTGATGAATTTTCTTTAAAAACCGCCAATACCGCACCCATTGTTACTAATACCGATTCTACTGAACCCTTTTTATCAATTGAGTGAATTACTTCATAAACTTTTTTAATTTCATATTCCATATGAATTCTCCTTGATTTTAAGACTCGATATGCTATAACTAAATATAATATATAAACTTAGTAATGTAAATACTAAGTTTATATAATTAGTTTATTTACTTTTTATAAATTGTATATTTACATTCTATTACTGTTTTCCTTGTATATAAAAAAAACGATGATTACTCCCCACTTCTATATTTTCATAAACTTTGCTGAATACCTACTTCTTTTCAATTTCATCTTTCAATCAACTTTTCAACTGTTGACACTATTGTTTCCTCTTGATATTCGATAATTACAAGTTGTACAGCTTTTATTAACAGCCATTTCTTTTTTATAATCAATCACATAAACTCTTTAATCTTTATGATATTTTCTTCACTATATAACCGTTGCACTTGAAGATTTTTCTTATTAGGATAATTAAAATTCTCAAGCAATCGAACATAATTTCTAAATGTTGATAACGAAAAAAATAATTTGTTAAAAAAATATAATTTTCTCTAAACCTTGAATTCTCTAAAAACTCGGAATACAATCCCTGCCAATTATTGAAAAGGACTGGTAACAATGCAAAATTATAAATTACATCAAGAATCTATTATTAACGGATCGATAGTTGCAAAATAAACATTACAATGAATATATATGATTTCATAGATAATCAAGCTAGGATGCTAGCAGTAGAGAAAATTAATAAAGACAAAGATAAATAAATGCTTTCATAAGACAATCACTGCTCTTGGTTGTCTTTTTTATATATTTTTTAGCTCCTGAGCTGATATACTAACATTGTCTCCAAGTTGTCCCAACAGCAGTAGGAGAACAAATGACAACAACAAAGCGAGGCTTTAAAACTAGAAAAGAGGCTGCTGATGAACTTAAAAATTTGCAGTTCCTATTGGCCACTGGAAAGTTGGATTCTTCTCCTCAAAAAGCCGTAAAAAAGTCTAAATCCTTTGCAGAAATTTACGACGACTGGCTGGTTCAATATTACGCAACTGTACAAGCAAGTACCCTCGAAAAACAGTCGGAATTATTAGAAAACATAAACTACCTAGCCTTTGAAAATATAAAATAGATCAAATAACAGTTGAAATGGGCCAGCAATTTATCAATAAGTATCCTAAAAGCTGAAAAAATTTAAAGATGTTATTAAGTATAGTTCTTTGATATTTGAATTGGCTTTAAAGCGGGACTATATTCAAAAAAATAACATGAGCTGATTGATAGGCCAAAGCCGGAGAAAAAAATAAATGGAGAAGTAGAAGCAGATTTATTTGAGCGTAACTTTTTTACAGTAAATGAGCTAAACGAATTTTTTACAGCGGCGAAGAGTGGCATAAATACTATGATTTATACGTTTTTACTGACAATGGCTTACAGCGAAATACGCAAAGAAGAAGCATTTGCTTTAAAGTGGAAGGATATAGATTTTGATAAAAGACTAATTCGAATCACTAAAGCACTCTCTTGCAGTCCTGAAGATGTATTGTATATAAAAGAACCGAAAAACGGTAAAACACGAAAAGTTTATATGGATCAAGCTACGTTAGACACTTTAGCTACTTGGAAAGAGCAACAAAAGCTATAGTTAAAAAAGAAGCGGCTTCCCGATACAAAGAAATTGTTATTTCATAATAAAAGCAATGACTACTTTAATCCATCCTATTCGCATCGTTGGATGAAAAAATCCAAAAAGAATTTAATCTTAAGGAGATTTCTACACAAGGATTACGCCATACGCGCCGCTTTACACTACTTTTGGAGACTGGTGCGCCACCGCGCGAAGTTATAGCAATACTCGGTCACTTAGATATTGAAATTACAATGAAAATCTATGCTCACGTTACTGAACAAGCTCAAACAACAGCTCAACGTTTTATAAATTACTAGAATACTAATAATGATATTGAATAGTTTTTGACTAAGTTTTGACTAATTAACAATGACTTTCTATGACGCTTATACTCAAAGACACCTGATATATCAAGGTTTTGTCTTTCTGTGACATAAACCATATAACAGCGTGTTACCCATAAAGTTTCCAGCCTTACACCCCTGATGCTAGTATGGATGTATGGACACAAATTAGTTAAGTCTCTATCCTATAAATAGAGAGGAAGTGTTCGGAATGAAACAAAAACGGTATAACCAAGAATTTAAACAAACAATTGTCGAACTCCACAGATCTGGTACACCTGTGAGTAATCTCAGTAGCGAATATGGTATTTCTGAAGTAACTATTTATAAATGGATTAAAGCACACTCCCCAATCGAAAACAGTGGGGGTTTAACACCGTCTCAAATCGCAGAAATTCAAAAGGAAAACCTTCGGCTTCAACAGGAGGTAGACATCCTAAAAAAGGCTATGACCATATTCGCAAGAAAGTAACAGACCAAGAGATTATTGACCATATCGAAAAGGAGAAAGAACACTTTCCTATCCAATTGATGTGTGATGTGCTAAAAGTGTCCAGAAGTACGTATTACCAGTCGTTCCATAAAGTAAAATCTTCGTATGCCATGGAAAACGAAGCGGTTTTAGCACGCATAAAAACTATACATGCGGAGAGTAAAGGTCGCTATGGTGCACCAAAAATTCATTATCTGTTAACACAAGAAAAGGTCGATTTCAGCTTAAACCGAGTGCAGCGAATCATGAAAAAGGCTGGAATTCGATCAACGATCGTGAAGAAGTACCGACCAACTTCCTCCAATGCGCAAGTGGTGGAACGCGAAAACCTGTTAGAACAAAATTTTGAAACGACGAGCATTAATGAAAAATGGGTTGCAGATATTACGTATATTAATACATTAAAAGACGGCTGGTGTTATTTAGCTTCCGTCCTAGATTTACACACGAAAAAAATTGTTGGCTATTCCTTTTCCAAATCGATGACAACAGAACTTGTTTTACAAGCTTTAGCGAACGCAATCGATGTTCAACAACCAGAAGAAGGACTAATTTTACATACCGATTTAGGCAGCCAGTATACTAGTGAAGACTTTGAAAAAGCAGTGAAAGAAGCAAAAATCAAACAATCTTTCAGTCGTAAAGGATGCCCGTATGACAATGCATGTATCGAGTCTTTTCATGCGATTTTGAAAAAAGAAGAGGTATATCAATCTAGTTATATCAACTTTGAAACAGCCCGATTGACCCTATTTCATTATATCGAATCGTGGTACAACCGAAAACGAATTCATGGAGCTATTAACTATCTAACACCTCAACAATTAGAGGACTTATGCCGAAAAGAAGCGGTTTGATAGCAAAGGCATCTCGTTTTCCTGAGTTACCCCTACCTACACATTTTTTCAGGACGACATCCATGGCTTGTATTTCCTGTATCCAGCGAAAGCTGTCAAGTACGGTCTTTCACTTGATTGGTTTCGCTGGATACAGGACGCTCCATGATTGGATGCCGTTCTGACAGGGACTTAACTTTTTTGTGTCCAGGATATTGACGTAGATCCACCCCTTGGGTTAACTATTATAATTAATTAAATTTACTTGTATAAAGAAACTTTAAAAAATGAACCAAATAAAGCATAAATTTTATACTTTAAAAAACTTTATGAGTTATTTTTATACTTTAGGAAACTTTATGGTATCCTTCTTTTAATTCTTTGATAATTAAGTCTTAAATATGTTCTATATTTGTATATCCTAAAGATTTTAAAATTTCCATCCTAAATGTTCTAAAATGCCCATTTAAAAATATGTTTGGATCTGAAATCCTCTTACTTATATTCCCTCGACTTGGAAATATCCCTTCTTGAAGAAGTTTATAAATAATACTTTTTATTTCATCTTCATATGACTTAATCCTTCTTTCCTTTAATTCATTAATATATTTTTGATTTCTTTCAACAATTATTTTACTTAATTCAGGTTGATATTTTTGTGCCACTCTAACAGATAATCCATAATCCTCTAGGCTTTTCTTTAAGCTCTGAGGTATTTGTTGAGTCAATATTGTTTTTAAAATAACTTCTATATCCTTTTTCTTCTGTATAATGGATTCTTTTTGATTTAATGCAAATTTTTCTAAAATAATTTTGCTTAATTTAGGGAAATGTCTTTTAGCTGTTGGTACACTAAAATTTCCATCTTTGCAAACTTTAGATAAACTTTTTGGTGTATTAGTTGAATAAGCAGCACTTCTTAAATGGCTTTCCATTTCTATCTTACAAATAGTACTATTTTTACTTACCCCTTTAAAATCATCCGGATTTACTTTTATATGTAAATCTTTTTCCGATATTATATCGTAAATAGTACAGTTTAATTTCTTGGCAATCTGTAATAGCTTTTCTGGAGAAGGGCTACTTTTATTTTTTATCCAGAAAAACAATTGTGTATTATTTACCTCTAAAAATTTTGAAAATGATTGCATACTACTAAACCCTAATTGAACTCTTATCTTTTGAAGAATATTGCCAAAGAGATATTTAATAGGTACTTTATTTAAACTAGGAGCGACTTCAAATAACTGCTTATAATTTTCAATTATAAATTTTTGATCGTATGAATGTATTTTGTCCTCATTAGTACTTACATCCCCTAGCCATTTTAAACAATACTGACAATGTCCAACTATTAAACTACTATGAATATAATTTAATTTTTTATTACAGTGAGGGCAAAATTCTTGTAGTTTTATTTGATGTATATCACATATCATAATATTTGAAATTGCCCAAAGAAGTGGTTCATAAACTAAACCTAAGTCCTCTTTAAATTTTTCCAAACATAAAGGACACCATCTTCTGTTACAAGAGACTACATTTTTATTAAATAAACCGCTCCATTCTGTCATTGTGGTATACTGTATATCCTGTCTACTAGTTAATTTCTCAATACTATGAATACACTCCAAACTTAATACTGAGAAACCATTTATAAGGTGCATTTTGCTAATTATGCCACGTATAGAAAGTTCATTTTTTACATTTTTATTTAGCATTAGTGGAGAAATAACATTTTTTAGTAAAATCGTTTCTTTAACACTATGCATTTCAGCCAATCTAGCAATATAACTTGATAAACTCTCAACATACGGAGTACCTATACCTATCGGTTCCAAATTAAATAAAACACTTCTAGTTGACAAAAATCGCTCCAAATCATTATCTATTTCACTTTCTATTAAGAAATCATAATTTTGATTCATTTTTGTGTTACCTCATTTCAGTTTAATAAAAAACTGAGCAGATGAACTATACTCAGTTTTAGGTACATATATTATATTGATTTTCAACTAAGCTAATAGGATCCCTTTCTGGATTTCTTTTACCGGGTGAATTATTCCCAGGTCTTGTACAGCTCTTCTGCCACAAATCAGACCAAACCAACATTGTCTCTTTCAGGTTTTCTTTTCCCTGGAGTAGATTTGTTTTTACTTGTTTTTACTTTTTCTCCATCTTTTTTTGTTCCAAGGAGAGTCTTCAATTTGTGTTTATCGGTATTACTTTCTTTAAAAACTAGTTCTCCACTTATTGCTTCATTAGCTAATGTTAAAAGTTTTTTTGTTTGCAAAGTGTTCTTTTTTAAATTTGCATAAGTAATAGTTTTCTCCTCTTTCTCAATAGCATCTGAAAGACATAACTGTAACCAGTTTTTTAATATACCTGCGCAACCTATAGAATTTTCATATATATATTCAGAATGTAAAATTAAATCAGGTTCTTCATGCACTGGTAATAACTTCTGAAAGGTCAATAAAATAGATTGAAAATTCTTTTTGTCTTTTTCAATCATATAATCATATCTTGGAAAATGAAGTTCTTTAACCCTTCTTGACAATTGACCATCTAAATTAATTACAGCATTTAAATCATAAGTTCCAAATAGAACAATTTTTGTATTACTCATATTAGCTAACGATTTTATTGAATTAAATTGTCTTTGATTCTTCTCACTATCTCCTCTTTTTTCTGCGTTTATATTAAAGAAGTGTTGAGATTCGTCAATTAAAAGTGCCATGGTTTTTCTATATAAAAAAGCATTCTCTATTGATCTTCGCATTGCTGCAGCAGTAGATGGAGTATTTGCAGTAACATTATTTTTCATGTTTTTCAAAATGTTTGTATCGATTTTATAATCAATTAATGGCTCATTTAAAGATAGAAGAACTCTGTAATAAAAATCTTTCCAATTAAACTTTCCCAAATCTGGATTTGGAAGCTCAATACCAGTGATAGGTATGATACTCTTATCTAATTCAATTTTTTCTGCCATACTTTTTAACATGGTTTGTATAGTAGCCAAAAATAATCTAGATTTCCCTACTCCAGATGGTCCAACTACCATAATTATATTATGTGGTCCTTTTGAGATTTCACTTATTAATTGATCTAATACCTGTTTCATTTTAGGATGACTAACTGTAAAATCATTGAAGAATTTTTCACGCTCTTCTTTAGATTTTGTTAATAGATCTTCATTAAATAATCTCTGCCTTTTTTCCACTAATTCAACTCCCCAAAGATTTCTAATTCATCATGTAGTTCAGCTGATTTACTATCATTATTTGTTTCTACATTTAATATCTTATTATTTTCTATTACTTTTAAACCTGTTTCTAATGGTTTATATTTTTCTATAGCCAGTGTTTCTTCTATTTTTTCAGATTCAATAATGTAGTTAGCAATCGTTCTAGCAGTTATAGTAATATTTTGTGCATATAATTTTTTCTTTTGCCTGATCTCTTCAGCAATTAGTTTTATTTGTTTTTCTGTCTTTCCATTTAAATATTTATATTGCTCAGACAGGCATTTTACCCATTGATTATCTATAAATGCATAAGCTATTCCAATATTAAATGGATCATATTTAACTTCTAATTCAGTAGCTTCAATTTTAGGATTTCTAAATTGTTCACACCAATAGTAAGAATAACTTAGTTTTATACCCTGGCCGGGATGAACCTTTCTAGTTTTCGCTTTGGGAGCTGGTAAAGTTGTTAATATAAAAGTTTCATCATAAGGAATGTAAGTATTTGGACGATTACCTGACACTGCTATAGATTCCAAAAATGCTTCTTTGGGGGTTCGATTAAGAGATGGATTTTCCTTATTGTCATATACATTACTAAACCATGTATCAAGTCGTTCATTCAAAGTCTCAAGTGTCCAAACTGCATGATTTTTCGGATTTACACTTTTAGTTACTTGTCTTACATTTTTAGTGATTTGAGTATTACCTTTTAAATTGTGAATAAATAACTCGTTTGTAATTCCAAACAACCGCTCTATAACATGACCATACCGTGCCTTTGCTGCTGGTCTTTGCTTTTTATGAACACTGTATAACGCAAGCAATGATTCAAAATATACACTACTGAATTCCTTTCCTCCATCCACCACAATATAGTTTGGTAAACGATTAGATCTTTTCACACAATCTCTAATCACCATCATACACGACCTGTATGACGGTTCTTCAAAAGTTAAATAATACGCAAGAATTCGTCTAGAGTAAGCATCAATCATTAATGTAAGCCATGGTCGCTTAGAAACCTTTCCATTAATATCTAGTTCAATATCTAACTCCGTATGATCGATATGTGCTATTTCAAAAATTCGTTCCCCATGTCTTGGAGTAGTAAATTCTAGTTCACTATAAAACTCTTCATATTTATAAGATGCCCTATTGCCTTTTCTAGCCTTTTCAACATCATATTTTGCTCGGTTATTTATCGTTTCACAAAATGTTGCATACGATGGCACATAAAAATTAGATTCCTCGCACTTTACAAGTAATTCGCGGTAAACTTGTTTTGCAGATTTAGATTTTATTGTTTCATAACTTTCTGATATCACCTTATTCATCAATTCTATTGACTCAATGGGTAACTTCGCATTTCTATTTCCTCTTTTTTTAGTTTGGGGTAGAAGACCTACAAAACCATTGCCATAAATTTCTTCCGCATCTTTATACTTTTTTACCCAGTTTCGAAGTGTTCTGTCTGTTACATTTATAAACTCTATTTTTTCCTTGTTTAAATACTTAACGACAATTTCATACTTTTTATTTGTTTCTATTAAATCAGTTTCATTAGCCTGCAATATCATCTTTTTTAATTCGTTACTTTCGTTGAATTCATCTTGATCAGTCCCGTGAATATATCCCTCAAATATATAGGATTCAAATAAATTGATTGGTAACTCAACATTTTTATTTTCATTCTTAGAATACAAAAAGACTATTTTACTTTCGTAATCATAATTAAGAATTGTCCAAATTGTATTCCCCCAAGCAATATGATTTCCGCTTTTCAACTCTAACTTATTAGTTATTCTCTTACTTCTAGATGATTTCTCTACTATAGAAAATCCTTTATACAGTTCTTTATTTAAATAAACCTTTACATTTTCCGAATCAGTTATTAAATGATTATATAAATCTATATAAATAATTTCTTTAGCTATCAATGCGTATATATCATCCGCATTAAACTGAACATCTTCACTTAATACTAATTCTTCTAAGACTATACCTGGAGATTCTTGAATAGATTCTTTTATTCTATTAATTGTTGTTTCATTTACAGCATAATCTTTAACAAAATAGTCCTCTAGAAATTCAAGATTACGTTGTAGATTCCAATTGATTTCTGAAGACGAGCGGATAAGAAAGTCTAGATTATATTCAGCTGCAAATTTTTTTCCTGGAGTAAATATCCATTGTTCATTCTCTTTACGATATCTCTCTGGATTACTCTGAGATTTTTTAATAAGCTCTTCTTCCGTTTTGCACTCCACCCAGTATGCCCTTTCTTTTTCAATCACAAAAAAATCTGGTGTATTCAAATAAGCCATCCTTTTGTTGTTCTTATTACTTTGATAGTAGAAAAGCTTTATTTGAGGTGGCTGATCATAATATTCCAAAACATTATCGTTATATTCCAACATATAAATAGTAGGTAATTCCACCTTATGACTTTCAAATTGGATAGTAACACCCATCTTTTTACTACTATATCGTCCACTAACGTTATGCTTACCTCCGCCAACTCTCCTTGCTGGCGGTGACTGTCTTACACGTTGTACTTCATTCTTAGCATCGTCTGTTAAGTTGAGTTTATTTGCCCATTCTTCAAACTCACTATTACTCATCATTACTACTTCTCCCCTTTCCCCTGTAAAGATTATTTTGGGCCAATAGATCTTTCCAATATTCTTGAAGTATTCTCTCCTTCAGTAATCCCTTTTTCTTAGTTTTAGTTTGAATTTTCCCGCTACTTGGATATATACCCTGATTTGCTAAGTAATAAAAGGCAATTTTAATTTCTTTTTTTAATTTTTCTATTCTTTGTATTGATTCTAGATTGATATAGTCTCTATATCTTTTTGAAATTTGTTTACAATACACAGGGAAATTAAGATATAAAACTCGTTTGTCACGATTTAAAATTCTTGCGGCCGCTGTCATAGAAATTGGCGGGTCACATATTAATCCCTCTTTCAGAAAATTTTCGATTGCAACAAGGTCAAGTTTTCTTCTAATCACCTTTTCTTTAATTGTTTTCTGATTTTCATTAAGATGGCTTATAGTCATATTTTGCAAACTTTTTGTAAGGAAATCCATAATTGTAGTATCTAATTTAAAACAGACTTTTAGTAACCCTTCTAGAGTGGGAGTATTTTCTAATTTAATCCAGGCTCTTAAAGTACTTTTAGGAATACTTAAGAATTCAGCAAAAATACAGATATTATCAGAAAATAGATAATGATTGATATAACTCAACTGTTTACTAATATTTTCTTTAGCGAATAGTTTACTAGAATTTAATCCTATTAAACTTTCAATATTTAGATAGACAAATGAATGCCATTCCCATTCCTGATTATTAATCTCTTTTATAACTTGATCTTGAATTAGTAAGTTAAAGCAGTTTGGACAATATCCTGGTATCATTTGTCTACGCAGTATATCAATTTTTCTAAAACATCTCGGGCATTTTTCAAGTAGATAACACTTGTGTTCAAAACAAATCTTTATCGGTTTTATATACCAAACTAATGGATAGTAAATACTCTTGTGACTATCTTTCCAATTCTTTATACATTCTGGGCACCAAGAGAAAGTTTCTTTAAGTAAATTTCTCAAAGGCACTAAATTTTTTAATTTAAACAGAGTTAAGCTTGTTAAATCTATTCTACTTGTTAACTTTCCCAAAATATAAACCATTTCAGTTGAGTTATCCGTATATCCATTTATTGTTTTGGCACCTTCATAAAAACTATTGCCACCGTATTTAGAGCTTCTTTCCAAATAATCTTTATTCATTTCAGGAATCACTATCTTATTTACCAAGTGACTAACATTGATGTTATGTTCATATGAAAGTCTAGTTAGATAACTGCTCAAACTTTCCACTAATCCTGTTTCAATTCCAATAGGTTCAATGTTGTATAAGATACTTCTCGGGACTTGAATAGATAACACCTCCAATTAATTAATTCACCTCAAGAATTCTCTTGTTAGATTACTATTAATTATTGGCAATTAAATTATAGATTTATACATTTTTTCCTTAAAGATTTAAAGAAAAAAACAAAGCAATCTAACAATGACAAATATGAATTATTAAATTACAATTTATTTAATTAGAGAATAAATATCCAAGTAATAGAAATTATATTGTTATTGGAGAGAAAAATCATTATGATGATGATAAAAAAATTATTGCTACTGCTGCCGCAAAAGGACTTTTTATATACTTAGAAAGTTGCATAATAATAGTGGTGTAAAGATTCATTGTAGTTAATGTTCATCCGTTTGGTAAGAATGGCAAAATCGAGCAGTTGGGCGAAAAAAGAAACAATGATTGTATATAAATGGACAAGTAGTAAATAAAACTAATGGCGTTCAATATATTTAAGCTAGAACAGTCTTTATCTCATTATCCATAGCAATAGAACACCACATTAAAATAATCGCGCAAATAAAAAAAGCGACTAACTCAACTAAGAGGAAGTCGCTAATTTCGAATTTGCAATTCATTTGTAAATTTTGAATGAAAATCAGTTGTTTCGATGAGAAGCTTATTCAGCTAGTAGAATAGAAGGGAACCTCACCTTTCGGTACCGTGCTTGTTCTAAATCTTGACAACTTAGAATACAATAGTCCGACCACTGTTGAAAAAACTTTTTGTTTAATGATAAATAACAAAAATAAATACTTATTATAAATACTTGTTATAAAAACATGAAATTTTGTTAAGAATAGAAATAAAAAAGAGAGGATAAATTCATGAATTTATTAAATGTAAAAAACCTTCTAGAAAAAATACACTCACAAAACGAAAACTTCTTTAAAAAAGTAGAATATGAGAACAAAGAATATAACTATCAGGAACTATATAAAGCATTCTGGGTATGTAACATAAGGATTAAAAACTCAATAGAACTTTTAGAGGTAATTGCATCTAAAGAGAACGATTAATCTTATGTATTCTTCTTTGATTTAGTTTTCTTCTAATTTCCTTTAAAAATTTTATTTCTTCATTTGTAAGATTAAAATTTCTTTTAAGTATAATCTCATCTGTATACTCAAGTATTTCTTCCGTTGTATAACCATTTTTAAATAGATTATCTAAATGGTTAAACTCTTTTTCTGTGACTTCGCAGTAAGGGATAGGTAGATTTTTAAATTCATTTGGAGTTAATTCCAGTACCCCACCACCATAATACCGTCCATTTAACTCACTCATTAAGAGAGTAAAAGAATTATAAAAACTAAACACAAGATTTTGTATCATATATCCATTTTTCATAATAATTCTATAACCCGAGTCAGTATTTAATACTTCCGCTGAGTTAACAATTATTTTAGGAATTAAATTTGACCTTTTAAAGAATATTCCTTCGGAAGCTTCTAAAAAGGGGATCTTGTACCATTGAGTTCTTTTCTTACACTTGTATCTAAGATGTATTTCTTGTTCGATACCTTCATTTAAGTATTTTCTGATTCCGTCTTGATATTCATTAATATCCATTTTATCAAAGAAAAGTAATTGAGTTGGAAGACCCTTTTCTTCTAATAAATTAAATTGTTCGTTAGTAAATTTAATACCCTTTGGTAGGTATGAACTCTTCTTTATAACAGGATAGCTATCATCTAACAGGCCATATTCAACTGCCCTGTTTTTATTAACAATAAAGTAGTTATTAGCAGCAGTAACTATTCCTGCTGTTGCCGTACAATATTTATTGACTTTTTCAAATTTTGTTTTCATATTATTAATAAAGTTTATATCTGAGTTTGACAATGAATAATTGGACCACTTTTCTTGGTCATTATAAAATATGGTATTAGGCTTCAATTTCAACTTTTTTCTTACATTATCCAAATCATTAATCTGAAAGTAATCTACGCTATTTGTCTTACCCTTTTCAGATAAAAATAAAATAATTACGTCTTGTTCTATTTTTTCAAATACTAATTCTTTAAATACGTAAATTTTTATTTCAACGAAACTTTTCAAAAGGAAACTCCTGAGTTCACTTGAGTAGTTAACCTGAAGGAATTCACTTGGTAATACAAAACAGAGTATACCATTGTCCTTTAACATCGATATAGATTTCAAAACAAAACTCATCCAAATATTTTTAAAATTCTTGGGGTCTAATCGGTGTTCCAAAAAGGTTGTTTCACTATTTAATATTTGTTTTTCTGAAAGCACTCTTTTATTAATAAATGGTGGGTTTCCAATAATAAGATCATATTTTCTTCCACTACTATTAAAATCTAAGAAATCCGTAGTGAATAAGTTAACCTTATCATACGTAGATCTATTTAACTTGTGCAATCTAACCTTTTCTATCTCTTCTTTATTTTTCTCCACTACATCAATCATTAAAGGTATTTCTTGTGGAATCAGTTCAGTATTTAGCAATGACTTAATAAAGACCCCATCTCCACAACTCGGTTCTAATATCTTTATATTCTGATTGTCAAATGCATAATTAGTGAAAATTTCGTTTACAATATATTCTGCTAAATAATCGGGTGTATAATATGCCCCATTCTCTTTCTTATAATCCATTAACTGACATCTCCGACGATATAAAACAGAAACTCATCAAATTCTAAACTTA
The DNA here is from genome assembly GCF_038593405.1 of Psychrobacillus sp. FSL W7-1457. Classification (NCBI taxonomy): domain Bacteria; kingdom Bacillati; phylum Bacillota; class Bacilli; order Caryophanales; family Bacillaceae; genus Psychrobacillus; species Psychrobacillus sp. FSL W7-1457. Next base: position 2,868,044 of record NZ_CP151993.1, read on the forward strand.
ATTCACCATATAACTTAAGAAGATCTTCATATTCAGCCTTATCTTTACATATATCCAATTTTACCTTTATCTTCTTCTTTACCTGCATTAGCTTCGTCAAATTCCATAATACCCTATGACGTTCTAAGTAAAATTTTAATTTGTTATACATATAATGACCAGTCTCTTTATCTTCACAAAAAATATTCCCTCTCGAGTCTCGATAAAAATAGGTATTATATTCTTCTAATATAGGATTTATGTATCCTATATTATTTAATATACTCACTTCTTCAGATTCAGAAGGCCAATCGTCGCTTTTAGTGAGATTACAAAATGGGCAAGAGTAAATTAAATTTTCATAAGTATTCTCTAAATGCGGGAACTTCGATTTCGGAGCAAAATGGTCTATATGGTATATTTTTGTCCCACCTAACCATCCATCATAAGAATCACAATACCCACATCGATTATTGAAGTCCTCTGCCAAATAGTTTTTATAACTTCTATAGTTAGAATAAGTTTTAGAACAATTTCTTACTGGTGTTTTCAGTCTTATTGGATTTTTAAAAATCATAATTTTTCTACTTCCTCTAGTATTTTTTCTGTTTTTGCTAATAGATTATCTAACTTATCTTGATAGAATTTGGTTTTGATACTAAGTGATAACGCATCTTTTTTGCTAATACGTTTTTCAATAAATGAATCCAATTCAATTATCCTTTCCTGTTGTTTCAATGTCGGAGAAGGAACCCTTTTTAGTTCGATCAATTCCAATTCGGCTTTCTTCACTAATTGAATAAAATTTTCAGCTTGTCTTTTAATTCTTCGATTCAACACAGTTGGATCATCGAAGTATTGAGATTTGTCATAAACCTTATTAACATCTATTAGTTCTTGTTCGGCATTATCACCAAAAGCAGTTAATATAAATGATGGATAGTTTTCTATATACTCTTCTAATTTTACTAATAAATCAACTCCGGTATATTTAATATTAGGTCTTGTTGTACTAAGTTTAAAATCAACAAGTAAAGCTTTCACATTTAACATAATAACTTCTTGTACCATTTCCTCTATATCTTCAAGTAATGGAACTTCAATAAATTCGAAGTTTTCCTGCCGACCCTTCCGCTTAATTCTGTTAATGTTCTGTTTTTCATCATCTATTATTCCTACATAAAAATTACTCATTCTATAACAATCCCTTCATCCTTACGCAAAGGAAGGATAATTTTCAGCCCAAATCCTGGCCTCTTCTTAGTTATTTCTACAGTTCCTTTGTATTCTCCAACAGTAGATTTAACAATCCACATACCTAAACCAGTCCCTATTTCCCTACCAAGTGAATCCCTTTTAGTTGTATAAAACGAGTCAAATATCTCATTTTCATTTTGTATATCCTTCGAAAGTCCCGGGCCGGAATCTTCATACAATATATTGATTTTATTATCATCTACATAAAAATTAATTGATATATCTCGAATCTCTGAGGCATCTCTCCTCTGAAAAGCATCCACTGAGTTTGCAATTAGATTATTGAAGATACTATCAATATCAATTGGGAAAATCCTTATAAAACAGCGCTCATTTCTTGATTTCGGAACTTTTAGATTGACCATAGAGTATGAAAGGGAGTGTCTCCATATCTTTTCAAATTCTTTAAACACCTGGTACAAATCCACCTTTTTCCTCTTCCTTTTATCTTTTCTAATAGCATCCAGTGAAAAATCCAACCAGTTTTTCAGCCTAGTATCCTGTTCTCTAAACTCCCTAATTAATTCAAATGGATTATCTTCTTGTCTTAGTGTTTGGAGCACTTCTTGTGGTATTACCTCAGTAAGTATGTCTGACAATTCTTCTGTTCTTGGAAGTATATTTGCAGAGATATTCTTCAGCTCATGAGCAAAAGAAGTAATAACTAAGCCAGTGCTTGCAAGTGCTTTTAGCATATTCATTTCGGAAATTAATTCTTCTTTTTCCTTTTCGAAATCTAAAACTCTTTCCGCAAGGAATACTTTTTGATAATCAGGGGATTTTTTTGCTGTTTCAAAATCTATATTTTTAAAACTTGTACTTGTTTGTTTGATAACTTGATTGGCTATTTGCCTAGCTTCTTTCTTTTTTTGTTCATTTTCGTTATTTTGTTCATATAATGTATTCATCGCTCTCATGACCGTTTGCCTATCATTTTCGAATAACCTGATAATATTGATGATAAGAGTTTTAAATAAAATAAATACATCGTTTTCTTGAAGTCCTTCTCGACTTGATTTATCTTCGAAATTAATATTTGTGAGTCGCGAGATATTTATTGATCCTGAAACTTGGTTTGGTCTAACTCTCCACTTTCCACTTTCATGTGACGGTGCCGCAGGACTCCTATCAGCCCTATCTCCCAAATTAAGCCAATCAAAGGAATTACCTTCAATTTCTCCATATGGTCGAATTCTAAACATGTCCCTAAATAATTTAATTCCTCCAAATTTACTTAACCAATCATTACGTAATTTTTGATTAAAATCCTTATAGAAATATTTATTTTTATCTGATTTCCCATAATTTTTCTTCATAAAGTATAGGGTGAAGTCAAAGACTCCTATATCTTCAATATGCTCTCCTCTATAGCCAGGAATAAGCTCACTAATTTCATATTCCTTTTCGTAAAAACCATCGAGGAATGTCTTTTTAAAATAAGGAGGTGTGTTAAGGGATGGCATTGAGAACAGTTTTTCATCAATCGAGTCAGTATCAAATTCACTTCTGAATGTAGAAACCCTTATTTTCTTGTCCTCTGTAAATTCTGCAAATATTTTATAATCGAAATCATCACATATAGAGTTCTCAACTTTTCCATATTTCTTTGAATTATGTTTATCTATTACGTAGATTTCAAATACTTTCTGTTCAATGGGAGGAATTAATGTTTCTAAATTCCCATAAATTTTTTCAACAATTTTAGGTTTCCAAGTATCTCTTAAATTACTAATTTTTATAATTGTCCCATGTAATAATTTATGTTTTTGTAACTTATTTTTCAGTCCTTCATTGATATCTTTTAACGTTTTTAATACTTCATTGGAAAAATTCTGAATGGATATTTCCTCTAATTGAGCACTTACATCATCAATAATATCTTTGCTCTCAAAATCCCCCCAACACACTTTCCATTCGAAAGCACTGTTTCTTCCTTTTGGTACTGTTAGCATTTCACAATTATTACCAAGTCGATCCAATGCAAATCGACCTATCCCCTTTGCCCCGGTTCTAATTCTACCATCGTCACTAAAAATATTTTTTTCTTTATGATTAGTTCCTATAGTCATCCAATAATCTTCTATTATTTTATCCGTCATTCCAGAGCCATTATCAATTATGTATATATTATTTAAATCCTGAAGTAGCCTCTCAAACCTTTCAAATTCATTATTATCATAAAAGTCTTTAAGGACGTACTTACTATCCACCCTATCATACAGTGATTGAATTAAATTCTTTATTACTGGATTATCAATCGTTTCTTCAACTTCCTTACAACTAAATTCCCCAGGTGCAAATGGATATTTAATATCAAAAAGTATGATACAAAGAGAACTATCAGCATCATAGCAATTTTTTACAAGTTCGATGATAGCACCATCAGCATTCGATACATTCTCTCTTCCTATAAGCCTTGCCGTTCTCGCTGAAACCTTAAATGGTATTTCTCTCATTTTTATCCTCCTTAAGATTAAATTTCCTCTTAATACAATTTTACTACATACTTTTTATAAGTAAATCTACTTGTTTATAAAGTAATGCATTTCCATTTTTTTCACATCTTTCATTAATAATTATCGATAGAGACACAACTCTTACTCCGTCTTCCTTTAAAACTATTCTTAGTGGATTCTTAATTGAGATTAATAATTCTCCGTATACGTAGGTTAAGGTGTTACTCCTTCGATAGTTCAAAGAATAGGATATTTGAGCCTTAAATTTTCAAGAAAACTATAATACAACTTTCTATTTTATTGAATTTTTTGGTGCTTTATCAATAAACTTTTCCTTGGATTTTCTTGTTAGATAAGCAGAATGATTTTACTTTATCTGATACAGATAACGTGGTCTATTTGGGAGTATCCCGTTGACGATTCAGGGTTTTTAACTAATAAATCACAAAAGTACAAATAATATTTTTGCATTTGGGATAGTTGAATGTCAATTTTGTATTCTCCGAGCTCACCTTTTCTAACTGTAATTCGTTCATCATTTATTCTTGTTGCCTCACAGTATGCCTTTTTTATAGTGCCTGGAGTTCGTTTCATACCAAATTTAGAAATATAATTTGCCTCACTTTGGAAATAAACTTCGATATAATTATATCGACACAAAATAGAATTTGTTTTGACATCTTTCTGCTTACTCCACATTCATTGTGTTTATTTTACAGGTTGTTTTCTCGATTCCATTTTCACTCTTTAACTTTTTTTGCCTTCTTTAGTCACACTTAGGACACTTAGGTGGATTTTTATAGCTATAATTATAATCAAAAGAAGACTGGATTATTATTTATGATTTGAATATTTCAGTTAAATGTTACTGGAAAGACACTAGAAAAAGAAGACGTGTATATTATAGAAGCAATAAATCAAGAAGATGCAATAAGAATTGCTGTAGAAAGAGGAGCTTATAGATTTCGAGCAATATACGAAGATTTTAATAACTTAACGAATGAACATCAGTTAATGATGCGAGTATATTATTGATGACTTTTCAAACTAAAATGAATTACGAAAATTATTAAAGGAACATGAAAGAAAATAACCCCACCTTCATAAGGTGAGGGCTATAAATTTTTTTATTAGGTAAAAGAAGAATCTATCACAACCCCAACCTTCTTTATCTCTATCAAATTTCTGTAAATACACTGGATGGTCGCTAGATACACCGTTTGGATAAACCTTTTTTAACTCCGTACAGTTTTTAAATCCGGTTTTTACTGGTGTCGAGGTTGCTTCGTTACTGGAATTACCACAGGTTTTGTTTCTTCTTGTAATACTAGTTTGCAACCAGTTAAGAATTAGAATAGATTGAATTAGACACTGCGCTCTATACAAATTGTCTTAACAAAAACAACGATATGTGTTAAATCGAAATGGATAAAAACAACATCAATAATATCTAAGGAATAGTAGCTACTGATTTATTTTTTATAAATAATCTGATAATACTTCTATTTATTAGTAACAAACAGTGTGTGTTCCGCTTATCAATAAACTCAATTTTAACAAAAATAGCAGCTAAGCAAAGAGGAACAGGTATTCAGATTAGTTTATACATTATAAAATGGACAATCTCTTTTATAAAAACTAACCTGCAATTGGATAGCAGTAATAAATGAATTTTTCCTACAAATTAAACAAATAAATCGGTAGCCATTTTTTTTGGTTCTACGTCAAATGTTGGGGGGATTCATTTCCACTCACCCATTTAACCAAGATGAACTCCGATTTCTTTATACTTTATATTCAATAAAATCTTTGCACGAAAGTGATCGAAGCGACGAAACCCATATGCGTTACGCTTCATCACTTTCGTTTTATTATTAATGCCCTCGAGGAAGCCATTCGAATAACCAAAACTAAAGCTATTTAATATCTCAGTTTGCCAGTTTTTAAAGGTTCGAATTGCTTTTATAAAGGCTGGAATTTTACTCTCCTCTACCTTACGGTAAAAAGCTTCTAATTGTTTTTTTACCTCGACCATATCCTCTGTCTCTTTTGCCCAATCAAACCACTTACAGTATGCCTCTTTTAGTTCATGTGCTTGTTTCAACGTTTTAGACATGCCTGTATAACGAGCTAAATACCAAGCGTTGGTTCCTGTTAGTTTCTCTTGTCTTTTGTACACTACATGGCGCATCCGCTTACACTTCTTTCGATCATACTCATGCCAATCTTTCTGGACATGACGACGAACCTCATCCAATGCCCAATAAATATATCGACAGTAATGGAAACGATCTGCGACTATCACTGGCTGGCCCAAGGCCTTCCGCACCGCTGCTTTAAAGCTAGGATTCATATCCATCACCACGATTTCCACATCAGCCCCATGCTTGGATAGGTAGTCTTTCACTGTTTCCTTTCGGCGATTCAGTAATATATCAAGTGGTTCATGTGTTTCAGCATTGGCAATAACCAACTGATAGGTGCCTGCATCTGTGTCTCCTTTATATTCATCGATCGCAATCGCTTTTGGCAGGCAGACACCACTGAGAAGCTCTCTTTTCGCAGCCTCTTTAAACCGTCTAATCACTGTGGAACTCGAAGAACCAAGTATTTCGCTTGCCTCTTTGAAAGTCTTAGCTTTGATGGAACGAATACGTACGACCTGATTCCATTCTCTTGAGAAACGCTGATATCTATCCACGAAAGGGGATTTCTCCGAAAAACGCTTCCCACATGGACAGGAATAACGACGACGCTTATAAAATAATATAGTCAATCGTTCAAACCATTTTAAATGCTTGATCTTTTGAATCCGATAGTCATGGACTTTGGACGTTAGTTGATGACAGTTTGGACAGCTATGCGCTTTCTTGGGCAATGACACATGAAGGGCAATTCGCTCACCAAGTTCCTCCACCTTGTGAATAGTTACACCTTTTAATCCTGGGACATTCATGGTAAAATTCATATGCACGTAGCTCCTTTTCATACTTGTTTCTCGACAATTCAAGTATAAAAGAATCGGAAGTTACGTGCATTTTTTTATGTGCAATTGTAGGAAAACCCCAACAAATATTATAGAACCTTTTTTTTGAAAGGAAAACTTTTATAGTGAAATATAACGGATATAATCTATTAGTAGATACATCTACATCGTAGGTAGGAGGTATAGTGAATCCTTACTTTTCTTATGATGGGCCAGAGGAATTAAATATTGAAGCTGGGGTTGGAAGAGCTTTATACAGATATTTATATCTTAATCATCCCGAATCAGACACCTTCGTAAATAAGATGGGTAATAAGATGGGTTATGAAAATACATTTTATTACATGGTCTATTCTTATCCTATTATGAAACGTATAGAAAAATAGAAAATATTTTTGGAACAATTATGCTTGTCCTTCCGAATTAGATCTCCAAGCTGATATAGTTATCACTAATATAGAACAAACAGCAAAAGAACATTCAATTGACGCCTACGAAACTTTTACTCTAAGTTATGCAAATTATTTAATCAACGGTAGAGAAAAAAAATTATGCAAGTAAATTACTTCCAAGATTATCTTTGGGCAATAAATATGAATGTATTTTTGACTAGAAATAATATTTCTCCATATCCGATATTAATATTGAAAATCACAGCATTTTTCACTCTAATTATATAATAAAATCAGCTTTATTCAAAAAAGAAGTAAGTATCCCTTTATACGAGTGGGCTATTATCAATAATTTCAATCAACCTGATTTCATTAAACGAATCAATAATATTTTGAGTTAATTAAGAAGGATTTAGAGAGAAACAACCCCTTATATAATCAAATTAAAAATGGAACAAACGTAAGAGATAACGTTTATCTTCTTCATAACAGAATCCAAAATAAATGGAGATCTTTTTTCTTGGGTGTATTCAATGCTTCTGAACTTTTAGGCGCTTACTCTCGCATGCTGAATTGGAAATAAAAGATATTAAAGGTTTTAATAAAGAAGATGATTTAACTGCTGAAGAAATAGTAAAAATGTGGCGAAAGAAAGCTTTATTACCTAGCAATTCACAATTCGAACATCTATTTAGAGTGTGGTATATAGCTACATCCATACTTTTTATTAAACTGGTTGAGACTTAATCACATTAATCCTAATACTGAAAATGCATCAAATAATTCTTATGGGACCTTAGAAAAGTGAAACTACCAAGATATACGCTCAATTAAGCGGAAGGCAAAGATACACATAAAGTCACTACTTATCGAAAAAAATAAAGCATAAAATTTCCTAAAATAAAATAAAGCATAAAGTTTCCAAAAGGAAATTTTATGCTTTATGTCACAATACCACTACGTTTATAGTAGTTTTTAATATGGAGACGGCGGGATTTGAACCCGCGTCCAGAAACTCTAACACTTAAGCTTCTACGCGTGTATCTTACCTATTTGAAGTTTCGCGTAGCATTATGCCGATAAGCGGGCGTCCTGTACGCTAACTTGGAAATCTCTTGCTGACAGCTCAAGTGGCACTGCCAACCGTATCCCACTAAGAGTGAGCTCTACCTAGCCACATGGGCGATGGATAGATAAAGCAGATCCGAGCTTACGCTGCGAATGCTAAGTTGTTGTTTGTTTTGCCTGTTATTATAAGGTCCGTTTTTACAGAGCCGAGCCTCTGACGCGCAACTCAAGCTTAGACTATCCCTGTCGAATCCATAACGTCCCCGTTTATGGAATAATGTAAGCTTCGTTACATAGATAACTATACATCAAATTAGGTCAAAATTCAAGTGGTACGTCCTTCCACTATCCGGATAAAGAGGAAGCTTGTTAGCGTTGGGCATCCTTGAATGCTCGCTCGATGTCGCGTTTTGCTTCTTTTTTCTTTAATGTGTCGCGCTTGTCGTAATCCTTTTTCCCTTTACCGATGCCGATTAGGACCTTCGCGTAGCCATTCTTTAAGTACATTTTGAGCGGTACAATCGTGAAGCCCTCACGCTTTGTTTCGCCGATTAGCGAGCTGATTTGCTTCTTGTGCAGCAATAGCTTGCGAGAACGCAGCGGATCGTGGTTGAAGCGGTTACCCTGCTCGTAGGGACTGATGTGCATGTTGGAGATCCATGCCTCGTTGTTACGAATGCGAACAAATGCATCCTTTAGCTGCACCTTCCCGTTACGAATGGATTTGATCTCGGTCCCTTGTAGGACGATACCTGCCTCGATTGTTTCCTCGATAAAATAGTCATGATTGGCCTTCTTGTTTTGTGCTAGTGGCTTGTCGTCATGCTTCTTTGCCATTCTATTCACCCCTGTCTAAAGCTAGGTGGAGCGACCTGGGCCGCTCCCTCTTTATTTTTTCTTTGGTCGCTTGCGTTTTTGAGATTTCTTCGCAACGCCCTCGTAGAATTTCTTTTTCTGATTTGGTCCTTTTTTCGGTCCTGGCTGTGATTTGTCTTTTCTATCCTTGCCAGAGCCTTTTTTCGATGCATGGATGACCTTAGGACTTTCCTTACGCGTGCTGCGGCCAAACGCTTTCTTCATGCCGACAACCTCGAAGTCGATGGCAGCCTCTTCTGGCTTAACACCGGAAACCTTAACCGTCACCTCGTCACCGATACGGAACTGCTTACCAGAGCGCTCCCCGATCATCATCATTTGACGGTCGTCAAAGCGGTAGTAGTCGTCTGTCATGTTTGTCACATGGACAAGACCCTCAATCGTGTTTGGAAGCTCGATGAACATACCGAAGTTCGTAACCGAGCTCACGATACCTTCAAATTCCTCACCAATTTTATCTGCCATATATTGTGCTTTTTTCAGTGCATCCGTGTCACGCTCTGCATCTACTGCACGGCGCTCGCGTTTTGACGTATGCTCTGCGATGTCGTCGATGATCGCACCCCAATGGTTAACCGTTGCGGATGATACATCTCCATTCACTAAATACGTACGGATCAGACGGTGTACGATCAAGTCAGGGTAACGACGGATTGGAGAGGTGAAATGCGTATAGAACTCGGTCGATAAACCAAAGTGACCGAGACATTCTCCGTAATATTTTGCCTGCTGTAAAGAACGAAGCAGCATCGTCGAGATAACTGGCTCCTCTGGCATTCCCTCGATGCTTTCAATGATTTCTTGAAGTGCTTTCGGGTGAATGTCATTGCCTGTTCCTTTTACAACTAAGCCGAAGTTTGTCAGGAATCCGAAGAAGCGTTGAAGCTTTTCAGGCTTAGGGTCTTCATGGATACGGTAAATGAATGGCACATCCATCCATTTAAAGTGCTCTGCTACGGTTTCATTGGCAGCTAGCATGAATTCCTCGATCAGCTTCTCTGCCACCGTACGCTCACGAATAGCGACCTCTGTTGGCCAGCCATCGTCATCTACTAGAATTTTAGCCTCTGGGAAGTCGAAATCGATTGCTCCGCGTTCCTCACGTTTCTTTCTAAGCACTGCCGCAAGCTCTGCCATGTTCTCGAACATTGGCACAAGGTCCTTATAGCGCTCGATTAAATCCTCATCTTTTTCTTCTAAAATTTTATAAACGTCTGAGTACGTCATACGCTCTGTTGTACGGATCACACTTTGGAAAATCTCATGGGATGTTACCATACCAGAGCCGTTGATGATCATTTCACATGATAGTGTTAAACGATCGACCTGTGGGTTCAATGAACAAATACCATTCGATAGACGGTGTGGAATCATCGGAATAACACGGTCTGTTAAATACACACTCGTTCCGCGGTCATATGCCTCACGGTCAAGCGCTGATCCTTCTGTTACATAGTGGCTTACGTCAGCTATATGTACGCCAAGCTTATATGTACCGTCAGGCAGCTTCGTTACAGTAACTGCATCATCCAAGTCCTTTGCATCTGCTCCGTCAATCGTCACGATGACTTCATCACGAAGATCCCTGCGTCCCTCTAAATCACCTTCTGCGATTTGGTCAGGCACAGCCTCTGCTTGGTCGATTACCTCTTTCGGGAAGTCGATCGTGATGCCATGCTTGTAGATGATCGATAGAATATCTACGCCTGGATCATTTTTGTGACCAAGAATTTTCGTAACGATACCTGTTGCAGACTTTCTTTCATTCGGCCAGTCCGTGATTTCTACCACTACCTTGTGACCGTCTACCGCACCTAATGTGTCGCCTTTTGCGACAAATACGTCCATTGGCACTTTTTTGTCGTCTGGTATCACGAAGCCGAAGCCTTTATTGTCCTGGAACGTTCCGACAACTTGGGACATCCCGCGCTGCGTGATTTTGATGATCGTACCTTCTCTGCGGTCTCCGGATGATTCCTTCGATACGCGTACAAGCACCTTATCACCGTTTACTGCTCCGTTAATTTCCGTAGGGGGAATAAAAATATCATCCATTCCACTTTCCTCCGGTGTCACAAAGCCGAAGCCTTTTGCATGACCGATGAAGCTCCCGACGATTAAATTCATGCGAGATGGGACACCATAACGATTAGATCGTGAACGGACAACTGCACCAGCGTCCTCCATGGACACTAGTGTTTTGACTAGCTCCTTGAAGTCGTCGGCCTCGGTCATTTCAAAATGGTCCTCTAGCTCCTTCGTGGTCATTGGTTTATATTCTTCTGAATTCATTAATTCTAATAATTGTTCTTTCATATTTTCCATCTAAACATCCCTCCCTTTTCAGCGTGTGCGGAAATGGTCTATTTTACACATTCCAATCCAGCGATTCTAAAAAGTTTAATATATCTTCATGTAGCGTTTCCTTTTCTGGTCCTAGCGTAATGACGTGGCCAGATTCCTCGTACCAGTTCAGCTTTTTCTCTAGTGATTCCGACTGCTCGTAAATATAGTTCGCAGAGTTTATATCAATCACCAAGTCTTTTTTGCCCTGTGTAACGAGAAGCGGAGCATATATATGATCCACATGATCGCGGACCTCGTAGACGAATTCTCGCAGCTCGCCCAATGTCTGCATCGGGTTTTGGCGAATCTTCTCTACTTCTTCTTCTATTTGCTCGTCGCTTTTACCTTCATATTTCTTGTATTCCTTGGCATATTTTATGACGCCCTCGAACATAACGTCCGTCGTTTTCATTGTCATCGGAGAGCACATCGTTACGATTCCCTTTACAGGCACTGTATACCCCAATTTCAACGAAAATACGCCTCCAAGCGATAATCCGGCTACCGCAATCTCTTCGTAGCCAGCTGCCTTTAAGCGGTCGTATGCCTTCATGACATCCTTCCACCAATCTTTTGGGCCGGTTTCGAGCAGCTCCTCTGGCGGTACACCATGTCCCTTATAGTGTGGAGCGATCGAGGTGTATCCATTCTTTTCCAAAAAACGTCCCAGCATCCGCACGTCGGACGAATTGCCAGTAAATCCATGTAGTAACAATACCGCTCGCTTCCCACCCTCAAAGAAGAACGGCTTTGGTGTTGTGATGCGCATTCCAATAAAACCTCCTGTTTCCATCAACACTGCTATTTTACTAGTATATACCTTTCCCTTATTAATTTTATCTTATGTATGCCCAAATATAAAAGAAAACGCCTAACCATTTGAAAGTATGGTTAGGCGTATACATTCGTTTTTTTAAAATTTAGTAACAGCTATCGTTAATACGAAGAATAATACAGCAAGCACGATAGTCGCTCTATGTAAGATTAAATCCATACCACGAGCTTTCTGTTTTCCAAAGAGTTGTTCAGCTCCCCCGGAGATGGCTCCTGATAGCCCAGCACTTTTCCCTGATTGTAATAATACTACTACGATCAAAGCAAGCGAGACGATGATTAATAATGTCATTAATAATGTATTCATTGTTACACCTCCCGATTAGAACATCACAACAATATAATTTTACCAAATTTAAATAGAACTGACAACAGTCTATCAATTTTAAAGTAGTTATCTAAATAATATCATATATTTTCTCATAATCTAGCGTTAAAATGAAATAAGAAAGATTTAATGGTTTATATTGTCAAATACATAGAGAATGGGAAAGATTAATTGTGAACAAAAAATTATTTGCTATGACAAGCATTATCCTATTAGCATTAATCGCTATCGTGTATTGGTTTACATTAAAGGAAGAAACGAGACTACCCTCGGACAATTGGAGCAGAACCTTTTCCGTGGAAACGCCTGCAAACAATTATTCCAATTTTCAAGTTTTGAATGAGGAAAATGGTTATGTAATCACGCTTCGAAACTTCAAGGAGCAGGCTATTCTCTCCTGTGATTTAGACTTAATGTGTCAGGAAGCTCGCAGCCTTGCATTATCTAGCTCAAGCACGAACGTCTGGAGCAACGAGGCGGAATCTTATTTTATTAAAAACTATACTTTAATGCATTTCACAGAGAGCGGCACGACAGAAATCGCGAACGATGTACAGAACTTCGTGAAATCCGGAGACACGCTTGTCTATTGGACAAAGGACCACCAGCTAACCGTTTTGGATAACGGACAGGAGAAGTCTTACGAAGTGGCCGAGCCCATCTACGATGTAAAAATTATCGGGGAAAACATATTGGCCATTACAAAGGAAAGCCAAGGAGATCGCTTCGCCGTCTATCATCTAATAAACGCTCCGATTCAGCTTTTCAAGCTAATGAGTACAGCCAGTCTAGTATCCTCTATTCAAATGATCGAGCAGTCCCCAGGGACATTCCTGCTGCTCATGGATACAACGATGGTTTCCGGCGGTGCGAAAACAAAGGTCATCCAACAAGCTGCCTTTGACCTGTCACCAAACCAAGCCATCCAGCTGTCGAAGCTACCGTTCCAGCACGAAGAGGACGGTCGCACACTAGATGACATTACGCACGCCACGCTGTTTCAGCAGGACGGACAAACGCTAATAGCCTTTACTGCCACCCGCGCCGGCAATAAAAACCAAGTATTCCTCGGCGAACTAGCAGGTGGAAAAGTGCTTGCCACCTCCTTAACGAAGGCAGGTACAAGATACGAGCGTCCAGTGATTCTCAATAAAGACGAGGTCGCTTTTCTAGAGATGAACGGCTCTCAAAGGGAATTAGTTTATGCCTCCTCCGAACCTAGTAAAATAGAGGAAAGTAAACAAATTGCGAAAGAGGACTACAAGCAGGCTGCATACACCCAGTTCAGCAAATCCTTTAACGGCTTAATGCTCGTCCTGTTCGGCTTCGCTTGGATTATCCTAGCCTTTGCGATTTCCTATATAAGCACGGCGCTTTTAAATCGTTTTAGATTTGAAAGAACGTATACGCTTGGATTTATCATTCATGTAGTATCTTTGTTGGTATTACAGATATTCTTCCTGTACCGCTTCACGAAGGTGGAGACAACGATTGCGAACATCCCATTCATCACAGAAAGCTGGCAGTTCGTTGTTTTATTGGTAGCAGGAAGCTTACTATCGACCGTTCCATTACTTCTGGCCCGATATAAGCCGGAAGATGATGATTACACGTATATGGTTATATACGCGACCTTTATGAATCTAGCTGTCCTGTTTTTCTTGGTCGGGCCTTATATATTTTAATAGAAAGAGAGCAGGAGTGGATTCCTGCTCTCTTTTACTGCGGATAGGCTACTATGACCTCTCCATCCTTTGAAAGAGCCTGATAGGAAAAGGAATTCCATGTACCCTTCACGTCTAATAAAACAAATCTCTTTCCTGCGAGTTCAATAAAAGAAATATTCTTATATTCCTTTCCATTAGCCGTTATCACTAAATCATCAATGTGAGGGTCTTCTATGGACATGAGAAGAATGTACCCATTTTCATATCCGCTTGCTTGCCAAGGAATTTGGTCATCTGTTTCTGAAAGAATCTCACCCACACTAGCTATAACCCCTCTTTGCCCGGAGTAATTAATCATCTTCCATGTACCCATCCAATTTTGCTTTAGCCTAGCGACGACCGTGATAGAATGCGGAATCCTATAAAACGCTAACCACTCACCGTCTTGCTGTATAATACCGTAAACCTCTTCCACGCTCGACGACCAACTTTTCGTGTTCCGCAAGACATCCTCTTCCGTAGGATCCTGGCTCCAATTGTAAATTACATAAACGATAAAGAAGGCAAATAAGGTAATCGCAATGAGAAGCTTTTTTATAGCTGTCACTCTCCTATTTACAACTCTAATTTGTTAAATAATACTAAATTAGCGTATAGAAGTATAGAAGAGATTTTGATTAGGAAAGTGGGAGAGGGATTCACTCTGTATCCGGACGTGATTTAGGCTTTCTGCAAGGTTTATGCTTGTTTCCGCAAGGTTCTATGCTCTTTGTGCAAGGTTCTGCTCCGTCTCCGCAAGGTTTCACTTCATCTCTGCAAGGTTCCGCTCCATCTCCGCAAGGTTCTCCAAGTTGCCGATGCATCCTCCCTTTTTGCGCAACACTTTGCCCCATTTCTGCAACACTTCACTCCTTTAGCGCAACACTTACCCTATTTCCCGCAACTCTTTTATTTCCCGCAATACTTCCTCCCGTTCGCGCAACTCTTTGTCCCTTTACTGCAACACTTCGCTCCATTCGCGCAACACTTACCCTATTTCCCGCAACTCTTTTATTTCCCGCAATACTTCCTCCCGTTCGCGCAACACTTTGCCCCATTTCTGCAACACTTCACTCCTTTGGCGCAACACTTACCTCATTTCCCGCAACACCCACGTTTCTTCCAAGCTTCTCTCCCCCAAAAAAATTTCCCAACAAAAAAACTCCTTAACACAAATGTGTTAAGGAGTTTTCTACTATCATTATTTTTTCAAGTTATAGAATGTATCTTTTCCTAGGTATTGAGCTGTGTTGTACAGTTGGTCCTCGATACGTAGAAGTTGGTTGTATTTTGCTACGCGGTCGGAGCGGGATGGTGCTCCTGTTTTGATTTGGCCAGCGTTTGTTGCTACTGCTAGGTCTGCGATTGTTACGTCTTCAGACTCTCCAGAACGGTGGGAGATTACTGCTGTGTAGCCTGCGCGTTTTGCCATTTCGATTGCGTCGAATGTTTCTGTTAGTGTACCGATTTGGTTTACTTTCACAAGGATAGAGTTGCCTACGCCTTGCTCGATCCCTTGTGCTAGTTTTTTCGTGTTTGTTACGAATAGATCGTCTCCAACTAGCTGAACTTTTTTGCCGATTCTATCTGTTAGAAGCTTGTGGCCAGCCCAGTCGTTTTCGTCTAATCCGTCTTCGATTGAGATGATTGGATATTTATTGCTAAGCTCTTCGTACCAATCTACCATTTCTTCTGAAGTTTTCACAACGCCTTCTCCAGTTAGGTGGTATTTGCCGTCTTCTTTGTTGAATAACTCAGAAGCTGCAACGTCCATTGCAAGAAGGACTTCTTCACCTGGTTTGTAGCCAGCTTTTTCGATGGCAGTCATGATTGTAGAAAGAGCTTCTTCGTTTGATTTTAAGTTTGGTGCGAATCCGCCTTCGTCTCCAACAGCTGTGTTTAAGCCAGCATCTTTTAATACTGATTTTAGGCTGTGGAAGATTTCAGCGCCCATGCGTAGTGCGTGACGGAACGATTCCGCTCCTACTGGCATGATCATGAATTCTTGGATGTCTACGTTGTTGTCAGCATGCTCGCCGCCGTTTACGATATTCATCATCGGAACTGGAAGTTGCTTTGCGTTAAACCCGCCTAGGTATTGATATAAAGGTACGTCTAAATAGTCTGCTGCAGCGTGTGCTACTGCGATAGAAACTCCTAGAATAGCGTTAGCTCCTAGGTTACCTTTGTTTTCTGTACCGTCTAGCTCGATCATGGCATGGTCGATTTCTACTTGGTCTAACACTGAGAAATTTTCTTCTAATTCTGCCGCGATTACGTTGTTCACGTTTTCTACCGCTTTTAATACACCTTTTCCAAGGTATCTTGATTTGTCGCCATCGCGAAGTTCTACTGCTTCGTATTCACCAGTAGATGCACCAGATGGTACGATTGCGCGGCCATATGCTCCGCTTTCTGTGAATACTTCTACTTCAACTGTTGGGTTCCCGCGTGAATCTAATACCTCACGAGCTTGAATTTGTGTAATAATTGGCATTTTCAACTCTCCGTTTCGATTAATGTTTTACCTGTCATTTCAGGCGGTGCTTCTATACCTAATAAGTGTAACATGGTTGGAGCCAAATCGGCTAAAATTCCATCTGTTCGAAGTGTTGCTCCTTTTTCGGTTACAATCACTGGAACAGGGTTGGTTGTATGAGCAGTCATCGGATTTCCCTCGAGGGTCGTTACCTCATCGGAGTTCCCATGGTCTGCTGTAATGATTGCCTGGCCACCTTTTGCCAAAATAGCATCTACCACTTTACCAAGGCAAGTATCCACTGCCTCGATTGCTTTTATAGTTGGCTCTAGCATACCGCTATGGCCGACCATATCTGGGTTAGCAAAGTTTAAGATGATTGCATCGAATTTATCTAATGCAATTTCACCTACTAAAGCATCGGTTAGCTCGTATGCACTCATTTCAGGCTTCAAATCATAGGTTGCCACTTTAGGAGAATTAATGAGAATTCGTTGTTCTCCAGGGAATGTCTTCTCTCGACCACCACTCATAAAGAAGGTGACGTGTGGATACTTCTCCGTTTCGGCAATGCGAAGCTGTGTTTTGTCACGAGCTGCCAATACCTCACCGATCGTGTTCGATAAATCGACCGTTTCAAATACTACATCCGCGACCACGTCATCACTGTAATGTGTGAATGTCACGAATTTAAGATTTTTCGGATGCTTTTCGCTAAGCGGGAAACTATCGAACGAAGGCGTGTTCAGCGCCATCGATAATTGAATCGCACGGTCAGGACGGAAATTAAAGAAGATAACCGCATCATTCGTATCAATCGTCGTAGCCGGCTGTCCATTTTCCTCGATGACAAATGGGACAACGAATTCATCCGCAATATCTTCCTCATACGAATTAAGAATTCCTTGGGTCGCGCTTTCCGCCGTTTTACCGACTCCGTCAACCATTGCCTGATAGGCAAGGATGACACGCTCCCAGCGACGGTCACGGTCCATCGCATAGTAGCGTCCACTAATAGATGCAAACCTACCGATTCCGATTTCCTTCATTTGCTTCTCTGTTTCCTCAACATAAGCGACAGAAGTACGTGGACCGACGTCACGGCCATCTAAAAAGCCATGTACAAATACATCGTCCAATCCTTGTGCTTTCGCAAGCTTCAACAAAGCAAATAGATGAGAATAATGACTATGAACACCGCCATCTGATAGTAAGCCCATTAAATGCAGCTTACCACCCGTTTGCTTTACATGCTCAATTGCAGCTAACAGCTTTTTCTCGTTAAAGAATTCCCCATCTCGAATCGATTTATGGATGCGAGTCAGGTTTTGATAGACGATTCTACCGGCACCGATATTTAAATGACCAACCTCTGAGTTACCCATTTGACCATCCGGTAAGCCAACTGCCTCACCTGAAGCAATCAGGGTTGCATTCGGAAACTGATTCCAATAGCGATCGAAGTTTGGTTTTTTTGCATGAAAAACTGCATTACCATAAGTTTCGGGTCTAAGCCCGAAACCATCTAAAATAATAAGTGCAACTGGACTTTTAGGCATTTGCGCCAGCCTCCAGCAATTTCACAAACGAATCTACCTGTAGGCTTGCCCCGCCTACTAGCGCACCATCAATATCTTCCTTAGAAAGCAATTCCACGATGTTTTCTGGTTTCACGCTACCGCCGTATTGAATACGTACTGCGCTTGCCACTTCTTCACCAAAGCCGTCTAAAATCGTTTCACGGATCGCACGACATACATCATTCGCATCATCAGCCGTAGCTGTTTTACCCGTTCCGATTGCCCAGATTGGCTCGTAGGCGATGATCGTGTTCTTAACCTGCTCCTCTGTTAAGCCTTCAAGAGCTGCTGATGTTTGAGCGGAAACAATGCTTTCTGTTTCGTTGCTCTCGCGCTGCTCCAATGACTCTCCAACACAGATGATTGGCGTTAAGTTATATTCGAAGGCTGCCTTCGCTTTTTTATTGACTGATTCATCGGTTTCATTGAAATATTGACGTCTTTCCGAGTGCCCAATCACGACATAGCTTACACCGATATCTTGTAATTGGTGGCCGCTCACCTCACCAGTGAACGCGCCCTCTTTTTCCTCATGCATGTTTTGTGCACCGATGGATATGAAGGATCCCTTCGTCTCGTTCACTAAAGACTCTAGAAATAAAGACGGAGCGCAGATTACGGCTTCTACATTCGAAGTGTCGATCTGCTTTTCTTTTAATTCGTTCGCAAATTGCTTTGCCTCTGCAAGTGATTTGTACATTTTCCAGTTTCCTGCGATTACTTGTTTACGCATAATAAAATCTCCTCCAATTACTTATCGTTTAGTGCCGATACGCCTGGTAAGTCCTTACCTTCCATAAACTCTAAGGAAGCTCCTCCACCAGTTGAGATATGGTCCATTTTATCTGCTACATCAAATTTTTCTACTGCAGCGGCTGAGTCTCCTCCGCCAATGATCGTATAGCCAGCAGTTTCTGCCATTGCAGTCGCAACACCCTTCGTTCCGTTTGCAAAAGCATCCATTTCAAACACACCCATCGGTCCGTTCCAAATGATCAGCTTGCTGTCTTTAATAACTTGATCGTACAGCTTTACTGTTTCAGGTCCGATGTCCAAGCCCATCCAGTCGGAAGGAATTTGGTCTACCGGCACGACCTTCGTGTTGGCATCCTTTGAAAACTCATCCGCAACGACTACATCGATTGGTAAATAGAAGTTCACGCCTTTTTCCTTCGCCTTTTCAAGGAAGGACTTCGCTAGGTCGATTTTGTCTTCCTCTAAAAGAGAGGTTCCAATTTCATGGCCTTGTGCCTTCGTGAACGTATATGACAATCCACCACCGATTAGGATATTGTCTACCTTGTCCAATAAATGATCGATGACACCGATTTTATCCTTTACTTTCGCTCCACCAATGATCGCCGTGAAAGGACGTTCAGGTGTGGATAAAGCCTTTCCTAGCACATCTAATTCCTTTTGCATCAAGAGTCCAGATACTGCAGGTAAAAGCTTCGCAATACCTTCTGTTGTGGCATGCGCACGGTGAGCTGCACCGAATGCGTCATTGACATACACATCTGCTAACGAAGCAAAAGCTTTTGCTAGCTCTGGATCATTTTTCTCTTCTCCAGCGTGGAAGCGTACATTTTCTAATAAAACAATATCTCCCTCATTCATTGCTGAGATCGCTTGTTCTACTTGTTCTCCAATTGATTCATCTAATTTAGTTACAGGCTTATTCAATAGCTTAGCTAAATGCTCGCCAACCTTTGTCAAACGTAGCTCTTCCTTTACTTCCCCTTTTGGGCGACCCATATGGCTTGCAAGAATCACTTTCGCTCCTTGCTCGATTAAATATTGGATCGTAGGTAGTGCTGCACGAATACGAGTATCATCTGTAATGGCACCGTTTTCTACTGGTACATTGAAGTCTACACGACAAAAGACGCGTTTTCCCTTTAACGTTACATCGCTCATTGTTTGTTTTTCCTTCATGAAATAAGCCTCCTTATGTAATTGAATTGCCTACTAAAAAAAGAAGGAGCAAAAGGGGTAACCTTTGCTCCTTTACCCTCTTTTATTATAGAGGTTATTATACTTAAACGCTATCCAAACACTAATGTTTCTCGGTATCTAGCGAGAAATTATAACCCTTTTTTTGCCATTAATAATGCAAGGTCGATACAACGTGCAGAGTATCCTGATTCGTTGTCATACCATGCTAATACTTTAACAAGGTTATCTCCTAATACCATTGTAGATTGACCATCTACTGTAGAAGAAGCAGTGTTACCGTTGTAGTCGATTGATACTAATGGAAGCTCGTTATATTCAAGAATTCCTTTTAGCTCGTTTTCTGAAGCTTTACGAAGCACGCCGTTTAACTCTTCAACTGTTACTTCTTTATCTAGCTCGGCTACTAGGTCAACTAGTGAAACGTTTGGTGTTGGTACACGAACAGCCATGCCATCTAATTTGCCTTTTAGCTCTGGAAGAACCTTCGATACTGCAGCTGCTGCTCCAGTTGTTGTAGGGATCATAGACTCAGATGCTGCACGAGCACGACGGTAGTCGCTATGTGGCAAGTCTAAGATACGTTGGTCATTTGTGAATGAGTGAATTGTTGTCATCATTCCGCGTTTAATACCGAAGTTATCTTGCAATACTTTTGCCACTGGTGCCAAGCAGTTTGTTGTACAAGAAGCATTTGATACAACGTGATCTGTTTCTGGATTGTATTTTTCTTCGTTTACACCCATAACGAATGTTGGCATATTGTCTTTTGCCGGAGCAGAAAGAATAACCTTTTTAGCTCCTGCTTCGATATGCTTGCCAGCTTTTTCAACTGTGCTGAATACGCCAGTAGATTCGATTACGATGTCTACTCCAAGGTCTTTCCAAGGAAGTACAGAAGGATCCTTTTCTGCAAATACTTGAATGTTTTTCCCGTTTACTACTAGGTATTCACCCTCTGAAGTGATGTCAGCATTTGAGATGCCGTGTACAGAATCATATTTTAATAAATGAGCAAGCATCGCTGCATCTGTTAAGTCATTGATTGCTACTACTTCTAAATCCTTTTGCTCTAATGCTTCTCTGAAAACTTTACGTCCGATACGTCCAAATCCGTTAATAGCTAATTTTACTGTCATAATAAAATTCCTCCTAAATGTTTTTTGGAATTACTTTCATCATTTCATTGGCCGCACCTTCATCTGTTACGAGAACAGTTTGCAATGGTGCCTGCTTGAAATAAGAAATAAGCGCGTTGGCTTTTTTTGCCCCGCCTGCGACTGCAAGCAGATGCTCTATATGCTGAAGCTGATTTAATTGAACACCGATTGTGCGAATATGGTGAACAGCTTCACCGTGATTGTTGAAATAATAGCCAAACGATTCACTGACTGCACCTCTACTTGTTAGAAGCTCAATCTCCTCGTCACTCGAATTTCTTCTCTTGGCCATCTCTAATGCATCGCCTATTCCATGAATAATGATGTTTGTCCTTTCATAAAGGTCCATCATTTCTTGGATAAAAGGCTCCTTCTTCATCGTCATATATGCCTCTTCGCTTAAGCGATCCGGTATATATAACGTCCGGTAGGTTCCATTCATCTT
The DNA here is from genome assembly GCF_038593405.1 of Psychrobacillus sp. FSL W7-1457. Classification (NCBI taxonomy): domain Bacteria; kingdom Bacillati; phylum Bacillota; class Bacilli; order Caryophanales; family Bacillaceae; genus Psychrobacillus; species Psychrobacillus sp. FSL W7-1457. Next base: position 2,889,889 of record NZ_CP151993.1, read on the forward strand.
GCTAGCAAACAAAGACGCAATGGTATTTGCTTGTAGCCTGACATCCTTCCCTACCCCTCCTCTTGCCGCAATAAACAACAAATCCTTCCATCTGGACGATTCGGTCATGGCATGGGAGATGGATGCAATCGTTGATCCACCAGTAACTGCAACGATGTATTCATCCAGTAAAATACTCTCTAAATACTTTGCTGCCTCCTGGGATAAAAGCATAGATGTGTTAGTATCAGTATCTACATTTCCCGGAACAATAATCACATCTTTTATATTTAAATATTTCTTTAACATTAGCTCCATTTGTGATCGACCAGACCACATACGGACTACTTCTTTTAAATCTATCAAAACCTCATTGCCCTCTGCTGTAATAGCCGCTCCCTCACGAGAAACCTCTATCAAGCCTTGAGTCCTTAGAGCGTCCAATTCCTTACGAGTTTCACGCTCCGTTAAGTCTAGCTGTTCTCCAAGAACCCGTCGGCCAATACCTCTGGTCAGCTGGATAGTTTGGAGAATACGATACCTCTTCTGAAGCAGCTCACTCATCTCTGGCATTAGCTTTAGCTGTGCACTTAGAAAAGAATCCATTTGTCACATCCCACGCTAGTGGTGACATATTTGTCCCACATGTATTAAAAATGTCCCATCTACTCAAAAAAAATTTAATTTCTATAATCATAATACTTTAATATATTCCAAATAGCAATATATGTGTTTGGAAGCATTATTTTTCTAATGCTTCCAGCAGTGTCACATAGTCGAGATTCCCGTACTGTATGATTTCCCCTTGATATTCCACAACCGGAATCATGAGCATAAATTTTTCGTGCAGCTGATCATCTTCTTCTATATTATGCTCCACTATTTGAAATGGCACGTCCTCCTGCACCAGCTTCAGCATCATTCTACCATCATCGCATAAATGACAGCCTGGTCTTGTATAAAAATGAACAATCATTTTTTGTGGCCCCCCATCGTTTAGCTTCTCTCATTATAAACTTTTAACCTATTAAAAGCGTGTCGAATGTTTTACATACAAAATATTCCTTAAAAGGTAAAATAGAAGAGTGTGAGATTAGAATAGAATATTATATCTGAGTGGAATAAATTTTACTTTTACATCGAACTATTAAGAGAGAATAAGGAAGTTTAAATGCTGTTTTATGAGAATGTAGAGTTGATTTCCGCTCTAGGCGAACGCTTTCCGTGGGGTGAGCGATAAGCCATCACCCATCGCTTACGCGCGTGGTTGTGATGTCTTATCTGTCTCACTCATCCCACCGGAGTCGCCGCCTGCCGCTTCAATCAATATAAAGAAAGTGTTCGTGTTTGATTGGTAAAAGGGCTATTTATAAATTAACTTTTCTCTTAGAAAAACATTAACTATTGAAAGATAATAACGAGATTTAAATGCTTTTTATGAGTAGTTTAGAGTTGATTTCCGCTCTAGGCGAACGCTTTCCGTGGGGTGAGCGATAAGCCATCACCCATCCCACCGGAGTCGTCGCCTGCCGCTTCAATCAATATAAAGAAAGTGTTCGTGGTTGATTGGTAAAGGGCTATTTCACTAGGACTTTATTGGATAATTCACTTTCTACTTAAATAAAACGATACTTTTCATTTATACGTTCGTCTATTGCATTAAGGGGGTCAGGAGATGGAAATGGAACAGCTATATAGAGATCACAGCGACCGGGTTTACGGCTATATTTATTTACTTGTCCGTCATAAAGAGAGTGCCGAGGACCTGACACAGGAAACCTTTTACAAAGCATTTAAGGGATATGCTTCCTTTGATAAGCAAGCTTCCCCTGCTACGTGGATACTTAAAATCGCTCGCAATGTTACGTATGATTATTTTAGAAGGAAACGAGTCGTTCAATTTTTTTCATTTGAAAAGAATCATGATATAGAAACAAAGGGGCTTTCCCCAGAAGGTCACATCGAACGAAAAGAAAAGCTGACACGTATGTATGATTCCTTACGCTTACTGAAGAAGGATTATCAAGAGGTGATCATTTTGCGAAAAATCCAGGAATGCTCCATCCAGGAAACTGCCTTCATTCTTGGGTGGACCGAGGCAAAGGTCAAGATGAAAATGATGCGTGCACTCGAGGCGCTAAAAAAGGAATTTCATCAAAAAGGAGGTTATGTAAATGGAACCGTCAAAGGAATTTGATGAGCTTTTTGAGGAAATGAAGCATGTCGAACGTTCTAATGAAGCAAGACGAAATACATGGCTAGCGATTAAGGAACGAACGGAACAGAAAAAACGAAGAACATTTCCCGCCGTCCTTGCATTAGCAGCTATAGCCATCGCCTCCTATTTTCTTATTACAAATGTAATGGTCCCATCAGAAACCGAGCAAACAGCACAGCCCCTTACGAACGAGGAAGTGATTATGGCAGTCATTGAAAAAGAATATAATGGGCCGGATATGGAACTGGAACGGCTACTAAGGGCGTGGTTTGATTTGCAAAGTAAAACCCCTACTAAGAACCAGGAAGAGTACAATAAGCTGCAAGAATCGAAGGAAAGCACAGATTATATTAATTATTATTACAAGAGCTTTGGGGAATATTTCACGAAAGATATGATGGAACAGGCTATTAGCACTGTAAGGGTGTTCAAATATAATTCCCAATTAATAGACAGTAATTTAGACATGAACTTAGAAAAAGTACAAATTAAACAGGATAAGGATCATCCAACTATTTATCGTGCTACCGTGGAGGTGTCCTTGACAAACAACAAAGGGCAGAAAATCTTTCACACGTTAAAAGAAGAATATATCTTTTCTAAAACAGAGCCAGGGAAAATAGGAAGATATAACGGAATGGTATCTCCAGATGGCAAACATCTATATGATATCATCCTCAATTTTGATGCCTATTTTAATAACAGGAAGCCGTCTATCGACGTTTCATTTGATTCCATTTGCTTCAATGGGAGAACTGGCTCCAAACAAATAAACGGCTGTACTGCTGATTCCGATCAAATAAATGAAATAATGGATTCCATTAACGCTTTACCTATTCAAGAGGTTACCGAGGAGGAAAGCAACTGGAGAGCGGAATTACTCCCTCAAGTAGATAGCTTTCAAATCTATTTAACAAACGAGGCAGATCAAGGAAAGACATTATACACGGTGACTCTATACGATGATGGCAAACTAGTATACGCTCCAGGCATGGATATGGGGATTACTGGCGATATCACGATAGGTTCTCACCGGGATGTCTACAAAAAAGTTATACAGATGCTCCATACATTTAAAGAGGTAGAATAGCAGAGAAAAATGATGAATGATTGAAACGAGCTAGGTTATGACTAGCTCGTTTTATCTTTGTTTTTCTTCCTATAAAAATAACGCCACGTATAAAAGATAGCCCAAAATGCCAAAAGAACAAAAAACTGATAGTTTGTATCACTATAATTAATCATAAGGATTAATATAATAAACGTTGGTATAGCTAAATAACACCACATTCTTACTTCCTTGTTTTTAAAACTTAATTCAAACCGTTCACTCATAGACCCCACCCCATTTGCCGCTTACTTTCACCAGCTGGCTAGTTTACCTGAAATTCCTAGCGTTTTAATTTACGACAATCACTCCACGGATTACTACAATCACGGCCTAGTTTACGACAATGCACTCGTAGATTACTACAATCAAATTCCGTGTGCTCTCTCTGATGAATTTTTACGACAATCACTCCATGGATTACTACAATCACTGCTTAGTTTACGACAATACCCTCGTAGATTACTACAATCCAATTCCGTGGACTATCTCTGATTAATTTTTACGACAATCACTTCATGGATTACTACAATCATTGCCTAGTTTACGACAATGCACTCGTAGATTACTACAATCAAATTCCATGGAATCTCTCTGATGAATTTTTACGACAATCACTCCATGGATTACTACAATCCCTGCTTAGTTTACGACAATACCCTCGTAGATTACTACAATCAAATTCCACGAACTCTCTCTGATCAATTTTTACGACAATTACTCTATGGATTACTACAATCACGGCCTAGTTTACGACAATGCACTCGTAGATTACTACAATCAAATTCCGTGGACTCTCTGTGATGAATTTTTACGACAATCACTCCATGGATTACTACAATCACTGCTTAGTTTACGACAATGCACTCGTAGATTACTACAATCAAATTCCATGTGCTCTCTCTGATGAATTTTTACGACAATCACTCTCTGGATTACTACAATCACTGCCTAGTTTACGACAATGCACTCGTAGATTACTACAATCAAATCCCATGGACTCTCTCTGATTAATTTTTACGACAATCATCTATGGATTACGACAATCACAGCGTAGTTTACTACAATCCCCTCATAACGAAAGACAATAGCCTTTATCTTCACTAAAAAAACAAATGAAAAAAACGATTCGTTTTCTTCATTTGTTTTTTATTTGATTGCCTCTTAGGCTCTACATTTTTTTGCTTTGCTGGAGAATTTGTGATTCTCCTGTACGTTCCCATTCTTCTACTGTTTCATATGCTTTTTCAGGAGAATATCCCTTTCCAACAAGAACTCCCATTAAAATAAACTCTTGAAGGATATGTGTCATATTAATTCCTCGTTCAACGTCTTCGATGCCTTCTTTAACCAGAAATTCTGTGTGCTTAACCCACTCATCTGGAGTCTTCCCATAATATTTTGTATTTCCATTTCCTTGTTCCATCTCCATTGCATCGGCTTTAGTTTTATGAACTGTACCAAATGGATGGTTTGGCGGGGCATATATGGAATATAGTTTCAATGGAACATTTCCTGTATTAGTGAGATTATGCCACGTTCCAGCGGGTATCACAATCGCAGAGTCATCGAATACACTCCATTGCAAATTTAGATTATCTTTACTGTTACCCATTTGAACTATTCCTTGACCTTGTTCAACACGTAAGAATTGATCAACTTCAGGGTGTATTTCCAAACCGACATCTTCACCTACATTAAGGCTCATTAATGTGACTTGCAAACGACTTCCTGTCCATAGTGCCGTACGAAACGTCTGATTTACTTTGGTTGCCTCATTAATATTAATAACAAAAGGGTTTGCTCCATAGTCTTTTAACACGTTCTCATAATAAGAATGGTGTGAACCAAATGCCACCTCATTCGGAACTGCCCAATAACCATGCGTGTTTCCGTAGATATACTGCGGAGAATTTACATAATAAGGATATTGATACATATAAGGTGCATAATACATTTTTATCAATCCCTTCACTTTCATTTTATTAATAATCCATCTTATGTGTGGTGTCAGCAGGGTATACTAAATGTTGCCATAAGAGAACAATTTGAGATTAAAAACGACGACAATTAATCAACGTTTTTTACTACAAACCCCTACCACTACCCCCAAAAGAGCCGCGAGTTAGTTAAACCAGCATGACCAAAAAACATGAGAAAAGAAAGTCATTCTTGCTGCTGAAATGCTCTTGATTAGAGAACGTCAAAATTTTGTTGAAGCTAGCTCTTCCATAAAGGTAAAAAGTGGAGTTTCGTTGAATATAATAAATTATCTATACAGAGGTTATATCAAGGTTAATTTAACGATTGTTGTTCGGTGGGGAAATATTCTTATGGATAAAAGAACTTTAAATGAATATTCGATGTCACACCCCCTCGCCCAAAGTTGCTAAAACTTTCATCGATATCTTAAAGGGAGGCAATTTTATGTTTCTAGGATGCCGTTTAACGATATCCTGTAAAATTACTTAAGACTGTACTCCTGGTTTAATACATTTTGAAGCTAATATACCTTGTTTCGTTACTGTGTACAAAATTTCAAGACTAGATGCAAAGGGGAAAAAAATGAAAACAAGATGGCTTTTGATTAGTAGTGCTGTAGTGATGGGTTTGTTGGGGTTGGCAGGAACCTTTATTCCCGAAGAAATTTCAAATGTATTAGGGATTGACCCTTCGCCCATTACTCTGATTCTTCTGCAAATCATCGGAGGACTATATTTAGGTTTTGCAATGTTGAACTGGTTTACACGTTCTTCCCTAATTGGCGGCATCTATAACAAACCTGTCGTATTGGGAAATCTGATACATTGCGTCGTTGTCTTTTTTGCCTTACTCCGGCAGTTGATGGAGCAGTTTCATTTTATAATTGTTATTATGACATTAGTTTATCTTGGTTTTGCCATCTGGTTTATATTAGTCATGCGCTCGAATCCATTAGAAATCAATCAAAAATATCCGTCTAACATATATTAAACGGGAATTTATATAGGTCGTCTCACTTTTTAAGTTCACTATGCGGAACTAGTCTTTTAAGCAATACAAAATATATTAAAACAATAAAAATTCCTACTTTATAAAAGAAGGAATTTTTATTGTTTATTCCATTATGAGAATCTATGTGGAAGATAATTATTAGCAGTGCAATTAGAAGAAGCAAATAAATTTATGTGCTGTTACTGTTTACCAATCGTATTGTTATTTTCTACTGATAATTGCTTAAACATTGATATAACACCAATACAAGTGGAAATTGTATCCCCATTCGGTTCGCTTTTTTACATACTCTCGCCGTGTACAGAGCCAGTTAATCTATTTCTCCCACCTTAATTTCTCTAAACCTTTAAGACAAACTCTGCTTCGCCTTCATTGATATTTCCTGTTTTTTCGAAGCCGAGGCTTTCATAGAGCTTGATGGCTATTTCGTTTTCCGGCTCTGTGGATAAATAGATGGAATTGCAGCCGTCCAATTGCTTCATTTCATCCAGCACTAGCTCTACTGCTTTTCTGCCATAGCCTTTTCCTTGGCTTTTATGATCGATCATAAAGCGGCATATCCAGTAGTTTGCAGTTTCTTCATCAAACCCGTACATGGCAAAGCCGATGAGCTTGTCCTCTGCCTCGATACCTTTTATAGTCCATCCAGTTTCATAGACTGATTGGGTGATGGATAATGCGTTGGAGGCAACAAATTTTTCTACTACGGTTCCTTTGCCATCCTCGTTAGTTGTGAGAAGGACCGTTTTCAGCCAGTTATCCTTATTTATTTCTACTAGTTTCATTCCATTTCCCCGTTTCTTTTGTTAATCTCTCTGCTTTTTTCTTTTACCATTTACCATTCTAGATAGGAGGAAGATGACTAAAAGGATGATGATTATGGTTGGGATCGAGATACTGTCCTGTAGGCTGTTACTCGTATATGGTTGTGGCTTCGTTAGCCCCTCTGTAATACCGTAATGCTTGGAAACCTCATTGGACAAAGCCTGATAGGTGGAGATTACAGCCTCATCGATTAAACCTTGGTTTAAATAAGGCATCGTATACCGATCGATTATCTGGTCTATTTTGGCATCTGAAAGTGCTTTTTCCAAGTCACGGTCCACTGTAATCTCTACTGCCGGACCTCCCCCGTTAACCGGATCCGTCTCGATTAAAAATAGTAAGCCATTCTTATTTCGTACACTTCCTATTTGGTTCTCTCGTATGATATCCATGTTAAATTCACTTGCCGACTGGTCTCCTACATGCTCGATAATCATCGCAACCAGTTGAGCGGTCGTTCCTTTTTTTAATTTTTCTCCCATTATTTTTACTTCCTGCTTCGTTTCTTCTGTTAAAAAGTTCTCTTCATCTACTAAATAGGTATCCTTTGAAATATCCCCAGTAGCCCCTGTACTTAAAGGAGAGAACAACAAAATAAGGAAGGTTATAACTAGCAGATGTATTGTTTTTTTCAACAGTGCCATTCCCCTTTCAGCCTGCAGTCTCATCATTTTTATTTTATTCTGACAAGTTAATTATATTATACATGAATTATGACTATTAGAAGTCCCTTTTACGAGTTTAATATAGGAAAAGAGTGGTAATGATATAGATTAGACAGTAAATAAAGGAGGTAAACAAATGGACCAAGTACATAACGAGGATTTAACACCAAAAGAAGCCATTGATGCACTGGAGCAGATTCAAGGAAAATTCCCTGGAGCGAGGCGCGCACACGCTAAGGGGGATATGTATGAGGCAACATTTCTTCCAAATGGGAATGCTGTACCCTATACGGTTGCGCCCCATCTTCATAGAGAAGCAATTCCTGCTACTGCTCGTTTTTCCAATAGCCCCCCTAACCCTGCCTCCGTCGATTATCTTGTTCCCGCCAAAGGGCTCGCCGTTCAATTTCAGCTACCCGATGGAAGCTTCACCAATTTAGTGAGTTCTACCGTACCGATGTTCGTCACAAGCAGTCCTAGAGAATTTATCGATATGATTGAAATCTTTACGGATAAAAAAACAGGCATCAAGACAATCGACCGAGCCATCAATATGGTGGAGCTGGTTTCTAAGAAATATCCACATAGCGAGAAGGTTATTCAAATTATTAAGGAGCAGGCAAAGCAGCCGCCTACTAGTTACGCGGAGCTCCACTACTATCCTATCCACGCCTTTTATTTTGTTAATAAAGACGGCGAACGCCAAGCAATCAAATACGAATGGGTCCCTGTCGATGAAACAAAGGATCCTGCTCTAACAAGCAAATCGATTTCAGCCAACTATTTGACGGATGAGCTCGACGACCGATTAAAACGGGGGCCAATCCAGTTTGATCTATTCATCCGCTTAGCAGAGGAAGGGGATAACCCAAACGATGCGACCGATATGTGGCCAGAGGATAGAAGAAAAGTGAATATAGGTCGTTTGGAAATTAGAAATAAAATACATCCTAAGGAAGACATTGTTTTCGACCCAACGATTGTTCCAAAGGGAATCGAGCTGACAGACGATCCCATACTACACTTTCGAAGTGGAGCATATGCTGAATCATATGAGAGGAGAAGTAAGAATGAATAAGAAAGCCCCAAACACATAGTTAAATGAGCATAAAAAAACACTCGAACGAATTCGAGTGTTTCTAACTGTTATAGACGCCCCTGGAGGGAATCGAACCCCCATCTCAAGAACCGGAATCTTACGTCATATCCATTAAACTACAGGGGCAAGCGACCTTTCTATTATACAAATGGTATAGGAATAATTCAAGTAAACATTTCAAAGCTTAATATTTGACCTTCCTTGACCATTCCATGTATGATAAAGTTACAACTGAGGCAGAATTTCTCAGTAAACACTAAAAAACACTAACAATTACCTTGAAGGAGGCAATCCAGGATGAATTTAATTCCTACAGTTATTGAACAAACAAATCGCGGCGAGCGTGCGTATGACATTTATTCTAGATTATTAAAAGACCGCATCATCATGCTTGGTAGCGCGATTGATGACAACGTATCAAACTCGATCGTTGCACAGCTTTTATTCCTAGAAGCAGAAGATCCAGAAAAAGATATCTCTATCTATATCAATAGCCCAGGCGGAAGTATCACAGCAGGTATGGCTATCTATGATACAATGCAATTCATTAAACCAGACGTACAAACTATTTGTATCGGTATGGCAGCATCAATGGGTGCTTTCTTACTTACAGCTGGAACAAAAGGCAAACGCTATGCACTTCCAAATGCTGAGGTTATGATTCACCAACCACTTGGTGGAGCTCAAGGGCAAGCAACGGAAATCGAGATTGCAGCAAAACGTATCTTATACCTACGCGACAAGTTAAACCAAATTATGGCTGAACGTACTGGTCAACCGATTGAAGTCGTTTCAAAAGACACAGATCGCGATAACTTCATGCCAGCAGAGCGTGCATTAGAATACGGTCTAATCGACCATATCATTTCACGTAGCGACATGAAAAAAGATTTAAAATAATATAAATCCAAGGCAGTGATTCACTGCCTTGGATTTTTTTATAAAATAGATGAAAGGTCGTGTTCAATTTGCTATATACAATAAGTTCTCTGTTAATCATATTGTCCTTAGTCATTTACATCGTAAGTCTACAAAGCAAAATAAAAAAATTAGAATCACAACAGGCCCTTCCGTTTAAAGGAGACAAAGCCCTAGAAAAACAAATCGTAGAGATGAATAATAATGACAGCAGCCAGGTTGAAATGGTCAAGCTTGTTCGGAATGAAACTGGCATGGGACTAGTTCCTGCAAAAAAATATGTAGATAAAGTTCTTAACCATATTTAATGTCATTCTACAAAAAAAAGCTGTTATCTAATCCATGCGGACTAGATAACAGCTCTCTTTATCTTATTCAGCATTAGAAATGAACTTAACTAATGATTCCACAGCTTCCTCTTCATCAGAGCCTTCAGCACTCAAAGTAACAGTAGCGCCCTTGCCAATCGCAAGGCTCATGATTCCCATGATACTTTTAGCGTTTACCTTTTTGTCATCTTTTTCAAGAAACACATCTGCTATAAAACGATTCGCTGCTTGTACAAATAAAGCTGCTTGTCTCGCTTGTAGTCCTGATTGTAATTTTACTTCGACCTGTTGTTCCGCCATAATCCTTAGCCCCATTTCTTTAAATTGATTCGCCTCTTCTTAAAGCATCTGCTATTTCATCCAGCTTACGCAAGCGATGGTTAACACCTGATTTACTTACAGTTCCAGTGGATACCATGTCGCCTAGCTCCTTTAGGGTTACATCCTGATACTCGACACGAAGACGGGCAATTTCTCGAAGCTTCTCAGGCAATTGGTCCAGCCCGATTGCATTATCGATAAAACGGATGTTATCCACTTGTCGGATAGCTGCACTGATGGTTTTGTTCAGATTGGCCGTTTCACAGTTGACCAAGCGATTGACACTGTTCCGCATGTCTCGGATGATTCGCACATCCTCAAATTTTAAGAGGGCACGATGTGCTCCAGCGATGCTTAAAAAGTCAGAAATTTTTTCTGCTTCCTTTAAATATGCCACAAAACCTTTTTTACGTTCAATGGTTTTTGCATTTAATTCATAAAAGTTCATTAAATCGACTAATGCATCGCTATGTGTTTTATATAAGGAGTAAATTTCTAAGTGATAAGAGGAAGTTTCTGGATTATTGACAGAGCCTCCTGCTAAGAAAGCTCCACGTAGGTAAGCTCTTTTACAGCAGTTCTTTTTGACAAGCTCCTGTGAAATCGAATACTCAAATTCAAAGCCTTCCTTCAAGATCATTAAATCCTCAAGTAGCCTCTTGGATCCTTCTCTTACTCGGCAAATATAGACATTATTCTTTTTAAGACGCATCTTTTTACGAACAAGCACTTCTACGTTCAGCTGATATAACGATTTGATCAACGTGTAAAGCCTTCGGGCAATCGCCGCATTTTCGGTTTGGACATCCAAGCTAAGCATTTTGTTGCTAAAAGAAAGAGATCCATTCATACGGATGAGCGCTGAAAGCTCAGCCTTCGAACAGCAAGGCTCAGCCTCCTCCTGTGTCATCTCTTTTTTTGTTTCAGAAGCAAACGACATATAACGTTTCCCCCTTTCTTGCAGAGCCTCTCTATTGTTTAGATCCTTTTTGGCCTGCATATTCGTATAGCCATTCCGCTACTTTTATCGCATCATGACGGACAGCGCCATTATATACGATGGAAATGTCCTTTTTAACGATTTCTATGTCTAGTGTTTCTAATTTCTCTATATCAATTTTAACGGGAGAAGCCTTCTCCTGCTTATATAAATACTGAACATTTTCAGGAATTTCCTCATTACTTATCAACAAAGAGTCTATAAAGTTCTCGCCTACATGGTCGATCAATGCTTCTACATGATCATACGCAGTATAGTTATTCGTTTCCCCAGCTTGTGTCATCAGATTGCAAATGTACACTTTTTTAGCCTTCGAACGGATGACTGCCTTACGAATATCTTCGACTAAGAGATTAGGCAAAATACTAGTATAAAGGCTACCTGGTCCAATTGCTATAATATCCGCTTGGCGGATTAGGTTAATTGCCTCTGGCAGTGGCTTTACATCATCAGGAGTAATAAATACCTTTTCTATCTTTTTCCCATAGTCCGGTATTTTAGATTCCCCTGTAACAATAGTTTTATCCTCAAATTGTGCATGGAGCGTCACTAGCTGATTGGCAGCAGGAAGCACTTTTCCATGAATATTTAAAACACGGCTCATTTCCGTGATTGCATGTGCGAAATCTCCTGTAATCGAGGTTAAAGCAGTAATCATTAGATTGCCTAAGGAATGTCCCTCGAGTTCGCTGGAATTAGTGAAGCGAAACTGAAACATTTCTTCTACGAGCGGCTCTACCTCTGATAAGGCTGCTAAGACGTTACGGATATCACCGGGTGGTGGAATATCATAATCATCTCTTAATCTACCTGAGCTTCCTCCGTCATCTGCAACTGTAACAATGGCAGTAATATCTAATGGAAGTTTTTTTAGTCCTCGAAGCAAGGTAGATAAGCCAGTACCACCACCAATGATGACTATTTTTTTACGGTGTTTTGTACGACCCATTAAGTCATTCCTTCCTGATAGTAACATCTCTATGAGTTATTACTGTTTCATCGTCTTCCTTAAAAACCTTACCGAAATATTCTGCTAGTGTTACAGAACGGTGCTGACCGCCCGTACAGCCAAAGGCAATCACAAGCTGCGTCTTGCCTTCTCGCTTGTATTGCGGAATCATAAAGGCAAACAAGTCTTTTAGTTTTTCGATAAGTGTCTTCGTATCTGCCCATTTTAAAACGTAGCTAGAAACTTCTTCGTTTAGTCCTGATTTTAAGCGAAGCTCCTCGATATAATACGGATTTGGAAGGAAACGAACGTCAAAAACCAAATCTGCATCAATAGGAATTCCGTGCTTAAATCCAAAGGACATAACGTTCACCGTAAAGACCTGGCTCCCATTTGTAGAAAATTCCTCTTGAATTTTTTCACGAAGCTCGCGTGGCTTCATCTTGGATGTATTATAAATAAATTGTGCTCTGCCTTTTAAGTCAGAAAGTAGTTCTCTTTCCTTTTTTATACCTTCTAATGGCAATCCTGCATTTGCTAAAGGATGGGAGCGTCTTGTTTCCTTATATCTTCGGACAAGAACCTCATCCTGTGCATCCAAAAACAACACCTTAGGAGTTACAGAGGTTGCTTCTTGAAGTTGGTTAACGGAGTCAACGAGTGAATGAAACATTTTTCCTCCACGCAAATCCATTACCGCTGCTATATTTCGCGGTTGCTGATTAGACTCAATCATTAGCTTGATAAAAGTGCTTAGGAGCTCAGGAGGAAGATTGTCTATGCAATAATACCCTAGATCTTCAAAGCTTTGGATAGCTACTGTTTTGCCTGCTCCCGACATTCCAGTAATAATGACTACTTCTGTTTCTGGCTTCTGCTGAGTTTCCACTGTCTATTTATCCTCCCATGATTGTTGAATAGTTTCACTTATTAATGCGAAATCTGGCGTATATACAAAAGTACCGTATTGCATACCCTGTTCCTTTACAGCAAACAATAGATTTGTTCGATCTCCCTCTGCCATCGGAAGATGTGCCAAATCTTCAACCGGGTGCCATTCGAGCACACCTTCTTTAGTTTCTTTATATGGAGTTCCTTCTATATCTGTGCCGATAAAGGTAAATAACATCCATTCATCTAGACGTTTCCCATCCTCTTCAATGAGCATTGTATAGATTCCCTTTAAATGTGGATTGATCGGTACAGTGTTTGTTTCTTCCGTAAACTCACGAACCGCAGAAATAAGAATAGATTCTCCTTCTTCCATTTTTCCGCCAGGTGCAACATACCAATTTCTACGTGGTTTCTTTAATAACAAAACTTTGTCGTCTTTACAAATAAGTAAATTAGCGATTCTTTGCACGTATGGTCACTCCATTTGTCTGTAGTTACCTTATATTATACATGAATTTGCACAAAAAGAGGCTGCTTCACGATTTAAATCGCAAAACAGCCTGTTCAAATCTTGCATATATAAAAAGGGGGTCAATTTATATACTTTACTATACACTTAATATATTTCAGAACAGTTACAGTTAAATTAAGATAAAATTAAATTAAATATTTGATGTGTTTTTATCTTTTAAATGCTCAATATAGTGCTGAGCTGATAAAGCTGCTACACTACCATCACCTGTTGCTGTGACAATTTGACGAAGCATTTTATCACGAACGTCTCCTGCCCCAAAGATACCAGGTACTGCTGTTTCCATTTTCTCGTTTGTAACGATATAACCATTTTCATTTAAGATGCCAAGGCTATGAAATGGTTTTGTAAGTGGTAGCATTCCAACATATACGAATACGCCGTCTGTCGAAAATTCTTTTTCTGAGCCGTCCACTGTCGATACTAAGGTAACGCTAGAAACCTTACCGTCTGTCCCGTGTATTTCTTTTAATGTTGTATTCCAAATAAAATCAATTTTTTCATTAGCAAAAGCTCGATCTTGTAGAATTTTTTGAGCGCGAAGCTTATCTCTACGATGTATGATTGTTACTTTGTTCGCAAACTTAGTTAAGAAAGCACCCTCTTCAACTGCAGAGTCCCCGCCTCCTACTACTACTAGGTCTTTCCCTTTAAAGAAAGCACCATCACAAACTGCACAATAGCTTACGCCACGTCCACCAAGCTCTGTTTCGCCGGGAATACCCATTTTTTTGTACTCAGCTCCTGAAGAGATGATAACAGCTAAAGCTTTATATTCTTTACCACTTACTTTTACGGTTTTATAGTCTCCGTTATCGACTACTTCGGAAACGTCACCATATGCATATTCTGCACCAAATTTTTTCGCATGATCGAACATTTTAGTAGAAAGCTCTGGTCCTAAGATTGTTTCAAATCCTGGGTAGTTTTCTACCTCTTCTGTATTAGCCATTTGTCCGCCTGGAATTCCACGTTCAATCATTAAAGTGGAAAGGTTTGCACGGGAAGTATATACAGCTGCTGTCATACCTGCTGGGCCCGCTCCTATAATAATCACGTCATATATATTTTCAGTTGTCATCGATAATTCCTCCTACGTACTACATACCAACAATCTAACTAATTTTATACCCTTCATCAACTAATATGCTTAGGAGTCAGAAAAAGGTAAAAATTGGATTAGTTCGTTGACATATTTCGTGAGCGTTGCTGTAGTGATTCCGTATTGCTCCGCATATTGTTTTTTCGTCACGTTTTTCATTCGTGAGGATACGAACATATACTCAGTCGCCGCTGCCAAAGCACGCGGATTTTTAAAGCCATATCCTTTTTCTAGCGCACGCTCTACTAGCACAAACCACATTTGTAATAACAGTGTCTCTGACTGCTCCAGTGACTTGTTGTTGTCATAAAGTAAATCCGTAGCTGCAATGGCTCTCAAAAATGCTTTTTCTGCCGGAGATTTCTCATCGAATTTATGCCCAAGAGAATTAGCTAAAAACAATTTCTCCATTGTAGTCAGTTCCTCCACTACAATCCACTTAGGGTGTGCGATAATTTCCTGGCGATGACGAGACTTCCCTAATAGATAAAAACCAAAAATACGTTCACTAATATTTTTGTTTTCTAGCTTTTCTAAGATTAAATTCTTTTGTTCCTCGTTATTTGGCTCTACTAGCTCCTTCATTTGTGGGAGCCATGGCTCGAAGCCTGCTTTTTCTGGATCCAGCTTTAAAAGCGCCTTCCACGCATTACGCGCCACTTCCTCATGCCCTGCAAAATAAGCAGAATGAGAAAGCCAAAAATAGAAGCCCGGATCTGCTTCAAATCCTTTTCGTTGAATGCTTCTCAACCATTTGAAGGCTTGTTCATATTTCCCTATTAACGCAAAAGTTGCACCCAATTTGTATCGATGCTCAATAAAATATGGATTTATTTTAGATAAGAGCGCTGTGATTTCTTCCAGATCCTCGTTATTTTTTTCATAGTAGTGAATAACGGCCAAATTACATAATGCATGGATATTCCCATGGTTCTCTCGTAATACCTGGTGCAGTAATGCTTTAGCCTGTTCTTCCTCTCCTAAATAAAAATAAGCAAGCGCTAGGTTATTGAACGCTGCCCAAAAATCCGGATGGTCTGCAATGATTGATTCCAGTAGCTCAACTGCCTCTACAAATTTACCCTGCTCCATAAAGCGTCGGGCTTTTTCTTGAAGGAAAAGCGCCTCACTAGAAGGGGTGTCCAGCTGAAGGTCCACAATATCCTCCTGCTCGGTGAAATCAATGATTTCCATTGCTTCCTCCATATATTCTCCATTAACTTCCTTTTCTAAATAGATTTTGGCAAAGCGATTTGCCTCTATAAAGTTTCCCAAATGGGCGTTTACCTCAGCTAAAAAGAAAATGATATCTCCTTCGTTTGGATCGAGTGAATACGCGCTTCTCAGTAGCTCATGCGCGTAATCGTAGTTATCGAACTCCATTTGTAGGATCGCATATTGCAGTAAGATCATTGGTTCGTCTGGACTTAAATCAGTTGCTCGCTTTAAATATTTTTGTGCTTTTTGTAACTCATCTTTTTGAAGCTCATCTAATGCTTTTTTATAGTAATATTCGCCAGTCGGCAAAAATGAAATTATATTTTCTTTGTCTAGTTTCTTACTTCTTTTTTTATTCAAGATACTCCTCCGAAAAATAATAAGGAACGTTACGGAAACGCTCCTTATTAGTATATTTTCAGTATATCATAAAGTATTATTTTTTATCTGCTTTCGCTTCATGTCTTTTTTGTAACACCTGTAATAAATCATAGTAGCTGACTTTTTGGTTTTGCAATAAAACAAGCAAGTGATAAATGAGATCTGCAGCTTCCCATTTCAGCTCCTCTGCATCATTGTTCTTAGAGGCTATGATTACCTCTGAGGCTTCCTCCCCGACCTTCTTGCATATTTTATCGACACCTTTTTCAAACAAGTAAGTAGTATAAGCACCTTCTGGCATTGTTTGTTGACGTTCTTCGATTGTTTTAATCAATTTAGTCATTACATTATAGCCAGACGCCTCCTCGAATTGTTCTAGGCTCTTATGGAAGCATGTCTCTTCTCCCGTATGACAAGCAGGCCCACTTGGTAGCACCTCTAATACGAGTGCATCTGAGTCACAGTCCGTTTGAATCGATACGACCTTCTGGGTATTTCCGGAGGTTTCTCCCTTATGCCAAAGCTCTTGTCTGCTCCGACTGAAGAACCATGCCTCTTTCGTCTCCACTGTTTTTTCATATGCCTCTTCATTCATATATGCAAGCGTTAAAACCTCTCTTGTAACGGCATGCTGTACAATTACTGGGATTAGTCCTTTATCGTCAAATGTTAATGTAGCCATGTTCTTACTCCCCTTCAAGGCTTGCTCAATTACTTATTGTTTGTAGCGCCTCTTTTAATGTAAAACGATTGTTGTATAACGCTTTTCCTGTGATTACTCCGCTAACGCTAGAAATTTTAGAGAGTTCCGCTACTGCCTCGATGTCCTCTAAGGAGCTGATTCCTCCCGATACAATAATCGACAGTCCGGTTGCTTCTGCTAGCTCTTTGTTCGCTTTTAAGTTGGGACCTTGCAATGTTCCATCAGTCGCAATGTCTGTAAAAATAACGTGTTTCGCACCTTTAGAGGCAAAATATTGCCCTACTTCAATGGCGGACTGGCTAGAAGTTTCCAGCCAGCCATGTGTTGCTACCATGCCATCCTTCGCATCTAACCCAATGACGATTCGATCACCGCCATACTCTTGAATCAGATCGGCAACAAGCTCTGGCTGTGAAATGGCAAGACTACCTATAATGACACGATTGACCCCGTGATCAAGATAGTAGCTCACATCCTCGCTAGATCGTATTCCTCCGCCTATTTGAACGTTAACCGGTAGCTCTTTCGCAATACGGATAACCTCCTTGGCATGAATCTTTTCGCCATCCTTTGCCCCGTCTAGATCAACCAAATGAATCCAGGTTGCCCCTTCATCGACAAACTTTTTTGCCATATCAAATGGAGAATCTCCATATATAGTTTCTTGTTCATAGTCCCCTTGATACAGGCGTACACATTTACCGCCCTTCATATCGATTGCGGGATATACTTGTATTGAGCTCATGAAATTCCTCCTTATGTAAGTAGACCCTTTGTAGAAGGAACACCCTTCACTCGATCATCTATTGTAATGGCATCGTCGATCGCTCGAGCTAGTGCCTTGAAAATCGCTTCGATCATATGGTGGGTATTCGCTCCGTAGTGAACAATGACATGGACGTTCATACGAGCCTCTAAAGCAAATTTCCAAAGAAATTCGTGAACCAGCTCCGTATCAAATGTTCCGACCTTTTGCGTTGGAAACTGGGCTCTAAATTCTAAATGAGGTCTGTTTGAAATGTCAATTACAACCTGGGCTAATGCATCATCCATTGGAACAAACGCATTTCCATAGCGCTTGATACTCTTTTTGTCTCCTAGTGCCTCTTTTACTGCTTGCCCTAATACAATACCGATATCTTCCGTTGTGTGGTGGTCGTCTATATGTGTATCGCCATTTGCTTTAATTGTGGCATCGAACAGGCCATGCTTCGTAAACAGGTCCAGCATATGATCCATAAAAGGAACACCAGTCTCAATATCCGCCTTGCCCTCTCCGTCCAGATTAATATCTACATAAACCTTTGTTTCGTTGGTCATTCTATCTATTTTAGCAATTCGATTTGGTTTCATTTTGCATTCCCCTTCTCCCAGCTTCTTGATTCGACAGATCGAGCGTGTCCCTCTAATTGCTCGAGTCTAGCCAAACGAGCGATTTTAGGATATTGCTCCTGCCACATTTCCTCCGAATAATACACGACACTCGTTTTCTTTACAAAATCGTCTATATTTAAGCCACTTGAAAAACGAGCCGTACTGTTCGTTGGAAGCACATGGTTCGTACCGGCAAAATAGTCGCCGACTGGCTCACTGCTATATCGACCGATGAATATAGCTCCAGCGTGCTTGATCTGCTCACTCAGCTCTATTGCATTTTCCGTAATAATTTCTAAATGCTCAGGAGCAAGCTCATTAGTTGCCTTGACTGCCTCTTGAAGTGATTGTGCCAAATAGATACGACCGTAGTTTTCTATAGAGGCCCGTGCAATTTCTTCACGAGGAAGCTGCTGTAGCTGTCTCTCTACTTCTATGGAGACCTGCTTGGCTAAACGCTCACTAGTGGTAATTAAAACCGAACTCGCAAAGGCATCATGCTCCGCCTGTGCCAATAAATCGGCTGCTACCTCATCTGCATAGGCAGTATCATCGGCAATAATCGCTATTTCACTTGGCCCAGCAATCATATCGATTGCCACCTTGCCAAACACTTCTCGTTTCGCAAGTGCCACATAACTGTTACCTGGTCCAGTTATTTTATCCACAGGTTGAATGGATTCTGTTCCGTAAGCCAGCGCCGCAATCGCTTGAGCGCCTCCTACCTTATAGATTTCTGTTATTCCAGCTATTTTTGCTGCGACTAGAACCGAAGCAGGAAGCCTGCCATCCTTAGAAGGTGGCGATACGATAACTACTCGAGTTACACCTGCGACAATGGCTGGAATCGCATTCATGAGTACGGATGATGGATATGCCGCTGTCCCACCTGGCACATATAAGCCGACTGCATCTAATGGTGAGATTCTATATTGAATAAACGAGTTTTTCTCTAGAGCCAATTCAATATTTTGTCTCGCCTGCTTCTCATGAAATGTACGAATATTATTCGCTGCTTCCTTCAAATCCTCTATCAGCTGAGGATCAAAGCCGATGAACGCCTCCTCCATCTCTTCCTCTGACACCCTCAGACTGGAAAGCTTAACTCCATCCCATTTTTCTGTATAGGCGAGTAACGCTTGGTCTCCATTTGCTTGTACCTCTGAAATAACCTCTCGAACGGTTGTGAGGTGAGTCATATTAGCCTGCTCCACAGAGCGCTGTAATGTGAGGCTTTCTGTAAGCTTCTCTATTTTCATCATGGTATTCCCTACCTTTTTTGAAGTTCTTTATTTAGCTTGGCAACGAACTCTCGAATCCGCTCACTTTTTACACGATAGCTTACAGGATTCACGATTAATCGAGAGGATATATCCACGATTCTTTCATATTCCACTAAGCCGTTTTCTTTTAGCGTTTGTCCTGTCGACACGATATCCACGATCCGGTCGGCTAGGCCTATCATTGGAGCCAGCTCTATCGAACCGTTCAGCTCAATGATTTCCACCTGCTCCCCTTTTTCCTTATAAAAATTAGTGGCTATTGTTGGATATTTAGTTGCAACACGAGGGGCAATCTCATTCATCACCGTATGCGGCAGTCCTGCTGTTGCAATATAGCAATTACTAATATGTAAATCTAATAATTCATGCACATCTCGATGCTGCTCCAGTAAAACGTCCTTGCCAGCTATTCCAATATCAGCAACCCCATGTTCCACGTAAACCGGGACATCCATTGGCTTCGCTAAGATGAACTGGATTCGCTCATCCGGCGCTTCTACGATCAGCTTGCGAGAATCGCTAATTTCAGCTGGTAAATTAAACCCTGCTTCGACAAATAGTTGATAGGCTTCCTCAAAAATGCGCCCTTTCGGCATCGCAATCGTTAATTCATTCACCTGCAAAACCACCTTCTACTACCTTAATTATTTCCTGAAAGCTATATTGGTAGGCCTCTAAATCATGGACACTGCCCTCATATTGAAGCGTTACGCGCTCCCCAATACTACGTCTTGCCTCTGCTAGAACATTAGCTTTTAGGAAGGAGCCTTTATCAAATAAAATAAGTGTATGTTTTTCATTTTTCTCTTTTTTAGGGAGAACCTCTAGCAGCCGATCTACTCTTAATCCAAAGCCGGTTGCCCCTACATTTTGTTCAAATTGCTTAAATAGCTCGTCATACCTTCCACCATTTCCAAGAGGAAAGCCACTGCCAGCGGCATGAATCTCAAACAGCATGCCAGTGTAATAGCTCATATGGCTTGCTAATGAAAAGTCGAAGGAATAAATAGAGGGATCACTCAGCTGAAGCTCTAATAGCTGCTGGAGCTGTATAATCTGATCCACTAAATATTGCTGCTCGTTTGTCAAAAGCTGTCTAAAATCTTCCACGGATTTCGCTGCCATCGTATGATCCACCAGCATAGTCAAATTCTCTTGTTGAATAGCGGATAGCTCTAAGTCATCCAGCATTTTCATAAATCCTACAAAATTCTTTTCGACTAGGAGCATTCTTAGCGTTTCCACCTGCTCCGACTTGTTTGTATTATTTGAGAGAATAGCTGTCAAAAGCCCCGCGTGCCCAATCGTAATTTGAAAATTATCCACGCCTAACGCTTTAATGAGCTCCACAGCCGTATAAATAATCTCGCTGTCTCCGTAAGGACTAAAATCACCGATCAGCTCTAAGCCTAGCTGTTCAAATTCCGCTGGTCTTCCACCCTCCCGTTGCTGCGCACGAAAGACATTGGCATAGTACGCAAGGCGAAGCGGATTCTTTTCTTTTAATAGCTTTGATGCTGCTATTCTAGCAATAGGCGTCGTCATATCAGGTCGTAAAACGAGCATCTCTCCTTGGTTATCCACCAATTTAAATAACGACGACTCGTCTATTGCCGACGCCTTCCCAATCGTCTCAAAATACTCGACCGATGGTGTTTTTATAAAATCATATCCTTTGGTGCGAATAAAATCTCTCGCGACGGATCGTATGTACTCTTTTTGCTCATTAACCTCTGGGAATGAATCTCTCATCCCAAGCGGCTTCTCAAACATTTGAATTTTACTCATTGTCCCACCCCTAATTCACTTCACTGTAGTAGAGTGCTAATATAATAAATTAAATAAATTTTATACTATTTCAGACTATTCGTCAACTTCATAAGCTTATAGATTTCAGTGCTCTTTTAATTCAGTAAACCACTCCCCAGCAGGTTCAGTGCTTGGCACGCAGTTATCGGGTTTTCTGCAATACTTTCGTATTTCGCGCAACACTTAACTTGTTTTCCGCAACACTTTTGAATTTAACGCAACACTTCGGATTTTGGTGCAACACTTATACCCTTTTTCGCAACACTTTAATTTCGTGCAACACTTAACTTGTTTTCCGCAACACTTTTGAATTTGGCGCAACACTTAACTTGTTTTCCGCAACACTTTTGAATTTCGTGCAACACTTCGGATTTTGGTGCAACACTTCTACCCTTTTTCGCAACACTTTAATTTCGTGCAACACTTAATTCGTTTTTCGCAACACTTTTGAATTTAGCGCAACACTATTCTTGTTTTCCGCAACACTTTGCCGCGTTCTCCAAATACTTTTACTTATCCCCAGTGTTTCATTCATTTTAAATTTGGAACCTGCACTATTCTCAACCGTATTAAAGTAAAGCCGCTGTTTAGTTTGGGTGATCTATATTCTTTAATTGTCGGGGGGAACCAATATGATAGGCGAAATCTTCATCGTAGTAGTCTTAATGATACCGCTTTATGCCTTCTTTATTTGGACTTACAATTTTCCTGAAGAAAGCTTATTATGGGGAAAACGCTGGATGTACGAAGAAACACCGGAAGTTTCTCCAAAAGTTATCCTCTATATGAAGTTCGCTTCAATCGTTGCTATGATTGGTACACCTATTGTTTTTTAAAGTTACTTTTTAAAAGAGTCTACTTTTGGACTTGCTTTAATGAGGTTAATGTTTGTCTCTTTCGTTGGTGCGACTATAATATTTACCCGCAACAGGAAATATAAATAAGGCTCACATTTCTTGTTTGAGGAGGTGCTTTGGTTACGTATGGCATTACAAAAAAATCAGTTCCAATTTACACGAAGTAAAATTGGAACTGATTTTTATTAAGAGGCAGGCTTTATCCTACGCACTTATTTTTGTTTAAATAGGCTATATTAAAGGCTTGGGTTGATTTTTCGTGATGTGGTTTTGTTTGTGAAATGTTGCACTTAAACTAACGCAGCAGGTTAGTTTAACTAAGAAGGTTTTTATACTATTGTGTTGAATAAGTTAATATATGTAAATTATTGAACAAAGGGGGTGCTTTACTTCAAGGCAGGGGGTTGCACTTTTTTCTTGACCAAATAATGCAGTTTAATAAATTTATTTTATGGAGGGATTTGACTTGAAACAGTCAACTTATATAATTGGTGCATTTATATTAGGTATATCGGTAGTAATATCTTCTTTTATTTTTTATAGCACCTTTTCAAATTCATTAAGTAAGGTAAGTGATCCTCAAACAGTAACGAATTCAATGCCTGATTTAATGACTAAAATACAACTTTCCGAATATCTTCAGATAAGTGAGCAATCATTAGAAGGCATTATTAAAAAAGATGAATTTGATAAGGCAAAATTAAGTAGCTATGACACTTATCAATTTATTCCATACTTAAAAATCGATAATCAGGAAAGATTCTTAAAAGCAGAGATAGATGTATGGTTGAAGTATAAGAATGATCACCACTAATTCACTAACGCGTGCTTTAGCAAAATATGGCCATCATTTTGAACTGCCCCATAAATGTTAGATACCAACTAACATTTATGGGGCAGTTCACTTTTCAGGTAATCAGATAGGAAATATAAAAGTCATTTAAATCACTTGTCTAGTTATGTTAGAAAATCTATAAGGTTGGAAAAACTAGACAGAGAGGTTGCATGAAATTCATTTTTTCACGCAACCTCTCTATTTAAGTGAAATCAGCTTATTTTTTAAAAATAGGCTTTTTCCCATACGTGCCCCAGCGCCAAAAGTACTCCACTGGTCCATAACGGTATTGGGATACCCACCATTTGCTAAATAATACTTGAAGAGCAAAGAAGGCAAAGGCTAGCATAAAGCCTGTCGTGTAAGAAATGCTGTTGTATAAGCCAAAACCATAGCTATAAAAAATGAATGTCATCACCGTCGATTGAAGTAAATAGTTTGTCATCGACAGCCGTCCAACGTAGGAAAGAGGCTGTAACAGTTTACGTGCGAATGGTAGCTCGACTAATAAAATAATGCTCATCATATAGAAAAGGGAAATAAGTGGACCACCCAGTTGTTGAAAACCGATAAATATCATGCTTTCCATATTGACATAGCCTAAAAGTTTAATCCCAAATCCTAAGATCAATCCAGCAAATAACAAGCGCTTTAATAAAGGCTTATGTGCGCTTGCATTGGATAGCCATTTTAGTTTCGCGAATGCAGCCCCTATTAGCATTATACCTAACACGCCGACAGCCATTACAAGTGCGTGATTTTCAGTGCTCATGCTCCACCAGTCGGCAAAGCGCTGTAAAAAAATCTCACTAAATGTGCCGTCACGATAGGCTGCAATCGATTTTTGCCCACCCTCTGAAAATTCTTCCAAAAAGTCGCCCTCTGGCATGCGTTGAAGTAGAGGTAAGAAAGCGGAACCAATATAAAGGGCGATTCCTGTTCCAAGCAATGCCTTACCGCTTATTTTATAAAACAAAATGAAGAAGAAGCCTGTTAGTGCATACATCAGTAGGATGTCGCCACTCCAAATTAAAAAGGCGTGGATAAGACCGATTACAAGTAAGATAGTCAGTCTTTTGGAAAATATTTTTGGAAATGAAATGCCTTTTTTTAGCGAGTTTTCAGCAATAATTATTGCGCCGTAACCAAACATGAACGCAAAAAGAGGGTAAAAGCTACCCTGTGCAAATAGCTCGACAAAACTTGATAAAATAAAATCCAAGTTACTAGACTTGTCTTCAAAGCCGCCCATGTAAAGAACGGGGCTGTTAAAGGTAGGCATGTTTACGAGAAGAATACCTAGTAAGGCAAATCCTCGTAAAATATCAATCGAAATAGTTCGATTTGTTTCTGGTAAAAGTTTGTTTTTTGTTTTCATAGGCTGTACCTCCAATACTTAATTAATCATTCAGAAATGAGTGACTAAAGGTGAGTATAAAGGGTGGAGTAACTCTAGAGTAAAGAGTTATTTTGAAATAACGTATAAAATAGCCATAAAAAAACACCTATTCCACAGAACAGGTGTTTTTGCAATGATTTCGATTAAAATTCCACATGAATAATGCACGTACGCTAAGCTGTAACAGTTTGTTTTACTTTTACACTAATTTTCGTTACAAACTCCTCTTCTTCTAGAGCAGCAATGGAATGAAGTAAGTATTCCTCATACACATCGCCGTCCATTTCCAAGTTTTGAGTAGCTAACGAATTGATTAGTTGCGTATAAGTGTCGTCGATGAAATCGAATGGTCCTTTATGGTAGATGATGGCGTATAATCCGGCTGGCTTTTTCTTCGCGTTGCTCGTGTCTACGTGACAAAATAAGTGATGTAAGTCATCTTCCTCTTGAAAGAGTTGCTCTTTTGCATAAACGGTTCCATGTGCGGCAGTGCTTTTCACGCCGAGTTCTTTAAGAAATTGGCTAGAGCGTTGATACAAATCCTCAATGGACAAGGACCAGTCTAGTTTTTCCTCGCTATAAACAATAGATTCCTCAGGTAATTGTTTGAATAGTACTTCTCCAAACGGAATGTCTTTCATTTCATTTGTCAATTCTACGACACGCTGTAAAAAAAACTGAATGTCCTGTAGTTTTTTTAGCTCCAGTGCCAATTGTTTACTTTTCTTCATTGCGAGCTGCTGTAAGGAATGGATTGTCGGTGCCTCAAAATACGTTTTTAATTCTTTAATCGGTAATTCCACTTGGCGTAGCGAATGTATCGCCATGAACTGATCAAACTGCTCAAATGTATAATAGCGATAACCGTTAGAGTGGATACCCGCAGGTTTAAATAAATCAATTTTATCGTAATACAATAGTGTGTCTTTATTAATATCGAGAAGCTTAGCGAATTCGCCCGTTGTAAATGTTTTTTGATGATAAGTTTTCATTTTTGTCTCTTCCCCTTTACTCTGGAGTAACTCCATAGTTTATACTCTTTTTGTAAGAATAACAAGAAGGTGCATGGAAGACAAGAAAACACTTTGACTAACAAAGATTATTGATGAATAGATATTAGTTCCTATTTATCTTGCTAGTTTGCATCAAGAAAGGAACGATTTTTATGCCAAAAACCGTTTTTCCAACGCTTTTAACGATTAGTAACTTTACTTGTGGGATGTTATCAATCTTTGCAGTGCTCGAGGGAAATTTCAATGCAGCGATTGGATTTATTTTGTTTGGTTTACTGTTTGATATATTTGATGGCTGGACAGCCAGACAGCTAGAGGCTGTCTCCGCATTTGGAAAAGAGCTTGATTCACTTTCTGATATTATAACGTTTGGGATAGCACCAGCGCTTTTTGCTTACCACGTTTTATTAAGTGATTTAGGACAGGTAGGCTTATTCCTCGTACTTATTTACAGCGTGTGTGCAGCACTTCGCTTAGCGCACTTTAATGCGACACAGAGCAATTTACCAACTTTTATTGGCTTGCCTGTACCAGCAGCGGCGATCGGTCTACTTTTAGTGACAAATTTGTTATCGCCTACGTTCGTTGCCATTACGACATGCCTACTTTCTTATTTAATGATCAGTAATGTAAAGTTTCCACATGCTAAAAAAGTTAAGGCAGAAGAGGAACAAACAGTATGATGGAATTATTTGAGGAGCTCATAACTAGCTATGGCTATGTCGCTATCTTTATCATACTTGCTTTAGGTTTATTTAGCCTGCCGATTCCAGATGAATTGATGATTTTACTCGTCGGCTATTTTACAAAAATCGGCCTACTTCATTACAGCTTGACGTTTGTGGTCGTGTTTGTCGGTTCATTATGTGGGATGATGTTTAGTTATCTCATTGGGAAACGAGCAGGACGTCCACTACTTGATTGGCTTGGTCGGTGGATGAGTGTTACAAAAAAATGGGGAAGTAAAGCCGAAAGCTGGATAGAAAAGCATGGTGCACCAGCGATTATCGTGAGTTATTTTGTACCGGGAATGCGCCATCTTGCTGGATATTTTTGTGGGATGTCCCATATGTCGTTTAAAAGCTATACACTCTATGCAGGCATTAGTGCTGTTATTTGGAGTTTCTTATTTTTAACAATTGGACGGATTTTTTAAATGAAAAATAATAGGAGGTGAAACAACATGGATTCACAAATTACACTATTACCTGTAACAATAGAGGAGTTACCAAAATTTAAAGAGGAATTACAGGCTGCATTTATGAAGGGCTTGCAAGATAGCTATCCAGGTGCAGAGAACCCAACAGAAATGGGACCAATTCCATCAGAGGAAGATATGCAGCATTCATTATATGCGGAGGGTGTTGTCATTCTTCATATTGTATTAGCTGGTGAAAAGGTCGGAGGCGTCGTGCTACGCATTAACGAGGAAACGCAGCGCAATGAAGTCGATTTTTTATATATAAGTGCAGACGGAAAAGGCCTTGGCACGAAAGCTTGGGCAGCAATTGAGGTCACCTTCCCGAAAACGAAAGTGTGGGAGTTACATACACCATACTTTGAAAAGCGTAACATTCATTTTTATGTCAATAAATGCGGCTTCCATATCGTCGAATTCAATCATAAAGGCAATCCTGGTCCAAATGTGGAAGGTGAAGAGCCAGAGTCCGATGAAGAATATGAATTTTTCCGTTTTGAAAAAGTAATGAAGCCAGAAAGTAGTTAAAGTAATGCAACAGAAGCTGTCGCAGTTATGGAGGGCGTATGACGATCATCATTGCGCACCGTTTATCGACCATTACAAATGCCGACCAAATTCTTGTTTTTGAAAACGGGCGTTTATCTGGTCAAGGTACGCATGAATCATTACAAAAAGAGCATCCATATTATCAGCAGTTGCTGGAAAATGGGCGTTTAGTGGAACAATAAATATAGAAGCCTTTAGCAATGGGAAAAGTACCTTATAGAATAGACACTTTGAAAAAGTCTATTCTATAAGGTACTTTAAAAGAATAAAAACAATTAAAAGTAATTCATACATACATGCAGTTATGGCAATCATTGCACAATGATTAGATCTAAAAGTGATAACACTTAAACTTTCTGTTTTATTTAATTCAATAACCTTTTTCAGCAATAGGGCGCGATTCTTCAATATAATGTGAGGATCAAGTGGAAGGTTTTTATCAGTTATTAAGCCTTTTGCACAATCAGGAGAATATTACCGAGTTATTTTGGTGGTGATAGTTCACTTTCTATTAACCACTTATGATTTCTAACTTTTTCTCCTGTAGTAGAAATATAATCTACCATATACACAGTTGTATCATAAGCACCAACAATTGTAGCTTCAGCACCCTTCATGTTAGGCATATGGTCAGCATTTATAATAGCTTTACTTCCTATTGGGAAAGCGGGATTTTCAGCTATTTTTAAACCTTCTGGAATTTCTCCTGCACTTGAATGATTCATTTTCATATTGTCCATCATCAATATATTTTGTAACCAAGTTGCATGTCGTTGTTCATCATGTGAGGCATGCATAAAGTGCATTTGAACATGATGAGTTGTTGTTCTTGATGCAATATCCTGATAATAAGCAGCAGCCTCTAATTCATTTTGAATTGCTTTTTGGATACCTTCTTTAAAATCTCTTGGTATTTCCCCAAATGTAATTTGTGGTTGTTGCCCACCCATCATCCTTAAAATCATTGTGAACCAATGATAATGCTTCAATTCATCGTGCTGTATTCTTAAAATAATCTGTCTGAACTGTTCATTGGGAGTTAATTGAATTAATCTTTGATAAAAATTATAAGCATGAACTTCTAAATTAATTGCTCTTGAAATGTCTTTTATTAGATGCGCGTCACTAGTTAAATCCATTCCCATTTCCATAGGATTGCTACCAAAACCGTTTTGCATATTAAAATTCACAAAGTTTTCTTCCTTTTACTTTTTTAAGCTAGTATATGGTTATCTGGTCAATATGTTTTTTTTAGCGTAACACTATTTAAAAATATTCTTACAGGAATAAAGCAAATTCATGAATTAAAGTGATTTAAATGTATATTACATTAAAGTGGAGAAAAATAAATATAGTATTATTCCATAATATACTATCTATATATAAGTGAGTTTTTTTTATTCCATCAAACCAGCCAATAGTTTGTCAATATTTATTAATGAAAAACAAAAATAGTTCATGCTATACTAAATTTGTGCATGCCAAATAACCTTTCAAATTTCTACGTTTGGAAAGGTTTAGGATATTTGGATATATTTTGAACTAGGCTAGATCTTGGAAATCTGACTTGCTTTTTAATAGTGCATAAATCCAATGTAAAAGCTTATTTGCACATGCTATTACAGCCACTTTAAAGGGCTTTCCTTCTTCACGTTTCTTATCATAAAACTCACGTAACCTCTTATTTCGAGGAATGAGTTCATCTGTCGTTTTCTTCTTGCGACAATCACGAATGGCACTTTTTACGGCCATATATAAGGCGTGTCGTAGTCTACTAGAACCTCTTTTGGTAATCCGATTCAAAGTACCTTTGAATGTACCAGATTCAAAAACACTTGGATCAATTCCTGCAAAGGCAACTAATTTTTTAGGGTGATTAAACCGATCGATTTCCCCAATCTCAGAAATAATCGTTGCCGCGATTTTCTCGCCGATACCGGGAATAGATTGGAGAATCTTATATTCTTCCATGTTTTTCGCTAAAACATCTATCTCTTCTTCCAGATTGGATAGGTGTTTTTTGTATTCCAGAAGCATTTTAATATACATATCCATGCTTAAAATAAGGCTGTGGTATAAGGTTTTCTGAAATGGATTACGATTTGCGGCTGTCTTCAATTTTTCTGACTTGCTGTTTGCCCATTGTTGCGAACGGCTTTTACAGAATTCTTTTATCTTTTTTGCGATTGTTTCTTCACTAGTAGCCAATACTTCCTCTGAAGTAGGGAATGATTGGAGCGAAAGTAAGGAAACGTCTGAATACAAATCTCCAAAAACACCACAGTATTCAGGAAATACTTGGTCTAAAACGGACTGGAATTGTAGTTTGGTTTGTACATACATACCAGTAATATTTTCATGTTGTCTTGTAAGGTTACGTAAATTTAAGAGCTGGATTCCTCGTTGTTTATAAGGCTCTAGATCCTCTTTATAAAACATCTCGCAGAGATGACGAGCGTCTATGATATCCGTCTTTACTTTACGTAAACTTGAACTCTTTGCTCGATACGAAACGAGTGGATTAACCATGATTAATAAATATCCTCTCTCTTCGAAAAATTGGACAACTGGTGTATGATAATGGCCTGTAGATTCCAAAACAATCGGGGGCCTTTCTCCAGAAGCCTCTTCTATTTCTCTAATAAACTCTAAAAGAATTGTAAGCCCTTCAAGTGTATGAGCCACTTTAAAGCTCTTTTTGTACGGTTGCTTTTTCTCCAAGAATGCTTGAACCTGACTTTCGCCTTTTGCCACATCCAGACCAATTACTGGATTCATCATTATTTTCCTCCTTGTCATACAATTAACCGGTAACCCCTATTCCTCCATGTAGTATCATAGCTTCGCTTGTTATACGAGATCAGAGTCCCAACCAGCCTCAATCATGTTTCTACAAGTAGGGGGCGAACTGTTTAATTGACGGGATCATTAGCCCCACGGGTGCTTACGTTCTACCCCGGCTACCGCAATCATATATCGATATAAAAAAAGGTCAACCAGAAATATCTGGCTAACCTTATAATACGAAAGGGTGCTTTAGTAAAAAACAATATCAAAGTTAAATGAGCCAGGATAAAATATCCTAGCTCATTTTTTATGTGTATTCTAAATCAACCCTTACCTTTAACATAGCCTTTAAATATATCTTACTATTTGTTCAAGAGGAAGACGTGATGATCCATAAGCCGGTGCTGCTGCTTTACCAATAGCAATAAGTAAAATAGGGATTTCATTCTGCGGTAAATTAAATTTCTCCGCAAATTTCACTTTGTCAAAGCCACCCATTGGCACTGTGTCATAGCCCATGTCCTTAGCTAATAGCATGATCTGCATGGATATAAGTCCTGCATCGAAATGAACAATGTTTTTCATCACTTCTTCAGGAAGATTTCCGTATAAAGAAAGAGAGCTTTCAATCATGAAACTAGCTATTTCTCTACTCATATAGCCTTTTTCGAAATTAGTATCATAAATGTTTTCTGCATTTTTGTACATTTCTAGGTCCCCGAGTACAGCGATAATAGCAGATGATGTCTCTACTTGTTCTTGATTATTAGCGATTGGTCGCAATTCTTTTTTAACTTGTTGGTCCTCAATAACTATAAAGCGCCATGGTTGCATATTACTTGAGGAAGGCGCTGTAATTGCTTTTTGTAACAAAGTTTGTAGATCCTCATGTGGAATAACGACATTTTCTTTATATTTACGAACTGATTTTCTTTCATGAATCAATTGGTCGATTGTTGTATGTGTTTTTTGCATATAAAAAACCCCTTTTCAAATTTTAATGATTTTTTTAGTTCGTGTTATCAATCAATTTCTTGACTAGTGTTTGAAGCTGTTGAATCTCTTGATCGGTAAATCCATTAAATAATTCGTCTATGAATTCATTTTTACCTAAATCACAGTCTTCCAAAGTAGCGATACCAGTTTCCGTGATTTGGACAATGACTTCTCTATTATTTTGCTTATTACGATTGCGAACGACAAAGTTTTTCTCTTCAAGTATTTTTAAATGTCTTGTGATCGCACCTTGATCTATTTTCAACGTTTGCTGTAGCTCTATTTGGGAAAGCTGTGCGCGTTCAAATATGGTGTTAAGCATTTCATATCTAGTTAGGCTAATACCTGTCTTCTTTTCAAAGTTTTGAGCTATGCGCCTATCAAGACTTTTAAGCATCAGTAATGTTTGTTTTATTTCTTTATAGGACTTAGCCATCTTTCCCCTCCTAACAGACTTAACTCTTGACTAGTCAACTGTTGATTCGTCAATTATAATTCATTAAAATAATTAATCAAGTATTTTGATTCGCACAAAAAAAACTGACGACCATGTTAGTTAGTAACTAACAAATAGTCGTACAGTTTTGTTCATACTTATTTTGCGTTACGCTCTAGCATTTCTTCCTTTGTATAGATAATGCGCATCGGATTTCCTCCAACAAAGCAGCCCTCTGGTACGTCAGCATTTACTAATGTTGCCGCAGAAATAATGGCATCGTTACCGATTGTTACTCCAGGCAAAATAGTAGAATTTGCACCTATTAAAACACGATCTCCGATAATAACATCACCAATTCGGTATTCATCGATTAAATATTCATGTGCTAAAATCGTTGTGTTATAGCCAATAATCGTATTGTCCCCCACTTTAATCCTTTCTGGGAACATCACGTCGACCATGACCATTAAAGCAAAGGAGGTTTCTTTGCCGACCTCCATACGTAGAAAGGTACGGTAAAAAAAGTTTTTCCAGCTTAAGAAAGGAGAATATCTCGCAGCTTGAATAAAAATAAAGTTTTTAATGACCTTCCAAAACGGAACAGTATCGTATACATGCCAAAGGGAATTCGCACCTTTTACAGGAAATCTCTCGGTTTTCCTCATAGAAGCTGTCCTTTTTTAATAGAAAGTAAGTCATTTATATGATGGAGCATGTACGTTGGATTGTATGTTGACAAGAAATCCTCACCTTTTATAGACCAAGCGACCCCAGCAGTATCCACTCCAGCATTTTGTCCACCCACTATATCATGAAAATTATCTCCTATCATAAGGGCATCCTCTTTTGAGACATTCAAATGTTCTAAAGCAAGTAATATTGGTTCTGGATCTGGCTTTGTACGAGAAACATCTTCTAATCCAACAATCGTGTCAAATAATGACTGACACCCCATCAGCTTAAGTCCTCTAGCAATCATTTCTCTTCTTTTAGTCGAAACGATTGCTAGCTTATAGCCGTCATTCTTTAATTTATGAAGCGTTTCGACAACTCCATCGAATGGTGCAACCATTTGGTCATGATGTTCCAAGTTCCATTCTCTGTATGACAAAATGAGCGAATCAGTTTGCGTAGGATCGATCGCTTCACAGGTTTCCTGAAGGGACGGTCCTAAGAAAGGAATGACTGAGTCTCGATCATATTTCCCAGGAAATTTATCTCCTAAAATATGTAAATAACTTTCAATAATGAGCTCATTGGTATCTAATAACGTGCCATCAAAATCAAAAAGCAAAGCCTTGTATGTTACTTCGTTCATGTCGTAAGCACTTCCTTGGTTTTTTTCTGTTCTGATTTACGCCAAATATAAGCGACAATAATCGTCAAGACAAAAGCCGTGATTAATCGAATGAGCAAGAGCGGTAAAATTGGAATCCCTAAGGGAACAAAGATTAACGTATCCTCCACGACCGCATGACAGGCTACTAGGAAGATAAAGGCTAAAGTTGCATCCTTCTTACTAACGCCGTCCTCCTGAACTGCCTGTATCATTACTCCAGCTCCATAAGCTAAACCAATAACAAGACCAGCAACTAGAGTCATAGATGCATTTGGCTGCACCCCAATTACTTTTGTGAATGGTGCAAGCTTATCTGAAAACTTTTGTAAATAGTTTCGATCTTTTAAGAATTGAATAATCACCATTAGTGGAATGACGATTAGCGCAAGCTGCAACACACCAAAGGTAGCCTTTTGAAGACCAAGTAATATAATCTCGAGCCAGCCATCTGGTACACTTTGCGTAGCTGTTACTACTCCATACTTAGCCACTTCGCCTCCGCCCTGCCACACTAGGTTAATAATAACGGCAGAAACTATAGCGAGCCCAAAACGGACGAGTAATACGACCCACAGCTTCACTCCAACCTTTAGTGCAACTCCTGTTTCAATGAAAATATTGTGGGAGAACGATAACATCGTTGCTAATATAAATACTTCTTTTACAGTTAACTCTAATGACAAAATTCCTGCTATACCTGCATACAGATTTAATGCATTCCCTAAAACAAGAGGAATAGCCGCTTCCCCTCGCAAGCCAATCAAGCCCATAAATGGTTCTATAAATTGTATAATCCACGGTAATACAGGTGTATATTGCAAAATAACAACGATTAATGTAATTGGAAAGATAACCTTGCTTAACGTCCATGTTGTCTTTAGACCAGCGGACAATCCCCTTTTAAGAGTTCCCATTTCCATACCCAATCCCATCTTTCTTACTTATCTTGATAACGCACAACTGGCTTAACCATTTTTCTTCTATAAATAAATATAATAACTGCGACTGCAATCGTCACAAGTGATACTACTTGTGCAGTACGCAAATCTCCAATTAAATAAAGACTATCCGTACGCATTCCCTCGATAAAGAAACGTCCCACCGAATACCACGTTAAATAGAAGAGGAACATCTCTCCACGGCGAAGGTTCACCTTACGAAGTAGCAATAGAATAATGACACCAATCAGGTTCCAAACGGACTCATAAAGGAACGTTGGGTGATAATATTTTCCGTCGATATACATTTGCTCTATGATCCAATTAGGAAGGAATAGATTTTCTAAGAAGGTTCTTGTTACTTCTCCTCCATGTGCCTCCTGGTTCATAAAGTTACCCCAACGACCGACTAGCTGGCCGATTAAAATACTTGGAGCTAATATGTCCGTAACCTTCCAAAATGAGCTCTTTCTTTTTTTCGTAAAGAAGTAAGCAGTTAAGAACGATCCGATTAACGCACCGTGGATCGCTATTCCACCCTCCCATATTTTAATAATATTCTCCGGGTGCTGACTATATATATCCCATTTAAAAATTACATAGTAAATACGCGCACTAATGATAGCGATCGGAACAGCCCAAAGTAGTAAATCAGTTAAATAATCAGGGTGAAACCCTCTTTTTACCATTTCACGCTGCCCAACTATAAAAGCAAGCACAATTCCAAACGCAATAATTATTCCGTACCATCTTACTTCTAGCGGCCCTAAGGAAAAAGCGACCGGGTCAATTGCTTGTAGAATATTCATAAAAGCTCCTTTCCACTATGTACATCATTTAAAATTCTCCATTTTGGCTTATTACATCATCTAACCGCTTTGCAAAATCCTCCGCTGCATTTACACCCATTCTTTTCAATCGGTGATTCATAGCTGCAACCTCGATGATAACTGCTAAGTTTCGTCCAGGACGGACTGGCACTGTGAGTTTAGTCACTGCGGTATTGATAATCTCCATCTTCTCTTCCTCGAGCCCTAGTCTGTCATAGCTTTTCTTTTCATCCCAGATTTCTAGCTCAATCACAAGAGTAATTCGCTTATAGCTGCGAATGGCACTAGCGCCAAACAACGTCATAATATCTATTATACCTAATCCTCGAATTTCCAAAAGATGCTCTATTAATTTTGGAGCACTTCCTACTAAAGTGTCCTCGCCCTCTTGCCTAATTTCAACGCAATCATCTGCGACTAACCGGTGTCCCCTCTTCACTAATTCAAGTGCTGTTTCACTCTTACCTACCCCACTTTTACCTGTTATTAATACGCCGACTCCGTAAATATCGACCAATACTCCATGGACGGCAGTAGTCGGAGCTAGCATACTCTCCAAATAATTTGTCAGCAAACTTGAGAATCTAGTGGTCGGCATACTAGTAGTAAGAACAGGGACTGATTTCTCGTTAGATGCTATAATTAGCTCATTAGGAACTTCCATGCCATGGGCAACAATAATAACTGGTGTGTCCTGCGCACAAAGCTTCGTCATCCGATCCGTTCTCTCTTTTGGCTTTAGTAATTCAAAAAAAGAAACCTCTGTTTTCCCCAATAGCTGAATTCGATCGGAAGGATAGTGCATAAAGTAACCAGCCATTTCTATACCTGGTCTTGAAATATCACTTATAGAAATGTGTCGTCCAATACCCTCTTGTCCGCTAACTAAGGACAAATTAAATTTCTCTTGTATATCTTTACTCGTCACATGAGACACATTTCCCACTCCTTTAACCTCTGATAAACTTAGTTCTTATTTTAGCATGAATAAACATTTAATTAGTATCCATTTATCTTTTCTCTACCTATTTATTAATTAAAAGGAGGAAGTTTAATGAAGATTATTTTAGATGCAGGTCATGGCCCTAACACCGCAGGAAAAAGAACGCCAGATGGAAAGATGAAGGAATATGAGTTTAACAGCACAGTCTCGAGATTAATAAAGAAGGAGCTAGATCGCTTCGGAATAATAGTAATTTTTAGTCACTCTGACGAAAAAGATGTACCTCTACGAGAACGAACCGCCCTAGCAAACAAATTAAAAGTGCAAGCATTTATCTCTATCCATGCAAATGCATACGGCTCTAACTGGAACGATGCTAGCGGTATAGAAACCTTCACTTACACAAAGCCTTCTGCCGATTCTGTCATACTTGCCAAACATATTCAAGAATCTATCTGCACCTCTGCGGAAAGGAAAAACCGTGGGGTTAAAAAGAAGGATCTAGCTGTTTTACGAGACACGAACATGCCAGCTGTTCTAGTGGAATGCGGATTCATGACCAACCAGGAGGAAGCAAGACTACTACAAACGGATGATTACCGTCTAAAATGTGCCAGCGGAATTGCAACAGGCATAAAACTTTGGGTTAAAAAGTTTCAATTAGAAGAGGTATAGGGGGTGCTCCCTATACCTCTTTTTTGTTCAGCCTAAGTGCCGATCAGAAATGCATATTTTGAAATTCTCCCTCTATTGTTAGGTGGTTTCTAACAATAGAGATTATCGATTTATCATATGGAAAATTTATCTATACATGGAACCTATATTTACTTAAGTCGTATATAATTAAAAGACAGAGGGAGTGAAAGGTTTGAAGAAACTATTTGTATTAGGATTTTTAGTCAGTTTGACTTTAGCTGCTTGTAGTTCATCCACATTGAGCTTTAGTGAAGTTGAAAGTGTTCCGGATCATGTGCAAGACAAAGTGGACTCCAGCTTAACCCTTCAATCCATCACCAATGATGCAGAGGGTAAATATATTGTTTTTCATTCAAGCGGAAATGTTGAGTCAGATATAGATATTCAAGGAGATATGGTCACTATACAGTTCAATGTCACTAATCTGGATGATGTTGTTAAGCAACATACCTATTATTTTACATCAGACCCGAAGCATGATGTGTTAGATGTAACAGTGAATGGTGAATCAATTCCATTTGATAATGCAACAATTGACTAAATCGAATATTTATTTTAGTTTTTCCATGCCATTTAGGGTATTCAGCTATTAATCCCTGTATTTTGAATTCCTATTATAGTAATCATTCTTACCAAAGGGGGGTTAGATATGTTGAATCAAGTAGTAGCAAAGATTATCTATTTTGTATTTACCATATTTATTTTCACCACACTTTGGAGACTTATGGGCTTATTTTGGAATGCTTTTGTGCCCTGGAATGTTCAAACCGATCTATTAACCATTTTTGTTGTAACTCCGGTACTAATAGCTATGTCGTTTATATTATCGAGTCTGTCCTTTAAGGTTATAAGAAGCTCTAAATAATATTAGAATTCTTCAAGTTATTCTTGGACTAGCTTCCTTGGTAAAGAGAGTCATTTTTTAATTAGTAAGCACTGTCGATTGGAGTGGAGAGCGGCGACTCCAGCGGGAATAGCGCGAGCTGAAGACCCTGGACTGAGCGCAGCGAGGGAGTTTCAAGGAGAGAAAACTAAGGACGTCACATCGTGTGACAACGTTTTCCTGACCAACATCCTGTTGGCCTAAGCCGTGCCCGCGGAAAGCGTCCGCTCACAACGAAAATCAACATTTCTATCTTTATCTCAATTTAAAAGAAAAAAACTGTAGGCAAGCACCAAATTCATGGCGTTTGTCTACAGTCTAAAGACCAAATCCTAATCGATTTGGTCTTTCTTTTTTATGCTTCTGTTGTATATCTTACTACTACGGATCCTGTTTTAGCGTCTCCATATATTCTTAACGGTTCTTTTTCAGAGTCAACAACCTTTGTGAAAGCAACACGTTTATTGAGCACTTGCTCTGACTGGTTTAATTGAGTTACATCTGTAAGCTGTACATCGATACGACCTAGCTGAGTAGTAGTCTCACCTTTTAAGGAAATATCTTTAGGCACATAGATTTCTACCGTGCCAGCTACAGCTGTCCCTTCAATTTTACGAGCTTCTTTGTCTTTCGTTGTTAAAATAACATGTCCACTAACGGATGAACCTTCAATTTCCTTCAGTTTACCATCTACATAAATGCGACCATTCATTGTTTCTACTTCTACTGTGTCACCTTCGACATGTTGAAGCTGAACAGAGCCATTTACTGTTTCTATATCTGCACGATGGAACTTACTGTTTTCTAATTCAACCTTACCATTTGTTGTTTTAATCTTGAATGTATTAGCCTCTAGATTTTGTGCTACAAAATCACCGTTAAACAAACGAGCAGAAATATGGTTATACTCTTTTTCTGGAACAAACAAAGCTACTTGTACGGAAATAGTTTTCATATCGCTATATACGCGTAGTTTGTTTCCTTCAGTAGTAAATATAAACTCTTCTTGGAATCTCTTTCTTGCCTCTTCCTCTGTAGAATTTTTAAAGGATTTGACTTTCACCGTAGCATGAGCAAATGGCTCCTCCGATGGAAAGATGTTCACTTTACCATTTGTAAGGTTAATCGAGATATCGTCAAATTGCACATCTTGTTTTACAAACTTCTCTTCAAAAGTAACAGGATCATTGAATTTCATTTCAAACTCGAAATCCTTCATTTTATCTACAGTCCCCTGCATGAACTGCATGAAACGATCTCCTACCATCGTAAAATCACGTTTTAAGTCCTCGATAAAATCTGCGCTACCTTGTTTGACTTGCTCTGTTTTTTTCTCTTCTTCAAACTTTTGAGTATTTACTTGGGGAGTTACAATTGTTGCTTGCTTACCTAGCTCTTCTAAAAGTGCCAGTGCTTCCTGTGCAGTAATCGTGCCGTTTTCAACCATATCCAAAATACGTTTACGTTCTTCTTGCATAGTTAAAGGCCTCCTCATAAATTTAAAAGTATATTACAAATATCTTCCTACTAGTTATACGTTCTG
Organism: Psychrobacillus sp. FSL W7-1457; assembly: GCF_038593405.1. Taxonomy (NCBI): domain Bacteria; kingdom Bacillati; phylum Bacillota; class Bacilli; order Caryophanales; family Bacillaceae; genus Psychrobacillus; species Psychrobacillus sp. FSL W7-1457. Next base: position 2,928,835 of record NZ_CP151993.1, read on the forward strand.
TGAGTCAAAAGGTTTCACTTACGTTTTTTAGGCTTTAGCTTTTTGTTGTTGCTTTATTAATGCCTTCTTCCATTCTTTTACGATCTCGCTCTAAAATAGGCTTTAAATAGTTTCCAGTATAAGAGCCTTTTGCTTCTGCAATTTTCTCGGGTGTCCCTGTCGCTAAAATGGTTCCGCCCTTGTCTCCACCCTCAGGTCCCAAATCGATTAAGTGATCTGCCGTCTTAATCACATCTAGGTTATGCTCAATCACTAAAACTGTGTCTCCATTTTCAACTAAGCGTTGTAAAACGCCAAGCAGTCTCGCAATATCATCTACATGTAATCCAGTAGTTGGTTCGTCTAGAATATAAAATGACTTACCGTTAGAACGCTTATGCAGCTCTGATGCCAGCTTTACTCGTTGTGCTTCTCCACCTGAAAGAGTTGTAGCAGGCTGTCCCAGCTCCATATATCCAAGCCCAACGTCAAAGATAGTTTGGATCTTGCGACTTATTTTCGGATGATTTTCAAAGAATGCCAAAGCATCCTCAACAGTCATCTTCAAAATGTCTGCAATACTTTTTCCTTTATACAATACTTCAAGTGTTTCACGGTTGTATCGTTTTCCATGACAAACCTCACAAGGTACATAGACATCTGGTAAAAAGTGCATCTCTATTTTGATAATACCGTCTCCGCGACAGGCTTCACAACGGCCACCTTTTATATTAAAGCTAAAGCGACCTTTTTTATATCCTCGAATTTTCGCCTCGTTTGTCGAGGCAAAAAGATCTCTTATATCGTCAAATACCCCTGTATAAGTTGCAGGATTCGAACGAGGAGTACGCCCAATAGGAGACTGATCGATTTCAATTACCTTATCAAGCATTTCAATTCCTTCTATTGTTTTATGTGCACCCGGCTTCGTTCTAGCACGATTAATTTGATGTGCCAATGATTTATAAAGAATCTCATTCACCAGTGTGCTTTTTCCTGATCCGGATACCCCTGTGACCGCTGTAAATACTCCTAACGGGATATCGACACTCACATTCTTCAGGTTATTTTCAGTCGCACCTTTAATCTTGATATAACGTCCATCTGGCTTTCTTCGTTCAATAGGTAGCGGAATATACTTTTTACCACTCAAGTATTGTCCAGTTAGTGAATTACTATCTTTCATTACTTCCTCTGGAGTTCCAGCTGCAACAATTTCCCCACCGTGGACACCAGCACCTGGTCCCACATCGATTAAATAGTCTGCTGCCATCATCGTGTCCTCATCGTGCTCAACTACGATTAACGTATTTCCTATATCTCGCATATCCTTAAGCGTTGCAACTAAGCGATCATTGTCCCTTTGGTGAAGACCAATAGAGGGCTCATCCAGAATATAAAGTACACCAGTAAGTCTTGAGCCTATTTGAGTTGCTAATCGAATTCGTTGAGCCTCTCCCCCAGATAAAGTTCCAGATGCACGATTAAGCGTCAAATAATTTAACCCTACATTATCAAGGAAGCTCAGACGTTCATCAATTTCTCTTAGCACTAGTCGAGCTATTTGCATATCCTTCTCTGATAGCCTTAATTCCTTAAAGAACTTATATGCTTCTTCTATGGAAAACTCAGATACTTGACCGATATGCATAGAATCCACTTTTACTGCCATTGTTTCTTCTTTTAAACGATACCCCTTACAAGTAGGACAGTCATGCTCTGCCATATACTTTTCCATTTGTTCACGTGTGTAGTTGGAAGATGTATCTCTATAACGTCTTTCTATGTTTGCAAGCACGCCTTCAAATTGAATTTGATTATCACGCATTTGGCCGTATTCATTTTGGTAACGGAAACGAATTTTGTCCTTACCCGAACCGTACATAATTTTGTTCCATTGATCAATTGGTAACTTTTCGACTGGTACATTCATTTTTATTTTGTAATGCTTGCACACTGCTTCTAGTAGCTTAGGATAGTATTGAGAACTTGTTGGCTGCCATGCAACAATTGCACCTTCTTCTAAAGTTAAGCTCTTATCTGGCACAACTAAATCTGGGTCAACCTCCAATTTAGCACCTAGTCCATCACAATCGCTACATGCACCAAAAGGGCTGTTAAATGAAAACATTCTTGGCTCTAACTCGCCAATAGAAAATCCACAAATGGGACATGCATGATGCTCGCTAAATAGTAGTTCCTCTTGCTCCATCACTTCTATTAAAACTCGTCCATCTCCAAGTCTTAATGCAGATTCTAAGGAATCACTTATTCGAGCAGCAATCCCTTCCTTTATAACAATTCGGTCGATTACTACTTCAATATTATGCTTCTTATTTTTGTCTAAAGTTATATCGTCATCTAAGTCTATTAAATCTCCATTAATGCGAACACGTACGTATCCTTGCTTTTTCATGTCCTCTAGCAATTTCACATGAGTTCCCTTACGTCCTGAAACAATCGGGGCAAGAATTTGCATTTTTGTTCTTTCCGGATATTCAACGAGTCTATCAACCATTTGCTCAATTGTTTGTGAGGATATCTCTATTCCATGCTTTGGGCAAATCGGTTTACCAACCCGAGCGTATAGCAATCTCATGTAATCGTAAATTTCAGTAACTGTTGCAACCGTAGATCTTGGGTTCTTACTTGTTGTCTTTTGGTCAATCGAAATAGCAGGTGACAGACCTTCTATAGAATCCACATCTGGCTTGTCCATTTGGCCTAGAAATTGTCTTGCATAGGCCGACAAGGATTCGACATAACGTCTTTGCCCTTCCGCATAGATCGTATCAAAAGCTAAAGAAGACTTACCAGAACCAGATAAACCTGTCATTACGACAAGCTTATCTCTTGGTATTTTAATACTTATATCTTTTAAATTATTTGTTCGAGCACCTTGAATATTAATTTCTTGGTTTTTCACCAATCATCATCCTTCCAGCTTGAGCTCTAGAATTGCGTCACGTAATTCTGCAGCTCGTTCAAAGTTAAGCGCTTTTGCAGCATCTTTCATCTCTTTTTCGAGTTTGTCTAATAGTTTACCCTTTTCTTCCTTCGTTAAGACTTTTCCGCTAGTTAATTGCTGTACATAGCTTTCTTCGTCTTCCGCCACTTGAGAGGCTCTTATTACTTCTCTAATTTTCTTCTCAATTGTTTTAGGTGTGATGCCATGCTTTTCGTTATATTCCATTTGAATAGTACGACGACGCTTCGTTTCACTAATTGCTTTATTCATAGAATCTGTCATTTTATCGGCATACATAATAACTTCACCGTTAGAGTTTCGGGCAGCTCGCCCAATAGTTTGTATTAATGAGCGTTCTGAACGTAGGAAGCCTTCTTTATCCGCATCCAAAATAGCGACCAGTGAAACCTCTGGTAAGTCTAATCCTTCTCGCAATAGGTTAATACCTATCAGGACATCATACGTTCCTAAACGAAGCTCTCGAATAATCTCAATTCGCTCTAATGTTTTTATCTCTGAGTGCAGATATTGTACTTTTATACCAATTTCCTTTAAGTAATCAGTTAAATCCTCGGACATTTTCTTTGTTAAAGTTGTTATTAAGACTCGTTCATTCTTAGCAGATCGTTCATATATTTCATTAATTAAATCATCTATTTGTCCTTCAATCGGCTTCACTGTAATAATAGGATCTAATAATCCCGTAGGTCGGATAATCTGCTCGACCATTTCTGGTGTATGCTCTAATTCGTATGGTCCCGGAGTTGCGGATACAAAGATGGCCTGATTGATATGTCCCTCAAACTCTTGGAAAGTGAGCGGTCGGTTATCTAATGCAGAAGGTAATCGGAAACCGTGATTTACTAACACAGACTTTCGCGCCTGGTCTCCATTAAACATTCCTCTAACCTGTGGTAATGAAACGTGGCTTTCATCTACTACCAATAAGAAATCCTTCGGAAAATAGTCTAATAAAGTGTATGGGGTTGCTCCAGCTTCTCTTAACGTCAAGTGACGTGAATAGTTTTCGATGCCCGAACAGAAGCCCATTTCCTCCATCATTTCTAAATCATAATTCGTTCGCTGCTCCAGTCTTTGAGCTTCTAACAATTTATCCTCGCTGCGAAGAATAGTAAGCTGCTCCTCTAATTCCTGACGAATATTATTTATGGCTATTTTCATCTTTTCTTCTCGTGTTACGAAGTGGGAGGCTGGGAAAATAGCTACATGATCCCGTTCACCCAATATTTCTCCTGTTAACGCATCCACTTCTCGAATCCGATCTATTTCATCACCAAAAAATTCTACCCTTAGACATCTCTCATCACGAGAGGCAGGGAAAATTTCCACTACATCTCCACGGACTCGAAATGTTCCACGAGTAAAATTAATATCGTTTCGTTCATATTGCACATCCACTAATTTTCTTAACAGTTGGTTCCGATCGATTTCCATGCCAACTCTTAGTGACACGACCATTTCTTTATATTCTTCTGGATTTCCGAGTCCATAAATACAGGAAACAGAAGCAATAATAATGACATCCTTACGCTCAAATAATGAGGAAGTGGCTGAATGTCGCAATTTATCAATTTCTTCATTAATACTAGAATCTTTTTCAATATAAGTATCCGTTTGTGGCACATATGCCTCTGGTTGAAAATAGTCATAATAGCTGACAAAGTATTCTACTGCATTGTTAGGAAAGAATTCCTTGAACTCACTATAAAGCTGTCCTGCGAGTGTCTTGTTATGGGCCATGACAAGGGTTGGCTTATTAATTTGTTGGATTACGTTCGAAATAGTAAAGGTTTTACCAGTACCTGTGGCCCCTAGTAATGTTTGATGCTTTTTGCCCTCATTTACTCCTTTTACTAGCTCTTTTATTGCTTCTATTTGATCCCCTGCTGGCTCATACGGAGATTGTAAATCAAAAATTTGTTCCATATGTATGCCTCCCGTGTGCTTATTAAATTTAGTTTAACATAATCATTTTTCTAACACTATTAAAACGAACATACGTTTTTAAAATAAATTTTCAGAGTAGGTTCAACCTTTGTCATATCAACGATTTAATGATAAATATCTCTTCCTATCTATTACTACCCTCTTTTACAGAAAAAGCTACATTTTATCTTGCATAAATATAAGAATGTTAGTTTTTTAATATGAAAAGAATAGACTTTTTATCAAAACTAAAAGCAGTTCAAATTTCACTCAGTGTAAAATTTGAACTGCTTTTTATATTTTCTTAATAGCCGTTGTTCTTCCTTTAGTTTGTAGCCTTCGCTCCGAACTATTGTTTTAGAAAGACATTTACCCAAATTAAATGCAAAAAGTGAAATTGCATGTCGCAATCTCACTTTTTGGGGGCACGAGATTAGATTATCCTAGCCCCATCCTAAACATATATTAACTATTAATTCCTCACGAATTCCCGGCCCATAAGCAACTTTAATTTTTCAGATGAAGTAACACGTTCGTGTACTCGTTAAATGCTTCTCTATCCTTGCGATCCAATGCCTCGTCAATTAAACCCATTAGCCGAAAACTTCTCTGCTCTCGGTGGACAACATTTAAAAACATATCAAGATAAATCTCGTTTAACAACTTTTCTGCAGAGCTTTCTTTCCCTGTTTGTCCCATTGCTTTCATAAAATCTGTATATGAATATTGTTTGTCCATTTCAATCACCCCGATGCCTTTTTTATATTATATAAAAGCTTAAGGCTAGTTGCAATCATTTTGAGAAAATTTAGATTATACAGTAAATAGAAGTATTTTTTGAATTTTAGATACATTAGCTTGATTTATTTCCAAAATTAACTATAATTTAAATTATAATATACTAAGGAGTGAAATCTTCTGACTAATAAAATTGAAAATAAATCCCATCTTATCTCCTTCGAAACCGCGTTACTTCAACCTTCTGTAGTAAATAACAAAGTTTACACGAAAGTTACTAATTTTTCTGGTGAAACCTCCATGGTAAGTAAAAAGCCATACGAAATCGTTCGTTATTCCTGCTCCTTCTACGGTTCTTCCTTTCAACACGCAGTAAACCTTTCCCGTGAAACGATTGGCAACTATTTTAAGCTACCAATCATACTAGCTCATGACTTTGGATCCCCTTGTATATGGATTCCTGTTCTTTCTCCAAAATCAGATTTAAATATATGGTTTTCCTATCAGGCCATCGAAACTTTTTACCCAAATAAAAAGGGATCTACCGTTGTCCTTTCTAATGGGGATACCATTGATGTTCCTGTTTCGCCTAACACTATGAATCGTCAAGTGGCGTATGCCAACATATTAAGCACCCAATTCCTGAAACGAATGAGCCATCTTTTAAACAACGGATATGCCACCTCTAGACAAGCATCTATGCGTAAAAACATTCGCAACTGATTAGGTAATGGTTAAGTACATAGAAAGCAGTTCTTCTACGCGGTTACGAAGACGGACGTTCAGATAACGACGGTGCTCCTCGTACCCTCCGTGAAAAAACACGTACTCTGTGAACATATCATCTCCTTCTCCTCTAATCACTTTCATACTATGCCTTCTCATATAGACATGTGTGTCTTTTAGCTCTTTTTGAACTTGCTTCGCTGCTCCTTCTACGAGAGTCAAATAAGGTCTGTTTAATTTGAATGGGGCTTTTTCAATAATGGTTCGATCCTTTTCCAAGATGGTAAATACCATGGGAAGATAAATCATTTTTTCGAAATATGGAATTGCCTCTTCTGGTATTAAGGGCATCTTCATTCACCTTTCTTTTAAAAGAACATTTGTTCTTATATTTTACAACTTTTAAAAGAAAATGCAATGGAAAGAAAAGAACTTCAATCAAAAAACTGCCAATCTAATGAATGGCAGTTAAATCATTGTGATACTATGTCAGTTGCCCACTTGCGAGCTTCCTTATAAAAATTATTAAGACTTGGAAAATCTATTTCTAGATTATTAGCTCCTTCGAGCATATCGTTCCAACGTACCTCATCATAGGCAATAGTTAAATCTAAGAAAGGCGTCATCTCAGTGTTGGACCCAACCAAAGTAGCCGCTACATCATCAGAAAGAGGTAACTCTTTGACTAGCTGATCCATCTTCTTATGTAAGATGGTGTCCATTAGAGAGAACATGCCTACTAATAAATATTCAGAGGAATTCGTCAGGTTTTTTTGTTTAGCAAGTAGCTCACAAAATTTCGCTCTAAATAAGGATGATTCTACAATAGCTAGTCCATCCCCTTTGTAGTTTTGATGTACCTCTCGCAGTAACAAGACATGAAGCCAATGATTGATTTCCTCCAGCCCTAACATTAAAACACCCTGTTTAATCGAGCGAACCTTGGAACGTGGTCGAGCAACTGGAGAATTGACCATTTTTAACACTTTAAAGGTCAAGGAAACGTCTCTCTCTATTTCTAACGCAATTTCATCCATAGAGGCTTCTTCCTTGCGTAAAAGATTGATCAGTCTAATGTATTGCACTACGTTAGCAGGTATATCTGTAGCCTTAATAATTTCAGGCTTAGCAAAGAAGTACCCTTGGAACAATTTATAGCCGGCAGATTTAGCTTCGTAAAAATCTGCTCGTGTTTCAACCTTTTCAGCTAGCAGTACAATGTTGGGATAGTTGGTTTGGACAATTTTCTCTACCGATTTCCTCTCTTCCACTGTAGTGGCAAGAAAGTCTATCTTAATAAAGCTAACTAAGCTAAACAGTTCATCGTAATAGTGAACATTTTGTTTTAAAACAAAATCATCCAATGCAAGAAGAAAGCCCATTGCTTTTATTTGTCTAATTTGTTTAATAAGACGGGGAGTTATCGTAATATTTTCTAATATCTCTACCACTATCCTGTTAGAGGGGAACTTTTTTAGTACCGCCTTATCCAGAAGGTTTTCAGTGAAATTAATAAAGCATAGCTTATCGCCTGCAATTTCATTTATCCCTATGGTCAAAAATGAATGTGTCAGCACATCAATCGTTGCCATATCCGCATCCACGTCAGGGAAAGAATTGTCTTCATTATTCCTATAAAGCAATTCATATCCATATAATGACTCGTTCATATTAAAAATTGGCTGCCTTGCAATAAAAATCTCCATTTAATTTCCTCATGTTCTTAAGAAATGTAATTGATACTATTGTATCAAAGATAAGGATGAAAAACGACCTATTTTTTCCTTTGATGACAGGATTATCATAAAATGATATGTTAATAGTGAAGAACTTTAGCGTATTAGGGGGAGATATAATGGAAACTATTACTTATGAACAACAGGGGAATATTGGAATTGTCACATTAAACCGACCTACAGCTTTGAACGCTTTCAACTATGAAATGTTATGTGAACTAGGAGAAATTGCAGAATCTATCCGTATCAATCCGGACATTAGAGTAGTAATCTTTACTGGATCTGGGGAAAAATCGTTTAGTGTCGGAGCAGATTTGAAAGAACGCAGAACGTTAACTGAACAAAGAGTCAAACGTAATATATATAAAATAGGTGAAGTATTCTCTTTAATCGAAAGCTTACCTCAGCCAACGATTGCCATGTTAAATGGATATGCATTTGGTGGTGGGACCGAGCTAGCGCTTGCATGTGATTTCCGTATTGCAGCAGACGATATACAATTAGGACTAACCGAAACAAGCCTCGCGATTATCCCGGGCGCTGGAGGAACACAACGTTTACCTCGCCTCATTGGGGAATCCAAAGCTTTAGAGTTAATCTTAACTGCTAAACGATTGACGGCACACGAAGCCTTTACGTATGGACTTTTAACTAAAATTGCGAGTCGAGAAACATTAAAACAAGAAACGGAAAGCTTCGCAGCACGTATGTTAGCGAACGGACCGATTGCACTTCAACAAGCGAAGTTTGCTGTCAAACAAGGGATGAATGTGGACTTGCAAACTGGTTTGCAAATTGAACGTAAGGCGTATGAAATTACGATTCCGACAGAGGATCGAGTAGAAGCATTAAATGCATTTAGTGAAAAAAGAAAACCTGTTTTTAAGGGGAAATAAGTGAATTAATTTCAAAAGGAGGATGATTGTGACTAATTCACAATCATCCTCCTTTTTTACCTTTGGCTATGTTAATGCTAAAGGTAGACTTAAAATACATATAAAAATGTGTTTTTTATTTGCTAGTTCTTACACGACGTTTTCATATAATAAAAGTTATATGATACAACAGAATACTGAGATCAAGTTAACATTTCGGATATAAAAATAGCCATCGAAATGATGGCCATATTTTGCTAAAGCAACCCATTATTCGCTTAGGAAAGAACAATGATTACTCTTGTTTATTCACTTTCTTTAAGGGGAATCTTCATTCTTAATTCGTCAATATTTTCACTTGTACTACTAATGTACGGCTCAATAATTAAGTAATCTGGAATATGCTTTAATGGTTCATACTGGACACTCGTATCCAGTGTTATTTTTCCATCTATATTTTCACAATCACTACAACCACCGCCACCAGCACTTATTTCCTTTAACACATTTCCTTTATCATCATATAAGCGAAAACGTATAATTTGGTTTAATTCTTCAGCATTAATTGGTTCGGTTAAATCAAAATTTATTTCTGTTGTTGCAGATGTAAAAGTTACTTTTTTCATTCTAATTTTATAATCTTTAGAAGTAGCTTCGTCCATAATAAGAAACGATTCTCCCTCAATTTTAGTAATCGGCATCTTCAAATTCCAGTTTCCTTTCTTTCCATTAAATTCATCGAAAGATATAGAAAAATTAAAAGAATCCCTTTTCAATTCATTAGGGACAATAAAACTGATTACCCCAGCATAATCCGTATTATTAATAAACTTTCCTTGACTGCCTGCACCACCATAAAAATCCATTTCATCTATTTTAAATGATGCGTTACTAAAAGGTAACTCATTCGAATAATTTGTAATGATAAATCCTAATGAAAGTCTGCTACCATCGTAAATGGCTTCTCTAATCATAAAAGATGATTTTCCAACTGAAAATGCTTCATTTGTTATTTGAGTTAAACCAGATTTATCTGCCTCTTTCAATCCATGATCTCCAACCATTTCAAATATTGAACCTATAATTGGAATTGATTGTAAGGTATTGGCAAAAGCAGGAGAAACTGAACTTGCACCAAACATCAGTACACCAATCACTGCTACTGCGATTAACGGATTTTTAATTCTTCTTTTTTGATTCTCTAATTTTGCTTTCCTTATACCACGTTTTGACCTTTCATGTAATTCTTTTGGAATCACTATTTTATTTAACTCACCATTTATTTTATTACTCATAGCTACCAGTCTCCTTTAACTCTTTACGAAGTTTATTAATAGCACGATATAATACTGATTTCGCAGTACCAAGTGGGATTTCTAATACTTCTGATATCTCGTTAAAAGTGTAATTTTGAAAAAACTTTAATAGAACCACGCTTTTTTCATCGTATTGTAAGTTATCTATCAATTCTTGTAATGTAATTGAAAGCAGAACATCGTCATCATCTGAAGCAATGATTTCTTCAAAATTAGGTTTAAATTGAAGCACTTTCTTATTCTTTTTCACAAGATTAACTGCACAGTTAATCGTGATTCTCATTAACCACGTTTTGAAATATTCTGGTTGTTTCAATGTATTTATCTTTTTAAATGACTGATAAGCTACTTCTTGAACAATATCTAAAGCATCTTCTTGATTTTTCACATATACAAAAGCCATTCGATAAATGTCTTCCTCATATTCTTGGAAAATCTTTATAAATGCCTTATCATTCCCTTTCTGAGCTTTTTTCACCAGTTGTATTATCGCAATTCACCCTCTCATTTTTTGACTTACACCTATTAGACAATACAAAGTTCAATTTAGCCTAAATTTTTATAATAAAAATAAAAAATCGCCTTAAAGACGATTTCCGAAAAATCATTATATAGTTTTTTACTTGAAATGATGAAAGATTGCATTCTTTGGCATAAAATTTTTAATCATTATAATTTCTTTTTCAGTAGGATTTTCTATATTAATTTCAGAGCCCCAATGTGATGATTCAAAGAAACAATTACCATTATATTTCAAAAAAAGTGAAAACCATTTGATTTCTCCATTCTGACTTAAACTCTCTTGTAAAATGAAATTAATTAATTTTTTGTTTATATCCCCTTGAAAACAGACCATTTTCATAGGGTGCAAATCAATTTTTTCAAGATTAGTTTTCAAACTTAATTCTTCAATTGTTTCAACTTCTTCATTCCACACATGGAATTCTATAAAATTTGCAGATGTTATAAAATAATCAATTAAAGAAAACCAGTAATTATAACTTTGGAAATCAACATTACATTCTGTCAAATTAATGTTGATAAATAAATTATTCTTCATCCAATCAATCCCACCTCATTTACTAATGTCTACACAAGTAAAACATCTTTCTTCAACTATCCTGCGGTGCTACTATCCTGCTTTCTGATCCATCTAGAATTCTTTTTATATTTTGTCGATGAAGAATGATGATCGATACGCTTATTAATAGAGAAAGTCCTATGATAACTTTATCTTCAAATATTAGACTGTAAACAAATAAAGCTATACAAGCTAACATTGAACTTAATGATACATACTTTGTTAATAACAAAGTTAGCACAAACACAACAAAACCAACAAATACACCTAAAGGGGTCAAAAATAAAAAAACTCCAGTTGCTGTCGCAACAGCTTTTCCACCTTTAAAACTAGCAAACACAGAAAATACGTGACCTAATATAGCTAATAAGCCACATACAATTGGATTAATAGTAGAACTCAGTATTAGGGGAAGTAAACAAGCAAGTGTGCCTTTTAATATATCAGCAATTGCAACAATTACTCCTGCTTTAATGCCTAAAACTCTGTAAGCATTAGTTGCACCAAGATTACCGCTACCATAATCACGAATATCTTTCTTATATAATATTTTACCGACGATTAAAGCAAACGAAATTGAACCTATTAAATAACTTAAAATCAGAGTTAAAATGTTCAAAGTAGTGTTATCCCCCCACTCAGTTTGTTATTTTAAGTATTTCTCTTTGTTGTATCCTTTTTCCTTCAAACCTTCGGCTATGTTAATGCTAAAGGTGGACTTAAAATACATATAAAAATGAGCTGGATATTTTCCAAGCTCATTTTTATTTGGTTCTTTTATCTTACTAAAGTCCATATTACGGAATATAGATAATTGCAAACAAATTAACTATTTTATGCCATTTAAAATATGTTCAGTTAATAATTTCACCCTTGTTCGTGGCTAAATTTTTGCGCCATTCACTTCGCTCCGTTGTTGTCAGTTTCGCCCACTCAGTTTCTTCGCCAATAATTCTTAAAGGTTCTTGAGAACGATAAGATCGTGTTAAGTTACCCGGGAACTTTTTGTCAGTAACATTTGGGTCGTTTTCAAATTGACCTGTTGGTTCTATTTTATAAACCCGTTCTCTTCCTTCTCCTTTTGCTAATGCTGCTGCAAGTCCTGCACCATTGGCATTAGCAGTGAAATAAATGTGGTTCATTTTAAGCCCAGGTTTGTAATTTGATTTTCCACCCGCTGTCAGCAAATCACCAACCCGTAAATCTGCCTTTGTCCCATGATAAAATGGTCCTTCATCAGAAGGTGTACCGTTATATGAGTTTGACAATTCATAATTTCTTTTTGCATTATCAAAATCACACAACTCCTCATAGCATTTGGCAATGTTTAAATATAACGTTGAATATGCACTCTTAACATTATCATCATTTATTTTTAGTGCACACTGTAAAGAGGTTTTCATCCATTTCAATTTCTCTGTGATACTCTTTTGTTTACGAGCCAAATGATATGCTGCAATAAATCTTTCATAGTCGTCTTTTGCTTCTAGCCATGCTTGATGAAACATGGTGATTGCACCTTCAACATTTCCCCCATCTTCCATGTTCATTCCATTCATACAAAGTTTAATAACGACGTTGTTTTGGTCAAATTTTATACTCATCTAATCTTACCTCCCAATTAATGAAATAACATTTTTGTAATACACTTCTCCAAAACTCTTATTTAAACGACCATATCTTCTCATTAAAAAACAACTTAATTTCCTTTGAATCTTTGTCTTGATTCGTCGCAACTTGATTTTTTTAATAACAAAATCAGCAACATTTTTCATTTTTTGTTTGCGTTCCCCATCGTTTTACCGATTCCTACTAGCAACTTGATTTAAGCAGATAGAAAGTTATTTTAATCTTACAACAACTGTAAGAATAATTTACAGTTTTTTTGTAGTAAGGTATTGCTAGGAATGAAAATGGGAGGCTATACAGATGAATGCTTCGAATAAATTACTTGAAGTGAAAGCAGTACGAAAAGTTTTTGGTGAGGGGCAAAATGAAACAATGGCATTAAAAGGCGTAACTTTTGATGTTTTACCAGGGGAATTTCTTGGCATTATGGGTGCGAGCGGTTCAGGCAAGACGACGCTACTAAATGTAATCGCCACAATGCAAAAGCCAACATCAGGGCAAATATTGCTAGACGGGCAAAATATTTCGTCGTTCAAAGGATCACAACTCGCAGCATATAGAGGCAATCAAATCGGATATTTATTTCAGCAATTTGAACTGATTGATAATTTAACGGCGAAAGAAAATATCATGTTGCCGTTAGCAATTCATGGAATTAATATAAAGGCACAAGAACAAGAGTTGCTGCAATTAGCAAAAATATTCGATATAGAAGAACTGCTAAATAAATTCCCGTCACAATTATCTGGAGGGCAAAAGCAACGGATTGCAGCAGCGAGAGCGCTAATTTCAAATCCTAGCATTGTGTTAGCGGATGAGCCGACTGGTGCGTTAGATACTAAAAACGCCAAGATTTTAATGAAGAAGCTGTCTGATCATAATCAAAAACAGGCATCTACTATTTTAATGGTGACGCATGATGCGAATGCGGCTAGCTACTGCTCAAGAATTTTGTTCATCCAAGACGGTGTCATTTTCCATGAACTACGTAGAAATGTACCGGGAGAATCTCAGGAGACATTTTATGAGCGAATCGTTATGGTGATGGCGCAACTTGCTGGAGGTAGTAGTAATGTTCTTTGAATTTGTGAAGCGTAATAGCCGCAAAATCCGGAAGGAAAACGGTGTGTATTTTGCATCGCTTGTCGTGTCAATTGTGGCGTTTTATGTGATTTTGTCATTAGGTGAGCAAGATGTCATGTTATATTTGAAGACAATTGAAAGCGATGCAGTCGAGCGATTGTTGTTATTAATTCCAGTGCTTTATGCAGTTTCATTATTGTTCGTATTCTTCCTCGTGTATTTTGCAAATCGCTACCAGCTTCAGCGTCGCAGTCATGAGTTCGGTTTGTATTTAATGATGGGGATGAAGCAAAGTAAGCTGTTTCTCATGATTACGGGCGAAACGATTTGGAACGGGATTGTGGCCCTGAGTATTGGTTTGCCGATTTCATTGTTTTTAACAGAGCTGATCAATTTAGCGACATCACGTTTAGTTGGCATGGGGATTATAGGTCATGCGTTCCGTATTTCATGGACAGGTATTGGCTTGACGATCTGTGGTTTCTTCCTTGTGCAACTGCTAGCGATGCTTATTTTAAGCTTTACAATGAGTCGAAAAGAGCCGATTGAATTACTTCATGAGGATAAGGAAAAGTCACAAACTACAATGACGCCTAAATGGGGAGCCGTGAGCTTACTATCTGGAGCGGCTTTATTATTCGGGACGATTTTTTTAAGCATCGCTTATGGTATGGCGATTTTATATTTACGAAATTTTGATTACCGCGTATTTGCATTGATTTTGTTTGTTGGTGTGTGTGGGACATTTATTTTATTCCGTGGCTTAGGAAGTATGATTGGTGTTTATGTGAAGCGAAAAGGAAGTTCTTCGACAGGTTTATCGATATTTTCGGCGAGACAGCTACAAGAAAATGTATTGCATCAATGGAGTTCACTCGCTATTTCATCCTTACTGATTCTAATGGCGATGGTCTGCTTTGCTTTTGGTACATCAACAGCGTTAATGAATAGCGCTGTAGCTAATCGAACTGTTGATTATACGTTTAATGGTAATGAAGATGAAATTAACCCTTTGATTAAATCCGATGAGCTAGTACCTTATGTTGATAGTTATTATGGGATGGAGTTACATAATTTCTACACACCTGCAGATGAATCAGTATTAAATTATTATTTTGCATGGACGGGCTTAATAGAAACAGTATCGAGTCAAGCTGATTCAGAGCCAAAAGAGATTTTATTAAACAACTTATCGATGCAGCACACGCCGTATTTTATTTCATTATCGAGCTATAACACGATGCTTGAGACAGCTGGAAAGAATCCAATTCAGTTAGCTGATAATGAAGTGGCCATGTATACAAGTGACGATACAGGAGCGCCATATGATATATTAAAAGACACATTGAAAAAAAATCCAACAGTTGAAATTGCGGAAAATGAATACACATTATTGCCGACGTTATATTCGGATCAAATTGTGGCAGATCGAGCTATTACGTTAATGTATTCGATGATTGTACCTGATGCATTATATGAGCAATATTTTGACGCTGAGGAAACTTGGCTTTGGAATATGACGTTAAAAGACGAGTTCATTGAAGAAAAAGGGCTTATGCAGGCGATGCTTGAAGTCGATCAAGTACTTAATTCGACAGGCTTGCAATATGAGAGCTATCTTGCGAGCATGGGTAGACAGTTATTTTATACGGTAGCAAGCAGTTATACAACGTTTTATTTAGGCGTGATGTTTTTAATTATTGCTAATACTGTACTAGGTCTAAACTTTTTAATGCAGCAAATAAGCACGCGTAGTCGCTATCAAACATTAGCAATGCTCGGTGCAGATGTGGAATCAATTTGTAAATCTGCTCGCAAGCAAATTTGGTTATACTTCATCTTAGCTATTTCGGTCGCGTTGGTTAGTGGAATTTTTGGCATTTGGTCTTTATTAAAAGCAATGCCGGCTACTATTTTCAGTCTTCAAAATGGAATTATTATTGGTTTAGTAGTGCTATTATTTATTGTAATTGAAGTTGGCTATATTCGAATGATTCAACGAAAAAGTGATGAGGAAATCAGGAAGTTAAAAGAAATTGAGTAGAGGTGATGGTATGGCGAATATTGTCATTGTAGAGGATGACATTTTCCTCCGCGAAGAATTACAAAATATTTTACAAAAGGAGGGGTACTTTGTAGTAAGTATCTCTTCTTTTAATACACCTGTTGAAGATATCATCGCTGCCAAACCGGGGTTAGTATTGTTAGATTTAAATTTACCTAACTTATCAGGTTTTCAAATTTGTCGTACTTTGAAAATGAAAGGAATTGGTCCGATTCTAATTTTAACTGCTCGCAATCAGATACGAGATGAGTTGCATGCATTAGAGTTAGGAGCCGATGACTTTTTAACGAAGCCATGTCATCCGAAACGTCTCATTGCAAGAGTACAAAAGTTACAACAACTTTATGCTAAAATGCCGATGCTTTTAAATTGGGGAAAATTCCAATTAGATGTGAAAACGAATGAATTATATATTGGTCACAATTCACTTTCATTATCTGAAAATGAAAGTGCCATTATGAAGCTTTTAATACAATATGCACCGGCTGTTGTGGAAAAGGAGCAACTTTTCCATGAATTGTGGGGAAGTAGTGAATTTGTGGACGAAAATATACTACAAGTAAACATGACCAGACTTCGTAAAACATTAGATAAAGTAGGCGTATCATCTCAGATTAAAACGGTCAGAGGCGTTGGCTATCAATTGATAGAGGGTGAGTCCCCATGAGGCAACTAAATTGGCTCCCTAGTTTACAGCAATCGCGGCAATGGATTTTGCTTCTATGTGTAAATAGCGGTTTTTTTATTTTTTTAGCATGGGTTGCATATCCAGAGTCATTTAAGTTATTAATATTGACGATGCTCATTTTTACTTTTGTAACCATTTTGATTGGTGTGCTTTTTACATGGAAAAAACAACGAAAGCAAAGAAACACATTTTATCAATTTTTAAGAGAGCCTTCCGCTGAGCATGAGGCTAAGTTGCTACAACTTTTAGGTGACATATATAAGGAACCACTGCATGGTTTGGCTAATCAATTACGTCATCTGTCTGATGACTTACAAGATGCAAAGTACCAGTCAAAAGAGTATGAAACCTTTATCGAAAGCTGGGTGCATGAAATTAAAACACCACTTTCGTTACTTCATTTTGTCTTACAAAATCGTCAAGATGAAATGTCCCCGTTGGTTTATCAACGGCTAAATCATGCAAATATAACTATTCACGATTACGTAGAACGCATATTATTTTATGCAAAGCTACAAGCTGTGCATGTTGACTATAGCTTGAAAAAGGTCTCTATTGTGGAATGCTTTGAAGATGTATTACTAGAGCTACAATCGTTATTGGAAGAGCAGCATGTAAACGTTCATACGGAGATAAAGGAGATAAACGTTGCATCTGATGAAAGAGTACTTCATTTTATTTTAATCCAATTACTTGTAAATGCAATTAAATATCGAAACGTAGATAGTGAAAGTTTCATTTGGATAGAAACAGGTTTTGATCATGCAAAAGACAGCTATTATGTTAAAGTAGCTGACAATGGACTAGGCGTCTTACAATCAGATTTACCATTTATATTTGATAAAGGATTTACAGGAGATGCTAGTAATCAAAAGCGGTCTACAGGGTTGGGATTGTTTTTAGTGAAAAAATTATGTGACGATTTGCAAGTTGAAATTGAGGTTAAGTCAGAACACAAACGTGGTTTTACCATTCAGCTGCTTTTTCCGAAGGTTTAAAGGTTTTTTTGAGATCTTAATAAATGGAAAAGCGATGTCACCAAACCCTAGTTTAGAAATCTTTTATAAAAGTTCTCTTAAAACAACCTTAATTAGCAATAATAAAAATAGCCAAGGAAGCTCATTCCTTGGCTGTTTCATAGAGCATTTTAACAAACTCATAGCTTCCACCATTAGTAGTCTGATTAAAAGTTTCTAGCTCTTTAAAGCCTACCTGTTTATACAACGCTATAGCTCGTTTGTTAAAGGTAGCTACGGATAAAGTAATCGCTGCCGGTTGGAACATACTTTGAGCAAACTGTAAGCCTGCCTTCAAGAAATTAATTCCTTTACCCTTACCCGTTAAATTTGGCTGCATTCCCAGTCCAATATCAATTACTTCAGGGGCTACCAAAGTAAAACTAAAAAACCCTATGAGATTCTCCTTCTCCATAACGACGTAATATTCGTTCTTACGACTTACCGGGTCTAGAAATTCCTCCAGGTCCTCCTCGTCTGCTTCCATATTATAAAAGGAATACGGTTCTTCATAGTGCCAGTTATAAGCAATGTCCTCGGCCTGCTCCTGAGTCATCGGTTGAAGTATGTAGCTCAAGCGCTTTCTCTCCTTTTCCCCAGTCTAAAAAATAAATAAGAAGATTTAATATACTCAACAGCGTAATAGCAAAAAACATATACATAGAAGCTGGGTCGCCCGATAAATTAAGCTCATCCACAATAATTCCTTCCAAAAATAAAAGTTGTGCACAAACTACAATAGATATAATAGAAACAACAGAAATGGTGAAGGCTGTTATCCATTTTTGAGTTCTAAAGAGCACCACCGCTATAAGTAAAATTAAAGCTAAAGCAAGAAACGTTATAAAGATCGGTCTCATTAATGTGAAAGTACTAAAAGCTTCAAAGCTGTTCAATTTACTCCCTCCAATAAAAAATTTGTGATTAAAAACATCAGAATGAAAATGATAACAGCACTCATTATTTTTTGATTGTCATAGTTTTTTCCATCCTTTAATTTCTGTGCTAACGTTACTAAATTTAATAATAAGGACACTCCAAGCAAAGGAATAATCAATAAAAGCCAAGCCATCCTCTACATTCCCCCATTGTTATTTTTATATATGAATCTCATTCTCTCCTGCTTCTGTCAATAACTTCCCCATAATGACATAGGGTTCATCCGTTGACGAGGGGAAGAAATTTTGTTTAATCATTTCCCATCCTGATTTTGCATATAAAGCTTGAGCTACTAAATTACTAGCCTTGGTTGTTAATACAGACGTCTTCATCGCGCAATTGTTCACTAATTTTTCTAATAATCTTTTACCTAATCCATTTCCTCGGTATGAGGAGTGAACTAATAGCTCTACAAATTCAAAGCAATCCGTTAACCATACTTCTGCTTCTTCCACCGTTAATTCCTGCTCTAGAAGACCTCGGTAGTACTGTCCATCCTCTGATTTGTAACCATACGCAAATCCAATGCACTCGTTTGTCTCGGTGTATGCTACAATTCCTAGAAAACCATCATAATTGGCATGCTTTTGTATTCTTTCGAAGAAGTCATCCTCTTCTTTTTTCCATACCGCTTGGTAAAGCATCGCCATTTCCTCTGTCATATGTACGCTATGATCAAATTGCTTAATAATAATCATTCACTTACCCCTCCTGTAAACTTTTCATTACACTGTCTCCAAAGGACCTTATGTCCGCAAGAAAGTCATGGTTCTCTGGTGATCCAAAGCTATTGACCATCCGAACTGCCACGATTTCGTGTTCTGGTATGACTAGTACGGCAACACCTGTGAATCCTAAAATTTGATACGAGCCACGTGGTACTAAATCTCCAAGCTCCGTTTTTCTTGCAGGTAAATCCTTTACAAACCAAAGAAAACCATGCTGAGGCAAATCCTTGTCAATTGTACTCGGACTTATAAGAGACGTAGATAGCTGAATAACTTCTTTTGGTATTACCTGCTTGTTATCTATGTATCCCCGCTTTAAATGAAGGTAACCCCAATAGGCTAAATCTCTTGCAGAAGTGAACATGTTCATTTGATCGCCCTTTGTACTGTTTGTTGGTATTTGTTTTGGTTGGCCGGACGGATCAATGACCTCTGCAAGCTTAGGTTGAATTTCTGTGTACCAGTCACTCTCATTCAAGCCGAGTGGTCGAAATACCTTTTCTTTTAGTAACTCTGCTACTGTTTGGCCTGTTGTAACCTTTACTATTTGTGTAAGCAGGTTTATATTAACTTGTCTATAGGCCCAGCTCTCCCCTGGTAAAAACTCTCGAATAATTTTACCTTCTAGCTCCGTTAGCCCATGCGTATGTGTCAATAAATGTCTAATTGTAGTTCCGTGAAAAACTTCTTCCTCCAAATCCGCAATATATTTTGTCACTTCATCATCTATCGATCCGATATACCCATGATGCACCGCATATGCGACAGCAAACCCTATATAGCTTTTCCGAACAGACGCCACGTAAAACTGGGTATCCTCCTGTACTTCTCTAGCTTCTGGTCTACTAGATTGAGTGCCCCAATATTGTTCAGTAACAATTTTATCTTTATGAATGACTATAACTGCCGCTCCAGTTGCATAGACAGCATCGTACGTATTTTTCACATGATTGATAACTGGATTGAATCTAGCTTGTAAATTTTTATTTAACTGCATATTACTAACCTCGTTTCCTTGGATGACGTAGCTAAAAGTGGCTGGCTGGTGCGCTACTTTATTTCTTATTCTTTATTACTAGTAGAAAGTCCTTTATGTTAATCTAATAAGGAGGTGAGATTATGAAAAATAAACCAATTTATGTAGAGACTAGTATCTCTAGCGATATGGAAAAGGTATGGGAGACATCTCAAAATCCCGAGCTACATGAACAATGGGATTTGCGTTTTTCTTCTATCACCTATTTACCCAAAAAAGAAGATGAACCACAGCTATTTGAATATAAAACGAATATAGGATTTGGATTTAGTATTTCGGGTTGGGGGAAAAGTGTCGGTACCTTTCATGCGAAGGACAACTCTAGAACATCCTCGCTGCATTTCGGTACTGCCCAAAAGATCTCTCCTATAAAAGAAGGTAAGGGATATTGGAAGTATGAGCAGGGGCAAGACGGCATCAAATTTTTTACCCAGTATGATTACGATGTTCGTTTCGGGACATTAGGGAAAATGATGGATCGACTATTATTTCGCCCGATGATGGGATGGGCAACTGCTCTTAGCTTTGATGTATTTAAGAGGTGGCTCGAAAAAGGTGACACTCCATCCAATCAGTATGTACGATTCTTCAGTCACTGGCTTATTACCATTCTGTTCTTTTTTGTTTGGGTGTATCACGGCCTCGTTCCAAAATTAATATTAATGCATCCAGAGGAAGTATCAATGACCCAGGGCATGCTTCCCTTAACAGTGAACGAAGCTCAAAATATCGTTTCAACGGCAGGTGCTATCGAAATAATATTCGGTCTCCTATGGCTACTATATAGCAATAAGCGAAGATTACTGAAAATCCAAGTCGTTGTTTTTCCATTACTTACACTCTCCACTTTAATAGGAGACGCCACCGTATTTGGTGATCCATTTAACCCCCTTACATTTAACTTAACGCTGTTTGTTCTATCCGTTATCGGATTGCTGGTTAGTAAAGACATTCCAACTTCCAAAAGCTGTAAGCGTTCAAGATAAGGAGTTTTTCATATGTCTATTTATAAAGAAATGCTTGGAGAACAATTCGAGCGACTGCAGCCAATGCTCAAGCGGCGGTATACTATTTCTTCTGAAAAGGCCTTCCAGGCAACAGGAGTCATGACAAAAATAACTAGTGGTCCGAAATGGTTGTCACCTTTCTTTCGTATAGCCACTCGTTGGAAGTTTTTATTTCCTGAGCAAGGAGAGAATGTACCATTTCAAATCGTTAATAAAGGGCAGCTAGGTCCAAACGGCGAACAACAGGTTCACTGGGAGAGAACGTTTTTCTTCCCAAACCAAACAAGATATTTTAATGCGCTAATGAGCTTAGATAAGAGTAAGCGTGTAGTAAGGGACTATCTTGGGGAGCCGAGCTTGTTCTATTCTGAACTCGTATTCATCGTCACAGAGGAAGGACATCTTCAAATTGAATCTAGTAAACAGCGTCTTGTATTAGGCAAGCTGGAAATCCCCTTACCAAGGCTTTTAAAAGGAAATGTTCTTGTTAAAGAGTGTTATGTAGAAAAGAGAGACGTATTTTCTATTCATGTTTTAATCACTAATCCTTTACTTGGGATACTATTCGAGTATAAAGGGGTGTTTCAAACAGATGACCTATAAAAGAATTGCAATCTCCCATACTATTTTATTTCTCATAGTTGCTGCTTTTAGCGTAGGTCCCTGGTATTTTCTTATGCTATCAGTAGCTCAGATTTTATTTGTTCCGCTCGTCTTAAAACTAGTTATGAAAGATAATCATCTGATTTATTACTTTGTCCTTCCTGCTGTAATAGCTGTTTCTATTTTACAGATTACAGAAGATTCTAGGCTCGATGCCTTGCTCGCACTTATCTACCTACTTTTTACTTTTATTGTGGCCATGTATGGATTTAAACGATTTATGAGTAGAGGATTTACCCACATAGAAGAGTTTGCGATTGATATGGGAATGATGTATTTATTTATCGGCGGGATTTGGTTTGTTGCTTCTGTTCTTGAAATAGATACAGGATTTACTCCTATTTTAACGTGGCTGACAGGAATTCACTTTCACTATTCTTCCTTTTTGTTACCAGTATTTATAGGCTTTTTAGGGCGAGTTTATAAACCTGCCAGCTACCCTTGGCTGACAGCTATCATTTTAATTTCTCCTTTAGTCGTTGCAATAGGAATCACTTTTTCTACACTTTTAGAATTTATATCCGTACTTTTATATATGATTGGAATATATGGTTTTATCGTTCTAGCTATTAAGGCAACATATAAAAACGGCTATCAGAAAAGCCTAGTCATTACATCCTTTGGGGCACTGGGTGTTACTATTCTGTTCTCCCTTTTGTATGCAACAGGGAATGCGTTTGGTGTCTTTGGGGTGACGATAGATTTCATGCTTAAGTTCCATGGATTCTTTAATTGCCTAATATTTGCGTTCGTCGGTATTGTCGGCTGGTCCATTTGGACACCACCGGCACGTTATAAAAAGTTGCAACTTCCTATTAGCAAGATCAAAGGTAAAGGAACTGTTGGTGAGAAAGTTTTAGATGACTATCACATAAATAAGACCTATACGGGCTTGGTCGATGATATGAGCATTTTTATAGATAAAGAGTCACTTCCTCCGATGATTAGCCATTTTTATGAACAAACAATGCACTATCGACTATTTTCCACTGTTTACTGGCATGTTTGGTTCAAGCCTTTTGCCGCATTATACGGTTTGTTTAGTTCAAGAATACAACAGCTAAATCTACCCTTCCCCTCTAAGGAAATGGAGATGACTGGAGATATAGTAGCTATCGAGGATGGACGTACCAATACAAGAGCTTGGGTTCGAAAAATTGAAACAAGCACCATCTTTGTTGCACTATATTCCATACATACTCGAGACGAGGAAACCTTTATGAATATCTCCCTCCCTTTACCATGGTCGTCGATGGTTGGCGTATTAGCATTAGAAGAGCAAGATGGAAAGCTTCTCTTAACTAGCAAAAGTGCCTTAGCGTCTGATGCTGGGATTTACTTGGCCTTTAGAGAAACCATCTTTAAGCTTCCTTTGGAGGAGCAATTTCTTTTAGAGGAGAAAAATGAAATTCTAACTGCCAAACATGAGATGCGTATTTTCTGTATTCCATTTTTGACGATTAATTATAGGGTTTTGTTGAAATAGTATGGAAAAAAAAGATTCCCAGAGATTACGATTCTTTTTATCTATTAAAATTAATTTCATAAGTCATATTTTTTCAATAAAAACAAGAACAATTAATAGAGAATAGTTAATTTTATATGCTTTTATAATTGTAAAGTAGAATTGATTTTCGCTCTAGTCGGACGCTTTCCGTGGGGTAAGCGATAAGCCATCACCCATCGCTTACGCGCGTGGTTGTGATGTCTTATCTGTCTCACTCATCCCACTGGAGTCGCCGCCTTCCGCTACAATCAATAAATTAGGAAATGTTCTTGTTTCATAGGTCTAGTTCTGTTTGATTAAATTGACTCCTATTAGGTGTTATTTACATTTAGATTCTCACACATCCTTAACACTTATGATTTTCCAAATAATTACAGTATTTAAATAATACTAATCTTTTTCATCTAAGGGGATATAAAATTGTACCAAATGATAAAAAAAGCACTTGAACCTTACTTATTAGGAAACGAAGTATTATTCATTGAAAAAGAATTACATAAAGGCAGCTGGAATAGTGACCTACATTACAAAATAGTTGCTGATGGAAAACCATTCTCCGCAAGATTCATTAAGAATAATCGTTCCCCAAACAATATATTTGGAGAAATCTCAAATGATACTTTACTTGAACAAACAAAGTTTTGTCGATTCCTTGTAAATAATAAAATTCCGTTTATACGTTTACTACCCACTTCAGAAGGTTTCCCGTTTACGACAATTACATGGGAATATGAAACCTATCGTTTTATACTTTTAGAATGGATTGAAGGCCAACATATAACTCATTGTGATGCGTACATTGCAGAGGAATTTGGCAAAATTGCAAGAAAGATTCACGATATTTCGAGTTTATATAAAAGTTCTGTCTTCCAGAAGCAATCTCAACTTGTTGGTTACTCCCGATTTGTTGAAAATCTTCGGAATAAAGTTAAAGAATCTTACATTTCAATAGACAATTTAAAAATGGTAGATGAATATCTTGAAATAACTGAATATCATATAGAAAATGCAACGACGAAGCATTTTGACTTTATAATACAATCAGATTTAAATCCACTTAATATTATCTGGGATAAACATGAAAAAATAAAAGGAATTGTCGACTTTGAATCAATTGGCTACAGCGATAGGATTGAGGGATTAGCATGGCTAATCAAATGGTATTCCCGAACAAATGGAATATCTTCGACTGAAATGTCTCCAATTGTCGCAAATGCTTTTATTAATGGTTACAAAATAAATGATGTGCTTTGTGAAAATGATATTAACCGTCTTCCCTCACTTATATGGTTATCTGGTTGCATAAATTGGAACTTCGTAAGAAATACAATTAAAATTTTAGAAACTAATAATGAAGAAATATTAAAACAACACTTAACCGCTTATAAACAACGTGGTGAAAAATTATTGAAATTAATTTCTAAACCTTAGGGTCCTTGTTCAACTAGCGGATACTTAGAAAAAATGTATATCTAATAAAATGAGCTTGGAGATACATTTCCCAGCTCAATTTTAATATTTTTTAAACATAGCTTTTATCTATTAGATAACTTTTCTACAGATATACACCATATTATCACTTTCAGAATCAAGCGGTGTGCCCTTCCAATCCTTATAAACATTTACAATTTCCAGGTTATGTTCTTTTAATAACCTCTCCATCTCTAAGGGATAGGTATATCGTAAGCTGATATTAGTTATCTTTTCATCAATTATTTTTGCACTATGATCTTTATATTTTCGAATGGTTGTGTAATGCTGAATTTGTTTTAATGCATCATAACTGCTGATCGTGTAGACATCTACCTCGTATTCTCCATCCATATAAGTTTTCCAATATTCCTCTGTAGCAGGTTGAAGCAGCTCATTAGCAGAGGGAAATCTTGTATCAAATATAAAAATACCATCTTCCTGAAGATGTTGTTTTATAGAGGATAAAAGTAGATCCTGTGCCTCATTTGTATGGAAATGCTGTATGGAATTACCCACCATATAAATAAACGGACTTCTAATTCCTGCTTGGAAATTTGTACAATCCTGCTGCAGCCACTGTATATCCAAGTTAAGCTTTCCGGCTTTTTTAGCTGCCTGCTCCAACATTCCTTCATGAATATCAATACCTATCAAACTGTGGCCTTCTTTGGCTAATGGTAAGGTCAGCCTCCCAGTTCCACAGGCTAAGTCTATAATTGGACCATTTACTTTCCCTGCCCGTTCTAGTAATAATGGAAGTTCCCCTACGTAATGATTATTTTCCTGATCATAGGCTGCTGGATCATCATATTCCTCTAAATTATCTAGTTGAATGCGATTCGTCATACCAGTTCTCCTTCAACTTGAAGTAGCCAATTCTCTACCCTCTCTAGGTAGTGAGGATTTTCCCATGCGATGATTGTTTCAAGTTCCCCATGCTTCTCCATTTCCTCTTGCACAAATAGTTCTCCAAGGAAATAGCCAAATCTACTGTAGCCGAAGGCATTTACTCCATTTATAGAAAACCAATCACGAGATAATTCATTTCCAGACATTTTTCGATAGTCTTCTATAAATGCCTTTTTTATTTCTTTAACATGCCGTTGAGCAAAATAGAGCCACTCCTCACCTTCATCATCGTAAGTAAAATAAACGGATTTCTTTAAATGAGGAATAATTCTTTCAGATAGGCACGTTGCAATTCCTTCCCTATATAACCAGTTGAATGGATGAGTCCATTGAGCAGTCGTCCAATCCATTCCGGCCCTGTCCGTTAAAATATTTTGCGCCGCATGACCAAACTCATGAGCAACGATTACCCTCAAATGGTTTGGATCCGGAGACAGCTTCTCTAACGCAAAGGTGATATTAGGAATTATTTGCTGGTACGTATATGCATTTGACCCAAAACCTCCGACAATCAAATTGACCTCTACCGGAAAAGAAACTTCGTATAATCGCTCATATTCGTGCACTACTTCTTGAATAATAGGTGTTATATTTTCATGCACTTGTTTGATTTTAAGCAAATTATCAGGGTATTTCTCAAGCGACTGGTTATGTCGTTCCTCGGTGTCTTTGCAATGACGAGGAAAATATTCTGTAAAAATAGCTGGATATTTTTCGTAATAGCCCCTTAAAAAGCTAATCGATGGAGTGTAATTGTTTAAAAAGAAAGGCACCGTATCTATAATCTTCAATTTTGCTTTCCCCCTTTAACTATTTACTACACTTAATAATTAGTGTTGTCGGTATAAGCTGTGCTTTTTCAAAGGAGTACCACCTATTCACATGGCGCTGTACATCTTCCTCCTCTAAGTAAACCTCTTCAATGACTTCCTCGATTTTAAAGCCTGCCTTCACAAGTCTATTAATATAAGTACTCACTTTAAATTGTTGCATGATTGCTTGGGTATCCCAAAAATCATGGTCGTACGGCCCTTCCTCTTGATAGGATTTGTTGAAGAGATACTTCCCATCCTCATGCTTCACTCTGCTATGTAGAGGATGCTCCCAGCTGAAGACAAAAATGCCTCCTGCTTTTAAGTAAGAATAGATATTGGATAATGTTTTGTCTAAATCAGTAGTCCATCCTAGTGCAAAAATCGAATAAACGATTTCAAAATAGTTTGATGGCAATCCAGGATTAGTTTCCATAGGAGATTGAAATAGTTTTACAGAAGATCCATAATCCTTCAATAACTCTTTTGCAGCAGATAGCTGATTGTCTGATAAGTCAATGCCCCAAAGCTCTCCTGCTCCTCTATTCGCCATATATTGTAGGGAATGCCCACTGCCAAAGCCGATATCTAGAACCTTCAAATCCTTTACTTCCCCTAGTAAATTTAAATGTTCTTCACGCGGAGCCATTGGTCCATATTCTGGAAGAGGATTTCTTCCATAAAAACGATTTGCTGACTTTTCCCAGCTTGTTTTGTTTATTTCTAATGTTTTGGTATTCATCTTGTTCCTCCAATTTACTCGTTCCACCACTTTCCGCGGATTTATATTTATATTCGATTATTTATTCTTAAACTCCTTCATAAAACAAAAAACCTGACGCACGTTTTAACGTTGCGTCAGGTTTTTGGATGCCCTACAAAATTATCTCTTCTTTTTCTTAGAAGTTTTTTTGTAATAATTTGTAGTAGAGTCTGTTGTAGAATTATTCGATGAAGCATTCGTTTGTGGATCTGCCACAATAATTTCCTCTTCTTCTGCAAATTCTGTTTCGTAGCTTAGATTTCTGTAATTTTGACTGTTACCATTGCTGGTAGAAGTACTTCTTTCTTCGTCTTCTTGAGCAAACAGTAGTGGTATACAAGCAATTCCGCTTAAACCAACGAGTGCATACACAACACGAGCAAACGCAGAAGTTTGTCCACCAAAAATAGATGCAACTAAGTCAAATTCAAAAAATCCGATTAAACCCCAGTTTAATGCACCAATGATAACTAATGCTAAAGCAATCCGAGATAGTACTGACACGGACCAACACCTCCTTCAATTTGTATAGGTGGAGCTAGGTAGTAAGAATGGAAGGAATTGTTCCTTCCACCCTGAATCTTTAGCGGCGATGTTCAACTAAATCGATTGCCCCCAACACAATATGCGCTAAGCCAAATCCGATAATCGAACTCGTGATTAATGGTGAAATGCTTCTATTGTTCCTAAGCGCTACTCCAGTTGTAGTTACGGCTGTCCCTAAAACTGTTGGTATTAACCCTTCGCGAATACTCTCCATTAAAAACACTCCTCTCATTAATTGCTGTGATTCCTTCATATCTTTTGCAATATCCATCTGTTTATACTGCTCAGTAAATAGTACCCGGGCATGAAAATATCCTTTCTTTTAACAACATTTATCAATAAATGAAATATTTATGTGATATAATCAAGCGAAATATTTTTTAGTCTACTGAAAATTAGTATTAACTGATTGAATCTTATCTTCAGTGGCATACTTTCCAATCTTTTATCAAATATATAAATCGTTGGATATTAAAAAAGAATTTTTAAAAAAAAGAAGGCGAATCATATGTATGGGATAATTGCGTTATTTGATGGTCAGTTAAATAAGCAGATTTTGAAGCTTTGGCAGGAGTTAAAGGATGAATCTATTTCTTCCTATGCGTTTGAGGTAAGTGATCGGAAGCCACATATTACTATTGCAAGTTACAGCAAATTAGATATTAAATCTTTTGTAGATAGCTTAGATAGCTATTTAGAAGATAAAAAAAGTATAGAAATCACGTTTCCTTCTATTGGATCGTTTACAGGATCTGGAACACTTTTTTATGCACCTGTTATTACAGAGGATCTTTTTCATTTCCACAACGACTTTCATACTTATTTTAAGAATTTTAATGACTCACTATCCTTGTATAATCCTGGACAATGGATTCCACACTGTACTATAGCAAATCGTTTATCCAACGAAAAATTAGTAGAAGCTTTCCTCTATTGCACTACTCAAGCTCAGAACATGAAGGGATTTATTAAAGAAATTGCTGTAATTACGTCTATCCCGACACAAGCTCCAGTAATTTTTTCTAAAAAACTTCAGAACATATAAATACCGCTGAGAATACACATCCCAGCGGTACTTATTATTCCTCTATGCTCTTTGTTTCATTCTGAATTAATTCGTTATCCACATAAACTTTTCGACTTTGAAGGGCTATAGAAACTCCTTCTCGTTCTAAAATTTCCATGATACCAAAGTTAATATCCTCTTTTACTTTTAAAAACTCGGCCCATACAGTTGTGTTCGTAAAGAAATACAAGAAGATGTCATAGCCATTTTCTTTAAATGCGTCAAATTTCACGAAAATTGTTTCTGGATGAACACCAGTATGCTTGCTCACTAGCTGTTCAATTTCTTTTACTACAAGCTCTAATTTATCCTTAGGCGTTTCTTGAGATACCCTTAGATTGAAGTTAATTTGTCTTTTCCCCATTTTACTCCAGTTAGTTATTGGCCCATTCGCAATCATGGCATTCGGAACAGTAACAATAGCTTGTGAAAATGTACGGATTTTTGTACTACGAAAAGTAATTTCTTCGACCGTCCCCTCGACATCCGGAGTCAAAATCCATTCACCAATTCTAAAAGGCTTTTCTGTAATAATAACAAAGCCACCTAATAGGTGAGAAAGTGCATCCTTTGCAGCAAATGCGATTGCTACCCCACCTAAGCCAAGCCCCGCTACAAAGCCACTAACATTATATCCAAATTCTTCTGCCACGACGCTAAAGCTAATGACAACAATAATAACTCGCAATGCCTTTGAAAGAAAAGGAATGAGTATATCATCAATATCCAAATTATATCTATTTCTCATTTTAATAAAGAAAGTAGAGGAATCAGAGGACATATTGTATAATCCCCAGCTGATCAGAATAATATAGGAGACTCTTATAAGCACCAGGAATAATTTATTTGTTTCATCAAAATGTGGAAAGAAGCTAGCCGCCACATAAATTCCGACTATGATAAACATCCATTGAATAGGCTTTTCGAAGGACCGAAAAAGGTGCGTCAATGCATCAGTCGGTGTTTTATCACTTAGCTTGATCAATAGGTTAAATACATATTTCGAGAAAATTTTTCTCAAAATAAGGAAAACTAACAGTATGGCAATGGAAATACCAAGGTTCTTCCAAAAGACATACGACATAAAGATAGACAAATCCATAAAAAATACCTCCTAGCAAAATCAACACATATCATACCACAGAATTTTACTATCCTTTAATGATTTGCTGTCGTGGTTGTACATTGTATAAAGGTTTGCCTTTTACTAAGAAAGTTAAACTTTGATATTTTGAAAGAAAATGAACTTGTAAAGGATAAGCTTAAGTCATGATTGTAGTACGACGCACATGTGGTTAAATTAAATTTTTTAAAAATTCAAATAATGTTATAATTTAGGTACAAATGGAGGTTTTAAATATGATAACCAAAATATTTGAATGGATTGGATTTATTATCGTCGGGGTTTCCATCTATGCTAATGCTATTATTCGTGCCGATGGTATTACGTCCGGAGCAGGTATCAATTTAAGTATCATCGGGATGATTACTGGTGTGATTCTTACTCTTACCTTTTTCTTAGTGAGGAAATTAAAGGTAACACAGAATATCTAATTACACGAGATGGGCAATCATTAAAGGGTCTGTATCTATGATACAGACCCTTATACTTTAGCAACATTCTTTTGTGCTGCTGCTTCTAATTAACTTGTGACAATATTGCTTTTGATGGCGTTTGATATTTCACATAGCCGCTAATGTTAGTTATAAAGAGGTCTCCACCCACACCATACTGCCCTCCATACTTGCTATCATATCTGTAGACTCGATATACTTCCCCTGGATTTAATATCCGTTGAAAGACGAGCTTGTCCCCTTCACGCTTCCAAAGGTTGATCTTTTTTGTAATTGTAACAAGTCCAATTTGCCCTTTCTTTAACTGCAAGCCTTTCCAAAAAACAGGTTTTTTAGGTATTATCTCTTCTTCCTTTATAGGTAAAATAGCTACAATACTTGCTTCCTTGCTTTTGTTTTTAGATTTATCCTCAGCAATGGCCGTAAATGTATCTCCTACACTTGGGGCTGAAATCGAGAGCTTGAAAATACCATTTTTATCTGCGAGAGTGTCTCCAATATTCCTAGACATTCGTTTGATTGTTACTTTTGCATGGGCTTCTGTTTTACCACTAATTTGCAATGACTCACTTGTCACATTGTCCAATATCGGCATTGCTGGTGGCGTTACATCTTGGACAGTCGTACTCAGATTAGTGCTCTCTCTTCCTTCTTCATTTTTGGAGTATATAATAATAGAAATACCCTCCTGAAGCTTCCCGGTGTAAACTTTAAAAGTCCCTTTGTCGCTGACTTTTTGGGTGAGTTCCTTAAATGATTCAGCTTCTCTTGAAGTAATATAGACAGTGGTATGAGGATCTGCAGTACCTGTAATGTATTCTGTTTGATCAGTAACACTTTCTATTTCGGGTAGGGTTGGCTTTTCTGTTTTATAAATTGGCATAGTAACTACATTGCTCTTTACTCCCAGTTTGGACTCTGACCAAACCTGTAATTCCTTCAGACCCTTAAGATTTGGAAGAGTAAACGTTAACCACCCCGAAGGTACAACCTCTGCAATTACCTTTCCATGACTAGCTATTACCACCTTATCTTCACCGTATGTATATACTTTCATCTTGTTTGTTTGCAGTGTAATATCCCCATCAATACTAGGGTCGTATGGTTTATAATGTTTGTTTAAAACAGTTAACAAAGTCGAATGGGTAAAATAAGGATCAGTTGCACCTTTAATAGAGTATGTAACGGTTGTAGTCCCTGCTTTTTTTGCTAAAATATTTCCCTTTTTCGTTAATTCTGCCACCTCAGGGTCTGAAAAAGTTACGGTCAAATTACTTGTCTTAATCTCATCTCGCCAATATTCATCACTAATCGAAACCTTTGATAAAATCGGCCCATCATATACATCGCCCATAGACATTTCTATTGGTTTTAGTTTACTTAACTCAAATTGAAAATATCCTATAAATTTTTTAGGATTTTGTTCATCAAAAACATCAATTAAATTATATCCCGAAAACAAGGATTGCAAAACTGGTAGCTTGGTCATTTCACTAATTGAATGAATATAGTTGGATTCCGCATAAATTGTCTCCAATGAAGGAAAAAGATTAGCA
Source organism: Psychrobacillus sp. FSL W7-1457 (assembly GCF_038593405.1). NCBI lineage: Bacteria > Bacillati > Bacillota > Bacilli > Caryophanales > Bacillaceae > Psychrobacillus > Psychrobacillus sp. FSL W7-1457. The sequence continues at coordinate 2,961,262 of NZ_CP151993.1, forward strand.
TGCTCTCCTAGTATATTAATGTCAAAAATTATATTACCATCTATATCTAAATCTTTTAAGTATTGATAAGGTCGTTCTGTTTGTACTAGAGGTGATAAATCAGCAATCTCGTTTCCTCTAAGATTTAGTTTTTCAATCGAGGGAAATAGAACCGAAAGCTTCTCGGCCCCTTCAATCGAAGAAAGTTCATTTTGACTGATGTCTAAACTTTTTAGGTATACCATGGGTTCCTTGATCGCACTAAACAAGGAACTAGCATCCCTATTTGATATCTTTAACTCCTCTAATCGTGACATATTATTAAGATAATCATAATTGGCTTCAATATTAAATAATCGAAGTGTCTTAAGCTCTGTTAACTTTTTCAAGTCATCTCCATTAATGATTTTAGGTTCATCACGAAAAGCAACGAGAGTTAATACCTCTAAATTAGACAGAGACTGTAAGAAACGAGAGTCCCCATTAAAGTCCACAAATAATTTTTTCAACTGCGGTACATTTGTTAATGCCCCATAATCAGGAATTGAGACGTCATCTAAAGCCAATGACGTAAGCTGTTTCATCCTCTCAATTCCAGCCAGTGAAGTAACTTGACTTCCACTTAGTTGGAGCGTTTGTAGGTTTTTTAATAAAGAAATGGACTGTATCGGTTCATTATTAGTAGAGTTAATCACTAATTCCTTTAAGTTCGGCAGAGTTGCTAATGGAGAGAAATCATTTGAGTATGTACTATATAATTTTAAACTCTCTAGACTTTTGATATTGGCTAGTGGTGTAAGGTCAGCAATGCTTTGCCCACTTGCATGAGTGTTTTCAATATTTAACTGTTTAATATGTAAACCTTCCAGTCCCTCCAGACCTTTAAGAGTCCTGACCTCCCCAGCATATCCGTTCCCAAGTGTTAAGATTCCATTGTTGTTCTCTAAACACGTGGAAATACGATCGATGGTTGTATTCTCGTGAAATTGACTGTCACATAAGTTAACATAAGTAGCTAACTTTTCTTGTAGTAGAGGATCCTCTAGTTGTATAACTTTGTTTCCATTTAAATCAGAAGCATATACTGGTGAATGTAAACCCAGTAAAAATAATGCAAAAAAAGTGGTTAAGATAGTATGCTTCATGTTAGAGTTCCTCCAAAATTTTATATATTCTCCTTATTATCTTAGAATAATATAAAAATAGATATAGTTTAAATTAGTTCTAAAGCACTGAATTAAATTTTAAAATTTCATCAATCGCTCTATCTCCAATTTCTGAATTTTGTTACAATATTCTCATTCCAATGTTAATATTTATATAGGAGGAAGTTATACTTGATGGAGAAAAGTGAAAAAGAAATTCTATTGCTAAATAGCAACAAAGCCTTTGAATCTTTGCTTAAAATAATTGAATCTATACCGAGTAGAAAAAGGGGTACCTCTATTGAGACAAATGAAAGAGATAAGAACTTTCGTGATGTGTTAATGCATCTTTACGAATGGCATGTAATGCTGGAGAGATGGTATAGAGAAGGTATGGATGGAGACATTCCTTTCATGCCAGCACCCGGTTATAAATGGAATACTATCAAGCTACTAAATCTGCAAATTTGGGAAAACTATCAAGAAGTAACGTTAGCTCAGGCTATAAAAAAGGTGAGGTTAAGTCACAAAAGAATAATGGATTTAATTGAATCACATACCAATGAAGAAATTATGACGAAAAGATATTATAAATGGACGAAAACAAGTAACTTACACAGCTATTTTGCAGCAAATACTTCCAATCATTACAGCTGGGCAATTAAAAAATGTGAAACTATTGGAATGTCTATAGCCTGCTCATAAAGAAAGGGGAATTCCAATGAATTTAAAGCATTTTCTTTCTAGCGTTTCAATACCGTTTTCTATTATTCTATTTTTATTTATTGATGAATATATATACGACTTGCCTACTTTAATGGGAGCCTTATTGGGAGCCCTCTTTGTCGCTGTAGCTATTACAGTTATTCAATCTATATCTTTACTAGACAGAGAACTAAATAAATATACCTATGGAACTTTATGGATATTAACTTTGGTTTGTATACTAGGTTCATTTTATCTCTTTGATTTGTAATAATAGTTACTCAGTTTAGCGCAGTTATGTAAATTTTAGGTTTTGCATCCCCAAAATAAAAAAAGACGGCAGTGAAACTATCACTCCATCTTTTTTTATATTGCTTAATGATTAACTATCTCAAGTACCTCTTCATGTATATTCATTGCATAGTTGTATAAACGCTCATTGATCTGTTCTTCTAAATTTCTATATTCTTCATCTGCTCTCTCCACTACAATTAGGTACTCCGCTTCTAGTTTTTCAAAATAAGGATTCTCAAAACCACTATTTTCTAGGGTTAAGTATCTCTTCAACATTTCTTCTAAATAGGCCTTTTCGATTTTTGCATAATCCCCCGCACCAATCAGCTCCAGCATTTTAGTCAGTCGACTGACGTATTTTTGGATACCCATTTCTTGCATCGTTTCTGATAACCAAATGAGCAAGGCTTCATGGCCTCCACTTTCCATTTCACAAAAGTAACTAAATAAAATAAATATGTCATCCTTTTTTTCATTTTCGGTCGGAAAAGCATAGTTTCCATAAGCAGCAGATAAAACAGCATTCCAAATATCATCATTCGTTTGTAACTCACTTCGATTTACTTGCATTTCTCAATCCTCCTGACTGCCGTTTTAGTAATCTATACTTTTATATCGATTCTATCTATATTTCGGATAGCAAGATATGCAATAACTAAGCCGATTAATGCCAGTGACAAAGGTATAACAAATATATCATTCAATGAAAATCCACCATTATTACTGGTAACTAACACTACAATTAGAATAGATGTAATAATTGTAGAAGGTATGGAATATTTCTTCATACCAAAGTAAAGAGGAATTAGAGCCATACCAGAAGCTGCAACTGCATACATCACTACACTAACAATATGTTCTTGAAGAAGCGAAGCCGTTAGCGTATCAGGAATTAGCTGATAGTTTACACTAACGAAGCAATAGACTGATGTAATAAATAGATTTGAAATAATGATCCATGTAAAAGTAAATATAAATACAATAGCAAGCTTTGCCGTTATTATTTTTTTCCTACTAATTGGATACATAAATAACGTTGTAATGGTTTTATTTTTGAATTCTCCTATTATTAACTTCGCTATTAATGTTGCAGCGAAGATGATAAAGGTTCCCCTCACAAATGAATCTATAACCGTTAAGACCTCCTGGTAATTTACAAAGTCCTGGTCACCTTCTACTTTAGATATAAACGCTATTAGAAATATAAACCCGAGAATAACAAAATTAGCAATTACAGCGTTAACCGAATAAGAGCCCAGTTTAAACTTTTTCATCTCTAGCTTCATTAGCTTAAACATTTACTACACCCCCATTGACTAGCTTTAAGAAGTAGTCCTCTAATGTACTTGTCTTTTTACTAATAGCCTCTATTTCAATATCGTGTTCATACAAAACCTTGGAAATCATTTGTGGCGTGAGCGTTGAATCGTATATACGGATACAATGATCGTCTACTAATTTAAAGTTAACTAAATGTAACTTCTCACTTAACAGGAAGGAAGTTTTCTGTATGTCTTGAACAACCAGCTCAATATAGTCCGTTTGACTACGAGTTAATTGTTCTAGTGATATTTCTTGTATAAGTTTGCCATTGTTGATGACTCCAATTGTGTCTGCTAATTGTTCTATTTCTCCTAAAATATGGCTAGAAACAATAATGGTAATGCCATATTCCTTTGAAAGCATTCGAAACAATTCTCTCATATTCTTAATGCCCTGAGGGTCTAGTCCGTTTATTGGTTCATCTAGAATAAGCAATTCCGGCTTTGTGATAATTGCACGTGCAATACCAAGCCTTTGCTTCATCCCCAGAGAAAATTCTTTTACTCGCTTGTCTCCTGTGTTCACTAGACTAACCATATCTAATACTTGCTCTATTTCTTTTTGGTTATAATAACCCATGTAATCGCAATGAAGCTGAAGTGTTTCGCGTGCAGTCAGCTTATCATAAAAAATTGGATATTCAATTATTGATCCAATTCTTTTTAATACTTCGTATGATTGATCGGTTAGCCTTTCACCAAATATCTCTATTTCTCCATTCGTCGGTTTGATGAGATTGGTCATCATCTTCATGACGGTTGTCTTACCTGCTCCATTTGGACCTAAAAACCCGTAAATTTCTCCCTTTCGGACATTCATATTAACAGAAGAAACGACTTCCTTACCTTCGAATACTTTTGTCAGATGATTTGTTTTCAATATATATGACATTGAATCCTCTCCCTCTTCGTTCTATTCTTAGTATAGAAAACGAACCTCTCTTTTTTATTACTTCCATCTTACGAATTTCTTAAGTTATGCTTTAACGTTAAAAAGTAATTCGCTTCAACGTTGCAGTAAAAATCGTCTTTTCATGAGGGATGCTTGATAGATGAATAGAGCCTCCCATTATTTCAAGAAGCCGCTTGGTAATTGTTAAGCCTAATCCACTGCCTTGGAAATGTTTATTCCTAGAATCGTCCATCGTATATGTTCTTTCAAAAACCCGATCGATATGATACTCTTCGATTCCTTTTCCCTTATCCCAAATATCAATATAAATATAGGACTCATCGTATCTCAACGCTAACCCGATGTTTTTACCGTCTGCGCCATAGGTTAATGCATTGGATAATAGATTGTTTAGAACCCTATCTATTGCCTCCTCATTACCAAATGCATATAAATTGTTTTCTGGTATCTCAATTTCAACATGCATGTTCTTTGCTGTTATCAGATCATAGAAGGATAAAATGTTCTTACGACATATTTCATTTATGTTTACCTTAGACAATGGGTATTGTTGGTCTCCTGCCTCAATTTTCGCCAAGTCAAAAAAGGTATGGATAATTTTAAGTACTTCATTTGTTTTAGTATGTAGTTTAACAAGGAGCTGTTGGCGTTCTTCTTCCTGTAGGGAGGGTGCAATTTCTAGCATTTCAATATAGCCTAAAATGACAGTTAACGGCGTTTTCAAATCGTGTGAAACATTAGAAAGCATTTTTCGCATGGACTCTTCTAGCCTTGTATGAGTTGCAAGTATTTTTTGTTTTTCGTCTAATAACTCATTAATTGTATTCAATAGTTGCTGGAGCTCATCATGCTCGGTATGCACTAAAACTTTTTCTCCTGAATTCTCTTGGATGATGCTATGAAGCTTTTGGTGCGTATAGGCAATACTAGAGGTGAGATTTCTTTTTTCTTTGTACTGGAAACCAATGAAAGCCAACAACAAAATAATAGTGGAAGATAAAAGGAGTACCATATTAAAAACCTTCCAGCTTATAGCCAATTCCCCACAAGGTTTTTATATACCTCGGGTTTGATGGTTCTTCTTCTATCTTCTCTCTAAGCCTTCTCATATGCACATTAATGATATTCTCATCCCCGTAGTATTCATCATCCCAAACCAACTGATAAATCTGCTGTTTAGTAAATACACGGTTTTGATTGGAAGCAAATAGTTTTAAGATAGCAAACTCTTTCGCAGTGAGCTTTATTTGTTCCTTTCCCTTCGTAACCATAAAGTTAGTAACATCTATCTTCAAATCCCCTATTTCAATTACATCCTCGATTACTTGTTGTTCCCGTGAATATTGTGTTGCTCTTCTTATCGCAGCCTTTACTCTTGCAGATAGCTCTAGTAATGAAAAAGGCTTGGCAAGATAATCATCAGCCCCTAAGCCCAATCCTAATGCCTTATCCACATCGCTATCCTTTGCCGACATAATTAATATAGGCACAGCACTAGTTTCTCGAATGATCCTCAAAACTTCTAAGCCATCTAGCTTTGGCATCATAATATCTAAAATGATCAAGTCAAAGGCAGAGGATTGATTTTGCTTAACCGCTGCTTCTCCATTGTTCACAGTTGTAATGATAAAACCCTCACTTCTTAAATATTTTTCAACCATTTCACTAATAGATTCATCATCCTCGACCAATAAAATTCGTTTAGACATTTGTTCCACCTCATTCAGTTCATTTTCTTTTAATGATAGCTAATTTATGGAAGTAAATATATATAAAACTAATTTTTCTTACTGTTTATTTTAATAAGCTGAGCAAATTTCATTAATAGCATTTTACAGATTAAACACGAACATTAACTATGTATTGATTGTACTGACAGGTGTAGGCTGATCGCTCACCCTGCGGAAGGTGTCCAGCTAGATGTAAAATCAGTTTTAAAATATGTTCGTGTTAACTTAAAGCTAAATTCAAAATAAAGTAAAAAAATAATATAAATCGATCTATTGATTTGTTCCCTACTTTCTATATAATAAATTCTTGTGTTTCAAAAAAAGAAGAAAAGGATGGGGATAAATGAAAAGAACCCTTACAGCAGTTTTAGCATCCGCAATGCTATTATTATCTGCGTGCTCAGAGAACTCAGATTCACAAGCGGAGGTTAACAAGGAAGTAGACACAAAAGCGTCAGCCGAAACTACTGTGGCAGTTAAACCAACTATGATTAAAGGCGAAGACTATGATGAAAATGGCGGTGCTGATGCCTATGCAGAAGCTGGCGATAACAAAGAGTCTCGTTATTTTAAAACACCTGATTTTTACAACATAAAATCAGATGATCAATTACTACTAATCGAAAATTTCCAAACGATGCAGCAAACAACGGAATGGTCTTGTGGACCTGCAACCGCATTAATGGTTGCTAACCATTTTGGCTTCACAGACATGACAGAAATGGATATTGCTGAGCAAATGAAAGCAATGACCGACTTGGACACTCCAGAAGCTAAGCCTGGTTCTGCAAACAACTTCCCAGAATACGGGTCAGACGTTAGCCAGCTCCATAATTTCTTTACTAGTCTAGAAGGCTTTAAAGTGGTAGAGACAAGCTATAAAGTGAATTATGCAGCAGAAGATCTAATTCAAGAAGCAGATGGTGCAACCGGAAATAATGTAGGAAACCTTCCTGCTACTTTCGCATGGAACAGCTTATATGCTTCTGAAAATAGTGAAACGACTGAAGCATGGGTAACAGATGCTAAGGATAGCTACTTTGTTAAATGGTTAACTGGCCACCTTTCTAATGACCGACCAATTATGGTTGAGTGGGCAGATTGGGACGGACATTGGCAAGCCATCATTGGATATGATAATAATGGCACACCAGGTATTGGTGATGATATGCTTATCTTTACAGACCCGTATGATACATCTGACCATTGGCAGGACGGATATTACTTCTATCCGTTAGAAAGATGGTTCGGAATGTGGAACGATCGTAACATTGCACCGAAACCATTCCAATTACAGCCTTACATCGTTGTGGATTATACTAAATAGATTTAAAAGAGAGTTATGACATTGTCATAACTCTCTTTTTTTCGTTAATACTTCTAAAGTAACCACTGAACAGATCCCGAAAATCTGTCGATTGCTTTCATTTCTTCAATTTCATATGATAATAAGGCAACTAGCCAACACGTTGTTCAGTGTTTTATTAAAAAAGGAGAATGCTACGTGACTAAAAAATATATGTTTATGTTTGGTTCATTGATTATAGCTTTAGGATTGGTAATTGCGGCGCTAGTTACCAATGACGATATAGTTACATATCTCATTATATTCTTTGGGATTGGTTTAGCTCTTGCTTTGCTACGTATTTTCGTAAATAACTCTATCAAAAAAATGAAGGGGAAAAGTATCTGGACAAAGCTTCTCTTCTTCGCAGTTCTCTTAGGTTTTGGTCTACCATTCCAAAACTGGTTCCGTAAAGATGTGATTTTTGCGATGGATTCCGATTACATTGTTCGATGCATCATCATCACTGTAATGGGAATTATCTTTATGACGTTCCTTTTTGGGATGCTGTTCACTAAAAAACGTCAGATGCAGGTTGAAGTGGATAAATAAACAGTAAAAAGAGCAATCACTTTTTTAAAAAAATTTTTTACTGTGGTATAGCCTCTGTTAATTATTTGTATAGTAGAGTTGATCTCCGCTCTCGTCGGACGCTTTCCGCGGGGGGAGCGATAAGCCATCACCCAACGCTTGCGCGCGTGGTCGTGATGTCTTATCTGTCTCCCTCCTCCCGCTGGAGTCGCCGCCTGTCGCTACAATCAATACAAAGTAATTGTTCATGTTTAATTGGTAAATTGCTATTTATGAAATTGACTCAAGCAGTGAAAAAGCGTTTGCTGTTTTTTTAAGGAGATATTCTTATATAAAATCATTGCCTCTTTTTGAACAAGCATTGTCAAAAGGGTCTATTTTACTAGTGGTTCATTATAACAAGCAGTAGTTAGTAATACTTTCCCCCTCGCAAAATAATTCAATAACTCTCTATACTATGTAAAAACACGTCTAATAATAAAATCATTTTTTATTTGGCTATGTTTAAAAGTAGAGGTTTATTTAAGACAAAAAAATGAACTGGGAGATCTCCTCCAAGCTCATTTTAATTTGATTCCCTCTTTACTAAAGCTACCCGTTACCCGTTAGTTTAAGTACAATCATTCCCAATCTATCAACGATTTCAGTAATTTCTATAAAAATCTTTTTAAACCCTGAATTACTATATCAGGTCTATCGAGATGAATACCATGGTCACTTCGGTCTGCTATGATAAGTTTTCCTTTAGTAGATAATTGAGATAATCCTATTTGCAGTTCTCTCCAAACTTTTTCATATTTTACTGCCTCTTCTTTTGGAATATTGTATTGAACAAAGGCATTGACCGAAGCCTCTATGTCTCTTGCAATAACTGTTAGTGGAATGTTAGGGAATTCCCCAAGTTCTTTTATACTTTCACTACTTGATTCCCAGTTTTGGAACTCTTCTGCAACAGTTTTAAACATATCAGGACTGGTGATAAATTCCTCAAATCTAATCACTTCACTCTTGGTAAGTATGGCGTGACAATCATCAATTGACTGATTATAAAGATTTCTAAGTTCCTCTTTTGATTTAAATGAATTGTCCAAATTACTTTGTACCATTTGGTCTAACGATATAAGAGAATTCATTACTGGAATATCAAGATTATATAAACGATTAAAGTTTGGTGAAGTTGAATCCAATAAAATTAGTCCATTAACTTTGTCTGGGAAAAGCATTACATAATGTAACGCACATAGTCCTCCAAAAGAATGTCCCATTATAGTTACCTTGTCCTTTATACCTAATGATTCAATAAATTTGTTTAACTCGTAAGATATATTTTTAGTTGTCCTTGGATTTATCGAAATTCTACTACTACCGTAACCAGCCCTGTGATACAAAATTATAGTAAAGTCTTTCATTATGTTTTTAACAAAGGGAAACCAGTTGTAAATTGAACTTCCTATTCCTATTTCTAAAAGGAGAATCTTCTCCCCAGTACCAAAAACTTTATATTCTAAATCTAATTCAGAGTTTTCTAATTTTTCCAATTCTACACCTCTTTTTAACCATACTTTTTTCAATATCCTTCTTCAACTAACCTACCCCAGTTTAAGTTTAATATTTCACAAACTAAATCGCTTCATGAAAAAACAACCCTAGCCTTTTACATAGCCTTTTATAAAAAAAACGATATGGAATGAGTATCTCTAGAGGCACTTCTTATTTTCTTTTAGTTGCTTTAGTAAATAAATACATAGTGGGTTTATATAGTCAGCCTTATGAAAATCACTTAATAATAATCTATTAAGCCCTGTACTGTTAAATGGAATTGTTTCTACTCTTTTGAATTCTGGAAGTTCTCCTTTACTATATAATTCATTTTTATAATGTTTATGTATTGCTTTTACTTCTTCAGAAGTTAAATCAATGGTTACTCGATTTATTAAAACTAATGATTGGCCTCCACGTTTTATTAGCCATGGACTTAAAGGTGACAAACACCATATTTTAGTAAGGTTAATACCTAGCTCTTCTTCTATCTCTCTTATTATATTTTTGTGTATATTAATACGCCCTTCTTCTAAATCATTTTTGTCTAAGCCACCAGCAACTAATTGAATTCGATCCGGATTGGCTGTTCCTTCATTCATATGACCATAAACTAGATGTTTGTCCGAAGTAAGGACAAGTGTAGCAGGATAGACAACAGTGCAGTCGTACTCCGCTGATAACTTCATTTTCCTACTATAAAGGAAATGGGCATAATCCGTATGGATAAGGGAAATAATTAAATCATTTTCATCTTCTTGAATTTGATGAACAGTAAAGACCTCCCCTCTGCTAAAGGTGTTTTGTCTGTTGATCGTTTCCCAGTATTGATTTACTTTTGACTTAATTTCGTCTGGTAAGTTTATTTCCTTTTCTAAGACACTGATTTTTATATTGCTAGGTGACGTTTCTAAACTAATAGTATTGGAAAATGTCATATGTTCCCCCTGATCATAATATTATTTCGTTCATCCGTATATCTGAGCTTCTTGATATAAACCATTTTCATCAACATCTACCACTATCGTGTGACCCCAGAATAAGTCCCCATCGTCATAATACAATTCGGCGTTTCCCTCACAAAAAATTAAAATCCCTTGTATATTAATTCGTTTTTTAAATTCATCTTTACTGATTATTTCGCCTTCATTCCACACTTCATTATGTAGTTTTAATAAATCCCCTGCTATTTTTTCTTTATATGATTCATTCATTATTCTTATTTTCCTAAAGGTATTTTCGGCTAATTTAAATACTAGTTCTTTATCATATGACTCAGGAGAAATAGTCATATCTATAAAATAATCAGTCTCTATTTCAATTTTTCCTTGATAGTTTCCTGTGTCCTTGTCATAGGCCAGCACATCAAAATTCAATCCACTGTTCATATTTACACCCCTTTATAGTAAACCCTCATGAAATTGAGTATTGTTTGCTTTCACATTTCATCACCCTCTTTAATTCTACAAAGCTAGTAAAAATCCTTTCTTTATAACTATCCTTATTTAGTCTGGTTTGCTTTATCCAGACCAAAGGCTTTGTAAAAGTTAAAGAGTCAATATTTGTAAGATGCCAATGTATTTGAAGTTTTACACTTAAACTAATAGTTCAGTTTGTGAGTAAATTGCTCAGCATTAGAAGGGATGGATGGATCATTAATATAGATAATGATTCGCTTTTTTCAATTATAATTATTTGGGGACTACCAGCTTTTATAGTTTTTAGAGGTTATTTAAAAATGCATACGGATGATAGAAAATCTGCAATGAATGATTTTAAATCTTGCCGTTTTATAACAACCACTATTAACAACAAAAACAGCAAGCCAAAGTTTTGAGCTTGCTGTCATCATACTTCTTTTATTTTTAAACTCTTGAATAAATTTTATAAATAGCAATTTACCATTCTAATACGAACAATTTCTTTATATTGATTGTAGCGGGAGGAGGGAGACAGATAAGACATCACGACCACGCGCGTAAGCGATGGGTGATGGCTTATCGCTCCCCCGCGGAAAGTGTCCGACTAGAGCGGAAATCAATTCTCCTTTACTATTAAAAAAGCATTTAACCTTTATGATTATCTTTTAATTTGTTCGTGTTTTTCTTTAAAGGTAGGAATTATTAACTTAAATACAAATAGTCCTCCCCTTCTTACCCTTACAATTAACAACAAAAAAGCAAGCCCAATGTTTTGAGCTTGCTGTAGTCTGCTTTGCTTTTATTATTTCTTAAATCCTTATAAAACCTTTTCTAAAAACTCTTTTGCACGCTCTGACTTTGGAGAGCTAAAGAATTCGACAGGAGGGGTGTCTTCGACTAAAACTCCACCATCCAAAAATAAAATACGGTCTGCTACTTCTTTTGCGAAGTTCATCTCATGTGTCACGATGACCATTGTCATACCTGATTCTGCTAAGTCCTTCATAACAGCTAGAACCTCTTTTACCATCTCTGGGTCTAAGGCCGAAGTTGGCTCATCGAACAACATAACAGAAGGATTCATTGCTAACGCACGGGCAATTGCTACACGCTGCTTTTGACCGCCTGATAAACGATTTGGATATTCCGAACGCTTCTCAAAGAGTCCGACTTTATGTAAGAGGTCATCTGCAACAGCTATTGCCTCTTCCTTTGATTTTCCTTGAACATTCATTGGTGCATACGTTAGATTTTCTAAAACCGTTTTGTGAGGAAATAAATAAAAATGTTGAAATACCATTCCTACATTTTCACGTACCTTCATAATATTAGTTTTTTTATCTGTTACAACATCATTGCCTATACTAATCACACCACTAGTAGGCTCCTCCAGTAAATTCAAGCAACGTAAAAAGGTTGACTTCCCTGAACCAGAAGGACCTATTATAGCGATTACTTCCTGTTCCTTAATTTCAGTGGATATATTTTTTAAGACTTCATTTTTTCCAAATGATTTATATAATTTTTCTACTTTAATCACTTCTACTCATCCTCTTTTCTAGCTTTTTGCCAAGGAATGATAAAATAAGTGTAAGGATATAGTACATCACTCCGGCAATCATTAATGCCTCTAAGTAACGATAAGAAGATCCACCCACGACGTATGCACGGCGCATAATGTCTAGTGCACCAATTACTGTTACAATCGCTGATTCCTTCGTTAATGTGATAAATTCATTCATAAGGGAAGGCATGATATTTTTCATCGCTTGAGGAAGAATAATATCCTTCATCATCTTCGAATAAGGTATACCCAAAGCTAAAGAAGCCTCTAACTGCCCCTTATCAACAGCATTAATCCCACCACGAATAATTTCAGAGATATAGGCACCTGAATTTAATCCAAATGCTATAATTGCCGCTGGCATTGGATCTACCGTAATATCAAAAAGCTGAGGAATCGCATAGTAAATAATCATTAATTGTAATACAAGGGGAGTTCCTCTGAAAATAGATGTATAAAAATCTGCTAATAGACGTAATACAGTTATTTTCCCTATTTTACATAGAGCTAACAAAATCCCTAAAATTAAACCTAAAATTGTGGCTCCCACAACTATTTGAAGTGTAACACCTATTCCTTTTGCAATATAAGGAATAGAGGGAACGACTGCAGAAAAATCTAACATATCGTTACCCTCCTTTCTATTCAAACTATTATATTTTTTATCTATATTATTCTGCTTCTACTACAAACCATTTTTCTCTAAGCTCGTCAATTTTTCCTTCTTCAATTAACTCATTAATAGCTTTATCAAACTTCTCTTTAAGCTCACTGCCTTCAGGGAAAACTGCTGCTTTAGTATCTATTTCTTCTACTACTATTGGGAAGTAATTTAAATCTTTGTTACGCTGTGTATAATTTTCAGCTACTACATCTTCTATAACAGCTGCATCAAAACGCTTTGTCATTAGCTCTTGAATAACCTCTGGGATTAAGTTACGGCTCTCCACTTTCATGTCTACTGTTTCTGCTAATTCATTTGCTAGCTCTTCTTGAACAGATGAGATTTGAACTCCAACTGTTTTACCAGCTAAGTCTTCCACTGTTTTAATGCCACTGTCTTTTTTAGTCACTACCATTTGTACTGTTTCGTTGTAAGGAATAGAAAAATCTACAACTTCATCGCGTTCTTCTGTTGGTGACATTCCTGCTAATACGAAGTCTAATTTACCTGCTTGTATCGCTGGGATTAATCCGTTGAAATCAATGTTTTCTACTTCAATCTTATATCCAAGTTTTTCAGCGATTAAATTGGATAGGTCAATATCAAAGCCAATAATCTCTTCGCTCTTTGTTGGATCGATAAATTCAAATGGTGGATAGTCAGCTGAAGTCCCCATTTTTAATACTGGTAATTCCTCAGAAGGTGCAGAACCCGATCCTGCATCCTCTTTCGCATCGTCTTTAGTTCCACAAGCAGCTAGTAAAGCAATAATCATTGTAAGCATGATTAGAAATAACTTGTTTTTCATAATGTTTTACCCCTTTATCTATTTTATTTTTATTTCGTTTGTATATCGAATAATTGCTTTTTCAAGCATTTTTAAGCCATCATCAATTTGTTCCTTTGTTACCGTTAATGGAGGAATCATACGGATAACTTCTCCAACGTTTCCACAAAGATAGAAGAGCACGCCTTCCTCTAGTGCATAGTCAAGAATTTTCATAACAGCTTGTCCATCTGGCTCTCCAGTTTCTATATTAGAGATTTCGATACCGATCATTAAACCGACAGAACGGACATCGCTAATGATTGGATATTTCTCTCTTAGCACGTTTAGCTTTTCAGTTGCATATGCTCCTACAACTTTAGAGTTTTCTACTAGGTTCTCTTCATGGAAAATTTCTAGTGTAGTTAAGGCAACTGAACAAGCAATGGGATTTCCACCGAATGTTGTCCCATGCATTCCTAATGGCCACTTCTTCATTAATTCCTTAGAAGCAACGGTTGCACTTAAAGGTAAACCAGACGCAATTCCCTTTGCAATGGCCATAATATCGGGAGTAACTTCGAAATATTGTGCAGCAAACCATTCTCCTGTTCGTCCGAAACCAGTTTGAACCTCATCAAATATTAATAAGATTCCATGCTCATCGCAAATTTCTCGAATTCTCTTCACCCATGATTTAGGAGGGATAATGTAGCCACCCTCACCTAGTACTGGCTCTAAAATAACGCAAGCGACCTCTTCTGGAGTTACCTGGTGCTTAAAGAGTCTCTTAAAGTCTTTATCTAGCTGCTCTACACAATATACTTCTGGATCCATTCCCTCTGGACAGCTCTTCGCGTCTGCATAAGGAATCTGGTAGGATAAATGAGATGGCTGCAAAAATTTTCGATACTTACTTTTAGACGTTGTTACGCTTAATGCACCAAGTGAGCGACCGTGAAAGCAGCCCGTAAATGAAACAACATACGGTCTCTCTGTTACAAACTTGGCTAGCTTTAATGCTCCCTCGATAGCCTCTGTCCCACTATTGGCGAAAAAGAAACAGTCTAAATCTCCTGGTAACACTTCCCCAAGATTTTTGGAAAGCTGTAGAATCGATTCGTACATAATAACTCCTGAAGGCCCATGAACTAATTGATCCGCAGCATCTTTAATACTCTGAACTACTTTGGGATGACGGTGTCCAGTATTTGTAACGGCAATACCTGAAGTAAAGTCTAAATATTTCTTTCCATCCGCTCCAAAATAGTAGCAGCCTTCCTCTTTTACTATTGGAATATTAGGATGATCCTTTGCCATACTCGGTGCTAAAAAATCTCCCATATTATTATATAAATTTAGCCAGTTATCCATCTTATTCACCCTTACTTTTCATCCACTATCAGATAGCTATTAATTTTGTAATCTGTTTTATTCCTAGCTAATGGATTTTTCTAATATTTATATAATATATGCCTTTATGTATAATTATACAATAGGTAATTAAGGGAAATTAAAAGTTTAAATTTCTCGAATTTTCAATTTAATGAATTTGGCATCACTCTAAGAAAAAAAGATGAGGCGGATACATAATCAACCTAGTTTCAGGCACTTGAAATAGTACAGAGATTTACTTTATATAGAGGGAAACATTAGTGGTTCGCAGCTAATCTAGGGGACAGGCGCGTGGGAAAGACTACTGGCTCAGGCCACGTGCCCCAAGGAAAGTGTCAGACGTAGCGGAGAAACTACGGCTATGAAGTAGACAAAAAAGCCCCAAAAATTTTTCGGGGCTGCAAGCCTCATACCTTAAATATGCTCAGTAACTTCTCTGTTCAATAACCATTGCCCATTTCTCTCTTCCCAATCCTCTATTGTAAAGAATCGAGTCAACTCTTGTCCGTTCTTTTCAATAATCATTTCATAAAATACAACGAATCTGTTAGGATCACGTTGTCTAATAATACGATGCTCAAATCTTTTCTTTGCGCCCTGCAACGCTTCCACTGACTCTCTCATTCCCTGTATAGCTTCGGGACGGTCAAAGAATTCTGGTCTTTCCACATGACTATTAAAAAAAGTAACATAGTAATTATTAGTCATGATTTCAAGACCTGCAGTATCCCCTGAATACATCGCTACGTTCCATGCCTCAATGAAGTCATCGTGTGCTTTTGAAAATTGTTCAATTGACGTTTGAAATAGATCTGCCATCATATTCCCCCTATGATTTTGTATTCCATTCACGATTCAACATGCTGTAAAGAAGTGAATTTCTCCACCCATCGTCTAATAGGATATTCTCTCTTAGCAGTCCTTCTTTCTTCATACCTGCTTTCTTTAAGACCCTTTCAGACGCACTATTTCTTGCGTCACAGGTGGCATATATACGATTAAGTTTTAGTTCATTAAATCCATAATCAATTAAAATATTGGCAGCTTGAGTAGCTATACCCTTTCCCCAAAAATCTGGATGTATTATATAGCCTATTTCTCCACTTTTGTTAGATAGGTCTATATGAAATAGCTCACCTGCTCCTATCATTTTGCAGCTTTCTTTATCAATAACTGCAAACACGTACCTATTTCTTTTTTCCTTCTTGGCCTCTGCTAAAACTTCCTCTAAATAAACTTTAGTGTCCTCGAAACTATTTGGTCCCCATGGCTGGTATTTACAAGCCTCTTCTTTTGATGCATACGAATGAATATCTATCAGATAGTCATCTGTCATTTCAGTTAAGTATATGGTGCTATTTCCTAGTCCATTCTCCATTTTAGAAATCTCCTATTTCTATTACTCTTTCTTTATTTATTCTCTTTAACCTACTGTTTTCCCTTTAATCAACCTAGCAGATTAGTCTTTTTGTGCATATGATATTGTAACTAATTTAGGAGGTTGCTTCATGTCAAATAAATACCTAGATTTACTGTCTTATTTTGGGATTGGAAGTGCGCATCCAGGGGGATTTGGATTAACTCAATTTATATTAGGGAAAGAAAAAATTCAGGCAGCTCAGTCAGTATTAGATATAGGCTGCGGAACTGGAAAGACCTCCGCTTTCTTAGCTACAACATATGGTTGCAAGGTAACTGCTGTCGATAATCATCCGGTTATGATTGAGAAGGCGAGAGAAAGGTTTAAACCATTGGAGGCTGACATTCACCTAATCGAAGGAGATATTACGTGTCTACCATTAGAAAGCGACTCATTTGACATTATTATTTCTGAATCGGTCCTTGTATTTACGGATATTGCACTAGCTTTAAGTGAGGCTGCTCGTCTATTAAAAAAGGACGGAAAGCTACTGTTGATTGAAATGACGGGAGCTTCTAATGCTTCTGAGGAAGTAAAACATAAAGTGTTGGAGCTTTATGGGATTCAACAGCTGATTGATGAGGAAGAGTGGAAAGAAATTTTAAAAAAAGCTGGTTTTTCACATATAGAGATATTAGAAAACCCAGCCGATATGAACCCAGTAGAAATTGAAGACATGAATCCATCCAGTTATATTGACATGACACTATATGACGTCTGGGATGAGCATAATCAATTTTTAACTGATTTTGGAAACATGATAGGCTATAGAATTTTTAAATGTCAGTTATAAACAAAGATTAAGGCTTTGGAGCAAAATCAGATCCATCTATAATTTCCTTAGTTGGTTTGTGATATAATTCGCCCTTTGGAAACGGCCCATGATTTTTTACGTAAGTATCGACTATTTGATAGCCTATATTGTAGCCTATCCACTTTGGAAAATAGCTTCTAGGACGACCAAATAAAAATAGCTGATGATTTTTTACACCTTCTAACCCTAGGGATGGTACGAAACGGTGCTTCCATATCTCGGTAGCATCCGCGTAAGGATAAAGCGCTATCCATGGGGCTAGCAGCTTTTCCCCGCATTCCTCTTTTACAGCATACTCTCCCAAGCCTTCTATAATCAAAGAGTCTGCCAACATTGTTTGGGAAGGGGTAAGATCTAAGAAATTTAATCTGCATACGTGATTATATTCATGTACTAAGGTCGCCTTTATCTCTTCTTCTGAAAGGTCCTTCGATAAAAATAAAAATAACGCTTTTTTATAAGCAACACCATTTTTAACAGGTAAAGGCTCTCTTGTCTGACTTGATCCTTTTAATTTTATTGGGAATATATAAATCGGTACCTTTGGACCACCCCACCGCTTTCGTAACCGTTTGTATTCGTTGTTTACTAATTCCCAAACCTTCCTTTTTTCTAGCTCTCCTACAGTTTCTGATAAGCCTTCCCATTCATTTGGCTCAAATAATCCGTATTGTAAAAGCTCATAGTGTACAGCCTCTCTAGTTTCATTCGGGAAGACCTCCATTAGGGGTTCACATAGGATTTCCCCTTGCCGAAGATAGATTTCCTTCCCATCTTTCTTCTCGCATGCTTCTATAAATTGATATAACCATTTAGAGGTTCTAATGACAGCCAATATCTCATCCTTTTCTCTTTATTCTTTCGTATGTTCGATTTTCTAAAAAACTTATGTCTATAGTGCATAGACGATTGTCTACCGTGAAAATTTTCATACGGCATATGTTATAAAACATACTTGTATGTAATTTTTTGAGAGAGGGGGACAAAAAATGAGTCAAGCACAAGTTTATAATTTATGCTGTAAATATCATGGACAAAGAGTACGAATCACGGATAAACAAGGAAAAGTACATGTAGGAAGAATTACTAAAGTAGATCAAAACATGGTATGGATTCGTCCTGAGAAAAACCTTGGAGGATATGGATTTGGTTTCTGGGGCTTCGGACCAGGCTTTGGTGTTGGTATTGCATTAGGTGCGATAACTGGTATTGCGTTAGCTGGTGCCTTTTTCTGGTAATACTTCTCGTTTGCATTTCTAATGGGAATAGGCTCGGACCTATTCCTTTTTTCATTTTTGTCAGACTAGGATAGTTCTATGCTTACCTAACAAGCTCTCAACTACTTATATAAAAAGCACACCACAAAAGTGGTATGCCTTAATGTTATAGTATGCAATTGTCTAAATAAGTTACCTAGACAGCAGTAAATCCTCCATCAATTGGTACAACAGCACCATTTATATATTTTGCCTCACTCGTCAACAGGAACGCCACTAATTCTGCAACTTCCTCTGGTTGTCCTAAGCGACGTTGTGGAATACCCGCAGAGACCGTTTTAAACAGCTCAGGATTCGCATCTCTATATTGTTTCACCATAGGAGTTTCCGTTGATCCTGGTGCCACTGCGTTAATCTGAATACCTTGGTTTGCATATTCTGCTGCTATGGATTTCGTAATTCCAACGATACCATGCTTCGTTGCCGAGTAGCTCACAACTCCATCCTGGCCTACTAATCCCGCTGTAGACGAAGTATTAACTATACTACCTCCACCATTCTTAATCATTTCAGGTAAAACATAGTATAATCCATATAAAGCCCCTCGAAGGTTTATATCTACGACGAGGTCGATCTGTTCAATCGAATTGTCCAAGAATTTTTTACCTGGCCCAGAGATACCTGCATTGTTAAAGAACATATCCACTGTTCCGAAGGTTTCCACTGTTTTTTCTACATACTTTTTAACCTCTTCAGCCTTCGTTACATCGGCTTTGATAAAGATGGCCTTAGCTCCTTTTTCTTCTACCAAACGAACCGTTTCATTTCCTTGCTCTTCCGAAACATCGATAATACTAATGTTGATGCCTGACTCAGCTAATTTTAATGCAGCCGCTCTTCCTAGGCCGCCACCTCCACCTGTAATAATTGCTGTTTTTGTTGTATTCATTTAAATTGCTCCTTTCTTCTACACCTGTCTATCTTTAATAATTCCCTTTGTTATTGGAATAAAACATTATTTCGCAATAGAAAAAATTAGAATAAATACTTTTAAATTCCACACATTTGTTACATTCAACTCAACATTCATATATAGTTAATAGATGGAATATTTAGTTTTTTATTTAAATTTTAGGCGATTATTTAAAATCTTTATAAAAGACTTTTATGGGGGGTGGAAGTAGTTGGAAATATTGCTATGGATTCTTGGTTTAATCATTTTGTACGTAGTCATTTATACAGCAGTGAGGGATGCCATGGATAAATCAGAGGTCGGTAAAATTATCATTAAAAGGTTCTGAACAAAAGATGAGCTAGTACCATTAAGTGATCTAGAAATTGAAAAGGAATTAGAAAACGAAGAAAGAAAATAAAGCTACGATGTTAGAATAAAAGAAATTTCACTGTTCTTAAGGAGGGATACTAGATTTGGCTGACTCAGCTATTACTAGAACGCTAGAGATTGGTGGACTAACAAAATTTCAGCTTATTCAGAAACTCGAAAACCATTCTATTAGGCTGAATGAATACGCAGAAAAACTACTATCTGCTGATAAATTCTCTCCTTCTAAAAATAAGTACAGTGTTACTACGGTTACACTAACCGTCAGAGAACTTGGTTTCCGAGAAGGAGCCACAATGCCTCAAATATTTAAACGAGCGAGCGAAGTAGGTTTAAATCTCTGTCCACTTGAGGTAGGTCCTTACCTAAGGTTAGAGTATCTAGACCAACCTGAAGGACATACAAAGATTCAAGTCCCGCAACAAGCTCCCTCTGGCTCTCTCACAGTAGCGTCAGAAATAGTCAGTGAAGACGATGATTTTCCTAAAGGCTTTTACCTTAGAAACATCGACGGAGTATTATGGTTACGCGGATACATCGCAGATGATTTACATGTTTGGAATAGTAAGGATCACCTTATCTTTTGTTACCAATAAAAAGAGACCCCCTAGTAGTAAAGGGGTCTCTAAAAATTTATTAAACAATCTGCATACTGAATGTGCTTTATCACCGTTCATACGGTTTTATCACCGTTCGTGGAGATTTATCACCGTTCGCCTGGTTTTATCACCGTTCACGAGGTTTTATCACCGGTAGATTGTTTTTTTTAGGATTGGATCACTTACCTCCTGCTTTTTCTAAGCCAGGGCTTGCTCTAAATCTTCTATTAAGTCCTCTACATCCTCGATGCCTACAGAAATGCGAACTAATCCATCGGTAATACCTAATTCTGCTCTTCGTTCACTCGGAATAGAGGCGTGAGTCATACGGGCAGGTACGGAGATTAAGCTTTCTACAGCTCCTAAGCTTTCCGCAAGAGTAAAGTATTTTAGCTTCGCCAACAGCTCATCTGCTTTTTCTGCACTTCCAACGTCAAAGGAGATCATTCCTCCAAATCCTGTAGCTTGTTTTTGCATCAGGTCATGGCCTGGATGAGAAGAGAGGCCTGGATAAAATACTTTTCCGACTGCATCGTGATCATTTAAAAACTCTGCTATTCGTTGGGCACTTTCATTATGCTCTTCCATACGTAAGCCTAGTGTTTTAATGCCTCGCATCAGCAGCCAGGAATCCTGAGGTCCGAGCACAGCACCGACGGAGTTTTGAACAAAATGCAGCTCACTCGCTAGCTTCTCGGAATTAACCACTGCAAGACCTGCTACTACGTCACTGTGGCCTCCTAAATACTTTGTGGCACTATGCACAACGATATCTGCACCAAGTGCGATTGGCTGCTGGAAATAAGGAGTCATAAATGTGTTATCCACAATAGTTAAGAGCCCTTTTCCCTTTGCATATTTTGCTATAGCTTCTATGTCTGTTACCTTCAATAAAGGATTTGTTGGAGTCTCCAAGAAAATAGCCTTTGTATTTTCTTGAATAGCTGCCTCGACATTAGAAAGATTCCCTGTATCGACAAATGTAGAATCGATTCCAAAGCGATTCAATACTTTAGAAATCACTCGGAACGTTCCACCATAAACATCGTCAGTTAATAGGACATGGTCCCCCTTACTGAAGAGCATCATGATTGAGCTTGTCGCAGCCATTCCTGAAGAAAAGGCAAAGCCTGCTACTCCACCCTCTAAATCACTGATTAAAACTTCTAATGCATGACGAGTCGGGTTACCCGTTCGTGAATATTCATAGCCTTTAAATTTACCAACGGCTTCTTGCCTATACGTACTCACCTGGTAAATCGGTGTTGATACGGCACCTGTTGCTTCATCTCCAACGATTCCTGCATGAATAAGCTTTGTTTTTGCGCGCATTTATTTATTCCTCCTTGAATAATTCATATACCTTCTGGCTCAAATAGCGTTCACTAGAGTCCGGAAAGATGGTAACGATATGACTTCCCTCTAATGCGACCTCTGCTTCCTTCATTGCTGCGTAAAATGCAGCACCTGAGGAGCTTCCCACCAGTAAGCCTTCTTTTTCTGAGAGTCTACGCAACTCTGCAAAGGCTTTCTCATCACTAACGGTATGAATTGCATTGAAATAAGATGAGTCCATAAACTCTGGTAAAAATTCCATGCCTATTCCTTCGGTTGCATGAGAGCCAGCTTCTCCACCATTTAAAATGGAACCTACAGGCTCTACGATTACTGTTTTAATTTTTTTATTACGTTCCTTTAAAAAGGTGGACGTGCCCATAAAGGTTCCACCCGAGCCAGCTCCAGCTACAAACACGTCAATTTGTCCCTCTAAATCTCTCCATAGCTCTGGACCAAGTGTATGCTCATAAGTTTTCGGGTTAGCAGGGTTAGAAAATTGGGAGGGCGAAAAAGCACCTGGTGTGCCTTTCACTAGCTCCTGCGCTTTCTTGATAGCCCCTTGCATACCTAATGCTGTGTCCGTATTTATGACCTCGGCACCCAGTGCGCGCATAAGGGTCTGCTTCTCGAGACTAAACTTTTGAGGAACTACAAACTTAACCTTATACCCCTTCCCAATTGCTGCGAGTGCAACACCAATTCCGGTATTCCCTGCTGTAGGCTCTATGATTGTCCCACCAGGAGTAAGCTTACCGGATTTCTCTGCATCCTCGATTAACGCTAGACCAAGACGATCCTTCACGCTACCACCTGGGTTTAGGTATTCAAGCTTTGCAAATATGCGGCAATTGTTAGGAATAGATATATTATTTATTTCTATTACGGGTGTATTTCCTATCAGTTCTTGCACGCTATTAAAAATATTCATTTATGCTTCCTCTTTATAAATTTGTCGCCATTCATCTTTTTTAGAAAGCATTTCAGAAGCAATTTCTTTTGCTCCCTCTAAACTATGGCTAGCTGCCCACCCGCACTGTACCTCATTACAAGCCGGTACCTCCGTTGCTTGCAGTACATCCTCTAACGTCTTTTCAAGAATGACAAGAATCTCATCATAATCCTCATGATTTATGACTGATAAGTAAAAACCAGTTTGGCAGCCCATTGGACTTAAATCTACGACTTGATCCGTATGGTTACGAATATTTTCAGCCATTAAGTGCTCCAGAGAGTGTAACCCTGGCATATCCATATGTTCTTTGTTTGGTTGTTTAAATCTAATATCATATTTGTATATTTCATCGCCATGTTTTCCTTCTTTTGTTCCTGCTAGGCGTATAAATGGTGCTGCTACTTTTGTGTGATCAAGGTTAAAGCTTTCTACGTTCATTTTTTTCATTATAAATCGCTCCTTATTTTTTCGTTGCGTCCATAATCCAGACATAATCATTCATCTTCGAGAAATGAGCTTGAAATCCTGCTTCCTCGAATAATTCCGTTAGAATTGGAATCGTTGTATAGTATTCTCTTTCTAAATCGTCTGCTACGTTGTGAAAGTTTCTAGCTCTTTCTTTTTTAATCTGATCTAGCTTTGCTTCCTCTGTGATAAATGCAGTATCCGCAAATACTATCTTGCCGTTATGTTCGAGAAGTTCGGAATACAGCTTTAGAGCCTTTCCTTTTTCCTCATCCGTTAGATGATGAAATACAAAGGAACTAACAATTGTATCTATTTTTCCCTCTCCAATTTCAAATTGAAGTAAATCACCGTCTAGAATTTCCTTATCCGGAAATCGTTTTGCCGTCATTTCTCTCATTTTTTCATTTGGCTCGAAGCCAATTACACTTAAATCTTTTTCCACTAACAGTGCTGTTAAATTACCCGTCCCTGTACCAAACTCTATTATAGAAGTACCGGAAACTCGATTAACTACTTCATTTAAAATAGAATCATAGCCTTCAAAAACATCACGATATTCTGGGTCTTTTCCTGACACAGATGCATCATATGACTCTGCCCATCCATCAAAAATATTTACAAATTCTCTACCCATTCGTCTAACCCCTTTTATGAAGTGTATTAAACCAAGTTGTTTACTTTGAATTAACACTTTTAGTTATATCATATTCAGCAGACTAATAAAAGGAAGATGTTACTATTTTTTTATTACCCTTTCTGGAAGGTAAAAAACAAAAAAGGAGCAAACCCTTTAAGGCTAGCTCCTGTTTATATCTCATTTGGTTTATATGGTTCTGTTTAATTTTAATTCAAATGAAGGATTAGTTACGTATTCCTGATACACTACTTTACCCTCAAATTCCAAATAGACTTGATATCTCTTCCTGATTGCATCAGCCGTGATCATGCTAAGTACATCATCCTTTGGTACCCATAGTACTTCAGAAGTCTCCTCAGAAGTACATAGCTCCCCACCAATCGGTTTACAAACAAAATCAAACATTACTTTAGTAGGGACGTCCGTAATGCCATCGTACCATTTATGCATACCGGTATTTGAATAAACCCCTATTAAATAGGATACCTCTACGTCAATCCCGCTTTCTTCTTTTATTTCTCGCGTTAAACCATCAATCAGATTTTCTCCCACCTCTATTTGACCCCCTGGGTAAACCCACCCGCCATGCTCTGTTTTCACTAAAAGAATTTTTCCCTCTTCATTTTCTACGATACCCCCTGCTGCAGCGATATGAGTTGGCATTTTCATATATCTTCCCCCTTTATTAACTTTATGAATATTTTACCATTTTTATAAAGGGAAGAATATTGGAATAACAATCATCATAACTGCAAACATAATAAGCTGTAATGGGATCCCTGCCTTTACGAAGTCGAAAAATTTATAGCCCCCAGCCGTCATAACTAATGCATTGGTCGGCGAGGCAACCGGAGTTGCAAAAGCCATTGATGACGATACCGCAATAGCGATTAAGAAAGTATATGGATTAGCTCCCATGCTAAGGGCAGCAGTCATGGCAATTGGTGCAAACAAAACTGCCGTAGCCGTGTTAGAGATAAATTGGCCGAATACCATGGTGATAAAATAGATTCCTGCCAAGACACCTAATGCCCCAAAGTCTCCTAGAAGATCGATAATGCCTTCCGATAAAATCACCATACCACCTGTCTTTTCTAATGCAGTGGCCATTGGGAGCATGGCGGCTATGAGTATGATACTTTCCCAGTTCATCTTTCCATAGGCATCATCCATGTTACGTAAGCATCCGGTCACAACCATTAACACCGCACCTATTAAAACAGAAATTACGGCAGGAAATATTTCGGAAATCATTAAAATAATCATTAATAACATAATAGCTCCAGCAATCGGCGCCTTACCACTAGCTGCCGCCATACTTGCGTGTTCCTTTGGTTGGCCAATAACCACTACATCATTGGTAGCCTTTGCGAGGAGCTCAATTTCCTCCCATGCCCCTTGTACTAGTAGGGCATCCCCAAAGCGTAGACGGACATCTGCCATTTCGCTTAATACATATTCCCCTTTGCGATTTACGCCAAGAATGTTTAAATTATATTTTTCGCGGAACTTAATACTCGCTATCGTTTCATTAATTAATGTGGAATGGGGAGTCAATAACACCTCCGCAATTCCAAGCTGTTTGGAAACTAATAAGTCCGGCATCGAATCATCGTCGTCCACTTCTAACAAATAATCCTTTGCTAGCTCCTCTGTTCTCTTTAAGGAACCTTGAATATAAAGGACATCCTTTGCCTGGACTGTACTGAGAGGACCAGCCATCTCTTGGTACGTCATTGGTAACAGATTGATCCCCTCTGTGGATTTGCGGTCTATCTTCAAAATCGCTAGATGATACTTTGCCGGTAGCTTTAAATCGGTCAACTTCTTTCCAATCATTAACGAATGCTCAGGAACCTTCAAGCGATGAAGATTTCCCCCAAGCTCATAATCAATTGCTAGCTGTTTAGGCGATAGTTTATGACCCGCACCTACAGCATCTCTCTTTTTGCCATTTGGGAGAACTACATTTCTCGCGACAACAAAATATAAAATACCTACAATAATAGCAATTATACCAACCGGCGTAATTTCAAAAAATCCAAGCTTTTCATAGCCATTGTCTACTAGCACTTGACTGACAATAAGGTTGGCAGGCGTTGCTATTAAGGTCAATAAGCCGGATAAACTGCTGATATAAGACAGGGGGATTAAATATTTGGACGGGCTACTATTGATGCTAATTGCAATACTAATAACGATTGGGAGCATTAATGCAACCGTTCCTGTATTACTCATAAATGCACCAACACTACCCGTTATTATTAATAATAAAATAAATAGCTTTTGTTCACTTTTACCAGACCATTTAAGAAGGAGATTACCCGCACTTTGGGCAAGTCCAGTTCTTACTATGCCTGCTCCTACGACAAATAAACCTGCTATCATAATGACTACAGAGTTAGAAAACCCAACAAGCGCCTCGTTCGGCTCTAAAATGCCAGTAATAACAAAGGCTAAAAGTGCAAGCAGTGCCACTAAGTCGGCTCGTATTCGATTACTTATAAATAAAACAATACTAATTGCCAATATACTAAAGGTTATTGCTAACTGCATATCTAAGTGAACTCCTTCTTTTTTTGTCTCCTTTATTATATAAAAAGTTTGGAAGAAGTACTCGTCAAATGGTTAAAGGCTGTTACAAAGTCTTTGAGGATCATCAAGTATGTATGAGATCACAACCCTATCCCTTATTTACACTGTTGTAGCCTGCATGAATAGCATCCCAGTCATGCGGTCTAGCCATCCTCTTTTCTATGCTGTCTAACGGCTTAAATCCAAACTGTTCATATAATGAGTGCGCATCCTTGGTAGCCAAGTGAAAGTTTGTTCCCTTTAAGTTCGGATGCTCAACAATAACGCGCATAAGCCATTTACTTAAGCCCCTCCCCCTGTAATAAGGTAAAACAAATACATCTCCTAGCCATGAATGCCTCACTAAATCTGACACTACTCGAGCAAACCCTACCTGTCTGGCTGTACCAGATGTTGGGTCTCCCTCATATATGCCGTAGCACAATACAGAGTTATCTATGGAAGCCTCCACTAGTACTTTCGTTACTCCTTTTAACCAATAGGATTCGTTCGTTAAATAATTATAAATCACATCGATATCTAACAAATCCTTATCCGTACTAATATAAAACCCATTGTTTTCTAATAAAATATAATCACTCATAATCTAACCCCATTTTTCTATTTTTATTAAATATAACCTTTTTATGTATTAATTTAAATACTTGTCTAAATTCTCAAAAAGTTCTAGTTACGCTACTATTTTTCTTTTATAGTATGTATAAAGGAGTGGAAGTTAAATGACTTTATTAAACAGACTAAAAAAGGGAGATAAAATTGGAATTTATTCACCCTCCTCCCCAATTACCTATTCTTCCCCTACGCGTTTTGCACGCTCGAAGGCTTTTATTCAATTAAAGGGGTTTGAGATAGTAGAAGGAAGCTTGACAGGAAAACACGATCACTATAGATCAGGAAGTATAATGGCACGGGCAGAGGAATTAAATGAGCTGATCCGAAATCCTGATGTTCGATGCATCATGTCTACAATAGGTGGTACCAATTCCAATGCCATTCTCCCATATATCGACTATGAGGCGTTTAAGAAAGACCCTAAAATAGTAATTGGCTACTCAGATGCAACAGCTGTCCTGTTGGCCATCTACGCTAAAACGGGAATACCAACCTTTTACGGTCCAGCACTCGTCCCTTCCTTTGGAGAGTTTGAGCCATTCGTCGATTATACATATGACTATTTCAATCAAATGCTAATCGAAGTTCAGGATGCTCCCTATAGCATCCCTACTCCACCCTATTGGACAGATGAAATGATTAATTGGGAGGAGAAAACAAAGGAAAAAGAACAACGAAATAACCAGTGGGTTTGTATAAATGAAGGAATCGCAGAAGGAAGACTTATCGGCGGTAACCTGAATGCAATGTACGGTTTCTGGGGCAGTCCCTATATGCCGAGCATTAAAGATGGCGATATTCTCATGATTGAGGACACGATGAAATCTGCCTCTATCGTGGAGAAAAACTTTAACCTTTTGAAGGTCAACGGCATATTCGATCGAATTGGAGGTATAATCCTTGGCAAACACGAATTGTTCGATGACGAGGCAACCGGTAAACAACCTTACGAAATTCTACTAGAAACGGTCGGCGATTTGAATATCCCTATCCTTGCAGATTTCGACTGTTGCCACACGCATCCGATGTTAACCATGCCAATCGGCCGTCAAGTCAAACTGGACGCCACAAATAAAGAAGTTACGATAATGGAACAATGGATTAACTAGGAGTAATCCTCCTCGTGGAGAGGGCTCTTTTTGCTGAAGGTGCTTGTATGGGGGAAGTGTTGCAGATATTGAACGAAGTGTTGCGCTAATTCTGGAAGTGTTGCGGATAACCAATAAAGTGTTGCGTATATCGCAGTAAGTGTTGCGGGAATTATAAGTGTTGCACATATTGAGCGAAGTGTTGCGCTAAATGCTGAAAGTGTTGCGGATAACCAATAAAGTGTTGCGGATATCGCAGCAAGTGTTGCGGGAATTATAAGTGTTGCACATATTGGACGAAGTGTTGCGCTAAATGCTGAAAGTGTTGCGGATAACCAATAAAGTGTTGCGGATAACTCGAAAAGTGTTGCGCTAATCGGAGACAATCCGGAATCTTGCAGAGATGAAGGAAAATCTTGCGCTAATCCTCCTCAACCTTGCGGAGACGAGGTAGAACCTTGCACAAATCACCCCAAACCTTGCAGAGATGGCGCGGAACCTTGCACAAATGCATAAAGAAGGAATAGAAACTTTGGAGGTGATACTTTGAAGAAAATGATGATAGGATTATGTATAGTTGTATCGGGATTTATCTTCTTTTTCGTACAAGAAGAATTTGGCGGGAACAAGACTGAAGATGGTATTGATAAGCTATTTTCTGGTCAAATTTTTGATTATGCAAAAGAGGAGTTTACTGTCCATGCAATGGGTTTATCCGGAGAAAAAGTTTTTACAGTTAGAATTGCAGAAGCACAGTATAAAGAACAAACAAAGGAATACTTTAGAGATATTTTAAATTCTCATTATATGGAGAGTTATGGACTTGAGGTATTCGTTGATGATTTAACTTTAGAATAAAAAGTAAAAATAAATCAACATAAAAATGAGCTGGGAGAAAATATACCAGCTCATTTTTTGTTTTACATCGACCTTTCCCTTTAATTCATCAATGGTTGTAGTGCTTCTTTAAGTTTTGGAGAGGCTTTCAATACTCCATACACTTTTACGGATTTAATGGTTTTTAGTGCCAGCTCTGGATCTATATCATTAGCTAAGATGAGCATACCTATTGTTTTAATAGATAGGGTTTTATTCTGCTCCGAAAGTAGCTCTAATGTATGTTTGTCATAATAGCTTACCCCCATATTAAAGGCTTTCATTGTCACTGCTTGGTCGATTACTTGAGCGTGTGTGTTTAATTGGTTTCGAATAGAAGTTTTGATGAAATCAGTTCTATTCGAATAAAAGCCTTGCTCTATTAATAGATCTGCCTTACCTAAGTCCACCACGTTCATATTAATTGTTATTTTTTCAGTTTCAGCCATCAATATACCATCCCCTTACCATCTATTTTGGTTAATTGTAATGTTAATTTAATTTTCAGTCAATATAAAAAGCACTGAATATATCTTCAGTGCTTTTATCTGTAAGGCGGCATTGTTCACCTCAAGTAGAGGCTTCATTTTGTTCTTCCCATTCTTCTCGTAATAAGCCCATACGTATGGAATCATAGTAGACTCCATTATATAAACGGCATTTTCTCATGCGCGCTTCCATTTTCATACCTAACTTTTCACCAACCTTGATCATTCGTTCATTGCCTGACCACGTTGTAAAGCCAACCCGAACAAGCGGCAGTTCCTTAAACAAATGATTGATCCACATTTTAAGTGACTTTGTTCCAATTCCTGAATTCCATGATTTTGGTTCATATATAAGAATTCCCATCTCTAGCCAAAGTGAGGGCTCATGCTCCCAGTAATAACAAAGTGCTCCAACTAATTCATCTTTATAATAAATTCCCCAAAAATCATCTTGGTTTATAAAATAATCTTTTTTTAAAATAAATTGATCATACGTCATGGAAGTGTATGGCTCAAACGGGGCGTCCCACTTTTTCCATTCTGGAGCATCTTCTTTTAGGCTAAGCTCCCATAAACGGTATAATTCTTCTTCTTTAACAGGTCTTATTTTAATGTCATTCATTCTCATGCCCCCTAACTTCCATGCATATAATTTTATCATACTATTCTTTAGAAAGAATATTTCCTATATAGCTTCTATTGTGGTAAAGTGTTATTTGTGAAAATTACATATATAAAAGGAAGTGCTACTCTCGTGGGTGGAAATCAACAATTACAACGAGGCTTGGAACAACGGCACATCACCTTAATGTCGTTAGGCGCTGCAATTGGAGTCGGACTATTTTTAGGCTCCGCAACAGCCATTCAATTAGCCGGTCCAGCTATTCTGATCTCCTATATTATTGGAGGCCTAGCTATTTTCATTATCATGCGAGCGCTAGGGGAAATGGCTGTCCATAACCCTGTATCTGGATCTTTCAGTAGATATGCAAAGGATTATTTAGGACCGCTGGCAGGATATATAACTGGATGGAATTATTGGTTTTTATGGGTAGTCACCTGTATGGCCGAAATTACAGCGGTTGGAGTATACATGAAAATGTGGTTCCCTGAAACACCATCGTGGATTTGGGCGTTAGCTGCATTAGTTATTATGACTTTAATTAATTTGATTGCCGTAAAGGCTTACGGAGAATTTGAATTCTGGTTTGCTCTTATTAAAATAGTGGCAATCCTTGCAATGATATTCGTCGGACTTGGCGTTATTATTTTTGGTATAGGTAATGGCGGTGTAGCCGTTGGTATAAGCAATCTATGGACAAACGGTGGCTTTGCCCCGAATGGAATAACGGGTATATTCATGTCTCTACAAATGGTCATGTTTGCTTATTTAGGTGTTGAAATGATTGGAGTAACAGCTGGAGAAGCAAAGAATCCTAAAAAGGTTATTCCAAATGCCATCAACACGGTATTTTGGCGAATTTTATTGTTCTATGTGGGAGCTTTGTTCGTCATTATGTCGATTTATCCTTGGAATGAAGTCGGAAACAATGGTAGTCCTTTTGTTTTAATGTTTGAGCAAATTGGTATCGGACCAGCTGCTGGAATTATTAACTTTGTTGTTCTAACTGCTGCATTATCAAGCTGTAACAGCGGAATTTTCAGTACTGGGAGAATGCTCTTTAATCTAGCAGAGCAAAAACAAGCACCTGCTTCCTTTAAAAGAATCAGTGGTACTGGTGTTCCTTCAAAAGCTATTATTTTCTCAGCAACATTATTATTATTTGGTGTATTACTAAATTACTTAGTACCAGAAAAGGTATTTATTTGGGTAACAAGCATCTCGACCTTTGGTGCAGTATGGACATGGGGAATTATTCTAATGTCTCAATTAAAATTCCGAAAATCCTTAACTAAGGGAGAGGTTTCAAGACTTTCCTATAAGGCATTATTCTATCCCTACGGTTCGTATCTCGTGCTTGCCTTTTTAGTATTAGTGCTTGGTCTCATGGCTTATTTCCCTGATACTAGGGTTGCACTGATTGTCGGTCCAATCTGGATCCTTGGCTTAGTGTTTAGTTATTACAAGAATGGTTTTCATAAAAAGAAAAATCAGGTTTAAATAAACGCCCTTCATTCCAAAAAGGAAATGAAGGGCGTTTTTTATCATTAAATATACTTCTCAAACCATCCAGTAATTTGTTCGAGCCTTGTTTGGCGTAGATTTGGTAAGCCAACACGTGATAAATTGTGATCTGCTTGTGGAAAACGAACAAAGCCTGTTTCTTTCCCAAGCGCTTTTAACGTAATGTATAGCTGCTGACCTTGCTCAATTGGACAGCGATAGTCATTTTCACTGTGCAAAATAAGCAAAGGAGTTTCCACATTAGCAGCATACTTTAAAGGAGATGCGTCCCATAGCTTGTCTATATCAGTCATATCCCCTCCGATTTGCCATGGAGTGAAATAGTAACCTATATCGGACACACCATAAAAGCTGATCCAGTTCGAGATAGAGCGTTGGGTTACTGCAGCCTTAAAGCGATTTGTGTGCCCAACAATCCAGTTTGTCATAAAACCACCGTAGCTTCCCCCTGTTACTCCTAGACGATCATTATCAATCCAATCATTTTCCGACAACACATAGTCAACGCCTGCCATAATATCCTCATAATCTCCACCGCCATAGTCGCCTCTTACCGCATCTACAAATTCTTGGCTATAGGAATGACTACCTCTTGGGTTTACATATAACACGCCGTAGCCTTTAGCCGCTAATAGCTGAAGCTCATGAAAGAAGGTGTTCGCATACATGGTATGGGGACCACCATGTATCTCTACAATAAGCGGATATTTCTTTCCAGCCTCGAAACCAGCGGGCTTGATCAGCCATCCATGAACATCCCAGTCCTTAGCTCCCTTGTAAACAATCGGCTCTGGTTCGACAAGTTCTATTTCCTTCAGAAGTTGTTCATTGAATGAAGTAAGTGCTTTTCTCTCACCAGTCGTCAAATTAAGCTTAAATAATTCCCCGGGAAATACTGAATTACTGATTGCGGCAAGTGCAAATGTGCCATCTTTCGCAATATCATAGCCGTAAATATGTTCATTTTCAGGGGTTGCTGGGTATATTTCTCCCTCTAAGGAAGCTACATAGAGGCGGACGTCCCCCATAGTAGAGAGCTGAAAATATACATAGTTGTCTTTTGTCCAGGCTACACTTGGTGCACTAGCTCCTTGCTGTAAATCACCTCCGGAATAATCTCCGACTGGAGCATCAATTCCTTCTGTTAAAGCCTCTCTTACACCTGTTTGAACGTTATAAATATATACTTCATCGTGTGTTGCATTTTCATAAGTTCTATTTGATCCTACAAAAGCAACATAGTCATTTTCATGTGAAAAAGCAGCGCCTCCGAAATATCCCTCTTCATCTACTAATACGCTTTCTTCCTTCGATTCCACATCTACTAAATACAAAGGCTGCTTAAATGAAAAGTCTTGGTTTTCTTCTCTATTTACTCCCATTACTATTTTTTTGCCATCATGTGAAACTGCCTGCAGGCTATATTGGTGATTACCTTCTGTGAACTGTACAATCTCCTCTGTGTCCAGGCTAATTATCCCTATTTGTCTATAGATGTCTTGTGGTAATAATCCTACACCGTCAGAATGATATCTCATCTTATCGACAACGTATGCCTCGGGCTGCTTGTTTTCTTCTTTTTCAGGCTCGTCTGTCCAGCTTTTCCCCGCTTTTAAAGGCGCGACAAACCAGATTTTTTTACTGCAAGGAGACCAGTGGAAGCTTGAGATTCCTTTTTCAAAAGTGGTTAACTTCTTTGCTTCGCCACCCTTAGACGATAAAAGGAAGAGTTGGTTTTTGTCATCTCGAGTAGACATGAATGCTATGTATTTTCCATCATTGGACCAACGAGGTGATGATATACGCTCTTTTTGATGAGTCCACTGGGTTACCTCTTCATTCTCTAAATCTACGTGATATAAATATGAATAATATTTATTGTCTTTTTCATGCATTTCCGTTCGAATAAATACAGCATCCTTGTTAGACGGTGAAATTACTGGATTTGTTATGGATTGTAACTTAAATAGATCCTTTGCTTCTAACCTTCTTTTAGCCATTATTTTTCCTCGCTTTCTTGTTGTCTTTCCTTATTTCGACACTCTATATCATTTTCCTTTATTTCCCGAAAAAAAAAGAATGACAAATGAGTAGCTTCATAATTTGAATAAAATCAAATCCCGATTTCCGCTTCAGGTCACCGCTTTTTTAAGGAGTGAGCAATAAGCCACCTGCCGACACAATTACCCATCATCTCTCTCATTCTAGCTAGATTTACGACAATGACTTCATAATTTACTACAATCACTCAATACTTTACGACAATAAACCCATAGTTTACTACAATCACTCAGCAGCTCTCTCATTCTAGCCTAATGATTGCGTATCACACCTTATTTCCTATAAAAAAACTGTCCCCATTTAAGAAGACAGTCTAGTTTATTATTTTGTTTTGGTTGTTGGCTTCAATGTACGACGTAGTATTTTACCAGTCGTATTTTTTGGAAGCTCATCTAAAAATTCTATACTTTTTGGAATTTTATATTTTGCTAGTTTTTCAGCGCAATAATCATGAAGCTGCTCTTCCGTTAAGGATTCATCCTTTTTCACAACGAAGGCAAGTACTTCTTCTCCAAAGTTAGGGTCTGGAACGCCGATAACGGCTGCTTCCACGATGCCAGGGTGCGCAAATAATACTTCCTCAACCTCACGAGGGTAAACATTATAGCCCCCGACAATGATCATATCCTTTTTACGGTCAACGATATAAAAATAGCCTTCCTCGTCTTGGCGAGCTAGGTCACCTGTATAAAGCCAGCCACCACGAATTGCATTTTCCGTTTCTTCAGGCATCTTGTAATAGCCCTTCATGACGTTCGGTCCACGAACAATCAGTTCGCCAACTTCTCCTACCGGTACCTCTTCCCCGAGCTCATTTACCACTTTGTTTTCTACGTTAACTATAGAAGTTCCAATGGATCCTGCCTTGCGGTCGCGATCAATTGGGTTAAAGCAAGTTACTGGAGAAGCCTCTGATAAACCATAGCCCTCCGAAATACGCACTTTAAATTTGTCTTCAAAGTTGTGCAATAAAGCAACCGGTAAGGAGGATCCTCCAGAAATCGCTAAACGAATCGTAGAGAAATCTTCTACCTTTCCTTCTGGGAATTGATATAGGAAGTTGAACATCGTTGGTACACCAGCAAAGACAGTTGCCTCTTGCTCTTTAATCACATGGAACACTTCCTGTGGACTGAATCTAGGAACTAACAGAATAGTAGCCCCCATTAATAATGGTGCATTTACTACTACCGTCAATGCAAATACATGGAATACTGGAAGTGTCGCTATTACTCGGTCGTCTGTGCTGAAGTTTAAATACTCGGCAACGTCACGAGCGTTCGAGTAAATATTATTAAATGTCAGCATAGCACCCTTAGGATGTCCAGTAGTACCAGATGTGTATAGAATGACAGCTGTGTCATCTGAATCAATTTCCACTTGAGGTACTGCTTCCACTGCTGTAGAAATCAAATATGTAAACGATTTCACCTTAGACTTTAAGGTAGCTGGAAGAGCTGCAAGCTTTTCAGGTGTTGATGGATCTGTCTCACAGATAATATAGTTTTCTACTGTTGAAAAAACACCAGCTGCCTTCTCTACTAGTGGTATAAACGCATCTAAGGCAATAATAGCTTTAGCGTCACTGTTTTTCACGATGTAGCTAATTTCATCTGGTGTGTATATTGGATTAATCGGTACTGCGGTTGCACCTAAACGCATGGTTGCATAAAGAGAAATTAAGAAGTGTGGAGAATTTCCAAGTAGAAACCCTACATTATCCCCTTTTTCTACCCCTAATGAATGCAAAGCAGCCGCAAAACGCTCTACCGACTGATTGAATTCTGCGTAAGTAGTGTCTTTTCCCATAAAATGATAAGCAATTTTGTCTGGATTTTTTAAGGCCCTTTGTTGAACGTGTGTCACTAAACTCATTTTTTACAGCTCCCATCTTTCTTGAATGAACAGTCATTCATAATCCCCAACTTAATTATATAAGAAAAGTTTTGACAATTCAATATAAAATGAAGGTTTGCACCATTTACTTCCAAAGCAAAATGGGAGCAGAGTACTAGCCCTGCCCCATTCTTTCATGCATATTTTATTCTTGAATATGGGCAATATATCTCCATCTTATTAAATAGAAATAGGATAGCTGGATAATGGTAAATACTATTAAAACTATTAACATTTCTTTAGCTATGGAAACTGCAGCTAGATCCACCCAAAATGCTTGTAAAAATAAGAAGGAGAAGGTGCTATGAATCATTGCTAGCCCCCAAGGTAAAAAGAATTGCGGAATTAGCTGCCTATTAACGATTTTAACTAGTTCTCTATCTGTTACTCCCATTCTTCTCAGTACATCATATTGCTTCTTATCTCTCTCCAAATCTGTGTATAGCTTGAAGTAAACAAAGCTACCTGCAGCTAGGATTAGTACTGCAGCAACTAATAGCCCCGTGAATAGAAGTAATGAGAAGGTAGCGCGAATAATGGAATAGTTCAACCCTGGGTTTACGTAATAAAAAGGATTGGAATTTATACCAGTAGAACTTACAGTTTCACTCATTAATTCGTCTAAACTAGTACCAATTTCTTTCGTACGGAGCCATTCAGAAATATGGAAGGCATAAAAGGTCATTCTCGATTGCTGGTCCTCATACCCCGCCAATGGTTCTGTTATTAATGAAAAGTCCTCATCACTAATAATGATTGTACGATCTTTGATTGCTAAGGAAGGAAAAATTAACTTATTGTAAATATCCTGAATACGAAGAGGAATATTACTTTCCTCTAACACTGTCTGTTCATTTTCCACTCGGATACTTCCAAAGTCCTCTTCTGTATTGGGTACTAACAATGCCTGTCCCGGTAGCAAATCAACAAAAGGAATTTTGAGTGCAAGCGCAAGGCTATTGACTTCTGATTCTCTAATGACGTTGACCGTCTCTCCTGTACTAGAGGACGTCTGCTTCTTCAGATTAAATTTAACTAAATCATAAGAAAGCCCTTCATTTTGTAGCTCCTCGGTTAGCTTCGTCACATGCTCTTGTTCATAGGGATTATCCCAATCACTAGAGTAGAAAATACTTACAGGGTTTAACTCTCTAAACTGTGCGGTAAAGGAAGTAAACGAAGTAACGATTCCCACTGAAAGAAAGGCTATACACGATACAATTGTTACAACGAAAAACATTTTGGCATTCTCTCGAATTTTGATCGATGCATCCGCGAAAGCGATCAACCGAAAAGACCGCCAATAAAGTTTTCTTTTGTTACGAATGACCTGTAGCAGGTAGAGGATACTGTCCGTATAAAAGTAATACGTTCCCCAAAATGCTAATGTCACAATGACGAAGCTAAGTGCAATATGCATTTGAAATGCCGAGAATATAACAAGTCCGTAGGCAGATAAAATGAGGACAAACCCCAGTAATGCTCTCCATTTTTTATATGCAGTCGGTTCCTCGTCATTACTATATCCCCTTAGAAGCTGGATAATATCTTTCTTACGTATAAAAACGACACTGCTAAAAGAAATCACGACAAACATCGTAACAAAAACGATTATCGTTAATGCAAAGGGTTTCCAAGATACATATAAAGGAAGGCTATCGAGTAAAAAAAGCTCTCGGATCACCATAAAAAAGAACTTCGAAAATGAAAAGCCAAAGAATATGCCGACAGTAACAGAAATAAGTCCTAGTAGCATTGTTTCTATAAAAATCATGCGACCTAGCTGTTGCTTTTGCATCCCGAGATTCAGGAGGACGCCAAACTCATGCGACCTAGCCTGTATGAAGGCACTCATCGAATAAAATAAAAAAAACAATGTAAAAATGATTAATATAATCTCAGCAATCAGCATTCCACCAAATGCTATATCACGTAAAAACTGATCCTCAATCTTTGGATGAAACATTAACATCGTATAGACGAAGAACACCATAACAGAAAAGCTACTAGCTAGAAAAAAAGCTGCATAAATCCTGCTGTTCCTTATGACATTATGATAAGCAAATTGTTGAAAGGTCATTTTACATTTCCACCTAACTTTCATCTTTCGAAAATTATCAAGGCATTCGCAAAGAGTTTAAATCGTTCACATTTCCTCCTAAAAGAGAAAGGACGTTTAATATTCTCTGGAAGAAGGTTTGTCTTCGATCATCCTTATAAATTTCGTTAAAGTACTCCCCATCCTTGATAAATAACACTCGATCACAATAACTTGCTGCTATCGGATCGTGAGTTACCATAACAATGGTCGTATTACTCATCTGATTAACTTGAGTTAATATTTCTAATACATCACGTGCTGATTTAGAATCTAGATTTCCGGTTGGCTCGTCCGCAAGAATAATGGATGGCCCATGTATCAAAGCTCTTCCTATCGCAGTTCTTTGCGCCTGACCACCAGAGATCTCTGCTGGTCTCTTTTCTAGAATATTCATTAAATCCAATGATCCGGCTATTTCCATGACCTTTTCCCTCATCGTCCCTACAGGCTGCCCGTCTAAGGTTAAAGGGAGAATCATATTTTCCTCTACAGTAAGTGCTGGAAGAAGATTGAAATCCTGAAATACGAATCCAAGCTGCCTTCTTCTAAACAAAGACAAATCATCCTTTTTCAGCTCCAACGGGTTTAAGCCATCTATAAAGAAATCCCCAGAGGTAGGTCGATCGATTGTGGAAATTATATTCAGCAATGTAGTTTTACCACTGCCTGAAGGACCCATTACTGCAAGGAACTCTCCTTTTTCCACTTCAAAGCTAAGCTGATTAATGGCAAGATGAGCTATTTTTCCTTCATAAACCTTCGTTATATCATCAAGAACTAATATCGACATCCTTGTCATCCCTTTCCTTAGAATCTAACTTTTCAAATAGGATTGATATGGTCGTTCCTTCTCCAAGTATCGACTTGATACTCATCTTGTGACCTAAACGATTACAGATTTCCTGAGCTAAATATAATCCCATTCCAGTAGATTCCCCACTTTTACGTCCATTCTCTCCCGTAAAGAAGGCTTTGGTCACGCGTTTTATATCAGAGGCCGGGATACCAATCCCTTCATCCCTCACACTCAATACTACTTTTTCGTCCTCTAAAGTAGTTTCAAAAAATATCTTTTTATTTTCCTTCATCGTGTATTTAACAGCATTTGTTATAAATTGAGCAATAACAAAACGAATCCATTTAGCATCCGTTGCGATTAAACAATCCTCTTCCATTTCAATGACAGGATAAACCCGGTGACTAATAAACAATCGCTTATTCTTAGAAACTTCTTCTGTCACAACTTGCCTTAAATTCACTTGTTCTATGTGCATATCCTCTTCAAAGGTATCAAGCCTGGCATTCATAAGTACAGCTTCTAATCCTCGCTTCAATCGATCCGTTTCCTCGAGAACACTTTTAGAGTCCATTTGTTCCCCATTTTGTCCCATCATTTCTAAAACAGAAATTGGAGTTTTCATTTGGTGAACCCAGCTATTCATAAATTGCAGATGCCTGTTTTGAGTTGCATATAAAAGCTGTACCTCTTTTTGATATAAACGATAGATGTGCTGCAAATAGGTCTCCACTTGTCTTACTTCTGGGGAGTATCCTTCTTTTTGCAAGACTACTTCTATTTTGTTTGGAACAGATAGTATTTTTTTATAAAACGACATTTTTTTTATAAAAAGCGTTCCTAAAAAGGTAAGTGTTAGGATAGTGCTAATCACGATTGAGTATACGGCAGTATCAACGTTTCGAAAGCCATCCAGCCAATAAAGGAGCATGATAAATAACACAAGGAACATTTGAAATATGATAAAGATAGAATGTTCTTTTATAAATAAACGAAACATATCAGGATTCCTCCGAACTAAGGTTTAAGCGATAACCTGCTCCTCGTACCGTTTCAATGGTGGAGCTCACATGGTAATCCGCAAGCTTTTTACGGACTCTTGTCATGTTCACATTCAATGTGTTCTCATCAACAAAAGACTGGTCATCCCAGAGCTCTTCTAATAGTTGCTCCCGTGTCACTACTTTAGGATAGTTTCTTAAAAGTAATTCTAGTATGGTACACTCTTTCTTCTGAAGAGGAATTTCTTCCTTACCGATATGTAGCTCCATCCGCTCCAAGAATAGCTGAAGCTTTCCAGCACGGACAATTCTCTCCTCCTGCTTTGCTGCATACTCCCCATACGTCCTTCTTAAATGGCTTCGTATTTTAGCTAGGACGATTTCATAATGGAAAGGCTTCGTAATAAAATCGTCTCCCCCATTTTCTAAAGCAAAAATCTGATCCATTTCACCTGACCTTGCCGAAACAAAAATAATCGGACAAGTCGTAAGCTGTCTTAATTGTCTGCACCAATAATAGCCGTCATACGAAGGTAAATTCACATCAAGCAAAACAATGTGTGGATCAAAGGCTGTAAATTCCTCAATTATATGGTCAAAGTCTTCTATAGTATGTACTTCATAGTGATATTTTCTTAATGTATCTGCCAATAGTGCTGCAATTTTCTTATCGTCTTCCACTACTAGCACTCGGTGTGTGTCCACAGTAATCCCCCTTAAAAAGTTCTTCTCTTATCATATCAAATCTTTCTTTATTATTCTTCATACACCGAAAGAATTCATACCACAATAATACTTTTTTTAGCAGCTTCTATTGTGGTGGTAACTATTTTAAAAATTTATTTTTCAAAGGATATTGTATTTATTCTCAGAATAATCTATTGTTTTATTGTTCGATACATTTTCTTATAAAGGAGGGTAATTTTTACTTATTTGCAAGAACCTCCTGAGGATTGTATGGAATTATTGTAGGGGAGAATAACATGATTAATAAAGGAGAGCGTGATGGGAATGTTCAAGGACTGGACTTTATTTGAAAAAGTTTGGTTGGGTGTATTTACGTTAGTTAATATTTATTTGTTTTTTGCTTGGAAAGATTCATTATTAGGTCTGATAAGCTCACTAACAGGTATGCTTTGTGTGGTATTGGTAGCTAAGGGGAAAATTAGTAATTATTATTTTGGTATTGTGAACACGTCTACTTATGCCTACATCACCTATACGTATGGATTATATGGGGAGTCTATGCTGAATGGATTGTTCTATTTTCCAATACAGTTCATCGGGATCTATTTATGGAGAAAAAACTTAACCGAAGTTCAAGCTGTTGGCGAAGACGTGTCTGTGAAACGTTTAGATAAAAAAGGTTGGGCATACGTAATTGTTATCACTATTGTAGCTTCTATATCTTATGCCTACCTATTAAACGCTATTGGAGGTCAACAGGTACGATTAGATTCTGCAGCAGTTGTATTATCTGTACTAGCTCAAATACTGATGCTTAAACGTTATGCAGAGCAGTGGGTGCTTTGGATCGCTGTCAATGGATTAACCATTGCCCTATGGTTGATCACACTCACAAAAACTGGCGGTAATGATTGGTCAATGCTCGTAATGTGGTCGGCATTTTTAGTGAACTCCATTTATGGATATGTAAACTGGCTGAAAATGCACAGAGCGCAACATAATCTTGAAGGAGAAGCGTATGAACTACGGCCTTCAAATTAACGAGTATGATCCAAACTTAACATTTGGCTATTATGGAGGTAAGTTTCTACCTTTTCAAATGGGTCTCTTAATGAAATAGATAGCTAGATTCTCTATGTAAAGGAATGTCTCAATATATAGAGACATTCCTTTTTAAGTGATGAATTTAACTAAAGCCTCCATCTAAGAGTTAGTGAGTTAAACTTAAAACACCTTCCGCTGATATACAGATTGGCTAACCATCCAGGAAATTAGATAAATTATAATGCAGGTAGCTGCGCCACTAAGGTAAAGAGTTGTTGTCGACATGCTAGTTAGAAAATCTGTAATCGCAGTGAGATGTTTGGTCAGGAATTGAAAGACTGGCGGGATAACAACAGCTAAGAATAGAAATCCAACCATAACCACTGCACCTATATATCCGGGTTTTAAAATATAAAATAACGGAAAGGCTATTGCTGTGAAAATGAAGAATAATCCCATGGCGATAGATATATCCTTTATCAAAAAGTCATAACTAAATATATAAAAAATAATACTAGCTACTC
Organism: Psychrobacillus sp. FSL W7-1457; assembly: GCF_038593405.1. Taxonomy (NCBI): domain Bacteria; kingdom Bacillati; phylum Bacillota; class Bacilli; order Caryophanales; family Bacillaceae; genus Psychrobacillus; species Psychrobacillus sp. FSL W7-1457. The sequence continues at coordinate 3,003,277 of NZ_CP151993.1, forward strand.
CTATTGATACAATCATATATGCAATAGCGCCGATGTACTTTGCTGCCACAATCTCTTTTCTCGTATAAGGCAAAGAATTAAGAAGTATATTAGATTCTACTTGTTCATCGTAAATATATCCATTCAGTGGTATATACATGCTAGCCATCAGAAAAACAAAGGCTGGACTCATATGATCAGCAAATATTGCAAAGAACATAATAAACGGAATAAAAAGTAGTATCTGTGTTTTTTGAATAACTAAATCTTTTTTTATCAAATTATACATATTGCCCTATAGCTCCTTTCGTATAAAACATAATATCCTCCAAGGTAGCTTCTTCAATAACCACTTGAGCTCCTAATAATCTTTTTACTTCTTCTGCATTATTTGTTATTGCTTGAAATTCTGTAGAGGTACGTTCCATACTGATAAAACATTTTTCAATGTCTTGGTTGATTAGATTTGCACTTCCTTTTACTAATGCATAACGCTCCTGTATATTTCTTATCGACTCGTTGAAAAGAATCTTTCCTTTATGAATGAAAGTAATATTATCTGCGATTCTTTCTAAATCACTGGTTATATGGGTGGAGAAGAAGATAGTCCGCCTTCCATCTACCATCATATCTTTTAAAATATCCAGCAATTCTCTTCGAAAAACGGGATCTAAACCAGCTGTCGGCTCATCCATCATTATAAATTCAGCTTCATGAGATAGGGCTATCGCTAAAGAAGTTTTCATCAGCATTCCTTTGGAAAAGGTTTTAATAGCTTTGTTTAATGGGAGTTCAAACTTTCTAACATAATCATTAAATTGACTGTCACTCCAATTTTGATAAGCTGGGCCAATTATTTTACGGATATCTTTTAGATTCAAACTCTCGTAAAATACATTACTATCATAAACAAATCCTATGCGCTCTTTAATTTCCTTTTCATGATTGGCATAATCCTTACCAAATATTTTTATTTCACCTGTATCTGGTTGTAAAAGATTCATTATTAGCTTCATGGTGGATGATTTCCCTGCCCCGTTCGCCCCTACAAATCCTGTTATTTGCCCTTGTTTAACATGTAAATTCATATTCTCTAAGGAGAAATCTTTAAAATATTTGCTGACATTTTTAAACTCTACTAAATTTTCTATTTTCCTCACCCCTTATTAAAATTAAAATGCGTGCTATAAAACTTTTCTTTGACACGATTTTTATTGCTCATTAACTCATCCCCCTGGAGTCACCTCCTATCGCAATCATCAGATAGAAATGTACATGTTTAAATGTTAAAAAGCTATTTATGAAATTAACTGAGCTAGAACCCCCTCCTGACATAGATAAAGTAAAAGAGTATATGTGATATATACACACTATATACTATATTAACGGTATGCACAATATTAAAATCTGATTTTTATAAAAAAAAAGACCTTAATATATTATTAAAGTCTTTTAAAACGTTATTTATTTGAATCAATTTCATAATCTCTATGTTTACAAAAGAATACGAATGATAAATAGAAAATTATAGGCATTTTAGAAAATAAATTAGAATTGATTTGTGCTCATATCTCGAAGTCTTTTAGTGAGGGAGTGATCAGCCATCACCCATCTTTTACGCGCGTGGTAGTGATGTCTAACTGTTTTGCTCATCCAGTCAGACTCGCCGCTTGCTGCTTCAATCAATCCAGCGAAAAAGATGGTGGTAAATTGTTAAGTTGCTATTTATGAAATAGACTCATTTATAAATTGGCTATGTTAAAGGCTAGGGTTGTTTTTTCTTGAGGAGATTTAGTTTGTGAAATGTTACACTTAAACTAACGCGGCAGGTTAGTTGAACAAGAAATGATTTGAAACATATCCACTATCTTCACGTCTAACAATTTAAGGAGGCGACTTTTTGAAGAAATTACTTTTCACTTTTATATCACTGTTCCTATTATTAGCGGCTTGCCAAGCAAATGATTCCGATGCAATTACACTGGTTGGTCAAGACAACGAACATCCTATACTCGGTTCTGATAACACCTTACCCGAGGGTGAAGAATTAGCTGTAGACACGTCTGACATTGAACAAATGAATATAGGTTCCGAAATGCCCAAACTTTTATATGCCGATAACAACATTGCGATTATGCAAGGTACATTTGGAGTAGTCGTATATAATATGCAAGACTCTATAGTTACAAATCGAATTTCATATGAACAAATTAAGTCATATGACCTTACAATGATGTTGGCATCTGTATCACAAGATGGTACAACCATCTTTATTGGGAATGATGATATGTACAATGAATTTATTTATACCTATCAATACAATATTAGTTCGAGAGTAATCAAAAAAACAATACAACAGCCTTCAAGCTTATTTAGTCCTATAACTATCGAGACACCTGGTTACAACGAGGAGTACGATAAATATTTCGATTTAAATTATCTTACGGCTGACAAAATTGTAGAATTGGATAATACGTTTATCTATCTACGCTCTAAAGACTGGAATATGAAAAACCTACAAATCGTTATTTGCCAGTATGAAGATAGCGAAAACAAAGTTTTTGATGTATTCAAATAAGAATTAAAGTCATAGTCATTGTTCACCAATCGGGCACGATGAGGGAATAAACTGCTCTTTCTTCTTCAACTAAACCAGCCAATAGTTTGTCAATATTTATTAATGAAAAACCAAAATAGTTCATGCTATACTAAATTTGTGCATGCCAAATAACCTTTCAAAGTTCTACGTTTGGAAAGGTTTAGGATATTTTCATATATTTTTGAACTATGCTAGATCTTGGAAATCTGACTTGCTTTTTAATAGTGCATAAATCCAATGTAAAAGCTTATTTGCACATGCTATTACAGCCACTTTAAAGGGCTTTCCTTCTTCACGTTTCTTATCATAAAACTCACGTAACCTCTTATTTCGAGGAATGAGTTCATCTGTCGTTTTCTTCTTGCGACAATCACGAATGGCACTTTTTACGGCCATATATAAGGCGTGTCGTAGTCTACTAGAACCTCTTTTGGTAATCCGATTCAAAGTACCTTTGAATGTACCAGATTCAAAAACACTTGGATCAATTCCTGCAAAGGCAACTAATTTTTTAGGGTGATTAAACCGATCGATTTCCCCAATCTCAGAAATAATCGTTGCCGCGATTTTTTCGCCGATACCGGGGATAGATTGCAGAATCTTATATTCTTCCATGTTTTTCGCTAAAACATCTATCTCTTCTTCCAGATTGGATAGATGTTTTTTGTATTCCAGAAGCATTTTAATATACATATCCATGCTTAAAATAAGGCTGTAGTATAAGGTTTTCTGAAATGGATTACGATTTGCGGCTGTCTTCAATTTTTCTGACTTGCTGTTTGCCCATTGTTGCGAACGGCTTTTACAGAATTCTTTTATCTTTTTTGCGATTGTTTCTTCACTAGTAGCCAATACTTCCTCTGAAGTAGGGAATGATTGGAGCGAAAGTAAGGAAACGTCTGAATACAAATCTCCAAAAACACCACAGTATTCAGGAAATACTTGGTCTAAAACGGACTGGAATTGTAGTTTGGTTTGTACATACATACCAGTAATATTTTCATGTTGTCTTGTAAGGTTACGTAAATTTAAGAGCTGGATTCCTCGTTGTTTATAAGGCTCTAGATCCTCTTTATAAAACATCTCGCAGAGATGACGAGCGTCTATGATATCCGTCTTTACTTTACGTAAACTTGAACTCTTTGCTCGATACGAAACGAGTGGATTAACCATGATTAATAAATATCCTCTCTCTTCGAAAAATTGGACAACTGGTGTATGATAATGGCCTGTAGATTCCAAAACAATCGGGGGCCTTTCTCCAGAAGCCTCTTCTATTTCTCTAATAAACTCTAAAAGAATTGTAAGCCCTTCAAGTGTATGAGCCACTTTAAAGCTCTTTTTGTACGGTTGCTTTTTCTCCAAGAATGCTTGAACCTGACTTTCGCCTTTTGCCACATCCAGACCAATTACTGGATTCATCATTATTTTCCTCCTTGTCATACAATTAACCGGTAACCCCTATTCCTCCATGTAGTATCATAGCTTCGCTTGTTATACGAGATCAGAGTCCCAACCAGCCTCAATCATGTTTCTACAAGTAGGGGGCGAACTGTTTAATTGACGGGATCATTAGCCCCACGGGTGCTTACGTTCTACCCCGGCTACCGCAATCATATATCGATATAAAAAAAGGTCAACCAGAAATATCTGGCTAACCTTATAATACGAACGAGGTGCTTTAGTAAAAAGCAATATCAAAGTAAAATGAGCCAGGAAAATATCCTAGCTCATTTTTTACGTGTATTTAAATCAACCTTTACCTTTAACATAGCCTATAAATTTAACTATTTACCTTGCTTCTTTGGGCAGATTTCATATAATACATTATTTCATCTAAAGAGGCTTTCTCTATCACGACATGATCCTCAAAGACTTTCTGTACTTCTTCTGCATCTTTTGACAAAGCTTGAAATACCCCTTGAGAACGTTCTATGTCAATGAAATGTGCTTCTGTATCTCGGTCTAGTAAATCCGTGCTTCCTTTTACAACGACATATCGTTCCTGTAACTCATCTATACGTTGGTTAAGAAGAATTTTCCCTTTATCAACTAATACAATATAATCAGCAAAACGTTCTAAATCGCTTGTCGTATGCGTTGAAAAAAATATACTCCTTCCCTCATTTACCATAATTTCTTGAAAAATGTCTAACAACTCTCTGCGAAACGTAGGATCTAATCCTGATGTCGGCTCATCCATAATAATTAGTTCTGCATGATGAGATAAGGCAATAGCTATAGAAGCTTTCATTTTCATACCTTTAGAAAAATTTTTAAGAGATTTATTTAGAGGTAACTCAAATTGATTAACATACTGATTAAATTGTTGATCATCCCATGCTTTATAAGCGGGAGCAACTATTTTACTAATTTCTTTTAAATTCAGGGATTGATAAAATATATTGCTGTCGTATACGAAGCCTATACGGTTTTTAATTTCTTTCTCATGGCTGGCATAATTTTTTCCAAATACACTTACCTTTCCCTTATCCGGCTGTAAAAGATTCATCATTAACTTGATCATCGTCGATTTACCAGATCCATTCGGGCCAATAAATCCTGTTGTGTATCCTTCTTTTATCTGTAAATCTACATTGTCGATAGTTATTGTCTCAAATTTTTTAGAAACCCCCTGGAACTCTATTACATTTCCCATTCCTCTCACTCCTCGTACAGCAGCTTTAATAAATCTTGTAATTCTTCATAAGATAACCCTGATTCTTTACTGTTAGAGATAACCGCACTTAATTGTTCTTCAATTACACGCAATTTTTTCTCTCGAATAACATCTAAATTTTGTTCCGCTACAAATGAACCTTTTCCAACAATTAAATATATGAAGCCTGCCTTTTCTAATTCTTCATATGCTCGTTTTGTAGTAATCACACTAACTCTTAAATCTTTGGCCAATTGTCTAATGGAAGGTAAAGCGGTTCCTTCTTTTAACTCACCTGACAAGATTTTAGTCTGAATTTGTTTGAAAATCTGTTCATAAATCGGTTCCTTTGAACTGTTAGAAATAATAATTTGCATGCAGATACCTCCTTTACATCCATGTGTGTATCTATCGTAAATCCCTCGAAAATATTTTCGAAATATAGTTAAAATAAATTTTTATCTTTGCAATTAACTTAATATATACATCCGTCTATACCTCTTTATATATTATATATATTCACTATATACTATTCAACTAACGATTGCTTTAGCCCAGTTATCTCAACGTCTAGAATTTTAGGCTATGTTAAAGGGTAGGGTTGATTTATGATGCAAAGAAATCTTTAATCAGAGAGTAGAATTGATTTCTGCCCGAGCCTGACGCTTTCCGCGTGGTACTGCTTCAACCTCTTCGTCTCTTTGTTCCTGCCTGGACTTTTGCGTTCGCTTGTTGCCCCTAGGAGTCGCCACTTCCTCTTCAAACAACTAAAGTATAAAGTTTTTTCTACAGGATACGGGCCGGTCTTATAATAAAGAAAACGTGAAATCGAGTTTTCCGATTTCACGTTTTTACTTGAGAGACTAGTTATGTCCGAGTCTCTTCATTTATTTCTATTTATTAGATCTTCTAATAAAGCACTGATTTCTTCACGTCTATCTAATGTTTCTTCTTTTAAAACTTCCATTTGATATCCTTCATCAGTTGTTGTGATATTAACAATATCGCCTTCTTCTAGTTCAAGATCAAAAGTAGATGTTGGTAGGATCAGTTGGTTCATTTCTTCTGGTGCTTCCAAAAAAACATACATACCTTCTTCAATGCGGTCTAGTGTATATTTTTTACTTGAGCTCACTTACCTTCACTCCCTATGTTTTAATAGTGTGACGCGTCTCCTGTGCCGAAGATATTTTTACTGACTAACTGAATAACTTGTACCGTTGGTCTTAACTGTTATTGTACCTGATAAAGTATGATAAATACTTGATTTAAATAAATTTAGACGATCCACCACTGCTTTATGAGGGTGACCATATTGATTATTTTTGCCATAAGAAAGTATCGTAACTTCTGGCTTAACTGCTTTTAAGAAGGCTTCGGAACTACTTGTATCTGATCCGTGATGACCAGCTTTTAAAATAGTAGATTTTACATTATATTTGCTCATTATTTCTGATTCTTTTCCTGTATCTGCATCACCTGTCAAAAGAAATGAAATATTATTATAAGCTAGCTTTAGTACGATAGATGCGTCGTTATTATCACTATTAGTTGTTCCCACATTTAGCACTTGCAGATTTAAATTATCAAATGTAATTTTTTCACCTTTAGTTGGTATTTTAAAGTTTATATTTTTATTACGAATTAATGTTAGCATGTCCTTATACGTATTTGAAGTATGCACTTTACCGCTATCCATAAATGTACCAATTTTAATGTTAGATTCCAAAACTTTTATTAGTCCCCCGATATGGTCTGCATCAGGGTGTGTAGCAACCACAAAATCTAACTTTGTAATCCCTTGGGATTTGATGAATTTGACTACTGTATCACCTTTTGACTTTGTCCCACCGTCAATCAGCATACTTTTCCCGTTTGGTGACTGGATTAATATTGAATCTCCTTGACCGACATCAATAAAATGTACTTTCATTTCTTTTAAAGATAGAGCTTCTAATTGGGCAAGCTTCGATTTAGATGGGGTCTCATACTTAACTTTTGAGCTTTTTTGTACAAAGCTCCCACCACCAACTCCATATAATCCACCTTGATCACTCTTATATGTATAGACACGGAATTCTTCGCCTTTTTTTAGATTACGTACGGTTGATAGAGAACCATTTTCAAATTTCACTAATTTCGTGTCATCTATGATAGTAGCCTTACCGATTTGACCTTTTTTTAGCTCTGTCTTGCCCCACATTACTTTTGTTGCATTGCTTGGTGAAGTTGTTTGCTGTTCTAATAAAGCAAGCTTACTCTTTGATGGTGTTTCATACTTAACTGTTGCTGTATTTTTTTGTATAAAGCTTCCGCCACCTACACCATAAAGGCCACCCTGTTCGCTTTTATAACTATAGACACGGAATTCTTCACCTTTTGTTAATGTTCGAACTTCTTTTAAAGAATTATTTTCTATTTTTACGAGTTTCGTCTCTTTTAATATAGTAACCTTACCTATTTGTCCTAGCTTAAGCTCTGTTTTCCCCCACATAACTGGAGCGGCCTCAGCAGTTAATTGATTAGAAAAACCTAGACCTACAAATAAAAGTAATACTATAAATATTTTCATAAACTTATTAAACAAAATCATCAACTTCCTTCCATATATTATTATCCTACAAAAATAATAAAAATATGTCGATGGAAGTTTATTGAAACATGAAAAGCGAGGAGGCAGTTCCTCAGCCACCGGAGCTTTTATCCATTTGATCCCGAGGGGCAAGGCGGTGGAGCTAGACATGAATTTATCCACAGGTTTTAGAATTTTATAATTCTAAACAACAAAAAAATGGTATTCCCTTAGGAAACACCATTAAATTTAGTACTCATATTATCTTTCACATGCCCAGTTATCCTTATCTCTGTCATGCTTTGACGCATAAGCAGGATGCCCTTTTTTTACTCCTTGTGGATATACCTTGTTTAACTCCTTACAGTTTTGAAATTTTGTAGGAGCACCAGGTACAACCTCTATACCATTACCGTTTTCTGATTTCGTAAGTTTTGTCGAGACATAAGTCTTCGGCGGATTCTCTAAAAGAGCTAATTTTGATTTGGAAGGAGTTTCGTATAGGACATTATTGTTTTTTTGAATATAAGCTCCCCCACCAACCCCATATAATCCATTATGTGTACTTTTATAGCTATATACACGATATTCATCGCCTTTATTCAGCTTTCTTATTGTTTGAAGGGATCCGTCCTCCCCTATCTTCACTAAAGTAGAATCTTTTACTATAGTCGCTTTACCAATTTGACCTAGCTTCAGTTCTGTTTTCCCCCACATGACTATACTTGCAGCTTCCATGCTTGTCCCATTCACAAAAACAAAACTAAACATTAATATCATTGCTATTAACAGCTTCACTGACTTCTTTTTCATTTCCTCACTCCTACTACAATTACTTTTCTTATATATTTTACCACTTTATGTTTAATAAATGGTAAAAACGGGTAAAAGTTTCATTAGCAAAAAGATTTCATCAAAATGACAGTTATTAGCCCTTGTACAATACAAACGTCACTTTGAAAACTTATATGTTATTCAGCAAAATTAAGATCCTCTTTATTTACATAAAAAAGATCAATCATGTAGTTATACCATAATATTAGTAGTACCGATTTGCCGAAGTTATGAAAATACGTGACTTATACAGGGGCTTTTTGTTTTGAAATCATTTTGCTAATAAATTAGTAGAAAGGATTGAATTTTATTAGAACATATAGCTGAATTAGGGGAGTCAAGATTGATGTAAATGAAAACCTCGGATTTTATTTGTAGAGGTTAAAAGTAACACCACCATATCGCTATCTTAAAATACCAAATGACAAGGAGTCTAACAATGAAAAAATTAATAGGGTTTATTACGTTTGTAGTTTTAGCTGTTTTTCTAACAGCATGTGGTGAAAGTGAAACAACTAGAACATTTGAGGCTGAGCAGAATGGCATTGCAACGACGTTAGAGTACACGGCTAAAGGTGATAAAGTAACAAAGCAAACAACAGAAAATGTTATCGAGTATGAACTAGCTGGTATTGAATCGAAAGAACAGGCGAAAGAACTTTTTGAGCCTATGACCGAACAATTCCAAAACATTGATGGAATAACACATAAACTAGAATATGATGATTCCAAGGCAATTGAATCCTTAGTTATAGACTATGAGGCGGTCGATTTTGATGAAATCATGGGTCTGCCAGGTATGAATTTTAGTGAAGACCCTAAAAATAATGGGATAAGTATGGAAAAATCAGCAGAAATGTTAGAGAGTCAAGGCTTTAAGGAAGTAAAATAATGAATGATGAACGCATTTGAATCCTCCAGGTGCGTTTTTTTATCGTACTTATTTCAGATATAAAAAAGGTAAAAGGCATCATCCAAGTTCTCCCTAATCGGGTCTTTGATGTGCCTTTTTATTGCCTAACTTAAATTCTGAAATTATTTTGGTTCTTAAGAAGTTCATAGATTTTAATTAACAAAGTAATAATTATACTTAACATAGCTATAATTAGAATCGTACCAATTAGAATAGCATCAAGCGTTACCTGTGCAAACGCTAAAAGCCCATAGCCTAACATTAAACTACCAAAAAAAATTAAAATGCCCATTGAAATATAGCGTGACATAAGAACCCCCCTTTTCAATACTTCTGTTGTCAGTTTTACTCCATTTAACTTTAACATAATTATCCAAAACTGTTCCAAGTACTACAAAATTATTTATTTCAAAAGAAAAAACAGCCCATTTAGATATGGACTGTTTACCCGGCACTATTCGAACAATTAGTCAGTACATTAACTGAATCAATTCCTCTTTCGTTATACCACCAAAATACTTTGGAACGTCTACTGATTCTAATGCTTGTTCTATGGCCTCTTTGCTGTAATTTTTACCAACTAGTAAAACCTCTACCTCTTCCACTTCTCCTACTCCAAAGAAGTCTCCGAAAAATTTAACCTCTTCAATAACCCCTTTGTTCACCTCTAGACGAACGTCTACACTGCCCGTAGGAAATCGGTGGGAATGCTGGATATTAGACTTAGGAGATTTTCCATAGTTCCACTCCCATTTCTGATAACGCTCTTCAGATAGCTTGTGGATATTAGCCCAGTCCTCCTCCGTTAGTTCCCAATATTGAACCTTGTCTTCCCCTCCAAAAATAGAAGAAAGTATCGCTAAGCGGAATTCCTCTATCGTCATCGGCTTGTCCAGTAGATCTACTATATTTGTAACACGACTACGAATGGATTTAATTCCTTTTGACTCAATTTTGTCTTTTTTAACTTTTAATGCAGAAACAACGGCATCGATTTCAGTATCGAACATTAGTGTACCGTGACTGAACATTCTTCCACGAGTGGAGAACTGAGCATTACCAGAGATTTTTTTTCCTCCAGCTAATATATCATTTCTTCCAGAAAGCTCTGCTTCTACACCCATTTGCTTCAATGCATCTACAACTGGCTGCGTAAACTTTTTAAAGTTACGGAAGCTATCTCCATCGTCCTTCGTTAAGAAGCTGAAATTTAAATTACCAAGATCGTGATAAACTGCTCCTCCACCAGAAAGACGGCGTACTGGGATAATACCGTTTTGCTCTACAAAATCTGTATTAATTTCTTCAATTGTATTTTGATTTCTCCCTATAATGATTGATGGCTGATTTATGTAAAACAGAAGAAATGAATCCTTCTCTACATCCATAGTATTGAGAGCATATTCTTCAATAGCTAAGTTAATGCGTGGATCAGTAATTCCTTTATTATCAATAAAAAACATGGGTATCACTCCTTTATTCCTATTTTAGCAAAAATCTATAGAAAGTGTTGACAAAACATTCTGTGTTATATTACAATGAATTCAATCGAAACAGTTATATAACAGATGGAGGTGGAATATATATGTTAGAAAACGTATTAGAATTTTTCCGTAACCTGCCCAAAAAGAAATGCGTAACATGCGGCGAGCCAATTGAAGAGCAACATGAATGCTATGGGAACCACTGTGATAAATGCAACAACCTATAATTCTTTAAAATTACCAGCTAGAAGCTCCCCTTCCTAGCTGGTTTTTTTTGCGTATATTGATGAATGAGTTTAACTATAAAGGATTTATTGTTAATAACCAAGCATTATGATAGGATTAGTAATAATAATTTTCAGAATTAATAAAATTAAAGGGGAGGATAAATAATGAAGTATGGATTTTGGTTGCCTGTTTTCGGCGGGTGGTTACGAAATATAACAGATGAGGATATGCCTGCAACATTTGAATATGTAAAAGAGCTAGCACAAAATGCGGAAGACTGGGGTTACGATTTAACCTTAATAGCGGAATTAAATCTTAATGATATTAAAGGAGTGGAGAGTCCCTCTTTAGATGCATGGTCAACTACTGCGGCTATCGCAGCCGTCACGAAACGCATAGAAATTTTAACTGCGATTCGACCTGGCTTCCATAATCCTGCGTTAACGGCAAAAGCAGCAGCAAATATAGATCACATCAGCAACGGGCGTTTTTCTCTCAATGTTGTATCTGCATGGTGGGAAGGGGAAGCAAGACAATATGGAGGTATCTTCACAGCACATGATGAACGCTATGCACGGACAGAGGAGTTTATCCACATCTTAAAAGGGTTATGGAAAGAAACACCTTTTACTTATACTGGCCAGTTTTATCAATATGAAAACACATACTTGTCTCCGAAGCCAATGAACCAGCATATCCCCCTATATGCTGGTGGAGAAAGTGAAGCTGGGAAGCAAACAATTGCTAAAACTTGTGACTCCTATGTTATGCATGGTGGCACAGTCGAGGAAATTGCTGAAAAAATTAATGATATGAAAAATAGACGCCAGTCTCTTGGGGAAAAACCATTAGAAACGTTTGGGATGTCTGCCTATATCATTTGTCGAGATACCGAAGAGGAAGTACAACAAGAACTTGCTCGCATTACGGAAGTAAAAGAAGGTTCTCCTGGTTATGAGGGTTACAAGGATTTTGTTAGCAAATCTCATCTTAACGTAGAGGTGCAGCTTAAGGATTATTCCGTGTCCAACCGAGGATTACGGCCAGACTTAATAGGCACACCTGAACAACTTGCTAAAAAAATTATTGCGTTTGAGGAAGCTGGAGTAAATCTGTTAATTCTTCAGTTTTCCCCGCAGCACACGGAAATGAAACGGTTTGCAGACCAAGTGATGCCTCTAGTAGAAAAATTGAAAAAAGAAAAACAGGAAGTCTAATGTTCCCAAGTGGTGGGTGAAACAAAATTTAATGTACAAAATAAAGCTCCTCACATTTTACTTTTCGTAAGATGCGAGGAGCTTTATTAATTTTATGTTACGCTTCTTTTGTTTGTTTAGAATAGCGTTTTGTAAACAAAAGCATAAAGTATCCGAATGTTATTACTAAGCACACTACCATCACGCCAAGTAAGAAGCTATTATTAAACCAGAAATGACTTAAATCACCTGTAGAAATAGATGCTTTAAAGCTTTGGACTGAGTAAGTCATCGGTAACAATTTATTAAAGAATTGCAACGGTGCTGGTATAAGTTCTAATGGGAATGTACCCGCACTTGTTGTGAGCTGCAGAATTAGGACAATAATTGCAACAAATCTTCCTGGATCACCTAAAATCGAAACAAGCAACTGTACTAATGCTAAGTATGTGAAGCTTGTAATGACTGCAGAAAGGATGAACAGTCCTACACTTTGAGTTTCAAGCTTTAAGACAAATAGTGCAACCGCAACTACAAACAGCGATTGGATAATTCCTACTACACTTAAAACAGTTATTTTACTAGCAAACCATTTCGCCCCACTTGTTGGAGCAATCGCTGGTTGAACAAATGGGAAGACAATTGATATTAACAATGCACCGACAAATAACCCAAGTGATAAGAAATAAGGTGTGAATCCTGTTCCATAGTTAGGTACCTCATTGACCCCTACCACATTAACATCTACTGGAGAAGCGACCATTTCGTAAGTCGATTCAGAAGGTGCTACTTCGCCTGCCTGCTCACTTGCTTCTTTTAAGCTAGATTGCAATGTTTCCGTTCCATCTGCCAGTAATTGTGTACCTTCTACTAGTTTAGTAGAACCATCTGCTAATTCCCCTGATTTCGTAGCAAGTGTACCAGTACCCTCTTTTAATTGGGATGAGCCGTTAGCTAGTTCGTTTAATCCATTCACAAGGCTAGAGGATCCAGCATACGCCTGACTGATTCCAGCGTTGAATTCGTTCATTTTTTCTTTTAGAGTAGTCGTACCACCAGCAAGATTAGATGAGCCTTCTACTAATGCTGCTGAAGATGATGCTAATTGTGAAACACCCTGCTTTGCTTGTGAGTAACCTCCACTCAGCTGTTCCGCTCCACTCACTATTTGAGAAGTCCCAGTAGTTAAATCCTGAGTTCCACCAGCTAATTGTTCTAAGCCTGAGGAAACAGAAGTACTACCAGCCTCTAGTTGCTTTAATGTCTCTGTAATAGCAGCCGACTGTTCTGGAGGTAAAGCAGCTGTTAACTGACCTAATTGTTGAGATAATGCTTGGATACCAGCTGTTACATTAGCAGAGCCTTGAGCCAGTTGGTTTGTGCTGTCATTCAATTTGGAGCTACTCGCTTGAAGCTTAGCCAAGGAATCTAGCAGGCCTTTTTCCTTTTCGCTAAGTAATTGATAGCTTTCATTTAATTTATCTACACCAGCTGTGTACTCCTTAATACCACTATCTAAAGCGACTGCCCCTTCAGCCGTTTGACTAACGCCATTTGCAAGCTGAGAAGAACCATCAGCAAGTGTTCCCAGACCTTCATTTAAATCCTTAGATCCAGTAGCAGCTGTATTAATACCATCAACTACCTTATTAGTACCATCACTCAGCTCAATCGTACTACTAGCTAATTGTTCCAAGTAGCCTTTTAGGTTAGAGGCACCATTATTAACTTCAGCTACGCCGTCTTTTAACTGCCCTGCCCCATCAGAGGCTTCCGCAAATCCATCACCTAGCTTCGTAATTGAATCAAATAGCTGTTCAGCATAAGTTGCTGATACTTGCTCATTCACTTCTGCACGAATACGATCCATTGCTGTCTCACCTATTTGCGATGATAAGAAATTAAATCCTTCATTTGCTTTATAAGTGATGACCATTTTTTCTGGCTTCTCATCTAATAAAGTCGTTGCATGTTCAGAGAAGTTTTCAGGAATCTCGATTAATAAATAATAATCTTGGTTCAATAACCCTTCATCTGCCTCTTTTTCAGATACAGATACAAACTTAAATTGGCCACTTTCTCGTAGCTTATCTGTTAGCTCCTTACCGAGGGCTAGCTCTGTTCCGTTGTACTCCGCCCCTTCATCCGAGTTAACAACTGCTACAGGAAGATCACTTAAGTTAGCATACGGATCCCAGAAAGCCCATAAGAACATCCCAGCGTACATCACTGGAATAAATAAAACTGCAATTATTGAAATCAATAATTTTTTGTTTTTAAAAATACCTTTCCATTCCGATTTTATCATATCGATTCCTCCTAATACTATGTGACCGATATGTTCATTTGGTCACTTTTAGCTAAAAAAATGAGTCTCAAATTGCGAGACTGCGAAAAATTGTATCCTGAAAAAAGTTAGCAATATCTTCTTCAGATAATGAATCATCGTGGGTTAAGTTCCAATCATTTACGAATGCAACATAAGCCTTTAATAATAAATATGCTACAAGCTCTGCATTTACTTGTCGGATTTCTCCCTTTTTAACATATTTATTAATTTTCTCACATATGAACGAAACAATAGCTTGCTCGACTTGGCCAATGACATGCTTTACTGCAGGAGTTTTCCATTGTTTTTCCTCATCAATTATCTTTGCATACAATTGATGTGTTTCACGGAACTCGAGCATCTTCATGAGCGCTGCATGAGCATTTTGCTGAAATGGAGCATCTTCAATAATGACATTAACAGCTTCCAGTTTCATTTCTTCAATCATATGAAGGACAATTTCTTGGAACAAGACTTCTTTGTTTTCAAAGAAATTATATATAGTTCCTTTTCCTACATTTGCAATCTTGGCTATTTGCTCCATAGTTGTTGCTTTATATCCGAAAAGAGAAAAGGATTTATTGGCAGCTATTAAAATTTCCTGTTTGCGGTCCATTTGGTTATCCCTCCTCATAAAAAAATGACCAGAAAACCATTTCGGTCAACTAGTCATTATAATACTCTCTATTGTTTATTTACGCAAGTAAAATTTAATGTTTTTCACTCATATGATCCATTGAGTTATCGCTATCGTCAGGTAACACTTTACTCATATCTGGTGTACCTACTGTAAGCTCTTGTTTAGGCATTACGTGCATATCTCTTGCGGTTGTATGAGCAAACATATAGTAAACTCCGTCATGTTCAAAAGTAAAGTCAGCTTCATACACACCATCTTCTGTAAGCTTACCCTCTACCATATGTCCTTCGTCACGAAGTCCTGATTCCCATACCTCGAACTCTACAGAATTTGCATCATTTACTGCTTCCCCGTTTTGTGTAACTTTAGCAGAAAGCTTGATATCTTCGTTAATAGGTAACTCTTTAGGTGTTTGAATCTCTACCATAACCTCTTCTAATGTTCCTTGATGACTAGTACTTGAATGTGTTTCTTTCTTTTCACCACAGCCTACCAAAGTTAAAGCTACAAGTAGTGCTAGTGAGATAATGACCTTTTTCATCCGAAAATTCCTCCCAGAATGGTAATGTAAAACTCCACATGCTTCCTAAAAATACTCTAAAAGCCAATAACTTTTAGAGCATTTTATCAATCGGTTTTTTAAGCTTTTAAATGCTTCATAACTACGTCCGCCATAGCATCAATAAATTGAGGCTGGTCGTTTGGCATAGCTGGACGCACATAAGTAGCACCGATTTCATCACAAACTACTTTACATTCGTAATCGTTATCGTAAAGAACTTCTAAGTGCTCCGCAACAAATCCTACTGGAGTATAAACGAATGTTGTATAGCCTTTTTCTTTGTGTAAATCATGAGTCAAGTCTTGTACATCTGGTCCAATCCATGGTTCAGGAGTTTGACCAGCACTTTGCCAGCCTACTGCATAATGTTTTACACCAGCAGCCTCAGCGATTAAATCTGCTGTTTCTTTTAACTGATCTTCGTATGGATCTCCCATAGTTTTAATTTTTTCAGGTAACGAGTGAGCAGAAACAACTAAACAAGCTTTTTCACGTTGCTCTTCCGACATATTAGCAAAAGCCTCGCTTACTTTCTCGCTCCAGTACTGGATGAACTTAGGTTCTGTATACCAGCTTTCCACTGAAGTTATTTTAAGATTACCTAGTTTTTCAGCCTCTTCTTTAATACGTCCATTATATGATTTAATAGAGAACGTCGAGAAATGTGGAGCCAATACGATGGAAACGGCTTCCGTAATTCCATCCTTATGCATTTCTGCAACTGCATCCTCTAAGAAAGGTTCGATATGCTTTAAGCCTATATATAACTTAAATTCAATGTCATCTTGTACTTCATTTAAACGGTTGCAAAGACCTTTTGCTTGGTTTTCAGTGATTTTAGCTAGCGGAGAGATTCCTCCAATTGCTTTATAGCGGCCCGTTAAATCCTCTAATTGTTCTTCGCTTGGTTTGCGACCATGACGAATATGCGTATAGTAACGTTCAATATCCGCTTCTTCATATGGAGTTCCATATGCCATTACTAATAATCCCATTGTCTTCTTCATTTTTGTCACCTCAAAAGTTTTTTAGTTAGATTTCGCTGCAATAAGTTCTCTACTATAATCATGAATAAAGGCAGTTAAACGTTTCAAGACATCCGGATCAACTTCTGGGAATACGCCGTGCCCTAGGTTGAAAATATGGCTCGGATGAGCAACCCCTTGTTCAATAATTGTTTTTGCACGTTTCTCAATTTCTGTCCAATCTCCGATTAAATAAGAAGGATCCAAGTTACCCATTAGTGGTTTAGTTAACCCTTTTGCACGAGCTTCCTCGATAGACAGACGCCAATCGATCCCCACAACATCAACAGGTAGGTCATGCCATTCCATTGCTAGGTGGCTGGCACCTACACCAAATGTAATTAACGGAACACCTGTCTCACGTATTTCTGAGAAAATACGAGTCATAATTGGTTTGATGAAGATACGATAATCTTCTACATTTAATGCCCCAACCCAAGAGTCAAAAATTTGGATGGCCTTAGCTCCAGCTTTAACTTGTGCTTTTATGTAAATAATAATCATATCAGCAAGCTTGTCCATTAAAGCAAACCATGCTTGTGGCTCAGATACCATAAATGATTTCGTTTTGTTATAGCTTCTAGATGGTCCACCCTCAATCATGTAGCTTGCTAATGTGAATGGAGCACCTGCAAAACCAATTAGTGGGACATTTAATTGTTCTGTCGTTAATAATTTTATAGTATCTAAAACAAATGGTACGTGGTCTTCTGGAGAGAATTCTCCTAGTTTTTCCACATCTTGTACGGTACGTATTGGATTTGAAATGACTGGTCCAACACCAGATTTTATTTTTACGTCTACTCCGATTCCTACAAGTGGAGTTACAATGTCTTTATAAAGAATAGCCGCATCTACATTGTAGTTTTCTACTGGTAGACGTGTCACATACGCACAAAGCTCTGGCTCGTGGGTAATTTGTTCTAAAGAATATTTTTCTTTAATTTTTCTATATTCTGGTTGCGATCTTCCCGCTTGCCTCATATACCATACAGGTGTATGTTCCACTTTCTCACCGCGCGCTGCACGTAAAAGTGTGTCGTTAAAAGTAGTCATTTCATTTCCTGCCCTTCTTGATAACATGTTATTTTATACCTAAATACATTACATGATAATACTTTACTACATTGCCTGAAGAAAATCTTTTGAATTGCCTTTGATAACGATTACATTCCGTTTCCAATATACGCTTCAACTATAGACGTTTCTTGAATTAATGTATAGTTATAAACGGGAATTGTCATAAATTTGTCCTGATTTCAAACCATCCTGAAAAAAGGTTGTTTTTAAATTTGCAAATTAGGGGAAAATATAAATACAAAATATAAATTATACTGGAGGAAGTTTAATGAAATTATATATGACGTCCGGAACACCTGAGTTTATGCAGTCCATAAAAGATAAACATCCCAATGAAAATATATACATTTTACATGGAACAGGAAATTCAGTTCTCATTCATGAAACGACTGGTAAATCCGTCTTTCAAGTCCCTCGTATTTATGAAATTTTAGAATCTCGCGGCAGTTTTAATGAAAATGGATATTTTGTCCTTCACCACATCCCCGTATCCGATGAAGGTAAACCAATATTTGAACATCAATATACAAACCTGTCTCCAACTGTTGAATCTGAACCAGGCTTCATAGCTTTACGCGTTTTAAAACCTTTAAAATCAGATACTTATATTATCTTATCGGAATGGAATGGACCTAATAGCTATGAAATCTGGGAAAAGTCTGTTGCGCTAGACTTCACCAGTGTCGCAGATAAGCAACAGCTATTTACAAGTGCACCTTATATATCGACCTATCGTTCGAAAACAAAAGAGGAATAAGAATAGAGATTAATTAACAAACGCTAAAACGCTCATAATCTGAGCGTTTTCTTATTTTTAATATGTACAAAAAATAAATTAATGATTCCTATTTTTGTAATACACAAGTGTCACAAAGAAGATAATGCCATTTGCTAATTCAAGTTTTATGTTGGATTAATGGGACACTTTCCGCCTGCTTATGGGCGATTCCCACCTTTACGGGCGCTTTTCTTTGATTTATGGGTTACTTCTAACCTATTTACGGGCGTTTTCCATACTCTTTATGGGACACTTTCCGCCTGCTTATGGGCGGTTCCTAACTTTATGGGCGCTTTTCTTTGATTTATGGGACAATTCTAACCTGCAAATGGGCGCTTTGCTATTCTTTATGGGGCACTCCAACCTACTTACTCCATACTTTTTTTTCAAATTAAAAAACTGCAAACTACTCAATTTACTTGAGTGTATTTGCAGTTTTTTATTTCAACAATTAGATTTTACTCATTCGCAAAGTTAGTTCTGACACTACTAGCACTGCTACTGGTACTAAGAATGTGATAGGAGAATTTCCACCTTGGATTAGAACTCCTATCAAAACAGCCGCTGCTTGAATGAACTGAAGAATCCTAATCAAACTCGCAACTGATTGCTTTCTTGCGTCCTTTTCAATAGGAAACAAAAGATCCATTCTAAATTCATATCCTGATAATAGTGCATGCTTAATCTGAATAACTGTAGCAAAGGAAAGAGCAGCGGCAAATATTATGGATACGATTGGGAACGGAATGAATACAGCTCCGATGATTGCAAGTCCAGTTAAACGCAGCCACAAATAGAAAAAGTCATTAGTTCGGATGAAAGTCCTCATAACTAAGTAAAGCTGGGTATTTTTTTGTCCATATCTCGCAAGCTTATAAAATACATCCAACCATTTTCTTCTTTTGGTTGCTCCACGAATGTGTGGAACGTCGGTAAAGTAATTAGCAAATCGATAAAATCTCATCATACGAGATTGCTCAACTATAATAAAGTGTTCAAATGGAAATGGAACTTCTTTTTTCTTTTTCACCCATGCCATTGTATAAATAAATTGTACAATAGCTACTAAGATCACAAATAAATAGCTTCCATTCAATAGGAAATACAGTGCCACTAATACAAGTAGAAAGCGTAGAAAACGGTCTCCCCATACGCCTCTTCCATTAGCAGCCCATCGGAAGTTGAACTCCGTATGGATGCTCCAATACTTTAATACTAATAAAAATATCAATAGAGCAATAATTTCTTCTCTTGTACTACCAGCTACTCTTGTAAGTAAAGGAATTGCCACAACATATGCAGCCAAGGTGACTACTATTGAAGAGAAATAGGTCCAACGAAGTGCAAGTCGTAGATATTCCCCTAGCTTTGTTTCTAACGGCAAAAAATACACACTGTCTGCATTTTTTAACAGAGTAACAGGTGTGCTCAATGTAACTAAGATACTTAAGATAAACGCAACTACCAAATATGCGGGAAAATCCTTAGGAGCTGTGTTTAGCCATCCACTATACGTATAGCCTAGCGCGCCAATCGCAAATACGATAACAATAGCCAAATGACCAGAAACAATAAATTTCATATATTTCTGGAGCTCATTTATATAGAAGACAAATCGCTTACTCCATACTTCACGCAAATTATTCATCTTGTTGTTCCTTTGTCATTTCGATGTAAAGATCATCTAATGTAGCATATGGCATGTTAAATGCTGCTCGTAAGTCCGTCATCGTTCCTTGTGCACGAATTTTCCCATTATGCAAAAGAAGTATGCGATCACAATATCGTTCAGCTGTTGATAGAATATGTGTCGACATGAGGACAGAAGCCCCCTCATCCTTTCTTGCTTTCATCTGATCCAGTAGTGATTGAATCCCTAAAGGGTCTAGACCTACAAACGGTTCATCAATAATGTATAGGGATGGACTCACTAAAAATGCACACATAATCATCACTTTTTGACGCATTCCCTTAGAAAAATGAGTTGGAAACCAGTTTAATCGTTTTTCCATACGAAACTCTTTTAATAGGGAAGTTTTTCTTGCCTCAAATACATCCTTGTCCAAATTGTAGGCCATAGCCGTAAGCTCTAAATGTTCATTTAACGTTAACTCGTCATATAATACCGGCGTTTCTGGTATATAAGAAAAAGAAGAGCGATATAGTGCTGGGTCGTCCTTTAACGTCTTTCCGTTTAGTAGAATTTCCCCGTTTGCGGCATTCATTGTTCCAATAATATGCTTGATCGTTGTACTTTTCCCAGCACCATTCAGCCCGATTAAACCCACAAGCTCTCCTTTACCAATAGAAAAGTCCAAATCATGCAATACAGGCTTTCTTGTATATCCACCTGTTACATTTTTTACTTCTAATACAGTCATTTCTACACCTCACTTCTTCTTAATTATAATTTTACCAAAGCCTGCCTTAAAAATCTTCTGTCATTTCATTTCTATCTCTCAAATTGTTAAAAAGAAAAACAAACTTGTCCTATTATATGTTAAACTCATCCTAATAATGAATAGGAGGTTTTTTCATGAGTAACTGTATTTTTTGTAAAATAATCGATGGCTCTATCCCTAGTGCTAAAATTTATGAGGATGAACATGTGTATGCTTTTATGGATATTATGCCTCTGACAAAGGGACATACTTTAATCATTCCTAAATCCCACAAGGAAAATGTATATGACTTAAGCGAAGAAGAGGCTAGCAATTTATTTAAGGTAGTTCCCAAAATTGCGTCTGCATTAAAAGATACGTTTGGACCTGTTGGGATGAACCTATTAAATAATAACGGTGCCCCTGCTGGACAAAGCGTTTTCCATTTCCATTTGCATTTTATTCCACGCTACGATCAAACCGATGGACTGAAGCTCACTTGGAATACAAAGGAAAAAACCTATTCATCCGACATGATTCAGGAATTGGCAAAAGAACTGTCAAATAAATTATCTGCCAACTAATTGCTTTTAAAAGGAAAAAGATTTACAATCTATAATAAGTTTCTTGCTAACGATCATGAGGATACGTTAGGAGAACTAAACAGCCTAAGAAAAGTTGAGGAGAGATGAGAAATGAATACGAAAAATCTTGTACTAATGTCTTTACTAGTTGGTGTAGGAGCAGTGCTTTACATTATTATTCCTGGCATTAACGGGGGTATGAAGCCAGATTTTATGTTGACCATGATGTTTATTGGAATACTATTATTTCCTGAGGTCAAAAGTGTATTTTTACTAGGATTATCCACAGGAATAATTTCAGGATTATTTTCGACCTTCCCTGGTGGCTTTGTTCCAAATATAATTGATAAAACAATTACTGCATTTGTTTTCTTTGGACTAGTTATTGTGTTAAATAAATTAGCTAACAAATTGGCCGTAGCAGTCGTTTTAACTTGCGTTGGCACTCTAATATCAGGAACTGTTTTCCTATCCACCGCTATTTTCATATTTAATGCAGGCGCGGTATTTACAGAACTCTTCCTAATAGTCGTTTTACCAGCAATACTTATAAATGGCATAGCATTTTTTATCATTTATCCAATTGTCGTAAAACTTGTGAAACGCTCTAATTTTAATACAGCACTTACCATTTAACACAAGAAAAGCGCAAGCGCCTGTGTCTGCCCCGACAGGCAAATGAGGAAAGGCGAGGAGGCAGTTCCTCAGCCACCGCAAACGCTCTTGTTTGCGACGAGCTTGCGCAGGAGCAGTATTTTCCCATTTGACCCCGAGGGGCAAGGCGGTGGAGCTTGCCATTAATTTATCCACAGGTCTATATTTTTATAATTCCTAAACAATGAAAAAGCTTTCCTTTTATGAGGAAAGCTTTTTTTGTATTGAATATTATGTTTTAATAATGGAAAGGAAAGGAATAATATATACATATAAGGAGTGATTTGCATGAAAGTATCACAATTATTAATTGGTGTAGCTCTTGGAGCGTTAACAGGTGCGACTACTGTACTTTTATCCACCCCTAAAAGTGGTCCAGAAGTTAGGGAAAATATTAAAGCGGTATCTGCTGACTACAAAGACAAGCTTTCCGATATCAACGATCAGCTACGAAAAGTGAAGGTATCGATACAAAGCTTAAAGGCAGAATCACAGGTTATGATTCCACGAACAGTCAAAGACTTGAAAGAAAGCGTTGAAAAGTGGCAAAGCGACACAGCCCCTCTCCAACAACAATTACAAAATGAGATTTCATCCATTCAAACAGCTATTGATGAGCTTGAACAAGCACTTCCTAAGAAAAAAGAAGTTATAGTTACTAACTAACCAAAAGTATGCGTTTAGTCTTTTAGATTAAAGGCATACTTTTTTTAAACCTACATATTTTTGAATGTTTCAATTATTCTAAAATATATCTATATGAATAGCTTGCTAGACTAACTATAGGTGTCTATACTTATCGTTATAGGAAATTATGTCTAACTGGTCTAATCTTGAAATAAAATAAATTATTATAAAATTAATAATATTTTCAAATATTTTATTTCAATTTTCTTACTTTATTGCTATAATGTGTTAAGATTATATACCAGAAAGAAGGCATACGAGATGACTGATCAATTTTATACGATGAAGGAAGCAATGCTATATAGTCAGCGAATCGCTCAACTTTCAAAGGCTCTTTGGAAGGCAGTAGAAAAAGATTGGCAAACGTGGATTAAGCCCTATGACCTTAATATTAATGAACACCATATTTTATGGATATCCTATCATTTAAAAGGTGCTACCATTTCAGATGTAGCCAAATTTGGAGTTATGCATGTTTCTACAGCCTTTAATTTCTCTAAGAAACTCGAGGAGCGTGGATTGCTTTCTTTCTCTAAACGAGACACAGACAAGCGCAACACTTATGTAGACGTTACGGAAAAAGGTCAATTACTTTTAGAGGAAATGTATGAGAATTACCACCAAACTCCCCATTCTGTTATTGAAGGGTCTCGTCCAATGAAAGATTTGTACGGCAGGTTTCCAGAATTCATGGATGTTATGGCAGTTATTCGCAATATTTATGGTGACGATTTCATGGAAATATTCGAACGTTCTATTCAAAACATTGATGAGTCTTTTACAAAGGCAGAATAGCGTCATATCAGCAATGTAAGCGTTCTATAAATCTTTACAATTAATAAGCTTGTATTTTATATAGAAACATCGTATTGTATGTATCTGAAATATATTTTACTATATAGGAGATGCATCAATCTTGCATTGTTGGAAAACTATTAATGTCAAAAAACAATATGGTATGGAACGGCTATTTTTCCTATCTTCCATACTAGTTATGTCCGTTTTTTCAATTGTCTATGCTTTACAAGGAACTATTAATGACTCACATAAATCTGATGACTTCTTTTGGCTATTTGCGATTGGTATGATAATGGTATATCCACTTCACAAGTTGTTTCATTTTCTTCCGTTATTTACGATTCGTAAACATATAAAAGTAACTCTCAACAGACGTTATGGTTTTCTTCCGATAGTTTCCATAAAAGTCTGTGAACCAATAAATAAATATCAGTTTATATTTTCGTTGCTTTCACCTTTTATTTTCATTAATGCTGCTATTTTAATAGGAGCTCTTACTGCGCCACATTTTGCCCATTATTTTATTATGCTATTAGCCTATCATTGCGGAATGTGCTTGATTGATTTAATTTATGTAAAGAATTTAAGTAAATCACCTAGAAGTGCTTTCGTGGAAGAAACAGACGCTGGTTATCAAATTCTAATCGTCGCTTCCAATCATTAGTAATATGTAACACTTGTAACTCCTACCCGAATTTTGTTATGCTTAGTGTACATGAAGGGAGTTTAGACATGATCATATTTACTTTAGTTCTATTCTCAGCATTTTACTTGCTACAAATTAATCGAATGACATATGCACTTGTAATGTCAAAAGAAATCCCAGAAGAAAAACATCCTAAGATTTTTAGAACCATTAATATATTAATTACGATTCTTCTTGTATCTTTCTATGTTGAGTTAGTTTACGCAGTTTAATAGAAAAAATAGACCCAAATCATTTAAATGATTGGGTCATTTCTTTTTTAGACTTAGAGTGACTAAGAGCACCTGAGTGATCTTAGTCGTTGATCACGTTAGTAGATGAAAGCAGCGCCAACGATAATCAAAAGAATAAACAGAACTACCAATAAAGCGAAGCCAGAACCAGCTCCAGTGCCTCCGCCGTAGTTATATTGTCCACCCATTTAGAACACCTCCTCTTTCTAATTTATCTTATGCGGTGGTTTCCAAATATGGTGGGCAAATGAACGGGAACCATTTTTGTTTTTATTTCGTTTATGGTATAGTTACAGTTGCAGCAAGATGAAGTTAGGAGAGATTTTTATGAAAAAAACAGTTTTATCATTAACGTTAGCAGCATCTGTTCTTGCATTAGGGGCTTGTAATGACAACGAATCTGCAGATAGCAGTAAAGTAATTGCATCCTCTAAAGTAGGCGACATCACACAAAATGATTTATATGAAGAAATGAAGGCTTCTATTGGAGATCAAGCTTTTCAACTTCTTATGATTGAAAAAGTATTAGACTCTAAGTACGATGTTACCGACAAACAAGTAGATGCTCAGCTAAAAGCAGATAAAGAACAACTTGGGGAAAACTTTGAAACATTGCTTGCACAACAAGGATACACAGAAGAATCCTACAAAAAGTATTTACGTCTTAACCTTCTACAAGAAGCTGCTCTTATTGAAGATGTAGAAGTTTCAGAAGATGAAATTAAGGCTGAATATGAAAATACGAAAAATGAAATTAATGCACGCCACGTGCTTGTAGAGGATGAAGAAACGGCTAAGAAAGTTAAAGCTGAATTAGAATCCGGAAAAGATTTTGCAGAAGTGGCAAAAGCTTATTCCACAGAACCAGCTGCACAACAAAGTGGTGGAGAATTAGGTTGGTTTGGTAAAGGTGCAATGGCTGCAGAATTTGAAGAAGCGGCATTCGCCTTAGAGCCTAACGTAATCAGTGAGCCAGTTCAATCTAGCTTTGGATTCCACGTTATCGAAGTTACGGACAAGCGTGAAGTTAAAGAGTCGTATGATGACAAAAAAGCAGAGTTAGAGAAAAACTTAAAACTTGAAAAAGCAGATCAAGCTGCATTACTACCTAAAATTTCTAAATTGTTGAAAGATGCAAAAGTTGACATCAAAGATAAAGATTTAGAAAAAGCACTTGATGAATTTTTAGCTGCAGGAGACGCTGCAGGTTCTACAGAGCAACCAGTAACTGAAGAAGATGCAACGACTGAAGAAACTGAAAAATAATTAGATATCGTTTTGACTAAAGAGACCGTAACTATATTGCGGTCTCTTTTTATCTTTTAGCTGGCCATATAAAAAAACGTAAAGGTCTATTTGACCTTTACGTTTTTTCTAGCTATTCAAAAGTAGGTTTATAGAAGGAACGATTTTCTAAAGCGAAAAGACGCTCAGTAAACTCACCCGGGTTAGTTTTAGCTAATGCTCGATTAAGCATATTCATCTTCGCATCAATATTATCGATATAATGAAGGATTTCAGCTTCTTTTAACATCGGTCGCTTAGGACTACCCCATTCCTCTTTTCCATGATGAGAAAGCACCATATGTTGAAGAAGCATTATTTCCTCTCCTTCAATTTGAAGCTCTTCTGCTGCTTTAGATATCTCATTCACCATGATGGTGATATGTCCTAAAAGGTTACCTTCAATTGTATACGTTGTAGCAACAGGACCTGAAAGTTCTACTACTTTACCAATATCATGTAAGATAATTCCGGCATATAGAAGATCTTTATTGATAGTCGGATAAAGCTCACTAATGGATTTCCCTAGCTTCAGCATGGAAACAACATGATCTATTAAACCAGAAGCATAGTCATGATGATTTTTAGTAGCAGCTGGATATGTCATAAATGCGGTTTGATGCTTTTTCATTAAATGACGTGTTACTCGTTGTATCACTGGGTTTTTCATCTCGAAGAAAAATTGCAGTAATTCCTCCATCAATTCTTCTTTAGGCTTTTCTGCTGATGGGACTAAATCATTGATACTTATCGTCTCGTCTGCTTTCACAGGTCGGATACTTTTTACGCGTAGCTGAAATTTGCCACGATAGTCTTGTATTTCTCCTCCGACACGCACTATTTGACTAGCAGCATACTGTTTTTCATGTTCCTCGTTTGTATCCCAAAGCTTTGCCTCGATATCTCCACTTTTATCTTGCAATATAAGAGACATGAATGGTTTTCCAACTGTAGTGATACCTTTAGTTGATTGTTTTATCAGTAAGAAATGATCGACAGGATCTCCTACTCGTAGCTGTGTAATTCCCTTCATCTCAAAACCCCTCCACTTCCAACTTGTATTGTAGCTACGTCTATTATATGAGCCTCATTCAAACTAAGACGCATATGCTCATGACACGTAAAATATAGTAATTGATGTTCATTTTGTAGCTCTTCCATTAATTGTACCACTTGTGTTAACCGGTTTCGATCGAAATGTACAAATGGATCATCTAGAATAATAGGAAAGGATAACCGATTCTTTAAAGAAACCGCTAAAGCTATTCTTAATGCAATATACGCTTGCTCCTTCGTAGCCTGACTTAGCTCTGCTATTCGAAATCGTTCTCCACTAGGTTTAACCGCTTCGAATAAGCCCTCGGGTGTAAACTCTAACAGCTCGTAGGATTTGTTCGTTAAGATCCTAAAATAGCTTTTGGCTTTATCAAGTACGTCTGGCAGTCGTTCCTCTTTTAACTGCAACACTGTCTGCTTGATTGCTTCTGTTACCGTTTTATAAGCAGCCCATTTTTTTACTAACTCATACAGCTCTGATTTTTTCTCTTCTAATTGCTGTAATTTTTGACTTTGTTCCTCATTCTCGAGTAAGCGACTCGTTTCATAAAGTAAGGTTGCTTTTTCTTCTAAAAGAATATGACTTTTTTCTTTCATCGCCTCTAGAGTTTCTCTTACTGTTCTTTCAAAGCCTTCTTCAAAATCATTTATGTTTACTTGCCGATCGCCTAATTGCATTCTCACGTGCTCTAATTCTTTTTCTAGTGCCGCTCTAGCTTGAGAAACTACATGTGCTTGGTAAAAATCACTTTCTGTTGAAACTCCCGCTTCCTTAAACAGCATAGTAATCTGCTGTTCCTGAGCGTTTAATAACAATTCTAGTTCATTTAACTTTTCTTGTAGCTTTGTTATTTTACTAAGAGTACTCTGCTCTTCTTCAAGCCTTTTCTTTTCTTTCAAATAAATTTCTCTGAGCTGATGAAATAAAATATCATTTACTAACTGGGATTTCACTAAGGACTGTGCTCTGCGTTCCAAGTCCCTTAAATTTTTACTGACTTCCTCGAGCTTACCTTCCATCTGGTCAAGTTGGATTTGTTGATTTTGAATAAGCCTTAACCGGGTAAATAACTCAGGCAGTAAGCTTGGGGATAATTCCTCATCAATATGATAAGTTCTTAAAAAGTCATAAATTTTATGCTTACATTCCTTCTTTTGGTGTTCAATTTCTAAGACAACACCCTCTAGACGCATAATTTGATCCTTAAGACTTCTTAATTCGTCCTCTAATAGGTCTGTATATTGATGAGCCTCATTATCTTTTTGAAGACCTTTGATGAGCAAGGTAAACCCGCTATATATCCCAGCACTTATAATTACTGTAAGGAGCGCAATTAGCCAATTGGATGCAAGAACACTAAAGATTAACCCAACCATCAGTACAAATCCTACTAATGAAAATATAATACCTTTTGTGTTACTCTGACCCTTAGATGAATTACGTGAACGTTTAGATTCACGTAGCCGTTTTTCTAGCTGCTCGACATCCTGCATTTTCAGGTTTAGCAAACGTTCTTCTTGTTGAAATTGCTGATTAAGCTGCTCTTGTTGGTTAAGCATCGTCACCAGCCGGTCCTCCTGCTGGATTGATACATCAGCTGTCACTATATCATTTAAGCTACTTTCCCAATCAATTCCAACTAGGCTAAGCTCTTGCATTTGCTGCTGGAGAATTTTACTATGCTCCTCTTCTAACTGGACTCGTTTTGCACGTAATTGATGCCATTGGGATTCCTGGCTTAAAAAACCTTGGATTTCCTCTAGATTTTCTGGAGTTATTGCTTCACTACTATGAACAATTGACTGCAGCTCATGCTTAAATTGTTCTACCGCTATTTGAGTATTGGTCTGCTTGTCCTTAACAGCCTCATATCGTCGAAGACCTTCCGGAGGAAATGAATGACTTGGTAGCTTATCCAATTTCTCTAAAAGCTCATTTTCCGCTATTTTTAACGGTTTTAATTGCTTCCAATGGGAATAACTCTGAAGTTGGTCCGCTAGCTCTTTCTCACGTTCTACCGATTCTTTTAAGATACTTTCAATCTCATTTAAACGCTTGATGGAGGGTTCGTACTTTTCCACTTGGTCCATTTGTGCCTTCCAAGCGGTCTCAAGCTGTCGTATCTCCTCCATTTTTTGATTGATGAAGGGCTTTCGTCCAGTAGGCTTATATAGCTCTCCCATTTCTTTTGCAAACTGCATTTCAACACTAGATAACGTGTCCATTCCTGTAGTCCCAGAAGAAAGTAAAGTACGTGTCAGCTCTTCCTCCGTCATTTTTTCAAATCCTTGTAGCTGAAGTAAAGAAAATGAAAAGATTGCCTCATAGTCAGCTCGACTATAAGCATTCAATATTGTCCCAAGCTCCTTTTCTCCTCCACGAGTCCCATCCTCAAAATATAAGGTAACATCTCCACTTGCCTTCCCTTTTACTCTCTCGATGAAAACTCTACTGCCATCGTCCGTTAGAATTTGTATTTTACCTCCATAGGTGGCATTACTTCTAGGCTCATATCTTAACAGCTGTGAATTTCGTTGTGGGAAGCCAAAAAGGATGTGAAGTATAAATTGTTGAATCGTGGACTTCCCTGCTTCATTTTCTCCATAGAATACGTTAATCCCACCATGTACATTAACTTCTAGATTTTCATGTTTTCCAAAGCCATATATGTGGAGCTTTTCTATTTTCATACCCTCTACACTCCCCTCGATACAGCCTTGTTCAGCAATTGTTTTGATTCTTCTTTGACCTCTTCAATGAAATGCTCGTCAATGCTTGGTAGATATCGACTACCTTTTGGATGCTGATATAATTCTTTTACGGCAAGCTTCCATTCGGCGGAATCCCACCCTTCCCATATTTCCGAAAGTATAAGTGCTTCGTTTAACTGACTAGCTGGTAGGTTAATAGTTAAATCCTTAAGGAGAATAAATGGATTATGCTTGTCTAGAGATTCCTGAAAAATAGCAAGCCACTCCTCCCTCGATGAGGCATCCAGCATTTCAAAAGTCTCTTCTGAGATATCGGAAAGCGTAAGCTCTACTATAGCGTTTCCGTTTTGTTCCACATAATCCTTTAGCCCCTGCTCCACAAGGGTTATCAATTCATTGGCATGGATAATATTCTTACAAGAAACCTCTAACTGATCGTATATAAACATACTACATGGAACAAATTGTAGGTCCGTTTTATCTTTGGAGAGAGTTACCTCATAAAACCCTTTCTTACCTCTTTCATTGCGATGGCGGCTTTGAATATTACCTGGATAAACAATAGCAGGGTCCATATGTAACACCTGTCGCTTGTGAATATGTCCAAGCGCCCAGTAATCATACCCCTTACCGATTAAATCACTTTGACGAAACGGAGCATACACATCATGCTCTTTGTCTCCCTCTACGCTTCCATGTAGCATTCCGATATGGTAGTCTTGACCACTCGCATTCGGATAATAGGAATGCATCGCCTCTCGAATATGGCGTTCCTTATAGCTAAAGCCAGAAATATGGACTTGATTTCCTTGGACAGCAATTGTTTTAGTCTCTACGTCTTGGCCAAACACCTGTACATTTTCAGGTAACTGGAAACGCACCCAGCTCCCACTTAAATGATCATGATTCCCATGGCAAATAAAAACCGGTATCCCGACTTCTCGAAGAGCTTCCATTCCCCTTTGAAATAAATGCTGGGCTCTCAAGCTCCGATTTTCACCATCGTATATATCTCCTGCTATTAGGACAAAGTCTGGCTTAGCCGTAACTGCATACTGAATAATATTTTCAAAGGCATGGAACGTGCTTTCTCTGATTTCCTGCCACCTATTTTTAGGGATAGATGAAAGACCTTTAAAGGGACTGTCCAAATGTAAATCTGCCACATGTAAAAAACGAATAGCTGCCATCCTACTACACCTCACTAAAAATAGAATATTTGTTCTTATTTTATCATATAGAAAAGGCTATACACAAATAAATGTGTGATAGCCCTACTTTTATTGCTTTTCCAATTGTATTTGTACAAGAGATGCCACTAAACCAGTTATCCCTGCTGTCAACCCCGCTGGTAGACTAAAGAGGAAGTAATACCACTGTCCTGTATATAGAGAGAGTCCTAAGAAAATTAATGGCATTCCTATTAAAGCAAATAGGGATGCAACTAGTGCCCATTTAGCCTTGGTCATGATTTATTCCTCCTTTTAGTTATTTTTATCTGCTACTGCAGCCCCTACCCCATAAGAGACTATGTGTATAACCCAAAGACCGGTCATTATGAAGAATGCAAGTCCTGGTCCCTCCACAATGATAATAATCATCCATGCTACTAATATTGCAGCAGTTGTGACTTTCCAGGAATAAGATCTTGCTGTTGAATGTACTTGATTGTACCTTTCATCAAACAGTCTTTTTTTCTTTCCGATTCTACGAAAAACAAAAAAAGTAATCCCCATAATTGCTATCGCCGTTGGTAACCCAATTAAAAACGTGAACCAATCAAATTCTGCATTCATTTAATCGTCCCCTTCGTAAATGAAAATGTCCTCTATATAACATTTGAATAACCTGGAAAGCTTAAAAGCCAATTGAATAGATGGATTATACTTTCCTTTTTCTAAAGAAATGATAGTCTGCCGAGACACCTCCAGCTTTTCTGATAATTCATCCTGCGTCAATCCTAGTTCCATTCGCTTATCCCGAACATAATTTTTCACCGGTACCCTCCCTTTTGTAAAGCTAACTTTACGTAAAGTATACTTTACCTCCAAAAGTAATGTCAAGCTGGCTTTACTTTTATTTTTTAATTTTTGTTGTATAATGAATTTTAAGAATACATAAGGGGTGTATGATAGATGAAAGCCTATAAATTCACAGCATTTGAACCAACAGGGGAACTGATCATTGAGGAAACATGGAATTACGAAAACGACGAAGAAGCAAAAAAACAAGGTGAAGAAGCAATTAACGAAAAGGGCTATGGCAATAAAACACATCGCCTTGTAAATAGCTCAGGCAAGCTTATATTGTTTCATGTGTAAATGAAAAAGGGACTTAGCACCGCTATAATTAACGGGCTAAGTCCCTTTTTTATTGTTCAATCCAATTCCATGGTTTGATCTCTCCAAGTTTTGCGTTATGGATTCCTTCTATTTCCTTCAGTTTCAGTAGTTCCTTCACTGGCCCAGTTACAACTGCTCCATATACTTGAAATCCTTGTTTTTGTAGATAGTCATATCTCTCTTGAAGGTAAGCTGTTCCTAGTAATGTTTCGGCTAGATTTTTATCTTCTTTGAGCATTCTTTCCATATTTTTAAGCATGATTTCTTGGCTTTCTTTGACTGTTTCGGTGTTTAAATTAGTGGTCGAATATGTGATGTTAAAATCGGCATCTACTTCTTTAAATCCAGCTAACCCCCAAGGTTTTGCTAATGTTATATCGTTTTCACTGCCACTCCAGCCACCTTCAGTGAAGTTCTTTAACTCCCCCATATAAACCGGCATCCAAAGAACATCTACTTGATATGAAGAAACTAAATCTAATAGTTCTTCTGGTGATGAGTAATCGTTAATGGAAAAGGCTAGTTGCGCAACATTTCCTTCATGGACGTGCTCTAATTGGTTCCAAACATCCGGCGTCTCCGTTTCGTCTAGTTTTACATTCGTTACAGGATTATAGGGTAAAGAAAAAGTAAATCCCTCTTGACTACTATAGGGAAAATACTCATTAACAGTAGTGGTGCTATAAGCTTCTATAAGAGGTTTTTTTAAGCTAATCTTTGTAATAGCAAATTCCTCTTTACCTATTATTTTTATTAAAGGAAATTCAATCTTTTGGGTTAAAAATGGGTTAATTTCATTCGTGCTACCGACTGAAATACTGGAGGTATAACCTGGATAGGTCCAATCAACAGCTAGCTTCTGATAAAATTCATTACGCTTACCTACATTGGTAGCATCATAAATAATTGAAACGCTTATCATATAAACGGCATATACAAGAACAATTCCTAAAAGTACACGAATAACATTAAAAGATAACTTCCAGGAAAAACGTTTTTTATGTTTTTGAACAATTGCTTTTGCTTTATCATCATTCCATTCCATCTTTTCCACTCCTATCAAAATCTTTACCAAGTCGCTCTGCCAATTGTTTAAATCGTTGTCGTGCCCTATGTATCGTTACTTTAACTTGGTCTAACGTAATCTCTAGCGTATCTGCAATCTCCTCATAGGAAAATTCCTCAAATTCTCTTAAATACAAAATGGTTCGGTAATTTTCTGGGAGCAGCAGGGATACATCCTTGATCTCATGGGAACTTTCCTGATTTAATAAATCTTCCTCCGGTAACCCATAAGGGCTTACATATTCCTCAGAATTGGAGAGATAGTCATAGAGGGGAACCCACCTCCACCTCTTTCGCTTTCGCCATTCATCCATATATGTATTTCTAGCTACCTTATATAGCCAGCTTTTCACCTGTCCCCCCTCATATAAATCAAGGGAGAGTGTTGCTCTATAAAAGGTCTCCTGTACAAGTTCTTCTGCAATAGTATCTGACCCGGTTAGTTTAAGTAAATAAAAGTAGAGAGGCTTAGCATATGCCAAATAGACTGTTTCTAAATCATCTTGCCTTTGCTTCTTCACTACCCTGCCTCCCTTCTAACCTAAAACGTTTGGATCTCTATATTGTTACAGTCTAAATTAAATTTTTGGGAAAATATATAGGAGGAGTAATAGGGGGAGCCACCTTTGTGGTGGTGTCTGTTGGTTTATGGGCGTTTTTCTTGTTGGTTATGGGACACTTTGCATGATGTTATGGGCGCTTGCGGGGTTTATGGGCGGGTTCTATTGATTTACGGGCACTTCCCTGTGGGTTATGGGACACTTTGCATGATGTTATGGGCGCTTTTTCAGGTTTTATGGGCGCAAGCCAAGTTTACGGGCGCTTTTGATTAATTTATGGGCTATTTTCTGGTGCTTATGGGACACTCTCCTTCCCTTTATGGGACACTTTAGATGAAGTTATGGGCTTTTTCGAGGTTTATGGGCGCGTTCTATTGATTTACAGGCGCTTCCGTGTGGGGTATGGGACACTTTGCAT
The DNA here is from genome assembly GCF_038593405.1 of Psychrobacillus sp. FSL W7-1457. Taxonomy (NCBI): domain Bacteria; kingdom Bacillati; phylum Bacillota; class Bacilli; order Caryophanales; family Bacillaceae; genus Psychrobacillus; species Psychrobacillus sp. FSL W7-1457. Next base: position 3,037,635 of record NZ_CP151993.1, read on the forward strand.
GATGTTATGGGCGCTTTTTCAGGATTTATGGTCGCAAGCCAAGTTTACGGGCGCTTTTGATTAATTTATGGGCTATTTTTTGGTGCTTATGGGACACTCTCCTTCCCTTTATGGGACACTTTAGATGAAGTTATGGGCTTTTTCGGGATATATGGGTCTTTGTCAATCTCTTGAAGGGGGGTTCACTATACGTGCACTTCACACCCATTTAGGTGCACTTTTCCTCTCTTTATGTTACATTTCTAGTCCCTTTACGTGCGCCTTATCACGTTTTAGGTGCGAAATTCCTCTTTACGTGCACTTCACACCCATTTACGTGCACTTTTCCTCTCTTTATGTGACACTTTTACTCCCTTTACGTGAGCCCTACCACGATTTAGGTGCGGATTTCCCTTTTACGTTCACTAAACTACCTTTTTACGTGCACTTCCCCTCTCCTTATGTGACACTTTCCCCACCTTTACGTGCAGATTCCGTTTTACACCCTACTTTTACACTCCACAAATCTTTATTTAACCACAAAAAAAGAGCCGACACATACACTGCCTCGGCTCTTCCCACTATAATTACTCCCCTTTAAATGCAGGCTTTCGCTTTTCTACGAACGCTTGAATACCTTCTTTATGATCCGCTGTTTTACGCATTGCTGTTTGACCTTTTGCTTCGCCTCTTAAAATGGCTTGAAGTTCATTAATCTTAGATAAATGTAGAATTTCCTTAGAGGTGATCATGGCTGCGACTGGTGATTCGATTAGCTTTTGAGCATATGCTGCAGCTGTTGCATGACCTGCTCCGTCTGGTGCTACCTCGTCTACTAGTCCTAATTTTTGCGCTTCCTTGCCGTTAAACAGTTGTCCACTCCACATCAGCTGCTTTGCCTTAGGGATCCCGACTCTTTCTTTTAAGAAGAAGTGACCCCCTCCATCAGGTATCAAGCCAATTCCGATGAAGTTCATGGCTAGCTTACTATTTTCTTCAGCGATAATAATATCACAGCCTAATACCATGCTAAAGCCAAGGCCAGCTGCCGCTCCATGTACGGAGGCAATCGTAATTTGAGGCAATGTATACAAGTTTGTTGCGATACGAGTTAAATAGTCCATGGCAGCTTCTATATCGAGTGGCTTTTCATCGCTAAGCATTGCTTTAATATCTCCGCCAGCTGAAAATGCACGGCCTTCTCCTTTAATGATTAAAACCTGGACAGATTTATTTTCTCTTAGCTCATCAAGAATATCTGCTAATTCCTCCATCATCGTTTCATCCATAGCGTTCATTGAATTTGGTCTGTTTAAAGTTAGTGTGGCGATACGACCCTCTTGTTCAAATAGTAAAGTTTTGTACATAATAAAATCCCCTTTGTGAATAGTCATTCATTTTTATAATTCGTCATTAATTACTTTAATCCTTCTTTTTAGCCAATAAAAAAAGCTCTAAGCAAGAAGCCTAGAGCTTTAAATACATCTTAAATTCCTTCATACAATTCTTGAACTGGTTTTAGCAACACACGATTGATCTCTTCAATCATTTGGCTAAGTGCCATTTCAGATTGTAGCATGTGAAAGATTTTCTCGTTTGTTTGTGCAAGTTGTGCCGTTTTTTGTGCGTATTCAATCTCTTCCCCAGAGATTTCCTCGCCCTTCATTTGCTTTTCTTGTAAGGTAAGCTGAATTTTGCGGAAGCTTTGGAATAATGCAAGCGCCTCTTGATCTGATTTTACTGATTCTACTGCTGCTTTCACGTTTGCGAATTCATCTGTTTGGCGTAGTGACGCCTCTAGTTTGTTAATATCGTCATAAATGTTAATCATGTTTTGTATGCTCCTTTTTTTAGGCATCGAACATGCCTTTTTTAGCTAGTTAGGAATACGATTAGACCTTGTATAATTCCTATAAGTCCCCCTAATACACCACCGAGAACAGTAATCATTTTGAATTCTCTTTTAGAGATTCCAAGTACGATATCCTCTAATCGTGCTACTGGGAATGAGTCAACCTGCTCTTTCACCATTTCCTCTAGCTTCATTTTACGCAATACTTCCTCTAATTTAGACTCTGCCTCAACAAAAGCAAAATTAGTTATTTTCGGTACCATTTGGGTCTCGACCCATTCAGAGGCACCAGGGAAGTAATGGTTTAAACTATAATTTAATCTATCTTCAATTGCAAGCTGCTCTCTTAAATATGCCTTCACATTGACTACTAGTGGATCAAAATCAAAGCCCTCCATCATCTCAGCCAATGGTCGATCCTTAAGCTTTTCCCACTCGTTTTGGACAATGTTTTCGAGCATCACTCTTGTTCCAGGTGCCCGTAGAAACTTTAAAATTTCAGGCTGTACCTTGCCCACAAGTGAGTTGGAATCTCCCATAAACATTTGAATCATATTACCAAGTGTTCCTTTAGTAGAAAGGAAATCATCAATCAGCTTCTTAACTGTGCTTTTACCTTCTTCTGATTGGAAAAATTCCTCACCCTTTTGAAGAATATAAGAAACAATATCCCCAACCTTGCTATTGGCCTTTTCTTGCCAATCTAGTGGAGCAATTTGACGAATTGTTTCATTCTCTAACTTTGTTAATATACGATTAAACTGTATATCAACCTGTTCATCTATTTTTGCATTCACAAGAGATGGCACAGATTCTATTCCTGCAAGCTTCAACCAATCATGTACTGTTTTATCTGATTGTAATATATTTTTATTTAGCTGCTTTACCACAAAGTCATTAGCCTTACTCTTCATCGCATCATTAAAGTACTTCTTTTTAAAAATATCCGGGGTCAATAAATGCTTGATAACAGTTATTCCTAATTGTTTGGCAAGCTCATCCCGACGCTTAGGTATTAAACCTGGAGTAAACGGCACTCTCCATGACCCTATATACTTTGCTTCATGAGGTCTAAATAGCATTTTAATGGCGAGGTGATTTGTAACCGCTCCAATTGCTGCTCCGACGACTGCCATGAATATGATTGTCCATAAAAAACCCATCGTTCTCACCTTTTTCCTCTAGCTTCTAGATTATTATAGCAGAGGAGAGAGAAACACAAAAACAATTAGAGTGCATTGTACATCATCGAAAATCGAATGGCATGCTCGGTTTCATCATGCATCGCACAAAAAAGAGGTGCATATGCTTGTTGAATCGGTATTTGGAGCAGCATTTCCTTATATACTTCTGCAGTTTCCAATTCATCCTTGACTGACTGCTTGACACAGGATTTTAAATCTTCACACGGGGGAACTTTTTGTAAGTTTTGAACAAAACTTCCTGTAAGCATATAATAGAGTTGTTGAAACATTTCATAATGGCTTTTTTCATCCTCGTACACGTGCTCGATGAATTCTTGCCAGTATGGGTCGTCCGTCAGCTTATACATATCCATATAATGATGGTAATCGGCGTACTCATTTTTAATTGCTTGTTCCAGCTTTTCAATAAACAATTAGATGCTCCTTCGCTAGTCATTTATACTAGTATATGCGAGCAAATTCACTCACATGAAAGGTATGATTATATGCTACAACATTTCAGCTTCAAGTCACTCTATGACAACAAACAGCTACCTGGCTGGTCAGTTTCTTTCTTTTATAAACAAAAAAGATACGCAGCAGAATACGAGCCTGATGGGACGATTAAGTGGATCGGGGAGACTCCTCCAGACGAAGAAACAGTCAAAAAAATGATTCATGAGCTTATGCTCTTCCATGTATACGACTAAACAAGAAAGGTGAACGCTTAGTTTATGAATAAAAAATATATAATACCAATAGTCACATTAGTGCTAGCAGCTTTATTAGCTGCTTGTGAAGAATCACCAGAAACTAGTACTGAGCTGGACAACCAGTCCCAAAATAGTGAAGTATCTCAAGACAAAAAATCAGTCTTGGATGAAAACAAAAGTACATCAAATGACACTCAAGAAAATCCAGTGCCTAAAGATTCTACCTTAAAAGAAGAGTACTTGATAAAATTAAACAACACTAAATTAGAGGCAGAAAATTTGAAGGCAACTGATTCTTCGACTTATGCGTTAAAAAAAGTGGAAGATGATAGATGGGTATTGTGGGATGAGTTGTTGAATGAAATATATGGCGCTTTGAAGGAGCAACTGTCTCCAGAAGAAATGGACCAATTAAGAGAAAATCAACGACAATGGTTAAAAGATAGAGATGAACAAGCATTAGAAGCTTCTCTAAAGTTCAAAGGTGGTACGCAGGAACATTTAGAATATGTAGCTGTTCTAGCTAATCTTACTGAGAAAAGATGCTATGAGTTAGTTGATAGTTATATGAAATAAATTAAGATTATTGTTTATGAGAAACTGTTAAGTATAACTCAATGTGGGTGGGAATATCACTGACACAGATTAATGTTTAGTATAAATAGAAAAAGAGCTTGAAATGTTACTCCAAGCTCTTTTCCCTATGCCTTGCCATCAATTTTCTAGCTGTTCAAAAACAGTCCCAATAAACATTTTACCAATATCCTTTATTGCTCGTTCGTCGATGTCGAATTTAGGATGATGATGTGGGTAGGTAGCTTTTAGTTCCTCGTTCCCTCCACCAATGATAAAATAAGCTCCCGGAATCTCGCGTTGATAATACGCATAGTCCTCGCTTCCGTTCATCGGTTTCCCTGGGATAATGTTATCAGCCCCTAGAACTTGACTAGCCACCTTCTCTACACGCTTTGTTTCAATAGGGTCGTTAAAGATAGATGGACAGTCCTTCACATATTTTAACTCGAACGTAGCGTCAGCAGCTTCGCAAGTGCTTTTAACTACTTGTTCTAGCTTCTGCTCGATTAGTGTGCGCACGTCCTCGTCATAGGTTCTGACTGTCCCTTTAATATAGGCAGTGTCAGGTATCACATTAGTAGTGCTTCCGCTTTGAAAAGAACCAACCGTAATTACTGCAGCCTTTAGTGGATCTACTCTTCTGCTAACAATTTGCTGTAAGTTTAATACAACCTGACTTCCCGTCACTAAAGCATCAATCGTTTCATGAGGAGATGCCCCGTGACCCCCTTTACCATGGATTGTTATATAAAAATCATCCTGTGCAGAGGAAGCATAGCCTTCTATCACACTAAATGTCCCATAGGGCTGAAGAGACATCACATGTGAACCATAGATAACGTCCACACCATCTAAGCAACCGTCCTTAATCATATATTCGGCACCACCTGGAGTGGTCTCCTCGGCGAATTGATGGATGAACACTACAGTTCCTGGTACCTCGTCCTTGTGCTCACTTAATACCTTTGCCACCCCTAAAAGTGCAGACGTATGTAAATCGTGCCCACATGCATGCATAACTCCTGGAACTTTTGATTTGTATGCTACTTCCTTCTCATCCTGAATAGGAAGTGCATCAAAGTCTGCTCGAAGTGCGATGGTTTTCCCTGGTTTCCCACCCTTTAGGTAACCTAAAACACCTCTCCCTCCAACTTCCGTTCGAACCTCTAATCCTAAGTTCCTTAAGTAAGCAGCAATTTTTTTAGGCGTCTCCACCTCGTGATGAGAAAGCTCGGGATACATATGCAAATCTCTTCGGAAATCGACTAACTCGGGGTAAATCTCTTCTAATCTATTAAATAACTTTTCCATTGTAATCCTCCTAAATAACACAACTGTATCATGCTGGCCAAAAGAATAGATGAGCAATCGTCACAAAAACTGCTCCCATTATAAATTGTATCAAAATTAATGGCCACAACCAACGAACCCATTTTCCATAAGAGATTTTAGCCATAGCAAGAGCTGCTAATATTAGCCCACTTGTTGGTGCGATAATATTGGTGATTCCGTCTCCCATTTGATAAGCCAATACTGCCGTTTGTCTGCTTACTCCTAACAAATCAGATAAAGGAGCCATAATAGGCATAGTTAAAGCTGCCTGACCACTGCCTGATGTAACAATAAGATTAAGCAATGTTTGCATAACATACATACCGATTGCCGTTAAGCTAGAAGGAAACTTCTCAACTAAATTAGTGATTCCATACAGTATGGTGTCGATTGTATTACTATCGTTTAAAATAACTAATGCCCCATAGGCAAAGCCAACTACTAATGCCCCTACAACTATTTCTTCACAGCCTCGAACAAAGGATTTTGTAATCTCATTAAATTTCAGTCGATTAACCAACCCAATAACGATTGCCATGATTAAAAACAAGGCAGATATCTCCGTGATAAACCATCCAAATTTCAATACCCCAAATGCCATTCCAACCATTGTGACTACTAGAATTGCAATAATAACTCCTTGAGTTTTTGTGATAGTGTCCTGTTTCATCGCTTCGATATCAATATTTCTATTTTTATCTTCCTCATACATAATACTTTTGGTTGGGTCTTTCCTTATTTTATTGGCATAAATCATTACATATGCAATAGATATTGCCATGAAAGCAATCCAAAAGCCGATGCGTGGACCCATGCCTGAAAAAATCGGAACCTCCGCGATTCCTTGGGCGACTCCAATGGTAAATGGATTCATAAAGGCTGCTGTAAATCCAGCTGAAACCCCAACAATAACCATGGCGGCCCCTACGATTGAATCAAATCCCATAACTATGGCAATCGGCACTAAAATCATGATGAAAGGTAGTGCTTCTTCAAACATTCCTACTGCTGCTCCAGCCACTCCAAAAAACATCATTACTACTGGAATAATGAGCATTTCTTTTCCTTTCATCTTAGTGGATAAGGAACCAAATGCACCTTCTATCGCCTTTGACTCTCTAAATAGATTGAATGAACCGGCTACCATAAAAATAAAGAAAATAATTGGAGCAGCTTCGACCATTCCTTTATGTATAGCATTAAATATATCTAAGAAACCCGCAGGACTAGAATCGATAGTTTGATAGGAGCCGTCTACTACGATTGTACGACCATCTGCATTCTCTATACGATCATATTGTCCAGCTGGAATAATATAAGTTAATACAGCCATGATTATAACAACGGTAAATAAAATAACGAATGGATGTGGCGCTTCTCTAATCTTTTTCTTTTTTGTGGATACTTCTTTCAAGGCTGTTGTCATTCTAGCTTTCTCCTTTGCTATTATAAAATTGAGTTCCTTCATTTATTCCCCTACGTAGTTTCCCCTTTTCACCCCCTTCTCTATTAATCACCATTAAAGTTATAGACAATTGAGAATATATAGTCTAATACTTTTAACAAACTTTACTACAAACAAAATTAACATTCAATACAGAATTGAAAAAATATTATATTTATATATCTTTTAGCAAAACAATTTCATAAAATTGTTTTTCGAATATTCTAATTATGATAAAATTGAGATTAGTAGGAGGTGCTCTTCTTCATGGGTATTCGAAATTTTAAGTACAACCTGTAAAAATAAAATTACAGGAGGAAAAGATGCAATCCAATTGGCATAAGAAATTTTATGAAAAACAATTTGATTTTATATATGATAATAACTACAATGATTCTTTATTTTATCAACAGGAAGCAGAAGCTATTCAGGAACAAGCTGGGAAACCGTTTAAAGCAGTTTTAGAATTAGGAGCAGGCTATGGGAAATTAGCAAATGCAATTGCAGCGTTAGGCAAAAATGTTACTACGATTGAGTTAGCTGACAAAATAGTCAAGTATGCGCTTCAAAACGCACACCCTAGCGTAGAAGCAATCTGTGCTGATTTTTATACTGTAAGGTTGAAAAAGAAATTTGATATTGTGCTCTATATAGATGGCTTTGGTGTTGGATCTGATCAAGACCAAGTCCACATACTCAAACGTATATATGACTGGTTGAATATCGATGGAATTGCTTTAATAGATATTTATCAGCCTTTATATTGGAAGAATGTAAATGGAATAGAAATCCAGCCCACAAGTGATCCAACAGTTCGACGGCAATACGGGTATATCAAGGAGACTCCATCTATGACTGACACATGGTGGAGTGTAGAGGACGCAGAAGAAAAGTTCACACAAATACTAGCATGTTATGCACCCGCACAAATAGATGAGTTGTGTCATCAAGCAGGCTTACAAGTAGTAGACTACTTTCCTGGAGGGGCAATGGACTACGATACATGGACCTATCAGCAGGTTGCTAGCTTAGAAAACTGCTTATCTTATCGAATAAAAGTAAAAAAGAAATGATATTTAAAGCAACCTTTGTTTAATCACAAAGGTTGCTTTTATGCTACACACTGTCTAGCTTTTTCCTACCAAAGACCAAAAAGAAATACGTAGAGGCAATCAAGTACAATACTCCCGTAATCGTAAATGTATACGCATAGCCCCAATAGAATCCAAAGGTCATCACAAGACCTGTAGATATAGTTCCGGTACTTGCCCATCCAACATTGAATACCATCTGATTGACCGAATTCGCAAGCCCTTTATATTTATCCTGAACTAATTCCATAGCTATGGCACTTTGAATTGGATTACCCGCATTCATCAGCGCCTGGCGCATTAGGAAGGCAACGGATGCAATTACAAGAGAGTTCGTATAGCCAGTTATAAAAAGGAACGGGATAGATAACAGCTGAAAAATAACGAGCGCCCTCACCTTTCCTACTCGCTTAACTAAAGCAGGCCCTAATAACATCGCCACCGCTGTCATAGCCGATCCAAGTGATAAAATAAGTCCTACATATGAATTTGAAGCATCAAATCTATTAGAAAAATATAAGTTCAAATAAGGAATTACTAGCCCAGAGCCAGTACCTATTAATAAATTTGCAAAGCCAAATAAAATGATAATCTTCACATTTTTTCTGAAGCTGCTTGGCTCAGGTGTTCTTTGGTCATCTTGATTATCCTTTGATGTAGCTCTAGTCCCTACCGGATTTAACTTAGTAAGCGGCAGGAGACCTAGAGTAAATATCGTAGCTCCAATTATTAACACATATTTGATGGCATCCTCTACAGATAGACCACCTAATGCATGCAGTAAATCAGCTAAGACCCCACCCCCTAGGCTCCCTACTACCCCGGCTAGAGTCATAAGTGAAAAATGAATACTAAATAGATGCATCCGTTCACTGGCGGTTGAATTCTCAGCTAAAAAAGGTATCCCTGATACTTGAACAAGCGCCATAAAGAGGCCCGTAAAAAAAGCAGCATACACTAAAGACTGCTCGCTAACCATCAAACTTCTATAAAATAATGTACCTGCTGCGACAACTGCCCCTATCATAATAATTTTCTTTCTTCCAAAACGGTCACTAAGAAACCCGGCAGGCACTAACATGATTGCAGAAGCCAGGGAGGTCATCGCGATTATTTTACCGTTTAACGTTTCCGGAAATCCAAGCTCCTTAATGTATAAATTGTACATTACAGAAAAAACACCCATGCCTATTTGAATAAGAACATTGGCCAGCATAAACATACGAATATTACGATTAAAGGAAACTACTTTCTTTTTCCACTCTACAAACCAAGGAATCATATACAACCTCTTCCATTTACTTCGTTACACTAAATATACGATTTCCGTCAGAAAATTACAATCGCTTAAATTAAATTTTTCGAATTTTTTATAGAAGAAAGAATTTACAAAAGAACTCTTTCTTGTTTTTTAACATTAGCTATGTTTAAAGCTCAAGGTTGTTTTAAGACACAAAAAATGAGCTAGGATTTTTCTTCCAGGCTCATTTAAATTTGATTTCCTTTTTATTTAAGCTCCCCTTAGTTGAACAAGAAAAGGTATTTAAAAAACCAATTTCTAACTGTGCAAAACTATTACCCGCAAAAATCATCAATATTTGAGTGAACATAATATCCAGACACTAAGGCTGTCCCACCGCTAAAAAAATGGAAAGATTCTGTCTCTCCATCACTGTTTTCCAGTGTACCTCGATGTTCAATTGAGAACTCCATCTCTTGTGTGCCTTCTCTTCTTGATTGGTTGATTTCCTTAAGTACTTTATTGATGGTTTTTTGTTCCTCAACCTCAATCGTCATACCATTCATACATTCAATTGTGAGTTTAACCATTTTCCCCTCTATTAAGGGTTCACTGTAATGGTTACAAGCACCCAAGAAAATAATACAAACACAATATAGTAATCTTCTTTTCATTATTTCACCGCCTATTGTTAACTTTCCAGCTTATTGAACTAACCTGCTGCTATAGTTCAATAAAAAAATATGAAATAAATTATTCTAAAAGAAGCCACTCTTTGAAAAACTCAGTATGATCTTCTTGATGGTACTCATTGAAGAATTCTACAAAGGTCTCAGTATCCACATATTGATATTTAAATTCATTAAAATAAGCGGATAAAAATTTAATTGTTTCTTCGTGCCCGCCTCGCTCTTTAAAGAAATCTCGTAAAATTGCAGGAATTTTCCCATATAGTAACGGACCATGGTCCGTACCAAACTCCGTAACTGGAAGATTAGCAATTTCCGACAGAGTTTTTCTTTCAGCAAAAATATTTATTTCATTAAATCCTAATTGTTCGCCCAATTCACTGGAATCATATCTTAATGTACGGTATGTTCCCTCCAATAGTGCCGTTAAACTCTCATCTAACCAAGATTCTTCATAAGGGTCACTGGAAACCATGAAATAAAACCATTGATGAGCAATTTCATGAATTAATACTCTTTCATGTCTCCCTGGTTCAACCCATACTTCTACAATATTTGGGTACTCCATTCCTGAATTATTTGCAACAACATCTAACTCTTTAGTCGGATTATCCCCAATATTTTTTTCCATAAATAAAAACGCTTTTTGAGCGTCCATTATCATTTGATGTAAAGTGTCTGGAAAATCATAAGGAAAAAAATATCTGATCGTTGTATCATTTGCTTGCAGTGTCTCACTGATCCATTCTTCTGGATCTAAAAATGCTATATAAAAATCTTTAATATTTGTTCCTTGTGTCTTCCCACTAATGGTAGGCTTGGGTTCACCATCTTCTCCCGAGCTAGCAACCAAGTATTCTCTAGCTAACTCATAAGTAATCTCATAGTCTCCATACCCTGTATCATAGAATTCACCCACATGATGATAAGGATGTAGCTCCCATTTGTTCGTATACCTACCTAGCATTGGATACCATAATGCTAAATAGAAATTGTTGTCTATTCTCGACAGTCGTTGCCCTTTAAATGGTGGCTTTAATAAATATTCTACTGTTAAAATTGTTTTTTCACCTGGTTGAACATCAGATTTTGGAGTTACATATAGCATGGTATCGTTCAATTTATATGATAATTCTTCGCCATCTTTGCTTCTAATAGAAGTAATCTCTGCTTCTCCTATAGATGAAAGCATATAGTATTTATTCTCTAGCGTCGTAACATTCGGGATAAAATAAAAACCGATATCGTCCCATACACTTTTGGATTCATTCGTAACTTCAATCTCCGCAGATATGTGAAAACGTAAATCCTCCGCCTGGCGGATATCTATTTTGTAATTTCCCCTAGAACCTTGGAGTACTGAAATAGATTCCTCTTTTACTTTTTTAGCAGTTGGTTTTTCTTCTGCTTTAACTTCTGGTTCTACTATACCTATTTTCGATTCTTTCTCTAATATAAAATAACTTCCAACCCCTAAAAGGATTGTCGCCGTACAAATAGCAATGATTGGTTTAATTTTCACTATCTCATCTCCTTTCCTCTTACATTCTATTTATTTCAAGAATATCCTTTATATTGTAAATCAATTAATAGTAGTAAAAGAAGCGTGGAGAAAAATTCACACAGCAACTCGATTATTAAGCTTTTATCTCTAGAAAAGGGAAAATCCCCTTATGCTTATGCATTAGGGGAAACTCCGGCTTGTAGCTTATACATTTGTTCGTAGCGACCTTGTAGCTGCAGCAACTCGTCATGTGTACCGCTTTCTACAATTTCACCACGGTCTAAAACTAGAATGCGGTCTGCATTTTTAATAGTAGAAAGTCTATGCGCAATGATGAAGGTTGTTCTACCTTTCTTTAATACATCCATCGCATGTTGGATAATTTCTTCTGTTTCGGTATCTATATTAGATGTCGCTTCATCCAATATAAGAATAGCCGGGTCGAAGGCAAGCGCTCTTGCAAAGGATACTAGCTGTCTTTGACCAGAAGAAAGGGTACTTCCCTTTTCAATTACTGGTTCATCTAATCCTTTTTCAAGATTTTTTAGTACACGTTCTCCACCTACCGCTTCTAATGCGGACTCTACTTTTTCTCGTGAAATTCTAGGATCATTTAAACTAACATTTGTTTCAATGGTTCCAGAGAAAAGATATGGATCCTGCAATACAATTCCCATATGATTACGAATGGTTTGCCTTGGAAGGGACGTAATATCTATTCCATCTATTAAAATCTTCCCCTTCGTTGGGTCATAGAATCGGAATAACAAGTTCATAATGGAACTTTTCCCAGAGCCTGTATGCCCCACTAAAGCAACTGTCTCACCTTTGTTTGCAACAAAGTTCAGGTTCTTTAAGACAAAGTCATCTCCTTTGTAGGCAAACGACACGTCTTTAAACTCCACGTTTCCTTCGTACCTTTCCATTCGTTTGTCTTCTACCTGTTCACCTTTTTCATTCAACAAATCAAATACTCTACTTCCTGCTACCAGTGAGCGTTCTAGCTGAGAGAACTGATTAACGATCCCCGTAATTGGATTGAACAATCTCGTCGTGTAATCCACAAAGGCGTAAAGCAATCCAGCTGAGACGATTGCCCCTGGCTCCATGGACTGACTACCAAAAACTAAAATAAATAGAGCAAACATGATGGATCTTAGCACCTGTACTAAGTTAAAGGAGGTGGCAGAATCTAGCTTTAAAAGCTTACGTTGATAACTGTAATGCTCTTCATTCATCTCCTCAAACTCTTGGTCCATTTGTTTTTCCCGTTTAAACGCTTGAATGATCGACATTCCTTGAATTGATTCGTTTAACATGGCGTTCATATCCGCAATCTTTGTTCGCACAATATGATTATATTGAGATGCATATTTTCGGTAAGCTAGCATCCATATATATACGATCGGAATGACGAATAAAGCGATTGCTGCCATTTTAACGTCTAAAATAAACATTGCGATATAAACTCCAGTAATAGAAATGATACTGGTTGCAAACTGTGAAAGTACTTGAACATATAGATTACGGATAGCTTCCGTATCATTTGTCACACGAGCAACTACCTTACCGGCAGGCAAGTTGTCAAAATATTGTATAGGCAAAGTTTGAATATGCTGAAAAACATCATTTCGGAGCTTCTGCACAACACGATTTGCTCCAACCTGTAGATTTATGAACATAAAATATCTAAAAACCGCTGTAACAATACTTAGACCAAAGAATACTGCAAGGAGCATTAATATCGGCTCCAGATCAATCGCACCATCTGTAATGTGTTCATCAAGAATTTGTTTTGCGATAAATGGTCCTGTCAAATCGGCAATTACAGCAATAGTTAAAAAGATTAAACCAAGAAGAATTGGCTTTTTATAAAATAACGCATAATGGTAGAGTCGTTTTCCAGTACTCATGACGACACCCCCTCAAGCTGTTGACGATCATATTGTTCCTTGTACCAGCCATTTTGCTTTAGAAGTTCCTCATGCGTACCTTGTTCTACAATGATTCCTTCATCTAAAACGATGATTTGGTCGGCATGCTGAATGCCTGACAAGCGATGCGTCGTAATAATTGTTGTCTTCCCACTGCGTTCGTTTTGTATATTTTCGATAATTTTTGCCTCTGTTTTAGCATCTACTGCAGAAAGAGAATCATCTAAAAGAAGAATTTCTGGATTTTTGATAAGCGCTCTAGCAATCGATACCCTTTGCTTCTGACCCCCAGATAGGGAAACCCCTTTCTCCCCTACTAACGTTTCTAATCCCATTGGTAAATTCATTAAATCCTGTTGAAAATGTGCTAAACGAAGTGCTTCCTCTAATTCCTCTTCTGTTGCATTTTCTTTTCCTAGAAGAATATTTTGGCGTATGGTTCTAGAAAACAACACATGATCCTGAGGCACATACCCAATCCATTCTAATACTTGATCCTTTGTTTGCTCTGATATTGGGATATCTCCAATCGTCAGTTGACCTGCTCCAATTGGATACTCCTTTAACAGTTGCTTAATAAAGGTCGTTTTTCCAGACCCGGTTTTGCCTACAATGCCAAGCGTCTGCCCTTTTTGTAGATTTACTCGGATATTTTCTAAATTTTTCACCTGTGATAAAGGATATTGAAATCCAACATCATCAAAACCGATGGACATTACATCCTTCAAATTCACTGGAGCAGTCGGGTCCTTCACATCTGCATCGTACTCTAACGTTTCCTGTACACGGTCAAGTGAAGCATTCCCGCGTTGCATAACGTTGATCAATTCCCCAATAGCGAACATTGGCCAAATAGCCATACCAAGATATACATTAAACGTAATTAGGTTCCCTACTGTCATCTCACCCTTAGAAACTAGGTAAGCTCCATAACCAAGTGCAACAACATAACTAATACCTGTTCCTATTTTGGTGATAGGACCAAACAAGGCGTCAATTCGTTCTACAACCATATTTTTTTGATAAACCTCTTCACTCATGTCTGCAAAGTTCTTCTCATCAGCACGTTCCTGAACGTACGCACGAATTACTCTTACACCGGCTATAGATTCTAAAACACGATCATTTAAATCCCCAAATGCATCTTGAGCCACCATATACTTTTCATGAATGATTTTACCTAAATACTGCATTATAATTGCGAGAACTGGTATAGGTAACAGTGCAAAAAAAGTAAGCTTCCATGAAATAAGAAAACCCATTGCCAGAATCAAGGCTAACATATACATAGTCGAATCTATTAAGGTCATGATCCCAAAGCCAGCAGTAGTTGCAACTGCATTCAAATCATTTGTCGCACGAGCCATTAAGTCACCAGTACGATTTTTCTCGTAAAAAGTAGGTGTCATACTTAAAAATTTTCGATTGAGCTTAGTGCGTAAAATACGCTCAATAGAAATAGACCCACCAAATAATTGATATTGCCATATAAAATTTAAAATATATCCCACTATAATAATTCCTACAAAATACAACATATACTCCATTAATAGATCGCTATTCATATTTCCTAGCGTAATTGTATCGATCGCCCTTCCTACTAGCCATGGAGGAAAGATCTCAAATGCACTCGCAATAATTAATACACCAACTGCAACAGTGTACCTTTTCCAATGATCCTTAAAAAACCACTTTAACTTAAATAATACTGAAAACATTCCATTGTCCCTCTTTTCTTTCCTTTACATTTACCTAACTATCCGCCTTCAAGAGATTCCTTTATTAAAATTTGCTTAGCTCGTTGAATAATCATACCCAACACTCCTCCTTTGTTTTTTCACCAAAAATTGGAAATGATAGAACGCAAAAAAGTGCATTACCCATGATACGGTAATGCACTTTAAAATAGACATAGTAATTCTTATGCTATTAAACAGTCATTTAGCGTCTAATGGTAGGTATGAACGGGCTATATCATTGTTTTGGATAACTTTTAAACGAATCATTATTCATACCTCCATTTCTAAATTATTTAGTGTCATTTAATATTATCTCAATAAAAGTTTAGTTGTCAATACATTTTGAAGAAATAGACAATTAAATTAATTCCATTATTCGTACTTTTAGGTTTAAGGAAGAGCAATTAGTAGATAGTAGTGAAGTTTAGATGCTCTTTTAAGTGTAAAGTAGTATTGATTTTCACTCTAGTCGGACGCTTTTTCGCGGGGTGAGTGATAAGCCATCACCCGTCGCTTACGCGCGCGGTGTTGACGTCTTATCTGTCTCACTTATCCTGCTGAAGTCGCCTCCTGTCGCTACAATCAATAACCTGTAGCTTTTCCAATTTAAAACGTACATTACTATTTTAAACTTAAATTAACTGAAAAAGGTATCCTAATACTGCACTTAACAGTACAACCTTGTAAGGAGCCCATTTAAAAACAAATAATACGGTAAAAGTAACTAACACGATGATGAAATCCGATGATTCTTTAACTGAACTCGTAAAAACTGGATCATATAACGCGGCTAAAAGGATTCCTACTACACCTGCATTAACTCCCTTTAAGGCATTCTGAATTCCTTTTTTCGATCGTATAGCTGACCAAAATGGTAGTATTCCAATTACCATTAGAAAAGAGGGCAAAAATATGGCAAAGGTAGCTACCAAGGCTCCTGGAATACCAGCTGTTGCATGACCCAAGAAACTAGCTAACGTAAACAATGGACCTGGGACCGCTTGAGCAGCACCATACCCAGCTAAAAATACATCAGGGGAAAGGGCTACCTCTCGCTGAAGCATGGGCAGTACAACATGTCCTCCTCCAAAAACTAATGAACCGACACGATAATATATATCAAAAATTAAGTAGTATGCTGAATTGATAAATGGCTTAAAAATGGGCAAAAATATAAGCAGTCCAAAAAACAAAAGCAAAGCAGCCATACTCGTTTTTTTCCCATAAGGAATTTTAATATCTGGGGCCGGCTCATTGCTATCTGAACGGAAATACATATATCCAAACAATCCCGCTGCCAGTAATATACCGAATTGACCTACTATTGTTGGAATAAGCAATGTTAAAATGGCACAAGCTATTGCAATAGAAATTCGTATACGATCTGGTGCAAGTGTCTTTTGCATCCCCAATAAAGCATGAGCAACAATGGCCACTGCAACGATTTTCAATCCTTGTAGCCACCCACTGTCAAATGAGTTGGTAGATATCAAAAATGCTGAAAACAATACAAGCAGTATAATGGAAGGAAGGGTAAACCCTAAAAATGATATGACCCCTCCAATTATTCCTCCTCTTAGTATGCCGATGGCAATGCCCACTTGAGATGAGGCTGGCCCCGGTAGGAATTGACAAATAGCCACAATGTCAGCATATAACTTTTCGTCTAGCCATTTTCTTTTCTGCACATACTCTTCTCGGAAATAAGCCAAATGAGCAGCCGGTCCACCAAAAGATGTTAATCCTAATTTCGTTGAAGCACTTGCTATTTCAATATATTTTTTCACTATTTTTCCATACCCCCTAGTTCATTAAAATTATCTAACAAATAGGAAAACTATATCTCAAGATTACAGGGGGAAATATGAAGTCGCAACCTAAAGAATAAAGATTTGTAATTTCTTTTTATATATTTTATTATTAAACCTAGAAACTATTTTTTTAGAAAACAGGAGGTGTACACTTTGTTCTACCCCCCATTTGGGTTAGGGACAAAGTAATTATTTGGACATAGCCATACGGTTGACAGCTTTTGCTGTCTTAATCGCTTTCACTGCATTTTTTGTTGCAAGTGAATTTGCAATAGTAAAAGTTAGAACAACAAGAATCGATCAGCTTTTAGCTGAAGGAAACAAAAAAGCTATTAATGCTAAGAAGGTTGTTTCCAATTTGGACGAATATCTATCTGCCTGTCAGTTAGGTATTACAATCACTGCTTTAGGGTTAGGGTGGTTGGGAGAACCAACTATAGAAAGAATCTTACATCCAGCATTTGAGTATTTTGAGCTTCCAGAAAGTGTTTCTTCTTTACTTTCTTTTATCATTGCGTTCTCATTAGTAACATATATACATGTAGTAGTTGGAGAATTAACCCCTAAAACATTTGCTATTCAACGATCTGAACAGATTACATTGGCAGTTGCTAAGCCGCTAGTCATATTTGACAAAATTATGTATCCGGTAATCCATGGTATGAATGGATCGGCACGTTTCTTAGCGACCAAGGTGTTTGGATTAGAGCCTGTTTCAGAATCAGAAGTAGCCCATTCCGAGGAAGAATTACGAATGATTCTTTCGGACAGTTTTAAGGGTGGAGAAATCAATCAAGCAGAGTATAAGTATGTAAACAAAATTTTCGAATTTGATGATCGTATCGCAAAAGAAATTATGGTTCCTAGAACTGAAATCACTTCCATCGATAAGGATTTAACCCTTAGTGAAGTTTTTGAAGTCGTAGGTGTCGAACAGTTTACAAGATATCCTGTAACTGATGGAGATAAAGACCATATTATCGGACTTGTTAATATGAAAAATCTTTTAACAGCCTTTATACGAGATCCTGCAAACGCCACTACTCCGGTAGCTGACTACATGCAGCCAATTATTCGAGTAATTGAAAACATGCCTATCGCTGATTTATTACTTAAAATTCAACGTGAACGTATTCACATGGCCATCTTAATGGATGAATACGGAGGAACTTCTGGTCTTGTCACGATTGAAGATATCATCGAGGAAATCGTAGGCGATATCCGCGACGAGTTTGACACAGATGAGCTGCCTGAGGTTCAAAAGGTTGCTGAAAACCATTATATTATTGACGCTAAGATGTTAATCGAAAGCTTAAATGACTTATTAAATATTAATATTGATGAAGAAGATATTGATACTATTGGTGGGTGGTTTATGACAAAAAGCTACGATGTGGTCAGTGGTGAAAAGCTCCTAGAACAAGGTTACGAATTTACTGTCAAAGAAATCGACGGTCATCACATTCAATATCTAGAAGTTGTCAAAGTTCCCGAAGATCAAGAGAATGGGGAACTAGAAGAATCCATAGATGAATAATTAATACATCATACTTAAATATAATTGATATAGAAAACGACTCTCTTTTTAGAGGGTCGTTTTCTTTTGCCATTAGTTCAATTCCTCTGAAACAATATCCTCCCAATCTTCTCTTTCAAACCTGATTATGTTAAGCCCTCCAAAGAATATTGAATTTTCAATCAAAAGTATTAGAGTGACGCATTACTTATAGTGATACAATTCAATTACAAGATATACCAGAACACACAAACTAAAATGAATTTTAGAGGAAGAGTGATTATTTTGGATAGATATATTTGTAAGACATGCGGAGTTCAGTATGAAAATTCTTTTGGGAAACAAAAGGAATGTATAATTTGCGGTGAAGAAAGACAATTTATTAGTTCTAATGGGCAAAATTGGACCACATTAGAATCTATGATTAAAGAAGGCAAATACAAAAATACTATTAATATCGAACATGAAGGACTATACAGCATAAACACTAGTCCCAGTTTTGGAATTGGTCAAACAGCCTATTACATACAAGACAAGGATTTTAATTTATTGTGGGATTGTATTTCTTATATTGATGAGCAAACGATTAAAGAAATTAAAGACTTAGGTGGAATTGATGCAATAGCTTTATCTCACCCACACTACTACTCTAGTCAAGTAGAATGGGCTGAAGCCTTTAACGCTCCAATTTACATTCATGAAGATGATAAAGAATGGGTTATGAGACCAAGTGAGCGAATAGTTTTTTGGTCTGGTGAGTCCCTTGAATTAAAAGAAGGAATCATTCTACATAGAATTGGTGGCCATTTTAAAGGTGGAACAGTTTTAGAATGGAAAAACGGAGACAACCAAAGCGGGGTTTTAATGACTGGAGATATTATTCGTGTCGTAGCAGACCGTTCATGGGTAAGCTTTATGTACAGTTATCCAAATTTTATTCCACTTCCAGCTGCTACTGTAGAAAGGATTTCAATTAGGATAAAAGAATTGAAATTTGCGCGTTTATATGATGCCTTTCATCGTGTCATTAAAGAAGAGGCCAAGCAAAGCGTCCAAAAATCTGCCACCCGTTATATGGAAGCACTAAAGGGAACCTTATTTAATACATAGTGAACTGAAATGATACGTTCTTGCATGGTGCAAAACGTTTTTATATCGGGCTATCGTATCGTAAGGAGGAGAAAATATCATGAAACATGCTTTAGTAGTCGGTGGAACAGGAATGTTATCAAGAGTCTCCCTCTGGTTATTAGATCAAGGGTATCACGTTTCAATTATCGCAAGGAATTCTAATCGTATGAAAAAACTAATAGAACAGACAGACTTAAATTATGAAATAACACCACTTATTCTTGATTATAATAATAATGCTGAATTACAAGAGAAGGTGCGTACAACAATTGATGAAAATGGTGGGATTGATATGGTGGTAGCTTGGATACACTCGACTGCTCCAGAAGCACTTAAAGTTATTTTAGCAGAGGTTTCAATTAGAAAAGACAGGTGGGATTTGTTCCATATTTTAGGTAGTAGTTCGGATTTAAAAAGAGTTAAACGAGAAGCTATACTGCCTAAGAATTGTTCCTATCATCAAGTTCAATTGGGATTTTTAATAGAAGGGAGCCGTCCAAGGTGGTTAACACAGAAGGAAATTTCGGATGGAGTAATCGAAGCTATCAAGAAAAGAAAAAAAATACTAACCATTGGTCAAATAGAATCTCAGGAAAAGCACATATAAAACATAAAAGTGGACATTTTGCAGCCTTGGAAGAAATGTAATAGGTTATCGTTTTTTTAAATAAATTTATTGCTACTTTAAAAAGGAGTACTAAAATGACAGTACTCCTTCTTCTATTTTTTTAAATTGTTATTGGATATCTATTGACCACTCGATTCGGTTAAACCATGCTTTACTGCGTATAGTGCAGCTTGAGTTCGATCCTGGACATGTAGCTTACCGAATATATTCGAAATATGAGTTTTTACGGTCTTTTCTGTGACAAATAAAGACGATGCTATCTCTCTGTTACTTTTGCCTTTTGTAAGCTCTGCCAGTACATCCTGTTCCCTAGGGGTTAATGGATATTCCTCATGTGGAAGCACTTCTTTCGGCTCGTTTTCTTTTTCCATCTGACTAGTTGCCTCAGGATGGATAGTGTTTTCACCACGCATAATTTTTCTAATGCAGTCCGCTAAGTCGTCCGGCTCAATATCCTTTAGCTGATACCCTGCAGCTCCTGCCTTTAAAGCTGGGATGACATGATCCCGATCTGAGAAGCTTGTTAGCATCAGAATTTGAATATCAGGATATTCTGCTTTTATCCTTTTGGTCGCTTCTATCCCATCCATTTCCGGCATCACTAAATCCATTAAAATAATGTCTGGCTTTAAAGCCTCGGTTAGTTCTACAGCTTCTTTTCCATTAGTAGCCTCGCCAACTATATCCATATCCTTTTGTGTTTTTAAAAAGAACATTAACCCCCTACGTACTACGTGATGATCATCAGCTATTAATACTCTAATCATTGATATTCCCCCTAGTAAGGTAATCTTACTAATATTTCTGTACCTTTATCTACCTCTGTAACCCAATCCACTGTACCACCAATTGAACTAGCTCTATCCTTCATACTTTGTAGACCTATTGAGGGTAGTGATTTTAAATCCTTCATGTGAAAACCACAGCCCTCATCTTTTACAACTAAAAGCACATCGGTTGTTGTGACTGTCATATAAATTTCTGCCTTAAGCACTCCAGAATGTTTGCGTATATTGTTTAGTGCCTCTTGGGTTATACGGAACAAAGTCTCTTCTACCTTTGCCGGAAGTTGGATAACTCCCTTTACCTTTATGCTTAGGGATAATCCAAGAATATCTCCGTATCCCTTTAATCCTTCTATAATTCCGGTTTCTAGACCCTTAGGGCGCAGTTGCCAAATAAGTGCTCTCATCTCGGTTAGTGCTTCCTGGGTTAAATATTGAATCTCTTTAAAGGTATCCTTTACTTCGACTTGGTCTGTCATTTCAACGCCGCCTCGAGCAGTCAAGGTAACTGAAAAAAGCAACTGATTTACAGAGTCATGCAAATCTCGAGCAAGTCTATTCCTCTCTTGAACAAGCGCCACCTGTTGCTCTTGCTTAGTCAATAATATTCTTTTAATCGCTGATCCAATTTGAAATGCAACAGATTCTAATAAGGCTAACTCACCTTCCTCAAAACGGACAGTATTCGCTGTAGCTACATTTAACAAACCAAAGCGTTCCTGCCCAGATTGTAAAGGTACTGTAGCATGATGTGTGATTCCCTCTTCATTTACATCTTTTTTATGAGCATTTTCTATTCGCTGACATTCTATTATGTTAGAAGCCTTTTGTAATTCTCCATTTCTATATCGAGACACGCACCAACAGCCACCCTTTTGCAAGTGTCGGCAATCATTTTTTTCAAGTGACTTTGGAAGGTTTTCATGCACAATTAGCTCCTGCTTCCCTTTTTCATTAATGAAAAAAATCCATCCAGTCTCAAAAATAGTTCCCTCTAAAAGCTTACGAAGTGCTCCCTGTAGCATTTGTTCCATATCTGTTTCTTCGTTAATTAGCTCTGCTATTTCTTTCAATAGCTCTATATTGGAAAGTTCCTTCGATTGCATTATAACTCCTCCATCTAACCTACCTGTTACATTCATCTTATCATGTATAAGGTCTACATATAAATAACAGAAGCATCATACTTTTGACTGACAGTATAAAATTGGATACCCTACTTTAATAAAGAAAGGCTATGTTAAAGGTAAAGGTTGATTAAAAATACACAAAAAAATGAGCTCGGATATTTTCTCCTGGCTCATCCTTTGATATTGGTTTTTACAGAAGCATTCGTTAGTTGCACAAGCATCCTCTCTTTTATTACACATTAACTTCATAATTCTCATCATAGTATAGTTTTCTTCATACGATTACTTGAGGTGAATAAAATGGAATTACTTTCTGAAAGAGATGCATTGAACTGGATACTTTATGTTCTTTATTTCGGATTTCCTATTCTATTAGTAATAAACTTAGGTGTATTAATAACTTTAATACAATTAAAGAGAAGAAATAAAAGATAAAATATACCCTTTAGGAACAGAGTAATTGTTCCTTTTTTTTGTGAAATGCAATAAAAAATCGCATTTTCTTGAAGTAAATCAACCGTTAGTGAAACAAAATTACTTATTTATTTTTCTCCAAATCAATAAAATGAGCTGGAAAATGTATCTCCAAGCTCATTTTATATTGGTATCTTTTTTACTTGCCTGCTCCCGCTAATATTGCAATGCTCCACATAATCAGAGTAAACGATATTGTAAGCCAAAAAGTATTGACTGTAGTTTTTTCTTCGCGTTTTACCTTTTTCAATATAGAAACCAAATTTAAACAAAATATAACACACAAGATAGGCATTAAAAGCCCTCCAAATAGTAGAGAGGCAGTAATCATATATTTTCACTCCTTTGTAGTTGATGTTTATCATTGTTCAACTAAGCTGCCCATTTAGATCAATAAGAAAAAAGGCTTTACCCCTTCCGAAGTAAAACACACGTAGACAAACTAAGATTTACTCTTAATTAAATCTATTAAATAGTACATAAGTGCGATCAAAAAAGATAGCAGTATAATAATTATTGTACTGAAAGTAAAAATCCAAGTTTCAATATGGTTACCATCATCAAACAATACAATCAAAAGAAAAAATAAAATTACACTTGCTAGTAATGTTAAGAAAAATTTACTAATATATTTTGACATATTCTACCCCTTTAACAATTCAATTTTATTTATTATTTTGCTACTCGGTCAAATTTGCCTCTTATTCAACTAACCCACCATGATAGTTGACGTGTAACATTTCATAAACAAAACTACCTTACAAAATACCAACCCAGGTCTTTAACATAGCCTAAAGAAAAAAGTACTCCAGGGTTTCCTTGTAATACTTTAAAGCTTTAATTATTTTAATAGAGAATAATGCTTATGCCTTGGTCGCCCTTTTATGCTTTACATTCCTAGGACAAGGTAATTGATCATTTATGTGATATCTCATTTATATTATTATTTTTGGAAGCACTTATCAGTGTTGTTTTAGTAAATTTTGTTTTTCAAGTCTCCTATTGAATGGCTGATTTATAATTGAACATCAGATTTCATTTTTTTCTTTTTAATAATTCCTATACAACCAACAATGAGCATTAGAATTGCAATTATTTCGAACAGGACGAATGCTCTTCCTGCCAATCCACCTTCGAATATGTTCTCATACATAAATGCATATACAATAGTGAATATTGGTGCAAATATAACAGCTATATAAATGCCCCATATGATAAGGTTAAATGTCCAAGATCGTTTAAAAGTAAGAATGAAAGTTAGTAGCCCTAAAACTAACGCCAATACGAACAAAGAAGTTAACATTAAAAAAACACTCCTTTAGCCAAATTTGACAACTATAGTAAGCCAAAACATAATTTCAGCCAAACCATCTCTATACTTATATTATACCAATAATATACATTCGTTACTTTAAATTACTGAATATTACATCAAATACAAATGCTATTTTAATCCAACTTTATATAATGAAAGACGCTGAAAAAAATTTCAGCGTCTCTTCTCTATTCTAAATATTGATTTAAATTTCCAGTAAATGATTCTTTAATCGCTTCCAGCTTTTTCTGACTTTCTTCTGCTGAATCACTTGTTACTCCAAAATAATATTTAATCTTAGGCTCTGTCCCACTAGGTCGAACACATACCCATGAACCGTCTGCCAAGAAGTATTTTAATACATTAGAAGAAGGCAATAATATCTTCTCTTGCTCTCTGCCATCCGTAAATGTTCTTATAGATGATAAATAATCTTCCTGTGAGAGCACTTCGATACCTGCAACTTCTGTTATAGGGTTCACTCTGATTTGCTCCAGCAGGTTAGCAATCGCCTTTGCTCCACTAACGCCTTTTTTCGTAACAGATACTAACCCTTCCAGGTAGTAGCCATGTCTTTCATAAAGACTGTTCAAGACATCTACTAATGACAGCCCCTTCTGTTTATAATAGGCAGCTGCTTCGACCAATGCCAAGACACTTTGAATGGCATCCTTGTCTCTTGCAAAGTCTTTGACTAGATAGCCATAGCTCTCCTCGTAGCCAAAGAGGAATTCACATTCATTTGTTTCTTCATAGTTTTTAATTTTCTCGCCGATAAATTTAAAGCCTGTTAACACGTCTTCCGTACTCGCACCATGGTACTCTGCGATTACTCTGCCTAAATCAGAAGTTACAATTGTTTTAAATACTCGACCTTTAGCAGGCATCGTCCCTTTTTCTTTACGCATCGACAGTAGGTATTCTATAAGGATAGCACCAGTTTGATTGCCTGTTAGAAGCTTATAACCATTGGCATTCTTCACGGCAGCCCCCACACGGTCACCATCTGGATCTACAGCTATTAAAATATCAGCTTCATGCTGCTCACCATATCGGATAGCATATTCAAAGGCACTTTCCTCTTCTGGGTTAGGAGACACAACCGTTGGAAACTCTCCATTTGGCTCCATTTGCTCGTCCACGTAAAAGATATGCTGATAGCCTGCTTCGGCCAAAATACGCTTTGTAGTTTTACCTGAAGCTCCATGTAATGGGGTAAATACTACTTTTAGATCTGTTTTTAATGCTAGTTCGGGATTTTCTTGAACTGTTTTTAACGCATCTATATATGAGGAATCCATGCTCTCATCTAAATAAACGATTAGATCCTCATCAATTTCATTATTTTTAATAGATAGTGCGTCTCCCGCTTTTTTAACATATTCAATAACAGTATCTGCATCCTGTAAATTTAACTGGGCGCCGTCTTGCCCGTATACTTTATAACCATTGTATTCAGGTGGGTTATGACTAGCTGTAATAACAATCCCCATATATGCATTAAGCTTTCTCACTGAAAAAGAAAGCTGTGGAGTTGTTCTAGGCTCACGATAAATATAAGCCTTAATACCAGCAGCAGCTAGCGTATTCGCTGCCTCTTGTGCAAACTCTGGAGAAAATCTTCGACTATCATAAGCAATAACTACACCACGATTCATCGCGTCCTTACCAGCAGCTTTGATATATTCTGCTAGACCAGTCGTTGCTTTGCGAACCGTATAATTGTTTATACGGTTCGTGCCAGCTCCTATTTCTCCTCGCATACCACCAGTTCCAAATTCCAAATCTCTGTAAAAGGCATCCTCTTGTCTTTTTTCATCGGCGGCTAAAAGCTTAAGGTCGTCTTTCCATACAGCTTCCATATCATTTACGCTATTCCATTGTTCGAAGAGTTTTTTATAGGACATATATCTCTACTCCATCCATCATTTTTTATAATCTATACTGTATACATCATGTCGACGGTCTTTTAAATGCTTAACAGTACCATCTTGACGCTGTCTTCTTAAAATTTCTAAATCCACATCTCCGATTAATACCATTTCCACGTTAGGCTCTGTTTCTCCAACGATTCCGTCACGAGCAAATTCAAAATCAGAAGGGGCAAAGATTGCTGATTGAGCATACTGGATATCCATATTCTCAGTTTGAGGTAAATTCCCTACAGTCCCAGAGATTACCGTATAGATTTGATTTTCGACAGCGCGAGCCTGAGCACAATATCGAACTCTTAAATAGCCTTGGCGATCTTCGGTACAAAATGGAGTGAAAATAATATTTGCTCCCATATCTGTTGCAATTCTTGCAAGCTCTGGAAATTCGATGTCATAGCATATTTGGATGGCAATTTTCCCACAGTCTGTATCAAAAACTTTAACGGAATCTCCTGCACTGATCCCCCACCATTTTCTTTCATTAGGAGTTATATGAATTTTATATTGCTTATCAATAGATCCATCACGATGGAACAAGTAAGCAATATTATATATTTCCTCATTTTCTTCCTCTACGAAATGGGAACCCGCAATAATGTTAATATTATATCGAACGGCTAGATCAGAGAATAGCTCCATATATTGAGGAGTGTACTCTGTTAGCTTACGTACAGCCTGGCTTGGAGATTGTTCATCTAAAAATGACATAAGCTGTGTTGTAAAAATTTCTGGGAATACCACAAAGTCTGATTGAGCGTCTGAAGCAACGTCTACAAAGTACTCACATTGGTTAGCGAATTCCTCAAAAGAATTAATCTTTCGCATCATATATTGAACTGCACAAATTCGTACCGGGTAGCTTGTTTTAAAGTGTCGCTTGGATAATGGAATATAATCGACGTTATTCCATTCCATTAATGTTGCATATTTTGCAGAGGCAACGTCATCTGGTAAATAATTTGGATTAATACGCATTAGCGTAAAGCCATTCATAAGCTGGAATGTTAGAACTGGATCATATATTTTATGTCGAGATACTGCAGTTACGTATTCACGTGGTGACATTTCATCGGCATGCTTGTGATAATTTGGTACACGTCCACCAATAATGATTGATTTTAAATTGAATTGGCGTGCAATGTCCTTTCTACCTTCGTAAAGTCTTTGTCCAACTTTCATTCGGCGATATTTAGGATGTACCATCACTTCAATCCCATATAGATTATATCCATCAGGATTATGATTGGTGATATACCCTTTATCAGTTACGTCAGACCAAGAATGGCGATCATCGTACTCATCAAAGTTAATAATAAGACTTGAACAGGAGCCAATTACCTTGCCGTCTAATTCGGCAACCAATTGTCCCTCTGGAAATATGGTCAAGTGACTTTTTAATTGTTCAACCTTCCAAGGATCCATACCTGGGAAACATAAACGTGAAATTTCTAAAATCGAATCTATATCTGAGAAAGTCATTTCTCTAATAATCATACTTTTTTCAAACTGTGATAAATCAAATTCTTCCGACATTTTACCGCTCCTCTTTTTAGTACTAACTTTCATTATATAACTCTTTTGTTCACATATAAAATATTTTACATGCCCCCTTTTAACGCTTATAATTCTATTTGAGTTCAAAGCATTTTAAAGGAGCATAACTATGACTAAGAAAATCGAAAATATTATGTTATTCATGTGGTCCGTTGCATTTGCAGCGACTCTGGGTTCCTTGTATTTCTCTGAGATACGGCAATACGAGCCCTGCGAGTTATGCTGGTATCAGCGCATTCTCATGTATCCTCTTGTGATCATACTTGGGATAGCTATAGCACAAAAAAATGCAAAGATAGCTGTTACTACCCTCATATTTTCCACAATAGGACTATGCTTCTCTATTTATCATTATAGTCTACAAAAGCTGGCTTTTTTACAGGACGTAGCCCCTGCTTGCGGTAGAGTTCCTTGTACTGGTGAATATATAAATGTATTCGGATTTATCACTATCCCATTCTTAGCTTTAATAGCGTTTCTTTTAATCGCAATTAGTAGCTTAGTTATTTTGAAGAGTCTCAAGGAGGACAAGTAACATGAAGAAAGTTGCCATTATCGGCGGAGTAATAATATTAGTTTTTGTATTAATTTTTGTATTAAACAGTCAAAAAAATAAAAATGCTTTAGAGAATAATCCTTATGATACAGATAATCTAAAGCAATCCACTATTGACTTACTTGATGATCCAAATTACCAAAATATTATTTTACCAAAGGATCTAGATAATAAAATTAAAAAAGGGGAAACCTTTACAGTTTATTTCTTCAGTCCTGAATGCTCACATTGTAAGGAAATGACACCAAGATTGACGCCACTTGCCGAGGAAAACAATGTAGAGATTTTAAAATATAATGTTTTAGAGTATGAACAAGGATGGGATGATTTCCAAATCGAAGGTACACCTACCTTAATTCATTTTGAAAATGGTAAAGAAGTGGCTCGTATGCCTAATGCACAGCCAAATGAAAATATTCAAGCATTTTTTGATCAAGTTGTATTAAAATAAAGAAAAAGGTCATGTCTCATTGACATGACTTTTTTTAAAGGAGAGAGATTATGCAACATAAACTTACTTATACGGTTCAAGAGGATGATCTAACAATCGACCAGCTGCTCCAAACTAAATGGAAGCTCGGCAAGAAACTTATACATGAGCTCCGAATGCAAAAAGCTGTGACAGATCAAGATGGGGAACTATTACAATGGAAATTACCACAGCAGAAGGGCAACATTTTGACTTTCAAATGGGAAGGGGAATCCTCCAGCTATTTACCATCTGACCGAATTCCTTTATATATTGCCTATGAGGACGAGTATTTACTCATTGCCTCTAAGCCGCGAGGAGTAGCGACTCACCCTAACGAACAAGGTCAAAACCATACATTGATGAATACAGTTACCCATTACTTGCAGAGCAAGGGACATTCCTACGGCGAGCATATTCACCGCATAGACGAAGGCACAAAAGGGCTGGTAGTAGTAGCGAAGAATCCAATTGTTAAAGGTATGCTAGATCGAATGATCGAGCAAAAAGAAATTGTCCGTACGTATGAAGCGATTGTAGAAGGCCATATGAAGAGTAATCATGGTACGGTTCGTGCTGCTATTGGTAGCGACCGACACCATCCTACTAGAAGACGTGTATCACCATCTGGACAGTTGGCAATTACCCATTATGAGGTAGTCGGCCGACATGAACAATTTACAAAGGTTCATGCTATTTTAGAAACGGGTCGTACGCATCAAATTCGAGTACATTTAGCACATCTAGGTCACCCAATTGTTGGAGATGATTTATATGGAGCAAAAAGATCACCTACTAAAACATATGAATTACATGCGTTCAAGGTTCAATTCAAGCATCCAATTACTGGAGAAGTAATTATTGCTGAGGATAAGCGATGAACGATTGTCCTTTTTGTCACCTCGACTTAATTGATAATCAAAAGGTTGTTCTTGAAAATGAAAATTGTATGTTTATTCAAGTACCACAGGAAATCCTTATAGGCTCTGGACTTATAATTCCACGGGCACATCGGGAAACAGTTTTTGAATTAACCGAACAGGAATGGACTGCAACGAAATATCTACTTAAAGAAGCAAAAGACTATATAGACAAGCTATACAATCCTGATGGCTATAACATTGGTTGGAATTGCAACTCAATTGGTGGTCAACATATTATGCACGCTCATTTACATATCATCCCTCGTTATGTAGATGAGCCATATGCTGGAAAAGGTATCCGCCATTGGCTAAAGAGTCCTGAAAATAAAAGAGCTCAAACTAAAAACATCGATTAAATCGATGTTTTTTTTGTCATAGAAAAGTAAGATAAACTGTTGCCATATAAATCGGAGTAAAAACTTCATTTTAGTGCAGTAATTACTGGCTCATATTTTGAAACGATGTCTACTCTATGTTCGATACAAGATAACGAATAATGAGTAATTGTTCCATTTGGAAAATACGAACCTAAAGATGTGTCCTCTTGTAAGAAACGAAAGAAATTAGATTTTTTATAAATTCCAAAGGATTCCCCCTCGTACTCTTCTTCATCATTCCATTTAGTATAATCATCATAAATAACGTAATAGGATATATAGTTTTTAAAATCAATCTGTAACCTTGTAACATTACTATCTGGGTGGGGATAAATAAGTAAATCAGTTGGATTGGCACTTTTATTTACTATTATTCTAAGCTGAATTCCATCTATTCGAGGTTCTGAAATACTTTCAAATGAAATATGATATCCTTTTTCTTTTGTTAGCTCCTCAAACGACATAACACATCTCCCCTTTAAAAACATTATAAAATCAATTTATACTCCAATAGATTCTGGTACTTTCATCGCAATAAAAACCATCTAGATTACAGGATGTAACTATTTCATTTATTGTATTTTTATCTGAACATAGCATTGAAAAATGACTATCCCAATGGGTGGTTAACAATATACTATGATCATGAGTAAAGAGGTTTATAGGATGGATAGGAAAAGTGTCGCAATTGGTAACTAAATCGTCAACATACTCTAATTTTCGTTCTGTACCAAATTCATCTCCATACCAAATCCAATCATGTCCCTGTTTTTTTATACTCTCCAATACACCTGATATTAACGTTTCTGGGAAACATCCCTCTGCTGGAGCAATAATTTCTTCTTGCTCACATACATCTAGAATAGCCTTAGCTATTTTTTCATTTTTATAGGTTTGGTTTAGCCCTGAAATAGAAGTTCTTAATCCAATATCTAATTGTTGATAGTTATCAATACTAGAAAGCTTTAAAAACTGGCTCCATGTAAGGATCTCACAATGTTTCATAATGTCGGTTATACTTGGATATGTATCTGGCTCAAAGAGTTCATATTTAATTGTTTTTGGTTTAATAAAAGGATGAAAAAAGAGAAAAACTTCTTCAAATATTCCCTTATAAAATTCCTTAATAGGTATACCATCAGGGGAACAAACAGCATACCTATCTGGCTTCGGTAAAATTCTCTCTTTTGTCATAAAAAATCCCTCCTTCGGTCGCAGAATCATTTCCATTAAAAGCACCATACATACCTTCTATAAATAATTAAGATTCCCTTCAAAATTAAGATTAAAAGTTTTGGAAAATTAGTTATATTTAGTGTAATATTACACTAAATATATTATTCTCTAAATTAACTAAGGAGGCATGAGTTTTGAAAAAATGGTACTTTCTTTTGTGGGTATTAATAATAATTGCAACCCTGTTAGGCTTATTTGGACAAGCTTTAGCATATTATGTAGATGAAATTATGGCTAATAACGTCCCACCGGTATATTACTTGACCATCATAACGGTGATTAGTATCATCCTATACTTAGCTACACCTTTATTAGTATATTTGTTAGTTAAGGTTAAAAAAATAGATAAACAGTTTAATGATGTATACATTTTAGGTGTTGCCATGATTGGCCTCATCGTATCCTTGTGGTCAGTATTTGTTTGTTTAATGTGGTGGGGCTAAAGGAAGGCTGTTTGCTTCGAAGAAAGTAAATATATTCGTTATACCTTTTGAGTTATCCTATATGAAACTTTCCTTTAATTAATAAACTTTAACAAGCAGTTTCCATGAATTTTTTGAATAAAATAATGTCTAATGGGTAATATTAGAATAAACCCCCTTTATTGACGCTGTATCCCTTTTACTTCCTATTCTTTCACTGGGAAAAATTCATACATGTTATAACAGCGAATAAAAAATGGTCGTTACTGAAATCCCCTCAGTAACGACCATTTTTTTCTATTTATTAAAAGCTAAAATTATCTGGATCTGCTCCAGTTCGCTCATTTAAATTGAGTGCATCAATATTTTTCACATCTTCGAATGATAATTCAAAGTCAAACACATCGAAATTTCCATGGATTCTTTCCGGAGTAATAGACTTTGGAATAACAATTAAGTCATGCTGTAAATGCCAGCGGATAATCACCTGCGCGGTAGATTTCCCATACTTAGCACTGATGCGAGCCAACGTAGGCTCCTCTAATAATCTACCTCTAGCTAGCGGTGACCAAGACGTAACTGCAATGTCCTCGGAGGCACAGTACTCTCGAAGATCATACTGTGTCAGTCTAGGATGGCACTCTATCTGATTGACCATAGGCTTTATATTAGCTTTAGCAGCAATTGCCTCTAAATGGTGCTGATTATGATTAGATACGCCTGTTGCTCGAATAAGCTTCTCCTCGTAAAGACGTTCAATTGCACGATATGTATCTATATAACTCTCAGCAACTGGCCAATGAGTTAAGTATAGATCTACATAATCCATACCTAATAGCTCTAAAGACTTTTCAAAGGCTCTTAACGTCTGATCATAGCCTTGATCAGTATTCCAAACCTTAGTAGTTACAAAAATCTCTTTGCGTGAGATTCCAGAAGCACGAACAGCTTCCCCCACTTCTTTTTCATTTGCATATAAGGAAGCAGTATCAATATGACGATAACCTGATTCTAAAGCATGCGTAATTGCCTTACGAGCAACCTCCGGCTCTGTCATCTTATATACCCCTAATCCAATACGTGGCATCTCAACTCCATTAGCCAATCTCTTTGTTGAATTCTCAAGTAATTCCATTAAACTCATCCTTCCCTTTTATAGAAATGCGCAGGCGCCTATCACTGACCCGACAGGCAAATGGAAAAAAGCGAGGAGGCAGTTCTCCAGCCACCGCAAACGCTTTTGTTTGCGACGAGCTTGCGCAGGAGCAGTATTTTTCCATTTGACCCCGAGGGGCAAGGCGCAGGAGCTAGACATCAAGAAATGCGCAGGCGCCTATCACTGCCCAGACAGGCAAACTCAAAAAAAACGACTGAAGAATCAGTCGTCTTTCCGCTTCTTCATAATTGTAGCACTATCTGATTGAGCAGGGTCTGATACACGGTTATCTTCTTCTAGCTCTTGGTTATCTCTCATGCGTTCCATTTGCTTGCCTAATGTTTTTACCTCGTCCATATTTGTTGCCATTGAGCCGTTCTCTGGACCATTTTTCAAATTATCCATTTAAAAAATCACTCCTTTTTATCTATCCTAGTAGAATCACACGTTACATGCAACTTTGACACTTTCTATTTCAGACATAATTTCGTTTTATTGTATCGTTTCATTTTTTTACAAATTAGGTTATACTAAGATTTAGAATATATAGAGGAGGCGCTTAAGTATGAAACTAATCCTTATTCTTGGCGTTTGTGTTGCGTTTCTTACTGCAATTTTCACTGCAGGATACGACGACAAACCAGGTGCATCTGAGAAATAATAATTATTCAACATAAAAACGGACGAGTCTGAATAAGACTTCGTCCGTTTTTTTAATGTAAGTTTGGATAATCCTGTTGACGCAAAGCCTCATAAATAAGAATTGCTGCAGTGTTCGAGAGATTCAATGAACGAATATTGTCATTCATCGGTATTCTAAGCGCGCGGTCTGGATGTGCGTCGATAAATTCACGAGGAAGTCCCTTCGTCTCACGTCCAAATATAAAGAAATGATTCTTCTCTGAATCACTAAAATCAAATGTAGTATGTGGCTTCGCACCAAATTTAGTGATCAGGTAATATTCAGCTCCAGGGTGAGCTGCGAAAAATTCATCTAACCCATCATAATAGGTGATGTCCACATGCTCCCAATAATCTAATCCTGCACGCTTTAGCATTTTATCGTCTGTAGAAAAGCCTAATGGTCGGATAAGATGAAGCTTAGCGCCTGTACCTGCACACGTTCTAGCAATATTTCCTGTGTTTGCAGGAATTTCTGGTTGATATAACACGACATTAATACTCAATGATTCCACTTCCTAATTTTCAATTGTATAAAACGCAAGACCCTTGCGAATCTCTTCTAAAACCTGTTCTTCTTGCTCTGTTTTTTCTGCTTCCTTTAATGCAAGCAAGCCTTCCTCTGTATTAATTTTGCCTAATGCCCATGCTGCTGTTCCTCTTATTACAGGTCTTGCATCGTGTAGCATTAGTTCGATCAGCGTGGGAACTGCTGCCACTTCTTTAAAATGTGCCAATGCAATGATTGCATTCCGTTGAATTGGATTTTTTCCTCTCCATGAACCAGACATATGTCCATACGTTTCTTTAAAGGTCCGATTAGTCATTCCTAGTAACGGTAACAATAACGGCTTCACTAATTCGGGATCTGGCTTGAATGATTCCTGATGAAGATTAGCCTTGCCTTTATTTTTTGGACAGACGGTTTGGCATGTATCACAGCCATATATCCGATTCCCTATCTTCGCTCGGAACTCATCAGGCACCATCGTTTTAGTTTGGGTGATAAAGGCGATACATCGTTGTGCATTCAGCTGACCACCTTCTATTAAAGCACCAGTAGGGCAGACGTCTAAGCAAAGCCTACAATTCCCACACTGATCCTCCATTTGTTCACTTGGGGCAAAAGGAATAGAGGTAATCATTTCTCCCAAGTAAACATAAGATCCAAATTCCGGGGTGATGATTGAACAATTTTTTGCACTCCAGCCAATCCCAGAACGTTCGGCAACTGCACGGTCTGAAAGCTCACCAGTATCGACCATTGAACGCAGCCTAGCGTCTGGTATGTGCGTTAAAATATATAATTCTAGCTGAGCGAGCTTTTCTCTTAAAACTGTATGGTAATCCATTCCCCAGGATGCTCTAGCAAATATTCCTCGTCTAGCTCCCTTTACACTTTGGGGTGCATCCTTCATCTTAGAGGGATAAGCAATAGCTATCGAGATAATGCTCTGTGCCTCCTCCAGTAAAAGCTGAGGATTTGTTCTTTTATCAAGATCCGGCTCTTCAAATCCGGAAGCATACCCTAACTCCTGCTGACGAATTAATCGATTCTTCAATTCATGAAATGGAGAAACAGTGGTAAAACCAATTTTATCAATTCCAATGGATGCAGCGTATTCTATGAGGTTCTGTTGATGCTGGTTTATATTCACTAGAGTTCTCCTTTCTGTATGGTACAATGAAGAAAATATATACAAGGATGGTTTAAAATGTTTGTAAAATTAGATACTTCTCTATTACAAATAGAGCCTACTTTTAAAATTGGCCTTATTTATTATAACAAAATTATTGTATCATCTTCCCCTCAAATGCTTAAGGGACGCCTCCAATTATTTCAAGAACAGCTTTTTTTCGAATTAGAGGAAAAAGCAGTTAATGATTTTGATGGGATAAAGGAATGGCGAGGTCTTTGGAAAAAGCTTGGAGCAGAACCTAACCGTTATCGCCCTTCTATGGAAGCAATGTACAGAAGGATTGCAAAACAAAATTATATCACACCTATGCATTCTGCTGTAGATTTAAATAACTTCTTCTCTATGCGCTATGAGATTCCTATTGGAATATATAATTTGGATGAGATTAAAGAGGATATCTTTATCACCGTAGGCAATGCAGAAACAAATTATCTTGGATTGAATGGTAGAGAAAATAATTTACACGGGATTTTAACACTTCAAGATGAAGTAGGTGCATTCGGAAGTCCATTCGTCGATTCTAAACGGACGGCAGTTACTGAAAGTACAACGAGTGCTATACAAGTAGTATATCTACGACCTTCTATGAGTCAGGAAGAAGCGGTAAAATTATTAGAATCCATGGGACAAATGTTCACGCAAGTACACGGCGGAGACGCCGCAAGTGTTGTATTAGACAGTAACCAAATAGAATGGAGGATATAAATTATGGCACCAATACTTCTTGCAGAGGCAGTAAAGCTTAAGAGTATTTTATTGAAGAGAGTTCAAGAGTTGGAGATAGAAATGATGCGTGTCGGTTTCACTGTTATCGAGAAAGGGACTACTCCTGCTCCCCCTATACGAACTGTGAGCGCAATCGATTTAGAAATGAATGATATTCGCTCGGATATTAGAAAACTTGATCGACTTATATACGAGGCTAACTTAAACAATACAGTTACATATAAAGAAGCTGACCTCACCATTGTGGAAGCAATTGAACTAGCTACTCAGCTACGTGCCCAGGCAAGAGTATATAAACAGTTAGGAAGCCATGAAAAGCAAAGAATCCAGTTTAGCGGATACGGCGAAGTAACAACTTATGTAGAGGTTGCCTTATATGAGCCAGAGGAGTATCGAAAAAAAGCATTAGACTTTGAAAAGGATGCCAATAAATTATCTGGGCTGATTAACGCGAAAAACTACGTCGTTACTATTGCCTTTGATGATGAAAAATATGCTTAACATTATCCTTGGTAAGGTGAGACTCCTTGCCAAGGCATAGTAGGAGGTCATTACAATTTAACTGGTGGCAAACCAATGACCATTGACCATTTACTTTGTGACTAATAACTAATGACTAACCATTGCAACTGCAATCGACCTACAATTAGTGTACGACCGGACTTCCTACTATGAAAAACGCTCCTCTCCATTTTTGGAGGGAGCGTTTTTGCTTAGTTAATTTTCAAAGACCTGTGTTTGTTCTCCGTCTATTTCAAGGTACCAGGAACCTTCTTTAGGAAATTTGATTTCTCCCTCGTAATGGAATAATCTTTGTCCGTTAGCTGCGTCAATCACAGGGTTTTGGTCATTTTGAAAGCTACTCTTCTGTACAATTTCATCTCCATTTGAATTTACTAAAAGAACCTCTATACTTTCCTTTTCCCCAATAGAGCTTTCTATAATTACATTAGTAGTTTCGCCAATTTGAATCTCCTTAGGTGAATCTAGCAGCACGTAATGTTCGGACTTTGGAAAAGGTGGAAGAACCTCTATCCTAAATTCCTCAAACAATTCTTCCTCCACGTAAAAGGAAACTTGCCACTCTCCCTCTGTAGTAAAGGCTGGGAAGCTTGTTAAAATATGAGCATCCTCACTATATAAACCGGCGGCTAATACCCCCTCTGACAATAAAAGCTTCTCTCCATAACTGTTTATCGCCTCTACCTTATATTCCTTCCCAACTAAAGATTCAGGATCACTCCAATAGTAGAGCATAAGTTTTGCTCCTCGACGAGTATCCTCTGCAACGAAATTGTCAGGCCCTAGTATTCCAATTTTCCCTTCTATCCCTATTACATTTTGTGGCGAATCTTGTAAAGGAAATGAAGTAGCGAAAGGTGCGTCTAATGTAACGGATTTTGGTGACTCATTATTTAAATCATATGTTTTTCCCTTATAAGCCACCGAAAAATTGATATCTTTGCTTGCCTCTAATAATTTTTGTAGTTCCGCTTCGGAATAATTTGCATATAAAGATTCAAATGTAATTGTGTAATCATATCTATCCTTATTCGGATTTGAATTATAGCTTGCCCTATTTCCAATACCGTAACTATCCTTTAAGAAAAGATATTTATTTTCCGCTCGAAACTCCATAGAATGCCAAACATCTATTGGTATAAGCTCTTTAGACGTTAAAGATAACTCCG
Source organism: Psychrobacillus sp. FSL W7-1457 (assembly GCF_038593405.1). Taxonomy (NCBI): domain Bacteria; kingdom Bacillati; phylum Bacillota; class Bacilli; order Caryophanales; family Bacillaceae; genus Psychrobacillus; species Psychrobacillus sp. FSL W7-1457. The sequence continues at coordinate 3,075,127 of NZ_CP151993.1, forward strand.
TCCTAACTGCATGGAGCTTCTCCCCTGATGCATTCATTGAAATCTCCGTGCTTTTAATATCAGCTATTTGAAGATCGAGGCTTTTTATAAATTCCTGCTCCGTCAACGAGCCCATGCCTACTTCTGTTTCTTTCGTTAAATCTGGGTTGTACATGGGGCTTGCTAAATAAGCAACCATTAAAAGGCAGGCCGCTGCTATAACTACAGATAGAGGTTTTAGAAACCTTAATCGGTTTGATTTTGAAGCATTTCGAATGCTGTAAATCACTTTTCTCTTTTCTTCTTTAGCAAGAGAATGCTTCGGAAGATTTCGCAACTGTTCCTCCAGATCATCGTGTTCTCGCTTCATACTCAAATCCCTCCTTTTCCAAAATGCTCTTCAGTTTCTTTAGCGAACGGTGATAAAGAACATTCACATGGTTTTCATTGGATTCTAGGATTTCTGCTACTTGTTTAGAGGTCAATTCAAGTATCGACTTTAAAATAATTACCTCTTTGTTTTTAGCTGGCAATTTATTTATAGCTAGATATAATTCTTGATTCATCTCACCAAGTAAAACAGTATGATCTAATCCCTCTATCTGTTTTTCATCTCGCAAAACGTATTTTATTCGATTCCAAATATTATTCTTTCTAGCGCGATCAACCACTATATTCTTTGCGATGGTTATTAACCATGTTTTTGGATGTGCCCCTTCCTTAAAGTAGGCAATCTTCTTCAATCCACGAAGAAAAGTTTCCTGCACCAGGTCCTGAACATCCATAGAGCCCGTATAGTAAATGAGGAAGCTGGTCACATCCCGCTCATATAACTCAAACCACTCCTCCATTAAATCCCTTTCCAAGTGATCCCCCCTATCTCCCTACTACTTCATTAGACGTTTTACTTTCCTTAATCTTACAAGACTTTTGAAAATAAAAAAATCAGCCATTGTAGAAACAATGACTGATTTATGTGTTCCATATTTAATTAGTATGATCTTGCAAACCATACCGTGTGTTTCGATTCTTTTCCACAATTAATACAAGTTGATTTTTCAGCTGGTGGATTGAATGGAATATTACGTGTTGTGAATTTTGTTTCTTCTTTAACATGCTCCTCACAAGCATCGTCTCCACACCATCCAGCAAGGATCCATCCAGGGATTTCTCCTTTTTCCGAAGAGTCCTCTAAATGCTGTTTCAGCTGATCCATGGAATCGACATGGGTATGAGAGTTTGCATCACGGAATGCACGCGCTTTTTCTAATAGACGAGTTTGCATTGTGTTTAGCTCTTCTTCCACACGCTCCACAATAACATTTATATCAACTGATTCTTTCTCATCTAAATCGCGAGCCTTCATAAGCACTTGATTGTTTTCTAAATCACGTGGTCCTAGCTCTACACGAACTGGTACACCTTTTAGCTCCCACTCGTTAAATTTATAACCAGGTGATTGATCAGAATCATCTAAACGTACACGGAAACCTTTTGCTTTTAATGCAGCAAATATTTCATCTAGCTTTTCAATAATTACTGGGTTCTTTTTCCATGGTCCAACTGGTATTAATACTACTTGTGTTGGTGCAATACGTGGTGGCAGCACAAGACCTTGCTCATCACCATGAACCATGATCACAGAGCCGATTAATCGAGTAGAAGTTCCCCAAGAAGTCGTATGCACATGCTGGTGCTTGTTTTCTTTATTCAAATATTTAATATCGAATGCTTCAGCGAATTTAGTTCCAAGGTAATGAGAAGTTCCAGCTTGAACCGCTTTTCCATCCTTCATCATAGCTTCGATAGAATACGTATCTACTGCCCCTGCAAAGCGTTCAGATGGAGTTTTTTGACCATCATATACAGGAATAGCTAAAAGTCCCTCTACTACCTCTTTATAAATATTTAGCATTTGCATTGTTTCTTGACGTGCTTCCTCTTCATCCACATGAGCTGTATGTCCCTCTTGCCATAAAAATTCAGAGGTACGAATGAAAGGAAGTGTCTTCTTTTCCCAACGGAATACGTTAGCCCATTGGTTGATCAGTACAGGTAGGTCACGATAGCTTTTGATCCAATCTGAATACAGATGGCCAATCATTGTTTCAGAGGTTGGACGAAGTGCTAAACGCTCCTCTAGTTTTTCACCTGCAGCCTCTGTAACCCATGGAAGCTCTGGAGAGAAACCTTCAATATGATCCTTTTCCTTTTGGAAAAATGATTCTGGAATTAACATTGGAAAATAAGCGTTACGGTGTCCTGTCTCTTTAAAGCGTTGGTTCATCTCTGCTTGGATATGCTCCCAGATTTCGTAGCCGTCCGGTTTAAATGCGATACATCCACGTACTGGTGTATAATCCATTAAATCTGCTTTTTGAATCGTGTCGATATACCATTTAGTAAAATCGTTTTGCTGTTGATTAGTCATTACTTTTCCTCCTTAAAATATAAAAAGCACAAGTCTGTCCTTGTAAAAGGACGTCCTTGTGCTTGAATAGACGTGGTACCACCTTAGTTTAGCTTAAAATAGTTTAAGCCCTCTAAAACGTTTGATAACGATAACGAATCGGTTATGTTTGCATAACATCTCCGTGGTAGGTTTCAACAAGAAGTGGTGATATAGCTCTCAGCAAACGCTATATTTTCTGTTTCACAATTCTCATTTACTTGATCACATCGTAGATTGTATATTACTAATAATATACCAAAAGTAACGTATTAATACAACGTACTTCTTTTATACCAATTAATTTAAACAATCAGAATAAAAATACATTATACTTACAGTATGGTAAAGACAAAACAAGATAGGGGAAGATTACATGAATGATTTAAAAAGTTCCTTTAACGAATGTACATATTATTTATCCGGTCATAGGAATCGAGATATCTCCGTCTTAAAGGATGCATTGAAGGATGTTTCTGAGGACCAATTCAGCGATATCTATGGTAACGGGTCTATTATAGAAGACTTTCAGAAGAAAATGGCTAAACTTTTAGGTAAGGGAACGTCTGCATTTTTCCCTAGCGGTACAATGGCTCAGCAAATCGCCTTACGTATTTGGTGCGATGAGAAGCAGCTTAACCAGGTTGCCTATCACCCTTTATGTCATTTAGAAATACACGAGATGGATGGTTTAAAGGAATTACACCAGATTAAAACGATCCTGCTGGCAGACAAGAATCGAGTAATTGAGCTAGAGGACGTAAAAAACCTTAAAGAAGACATAGCATGTCTTTTATTGGAGCTACCTCAAAGAGAAATTGGTGGCCAGCTTCCTAGCTTTGAAACATTAGAACAGATTTCAGCCTATTGTCGTGAAAATGGTATAAAGCTTCATTTAGACGGAGCCCGACTTTTAGAAGTATTACCGTACTATAATAAAACAGCCTCTGAGGTTTGCGACCTATTTGTAAGTGTTTATATGTCTTTTTATAAAGGAATTGGTGGTATTGCGGGAGCTATTCTAGCCGGTGACGAGGATTTCATAGAGAAATCTAAAATTTGGAGAAAGCGTTATGGTGGAACACTTATAAGCTTGTATCCTTATATTCTATCAGCAGATTATTATTTTGATAAGCGAGCACACAAAATGAAGCAATACTATCAAAAATCTGTAGAGCTAGCACAGCTATTTAATAACTGTAAGGATATTTACACCGTACCAGAAGTACCTGTTTCCAATATGTTTCACGTCTATTTTAATCGTTCACAAGAGGAAATGGCAGCTGTTATAAGCAAAGTCCAGCTTGATAATCGCATAGGGATATCCAGCTATTTAAGTGAGCTGGATGGGGAGAAATGCCAAATTGAAATAAGTATTGGAGATTCTTATCTAGAAATTCCAAAAGAACAACTAGAACAATTATTTTTGAATTTAAATGAAGAAATGAAATAAAAGACTCTTAACGTCTCGTTGAGAGTCTTTTATTGCTGTTGCTGATACTGTTCACTTTTAAGTTCTTCATATATATGGTTTGCCTTGCTTTGCGCTTCTGCTTTAGAAGTTGCGTGTACCTCGATAATTTTTCCTTCGATAATAAAGTTATATGTTTTAACCATTTTAAATTCCTCGCTTTTCTTATTTTTGATTCTAATTATGTTATTCCCTATTGTAGAAAAATAAAACTTCTTAATAATGGAAATTACAAATATTTATTGGGACAGTAAAAAGTCCATAATTACTGTGCTTACATAAAAAAAGGTGGCTCCCATTTATGAGCCACCCAACAACCCTATTACCCACTCCTTCACATCCACGAGTCGGTTGGATGGTGGTCTTTCTGTCTCACCCGAAACGATTAGGGGAAAAACGGAATCTACCCGATGGAGAGAGCCATGTGCACCCCCACCAGCATGATCATGACTATGTTTTTCAATAAATTCGTAAGAAGGCTTTGCATCTACTATGATAACTTTTCCGGTTTGGGAGTGGAGTGCTCCGTACAGCCGAGCTAGTCCATCAGGATATGTGTGATAACGTAAAGTTCCTTGCTCATCTTTTATATCTAAAAGAGACAAATCTCCATCTAATTGCCACGACTGCTTATATTCATCCATATAAGGACCATTTGGAGAGAAGGTGAGTTCTTTATCGTCTGAGCTTACAACATGATTTATTTGTTGTTCATCGCTCCATGCAATAAAACCTATTCGTTCATCCTTTTTTAAGCTTTCTACTATATCAGAAAAAGGAATTTCTTCATCATTTAAATAGATGTAGGCCATTCGTTCATTCACTGCGATGGCTAGTTGTGTATTTTCTTTTCCTTTTTCTAAGAAGGTGTACCGCTTTAACAATTCATTCAAATCAATTAAAGCCGTTTCCTTTTCTTCCTTAACTGCAGATTGACCACTATCACCAAGGACTATCCATGTAACCTCTTCTACTGCCTTTTCCCAAGAGCCAAAATTATTTAACAGCTCTTGCAGTGCTTGGTCAGCCTTCTCAATCCCAGATTCATCACCAGGACCGTTTCTATGTATGGACGCATCCGCATCAGGGAGATAGGCTAGTGTAAAGGTAGGTAGGTTCCCTTGTTCAATTAGATAAGTCAGTTCATTAGATGTAAACTCATTATTTACTCCCATCCTCTTCCAAACGTATTTATATCGATCGTTCTCTGGATTGTATTGAGATAAGCCACCGAGCGACAAAAGCAATGGCCCATTCACCTTTATTTCTTTTGGCAATAGATCTGTAATAGAAAGAAGCTTAGGTACTTGTAAATCCTGCTTAAAGCTTCCCCGGTATAATAGACCATTAATAGAAGCTGTGTGTATTTGAGCACTTGCCAATTGTTCATGAATCGTTAGAACTTCTTTACTTAAATGGGTTTCATTCAGATGAATAACACTATCAGCCACTACATTTTTAACCCCATTGTCCCATATCTCCGCGATTCCACTTCCATAACTGACCATGCGTGCCTCATCTTTATTAAACCAAATCAACCCGGGGATTTTATGCTGATTTGCATATGTTCCAGTCAACAAGGTGCTATCAATTGTAACGGACATTGTTGGATAAGAACTAATAAATTCTGGATAAAAATCCCCATTATTTATTAAAAATGAAAATGCAGGTGCCTCTCCCTCTTTTATCGTCTTTTGCAATGGTTCTGCCATTAAAGAATCGACAACAATAAGAACGATCGGCTTTTTAGTAGCTTCGATCTTTACATCATTAAACTTTTTAGTTGGAGACATCGAAATAGCTAATATAAGTCCTCCACATACAACAACCAATATAGCTAATATGATTAGTATTGTTTTCTTCACTTTTAGTCACCTATCTTCCATTCATAGTGTTAGTATGGTGATTTCCAAATGATTACATGCTTATTTAATGATAAAAACTCATGGCTTTCGACTAAATGTGTACAAAGATATTCTTGGACCAGCCATTTATATAAAAATGATATCCTCACCAGTTGGACTACCTTTATAGAAAAGATGCATCAATTACCTGGTTGCCCATCATTGTCACTGCCTTGCTCATCTTCATTTTCATTTTTTGCACCGTCTCCACTGCTACCTTCTGTTTCATCCAAAGCTCTTATAAAAAATGCCGTTGGTAACAAAAGACCAATTGCTGCTTGTATTAGTGCAAAGAACCGTGCCTTTCCCACAGGCACCAAGTCACCATAGCCTACTGATAAAATGGTTACTCCACTGAAATAGAGATAATCTAAAAAATTCTCTCCTCCATCCTTCCCCTCTTCAGTGCTGACTCTTACTACATCTCCTTCCATAGACAATAAGTAATAAAGAACAGCAAATCCAAAAGTAATGCCAAGCATAGCGAAAAATAGCTTTTGGAATAAAGTTGACTGAAAATAGCTTTTCTTATATTTATGACCTGAAAAGAAATAGTATAAGGTTGTTACCATAAATAAGATCGTCAATCCCATTAGTATCGTAGAAAACATGCGTCTATTCCTCTCTGTCTCTCGAGTCCATCCAGTTTGAGTTGTATGAAGTTTTATTAATGTCGATATGACTATCTTGTCAATCGAATGTAAAAATATACAAAGTAACTAATATGAAAACGGAAATATAGATACGCATTCAATTCTTGAAAAAGTGAATGTACAGGTATTGAGACATTGAAAAGATTTTCAAGAGCTATTCTAACAATTTAAGTGATTTTCATTTTAAGCAAATATAACTTTTTTGATATAACTATTACTTCTTCCGAGACATTCAATTACTCCTATGCACGGGATTTTAGCTTATTTCAGTCCTCTTATTGAAACAACAAAAAAGACCTCTAACAAGTAGTTAGAAGTCTTGATATGTATGACTTTATGTCATGAATATGATACCGGTGGTCGGGGTCGAACCGACACATCCGAAGATACGGGATTTTGAGTCCCGCGCGTCTGCCAATTCCGCCACACCGGCATATTAAAGGCAGTAAATACTTTTTTAAAAATTGGAGGCGGCAACCGGATTTGAACCGGTGATAAAGGTGTTGCAGACCTGTGCCTTACCACTTGGCTATGCCGCCTTAATTTGGAGCGGAAGACGAGGTTCGAACTCGCGACCCCCACCTTGGCAAGGTGGTGTTCTACCACTGAACTACTTCCGCAAATAACTGGGGTACCTGGATTCGAACCAGGGCATGACGGAATCAAAATCCGTTGCCTTACCGCTTGGCTATACCCCAATGGGGCGACCGATGGGAATTGAACCCACGAATGCCGGAATCACAATCCGGTGCGTTAACCACTTCGCCACGACCGCCACAGAATAAAAAAAAGAGCTAACCAGATAGAATATGGGGCGACTGATGGGAATTGAACCCACGAATGCCGGAATCACAATCCGGTGCGTTAACCACTTCGCCACAACCGCCATTATTCAAAGTTAACTTATTATTTGGCAGGGGCAGTAGGAATCGAACCCACATCAAAGGTTTTGGAGACCTCTATTCTACCGTTAAACTATGCCCCTATAAAAACTGGTGGAGGGGGACGGATTCGAACCGCCGAACCCTAAGGAGCGGATTTACAGTCCGCCGCGTTTAGCCACTTCGCTACCCCTCCACTAGACAGTGGTGCCGGAAAGAGGACTTGAACCCCCAACCTACTGATTACAAGTCAGTTGCTCTACCAATTGAGCTATTCCGGCGTAATGGTGGCTCAGGACGGAATCGAACCGCCGACACAAGGATTTTCAGTCCTTTGCTCTACCGACTGAGCTACTGAGCCTCTTCGATTTACGCTAAGCTGTACAACTCTTTGTCAGCTTCACTCACTCATTCAGTCACGTACTTTAGTACGCTCCTTCTTTCGTTCGATTGCTTCCTCGATTTGCTTGCTTATCCTAAATCTCTAACATATTGAATAATAAATGGCGGTCCCGACCGGGATCGAACCGGCGATCTCCTGCGTGACAGGCAGGCATGTTAACCGCTACACCACGGGACCATTTGGTTGCGGGGACAGGATTTGAACCTGTGACCTTCGGGTTATGAGCCCGACGAGCTACCGAACTGCTCCACCCCGCGACAATAATATTAGATGAAATTTAAATCATCCTACGCATTTAGTGAGTTTTACGTCTTCCACGCTTCGCTTTCTTCGTGAAGCGATTTGCTCCACCCCGCGATAATAATACTTGCTAAATTAATAATGGTGGAGGATGACGGGCTCGAACCGCCGACCCTCTGCTTGTAAGGCAGATGCTCTCCCAGCTGAGCTAATCCTCCGTAATGCTGGTTTAAAATTAAATGGTGACCCCTACGGGATTCGAACCCGTGTTACCGCCGTGAAAGGGCGGTGTCTTAACCGCTTGACCAAGGGGCCATTATGTATTAGAGAAATCTATCTGGCGGAGAGCAAGGGATTTGAACCCTTGAGACAGTGTTACCCGCCTACACGATTTCCAATCGTGCTCCTTCGGCCACTCGGACAGCTCTCCTAGAAATGGCTCCGAAGGTAGGACTCGAACCTACGACCGATCGGTTAACAGCCGATTGCTCTACCACTGAGCTACTTCGGAATAATATCCGCCTAGCGACGTCCTACTCTTGCAGGGGGAGACCCCCAACTACCATCGGCGCTGAAGAGCTTAACTTCCGTGTTCGGTATGGGAACGGGTGTGACCTCTTCGCCATCATCACTAGACTTGAATAATTATTGAAAGACAAGTTCTATTATATCAACTATGTAGATTATTACAAGCATTAATTTAATAAAAATTTATTCTTTCAAAACTGAATAAACTGACATCTTAGAAACAAACAATTTGGTTAAGTCCTCGATCGATTAGTATTCGTCAGCTGCACGTGTCGCCACGCTTCCACCCCGAACCTATCTACCTCATCGTCTTTGAGGGATCTTACTTACTTGCGTAATGGGAAATCTCATCTTGAGGGGGGCTTCGTGCTTAGATGCTTTCAGCACTTATCCCGTCCACACATAGCTACCCAGCGATGCCCTTGGCAGAACAACTGGTACACCAGCGGTGTGTCCATCCCGGTCCTCTCGTACTAAGGACAGCTCCTCTCAAATTTCCTACGCCCACGACGGATAGGGACCGAACTGTCTCACGACGTTCTGAACCCAGCTCGCGTACCGCTTTAATGGGCGAACAGCCCAACCCTTGGGACCGACTACAGCCCCAGGATGCGATGAGCCGACATCGAGGTGCCAAACCTCCCCGTCGATGTGGACTCTTGGGGGAGATAAGCCTGTTATCCCCGGGGTAGCTTTTATCCGTTGAGCGATGGCCCTTCCATGCGGAACCACCGGATCACTAAGCCCGTCTTTCGACCCTGCTCGACTTGTAGGTCTCGCAGTCAAGCTCCCTTCTGCCTTTACACTCTTCGAATGATTTCCAACCATTCTGAGGGAACCTTTGGGCGCCTCCGTTACACTTTAGGAGGCGACCGCCCCAGTCAAACTGCCCGCCTGACACTGTCTCCTACCCGGGTTACGGGTATGGGTTAGAATTTCAATACAACCAGGGTAGTATCCCACCGACGCCTCCTCCGAAGCTGGCGCTCCGGGCTCTAAGGCTCCTACCTATCCTGTACAAGTTGCACCAAAATTCAATATCAAGCTACAGTAAAGCTCCACGGGGTCTTTCCGTCCTGTCGCGGGTAACCTGCATCTTCACAGGTACTATAATTTCACCGAGTCTCTCGTTGAGACAGTGCCCAGATCGTTACGCCTTTCGTGCGGGTCGGAACTTACCCGACAAGGAATTTCGCTACCTTAGGACCGTTATAGTTACGGCCGCCGTTTACTGGGGCTTCAATTCGCACCTTCGCTTGCGCTAAGCACTCCTCTTAACCTTCCAGCACCGGGCAGGCGTCAGCCCCTATACTTCACCTTACGGTTTTGCAGAGACCTGTGTTTTTGCTAAACAGTCGCCTGGGCCTATTCACTGCGGCTCTTCTAGGCTATTCACCCAAAAGAGCACCCCTTCTCCCGAAGTTACGGGGTCATTTTGCCGAGTTCCTTAACGAGAGTTCTCTCGCTCACCTTAGGATTCTCTCCTCGACTACCTGTGTCGGTTTGCGGTACGGGCACCTCCCACCTCGTTAGAGGCTTTTCTTGGCAGTGTGAAATCAGGAACTCCGGACATACGTCCTTGCCATCACAGCTCAATGTTACAGAGTGCGGATTTGCCTACACTCACACCTCACTGCTTGGACGTGCATAACCAACAGCACGCTTACCCTATCCTACTGCGTCCCCCCATCACTCAAACGGTGGGGTGGTGGTACAGGAATATCAACCTGTTGTCCATCGTCTACGCCTATCGGCCTCGACTTAGGTCCCGACTAACCCTGAGCGGACGAGCCTTCCTCAGGAAACCTTAGTCATACGGTGGATGGGATTCTCACCCATCTTTCGCTACTCATACCGGCATTCTCACTTCTAAGCGCTCCACCAGTCCTTCCGGTCTGACTTCAACGCCCTTAGAACGCTCTCCTACCACTGATACCAAAGGTATCAATCCACAGCTTCGGTGATTTGTTTAGCCCCGATACATTTTCGGCGCAGCGTCACTCGACCAGTGAGCTATTACGCACTCTTTAAATGATGGCTGCTTCTAAGCCAACATCCTGGTTGTCTAAGCAACGCCACATCCTTTTCCACTTAACAAATACTTTGGGACCTTAGCTGGTGGTCTGGGCTGTTTCCCTCTTGACTACGGATCTTATCACTCGCAGTCTGACTCCCAAACATAAATCATTGGCATTCGGAGTTTGTCTGAATTCGGTAACCCGGGATGGGCCCCTAGTCCAAACAGTGCTCTACCTCCAAGATTCTAACGTTTGAGGCTAGCCCTAAAGCTATTTCGGAGAGAACCAGCTATCTCCAGGTTCGATTGGAATTTCTCCGCTACCCACACCTCATCCCCGCACTTTTCAACGTGCGTGGGTTCGGACCTCCAGTAAGTGTTACCTCACCTTCATCCTGGACATGGGTAGATCACCTGGTTTCGGGTCTACGACCACATACTCATTCGCCCTATTCAGACTCGCTTTCGCTGCGGCTCCGTCTTCTCAACTTAACCTCGCATGTAATCGTAACTCGCCGGTTCATTCTACAAAAGGCACGCCATCACCCGTTAACGGGCTTTGACTATTTGTAGGCACACGGTTTCAGGGTCTATTTCACTCCCCTTCCGGGGTGCTTTTCACCTTTCCCTCACGGTACTGGTTCACTATCGGTCACTAGGTAGTATTTAGCCTTGGGAGATGGTCCTCCCGGATTCCGACGGAATTTCACGTGTTCCGCCGTACTCAGGATACACTCTGGAGGGAATGAACTTTTGACTACGGGGCTTTTACCCTATCCTGCGGACCTTTCCAGGTCGCTTCGTCTAGCTCATTCTTTTGTAACTCCGTATAGAGTGTCCTACAACCCCAAGAGGCAAGCCTCTTGGTTTGGGCTCTTCCCGTTTCGCTCGCCGCTACTCAGGGAATCGAATTTTCTTTCTCTTCCTCCAGGTACTTAGATGTTTCAGTTCCCTGGGTGTGTCTCAGATGCGCTATGTATTCACGCAAATGTACTGCCCCATTACGGGCAGTGGGTTTCCCCATTCGGAAATCTTCGGATCGAAGCTCACTTACAGCTCCCCGAAGCATATCGGTGTTAGTGCCGTCCTTCATCGACTCCTAGTGCCAAGGCATCCACCGTGCGCCCTTATTAACTTAACCTAAAAGTTAAAAGTACTACACTTGCAATCACGTAAGTGATCACAATTTGAATATCTTGCGTTTGTTTCTTTTTCGATGTCATTTTATCCAGTTTTCAAAGAACAATTATTTTAATGGTGGAGCCTAGCGGGATCGAACCGCTGACCTCCTGCGTGCAAGGCAGGCGCTCTCCCAGCTGAGCTAAGGCCCCGAAATTAAAAAGGTATGGTGGGCCTAAATGGACTCGAACCATCGACCTCACGCTTATCAGGCGTGCGCTCTAACCAGCTGAGCTATAGGCCCTCTTTGAATTTCATTGTCTATTAAAAATATTAATATACATGAACATTCAAAACTGAACTGCAAAACGTTAAGATACAGATAAAAATCTGTATTCCGAATATATCCTTAGAAAGGAGGTGATCCAGCCGCACCTTCCGATACGGCTACCTTGTTACGACTTCACCCCAATCATCTGTCCCACCTTCGGCGGCTGGCTCCCAAAAGGGTTACCCCACCGACTTCGGGTGTTACAAACTCTCGTGGTGTGACGGGCGGTGTGTACAAGGCCCGGGAACGTATTCACCGTGGCATGCTGATCCACGATTACTAGCGATTCCGGCTTCATGTAGGCGAGTTGCAGCCTACAATCCGAACTGAGAACGGTTTTATGGGATTTGCTCACCCTCGCGGGGTTGCGACCCTCTGTACCGTCCATTGTAGCACGTGTGTAGCCCAGGTCATAAGGGGCATGATGATTTGACGTCATCCCCACCTTCCTCCGGTTTATCACCGGCAGTCACCTTAGAGTGCCCAACTGAATGCTGGCAACTAAGATCAAGGGTTGCGCTCGTTGCGGGACTTAACCCAACATCTCACGACACGAGCTGACGACAACCATGCACCACCTGTCACCGCTGTCCCCGAAGGGAAAAGCCTATCTCTAGGCCGGTCAGCGGGATGTCAAGACCTGGTAAGGTTCTTCGCGTTGCTTCGAATTAAACCACATGCTCCACCGCTTGTGCGGGCCCCCGTCAATTCCTTTGAGTTTCAGTCTTGCGACCGTACTCCCCAGGCGGAGTGCTTAATGCGTTAGCTGCAGCACTAAGGGGCGGAAACCCCCTAACACTTAGCACTCATCGTTTACGGCGTGGACTACCAGGGTATCTAATCCTGTTTGCTCCCCACGCTTTCGCGCCTCAGCGTCAGTTACAGACCAGAAAGCCGCCTTCGCCACTGGTGTTCCTCCAAATCTCTACGCATTTCACCGCTACACTTGGAATTCCGCTTTCCTCTTCTGTACTCAAGTCCCCCAGTTTCCAATGACCCTCCACGGTTGAGCCGTGGGCTTTCACATCAGACTTAAAGGACCGCCTGCGCGCGCTTTACGCCCAATAATTCCGGACAACGCTTGCCACCTACGTATTACCGCGGCTGCTGGCACGTAGTTAGCCGTGGCTTTCTAATGAGGTACCGTCAAGGTACGAGCAGTTACTCTCGTACTTGTTCTTCCCTCACAACAGAGTTTTACGATCCGAAAACCTTCTTCACTCACGCGGCGTTGCTCCATCAGACTTTCGTCCATTGTGGAAGATTCCCTACTGCTGCCTCCCGTAGGAGTCTGGGCCGTGTCTCAGTCCCAGTGTGGCCGATCACCCTCTCAGGTCGGCTACGCATCGTCGCCTTGGTGAGCCGTTACCTCACCAACTAGCTAATGCGCCGCGGGCCCATCCTGTAGTGACAGCGAGATGCCGTCTTTTAACATTTCCTCATGTGAGGTAATGGATTATTCGGTATTAGCCCCGGTTTCCCGGAGTTATCCCAATCTACAGGGCAGGTTGCCCACGTGTTACTCACCCGTCCGCCGCTAAATCAGAAGAAGCAAGCTTCTTCATCATCCGCTCGACTTGCATGTATTAGGCACGCCGCCAGCGTTCGTCCTGAGCCAGGATCAAACTCTCCATAATAGCCAGCTGACGATACGCAGCGTATTGCGTTGTCAGCTTCGTTCTCTCGGTCAGTCACGTACGTAAGTACGCTCCTTCTCTCGCTCACTTGCTTCCTAGCACTACACTACGTCTCGACAGCCAGAAAAATAGAACTAGTTTAAAAGCTCATTTTGTTTTGCTGGCATCATCATTAAATGATGTCAAAAAATGTTTTGCGTCAATCAAGCCGAAGCTTGTTGATGCTGTATGTCTTAACGTTTTGCATGTTCAGTTTTCAACGTTCATTTTTGCGTTGTCGTTTTTTGCGACTTCTCTAATTTATCACCATTCAACCGGCTAGTCAAGAAGTTTTTTAAAAAACTTTTTTTATTAATTTTCTGCTGTTTTTTAATTCGTTTTTGACGACGCTTATTATAATACCGCACATTTTATACATATGTCAACAAAAAACGAGTATTTTTTTAAAACGTTTTTTGTTGACTCGTTTTCATCCTTTGACTTTGTAGTATCTATGCTCGATATGGCTGCTTTTCGTCGGTTGTTTTTCGACTATAATTAACCCTTTGTCCACTAAGAATTCTATAAATACTTCTAGATCTACAGAATAGTTTTTCAATTCCTCTTGTTCATGAATCTCTTGAATGGTCCAATACTCTTTAGAAGAAAGTACTTCTACTATATGCCGTGCCCCATCCTTTGTTCTAGAATGAATTAGAAAATCGCTAGCTAAAAATAATAGTTCTAGTCTCTTCTCTAATGTTTCTCGACTTGATACTAGCTCATCGTACAATTTATATATAGAAGGATCTAATTGCTTTACTTGCTTCCACACCATAACCTCTGGGTGCATTCCCTTTTCAATAATAGCTAATCTCGCTAAATGATGAAGTGAGTTTACAATATGAGTATAAGCATCTAGATAATTTAGTTGCTCAAAGAACACCTTTGCTTGCATATAACTTCTACTTAACTTAGCAAACTCAATTCCCATCCTTACGTTTCGACCATTTATCGGAAACTCTTGGAGCTCCCTTTTTAGGTTTTCTACATATTCATTTCTATCAAAAACAACTCGGCCGTTGATCATCCAATCTACAAGCTTAGGGTTGGCTCCTACTATAAACCATTTCCGTATTTGTTTTTCTGTAATTATATGCAGGGCAGCCTTTTTGTCGCTATACGTATAATGCTTTGTAAAAACAGGATTAGAGGAATCTTTTGTTATTATAAATAGAATAGAGTCAAAGGTATCCGTAATTGGACTGACCTCTTCTATTTTTTCTATCAATATGATGCCTAATGTATTTGAATCACTTGCTCTTTCTTGATAAATAGGTCTTAACAATGCTTCCAATGTGAAAGCCTCCTTTTTAAACTTATGTATTATTCTTCGACAATTATTTGATATTTCCTCTTTAAACTTTTAGGACATTCCTTTATATAAAAATATGTTATAGTGTATGTACAATTAGGAGGTAAAAATATGAAACCCTATAAAAACAAAATAAATCGAATCCGCTCCTTTGCGCTTGGCTTAATTTTCTTTGGCTTTATCATTATGTACGGCGCTATATTTTTCAGAGAAAACCCAATCCTAGTAACTATTTTCATGACACTTGGGTTACTTTCTATTATAGGAAGTACAGTTGTTTATGGCTGGATAGGTTTACTATCTACTAGAGCTGTTCAAGTAGTCTGCCCCAATTGCGGAAAACATACGAAAGTTTTAGGTAGAGTAGATATGTGTATGTATTGTAAAGAACCACTTACATTAGACCCTACTCTTGAAGGCGAAGAATTTGATGTTAGCTACAATAGAAAGAAATAATTTTCTGCACTTTGCTTTTAGGCAAAGTGCTTTTTTATATTAACATAGTATACTAGTCAAGGAACTAAAAGGGAAAATATAAGAAAAACTTTTCTAACCTACCTCTTAGTATCTTAAGAACCCTCTTCTTTCATACAGCTGAATCAATTTCATATATAAGAGTGTTTACAGATTTGACACGAATTTCTTATGTATTGATTGCGATTGCAAACGCATTATTTAACCATAAGAAAAACCGAGCGAATAAACGCTCGGTTTTTTATTGGACTTTAGTTGCTTGTTCTTTACAAGTAGGACACGTACCGTATATCTCCATTCGGTGAGAGCTAACATCATATCCGGTCAAGTGAGAGGCAAGATGCTCTACTTCATCTAATCCTGGATAATGGAAGTCAACTATTTTACCACAAGAGTTACAAATCATATGGTAGTGATCATTTGTGATAAAATCAAAACGACTTGAATTATCACCATATGTTAATTCCTTTACTAGGCCAGCTTCTCTAAACACACGTAAGTTATTATAGACTGTGGCTACGCTCATGCTAGGAAATTTACTTTCAAGCGCTTTATATATATCGTCCGCAGTGGGATGGGACATAGATTGAATAATAAATTCCAGAATCGCATGGCGTTGAGGCGTTATACGTACACCGGTTGATTTCAATGTATCTAAAGCGTCTCTTAAATGTACTTCCGTCATCGCTATGCACCTCTCTTTATAATCATTATTAAATGATAAGTTTATAATTATTATAAAGAGGAACTGTCCTTAATGTCAAATTTTTCGACTATTAACATAGCATTATACATTTTTAGTAGCCTCGTGTAGCATCTATTACATTCTCAATATCATTCTCTTGTTTTAGAAACGCCACTAAATTTCTAGAGAAAATTTCAAGCGCTCTCACTACGTATTGTGAGGAATGACTAGAAATGTGTGGGGAAACAATCACATTTGGCATACGCCAAAAAGGATGGTCACTTCCTAACGGTTCCTGCTCGAACACATCTAACACTGCGTAAGCAATGCATTTGTTTTCTAGTGCCTTTAATAGGTCCAGTTCTTTCACTAGATCTCCGCGTCCGTAATTCATAAAAATAGCACTCTCTTTCATAGACTGAAAATGCTCATATGTTAGCAACCCTCTTGTTTCCTCCGTACTTGGCAGAATAGATACTACTATATCTGCTTGAGGTAGCACTTCTTTTATAGATCCAAAAGATATCATCTCGTCCATGAATGAAGAAGTATTTCCACTTCGATTACAACCGATTGTCCTAACCCCAAAGGCCTGCAATAATCTTCCCACTTCTCCACCTATTGCTCCTGGCCCTAATATTAAGGCAGTCGAGCCAAAAAGCTCAGAGGAAGGAACCCTTTTCGACCAAATTGCGTTACGCTGATTCTCTGAGACGACCTGTAACGATTTCTTTATAGAAAGCAGATGAGCTAATATGGACTCGGCCATTGGTGTTTTATGAATCCCTCTAACATTTGTTAACAATATGTCGCGAGCTGCTATTTCTTGTAAAGGCATTTTTTCTAATCCTGCTGAGGCGACCATAATCCACTTCAGCTCTTTTGCACTATTTATATGGAAGGCTTTAAGGTCTTCTCCATATGTGACAACAACATCGGCAGTTTCTAACTCATTTTCATTTAATCCTTTTTGAAAGATAAAATCTATTTGTGGAAACTGATTGGTCAACCTTAATTGCTGCTCTTCCTTTGGTAAAAAAGAAAAAAGTACTTTCATCAATCATTCACCATCTTTGAGTAAGGATTTTAATGTATGTAACACTTCTTCTACATGATCTTTTACTTTAACCTTTCTCCATTCCTTCACAACAGTTCCGGTTGGATCTATTAAAAAGGTTGTTCGTTCAATACCCATATATTCTTTTCCGAAGTTTTTCTTCAATTTCCAAACACCGTAAGCCTCAGAAATTTCATGAGTATCATCTATTAATAAAGAAAACGGCAGTCCATACTTCTCTATAAACTTAGTGTGCGCCTTCTCATCATCTGCACTTACTCCCAGAATAACTGCATTTAAATCCGAAAAATCAGCATTTGCGTCCCTGAATTCACAAGCCTCTGTAGTACATCCAGGTGTAGAGTCTTTAGGGTAAAAATACAGAACAACATACTGTTTTCCAGCAAAGTCATCCAGTGATATTATTTCACCCTTCTCATTTTTTAATGAAAACTTGGGAGCAACCATTCCTTCTAATTTTTCCATCAATATCCCTCCTCGATTAATTAGTTATATCGTAACTAACTTTATAAGTATGTTCAATTTCTTTAGCCTTTTTCCTCTTTTTTGTCTAAAATATAAAAATACCCAACTATTACTAGAAGTTTTAGGATAGACAAGTTATAATTTTCATCTTACATACATTCATAATGGAGGTAAAACATTGAAACATACACAATCTGAACAAATTCAAGTACAAGCATTAGAACATATAGTTGGTGGGGTAAATAGTCCTTCACGTTCCTATAAAGCCGTTGGTGGCGGAGCACCAGTTGTCATGGAAAGAGCGGAAGGTGCATACTTCTATGATGTGGACGGCAATAAATATATCGATTACCTAGCAGCTTATGGCCCTATTATTACTGGGCATGCCCACCCACACATAACTGAAGCTATTACAAAAGCAGCACAAACGGGTCTATTATATGGTACCCCTACAAAGCATGAAGTGGTTTTTGCTAAAATGCTAAAAGATGCAATCCCTTCTATGGATAAAGTTCGCTTTGTAAATTCAGGTACGGAAGCAGTGATGACTACTATACGTGTGGCTCGTGCATATACCGGAAGAACAAAGGTAATGAAATTTGCAGGCTGTTATCACGGGCACTCTGATTTAGTGTTAGTAGCTGCAGGTTCAGGTCCTGCTACTCTTGGAACTCCAGATTCTGCAGGCGTACCACAATCTATAGCAAAAGAGGTTATCACGATTCCGTTCAATGATCCTCAAGCCTACAAGGATGCGATGGAAAAATGGGGAGAAGAACTTGCCTGTATATTAGTTGAACCAATCGTAGGAAACTTTGGAATGGTGGAGCCTAATGAAGGGTTTTTATCTTTAGTTCATGAAATCGCTAAAGCTAAAGGAGCTCTTGTTATTTATGACGAGGTAATTACTGCTTTTCGATTCCACTATGGAGCGGCATCTACTTTGCTTGGTCACACACCAGACTTAACCGCATTAGGAAAAATTATTGGTGGAGGTCTTCCCATCGGGGCATATGGCGGCAAAAAAGAAATTATGGAGCAGGTGGCACCACTTGGACCTGCTTATCAGGCTGGAACGATGGCAGGAAATCCGGCGTCCATGCAAGCAGGCATCGCTTGTTTAGAAGTGCTTCAAGCTCCCGGTTTATACGAAGAACTAGATAGACTAGGTGCACTGTTAGAGGCAGGAATTTTGAATGCTGCTAAGGAAAATAATATTACGATTACAATTAATCGCATAAAAGGTGCACTTTCTGTTTATTTTACCGATGTTAAAGTAGAAAACTACGAGCAAGCAGAGGCTAGTGATGGTGAAATGTTCGCTAAATTCTTTAAGCTTATGCTTGAACAAGGCATTAACTTGGCTCCATCTAAGTATGAAGCTTGGTTTATTACTACCGCTCATACAGAACATGATATAGTAGAGACAATTAAAGCGGTCAATAATGCTTTTGCCCAATTAAATAATTCAATGAAATAACCGTTAACGAAGGGATAGGATGGAATGAAATTAGGAGCACGTATATTTAAGACTGGAGTCGCTATAGTATTTGCCTTATTTATAGCTGAATTACTTCAGCTTCCTAATCCTGTCTTTGCAGGAATAGCCGCTATTTTTGCACTTCAACCATCTATCTATAGATCTTACTTAACTGTAATTGAACAAATACAGTCTAATCTAATTGGAGCAGCCATCGCCGTCTTGTTTGCATTAGTATTTGGTAACCATATTATTGCCGTTGGATTCGCAGCAATTGTGGCTATTTCTATCATGCTAAAGTTTAAATTAGAAAAAACGGTTTCCTTAGCATTAGTAACTGTAATAGCTATTATGGAGATACAAAGTGACGAATTTTTAACCTTTGCGTTAATTCGTTTTTGCACGATTCTTGTTGGAGTGATTTCTGCCTTTGTCGTAAACCTTGTATTTATCCCACCGAAGTTTGAGACAAAGCTTTTTAACTCCATTCATTATACACAGGATGAAATAATTAGATGGATTAGGATTGCCTCTAGAAATGCTGGTGATCATCAGTCTACCAAACAAGCTATTAATCAACTGAAGGATAGGCTGGAACGTATTGACCAAATATACTCCTTTTTTAAAGAGGAAAGAGTTTATACAAAAAAAGCTACCCATTCAAAGGGCAGAAAAGCCGTCGTTTACCGCGAGCTTATCGAAATCTCACATAATAGCCTAGAAGTATTAAATAGATTACACCTCCATGAAAATGAACTAAATAATCTTCCTGAGCATTTTAGAATGATGATCACAGAAAGACTTGACCTGCTTTTAACTTATCATGAACAGCTTCACCTCAAGTTTATCGGTAAGCTCAAAACAGACCATACTGAGTTGCATGGTCCCGATGCATTTATCCAGAGGCAAGAGGTTATGAATATTTTTGTTCAGCAGATTGCGATAACACAAATAGATGAGGAATTTTCTACCTATCACCTTCTCCATCTAGTATCCTCTATATTAAAGTATGAGGAACAGCTAGAGCATGTTGATAGGCTGATTACCTCGTACCAAAATTTCCATAGTAATGAATTAACTGTACAAATTGAAGAGACTTACTAAATTTATTTATTAACACTCACAAAAAAAAATGAAACCCTGAGCATTTACATAATGTAAATGCTCAGGGTTTCAATCAGTAATAGGCTCTGTTGCAGATTTCCCTTTCATACTTCAGGTATACTCGCCATGTTCGTCAAAAAAGTGAAATCGCCTAAACGATTTCACTTTTTTATTTATGGAGCTTTGTTTCTATCTTAATTTTTCATCCTAGGATCCAGTGCATCTCGAAGCCCATCACCCATCAGGTTAAAGCCTAAAACTGTTAGCATGATTGCAAGTCCTGGGAAAATCATTGTCCATGGAGCAGTTCTTAGGTGATTTCGAGCATCCGCCAGCATTTTACCCCATTCTGGAGTTGGAGCCTGGGCCCCCAATCCAAGAAAGCCTAGTGCAGCAGCTTCTATAATAGCCGATGCAATGGCCAATGTTCCTGCTACGATTACAGGTGCCATAGAGTTCGGTAAGATGTGCGAAAAAAGGATACGAACATCCTTCATACCAATTGCCTTGGCGGAGGTTATGTATTCCTCTTCTTTTATACTCAACACTTTCGATCTTATCAAACGCCCGAAGTTAGGGATGTTAATAATTGCTATCGCAATTAAAGCATTTTGCAGAGATGGTCCTAGCACAGACACGACTGCAATTGCTAATAGAATACTTGGAAAAGCAAGAAGAATATCAAATAGGCGAGATATAATCATATCCACCCATTTTCCATAATAGCCTGCTACAATACCCAATACACTCCCTATAATGACAGAACCAATTACAGAAAAAAATCCTACCCATAAAGAAATTCTTGCCCCATGGACGATTCGTGAAAAAATATCTCTACCAAAATCATCTGTGCCAAACCAAAATTGGCTCGACGGGGGTAAGAGTCGCTTATCTGAAATAGATTGTTCATCAATGCCCTGCGGGACTAGATAAGGTCCTATTAACGCTACTAATATAAAGAAAAATACGATAAAAGTGCCAACAAGCGCCACTTTATTTTTACGGAAACCTCTCCACGCTTCTTTCCAAGGACCAGCTGATATGTCCTTTTCGGTAGCCAATAAGTTATCCGGTGCTTTTGGAACCATTTGGGTCATCATCATCTCTCCTTTTAGTCATACTTGATGCGTGGATCAATTAATCCGTATAAAATATCAACGAATAAATTAATCATAACGAATATAAACGCAACTACTAATATTCCAGATTGTATAACTGGATAGTCACGATACTGAATCGCATCATAAATGTATCGACCAATTCCTGGCCATCCAAAGATAGTTTCAGTTAAAATAGCTCCTCCTAAAAGTAAGCCCATTTGAAGCCCTACTACTGTTAAAACTGGAATGATAGCATTCTTCAATGAATGCTTATATACTACCCAAAACATTTTTTGTCCTTTAGCTTTTGCTGTCCGCACGTAATCTGCTCTCATAACTTCAAGCATACTAGATCTTGTCATACGAGCAATAATAGCCATTGGAATTGTCGCCAAAGCAATGCTAGGTAATATTAAATGTTTAAGCACGTCACCAAGCTGATCAAAACGACCATTAATAATGGTATCAATCAAATATAAATTTGTAACCGCTGTAACTGGATCTCTTGCATCATCTCTTCCACCTGGTGGAAGCCACTGTAATTCTACAGAAAAAATCCATTGCTCCATCAGTCCTAACCAAAAGATTGGCATGGACACTCCTATCAAAGCTACTACCATCGCTAAATAATCGAACCATGAGTTTTGAAACCATGCAGATATAATCCCTGCATTTACTCCGATAACAACGGCTATTAGGATAGCGAAGAATGCTAGCTCAAACGTAGCAGCAAGGTACGGCCATATTTCCGTAGCCACTGGTTTGACAGTTCGCATCGACTCACCAAGATCTCCTTGAAGTAATCCAAATAAGTAATCAAAATATTGCACGTACCAAGGATTATCTAAGCCTAGGCTTGCTCTTAGTGACTCAATTGCCTCCTTAGAAGCTAATTGTCCTAAAATAACCTGTGCTGGATCACCAGGAATTGCACGTATAATCATAAAAACTAAAAAAGTCATACCAAGCAATACCGGTATAAGCTGTAACAGCCTCTTTCCAATATAGTGAAGCATGTTTCTTCACCCTCTTTATTCTAAAATATGAAATACCTCACCTTTTAAAAGAGGAGGGAATCCATAAGACCCCCTCCACTCTATTCCTTACTTAAAGTCAACGTTTCCTAGTTTGTCTGAACCTGTTGGATGTGGTGTAAATCCAGTCAATTCTGCTTTACCAGCAAGTAATGGTGTTGAGTGAGCAAGTGGAACCCACGGTGCATCTTCAAATATTATTTCTTGTGCTTGTTTGTATAATTCAATACGTTTGTTTTCATCTACTTCTGATTGTGCTTGGATAAGAATCTCATGTAATGGGTCGCTACTATAGTACGTATAGTTATTGCTTCCGATATTATCTTGGTCTAGTAAAACATAAAGGAAGTTATCTGCATCTCCATTATCACCAGTCCACCCAAGTAAGAAAGCATCTGCTTCTCCTAAACGAGCTTTTTCTAAATAAGTAGCCCACTCATAAGAAACGATTTTAGCATTGATGCCTACTTTTTCTAAATTATTTTTAATTGCTTCTGCAACTTTAGCTCCATCTGGCATATATGGTCTTGGAACTGGCATTGCCCATAGCTCCATTTCAAAGCCATCCGCCAATCCTGCTTCTGCTAAAAGTTCCTTTGCTTTTTCTGGATTATATTCGTAGCCAGTAATATCATCATTGTACCCACTAATAGATGACGGGATAGGATTTTTAGCTACCTCTGCTCCGCCTTCAAAGAAAGCATCAACAATTGCTTGCTTATCAATTGCATAGTTCATCGCTTGACGTACTTTTACGTTGTCAAACGGTGGTCTAGTAGTCGTTAATCCTAAGTAACCAACATTCATAGAAGGACGCTCATACAATTGAAGAGCAGACTCACCTTCTACTGTAGAACGATCAGACGGGTTCACACCATCAGCTAAGTCAATAGTTCCTGATAATAGTTCATTAAGGCGACCTGCGTTATCTGGTATCGCTTTGAATACTACTTTATCAAGCTTAGGCATACCATCAACCCAGTAATCTTCATATTTTTCGATTGTAATAGTAGCATTACGTTTCCACTCTACGAATTTGAATGGACCAGTCCCTACTGGATTGTCACCGAATGCTTTTTCATCTTTTTCAAATGCAGTTGGACTTGCAATACCAAATGGACTCATCGCAATATTTTTTAAGAAAGGTGCTTGAGGGCGCTTAAGCTTGAACACTACTTTGTAATCACCGTCAGCTGTAACCGATTCAATTACGTGTCCTTCATCCTCAGCATAACCGCCGAACATAGATCCGTAGTAATAGAATTTTTCCTCTGAACCATTAGCCCAGCGTTCAAAATTTTTCACGACTGCCTCAGCATTAAAGTCTGTTCCGTCATGGAATTTAATTCCTTCTTCTAAAGTAAATGTATACGTTAATCCGTCATCAGACGGTTCCCACTCTTTAGCGAGTCCTGGCTGAATTGTAGTATCTTCCTCGCCAAAGTTTAATAGTGTCTCGAAAAGGTTTTGTGTTACCTTGAAAGATTCACCATCTGTAACTGTAGCTGGATCTAGAGATACGGAGTCTCCTCCACGACCAAATACTAACGTTTTATTCTCTGATGATGACGATTCTCCTTTTTTATCTCCATCAGATTCATCACTTGAACAAGCAACGATTGTAAATGCAGCAAGTATCATTAAAAACATAAATGATAACAATTTCTTTTTTCTCACATGGACCCCTCCAAAAATTATATTATCAATGCTGTACTGCCTCGTTATATAGATGGCAGGCAACAAAATGACTGTTCTTAACTTCCTCAAGCTTCGGTTTAACGGTTGTACAAACATCCATTTTAAAAGGACAACGTGTATGGAATGTACAACCTGTAGGCGGATTAGAAGGGCTTGGGATATCCCCCTCTAATATAATTTGCTCCCTTTGAAATTGTGGATCAGGTACTGGTACGGCAGACAAAAGTGCTTTTGTATAGGGATGTAACGGCTCCGCATATAAACTCTCACTAGGTGCTAGCTCAACCATTCTACCTAAATACATAACCCCTACTCGATCGCTGATGTGGCGAACTACCCCAAGGTCATGAGCGATAAATATATAGGTTAGCTTCAATTCCTTTTGCAAATCCTGCATTAGATTTAAAACTTGAGCTTGAATAGATACATCAAGTGCCGAAACTGGTTCATCCGCTATAATCAGCTTTGGATTAGTCATAAGTGCTCTCGCAATACCAATACGCTGCCTTTGCCCACCGCTGAACTGGTGAGGATATCGTTTAGCGTGATAGCTGCTCAATCCTACAATTTCTAAAAAGTCATGAACCTTTTGTTTGCGACTTTTTGGATCTCCAATTTGGTGAACAATCAATGGCTCCATTAAAATTTTCTCAACCGTATGACGAGGATTTAATGATGCATAAGGATCCTGAAATACCATTTGAATATCTCTTCTAACCTTACGCATAGCTGAGTCAGAGATTGATGTTAATTCTTTTCCTTCAAAGGTCACTTTACCTTCTGTAGGTTCTAGCAATCTCATAAGCATTCTTCCTGTAGTAGATTTACCACAGCCGGATTCTCCAACAATTCCTAGAGTTTCTCCTTCATTTACAAAGAAGGATATATCATCTACAGCTTTAACATAGCCTACCTTTTTGGACAAAACACCAGAACGGATTGGAAAGTATTTTTTAAGCCCGTCAACTTTTAACAGTGGCTCTGTCATAATCTGTTACCTCCTTTGGATCATATAAGAAACATCTTGTTTTATGTCCCTCCGATGTTTCATACAGAGGAGGATTTTCCTGAACACAGCGTTCGAAAGCAAATTCACATCTGGCTGCAAATCGACAGCCCGTTGTTATAGTTCCTGGCTTCGGAACATTGCCGGGGATGGAGTATAATCGTTGCTTTTTATATCTCATATCAGGAACTGATGCGAGCAGTCCTTTTGTATATGGGTGTTGTGGATCTTTAAAGATTGTTTCCACAAGTCCCTCTTCGACTACTTTCCCAGCATACATGACTACAACTCGTTCGCATGTCTCTGCTACTACTCCAAGATCATGAGTGATTAAGAGCACTGCTGTGTTTAACCTCTTATTCAAATCTCTCATTAACTTTAGAATTTGAGCTTGAATGGTTACATCCAATGCAGTGGTTGGCTCATCAGCTATCAATACTTCTGGATCACATACAAGAGCCATCGCAATCATGACTCTTTGACGCATCCCCCCGGAGAGCTGGTGTGGGTAATCCTTCATAAGTGCTTCTGCTCTGGGAAGTCCAACAAGTTTTAACATGTCAATGGCTCTGTCTTTTACCTGCTTCTTACTCCAATCCTTCTTATGTAGGGTTATTGCTTCTATCAGCTGATTACCTATTGTAAATAATGGATTTAAAGAGGTCATTGGCTCCTGAAAGATCATAGCAATCTCATTTCCTCTTATTTTTCTCATTTCTTTTTCAGAGAAGGTTGTTAAATCCTTACCTTTAAATAGGATTTCGCCATTGGTGATTTTTCCCGGTGGACTAGGAACTAGCCCCATGATAGATAGAGAGGTAACACTTTTACCACAACCCGATTCGCCAACGATGCCTAAGATTTCCCCTTCTCTAACATGGAAATCTACATAATCGACAGATGGAATGACACCATCATCTGTAAAAAAGGAAGTTTGAAGCCCTTTTACTTCTAGCACTTTTTTTCCTTGTTCCATGATAACTCTCCTTTTTTACGAGATTATTTAAAATTTTCTTTATATTTGTTCATATTGATATTTTACACATACATACTTTTTATGCAATAGTTTTTATATTTTTTGAAACATTTGTCATATTTAAACTTTTCGTAAAATAGGTAAATAAAAACACCCCATAAGAACAGATTCGCCTTATAGGGTGTGTATGTTAGTCCACAGTATCTAGTTGTTGTATTTGAAATAAATTATAATATACACCTTTACTCTTCATAAGTTCAGAATGAGAACCTTCTTCTGCCAGTTCTCCATTTTCTATTACGCATATTTTATCTGCATGCGTTATAGTAGAAAGTCTATGCGCTACGATAATAGTTGTTCGATTTTGAGCCAAGCGTTCCAAGGAATCTTGAATTAATGATTCGCTTTCTAAATCTAATGCTGAAGTTGCTTCATCTAGAACTAATATTGTAGGATTTTTCAAAAATACACGTGCTATCGCCACACGTTGCTTTTGACCTCCAGAGAGTTTAACTCCCCGCTCCCCAACCTTTGTTTCGTACCCTTCAGGTAGCTCCATAATGAAATCGTGTGCGTTGGCAGCTTTTGCAGCCTCTATTACTTCTTCATCACTCGCTCCTGGTTTACCCATTAAAATGTTCGATTTCACAGAGTCACTAAACAAAATATTATCTTGAAGGACAATTCCTATTTGTTGTCTCAGTGATTCAATCGTTACATCACGAACATCCTTGCCGTCAATTTTCACACTGCCCTTTGATACATCATAAAATCGAGGAATCAAACTAATAATAGTGGATTTACCTCCACCGCTCATCCCAACAAACGCAACTGTTTCCCCGCTATTAACTTGGAGATTTATATTGTTAAGTATAGTTTGACCATCTTTTTCATATTGGAAGGAGACGTTTGAAAAAGTGACTTCCCCATAAGTATTTCCTAACTGTTTAGCATCAGGCTTGTCGATTATGTCGTATTTTTCATCCATCAATTCAAATACTCTGTCCATAGACGCAAAAGATTGCGTTAATGTCGTGGATGAATTAACTAATCGTCTTAAAGGGCTGTATAATCGCTCTATATAGGCGATGAAAGCAGCCATTGTTCCTACTGACAGCCTTCCGTGAATTGCCTCGTAACCTGCATATGCAATTACTAAAAGGGGAGCTATATCCGTAATTGTATTAACTACCGCAAAAGCTTTTGCATTCCAAATTGTTTGATCTACGGCCTTGTCCAAAAATTCTCCGTTAGTCTCATTAAATAGCTTTTGTTCATGCTTTTCCAGTGTAAAGGTTTTAATAATACTCATCCCCTGTACACGTTCATGAAGATAGCTTTGTACTCCTGCTAATGCTTGCGATCTCTTTCTAGTTAAGTCTCGAAGCTTTCCGAAAAAGTACTTTACACTGAATGCGTAGAATGGGAATGCAATTAAAGTTACAAGTGTAAGTTTTACATTCATCGTAAGCATTATTCCAATAGCTATAAGAATTGTGGCTAAGTCTAGCCAAACATTCATCAAGCCAATCATGACAAAATTCTTCGTTTGCTCCACGTCATTGATGACACGAGAAATGACCTCTCCGGCTCGCGTGTTTGAATAATATTTTAAGCTTAGCTTTTGAAGATGTATGTATAGCTTTTGACGGATATCATACAAAATTTTATTACTGACTAATTGTGCTAAATATTGTCGATAATACTCAATTGGTGGTCGAACGATTAAAAACACTAATGCAGTTCCACCTAACCAATAAACAAGTTGTTGAATTTTTTCATCTGTTGCCATATCCCCACCGATAATATCATCTACGACAATTTTAATCAGAATAGGTATAAACAATGGAATTGCGAATTTAATAACCCCTATAATAATCGTCAAAAAGATTTGCCAATTATAGGGCTTTACGAATTCCATATATCTCTTCATGGTGCTCATAAAATTACTTCCTTTCTTAAAACGGAAGAACCTGTTGCAAATTCAACAGGTTCTCCTACTAATCGTTCAGCTGTTTATAAAAATGATAACGACTTGTCCAAGCCTCGATAAAGTCCGGGGCAAATGGACCTCTTCTTTGTTTAATCCAAGAAATAAGTTTTTCTATATTTCGATCAAGAATAGAATCCATTTCATCTGGATAATTCATTTCCCTTTTGTGCTGTTCGTATTCATCTTCATCCAAAATTGTGTAGGTCATGTCTGGGAAAACCTTCACATCTAGATCATAATCAATATATTTCAAAATTTTATTGTTATAGACAAATGGCGAACTAATATTAATGTAATAATATACACCGTCTTCTCGTAGCATACAAATAATGTTAAACCAATGTTCAGCATGAAAGTAACAGATGGACGGTTCTCTAGTAATCCATGTTCTTCCATCTGATTCGATTACAAGAGTTCGTTCGTTCGCTCCTATTACAATATTCTTGGTCCCCTTTAAAACCATCGTTTCCTGCCAGACACGGTGGATACGGCCATTATGCTTGTAGCTGTGAATTTGAATAATTTCTCCTTCTGTTGGAATCGCCATGATTTAGCCACCTTTTCATCAAGCGCAAAATTGAATATTATACTTATTTTCATATTATAGCAATCCATAGGAAAAAACTGTAGTAAAAAAATCAGCGAGAGCAAAATGCCCTCGCTGATTTTTGGTGAATCCATGTTATTTTGATGGGTTATAAGAACTTTTTGAAAACTTCCCGCTTGCTTGTTGTTTTTTCATTTCAGCTTGACGGTTTTGCTCTTTAACTTGTCGAATTACAGTTTCTGAAGCAAATTCTTGACTTCTGTTTGATGATTGACTGTTATTCTTTTTCATGGATTTCACCTCCGTACAAAATATATCTTGTGCACTTTCGGAGATAATATTCATAAAAAATAAATTTGTGTGTTTTGGTTAATTTGAAATCATTTGTTGAAGCACAGACAAGGATAATTTGGGGCAAATACAATGTTAAAGATGAATGTTTGACATTAATTAAGAAAAAATTAAACTAAATAAAAATACGGAAATCCCAAATAATATCGAGGTTGCCGTATTTGTTTAGTTTTTATTATCATTTCTTTATGAGTTAATTTCATAAATAGAGCTTTATGTATTAAATAAATATGTTCACCATTTATTGATTGAAGCGACAGACGGCGACTCCTGTGGGATGAGTGAGACAGTTAAGACATCACAACCACGCGCGTAAGCGATGGGTGATGGCTTAACGCTCACCCCACGAAAAAGCGTCCGGCTGGCGTGGAAATCAATTCTACATTCTGACTTAGAGATTTATTTGGTAGCATAAATCAACCCTAGTCTTTAACATGCCTTCTTTAAAAAAGAAATTTTTCTATATGAAAACTACATTTTAATCGAACGGCCGCCATCTACAATGATAGTTTGTCCTCGGATCATGCTGGCATCATCTGAAAGCAGGAACATAGCTGTTTTTACCATATCCTCAATTTCAACCATTCGTCCTGCCGGAGTATTTACGCGTGCATCCTCTAATAATTGTTCTCGGTTTGGGAAATGCTTTAAAGCATCAGTATCTAATGCTCCACCAGAAACAGTATTAACGGCAATCCCTTTTTCTGCTAGCTCTACCGCCAAATATCTTGTAATGGATTCAATAGCAGCTTTAGAAACTCCTACTGTCGTATAGTTTTCCAAATATCGAATAGACCCTAACGAACTGATGCCTAATATCTTCCCGCCACTCGGCATTAGCTTTGCAGCTTCCTGTGCTCCAAAAAGCATTGCTTTTGCGTTAATGTTCATCGTCCAGTCCCAATGAGACTCCTCTAGCTCCATGATTGGTCTAAGAACACCGGATGCAGCATTACTGACAAAAATATCTAAACGACCGAACTCTTCTTTTATCGTTTGAAACATTGCTCGAAGCTTTTCTACATCACCAACATTTGCACGAACAAGTAAAGCTTTTTGCCCTAATGCCTCTATTTCTGAAACCGTTTCTAATGCAGCCGTTTTACTGCGAGCATAGTTCACTACAATATCATAACCACTTTTCGCAAGCTCAATGGCAATTGCTTTTCCTAGTCCTCTGCTACTGCCTGTTACTAATGCTACTGGATTTGTCATGTGATGTTCTTCCTTTCCTTCCACGCATTCCATATTTTTAATACTGGAATAGGCATAGGTTGATTGTTCACTTCTTCTATAGAATACCACTGGCCATTTAAGGATAATTTTTTTTCATTTATAAGCTCTGCTTCAAAACTTTCAACTTCCCATACAAGATGTGAAAAAATATGCTTAAAAGAAAGTAATTCATTTCCTTTTTGAATTTCTATTCCATAGTCCAACTCCACTACTTCTTCCACAGTGTGAGTCGCTGTTGGCAGCTCAACCATCGGGAATTGCCACATATTAGCAAGTAAACCTTTAGAAGGACGCTTCTCTAAAAGAATCTTTCCGTCATCTCGTTGGATCACTACTGCCTTCATTTTATGTAATTTTGTCTTTTTGTTAATCGTTTTTACCGGAAGCTCTTCTTGAACTCCTTCATAAAATGCTGAACAAAATTCTCTTACTGGACAAAGTAAACATTTCGGCTTTTTTGGAGTGCATATAATAGCACCAAGTTCCATTAAACCTTGGTTAAAGGCAGAAGGATTTTCCTCATACATCAAGTTCATCACAGCATCTTCAAATATCTTTTTCGTCTTTGGTTTAGCAATATCCTCTTTTATCAGTAAAATCCGAGATAATACTCTCATTACATTTCCGTCTACCGCATGCTCAGGAACACCGTATGCGATACTGAGCACTGCTCCAGCAGTGTAGGGTCCAACACCTTTTAGCTTAGATATTTCCTTTCGGTTATTGGGTACGATGCTATTATATTCTTCTACAACTTCCTTCACTCCTGCTTGGAGGTTTCGCGCTCTAGAATAATAGCCCAAGCCTTCCCACTCTTTTAGTAATTCTCCCTCATCGGCTTCTGCAAGGGATTCAAGAGAGGGATATTTAGAAATAAATCTCTCATAATAAGGGATAACTGTATCAACCTTTGTTTGCTGAAGCATGACTTCAGAAACCCAAATTTTATAGGGATCCGTGGTTTTTCTCCAGGGTAAATCACGTTTTTCTTCTAAAAACCAGGAAACTAATGCCTCGCTCATTTGCTTATTGTATAATTCGTTCACAGTTAGAATCCTTTCTTGCGATTATTGTATGAGATAATAGGGTATAACACTAATAATTGCTTTGTTAATTTATATACTTTATCTTATGATTAAGATAACTTGTTTCCTTAAAAGGAGCTGGTCACACATGGATACAGGCACACATATAGTCATGGGTATTGCACTTGGTGGTTTGGCAATGGCAGATCCTGTTGTTACAAGTAGTTCTTTGACTACTACAGCGGTTATTGCAGGAACTATCATTGGTTCCCAAGCCCCTGATATAGATACTGTTCTAAAATTAAAGAATAATGCCATTTACATACGTCATCATCGTGGTATAACCCACTCTATTCCTGCCGTAATATTATGGCCGTTACTTATATCTGGAGTATTGTGGCTGATTATTCCAGAGGTGAATTGGCTTCATCTTTGGCTTTGGACATTTTTAGCAGTATTTCTTCATGTTTTCGTGGATATATTTAATTCCTATGGTACCCAAGCATTACGACCCTTCTCTAAAAAATGGGTTGCACTAGGTGTCATTAATACATTTGATCCGATTATCTTTGGCTTTCATGTATTAGGATTATTATTATGGATGTTTGGCTTTAACCCAGTACCTACATTCCTAACAATGTACGCTATTATCGCTATTTATTATATGCTACGCTTTGCAGTCCAAAGTGCAGTTAAAAATAGCGTGAGAAAAACAATTCCGGATACCACAGAAATTATTGTGGCTCCAACTATTAAGTTCTTTCAATGGAGGATTGCCGCAAGCTCCGAGACGCATCATTACGTTGGCAGAGCATACGGGCGTTCCATAACGATATACGACAAGTTTGAACGAGAGGAAATTCCAGACTCTCCTTTAGTAAAAGCTGCATTAAAGGATACAAACCTAAGTGCCTTTACTTCGTTCTCCCCTATTTACAGATGGGAAATAACACAATTCGATCATATCCATGAGGTTCGGTTAATCGATCTGCGTTACAGAAGTAATGATTACTATCCTTTTGTAGCAGTTGTACATTTGGATGAAGACCTTAATATCATCAACTCTTACACTGGTTGGATTTTCAGCGAAGATAAGCTAAGAAAGAAATTAGACTTTTTACCACATTAAACAGAGACGCTAGGAATTTAAATTCCTAGCGTTTAGTCTGTTTCTAATAAATGCTTGTACTTTTCGTTAGTACCCGCAAACTCGTGTAATTGTTCACCATATCCATCTATCCACTTTTTAATAACCATCTCAGTTACTGCAGCACCTTTATATTCATAGCCTGCACGTGCATAAGATGATTCAAAGTCAGACCAAAGTAATTCAATCCATGCTCTTGCCTTTTCAAAGGAAAGCTTGTCGTTTTTTTCAAGTAATAACTCTGTTAGTTCTAATATTTTAGTTTCCATATTATTTTCCTTCCTCTAACGGCTGTAGTATAGAAATCGGTAATGCTTCCTCATATTTGTCTCCACCTAAACGATATCCCCAAGCAAATTTACCTTTTAAGTACTCTACTTGAAAAAACATACCAGGATCACCACTAATTCGATACATTTCACCAGGTTTTATAGAATTTACATCTGTTAGAAATGACTGAGCCATCATTGCTTTTCGTTCATATACTGCATACTCATTCACAATGCCTAGTTGCTCAGCCTTTCTTGCCTTTTCCTTGAGGCTAGCAATTTCAGTTCTAAGCTCTTGCTCCGTCATCTGACTATATTTTTTATTGCTCATTTTGTACTTCCAGCTCCTTATTTTCTATATACATATCTATGTGCTCTGACGGGAATCCTTTTATATAAAGGGCCTGTTTAACACGATTTCTCAGGTCAAATCCACTATATTTTGCAGAATACTTTCTCCAAATCTTTTCTCCTTGTGCAGCAATTATTTCAAGCCATTCGTCTTCCTTTTTCTCTAAATCAAAAGATTCGATTGCCTGAGAAATGATGCTAAAGTTATACCCTTTTCTTTGAAGATTTTCCTGGACCTTTTGTTTAATTTGGCGCGGAGTCTTATTTTGGTTTTGATGAATAATTTTTTCTGTTAGTGTTTTAGCAATAGAAACTTGCTCCTCCTCCGAGTAGGTGGCAAGCACTTCCTCTTGGAGCTCTTTCTCTATCCCTTTTTTCTTCAGCTCCTGGCGAATTGCCGCAGGACCTTTTTTACTGCTATTCTTTTGAGTTTCTACCAAAGCCTTCGTAAAGCTAGCATCATTCAAAAATCCATGCTCATATAACTTTCGAATCGCCTCTAAAATTACCGCTTCTCCAAACTCGCTCTGCAGTAATTTTTGTTTGACCTCATGCTCACTTCTCATTCGAAAGCTTAAATAATTGATCGCTTTATTATATGCTTTTCTTACTTCATCATCAAAAACAATTTCATCTAGAGTAAAGGCTTCTATTACCTTCCCCTTCGTTAGCTGGTATTTTATAAGTACTGCTTCGTCCACACTAAAGGCATACTTTTCATCCAAATATAGATTATACCGTTCATTATTTTTTTTTTGACGTCCTATTTTTGTAATAACCGGCATTTTGTTAATCTCTCCATTCGCTTTCCTTAATTATAACGTAAAAATTAATATGTGATAAATGATTGAACTGGTATTATTGTGTTAAGAGGAGGCTGATTTCGATGAGAGTAGCAATTACTGGTGGAACTGGTTTTGTAGGAAGGGCTTTGACTGAGCTACTGCAGCAAAAGGGACATGAGGCTATTATTTTATCACGGTCGAGCTCGCACTCAGCAAGCAATGTTACTTATATTAACTGGCTTACAAATGATTCTAAACCTGAGGAATATTTAGAAGGTATTGATGCAATAGTAAATCTTGCTGGAGAATCTATAAATAACGGTAGATGGACAGAAAAGCAAAAAGCAAAAATTTATGCTAGTAGGATGGAAGCAACTGATGAAGTCATACGTATTATACAAGCATTAAAGCAAAAACCCGAAGTTTTAATCAATGCAAGTGCTATTGGAATTTATCCAGCTTCCAACACGGAAATTTATGATGAACAATCAACACAACGGGGTAATGATATTCTAGCCAAAACAGTTGCAGATTGGGAGCAAAAAGCATTAATTGCAGAGCAGCTTGGAGTCCGCGTAGCTTTAGGTAGATTTGGGATTATATTAGATAGAAAAGAAGGAGCACTTCCCTTAATGGCATTACCTTATAAAATGTTTGTAGGTGGTCCAATAGGAAAGGGAGATAATTGGATGTCATGGGTTCATATTCAGGATGTTGCTAGTTCCCTGTTATTCGCTATTGAAAATAATATTCAAGGACCTTTTAATATAGTTGCACCAGATCCTCGCAGGATGAATGAATTTAGTAAAACATTGGCTAAAGTATTAAATAAACCTTATTACTTCCCAGTACCGGCATTTGCTTTGAAATTAGTGCTTGGTGAAAAAAGTCAGCTTGTCTTAGAAGGACAAAAAGTAGTTCCAGACGTATTAATAGCTAATGGCTTTTCCTTTAAATATCCCGAACTTACGAGCGCATTGATCAATATATATAGTCAGTAATCGAGCCATTTTCCACAGGTGATGGTTTATTTCTCACCCTACGAAAAAGCGTCCGACTG
The DNA here is from genome assembly GCF_038593405.1 of Psychrobacillus sp. FSL W7-1457. Lineage (NCBI taxonomy): Bacteria > Bacillati > Bacillota > Bacilli > Caryophanales > Bacillaceae > Psychrobacillus > Psychrobacillus sp. FSL W7-1457. Next base: position 3,109,957 of record NZ_CP151993.1, read on the forward strand.
GTGCGGAAATCAATTCTACTTTCTAATGTAAAGATTTATTATCAACCCTACCCTTTAACATAACCTTTTCTTAAAAAGGAATTATGAAATTGATTCATATAGTAAAACTAACCAACGAGTAAAAATGAATAAATATCAAACCCAGGTGCAATCTACTTTTAAGTTGATTGCATTTTTTTATGCAAATATATATTAAAAAGGAGCAAAAATCATGTGGAAGCATCATGTAATAGGAATTATTATAGCAGCCTTTATTATAAGCCTTGGCTTTTCCTATGAGCCATTTACGGCGGAAGCAAAAGAAATTCACTGGGGATTTAAAAAAGCCAGAGATGAAATTCCACCAGAGGCCGGAGCAGAACTCGACGCGTTATTAGAAAAGCACGGAGCCATTTATAAAGGACCAGCTAACAAAAAGGTTATTTACCTGACGTTTGATAATGGTTATGAAAACGGCTATACCGAGAGCATTTTAGATACATTAAAGAAAGAGAACATTAGCGCTACCTTCTTTTTAACTGGTCATTACCTCGAAAGTGCCACACCACTAGTAAAACGGATGATCGAAGACGGACATCAAATAGGTAACCACTCGTATGGACATCCAAACCTAGCTAAACTGTCAAAGGATGAAATAAAAAAAGAACTACAGAAATTTGATAATCGCCTAAAGGAGCTTACCTCTTTAGAAAGAACAACTGTCACTCGACCACCTGAAGGAATCTTTGATGAGGAAGTATTAGAAGCTGCAAACGAAATTGGTCACCAGCACTTTTTTTGGTCCATCGCTTTTATCGACTGGCATCGAGATCAGAAAAAGGGCGGACAATATGCATATAACGAGCTAATAACACAGATCCATCCTGGGGCAATTATCCTCATGCACACTGTCTCCCCAGACAATGCAGAGGGACTTCCATCATTTATCAAGGAAGCGAAAAAACGAGGCTATACATTTGGAAAGATTAACGATCTTAACTTATCCAAGCTTCAAATACCTGATTATTCTCTTCCTCAGTAAATTCCTTTATAATAGATAGAATGTAACTTGGTGCCAGTTTCTTTTAAAAACTGGCACCTTTAGCTTGCAATGATGCCTATAAAAAAGTTATACTGTTTTATTGGTTGATAAAGGACGTGAAGGAAATGACAGAAAAAACAGCAATACAGGTGGGACAAGAATTTCCACTTACTATAAAAAGATTAGGCATTAATGGAGAAGGTGTCGGGTTCTTTAAACGAAATGTAATATTTGTTAAAGGAGCACTTCCTGGAGAAGTAGTTACAGCACAGGTAACTACCGTAAATCCAAAATATGCAGAGGCAACAATTAAAAAAATTCGTCAGGCTTCTCCTGATAGAGTAAAACCACCATGCCCCGTTTATGATGCATGTGGAGGTTGCCAGCTTCAGCATATGACTTATGAGCGAGAGCTTATTGAAAAAAGGGATATAGTAATTCAATCCCTTGAGCGCTATCTGAAAGACCTTGCCACCACAATCGAAGTAAGACCTACTCTTGGGATGGAGAATCCATGGCTATATCGAAATAAGAGCCAGTTCCAAACTAGACAGCTAGGTAATGATGTAATTGCAGGTCTATATGCAGAGGGCTCTAACAAGCTTATCGATATTAACGAATGTATGGTACAGCACCCTGTCACCACTCGAATTACTAATGAAATAAAAGCTTATTTGAAAGAGCTTAATATACCAATATATGATGAAAAAAATCCTCAAGGTATTGTCCGTACAATTGTTGTGCGTACAGGAATTAAAACAGGGCAAATCCAGGTGACTTTAGTAACGACACAAAAGAAAATGCCAAATAAAGAAAACCTTGTACAAATGATTCGTAAAATCGATTCTAATATCGTATCCATTAGCCAAAATATTAATCCAGGAAAAACATCCTTAATATTTGGTGATACAACCTTTAACTTGTTCGGTAAAGAAATCATCCATGAAAAACTTGGAGAATTAGCTTTTGACCTATCCGCTCGTGCTTTTTTCCAATTAAATCCGGAACAAACAGAGCATCTCTACGATGAAATTGAGAAGGCTGCCAAGTTAACTGGTGAGGAAACCGTAGTGGATGCATATTGCGGCGTTGGGACGATCGGGCTTTGGTTAGCTAAAAATGCTAAAGAGGTTCGTGGTATGGATATTATCGAGGAATCTGTTAAGGATGCCAAGAAAAATGCTAAACGCAACGGCTACCATAATACAAAGTATGTTCATGGAACTGCAAAGAAATGGTTAAAGCAATGGCAAAGTGAAGGTTTTGTACCGGACGTACTGACAGTAGATCCTCCTAGAACTGGTTTAGACCAGGAACTACTGAAAACAGTTTTAGAGATAAAACCGAAACGCTTTGTCTATACTTCCTGTAACCCATCTACACTTGCAAAGGATCTACAGGAGTTAACAAAGCTTTACGAAGTAAAATATATGCAGCCAGTGGATATGTTCCCACAAACATCGCATATAGAGGTAGTTACGCTGCTAACACTAAAATAATAACTAAATTGAAAAGGATCCGGGAATCTGAATGATTTTCGGATTTTCTTCTAATCGTTTATCTCCTTCTGATGAAGGCTATTACATAATAGTAAATATATACGCAATACAATGCTTGAGGAGGATGTTTTAATGGAAAACAACGATATATTGATACGTTTGAGATATGCACTAGATATTAAAAACAAAGAAATGGTAGAAATCTTTAAACTAGGTGGAGTAGAAATTTCCAAAGAGGATGTCCTAAAGCTTTTAACTAAATCTAAGGATAACTATGAAAACGACTATGAAGAAGAGGCTGAAGAAAACGACAATCAGCTCAAATGTAACAATAAAATGTTAGAATCTTTTTTAAATGGACTCATCACATTCAAAAGAGGACCACAGGAGTCGAAGCCTGGACAGCCAGCCGCTCCGCCCTCCACATCTGGAAGCACTGAAAGTGTCAATAACATGCTTCTCAAAAAAGTAAAAATAGCACTGGCTTTAACAAGCGAGGATATGATTGATATTTTGGAAGAAGCCAGGGTAGCAATAACAAAAAGTGAGTTAAGTGCCATCCTTCGAAAAGAAGGCCATCGCAACTATAAGGAATGCGGCGACAAATTCGCTCGGAATTTCTTAAAAGGATTAGCAATCAAATATAGAGGGTAACAAATAAACTAATCATAGAAAGGCAAGAATGGTGTTAATCCACGTTCTTGCCTTTCAATACGTATTAGAATAATTTATTTCCCTTCCATCATCTTTAGAGATTTACTTAAATCAGAGTTTTAATTTTCAACATCTTACTTCCAGTTCTTTCTATGAAATTTATGAATAAATATACATAATTTATTCATAAAAATTTAGTATAAAGATGATTTATCTGTTATATTACATCTTAATAAAATCCAATAGAATATAAATAAAGTTGTTATATACCAATCAATTTTGGTAAATAAATGTACCTTAACCAACTGTATATTTTCAATTTTAAAAAGAAACTTTTAATTTCAAATGTGAATAAAAATTGAAGTTTCATCTTGCTTTCTTTTTTTAATTGGTGCATGATTTGATTATTGCTACGACGTCTGACGTCTAGCAGATCGCACTATAAAAATTTGGGGGTAAGAATATGATTTATGCTAATCCTAATACTGCTGGTGCAGTAGTTGATTTTAAAGATCGTTATGAAAACTTTATCGGTGGAGAATGGGTAGCTCCAGTTAATGGAGAATACTTTGATGTAGTTTCACCACTTACAGGTAAAGTGTTTACTCAAGCTGCTCGTTCTACTGAAGCAGATATCGAGCTTGCTTTAGATGCTGCTCACGCTGCTAAAGGTGCTTGGGCTCAAACATCTGTTGCATACCGTGCAATTATTTTAAACAAAATTGCTGATCGTATGGAACAAAATCTAGAAAAAATTGCTGTTGCTGAAACTTGGGACAATGGTAAAGCTGTTCGTGAAACATTGAATGCAGATATCCCACTAGCAATTGACCACTTCCGTTATTTTGCAGGAGCAATCCGTGCTCAAGAAGGTGGAATTAGCCAGATCGATAACGATACTGTAGCATACCACTTCCATGAGCCAATCGGTGTAGTTGGACAAATTATTCCTTGGAACTTCCCATTATTAATGGCTGTTTGGAAAATCGCTCCAGCTTTAGCTGCTGGTAATACAATCGTTATGAAGCCTGCTGAACAAACTCCTGCTTCATTAATGGTTCTTTTAGAGCTTATTCAAGATATTTTACCAAAAGGCGTCCTAAACGTTGTAAACGGTTTCGGTGCAGAAGTTGGGAAACCACTTGCGACAAACCCACGTATTCAAAAAGTAGCATTCACTGGTTCAACTGGCGTTGGTCGCTTAATCATGCAATATGCTACTGAAAACATTATTCCTGTAACATTAGAGCTTGGTGGTAAATCACCTAACGTATTCTTCGAGGACGTTATGGATGCAGACGATGAGTTCTTAGACAAAGCAATTGAAGGTCTTGTACTATTCGCTCTAAACTCTGGTGAAATTTGTACTTGTCCATCTCGTGCACTTGTTCAAGAATCAATCTATGAAAAATTCATGGAGCGTGCATTAGAACGCATCAAAGCCATTAAAATTGGTAACCCACTTGATACAGAAGTTATGATGGGTGCTCAAGCTTCTAACCAACAGTTACAAAAAATCCTTTCTTATATCGAAATCGGTAAAGAAGAAGGCGCTGAATTGTTAATCGGTGGAACACAAAATAAACTTGAAGGTGACCACGATGGCGGTTACTATGTTGCTCCTACAGTATTCAAAGGAAACAACAAAATGCGTATTTTCCAAGAAGAAATCTTTGGACCAGTACTTTCTGTTACAACATTCAAAGACTTTGACGAAGCAATGGAAATTGCTAACGACTCTGAATTTGGTTTAGGAGCTGGTGTTTGGTCTCGTAACATTGACATTGCTTACCGTGCAGGTCGTGCAATCCAAGCAGGTCGCGTTTGGACAAACACTTATCACCAATACCCAGCACATGCTGCATTTGGCGGATTCAAACAATCAGGTATCGGTCGCGAAAATCACTTAATGATGCTTGAGCATTACCAACAAACAAAATGTATGTTAGTAAGCTACAATAAATCTGCAATGGGCTTCTTCTAAGAAGTTAGAAAAGAGATGACAGAATGGTAGAACGCATCGTAGCAACAGATAAAGCGCTTGAGCTAATTCAAGAGCTTGAGGCAAAGCATGGGGCAATTATGTTCGTACAGTCTGCTGGCTGCTGCGATGGTTCTGCTCCAATGTGCTATAAGCAAGGTGACTTCTATATCGGAAGTCGTGACTTGCTTCTTGGAACACTTGGAAATGCACCATATTATATGCATCAGTCCCACTATAATTATTGGCAGCATACACAGCTAATATTAGATGTAGTTGATGGAATGGGAGCTGCCTTTTCTCTTGAAAGTACAGAAGGTATTTCATTTCATATTCATTCTCGTGTATTTACAGATAAGGAAAGAGCAGAGTTATCTCCGCTTTAACTAATTTATGGATAAAAAGAGCTATCTTTTTATCCATTTTTTTTATATCTCTTGCATATATAATACATTTTCACTTTCTTCTTTGATTTTTTTGTTATAATACCATTAGGTAATTGTAATATTTCAGATAGTAAATAGAGTTGGTTTTTATAAACCAACTCTATTTATTTATCCATCACATTTCACTTTATACTTGTGAAATGTTATAGAATAGCTTAATTAAAGCAATCTATATACGAAGTTTACATAACAAGCGTTACCGATTTTTAGGAGGAATTAATAATGGGTTTCTTTGAAAGTATGTTACAGGATGTGAATAATGCCTTATATTCTTACGTCTTGATCGTACTCTTGGTAGGAGTAGGAGTATTTTTTACAGTAAAAACTAGATTTATTCAAATTAGATTAATACCAGAAATGTTCCGTGTTGTTTCGGAAAAAGCGACGATAGATAGTACCGGAAAAAAAGGAGTTTCCTCCTTTCAGGCCTTTACAATATCCGCTGCCTCTCGCATTGGGACTGGTAACATAGCTGGGGTTGCAACTGCTATTGCACTTGGCGGCCCTGGAGCGATATTTTGGATGTGGATGATCGCTATTATCGGAGGAGCATCTTCTTTAATTGAAAGCACTTTAGCGCAAGTGTATAAAGTTAAAGATGGGAGAATGTATCGCGGTGGTCCAGCCTATTACATGGAAAAAGGCTTAAACAAGCGGTGGATGGGAATTCTCTTTGCAGTAGTTATCTCCCTCACCTATGGATTTGTATTTAACGCAGTACAAGCCAATACAATTACTATTGCATTTGAAGAAAGCTTTGGTTCAAGTCGAGTAGTAGTTGGCGTTATTTTATCTATTATTACTGCTGTCATTGTTTTTGGTGGTCTCAAACGAATAGTTAGCGTCACACAAATATTAGTACCAGTTATGGCAATAGCTTATATTGCAGTTGCTCTTCTTGTAGTATTTTTGAATATTAGTGAGCTACCAAATGTATTCATCCTTATATTCAAATCTGCCTTTGGCTTCGAAGAGGCTTTTGCTGGTATGGTCGGGGCTGCTATCATGAATGGGATTAAGCGAGGGTTATTCTCAAATGAAGCTGGGATGGGTTCTGCACCAAACGCAGCAGCCACTGCATCTGTATCTCACCCTGTAAAACAAGGGCTTATTCAAACACTCGGTGTATTTATTGATACAATAATCGTTTGTACATCAACAGCTGCGATTGTTTTAATGAGTGATGCTTACCTTCATTCAGAAGCTGCTTCGGTCAACCTGACACAAGTTTCTTTAGTTGATAATCTAGGTGGCTGGGCAAGTACATTTTTAGCTATAGCTATATTCATGTTTGCCTTCAGCTCAGTAATAGGGAATTACTACTACGGGGAAACGAACATCGGTTTTATTAAGGAATCTAAAACTATGCTGCTTATTTTCCGTGTGCTAGTAGTGGCTTTCGTTATGTTTGGTTCTGTTGCAAAGGTTCAGTTAGTTTGGGACTTAGCGGATCTCTTTATGGCTGTAATGGCTATCATTAACCTTTTAGCTATTCTAATGCTTTGGAAGATTGCTAAACGTGTTATTAATGATTATGTATTACAACGTAAAAAAGGTTTAGATCCTGTATTCTACAAGAAGAATGTTCCTGATATTGGAGAAGTAGAGTGCTGGGGCGATGAAGATAAAGATCGATAATATTTAAAACAAAAGGCGACGAAAACTTTACTGTTAGTAAAATTTTCGTCGCCTTCTTTTTTGTTTTATCTACATTAGTTGCTTTAGACTTCTATCTTTCTTTTATATGTGTTGCTATTTTTCAGAATTTATTATACAATAAAAATAGAATATACGTTCTCTTTTTGGAAAGGTAAGGTGATTACATTGGTTACTAGATGTGGATGGGTTGTTGGAAAAGATCAGTTATACTTAGACTATCATGATAAGGAATGGGGCGTTCCTGTGTATGAGGATAGACTATTGTTTGAAATGCTATGCCTAGAAGGAGCTCAAGCTGGCTTAAGTTGGTGGACGATTTTGCAAAAACGAAATAATTATCGACAAGCATTTGATAATTTTGAGGCAGAGAAAATTATTCAATACGACGAGGATAAAATTCAATCTCTTCGGGAAGATAGTGGAATTGTCCGAAACCGGTTAAAAATCCTCAGTGTGTTAACCAATGCACATGCTTTTCTCAAAATCCAACAGGAGCATGGCTCTTTTTCTAATTACATTTGGAGCTTTGTAAATGATAAACCCATCATCAACCATTGGAGCTCAATAAGTGAAGTACCCGCTTTTACTGAGCTAAGTGATTCAATGAGTAAACGTCTGAAAAAGGATGGCTTTGTCTTTGTAGGTAGCAAAGTTTGTTATTCGTATATGCAGGCAGTGGGCATGATTAATGACCACACAATAGACTGCCACTGTTACCCCTCTATAGAAAAATCGAAAGTTTTATATAATAACTAGCTCGCGAAATATTTTTTCACGAGCCTATTTTCTTAATCCAGTTTGTTACGCTTCAAAGAATTCATTTGTGAGTCTTTCCATATATTCTGCCTCACTTTCTCCCCCACCTTGTTGATACTCTTCCATTAGTATAGGTGTCAGCTTGGACCATAGGACATCCATAATATAGATATCTCTATCAAAAATGTTATCTAATTCTTCTAAAGTCACTCCTATACTTTGAGCGTATAGCTTCTTTTCCTCAGGCACTACTTCTTTTACATTCTCATCAATAAAATTAGTCACCTCTGCTTGTGTAACCTCGACATTATATTTTTTCTTTGCTATTTCTATGGCTAGTAAATCTTCTTTTACATAGTACTGGGCGTATGCATCTAGCTCTTGTCTATTGTATTCTTGGTTGCCTAGCACACTCTCTACTTTTAAACGGAATGCCATTTTATCTGTATTGAAATAGTTAAATAGCTCACCTGATACCCCCTTATCCACTTCATTTTGAATAGAAAAGCCAGGGGATTCCTTTAAAACCTGTCCAATAGCTTGATCCAATTTGGTATAATCTAAAGCGGCAGTATCGTCTTCATCATCGTGGTCATGTCCATCGTGTTCATCATGATCATGATCTTCATGCCCCTCTTCAGCTTCATAAGCTTCTTTTGGACTAGCCTCTTCTTTCCCACACGCTACTAGTAAACTAATAAGCATTATTCCTAATAAAAACATAATTTTTTTATTCATTGATACCCTCCAATTCTAAAATTTTGTTCAAAAACAATAACCAAATAAATATATAGACAAATATGTCATCTTAATTCAACAATACTTTGAAGACTCATTAAAAATGATATCTTTTTTTATGTTCGTATTTTATTTTTAATTGTTTAAAGTTTTTTTTATATCCTCAAGGGTAATAACTAATTAGAAAGAAAAAAGTTATTAGGAGGAGATCAATTGAAGGCTGTAACATACCAAGGTGCAAAAGATGTTCAAGTAAAAGAAGTACCAGACGCAAAAATTGAAAAAAGTGATGATATTGTCGTGCGTATTACTACTACAGCTATTTGCGGGTCCGATTTACATATTTACAGAGGTGCAGTGCCAGCTCGTAAGGATTATGTAATTGGTCACGAACCAATGGGAATAGTTGAAGAAGTTGGCCCCTCTGTTACAAAAGTTAAAAAGGGTGACCGAGTTGTAATTCCTTTTAACATCTCCTGTGGAGAATGTTTTTATTGTCAAAACGAAATGGAAAGTCAGTGTGACAATTCCAATGAAAATCCGGCAATAGATTCAGGAGCATACTTTGGATTTACAGAACGATACGGTGACTATCCTGGAGGTCAAGCTGAGTATTTACGTGTACCATACGGAAATTATTTACCTTTCAAAATACCTGAGACTTGTGAGCTAGAGGATGAATCATTATTATTCCTCTCAGATGTTCTACCTACAGCTTATTGGAGCGTAGAGCACTCAGGTATGAAAGAAGGCGATACGGTAGCTGTTTTAGGATCTGGACCTATTGGATTAATGGTACAGAAGTTTGCATGGATGAAAGGTGCTAAGCGTGTTATTGCTGTCGATCATTTACCATATCGTTTGAATCATGCAGTAAAGATGAATAAAGTGGAAGCATATAACTTTGAAGAATATGATCACATGGGAAAATATATTCGAGAAATCACAAATGGTGGTGTAGATGTTGTAATCGACTGTGTAGGCATGGACGGTAAAATGTCTACTTTAGAAAAAGTTGGGCAAAAACTAAAACTCCAAGGTGGTACTTTAAGTGCCCTTGACATTGGAATTGATGCTGTACGTAAATTTGGTACGATCCAATTAACCGGTGTGTATGGATCGAATTACAATATGTTCCCTCTTGGAAATATTTTCGAGCGAAATATTAATATTAAAACAGGACAAGCGCCTGTAGTACACTATATGCCAAAGATATATGAAATGATTACAAAAGGTGACGTTGACCCTACACAGATCATTACACATAGCGTTCCACTTGAGCAGGCTAGTGAAGCATATAAAATATTCCATGACCATGAGGAAGAAAGCATTAAATTTGTTTTAAAGCCATAAAGACTAACCCCTAAAAAATAAAAAGCTCTAATGATTTTACAACTGTAAAATTTAGAGCTTTTTTGTATTTATCTTTAAACCTGATTTCATTAACTAATATTTTTACAACTCATCTGCAATACCTAATAAAGCAATTCCGACAATCACTACGATAATTACAGCATATTGTTTTTTCGTTAGCTTCTCTTTCAAAAAGATTCTGGAAAGTAACACAGAAAAAATGCTATAGGATGCAATAATTGGAGCTGCAATAATGGCATTTGAGGACATTGCAAATACATAGAAGAATTGACCAATAGTTTCTAAAATAGCAGCACTTGTCTTATCTCTTTCTTTAAAGATGTTGAATGGGACTTTTTTGACCGCTTTAAGATAAACAAAAGCTACCACAGCGCAGATGAAAAATGTAAACTCATAAGCAAGTAGTGCTGCATCCTCTCCAATGAGACTAAGCTCATCCAAATAAACTGCATCTGCAAACGTTCCAAGCCCATCAATCAATGCATATAAAATAGGGAAAATAATAGCCATGAATCCAATTGTATATTTAGTATCGATCGTCTTAGGATTAGCTTGAAGTACTTGTTTTTCCAGCTGTTTTTCAAAGACTGCCAAGCCAATTACCCCTAGAGTAATTATAATAATAGCCATGATTTCTAATGCACTTAATGAATGAGTAAAGAAAATAAATAAAAGGATTGTTGTAATAGCTCCTGATGAATTTTGAACTGGAGAAGCTATTGATAGTTCTAAATATCTCAATCCTATATATCCGATTGCCATTGATAGTATGTAAAGTGCGGAAACTGGTAAATATAATACCATGTCCATTGGGTCAAATTGAATACCTTTTAATAGCATATACACTATCCCGTGAATCCCCATAACTAAACCTACCATAACAACTATTTTAAGATGACTAAATTTATCTCTAGGGTCTGTTCCCTTTTTATAAAATAAGTCTGCTCCTCCCCATGCTAAGGCAGTTATAAGAGCAAATATAAACCACATAAGTCTTTCTCCTCTTCTATAAATAATATGTAAATGAAGCTTTACAATTATAATAAACGAGACTCGAATGTCAATACCCTAGAAATAAGTAAGAATACAAAATAAATTCGACCACCATAGCTCAGTTAGAGTCATAGTGGTCGAATTCATTTTTTGTAATTGGTTATACTATGGTAGGACGATTAGATTTTGTAAAAAATATCACGATTGCCAAAGACCCTAAAAGGATAGATATTAGCAATAAAAAGCTTACTCCCTCAAATAGCTGAATGAACAATCCACCAAAGAAAGGACCTGAAAGACTACCTAAGCTAAAAAATATACCACATATTAAGTTTCCTGTTGGTAAAAGCTCTTTTGGGGTTAAATCTGTCATATATGCGATACCAAGTGAAAAAGTAGATCCTACAAACATTCCTGCTATGAAGAAAAATGTCCCAACACCTATTGCAGATGCTTCAAAAAAGCTTGCTAACCCAAATGTTAGGGCACCTAACCCAAGCATACTATATAAGACCTGCCTTCTTCCTAGGCGATCACTTAACATACCAAGTGGCAATTGTGACACTACTCCACCAATAGAGAAAGCAGCTAAAATATAGGATAAATCACTAATTTCAATAGAGTTACGAAGTGCGTACACAGGATATATCGCATTTAGAGATGATTCTAAGAAGCCATAGCTAAAGGGTGGGATAAATGCTATCCATGCTACTGAAAAGGCAGCTCCAAACCTTTTCCATGTGCCTGTCATTGAAGACGTAGCAGCAAATGTTTCTGGCTTTTCATTTTTGAGGAAAAATACAAGAACCCATGCACACAAACATAAAAGTCCAGAAACGATAAAAGGAAGTCCTTCAAAAATTTCTACGAGTTGGACAAACAAAGGACCAACTGCAAAACCAACTCCAAATGATAAGCCATAAATGGCTATATTTCTACCCAACCTGTGCTGTGGTGAAAAACTTGTAATCCATGTTTGGGTAGAGAAATGTAGAGCATGATCACCAATCCCTATTAATAAACGAAGTACAAACCAAAACATTACGCTCTTCCATAAAGGGAAAAGGAGAAGCGATACTATAACGATAAGCCCTCCTACTACAATCATAGGCTTGTACCCATATTTTCGTAATGGTGGCTCTATAAAAGGTGATATTAACAAAGTACCTATGTATAAACCTGTAGCACTTAATCCATTTAAAGTAGCGCTGACCCCATCCTGTTCAAAAATAACTGAGATCAGAGGCAAAAGCATTCCTTGGGAAAACCCTGATATAGAAACAATAATAACTAAAATCTTAAAACGTCTGCTCTCCATAGCTGTAAATTGTTGCATAAGATAACCTCTTCACTATTTAATTTCAATCCAGGTTATCATAACAAAATTTAGCTTTTCTATAAACAACAAAAGGCCCAGTCAATATCGTTTAAGATTGACTGAGCCTTTATATATTACTTATATCCTTGTGAGTATTCATAACTGCATTTGCGGCTAGTTTGCCGGTGAAATGTCTGAACCGCCTCCTTCAAATGGTTGATTGGTTTTCGACTCTTCACTACGGCCTCCTTTCGTATAACTTAATGTTACTTTATCATATAAACTGAATAGTGTAAATATTTTAAATACATTAATTAATAAAATAACTCTTTTTACCTATCTTTTAATGTCATCTTGTTATATTCTTATCTTATAAAGTGAGGTGTTTTTCTGTGGGCAATCAAATATCAAATTCAGAACAACAAGTATCTTATTTAAAAGACCGACTTCAAATGTTTTTAGAAGTACTTGATTCTATTGAACCTGAGACGACTAATTTAGAAGATATAGACAGACTTATTCAAATGATGGATGACTTAGAACTAAAAATGGAACAATTTAAAGACTCTAAGGAGTAGTATTTAAAGGCATCGGAAAATTATATTTCTGATGCCTTTTATACGGCTCTTTTTTTCATTCTTGTAAAATAGTATACTTGTTAATGTTTGTAACTACATATAAAGGGGCATAACTAAATGCAATTGAAACAATTAGAAAAGAGTATTTATGATTTGATTACCGAAACTTCTACTAACTTACCTAAGGATGTTAGAAGAGCCATTCAAAAAGCAAAAGCTGCTGAAAATGAAGGCACACGTGCGGCCATGAGTTTAGATACAATTACAAATAATATTCAAATGGCAGATGAAAACATTTCACCTATTTGCCAGGACACTGGATTACCTACATTCAAGGTAAAAACTCCAGTCGGGGTAAACCAACTAGAAATTAAGGAAGCAATTAAACGAGCAATCGTTGCTGCCACGAAAGACGCTAAGCTTCGCCCTAACTCTGTTGACTCTTTAACTGGGAAAAATAGCGGTGACAACTTAGGAGAAGGCGTTCCCGTAGTGAAATTTGAACAATGGGAAAAAGATTACATAGAAATGAAGCTGATCCTCAAGGGTGGCGGATGTGAAAACAAAAATATACAATATAGCCTGCCTACTGAATTAGAAGGACTTGGACGTGCAGGGAGAGACTTAGATGGAATACGTAAATGTATTCTACATTCAGTGTACCAAGCTCAAGGTCAAGGCTGCTCAGCCGGCTTTATAGGGGTAGGAATAGGTGGGGACCGTTCATCAGGATATGATTTAGCAAAGGAACAGTTATTCCGCTCAGTAGACGATATAAATTCAAATGAAGATTTAGCAAAACTAGAAGCTTATATCGTAGAAAAAGCAAATACATTAGGAATTGGAACAATGGGCTTTGGTGGGGAGGCAACGCTACTAGGTTGTAAGATTGGTGTCATGCACCGTATTCCTGCAAGCTTCTATGTATCAGTAGCATACAATTGCTGGGCTTATCGCCGTATGGCCATTAATATTGATCCTTCTACTGGAGATATTACAGAATGGCATTACCAAGATGGGGAAAAAATTGAGTTTAAAGATGAAGCTCAAAATGAAACACCAAATAGAGTTGTTGAGCTTTCTGCTCCTATTACAGAAGAACAAATTCGCTCTCTTCAAGTAGGCGATGTTGTTTCTATCACTGGACGTATGTATACAGGGCGTGATGCTATCCACCATCATTTAATGAGCCATGATGCACCTGTAGATCTTGATGGTCAAATTATTTATCATTGTGGACCAGTAATGCAGAAGGATGAGGCTGGAAAATGGCATGTTCGTGCTGCAGGCCCTACAACTTCCATACGAGAAGAGCCATATCAAGGTGACATTATGAAAAAGTTTGGTATACGCGCAGTTATAGGTAAAGGTGGAATGGGACCTAAAACATTAGCTGCACTTCACGAACATGGTGGTGTTTATCTAAACGCAATTGGCGGAGCTGCCCAATACTATGCAGACTGCATTAAAGATGTAGAAGGTGTCGATCTGATGGAATTTGGAATTCCTGAAGCAATGTGGCATTTACGTGTAGAAAACTTCACTGCTGTTGTTACAATGGACTCTCACGGCAATAGTCTTCACGCTGATGTAGACAAATCCTCATTAGAGAAATTAGCCTTGTACAAGGAGCCAGTATTCGCTTAAATCAAATGGTTGACAGTTAAATTTCTCTAGATTATAATCATTATAAAGTAATATTTAATTTAATCTACTGGGTTTTCCATAGTGAAAATCCAGTTTTACTCTATTTTAGAGAGAAATAATAATGAAAATCAATATCAAGAGGAGGATTTATATGTCTGCTATAGAAGAAAAAAATACATTTTTATCTAAAGTTATGCCCCATCTAGAACTAGTTGCAGCACTATTTTCTGGTCTTTTAATATTAATCGCATGGCTTATAGGCAACTCAGGTTCTGAAACAGCCTCCATCATCTTCTACCTGTTAGCTTTTGTAATTGGTGGATTTGCTAAGGCTAAAGAAGGTATCGAAGCGACAATAAAAGAAAAAGAATTAAATGTAGAAATGCTTATGATTTTTGCAGCGATAGGTTCATCCATCATCGGTTACTGGACCGAGGGAGCCATACTTATTTTCATATTTGCAGTAAGTGGAGCGTTGGAAACCTATACGATGAATAAAAGTCGAAAAGAGATTTCTTCGTTAATGGAGCTTCAGCCTGAAGAAGCCTGGAAGCTTCAACCTGACGGGAGTACTAAACGTGTTTCTATTAAAGATTTAACACTAGGTGACAAGCTCGTAGTCAAACCAGGAGAAAGAATTCCCGCAGACGGTATCGTTATTAACGGAATGACATCTGTTGATGAAGCCGCGATTAGCGGTGAGTCTCTACCACTTTCTAAGCAACCGAAAGACCCCTTATTTGCTGGTACAGTAAATTTAAGTGGTGCTATCACAATGGAAATGACTAAAACTAACGAAGATTCCTTGTTTCAAAAGATAATCGATCTTGTCCAAACAGCACAAGATGAAAAATCTCCAGCACAGCAGTTTATAGAACGCTTTGAAGGTACGTATGTAAAAGTAGTTTTAATCGCTGTGGCAGTTATGATGGTCCTCCCTCACTTCATACTTGGGTGGGATTGGACTACAACCTTTTATCGAGCTATGGTTTTATTGGTAGTTGCTTCCCCTTGCGCACTTGTTGCATCTATCATGCCGGCTACTTTAGCAGCTATTTCAAATGGAGCAAAAAGTGGGATATTGTTTAAAGGCGGTATGCATTTAGAAAATATTAGCGCAATGAAAGCCATTGCGTTAGACAAGACTGGTACATTGACTCAAGGGAAGCCAGTAGTAACAGACTTCTTTGTAAGAGACGACTTAGATCGCAAGTCTACACTTACTACTCTTGCAACAATTGAAGCACAGTCCAATCATCCGCTTGCTCAAGCAATCTCAGCATTTGCATTGGCAGAAGGAATTACCCAGCTACCAATTATTCCGATAGAAGACAAACCAGGATTTGGACTAAAGGCCAATATTAATGGTGTTGAAATCTTAGTAGGTAAACCAGAATTCGTAAATAAAGCCGATGCATTTGCGTTCCAAGGAGGAGTTGCAGCAGCTCTAGCCGAAGAAGGAAAAACCATCATTTTCATGCGTGACGATAAAGGAATAGCGGCAGCAGCAGCGCTCAAGGATACAGTACGAGAAGAAGCCAAAGAAGCCATTAAGCTACTGCAATCCTTAGGTATAAAAACAGTGATGCTAACTGGTGATAACGAAAAAACAGCAAAGGTAATTGCAAAAGAAGCTGGAATCGACCAATATATTGCCGAGTGTCTTCCCGAAACAAAGGTCCTGCATATGAAAGAGCTCTTAGCAGAGCATGCATTCGTCGGCATGGTAGGGGACGGAATTAATGACGCTCCCGCCCTAGCAACTGCAACAACCGGCTTTGCCATGGGCGAAGGAACTGACGTAGCCTTAGAAACCGCCGATGTCATCCTAATGAAAAATGATTTAAGCAAAATAGCATATGCAGTAAAAATGTCTCGCAAAATGCAGCGAATCGTAAAACAAAATATTTTCTTCTCTATCGCAGTAATTGCCATACTGATTATCTCCAACTTCCTGCAAGTAGTAGATCTTCCTATGGGCGTTATTGGTCATGAAGGAAGCACCATTCTAGTAATTCTAAATGGATTGCGAATGTTAAACCGTAACATTTAAAGTAAAAAAAGTATCCGACCTTTCTAGGTTGGATACTTTTTTATTCGCTAGTGTTTGAAAAGCTTAGGATGTTAAGAAGTTATAGGGGTCCACCACATAAACACCTTCTGTGGGGAGAGATTTGGCTTTATGGGCGGCTTGTGGCTTTTTATGGGACACCTCCTGGTGGTTTATGGGCGAGTTTCTACGCTTTATGGGGGACAGTTATGCTCCTCTTATGGGCGTGCCCCCTCTTTATGGGCGACTTGTGGCTTTTTATGGGACACTTTCCGATTGTTTATGGGCCACCTTCTACGCTTTATGGGACAGTTATGCTCCTCTTATGGGCGTGCCCCCTCTTTATGGGCGACTTGTGGCTTTTTATGGTACACTTTCCGATTGTTTATGGGCCACCTTCTACACTTTATGGGACAGTTATGCTCCTCTTATGGGCGTGCCCCCTCTTTATGGGCGACTTGTGGCTTTTTATGGGACACTTTCCGATTGTTTATGGGCCACCTTCTACACTTTATGGGACAGTTATGCTCTTCTTATGGGCGAAACTTCTCTTTATGGGACACTCCACGCCAGTTTACTGGAGGGTTGCCATCTCTGCTCTTATTACCTCAACAAAAAAACACCCATGGATTGGAGTGAAAAAGTCTCCAACCTATGGGTGTTTTTTTGTGTTATCTACGTCGTTTTTTATTATCCATCTGTAACTTTCGTTCTTGCATAACAGAATTTATCTGGCCACCGACCAACAGGATAATTCCTGAAATGTAGAGCCATAGCATGAGGATAATAATACCCCCGATACTTCCGTAAGTTGCAGAATAATTACCAAAGTAACTTACATAGAAAGAGAATCCTAGAGATACAATGATCCATCCCAAGGTTGCAAATGCGGCCCCCGGGAAAACGCTTATTAGACCTAACTTTATGTTTGGTACAATCCAATATAATGCAGCAAGTACGATAAACATAATAATAGGACTAAGCGTCCATCTAATATTATTCCACAGGTTAACAAAGTCGTCTTGGAAACCAAAATAAGAAAATAAAATCGTCCCAATTTGTTGACCGAAAACTGGTAATACTAGTGCTACAGCAAAAAGTAAAATCATTAGCAAGGTAAATACTACTGATAACGCTCTAACGATAAAAAAGGGTCTCGTTTCCACAATATCATAAGATCTATTTAAGGATTTTACGATTGCGTTCATTCCATTAGAAGCAGACCAGATCGTACCGAGTATCCCTATAGATAATAAACCTCCGTTACGACTTACTAAGACATCAGAAATTGTCCCCTCAATTAATGTATAAACTTCCCCTGGTGCATAGTTTTCTAAAAAGCGGAAAATTTGAGCCTCATCTAAATTGAGATAGGGCAATAAAGTAACTAAGAAAATCAATAAAGGAAATAGAGAAAGGAGGAAAAAGTAAGCTAATTGAGCTGCAAAACCTGTAATATCCGTTCGCTGTATATGGGTTATTAAATGCTTGAAGTAGCCTGACCATGTAGTTAAATCATGATTTTCCGTTTTCTTTTGCTCCTTCTTTTTAACGTTTAAAAACTTTAGCTTAGTATACCAAGTTGGAGAGGCAGATTTTTTATTGCTCTTATCATCTCTATTCATGTGTGAAACCATCTATTCCTCTCCCTTCCTTGTTTATTGTAATTTTGGTTCGTAAATACTTTTAGGCTCCTCGTCCTCTGGTACAACAATAGATTTATACTCTTCTTTGGATTGAGAAAATGTATCCTTAGTCTCAGAAACAAGTGTCTTCACTTGAGGAGTAATTTCTTTTACTTCATTTACTTTTTGTGAAATATATTTTGCATCAGATGAAAATTGATTGTAAACAGATTGCCATTTATTAACTTGTTGATCAATCATTTTCTTTAGCTCGTCTCTATTTTTGTTGTAATATTTTATTTCATTTTTTACCATTCGAGATCTGTTCATTACGGAATCTCTTGTCTTACGATCTAACATAGTTAATGCTCCACCAAGAACTGCTCCGCATAATACACCTTTAACAAATTTGCTTTCACTCATACTAATTACCTCCATCGAATATCTATTTATATTAATTTTATTATACCCTGGCTTTTGCGAATCAAACTATTAATAATAATAATTTCAGAAATTAACCTTGACTATTTAAGAGAATTTTACGAATATTGTTACAAGGATAAATTTAATTGAAAGGAAATGAGAGCTTCAGAAATTTTCCAGGAGTGTATTACAACCAAGGAGGTAAATTAATTGGATAAGTTACTAGAAATATTAAAAAGCGTTTCAGACGTACTATGGGGTATCCCGTTACTAATACTAATTGTAGGAACCGGAATCTTTTTAACGGTTAGAGTTGCCTTTCTACAAATCAGATTACTGCCGGTAGCTTTAAGACTTACTTTCTCTAGAAAGCATGACAAAAAGGCAGAAGGAGATATTTCACAATTTCAAGCCCTGACTACTGCTCTTGCAGCAACTGTTGGTACGGGTAATATTGTCGGTGTTGCCACTGCCGTATTATTAGGAGGTCCTGGTGCAGTTTTCTGGATGTGGTTTTCTGCATTTTTTGGAATGGCAACAAAGTATAGTGAAGCCATCCTTGCCGTTAAGTACCGAGTAAAGGATGCCAATGGACAAATGGCAGGCGGTCCAATGTATTACATAGAACATGGTTTAAAACAAAAATGGTTAGCGGTTCTATTCGCTATTTTTGGCGCATTGGCTGCTTTCGGTATTGGAAACGGAACACAAGCTAACTCTGTTTCTTCAGCAGTAGAATCTACTTTTGGTATAGAAACGTGGATAACTGGCCTAGTTCTAGCGGTATTTACTGCGCTTGTTATTTTGGGAGGTATTAAATCTATCGGTAATGTGACCGCTGTTTTTGTACCTGTAATGGCTTTGTTTTACATACTAGCTGGTCTTTTCATAATGGTGACTAACATTTCAGCTGTCCCTGAAGCATTTGGCATTATTTTCAAATCAGCATTTACTGGAGAAGCAGCTGTTGGTGGAGCTATTGGTGCAGCTATCCGTTATGGTATTGCTCGTGGTGTATTCTCCAATGAAGCCGGCCTTGGATCCGCTCCAATTGCAGCTGCTGCTGCAAAAACGGATTTACCAGGACGCCAAGCGCTCGTTTCCATGACACAAGTATTTATAGATACTTTTATCATCTGTTCGATTACAGGGGTTACAATTGTAATGTCCGGTATGTATAAGGATACTAGTATCGGTGGTGGAGATTTAACATCAGCAGCCTTTGGTCATTTCCTTGGAGACTGGGGACCAATTATAATTGCAGTTGGTTTAATTTTCTTTGCTTCTTCCACGATTTTCGGATGGGCATATTATGGAGAAAAGTGTTTCCAATATCTATTCAAGAATCCAACGCTGTTAATTGTTTATCGTATTGCATTCGTTGCTATGGTATTCATCGGTTCGGTTGTTTCTCTAGATTTAATATGGACTTTCTCAGACATTACCAATGCATTAATGGCAATTCCTAACTTAATAGGTTTGCTAGGACTTTCAGGTGTTGTAGTTTATGAAACAAAACGTATTCAGAACAAGTTAAAGGAAGAAAAACTAGCTAGCAAGTCTTAATTAGTATTTGACATTCTAGGCTATGCGTGAAATGATATTTCTAATGTATGAAAGGCAGGTACAAAAGAATGGATTTAAATCAACCTTCCGTTGAGAATATTAGCTTTATGCTTGAAACAATCAAGGAAAAATTACGTATGGTCAATGTGGATGCCATGAAATCTGAGGACTTTA
This sequence comes from Psychrobacillus sp. FSL W7-1457, assembly GCF_038593405.1. Classification (NCBI taxonomy): domain Bacteria; kingdom Bacillati; phylum Bacillota; class Bacilli; order Caryophanales; family Bacillaceae; genus Psychrobacillus; species Psychrobacillus sp. FSL W7-1457. Next base: position 3,130,459 of record NZ_CP151993.1, read on the forward strand.
AAGCTACAGCCTATGATGATCTTGTGTATTTATATGAAATGGTCAACAAACGAGATTCTTTTAGTCCAAGTGAAATGCAAGCAATCGTCGCAGAACTTGGTAGTTTAAGAAAGTAATCACTTTATAATTCTTAATAATGAAAGAGAGGTAACCTGTTTACACAAAGGCTAGCTCTCTTTTTATATGTATAATAATTAATCATCCTTCTGGAGTTTCCTTTCCATTACTTTTGCGACTTGGTGAGAGTTCATAGTCTTTTCCTCATACAGTTTATGAATGATGTTCTGGTAATCCGCTTCGTTACGGTTTTGACTTAGTTTATCAACAGCCTGAACTTCTTGTATCTTAATCTTAAATCCAACAATACCCTTCAGTTCTTTTTCTAACAATTGTGGAGAAAGATTTTCCCATAAAACAGGATTTTTTCGATGTTTCTCATATTTTTGCAGCAACCATGTCAGGTCTTGTTTTAACTCGTCCTCGGTCAATATTACGGCCTTCCCATATACATGGACAGCCTGATAGTTCCATGTTGGGACATTTTCATGTTCATACCACGAAGAAGATATGTAAGAGTGAGGTCCTTGGAAAATAACCAATACATCTTCAGCTGTTTCAAATGTTCTCCATTGAGGATTCCCATACGCCATATGCCCTGTGACGTAATAATCTTCCCCTTCATTATGGATCTGCAATGGTAGGTGAGTTGCAATCGGTTTTTCTTTTTTCGTCGTAATAAGAACTCCAAATGAATTTGTATGAATGAATTCCTTAATCTCTTCCCAATTTGTCACCTTATAATATTTCGGAATATACATAATGAGCAACCTTTCCAATCAAATGATGTTTTTATCCGTTATTTACTTCGGTACTACAGACAGAAATTCCTTCCTAAGCCCTAACTAACTATTGTTCATACCATGGAAAGCGGTCGATAGCGGAAACCAATTGCACGTAAAATAAAAAAATCCTCCCCTACTTTTATAGGGAAGGACCAATTCTTATTTAGATAGCTTATTTAACTCTACTGCAATTTTAGCTCCAACTCTTGCATTATTGTATACAAGCTCTATATTAGATTCTAATGACTTACCTTCTGTTAACTCTTTTACTTTACCAAGAAGGAATGGTGTTACATCCTTACCTTTAATGCCATTATCTTCAGCTTCTTGCAATGCTGTTTGAATGATTCTATTCATGTATTCCTCGTCCAATGAATATTCTGCTGGGATAGGATTAGCAATGATCGCTCCGCCATTTAGACCTAGCTCCCATTTAACGTTTAGCATTTCAGCAACTTCTTTTTCTTCGTCCATACGGAAGTCTGATTTAAAAGGGCTAGTGGAAGTATAGAATGCTGGGAAAGCTTCCGTTTGGAATCCTACTACTGGTACACCTTTTGTCTCTAAGTATTCTAACGTTAATCCGATATCTAAAATTGACTTAGCACCTGCGCAAACAACTGCAACATTTGTAGAAGCTAACTCTTCAAGGTCAGCTGAAATGTCCATTGTTGTCTCAGCACCTCTATGCACTCCGCCGATACCACCAGTTACAAACATTTGAATTCCTGCAAGATCCGCACAAATCATGGTTGTTGCCACAGTAGTAGCACCGATTTCCTTTGAAGCAACTACATAAGGTAAATCTCTTCTAGAAGTTTTACGAGCATTGCTGCTAGTTGCTAAAGTTTCTAATTCTTCATTGGATAAACCAATTTTAATCTTCCCGTCCATAATTGCGATTGTTGCAGGAACTGCTCCATTATCACGAATAATTTGTTCCACTTTTCTTGCCATTTCAATGTTTTGTGGATAAGGCATCCCATGAGAAATGATAGTAGATTCTAGTGCTACGATTGCTTTTCCTTGTGCCATTCCTTGTTCAACCTCTTGTGAGTACGTTAGATATTTTTTCATTTTAAATATTCCTCCAGTTCATTAGTTAACTTTAATTTTGTTAGTTCAGTTCGTACTGTGTCTACAGATTGGAGTGTTTTGGTAGCGTTAATCATCCCAGTCAGCACAGCCTGCTTTACTTCTACTCCATCCAACGAAGCATGAAGAACCCCAGAAACAAAGGCATCTCCTGCGCCAGTCACGTCTACTACCTGCTCTGTTTGGATGGCAGGCATAAACAACGTCTCAATCTCTTTCCCTGCACATACTACTCCCTTACTGCCATTCGTTATAATGACATGGCGTATGCCTTTTTGGACAAATGCCTCGGCAGTACGTTTCCAAGATTCCTCATCCACAATCTGCGTTTGAAAGTATGTTTCTGCTTCATCCTTATTTGTTATAAGCCACTCTATTCCTTCCAGGTTCTCCGGCATTCGATTCATCTTCGGTGAAGACACTGGAATAATCGCAAGAGGAATCTTATTGCCGACCGCCAATGCGTGAATGTATTCCATTACATCTTTTGGACAGTTCATATCTATTATGAGCATTTGCGCATTGGTAAGATAAGCCTCTTGTTTTTTCATGTATTCCACTGTTAGCTGATCATAAATATCCATATTAGCCAGGGCAAAAAGCATTTCACCCTGTTGGTCTAGTACGGCTGAGTACGTTCCCGTAGAGTAGTTAACAAGCTTTTCTACAGAAAACAAGTTCATCCAGTGACTAGATGCCTTTTCGATAGAAGCGTATTCCATATCGTTTCCGACAACTGTAAGTAGCCTGACGGTATTGCCAAGCCTTCCTAAGTTTTCAGCAATATTTCTTGCAACTCCGCCTATACTTTGCAGGCTTGTAGTTGGATTAGAAGTACCCATTTGTAATTGATCTTTTACTATATACTTTCTATCTACATTAGCTCCGCCTATACAAATAAACTCTTTATTCTCTGGTAAAATGTATGCTCTGCCAATAATCTTCCCACTTTTAATGAGCTGAGAAATGATATTAGCAACTGCTGGCCTGGACATCTTTAAGGCATCTGCCATTTCTTGTTGTGATGCATAAGGATTGTTACGCAAATAGGTCAGAACTTTTAATTCCTTGGATTCCATTAGGACAACCTCCCCTCTTCAAACATTTGTTTTAATTATAAACTTTTGTTTTGAAAAGTCAAAGAAAAACTGACAACTATTTTAAATAATTGTCAGTTTCATTTTATTGGGGTTGGTCGTTTAAGCTGCCATCCTCTAATACTCGAGGCTGTATCAGCACTTCGACACGTCTATTTTTTGCTCTGCCTTCTTCCGTATCATTAGCAGCAACCGGCTTGAATTCTCCGTAGCCCTTTGCACTGAAGTACAGAGGATCAATCGTGTTATTGTTTACTAATATTTTCAAAAAGTTCACCGAGCGCATAACACTTAACTCCCAGTTAGAGGCATAAACACTACTAGATATCGGAATATTATCCGTGTGTCCTGTAATCACAACATTCCGAGGCGGATCAAACACCAGTAAATCTGATATATCTTCTGCAATTTGTCGATACTCTTTTTTTACCTCTGCCTGTCCCAAGTCAAATAAAATGCTATCTCTAATTGTCACTAAAAGACCTTCGCTTGTTAACTCAGTTGCAAATTGTTTCTCTAGCGCATTAACCGCTATGTATTCATCGACACTGTCTTGAATCTCAGATAAAGCTTGCTGATCCTCGATGTAAGCCATGCTTTGATTGGAATCACCGCTATTATTGTTTCTAGGTACGTCCATTGGCGACGGCTGTTCCATTAGTCCGGTCCCCCCATCAAACACTTGATTGAATACCGCGGACATTTGGTTTAGCTTTTCTTGATCAACAGTACTAGAAGCAAATAACACAATAAACAGTGCAAGTAGTAAAGTTAAAATATCTGCGTAAGGAAGAAGCCAAGATTCACTCATTTCCTCTTCATGCTGATGTTTTTTATGCTTCTTTGCCAAGGCCTGCCTCCCCGCTTTCATTTAAAACTTTTTTACGTTCAGACATAGATAGATAAGAAGCCAATTTCTGCTCTATCACACGTGGTGCATCTCCTTCTAAGACAGAAAGGATTCCCTCTAACATCATAGTTTTTTGTCTAACCTCTTGCTTTGACTTTCGTTTTAACTTGTTGGCAAATGGATGCCAAAGCACATAACCTGTGAATATCCCTAATAATGTAGCTATGAATGCAGCGGAAATTGCATGTCCTAATTTTTCTATATCATTCATATCACCTAGCGCTGCTACTAAACCAACTACTGCACCTAACACTCCAAGAGTAGGTGCATATGTACCTGCCTGCGTGAAAATCTGAGCACCAGTGGAATGCCTTTCTTCCAAGGCATTAATTTCTTCTGTTAACACATCTCTAATATAATCTGCATTCTGTCCATCGATAGCTAAAGTAAGTCCATTTTTCAAAAATGGATCTTCCACATCGGTTGTTTTACTCTCTAATGCAAGTAACCCTTCTCTACGAGCTAAATCAGCCCAGTTAGAAAACAATTTAATAACTTCATGATCTGGCACTAACTTCTGTTCTTTAAAAATTACTCCGAAAAGCTTAGGTATTCTTTTTAGCTCATCCATCGGGAAACCAATTACGATAGTCGCAATTGTTCCAACGATAATAATTAAAATAGCTGCTGGATTCAACAGCGCAGCTAATCCTACTCCCTTCAGAACCATTCCTACACCTAACGCAACAATTCCTAAGACGAGACCAATTACTGTAGACTTATCCAATTCATAAACCCCCACATTCTATTTCTGTTCTTTATTTCGGTTAATATATCAGGATTTTAATATTAGTTTCTAACTATAAATTTTATTTCAATTAATTTGAACTCTTTTTTGTCTTAATTGGCAGAGAGTCATTGATAAATCCCTCTATAAACTGATACTATAATCTTAAGAAAAGAAAGGATGTATGGATATGTCAACCTTTGAAAACAATTTAGTAAAGTATGCTGCTTTAGCTGTTGAAGTAGGAGTAAATATACAAAAAGGGCAAGATTTATATATTGCGGCCTCTACAGAAACGGTAGAATTTGTCCGACTTGTAACTAAAAAAGCTTATGAAGCTGGAGCTAAGACTGTTTACGTAGATTTTTCTGATGATGAGTTAACACGCATCCGTTATGAGCTAGCCTCAAAAGACTCTTTCGACTTCTATCCACCATGGAAAGTTCAAGAAAGAGAGCAGCTTGCTGAATCAGGCGCTGCTTTTATGAGTATCGTAAGTCAAAGTCCCGATTTACTGAAGGGTATAGATTCTAGTAAAATCTCAACTTTCCAAAAAGCTGCAGGTCAAGCTATGTCAAAATACCGCCAGTATGTTCAGTCAGATAAAATTAGCTGGTCTGTAGTTGCGGCACCTTCTAAAAAATGGGCTGCAAAAGTATTTCCAGAGCTTCCTCAGGAAGAGCAAGTTCCAGCATTATGGGAATCTATCTTTAGTGCAGTAAGAGCTGACCTGGAAGACCCAGTATCTGCTTGGAAAGAGCACGATCGTTTGTTGCACACAAAAGTAGACTACTTAAACGAAAAAAATTATAAAAAACTTCATTATACAGCTCCAGGCACTGACCTAACAATCGAACTTCCGAACGGCCATCTCTGGTGCGGAGCTAGTAGTACGAACGAAAAAGGCGAAGATTTTATGGCTAACATGCCTACAGAAGAAGTATTTACAGTTCCCTTAAAAACAGGGGTTGACGGGTATGTAGCAAGCACGAAGCCTTTAAGCTATGGTGGAAATATTATTGATAATTTCACTATCATTTTTGAAAATGGTCGCATTGTAAAAGTAGAGGCAAAAGAAGGTCAAGAAGTACTAGAGCAATTAGTTGATACGGATGAAGGCTCCCATTACCTTGGGGAAGTTGCACTTGTACCACATGACTCACCAATCTCTAACTCTAACCTATTATTCTATAATACATTGTTTGATGAAAATGCTTCGAACCATTTAGCAATCGGTAGTGCATATGCGTTCTGTATCGAAGGCGGCAAAAAAATGAGTCGTGAAGAGCTTGCAGAAAACGGATTGAATGAAAGTATCACTCATGTAGACTTCATGATTGGTTCTGAAAATATGAATATTGATGGGATCAAAGAGGATGGTACTAAGGAACCCGTGTTCAGAAACGGTAATTGGGCATTTTGATCACAATCTATTCATAAATTTTATGTTTTAGTGTTACAAAACTAGTGTAAATAAGTTATAATGATATTAATATGAATAGTGAGGTGTTAAAAATGGGCTTATTCATAGCTACAATTCTTGGTTTCTCTGGCGGTATTTTAGCCATTGGAGCGGTAATCATGTTTTACTTCTCTAAACCAATGAACAACCAAGATGCAATTATCGTCGATCCGAAACCAACTAATAAGTTTTAATATGTCAACCGCGACCTAAAAGTCGCGGTTGTTTTTTTGTACAAAAAACACAATAGTTCCTTACTAATGGGGTGCAACCGTTTAGGTGCACTTTCGTGTTGGTTAGGTGTCATTTCTATAGCTTTTAGGTGCGCTTTTAGAGATAGTATAAAAAGTAGACATGTTAAAACACGACCTTCATACTTATAGAAAATAAAGGGAGCGTGTTTATTATGATAAGGACAAGTAGAGAAATGCGTGATTATCTGGTGAAATTGGTAATCGAAGATGGAAGAAAGGCAACCGAATTAGGATATGAACATGGGATCAAGCCGCAAAGAATTCGTGCCTGGGTAAGGGCCTACAACAAGAAGCAGGAGCTTTCAAATAATGAACATCTCATCTCTTCTACAGAACTGAAAAGACGCATAGCAGAGCTAGAGAAGAACGAAAAAGAACTGAAGGAGGAAAATGAAATCTTAAAAAAGGCCATGCATGTCTTCGCCAAAGGCCACACGTGATATTTACGTTCATAGAGGAACATCAAAATGAGTTTCGCGTGGTGAAGATGTCTGAAGTTTTAAAGGTTTCAACTAGTGGTTATTACAAATGGTTGAGAGAAAAAGAGAAACGGAACAGAATTCAAGAGGAAAAAGAAGAAATCAACCAACTGATCCGAACCAGCTTCATTGAAAGTCATGGAACTTATGGCAGCCCGCGAATCGCAAAAGATTTGGAGGCGCAAGGTGTTCACGTGTGTGAGCGGACAATAGGGAAACGAATGAACGAGATGGGACTCCGTGCGACATCAGCGACCCCTTACGTGGTGACGACGGATTCCAATCACCAACATCCTATCTATCCAAATCTGCTTGAACGCAAATTCTTGGCGGAAGCACCTAATACCGTATGGGTAACAGATATAACGTATATCTGGACTATACAGGGGTGGTTATATCTGGCGAGCGTGATGGACCTTTTTTCACGAAAAATTATTGGCTGGAGTATTAGAGACAATATGAAAAAAGAATTACCCTTCGAAGCCCTCCAACAGGCAATTATGATAAGGGACCCAGGGGAAGGACTAATTCATCACTCGGACCGTGGATCGCAATATTGTTCGCAGGATTATACCGGATTATTGACCGAAAGAGAAATGAAGGGCAGCATGAGTCGCAAGGGAGATCCTTATGACAATGCCTGTATCGAGTCGTTCCATGCGACGATCAAGAAAGAGTTGATCTACCGCCATAAATGGGAGACGCGTGAGCAAGCAATCAAAGCGGTTGGGCATTATATTGACCAATTCTATAATACGAGAAGAAGGCATTCCACGTTGGGTTATGTGAGTCCTGTAGACTTTGAACAAGCGTTCAATAAAAGTTGTCTTTTGGCTGCAGGGTGAGAAAATCAGAGATGGTGGAAATAGGATAGGTATGGTTGTGACCTATCCTGTTTTCACCATCCCAGCAAGCGACAGCGCGGTAGTGGAAGAAAAAAAGTTGTGAATTAATTTGTCTACTTTCTTTACAGAAGACCACTTTTGCTCCGATTAGGTGCCACTTTTTTTCTTTTACGTGCGTTTCCCAGGTTTAGGTGACACTTTCTACTTTCTAGGTATCACTTCTCTATACTTTAGGTGCGCTTTTGCTCCGATTAGGTGCCACTTTTTTTCTTTTACGTGCGTTTCCCAGGTTTAGGTGACACTTTCTACTTTTTAGGCATCACTTCTCTATACTTTAGGTGAGCTTTTGCTCCAATTAGGTGTCGCTTCTTTTCTTTTAGGTGCGTTTCCCAGGTTTAGGTGACACTTTCTACTTTTTAGGTATCACCTCTATAGCTTTTAGGTGCACCCTTGCTCCGATTAGGTGTCACTTCTTTTCTTTTACGTGCGTTTCCCAGGTTTAGGTGACACTTTCTACTTTTTAGGTATCACCTCTATAGCTTTTAGGTGCACCCTTGCTCCTATTAGGTGTCGCTTCTTTTCTTTTACGTGCGTTTCCCAGGTTTAGGTGACATTTTCTACTTTCTAGGTATCACCTCTATAGCTTTTAGGTGCACCCTTGCTCCTATTAGGTGTCGCTTCTTTTCTTCTAGCTCCGGCACCTTGCCCCTCGGGGTCAAATGGGAAAATACTGCGGTGGCTGAGAAACTGCCTCCTCGCATTTTCCCATTTGCCTGTCGGGGCAGACCAGGCGCCTTCGCTTTTCTTTGTTATTTCTTATTTTTTTCATTTCATTTTAGATAAGATTGTATTACAAAACGAATACAAAATAGGTTTTTGTCATTATTTTTTTTCCTATAAATGCCCCTTACTACCCACAAAGTATTGAAACATACGTAAAATTCCATTATGTTACAAATGGCAATTGTGCTATTTTCCATTATAATAACGTAGAGCAAGTGAAATGGAGGAAGACATATGTTGTCAAATTCACATATCGGTATTGATTTAGGAACTGCTAATACTTTAGTTTATACAAAAAATAAAGGATTACTTATAGATGAACCAACTGTGGTGGCAGTAAACACAAAAACAAAAGAAATAATAGCCTTTGGATCAGAAGCCAAAAAGATGATAGGTAAAACACCAACATCTATTGAAGTAGTTAGACCTTTAAAAGATGGGGTTATCGCAGACTTTGATGTTACTACCCAGTTGTTAAAACTTATTATGCAAAAAGCTAGCAAAAAACTTGGTACTTCTCTACGTAAGCCTACTGTTATTGTTTGCACACCTTCAGGAGCAACTTCTGTAGAACGCCGTGCCATCCAAGATGCGGTACGTCAAAGCGGCGCTAAAGAAGTACAACTAATGGAAGAACCTGTTGCTGCTGCAATTGGAGCTGGATTGCCAGTCAATGAGCCAGTAGCAAGTATGATTGTAGATATCGGTGGAGGTACTACAGAGGTAGGGATTATCTCTTACGGAGGTGTAGTCGCGTCTAGTACTGTGAAAGCTGCAGGAGATCGAATGGACGAGGCAATTATCCACTATGTACGTAAAGAGTTTAATGTAATAATTGGTGAGCCTACAGCAGAATTGATAAAAATGACTATAGGGTATGCCCTTGTTCCTCATACAGAAGAAGTAATGGAAGTGCGAGGAAGAGATGTAGTGACTGGTTTACCAAAAATAGTGAAACTATCTTCTACTCAAATACAGGGAGTTTTAAAAGAATCGTTAGAGACAATTCTAGAAGCAATTCGTGCGACACTAGAAATTTGTCCTCCTGAGCTTTCAGGAGATATCGTAGACCACGGTGTCATATTGACTGGTGGCGGAGCGTTGCTAAAAGGATTAAAGGAATGGCTTAGCGGTGTAATTGAAGTACCTGTCCACCTTGCACCAGAACCATTACAGTCAGTTGTAATCGGTACAGGGAAGTCTTTCTTTATCAATGATCGCAAAAGAAACATTGCAAGATAATTTCTTTAAACAAATATTAAGTAAATTTCTTCTTTTTCGTATAAAATATATTAAGAAGGAGGAATTACTATGCCAAGTTTAAACGACATACTAACCTATAACAAATCATTTGTAGAAAACAAGCTGTATGAACCTTATGTAACTACTAAGTTTCCTGATAAGCGAATAGTTATTCTTACTTGTATGGATACACGTTTAGTAGAAATGCTTCCTAAATCAATGAATCTTAAAAATGGAGATGTAAAAATCGTTAAAAGTGCAGGGGCTGTTATTAATCATCCATTTGGTGGTATTATGCGTAGCTTAATCGTTGCAGTTTACGAGCTTCAAGCAGATGAGATTTATGTAATTGGTCACCATGATTGTGGAATGAGCTCCATCCAAACAGATAAAATCCTTGAAAAAATGACAGCTCGTGGAGTAGATCCCTCTACTTTCAATGTGCTTAAAAACTCAGGTATTGAAGTAGAAGAATGGCTTGAAGGTTTTTCAGATGTGAAAGAAAGCGTCTTACATAGCGTTGAAATGATACGTAATCACCCCTTGATGATTTCTGAAATTCCAGTTCATGGACTAATTATCGATCCACATACAGGAAGACTAGATTTGGTAACAGACGGTAAAATCGACAAAAAATGATGTATTTCCCGGGAAATCGTCAAGTAGTAAGAGCTTGCCTATATGGTAGGCTCTTTTTTTGTATTGTAATAACAACTGCATATCTTAACTCTCCATTTTTCTTCCATATAAAAAAGCTGTTGGCAAACTAACTAAGGTAGTTTGCTAACAGACTTTTGTACTCCCTATTATTCTCCTCTTAAAGAGGAATACATATAGTGATCTTCCCATTTCCCATTAATGAATAACAGTTTACGTAGCAATCCTTCTCGAACAAACTTGTTATTCTCTAACACTTTGATAGAGCCAAAATTTCTAGGGGATACATAAGCTTCTATTCGATTTAATTGAACGTCATTAAAGCCAAATTGCTTTACTAGACGAACGGCCTCAGACGCAATTCCTTTACCAATTTGCTTTTGGTCAACCGAATAGCCAATTAAACCACTAGAAAACGGCATTCTTTTCAGGCTATAAAGTGAAATGCTGCCTATCAAAATATCTTGTTCATGAGAAAAAATACCAAAGCTATATTCCCTTTTTTCCTGCATGAGCATGATTGATTCACGAATCTTTTCTCTTTGGACGCTAGCAGTATAATATTCTTCTTGGTGTAATGGTTCAAAAACAGACCAGTACAACTTGTTGTCATAGACTAAATTTGCAAGAGCAGGTGCATCCTTTACATTTAAAGTCCTTAAGTAACAACTTGCTCCTTCTAGATAAATCAAGTACCGTCACCCTTTAGCGTTAGTTAATTGCAAAAACTCTTGAACGTCTTGAATACAAAGGTCAATTCCCTTCTTCCAAAACGCTTCTTTCGTTATATCCTCTTGTAAATGTTTCATCGCTAAATCCTCCACAGACATTACTGCTGTGTCCTGTAATAAAGCAATATACTTCTCCTCAAAACCAGATCCTTCTTCTTTTGCCTTTGAATATATACTTAAAGAAAATAAGTAGCCAAAGGTATAAGGGAAATTATAAAAAGGAACGCCTGTAATATAGAAGTGAAGCTTAGATGCCCAGAAATGCGGATGTACCGTGTCTAAAGCATCCCCATAGGCTTCTCTCTGAGCTTCTTCCATTAGTTCGTTCAACCGGTTTGCAGAAACAATGCCATCTTTTCGTTCCTCATAAAATCTAGTTTCAAACAAGAAGCGAGCGTGAATGTTCATAAAGAAAGCAACACTGCGTTGAATTTTATCTTCCAACAAAGCAATTTTCTCTTCTTCGGACTTTGCTTCGCGAACAGAGGCATCCGCCACTATCATTTCTGCAAAGGTAGATGCAGTTTCTGCTACTCCCATTGCATATCTCCGGTTCATCCAATGCACTGGTCTTAAAGCATATGAGTGGAATGCATGACCTAATTCATGCGCAAGTGTAGAAACATTTGACATGGAACCACTATAAGTCATAAATATACGGGATTCCTCTGACACAGGCATTCCTGTACAAAATCCACCCGGTCTCTTATTTGGACGATCTTCTGCTTCAATCCATCCATTTTCAAAAGCATTTCTTGAAAAGGCTTCTAGCTTCGGTCCAAACTCTTTAAAATGCTTTAGGATAAATTCCGCTCCTTGTTGGAACTCCATTTTTTCGGTAGACGCACTGATAGGTGCATCTAAATTATACCAATGCATCGCTTTTTCGCCTAGCATCTCCGATTTCCTATTTAAATATTCCACAAATGGTGCTTTATTTTTAGAGATTGCTCCCCACATTGCATCCAATGTATCTTGCTTCATACGATTGATGGCAAGAGGTTCTTCTAAAACAGATTCCCAGCCTCTTTTTTTATACGTAGCCAGACGGAAGCCAGCTAAGTGATTAAGCGTTTTCGCAAAAACTTCTTCTTTTTCAGTCCATACACTTTCTAACGCTTCAAAGGAATTTTTACGAATTTCAGCATTATCACTCGAGCTTAAGTTATCAGCTTGTCCTACCGAAAGTGTTCTTTCTTCCCCATCGATGGTCATTTTTATATGGATGTCCCCTACAAGCATGTTATATAGTTGACCCCATGCATCATAACCGTCTACTTCTAAGGTAGTTATTAAATCCTCTTCTTTTTCGGAAAGCATTTTACTCGCTTGCTCTCTCCATTCATTTAATATAAATTTAAATGGGGTTAATTCGTCCGTATTTAAAAGCTTTTCCCATACGGTAGATTCTGTCTTACTAAGCGTTTGTTGTATTGTAATCATTAATGAAGATAACCTTGCATACAATGAACCAACCTCGCCTTGTAAGAGCGTCGCTTTTTTATCTGTTGTATCCTGAGCTAGATAGCAGCCAATAACTGCCCCTGCTTCTGCTAAATGGACGGCTACATCTTTTAGTTCCTCGATTATTTGCCTAATTTGGTTAGACTCTTGAGCTGAGGCTGGGACAACTATTCCCTTAACATTTATTTCAAATATTTTTAGTTTTTCCTTAACTTTATCTAGGTGCTCGCGTAATTCAGTGGAGCTGCTACCACCAAGGAAAAATCGATCTAAATCCCACACGATTGGATAATTTTGTTTTAACATCTGAATATTCCCCCTATTTAAAAACTTTTACATTTTTCATTATATCATGAATTACTTTCTTAATTATTCATTTTTTTGTCACATAATTTCTATAATTGAATTTGTGTGCTCTTAGATTGAAAGGTATACTTATTAAATATAGAAGGAGGCGAATCTTTTGGTCAAAATAATCCTTTTGATTTGCGGTTATTTCGCAACAATCCTTGTTAATATACTTGCTAATACGTTACCTATTAATGGTCAAACGACTGGGGAAATCTCTGCTAGGATTCCAGCCCTCTTTACACCTGCTGGTTATGTATTTTCCATATGGATTGTCATTTATATACTATTAGCATTTTGGATATGGAATATTATAAGAGAATATAGAACCGAACAGAAGATTCCCTTACAAAGAGTATTATTATTTCTAGCGACTTGCGTATTTAATATTTCTTGGATTTTCCTATGGCATTACGAGCATTTTAGCTATGCTTTAATTACAATTTTAGCCTTGCTTTGGTCCTTATTCCTATTGTATTTAACTTACTCAAGTAATGAATCGAATTGGAAAAGAAGATTACCTATTTCCATTTATCTAGGTTGGATTTTTGTAGCTACTATAGCGAATCTTGATTATGTTTTGACATATTATGAGTTTAGCGGCTTTGGAATAACTACCTCTTTATGGGTGGTAATATTCTTAACTTTGGCGACTGCAATTGCCTTACACTTTAGATACCATTTTGATGATCGTGCTATCGTTTTAGTCTTTATATGGGCCTTCATCGGTATTGCTGTGCGTCATAATGTCAACGAATTATTAATATCTGCTGCTTCCCTCTTCTTAAGCGCTGTTTTAGTAGCTGGAATATTATTTATAAAAAAAACGCCAACGAAAAGTTAATTTCGTTAGCGTTTTTTATTTAATCTATTTTAGTTAAAATGATTGGTTGGTCTTTTGTAACGATAACTGTATGCTCGATTTGAGCAACTAAAGATTTATCTGGAGTAACAAATGTCCAGCCGTCTCCAGATTCAACGATATGTTCTGCTTTTTCGGAAATGAAAGGCTCTACTGCTAAAACCATGCCTTCTTTTAAAATGGTGGATTCCCATGCATCATAATAATTCAACACATGCTGAGGTGCTTCATGCAAGGATTTCCCAATACCGTGACCTGTTAGGTTCATGATGACATGTAGACCATTTTCCTTCGCTTCTCTCTCCACTGCCTTACCTATTTGGTTAAGACGAGAACCAGCTTTTACTTTAGTCATAGCACGATTAAATGCGCTTTCTGCAACCTGACAAAGCTTTTCCTTATCCTCGTAGCCATCTCCAACTACAAACGATATTCCAGTATCTGCGAAGAATCCTTCGTATGAACCGGAAACATCAATATTTACAAGGTCTCCTTCTTTAATCACTCGAGAGCCTGGAATTCCATGTGCAACTTCTTCATTGACACTTATGCAAGTATACCCTGGGAAATCATACTCACCCATTGGTCCAGAAACAGCGCCTTTTTCTTTAAATAGCTTACCGCCTATTTCATCAAGCTCTTTAGTAGTCACGCCGGGTTTTGTTGCCGCCTTCATCGCATCTCTAACCTCAGCTACAATGTGACCAATTTTTTTTAACATCTCTAATTCTTCATTTGTCTTTACTATCATCTTTACAAGATCCCTTCTTCACTTAGATGTATGAATATCATATCATATATCTTATGACTTCGGGAGTAATAGGCGCGGGGCTTTTACGAATAGTATGGAACATATAAAAGCTGCAAATAGAAATACTGGTATCATATAAGTAGAATTATAAACTAATGAATACACAATTACATTTTGACCCTCAGCAAATTCCCCAAAGAATAATATTCCCGATAACACATGGGCTAAATAACGTAAAAAGGAAGCGATAAGAGCACCTAACACAATCGCTATCGTCATTTTTTTCTTATTTAGATTTTCATATGCTTTAATATATGCTGGTCTTAATAGTCCTGCAAGTCCTGCAACCATAAATGCTATAAAATAATCAATACCTACTTGCATAATTACTATTTCAAATGATAGCGGTGCTGGATAAAAGCGTCCTGTCACCACCTGCAATAAGCCTATTAAAAAGCCTGTCACTATACCTGCCACTACACCTCGACGAAAGGCAATTAATATTATTGGAACAAGAACAAATGTAACACTGCCTCCCTGTGGCATACCAAATCCAATTAAATCTAATACATAGCCTAATGCTGCAAAAATAGCAATCTCCACGAGTAACACAACACGTTGATTTCCCATTGTAATCCCCTTTTTTGACCACAAAAAAACGCCGAAGGGACAGAGCCAGACATCGCGCGATTGCCAGTTTCCATCCACATCCCTACGCAAGTATGAACTTACAGGTTCTAAGGGTACTATCTCAGCCGCTCTTGCGACGCCCCTTGTGGTTTCGAATTTATTTTATTTGAGTTCATTGTAGCCGATAGGTGTTTAGAATGCAACCCCGATTGGTATTATATAATAATACAAATTTATTATTAGGGGTGTAATAGTTGATTAATTTACTTACGGATTTAATTAAAATAAAGAGTGATGATTTGAAAGGTGCAAATGAGGCACTGCTATACTGTAAGAATTGGCTCGAAAAACGAGGAGTTACGACAAAGACGTATGAGCTAAACAACAAACTAATGCTTGTAGCTGAAATTGGGAAAGGTGAAGAAACAATTATCTGGAACGGCCATATTGACGTAGTTCCAGGAAGCCCGGAACAATTTGAACCAAAAATTGAGGAAGATCGACTATATGGACGTGGTTCGGCAGATATGAAGGCTGGTGTTGCAGCGATGATGGAGGCTTTCTCGATTCTTTCACAGCAGCAAGATTTACTTACGAAAAAAGTACAGCTACACATAGCTACTGATGAAGAAACCGGAGGAAAAACATCAAAGCATTTAGTTGAACAGGGACACCACGGCGACTTTGTTATTTGTGGAGAGCCCACTCATGTTAATATAGGCCTTCAAGCAAAGGGTATATTACAATGGGATATCCACCTAAAAGGTAAATCTGCTCATGGAAGCCGTCCGTGGGAAGGAGTAAATGCAATTGAAAAAGCCATGCTATTTGATCAAGACCTAAGAAAATGCTCTTTCATGCATGCAAGTAATGAATATTATGAATATCCTTCTCTAAATTTGGCAAAAATAGAAGGAGGAGACCGATATAATATGGTACCAGACGAATGTATCATAAGTTATTCTTTAAGGTTTGTTCCTGGACAAGATGTGGAGGAAATCTCCAAAGAGTTAAGAGAACTTTTAGAGAAATACCCTGGCAGTGAAATACATTTCCAAGGTCATACTCCAGCTATTACTAATAAAGAAGATGATAAGTATATACAGAAGCTTTTAGCTACTTGTAACTCTATCAGACAAACTCCAACTACCCTATTCGGACAGCATGGTGCTGCAGATACTCGTTATTATGCAGCGAAGGGTGCGGTAGCCATAGAGTTCGGGCCAAGCGGCTCTGATTGGCACGGCGATCAGGAATCGGTTTCTATTTCATCCGTTGAGGAATATAAAGACATACTTGTTAAGTTTGTCTTAGACTAATTAAAAAAGTAGCGAGAATATGTGAGGAGACCATGTATGGATACCAATAAAATTTTAAGTGCATCAACCTATTTTTCTATTTTATTTGCTCCCTTTATTCTTCCAATAATTGTTTACTTCCTTACAACAGATAAAGGGGTAAAATACCATGCAAAAAGGTCTTTAATCTCACATATTATTCCTACTATTTTCTTTGTGCTTCTTATGTTAGCAGTATTTGCAAACTTTTCCCCACTTAGTTATACAGGCGACACAACAAACATGTGGTCTAGCATGACTACAGCATTAATTTTTATGGGCTTATATACGTTGATTAATATAGTTCTGTTCATTTGGAACATTGTCCAAGGAATCAAGGTATTGCGTCATGATGTTTAATTGCTTCTAGAATGGGAATAAGATAAGTATAGAAAAGCAAGGAGCGGATTGATTATGAAAGTAGGCAGATTAGTAAAGTCAGCTATTAAATGGGCACCAGTAGTATATCCTATTGTTCGTAAAGTATTGAAATCGAAAAAAACAGTAAAGCGCTGAACTTTTTAAGCTAAAGCTATATAAAAGAAATTAAAGACTGAAGACAAACTCAAAGATATTTGAATTTGTCTTCAGTCTTTTACCATTTTTGGTTAGCTTCTGCAATAGCAGAGACTACAAAAAAGAGCCGCCAATTTTATGAGCAACAAAATTGGCGGCTCTTGAAGTTCTCAGCTAATTTGATTGCTGATATTCCTTTTAAGGATATTAAATTTGAGCAATGTTACTTATGATAAAATACGTTGCAAGACCATAGCTATATAATTACCGTTTGTAAACGATAGATAGCGATTAATTGGCAATGCATTTGCCTGCGTTTGCGTTGAACCATTATTACTTTGATTTCTATTTTCTATAAGCTCTTCAAAGGTTAACGGATTAGGCTTAGGCAATTCGTGCTCATACACAAGCATACGGGAATTGTACATACTAAAGAATGAGTTAGCCATTTGACGGTAGCCTTCTAGGGTAGGATGAACATCACCAACACTTGGTACCAATTCTTTTTCTTTCCCATCGAAAGACTCTTTCACTGAGATGTATGTTGCTCCATTTTGCTCTGCTACAGTTTGTAGAATCGTATGGAGCTTATCTAACTCTTTGCCGACACCTTCTTTTTGAGACTCATGCACATGAGGGTACGCAAAATAGTATCCCATCACGTATATTTTAGCCTTAGGTGCAGTAGCTTGAACTTCTTTTATGATTTCTTGCATATTTTTTCTAACATTATTTAGTGCAAAATTAGCGGAAACTTGTGAGTAAGCGACCATCCCACTCGCAGGCTTAACCTGTACTAGCCTCAACAAATCGTTAGCCCCTGCAGAGATGGTAACAAGTGTGGCATTTGCCAGAAGTTCCTTCGCTTCAGTTGACTGAACGGTTTTTAAGACATCACTAGTTGTATATCCTGGAAATGCTAGTCCTTTAGAGTAGAATCCAAGCAGATTGGCTCGCTTTAACTCTTGTGATATTAAGTCCGTATATCCTGCATCAATTGCCATATTTGGTGTTTGACCCGCGGCAAGTGAATCACCTAAAGGAATATAAACCTCTGGCGACTTTGCCTCTACTGCATACACAGGAGATAAAACTAAAAGAATCATAAGTAAACTTATCCATCTTTTCACTGAAGATCAGCTCCTTAAAATGCCCATGCACCTTTAATAAAGATTGGTTCCTTCGTTCCATCTGCTAATTCGCCTGTTATATCCATACCTGCACTTCCGATCATAAAGTCTTCATGGACGATAGAAGTGTTAATACCCATTCTTTCTAATTCCTCTGCTGTTAAACCTCTAGCTCCCTCTACACACGTCGGGTATGCTTCTCCGATAGCAAAGTGATTCGAGGCATTTTCATCAAACAAAGTGTTGAAAAACAATACATTAGATGCTGAAATAGGCGATTCATGTGGAACCAATGCGATTTCACCTAAATATTTTGCGCCCTCATCCGTTTGAATAAGCTCTTGCAGAAGCTTCTCACCAGAAGCTGCCTGAACCTTAACAATCTCACCATCTTTAAATGTCAATTTGAAGCCATCAATCACGTTCCCTTGGTAGACAAAAGGCTTAGTATTGCTTACAAAACCGTTCACACCAGTTTTGAGTGGCGCAGTGTAAACCTCCTCAGTAGGCATATTAGCGATAAATGGTACTGCTTGAGCGTTTTTACTAGCTCCAGATTGCCAGATGTGTTCTTTTGGCAATTCCACTTCAATATCTGTACCTTCTGCCTTGTAATGCAGTTTTTTATATCTTTTCTCATTCAATAATGCTGCACGTGACTCTAAATTATTAATATGCTCCTGCCATTGCTGAACCGCAGTTCCTTTTCCAATGCGCACTACTTTGAAAATAAGCTCCCATAATGCATCCATTTGGTCTGTTTCGTTTAGGTTAGGAAATACCTTTGCTGCCCATTTTTTAGAAGGCATTGCTACAATCGACCAAGTAATCACGTCATTCATTACCGCCTTGCGGTAATTTTCTAATGCCTTACCTGAAGCCTTTTGATAGTTGGAAATCCGATCTATCGCAACTCCCTCTAGCAAATCTGGATTATCTGCATCAATCCATAACAAGGCCCCTTTATTTTCAATTAATTCATCCCGCTGTGCAACCACCCATTTTGGGACTTCATGAAATGCTTCATCAGGTGCCATATCATAAAACAATCTTGCATTTACTTCATCTGTATAATTGACCTCAACCCTTTTTGCTCCTGCTTCATATGCCTTTTTAACAATCAGTCTTGTAAAATCGATCGTATCCGTAGTGGTATTAATTAAAAGCGGTTGTCCCTTCTGAATGTTCAAGCCAACCTTAACAACTAACTCAGCATATTCCTCTAGATTTTGTTGGAACCCCATTACTTACTTCCCCTTTTTATCGATCGTTTTGGATGAACCTTCTATTAATTCACCACGATACCATATTTTTTGAACGGCTTTACCCGGAATGTCTTTTGTCCATTTTTTATAGGTTTTTTCATCGTTATATGATAAAAGTGTTAAAACTTCTCCATTTTTGCCTGCTCGTCCCGTACGTCCTGAACGATGTAGGTACTGTTCAATAGAATGTGGAACATCTACATGAATGACGTGTGTAAGTCCAGAAATATCTAATCCTCTAGCTGCAACATCCGTCGCTATTAAGATACTCACTTTTCCATTTTTAAAATCGTCTAGCGCTTTTTTACGTTCCTCTTTTTTCATCTCCGAATGCAAGGAAACGATAGGTGCATCTCTGTAGGATAGCTTATAATCCTTCATTAGCAACTGATCTAAGCTATTAACAAATGCTAGCCCTCTCATGCCTGGTAGGTGAGACAGCTTTCTTAAAAGCTCCGTTTTGTCTCTAGTTTCTGTTTTAACAAAGCTATGGATGACTTCGCCTTTAGCTGGTACTTCCTCAGCTGTCACATGGATTCGGACAGGCTCCTTCATCATACGCTCTGCAACTAGCTCTATTTCCTCAGTGATCGTAGCAGAGGTTACGACAAGCTGTCTTTCAACAGTCGCATCTATTAAACCCTTTACAGTTGTACGATGCTCTCTGCTTAGGAGCTGGTCTCCCTCGTCTAATACGATTGTATTAATTTCATGCATTTTCAGCTTTTTCACTTTTACAAGCTCCTGCAGCCTACCTGGTGTTCCAACTACAATATTTGGTTTTTTCTTTAATCCTTCAATTTGACGATTAATATTCGCTCCACCGATTAATTGAGCTACAGAGACACCCGTTCCTGTAGCCCATTCTCTAAATACCTCTACAATTTGCATCCCTAATTCTTGTGAAGGGACTACGACTAGCGCTTGTATCTGTTTCTTAGAAGGATCAACCTTTTGTAGTAAAGGAAGAACGTAAGCCAATGTCTTACCTGTTCCTGTCGGGGACTCTGCTACTATATCTGAACCGTTAAGCATATGCGGGATTAGTTGGGTTTGGATAGGCATTTCAAATGCAAATTCAGCCTCTGCCCATTTTTTTTGTAATGTTTCATTTAAATTCTGTATAACTGTCAAGTTTTTCTCCACCTCATCTGTGTTTGAATCAAGTGTACCACATTTTTATTATCGACCATTAGCCATATAAGTAGATTAATGCAATTAAAAAAAGTGCCTTTTAATAGGCACTAATTTGTTTGTTTCTCATCATTTATATATTGCTTCATTAATTGATAAAAATTCAGTTCATATAATTGTTTTCCATCAATTTTAAAAACACCTTTGTTTACTAAATCCTCTATAATATTGTCTCTTCTTTTTTCTGTTTGTGTGTCCTTCTGTATCATCATTCTTGATGTCTCCTTGCTTTATACTGTCCGTTTCATATTTACCCAAACCGGAACCATTATAAACTCGTAGGTTGAATTTTTTTGAACACCCTACAAAAAGCAGGGAATTTCCTTTTAATAATTAGATAAAAAATATATCCTACTAGCGCTCCTAAGCTATTTAACCAAAGGTCATCTACGTCACTACTTCTATTTTGTGGAATCTGTACGATTTCTATAAATAGCGAAATAAAGAAGCCAATGAGTACAGGAAAGGGAAAAATCTCCATACGTCTAAAAAGAAGTGGAAAAAGAAAACCTAGTGGTACAAACAGAGCAATATTGCCAAGGAAGTTAATATAAAAGGGTTCCCAATACCCTAAGTAAATAATAGCATTCCAAGTTTCCTCTATTACTCGAAATAATTCTAAGTTTATACTGTGCACATATGCTTGCTCCTCTTTAGGCTTTGGAACAATAGTCTGTGAAAATAATCCCACTAATACAGCAATCAGAAATAGCACGCCAAGCTCGTAGAACCCTTCCCTTAAATGAAAACCACGCCTTTTCCATCTGATTAGCCGCCAAATAATCAGGACCGGTAAAAAAATCATAATTGCATAAAGCATCTCATCTAGATAATCTAAAATCACTGGCATCTAATCACCTTCCAATAACTCTTTTAAAAATTTCTCCCGGTGATCTAGAAAATATTTAGTTGTTTGATAATGTGCTGTTTGCTCATATTCCACTTCTTCTATTTCTCCGTCATCAAAGCTAAGAATTGTCGCTTCTGGAAAACCTAAAATTATCGGCGAATGTGTAGCAATAATAAATTGGCAATCCTCTTCCTGAACTAAATCATACATTATCTTTAAAAAGGCCAACTGTCTTTGCGGGGAAAGTGCTGCCTCTGGCTCGTCCAATAAATAAATAGCTCTCCCATTAAAACGATGCAAAAATAAGGATAAAAATGATTCACCATGTGATTGCTCATGAAGTGATTTCCCACCATAGGATCCAATACTTTCACTTTCCGTTACGTGGGATGCAAATTGGTAGAAGGTCTCAGCTCTTAAAAAGAAGCCATTGGTCACCTTTGGCATCCAAGAGAGCTTCAAATGTTTTCCTAATGCACTCTCTGCAGCATCTACCTCATAGTAGTTGTTTCTTCCTCCGCCTGCAGTATTAAACTCACATTGATCTGCGATTGCTTCTAATAGAGTCGATTTCCCTGTGCCATTTTCACCTACAAAGAAGGTGACGCTATTTGTTATTTCAAGTTCCCTAAATTTTTGGATAGTAGGTATAGTAAAGGGGTATTCTTCCCTTAATATGTTCTCATCAGTTCTCATCATCACTTTTTTTAAAAACATATGAAACTCCTTTCATTCATATAATTACTATTATGTTTGAAAGGTTGTGAACAGTGGATTTTCCAGTTTGCGTTACAAACAAAAACATTACCCATTCAAAACCTAACATTTCTGTTAATTATCCTCATATTACTAACTTACCTCATTCTTTAACAGAAAAAAAGATTAATGGAGATATTGTTTCTCTTTTAAATAATTTACTCATTGAACAGGGCTTTTATAATGAGTCATTAGTGGAGATGGTAGGAACTTATGAAATTAAGACAAACGAGCGAAATATTTTAAGTCTAAGTCTTACCGTTTATTCCTTTACAGGTGGTGCTCATGGTTTAACTATTACCAAGTCATTAACCTTTGATGTTACGACTGGCAAGCAATATGCATTAAAAGACTTGTTCAATCCAAATAGCAATTATGTAGAAAAGCTTTCTCAAATTATTTCGAAGAAAATAGAAGCCTGGGATGTTCCTCTTTTAGAAGATTTCACTACTATCAGACCCGATCAGGATTACTATCTGGCGGATCATACTATCGTCATATACTTTCAACTTTATGAAATTACCCCTTATGTATATGGTTTTCCATACTTCCCTATTCCGATTAAATCAATTGAAGATATTATTCGCACAGAAGGCCCGCTCAATACATTATTAACATTTTAACTAACGGTAGTGACATACATCCCTTTACTGAGGTAAAGTAATAAGTAAGTTAGTGGAGGGGGTACATAGATGAAGAAAAAGGCTGTATTTTTTGATTTGGACGACACCTTACTATGGGACAAGAAAAGCGTAGAAACGGCTTTTCAGAAAACCTGTGATTATGCTGCTGCAAAGGCTGGCGTAAATTCTGAAGAGCTCGAAAAATCCGTTCGTGATTCTGCAAGCCAGTTATATGATTCATATGAAACACGTCCATTCACCCAAATGATTGGTATTAATCCTTTTGAAGGACTATGGGGTACATTTGATGATCCAGGTGAAGATTTTCAAAAGATGAAGCTACTAATTGCAGACTATCAACAACATGCTTGGACACAAGGCTTACAAAAGCTTGGCATCGAGGATGAGACCCTTGGAAAGGAACTAGCAAGTTATTTTCCACGTATGCGCAAGGAAAGCCCTTTTGTATATGAAGAAACATTTGAAGTACTAGACATATTAAAGAATAACTATACGCTACTACTAATGACAAATGGCTCGCCAAGCCTGCAAAACACAAAGCTTGAAATTACTCCAGAAATTTCACCATACTTCGATCATATTATAATCTCTGGAGCATTCGGAAAGGGAAAACCAGATCCATCTATTTTTAAGCATGCCCTTGAGCTCGTTTCAGTTAGCAAGGAAGAAGCATTAATGGTTGGAGACAATTTAATGACCGATATCCTTGGAGCATCTCGTGCGGGTATTCAATCCGTATGGATTAATCGTGAAGCTAAGCAGGTATCGGAGGAAGTTCAGCCTACGTATACTATTAAAAGTTTACATGATCTACTTAATATATTAGAACAATAATTATATAATTTATTATTTTAAATTAGGCAAGAATGCTGTTAAATCAGCACTCTTGCCTTTTAATAGTTTGCTTATATAATGCTACTATAGAAAATTATTTCAGAAATACTCCACTCGTTTATTTTCAGGTAAACCTTTGAATTGGATATTTATGTTAAAATAAGAATTATGGTCCTAAAAGAGTATATACTCGAAAGGGAGAAGGATATTATTTTGAAGAAGATAGTTGGAGCTGTAGTACTTACTTTTACATTGCCAATCGTTGCATTTGTAATATTTATTTATTATGTTTTATACACTTGGGAAATGGAAAACCAAGGAGAGTTTAGAGATTATGATAAAGGAGTTACTATAGAGGTTAATAATTTGAGTAATCAAGATCTCTCTAATTTAATTTTTTCATATAGTGCCACTTACGGAGTCTTTGAAGAGGTCGGGACGATAAAAAGTCTTAAAGCTGGAGAGTCAGCCCAAATTACTGGAAGCAGCAAAGAGATTAAATCAAGTGATACAAGCTTGTATTTGCATTACTACATTGATAACGGTGGAAAAGCGGAAGAGAGTTTAGCTTATTATAATACAAGGGAACCATCAAAAGCAGTAGTTGTTTTAACGATACATGAAGTAGAACCCATTGGATTTTTAAAGTTCGAATTTAGCGGATACAATGGCTGGTCGCGATATGGTCCCATTAAAGTTAACTATGAATAAATCAAGTTAAGATGAAATTTTTCAAGTAAAAATCTTAGGTATTTTGCGGAAAAACTTCACAGGAGGTAATTAAATGGATGCTTTGATGTTAGAAGGATGGACTCCTATATTGCTTTGCGGCATTGTGTTTGCAATTGGTATGTTCATAATATCTCGTAAAGTTTCAAGAAAATCTTTATTTTCTACTTCTACTGTATTAAGTATGATGTGCATTGGGGTAATTATTTTTAGCGTAATTGGAGTTGGTGGTTGGGAAGGTATGGGAATCGGCTTATTTACAATCAGTATATTAATAGGAATATGGGTAGGTACTGGTATTGGATTTATTTCAGGGAGTTCAAATTAATAAAGTAGAATTTATTCGCCTCCCTCTCTCGTGTGGTGAGCAATAAGCCTTAACCCATCGTTTACGTCGATGGCCTCTCTAGACTTATTGCCCCTTCTATTTGGAATGTCACTTTGCAGCTTGGAACGGCACCATTTATTCAAACTCGATTTGTATCATCACTATCTCTGAGCGTGTACCAATCCG
The DNA here is from genome assembly GCF_038593405.1 of Psychrobacillus sp. FSL W7-1457. Classification (NCBI taxonomy): domain Bacteria; kingdom Bacillati; phylum Bacillota; class Bacilli; order Caryophanales; family Bacillaceae; genus Psychrobacillus; species Psychrobacillus sp. FSL W7-1457. The sequence goes on from NZ_CP151993.1 coordinate 3,155,407, forward strand.
AATCGGCGGACCCCAAAAGCCAAAACCGGATGTCACAACAGAATGCATCGTTTCCTTTTGCAGATGTCCCCAATCATTTTCATAAATAGCACTAGTAATTAAATTGCCTGGGAAGACTTGTCCCCCATGCGTATGACCTGACACCATCAAGTCAATGCCTTGCTGCTGTGCAATATCAAGCTCATATGGCTGGTGATCCAATAAAATAGTTGGATTTGAAAGGTTCACATCATCCATCAGTGAATCTAAAGGTAACCTGTCCTTGTCGATGCGGTCTTTTCGACCAATGAGCGTAAATTTCCCTTGAACCTCTACTATATCATCGTAAAGTATATTGATTCCGCTGTTCTCCAATGCATCTATTAGTTCCTGCATGGTACCGTCATGCCTATCATGATTGCCAAGCGATGCATAAACTCCGTAAGGTGCATCAAGCTTAGATAATATCTGATCTATTCTCTGATCAAAAAATGGTTGAATATCATCATCAAAGAGATCACCAGGTAGTAAGATTATATCTGGATTGAGTGCATTGATTTCCTTAACTAACCGCTCAGCGTGACTTTTACCAGACAGCAAACCAAAGTGTGTATCTGCCGCCATGGCAATATGAAGACCATCCAGATTTGAGGAGCCTTTTGCTATCTTAATATCATAGTCGCGAACAACTGGACTGTATGCGTTATATGTGCCGTATGCTAGAAAAAATACAACTAGACCCAAAGTGACGAAACCAGCCCACTTTTGTGTCCCGTGTCTCGGTAGCCTGGTATAACGCAGTAGCATAACTGTTATATGAGCAAGAGGAACTATTAGCAACAGTAAATAAAAGCAGGCCATCCAGTAAGCACCCACAATATTTATAAAGGTGATTCCCGATGTAAAACCGACAATTAAAGAGCTGGCTGCCAGTACTACGATGAAGCTGTAAATTAATTTGAAGCGGCGACTTGACGATTCCGGACGGAGCCAGCGATATCCCCGCCAGCCAATATAATAGACTAGACCGCCATAAAGCAGCAATGTGATGATGAGAATTAGGATGACCATATGTATGAGCTAGACTCCTTTTTATTATGCTAGATTTAGAACTTCTCTCCTCTATGAAATAGAGTATATACCTAAGAAGGCAAGTTTAATAATCCTTGTGAGAAAGTTAGTTTGAGGCAGACCTTCACTATGTATAATAATTTTAACATAAATATCCAATAAAAAATCACCTCTCAGAAGACCTCGAGAGATGATTTTTCAATTTTAAACTACGCTTTTAAATTTTTACTTATAAATCTATAGGAGTTGCATCGAAAATATCTGCTAGACTCTTTAACTTCTCGACACCTTTACTCTCTATATGCTTGTCGATTGTAAGCATCATAATTGCATCTCCGCCTACTTCTGAGCGTCCCACCTGCATGGTTGCAATGTTAACACCTTCCTCTGCAAGCAGCATACCTACACGCCCAATTGCACCTGGCTGGTCTTTATGACGAATAAATAGTAAATATCCATTAGGGACTACATCTACGATAAAGTCATCCACTCGAACGATTCGCCCGCCAAGTCCATTCAATAATGTACCAGACACTTTTCGTGATTCAGTAGCAGTTTTTACTTCCACTGTAATTAGACTTGTGAATCCTTTAGAGTTTGTCGTTTTTAATTCATTAATAGAAATGCCTAGACGATCAGCAAGGAACTTGGCGTTCACATCGTTTACAGATTCGCCTAACTTGCTTTTTAGGAAACCCTTAACTGCGTTTCGAGATAATGGGCGAGTATCAAAATTAGAAAGCTCTCCAGCGTAGGTAATATTTATTTCTTCTGGAGGTCCCTCCACTAAATCGCTCAAAAAGGATCCAAGCTGTTCGACCAGGTTGAAATATGGTTCAATTTTTGCCAATATGTCCTTCGGTACTGAAGAAAGATTAACTGGATTTTTTACGACTCCTTCTGTTAAAAAGCTTACTACATCGTATGACACGTCAATTGCTACAATTTCTTGTGCTTCTACTGTGCTAGCCCCTAAATGAGGTGTAGCAATAACTTGTGGCAATGTTAACAGCTTATGCTCTACGAATGGTTCCTCTTCAAACACATCTAGCGCTGCCCCAGCCACCTTGCCCGAAAGAATCGCATCATATAAAGCATCCTCATCGATAATTCCGCCGCGGGCACAGTTAATGATTTGTACACCGTCCTTCATTTTTTCAAATGCGTCCTTATTAATTAAGTGGCGTGTTTCTTTAAGTAAAGGAGTATGTATAGTGATGAAATCTGCTGCTTTAATAACATCCTCCACTGTACCAAATTGTACGCCAAGCTTTTCTGCTTTTTCAGGGGTTAAGAAAGGATCGTAGGCAATTACGTTCATTCGTTGACCCTTTGCACGAACTGCAACCTCTTGACCGATTCGACCAAATCCAACGACACCCAATGTTTTATTCTTTACCTCTACTCCAATATACGTTTTGCGATCCCATTTTTTATTTTTTAAGGAATGGAATGCTTGCGGAATTTTTCGAGCAAGCGACATTAACATTGCAATAGTATGCTCAGCAGCAGAGTTGGTGTTGCCATCCGGTGCATTAACAACAATGATTCCACGCTCTGTTGCTGCAGGAAGATCAATATTATCTACTCCAACTCCAGCTCTGCCTATGATTTTTAGGTTCGTTGCCTTTTCAATAATTTCTCGAGTGACCTGAGTTTGACTTCGCACAAGCAAAGCATCGAATTCTCCAATTTTTTCTGCAAGTTGATCAGGGGTTAAATCTGTATCTACTACTATATTAAATCCCTCTGCCTCCCTTAAAGGGAAAATACCATCCTCGCTAAGTGGGTCGCTAATTAGTATATTGTAAGTCATCATTCATCTGCTCCTTCTCATTAAGTTTTACTTATGCTAAATAAACTCGTTGCGCCGCTGCTGTTCCTTTTCCAAGCTCAATATCTTTACCTATTTTTTTTAGAGCTATCTCTATCGCACTAATGATCTGCAGCTGATCTGCTGGAGAGCAATAGCCCATATGCCCAATTCGGAAGATTTTGCCCGTTAAATGCTGTTGGCCGCCTGCTATGGATATCGCGAATTCATTCTTCAGAATTTTACGGAACTCTTCTGCATCAAAATCCTCTGGCTGAACAGCTGTAACAGTTGGGGAAGCATCCTTATCTGTTGTCAGTAATGGAATGTCTAGTGCTTTAAACGCTGCACGAGTCATATTTTTCATTAGCTCATGGCGAGCATATACGTTTTCAAGACCTTCTGTCTCCAATAAGTTCAGCACCTGCTCAAGTCCAAATAATAATGACAAGGCGGGAGTAAACGGTGTAGTATCTTTTAGTAAATTATCTCTATATTTTTTTAGGTTCAAATAAAATCTAGGCTGATCGTTTTCTTCGATCACTTTCCAAGCTTTTGCACTAGCAGCGACGAACGTTAAACCTGCAGGAAGCATGAATGCCTTCTGAGAACCAGTGACCATTACATCGATTCCCCACTCATCCATTTTCGTTTCTACTCCTGCCACACATGAAACTCCATCTACTACGATTAAAGCCTCTGACACCTCTTGTACGGCTAAAGCTAGCTGATCAATTGGATTTAAAACTCCAGTGGATGTCTCACAATAAGTAGAAAATACTGCTTTTACTTGTGGATGCTTTACTAGAAATGCCTTAACTTCTTGTGGATCTAATGCCTTGCCCCATTCAGTACTTAATACGTGTGTTTTAATATGATAGGCCTCACAAATCTTAGTGAAACGATCTCCAAACGCACCTGTTACTACAACAAGCACTTCTTCCCCTGGCTTTACGACATTCACAACTGCCGTTTCTAAACCTGCAGTCCCACTCCCAGCAATAACGGCAACCTCTTGGTCTGTACCAAACACTTTCTTCAACCCAGGGGTAATACGCTTAAGCATATCTGAGGTTTCTTTTCCTCTATGACCAATCATTGATTGATTCATCGCTCGTTGCACACTCGGTGGAATTGGACTTGGTCCTGGAATACGTAAAATGGTTTGATCTTGAAGCATACAAATCTCCTCCTTATTTTGGAAAAACAAAAAAGCCCTTCGTCCCCTACATTAATGTAAGGGGCGAAGAGCTAAAATAACTCACGCGGTACCACCCAAATTTACTGCAAACATACTGCAGCCTCTTAAGTCACATGCTTAACGCGCATTCACGGATGAGCCTACTGACTTCAGCCCACCGATTCAAGAGTGCTACCTCACATACGAAACCACTGATTTGCACCAACCATCAGCTCTCTGTAGATTTACAAAATGTAAAGCTTATCTCTGTCAAAATCGTTTATCACTTATTGAATTATCCCTATCATACGCAGGATATTTTTAGTTGTCAATATAGTTCGAAAACTTGAAAACGCTATCATTTTATTACATCGTATATAAACGTTGATATTATGCTATTTTAAAAAATTAAAAATATTTATTATTCGTATATAAAATGATTAAAGATGGACAATCCGTTGTTTTATTTAATTAATTAACCTAATTACGAACAATAATATAATTAATCACAGAATCATACACTTATATGAAATATCTTTTATTAAATATTGACTAACGTATTGACGAATATGATTAATATTTGTACACTGTATAAAATCATTTGTTTTTCCCATAAATACAATTAATCGAAAATAGTAAGGATTTGATGAGATGATCGTAAGTAAATTTGGAGGAACATCGGTAGCGAGCGCAGAACAAATTAAAAAGGTTGCTGAAATCGTAAAGGCTAATTCTAAAAGAAAATACGTAGTCGTTTCAGCACCAGGCAAACGTTTTGAACAAGATAAAAAAGTGACCGATTTATTAATAAACCTAGGCAACGCTGCCTTACATGGTGAAAATGTAGAGCCTTGCCTTGATGCTGTGTTAGATCGCTACAAGGAAATTGCTCTGGGCTTAGACTTAGATTTACTCATTTGTGATGTAATTGAAGAGGATTTACGTTCAAGGCTATCTATGAAACAAGAAAATCATAGTTTATTTATGGATTCCTTAAAAGCGAGCGGAGAGGATAATAATGCGAAGCTTATTTCTACTTATTTCACAAGCATCGGAATTCCAGCTAGATACATGTGTCCAAAGTCAGCAGGTCTGTTAATAAATGACTTACCCGAGCGGGCAATGGCACTCCCGGAGGCTTATAAAAACCTCCATACGAGTCTAAAAAATACTAGTGAAGTGATTGTTTTCCCTGGATTTTTTGGTTATACAAAAAAGGGCTTACTACGGACTTTTGATAGAGGTGGATCAGATATAACCGGATCCATATTAGCAGCCTCTATTCAAGCTGAGCTTTACGAAAACTTTACCGACGTGGATTCTGTTTTTTGTGCAAATCCGAAGGTAGTTAACTGTCCTGTGGAAATCGAGGAAATCACATACCGAGAAATGCGCGAGCTTTCGTATGCCGGTTTCTCTGTATTCCACGACGAAGCATTAATGCCGGTATACAAGGCTAAAATTCCGGTATGCATTAAAAACACGAATAACCCCTCTGCACCTGGCACCAAGATTGTCTCATCCAGAAAAGTGAATCGAAGACCTATAACTGGGATTTCAGCTGATAGTGGATTCTCTATACTATACGTCAGTAAGTATTTGATGAACCGAGAGATCGGTTTTGGTCGCAAGCTACTTCAAATTCTAGAGGAAGAGCATATTTCCTATGAGCATACTCCTTCAGGTTTAGATGATATATCTGTGATTTTTCGAAGCCACCAGCTAACACCCGAAAAAGAGGACAGAATAGTAAAGAGGGTTAAGGAGGAATTACACGCAGAAGATGCCCATTTCCGTCATGAGTTCTCCATGATTGTAGTCGTTGGAGAGGGCATGAACAATAGCACCGGCCTAGCAGCTAGAGCTGCCACAGCCATTGCTCGAACTGGAGCTAACATTGAAATGATTAACCAAGGATCGTCAGAGGTCAGCCTTTCCTTTGGTGTTCATCAAAGCAATGAAAACAAAATTCTCCGAGAACTCTATCAGGAGTTTTTTGCTCCTGTGATAGTATGATGCAACTTCCTTAGGAATTCCATAAGCCTCAGAAATTTTACCATTCGTAAAATTTTCTGAGACTTTTTTTATTATGACTATGTTAAAGATATGGTTAGATTTTTGTAGGGCAGAATTGTGTTAAATGTTACATTTAAACTCACGTGAGAAGGTAGTTTAAGAAGGAATCTAGTTAGAAATAGAGAATATAAAGGTATGTGACATCTATAGGGGGTGGGTATAGTGACTCAAAACGAATATGAATGGGTTAGACAGACTCGAATGACACTTCTTGACTTTTGTAGTGAACTAGATCCAAGTGACTTTACTCAAGAAAATAACTTTGGTTGGCAAAGTGTAAGAGACACGCTGGTTCACATAGCAGACTGTTATCATGCTTGGCTTGGCTCATTTGTTTTATTGAAAACAAAGAAACCTCTCACTTCAAAGGAAAAACTGTTGGAACTCGGTTGGAATGAAATAAAAGTACACTTTGAACAAGTAGATTCTTATGTAAATGAGGTATTTGAAGTATTCGCACAACAAATGGATAAGCCGATAAAGAGGCAGATTCCTTGGAGAGAAGGAGGAGAACCGATATCAATGACACCTCGTAAATTGCTCATGCATACAATCACTCATGAATTCCATCACAAAGGACAGATTATGGCTATGGCACGCCAGATGGGTTATGAACCTCCTAATACAGATGTGTTAGGAACAGTAGATTAAGGTGATTATACGTAGTACTTTCTAAAGTATGCTTTAGAAAACATGACCCACATTACGGTTGTCTGTTGTTATATTCAAAACATTAACTTTGCTCCATTAAGAATCGTATCCAATATACAAATATAGATTTAGAGAAAAAACAAGTTACAGGGGTAATAAAATATGGCTATGTTAAAGGGGAGAGTTGATTTATAATGCAAAGAAATCTTAAATCAGAGAGTAGAATTGATTTCCGCCCCAGCCGGACGCTTTCCTCGGGGTGAGCGATAAGCCATCACCCATCGCTTACGCGCGTGGTTGTGATGTCTTATCTGTCTCACTCATCCCGTAGGAGTCGCCGTCTGGTGCTCCAATCAATAAATGGGAACAGCTTTGGCATCGATAAAGCGCTAATAAATTTACTCGCATAAACAAAGCTAAAAACTGTCACCAACCCCAATTTCATCATCTATTTATGTTCTTAATAGCCATTTGAAAGTTCCTTTGTTTATGTTTACAGTCACTATAAAAAAAGAATTGTTAGTCAAAATCAACCAATAACTTTAACAAAGCGTAAAATATAATGGCGAAGCATATTTAACTATAATTGTGGATGTTCAAAACAATAATATAGAGAAGGGTTGCTAGATTAATAAACCCTTTCATAAAGCTAACTACATGGAAATAATTGAATCTGAAGCCAAATATTTAATAGAAAGTAGAATAACAAATCCAAAATAGTATGATTACCTAATCGTTAATTCCTAATTTAACCTGTGCTTCAGTAAAAAAATAACACATATAAAAAATGAGCTTAGATATACATTTTCCAGCTCATTTTTTATGTGTTTATAAATCAACCTCTAACCTTATGGTCATTTTATTTAATTGCCAGTGTTTCTGCTACGGATTTTCCACGTTCTAGAAAAATTTACGACAATGACCCCATAATTTGCGACAATCCATCCTTACTTTACGACAATCAACCAATAAATTACTACAATCACTCAGCAACTCTTTCGTTCTAGAAAAATTTACTACAATGACCCCATAATTTACTACAATCCAGCTTTACTTTACGACAATCAACCCGTAGATTACTACAATCTCTCAGCAACTCTCTCGTTGTAGAAAAATTTACGACAATGACCCCATAATTTACTACAATCCAGCCTTACTTTACGACAATCAACCCGTAGATTACTACACTCATTCAGCAGCTCTCTCGTTCTAGAAAATTTTACGACAATGACCCCATAATTTACTACAATCCAGCCTTACTTTACGACAATCAATCAATAAATTACTACAATCACTCAAACCATCCACTAAAATTACATCACTTGTTCCATCACGTTTTAAATCATTATTAGCATTGCTGGATTTCTTTACTTTCCTCTTTGTATACTAGCCCCTCCTCCAAGTACACCTTTAGAAGTGTTAAAGTCTCTCCCCAGCCAATTGCACAGTTCAAGCAGGCTTTTATATCCTTATCTGAATTGGAATAGCCTGTTTCCTTAAATACAACAAGTGTACCATCTCGATAAGGTTCTAATTTAAACTCAATTGTTGTAACACTTTCTCCTGGAGTCCATTGAAAAATGAAGGATTTATTCGAAATGGTCTCCAATATCTTACCGCCATCCACTAAATCCTTTTTGTCCTTACCTAAGCCAGTCCATCTCAAACGTATCTCACCAGTTCCATCTGACTCTTGATGTATTGATGTTTGATCAGTAAACCAAGCGTTCCATCCTTCTGCCGTTGTTAGTGTATCAAATACTCTAGCAATACTTTCCTTAATGTATACTTGATGATTGATTTCTGGCATCGGTATTCCTCCTATAAAGGTTGTAATTGGCTAAGTCCTATATGTTTTTCATAAGAAATTATAGTCATGTTATCGTTAATCTTTTTCTGTTCTCCTGTACGTACATAGCCCATTTTTTCATATAAATAGCAGTTTTTTTCTTCTTGGAGAATGGTATCGAGCTCCCAGCTAGTCACTTCAGGATAGATCATTTCTAGCCGTGTCATTACCTGTTGAGCCAAACCCTTTCCTTGAAAGCTTTCTAATATATTGATCATATGCAAACGCATTGTTTGCGATGATTTTTTGTACACATGTACACTACCTGCTAATTCATCCTCTACTATAATTTTATAAAAGATACCTTGATGCAAGCGTTCTTGAAATCGTTCAAAAGTTTGTAATACAGGAGTCGTTTGATGATCCTCATATTTTTTATAAAGTGGCAGGAATACTTGTTTTTGAATTTCATATAGCACTTGCGCATCTTCTATTGTTGCTTTTCTTAAGCTAATTTTTGATGCTATTATGTCAAATACATTGTCTAATATATGATAAGCAATAAACTCTCCACGCTTCACCATTTCTTTTATTTCCTGAATCGTTGCCCATTTAGCATCTGCCACTTCTTCATATTGAAGCTTTAAATCCTCTTTCTCTACATTTTGTTTTATTAAATAATTATCATCGAAGCCTCGTAAGAATTTAACTGTGAATAAAACCTCTGCTTGCTCCATATTTATATCAATTCCCAGCTCTTCCTTTGTTTCACGGACCGCAGCCATTTCTGAGGTCTCTCCAGTTAATACAGATCCTGCAGCGGCACAATCCCACATATTTGGCCAGCCTGTTTTCCAAGCCTGACGTTTTTGTATTAAAAGCTGTCCTTCATCATTCATGATCCAAACATGGACAACTTCATGAAAGACCCCCTCTTCCATTTCTTCTCCACGGATATGAGTTTTTCCTGTTTTCTCTCTGTAATGATTAAACGTATCCCATACTTCCATTTTCCCACCAGCCTTGTCATTGTTTAGAATAGTTTATCATAAATCTATTGACCTTCAATAAAAAATATGATATATTATAGGTTGTTAACAATTTAGGTAGAACATAAAAAAGAAATTTGGCATTCTACAAACGTGTTTTTGAACATACTTATTCACACTGGAGCGATTATAGGGTCGCAAGGACGTAAAAGAAGGTAGGGTTTACGTTGCTTAGGTTAGAAGACAACCAGTGGAACAATTTACCGCGGCATTGAAAGCTTAAACCTTTCATGGAAATTATTCACCGAACATTCGGGATGAAATTTAAAAATTCAAAGATTATGTTTTACCTCATACAAATCAAGGGCTGGTCTCCAATGGAGATCAGCCCTTGTCCAATTTATTGGAGAATATAAAGTTACCCCGATGTATCTCTGATACGTCGGGGCTGTTGTTATAATTCGCTACTTTTCGCTAGACTATTTTGTCTTTTGTAGTATTCCTTAAACGTTAGTAGATAGATAAATCCGCTGAGTAATGACAAAACAGCAAGTAGAACAAACGTCCACGTGAAGCCAACCCATGTGACAAGCGGCAGAACAAGCGGTGCTATCGTTCTCCCTATAGTATATCTTAAGCTAGCGGCCGCAAAGTACTGTCCACGCATATCCTCTGGTGCTAGCTTAGATACAAAGCTTTCCTGCAATCCTACTGTTGCTAGTTCTCCTAAAGTAAATACAGCCATAGCAAACACGAATACCCAGAAGTTAGCCGTCATAGGGAAGATGAGCATGGCAATCGCATATAAGAGCGACGACAAGAAGAATACTTTGTGCTCCGGATACTTCGTCATCCAACGAGTGACAAACACGGTGAAAATAACTACTAATAAGCCGTTTTCAGATAAAAGTATACCGAAGGAGCCTGCTCCAGTTACCGCCCATTCACGACCAAATAGGTTACCAAGAACTTGAACATCAATTGCTTCCTTCATATAGACAGGAATTAGCATATCCAACTGCATATATGTTTGGGCTAGCAAGATTCCCGCAATGATAAATAGGAAAAATACTTTGTCCTTAACAATTAGTCCATATGCTTTTATTTGATTAATAACTACTTGAACCCAACCGTTTCCACCACTTTCTTTTAATTGCTGCTTTACCTCATCTGGTAATGTTTCCTCTGTTAGGAAACGTAGTGCTAATCCTACTAAACAGAAGATAACGCCTGATATTAGAAGCAATAAGAAACGATGGTTAAAGAATAAAACAGCTCCCACTATAGGTCCAATGACAACCGAAATATTAATAGATGTATAAAATACAGAAAACACCGTACTTCTGTCCTTTTCTGGCACAACATCAGCAACAATTGCCTGACTTGCAGGGTGATAAAATGATCCGCACATACCCGCTATCGTAAATGCGACAAAGCTAAGCATTGGTGAATCATACCAAGGAGAATTAGCAAAGGCAAATAAAATAAAAGCAAAACCTTCTGCGGTTGCAGAGAAAAATAACATCGTCCTTCTACCGAATCGGTCCGCACAATAACCCCCGATTAAATTAGCTCCAACAGAAAACACTTGGGATAAGACCAGCAATACCCCTGCCATACTAGCCCCGAATTCATCTGCAAAATAGATAGCTAAAAACGGAAAGACCATCCAAAAGCTTAAATTACTAAAAAATTCACCAAACAAACGAACCTGTAAACTACGATTCCAATCTCTAATTCTCATGATGTTGACCTCACCTAGTATTATTCTTGCAAATCCATATATTATTTCGACTTACGTAATAGTTATTTAAATAGTACTATAGTATAAAAAAAGAACTCTCAAAAAAAGTCGTAAACCCTAGGCTGGGTTTACGACTTTTGACTTTAACTAATCAGTCCCTATATGTAACTGCAGTACCTGTAGCTACACACATCATCATGCCCTCACGGATTGTTTCAAAGTCTAAATCTACACCAATTACAGCATTAGCTCCAAGCTTACTAGCAAGAGTCTTCATATCCTCTATAGCTATTTCTCGGCCTTGAGATAGCTTATTTTCATAAGCAGAGCTTCTTCCTCCTACTATATCTGTTACTGAGGCAAAAAGATCTCGTACAACATTTGCTCCCATAATAGCTTCTCCAGACACGATGCCGTGATATGTTTCAATTGTCTTTCCCTCAATGGTAGGCGTTGTAGTTACTAACATAAACATTCCTCCAATAATTGTAGTTACCTTTATCATACAACACTATCAGTTTATAAGCATTTATTATTCTGAATCTACTGTTTTTTCTTTCTAGTAGGTAGCATATTGAACAATATATTCAATATGATTGCCGTGAAGCTTCCCGCTACAATACCATTACTTGTTAAGATTCGGACACTCTCTGGTAAGGATATGAATAAGTCAGGAACAACCGTCACACCTAGACCTATACCAATCGAACACGCAATGATCATAGCGTTATCAGGTGAATCTGAATCGGAAATAATGGTGCTTAGCATTTTAATTCCTTGTGAGATTATCATCCCAAACATCGCAATCATTGCCCCGCCTAGGACAGCCTCTGGAATGATTGTAGTAAGTGAAGATATCTTTGGTATAAACCCTAGAAATATTAGCATACCTCCCGCAATATAAATAACCTTGCGTGTTTTAACTCCAGAAATCTGCATGAGCCCTACATTTTGTGAAAATGTAGTATATGGGAAAGAGTTAAAGAATCCACCTAATACCACTGCGATTCCTTCAGCTCGGTAACCTTTTGTTAAATCTTTCTTCTCTATTTTTTTCCCAAGCATATCCCCAAGTGCAAAATATACCCCTGTAGATTCTACTAACGAAACGATAGCTACTAGAGTCATCGTAAGAATAGGAGACCATTCAAATGTAGGCATCCCAAAATACAAAGGCTGAATCATATGAAAAACGTCTGCTTCTTTCACAGCGGTAAAATCTAAAATACCCATAAAATAAGCAGCAACCGTTCCACCAATAATACCTATTAATATAGAAATAGCTTTAACGAACCCTGTGGAAAATCTGTATAATAAAACGATAAAAATTAGCGTACCAAATGACAATAATACGTTTTGAATAGAACCGAAATCTTCTGCACCTTGTCCTCCACCCATGTTATTAATAGCAACAGGAATTAGAGTAATTCCAATAATAGTAACAACTGAGCCGGTTACTACTGGTGGGAAAAATCGAACTAACTTACCAAAAAAACCACTGATCAAAATAACAATAATACCAGAAACAATAATTGCTCCGTAAATAGCAGATATTCCATAATCTCCACCGATTGCAATCATGGGTCCCACTGCTGTAAATGTACATCCTAAAACTACTGGTAAACCAATCCCAAAAAATCGATTGCTCATTACCTGTAAAATAGTTGCAACTCCGGACATTAAAATATCGATTGCAACTAAATAGGTTAACTCCTCTGAGCTGAGCCCAAGAGCCCCTCCTACTATAAGAGGTACAATAACTGCTCCTGCATACATTGCTAATACGTGCTGTAAGCCAAGTGTGGTGTTTTTAAATATATTATTCATATGTAGGTGCACCTTCTAAAAATTCTACTTTGCCATCTTCCAAGGATTGAATAATGGCTAGTGATTCTACGCGAATACCTTTTTCGCGAATCAATTTCCCACCAGGCTGGAAACCTTTTTCAATAACAATACCTACACCAGCAGTAGTAGCTCCTGCTTGCTCGATAATTTCAAGTAATCCAAGGACAGCTTGTCCATTTGCTAAGAAGTCATCGATGATTAATACAGTTTCTCCTTCGTGCAGGAAATCTTTTGAGACAGAAATATCGCTAGTAATATTTTTTGTAAAGGAATGTACCTGTGACGTCAGTAAGTTTTCAGACAGAGTTACAGATTTGCTTTTCCTCGCAAATACAACAGGAACCCCAAGTTCAAGACCCGCAAACATAGAAGGAGCAATCCCAGAAGACTCAATCGTCAAGATTTTTGTTATTCCCGCTTCCTTATAACGATTGGCTATTTCTTCACCAATAGCCTTAATCACAACAGGATCAATTTGATGATTTAAAAAAGCATCCACCTTTAAAACGTCCTTTGATAAAACCTTGCCTACTTCTACAATTTTATCCTTTAATAACTTCACTTGGATTCCTTCTTTCCTCATATTTGGATACAAAAAAACTCGAATGACAAAGCCCCACCCTAAGAGTGGAGCAATGGCATTCGAGTTATAAATCGAATAATAAAATAGATGGTACACAAAGTGTCCCAATCATTTAACCATGCCACTCATAGTCGACTTCTTTACGGTAAGTCGGTAGAAACTTGCAGGCCATATCCCTGCTATTATACGAGTATACGAAATTTGATTGTTCTCATTATAGCACGGTAAAATTCTTTTACAATAATGAGTTAAAAAGTTCAATCATTCTTAAAATTCTGTTCATATTACAGGTGCCAGGCACCTGTAATAAATCTGCAATACAAAAACTGTCTATATCTTAGCTATAAAAAAACACATGATAGGCTCATGTGTTTTGGGGTGGGGATTATTTATAAGATGATTTTAATGTTTTGAAGGCCTCTATAAAATAAGCAGGATTTTCTTTAATATTGTAGGAAAAGACACCTTGATTGGTATGCAGATATAGTATTCCTGCTCCATACGAAAAGGGCTTATAGGATATATCATGTACATTTTGAAATTTAAATTGATGCTGAGCCGAGACAATTGCCATTCCGTCCATCTGCAGAGTAAAGCTAGACTCTATATGCTGCATTTGAAAATAGAAATCGATTTCTCTCTTAACTTCGATATAAATGATAGTATATTCACTCAAAACGGCACCTCCTATAACACTTCATAGTGTAACATGTTTTTATATAATCATTAAACCATAAGGAGTGATGTCGGTTGATAAGAGCAGTGCTTTTTGATTTAGATGGGACTTTGTTAAACAGAGAGGAATCTTTAAAGAAATTTATTAGCTGGCAATATAATGTGCTCCACACTCATTTAGGTCATGTTCCAAAGGAAAAATTCTGTAGTCGTTTTATAGAGTTAGATGATCGAGGCTATAAGTGGAAGGATTTTGTTTATAAAACCCTAATACAAGAATTTAACATAAAGGATATAACAGAAATGGAATTATTAAATCATTACATAACCAACTTCCATTCGTATTGTGTACCATTTTCAAATCTATTATCCATGCTGGATCAATTAAAAAAACTGTCCCTGTCGCTTGGAATGATCAGCAACGGAAAAGGACAGTTTCAAATGGACAACATTGTTTCTTTAGGAATCAGACCCTATTTTAAAACTATATTAATCTCAGAGTGGGAGGACATGAAAAAACCAGACCCTCGGATCTTTGAAAAGGCTCTTAGACAGCTTAATGTTAACGCTGAAGAAGCTGTCTATATAGGCGATCATCCTATAAATGACATAATTGCCGCCAAAAATGTTGGACTTCATACGATATGGAAAAGAGACATATATTGGCCTGCCCCTAATGCCGACTACACGATAGACAATTTGGATGAAATTCCGTTTCTTCTAAACAAAATTAGATAAGCTTGCTAAATTCTTTAGTCTGATGCTCCAGTTTTTCAGAAGCCGTCGAAATATCTTTAAACTCTTCTAGTGCAGTTCTTATTTCCTCTTGGCTTTTTTCGATAACCGTCTGCGAGTGACTATTGCTCGCAGTTACCTTATCAACTTGTTTTGCTATTCCTTCAATATTCTCTCTTACTTCTACGATGGAAGCCTCGACTCTTCCAGCCAACTTACGCACCTCTTGGGCGACAACGTTAAAACCACGGCCGTGCTCTCCAGCTCTTGCTGCCTCAATTGCTGCATTTAAGGCTAGTAAGTTCGTTTGTGCTGCAATTTCTCTGATAGTTTGAACAATCCCTTTAATTGAATCTGCCTGTTTTTGAAGACTTTCTAATGTGTTTGTATTTTCTTTAGAACCAGCAGCAATTTCATCTATTCTTTCTAAAAGGTCTTCGCTTCTTTTAATCCCCACTTCGGCACGATTACTCAACTCTTCAGACATATGATTTAACTCTTCTGTAACCCCCATAAGAATTTGATGACGTCCTGTTACATTAGTAGCAACCTTGGAGATTCCAAGTACCTTGCCGTTTCTCCCAAAAATAGGCATATAAGAAGCTTCTAAAAACACACTATTGCCATGTTTAGCTTTTCTTTCTACCTTATCGAAAAAGGACTTACCCGCAAACAGATCCTTCCAAAGCTTTTCGTATGCCGGGCTGTTCACAAAATCTGGAAAACAGAATTCTCTGTGATGCATGCCTTTTACTTCACTTACAGTATAGTTAAGTTCTTTTGCAAAATTTTCATTAACATACGCCACACGGCGATTCATATCAAAACGAATAATCGCCAAGTTTTTTTCTAGCGCCTCTACCACGGTCATATCATTAACTTCTTCTGTTTGTATGTAACTCATTTCTCTTCCCCCACGCCCTTTTTAATTGGGTGTATATTTTTCTAAATCTAGTATAGTTTCTCTTCCTAACACTAGCTTAGCTAGCTCTGAACCAACAAATGGCCCAGCCGTTAAACCAGATGCCCCAAGACCATTCGCAAAATAAAAACCTTTCTGTCCCTCCAGCTTACCAAACACAGGTAAAAAATCCGGAGTATATGGACGAAAGCCCACTCTCACTTCCTTTATTTTCTCATCTTTTAGGCTTTTTGCAATACTTATTGCATTATCAAGCAGTTCTTTTTTCCCTTCCTCAGTCACTTGAAAATCATACCCAGTATTTTCTTCATAGGTAGATCCAGCAACCACTTGTCCATTTTCAAAAGATAGCATATATTGATTAGTTGGAGGTAGGACAACTGGCCATTCCCCCGTAGACATATCATTCTCCAATTGAAAATGCATTATTTGAGCCTTCTGAAAGGTCACATTTAGATCTAAGCCTAACGTAGATGGAATCTCATTGCCCCAAGCACCGGCCGTTAATATAACCGCCTCTGCATCTGTCCTTACTCCGTCTATCCATAATTCATTGTTCTTCCAGACAGCTTCTCCATACACTATCTCTGCGCCTAGCTTTTTAGCTCCATTGATTAGAGCATCCCTCATAGCCTTGCCATCTACTCTTGCTCCCCCTTCTACAAAAAGAGCATGCCATTCACCTGAAATAATAGGAAACTTTTCTTTCGTTTCTTCTGGAGAAAGGATTTTTAGCTCTCCTATTTCTGGAGCATCCATTCTTTTTTCCAACGCTCTCTCTAACATCTTTTGCAGCTTCTTTTCATCATTCTGTAAAGCAATCGCACCCACCTGCTTATAACCGGTAGTATTTTCCCCTAACTCCTCTAACTCTGCTACTAGCTGCTTATAGTATTTGGCACCATTTTTCACAAGCTCATACCATTTCTTATTTCTCCTTTGGGAAATCCATGGACATATTATACCCGCTGCTGCAGCGGATGCTTGTCCCTTATCCTGACGATCCACCAAAGTTACTTTCACACCAAATTTTGCGAGATGAAAAGCGGTAGAAGCACCTAAGATTCCACCGCCTACTACTACATAAGAAGACATCTATCACTCAACTCCACTATCTATAATCGAAAATTTAACTTCCTCACAATTAATCTCTGCCATTGCCCCATATGGAATGACAAACTTAGGCTCTGTATGACCAAAGTTTAAATTATATAAAACTGGCAATTCATTTAATCCAAGCTCATGCAAAATGGTAGCAATGGATTCTTTGTATTCTTCATAATACTTTTCGTGCTGTGGCTTTGCAAAAATAATACCTTTGATCTCTTGTAGTATTCCTTGGGTTCCATAATTTCGTAGCCAATATTCAATGTTAGCTGGAATAGGAAGATCCTCTGACGTTTCGAAAAACAATATGGAATCCTTAAAATATGCTTTATCTGGCCAAAGTGAGGTACCTTTAGCAAATTCCACCACTTCAATACACCCACCAATTAGTCTTCCTTGTGCAATGCCTTTTCCCTGTAGCAATTCATATCCTTTATTATCTTCATTCATTTCTCGGCTGATGTGCTTATTTTCAATAACCCATTCTAATCTTTGACTAGTCCAGACTGGTGACGGTTTAATTTCACCAATCACTTCCTTAGCGAAAAGTGTTTTTTTAATCGACTCTACTGTATACTCATGCATCTGCACATTCTCTGCAAAGTCAGTTAGAATAGCTGGACCATAAAAGGAAGAAATACCAGCCTTATGGCAAAATAAATGCGTTATAGTAGCATCTGAAAACCCTATAAAAACTTTAGGATTCTCGCGGATTACATCAAAGTCTATGTAAGGGAGTAATCGTATGCTCTCACTACCTCCAATATTGGATACAATCCCTTTAATAGAAGGATCCTTAAAGGCATTCATTAAATCCTCTGCTCGAGCCTGAGGATTCTCATATAAATACGCTGCTCCCTTTAAGCTATTTGGCATAGCGACTACCTCTAAACCAAAAACATTTTTTAATCTTTCCACCCCTTGCTCATATCTCCACCTTAATTCAGGCTCACCTGCTCCGCCCCACGACAGACTAATCGTTGCGACTGTATCTCCACGTTGAAGCATTTTTGGTTTTGTTAACATGATTATATCCCCCCTTCCTTTATTATAATTCAAACCCCATCATTTGGATGCCTATTCTTTTTGCTAAATGGGTATAAGAAGATAGAAGACATGAAATAGGTGGTGAAGAGCATGAAATATAAAGGTCGTGCACGTAGTTCGAATGTAGAAGACCGTCGAGGAATGAGTGGCGGTAAAACGATTGCTGGTGTTGGTGGTGGTTTTGGTTTAATCATTATACTTTTAGTTACGCTGCTCGGAGGAAATCCCGAGGAGCTCTTAGGAAGTTTAAATGGGAATGAAGCAACTACTGGCTCTGTCCCTTATGAGGAAACGGCAGAGGAACAAGAACTCGTCGAATTTGTTTCGGTCGTTTTAGCAGACACAGAAAAGGTGTGGACGAAAATTTTTCAAGAAAATGGACTTACATATGAGGAACCAACACTTGTTTTATACACAAATAGTGTAAATTCTGCATGTGGTACAGCTGGTGCTTCTGTAGGGCCGTTTTACTGTCCAGGAGATCAAAAGCTTTACATAGACTTGAGTTTTTATAAGGAGCTTCAAACACAGTTCGAGGCTCCAGGGGATTTTGCAATGGCATACGTCATTGCTCATGAGGTTGGTCATCATGTTCAAACCCTATTAGGAAAAAGCAACGAGTTAGCTTCCCTTAGACAACAGTTAAGCGAAGAGGAATACAATCAATATTCTGTTCGCTTTGAACTACAAGCTGATTATTATTCTGGAGTTTGGGCAAAGCACGCTCAAGGAATGAACTTATTGGAGGAAGGTGACTTAGAGGAAGCACTAACAGCTGCAAGTGCTGTTGGAGACGACACTATTCAAAAGAAAGCCCGAGGCTATGTGGTACCGGAAAGCTTTACTCATGGTACGTCGGAACAACGGAAGAAATGGTTTTATAAAGGCTTTGAAAACGGAACTATTAAAGGCGGAGACACATTTAATATTAAAAATCCATAAATAACTATCTAAGCCCAATAGCTATGATGCATTGGGTTTTTATTTGTAAAGAAAAGCATTAGAAAAAATTATAAACACTATTTAGAATATTTATTGACCACCTTTCTTCCTAATTCTATAATAAAACAAATTGCCAAATGGAAGAAGGTTATAAAAATGATGATACCTTTTACGAAAATGCATGGCTGTGGAAACGATTATATTTATATCAATTGCTTTGAGAATGTAATAGAAAATCCTGAATCGTTAAGCAAGAAAGTATCCGACCGTCATTTCGGTATTGGTGGAGACGGTATTGTTTTAATCTGTCCTTCTGAAGTGGCTGATGCTAAAATGCGAATGTTTAATATAGACGGCAGTGAGGGAAAAATGTGCGGTAATGCCATTCGCTGTGTAGCTAAATATATATATGATAATGACATTGTCCCAAAAGAGATTCTAAAAATAGAAACACTAAGCGGTGTTAAAATAATTGAATTGCATATAGAAAATGGTGTGATGCATTCTGCCACTGTGGATATGGGGCAAGCAATATTGGACCCTGCTGAAATCCCTGTAGATCTAAACGGTAACAAATCTGAAGGGTTTGTGTTCCCCCTTACTATCGATAATGAGACCTATGCTATTACCCCAGTATCTATGGGTAATCCACATGGAGTAATATTTACTAATGACATCCTTTCATTAGATCTTGCCACTATTGGGCCTAAAATCGAACATCATTCTATGTTTCCAGCCGGTGTAAATACGGAATTCATAGAAATTGAAAATAGGAATTCACTTAAGATGCGTGTTTGGGAACGAGGAAGCGGTGAAACATTGGCTTGTGGAACTGGAGCTTGTGCTGCAGTGGTTGCCTCCGTATTAAATGGTTACTGCGATAAGAATACCGATGTGATTGTAAAGCTCATTGGTGGAGAGCTCATCATTCGCTATACAGAGGATACAGTTTACATGACAGGTCCTGCGACTACCGTCTTTACAGGTCTCATAGAATTCTCATAGTCACAACATACTATTTATAAATTAGTAAAAAATAGACTTACAACCTAATAAGTTTCATCTGACCAAGAAATTTAACAGAAAATACTGTCAATTGTAACGATAATGGAAATTCATTGTAATCAACCTGTAACATTCAACTGCTACTATATGTTTAGACTAAATAGCAGGGGGATAGTGTATTTGAAGAAAATCTTAGGAACACTTATCATAACAATTGTACTATTGGTCAGCGGAGTAAATGTTGCTTTTGCCGCAACCACGACTCACTCAGTAAAAAAAGGAGAAACTTTATATACGATTTCTAAAACGTATAAAGTTTCCGTTAACAACTTAAAAACATGGAATAAATTAACTACAGATAAGATTAAGCCTAATCAAAAACTAGCTGTTGCTGCTCCAGCAAAAAAAGAAAAATCTAAAACACCATCTAGATCTAATGACAAAGTAACAAAAGAAATTACCGTTTCAGCAAGTGCATTTACCGCAAACTGTAATGGCTGCTCTGGTATCACTAGCTCTGGTATTAATCTAAAGAAAAATCCAGATGTAAAAGTAATAGCTGTTGACCCAAGTATTATTCCGATTGGGACAAAAGTGCACGTAGAAGGCTACGGTTATGCAATCGCAGGCGATACGGGAGGAGCAATTAAAGGCAACAAAATTGATGTATTCTTCCCTACTAAGAACGAGGCTTACAAATGGGGACGCAAAAATGTAACGGTTAAAATATTGGAATAGGATTAAAAGCCATTAAATAGCGTGGACTATAGACAAATTCAAAGAAATTTGAACTTGTCTGTAGTCTTTTTTTATTTATACTTAATTTCAAGTTGCTTCAATTTATTGAGATATTCTTTTCACTTGCACTGCTTCGGACACTATAAACAATATAGTTTAAATTCCTTTATCCTCCTAAATATACTAATTTTAAAAGGCTATGTTAAAGTCTAGGGTTGATTTATGTAAAACTCTAAACCAGAAAGTAGAATTGATTTCCGCACCAGCCGGACGCTTTTTCGCGGTGTGAGCGATAAGCCATCACCCATCGCTTACGCGCGTGGTTGTGATGTCTGATCTGTCTCACTCATCCCGCTGGAGTCGCCGTCTGGCACTCCAATTACATTTCATAATCAATTTTTGTATAAGTCATTTGAATTGTCCCTAGTATTGTTTTCAGTCAATTTTTAAATTTTTTTATTCAAACTCAATCAATATCTTTAACAAAGCTTTTTAAAATTAGTAATCTACACCAGAAATTGTTTTAACACCTCATTTATCGACTTAATATGGTTATACTAGGATTATATAAAGTATTTGATTTTTATAAATACATAGATAAGGAGTCACAATACATGAATAGGAAAGACATAGGAAAAAAAATAAAAAGTGTTCGATCTAAGAGAAAACTCACTCAGCAAGTATTAGCCGACCTTGCTGGCATTACTAAAAGTCATATTTCAAAGATTGAAAATGGCTTGACTACCCCTACTCTAGTAACTCTTTCAAAAATTGCCAAGGCTCTTGATAGTCCAACATCTTGGTTTATTGAACAAGAAGAACATGGAGAACTATCCATTGTTCGAAAGGATAATCGTGAAGCAATTGAAGAGAAGAACGAAATTGGATACGAATATGAACTATTAGCAAATAAAAAGAATATGAGTTTAATTACTCCCACTATAGTAAGTGTTCTACCAGGAGCAGAAACTGTAGATCCATATATACATGAAAATGATGAGTTTATTCTTATTCTGACAGGCTCTATTATTCTTTCTTATGATGGGAAAAAATATGAAATGAATATTGGAGATTCCGCATACTTTTCAGGTAAAAAACCTCATATTTTTTTATCCAACAGCGAACAGCATACAACTGTTTTAACAATCTATATAGATAATAATTAAAAAATTCTAAATAAATAGCATATTAACTTTACAAACAATATATAATATTATACATTGAGTATAATGTTATTCAACTTTGTTGAATGACAGTTTATTTGTTGAAAGGAGAGTTTATATGTCTAGTTCTAGAATTAAAGGTTTTTATCACCTTAGCCTTGAAGACAGAGTGAAGATTGTTACTCAAGATAAGGGATTAACTGATGAGGAGAAAAATATCCTAACAGGCGAAACAATATTTCCCATGACACTTGCAGATTCTATGGTCGAAAATGTCATTGGACAATTTAGTGTACCCATTGGGGTGGCTGCTAATTTTAAGGTAAATGGAAATGATGTATTTATCCCTATGGCTACTGAGGAGCCCTCTGTCATTGCTGCAGCTAGTAATGCAGCACGAGCTGCTTACGATTTAGGTGGTTTTTATACCTCTTCCTCTGGAACAATTATGCGAGGACAAATTCAAGTGTTGGAGATATCTGATCCATTTGGTGCTAAGGCAAGAATATTTGAGAATAAAGAAGAAATACTAGTAAATTGTAATTTAAAAGATCCTACGTTAGTAAAACTAGGCGGCGGGGCTAAAGATTTAGAAGTCCACTTAATAAATACTGTTAGAGAAACAATGTTAGTTGTTCATCTATTGGTAGATACAAAGGATGCAATGGGAGCTAATGCTGTT
This sequence comes from Psychrobacillus sp. FSL W7-1457, assembly GCF_038593405.1. Taxonomy (NCBI): domain Bacteria; kingdom Bacillati; phylum Bacillota; class Bacilli; order Caryophanales; family Bacillaceae; genus Psychrobacillus; species Psychrobacillus sp. FSL W7-1457. Next base: position 3,178,146 of record NZ_CP151993.1, read on the forward strand.
AATACAATGGCTGAAGCTGTTTCCCCTCTTATTGAAAGGATTACAGGTGGAAGGGTTGTATTGAGAATTATAACTAATCTTGCAGACAAACGATTAATTAGAGCTAGAGGTGTATTCTCTGCAGACGCACTTGGGGGGCCTGAAGTTGTAAATAACATTGTAAGCGCTTACGAATTTGCTGATGCTGACCCATATAGGGCGGCTACCCATAACAAAGGAGTGATGAATGGGATTACATCCGTAGTACTAGCAACGGGAAATGATACAAGAGCTGTAGAGGCTGGAGCACATGCTTATGCTTCAAGAACTGGGAGATATCGTTCTTTAACCACATGGGAGATAAATGCAGATGGAAATCTAGTTGGTTCTATCGAGCTTCCAATGGCTGTTGGAATAATTGGAGGTGCTACTAAGACACACCCTGTAGCAAAGGCTTCACTCAAAATAATGAATATTACTTCAGCTATAGAGTTAGCTGGAATAATTGCATCAGTTGGTTTAGCAGAAAATGCAGCTAGTTTAAGAGCTTTAGCAGCAGAAGGCATTCAGTCTGGCCATATGAGGCTTCATGCAAAGAACCTTGCTGTAATGGCAGGTGCCAAAAAAGAAAATATAGATTTAATTGTTCAAAAAGCTATACATGAAAAAGATTTACGCTACGACAGAATCTTGCAGTTAACTAAAGAAGTTCAGGAGGGCTAAAATGGAGGAAAAGTTGAATAAACATAGTTTAGTAGACAAAGCTAAAAATGATAGCTTTGTAGAAATACTGGGGGATACCATTTCTGGAAAACAACTTATTTTCTCTATTTTACTTAGCGTTTTTGTTAGTATAGGTGGGTATAAATTAGGACAGTTTATTTTCCCTAAAATTGCAGAAGCACAAATGGTTAACTCTTATTCTCTTTTGCTAGGTATTGCTGGAACTGTTACCATATTAATTATCAATTCTATAGCGTTTAAACCAAAGAGAATTCTGGTCGAGGATGAGATTTCTTCCGAAAATATGGCTGAAATTTATGAAGACTTGCAGCTTGATTATGAAGAAGAAATTAGTTTAATAGAAAATGATCCTATTACAAGAAAAGAGCTTGAAGACTTAGGAGTACTTTCAAACTTTAACCTTCCTCAAAAGGAGGTTAAAAAATGAGTATTTATTTAGTTGCCCTGTTATTTGCTTTACTTGGAGCAATTGTCTTTTCTTTAATCGGGCTTATTTCTGGGACTGATGAAACTGCTATTATGGTCCCCCTTACCTTACTGGTAATTCTTTTAGGAGCGCCGCCTGAAGGTGTATTTGCCTTTTTCATGGCAGCAGTTTTAGCAAAACATTTAACACACGCTGTTCCTACAGCATTAATGGGTATCCCGGGTGATACTACAGCAGTCCCTTTAATTGATCATGCCAATACATTGAGACGAATGGGCATGCCTCATATAGCTTTAAGAAAAATGATTTCTGGCGGAATCATTGGAGCGTTTATTGCATTACCTACTGCAGTTTTACTTGGACAGTTTTTAGGGCAATTCGCAGATTTTTTCAAATCATCTTCCGGTCTTATTTTTACATTAGCTGCATTTTTAATTGCTTACTTCTCAAAAGGAAGATGGGCCAGTGTTCTATTAATTATTCCATTTGCATTTTTTATAAAAAGCCTAGATACATTAAGCTTTTCAATTTTAGACAAACATTTATCCATCACTTTCTTTCTTGGAATTGCAATAGGTCCCATGCTATCTGATATATTAATCGCTGCTTCTTCGAGTGCAAGGAAAAGTGTTTTAAGAAATAAAGCGAACGAGTATCATTTAGCTCCAGAAACAAAATCTTGGAAAGGGTATTTTCCTAATCCATTTAAAATTCTAACTGGAAGACAGACAATCTTTACTTCGATCACTACATTTATATCATCTCTTACGTTTGTATTTAGTCCAGTTGGGATGACTTCTCTTATGGGAGAAATCGTAGGATCTAGAACAAAAGGAGCTTATAAAAAATCTACTACTAGCTTAACAGTCATGAATGGGGTAACCGAATCTACCTATATTGCGGAAGCAATCATTCCGCTAATTGCCTTCGGAATTCCGTTAAGCCCTGTGGCTCTGGGACCAGCTTCTCCTTTGTTTAATGCTCCACCCGTTTTTACAGTAGAACCAATAAATAATCTACACACCTATTTAACGTCGTGGGATTTCTTTATTTTTGGTTTAATCGGAATTACAGTTGCTTCTTTAATTGCATATCCATTTTCGATGAACTATGCACGTAAAGCATCAGTCCTAGTCTTAAAATACGTTAGTCAAGAAGCAATTATTGCAATGTTTATTGGGCTAGCATGTTTATTAGCTTACCATGAAGCTCAGCTTGTAGGGATTGTGTTAACACTTACAGTTGCTACAGTAGGCGGACTTTTAAATCGTATTTTAGGTATTGGAGCTGGGGTTCAGTTTATGGTATTTTACGCATCAAGCTGGATTATTCTTCAACTATTTGGTTTTTAAAAATCTAAGAGAATGGACAAAACTTGTAAATAAATTTAAAAAACGTAAAATCAAGATGTCGATTTTACGTTTTTTTCCATTTCAAAGCCAACTGAATTACTGTAAGACATCTCTCCACCCTATGGAAAGGAGGCGCCGACTCCAAGTGGACAGCACGTGCAGAAATCCCAAGCAGGAGCAAAGCGACGAGGAGATTAAGCCGTTCTCCTGTAAAGCGTCCGTCGTAACGGAAAACAATTATATTTTATGTTGAGGAGAGTTCTGTCCCATCCTCCTTTAGACTTCAGTGAGTAAGCCTTAGCTTTTCCTCTATTCTCTCTAGAACTTTTTCAAAGTAATCTAATGGATGAGGCACAAAGCTCTCCTTACCTACATTTTTTTCTATTCTACTCCTTACTCCTTGCTCGTCGACCAGTATTCCTTCTATCTTTATAGATTCTACGTCATCCTTCCATAGCCCCATAAAAGAAGAAAACTTGGTTCTAACAATTCCAGCTACCTCTTCTGTTTGTAATGTAAATGCATCCCATGTGGGAGTAGCTTTATAAACAAAGGTATGAGCAAACTCCTTATCGATTAACTTCTCTGAGATAATCGTGTAGCCTATTACCCCTAAGGACTCCAGCTCTCTAAAAGCCACTTCGATCCCTAGTTCCTCTTCTACCTCTCTGATCCCGTCTTCTACTGATTCTATTGATAATAAATGACCCGCCGCCGTAATATCCAATAAGCTTGGGTAATCTTTTTTCTTATCACTTCTTAGCTGGAGATAGATGTAATCCACTCCTTCTTCTCTACAGACAATCCAGCAATGGAAGGTTTCATGCCAAAGTCCTAACCTATGTATTTCCTCACGAGTAGCCACTCCCGTAACATTTCCTCTATGGTCGAACGTTTTCAGCAATTCCATTTTAAGACCCCTTTTAAAAATAATCATTTTTTATTCTATATGGTGTTTGAGTTGAATATATTTAAATATTGCAGTCATATAAAACTCGTAGAAAGAAAATAGGTGATTCCAATATGATAAAGCTTCTATTATCCTTCAGTCTGACATTACTAGTTTTTATTCTACCATTTCCATCGGTTAGTCTCGCCACTGAAAGCAATTCAGCTGTGGATCATACAGTTGTAGAAAAGCATATTAACAGATTACTAAATAAGAAAATAGAAGATAGCCGTCCTCCCGTTTTCCCCTCACCAAAGAAAGCTAACGTTTACCTAACCTTTGATGATGGGCCAAATGAGTTTACGACTATTAACCTTCAAACCCTTAAGCAATACGAGGTTAGTGGCACATTCTTTTTTTTAGGAAAGCATATGAAGGCACATGAATCCATTGTGAAAGCTGTAGCAAAGAATGGACATTATATTGGGACACATAGCATGACGCATGACAAGACTAAGGTTTACAAAAGTGCAGAATCCTTTATACAAGAAATTAATAGCGGTGTTAGCCTGATCGAACAGATGACGGGGCACAATCCAAGGCTGATTCGTGTACCTTACGGAAGCAAGCCACATGTAACAACAGCCATGAAGGATAAACTGATTAAACAAAATTATAAGCTTTGGGATTGGGATGTGGACACAAATGACTGGAGATATACGGATAAGCAATATAAAGAAATCGTTAAAAACGTCCAATTGGAAACAGAGAAAGCGTACAAATCGGGGGATAAAGATATCATTATACTCCTTCATGATAGAAGCCAAACTACTAAAGCACTCCCTCTTATTATTGAATGGCTCCAGAAAGAAGGCTATACACTTAAAACATATGAAGAAGATAAGCATATAGTTCAAAATTTCCTTCGTGACAAATCATTATAAAAATTACTTGTTAAACCATGAGAGGGCACCTGCCTCTTCATGGTTTTTTATATGACTCATGTTAATCTTTAAACTAACAATAGCTTGGAACTTCTTGACATCCTACCTCTATTAGCCTATTATTATGGATTGTTCGATAAATTAAACGTGGTTCGAGAACCTCCCACGGAAAAAAACTAAGGAGAAATGAATATGAACATAAAAACAATTGCTACAAGTGGAATTATTGCAGCTTTATATGTAGCTGTCTCTATGCTAGTGGCTCCTATCGCATTTGGTGCTTTTCAGTTTCGGATATCCGAGATGTTTAATCACCTCATAATATTCAACAAAAAGTATTTCTTTGGAATTGTAATTGGTGTTTTTATTACAAACCTTTTCTCTCCATTAGGACTCTACGATTTAACTTTTGGAGTAGGACATTCCATTATCACTCTATCTATTAGTATACTGATAGGGAAGTTCGTAAAGAATCAACTATGGCATATGATTTTAAACACCATTTTATTTACATTTACTATGTTCATAATTGCCATTGAATTGCATCTTGCGTTCGATATTGAACTATATTTTGCATTCAATATTGCTAATCCTTTTTATTACACGTGGTATACAGTTGCTTTAGGTGAATTTGTGGTAATGGCAGTAGGCATACCATTAATGCTTGCCTTAAATAAACGTTTAAAATTTAAGGAACTAATATAAAAAATGAGCCCCCATTTTCTTCTCAGAATTTGGGGGCTTATTTTAAGGTCACTTCCTACAAAGGAAATGACCTTTTTCAATTTACTCTTTTTTAAACTCAATTGTACTTCTTACCGTATCTATAGGTCTTACTAGGCCTTCAATTTGGGCACGTTTTGATTCTAAGAATGGAGGTAAGGAAAGTTTTTCTCCCAAAGTCTCATAAGACTCGTCTCCCATAAAGCCGGGACCGTCCGTAGCAAATTCAAATAATATCCCGTCTGCCACTCGAGCATATAAAGATTGGAAGAAGAAGCGATCTACAAACCCAGAAGTATGGAATCCAAAGCTTTCCATTCGCTCTGTCCACTCATCTAACACTGCTCTATCTTCCACTCGGAATGCAGCATGATGTACTGTTCCGAAGCCTTGACGACCTGGTGGTAGGATAACATTTTTCTCAATAATGACGCGTGCTCCATTTCCACCTTCTCCAACCTCAAATAAGTGAAGATCACCCTCTTGCGCAATTTCCTTAAACAGTAATACTTTTTCTAGTACTTCCTTCATGTAGTCAAACTGTGCAATGCGAATATGAATGGGACCTAAACCAGTAATGGCATGCTCTAAGGGTATTGGTCCTTTTTGCCAAGGAGTACCAGACTCTACACCTCTATTGTTCTCATCCGAAATCAATTCGTATTGCTGGTCGTCAAAGTCTACAAAAGATAGAACCTTCACTCCGAATTGCTCTTGAATACCTGTGTGTTTCACATTTAAACGGTCAAAGCGTTTCTCCCAATAATCTAAAGATGCATCGGTTGGAACACGAAAAGCCGTTTTATAAATCTCATTCGTCCCATGGGTGCCTTTAGGGATTCCTGGGAAATCAAAAAATGTCATATCTGTTCCTGCTCCACCAACATCATCTGCAAAGAATAAATGATAGGTTTGAATGTCATCCTGATTTACTGTTTTCTTTACTAATCGCATACCTAATACGTAAGTAAAAAATTTATAGTTTTCTTCTGCACTGCTTGTAATAGCAGTCACATGATGTATACCTTTTAAGTGATTCATTTATAATCCTCCTATTTTATCTTTAATTTAAATATCTTTAATTCGAGATAATTTTATCATGTAAAAAAATAGAAGTCAATCAGAAAAGCATAGGCGCCTATCCCTGCCCCGACAGGCAAATGGGAAAATGCGAGGAGGCAGGTCCTCAGCCACCGCAGTATTTTCCCATTTGACCCCGAGGGGCAAGGCGCTGAAGCTAGACAACAAGAAAAGCGCAGGCGCCTATCCCTGCCCCGACAGGCAAATGGAGAAATGCGAGGAGGCAGTTCCTCAGCCACCGGAGCTTTTATCCATTTGACCCCGAGGGGCAAGGCGCCGGAGCTAGACAACAAGAAAAGCGCAGGCGCCTATCCCTGCCCCGACAGGCAAATGTAGAAATGCGAGAACAGGTTTCAGAATTTTATAGTTTTCTACACAATTAGAAAAGGCCGAACAGCATAATTTGCTACTCGGACTTCTTTTTATACCTCTATTTCTGTACCAATATTATGTTCCCTTGCTTTTACAAAAACACCTTTTGCAACTGCTAAATCATAGTATGCTGCACCGACAGATTTAAATAATGTTATTTCTTCTTCATGCTGTCGTCCCTTCACCGCACCAGTAACAAGTGCTCCTATATCTCCATAAACTTGATCGAAGGACCATTCGCCAATCTCTACTGCATGCATGAGTTCCCCTGCCTCGCCCTTAACCCCGTCCAAATCATCTACTACAATTTTAGAGGACTTGGTTATCGTAGCTACATCCATTTCAAGCATATGAGGTAGATAAGAGCCAACTCCATTAATATGAGTACCCGGTTTTAAGTCACTCCCTTTAAAGACTGGCTCGTTAGATCTCGTTGCACAGCAGATAATATCTGCCTCACCTACAGCTCCTGAAACATCATTAAATACTTCATAAGGAATATCAATCCCGAAATCTGCTAGCTTTTGGCCAAATTGTTCTGCTTTTGAAATAGTTCTATTAACTAGCACAATACGTTCTATATCTCTCACTGCAAGAACTGCAAGTACCTGTTCAAATGCCATTGCTCCTGTTCCTATTACAGTTAACACCTTCGAATCTTTTTTTGCGAGATAATCGGTAGCAATACCGCTAAGCGCTCCAGTTCGTAATCTTGTTAAATAGGAAGCATTTAACATGGCCAAATGTTCTCCATTTTTTGCGTCCGACAGCAAGACAATCCCCTGTGTAGTAGGCTTTCCCTGTGAAGGATTGTTTGGGAAAATGGTCACTACCTTTACAGCTGTCACCTCCCCTATTAAATCAGCGCTTGGCATATACAACGCAGATGCTTCATGTTGTGGAAATTCAATTACTGTTCTATGTGGACTCGCTAATTTTTCTGCTGCTTTTGCTTCCAATATCTCTTTGATATCTTTTATTGCATCCTTCATCTTATATGTAGACATAATTTCCTGTTCATTAACCACTAGCATCATTATAGCCTCCCTAAAAAATACAAGCTCGCCTTGCCTAAAGTAGCGTAAGACGAGCTTTATGTTCACATCATTATACTTTACTAAGTTCTTTTTCATTTGTCTTTGAGAATGATTCATCTGCATTTACTGGAGTTACATCATCTAAATTTTGCTGGCTTCTATCCTTAACTGCCCAAATGGCCAATAAAGAAATAACAGCAGTGAAAATAATATAAAATGCAACTGGAACATAGGATCCATTAAACTGTAGCATAAGACTTGCAGCTATCAATGGTGCTGTTCCACCAGCTAGGGCAGCTCCAATTTGGTAGCCTAGTGTGATTCCTGTATAACGAACCTTCGCGTCAAAGATTTCTGAAAACATCGTTCCTAGCACGGCTGTAATCGGTGCCCAAATAATTCCTAACCCGATGATCGTTGCAACTACTAGTAACACAAGTGACTGCTGCTGAAGCATCCAAAAGTAAGGGAAGGCAAACAAAATCATCCCAACCGTTCCAGCCACATAAACCTTCTTCCGCCCGATTTTATCTGACAGACTACCCATGATAGGTATAAGAATAGTCGTCACAATTGTCGCTACCATTACCGTATTTAATACAGCAGTACGTGAGAAACCTAACTCAGCAGTAGCATAAGAAACAACAAAAGTACCAAAAATGTAGAAAGGTGCAGTCTCAACAACCTTTGCCCCTACAGCTATAATAACCTCTTTCCAATGATACTTTAACGTATCAGCAATAGGCAGCTTTGGAATCTCCCCTGACTCCTGTACCCTTTTAAAGGAAGGTGTTTCTTCAATTCCTTTACGGATCCACAAGCCAAAAATAACAAGTAACGCACTCATGATAAATGGAACACGCCATCCCCATGTCATGAAAGAACCTTCAGGTAATAGAGTCATAATGGACAACGCAACAGTACCCATTACCATCCCGATTGTTACACCCATTTGTGGAATTGCACCGTACAAACCTCGTTTTTCCTTTGGTGCATATTCAACTGCTAGTAATAGTGCACCTCCCCATTCTCCGCCGATACCCAGTCCTTGGATTAAACGTAGGGTGATTAATAGAATAGGAGCCCATACACCAATTGCTTGGTATGTAGGTAGTAGCCCCATCCCAAAAGTCGCAACTCCCATTAGACTCAATGTAATAACTAATGTTTTCTTTCTTCCAATCCTATCCCCGATATGACTAAATATGATCCCACCGAATGGTCGGATAAAAAATGCTAAAGCAAAGGATGCATAGGAAAGCAATAATCCTACAGTTGGCTCCTCTGTCACAAAAAATACTTGATTGAAAACGAGTGCGGCAACTGTACCATATAAAAAGTAATCAAACCATTCAATGGAGCTTCCTACTAAACTAGCAATCCAGACCTTCCTCATTTGTTTTGGATCCATCTTTCATCTCCCCTTTAAAATTGAAGTAACACTTTAATTTCTCCCTGTTTTTATTTTAGATAGTTTATAATTTTCTGTCAATGGTTATTTAATATGAATCATTGAGGGATACCTCATTACTAGGTATGATAAATAATAGAGAAGAAAAAAGGAGAGATAATATGTCTTCTAATTTAATAGGTACTATTCTAAAAGACTTAAGAAAAGAACGTAAGCTCACTCTAAAGGAACTTGCCGAGATGACGGATGTATCGATTAGCTTCCTTTCACAGGTCGAAAGAGGAAAATCTAGTGTGACGTTAGAATCTCTAAAAAAAATAGCGGATGCCCTAAAAGTCAATCCGACCGTTTTCTTTCCGGATGTAACTCCCCATGATGAATTAGCTGAAATTAGACAACAGTTTTACTATAAGGATTTATCCAATGGTATACAGGATGCGGCTTATGCACCTATTTTTGTTACGCTACAACCAGGGGAAAATAAAGGTAATGCATTCTCACATAGCGGCCATGAGTTTCTATTTGTAGTAGAAGGAACATTAACAGTAGTAGTTGGTAGTCAGGAGATGGAACTGAAGGAACAGCAGTCTACGATGTTTGACGCAAATCTATTGCATTACTGGTATAACTTGACGGACAAGCCTGTTCGCTTCCTAGTAGTATCCTCCCGATCATAGGTAGGACAAGAAAACACTTTTCTAAAACTTTGCACGCTAAATGATAAAGATAATCCGCTACTCCCTTTATGTTACCACTAATTGGATTATTCTATTTTCTATGAATTAATAGTAAATTTAACTAGTACGGAACAACAAAGTAAGGGGATGGGGAAATGAATCAACAATCGAGCAATAAAGAAATACAAGCAACAATTTCTATTACCGAAGAGAATATTGAAACTATAATGAGCACGATATTAGAGGATGAGAGATGGGCCATACATCAGGAAGAGCAGTCTAACTGGAGCAAAAAACCCTCGGGAATCTATCAAGACGAATGGGCAACTGAACTACTGCTTCAAGGAGAAACACTTAGGTTGACTGACAAAAGAAACTATTCCTTATGTTCAATGACTTTAGAAGACTTATTGGAGGGCATTATCTTAAGCTTAAAAGAAGGTAACATTAATCTCTTTCAAACCGTTACAAATAAGTCTGCAGATCGAATTATTCAATATGCATTATTCAAAAGAATTCTTTATTTAACTTAAACTTTCTTTAACTTAGCAGTCTATTTTTAGACTGCTTTTTTGATGGTCTTAAAAATAAAAATTGGACAGCTAGGTGCTTGTATTTATTCGTATTTACATTCAAGAATATCTTAATACATAAAGATTAAGGGGGTGTTTGTTTGCAACAAAGAAGAAAGAGAAAACGTGGCTTTTGTCTTCCAGGTTATAATTGGTGTGGACCAGGATGTAGTGGACCAGGGGCGCCCGTCAACGAAGTAGATGCTGCCTGTATGATGCATGATCTTTGTTATGAAAGTGGAAGAGGTAAATGTGACTGTGACCATGAATTCTTGAAAAGACTTAGCCCCCTCGTTAATCCCCATACTGAGTTGGGAAGACATGCCCGTTTAATACACAATTATATGCGCGTCCGAAGCAATATTAACTGCAGATCCCCTCGACATAAATTATATTAATTAGATACATCTAAAAAACTACCACTCAATGGGGGTAGTTTTTTTAGTGTGAAGCTTTATCATTACGCTATTATTTACTCAATATCTTTCATTCAACTCCCTCTTTTCTCTCGTCTTAAGAGTTATCTCCATTTAGTTTTGGACTCTAAGAATTTTTTAAATCAGAAAGTAGAATTGATTTCCACACCAGCCGGATATGCTTTCCTCAGTCTGTGAAATAAGCCATCGCCAATCGCTTATGCGCGTCGTTGTGATGTCCTACCTTCTTCCGCATCCCGTAGCATGCCACTTTTTTCATGTATTCAGTCACTAAAAATAAGAATCAACCAATACTTTTAATAAAGCTGAGTTTTTGATTAAAACACTTGAAGCTGACGTTACGTCATTTTATATAATCGAGAAAAGGGAGGAATGAGTTAGAATGAAACAAGGGGATATTATTCTTTACGGTTGCGTTATTATAGGAGCAGGTGTTGGTTTAATTTTCGATGCTGCATTTCCAGGAGTCTTGATAGGATTAGGAGTCGGCTATGTTCTACAATACTTTACCAAAAGGGAGGAAGGATGAATTGCTTCATATAAATAAAGTTGCTGAATTGACCGGAGTCACCGTAAGAACGTTACGGTATTACGATAAAATAAACTTGCTTAGTCCCGCTTCCAAGACAGAGGGTGGACATCGCTTATATAATGAGGAAAACCTACAAAGGCTCTTACAAATACAATTTCTAAAAAAAACAGGTTTGACACTAGAGGAAATCAAACAAATGCTTTCCTCTAGCGAATGGAGCTGGTCTACTAGCTTAAAAGAACAGCTGGATTATGTCGTAGAAGAGCAGGAAAAATTACAAAAGATCGAGCAGTCCTTGCGAGAAATGATTAATGCTTTTGACATAGAAATAGGAGATAGCGAAGTTGTATTAAAAAATCTAATGCAACTAGCAGCAGAGGACAAAGAGAAACATAAGCTGTACAGAGAAGCAATTTTTTCCCAAGCCGATTTAAAGAAATGGAATCAACTGCCCCATATGGCAAGTAATGAAATAGCATCTCTCGAATGGATCAGCTTGGTAGGACTATTAAAGGAATCTATGTCAGAGGATCCTCATTCTCCTAGAGTACAACATATCATTCTACAGATGGAAGAGAAACGAATAAGAGAATACGGGCAACAAAACGACTTTCTCGATAAGCTTTGGGAACTAAGACAATCCAAAACAGAATCTGAAAAACTAGGACTCTATCCTCTGGAAAAAGAGTTGCTTGAATTTATGTCACGTGCCTATTCCATCTATCTAGCTAGAAAGGAATAGAGCCTTTATGAATGTTGAAATTTTACTAATCATTATTGGATTGGCACTTATAGATACACTTAGCCCAACCGTAATTGGCATAACTCTCTATTTGTTACTAAGAGAACAGAGAAAGTTATATAGACTTTTAATAGTGTACCTGATGACTGTAGCTATTTTATATTTCCTTTTTGGCTCAGCTCTTCTGCTTGGCATTTCCTTATCAATCAGCTTTCTCCAAGGGCTCTTCCAGAACCGAGTTATTAGCTGGACAATCTTTTTAACAGGAATTATTTTATTTATCCTAAGCTTTTATATGCCTAAGAGGAAAGCTGCCGTCACTTCTTTACCGAGCATTATTAATAGTTCCTCTATGATATTTTTAGGGGTTATTACGTTCCTAATAGAAGGAAGTACAGCCCTCCCTTACTTTGCTGCTATCGGTCTAATGAGTACGTCTAACCTGAACCTATTTGAGTGGATACCTATACTTATCTTGTACAATCTAATTATGGTGCTGCCCAGTCTATTATTAATGATCTTTTATAAGCTATTCAGTCGCTTGCTAAATCCCCTTCTTCAAAAACTTAACAATAGGTTAGCAAACAGTAAAGAATCTGCTCTTTCTTGGGTGGTATGTATTGTTGGATTACTTTTGGTATTCATAAGCTTAGACTATCTTTAAAAAAGACCCCAACGCTATCAAGCAATGGGATCTTTTTTCATTAATTTACTTTCTTCGGTCCGTTCCAATACATTTCTCTTAGACGGAATTTTTGTAGCTTACCAGTAGCGGTTTTAGGAAGTGACTCTACAAAATCAAATGCTTTTGGAGCTTTAAAGTGAGCCATTTTAGAGCGACAATAATCAATTAGCTCTTGTTCTGTAATGCTACTTTCCGGCTGAAGTACGACAACTGCCTTTGGTACCTCACCCCACTTTTCATCAGGTACCGCAATGACAGCTACTTCTAATATATCTGGATGCTTATAAAGCACACCCTCTATTTCAGTCGAAGAGATATTCTCTCCTCCTGAAATGATCATATCTTTAATACGATCTTGAATCTCAATATATCCATCTGGATAGGTAACTGCTAAATCTCCTGTATAAAACCAACCATCTTTAATCGCTTCCGCAGTTTTTTCCGGGTCCTTATAATATCCTTCCATTACTACGTTGCCACGTGTAATAATTTCTCCTAGCTCCTTACCGTTCCATTCAACCTCCTTGCCATCCTCCTGATTAACGACCTTTGTTTCTCCATTAAACGCTAACTCGATTCCTTGTCTCGCCTTAATAGTAGATTGTTCATCTACAGTTAGATCATTAAATCTTTTTTTCCATTCGCAATATAGAATGAATGGAGATGTTTCCGTTAGACCGTATACATGCATCATATTAAGTCCAAGGATTGATTGCGCTTTTGCGATTAAGGCCGCGGCAGGCGGAGCCCCTGCAGTAGCCATACGCGGATTAGTTGTGATTTTCACATCTTTTGCCTTCGGTTCATTAACAAGCATATTAACAACGGTTGGAGCCCCGCATAATAAAGATATTTTATGCTTTTCAAATAAATCTAGTATTAACGGAGGATCTACTTTTCGTAAACAAATATGGGTAGCCCCTACTGCTGTGAGTGCCCAGACTCCTCCCCAGCCATTTGCATGAAACATAGGTAAAGTATGAAGATACACATCATCATGATTTACATTTAAATGATACATAAAGTTTGCTGCGTTCAAATAATTTCCTCTATGTGTCAGCATAACCCCTTTTGGCTTAGAGGTAGTTCCACTTGTATAGTTTAAGGTAAGCAACTGATTTTCATCTATCTCCGGGAATTTTAATGCCTCTGTCCCTGCTGTGATAAAGTCCTCATAATCCTTTGCTTTCAATGTATGACTATGTCCTTCAACAGCCACTACTACGATTTGGTCAAAAGGTAGATTTTCCTCTATCTTCTCAATCGGGCCTGTAAACTCTGCATCTACTATCAACATCTTAGAGTCGCTATGCTTGATAATATACTCAATATCTTCCGCATTAAGACGGTAATTTAATGGTACCATTACCGCTCCCAGCTGACAGATCCCATAAAAGCACTCCAGCATATAATGAGTATTCGGAAGCATTACTGCTACATGATCCCCTTTTCGAATACCTGCTTTATATAAAGAATAAGATAGCTGGTCAGCACGTTGTGAAAATTGCTTATATGTAAATTCCTTTTCTCCATCAATTACAGCTACTTTTTCCGGATAATACTTAACTGCTCTTCGTTTCCAATCTAACGGCGTTAACGGCGAGAACATAATTACCAGCTCCTTTTCTTTGCTTTTATTTTATTTGAGTAGATTCATTCTTATGCTTTGATTTCTCCAAAAACACCGTTTTCGGCAAGGGACTGAATCTCTGGCAAGTCCATTCCTAAACTCTTCAAGATTTCCGGAGTATGCTTACCTGTTGAAACACCTGCAAAGCGGTACTCTGGCCTACTTGCTGAAAATTTTATAGGGAAAGCAATTTGCTTTTGCTCTCCTCCTTCACTTTTCGGCACAGTGGTCACCATATTTCTAGCCTGTATTTGAGGGTGATTAACGGCTTCGCTAATATTTAACACTGGCTCTACACAGCCATCAAAATTATCTCCAAGAATTCCAAGCCATTCTTCAAAGCTTTTTGCCTTAAATTCCTTTGTCAAGATTTCTTTGAATGCCTGCTGGTCTTCCTTACTATTGCTGTTACTAAGCTTTATAAGATTCCTATCTCCTAATAGCTCACAAAGTTTTTGCTGAAACTTCGGCTCCAAACTTCCGACTGAAAAATGTCGACCATCTTTTGTCTCATAATAATCATAAAAGGTCCCGCCATTTAGCAGCATTTCCTCTTCCTTCGGATTTTCCCCGCCAACTAGAAAGTTCGGTCCATACATAGCGTTCAAAGAAAAAGCAACATCTGTTAGGCTTACATCAATATGCTGTCCTTCTCCAGTACTATGTCGATTATAAACAGCTGCAAGGATTCCAATGACAGCTGGCATAGACCCCCCAGCAAGATCAGCCACTTGGATGCCCGTTGGAACAGGAAGCTGATTTTTCCGTCTGGAATAGCTAGCTACTCCAGCTATAGATAAATAGTTGATATCGTGTCCTGCTCTATTTCGAAGAGGACCAGTTTGGCCATATCCTGTAATGGAACAGAAAATGATCTTAGGGTTTATTTCCTTTAACTTTTCATAGCCAATCCCGAGCTTATCCATAACACCGGGCCGAAACTGCTCAATGACAATGTCATATTCCTCTATTAGCCTATAGATAATATCCTTCGATTTTGCTAGTTTTAGATCTAAAACTAGCGATCGCTTAGAGCGGTTAAGATGAGCAAATGTTGCAGAAACCTCACCATCCTTTGGCTCAATATGCTTTAAAAAATCCTCTCGATTTGGATTCTCAATCTTAATGACATCTGCTCCCATGTCAGCTAACATCATCGTGGCAAAGGGTCCCGGCAGAAGAGTGGAGAAATCTAAAATCTTTAATCCATTTAATATTCCCATTGTCTCACCTCTCTATTAAACTAATTTGGTGAAAGCACTTACAAATTTAATTGTAAAGATTAATTTAAATATTTTCAATAGTCTTACTAATTAAAGTGTAGATAACCAACTTACAAATAATTAAATTATTTTTAAATAAAATGGATATTTATGTTAAAATTAACTTAAATAAGTCAAATGAATGAATAAATAGCAGTTTATAATAAAACAGCTCCTACAATCAATATGATGCCGTTTTAAAAAGCATCCGCCAGAGTGAAGTCAATTCTACTGTATTCCACAAATCCCCTTCTAAAATTTGCTAGTTTTTTTTAAAAATATGAAATCATAAATTAATTAAAACTTATAAAATCATCCAAGAGCCGGTTTAGACACACGAATTACAAGTTAAACAACAAGGAGGGGAAAAGTTGGCATACAATGCAAAAGTCCAGCGAGGAATTATGGTTTTTTTATTTGTAATGACGGTGGTTTTATTACTTTCAAACATTATAGGTAATAATTTTTCCAAAGGATTGTTATATTTTCATATTATTATTCTTTTATTTTCACTGTTTTCATTTTTTATTCAATATAAACTGGAAATAAAGGATGGTTATCTGACGTATCAATTCCTTTTCATCGAAAGGCCACTTTATAAACGAGTAATACACCCCTACCGAATAACAAATATTAAATTTGTCCGTTTTGGTTGGTCTACTAAAGGTGCTATTATACAAATTAATAAGGGCATCAATATTCGTGTTTTTAACTTCGAGCCTAACAACGTATTCTTAGATTTACTCGATTTTGCAAATCAAAATTCTATATCAATCAAAAAAACTAAAGATTACCAAATTTTAGAACGAATGAAGGAAACTTAGTCAATAGTCTCTCTGAATCTTTACATATGATGAATCTTACGAGGGAGCGTTTGTGTTGAAAATTAAAATTACAATAAGTTTTATATCATTGATTTGTTTGTTTTTGGCTGGTTGTGCTGATGATTACCAAGAAAGTTTTACTTTCTCCGGAACAGTCGAGGAGTTAGACGCTCAAGAAGAGATATTAGTTATTAAAGAACACAACAACATTAATAAGGGCATACGAGGAGGAAATGTATACGTAATACCTGTTGTTGATGTGAAGAGGTATAATATTGGTCAAAATGTCGTTGTAACTGTCTTTTCTAATACTGATGAAGATGTTTGGGATGTAGATCATATGAAATTTGATATAAATATAGTCAAAGAATAACCATGAGCTAGGAGATACTTTTCCAAGCTTTTTTTGTTTTTAGGCTATGTTAAAGAGTAGGGTTGATTTATGATGCAAAGAAATCTATAAATCAGAGAGTAGAATTGATTTCCGTAGGAGTCGCCATCTGGTGCTCCAATCAATAAATGGGAATGGCTTTCCTTTATCGATAAAGCGCTAATAAGTTTACTCGCATAATCAAAGCTAAAAAACTGTCACCAACCCCAATTTCATCATCTTTTTATGTTCTTACTAGCCATTTGAAAGTTCCTTTGTTTATGTTTACAGTCACTATAAAAAAGAATTGTGAGTCAAAATCAACCAATAACTTCAACAAAGCTTATTTTATTAAATATACGCTCTTCACTAATGAGGGAAGTGGCTATGGCACCCACTTCCCTTTTAGAGTTTAGTGTAAATAGCGCAATGCCCTACTCAAAACCGTAGGCACCACTGAGGCATGGTTTTCATCCTGAGCTATATATAGTTCCGTTTCTATACTTTCATGTAATACCGTATATAGTTGTTTTGCATCCTCACACATAAAGCCTTCTTTGCTACCGGCTGATATAAACAGTTTTTTATATTGAAGATTGGTTTGTAAACGAACAAAATTTTCTGCTTCCTTATATAGCTCGTATTCATTCCACCATACAGAAGGGCTTATTGATAGGTAGCAGGAAAATAGGGCTGGTTGTTTAAATAATGTCCACAGAACAAAAAGGCCACTTAAGGAGTGACCAAAAAGTGCCTGATTCTGTTGGTTAACAGGATAACGCTTATGTACATCCGGCATTAGCTCATCCTTTAAAAACGCTAGGAATTCCTCTGATCCGCCATGCTCTCCTAAGTCCTTCCCCTGCAAACGTTTTGGATAGATATATGCTTCTGCCTTGGGAGTAAAATCTAAAAATCTTCTTTTGCGAGCATCCTCTTCCCTACCAGAATGTCCAATCCCAACCACAATGGAAGGAGAAATAAGTGTTTTAAGGGAATTTTTAGATTGCAGCTTTACTACATCTCTTGCAAGCTGGAAATACCAGTTTCCATCTAGCATATAGTAGACAGGAAAGCCTTCCTTAGGAGGTTCCACATTTGGGATAGAAACCTTTATATCATACAAATAGTTTGTGTACTTGGAATCGATTTGAAAATGCTCTGTATTCTCTAACAGTACTTTATCCATCTATTAAACCTCCTCTAAAGTTTCATATCCATAGCAAACGGGTGCCTCTGTTTCCTCATCGAACATTATCTTTGCATCTATTTGGAACACGTTTTTCATAACTTCCTTTGTTAATATTTCCTTAGGAGTACCCGTTGTAATAATCTCTCCGCCTCTCATTGCAATAAGCTCATCCGAAAAGCGAGCAGCATGGTTAATATCATGCAATACCATCACTACTGTACATTGATGCTCCTTATTTAGCTGCTCCACAATTTTCAACATCTCTAGCTGATGGGCCATATCTAGGTATGTTGTTGGTTCATCGAGCAGGAGAATTTCTGTTTCCTGTGCTAGTGCCATCGCAAGCCATACCTTTTGACGCTGACCACCTGATAGCTGATTAATTTCCCTATTGCGGTATTCGATTGTTTTAGTGACAGTCATTGTCCATTCAATTACTTCAATATCTTTTTTTGATAGTGTTCCAATGTTTTTTCGGTGTGGAAACCTTCCATAGGAGATTAACTCATCTACCTTCAATTGAGCAGGAGCTACAGGGCTTTGCGAAAGCATAGCAAGCCTTTTCGCAATAGCCTTTGTAGGCATAGACATCATGTCTTCTTCCTGTAAAAAAACCTTTCCGTTCTTTTGATGAATAATACGTCCAATCGTTTTTAATAAGGTTGACTTTCCACAGCCATTGGGACCAATAATAGTTGTTATTTTTCCCTTTTTAATGGATGTATTTAAATTAGTGAACACGGTTTGTTTTTCATAACCAGAGCTAAGCTCCTCAACTCGTAATATACTCTCTATCATAGGTACCCTCCTATGCTTTTGTTTTGACTAATAAATATAAAAAGTAGGGAATTCCAATGATTGCAACGACAATTCCTACTGGCAGCTCGGAAGGCTCAAAAACCGTCTTAGCAATGTAATCAGAGATGACTAATAAAAACATTCCAATTGCACCACTCATCGGAACAACAAATCTATGCTTGATGCCAACCAACCTTTTAGCAATATGAGGTGCCATCAGTCCGATGAATCCAATCCCACCGGACACCGATACACAGGCACTGACAAGTCCTATACTACATAATAATAGAATAGATTTCTCTTTTTCCACTGAAATTCCTAGACTCTTCACATTGGCATCCTCCAACTGAAGATAATCTAGCAAATGACTTTTCAGGTAGATTACGTAGCTAAGAATAACAACCCAAGGCAGAATGGATAAAACGAAAGCCCAGTTAGCATTATAAATACTCCCGGAAATCCAAACTGCAGCCATCTCATAGTCACTTGCATTCATCTTAAGTGATACATATAAGGATAAGGCTCCGAAGCCACTACCTATTGCAATACCCGTGAGGATCAACCTTTGCATATCCAATACTCCATTTTTCCAAGAAAAGATAAAAATAATTGAAGCTGCAAGCGCACCTCCAACAAACCCAAAGAGTGGCATTAGAAAAATCGTATACCAGCCATCTCCCGCAATATTGGTAGCAGTCATTTGAAAAAAGAACATAAAAATCACAATAGAAGCTCCTGCACCTGCATTTATACCTAAAATACCAGGATCCGCCAAGCCGTTCCTTGTCACTCCTTGTATAACAGTTCCTGCAATCCCAAGACCGATTCCTACTAAGGCTGCAATGACAATCCTTGGTAATCTAAACGCAAATATAACCAAATCGTGTTTATCATTTGGATCAATTCGTAAAAAAGTTTTGAGAACCTCTAGGATCGTCATATCAAAGACTCCATTAGTAATGTGAAAATAGAAAGCGATAAGAGTCAACCCAGCAAAGATAGACAGCATCGTGATAAAACGTATATATGGACCTTTATGCACGCTGTGCTCCCCCTCTACTCCGAATTAGGTAAAGGAAGAAAGGAACCCCAATAATAGCCGTTACTACACCAACCGGAGTCTCAAATGGAAAGTTGATAAAGCGACTAATTACATCACAAAAAGCTAAAAACACCGCTCCGATTGCTGCAGAGCATGGAATTAGAAATCTGTAGTCAACCCCTACAAGAAATCGTGTAATATGAGGAATTATTAATCCAACAAACCCTATCTTTCCTACTAAGGCAACTGCAGTACCAGTTAAGCATACAACCGCAAGAATACTTATGATTTTGACCATTTTTGTTCGTTGCCCTAAACCAACTGCAATGTCATCACCTAACGAGGCAATGGTAATTGACTTCGAAACCCCTAATGCCAGTAATAACCCAACTAAACCGAAAGGAATAGATAGCCAAAGCATTTCAGGATTAACTATATGTAATTTTGCGTTATACCAAACACTAACGCTTTGAGACACTTGAAAGTACATTGCAATAGCAGAAGCTATACTGCTCAAGAATGTTCCAATGACTGTTCCAATAATAGCCAATCGAACAGGTGATAGCCCACCCTTTATCAAGGAGCCAAAACCAAAGACAAGACCTGCCCCAATAGCAGAGCCTATCATCGAAAGAATAATCATTTGATAATTAGGAAGTCCCGGAAAAAAGACCATTGCTATTGTAATAACAAATGCCGACCCATCATTTACTCCCATTATAGAAGGAGATGCCAAATAATTTTGTGTTATACCTTGCATAATTGCTCCTGCAACAGCTAGAAAAGCTCCAACCAATAAAGCAGCGATTACGCGTGGTAATCGCGATGTCATAATAATGTTATGATCCACATTATTTCCATCGAATAGCGTAATCGCCTGCCAAACTGTTAATAGACTAATATCTTTAGCACCATATAAAATAGATAAAGCTATTGCTAGTACGATGAACAATGGAGAAACTATTAAAATGATTAAAGCTAACGTATTTTTGTTTTTCATAATTCATCGCACCTAACTTTACTTCGATAAATTCTCTATCGCTGCATCTAAGAATTTCACTTTAGACCATGCTGTACCACCTTGCGCTAAAGGGTCTACTACGTTTACAAACACCTGGTCGTTTTTCGCAGCCTCTATGCTTCCAAATATCGGATTGGCTAAAAGCTCATCTAAAGCAGCCGCATTATCTGTGTTTTCACTTGTTTCGAATTGAAGGAAAATGTAATCCGGGTTCGATTCAGCTAAAGCCTCAAGAGATAATTCTGATTGCGCCTCTGCTTTTGCAACTACATCTGGAACCTTCAGTCCTAAATCATTATAAAGAACTGGGTTAAAGTAAATAGATTCAGGATATGCATTAATACTTCCTTTGCGTATACGTAATACAAGTGCTTCCTTATCCTTCAATGCTTCACCTAATTCAGCTTTAGCTTGTCCAGCTTTTTCCTCATAGTCTGCTATAATTTTTTCTGCCTCTGCTTCTTTATCACCTAATTGTCCTAATAGAGTAAGATTTTCTTTCCAGTTCGTAGATACATGCGAGTAAGGTATCATTGTTTGAATTTTATTTAATGCTGTCACAACTTCTTCTCCATGCTTCGAAGAACCTAAAATAACATCTGGATCTAAAGCTAGGATAGCCTCATTATTGGGTGCAAACTTGTCACCAACCAATGCGGCTCCCTCTAATTCATCCGCTAAATAGGTAGGTATTGCATTTGCAATTGCAAGTACTCCAGCTGGCTTAATACCTAAAATAGCTGCATCTTCCATGGACTCCAAGCTCGCTGCTACAATATTATTTACTTTGGAGGGTACTACATAGTCTTCCCCTAAATATGTAAGTGTTTGTTCAGTATCTAACCCATCAGCTGAAGCTTCTGATGATTCCGCTTCAACTTCAATTTTTTCTGTAGAGCCTTTTTCCTTATCTCCACAAGCAGCTAAACTTAGTGCTAACATAGCTGTTGCACCTAACATCCAATACTTTTTCATACTCAATAGTTTCATCTCCTATATCATTATAATTGATAACGATTATCATTATCATAATAACGTAAATTTTATTTTATTACAATAGTGATTTTAAAAACATAAAATAATTAAATAATTGTACATATTTGATAGATTAATAGTTTTGCTGTCTACTAATATGGGAATATTATATTTAAAATAGAAGTTTTATAGGAGGAGTTTTCTCATGGCTAAAAAAACTAAAAAGCCATGGAGCAAAAAGAAGCGCATTATTGTCTCCTTAATAGGCGTGTTTGCTCTTATTTACATAGCCGTTATTACGTGGCATACATTCAAACCGCTTCCCCAAGGAGTTTCCTTTGAAGGTGAGTTACATAAGACGAATAACATACAATTTTTAACGGATTTGACCTTTGCACAAGATCAAAAAGGTACAAATACCGTTCATGAAAACCATATTTTTGAGGAGGTATATAAAACGATTGAAGAAGCTGAGGAATTTGTAGTGTTAGATTTCTTTTTGATGGATGGCTATTATGATGAAGATGAGGACTTCCCTAATATAGCAGATACACTTTCCTCCACTGTAGCGGAAAAGAAAAAGACTAACCCAGACATGCCAATCGTTTTTATTACCGATCCACTTAATCGAGGGTATGGCTCTTACGAAAGTAAATGGTTTAAAAAAATGCGAGATGCAGGTGTTGAAATTGTATATACAGATTTAGATGAGCTAAGAGATTCTACTCCTGTTTATTCTGGTATTTATCGTATTTTCTTTCAATGGTTCGATATTGGCGGTAAAGGTTGGATTGCCAATGCTATGGCAAGTGACGCACCTAAAATGACTATAGCTTCCTATATGACTCTATTGAATGTAAAGGCAAACCATAGGAAGGCTTTAGTAACAGAGAAGGCCGCTATAATAACTACCTCTAATCCCCACGATGCCAGTGGCTTTCACGGCAATATTGCTTTGAAGTTAGATGGACCAATCATTAATGATAT
The DNA here is from genome assembly GCF_038593405.1 of Psychrobacillus sp. FSL W7-1457. Taxonomy (NCBI): domain Bacteria; kingdom Bacillati; phylum Bacillota; class Bacilli; order Caryophanales; family Bacillaceae; genus Psychrobacillus; species Psychrobacillus sp. FSL W7-1457. Next base: position 3,200,850 of record NZ_CP151993.1, read on the forward strand.
TTTAGAAGCAGAAGAGGCAGTTTCCCTATTTTCTGGAGGGCCAAAACTTCCTAGGGTTAAAAACCAGGAAGGACAAGGAGAGTATCAAGCTCAATACTTAACAGAGAAAAAAATCCTAGATGCTTTGTTAAGCGATTTAAATGATACTAAAAAAGGAGATAAGATTTGGTTAGGTATGTTCTTTGTAGCAGAGAGGGATATTGTTAATACATTAGTCGATGCTGCAAATCGAGGCGTAGAGGTAAATCTCATTTTAGATCCAAATGAAAACTCCTTTGGCCGAGAAAAATCTGGCTTACCAAATCGCCCAGTCGTCCAAGAGTTACTGGAGGATACGAATGAAAAGATTAATATACGATGGTATAATACCGTAATCGGCCAGTATCATACTAAGACTATATGGATTCAGACACAAGAGCATACAGTCATTTCAAGTGGTGCTGCAAACTATACAGAACGTGCTTTAGATAATTACAATTTAGAGAGTAATGTAAGAATTATAGCCCCAAATGACAGTGAACTAGCTTTAGAAATGGAGCAATATTTCCAACGATTATGGAATAACGAAGATGCTATGTACACCGTAGAAGTTAGTGAATATCAAAACAAGTTCACTTGGTGGCAGCGTTGGATATATGCGCTCCAAAGCTATACAAAAGTAACAACTTATTAATACTCACTTTTATAAGTACAGCTAGTGATTTAAATAATCACTAGCTGTACTTTTTTACACGTTATTTCACGTGTGATTAGGTGAGTATTAATAGACATTCAGATCAGTTACTTCGGTTCAAACGTTTTACAATCTGTTTCATCACTGTTGGAAGCTTGGTTCCCTTTACGACTAACTACATAAATAGCTTTTGCATTACATTTGTTCCCTTGTCTCCAAAATTTACAGTTGTTCACTTCACAAAGTACATCCTTAGCCATTAGTATCACACCTCCTCGTTACTAGCATGAACTTTTTAGAGAAAAGTCATACTATATAAAAAGAGATTTGCATGCTATTTACTCTCTACCAAATGAGTGATCTGTTGTGGCAAGTCGTGACACTTTTCTTTTAGAAAAAGAGGAAAGACATTTAGCTCTTGTAATTCATCAAATGCTTTCCAATAATATGTATTAATTTTTCCATTTTCATTTTCCGTAAATTGGTTTCCTTTGTTTAACAAATCATCATTTTTTAAGGAAAGAAGATAAAAAAAACATATTTCATGAAATCTCTCTTTAGAAACTTCCTCTTCGAAAAAATTTTCATTGATCCACAATAGCCGGTCAATAGCTACTTCAGTCGAGAGCTCTTCTCTAATTTCTCGATGAATGGCATCCTCACTTTTTTCATGCAGGCCGACTCTTCCTCCAGGAACATAGTAATAAGGAGACCTTTCATCCTTCATAATCAATATCTTTCCTTCGTTTATAATCAATCCTGCAACACGATAATTAAACCTACCCTCGTCTGTTTTGAATGATAAATCCATTTTGCACCCCCACTTTTATTTTCTAATACTATGCAAATATTTATTATATTAACTTCTTTCCATTAACTAGTAAATAGTTATTAGTTTAGGTTCCCTATCTATATACTTTAACTCCCTTTAATAATTAATCTCCTCGTCGCTATTTCCCCAGTAGTCGCCTCCTGCTCTTCAAATAACTAGGATAGGGAGTATGTACACGTGATTTGGCAGGTAGTTCAGGGTCTTAAAATACTGGAGTCGTAGCTCTCCCCTCCAATCAACAGTGCTCCTATTATTTGAATGAGTTAATGGATACGATGACCAAGAATGTATTGACCTCTACACCTCTTCTAAAACTATTTTTCATTCTTCTTTTAAAAAGTTCAAATCTCTTTTCTCTGCTAGAGAAATATACTCCATGTTAATATTTGTCATTTAAAGTCATTTAAATACCGCATACGTATAATCTTTTGTATAATAAAAAGGGAAGAATATTCGTATAGAAACTAAGATTGGCTTTATTAGCTACAGGGGGAAAAAGCGATGACTATTTTACTGGTAGATGACAACACGGTCAATCTATTTGTAATAGAAAAAATGTTAGATAGTGCTGGTTATAAAGATACTGTATCACTTAAATCAGCTCAGGAACTATTTGACTATTTACAGATCAATGAGCAGAATCCAACCTGTAATTCGGTAGATTTAATTTTACTAGATATTATGATGCCTGAAATAGATGGACTTGAAGCTTGTAGACGGATTAAACAGCAAGAACGTTATAAGGATATACAAATTATTTTTGTAACAGCCTTAGAGGATAAGAAGAAATTAGCAGAGGCATTGGATGTCGGTGGCAGTGATTATATAACGAAGCCGATCAACAAAGTAGAGCTATTAGCTAGAATTAGAGTAGCCCTTCGACTAAAAGCAGAGTTAGATTGGCATAAGCAGCATGAAAACAAAATCCAGTATGAATTAGATTTAGCTACTCATGTACAAAGAAGCCTATTAAGCCCACCTCTAAAACAAGATGATATTCAAATCGAAGTGTCCTACCTCCCCTCCTTTAATTTAGCCGGAGATATGTATTATTGGCATAAAATAAGTGACAATCGATATGCAGTTATATTACTCGATATGATGGGGCATGGTATATCTGCTTCTCTAGTATGTATGTTCATATCCTCTGTATTAAGAGAGGCCATTAAACAATTAGTAGAGCCAGAGCTTGTAATTAAAGAGCTAAATCGCTATATGGTTTTGATACATAATGAAAAGGTTGGCATACCATATTATTTTACTGCTGTTTATATGGTTGTAGATACGGATCAAAAAACGATAGAATACGTCAATGCCGGGCATCCACCTGGATTTGCTTTAGTTGATGATGAAACTGTTGTTCCCTTAACTAAAGGTTGCTGTGCAGTAGGTTTCTTTGATGAAATTGAAATAAAAAAAGAAGTAATTACGTATGAAAAGGATATTCAAATTGTTTTATACACAGATGGTGTTCTAGAAGGAATGGGACCTGATGAGATAGAGTCTGAAAAGCAAATTGAAATATTAACATCTAAAAAATGGGATCATTCTCATGCCTTAATTGATAATCTATTACCGAAGGAAAAACAACAGGATCAACCGGATGACATGTGTGTCTTAATGATTCAGTGTAAATAAAATAAAAAGCTTCGAAGATTTTACAAACAATAAATCTTCGAAGCTTTTTTTATGTTACTTTTTTTAATACCGACAAAAATGAGCTATATGATAAACCCTTTTAACTTCAAAAAACGTGAAATCAAATATCTTGATTTCACGTTTTCCTCTTTTTATTTAAATCTTTGATAGATTCTTTCGCTACCAACTAATTCTTGATAGTTTTCCATTACACGCGAAAACTTCAAGGTTTCTTTATCACCTAAGCCTAAAACTCCTTCAGGACTTAAGCTTTGATAAAACAATTCCTGCACTTGCTCCTGTAATTCAGAGTTAAAGTAAATGAGTACATTCCGGCAAATGATTACATGAAATTCATTGAATGACTGATCAGTTACTAGATTATGCTGGGCAAAGATAATATTTTCTAAAAGTGATGGATGAAAGTAAGCATGTTGATAGTCTGCCTGATAGTATTCAGAAAAGGCTTTATTCCCACCAGCAAGCATATAGTTTTTCGTATATGCTTGCATCTTTTGAATTGGGAAAATCCCCTTGCTAGCCTTGTCCAACACTTGCTCGTTCATATCAGTGGCATAAATGACTGCTTTATCCTTCAGCCCTTCTTCTTCTAATAAGATGGCCATTGAGTATACCTCTTCTCCAGTTGCACAACCTGCATGCCATATGCGGATTTCAGGGTATTCTCTTAGAATTGGAACTACTTCTTCTCTAAACGCCTTAAAAAAGCTTGGATTACGGAACATTTCTGTTACATTAATCGAAAAGTCATTCAACAACTGCTCTAAGTAACCCTCTTCATGGATAACTTTTTCTAGCAAGCCAGTTATTGTTGAAATGCCATTTATCTTCATTCGATTGTGTATTCGGCGTGAAATAGAAGATTTATTATACTGTCGAAAATCAAATCCTGATAAACGATATATCGCTTCTAGAAGAAAGTCTACTTCCAATTCCTCATACTTAATATTAACTCCTTCGAGCTCTCCATTTTCATAGTAATTGTCCATATCATTACTCCCTTAAGATGCTAACCAAACTCGAAGAACTGAGAATAATTGATCAAGATTTAATGGTTTACTAATGTAATCAGAAGCTCCTGCTTCTAGACATTTATCTCTATCATTTTTCATCGCTTTTGCAGTTAATGCGATAATCGGTAAATCTGTTAGGCGTAGTTCATTTCTAATTCTAGACATTGTCTCATATCCATCCATATTAGGCATCATGATATCCATGAGTACCACATCTATTTCTGAGTTACTTTGAACTATATCTAAGCATTCTAAGCCGTCTTTAGCAACAAGGATATTAATTCCTTTTCTTTCTAAAGCTGTTTTCAGTGCATAAATGTTTCGGTAATCATCGTCTACTATTAATACGTTTTTATTTGAGAATACATTTGCGTCCTCAGGTAGAGACTCCAGCTTTTCTTCTTGGACTTTTATCTTCTGTTCTTGCTCTTCTAGTGTTGGATGTTCCTCCACTACTTCTTGGACTTCTTCCACAGAATGCTCTGTAAGAGCTACTTCTTCTAGACCTACGTGTATCTGCTCCATAATCGGACCATTAGGAAGACTTGGTAAAACTAGAGTAAAGGTACTACCTAACCCTTCCTCACTTTGAAGAGTAATCCAACCTCCAAGAAGATTAGCAAACTCTCTACAAATAGATAATCCTAAACCAGTTCCTCCATATTTACGAACTGTTGCACCATCTGCTTGCTGGAACGATTCAAAAATTAAATCATGCTTATCTTTAGGAATACCTATTCCGGTATCGACAATAGAAATCTCAATCCATTCTTTACTGATTTCTTGCATTTGTCTAGTTTGTTTTTTAGCTTCCAACTGCTTGATCGTTAAATCCACGTGTCCTTTTTCTGTAAATTTGAACGCATTGGATAATAGATTCTTAATAATTTGTTGGAATCGTTTTTCATCTGTGAAGAAAATATCCGGTACACCTTGTTCCTTCGTTACCTGGAACTCTAGGTTTTTCTTTTGTGCAACCGGTGAGAATATATGATCCATTTGAGTCGGAAGCTCGCTTAAATTAACTTCCTCAAATAATACGTCAATCTTCCCTGCCTCTACTTTGGAAAGATCTAAAATATCATTGATTAAGGATAGAAGATCTTCACCAGACGAATGAATAACTCTCGCAAACTCTACCTCGTCTTCAGTTAAATTCTCTTTTCCGTTTTCTGAAAGCATTTCTGAAAGTATTAAAATACTGTTCAATGGTGTCCGTAATTCGTGTGACATATTTGCTAGAAACTCTGATTTATAATTGGAATGAAGCGTTAACTGTTCCGCTTTTTCTTCTAATTCTTGACGAATTTTTTCTAGTTCCTCTGTTTTAGCTTCTGCATCCTTTGTTCGTTCCTCTAATTGTTCATTTATTTGAGTTAGTTCTTCTGTTTGCATTTGAAGCTCTTCCGATTGTGTTTGAAGCTCCTCAGATTGTGTTTGTAGTTCTTCTGATTGTGCTTGTAATTCTTCTGTCATTGCTCTAGATTCGTTTAGAAGTCGTACGATTTCCATACGCCCCATTACACTATTAACAGATAAACCAAACGTTTCGACAATCTGTGTTACAAGCTGTTGCTGAAGCTTGTCATATTCAGACATAGTTGCTAGCTCTAGTACTGCTATTACTTCACCTTCAAACAAAATTGGAACTATAAATATACTTTTAGGTGGTACTTCACCAAGTCCAGTAGAAATGAAACGATAATCGTTTGGAATTTCATTGAAAACAAATGCCTTGCTCTCAAGGGCACATTGTCCAACTAACCCTTGTCCTAAACGGAAGCTTTCTCTACCAATTTCTTTCTCTGGATTAGAATCAGCAAAAGCAGCTCTCTTCACAAAACGTGTTTCTTGCTCGTTAGACTCTCTCACATAAAATGCTCCATAAGAAGAATTGGTCAGTTTAGATATCTCGGACATAAACACACGAGCAAGCTTATCAATGGATCCTACTCCTTGATATTTCGTTACTGTTTCTGCAAGACTTGTTTGTAGCCATTCTCTATCTTCAAGATTATCTAATAACTCATTTGTTGCATTTGCTAAGTCTCTAATCTCGTCATTTGTAGTAACAACTATTCTCTCTTTACGGTCGCCATTCTCGGATGCTATCTTTTTAATAGTGTCCGTAACATCTTTAACCGTTTTGACAATTGATTTAGAAATCTGACTAGCCATCGTTATCGCAATAGCTGACACAAATAATAAAATACCGAATAACGCTATAGTCAGCATATTATTTCGCTCATCTAATTTCTGAGCGTCATTTTGTGCTGAGTCTCTTTCAATCTCTCTAAACTCATTGAACTGGTTTCGAATAGATTGCATATATTCTCTACCGCGATCATTTGCATAGAACTGCTGAATTGATTCGTCATCGTTATTTCTTTTAAATACGATAGCGCGTTCTCCTGCTTCTGCCATCCATATTTCAATGGTCCCTTTTACTTCTGCTAGCTTTTCTTGCTGATTTGGCTTGTCCTTTAATAAGTTATAGAGCTGTTCAAACTCTAACTGCCATTGCTCTTCAGCCTTATAGTATGGCTCCAAATAACTTTCATTACCTGTAATGATGAAGCCACGCTGACCAGCTTGCATATCCATAACAAATTTTTCTACATTATTTGTCAATGTTTCAACTTCAGTATTATATTTTATTAAATCATTTCTCTCTTGTTGGAGTGAACGAATTTGACTGTTTAATATGATAACGGAAGCAAATAAACATACAATAATAATAATGTAGCCGACAGTAATTTTAGAACGTAGGCCGAGCTTTAATTTATCCCCCATGTTTAATTCCTACCTTTTTATAGTTTTTCACTCTATTAATACTATATGAAATGGTTATAAAATAACAGTTTTTCCGCTTATTATTTATTTACTAATTAACTATATTTATGTATGTGAGATTTGAAATGGAAATAGGCTTGGATGCTAGGTAATTTTATCCATCGTAACGCACTATTTACGAAAAAGAATACGTTAAAGGCTAGTTGATTTTCCATAAGATTGTTTGTTTGTGAAATGTAACACTTCAACTAAAGATGCAATTTAGTTGAAGAAGGATTTTTGAATAGAGAGGTAGAAGGTGAATATACAACAATTAAGGAGCTGGTTATGTGAATCTGCCTTTGTTAAGGGCTGAAGGGATTATCGTTAATGAAGATAAGACTGAAATTCTTGTGCAATGTGATTTTGTTGAAAGTTTTTACCGTCTTCCAGGTGGAAGTATAGAATTCGGCGAAACAGCAGGTGAAGCTATAAAAAGGGAGCTAATTGAAGAATTTGATTTAGCTTTGAACATTGGGCAACTTGCTTGTATTTGTGAAAGTATTATTCAGTATGATGGGAAGAGAAGGCATGATTGCACCTTAATCCATTGGTGTTCAAGTAATAATACAATGAATTATCTTTTGCATAAAGAAGTTCCAAAAATCAAGCTTGTTTGGCGTACAATTTCTCAATTAAGCGAAAGACCATTTTATCCAGAGGGAATTTTGGATATTATTGTTTCGGGTAACAATTTTATTAAACATATCAAAAGAGAAAAGACTTATGAGTGATTCCTTATTAAACTATCGGGAACTTTACTTCAAGAAGTAGTTCAGTTAAAAGCAATAAAATATTTTAGGTATGGGAGGAATATTAATGGACTCATTTTTCTATTTCAATATGTTTAGAAATATAATTTCTAATTTTTTTTTAGATGGTATCTGGGTAGTCGGATTTTTTTACTTGTTAACCAAGACATATGAAAGTGATAGACTTAAACAGGTTTCCAAATATGTAATGGGAACTGCTTTGGCATTATTATTTATTTATTCCGTAATGAGAAGTATATAAAATATTTCCTTTTCAACTAACAGGGTAGCTTCACTTCAATTAGGAGTAAGGCCTATTTTTAATAAACTAGACTTGCAATTAAGTTGATAAGGAGTAATTTTTTTGAGGTTAGAATAAGTAATAGAGATACAAAATTGGGGGAGAATAAATGGAGGAAAAGGATAGAGGCACTTTATATTTTAATATGTCTATTGGTACACTAGGACTTCTCATTATTGTAGTAGGATTATTCAAATATGTTGAAACCGTCGGTGGGAATTCTTCATTTGCATTGTTAGGTTTTCCTTTAACAATGATTTACTTAAATTATCTAGAAGGGAAAGCTGGTATAAGTAAAAAAATATTATTTATTAAATCTATCATAGCGATTTCCTTACTGATTATAATTTACATCTTCTTTTTTAACTAATGAAAGTGATTTAAATTCATTCTCTACCTTTACCATAGACATAAAAAAACTGCATACACGCCTCAAATTTCTTTGAGTGGGTATGCAGTCTAGAATCTTCACATATTATTTTTTGATTAACTCAAGGTCAACTGGGATAGAAGCTTCCACTTCTTCTCCTTTTAATGCTTTGATAGCTGCTTCCATTGCCTTTTCACCAATTTGTTCTGGCTTTTGTGCAATTGTACCAGCAAGCTTACCGTTTTCTACAGATTTTACAGCATCATCAGTAGCATCAAAACCGATGACAATTATGTCTTTTCCTGCAGATTCTATTGCTTCTAAAGCTCCTAGTGCCATTTCATCGTTGTGAGCAAATACACCTTTGATGTCTGGATTAGCTTGAAGAATGTTTTCCATTACTGTTAAGCCTTCTGCACGGTTAAAGTTAGCAGTTTGCTTTGCTACTACGTCTAATTTACCATCGGCAACATTGTTAAATCCTTCTCCGCGGTCACGAGCAGCAGAAGATCCTGCGACACCTTCTAATTCCACTACAGCTGAACCTTCTCCAACTAATTCAAGTAAGTATTCACCTGCAAGCTCTCCACCTGCAACGTTATCTGATGCGATATGAGCTACTATTTCTCCACCCTCTGAGCTACGGTCAACTGTTACTACCGGAATATTAGCTGCATTTGCAGATTCCACAGATGAAACTACCGCTTGAGAGTCAACTGGATTAATAATAATCAAATCCACGCCTTGTTGGATTAAATCCTCTACATCACTTGCTTGTTTAGAAGCATTATCTTGTGCATCTACTACCGTTACGGCTGCACCCAATTCCTTAGCTTTCGCTTCTGCTCCATCACTTAATGTTACGAAAAATGGATTGTTTAAAGTTGAAACAGATAAACCAATTTTGTAATCACCCTCTGAACCAGTAGATCCTTTTTCAGAATCAGATTTCTCAGTTCCAGGTGAATCCAATGAACATGCTGCTAGAAACATTGATACGATTAACAGTAAAGCAAAATAAAGTTTTTTCATGAAGTTATTTCTCCTTTATGCTGTTTTTTTACGATCGATTAATACTGCTAATAATATAACTGCACCCTTCACCACTTGCTGGAAGAAGGAGGATACCCCAATTAAATTTAGACCATTATTCAAGACACCGATTATAAGTGCCCCGATTAAAGTTCCAACAATCCAACCACGACCACCTGTTAAGCTTGTACCACCAAGTACTACCGCTGCAATGGCATCTAGTTCAAACATGTTACCAGCAGTAGGCTGAGCTGAATTCAAACGAGATGTTAAAATAAGAGAAGCAAGTGCTGCTAGGGCACCGGTTAATGCGTAAACATATATTTTAATACGGCCAACCTTAATACCAGAAAGACGAGAAGCCTCCTCGTTACCTCCGACCGCATAAACTCGACGACCAAATGTCGTCTTTTTCAAGATAAAGTATAGAACTCCAAATGCAACAGCCATTGTTACGACTGGTACAGGTATACCTAAGAAATATCCTTTCCCAATCATTTGAAAAGATACAGAATCGCCTAAACCTGATATTGGTCTACCTTCTGTGTAAACTAATGTCAATCCTCGGTATATAGTCATTGTTGCTAAAGTAGCGATAAATGGAGCAACATTTCCTTTAGAGATAATAATTCCGTTAATTGCTCCTAGAACAGCTCCCAAAATAAGACCTATTAGCATAGCTAAAATTGGATCCATTCCACTAGCAAGTAATCCTGCTGTAACTGCTCCTGTCAGAGCTAAAATTGATCCAACTGATAGATCAATCCCTCCAGTTAAAATAACGAAGGTCATCCCAAACGCGATAAGCGCATTAATAGAAACCTGTCTAAGTACATTCATTAAGTTATTTACGGTTAAAAAATTTGGGCTTAATATAGTGATGATGACCACTAGTAAGATAAGTCCTAGCAACGGTCCTAATTTTTGTAGTACTGATTGTGAACTAGATTTTAGCAACTTTGTCCCCTCCGGTAGCGTAATGCATTATTTTTTCTTGTGTCATTTCTTCTTTGGTAACTTCACCGGTTAACTTTCCTTCATGCATCACGAGCACTCGATCGACCATTCCAATGATTTCAGGAAGCTCGGAGGATACCATAATGATAGATACTCCATTTTCTGCGAGTGTGTTAACAATGGAGTAAATTTCTTTTTTCGCGCCTACGTCTACACCGCGTGTCGGTTCATCCAATATTAAAATGTCTGGCTCAATACCTAGCCATTTGGCAATGACTATCTTCTGTTGATTCCCTCCGCTTAATGATTTAACGGTTTGATCTGGACCAGAAGTACGTACACCTAGTCTTTTTACCATGGAATCATAGAGGCTTTTTTCTTTTTGCGTATTCACAACACCATTTTTAGATATTTTATTAAAATTTGTAATACCTAAATTTTCTTTTACGGAGAAATCTAAAATCAATCCTTCAGATTTTCTATCCTCTGTTACGAAGCCGAAACCGAGCTTTATCGCATCTTGCGGAGTATTTATTTTCACTTGCTTACCATCAAGTATTAGCTCTCCACTATCGAGCTTTTTATAACCAAATAGGGATTGAACTACCTCTGTTCTTCCTGCCCCCATTAGCCCAGCGATACCAAGTATTTCTCCTTTTCGTAACTCAAACGAAATATCCTCGAAGTAACCTTTTCTAGTTAAGTTTTTTGCTACTAGCTTTACATCCCCAATTTTAGACTCTCTATCTGGAAAACGTCCGCCTAGCTCTCTTCCAACCATCATTTGTACAATTTCATCAAAGTTTGTTTCTTTTATATTTCTAACTCCTACATAGCTTCCGTCACGTAGAATAGTGATGCGGTCACATATAGCAAAGATTTCTTCCATTCGGTGGGAAATATAGACGAAGGACACACCTTTCGCCTGCAATGCTCTAATAGTCTCAAAAAGTGTCTCTATTTCTCTATCGGTTAATGCTGCGGTCGGCTCGTCCATGATGATGACCTCTGCATTAGAAGAAATGGCCTTTGCAATTTCAACTATTTGCTGCTTACCAACTGAAAGATTTCTTGCAGTCGTCTTTACGTCTATATCTAAGCCCAGACTTAGCAGCACCTCTCTAGCAGCCTTGTTCATTTCTTTTGTTTTTAAAATACCCGATCTACCAAGGGTTTTTTCGTTCCCAAGAAATAAGTTTTCAGCCACTGATAGATCTGGAAGAATATTAAGCTCTTGGTGAATTACTGCTATCCCAGCCTGCTCTGCTTCCTTTGGGTTTTTAAATTCAACAGGTTTTCCTTTAATAGTGATTTCACCAAAATCTTTTGTATAGATACCTGTAAGAATTTTCATCAAGGTAGACTTACCTGCACCGTTCTCTCCCATTAGCGCATGAATTTCTCCTGGTGCTATTTCGAATTCCACATTATTTAACACCGTATTTCCATTAAAGGCCTTTGTAATACCAGTCATCTGAATCATTGCTTCCACCACCTTTAAAATATGACACCAGCTTGTAAGATTATATTTGCATAAGGACTAGCCTCACCAGTTCTTATAATAACTTTAGATTGTCTAGTCATTGCTTTAAATTCTTCATGTGAGACTTCAGAAATTTGTTCAATGGATTTATTCACTATATAGTGCATTTTTGCATTAGCGACCTTCATCTCAGCAGCAACATAAGCCTTTTCCACTACTAAATCGTCTAACACAATTGCTAAAATTTCATCGAATGATGGTTTCCCAAGGATATAAGATAAATCAATGCACGTAACGCCATCAGGAATTGGTAATCCACAATCGCTTATTGTAATTTGATCGGTATGCCCTAGCTTTGCAAAAATTCCAGCTAAGTCACGATTTAATATGCCATGTTTTTTCAATTGCTAACACCTTCTAATCTTTTTACTACTTCCGTATGGCTTGGCATACCGCCTTGAGCCCCAAATTTTTCTACAGATAAAGAGGCAGATGCATTGGCGTAACGAACCGCTTCTTCTAAACTTAACTCTTGTCCAAGTGCATGAGCCAGTGCTCCGTTAAATGTGTCACCTGCACCTGTTGTGTCTACGGCAGTTGTTTTAAATCCGGGTACAAGTATATGGTTCGTTCCATTAAAATATCTAGCACCTTCACTACCTAACGTAACGATTAGCTTGTTTGGATATTTCTCTAAAGTTGCTTCCATATTTTGACCAAATATTAGCTCACACTCAGTTTCATTTGGTGTTAAATACGCAACATAGTCCATGAATTCTAGCTGAAATCCACTAGCTGGCGCAGGGTTAAGCAATACAGGGACGTTTAACTCTCGGCAAAGCTCTAGCGTGTATTTCACTACAGGAATTGAAATTTCTAGCTGCATAATAACAAACTTGCTTTGCTGAATTGTTTCTTTCATTCTTTTGATGTTTGCCTCAGTTAACAAATAGTTTGCTCCAGGGACAACGATAATTCTGTTATCGCCTTCGGATAATAAAATATTAGCGATTCCAGTGGCAGCATCCTCTGTTTGCATAACCGAATCGGTATTTACTCCATTTGCTTTAAGATCCTCTAATAATTCTCTTCCAAAGCTATCCGCTCCAACGCTAGCAAGCATATGTACATTGCTTCCTAAGCGTGCTGCCGCAACAGCCTGGTTTGCTCCCTTACCTCCGGGGATAGTCGTAAAGAGTTGTCCTAAAACTGTTTCTCCTTGGACGGGAAAGTTGTCTGTTTGCACTACAATATCCATATTCATACTTCCTATAACTGTAATCATCGTTGTCCACTCCTTGTCGTTCCCCGTTCCACTAGCTCTACAGGTACTTGAATCACTCTTTCTTCTATCTCAATTTCTTCAATGATTTTAATGAGTACACGGGTTGCCAAAGCACCCATTTTGTATATATCTTGGGCTACCGTCGTCAGTCCTGGAGTCAACATTCCTCCAAGTGAAATCCCATCAAACCCCATAATTTGTAGCTGGTCAGGAACACTAATACCTAATGAATGTGCAGCCTTCAAAGCACCCGCTGCAGATACATCAGTACTCGCAAATATGCCGTCTACACCCTTAATATCTGCTAAGAATTCCCTTGCAATCTTTTCTGACTCCTCAAAATGAAAGGGACTTTCAATAATATGAGTTTGTACTGTTTTTCCTTCGACAGCCTTCAGAAACCCAGTCAATCGATCATCAGCTGGACCGAGCCCTTTAGGCCCTCTCATAAATACAATATTTTGGCAGCCTTTTTCCAGCAAGTAATTCGTTCCCATCCGTGCTCCTTCCACATTATTGGAGGAAATGGTAGGAATAGATTCGTGAATCATCCGATCTAATGCCACAAGCGGTACTTTTAAATCTTCATAGTGGCTTGCACGAAGCTGGTTTGTCGTTACGATAAACCCTGCTACATATTTTTGCTTTAAAGTATCTATATAATGTATTTCTTTTTCAGATTTTTCATCAGAATTACACAAAACTACTGTATATCCATAAGATAATGCGATATCTTCAACCGCTCGAGCGAGCTCTGGAAAGAATGGATTCGTAATATCTGGAACAATTAACCCTATAAAGTTTGTTTGCTTTGTCGTTAAAGATCTTGCTACTTGGTTAGGTATATATTCTAATTTTTCAATAGCTCTTTTAATCTTGAGCTTTGTATCTTCACTGATATACCCTTTTCTATTTAAATAACGGGATACAGAAGCAACGGAAACACCAGCTTCTTTTGCTACGTCTCTAATGTTTGCCATCTGTTTTCCCCTTCTCCTTTAAATGTGTAACCGGTTACACACAATATAACAAGGAGTTTTCAAACTGTCAATAAAAAATTATACTACACTTTCCCTCCCCTACATTTTTGTTGTATAACAGTGCGTTCTCTAGCCTTCAAGGAACTTAAAGACCTATTATTCGTAATATTCATTGAATATAAAAATAAAACTAAAGGATGAAACCTATGATTTTTAAGATATGGAAGATTACGAAGCATATTGTTTTAGGAGTGGTTGCTCTATTTGTTCTATGGTTTGTTGGTCATCAGATCATGTCTTTATATGAAAAAAACAAATATGAAGCAATTGGCCAGCACGTTGAGGTAGATGGAAAAGAAATGCATGTCTATGAAAAAGGAGCAGGAGATAACACAATTGTTTTATGGACGGGACTCGGAACTGCTGCCCCTGCCCTTGACTTCGAGCCACTAGTGAAAGAACTATCAGTAGACAATAGAGTTATTGTTGTAGAGCCATTTGGATACGGCTGGAGTGAGAAAACTGATAAAAAACGTAGCGTGGAAAACATCACAGAGGAAATAAGGACTGCTATATTACAGTTAGATATTCAAGAACCATATATTCTCATGCCACATTCTATTTCAGGTGTTTATAGCATGTATTATGCGAACAAGTACCCTGAAGAGATAAAAGCGATCATCGGCATTGATCCAACCTTGCCCCAGGCTCTTGAGTACTTTGAAGAAGATGCTCCCACCATGCCAAAGGCTTTAAGCATTATTGCTCCTAGTGGGTTGGCGCGATTGGCTATGTACATTACCCCTGATAGTTTTTTACCAATAGCAGCGGAAAGTACATATTCTAAAGAAAACTTAAAGATGACTAAGCTTATTTCATCCTGGAGTGGATATAACCGAAATGTCATTAATGAAACCAACCTTATCCAAGAAAATATGGAGTTAACAAAGGAACTTACCTTTCCTCCAGATTTGCCTGTCATGATATTTACGAGTGACACCGAAAAAACAAATGAGGACGGTAAATCGAATATTACTTTTTATGAAACCCAATTAAAAGATAGCACTTTAAGTAAGCTTGTTCCTTTAGAAGGTCATCATTATTTACATTGGACCCAATCGGAAACAATTAGTGATGAGGTGAGGGAATTTATAAAGAGGATGGAGTAGAATTTTTGGAGGGTAGGGAAATAACTAATTCACGTCTTTACATTTTAAAGAGTAACTAATTTCTTCTCAATTATCGTTGTTTGGAGAGGAGGCGGCGACTCCTGGGGGAACAGCGCGAGCTGAAAGCCCCGCAGAAGCAAAGCGACGAGGAGATTGAAGCCGTGCCCCCGGAAAGCGTCCGCTGTAACGGAAAACAACTATATATTATTTTGATGAGATTTTTGTCCCATCCTCTATCCATTTATGGAGTATATTTTTCAGAGACCTTCACTACAACTCCATCTTCTAAAGTTATATCATATGGTCCTTTTACAACTGCTAAATAAGAAACGAATTCCTTTTCCTCTACTTGCTTTGGTTTGGCTGTATCGTCTTGATTAACCAAATAGAACTCAGCATTTTCCGCTAGCTTTAAGCTTTCTGCCTTTTGTGATTCATCGTAAATCATAAATCCAGTAGCTAAATCCTTTTCCGTATCTAGCCCTAGTTCCTTGATACGATCTGTATCGGATTCCTCAATCCACTCTACTTCATCAATGATTAGACTTTTATTTGCAAGATCGAAGTCTCTTACGTAGGCTAGCATTTCTTTTGACTCTTCCTTTGCCTCTTCTTCCTTCGGCTCGTCGCTACAAGCACCTAACAGTAAAAGTGCTCCTAAAGTTGTAAGGAGAAGCATAGACATTTTATTTGAAAGTAGTTGTTTCATATTCAATCATCCTTTCTTGGTAAGTGATTAGACGGAAAAACAAGTAAAAAGTTCTACCTATTTTAAAAATTTCAACTTCCAAGATATAAGTTTAATTTACTTTTTCTTAAAAAGAAACCATAAAAATATGAATATTATAAATGCAACAAATTCTAATGATAGAATATAGTACGGATATGGCCCAAGGAAATCCAACAAACTTCCTCCAGCTGGCTTCCTTTGTAGAAACATATAGTTTCCGTCCACAAGAGAGTTAATCCAAAAAACAAATGGTAGCAAAATATTTAAGGCAAGCATCGTTGTAAGAATTCCCTTAAAGGTCGGTCGATATCCTTTGACCCAAGTAAAGTAGAACGCTGCCAGTATGATCCCCGCATGTGTATAAAAAAAATGAAAATATCTAAAGTGAGGGTAATTCATATCCAATACAGGTGTAATCATGGCCTGTATTGCACCACCTATGCCCGCAAAAAAAACAAACTGATAAACTAAACGATTACCCGTCCATAGCAGAACGATTGTCAGTAGAAGGCTAATACTGCATAGTTCAAGAGGCAGTGAATTCCTTAGCTCCCATCTGTCTGTTTGAATGAGCCAAATATGATATAAAATATCCATCACTAACAACGACAAGCCAAATAGACGTTCACCTCGAAGAATCCCCTTCTCAGATTGTGGCCAACGATTCCTTGTGAAAAAAAGAAGAAGTATGAAAAGAATAAATGCAGCTATCGCACTCCAATGCTCGACTGAAAACATGATAAATCGCTCTTCCAACTAACTCACCACCCAATTTTATTACTATAATACTATTCGAGTTAGCTAGAGTATTTACCTTTATCTATTTGGTTAATATTGAAGCAGTAAATATTTGTGGGAACCTATTTTTTATGGGGACCGACCGATTATTTGCTGGAACCGACCGATTTTTCGTGGAAACCGACCGATTATTTGCCGGAACCGACCGATTTTGCGGGAAAACCGACCGATTATTGGTAAGAACCGACCGATTCCTAATTTTTGGTGTGCTGTTCTATGGTAGCTACGATTTCTGCAACACTTAATGTGCCATCCACTACTAAATCAGAATTAGGCATTATCGTTTTTAGCATTTCTAGATATCCCGCTCTCCCACCAGCATTGTAATTTTCCATATCTTTTATTATTTCCTCTCCAGATTTCCCCTGGAAATCCCTCAACACTCTACGTGCCATTGCAATATCCAAAGGGGTATCTATAAATACAGTCATATCAATATAGACGCTTCCTGCCTTATGCATTTTGGCGAAAGGACAATCTAACACAATATACTCCAATGGTTCTTCGATTAAATTTATTAAGTCCTTTTTGAAAGGGGCTATATCCCACTCATCATAATTAGCACCTCTTATTATCCATTCTCTGAAATTATGTGGACCACCTAATTCATAATCATCAAAATAGAGTGCCTTAGAATTATGTAATGCTTTTATTAGTTGTTTAACTACTGTAGTTTTCCCCCCGCCTGAGACTGCTGCTACAGAAATGACAAATGGTCTTTTTCTTTTATTCATTTTTTCTCCTTAAAATTTAATATTTCCATTAATGATGAGGTTAAATGACTATACATAGAAAAAAATTAGTTAAAAAGCGCATCTCTATGCTCACTTACTTTTGATACTATATCTAATAATGAATTTGCTAGTTTCGATTAACCGGGACTTTTTAATCGAAACTTATACCTTCGACATCACACCTCAATTTGAAAAAGAATTGAATACTTTCATGCTCATTTTTGATAGGTTCCTTGAGTTTCTGCAATGTCCTTTTTCCTACTCGTCTATCAATTACAGCAAGAATCTTTATGATTATATCAGCTGACTTTAAAGACACTTCAATTGGTGTAGTAAAGTACTCTTCCAATGCATCAAAAAAATCATATTGTGCTAGGATTCCTTCTTTTTTAATTATATTATGAGCCTGCAATCCAACTTCCCAATTTAACTTTCGATTATCAATATCATATTGGATATTTTGTTTCTCTCTAATATCCCATTCTTTAATATGCATTGTTCTTGCAGCAGTAATTGTACACATACTTAATATTTCCTTTTTGTCGACTGTAATAACAGCTCTTCCCAACTGGTCATGTGCTTTGCGATAATTAATAATGTGAAAATCAATTTGATCTTTTAATGAGTCACAGGTAAAACTTTTCAAATGTTTTTTTACTTTACTCCATTTCGGACTATACATTTTATACCCCTTTATCTTGTAGAGTTCTCTTTACAGCAATCATCAATTTAAGTGTAACATTTCAAATACGGTACTCCCTTATGAAATTAATTTTAATAAAGCTAGCAAAAAAGAGCATCGCTTAATAGCAATGCTCTCCTTTTGAACTAGACTTCTAGTTCCCAGCGTTTTTGTTCATCTTTTTTCATTTTATCTTCGATTTCTTTTGGCCATGTAGTACGGTATTTGTGGTTATCTGCCGGGATGATCTCAATCATTTTATCAATCATGTCTTGAGGGTCATATTGATTCTTCAAGGACTCCTCTTGCTCTTTCATGTCTTCCTTCTTCGTAAAATGTTGCTCTTCATTAAACCATTTATATTTTTCCTCTGCGCTTCGATCGTTAAAGCCTGTATTATATGGGCCTGGATTGATCGTAGCTACCTGAACGCCAAATTCCTTTAACTCCTGCTGCATCGTTTTCGCAATTGCTTCCACTGTATGCTTAGTTGCCGTATACGGTCCTACATATGGAGTAGCAGATAGACCTGCCACGGAGCTAAGGAAAACAATTTTACCGCTCCCTTTTTTCACTAGCTTGCGTGCTGCAATTTGTGCTGTCTCTAAAGTAGCAAATACGTTCACTTCGAATAATGCACGAAAACGATCCATTGGCACCTCTGCAAGTGGTCCACCTTCATTAATAGCAGCATTTGCTACAAATATATCAAAGTCGTAGTCTTCCATTTGGGCCCGATCTCTCGCATTCGTTATATCTAATTTAAAAATTTCCATATCTAAACCTGGTTCTCTAGCTTCTCTAAGTAAATCTGTTTTTTGGGAAGTCGTTTCGGTGGTTGCAATTAAGCGATGCCCTTTTTTAGCTAGTCCTATAGCAGTCCCTCTTCCAAGGCCACTTCCGGCTCCAGTGATAAAAATTGTTTTACTCAATTGTATTCCTCCTAACAAAATAGTAGTCTATTTCTTTTCTTCCCTTTACAGACTAGCTAAAACATAGATACCTATCAGCTACCGACCTGATCCAATTCCTCCTAACTCCATTTATTCACCATTACACGGTCATACTGATAACGTCTAATAATAATGCTTAGCTTTTGATGCCATTCATTACAAACTCCCTTAGCCTCTTCGTATTCCTCATATTCCTTGTACTCCTCTTTATAATCTTCCAAGTAGGTAAAATAGTGAATAGGCTCCGACAAATCATCCGTGACGATTTTAAAGCAAAGACTGAATTCTAGCTCCTCTTCCTCTTCCTCGTCTTCTTCCTCATACTCTTCTTCTAGTTCTTCATTTTCCTCTTTATCCTCTAACTTAATCTGGCTACTTAGTATTCCCTCTTTAGGGAATACGGATATCGTTTTTCCGTCTTCTATTAGGGCTGCCTCTAATACTTTATTAAAAGATATATCTTTTATTTCAAAATCACTTCCTAGCTCGTCTCTACTAGCTATATAGAGAATTTCCGTGACTTCATTTATGAGTAAAGCATTGAGATTATTTGGTGTTACTAGTTTCTGAGTATGTGGAATTTCGTCTAGAATCTCTTCTGTGATTCTTCTATTCTCTTCATTAATCTCTTCATTTCTCCTCTTCCATTCCCAAGTCCCCCAGAAAAACAAGGCAACTGAAATAATTAAATATAAACCTATCGATCGCATATGGTCCATTGAAAAAGACAGGAAAAAATAAATAGCGCTAAGTAGATAAATTACGATAATTTTCATATGCACTGCCCCTTATTTTTAAACTTCTTATATAGACTTTATTCAATAGATTATAAATTTATACTTCTAATCTCATAGTTAATGCTCCAAGGAGACAAATTTATATACTTTATGTAAAATTAAGGAATGAGTTAATTTCCATAGGGGGTCTTATTATGAAGGAGCTTGTAGTTTATCAAAGTAAAGGAAAACAATTAAAGTTTGTTTTACTTGCATTTGTCATGGTTGCAGCTAGTTTAGTAGTCTTCCTGACGGGACTTGGGAGCCAAGATTCAAGGAACATCATTTTTATAGCTATTGGTGTAATCGGAATACTATTTTTTGGTTTCTGTCTTTTGTATATAATTAAAGATTTCATTGTTGGAAAGAAAATACTTGTTGTGAATGAAAAGGGGTTTTATGATTATTCCTCAGCAATTGCTAGTAAGGATTTTATCGGATGGGAGCGTGTCCAGGAATTAGGTACATACACTATACAAGGACAAGTATTTATAACTGTCTTTTTATTCGATGGTGATGAGTTTATAAAATCTCTACCCGCCATGAAGAGGACGGCGATTAAGGCTAATATAAAACTGGGTGCTGGACACATTAATATTAATACACAAGCAGCAAAAGGAATTACTCGGGATGAGATTCTACATGAGATGAGCATTTATTTCGATGAATATTTAAGAAAATCTTCCATAGTGGTTGAGGAAATTAGCATTTAGTAAAGCATATGTTTTTCATGGATAAAATTAAAAGGCATCCTTTGATTTTCTAGGGATGCCTTTCATTTTGCTTTATAAGTATTTAGACATTGTACAACAATTCTAATGTTCGCGATTGATAAGATAGTTTAAAAAGTGTTTTAAGAAGGTTGTATCTATAGAAACGTTTTGAAGAACATCCATAGCTAGACAGTAGTTCTCCCACATTTCTATAGTGGCACCCTCCTGACCCATAATAGAAACGAACGTCGTGCTATTGTTTTCTGCATCTCTACCTAGCCCTTTTCCGAGTAGCTCTGCATCTCCTTCTACATCAAGCAGGTCATCTTTAATCTGAAAGGCGATGCCAGCATAACGAGCAAATTTCTTTAGAGCAACAATCTCCTGTTCATTTGCTTTGGCTAAAATCGCAGGCATTACCAAGGCGGCTTCAAATCCTATTCCTGTCTTATAAAAACATAAGGTATTTAACTGCTCCCTCGTAAGTGTTCTATTTTTAGAGTCCAAGTCCATCGCCTGACCTTTACACATTTCAGCTATTGTGTGGGAAGAATATTGAATCATCTGTAGCACAATATTTGCATCAAATTGTTTTAAGTTAGTTTGCTCCTCAATAGCTTTTTGAGTGAGGAAAAGACCTGTCAGCTCCGCAACAGCTACGTTATAAACTTCATGCAGAGTAGAACGTCCACGCCTTATTGGAGCATTATCCTGGGCTGGTAAATCGTCAAATATAAGAGAGGCAGTATGAAGATATTCCAGTGATTTTAGTAGTGGTGTAATAGATGCAGCATTTAACTTGTAAACCTTCACGCCCATAAACCATGCTACGATTGGTCTTAGCCTTTTGCCATCTCCTTGTAAGCTGTAATTGGTCGCTTCTGTTATAGAATCTTCGAAATCAGTATTGTTAGAAGCAGAAATGGACAATATCTCGTTAATTTCACTACGAACTACTTTTATCGTATTAGAGAATTCCTCTCTTTCTTTACTTTCACTCTTTAATACTGTAATCATATGATCTCTTAGTAATTTATCAAAGAAGTCCACGTCATCTGCTTTTCGAATCATCTTTTGTAGAAGCTTATTAAAACCTGGCGTCCCGAAACGAAAGAGATCCATAATTTCCTTGTATTTACTTTTGCCTACTCGCTTCTTTAAACGTTTAAGTCCATTAATAGCTCGATCTAATATTACTTCTCGTGTTTGTTCGTCGGAATGATAGACATTATGAATTAAATTACTAATAACAGCCCAATACAATTCAAAAGGGTTGATCAGGTCTGAACGCTCTTTATGATACTTTAAATAATACGTATAAGGAGTCACTGCTCCATCCTTCATATCTTCGAACATATCAGCGAAATCATCTGAGAGCTGATTATAAATACCATAAAAAAATGTACGGTCATCCATCTCTTGATTGTCAGAAGTACTAAGCACTGAACGAACAATTAGCCTTGATGAAGAGGCTTTTAATATGACCGGTATATAAAGTTGCTGATTAGTATAGCTCGAATCCATTAAACTCTTATCACGATCCACTTCCTGCGAATGAAAAAACACATACGCTTGCTCAAAGAATTTTTGCCTTGTCTCAGGTCGCTGATTTTGCTCAATATACTGAAAAGCCTCTCCAAGCTCTTGGTGTATATAAGTTATCAACTCTGCATTTTCGCCAAGCCACTCTCCTAGTACAGGCACAATACCCGTAGTGAGTGTTGTTCTTATTAAATTGGCATATTGTTTTTCCTCTTCATTTGAAAGTATTTTGGCATCTAGCAAATCATCAATAAATGGATAGGTTAATCCATAGGAATAACCAAGTCTAATCGCCTTGTCGAGCCTCTTAGCACGCTCGTCAGGAGATACATCTCTGTCCATCTCTTCAATCTCTTGCATGATAACTCCTGCTATAATTTTAATAAGTTTTCGCTGTGCGTGTTCTGCATCCATCCCTTTTGGTATATGGCTAGACACTTGCTTTAGCTTGTTTAATAACCAAATATAAGTTAATTCTACATTCTCATTTTTGGCCATACGATACAACTCGACCGCATTAAATCCTGCTACTTCCGTTTCTTCCCTACTTGAATTGGTAAGCTTATCCTTTAAGCTACTTACTACATCCGAAATCCTGTCTTGAGTTTCATGAGAATCAAGAGATTTTCCTAGATCACGGAGAAAAATGTATGAAATGCTTCGATTTAAGTAACTGTCTAGCTTACCTCTGTAATTTAAATACTGTATGTAATGGTTAAAATCCTTCGTATCAGCGTTTCCTTTTGTCTTTGTAAAAAGGGATAGTATGGGATTATTAACATGATTAGATTTCCAAATCCTTATATCTTCCGTTAAAAGGGGGATATAGGTTTTTTCCTTAACCTGTATATGAAGCTCCTCAAAATATTGGTCAGCTTTCTGATTGGCTTGCCTATAGCATTCATCGGCATTTATTATCGAGTTTAATTGAATATTCATCTGTCACCTTCATTTACTTTTTTTATGATTTCCTAGTAATTATAACCTATATTTCATTCTCAGTTTTCATCTAGTTACTTACAATTTATTCTTAAGGTCAATCCGAAATGCCTAATTTTAAGAGGATAAAAAATAAGAAGGCAGCTACCTCTAGGGTTGCCATTCCTTCCCCCTTTACTTAACAATAAAAAAATCCATCTAGCATAAGCTAGATGAATTTTTCTATTCTTTATTAAACCATAGCTCTTCTTGGTCATCCTCATCACCATTATAATTGATGAAAATCTCTTCTCCGGCTTTAATATCGGTATACGCATAAAAGTCGAAAGTCTCGTTTTTAAAATTAATCTCGTAGGTAGCATTTGGCTCATACGAATGGTTAAAAAGCATTCCATAGCCAAGTAGGATAGCTGACCTACCAATACCATATTCAAAGGCATAATCACCTAGTGTAGTTTTTTCTATATACTTATGTTGCTCGTTTGGATAAGAAATGACCGGTGCCTCATGTAAAAGCTCACCTTTTTTAATATCTTTAGTTGCAAATAACCCTCTATTAAATTCGCCATCACTTACTTCAGACTTTTTTACTTCAATCATGTAGTTCTCCTATTCACGTTAAAATTTACTTATTAAGGATACCATTAAACACCCTTTCTTGCTCTAATAATGATTGATTATCTTACATTCGTAAATAGCACTCGATATAGGGTACGTCACTTCGTATAGATTAGATGCTCTTGTGGAATGGACGGGATAATATTAATTATGATTAAAAAGGATGCTCTCATCAGTCATAGTAACCTTGAGAGCATCCTTTTATTCCATTATCCTGCTGTAATTACATTAGGCGCTTTCTTACTTCTAAGATGATTAGTAATAAAAATCGCCGCTACAATAATCGTCCCAATTACTGTTGAATATGTCTCTGGGATTATCATACCTAAAGACGCTGCACCTAAAATGATGCGCTCTACGACATTTAAGTTTGTAGAGAAATACCCCTCAATAGCCGCACTTAGACCTAATATTCCAACAATAGCGATAAAGGACACGAGTAAAATCGAGCCAATCGAGGCCATTGGGAAGTCTACTGCGTTTGTTGCTACATTTGTTGTATCAACCATTAATAATGCTGGCTGGTAAACAAATAGGAACGGTACGATAAAGCCTGCAATCGCTAAACGTACAGAGATAAAGCTTGTACGCATCGCATTTCCTCCTGATAAACCAGCTGCTGCAAATGAAGCTAATGCTACAGGTGGTGTAATGTTCGCGAAAATACCATAGTAGAATACAAATAAATGCGCCACTAAAATTGGTAGGCCGAATTCAGCTAATGCTGGAGCTGCCATTGTTGCAGTAATAATATACGCTGGAATAGACGGTAAGCCCATCCCTAAAATAATAGATGCAATCATTGTTAAGAATAAAGTTAAGAATAATGAACCTGCACCTACTTGAGTGATTGCCGCTGTTAATGTAGAACCAAAGCTTGTTAAGTTCACTACCGCAATGATAATCCCTACAACACCACAGGCAACAATTGTGGAAAGAGACTGGCGTGTACCTTCTTCAAGTGCCGTTAAGATATCCTTTAAGCCCATGCGTGTACTTTTTCTTAGCCACGACACCGCAATTGTTATTAGAATTGTATAGAATGCCGTATTGGCTACAGGAACCCCTGAACCTAGCATCCATACTAAGGCTACTAGCGGAATCATTAAATGTCCGCCCTCTTTTAATACCTCTTTCATACGGGGAAGATCCGGCTTTGGAATACCCTTTAAGTTTGAACGGCCTGCTCTAAAGTGTACCTGTGCTAGAGAGCCTAAAAAGAATAGTAATGCTGGAATCGCTGCTGCCAACGCGATGGTACCATACGATATACCCGTCGTTTCAGCCATGATAAATGCGCTTGCCCCCATTACTGGCGGTAAAATCTGTCCACCAATGGATGAGCTTGCCTCAACTGCACCGGCAAAGTTTTTCTCGTACCCAATTTTTTTCATTAATGGTATCGTAAATGCTCCCGTACCTACTACATTTGCTACGGCAGAACCATTAATACTTCCCATGAATGCACTTGAAATAACTGCTACTTTCGCTGGACCACCTTGTCGATGTCCCGCAAGTGCTAGTGATAAATCATTGAAAAATTGTCCCATCCCTGATTTTCCAAGGAACGCACCAAATAAAATAAACAAGAAAATATATTGAACAGAAGCCCCAATTGCTGTTGAGAATAATCCCTCTGTTTTCGTGTAAATTTGACCAAAAATATCTCCAAAGTCAAACTCACGCGTCATCATAATACGGGGTAAAAACTCTGCATGACTAAAGAACGGATATGCTAAAAATATGAGTGCTAATATCGGTAATATTAAACCTGTCACTCGTCTAGCACCTTCTAGTACCAGTAAGACAGTTAAAATCGACATCACAATATCCATTGTATTTGGAATACCGCCGCGCGTCGTCATAATATTATCGTACTCAACGAATAGATATATAAATGACGATAAGCTTAGGGCAAAGAATATCCAATCATAAATAGGAATTTTTGTACGATCTTGATTTTTAAATGTCGGGTAAATTAAGAATACTAATCCTAATGCAAACATTAAGTGGATACTGCGCATAATTAGTGTTGGGATTGGATTAAATATCGCATATATATGTAGCAAAGAAAACATAACACCCATAAAGCTTATTATAAATACGATGCTTTTGTTATTAAACTTCCTGACCTTTGCATCACTATCGTATTTTTCAAGTACCTTCTGTATTTCTTCATTTGATATTTCTTCAACGATAGGCTCTTTTGTGCTATTGACGCTCATAAAAATTCCCCTCCTAAGTACTGCCATATGAAGATTTTCTTAACTGAGATTAAGACTGTGTCATAAGTCTCACCATAGTCATATATTTTAATTTCCTTATCAGCGAAGTAAATCGTAGTGTCTACATATTCTGAAATAGTGAGATTTAATTCTTTGTACGGTTGATTGATTTTCATCATAACGTAGCCGTCCACTAACTCTACGTCTTCAGCTATAGAGGGAACTCCTGCACCAAAAGTTTTAAACTTTGTGCTAACTAAAAGTAGTTGATCCTGATCAATCTCATAATGTTCTATCCATTCTTCTTTTTCTACGGAATGAATCCACCCTAAGTCGAACTGCGTAGTCTTAGCAAACATAACTTTATCGGAGAATTCAAACACTACAACAGGAAAACGAATGAAAAAAATTGCCAGGAGTATAAGTAAAATCCCTATACTCCCGAACAATTTTTTATTGCTCATCGTAATAACGTTTTGCTCCTGGGTGAAGGTCACCGATAATACCTTCTTGTGCACCTTCTAGTGATATATCTCCAGCAGCTTGGTGAGAGTTTACTAGCTTAGGCAAGCTTTCGAAAAATGTTTTAGTTAATTTATACACATCATCTTCACTTAAATCACTTTTTACAACTAATGCATTTGGTACCGCTGCTGTAAATACTGGCTCTGTATTACTATATACATTGGCAGCGATTTCATAGGAGATGAAATATGGATGCTCTTTTGCAATTTCTTCTACTTTTTCTGGGCTAACTGTAACTAAAACGATGTCAGTTGTTTCAGCTAGTTCCATTACAGAAGCGTTTGGAATACCACTTGTTAAGAATGCAGCATCAATTGTGCCTGCATTTAAACCATCTGCAGCTTCAGCATAGCCTAAGTAATCTACTTTAATATCATCATATGTAATGCCATGACCATTTAAGAGAGTACGTGCGTTTACTTCTACCCCAGAATTTTGATCCCCTACTGCAACACGCTTCCCTTTTAAATCTTCAATTGTTTCAATCCCTGCATCTGCTTTGGCAATAATTTGTACTACGTTTGGATAAAGTGTAGCCATTGTGGAAACGCCTTCAATTGGCTCTTTAAAGCTAACTTCACCGTTGATTGCCTGTGATAAAGCATCACTCATTACATAGGCCATCTCTACTTTTCCTTGTGCCATTAAATTTAAGTTTTCTACAGATGACCCTGTCGTTTGAGTACGAGAATTGACGTCATACTCCGTTGTATAGATGTCAGCTAATGTTGTACCAATAATGTTATATGGACCTGATGCTCCTCCAGTTGCGATTGTTACGATATTAGTAGACAATCCATCATCTGATGAACTTTCCCCTTTGCTACCTCCATTTTCCGTGTCATCCCCACACGCAGCTAAAATTGCTCCTGCAAGTAACAAACTGGATAATAACGATAATTTTTTCTTAGAAATCATTTATTATCTCCCCCTTATAAAATAATTATATATTACAAAAATTGCGAAATAAAGAATTTTAATTATATTCAGTGTATTAGGTTGTTTTTTCTCTCTAAATTTTATTAATAACTAAGTTAATAATAGAGCTCTATGAAGCAGTGTTAGGACATCACTTTCCTAAAAATTAAAAACCCTCGCTTTTCCCTTCAAACAACTAGTTATGGAAAGCTTTTCTCACAAGAAATGGGCTAAACAATATTAAAAAAAGACGGTTTAGAGGTGCATTATTACACTACTAAATCGTCTTTTATGTTATCCAAACAATCTTCATAGTAAGTGGAGTCAATGTTCCACTCCTGAGATGTTAGTCTTTTTCTATCCCTGCAATCCCAAATCCTCCAGGTCCAGCATGGGTAGAAATCATGGCACCAGCCTGCATCCATGTTATATTTTTAAAGCCTGCTTCCTTGGCCATTTCATCTATTCGACTCTTAATACTTTCGTCTAGTCCGATAGAGTAGATCAAGTATAGCTGTTTTCTATCAATATCGTATTGGTTCAAGTAATCTTCCATGAGCTTTTCCGCGACTTTGCTCATATTCCCACGGTATTTTCTAGTTGAAACAAGTTTTCCTTCTTTTAATTCAATGCATGGCTTTATTTTTAGCAAAGACCCTCCAATGTAAGCCATGTTACTTACCCGTCCACCTGATCTTAGAAAGTCTAAACTACCAGGGATGAAAGCCAGCTTTGTTTTTGGAACCACAGATTCTATTTTTTCTATGAGGCTAATATGATCCATGTTAGGTTCTTCCTCCAGTAAAGTGGCTGCATACAACACCACTGCAGCTAGTCCTCCTGTCACGTTTAGCGTATCAACCAGGTAAAGGTTCTCAAAATCCTCTGCTGCAATTAATGCACTTTGAAACGAAGCAGATGCTTTTGACGTATATCCAATGTGAATAATGATGCTCTCAGGAAAGTTGGTTCTGATTTTTGTAAACAACTCTTGATACTCATGTACATTCGTTGCTGTCGTAGATGGAATTTTTTTTGTGCGACTATGATAATCGAATACGTCCTCTACAGGTAGCTCTCCATCTAAATAATCTTTCCCATCCATGACGACATGCATCGGTACCACTTGAATTTGATATTTTTCTACCAGGTCCTCCGGTAAATCTGCTCCACTCTCTGTCGATAAGATAATTTTTCTCATAATACATTCCTTTCAACATGCGCAGTCTTTTCTGCGTTTTTGTTTATTTTATTTATCCTAAATATACACTATAAGGGGAAATTATACAGTTAAATAATCAGAAAATTTATACAATCTATCGATCTATTTTGTCTAAAATTTATCTACGATACTAACCTATACCCTTTTGACGATAAATATAAAAGCAGATCGTCCAGACATGCATTTTAGCACTTCTAGACGATCTGCTTTTTTTGAATCATAAGCTTTTATACCATTAAAGTAGAATTGATTTTCGCTCTCGGCGGACGCTTTCCGTGGGGTGAGTGATAAGCCATCACCCATCGCTAACGCGCGTGGATGTGATGTCTTATATTACTCACTCATCCCAATGCCGCTACAATCAATCATTTGTAAATGTTCGTGTTTAATCAGTAAATTGCTATTTATAACATTGACTCATTATAGAGAATAAAGGGATAGATCCCCCCTCTAACTTTACAATCATTTTTAATATCAAAATAAGTTTGATGTATAATTCAATACTTTAGTGAAAACTGCACTATTTAATAGAAATGATACTGCTGTTATAAATTCTTTCGTCTAATTCAGTAACGGAAATTTTTTTGCCTGAAGGACTCCATTTGGTTTTCACATTTCCAATGTCTTGAACAATTTGTATGGATTCATCAGATGTTACTTCAAATAGGTATAGCCCACTAACCTCTTCACCGTTTATGACAGAGTTTGACTGATATACAATCATTTGCTGATTCGGAGACCAAGAAGCGCCTGTCACATCAGAACCTTCTGCAATTGTACTTTGTATATTTCCATCAGTATCCGCAATTATTAGCCTTTTCGTATTCCCTGTTATCTGCGTAACAAGTAATTGATTTCCATCAGGAGAAAGTGTGATTCTCTCTGCATTTTCCAATGGAAGTTTCTTTTTTTCTTTGGTCTTTAAATCCATCTTATATACTTGAAAGGAAGGGTTTTCTGTTGTTATATAGTAGATTTTTTCTTGCCTTTTATGAGCATTAAACAATTGCTCCTCTTGAAGCTCGGCAATTTGAGTTACATTCCCTTCCTTATCAGCCATAACTGCACCACCCGCATAGGAAGCACCGATTATATTGTTCTCGTCAGTCCACTCAGCGGTATAGACACTACCAATAATATCCTCGGTAACGGGTGTTTGTTTCCCTTCCTCTAGACTCATCTGATAAAAGGCGATATCTCCAATTGAATTTTCATAATATAAGAGGTGTTTTTTATCCGGAGACAAAGTTGCACCACCTAGAAACATATCTTTTTGAGCTTTAATCGTTTTAAATTCCTTGGTGTCCAAATTGTACGTATATAGACTTCTAGGATAGAACTCTGCATTTTCTAACAAGCTCATTTTTTCAAAATCCTGGTTTTCTTTTGCAAGAATGACAGTATGCTCATCCATCCAGTCAGTAATTTCCATTCCCTCGAATTGTTCAACTTTCTCAATGGAAATCGGGTCTATTTCATTTTCATTGCTTTCGTTTTCACTTTCTTCAATAACCTCACCTGGCTCTTTAATATCTGTTTTATTTGTCTCCTGCCCTATACTGCAAGCAGATAGAGTGATGACGAATAATAAGAACATAGCGATCTTTACAATTCCCCACTTTTTCATCGATTCATCTCCTTATCTATTATCCTATGCAACAAACAACTAATATCTCCTTGCAACTTATTAAAACAATGTAACAATTAGAATTTTAAAGTACGATGATCTGAACCTCTAATTTATAGTTGTTAAACACAAAAAGAACGAATAACAGGATTAATTATTGTTCGAAAAGAACGGGTATGATTAAGTGTTAGCTTTCTTTTTAGCTGGAATAGCGTGATAAAGATAATAAAAATATAATGCCTGTTATTACCCAGATGAGCATAAAAATCAACCCTAGTACTATATTTGCATCCTGGTAATCCATTATTTTATGATCAATTAACGCCCAGCTTAAAAGCGCTAGAGATCCAATAGCAGTGACGATGTACGATAACGGCCTTTACTAACATAATAACTAAAAATAAGTGAGGTAATTAAAAGGAAATAAGTTAATAAAAATAACCACACAGTTCTGTCCATACTTTACCCTCTCCTCAATACTCCCAGCTTAGCAATCTGTTGGATAATTGTTGCCATTATGTGGCATTTAATAAAAGATGTCAATTATTTAAGCGCCTTTTTATACTAATGAATCTACTGTAGAAAACAGCAAATCACTCAAAACCATTTTCAAAAAAAATAAAAACACCCCGTCTCTAACAAGGTGTTTTAAAAATAGCTGACCAACTGATGTCCTAGTCTAATTCGTAACTGTAAGTATTTGCTTTCTCTTCAGTTTGTTCTTGTACATATTTTTATCCGCTTTTGAAAATATTTCAGACATTTGCCCCCTTGAATCTGATGTAAAGGCATACCCTAAAGACATTTTAATTCTTGTTTTATTTACTCCACTTCTGTTATGTACGTCAATCTCTTCAAAAATATTCTTTATCAAATGCTCTATCTCTTCTTGTTTTTTTTCAGCAGCAAGTAAAACAAATTCATCCCCACCAATTCTTGCAACGACTGTATCTTCAGTAGCAAATTTATTTAAAAGTCGTGCTACGGCTGTAATTAAAGCATCCCCTTCTCTATGTCCATATGTATCATTTGTATACTTGAATTCATCTAAATCGCACAATATTACACCCATAGATGTGTTTTCTTGTTCGTTAAACTTAGTAAAGTTAGATTCAAAATACTCTCGATTATATATACCAGTTAACGTGTCATGATGTAAACGATATTGTAACTTTTGCTGTAGCTCTATCTTCTCATCAATGTTTCTTAAAACTCCTTGAATACCAACTAGCTTTCCTTTTTCATAGATTGGTGTAGTATATTCTTCAAACGACCTATACACCCCATCTTTGTCTTTCCACCGTTGAATAATACTTTTGCTATAATCAGCTTCTCCATTCACTTTTTTTAAGAGAATATCGTAATCATCTGAATGGATATCTGAGAAAGGGACTTCAGGATTTTTAAACGCTCGTTCTATCGAACCTTCTCCAAAAAAAAATTCCGCTGAGGGACTAAGATACTCGTATTTTTTTTGAGGGTAGACCTGAAAGTAATATATAAAGTCTTTGGAGTTTTCAAGGACATGTACAAACTGATTGTGTTTTTGCATCAGTTCTTTCTTTTGCTTGTGCCATCTAATATGTAATAAGGTCACAGCTATCATTCCGAGTACAGAAGCTGTAAGGAAGCCAAGAGGAAACAGCATATAGATCATCTACTACCTTCTAAAATTTTTCTTATAAAATGAATGTTACATTAGATAAATGGTTAATACAAGTAATTATTCCATTTTTTATATCTTAACAAGTGACCAGTCAGATGCAATAAAGCGATGTGGTAAAATACTCTGCTTATTCGTTAAAAGTTATTTTACAGATGGTTTAATAATAATTTTCTGATCAATTTCACTAATAAAAGTATTTAAGACATCGATTTGCTCTTCTAGCTTTTTCTTATGCTGAATTAATATAGCCTGCGTATTAATCTCTTCCTGTTCTAAACTAAGCTTTGAAATATTTTCTCTTATATCTTCAATTGCCATTCCTAGGCTTCGAAAACATTTAATTAATTTTAAAAGTTCAATGGCTTGTTCATCAAATATTCGATGCCCTTGTTGATTTCTTTTTATTGGTGGAATTAAATTTATTTTTTCATAGTATCGAATTGAACTTGCAGGAATTTCTATGAAGAGGCTCGCTTGTTGAATTGTATACACGAAGTGTCCTCCTTGACTTAAAGTATGGTTTAACCTTTAAGCTTGATAGTATCAAAATTAAAGGAGATTGTATAATGAAAAAGATTTTATTAGTAGTAACGAATACCTCTAAGTACCCCAATTTAGATCGTGCAACAGGATTATGGTTAGGAGAAGCTGTCCACTTTGCAGCTGAAATAGAAAAAGCAGGGTATCAAATTGATTATGTGAGCCCTAAAGGTGGTTATACACCACTTGACCCACACAGCTTGCAAGCTGATCAAATGACCGAATTAGATTGGGAGTATTACACAAATACTGATTTCTTAAATAAACTAAGCACTACTTTGCCTGCTGACTCTATTAACCCAAATGATTACGATGCTATCTATTATGCAGGTGGTCATGGAGTGATGTGGGATTTCGCAGAAGATGAAAACCTACAAAACATTGCAAGTACTATTTATGCTAACGGTGGCGTTGTTTCTGCTGTTTGTCATGGAGTTGTTGGGTTATTAAATATTAAAAATGGTAACGGTGAGCTTTTAATTAAAAATACTAAAGTGACTGGTTTTACTAACACAGAAGAAATTGCTGTTGGACTAGATAAAGTCGTTCCATTTTTAACGGAAGATGAACTTGTTCGTAAAGGGGCTAATTACGTAAAAGATGCTGATTGGTCAGTATTCACGGCAACTGATAATCGTATCGTTACAGGACAAAATCCTGCATCAGGTGGCGCGGTTGCCAAAGAGGTAATTAAATTATTAAAATCACTTTAATCTTTACTTATGTAAATTTCGTTTAAATAACTTCTTGCAGAGCTAAAACAAAGTTCTCTCCATTTTTAAATTGATGAGCATAAGCAGATGTTTTAAGGGTGAGATATGTTCACCTCTAAAACACCTGCTCTTTTATATTTAACACGTACAAACAATTAGAGCTAACAAATTAAATTGACAATGATTTAAACTTCAATAGTAGAGGATGGCTAATATGCTACAACAAAAAACAGCTTTAGAAAAATTAATGGATGAACGTAAATCAGTGCGTAAATATGAGCCTGGTGTTACAATTCCTCGCGAAACAATCCAACATATACTAGAGCAAGCAACATCAGCTCCATCATCAAGTAACTTGCAACCTTGGCGCTTTCTTGTTATCGATGATCAAGAACAAAAGAAAGAATTGCGTATTGCTGGTTTTAATCAAGCACAAATTGAAACATCATCAGCGATTATTGCCGTTATAGGCGACAATGAAATGTATAAAAACGCGAAACAAATTAATGATTTAAACGTCGAACTAGGCTATATGCCACGTGATATTGCGGATATGATGATTTCAAATTCTGAATCTGCATATAGTAATTTTTCTGATATTGAACGCACAAACATTGCACATTTAGATGTCGGTTTAATTTCTATGCAAATCGTACTTTTAGCAAAAGACATGGGCTATGAAACAGTAATAATGGGTGGCTTTGATAAAGTAGCTTTCGCTAAAAAATACGAGCTTCCTGCAAACGAATTACCGATGATTTTAATTGCTATCGGAAAAGCTGCAGAACCAGCACGTAATTCATCCCGCTTACCATTCGAACAAATTATACGTTTTTCTAGTTAACATTGTTTTCAACCTAAAAAAGCTGTGCTAAAATCCCCTACAACTTGGATTTTTGACACAGCTTTTTTTATTGTACTTTCTATACTAACCCCAACCAAGTAACAACTTCACAATGTGGTGAGTGATGTGGCAACACAATGGTGCTGGTGGGTTTAATTAATTTGGTTCGGTTTCTTTTTAAGTGAATCGAGCCTCTTTATTTTGTCGGAGCGTTGGTTGGTTAACCAGTGTATTTAATCCCTTCATTCAAAAAAATTAAATGGTCAGGTTTTTACAGCAAGATATGGATAGTGAAACAATTTTCACCGTGATAAATTTAGATCAATGGATTTGGTCAATTCAAACAGAATCATTCAATTATGATTTTCATCAACCCAAATTATAAATTTGAATCAATTGGCAGCTTTTTAATAGGAGTAAATATATGATAGTCCGAATCAAGATGATGAACGCTTCTAAAAACTTGAATAAGTTCAATCTCTGATTGTTCTCTTTCTTGCTTTGAAATTTTTAAAAATCGTGCGAAGTCAGTTTTAAACACATCCCCTACATCAAGAAGGTCACCCGAGTATTGGAACTTAGCACAAAAAATTTGCGGCACATCTACATTGAAGTAGAACGGTTTATCTATTTGTATATCATATGGAATGCCAAATAGAGCATTGAAGCGAGTTGAATTTGGATGGCAATTTGAATAGACCATTAAACAAGGTCCAGATATGGTCTCATCTATTGTTTCTAGGAGCATTTTCGAATGAGCGTGAATCTGTGCTTTGTAATCCTCACATGCCAAGTCAATTTCAAATGCGATGCCCGTCAATCTGATAGCATCAAATTCCGTTAACGTAAAATCGGTTACTACATCACCATTCATGTTTTTTAAAGGGCGTTTAACTACTGAAGGTATGGGTTCTGGAGATATGACGGTATCTTTTTCTTTTAGTAAGCTAGGAGCTAGTTTAAATTGACGTTTAAAAGCACGAGTGAACGAAGATTGTGATCCGAAGTTTAACTGATAGGCAATCTCCGTCAATGATAATCGATCTTCTTGTATTAATGTAACCGCGTTATTTAATCGTCTCGACAAAATGTATTGGTTCAAGGAACAACCCATAATTGCAGAAAAAAGTCTATGAAAATAAAATTTCGACATGTTGAATTTTTTAGAGACCGAGTCCACAGACAAAGGTTCCTCAATATGATCTTCAATAAAAGCTAAAGAGGTTTCAATAATTTTATAATGATCCATAAGGCTTCCTTCCCTTCATAGGTTATCCAGAATATAACGTTGCAAATAAGGAGAAATCATTTCAAGGAGGTAAATGTAATGAAAAAGGATAGAGTGAATGGAATATTAATCGGTATATTTTATATCGTGGCAGCAGCCAGTGCTGTTATTGCTGTACTATTATATCAGCCGTTACTATCAGGAGATTGGTATATGGCTGTGGTGAATGGTTCGAAAACAGCTGTTTTGGTTGGTGTTATGAATGACATCTTGCTCATTATAACTGCAGTTGGAACCGCTGTTATGTTATTTCCCTATGTACGACTATGGAATGAACATACCGCATTAGCTTATCTTTGTTTTCGATTTATGGAGGCTGTTTTTATAGCGATTGGCGTGGTGAGTATATTAGGTTTGCTAGGTCTTAGTTCTGATTATGGAGCTGGACAATTCGTTAATGAAGGAGCATATCATCACATAGGAAGCGTTCTTCAATCATTTCATGCTTGGACTGCTATATTGGGACCAAACTTGATGCTCGGCTCGAATACATTCTTGTATAGTTATTTATTATATAAAACGGAAATCGTGCCTAAACGGCTAGCGCTATTTGGAATGTTGACGGCTGTTATGGTATTCCTTGCTGGATTGCTCAATATGCTTGATATTATTGAACCATTCTCTACTATAAAGGGACTTATAGCCCTCCCAATCGGCATCTATGAGTTGAGTTTGGCAACCTGGTTAATTATCAAAGGCTTTAATACCGAGAAATTAGAAATATTAAGAGGAAGCAAGAACTAATATAATGCTGAGTGATGCACTAAGAGAAGAATTACTACACTAAACCACCTTTGGAATTACTCTACTCGATTTTAAGAATAATCTTCCCCTTTGTGCGTCCATTTTCCATGTGCCTATGTGCATTTACGATATCAGTTAAGGGAAAGCACTTTTCAATTACCGGTCTTAATCTTCCCATTTCAATAAGGACTCGTAATATGTCCAAATCACTCTCATTAGGATTTGCAAGATGAATTTTAGCTTTCTTACTTCCTACGATAGAGCTTATCATCAGCTGAAATGGATGGTATTTGGGATAGAGTGGGTGTTCTGTTATATAAATACCGTTTTCGGTTAGAGAACGCAAACAACTTAAAAAAGTTCTCTTTCCGACAGCATCGAGTATGACATCATATTTTTTTCCGTCGTAAGCGAAATCCTCCTGGATATAATCAATTACATGATGAGCACCTAGACTTTTAACCCATTCAATATTTGACGTACTACAAACTGCGGTTACTTCAGCACCAAAATACACAGCAAGCTGAACAGCAAAGTGCCCCACTCCACCCGATGCCCCGTAGATTAAAACCTTATCGCCTACTTTTATCTTCCCTACATCTCGTAATGCTTGTAGAGCGGTCTGTGCAGTACAGGGTATTGCGGCTGCCTCTTCAAACGTTGCATTATTTGGCAAAAACGTTAGAAAATTCTCTTTTGGGCAGACATATTCAGCATGGGAACCGACGCAACTTCCAAAAACACGATCACCAATTTTAAACTTTTGTACATTTTTTCCCACGGCTTCAACGGTACCTGCAACGTCTATCCCTAAAATTTGTGTTTTTGGCTTTATAAGACCATTATCCATTCTCGTAGGTAAATAACCTTTTCGATATAGCGTGTCATATTTATTAACAGATGCGGAGACCACTTTTATTAATACCCTATCTTCATCTTTGATGAACGGTTTCTCAACATCCATAATCTCCATTACTTCAGGGGAACCATAAGAACTATAAATTGCTGCTTTCAACTGTTTAACCTCCTGTAATTATCAAATCATTCGATATCTTTCATTCCTTTCAAATAAATTGAGCCCACATTATATGGGGTTTACTTGATACCTAATTAATAAATTCACTCAGCAAATTTAATTCAGTTTATTCCTTAAATGTTCCTCATAAGTAATTATTCCTTTCTTCTGCATAGGATTTGTATTTTTTCCTTCCTTTAAAGAATTGTATAGTTTTCCTGAGAAAGGAATGCTTAAAATATCATTGGTTTCATTGTTAACCTTAATTTTCAACTCCGCCATTTCTCTTAATGTCATTATCTCTGGTCCACAGAAATCATCTAATTTACCTTGTGGACCTTCATTAACTAAATCGATTAAATATCTAGCAAATTCATTAACATCGACACTTTGAAATTTAACCCTTCCAGGGATTATATATCTTTTAAAGAAAGGTTTTGATAAGAGTAAATTCTCAACAAAGCTATGAAACTGAGTTGCACGAGCAATTGTATAGGGTACAGAACTATTTTTTAATAATTCTTCTGCTTTGTATTTAAGTCTATAATATTGGAAGGGGATTTCCTCAATTCCTACAATTGATGGATAAATAAAAAGTTGTATATGATTCACCTTGCTTAATAATTTTTCTAACCCAGCAACCTCTATGCTTTTAGAATTTTTTATCGGACTAGTTGCTGCGTGAATAATGACATCCACATCTTTTACTGCTTCTTCTAAACCTTCACCTGATAATAAATCACTGTAAACCCATGTGAAGTCTACATCTTCTGGTTTTCTTCTCGAAGTTATTTTTACTTGATAATCTAAAGCTTTTAATTGCTTTGACAAAGCCGACCCTAATTTTCCGGTTGAACCAGTTACAAGGATTCTCAAGTACAACTCTCCCATTCAGATGGATTATCTTCCTATTGTAATATTCACAAGTTGATTACTTTATTCTAATAACCTACCAACTAGTTTAATGCGTAATCCATTCATAAATTCTTTATACCATTATATATATTACCTATATATGTTTTACTTTCCTCCACAATCTGGCCTAATTGTGGAATAAGAAGAAATCTTGCCTAACAACACAGAATTTTTAATCAAACCTTACTATAAGTATCTGAACTTTGTTTTAAATGATTATTCTTTTTTTAATGCTACAACTTATTCCAATCGCGCCTGTTGATTTTTAGGTGCTATTTCGATTGCCAAAGATATTAACATTTGGAGGGGATTTTTATGGGTTTAATTATTTTGTATCGATTCTATTTAAGTGGGATCGAGCCTATCTTTCTTCAAGTAACTGACCCGTTAGTGGAGTAAGAAACTTTCCAAAATAAAAGAGACTGCCCCCATTAGGAGCAGCCTTGTTCGATATTTATCAAATTGTCACGAGAAAAGGGATTTAATTGTATCTTCAACTTTCTTTAACATACCTTTTTTATCAAAAACTCCTTATTTGAAATTTTTTTTATCTGCGATCTGATTATTCAATTAAAAATCGTATTCTTCTTCCTTAGCTTTACGAATGCTCGTATATGTTTCCGTTAAAACTACTGTATCTTCAACCAACCGATTGATGCGGAATATCACATCGTCATTTATAATTTCTTTGCGATGGAAATCTTTCTCTTCAATGAATACATACGTTTGAACAATCTGTGCTTTCATATAAGATAAAATCGGCTTTAACTGTTGTTCAGCAATTAAGTAGTGCTTTGATGAGCCGGCTGTTACAAGCATACTCACGAC
Organism: Psychrobacillus sp. FSL W7-1457; assembly: GCF_038593405.1. Classification (NCBI taxonomy): domain Bacteria; kingdom Bacillati; phylum Bacillota; class Bacilli; order Caryophanales; family Bacillaceae; genus Psychrobacillus; species Psychrobacillus sp. FSL W7-1457. The sequence continues at coordinate 3,239,743 of NZ_CP151993.1, forward strand.
TTTATCGCGAAAAGCATTAACCGGCAGTAAATCAAAAATGTTCTTTAATGTAGCTGGAATGGACGCTTGAAAAATAGGCGTCCCAATGATAATCGCATCTGCTTCCATAATCGTTTTTGTAACAAATCCTGTATCACCTTCATATTCCAAGTAATTGCGCCCATCACTAAATTGAACGTTATAGTCAGCTAAATCTATTAATGTAACTTCTGCATCGGGATATTTTTCCGTGATTGATTTTACTGTATAATCCATAGCGGTCCGTGTTTTTGAACCTACAATTGATCCTGATAATCCAACAATCTTCATGTTAGCATCCCCCTACTTCTTCGCTGTATATTTTTTAATTGCTGGTAAAATTTCAGTTCCAATCAACTCGATATTTTTCAATAATCGCTCAAATGGAACTCCACCGAAATCAATCTGTGCAATATAGCGCTGATGTCCAAACACTTCATGTTGATAAAGAATTTTTTCAATAATTTCCTGTGGACTGCCGACATTTATAATACTGTGCGGATCTACACTCTGTGCAAAAAGTTGCTTTGCAAAACCTTGTCCGTTCGTTTTCTTCATTCCTTCATTAATATGTGGATACATTTCTTTTATCGCCTGCTGAGATGTTTCAGCGGCATAGAAAAAGCCTGCTGTTGCTACAGGTAGCTCCGCTGGATTATGGCCACCACGTTCTGCAGCCTCACGATAGGCATCAATTATTCGCTTAAATACAGAAACCGATCCACCTAAGTGAGCCATAAACATCGGAACACCAGCATACCCTGCTTTCATCGCACTAGCAGGTGTTCCACCAACTGCACGCCAAATAGGCATTTTGCCATTTTTCGGACGTGGAAGCACCTTTGCATTCTTTAATGGAGCACGATATTCTCCACTCCAATTGACTACTTCTTCTTCATTGATTTGACGTAGCAGATCAAATTTTTCCTCAAACAACTCTTCATAATCCCGAAGATTATAGCCTAACAAATCAAACAGCCCTATTCTTGATGCTCGACCAGCAATTATTTCCGCACGGCCCTTGGATATTAAATCAAGCGTTGCAAAGTCTTCATATACACGAACAGGATCTGATGTACTAATAATGGTAGAAGAGCTTGCAATTTTTATGTTTTCTGTTGCCTGAGCAATTGCAGCTAACACAACAGAATGTGCTTGTGTTGTGAAATACTCCTGGTGACTTTCCCCAACACTAAAAAAATCGATACCTGCTTGATCTGCTAGCTTTGCTAAATCAATGATTTCATGAATACGCTGCTCAGCGGAAATACGCTTTCCTGTGTGCGGATTCGGGAGGTGATCCCCTAGTGTATATAGTCCAAACTCTAGACCTTTACTTTGATCAATTCGATAGTTTTCCATATTAGCCAACCTTCCTTTTTATATAAAGATACTTTTCCTTTTCAATTGATAATGCTATTATTAATCATAATTGTCATTTTAAAAAGTACGTACTTAAAAGTGGTATAGTATACAAAAAGATACTAAAGGGGCATTGGAAATGAAACTAGAACCAGAATTATGTCGTGTAGAAGATGCTTTAGGTATATTAGTTGGGAAATGGAAACCAATTTTATTATTGTATTTATTGAAGAACGGTACTCAAAGATTCAGCGAGCTAAAACGAAGTGTGCCTGGAATCACCCAAAAGGTGCTGACAAACCAGTTGCGAGAATTAGAAAAAGAAGATATTATTCAACGAGTTGTATATGCACAGGTTCCTCCCAAAGTTGAATATTCGATTACTGAATACGGCAGGAGCTTGGAATCGATTTTAGAAGCTATGCATGAATGGGGAACAAAGCATACTTTGCATAAAATGCAAAAATTGAAAGCAAATAGCCAGTAACCTAAAAAAGCCGACTTTATTAACAGCTTTTTTACTTTATATATATTAATTAGTACGTTTAAAATTTCTTTAAAAGTGTTGTTCAACAATCAGGTATATCTTTTCATACAGATAGTCAATTTAAGCTAGAAATATTTCGCACAACAATCTGGCCCGATGTTGAACAAAGCTAAATACGATTATTAAATTAAGCTGTCCGTTAGTTCAATAACTTCAAAAAAACAATCTATAATCCTTTTTAGAACAACAAGAAAAAAAGAACGAATTCCATCATCGGGAATTCGTTCTTCTTTCATTATACTAACTCCAACCAAGCGACCGCTTCACAATGCGTCGTCTGCGGGAACATGTCCACTGGCTGAATCTCCTGTGTCTTATAGCCGCCGTCTTCTAAGATGCGAAGATCACGCGCTAGAGTTGCTGGATTACAGGAAACGTATACTACACGTTTTGGACGTTGTTCAATGATTGTTGTTAGTAGTGCCTCGTCACAGCCTTTTCTTGGAGGGTCAACAACTAATACATCTGCTGTTTTCCCTTCCTTGTACCAGCGTGGAATGACTTCCTCTGCTGGGCCTGCTTCAAAATACGTATTCGTAAAGCCGTTCAACTCAGCGTTTCTTTTTGCATCCTCAATCGCTTGAGGAACAATTTCAACACCAAGTACTTGCTTCGCTTTTTGAGCAAGGAATAATGAAATTGTCCCGATTCCGCAATAGGCATCGATTACCGTCTCCCCACCTGAAAGCTGTGCATAATCTAGTGCCTGCTGATATAAAACTTCTGTCTGCTCTGGATTCACCTGATAGAAAGACCTAGCGGAAATTTCGAAGCGCACATCTCCGATTAGATCCTCAATCGTTGGTTTCCCCCACAATAGGTTAGTTTGATCGCCAAAGATCACATTTGTATTTTTGGAGTTTATGTTTTGCATAATGGAGGTCACCTTTGGCTCTACCTCTCTAATAAGCTCAATAATCGCTTCCTTTTTGGAAAGCTTAGGATGCTTCGTCACTAGGACGACCATTACCTCACCAGTTGCTCGGCCTTTGCGTACTACTAAGTGGCGTAGCTGACCTTTTTTTGTATCTTCATTGTAAGGGACTAAATCTAGTTTTAAGGCATTTTCCTTAAATGCTCTCATCAATCGGTCTGCTTCATCGGATTGAATTAGACAAGTCGGTGTGTCTGCAATACGGTGTGATTTTGCCTGATAGAACCCTGCAATCACCTTTCCATCGACTAAGCCAAATGGAATTTGAGATTTGTTACGGTATTCCCATGGGTTGTCCATGCCTTTTACAGGTAACACGGGAGCATCAATCTTACCTAGTCGCTGCATGACATTTCGAACCATCTTTTCCTTCCATTTCAGCTGACCTTCATAATTAATGTGCTGAAGCTGGCAGCCCCCACACTCATAAAAAACCGGACATGGAGCTTCTACTCGAAATGGAGAAGGCTCTACAATATGAAGTAATTTAGCAAAGCCATAGTTTTTTAATGTTTTTACAACACGTACCTCTGCTTTTTCATCAGGAAGACCCCCGTGGATAAACAGTGGGTAGCCATCGACCTTTGCTACTCCTGACCCATCATGTGTCAAATCCTCTATATAAACTGTTAACTGATCATTCTTATTTACTGGTGTGTTCACGTTAAATCTCCGTTCTTGTGTAATGGATATTATTATATCAAATAAAGGCGTCCAAGAGTATTAGGTAGCTTATTTTCATTTTCCTGCTTATTTTAGCCACAAAAAAAAGTAAGGAATCTCCCTTACTCGTTTATTTTTAATATTAATGAATCTTCTATGACGGACCACTGCTTGTTAGGTAATATTCTTTTATTTAATCGAGCTACAAACTGTTCTGCCTCTTCATAATCATAAAATACTTTTACCAATTGGCTATTTGAGTTTTTCAAGACTTCTGTAACACCATTCGTGTTACGTGCAATCACAAACATGGTCAACTCCAAGTTATGTCTTTAACAATTATTATTGTTATAAAAACATTATCTCATATATTGGTAATTATGTATACATTTTTTGGAAAATTTTAAAAATTTATTTTATCTAAATGTGAGTTTTTCTAATTTATTTTTCTAATAATTGACCTTTCACAATTCCATTGAGCTGACTCCAATTCTTTATTTCATATGTAGGTAGTATAGCTGTTGTGTTTTCCTTTTGGTTTGGATTAAACCAGCATGTATCTATTCCAAATTGGCTTCCCCCCTGTATATCAGAAGTCAGAGAATCACCAACCATCAATACTTTAGACTTTTCTGTTATTCCTAATTTCTTAAATGTATATTCAAATATAGAAGGCTGTGGCTTTTGATAACCAGCTTCTTCTGAAGTGATGATAGCTTCAAACACATCCTTCAATGGTGAACCTTTGATCCTAGCATGCTGGGCAATTTGAAATCCATTGGTTAATATAGCTAAACGACAGCCAGCCAGACTAGCCAGCATTTCCTCCACCCCAGAGATTAAGTGAATTTCTCTCCCTAGATTTTCTATGTACTTATGACTTACTGCTTCAAGATCTAACTTTAGATTATGTTCTAAAAATAAACGTTTGAATCTCTCTATTTTAAGTAGCTCTAGCGTTGTGGTACCCTTTTCTAATTCATCCCATAAAACCTTACTAATTGTCTTGTAGCTGCCTAAGTAATCTTGCAAACCGTTTGGCAGTCCATATTCTAAAAATAACTGATAGAATGCATTTCTTTCGGTCATTCCAAAATCGAATAGAGTATCATCCAAATCGAACAATATTACGTCATATTTCATTTATCTCTCCACTCCTCTATATCTATTTTAGCATTTAGCTTTGGTATTAGTCTGCATGAAAAAGGACCTCTCCACCTGAGGTCCTGGACAATTATTCATCTCTTACTGGTCCATCCATGGTAGATACCCAGAAGGCTATAATAATGGAGCCGATCAGTACGATGAAGGGAGCATAAAATATTAGGAATTCCATCATAACGTTCATTCCTCCTAAGCATGATTTTTCTTTTTCCCTTTTACATAGTCTTTATTGAACAGGAATAGCTTTAGTAACAGATATAAGGATGGAATTAGTAAGGCCAATCCTAGTATAAAGGCAATGATTAAGGAGATGGCCATAGCCTCGTTTGTAAAACTATCGTTTATAGTCAAATATGGATAAAGTAAATAAGGTAAATGGGAGAAGCCATATGCAAAAAAGGCGATTAAAAATTGTCCTGCCAAAAGTCCAAAGGCTAGACCATACTTGCTCTTTTTCCAAAGTAACCAAACGGTACCTAAAAACATGAGAAAGGATAAACCAAATGCCCACCAAATATTGAGCATATTATTATAATGCTCCACATTGTGTGAACGTAATTCTACAATTATGCCACCTGCAGTTATAATCGTTGGAAATGACCAAATCAGTGCATACTTTCTCATCAAATGAGTGGCTTTTGCATCCCCAGCCTTATTAGCATACCAAGTTAAGAAAACTGCAGAAATATATAAAACAGATGTCAGACTTAAAGCGACTATGGCCCAGGTTAAAGGACTTTTGAACAAGGCATCATAATTTAAACTTGGTGAGCCGTTGACCAGATCAACGAAACCGCCTTCAGAAATAGTCAGTACGATTGATAAGGAAGCAGGTAGTAACAATCCAGATAAACCATACATAAAGGAATATCCTTTATGGCCCCTTGATCCATACGTTTCAAACGCATAATAGGAGCCTCGAATTCCAAGCAGTATTAATGCTATGCCTACTGGCACGAGAAGAGTAGTTCCATAATAGAAGGCTGTCTTAGGAAAAAAGCCAATAATTCCTACGAAGAAAAATACAAGAAATACATTTGTGACCTCCCAAACAGGTGACAAATAACGCTGAATAATATTACTCAATATATGTTGCTTACCAGTTATCAAGCTATACGCATTAAAGAAGCCAGCACCAAAGTCAATGGAGCCTACCACTACATAACCAAATAGAAAAGTCCATAAAACGGTGAGACCTATAATCTCTAAACTCATGTAATGTCACCGCCTTTGTCCGATTTTCTATCCTCTATTTCCTGTTCAACAGGATTTCTTCGGAACATCCGAGTAAGTACTACAACACTTCCAACTCCAAGAACTAAGTAAAGGCCTGCAAACAGAACTAACATAAAATCTACCTGCCCACTTGTCGTTGCTGCATCCTCCACCCTCATGATTCCTCTTAATATCCATGGCTGTCTTCCTACCTCAGCTAGCCACCAGCCTGCCTCAATTGCAATTACGGCAGCAGGGCCACTTAAAAATAAGAGCCATAGAAATAATTTAGAATTAACGAAGGTCCATTTTAAACGTTTACCTAACCAATAGAATGCTGCTAATGCAGCAAGACCCATGCCGATTGCTACCATGATATTAAAGAGATAATGGATATAAAGAGGAGGCCTTTCATCTTCTGGAAACTGATCGAGCCCAATAACCTCTGCAGTTGGATTAGAATACGCTAGTATGCTCAAAGCATACGGAATCTTAATCGCATATTTCACTTCTCCATCGTCTAATATTCCAAACAAAATGAGAGAGGCGTTTTCCTGCGTTTCAAAATGCCATTCAGCAGCTGCTAGTTTTTCTGGCTGATACTCTGCTAAATATTTTCCGGAAAAGTCTCCTATAATAGCTGTGGCAATCGAAAAGATCAATCCTAGCTTAACGGTTAAGTATAAAGCTTTTTTATGATAAACATGGTTAGACCCCTTTAACAAACGAAATGCAGCAATAGATGCCAATACAAATGCAGATGTCATATACGCCGTTACAACAACATGTGCTACCTTTGTTGGCATAGCAGGGTTAAACATCGCTATCAGCGGATTAATATTGACCAACTCTCCATTTACCATATCAAAGCCCTGTGGAGAATTCATAAACGCATTCACAATCGTAATAAACACGGCAGAAAAGGAAGCACCGACTGCAACGGGAATAAGTAACAACAAATGCTTTTTCTGATTCTCAAAACGATCCCATGTATACAGATAAATGCCTAAAAAAATAGCTTCAAAGAAAAATGCAAAAGTTTCCATAAACAATGGTAGGGCAATTATATTACCAGCTAGCTCCATAAAGTTTGGCCACAGTAAGGAAAGTTGCATCCCGATTGCAGTTCCCGTAACAACTCCTACTGCGACCGTAATCACAAATCCTCTAGCCCAGCGCCTAGCGAGTAATATGTAATGTTCGTCATTCTTTTTTATACCTACCCACTGAGCAATCATAATCATCAGTGGAACTCCAACACCGATTGTCGCATAAATAATATGAAAAGATAAGGTTAACTCAGTTAAGACACGACTATAGAAAACTGAATCAGCATTTCCCATACTTGACTCTCCTCACCCTCCAAAAATTCTTCCAGCAATAGATAGTATCATAATACCTGCCACTACAAAGGCGAGCCACATTAAGTATCTCTCTTGTCTCTTATACACTAACCATTCCTCCTTTATGATGCCCAGATATATTATTAAATTATTCCCAATATTATTGGATTCATAACCTTTTAGAGAAGAAAGTCAAAAAATAAAAATCCTTTTGCAATAATTAAGAAAATAATGAAGACTAATATTCATTTCAATAAGAGAAGATCGAATTCATAACAAGTGCTGATTAGTCTTCTAAAACTTCTAAATGCATAAGGTTATTAGAATCACTTTGTAATTCAGATGTACTCCACCCTAATTGGATAACATCACCTTTATTACGAGCGAAATATTTATATTCCACTTGTGGTTCAGTATCAAATATTACTCCTATGTGATATGGATTTGAGGATTCATAGCCGTCCTCACGGTGAGGCACCGTCCTATATTCCCAAGTTTCCACAGGGTACCGCTCTTCCAAATAGATCTGTATATAACCTACTTTTTTTTCTATTTGCATATCAATCCAATACGGACGAACAAAATAAAAGATAACGAAGGACACCAAAAACAAAAGAGCCAGTCCCTGAATAATTTTTCTCCATTTTCCTTTCAAAATAAAAGAAATTAATAGAGTAACTAGTAAAGTTCCGCAAACTATCACTAATTCAAGTAATTCTACTGGATGCATAATTATCCCCCTTTTTAAATCCATTGCTTACGTTTGTTCAATAAGAAAAAGGCTTTACTCCTTTTTGAAGTAAAGCATCTGTTCATATCAGTTTTGGCGTTCAATTTCTATTTGTTCTATTTGGTCTAAAATCCAAGGATGATTACCTTTTTTCGAATAAGTTGTAAAATATTCTTTACCTTCCTCAATTAGATGCCAAGCCATCTCTTCATCTACAACAATTTTAAAAGCATGTTCCTCTGTGTCATTATTGGGGTCATAAGCTTTTACCCAGTATTCCTTATAATCGTCTGAGTGACCTTTTTCTATAACTTTCAAAAAAGAAGATGTCGATGAATATGGTCCTCCACAAGATGTTAGTATCAATAATACAAATAAGAGTATATAAATCAGATTTTTTGTCATTGTCCCTCCCCCAATTATTGTTCCCTAATGTACTGTTCTCTGTACAATCTAATACTTCCTTCTTAAACTGGCTTTTTTAGCTAACCTATAGCATAACTGTAAATAGAAAAACGTGAAATCTACAACTATATTTCACGTTTTTACCACTTTTAAAGCTAGCTTATGGAGATGGCAACTCTCCTAGGAGACCATCCCCTCCGTAAGCATCTCAGGATTGAAGAGGATATGGAGAAGTGCTCCTGAAAAAGCGTACGCTTTAACAAAGAACACTATAGATAATTAGAATAGAAGCCCCAAAAACTTCACAAGATCGTAAAATTTTCGAGGCCTTATTAGGTTGAGGAGAGTTTTGTCAAAACCTCTTCATTTTATGGTCTATCTTGCTCACGGATCTCATCGATTGGAACAAAGACATCTATATGTCTATATAGGTTTTGGAATATGGCAGGAATAGTTCCTCCATACTCTCCATCCAAATTTAAGAGAACCTTATCTTCAGAGGTCACTTTAATATGCTGGGCTTTTTTATAAATGACATGAGGATCTTCTAAATGTTCTCCACGAAGAGCTAAACTGGCAAGTCTTATAAACTCAGCAATATTTACTTTCTTTAAGATAAGCAACGAAAAGTTTCCATCATTAATACTTGAGTTTGGAGCAAGCTTTTCGAAGCCACCTACGGAGTTGGTAAGGCCCACAAGGAACATCATCGCTTCATCTTCAAATACTTCCCCGTCATATTCAATTCGAACCTTCGTGGCATTTATCGATGGAAGCATTTCAATTCCTTTTAAGTAATAGGCTAGTTGTCCAAGCATTGTCTTTAATTTACTAGGAACTTCATAAGTAAGCTCTGTAATTCTTCCGCCGCCAGCAATGTTAATAAAATAACGGTCGTTTACTTTACCAACGTCCACTGGAATAGTATCACCCTGTAAGATAATATCTACTGCGCGTTTAATATCCCGAGGTATATGAACTGCTCGAGCAAAATCATTTGTCGTTCCCATTGGAATGAGACCAATCTTCGGGCGATTTTCAAATTCACTTACACCAGCAACAACCTCGTTCAGTGTTCCGTCTCCCCCAGCAGCAATAATTATATCAAAATTATTTTCTACCGCTTTTTTTGCTGCACTAATTGCATCTCCTTCACCAGTCGTTGCATGGCAGGACGTCTCATATCCAGCTATTTCTAAAGCCTCCAAAACTTCTGGAAGATGTTTCTTAAATAATTCTCTCCCTGAGGTAGGATTGTAGATAATTCTTGCACGCTTCATACGGATTTCCTTTCTACTTTACAATTTCTTCATTATAAAGACTCTATTTCCTCACAAAAAGTTCCTAACATATGAAAGAGCCGACTAAAGCCGACTCCCTAAAATATGCGGTTCGCTTATTTTTGAAGAATTGGCAGCCAGCTACTGCGGATTTCTTCGTAAACTGCCAAGTGAAACTCTTTGTTTGCTATAAATTCCTGTGTCATTTGCTCATAAAATTTCTTTTGGATGTCTTCGAATGCCGGATCTTCCTTATCAGGAAACTTGGCTCTTCCTTCCATCACAAATTTTTGGACCATTTCAGCACGAGGACCCCATTTAGAAATTACTTCTCCGTCCTGACTTAGCAATAAATAAACTGGAATGGAACGCCCTCCATTTGTTAAATACTGGTCCATCAGTTCTAGGTTCTCATCGCGGTAGACAGTGCGAATGTCCAAATTTCCAGCTTCTGCGATCTTTCGTACGATAGCATTATTCATCATGGCATCACCACACCAGTCTTCCGTAATAACTAATATATGCGGCTTTTCTGCTTTTAATATCTCAATGAATTCATCATCCGCTGGCACTTGAAATTGGTCGTATATACGAAAGGATTCCTCTTTTTTGGTAGTCATATCATTCATATACTGCTCTAAGGTTTTAGCTTCTTCAAAATATTGTTGTTCAGTTTTCAATGAAAAATCCCCCTTTTTCCTTAAGTATACTTTCTTTAGCCACTTGTTTCAAACAAGTTGTTGACAGGCGACCTGTTCAGGATTAAAGTAGTTATTATTTTACATCCAATAAAAGGAAGTGTCCCAATGGAGAAAAAGCTCTCTTTTTCACCGCCTGTTGTGATTGCAAGCAGCTTTGCCACCTTAATCTTTCTAGGAACAGTTTTGATGAAGCTTCCTTTTGCTACGACAACTCCGATTTCCTGGGTAGATGCATTCTTTCTAGTTACATCAGCTACCACGGTTACAGGTCTCAGTGTTTTTGATCCTGGTAGCACTCTAACAATGTTTGGAGAAATTGTATTACTAGTCTTAATTCAATGTGGTGGTATTGGGTTAATGACGTTTGCAGTAGCTATACTTATTCTTCTTCGCAAAAAAATTGGTTTGCAGCACCGTATTTATTTGCAGGAATCTTTTAATCAGCCTTCCATTGGAGGTATCGTCAAGCTAGCTAAGCATATTCTCTTATTTGTTCTTCTTACAGAGAGTATAGCTATTGTCTTCTTAACACTCCACTGGATACCAAGATTCGGCTTAGGAGATGCATTATATTATAGTTTGTTTCACGTAATTTCTGCCTTTAATAATGCAGGCTTCTCTTTGTTTCCGGACAATTTAATGAGCTTCACTAGTGATCCTCTAGTTATATTGATTATTACTAGTCTAATAATCATTGGAGGAATTGGATTTGTCGTAGTAATAGATATCTCTCGCAAAAATAAATTTCGTGCATGGTCACTTCATACCAAGCTTATGGTTGTGGGCACATTAATTATAAATGCAATTGCTACACTTATTCTTTTAATCTTAGAATTTAATAATAATGATACAATTGGCAAAATGGGAATCTTCGAGAAGATGATGACCTCCTACTTTAATGCAGTAACTCCAAGGACGGCAGGCTTTAATATGATCGATTATGGCCAAATGGAGGACCCATCTCTATTATTCACAATGCTTCTCATGTTTATCGGTGCAGGTAGTGCCTCTACGGCTTCTGGCATAAAGCTTACTACCTTTATTGTCATCATAGCAGCAACGTTTGCATTTTTCCGTCAGCAGGAGGACCCAGTGCTATTTAAAAGATCCATCTCACGAGAAATAATTATCAGGTCTCTCGTTATTAGCACAGTTAGCTTAGCAACCGTTTTTATATTTGCTTTTGCTTTAACTATAACAGAGCAGCTTCCTCTGCTCCCTTTGCTATTTGAGGTGTTTTCCGCATTCGGAACTGTTGGTATCTCAATGGGCATCACTTCTCAGCTTTCAGAGTTTGGCAAGGTATTCATTTGTGTGCTGATGTTCTTAGGCAGAATTGGACCGCTCACGTTATTTTTCATCTTAACTAAACCTAAAAAGGTTAAATATAAATATCCAAATGACCAAGTGTTTACCGGTTAAGGATAGAAACACCCCTGCACTAGCCTGTCTGCAGGGGTGTTTTTTTATAATCGGTCGGTTTTATGTAATAATCGGTCGGTTATGCACGATAATCGGTCGGTCCAAGTCCATGCCGCCCTCACTAGCTGAAACATTTTTTCTTAGTCCCGTTCTTAAAGGTAATAATTTCATTTATTCTCGTATGTATGGTGTCATTCTTATATAAGATTGCACTGCCGTCTGGTAGGGCATAGATTGTTCTATACTTGGAAAGAGTCAGCAGCTCCTCATCTGATTCTGGACGATAGTGAACTTCTACACTAAAATCGACTAACCCTAATCCCTGCAAAATAATTGTGTCGGGGTAGTCCTCATCCTTTGTTAATATGCAGTCTGTGCAAAAAGCTAATGCACCTGCGCTATAGCCAATCATTAAGCCTGGAAAACTACTAATCGCAGCAGTCAGCTCTTTATCCAAAATAACCTGAAGTAAACGCTCAGGTTGTCCTCCTATAATATAAAGAACATCATACTCTTCAATCATATTAATCATGTCTTCTTTTGATAGCTTTTCATGCAACAAACCAAGCGTCACGTTAGGAATGCGTGTAAACGCCTGTTGCAGGCTTTCTATCCAACTTTCATATCTAGATTCATCGGTTGCAAAGGGCACTACCAGCACTTTCGTATTCGGACTTATTTTACACTCTAATTCTTCAAAAACATCATCAAGGTCACCCTTTAACACATGTCCCCCACCGATAAAACAAAGCTCCATAATAATCCCCCTTTTCATATATCTCATCATAGCATCCATAAAATTAAATGTAATTACAACTTTGCTAGATGAATAGCTTGGTTGATTTGATATTTCATATTGGAACTAACTATTCTTAGCCTTATTGATATTGTTATTTTGCTGTAGAATGTAATTACTAAATGGTTATTTGGAGCGAAGGTGGCGACTCCTGGGTGAGGGCGTCCACCCGTAAAGCTCCGGTTTAATGGAAAACAACAATTGACACTAAAAAAAGCTCCTAAATTTTACTATTCGTAAAATTTTAGGAGCCTTTTATTTTAGTGGGAGGTTTTGTCCCAGTCATCTTCTTTTTATCGTTTCACGATTTCTTCGTTTAGGATTTTGTTAACAAGAGGTGGATTCGCTTGACCTTTTGTTGCTTTCATAATTTGTCCTACTAGGAAGCCGATAGCACGATCTTTACCATTTTTAAAGTCTTCAATTGATTGTGGGTTAGCATCTAAAGTAGCAGTTACGATTTCACGTAAAGCACCTTCGTCTGAAATTTGTACTAAGCCTTTAGCTTTTACTACTTCAGCAGCATCTCCGCCGTTATCCGCAAGCTCTTTAAATACTTTCTTCGCGATTTTAGAAGAAATTGTACCATCTGATATTAGCTTAATCATGCCAGCAAGATTAGAAGGAGAAAGCTTGATATCCTTCAATTCTTTTTGATCTGCATTTAGATAAGCAGATACCTCACCCATTAACCAGTTAGATGCTAGCTTAGCATCTGCACCAAGGGCGATAGTTTCCTCGAAGAAATCAGACATTTCTTTTGTTAAAGTAAGTACCATTGCATCATATGCAGGTAAGCCTAGCTCCTCGATATACCGAACTTTACGTGCATCTGGAAGCTCAGGAATTTCAGAGCGAACTCGTTCTCTCCACGCATCATCAATGACAATTTGCACTAAGTCTGGCTCTGGGAAGTAACGGTAATCATCCGCTCCTTCTTTAACACGCATTAATAGTGTTTTACCAGTTGACTCATCATAGCGACGAGTTTCTTGTGGAATAACCCCACCTGATAGTAGAACCTCTGCCTGACGAATTTGCTCATGCTCAAGACCACGACGAACAAAGTTGAAGGAGTTTAAGTTTTTAAGCTCTGTTTTCGTACCGAATTTTTCTTGACCATATGGACGTAAGGAAATGTTCGCATCACAACGAAGGGAACCTTCCTCCATTTTACAGTCAGAAACTCCTGTATATTGGATAATTGATTTAACCTTTTCTAGGTAAGCGTAAGCTTCCTCCGGCGTACGGATATCTGGCTCTGATACGATTTCAATCAAAGGAGTACCTTGACGGTTGAAGTCAACAAGAGAGTATCCATTGCTTGTATGTGTAAGCTTTCCTGCATCCTCTTCCAAGTGAAGACGAGTAATCCCGATACGTTTCTTTTCGCCGCCTACTTCGATTTCTACCCAACCATTTTCACCGATTGGCTTGTCAAATTGAGAGATTTGGTAAGCCTTTGGATTATCCGGATAGAAGTAATTTTTACGGTCGAATTTAGTAATAGGCGCTATGTCCATATTAAGTGCAAGTGCAGCTCTCATGCCCCACTCAATCGCTGTTTTATTAACAACAGGTAATACTCCAGGGTAACCTAGGTCAATTACATGTGTATTTGTATTTGGTTCTGCTCCAAAGTGAGCTGGTGCTGGTGAGAACATTTTAGAGTCTGTTTTTAACTCTACATGAATCTCTAATCCAATAATCGTTTCAAAATTCATTATTTTGCTCCCTCCCATATTTGCGGAGTTTGTTTATGGAAGCTTGTTGCTTGCTCATAAGCATGTGCCACACGATAGATAGTTGCTTCATCGAAGTATTTACCGATAATTTGTAATCCTAGTGGTAGACCGTCTGAGAATCCGCAAGGAATAGAAATTCCAGGGACGCCAGCAAGGTTTACTGGAATTGTTAAAATATCATTTGCATACATCGTTAATGGATCCTTAACATTTTCCCCAATTTTAAATGCTGGAGTTGGCGTCGTTGGTCCAATGATAACATCGTATTTATCAAATACATTGTCAAAGTCTTGCTTGATTAAAGTACGTACTTGCTGTGCTTTTCTGTAGTAAGCGTCATATGAACCAGCGCTAAGTGAATAAGTTCCTAGCATGATACGACGTTTTACTTCATCACCAAAGCCTTGTGCACGAGTTTCTTTATAAAGCTCCATTAAGTTTTCTACGTTGTCTGCACGGAAGCCATAACGAATTCCATCAAAACGAGCTAAGTTAGAGGAAGCTTCTGAAGAAGACAATAAATAGTAAGCTGCTAAAGCGTACTTAGAATGTGGTAACGATACTTCTTCCCACGTTGCACCAAGTGATTCTAAAACTTTTAGTGCGTCAAGAACAGATTGCTTAGATGCTTCTCCAACACCTTGTCCTAAATATTCTTTAGGAACAGCAATACGAAGTCCTTTAATATCACCTGTTAATGATTTAGTAAAGCTAGGTACTTCCACATTTGCAGAAGTAGAGTCACTTGCATCTAAACCAGAAATAGCCTCTAGTAAAAAGGCATTGTCCTCTACATTACGTGTAACAGGTCCGATTTGATCCAAAGAAGAAGCAAATGCCACTAATCCAAAACGTGATACTCGGCCGTATGTTGGCTTCATCCCAACCACTCCACAGAATGAAGCTGGCTGACGAATAGATCCACCAGTATCAGATCCTAATGAAAATGGTACCTCTCCTGCTGCTACAGCTGCAGCCGAACCACCTGAAGATCCACCAGGTACATGATTTAAATTCCAAGGATTTCTTGTGTTTTTAAAGGCAGAGTTTTCATTCGAAGAGCCCATTGCGAACTCATCCATGTTTAACTTACCAATTGTTATTAATCCAGCATCACGTAGTTTATGTACAACAGTTGCATCATAAATAGGGTTAAAGCCTTCTAAAATTTTACTTGCACAAGTAGTTTCAATACCTTCTGTTACGATATTGTCTTTTACTCCGATTGGCATTCCGAAAAGGGGGCCTCTTTCCTCGAAAGGAACTTGATCCATTTCTTTTGCTTGAGCAGTTGCTTGCTCTTCATTTAACGCTAGAAAAGCTTGAACTTCTCCGTCTACTTTATTAATTCTTTTATAGGATTCAGCAGTTAGCTCTTCAATAGATACTTCTTTCTTTTTGATCAAATCTTGAAGTTCTACTGCTGAATGTTTGAATAATGTCATCAGATGCCCTCCTAACTTTTTCTTATTCGATAATAGTTGGTACTTTTACTTGTCCTGCTTCTTCTTCTTTAACATTTTTCATCATTTTCTCACGTTCTAAGCCAGGTACTGATTTGTCCTCACGAAGCACATTCACTAATGGTAATACATGAGTAGTTGGAGCTACATCAGTAGTGTCTAATTCGTTCAGCTCATCTGCAAACTTAGTAATTGCAGCTAGTTGCTCTGCAAACATCTCCGCTTCTTCTTCAGTAATAGCAAGTCTAGCTAAATGCGCAACATGTTTTACTTCTTCTTTTGAAATATTCGCCAATTTTTACACCTCCGAATTCAATAAACCATAACAATAATCATATCATTTTTCACACTAGTTGAACAGAGTACGCATCGTTTCCTTAATGGTTATAAATGTGAACAAATGCGTCCTCTTCACCAGCCTCTTTAACTAGCAATGCCTCAGCACCATCCAATGAGTTCACTTGAATTTCTACATTCATTGAAGCATCGAAATTGGCTTTCATATATCCCGCAAGCTGCTGTGTAAATCCAATTAACTCTGCAGAGCCGAAAAACTGTATTGGTATTTCAATAGTTAGCTTCTGTAGTTGCTGGTCCTTAAAGTATCCTGTGCCAATGACACTAGTATAATTAGAGAAATACTCTTCCACATCCCTCTTAAAGTTACTAAAGATTGTATTTAAGTCACGATATTTTTTTTCAGCATCGGAAGACGGGAACATAATATATTCTTCATTGATAGGCTTCCAATCAGACAAATTCCCTCCTTTAGAAGCAACACCGTATTCAAAATAAGTACCTGGAACAATAGCATTATTACTATTTTGTTTAAATAAACCTACAACAATAGGTACCTCTTCTAAGCCAGCAATTTTCCTCATACGACTTACAACTTCTTTAGCTATTCTTTCCCCATTTTGCTTGATTTGCTCATCTGTTAAGGCTTGTTCATATTCTGCCCCATATTCTTCCTTTGTATAATAATAAATTGAATTTAAGGAAAGACCTACAGATACACCCGCTAGTCTAGCTTTATTATCTACGACCTCTAGATAGTTTTGTTCGACAATATGTGTAATGTAAACAGGTGCTTTTAATGCTTTTTCTTCCCCTGTTAGACCCTCTGCATTCGGATTTAACCCATCCTTTGTTTGTCCCTCTCTTGCAAGCCAAGATTTTAAAGTATCTCCTTTTAAGTATTGTCCTTCTTGGAACATATACTTATCTGGTGAAAATTCTGTTTGAGAAATTCGAAAAAGACCTAATTCTACTTCTTTCATGTCGTATTTCGTGTTAAGATTTGAGACAACTAATCCTCTGCTTGCACTCTCTTCATACGGCATCAAAGTACGATAATAGGTTTCATCCAGCTGAATGCTTGGAATCACGACTGTTTTCGCTTCTTCCTCCGTATTTTGCACAACTTCTGTATCGTTTTTTTGATTCGGAGTACATCCCGTTATAACTAACGCCAAAATCAAAAGAGCTAACACTAAATATTTTTTGGTCATGCTTTTAACTCCTTTTATCCTTCTAAATGGTCCAATAGCTTTTGCTCATCCCAGACTTCAATACCAAGACTAGTAGCCTTTTCTAGCTTAGATCCAGCATCCTCTCCTGCAATAACTAAGTCTGTTTTTTTACTTACGCTGCCAGCTACATTACCACCTAATGATTCTATTTTTTCTTTTGCCTCTGGACGTGTCAATTGTGTGAGTTTCCCTGTTAAGACAACCGTTTTACCGGCAACTGGACTGTTTTCCATTGTAGCAGCATCAATAACCTTACCTGTGTATCTCATTGCTAATCCTGCTTCTTTTAATCGATCAATTAGCTTTTGAACCTCTTCCTGTTCAAAATAAGTTACAAGAGAATCTGCCATCTTTTCACCAATTTCATGAATGTCAGTAATTTCATCTCGTGTAGCATGCATTAGTGCATCAAAATCTAGGAACTTTTCAGAAAGAATTTTTGCAGCCTTTTCACCAATATGGCGTATGCCCAATCCAAATAATACTCTCTCCATTGAATTGGATTTTGAAGTTGTAATAGCCTCGACAAGATTAGTAGCAGATTTCATACCCATTCGCTCTAGCTTTACCAAGTCCTCGATCGTAAGCTTATATAAGTCCGAAACATCCTTTATAAGTTCTTCTCTATAGAGCTGTTCTACAACCTTACCACCTAGACCTTCTATATTCATCGCATTGCGGGAAGCAAAGTGATAAATTCCTTCACGAATTTGAGCTGGACATTGCGGATTAACACATCGTAGAGCGACCTCTTCTTCAATACGTATCAGTTCACTATCACATGCAGGACAGTTTGTCGGCATTTCATAAGGGACTAGATTATCCTTTCTTTCTTGAAGGATTACTCCCACTACTTCTGGGATGATGTCCCCAGCTTTTCGAATGATTACTCGATCGCCTATTCGTATATCCTTTTCGCGAATAAGATCCTCGTTATGCAAGGAAGCTCTTTGTACTGTTGTACCTGCCACCTGTGCTGGTTCTAACAATGCAGTTGGAGTAACTACACCAGTTCGTCCCACTGTTAGGTCGATTCCAATTATCGTCGTAACTACCTCTTCAGCAGGGAATTTGTAGGCAATAGCAAAACGTGGACTTTTAGCTGTGAAGCCAAGTTCCTCTTGCTGCGAGTAATTATTCACCTTAATCACAATTCCATCTATCTCATAAGGAATATCATTTCTTTTGGTCGTCCATTCTTCAATAAAAGCCATAACCTCTTCAACGGAATGACATTCTCTCGTTTCGTTATTAGTAGGTAATCCTAGCTTTCTCATATACTTAAGGGCTTCCGAGTGATCGTCAATATTAAACTCTTCTCCGTCCCCCCCCATGCCATAAATGAACATGGACAAATTACGGCTTGCTGCAATTTTAGGATCTAGCTGACGCAAGGAACCAGCAGCTGCATTGCGCGGATTCGCAAATAATTCTAACCCATCTTCTGCTCGTTGTTCATTTAGCTTTAGGAAAGAAGATTTAGGCATATACGCCTCTCCTCTAGCCTCTAGCGTTACATTTTCCTGTAAACGTAAAGGGACAGCACGAATCGTTTTAATGTTACTCGTGATATCCTCACCTGTTGTTCCATCACCACGAGTTGCTCCACGAACGAGTTGTCCATTCTCGTATAAAAGTGAAACAGCAAGTCCGTCTATTTTTAGTTCACATACGTAGACCGGTGTCTCATCAATAATGTTTCGAATACGTTTGTCAAAATCTCTAATATCTTCTTCATTAAATGCATTGGATAAACTTAGCATTGGATTGGCATGGGTAACCTTTTTGAATCCTTCACTTATAGTTAATCCTACACGCTGAGTAGGAGAATCCGGGAAAATCAAGTCCGGATTTTCTTCCTCTAGTGCAATCAGTTCATGCAAATATTGATCATAAACAGCATCGGGTACTGTCGGTTTATCTAATACATAGTATGAGTAGCTATAGTCATGCAATATTTTATGCAGCTCTTTTACTCTTTCTAATTTATCCATCGATTTTCCTCCGCTAAGAAAATTATACTTTTTCAATCGGTGCATATTTAGCAAGTAATCGCTTGATCCCAGTCGGACTTGGGAAAGCAATATCAAGCTCTGTATTCTCACCATCGCCACGAACGCTGACAACCATACCCTCGCCCCATTTTTTATGGGCTGCCTTGTCACCAACCTGCCAGCCTAAACGCTCTCCACCGGTCGATTGGTACGCTGGTCTAGAAACTGCAGCACGAGGAACTGGTGCAATTACTTTTGTATCTCTATTTTTGTTTTTGCGGATATCTCTGGACCACCCTACAACCTCAATAATTTCATCTGAAATCTCCGCGATGAAACGAGAGGGACTGTTAAAGCTACTGCGTCCAAATATAGTTCGTGCTTGTGCACATGTGATAAATAATCTTTCCTCAGCACGAGTAATACCTACATATGCTAAACGACGTTCTTCCTCCATCTCCTCGTCGTTTCCAATGGAGCGAGCATGTGGAAAAATATTTTCTTCCATTCCAATGATAAATACTACAGGAAACTCCAGCCCCTTAGCTGCATGCATTGTCATCAGGATAATATTGCCCTGTGACTTGTCCTCATCTTCATCGAGCTTATCAATATCTGAAATGAGCGCCAAGTCTGTTAAAAATGCAACAAGGGATTTATCGTCACTTTTTTCTTCGAAGGCTTTCGTTACAGATAAAAACTCCTCGATATTCTCTAGACGGCTTTCTGCTTCAATTGTCTTTTCATTTTTTAGCATCGTTTTATATCCAGTTTTCTCTAATACCTGTTCCACAATCTCAGTTACTGACAGGAACTCCTGCATTTGAGTTAGGTTTTGAATGAGTCCATGGAAGCCTACTACAGAATTCACTGCTCTAGCAGGTAATCCCATGAAGTCTACCTCGTTTAAAGCGTCTAAAATGGAACGATCCTGTTCTATAGCATATCTTGCTATTCGGTCAAATGAGGTTGCTCCTATGTTGCGCTTAGGCTCATTTATAATTCGAGCAAGTGATAAATCATCATCATTATTGGCAATCAGTCGTAGATAGGCAAGTAAGTCTTTAATCTCTTTCCGATCATAGAACTTGGTACCTCCAACAATCGTATAGGCCATGTTCGATTTAACGAGCACTTCCTCCATTACACGTGACTGGGCATTCGTTCGATATAAGATAGCAAAGTCGTTTAGCGTTCTGTTTTCTGTTTCTATTAGCTCTTGAATCTTTTGAACAACATATTGAGCTTCCTGCTGTTCTTCATTTGCACGGAACAACTCAATCTTTTCACCTTCAAGGTTTTCAGTTCGCAACACTTTTGGATAACGACTTTGGTTATTACAAATGACGTCATTTGCTGCTTTTAAGATTCTTTGAGATGACCGATAGTTTTGCTCCAGCATAATCACTTTCGCGTTTGGATAGTCCTTTTCAAAGGAAAGGATGTTTTGTATATCCGCGCCGCGCCAGCGATATATGGATTGATCAGAATCACCTACAACACAGATGTTTTTGAACTTGTTTGCAAGCATTTGAACTAGCTCGTATTGAGCCTTGTTCGTATCCTGGTATTCATCTACATGGATATACTGAAACTTATTTTGATAGTATTCCAATACATCTGGCACTCGCTTAAACAATGTTAAGGTAGTCATGATTAAATCATCGAAGTCTAACGACTGGTTTTTTCTCAGACGTTTTTGATACCCTTCGTATACCTTTGCTACTGTTTTCTCAAAAGGATTGGAATCATTCATTTGAGCCTTATATGTGTCTGCATCAATACATATATTTTTTGCACTACTAATAGCATTCAGCATCGAGCGAGGATCATATTGTTTCGTATCAATATTCAAATCCTTCAAAATACCTTTAATAACTGTCAGCTGGTCAGAAGTATCTAATATAGAGAAACTTTTAGAATAACCAATTCGATCGATATCTCTTCTTAAAATACGTACACACATCGAGTGAAACGTAGAAACCCACATTCTTTCTCCAGTGCCTTCTCCTAAAATACTATTGATACGCTCTCGCATTTCGCGGGCAGCTTTGTTGGTAAAGGTAATGGCCAATATTTTAGAAGGATAAACTTCCTTTTCCACGATTAGATAGGCTATGCGATGTGTTAGCACTCTTGTTTTACCAGATCCAGCTCCAGCCATAATCAGTAGTGGACCGTCAGTTGATTTCACTGCTTCCTCTTGCTCTTTATTCATCCCGTTTAATAGGGTTTTAGCTATAAGTTCCATACTTTACTACACTTCCTCTACAAGAACATTTGTTCTTTCTATTATAACCTCGGCTATCTATTTCCTCAATTCATTTTACTGCATTAACAGTTTTCAACGCTTCATTCAAATTATCGTAAATTTGGTTTCCTACAATAATGGTATGTGCATAGGCAGCCATTTCGCGGGCTTGTGCTTCTGTTTTAATGCCCCCACCATAAAAGAGCTGGGTTTGTTTTAAACCCGATCTTACCTTGGCTACAGTTTGAACGTCACCATATTTTCCGCTGTATTCCATGTAGAAGACAGGGAATTTGAACATATGCTCTACCATTTGAGCATAGGCAATTATATCATCGATTGTTTCAACTGGCTCCGCTTGTGTCAGTATAGCTGCCTTACAGTCAGGGTTTAAAATACAATAGCCTTCTGGGATTATTTCCTCCCAATTCATAACCTCACCAAACTCCTTTGTCGCCTTATGATGCAGGTCCTTCACCCATCTCGTATCGGTGCTGTTCAAAACACTAGGAATAAAATAAAAATCAAAACCCGGGGTTATACTATCTATCGTAGAAACTTCCAACGCTACCGGAACTGCGTATCTACGAATTCTCATTAATAGATCTATTACGTTGTCTAAGGTCACGCCATCAGAACCGCCAATAATAATAGCATCTGTTCCAGATTCGCATACCCTCTCTAATGCCTCGGAAGAAATCTCCTTCGCAGGGTCTAGCTTAAATATATGTCTCCACTCTTTATAATCCATTTTTTCACCTACACAATTGTTGTTTGATAACATTACTCCATTATACCAAAAATACCTGCTTACATCGCTCATAAGCCATGAGGAATCCAAATTTGTAATAAAAATTCAACATACGTCAAGAGATTTCCCGTAAATTTATTTTCCAAAGCTATTAAGTACTTCTCTTTCAAACAAGAAAAGCGCAAGCGCCTATATCTGCCCCGACAGGCAAATGGAGAAAAGCGAGGAGGCAGTTCCTCAGCCACCGGAGCTTTTATCCATTTGACCCCGAGGGGCAAGGCGGTGGAGCTAGACATCAATTTATCCACAGGTTCCGAGTTTTATAATTTCCTTAACAACAAAAAAACTCTCCCGAATAAGTTTCGGAGAGAGCTCTTCTCTATTACTCTTTTCTATTTAACACTGGTTTCTCGTCTGGATATAATCTATCTAGCATTTCGTCATACGCATCATTGCCATAATCAAATGCTCGTCTAACACGTGAAATAGTAGCAGTGCTTGCACCAGTTTCTTTTTTAATAGATTCATAAGTTTTCTTTAGACGAAGCAAATGGGCTACTTCAAATCGCTGAGCAAGTGATTGAATTTCGCTAATCGTGCATAAGTCGTCAAAAAATCGATAGCACTCATCTATATCCTTTAACTGCAGAATAGCATTGAATAGTTGGTCTGTTTGTTTACCTTTAATTTTTTCAATCTGCAATGTATTCATTCCTTTCTTTAGTCGTTTACGGTATATACTTAACCATATTTTCTATCCCAGGATTTGTCGGAACAATACTAATCCATGTTTTCCCTTGAACTAGCTTTGCTGGTACACCATTATCCATAGGGACCAATATGCCCTCTATATTTTTCCACTCTATTTCCTTCATAATACCGGCTTGGAAAAGATATGCTTTTCCTCCATTAGCTAATGTTAACTGCTGACGCCCAGAATTATCAATGGTTTTATGTGGGATTTCCATAAAAATAAGATTTGAAAGTTTTACAGGAGTCTCGTTCTCCTTATCGGTTGTAAGCACTCCAGCAGACTTTCTTTCATAAATCCCTTCGTCTGAAACATAATTATATTCGTTCTCAAAGCTAGTACCATTACCGTAGCGAATAGTTATATTGGAAGCTGGATTTCCAATCTTAGCACCATCTATAGATTCTAAGAAAGAGAAGGTCGGTATTTTGTTCAATTCCATTGAAGCCCCTACTCGTTCTGCTCCAGCTAAAATATTCTCACCTGAAATATAAGAGTTATGTGGTGCTTTTCTTTCTTTTGAACGCTTAAAGTAGATTCCATCATACTGCATACCGTTTATATTATCTACTACTCTAGCGTTTAACATTTTCTGTGCATCTGGACTATAGCCATGTGCCACATAAAAGGCATCTAACCCTTTGGATAGCTCTACAAAGTAATCTCTAGCACTTCTAACTGGTCCAATATTATCTGGAATCTCACTTTGAAAAATTGCCAAAAATCGAGTAACATTTCCCTCTGCAATGACTTCATAAACTAGATCTGCTTGAGATATCCCTGATTGCGGACGTGCTTGTGGATGATTATTGATAGTTACCATAACTGGTCTTTGCTTTAACTCTTCTTCTGATCCAACCCCAGTAAATGGAGC
This sequence comes from Psychrobacillus sp. FSL W7-1457, assembly GCF_038593405.1. Classification (NCBI taxonomy): domain Bacteria; kingdom Bacillati; phylum Bacillota; class Bacilli; order Caryophanales; family Bacillaceae; genus Psychrobacillus; species Psychrobacillus sp. FSL W7-1457. The sequence goes on from NZ_CP151993.1 coordinate 3,263,684, forward strand.
ATTGAACGGCAAGACTGTCGGTTCCTCTTCAATTATTTCAGCCACACTCTCCTCTACCTCTTCTTTAATATCTTCAGCAACTACTTCCTCTATTACTGCTTCCTTTGAACACCCTGAAAGTAAAACACAAACAACAGCAATCATTCCCCATTTTTTTAACACGCTAAAGCCTCCTACCTCATTACTGCTGGAAATAAAACCTTCTTCTTCATCACATCGAATATCCCTTTTTGAGTTACACGGACATACGGCAAATGAGTAGATTGTAAAAACAGCAGTGTGTATATAGCATCCCCATGCTTAAATCCTCTATTAGCTAGTTCTCTCTTTAACACTATCTCTTCCTCTATAAGCTCTTCCATTGGCTTATCAGAAAGCCCTCCACCTATTGGAAGACTGATTGAACAGACAACCTGGTCATCTTCTACAATGACGATCCCGCCGTTCATTTTCTTCATTTCATCAAAGGCCTGCATCATACTTTTTTTACTCTTCCCAATCAATAATATATCCCCAGTATTCGAATAGGAAGAAGCAAATCCCATTAAGGACGTTGCGAAGCCTTTGATTAAAGTAGATACTTTCCACTTACCATTTCTATCTATAAGTAGCAGGAAGCTTTGGTCGTGACTTTGAGACAATTCATTGTCCGTTGTATCAACACTAATAGAATAAGGCTTAGTAATGACGTCATTCACCATTTCAATACCAAATGGCATCGAGAATTGAAAATCGCTATCGGTTAAATCGAAGTCTAGCTGAAGCGGCGGCATATTAGACCAATCTACCTCTTCTAATCCACGAACTTTTTCTCCGTCTTTTCTTAACCATACTCCTTTTGATAAAACGGCGATTGGGACAGGATTTCGCTCGTCCTCTAGAAAATTCAATGTTGCAAGTCTACCTGTTGCAATAACACCATGTAAATTTGAAAGATTATAGTACTTTGCAACGTTAAATGACGCCATCAAGTACGCATCAACCGGATCTACACCTGCATCTAATGCTACCTGGATACATTTGTCCATTACACCGTCAGTATGAAAAGATGGTGTCGAACCATCTGTAGTCATCATTAAATGATCAAAGATACGTAGATCCTTCTCTAAAATATCCTTTAGTAGGTTTGGTAAATCTGGACGAATGGAAGAATGACGTAAGGTAACTGCATAACCATGCAGTATCCGTCTTTCTACTTCCTCGATTGTCATAGACTCATGGTCACCGTCTGCCCCTAATAATCTCATTCTAGCAAGTGTTTTCTCGGATGCACCAGGAAAATGTCCTTCGATTTTCATTCCTTTGGTTTTAGCCTGCTGAAGCCAATACAGCATCTGGTCATCTCCGGATAGTAATCTAGGCCATCCCGTCAGCTCACCACCCATAATGACATCCGGTCGATTGATCCATTCTCCTACTGTTTTGGAGTTAAAAAGCTGCTCCTCATTTTCTAATTCTGTTTGGGAATCAAAACGAGCCCACCAATAAAAAGAAAAGGGTAATTTTTTTAACTCATCCATTATTGAAAACGCTTTCTTATTTTCAAGCATCAGGAAAAGGATTAAATTATCTGATATAAATGTTGTGGTTCCAAGCTGTGAAGCGTAATCTGCAAATGTTTGTGGATTATAAAGCTGGAATGGATGTACATGGGGTTCAATATAACCAGGTACAATCTTTTGCCCTGCAGCATCGTATACTTCAGTCTCATCCGTAATGAGAGGTGTTTCAGACCCTGAATAAACGATGCGGTCTTTGACAATCCAAATGTTTCCACTTATCCACTTTTTTAAATGGCTATGTAAGTAAGTAGCATTCTTAATAAGAATGTCGGGTGCTTTTGTACCGTTAACCACTTCTATTTGATGCCTTATGTGTTCGATTTTCCATATTGGATAATGCATGTAACCCTTCTCCTTCCCGTATATTCTATTCATAAAAATAATACTAGCACAGTACTTTAGTAAATCAAAGTGTTGAATTATATTTTTTGTAAATTCTGATAAACAAATAGGTAAATTTATCTGCTACTATATTTATCGACCGAATAATCTCTATTTTAAAGACAAGTAAAGTTGGTATATGGTAGTTTAGAAAATCTATCGCATAGCCTTCTCTTATATAATAGTCTCCTTAAAGGAAATTATGATAAATTTTAAAAAGGTCATTGTTTAGAACTAACACGTGATGGCAGATTTCCACTTATCTAGCGAAGAATTTTTTGTGGTGTGAGCGATAAGCAAGCTCTACTTAAGGCCCGCCTGTCGCTTTAATCATAGGTATTTCGGAAATAAAGAACTGACTTAGTATCACTTTCACAGTCCATTAGCAACTCTAAACTAAAACAAGTGGTCAAATGTTGCATTTTGCTATTATTAGGTATTATCACTTAATGAAACATTACCTTCCGTGAGAAGTACAATCTGTTCTCGCACGTTTCTAAAAAAAGAATGTCCAAGCGTATACCGGACATTCTTTCCAAATTATTTAAATGTTCGCCAACCAATATCGGTTCTATAGAATAAACCATTCCACTCTGTTTTAGATAGCTTCTCATAGACACTTTGCTGTGCAGCCTTTAAGGTTGCTTCTTTTCCCGCTACTAATAAGACACGACCACCGTTTGCTACTAGCTCTCCATCCTGCAACTTCGTACCTGCATGGAATATATGTAGTCCCTCTTCAGTCAAATAATCTAAATTAGGAATCACTGCACCCTTTGCCGGATTCATTGGATATCCCTCAGCAGCAATTACCACACCTAACATTGCCTCGTCGGACCATTCTACATGATAAGACGTTCCTTCCATCAACGCTTCCATAAATTCACCAAAATCACTCTTCATTCTAGGAAGAACTACTTGAGTTTCAGGATCTCCAAAACGAGCATTAAATTCAATAACTTTTGGACCTTCCTTTGTCAGGATAAGACCAGCATATAAAATACCTGTGAAAGGATAACCTTCCGCAGTCATTGCTTGAACGGTTGGTTCCACAATCGTTTGGTAAGCAGTCTCTATTACGTCCTTAGAGATTTGTGGCACAGGGGAATATGCACCCATACCTCCGGTGTTCGGGCCTTCATCCCCATCGAAAGCACGTTTATGATCCTGAGCTATTACCATTGGATAAATAGCTCCGTTGTGGACAAAGGACATATATGAAAATTCTTCTCCATCTAAAAACTCTTCTATAACAACACGAGAGGAAGATTCTCCAAACAATTGGTTACCAATCATGTCCTCTACTGCGGCTGTCGCCTCTTCAACCGACATCGCAACTACTACTCCTTTCCCAGCAGCAAGACCATCCGCCTTCACAACAATTGGAGCTCCAAGACGTTCAATATATGCTTTTGCTTTGTCTACCTCTGTAAATGTTTCATAAGCAGCTGTTGGGATTTTGTATTTGTCCATTAATTCTTTTGCAAAGGTTTTACTTCCTTCAATTTGTGCGGCAGCCTTCGTTGGGCCAAATATACGTAAGCCTTGACCTTCGAAGAAATCTACAATCCCTTCTGCAAGAGGCTGTTCTGGTCCGACAAACGTTAAATCAATCTTGTTTTCTTTTGCGAACTTGGCTAACTCGTCAAAAGCTAACGTATCAATCGGAACAATTTGAACGTCCTTTTCCATCCCTGCGTTCCCAGGTGCTACAAACACTTTCTGAACAGACGGAGATAGATGGAACTGCTTAGCAATAGCATGTTCTCTCCCTCCACTACCAATAACAAGAATATTCATGAATGTGGGAAGCCTCCTTAATGTTTAAAATGGCGCACGCCAGTAAATACCATCGCAATTCCATACTCGTTTGCTTTATCAATTGAATCTTGGTCTTTCACAGATCCACCAGTTTGTATAATTGCTGTAACACCAGCTTTGGCAGCTGCCTCTACCGTATCATTCATAGGGAAGAAAGCATCTGATGCAAGACTAGCTCCTTTTGCAAGATCACCTGCTTGTTCAAGAGCAATTTTAGCAGATCCTACACGGTTCATCTGGCCTGCTCCTACACCTACTGTCATTTCTTCATTCGCTACCACGATGGCGTTAGATTTAACATGCTTTACAACATTCCATCCCAATGTCATCGATTTCCATTCTTCCTCTGTAGGCTGACGTTCTGTAACTACTCGAACATCTGCATCTTTTAACCCGTAAGTATCTGGAGATTGTATTAATAATCCACCCTCTACTGAGACCGTATTCCATTTGTCTTTTTTCGTTTGCTCATAGGAAATAGTTAAAAGACGAATGTTCTTCTTAGCAGTTAGCATTGCAATGGCTTCCTCGGAGAAGGACGGAGCAATAATAATCTCTAAGAAAATGCCTGCTAATGTTTTAGCAGTAGTAGCATCCACTTCACGGTTTAAAGCCACAATTCCTCCAAAAATAGATGTAGAATCTGCTTCATAAGCTTTTTGGAATGCCTCGGAAATTGTGTTTCCTGTACCTACTCCACATGGATTCATATGCTTCACAGCAACTGCAGCTGGTAATTCAAATTCCTTAACAATTTGGATAGCAGCATTTGCATCTTGGATATTGTTATAAGAAAGCTCCTTACCGTGTAATTGCTTAGCCGATGCGATCGAGAAATCAGAACCAAGTGGGCGTTTGTAGAATGCAGCCTGTTGATGAGGATTTTCTCCATAACGCAAAGCTTGCTTACGCTCATATGTAAGAGTTAATAGCTCAGGGAATTCTTCTCCCGTAAGATTTGTCATATAATCTGCGATTAACGCATCATAAGCTGCTGTGTGACGGAATACTTTAGCTGCAAGTCTACGACGTGTTTCAATAGTAGTTTCTCCAGTTTCTTTTAGCTGACTTAACACTTCTTCGTAATCAGTTGTATCAGTAACTACTGTTACATACTGATGATTTTTAGCTGCTGAGCGTAGCATAGACGGCCCACCAATATCGATGTTTTCAATAGCATCTTCAAATGCTACATCAGGTTTTGAAATAGTTTCACGGAAAGGATAAAGGTTTACGCAAACCACTTGGATTGGGGTTATGTTATGTTCTTCTAATTGAGCTTGGTGAGAGGGATCATCATGCTTTGCTAGTAATCCACCGTGAATCATTGGGTTTAATGTTTTTACTCGACCATCCAAAATCTCTGGAAAATTAGTTACTTGGTCAACAGAGGTAATAGCAACTCCATTTTTCTCTAAAAATGATTTGGTACCTCCAGTTGATAAAATTTCATACCCAAGCTGTTCCAGCTCTTTTGCAAACTCAAGAATTCCTGATTTATCAGATACACTGATTAACGCACGTTTAGACACAATAATTCCTCCTAATTTTTTTAAAAATCGATATTAAAGTAAAGCTTATTTTATCCCAGCTTTAAAAGTAAATAGTAAAATAAAATACATTGATTTCCGCTCATATCTCGGACGCTTTTTCGCGGGGGGAGCGATAAGCCCTCATCTGTCGCTTCAATCAAGCATGGATAAAGGTAAAATAATCTCTTAAAAAAAGTGCTAAGTAATTGACCATGAAGAAACTTTCATACGTTTATTAATAAAGTTGAGCTTTTGGAAGTACTTAAGCTTATGTCCATTAACTCCACAGCTGTTGCAAGGTCTTTACGTATAATTCATGCTCTACTGCATGGATTCTTTCCTCTGTCTTCTCTCGGTCATCACATATGACGTCTACAGCACATTGAGCTAATATTGGTCCTGTATCCATACCTGCGTCTACTATGTGCACGGTGACCCCCGTAACTTTCACACCATGCTCCATTGCCTGTCCAATAGCGTCTTTTCCAGGGAAGGCGGGTAACAAGGAAGGATGAATATTAACTATACGATTCGGATATGCATCCAGTAACACATTGCCAACCAATCTCATGTAACCAGCAAGCACTAGCCATTCTACCTGTAACTCTTGTAATTCGTTTAAAATTTCCTGCTCATAAGCTTCCTTTGTAGAATAATCGGATGGCTTACATATTAGCGTTTCAATTCCTACTGCCTTTGCACGATCCACAACATATGCATCTGGTCTGTTTGTTACAACTAAGACGGGTTCACCTACCAGCTTACCCGTCCTAACCGCATCATAGATTGCTTGAAAATTAGTGCCGCTTCCTGAAGCGAAGACGGCAAACTTTGGACCTGTACTCATTACACTAAACTCCCGTCATGTGTTCCGTTGAATAGTACGCCTTCCCCTTTTACCACACGACCGATTGTGTATGCTTTTTCTCCATGAGTCTCAGCTATAGCAATCGCCTTTTCTGCCTCTTCCTCAGTTAAAGCTAGTACAAAGCCAATTCCCATATTAAATACATTGTAAAGATCTCTATCAGTCAGCTGCCCCTTTTCCTTGAGGAATTGGAATATCGGTAGCACTTCCCAAGAACCAAGATCTATTTCAGTTGCCAACCCTTCAGGCATCATCCGTGGAAGGTTTTCATAGAACCCTCCGCCAGTTACATGCGCCATACCATGGATGTTTAATTGCTGATGTAACTCCATTACTGGTTTTGCATAAATCTTAGTAGGAGTTAAGAGAGCCTTGCCAATTTCTCCAAGGTCCTCAAAACCCTCCACTATCGTATTTGCTGTATACCCTTGCTCTTCAAATACTATTTTACGTACAAGAGAATATCCATTGGAATGAACACCACTAGAGGCTATACCAACTAATACATCTCCTTCACTAATCTGCTCACCTGTTACTATTTTTGCTTTTTCACAAGCACCAACAGCAAACCCCGCTAAATCGTACTCATTCTCTTCATAAAGCCCTGGCATTTCTGCCGTTTCTCCGCCTATTAAGGCTGCACCAGACTGAACACATCCATCTGCAACGCCCTTTACAATTTGTTCGATACGAGTCGGTACTGCCTTACCTACCGCTACATAATCTAAGAAGAATAAAGGCTCTGCTCCTTGTGCAACGATGTCATTTACACACATAGCAACACAATCGATACCAATTGTGTCGTGACTGTCCATCATAAAGGCAAGCTTAAGCTTTGTTCCTACACCATCAGTCCCAGAGATTAAGACTGGTTCTTTATAATTTAAAGAAGATAAGTCGAACATTCCTCCAAAGCCACCAAAAGTACCCATGATTCCTTTTCTAGCTGTACGTTCGACATGTGATTTCATGCGTTCAACTGCTTCATAGCCAGCTTCAATATTTACACCAGCTTTTTCATATGCTTTTGACATCTATAATCCTCCTATCGAACAAGCTCTTTTTCATGTGGTAATTTTGTGTCTGGAAATATATCTGTCGGGTATTCTCCAGTAAAGCAGGCTAAGCAATGACCACAATTTTTTTCACCGTCTGGTCTGCCAATCGCTTCTACCATTCCCTCCACCGATAAGAAGGAAAGGGAATCTGCACCAATCAATTCACGCATTTCTTCAATAGAATTATTTGCTGCAATCAGTTCAGAATCAGAACTAATATCTATCCCATAAAAGCACGGATTCTTTAAAGGAGGAGAACTAATAACTACGTGAACCTCTGTCGCTCCTGCCTCCTTTAGCATATTTACAATTCTTCTAGAGGTAGTTCCACGAACGATAGAGTCATCAACCATAACAACACGCTTGCCTTTCACGACTTGACGAACTGGTGATAGCTTCATCTTAACTCCACGCTCACGCAAGTCCTGCGATGGCTGGATAAACGTTCGGCCAACATAACGGTTTTTGATCAGACCTAGCTCATACGGAATACCCGTTGATTCTGAAAATCCTATTGCTGCAGAAATACTGGAGTCTGGGACACCTGTTACCACATCTGCATCGATGAATACTTCATTTGCTAGTTGCTTTCCTAAACGCTTTCTTGCCATATGAATATTTATGCCATCTATATCAGAGTCCGGGCGAGAAAAGTAGACATACTCCATTGTACATATCGCACGGTCCTTTTTTTCAATATAACGTTCCGAACGACAACCTTCGTCATTAATAATTAAAAGCTCTCCTGGATGGATAGAGCGTACTAGCTCTGCTCCGATTAAATCGAAGGCACTTGTTTCAGAAGCCACTACCCAAGCATCGTCTAATTTCCCTAGGGAAAGAGGACGCATGCCTTGCGGATCCTGCGCGACTAGCATGCCATCCTCGGTCAGAATGATGAAGGCAAAGGCTCCTTCTAGTAATCGAAGAGATTGCTTTGCACGCTCTTCAAAGGAGGGTAATTTACTCTTTTTTAATAAGTGAGCAAGCACTTCTGTATCTGAAGTCGTTTGAAAAATACTTCCTTGCTGCTCTAGGTTACGCTTCAAACGAGTAGCATTGACGATGTTACCATTGTGCGCAATGGCTAAGCTGCCTGTCGTAGAATTGAATAGTAAAGGCTGTACATTCTCTAGTCCAGATCCTCCTGCTGTTGCATAACGAACATGAGCAATAGCCGAGTGCCCTTCCAGCTGCTCCAGCTTTCCATTATTAAACACGTCATTCACAAGGCCTTCGCCTTTTACGGCGCGTAAGGATTTGCCATCGGTTACAACGATCCCTGCACCCTCCTGTCCACGGTGCTGTAATGCATGCAGTCCATAATAACTCATGGCCGCTGGCTGGGTGTGACCCCAAATACCAAACACACCACATTCTTCGTTTAAGCCTCTGAGTTCAGCAAGCATGGTATGGCTCCTTTCCAAGCGGAACGGAATTCGTCAACAGAACCGCTGATCCATGTAGTTCCGTCTTCTTGAGAGATTACTAGATTATTTGTATCAGTTACCTGGCCAATTTTCACAGCATCTTCTACAATTGCTTCAAACTGTTCAACATCCTCTGGCTTGATCGTCACGATGAAACGAGATTGGGATTCACTAAATAAAGTCGTTACTGCTGAACCTTGAACCGTCACTTCTACTCCAAGACCTTTAGCGCCAAATGCTTTTTCAGCTAATGCTACTGCAAAACCACCCTCTGCGATATCATGGGCTGACTGTACTAAACCAGCTTGAATAGCTGATAATAAGGCTTGTTGGCGAGCTGCTTCTACCTCTAAATCGATGGAAGGCGCTTGACCAAAAATGCGACCTTCTACTAATTTTTGTAGCTCCGAGCCACCGAATTCTGTTTTAGTGTCACCAATCAAATAAACGAGATCTCCCGCTTGCTTAACAAATTGAGTTGTTACATGAGCCAAATCCTCTACTAATCCTACAAGACCAATGGTTGGTGTTGGATAAACGGCTGTTCCACTTCTTTCATTATAAAGGGACACATTTCCTCCAATTACCGGTGAGTCTAAGGCGATACAAGCAGCAGCTATCCCTTCTGCTGACTGATCTAACTGCCAGAAGATTTCCGGGTTTTCAGGGTTACCGAAATTCAGACAATCAGTAATTGCCAATGGCTTAGCTCCTGAACACACTACATTACGTGCTGCCTCTGCCACTGCAATTTTCCCTCCGGCTACTGGATCTAAATAAATATAGCGAGAGTTGCAATCTGTCGTCATAGCAAGGCCTTTATTTGTCCCACGAACACGTACAACTGCTGCATCGGAACCAGGAGTAACTACTGTACTAGTTCTAACCTGATAGTCATATTGATCGTACACCCATTCCTTTGAAGCAATTGTAGGCTGTTGAAGAAGCTTTATAAGAGCTTCGTTATAGTCCGTTACTACAGGTTCTTTGTTTTCCATAGCTTGGAATTCTGTGTAATAAGCAGGAATTTTAGAAGGCTTATGATAAACCGGTGCTTCCTCAGCAAGTGCATCTGCTGGAACCTCGGCTACAATCTCGCCATTATGAAGAAGGCGAAGCATTTTATCATTTGTTACCTTACCTACAGCAACACAATCTAGACCATACTTTTCAAAAACCTCAACGATTTCTTCTTCACGGCCCTTTTTAACAACAATTAGCATGCGTTCCTGTGATTCAGATAGCATCATTTCATAGGCAGTCATACCAGTTTCGCGCTGTGGAACAAAGTCTAAGTTCATCTCTACTCCGTGCCCAGCTTTTGAAGCCATTTCTGCCGAGGAAGAAGTTAAACCAGCTGCTCCCATGTCTTGAATCCCGATAATTGCATCCGATTTAATAACCTCTAGACATGCTTCTAATAAAAGCTTTTCCATAAATGGATCCCCTACTTGAACTGCAGGACGCTTTTCTTCAGAAGCTTCCGTCAATTCTTCCGAGGCGAATGTCGCACCATGAATTCCATCACGTCCTGTTTTTGCTCCAGCATACATCACTGTATTACCTTCACCAGCTGCTATTCCTTTTTGGATATCCTCATGGTTGATTAAACCGACACACATAGCATTTACTAGTGGGTTACCCTCGTAACAGTCATCAAACTGAATTTCTCCGCCAACTGTTGGAATACCAATACAGTTACCATAGCCAGCAATACCTGCCACTACTTCTTCAAACAAATATTTAACGCGTGGTGTTTTTAGTTCACCAAATCGCAAAGAATTTAACATAGCAATTGGACGTGCTCCCATTGAAAAGACATCTCGAATAATTCCGCCTACTCCTGTTGCAGCTCCTTGATAAGGCTCGATTGCAGAGGGATGGTTATGCGATTCCATTTTAAAAACTACAGCCTGCCCATCACCAATGTCGACAATACCTGCACCCTCTCCTGGCCCTTGTAAAACTTGAGGTCCCTTTGTAGGGAATTTACGTAGAACTGGCTTAGAATTTTTATAAGAGCAGTGCTCCGACCACATAACAGAGAATAAACCAGTCTCTGTATAATTAGGCAGTCTTCCTAGGATTTTTTCCACCATCGCAAATTCTTCATCGGACATTCCCATTTGAGCATATAGCTTTTGTTCTTTAATCTGCTCCGCATTCGGTTCAAGCATGACTGACATGAGATTCCCTCCACTGTTTCAAAATAGATTTGAATAATGCTAATCCATCACTTCCACCCATCATTTCGCTTACAGCGCGCTCTGGGTGAGGCATCATCCCAAGTACATTTCCTCTTTCGTTTACAATACCTGCAATATCTTCTATGCTTCCATTTGGATTGTCAGAAGCATAGGTAAAGACAATTTGGTTGTTTTCCTTTAGTGACATCAATGTTAGTTCATCACAATAATAATTACCTTCTCCGTGGGCAATCGGGATCTGAATCACATCATTCTTCTTATAAGCAGAGGTAAATTGGGTTTCATTATTTACTACTCTTAAGTCAACCGTGCGACACATAAACTTTAAGTCTTTGTTGCGCAATAAGGCACCTGGTAAAAGGCCAGCCTCTGTCAGCACTTGAAATCCATTACAAACACCTAGAACTGGCTTACCAGCTTCTGCAGCCTTCACCACTTCAGACATAATATTTGAGAAGCGAGAAATGGCACCACAACGTAGGTAGTCACCATAAGAGAACCCACCTGGCAGTAAAATGGCATCAAATTTGCTTAAATCCTTCTCATCATGCCAAACGTATTCTACTTCTTCGCCAAGCTCATCTTTAATCGCATGGTACATATCTAAATCACAATTGGATCCTGGAAATACGATGACAGCGAACTTCATTTGCTGACAGCCTCCTCCACCTCATAGCGATAATCTTCAATTACTGTATTCGTTAAAAGCTTTTCACACATCTCTCTTATCATTGCATCTAAATCACGTGTTCCTTCTTCTATTTGGAGCTCCAGATATTTACCAATTCTCACGTCCGTAACTTCTTTGTATTCCATAGAATGTAGTGCACCCATTACTGCACTCCCTTGTGGATCTAATACACTTTCACGAAGTGTCACATATACTTTAACTTTTTTCATTTTGATAGTCCTCCTAGACGGGAAAGTATAATCTCATAAACTTCTGTTAAGCTTCCTAAATTGCGTCTGAACACGTCTTTATCTAGTTTTTGGTTTGTTTCCTTGTCCCAAAGTCGACAAGTATCCGGAGAGATTTCATCGGCAAGCAAAATAGAACCGTCCGCTGTTTTACCAAACTCTAATTTGAAATCTACTAAAGTAACACCAATATCAGAGAATATTGGGAGAAGCACTTGGTTAACCTTGAGTGCCATCGTTTGAAGCGTATCTATTTCTTCAGAAGAAGCAATTTCCAATAAATCTAAATGTGCATTTGTTAAAAGTGGGTCACCAAGCTCGTCATCCTTTAGATAAAACTCAACAATTGGATGTTTTAGAAGGGTCCCCTCTTCCAAACCAAGTCTCTTAGAAAGACTTCCGGCAGCTATATTTCTTACAACAACCTCAAGCGGGATAATCTCTACTTTCTTTACCAGTTGGTCATTTTCAGAAAGCTGCTCAATAAAATGAGATTCAATCCCATACTTCTTTAGCTGTTCGAAAAGAATAGTAGTAATTTTGTTATTTAATATGCCCTTACCATTGATTTCTGCCTTCTTCTCTCCGTTAAATGCAGTTGCACTATCCTTATATGTAACGTAGAGAACCTCTTCGTTCTCCGTTGCATATAATCTTTTTGCTTTACCTTCGTATAATAGATCGCCTTTTATCACGATAGTTTCCCCCATATAATCAGATATGTCTTGATGTTTTTGTTAACTCTATTTATTTAAGCCTAAGCGGTCAAAAATCATATCGACGTGCTGAATGTGGTAATTGTAGTCAAAGCAATCATCCAATTCTTCTTTAGTTAATAATGAAGTAATTTTTTCATCTGCATCCACAAAGCTACGGAATGCCTTTTGAGATTCCCATGCCTTCATAGCAAGTGGCTGTACCGTATCGTATGCTGTTTCGCGCGCCAGCCCTTTGTCGATCAATGCAAGTAAAACTCGCTGTGAATATATTAAACCTAACGTGGAATCCATATTACGTTTCATGTTCTCAGGGAACACGGTAAGGTTCTTCACAATGTTACTAAAACGATTCAACATATAGTTCAATGCAATGGTTGCATCCGGTAAGATTACACGCTCTGCAGATGAATGAGAGATATCTCTTTCATGCCATAGCGCTACGTTTTCATAGGCAGTCATCATATAACCACGAATAAGTCTTGCCATCCCAACCATATTCTCAGATCCAATTGGATTACGTTTATGTGGCATTGCTGATGAACCCTTTTGTCCTTTTGAGAAAAACTCTTCTACTTCACGAGTTTCTGACTTTTGCAGTCCACGAATCTCTGTAGCAAATTTTTCGATAGAAGTAGCTACTAGCGCTATTACACTTAAATATTGAGCATGACGATCACGCTGTAAGGTTTGAGTAGAGATTGGAGAAGCTGCTAATCCGAGCTTTTCACATACGTACTGCTCTACAAATGGATCGATATTTGCATACGTACCAACCGCTCCTGACATCTTACCTGTCTCAATTACTTTAGCTGCTGCTTCAAAGCGCTCCAGGTTACGCTTCATTTCTTCTGTCCATAGTGCTAGCTTTAAACCGAATGTAGTCGGCTCTGCATGAACACCATGAGTACGTCCCATCATTACCGTATATTTATGTTCTTTTGCTTTATTTTCTAAGATTTCGATAAAGCTTTGAATGTCTTTTCGTAGTATACTGTTCGCTTGTTTAATCACATAAGAAAGAGCAGTATCGACTACGTCTGTAGAAGTTAATCCATAATGTACCCATTTACGCTCTTCTCCTAATGTTTCAGATACTGCACGAGTGAATGCTACAACATCATGTCTTGTCTCTTGTTCAATCTCTAAAATACGGTCTACCGAAAAGGAAGCATTTTTACGAAGAAGTGCGACATCCTCCTTTGGAATATCACCTATTTCTGCCCATGCCTCACAGGCTAAAATTTCTACCTCTAACCAGGCATTGTATTTGTTTTCTTCTGTCCAAATCGCTCCCATTTCAGGGCGTGTATAACGTTCTATCATTTTTATTCCTCCAAATTAAGACCAAATTTTTGATTGTTCGATTTCTACTAGTGTTTTCTCAATATCGTCCGAAAGAATCGTAACGTGTCCCATCTTTCTGTTTTCCATAGCCTCACTTTTGCCATACAGGTGTAGCGACCAATTTGGATACTTACTGAGCGAGTTTGTTACAGGAATTACATGCTGTCCTAGTATGTTGACCATAACTGAGTTCGTCCATAGCTTCGGTTGTCTTAAAGGCCAGCCACACACCGCTCTTATATGCTGATGGAATTGAGATACATTACAAGCTTCTATAGAATAGTGACCTGAATTATGAGGTCTAGGAGCTAACTCATTTATTAATATCTTGTCGCCTTCAAGCACAAACATTTCTACAGCAAGCGTTCCTACAAGATTCAAATGGTTCGCAATTACTTCCGCAGCCTCTACCGCTTTTTGAGATAGAGATTTACTAATTCTCGCTGGCACTATAGTTTCATGTAAAATATGATTCACATGAATATTTTCTCCGATTGGTAAGCAATACGTTTCTCCATTTCCATTTCTTTGTACAATTACTGAAATCTCTTTAGTAAATGGTACAAATGCTTCCGCTATGCATGGTGAGTGTTGAAAAAGAGGCTTAGCTAGTTGTAACTCTTCCTTACTTTTAACAATCTGCTGCCCTTTTCCATCATACCCTCCACGTGTAGTTTTCACCACGCATGGATAGCCGATATTATCTATGTTGGAGGATAGCTCCTCAAAGCTTTGTACCTCTATAAATTTTGCCACTGGCACTCCAGCTGCTCGAATCGATCTCTTCTCCAAAATTCGGTCTTGTGTAATTTTTACAAGCTCCGCTCCTTGAGGAACATAAGCAATTTCTGTAAGTCTCTTTAAACCTTCATAATCTATATTTTCAAATTCATAGGTTATCACTTCACTAACTTCGGCAAGCTCTTCTAAAGCTGCCTCATCGTTATATGGTGCAACAATTTGAATATCTGCAATCTGACCACAAGGAGAGTCCATCTTTGGTTCAAGGACAGCCACTTTAAATCCAGCTTCTTTAGCTGCAAGGGCCATCATTCTGCCGAGCTGTCCCCCGCCAATAATCCCTATTGTTTGTCCCGGATAGATTGTCTTCATCGTAGCTCACCATTACTTTCTAAGACATTTTTTTTAATTGCTTCTCTTCTATTTTCTAACCGAATAGCAATTTCGTCATTTTGAATGGAAAGAATTTGTGCAGCTAGTAAACCTGCATTTGTAGCACCGGCCTTGCCTATTGCCACCGTTGCTACTGGAACTCCTCCAGGCATTTGAACAATTGATAACAAAGAATCCAATCCATTCAATGCCTTGGATTGAACTGGTACACCTATAACCGGAAGTGTCGTCTTTGCCGCCACCATTCCTGGTAGATGTGCTGCTCCGCCTGCTCCAGCAATAATTACCTGAATACCTCTTCCTCGCGCTTGTTCCGCATATTCAAACATAAGATCAGGAGTGCGATGTGCAGATACCACCTGTTTCTCATATGGAATATGTAACTCCTCTAATATTTCACAGCTATGCTTCATCGTTTCCCAATCACTAGAACTACCCATAATTACACCAATTTTTGCGTCCATTATTTTCGTCCCTTCCTTTTAAACAAAAAATTCCTCAAATAAACTACTTTCTTTAAGAAGAAAAGCAGTTTACTTGAGGAACATAGTAAGGGTGTTTGATACTTGCATATGCATAGAAGAACACACCCTTTTAGCAGTTTCCAAAAGTCGCTTTCCCTCATAGTCCTGTCATTTACGGTGACTTGGTAGAAACGCTAAAGCCAATTCTTTAGCATATATGGGGATTAAATCGTTCTATTACTATTAATATTCTAACAAGTCTAGATAGCAACGTCAACGCCTAAAAGCGAACAATAAATTTTCAGAAAACTACAATGTTCGGTTTTTGATGTATTTTCTATTATTTCTTTTCTTTAATACCTTTTAATTGAATAATTTGCCTGATAGGAACAGGTTTTCCATCCACCTCTGCAAATAAAGGCTCTTCTCGCCTACCAACCACTTGAAAGCCATGCTCTGCCATCTTTTCCATACAGGCTGCAATGCTTTCGTTTTCTTGCACTTCAAACCATTGTGTTTCTTGCTTCATCTAAAGAGCTTCCCTTTCCTAATCGTTTTAACCCAGAACCCGCCATGAATAGTTTTAGGCTCATGTGCAATAATAAATATTTTTGGATCAATTTCCTTTAATCGAGCATATAACTTATTCTCGTATTTCCTAGGCGTTAATATTTGAAGGGCTTGTCTTTGCCCAGCTAGACCATTTACCGTCCAATCTGTAACCCCATATCCTTCTTCTCGAAGGATATTAGATAAGTGGTTTACATCACTTTCCACAGAAATAGCATTAACCATAATATATCCTAAAGACATCTTTTCCTCAAGCTTAGAACCAACAATGATTCCTGTTCCAAAACCAAGTGCATAGGCAACAAGATTTTGAATAGCATCCAAGTTATCTAACACTAGGCCAAGTCCTACTACATATACAGTAACCTCTACAATACTCATAAATGCAGCAATATATCGATATCCCTTTAACGTAAGAATCATCCTAGTAGTGGATAACGTAACGTATACAATGTTAATGACAAAAATCGTCAACACCATAATCCATGCATTTTCTAACATTCTTCCAACTCCTTTAAATAATAGTTCCTCATAGGTAGAAGATATTCTAATATATACCCTTTATGAACATATATAATCTGGGAACCTGCATGGAGTATGGAAACATGTAAAATGAATTTCATTCTATATATCGGTATTCAATTAATGTATAAACCAATTAGAAAATTGAAAAAGAAGGGAACTACAGAGCATTTATTGATTGGTTAAGAAGGAAGGACATTTTGAATTTGAATGAGAGTAAATTTCACCTCTGAGGGTAACGATGGGATTGTTACGTGTGGAGAATTTTCAATACAACATTCGTTATATGAATGATATTTTATATAGATTATACGGAAAGAAATAAACTCCCTAGTATTAAATTTAATACCCGGGAGCCCCCATTAACTATAACTCATAAGCCTTAAGACGATTAATAGATTTTGTTTACAACAGCCTTTGCGGTTTTCTGCTTCATCTCTAGTGATTTATCTTTTGATTGTAACGCTAATCCTGTGCATAAAAGATCGACGATAAAAAGCTGAGAAATTTTAGCCGTTAATGATCCACCTTCCAATGGAGACTCTTTTGCTCCGCCTAGTAAGACAATATCTGCAAATTGAGTAATAGGAGAACGTGAATAATACGTAATGGCAATGATTTTTGCTCCAGCCATTTTAGCTATCTCTAGCGCCTCCAATGTATCCCTAGTACTTCCAGATATACTAAGGCCAACTACTACATCCTCTGCAGTAAGCGTGGCCGCAGACATAGCTTGTAAATGTGAATCCGTAATTGCTTCTGAAGGTCTACCGATTCTTAACAATCTACTTTTCGCGTCTAATGCAGTTATTCCAGAGGTACCAACTCCAAAGAAACTAATGGTTCGAGCCTTATTTAATAGTTCGATAGCTGCCTCTAAATCGTTCTCAATAATCATAGAAGCTGTATTTTCTATTGCCTTAATGGTATTCCCTCTAATGGATTGGATAAAATTAGATGCTTCCGAGTTATCTTTGTCTCTTTCACCCTCAGACAAGTTTTGAGCAATCGTTAGTTTAAATTCTTGATACCCTTTTAATCCTATCTTCCTACAAAATCTAAGTACAGTAGTTTCTCCAACGCCTGCTTCATCGGCTAAATCTGTTACCGAATAATAAATAACCTTACCCAAATTTTCTTGGACAAATGTTGCTACTTTTTGCTCTGAGTTAGTCAATGATGGATAGTAACTATTTATTATTTCTATTATAGGCATTTTCATGTATTCTACCGTCCTTATCTTAGGAAATGTTAATATAAAATATATACTTCTATTTTATACTATTACTTCTTTGAATACAGTTTTTAGCTAAACCATACCTCTTCGGGAACTTTACATCCGAAAGACTGTGCGTCCGCGTTAATTATTGTCTATGCCGGTACTTAGCTTCACTTTTTCAAAGACTACCTGCATTTATGCATTTTTAATGTTCAGTGCTTGAACGAACTTTTCCGTAATATGCTGTGGTCTTGTAATGGCTGATCCAACAACTACTGTGTGTGCCCCTTTTTCTAAAAGGATACTTACTTCTTCTGGGTTATTCACCCTACCCTCTGCTATTACTGGTTTACTCGTTAACCTAGAAAGCTCCTCTACCAATTCTATATCGGGACCGCTGTTACTACTTCTAGTATATGATGTGTACCCTGACAGGGTAGTTGAGACACAATCTGCACCATATTCTAAAGCCTTCAAGCCCTCCTCGACGGTAGAGATATCTGCTAGCACTAATCTGCCATGTTGTTTAATATACGTAATCAGGTCAGGAAGGTTTTCTTCGTTGGGACGACTTCTAGATGTTGCATCTAGTGCAATCATAACCACACCTGTATCTAGTAGCTCGTCTACTTCCTTTCTAGTAGGTGTGATATAAACCTCACTATCCTCGTAGTCTCGCTTTACAAGACCAATTATCGGCAAGCTTGTCACTTGCTCTATTGCCTTAATATCTTCACTTCCATTTGCCCTTATTCCAGAGGCACCACCTTGTTCTGCTGCTACTGCCATCTTAGCCATTATGTTTGAGCCATGTAAAGGTTCATCCTCTAGAGCCTGACAAGAAACAATCAATTTACCTTTAACCTTACTAAAGAAGTCCGACTTTCTCATCTAATCACCACTGTTTGTACTAATCTATAAGATTATTATTTTTGTTCAATACCGTCACACCGTTCACCATACAGATTTATTCCGTAATTCCATGTAACTTTTCATATTTTGTTTCAATCTTAGCCTTTACAATTTTGTTCATGCAGGTTATCCATAAAAAGATTACCCCACCTGACAAAAATAGTAACGAAATCGGATAGATGATAGTTATAAAAGTTACCGTCAATACACCTAAAAGGTTAATGAAAGTCCAGTGTGGATAAGAAAACCCTGTAAAGAATGCTGTCTTAAGCGTATCTTTCATACTTAATTCGGATTCTACTATCATTGGGAAAGCATAAAAACTGATTACTAATAAAAAGACTAAGAAAATAGAAAAGGTAACTATTAAAGAACTCCAAATTATATTACTTTCAAAAGAAAGAAATAATCTAAGATCTATAATAAGGATAAAAAAGATTAACCCTAGCAAATAGCCCATTGATTGCGACTTCCAATAATTCTTTTTAAAGGATGTTTTAAACGTCCCCCAAACAGATATATCTGTATTTCCTTTTGTCCATTCATTTGTTACTACAAAAGCTGCTCTTGTAGCCGGAAACATACTAAATATAAAAACTCCAGCTATGCATGAGAATAGCCATAACAGATTGAGCTTAACAATTCGTATAAACCAATCAAATCCAGCGTAGATACCAGAAGTTATTGCATCCAAAACAGATTTACCTCCTTCGTAATCTTTTACCCCTTCACTGAGCTAGAATATGCAGCCTCTATAAAATAGCGTTGAAATGCTATAAACACGATAATAATTGGAACTAAAGCAATCATAGCTCCAGCTGCAACAAGTCTTGTGTTCGCAGAAAATGCCCCTTGAAGTTGATACAGACCTAAGGTTATCGGATAAGTACTTGGATCGTTTAGGATAAGTAATGGCCATAGGAAACTGTTCCATGCCCCCATAAAGCTTAGGATGGTAAGAACACCGAGCATCGGTTTAACCATAGGGAACATGATTTTCCAGAATACTTGCCACACGTTTGCCCCATCAATAATAGCAGACTCTTCCACTTCCTTAGGAATGCCCATAAATCCTTGTCTCATCAAGAAAATACCCATAACACTTATTGCCCCAGGTAAAATAACACCAGCATAAGAGCCCATTAAACCCAACTTATCGATGATTAGGTAGGTTGGAATCATTGTGACTTCTCCAGGGATCATCATTGTCGCAATAACTAGCAAAAACACGAAATTACGACCTTTGAAGGTCATTCTTGCTAGTGGAAAAGCTGCAAAGGAACATAACATTAAGGGAAGTACTACCCCAAAAAAAGTTAGGATTACACTATTCATTAAGTATCTAGCTATAGGCAATGTATTCCATACAGTAATGAAGTTATCGAAAGTAATATTCTTTGGTATTAATTGAGGTGGTATAGAAAATAAGACATCATTCGTTCCTTTTAAAGAAGTGGATAGCGCAAATAGGAAAGGGACAATGGTAATACATGTTATTACTAAGAGGAGTAGATAAGATAACAATTTAAATAATAGTTTTTGTTTATTTATTCTTTTGCTTGGATTATCAGACTTAGATTTTTTGCCGGTTTGATTTGTCGTTTTATTCATATCTTCTTCGATTATCGATTGTGCCAATGTATTCACCTCCGTTATTTCTCCGGATTATTATCCAACAACTTTTGATTTATAAGTGTGATTATTAGAATAAAAACAAATAAAATAAATGAAATTGCGCTCGCATATCCCATTTCAAGATTTGTAAATGCTTCTTTAAATACTAGAAATACAGCTGTAGTAGTTGAGCTCAAGGGACCACCATTTGTCATGGTTAACATCAAGGTAAATTCTTTAAATGCTCCCATTGTTGATATAACGGCCACAAAAAAGATCATTGGTTTAATCATAGGTATCGTAATATGTAAGTGTTTTTTCCAAGAACTAGCTCCATCTAATTCCGCTGCTTCATACAAGTCGTTTGGTACCCCTTGGAGAGCTGCTAAATAAAAAAGCATGTAATATCCGAATCCTTGCCAGATTGTCACTATTGCCAATGCAGGCATAGCGGTAAACGTATTGGTTAACCAGCCAACTGGATCTATTCCTACAAGACTAAATAAATAATTAATGATTCCCTGTTCGGCAAACATCCAAGTAAAAAGAATTGCAGTTACAACTACAGAAACTAATGTAGGAAAATAAAAAATAAGCCTGAAAACCTTAACTCCCTTAAGCTTCTGATTTACTAAGATAGCTACGAAAATTGGTAATATTACTAATGCAGGCGTAACAAGCAACCAGTAATAAACAGTGTTAAACATTGCCTTTCTAAATGTTGCATCCATAAATGCATCGATATAGTTTGTTAATCCTACAAATTCCAATGGACGAAACACATTATAGTTTGTAAAACTCAAAACAAATGCTGCAATAGTTGGAATAAATGTGAAGAGAAGCAGTAGGAGAAGTGGCAGAGATAAAAATCCCCAAGCATGTCTTGCTTTATACATAAGTTAACCTCCTTAGAAGAGTAGTGGACCCCCTCTAATCGGAGGTCCAATAAATTTATTGAAGAATATTGTTTACTTCTGCTTCAGCTTCTTTTAGCGCTTCTGCCGGATCCTTATCTTCTAAAATTACTCGTTGGAAAGCAGTATGAATAGCCTCATTAACTTTAGACACATGCTCAGTTGCAGGAGTCATATTTACTGCATCTGCAAGTGATTGTGCTGCATAATACTTTCCTCTCTCAGTTGCATCCTTTGAATCTGCTCCTTGTGCAAAAAATTCATCATTAACTGCCTCTTCAACTGGAGGTAATACAGATGCAAGTTTACCAAATTCCAATTGGTTCTCTGCATTTGTTACAAACTTAGCAAATGCAACAGCTGCTTCTTTCGATTTACTAGATGCCGACACGGCAATATTCATTGGGTTAGCATGTTGCTTTCCAGCATCACCTTTTAATGCAGGAGCTGCCATGGATTTTTCATACACTTCTGGAGAAAGATCGTTTACTTGACGGAAAAGCTGAGGACCTGTCGACCACCAAGCAACTTTTTCCTGTGCATATAGTTCAGGCATTGACACTTGCTTTAACATAATATCTAAAGGAAATAATCCTTCGTCATGATACTTTTTATAAGATGTCCATAGTTCTACAGCTTCCGGTGTATTAAAGGCCGCTGCTGTATAATCTTCATTCAAAATATTAATACCATTCTTTGGAAACAATAAATGCATATCCGGTGCAATTACTTCTCCATAAGCTCCTGTTTTTTCCTTAATAACTTTAGACATTTCCCATGCCTCTTCAAATGTTGAAGGTGGTTCGTCAAAGCCTGCTTCTTTTAGAATATCTGGATTGTAAATCATTCCACTAGTAGTGGTATACCAAGGTAATGCATAAACAGAACCGTTTACACCACCCGTTTCCCATAGTCCTTCAAAGAAAGTATCCTTGACGTCTGCTGCAGCCTCATCCATATTAACTAATGCTCCATTTGCTGCTATTTTCTTCACAAATTCGGTATTAAGATTCATTACATCTGGCATATTCCCACTTGCTGCAGATGTCAAAATTATTTGTTCCACTTGTTCATAAGGTACATCTCTAATAGATACCTTTACTTTTGGGTTTTCTGTTTCGAACGTTTCTTTTAAATTATTCAAGTACTCGTCAAAAGTAGGACTTAATGAGATAGTCATAAATTCAACTTCCCCAGATAGCTCACCGGATTCCTTTACGTCATCTGGTGAATCCCCTTTCGCTTCTCCAGCATCATCATCCGAACACGCTGCCATAAAAAACAACATCGCTCCCAAAACAAGCATCAATAAAAGACTCTTTTTCATCTTGAAACTAGTCAATATAATTCCCCCTCAATATTTTTTAATGAATAAAATCGGAGTAAATCTCCTTTTATGTAAATAAAAGCGAATATTTCCTCCTATTCCAACTATATCCTTCCAGAATATTCATGTCAATTTAATTTTTTGAATTTTAAGACTTTTTTCTTAGTAGGATTTATATAGTCGTGATTTCTGGCCAGTGAAGGCTGATGCCTCTATCCATTAGCAGACTTTGATATTCCTTAATTCGATCTGGGCTATTATATATTTCATGTAAACTTATATCCGAGTTAATAGAAAATGCGGCTAGTGTTCCAGCTGCTTCTCCTATATTCCATTCCACAGGGTGAACTCTAAAACAACCATTGGTAATTTGAGTTGTTCCAATATTTTTACAAGCAGGGATTAAATTCTTTATTCTCACGGGTATTAGGCTGCCCAATGGGATTTCAAATGGATAGCTTTTTGCATAAAATAATCGATTACTTTTCGTTGTTGGGTGTAAATCTATTCGATAGGCGCCTATTCCAACTGAATTTTCTAACGTTTTAATCCCTGCTTCCCCTCGTAGATCTGCATTTATATCTTCTTCTACGACTGTTTGTAAACCTTTAATCCTACGAGACTCACGGATGTATGGATGCATTGCAAAACCATCATGCGTTCCTGTAATATCAGGTCTTAGCTTCAGCTCTGGATAACCCATGCCTCCATCAGCTCTTGGCGCTTCCGTTTGTAGCCAATATAACAATGAAAGGCTTAACTGTTTCGCTCCTTTTAAATGAGTAGCCTTTTCTTCGGGACTTACATCAATAATTGATCCTAACCAATAATCATTTTGTGGCCAATTAATCAGAGAAATATCACCTTTAAAGAATTCATTTGTGAATTGATTAGCGTCAATGATTCTACGATATTCCCATAATGGTAGCTTGCCGCTATCGTCATTGAATAATGGTAGTTTCTTAGATTCACCTGTATCAGCCTCTGGTATATACTCACTTATTTGTTTATGCTTTAAAAATGGGGCTTGATAGTTTCTCCAAAATTCATATTGCTCCGGTTTTTCGATTGTATGGTTCTCCCCTTCAGCAAACTCTAAGGCAAATACATGTGTTATCGATTGCATATCTTGTGGGTCACCTACATCTAAAGCGTGGTACTCAGCTGTTTCACTCTTCGCCTCAGCCCCTATAGAATATTCTGCACCAGCTAACGGTAATACATCACCAAGTTCCGTAGCATCGAGGAAAAATTGTGCTTCAATTTCTATTTCCTCTTCCGTTAAAAGGTTTTGTACATATACTTGTTTAATTTCATCATTATTAACTTCTACTCTAGTAATTTTATGCTCCAGCAATAGCTCGATTTGTCCATTCGATAGATAAGGCTGTAGAAAGTCATATAAAATATTTAAAGCAACCCTTGGTTCATGTGCAATTCTACTAACCCAGCCGTTTCCAGGATTCAAACGATTATTATTTTTTGCATTCTCGTTTAAGGGATAATTCTTTTTATAATAGTCTCTTACTTCGTTTCTAAACTTCCTATATGTCTCTGTGCAGCCAAACTCTTCTATCCATGGATGCTCATCGGGTGGTACTGCTTGACTTGTTAGCTGGCCACCAATCCACTTCGTTTCCTCTGTCATGACCACTTTCTTTCCTAGCTTGACTGCTGACAGTGCTGCCATACAGCCTCCAATACCTCCGCCTATGATTGCTATATCTTTTTTCAAGAGAAACCCTCCTGTTCATACGACTTTACCTCTATACCAATCTCAAATGATCGATCCCAAGGAAGATAAATAGAATCTACCTCGTATTTCATATTGGTTTGTTCGATAAATGTAGTCGATGATTCTTTAAATAATTCCCTTACCTTTTCCAATAGCACGTCGTTTTGAACTTGTTCTTCATCTACTGTTTTTCTAACTTCCTGTCTGACAATTGTTTGATATATGTAATCATCGAGTAATCGGATTAAAATTTGCTTATCTTTTACTTGGCTGGTCACTCTTCCTTGTTTAGCAGCTAAATAAACTAAAGCAGCTTGCGCTATAGTGGTACCAATCGTGTTGCCTGCTGTATTCCATGCGGCAAATCCAGAAAGTTCTTCAATTGAAAAGACTGATAACAACTGAGGAATCATCGTCCGATCTGCCCCATTTGCATAAGCAACGTCCGCAATTGCAACTAATTTATCACGCATAAAATAATAGCGGAGTTTTCTTATCCACTCGCCTATATTTCTGTCATTTGTATCTACTTCATTTAAATTTACTTGTAAGGCCAAATCACCTTGTTTCCTACCCGGCACATTTACTCCAATTACAATATCTGCTTCCTCAGGGTGTTCAACTGTATGGCTACCAAAAGCATAAATTTGTCCTTTTACAGACTCAAAAAGAGGTCGGTCTTCATACATTGCTATAGATAACGCACCCTTCATACCACTGTATATCGGATAGAATGTTGGGAATGCTTCTTTCTCTAATTCATAGATCATTCTAGAGGTAAGTACACTTGCAACTTCATCTGCTCCTGGGTAAATAAATATTTTTTCATACAGACCCTTTTGAAAAATCTTTTCCTTTAATTGCTCCTGTTCCATAATATTCAAACCGTATTCACTCGTGTCATCCTGAGGAAATATCAACAAATCGATAATCCCTTTTTCCACATAATCTATTAAGGTTAGATTTACCTTAAAGTTTCGTTCCCTACTCGTTATATAGTCTGCAAGAAGATGATCTGGAATTTTACTTGTTAAATCATTCATAATGTCCCGGTCCGCATTCAATTGATACTTTTGAAATAGGTGGTAATGATATGAATAAGCCCATAGTTCTTTTCCATACACATTCCAGTAATCCTTTTCCTCTTGATTGACGTAATTATTGGAGATTCGCATCGTCGAGCTAAATGCCATTAACTGGACAGTTGGATATAGCTGTTTTATCTTTACTAACCAATCCAATCTTTGCCGGATGATCGATTCACTTTCGTTATTAATTCTAGAAGGAACCAAGCCACCGTAAAGAAGCATATCAATGGAAATTACGAAACCGTCTACACTTTCCGAAATATCTTCAATCCACTGAAACAAAGCGGAAAAGTTAGCTGCTTCCTTTAAAAAACCAAGCTCTGATTTTGGGGGTGTAATTACTTCCCAATCTGCTAGTTGAGCAAGATCCTTCGGTAAGTCGTAGGTTACTGGTCTTGCATCTACTGGTATTAAAGCTAGCTTTCTCATATGCATCCCTCTTTAGCTTTCCTTAGATATATTCAGTTCCTCAGCAAGGATATCCCACCAGTTATATTCCTCTAAATACACCGTATCAAAGATCATGACGCCAGCTGATTTTTCCTTACACATTCTAATCGCTTTTCTAAATTGATCTGGATTGTTTGTATAGTCTTTCAGAAATAGACTTCCTACAACAGGGATACTACCGTTAATGACTTCCAGACTTTTATCAATTGCACCTTCAACACTGTACCACTCGGCAGGACGTCCATTTTGTTCGGCTTCTTCAACATATACTTCTGGGTAATAACAGCCCGTCATAATGAAGTCCAATTGTTCTGCAAGCCCAGAGACATTATGGGTTTTGGATGTCCATTCAAGGTCTGGATGATATGTTTCACTCCCCCAATTGACTCCTTCGCTATAATATAGTGGGTACCAGGAGCCAACGTAATCAGAAAATATAAGATTTGGATTTGCTGACTTTACCAATTCCCTTGCCTTGCTTACAAAATTCTTGATGTTTAACGCTCGCCACTCTGTCCATTTTGGGAAAAGCGTTCCTCGATTAATTTCTTTTGTTACCTTGTCGATAGTAAAAATATCCTCTGGCCAATTGGTGACTTTTTTATCTATATAGGATTCAAAGCCACTTCTGCTTCGTTCACTAAAATCTCCATAGATATTAGGATAACGACAGCGATCTACGACAATTCCATCTAAATTATAGGCACAGATTTCTTTTATAATATTAAGTTCGTATTCCACTACCTCGGGATGAATTGGATTTACAAAAATGGTAGCCGCATCCGAGTATTCAGCTGCATTTGACTCATTAGAAACGGCGTCGTTATAAAATGTAATTTGCCACTCCGGCTTATCGTATGCCATTCCATCACGGGAAGAAGTTATACCTTCCGAAAAGACGTCCACGTTCGCTAAAACTTTAATGTGCTTGATGCCTTTCATCTTACTTAAAAACTCTTTTAAAAAATCACGATTCTCCCAAGCACTAAATGAGCCATCCGACCAGCTGCTAATATGGTGAGCATAGTTGCTTGGATAAGTAGTTTGACCAAAAGGCACCTTGGCATCAATAATCATATGTGTAATTCCAGACTCTACTGCTTGTTTGATCAATTTTACTTGTTCCTCTTCGTTAGCTAGACGTTCCCCATTTGCTAAAAAATCGACCCACAAAATATTCGCGTTTTCATTAAAAACATCATTCATATAAATTCCTCCTTTTAGTTTTTATCCATCCATACTTGATAAGCTGCTCCAATAAGCCCTGCATCTTGACCCAGTTTGGAGATCTTTAACTCTACATCCTTTACTAATGAAGACATCCCTATTGTCTCCAAACTCTTTTTTACTTCTGAAATCAGCCAACTGTTCGCCTCAGCTAGCCCACCTCCAAAAACAATCATAGATGGATTGAAAGTATGTATAATATTCACTACTCCAAAAGTTAATGCTTTTATGGTTTGATCGATTATCTCTATTGCTTCAATTGAGCCCTGTTCTCTCCAGACGAATACCTCTTTGCTCGTGAGTAGATGAGGATTCTCTTTATAATAAGTAAATTCTGCACGATTAGAGAGACATAACTTTTCCTTCATTCTATTGGCGATGCCCGTGCCCGAGGCATATGTCTCTATACATCCTTTAGAACCACAATTACAATCTGGTCCATTAAAGTTCACAGACATATGACCCAATTCCGCTGCACCTCCCCATTTACCACGAATGACATTCCCACCAGATATAATTCCGCCACCGATCCCGGTTCCTAGGGTTAGGCATACTACGTCATCCACACCTTTACCGCTTCCAAGCTGATGTTCCGCTATAGCAAATGTATTTGCATCATTATCAAGATATATTGGAAGGTTAGTTATAAGAGATAGAGATTTTCTAATATCAATATTGTTCCAGTCCTTGATATTTACCGTACCTGAGAGTATTTTCCCCCTTTTATAATCTATTTGACCGGCAGAACCTATTCCCACACTTACTAGTTCCATACCTTTTTCAGTTGCAATCCTTAAATAATCATCCACTGTTTCTGTTAAAAGTTCTACTATTTCCTTATTTGTAGAACTAGGGGTTGGGTAAATTCTTTTAGACAGTACATTGCCTTCACGTCCTACGATTCCTGTGGCAATCTTAGTACCCCCGATATCTATTCCGATACTATATTCCATTCCAATCTCTCCCAACACTTTTATGTAATGAAAGATAATGCGTCTTAACTCTAATAAAATAATGATAGAAATTATCCATTATTCAAAAAGTATTGAAGAGCCGTCGGTAAGTCTCTTCGCCAGAAATCCCATAAATGGTTTTCCTCTTGCACTTTGTATTCTATATCTGTATTTTTTTCCTTAAAGATTTGGTACATTTTCTGATTATGGGAATAGATATATAGCTTTTCATTAGAAATAGGGGAGATAAACTCATCCTCATAAATGCCGACCGTTTGATAAACATGCCAGGGTAATGTACTGAAACCTTCTAAATCACTTAATTCCCTAGGAGATATCGCTGACGACTGTAACAATAGATGCGACCAATTCTCTGGCTTTTGCATAGCAATATTTAAGCTAATATTCGCACCCAAAGAATCTCCTAGAAGTCCTCTTTTGCCTACCTGCAGATTTAATTTCTCTTCTACGAACGGTACAAGTTCCTCATTGAAAAAGGAGATATAATTATTAAAATTGGCTCCTCTTCTATCATAGGAATGCCATCTTTCAATCGAATCCCCAGGTGATACCAGTACACAAATTAGATTTTCACCTTGTTCTTTATA
The DNA here is from genome assembly GCF_038593405.1 of Psychrobacillus sp. FSL W7-1457. Classification (NCBI taxonomy): domain Bacteria; kingdom Bacillati; phylum Bacillota; class Bacilli; order Caryophanales; family Bacillaceae; genus Psychrobacillus; species Psychrobacillus sp. FSL W7-1457. The sequence continues at coordinate 3,292,261 of NZ_CP151993.1, forward strand.
CATTCTTATCAAGCTATTGTAGACCTTCTCAATTTCACCTAACTCCAAATAATCTCCGCCATCTTGTACATAGAGAAGGTTTACTTTTCCATTCGCTTCATTTACAGAACCTAATAGATGGTATTCGTAGTCTCTATTACAATAATTGCTCCTCAATACTTCTTTATCCATGTGCATATGTATACCTCCAACATAAGTCTGGGGTGTCGCTAAAGTTTCCCTAACACCCCAAACAATGAAAAACATTTGTTATTTAGGTAAAATTAATCCAATCATGCGTATAAGCTCTGTAGCATCTTCTTCACTGATATGCTTGCCTGCATGCTGCTCAATCATTTTCATCGTTGCTTCAAGCTTTTTATCTCCATTTTCTTGATGCTTAGCTGCTAGTTCTTCTTCTCCTTTATCCTTATATTCAGCCGCTTTTTTATAGTCTCTCATAGCATTATCGATTTGTGTAAGAATCGCATTTTTAATCCCATTTGGATTTATATCCGTTCTTTCTACCGCTTCCTTCAATTCTTCAATCGTTAGTTTTCCTGCATTAACTTCCACTACTTTAAAGTGAGTTTTATATCCATCTACATGAACAACTACTTCAATTTTGTTTGTTCCTGGCTGTAGCTCGACATTAGTGGTGAAACTACCATCTTCTTTTAAAATAGCCTCTGCCCCGTTTATCTCTACTTTTGCTTCACCTGGACCAACTACTTGAACACTTCCTTCGAGTTCAAGATTATGGTTATTAAACGTTTTTCCTTCATAATCTAAAAATCCACTTAATAATGCTGCTCTTACTTCGTCACCAATATCATATGCGAATGCTACTGTTTGTCTTTTTTCACGAGAACCAGATGGATCTTGTGCAGAAACAACAAAGCCGCCTTCTGGAATTAGGCTATTATTATCCTCTTGTGAGCCCCAACTCCATTCCATCGCCTGTCGTTTATTAACCATTTTGACAACCTGTCCTGATCCGTCGACTACCGCTTCAACCCCCCATTTATTTGTTGCAGTTGATGGTCCAAAAGCTTCTGAGTAAACATTGATATTCCCATCATTTCGGTTAATGTTGAGGAAATCGCCTTCTATAAAATTAGAGTTTTCTTTTGGATTACTTATTCCCAACTGGTAATCTTTAATATATTCCTCGTTATTAATGGAGGCTTTAATAACAGGAAAGTTTGCTTGCGAATAGTCGAAAAGCATAAGACCATCCGTATTTGCCAATCCAGCTTGAAATACTTCTCTTTGAACAGATGGTTCTTGAACATTCTCCAATGCCATTCCTGCATATAGTGGCAGCTTCCCATCAGTCAAAATATTTCCTTGCGTAATATACTTTTTCACTTCATTTGCCGTCGTTTGATATGTGCCGATCATTAGGAAGTCTAAGTCTTCCGTATAACCTGTTTTTGCATATTCCTCTGTATAAAGGCTTTCCTGTGGATAGTTCAGTCTTTCATCATATTGGAATGTCGGGCTTGCCCAGTTCACTCCGTTTAAATAATAAGATTCGTACCAGGAACCAACATAAGCAGATAGCAATACATCTCTATTTTCTGCTACATTATATGAATCTACTAAGTCCCTTACTTCACTTGTAAAGCTTTTAATCACACTAGATCTATACGTAAACCATTCATCAATTAGTGGCCCATCCATACGATTGCTACCGTTATAAGTGAATATATCCGCCGGCCAATTCGTTAGTTTTTTCCCCTTTTTACTCAAATATGCTTCAAATTGTACCCTGGATTCCTCACTAAAATCCGCAAAGTAGTTATCATATCTACCGCGATCTAAAAGCACTCCATCCACATCATAGTTCTTAATAATCTCTTCAAATGTATCTAATTGATATTTACGAGCTTCTAAGTTTGCTGGATTGACAAATGCAACTAGTGCACCGCCTTTCCCATATTTACTATCTCGTAATCGTAAAATTTCTCCGCCATCCTCATAGCGATAGACTTCCTCTTCCCAATCCAAATGATTGTTAAGCACCGCGTACTCACCATGAGCAATAGACCCTTCTGCAAATACGTTTATCGCTGCATGTACTTCCAAACCAAGCGTACGGGCATGAGTAATAAATTCCATCAATAAATCAAGATTAGGATTTGATCCAGCTCTTGCAGGCGAGGTCATTTCACTAATATATGGCCTCCCAGTTAAGTCACTTTCCTTATAAGCTGCAAATCCCTCTACTCCTTTAACGTCCAACGCAATTGCCGTGACACCAGCATCCTTTGCTTTTACGAGCATATTATAAACATCCTCTGATGATTGAAAATGACGTGCGTTTGGACCTTGTTCAACCCATAAGAAAACCTGCTTGTTTGCTGACTTCGTATCCTTAAAGTAAACAATCAGCGATTGAGTTTCATGCAAGCGATCATTTTTATAAATTTCTAAGTCTATATAATTGGTGCCATTACTAACTGATTGTGTGAAATTAAACGTACCGTCTGCTGCTAAGTTTATTTCTTGTCCATTCGCTAATAGCCGGTACCTTTCACCACTTTCAAAGTTCTTAATGGTTCCCGATATTTGCGTGTGAGGTTCTGTGACCGTATACATTAACTCATTATTTAATTGAATCCCAGCAAGTAACCCTTCTCCTGTCATGAATTCTGAAATTGGAACAACTTCACCATTCTTTCTTAATTTAATTACGTCAGCAGTTTTAAAGTTTGTAGCCAAAAATTTTCTGAAATCCTTGTTTCCCCAAGAGTCATCATGTGCTAATAGAATATATCCGCCCTTGGGAACTGAAAGTAATTGTTCATCTTCCCAGATAGGTACTGCTCCATTATTGGATTGACTTACAACCCTTACCACTCGGTTGTTTTGGTCTACCTGGACTGCAACCCAAAACTTTTTCACAAGTATTTCTCGAGCATACTCTTCAGTAAAAATAGCAATAAAGTCAGATTTACCTTCTATACTCTCATCAACAAAATCAATCTCATGCCTTGGACCTTCTACACTAATTGTTGGATCTACTGGTGCAGCTTCTACCTCAATAAAATCATTTTCTAAAACTTCTGCTGCTACCGAAATAGGTAGTAAACCAATAATAAGTAACAAAGAAACTAGAAAACTTACTTGTCGCCGGTAATACTTCATACAAATTTTCATCTCCTTTAAATTTATTAATATAGCTAGTTAATCTTATAGTTTTTTGCCTGGATGTAATTTATATAGGTGTTTATGGAGAATAATATTTCCTAAATAATTATAAATACTGGAATAATCCTTCATAATTAAAATACACCACCCTTGTTTTGTAGTCAATATAATAATTAGAAATTTCTAATTATTATATATAATTATTCTTTTTTTAATTTCTTTTACCTTAGCAGCATAATAATATTTATTAAGACATTAATTTTAAATTCAAATGAATATTCTGCTCTTTTCCGTTAAAATATACTAGGTAATTCTTATTTTTTATATTTGCTTTGTCACATCTAGTTTCTATTTCCCGGGAAATGTAAATTAAGCGCGAACACTTAAAATATCTTTCGACATTAAAGATGTACACTAAACAAAAAAACGCCACCGATTCTCGGTGACGACTTCCTTTAGTGCCCAGCGACGTCCTACTCTTGCAGGGGTGATCCTACAATTACCCTCCGAGTTCACAAAACCAGATTGGCTACAGATTTCTCTCTTCCTTGCTTCCTCGAACTCTTTGCCCCTCCGCTTTCTCGCTCACCTGCTTAGGAAGAGAGTCGCCTTCGGCTTTTTCCCGTATAAAATCAATACAAAAAAGCCGCCACCGATTACTCGGTAACGACTTTCTTTGGTGCCCAGCGACGTCCTACTCTTGCAGGGGGAGACCCCCAACTACCATCGGCGCTGAAGAGCTTAACTTCCGTGTTCGGTATGGGAACGGGTGTGACCTCTTCGCCATCATCACTAGACCTTTTCGGCTTTCAATACATGTATTGAAACCCTACTGAGTTGTTCACTCAAAACTGGATAAAAGACATCATATTAGAAACAAACCATTTGGTTAAGTCCTCGATCGATTAGTATTCGTCAGCTGCACGTGTCGCCACGCTTCCACCCCGAACCTATCTACCTCATCGTCTTTGAGGGATCTTACTTACTTGCGTAATGGGAAATCTCATCTTGAGGGGGGCTTCGTGCTTAGATGCTTTCAGCACTTATCCCGTCCACACATAGCTACCCAGCGATGCCCTTGGCAGAACAACTGGTACACCAGCGGTGTGTCCATCCCGGTCCTCTCGTACTAAGGACAGCTCCTCTCAAATTTCCTACGCCCACGACGGATAGGGACCGAACTGTCTCACGACGTTCTGAACCCAGCTCGCGTACCGCTTTAATGGGCGAACAGCCCAACCCTTGGGACCGACTACAGCCCCAGGATGCGATGAGCCGACATCGAGGTGCCAAACCTCCCCGTCGATGTGGACTCTTGGGGGAGATAAGCCTGTTATCCCCGGGGTAGCTTTTATCCGTTGAGCGATGGCCCTTCCATGCGGAACCACCGGATCACTAAGCCCGTCTTTCGACCCTGCTCGACTTGTAGGTCTCGCAGTCAAGCTCCCTTCTGCCTTTACACTCTTCGAATGATTTCCAACCATTCTGAGGGAACCTTTGGGCGCCTCCGTTACACTTTAGGAGGCGACCGCCCCAGTCAAACTGCCCGCCTGACACTGTCTCCTACCCGGGTTACGGGTATGGGTTAGAATTTCAATACAACCAGGGTAGTATCCCACCGACGCCTCCTCCGAAGCTGGCGCTCCGGGCTCTAAGGCTCCTACCTATCCTGTACAAGTTGCACCAAAATTCAATATCAAGCTACAGTAAAGCTCCACGGGGTCTTTCCGTCCTGTCGCGGGTAACCTGCATCTTCACAGGTACTATAATTTCACCGAGTCTCTCGTTGAGACAGTGCCCAGATCGTTACGCCTTTCGTGCGGGTCGGAACTTACCCGACAAGGAATTTCGCTACCTTAGGACCGTTATAGTTACGGCCGCCGTTTACTGGGGCTTCAATTCGCACCTTCGCTTGCGCTAAGCACTCCTCTTAACCTTCCAGCACCGGGCAGGCGTCAGCCCCTATACTTCACCTTACGGTTTTGCAGAGACCTGTGTTTTTGCTAAACAGTCGCCTGGGCCTATTCACTGCGGCTCTTCTAGGCTATTCACCCAAAAGAGCACCCCTTCTCCCGAAGTTACGGGGTCATTTTGCCGAGTTCCTTAACGAGAGTTCTCTCGCTCACCTTAGGATTCTCTCCTCGACTACCTGTGTCGGTTTGCGGTACGGGCACCTCCCACCTCGTTAGAGGCTTTTCTTGGCAGTGTGAAATCAGGAACTCCGGACATACGTCCTTGCCATCACAGCTCAATGTTACAGAGTGCGGATTTGCCTACACTCACACCTCACTGCTTGGACGTGCATAACCAACAGCACGCTTACCCTATCCTACTGCGTCCCCCCATCACTCAAACGGTGGGGTGGTGGTACAGGAATATCAACCTGTTGTCCATCGTCTACGCCTATCGGCCTCGACTTAGGTCCCGACTAACCCTGAGCGGACGAGCCTTCCTCAGGAAACCTTAGTCATACGGTGGATGGGATTCTCACCCATCTTTCGCTACTCATACCGGCATTCTCACTTCTAAGCGCTCCACCAGTCCTTCCGGTCTGACTTCAACGCCCTTAGAACGCTCTCCTACCACTGATACCAAAGGTATCAATCCACAGCTTCGGTGATTTGTTTAGCCCCGATACATTTTCGGCGCAGCGTCACTCGACCAGTGAGCTATTACGCACTCTTTAAATGATGGCTGCTTCTAAGCCAACATCCTGGTTGTCTAAGCAACGCCACATCCTTTTCCACTTAACAAATACTTTGGGACCTTAGCTGGTGGTCTGGGCTGTTTCCCTCTTGACTACGGATCTTATCACTCGCAGTCTGACTCCCAAACATAAATCATTGGCATTCGGAGTTTGTCTGAATTCGGTAACCCGGGATGGGCCCCTAGTCCAAACAGTGCTCTACCTCCAAGATTCTAACGTTTGAGGCTAGCCCTAAAGCTATTTCGGAGAGAACCAGCTATCTCCAGGTTCGATTGGAATTTCTCCGCTACCCACACCTCATCCCCGCACTTTTCAACGTGCGTGGGTTCGGACCTCCAGTAAGTGTTACCTCACCTTCATCCTGGACATGGGTAGATCACCTGGTTTCGGGTCTACGACCACATACTCATTCGCCCTATTCAGACTCGCTTTCGCTGCGGCTCCGTCTTCTCAACTTAACCTCGCATGTAATCGTAACTCGCCGGTTCATTCTACAAAAGGCACGCCATCACCCGTTAACGGGCTTTGACTATTTGTAGGCACACGGTTTCAGGGTCTATTTCACTCCCCTTCCGGGGTGCTTTTCACCTTTCCCTCACGGTACTGGTTCACTATCGGTCACTAGGTAGTATTTAGCCTTGGGAGATGGTCCTCCCGGATTCCGACGGAATTTCACGTGTTCCGCCGTACTCAGGATACACTCTGGAGGGAATGAACTTTTGACTACGGGGCTTTTACCCTATCCTGCGGACCTTTCCAGGTCGCTTCGTCTAGCTCATTCTTTTGTAACTCCGTATAGAGTGTCCTACAACCCCAAGAGGCAAGCCTCTTGGTTTGGGCTCTTCCCGTTTCGCTCGCCGCTACTCAGGGAATCGAATTTTCTTTCTCTTCCTCCAGGTACTTAGATGTTTCAGTTCCCTGGGTGTGTCTCAGATGCGCTATGTATTCACGCAAATGTACTGCCCCATTACGGGCAGTGGGTTTCCCCATTCGGAAATCTTCGGATCGAAGCTCACTTACAGCTCCCCGAAGCATATCGGTGTTAGTGCCGTCCTTCATCGACTCCTAGTGCCAAGGCATCCACCGTGCGCCCTTATTAACTTAACCTAAAAGTTAAAAGTACTACACTTGCAATCACGTAAGTGATCACAATTTGAATATCTTGCGTTTGTTTCTTTTTTTGATGTCGTTTTATCCAGTTTTCAAAGAACAAGTTAAAAAGCTTTAAATGCTCATATAGAATGAACATTCAAAACTGAACTGCAAAACGTTAAGATACAGATAAAGATCTGTATTCCGAATATATCCTTAGAAAGGAGGTGATCCAGCCGCACCTTCCGATACGGCTACCTTGTTACGACTTCACCCCAATCATCTGTCCCACCTTCGGCGGCTGGCTCCCAAAAGGGTTACCCCACCGACTTCGGGTGTTACAAACTCTCGTGGTGTGACGGGCGGTGTGTACAAGGCCCGGGAACGTATTCACCGTGGCATGCTGATCCACGATTACTAGCGATTCCGGCTTCATGTAGGCGAGTTGCAGCCTACAATCCGAACTGAGAACGGTTTTATGGGATTTGCTCACCCTCGCGGGGTTGCGACCCTCTGTACCGTCCATTGTAGCACGTGTGTAGCCCAGGTCATAAGGGGCATGATGATTTGACGTCATCCCCACCTTCCTCCGGTTTATCACCGGCAGTCACCTTAGAGTGCCCAACTGAATGCTGGCAACTAAGATCAAGGGTTGCGCTCGTTGCGGGACTTAACCCAACATCTCACGACACGAGCTGACGACAACCATGCACCACCTGTCACCGCTGTCCCCGAAGGGAAAAGCCTATCTCTAGGCCGGTCAGCGGGATGTCAAGACCTGGTAAGGTTCTTCGCGTTGCTTCGAATTAAACCACATGCTCCACCGCTTGTGCGGGCCCCCGTCAATTCCTTTGAGTTTCAGTCTTGCGACCGTACTCCCCAGGCGGAGTGCTTAATGCGTTAGCTGCAGCACTAAGGGGCGGAAACCCCCTAACACTTAGCACTCATCGTTTACGGCGTGGACTACCAGGGTATCTAATCCTGTTTGCTCCCCACGCTTTCGCGCCTCAGCGTCAGTTACAGACCAGAAAGCCGCCTTCGCCACTGGTGTTCCTCCAAATCTCTACGCATTTCACCGCTACACTTGGAATTCCGCTTTCCTCTTCTGTACTCAAGTCCCCCAGTTTCCAATGACCCTCCACGGTTGAGCCGTGGGCTTTCACATCAGACTTAAAGGACCGCCTGCGCGCGCTTTACGCCCAATAATTCCGGACAACGCTTGCCACCTACGTATTACCGCGGCTGCTGGCACGTAGTTAGCCGTGGCTTTCTAATGAGGTACCGTCAAGGTACGAGCAGTTACTCTCGTACTTGTTCTTCCCTCACAACAGAGTTTTACGATCCGAAAACCTTCTTCACTCACGCGGCGTTGCTCCATCAGACTTTCGTCCATTGTGGAAGATTCCCTACTGCTGCCTCCCGTAGGAGTCTGGGCCGTGTCTCAGTCCCAGTGTGGCCGATCACCCTCTCAGGTCGGCTACGCATCGTCGCCTTGGTGAGCCGTTACCTCACCAACTAGCTAATGCGCCGCGGGCCCATCCTGTAGTGACAGCCGAAACCGTCTTTTAACATTTCCTCATGTGAGGGAATGGATTATTCGGTATTAGCCCCGGTTTCCCGGAGTTATCCCAATCTACAGGGCAGGTTGCCCACGTGTTACTCACCCGTCCGCCGCTAAATCAGAAGAAGCAAGCTTCTTCATCATCCGCTCGACTTGCATGTATTAGGCACGCCGCCAGCGTTCGTCCTGAGCCAGGATCAAACTCTCCATAATAGAGAACTTAAAAAGCTCATTTTGTTTTGCTGGCATCATCATTAAATGATGTCAAAAATTGTTTTGCGTCAATCAAGCCGAAGCTTGTTGATGCTATATGTCTTAACGTTTTGCATGTTCAGTTTTCAATGTTCATTGTGCCGATTTGTTTCGACAGCTTTATTATCTTATCAAATCTAATTATCATTGTCAACAACTTTTTAAAATTTGTTTTTTGTAATCAGAAGTAAAAGTAACAACTTGATTACTATACCACCCTTTTAAACTATTCGTCAACACTATTTTTAATAAAATACGCTTAAATATAATAACAATTTATTCAGATAAATCTCCCGAAAGTATATAGGATTTATAGAACCTAAATCATTGACTTCTATTTAGCCGCTAAGGGCATAATATCTTCCCACCCGTATACTAGCTCATTAAGCTTTACTCCACCGATTTCTACTATTATACTATCTATCTTCTTTGCACCAAGCTTCTCATAAAAATGTCGCGAAGGGTTATCTTCTAGAACAAGTACTAACATAGTAAAGACCCCCTGGTTCGTTAGCTCTTTTACTATAGAATCGATTAATAACTTACCAATACCTATCCCCTGATATTCTTTTAAAATATAGATGGCATATATTTCCCCATTATAATTCGAGTAATCCCCACTTCGTTCCTTTCCCCCAGAAGCAAAACCAACGATTTGATTATTTTCATCTTCAGCTACATAAACTCCTCCGTCTGGAATAACAGAAAACCAGTAATCAGCTCTCCTTTCAAAAGAAAGGTTATTTAAAAATTCCTCCGGTACAATATTTACATAAGTAGACTTCCAGCTTTCCACGTGAACTTTGGTAATTCCTTTTGCATCATATGGTACTGCTTTTCTTATATAAATCACTATGTCATTCCTCCAAACTTAAAGTGAGTTTCTTCTATATACTATAGGTTCTATTTACACACTCTATATCCTTCTTAATTAAAATAAAAAAAGAGAGGCATAAGCCCCTCTTTATAAAATGCTATTTTATAAGAATATGAAGTAGCCAACAAATACTAGCCACATGCCATACATGATTGGGTGAATTTCTTTTATGCGACCTGCAACGATCATTGTAATTGGATAGAAGATAAATCCAATAGCGATACCAGTTGCAATAGAGTACGTTAAAGGCATTGCTATAATTACAAAGAAGGCTGGTACTGCAATTTCAAAACGTTTCCAGTCGATTTGACCAATAGAAGAAACCATTAGTACCCCAACAATAATTAAGGCTGGTGCTGTTACATAAGAAGTAATGACATCTAACAGTGGGAAAAAGAATAAAGAAAGTAAGAACAGAACCCCGGTTACTACTGCAGCAAAACCAGTTCTTGCTCCAGCCGCTACCCCAGCTGTTGACTCTACATAAGAAGTAGTAGTAGAAGTTCCGGAAACAGCTCCCGCTACTGTAGCAATAGAATCTGCTAACAATGCTTTACCTGCACGAGGTAACTTTTCACCCTTCATTAAACCTGCTTGGTTTGCTACGGAGATTAAAGTACCTGCCGTATCAAAGAAATCTACAAACAAGAACGTTAACACAACAATTAAAAATTGAGCAGTAAGTAATGCGGTTGGGTCTTCAAAAAACACGTCAAATGCTGCTCCGAAAGTAGGAGCCATTGATGGAACGCTTCCTACAACTGCATCTGGAACTGGAACTAAGCTTAGAATCATACCGACGATCGCAGTCACTAACATACCGTAGAAAATTCCACCCTTAACTCCTTTTACCATCATAATCACAGTAATGACAAGTCCAAAGATTGTTAATAGAATGTTAGGGTCTGTTAAATCACCTAAGCCTGCTACTGTATTTGGATTGGAAACAATAATTTTAGAGTTTTGTAGGCCGACAAATGTGATAAATAAACCAATACCTGCTCCTACTGCATATTTCAACTCAGATGGTATAGCGTTAATAATTGTTTCTCTTATTCCTGAAAGGGATAAGCATATAAAAATGAGACCAGAGAATAGAACGCCCGTTAAAGCGATTGGCCATGGGATTTCGAACTCAAGTACAACTGTATAAGCAAAGAATGCATTTAATCCCATACCTGGTGCAAGTGCGATTGGGTATCTAGCCAGCACACCCATTAATATAGATCCGATTGCTGCAGCAATAGCTGTTGCAGTAAACACAGATCCTTTATCCATGTACATAAACTCTGGTAACCCTTCGATTGTTTCAAGAGATAAAGTCATCGGGTTAACCACTAAGATATAAGCCATTGCCAAGAATGTTGTCAAACCACCTATAATCTCACGGCGATAGTTTGTTCCTAATTCCTCAAAACGAAAATACTTTTTCATAAGTTCCTCCATTTTTATCGCGACAACGAAAAAAAGTATACTACCATTTCTGGTCGTATACCTCTACTAACCCCAATAAGTGAATATAAATAAGCATCACTCATCGTAGTCGGATCATTTACGGTGATCCGGTAGAGACTTTTGGGCCTTATTCCCAACGTTATACGACGACATAATTAAATTATGTAGTAAATATAACATCGAATTATGACGAAATCAATAGAAAAACCGAACATTTTTTTCATTAACCAAATAATAGTTCGTTTTCTGCTTATAGATAAAGCAATTTTTGAAGGAAAATAGACCTATTCTATTATAAATAAAAAACTTGAAAACCAACAAATTAGTTTCCAAGCTCTTCACTAGTTATTATTTAACGTCATTTTTGGGTAGTTCTACAGTATGGGGAATCCTTAAAATTCGGTATTGGCTACCCATACATTACCGAGCCTATTCATCACTCTTAAAAATTTAAAACAAGTTAAACATCTTCCTATGTTCACATTCATATTATTTATCTGTTTGTTTTTGCTTGTTCTTCAAATACTCTGTACGTATTTTTTCAAGTTGCTGCTTTTTATCAAATTTAGCTGGCTTTTGTTTTTCATGATACTTTGCCACAGCCGCCTTACCTTTTGTATCCAATTGATATTTTCCCATTTGTTCACCTACTTTTCTTAACTCTTATAGAGAATCTATTCAACAAATATAATATACCTTATCTTACTGAAGTTAACCTTATACTTTATATTCCCCGCTAACGTTCCATATATCAGTAAAAACATTAAAAACTTAGTATAACAGTTCATCGCCAAAAGGTATTCATATACTTACCTTTACAATCTCAAATAAGATTATTCAATTAAACATCATCTTTCAACTATTTTAACCAAATAAAAACCCCTTTTAGTTATCTGTTATCAATAACTAAAAGAGGATTTAATATTTGAGATATGTTAATCACAAGGTATAACTTTGTTTATAATTAAAATACAGTCCTATTCCCACTCAATCGTAGCTGGTGGTTTACTCGTAATGTCATACAGCACGCGGTTGATGTGTGGTACTTCATTTACTAATCGAACAGATACCTTTTCTAGAACGTCCCATGGGATACGTGCCCAGTCAGATGTCATACCGTCGATAGAGGTAACTGCACGGATACCAATTGCGTAATCGTAAGTTCTTGCGTCACCCATTACACCAACGCTGCGGATATCAGGAAGTACAGTGAAGTATTGCCAGATATCGCGGTCTAAGCCTGCCTTAGCTATTTCTTCGCGTAGGATTGCATCCGATTCACGTACGATTGCTAGTTTTTCTTCTGTTACTTCTCCTAGAACTCGGATAGCTAGTCCAGGACCAGGGAATGGTTGGCGCCATACGATTTCATCAGCTAAGCCTAGCTCTGAGCCTAATGCACGAACCTCATCTTTGAATAAAGTTTTCAAAGGCTCAATTAATTTGAACTGCATGTCCTCTGGAAGTCCACCAACGTTATGATGAGATTTGATTGTTTGAGCAGTAGCTGTTCCACTTTCAATAATGTCTGTGTATAGTGTCCCTTGTGCAAGGAAGTCCATGCCTTCAAGCTTGGATGCTTCATCATCGAACACATAAATAAATTCATTACCAATAATTTTACGTTTTTTCTCTGGATCAGAAACTCCAGCTAATTTAGTCATAAAACGCTCACGCGCATCAATTTTAATAACGTTCATATTGAAGCCCTCAGTGAAGGTTTTCATTACGCCTTCTGCTTCATCTTTTCGAAGTAGATTATGGTCTACGAACATACAAGTAAGTTGGTCACCAATTGCTTTATGGATTAGGACTGCAACTACTGAGGAATCTACTCCTCCACTTAGCGCACATAGAACTTTCTTGTCCCCAACTGTTTCACGAATTTTTTCGATTTCCATTTCAATGAAACTTTCCATTGACCAATCGCCTTTTGCCTTACAAACGTCAAATACGAATTGGCGAAGTAGCTCTAGCCCATATACAGAGTGACGTACTTCTGGGTGGAATTGTACCGCATATAAACCTTTTTCAACATTTGCCATTGCAGCAACATCACAAGATGGGCTTGTCGCAATCACTTCAAAGCCTTCTGGTGCAGCAGTTACATGATCTCCGTGACTCATCCATACTACATGCTTAGAAGGAAGGTCGCCAAATAATGCTGTCGGATTCTTAATGTCAATCTCTGCTCTACCATATTCTCTTGAAAAAGCCTTTTCTACTTTTCCGCCAAATTGATAGGCCATTAACTGCATACCATAGCAAATTCCCAGAATAGGTATATTCAAATCATAGATTGCCTCATCGATATGAAAAGCATTCGTATCATATACAGAGTTAGGTCCACCTGAAAAAATGATACCTGTGGCATTCATTTTTTTAATATCCTCGGCAGTTACAGTATGGGGATGTAATTCACTATACACTCCAAACTCACGAATACGACGAGTGATTAACTGATTGTACTGACTGCCGAAATCTAGAACGACAATCTTTTCTTGTTCTTTCAACAATGGAGTTGAAGACATATGCATTCCACCTCTTCTATATATATTTATCCCAATCCGTTAAACCCAATACGTATTAAAAAAACGCGTGCGAAAGTTCCTCTTTCTACGCGTTTTTGCTTTCTACATTAAAAGGTGAATGCAGATGTCCTTAAAAAAGACATGACTGCATTCACCTTCATAGTCAAGTTATTAACGGTAACTTGGTAGAAACATCCGAACCATATTATCGGACATATACGAGGGCAACTTGGTCAAATTTAATTTGACTTCAGTTTACAGGTTGTTGAGGGTAAAATCAACCGCTTATACGATTGATTAAATATTCCCAACTTTCTCTAATCGACGCATAATTAAGTTCCGTTTTATTGTTCCCATAAAAGCCCTGTTGATACACCTTGGTTAAATCAGTCATATGGTTGGTACCGATATCCTTGTCCACTTTTTTAGCAAAGTCCAATAAGGTTTGTCCCTGCTCTCTTCGCATTCCATGAAGACTTAGCTGCTGTAGAAGCTGATGGTACATTTTCTCGAAAGAGTTCCAATCATTTTTACGCATTCTACCTACTGGTATTAATACCTTAGGTAACCACTTTCCGCGACGGCTATAAGCAAACAGGCTTATGATCCCAAGAATTATAAGACCCCAAATGATAGCTACCTTTCTTTCCGCCATCCAGTCTAAAGTATCTTGAAGGAAGGTCGTAAAGCTAAAGGAAACACCTTCATCATTTTTTCCTGTGGCAGCCTGATCCTCTGGTTTCTCCTCTTGTTGTTCTGGAGTCTGAGGTTCGTCAGTCTGTGACTCTATGTCGTATATAACATTGGCACTTGAGGAAAAGCCAATGGTCGGCTCAAATGTTACCCATCCTACGGTTGGAAAATAAGCCTCCACCCACGAGTGGGCATTATTATTCGTTACCTCATAAACCCTTCCAAGTCCCTCTACGTTTGTTCGTTCTCCAGGAGCAAACCCTTTCACCCATCGTGCAGGGATATCAAGGGAGCGAAGAAGGACAACCATTGAAGTTGAAAAGTTATCACAGTAGCCTACCTTCGTTTCAAATAAAAACTGATCTACATAATCGGTGTCGCCCTTTGGAACCGCAGCCATCGTTTGATTGTAGCTAAAGTTATTTCCTCTGAAATAGCGTTCAATATTAAGCGCCTTATCATAGAGACTTATCCGATCTTCTGTAATGGTGACAGCAAGCTCCTTTACCCTCTCTGGTAGTGTGTCAGGCAGCTGTAAATATCGCTGTAATTCAGCTGGCACCATACTTAAATCATCTACAGAGGTTTCCCGCATCGCTTTAAGACTATAGGTAGGCTCACTAAATGTCACATTGTAATCCCATAGAGCAGAATTACCGCTATTAAGAACAGAAATTTTTTGGGTTAGTGGATTACTTGTAAACAAAGCTTCTTCATTCGTTTGTATGCTTTTCATACCATAAGGCTGAAGAATTAATGGAAATTCTTGCGCCAACATTATATTAGCTTCCTCTGTATATTCCGCTTCTCCGGGTGGGAAATCCGTTTCAAATAGTTCTCCACTTCCAAAGCTTAGTAAAGGTGTCTCTTCCTCGGATTGTACCCAACCTTTAGAGGTATAAGTATCTTTGGTTTCAACTTTCCAGTATTGCGGGGTATCAGTCTTTGCCCAAAAAACAGGCGTGTCATCACTTTGGAAGGCTCCTCCTAATTGCTCATCGTTTTCCCCGTAGCCAACCCTCTTCACACCATTTACACTAGTTCCATTCCCTTCACGCTCATCCACTTCAAGTGTAGAGGTAGTGAAAAAAGGGACGGGATCGGGCCATATCGGACCTGCTTTTGGCATTGCATATGCCGTTATACCACTGATCATAACTAACAAGACTAAGCTAGTAATAGAAGCTGTGACAAAGGTTCCTTTTATGGAGACTTGATTTTCTTTTAATAATTTTTGGATATAGAGTAACCCCATAATGATAAACCCAGAAATTAATGTAATGACTATAGAATTTTTAGCATTGTAAGGACTGAATGTATCCAAAATAGTGATAAATAAAACGGTCAGTATGAAAAACAATAAAATTGTCTTTCTAATGGTGATCCAATAGTTTAGTAAATAGGTAGTCATCCAAAGTAGAGCAAAAAACAAAAAGGTCCGAAACGGATCCGTTATTGCTCCCCATTCCTGGCTAAAAATAGAGACAAAGTTGTGTTGAAGTGCTTCACTTAAATAATTCAATGCGTCTCTAGATAAAAAAGAATAATCCGTGTAGATATGAACAATAGTCCAACTGATAAATATTAGCTTTATCGGTATAGTAACCTTCCAGTTAAGCTTTATAAAGTAAAAAAAGAAGGATACGGCCAGATATATGACAAACAAAGATAAGTGGTCGGTATTAGTCAATTCCATAACTGGCTTCAACCATTCTACTATTAAAAAACAGGTGAACGTATAAATTAGGAAGGAAATGATCCCTTGTAAGTAGTTATCTTTCATGAACGATTCACCTCCATAAACGCTTGGGCAAAACGGTCCTTTGTAATATTATGAGCGTCTATTCCTCTACTTTTTGCGTATTGGTAAAGTGCAGTTTCATTTTTATTTGGTTTCTCGTTTTTGTTTTTTACGACAAAGCACCTACATAAACGTAGGTTTCCTGCGTTACGGTTTATCCCATCAATCCACTCATGTGTTAGCTCGCTTGTTATATATAATAACGAAGTTGCTTGAGCCAATGCTGGCTCCTGAGATATGACTTGTTCAATCGGCTTATTTAAATCAGGTTGCACCTTCGTTAAATGGTATAAGACTTGATGTAGCTGGGTCTCATTCTCTACATTTGGCAAGAAGAAACGATCTTCTCCAAGAGATAAAAAAGCACTGCTTGCTTGATGGCGAACAATGGCCTGCATAATAGAGGCAGATAAATCTACGACGTCCTCAAACATAGGAGTCAACGTTCGATCGATTAAGATGAACAAATCCTGAGATTGACGATCTTCAAATTCCTTAGTTTTAAGAGTTTGGGTACGGGCAAATGACTTCCAATGTATCCAAGAAACCCGGTCTCCAGGCTGATAGGAACGGACCCCTGTCGCCATAGTCGTATCCTTCATCACTTGAATTCTTGATGCAGCTGCTCCCTGATCATATCTAGTTTCCATCGGAATATAAATCATATCCGTTAGATTCGGAAAGACTAGTAAGGTTTTTGGATTCGAAATAAAAATACTTTTTTTCATCCATCCAAACAGATCGCTCACTTCAATTGTTGTCCCCTCTAATACATGCTCACCGCGTGGCATATGTTCTATTTCATACGTCCAGGTAAACTCTTTTTTTATTCCCCAAAAAACAAGCTGTCTTCTTGACCCTGTGTGCCTAAGAGAAGGTCCGACTCTTTCCTCAAACCACACAAACAACAGAGGAAAACGATTATTTCTTGTCACCCTGACCGTGGCAGAAAATCTTCCCCCGCTATACACTTTTCGTGTTTCAATTATCCTCTCTGCTTCTATCTTAGAGAGTGGGTAAAAAAACAGTAGAATTGAGTATATAGAGAGAGGAACAATGAGGTAAAAAAGAAACCAACTGACGAAGCCCCCCTGAAACATTGCATACACAAATGCCACCACCAAGAGAAGAAGGATACCAATAAAACCTTTATACTTCTTTAATCCTTCTGTCCGCTCAATCATCCGTGTACCTTCCTCTTGATAGGGACAGGAGTTCGTTTAACAATACGGGAAAGTACTTCCTCAGAAGAAATACCATCATACCTTGCCTCAGGACGAAGAATAACACGGTGCCCAAAAACAAATGGCAATAAATATTGAATATCATCTGGAATCACGTAATCTCTTCCCTGTAGTAAGGCATAGGCCTGAGAAGCACGCATCAACGCAATGGATGCTCGAGGGCTCACTCCAAGATAAACATAAGTATCTACTCGTGTTCTATTAGCTAAATCCACAATATATCCCTTCATTGTCAAATCTACGCTAACATTTTTCACTTGTTTCTGGAGGTGAATAAGCTCTTCAAGAGAAACTACTGGCTGGAGGCTATCAATAGGAGATGCATGCTCTAATCTATTTAATACTTCAATCTCTTCATGTTGATTAGGGTAACCCATTTTTAATCTCAACAAAAATCTGTCTAGCTGAGCCTCAGGTAAAGGGTATGTACCCTCATGCTCAATTGGATTTTGGGTAGCCATAACAAAAAATGGCTTTGGAAGCGGCATCGTAATGCCGTCAATTGTAACGGAAGCTTCTTCCATTCCTTCTAGTAATGCTGATTGTGTTTTCGGGGATGTACGGTTGATCTCGTCTGCTAACACAATGTTTCCTAGAATAGGTCCTGGTCGAAACTCAAACTCCATTTCCTTGGGATTATATATGGAGACTCCTAATACATCGGATGGCAATAGGTCTGGAGTAAATTGAATTCTTTTAAAATCGGCGCCGATAGATTTAGCGAGCGCACGAACCATCATCGTTTTTCCCACTCCCGGAACATCCTCGAGCAATACATGTCCATCTGCCAAAAGGGATACAACTGCTAATTCTGCAATGTCTTTCTTCCCTATCATTACTTTTTCTATATTAGAAATAATTGCTTCTATCTGTAATTTTTCATTCATCTGTTTTCCCCCAAAATTATAATTAAATGATTAGTTAGAAAATTTTTATAATACAGTATAAGCATAACCAAAAAAGGAAGATAAAACAATTTAAATTACTTTTTCAGTAGCCTTCAAAATATCTTTTCAAACCAAAAAGCATGGAGTCTCTATGATAAGAGATTCCATGCTTTTGTTTAGGCTATGTTAAAGGGTAGGGTTGATTTATGATGCAAAGAAATCTTAGATCAAAGAGTAGAATTGATTTCCGCACCAGCCGGACGCTTTCCTCGGGGTGAGCGATAAGCCATCACCCATCGCTTGCGCGCGTGGTTGTATGTCTTATCTGTCTCACTCATCCCGTAGGAGTCGCCGTCTGGCGCTCCAATCAATAAATGGGAACAGCTTTAGCATCGATAAATCGCTAATCAATTTACTCGCATAAGCTAAGCTGAAAAACTGACACCAACCCAATTTCGTCATCTATTTATGTTCTGAATAGCTATTTGAAAGTTCCTTTGTTTATGATTACAGTCACTATAAAAAAGAATGGTTAGTCAAAATCAACCAATAACTTTAACAAAGCTTTTATTTATTTCCAGAAGTCGTCAAAAATTGTTATCGGTAATTGTCGTTTGTGTTCAGAACGATCATAGAATCCAACGATTTTCTCTTCTATTTCTGGAGACACATTCTTACCTTCTAGGTAATCATCAATATCATCGTAGCTCACACCAAGTGCAACCTCATCAGGTAGAGCTGGACGATCTTCCTCTAAATCGGCAGTCGGTACTTTAGTGTACAGATGCTGAGGTGCACCTAAATGTTTTAGCAATTGCTTCCCTTGTCTTTTATTGAGACGGAAAATTGGGGTTAAGTCTACTCCACCATCGCCGTATTTAGTATAAAAACCTGTGACAGCTTCAGCAGCATGATCTGTACCTAGCACAACACCGTTATACGTTGCTGCTATTGAATACTGAGCCTTCATACGTTCTCTCGCCTTTTCGTTCCCTTTTGCAAAATCACTGAGTGTGATACCAGCTTCCTTCAATGCACGGTCACTTGCGTCTACGGCTTCCTTAATATTAATCGTTACACGTTTGCTTGGCTGAATGAAGTTAAGAGCATCCTGACGATCGGATTCATCAAATTGCACCCCATATGGCAAACTAACAGCAATAAATGAATACGTGCCCGCTCCCATTTCATCATTTAACTCATCCACTGCCATTTGGGCAAGCTTACCAACTAAAGTGGAGTCTTGCCCTCCTGAAATACCCAAAACCATACTTTTTAAAAATGGATGTTTCTTTAAATAGTCTTTCATAAAATCGATACTTATACGAGCTTCCTCTTTTGGATCAATCTCCGGCTTTACTTTTAAGGCTTCGATAATTTCTCTTTGTTTGTCAGACATCTTAAATCCCTCCATTATTTGAAATAAGATTTTGCTCCATTTCCTTTACTTCTTGAATGTTACGCATTTTATTGTCCCAGCACTTCTGACTTAAATCGACTGGATATTCCTCTGGATTAAGAGAGCGCTTATATTCCTCCCACAGCAAATCTAAATTGTCATGAGCATAATTACGAATTTCAGTTAAATCTGGATTTTCATAAATCACTGCCCCGTTTTCAATTACTTTTACATGTAAATCCTTAGCTTCAAAGTTCGTTACAAACTTAGAAACGAATGTATGAACTGGGTGGAACATTTTTAGTCGTTCTTCATGAGCAGGGTCTTCATCATGCATGGCAATGTAATCGCCCTCTGCCTTACCATTTTCCTTATCTATAATACGGAAAAGCTTTTTCTGCCCAGGAGTAGTAACTTTCTCAGTGGTAGAGGAAATTTTAATAGTATCCTCCATTACACCTGCTTCACTTTCAATTGAAACAATTTTATATACAGCACCCAGTGCAGGCTGGTCATATCCAGTGATTAGCTTAGTACCAATACCCCAGCTATCTACTTTTGCTCCCTGAGCCTTTAAGTTCAAAATAGTATACTCATCTAAATCATTAGAAACGATGATTTTAGCATTTGGAAATCCTGCTACATCTAGCATTTTTCTGGCTTCCTTTGATAGGAACGAAATATCTCCTGAATCTAAACGAATACCGATAAAATTAATTTTGTCCCCTAGCTCTTTTGCTACTTTGATAGCAGTTGGCACACCTGTTTTCAACGTGTTGTAAGTATCTACTAGAAAAACACAGTCCCTGTGTCTTTTTGCATATGAGTGAAAGGCGTCATATTCACTCTTATATGCTTGCACCATGGAATGTGCATGTGTTCCAGAGACAGGAATACCAAACATTTTACCGGCGCGTACATTACTGGTAGCTTCGATTCCTCCGATAAAGGCTGCACGAGTTCCCCAAATTGCAGCATCCATTTCTTGAGCCCGTCGAGAGCCAAATTCCATTGCTACCTCGTCCTTGACAACCTGTTTAATACGAGATCCTTTAGTAGCAATTAACGTTTGATAATTTACGATATTAAGCAAAGCGGTCTCTACTAATTGTGCTTCTGCTAGAGTAGATTCCACTCGAATAATTGGCTCATTAGGAAATACTAATTCCCCTTCTTTCATCGAATAAACATCACCAGTAAAACGAACGGTTTTTAAGTAATCTATAAAATCATCACGATACCCTAATCCATTCTGCAAGTATTCTAAATCACTTTCCGAAAAGTGAAAATCTCTTAAGTATTCCAGACATCTTTCTAGTCCAGCAAAAATGCCATAACCATTCCCAAAAGGAAGCTTTCGGAAAAATAATTCAAACACTGCTTTTCTCTCATGCATATTATCAGCCCAGTAGGCCTCCACCATATTTATCTGATATAAATCAGTATGTAATGCTAAACTGTCATCGGCATAAATTTTTTTCATGATGATCTCCTTCTAATAACTATTGAACTTAGTATACACTATTTACCCTTTAGCATGGAAAATTAACCACAACAAAGCCAGCCCCTAACAGGACTGGCTAAACTGCCTATCTTATTATTTACCTAAAGGAGAGATGACCGTCAAGACATAATCCGCAACTGCATCTATTTCCTCTTGGGTTAGTGTCTCATTAAACGAAGGCATAGTAGTTCCCCCATTAGTGATTCGATCTATTACATTTTCTCTGCTTTCTGCAAACTTGCTATCTTGTAGATTCGGACCATTATGTCCATTGGCACCTTGATCTCCGTGACAAGCTATACAGCTATTAGTATAAATAGAGAGCCCAAAATCAGAACTAACCGTCTCCCCTACCGTCTCTTTACTATCACTTACCTTTTCTTTAACAGAGCCATCAATCACTTGCCCTTCAGGTAAGCTACCTCCAAGCTTGAAGGTATATATTTTATCTCCATGCTTCGATCCCGCTAAAGCATTACCCGCCACATAAATAGAAATATACTGCTCTCCATCTATTTCATATGTGATAGAAGGAGCATTTGCCCCAGCATCCATCATATATTCCCATAATTGGTTACCTGTTTTTGCATCAAAGGCTATGAGCCTTCCATCATTGTGACCTACAAAAACTAGATTACCTTTAGTTGTTAATACTCCACTGTATGCTTGCGCATCCCAATTTTGCTGCCAAACTATTTTATTTGTTTTCACATCTAACGCGGTGACTGTACCCCTTACCGGAGCATTAGAAACTGGTTGCATTATACTTCCTATATACATAGAACCCTCTTCGAAAGCTTCATCTTCTTGTCTTGCAAAGGAAAAATAATTATCATTCCCTAGCACATAGAACAACTCAGTATCCGGATTGTAAGCAGAAGGTGGCCAATTTGCTCCGCCTGCTGGACCTGGCTTAAGTGTGATTGGCTCCTCCCAAAAAGGAGTAAATATGTCTCCTATTTGCCCTTCAAATGTATCTCCTAAATCCTTATCAACGTCATCCTGAAAAACTCCTTGAGGAACGAATGCATCCCCAACTGGGAAAGGTTGTGTAGGAGAGGTTTTTTGTTCTGCCAATTGTGGAACGGGCTTTTCTTCAATACCAATAAGCGGTGTCCCGTCCGTTCGATCTAAGAAATACACCCAGCCAGTTTTTCCTGCCTGCCCAAGTCCCTTTCTCATAACACCATCTTTTTCTACGTCAAACAAAACAACAGGATTGGCTGGATCCATATCCCATATATCATGATGCACCTCTTGGAAGTGCCAAACATAGTCGCCATTTTCTGCATTTACAGCAACAACCGAGTTAGCATATAAATTATCACCCTCTCGATTGCTTCCATCTAAGTCGGGTGCTGTATTGCCAGTAGCAAAGTAAATATATCCAAGCTCAGGATCTACAGCTGGAGTATTCCAAACAGGTCCTCCACCAGTCAACCAAGAATCATTGTCTGGCCATGTATCGCCATTTATATCACCTGGACCTGGTATTGTATAGAATCTCCATACTTCGTATCCCAAATCAGCGTCATATGCCATTACACGACCACGGATTCCATATTCTCCTCCTGCCACTCCGGTGTAGACCTTACCATTATAGTAAAGAGGGGCACTAGTAACTGTATAGCCTTCCTCCCATTCTGCAACCTTTGTCTCCCATTGCAATTCTCCCGTTTTTTGATCCAAAGCTATAAGACGTGCATCTAGAAGACCTGCATATACTTTACCATCTCCTACTGCTAGACCACGCGTAGTCCAACCACAGCATACGGTATCCATCTCTTGGCTAATATCCGGCTCGTAGGCCCATATCAGTTCTCCAGTTTTGGCATCTAAAGCAAATATATCATTAGCACCGGTTGCCACATACATAATTCCATCCACAACTAATGGAGTTGCCTCACCTGAATACTTAGGCTCTGCTCCAGAACCTAAACTAGTAACCCAGGTTGGCTTTAAATCTCCAATGTTCTCTGATGTAATTTGATCGAGTACCGAATATCTCCTATTATAGTAATCTCCACCGTGAGTCACCCATTCTTTAGAGGAGTATTCTACTTTAACGTTAGGATTTGAAGGACTCGGAGTCGTCTTTCCTTCTACCTGTGGCTCTTCTTTTTCAATCTCCGTAACTGCGTCAACTTCCTCTGTCTCCACAGACCGTTCTTCCTTGTCCTTGTCAGCAATAAGATACAAACCAAACAAAACAACCATAGCAATACAACTACCTATAAATATTTGAAATATGACCGATGACTCTCTTCTTCTCCGCATTTCAATCCCCCCTTTTTTCTTTCGAACTACTAAAGAAAATAGATTTAATACTCTATAAAATATGCGTACCAATTGGGATTAATTCTCTCGGAAGGAAATACAATCACATATTTAATAAATATAAGTAATGTAACTGCCGATAAGTTTCCTGTCCTATTCAAATCTCTCTATAAGATAAAATATGCTATAGATTTCCACTATTCTATCTCTAAGTTTAGATGCTAAACTCCTTAAAACCGCAAAAAAACTACCTAAGTTTTTCGAGGGCACTGAAAAAGTCAATGAAATTACTAAAGCGATTGCGTGAACAGATTTCTGTTCACGCAATCGCTTTTTCTTTATCTTACATCCTCTTATCATAGTATAATGAGTAAAACTAACTAGAGGTGACGCAGCCATGATTTCCAAACAAGAAACACTAAATTTGAGCCCTTATATAGCTTTGTATGATTTAGTTATCCCAAAAGATAATATGCTTCGCCAAATCAACGAGCTCGTCGATTTTTCATTTATCTTAGACGAATTAAAATCAAAATATTGTTTGGATAATGGTAGAAATGCGATTCCACCTATTCGTATGTTCAAATATTTACTGTTGAAAGCCATACATGACCTATCAGATGCCGATCTCGTAGAGCGTTCAAAATTCGATATGTCGTTTAAATATTTTCTAGATATGTCACCAGAAGAAGAGGTCATTGATTCCAGTTCTCTTACAAAATTTCGCCGCCTTCGTCTCCAAGACATGAATCTATTAGATTTACTCATTGGAAAGACGGTTGAAATTGCGTTGGAAAAAGGGCTTATCACCAGTAAAACCGTTATTGTCGATGCAACTCACACAAAAGCTCGTTATAATCAAAAATCACCAAAAGAGTTTTTACAAGAAAAATCAAAAAATGTGCGTAAAACGGTTTACCAACTCGAGGAAGAGATGGTCGGAAAGTTTCCTAAAAAGCCAACTTCAAATGAAGTGACGGAGGAATTGGATTATTGCCGCCGAGTTGTGGAAGTCGTCGAAACACAATCAAAAGTAGCACAAATCCCTGCTGTGAAAGAAAAATTAAATGTCTTAAAAGAAGTCATCGATGATTACGATACACAGTTGGGTCATTCAAAAGATCCTGATGCGCGTGTCGGACATAAATCGGCAGACTCGGCTTTCTTTGGATTCAAAACGCATATCGCGATGAGTGATGAACGAATTATCACAGCCGCGATTGTAACAACTGGTGAAAAAAGTGATGGTCAATATCTTCAAGAATTAGTAGAGAAAAGTAAAGGGACAGGGATGGACATCGAGACGATCATTGGAGACACGGCTTATTCAGGCAAAGATAATTTACAATACGCCAAATCGGAAGAACTTCAATTAATTTCAAAATTAAATCCCGTTATCACAAATGGTAACGGTCAAAGAAAAATTGCATTTGATTTTAATAAAGATGCCGGTATGTTTGTGTGCCCAGTCGGGCACATGGCGATTCGAAAAGCACGGACTGGAAAGAAAAATGAAAATCAAAATCAAAAAATCACCTTTTATTTTGACATCGAAAAATGTAAAGTTTGTCCAATGCGTGAAGGCTGCTATACAGAAGGTGCGAAAAGTAAAACGTATAGCATCTCATTGAAATCAAATGAACATGAAGAACAAGAGGCCTTCCAAGAAACTGAGGCCTTCAAAGAACTAGCCAAAAAACGCTATAAAATTGAGGCGAAAAATAGTGAGATTAAAAATCCGCACGGCTATAAAACGGCAAAATCAGCGGGTTTATTTGGCATGGAAATACAAGGTGCCACAACGATATTCGCTGTCAACCTGAAACGGATCATGAAACTACTAAATGAAAAAGAGTAAGAAATAGACAATGAAATAAGGCACTTTCCGTTCGAATTGAACAGAAAGTGCCTTGTTTTTGGTTGAAAAACCAATTAGATTTTAAAACTCGTTAGTTTTTCAGTGCCCTCAGTTTTTCTTAGGTAGTTTTAACAGGCCAAATTATTTAGTTAGATCTTGGCAGCCCTTATAGATTAGGTTAAATAGCTCCTCAATATCCTCTTCTTCTACACAAGAGAAGGCTACACGAATATCAGTTGTATTACTAGCTATAACGCCAACACCATATTGATCTAGTAAATGTAGACGAAGCGTTTCCGCATCTAAATCATGAAGTTTTAAGCACATAAAGTAGCCAGAGTTAAATGGATAGTACGTCCAGTAAGCATTAAATCTTGCATCTGCAAGCACTTCTTTTGTTTTAGTTGCTCTTCCTAGCATAATATTGAACTTCTCTTGTTTTTCCTTTTGGAAGTCATCTGATTGAAGTGACTCTAAAATCATCGTTTGGGAAATATGAGACCCACTTGAGATCGTACCTCGAATAATACCCTTTGTCTTTTGCTCTAGTGCGTCTAATACGTCCGGAGAAGCAGCATAGGTGATAAAACCAACCCGGAGACCCCAAACGTAATTTTCTTTCGTTGCTCCATCTACTTTAATAGGTAATATATTAGAATGGGCACCCGCTAGTAGGGCAAATAGTGATTCCTTCATAGAATCCTCATAAAAAAGACCGAAATAGGCATCATCTAATACCACTACTATATCTAAACCGCCATCAGCCGCTTCCTTCAAAGCATCAACAATTGCTTCTCCTTCTTGAACAGATGGAGTAAAGCCAGTAGGGTTGTTAGGAAAGTTTAATAATACAATAGCTTTTCCTGTCTGCTTTAAAAGTGTAGCTCGGAAGCCTTCTACGTCAAAGCCACCATTTTCATTAAATAGAGGGAAAGTTTCCACCTTTCCTCCTCTTCTTATTTGAAAGACTGTATTGTAATTGCCCCAGTATTGATCGGGGGTAATAACTACATCACCGGCATTCATAAATAAATCGGCAACAATACTTAGTCCATGAGTTAATGCATTAGTAACAATCGGTAGCCCAAAGTTTTTCCCTTGGAGAGAAGGGTTGTCGATCAGTAGTTTTTCCTTCCAAGCAGAACGAAGTGCTTCCTTCCCTTGAGGTGGGGCATATGGATAAATGTCGCTAGGACTATAATCTAATTTATCTTGAATATGACGAAAATGCATAGGCTCTCCATTTTCAATAGCAATCCCAATAGTAGCATTAAAGCGATGTGCTTTTTTTCCAGCCTCTGCACTTTGACTTAATATTCCTTTTGGGTAGTATAGATTTTTGCCTAAATCGGATAACATATTAAAAATTGCAGGATTCTCTTTTTGCATTTTCTCATTTAATTGGACAGCTAAAGCATTCATCTATTGGTACCTCCAGAATTTTTCTATTTTAAACACATTGTACTCTATTTTATTAAGGGATAGTATCCTTTCCCTTAATATATTGAATATTTTATAAGCTATTCATGACTTTTAGTCCTTTATTTCTAATAAAATGGGACAGTGATCGCTACCTAACACATCTGCGTCAATCGAAGCACTGATCAGTCGTGGGCTTAACCTTTCGGATGCTATAAAATAATCAATGCGCCACCCGATATTGCGCTCCCTCACCTTACTCATGTATGACCACCACGTGTACGCGCCCTCTTGGTCTGGATGGAAGTATCGGTAGGTATCGACAAATCCTTCTGCCAATAACGAGGTCATCTTCCCTCTTTCCTCTGTCGTAAATCCTGAATTACCTTTATTGGATTTAGCATTTTTCAAATCTATTTCAGTGTGAGCCACGTTTAAATCTCCACACATGAGAACAGGCTTTATAGTATCTAACTGCTTTAAATATGTACGCATGTCGTCTTCCCACTCTAATCGATAAGCAAGTCTTGTTAAATCACGTTTGGCATTTGGAGTATAAACATTCACTAAATAGAAATCCTCGAACTCCATTGTAATAATGCGTCCTTCATCTTCGGTTTCTAAATCCCCTACACCATACTTAACTGAAATAGGTTTAATCTTTGTAAAGATAGCAGTTCCCGAGTACCCTTTTTTCAATGCATAGTTCCAATACTGCTCATAACCATCTAAAGCTAATGAGATTTGACCTTCTTGCAGCTTGGTTTCCTGAAGGCATACAACATCAGCATCTACCTCCTGAAAGTAATCTAAAAATCCTTTATTCACACAGGCTCTCAGCCCATTGACATTCCACGAAACGAACTTCACTTTAGTACCTCCTAAATAAGAAAGCGCTTAAATACAAACAACGAGAGGTAGCAGAGACATCTATTATAAAGAGCTTCACACATACGACTCAAAAAACAAAGCGCACTATATAACTCTTTTATTATAGAGGGAAACTAAAAGGTCTGTAAATTAACAAGGAAACCAATGTATAGTAATACATTTTCGAGGCAACCTAACTTGTACTATTTAATAGCATGCGAGATATAGTAAAGACTACAAATTGGAGGAACTGTTTATGACTAAACGTTTTAATGAAAAGGTAATTATTATAACTGGAGCTGGTTCAGGTCTAGGACAGGTCACTGCCATAACTTTGGCGAAAGATGGAGCTAAACTGACATTGGTAGATTTAAATAGCAATGGCCTAGAGGAAACTAAAAGTCGTATCCTAGAAGTGGCACCAAATACTGAATTACTCCTAGTTACAGCAAACGTTGCAGAAGAGGCAGCAGTTAAAAACTATGTGGATGAAACAGTTAACAAGTTTGGACGTATAGATGGATTTTTCAACAATGCTGGAATTGAAGGCAAGCAAAACCTGACAGAGGATTTCGGTATCGAAGAGTTCCACAAGGTCGTGAATATTAATCTAAACGGAGTATTTTATGGTTTAAAATATGTACTAGCTGAGATGAAAAAAAATGGAGCTGGTTCTGTAGTAAACACTGCTTCTGTCGGCGGTATTCGTGGTGTCGGGAATCAGTCGGGTTACTCTGCTAGTAAACACGGTGTAGTCGGACTTACTAGAAACTCTGGAATAGAGTACGGTCAATTCGGTATCAATATTAATGCAATTGCTCCCGGTGCAATCATGACTCCTATGGTAGAAGCTTCGTTAAAGCAAATCGGTGGAGAAGAAGGCTGGGAAGAGGCTGGAAAAGCATTTGTTTCCGTTAACCCTATGAAACGTTTCGGTAGACCTCAAGAGGTAGCAAACGTTGTCGCATTCTTGTTATCTGATGAATCTAAGTTTGTAAATGCGTGTGTTATTACAATCGATGGTGGACAATCCTATAAATATTAAAAGGAACGACCGAACGCTACTTTGCAATCGGTCTTTTTATTTTCAGCTAAAATCCTTTTACTTCTTAGATGTTTTCATCAACAAATAGATGATTCCTGTTAAAATAGCTACACCAAAAACAACTACCAATAGACTGATCAATAAAGCTACAAAGCTCATTGTTACAACTCCTTTTATATCACCATTTAGAATAGCTTCGCTTAATCTATTTTTTCTTTAAGCAATTATCTTCTCTAGATCCTCTATACTATCAACAATGTAAGTGGCACTTGCATGCTCCAACTCTTCAGACGAACCAAATCCATACGTTACCCCTATGGAATCTATGCCCGTTAAATTAGCTCCAATCATATCATGCTTTCTATCTCCAATCATGATAAAACTATCCTTCGTATTATCTTGAAACTCATCTAGAACATATTGTATGATTTCTGCCTTAGCTGACCTAGTTCCATCTAATTCACTACCAACCACTACATCAAAGTAATCTTCAATTTGGAAATACTTTAAAATTCCAATAGCAAATACCGTAGGCTTAGAGGTAGCAACTGCAAGCTTTTTCCCTGCCGCTTTTAACTTTTCCAACAACGGGATAATGCCCTCGTAAAGTTCATTCTCATACATGCCAGTTTCTATAAATCTCTCTCTATAAAAAGAAATGGCTTGGTGGCATTGCATTTCATTAAAGCCATAATGATCTGCAAAAGAAATCTGTAATGGCGGTCCTATAAAGCACTCTAACTTTTCAAGATCCTTCTCCAAAATCCCCATTTTTTCTAATCCATATTGGATAGAGGTTGTAATTCCTATTTTAGGATCAGACAACGTTCCGTCCAAATCAAATAAAATAACTTCATACTTTTTCATATTTCCCCTCTTTTCTCTATAATTAGCTTACTACCATTATATCTAAATAGTCTTTCTTTTTTTAAAAATAAAATTATAATGGAAAGAACTAACAAAAGGGAGGATGTTTTGGAATGGAAATTCAAACGATTTATGGGGACTTGCCACAATTGGAGACTGAAAGACTCATACTGCGGAAAATTACGCTAGGTGATGCAGAGGATATGTATACATATGGATCCAATCCAGAAGTATCTAAATATGTTACTTGGGATCAGCACAATACAATAGAGGACACGAAGGAATTCATTCATTTTATTCTAAAGCAGTACGAGAAAAAAGATATTGCACCGTGGGGGATTGAATACAAGAAAACAGGTCAGTTTATCGGAACTATCGACTTCGTCCAATGGCAAATTAAACATGATAGTGCTGAAATCGGATACGTTCTTTCCCCTGAATACTGGGGACAAGGGTTAACTACTGAGGCTGCCAAAGCATTGATACATTTTGGTTTTAATCACATGGACTTAATACGCATACAGGCTAGATGCTTTGTCAAGAATATCGGCTCCTCGCGTGTAATGGAAAAAGTGGGGATGTCCTATGAGGGTACTATGAGAAAAGGGATGAAAGTAAAAGGGAAATATGTAGATTTAAAAATTTACTCCATTTTAAAAGAGGATTTCTCTTAAAATATTACATATCTATGAAAGGAGAGGCATGAATTTCTCATGTCCCTCCTTTGTTCATTAGTTAAATGCTTTTAAGCTTTCTAGTGTTGCTCCTAGAAACTTAGCAAGCTCTAGCATGCCGTATTTTCCAGCCTTTTCCTCAGCGTCCGCATTGTAATTCGTATTCGTGTTTACATCATAGGTGTAGACTTCACCATTACTATCCCGTATGAATTCAATACCTGCAACATCTATTTTGTTTTGTTGAAGGAAGGCTTCATATTTTGCAATCCATCCTTCTTCTAAATCCTCTTGGATCTCAAACTTTGGTTTAACAGTTGGCTCCTCTCCCACTGGACAGAAGGCATCCCCAATTTGGCACGAATCAGCCGGGCAGAGTTCAAATCCCTCAGAGGTATCAACTCTAACAGCATATAAGTACTTTCCTCCGACAAACTCTGCTCTTGTAATATACGATTCTGGAGATTGAATATACTCTTGAATTAATGTAATGCCATCCACAGGTTCATCAAACATTGGGCCATAAATATATTCCTTTAATGCATCGACTGTTTGGAATAATTGAACCCCTAGTCCTTTCCCTGCTCTATTATGTTTGGTTATAAAAGGGACGACCCCTAATTTTTCGGCAGCAGAAACGATGTGTTCCTTACCAACGGCAGCTATTGTTTTAGGTGTTCGTATACCGCTTGCTTCTAATGATGCATACTGATTGATTTTACTCAGTTCCAAGCTTAATGCTTTTGTTCCATTAAATACCGTTCTTCCATGATGCTCCAACCATGTAAGCATACCTCCAGCCAGCTCTGGTGCATACCTATGTCCCCTAGTATGAGAAGATGCGCTCATGCGGTTATAAAATACACCATTTGGTGGTTCGACCGTTAAATCTACAATTCCTTGGTCTAAATGCCAACTTTCATAAGGCAGATTAAGTTCCTCTAATCTTTTCGTTAAATGAATCGTCCACTCATCATTTTCATGAATAATATAAATTTTTGACATATCCGACATCTCCTCATTATTAATCTATTTAAAGTCTAATCATGGTTAAGAAAAACAAGATTATTATATTATCATTAGTATATAGGAACTCTATTCCCTAGTACAACAATAGGTTTTAAAAGTAAGAAAAACTCTCTGAATTTTTAAATCCTTAGACCTTGTTATTTCCTCTCGTAGCTATATAGTTACCAACTGAGAAAAATAAAAACGTGAAATCAAGGAGCGATTTCACGTTTTTTTATATAAGGGTAGGGTTGATTTATGCAAAGAAATCTTAAATCAGAGAGTAGCATTGATTTTTCGCACCAGCCGGACGCTTTCCTCGGGGTGAGCGATAAGCCATCGCCCATCCCGTAGGGGTCGCCGTCTGGCGCTCCAATCAATAAATGGGAACAGCTTTAGCATCGATAAAGCGCTAATAAATTTACTCGCATAAACAAAGCTAAAAACTGTCACCAACCCCAATTTCATCATCTATTTATGTTCTTAATAGCCATTTGAAAGTTCCTTTGTTTATGTTTACAGTCACTATAAAAAAGAATTGTTAGTCAAAATCAACCAATAACTTTAACAAAGCGATTTTTTATATCAATAGGGATCTGATTCATGACTATTTTCTACTGCTTTCTGTGGAGCTTTCTCCCCATCTACATCACCAAGCGGGTGCTGACTAGAGCCACCTTTTGGTGCATTTTTCAAGCCTTCCTTAAGAAGTCTTCCATACTCTTCATCCGCTTCCTCTGCCAAGGCAATCATTTTGGCTTGGATTCTTGGATCACACTTGGATAAGTCATTCACTAAATTGGACAATAGTTCCGTTTTCTCCCATTGTTCAAAATTGCGATAAGTCTCACCAGCTTGCTTCGTATTACTTTGGCGATCTATCGATTCTCTAACTAAGTTTCCTTTAATCATTGGGGTGTATTCCTTACCGGTTTGCTCTGCCTCATGTAATCCATCTAAAATAGAAGGCTCATAGTTAATATGAGGATTTTGGAAAGGTCCTCTATCTAAACGATATGCCATTTGGCCGCCAGTTTGATTGGTTGCTACACGCTTTTTCGGTGCATTAATAGGAAGCTGTAAATAGTTAGCTCCTACACGATGGCGCTGCGTATCAGAATAAGAAAATGTACGACCCTGAAGCATCTTATCGTCTGAGAAATCTAACCCATCTACTAATACCCCTGTACCAAATGCTGCTTGCTCCACTTCCATGAAATAATCCTGAGGATTACGATTTAACACCATTTTTCCAACTGGCATCCAAGGAAATTGATCATTCGGCCATAATTTTGTATCGTCTAGCGGGTCGAAATCTAACTCAGGGTGATCACCATCACTCATAATTTGAACGTTTAACTCCCACTCAGGGAAATCCCCCTTTTCAATAGCATCGTACAAGTCTTGAGTAGCATGGTTGAAGTTTTTCGCTTGAATTTCTTCTGCTTCTGATTGAGTTAAATTACGAATTCCTTGTTTAGGTTCCCAGTGATACTTTATGAGAACTGCCTCACCGTCTTTATTCACCCATTTATATGTGTTTACTCCTGAACCTTGCATCATACGGTAATTTGCTGGAATGCCCCAAGGCGAATAGATGAATGTAACCATATGAAATGACTCTGGAGAACTTGCACAAAAGTCAAAAAATCTTTCTGCATCTTGAATATTCGTAACAGGGTCTGGCTTAAAAGCATGAATCATATCCGGAAACTTCATCGCATCCCGAATAAAGAAAATCTTTAAGTTGTTTCCCACTAAATCCCAGTTACCATCCTCTGTATAAAACTTAACGGCAAAGCCTCTTGGGTCGCGTAACGTTTCCGGTGAATGTCCTCCATGAATAACGGAAGAAAAACGCACGAATACAGGGGTTCTTTTCCCTTTTTCCTGAAACAACTTTGCACGGGTGTACTTTGCGATGTTCTCTTCTCCAGCCGCTCCGTATGCTTCAAAATAGCCATGCGCTCCAGCCCCACGTGCATGCACTACCCGTTCAGGGATTCTCTCTCTGTCAAAATGACTTATTTTTTCTATAAAATCATAGTTCTCAAGCGTTGCCGGACCTCTATTTCCAACCGTTCTAATATTTTGATTGTTTGTAATCGGATGTCCCTGTCTATTGGTCAGGGTATCCTCTGTCTCTCGATTGGTCTTGTTGTTAGAATGATCTTTTTCCATCTTTTATCCTCCTAGCTCAAACTTTACTTCCACTCCATTCTTTCCAAAAGTAAAAGTAAATATTCCAGTAAAGGAAAAAGGAAGTAGCTATAATATGCATTCTTTTCCTATTAAACTAACCATTTCTTCTTCTAAAAAGAATTGTATCCTGCCTTCATAAATTGGTTGCATACTAGGATATTCAGCAAAGTGATGCGGTTGTACTTGAGAAGGTGTTTTTATATTTAAAGATGATTCATTTAAGATTGTCGCAACAAACTGGGAACAAAAATAGGCATTTTCCCTTTGAATATTTAACTGAAGTGCAATTCCTAGCAAGCCAAGCAAATTATATTTATACCTCTCTTGGCAAGCTTTAAAGGTAAGCACCTTATCACGCATCCGATTATATTCGCTCAAAGATACTTTATATTCAAATATAGAACAACTTGCATTTGAAAGTAATCCTACCCTCGCGTTTTCTTGAACGAACCCCCCATTGATTGGATTATATCGTTGCTTTCTTCCAAAGCTATACATTTCCTTCAATTGCTCATCAAAGGCAATCGATGCGTGATTTTTGTTCTTGCCAGTATATAATCCTATTAACTTAGAAAACCACGTACCCGAGTCGCTCAATACAATATACACCGCTCTCTCCATCTTCCCACCCCACAAACAATACTTCTTTTTCCTTATCATCTCTTAACAAGAAAATACTAAGAAGAGACTGCGGATTGAATAGAACTAAGACCT
Source organism: Psychrobacillus sp. FSL W7-1457 (assembly GCF_038593405.1). Classification (NCBI taxonomy): domain Bacteria; kingdom Bacillati; phylum Bacillota; class Bacilli; order Caryophanales; family Bacillaceae; genus Psychrobacillus; species Psychrobacillus sp. FSL W7-1457. The sequence goes on from NZ_CP151993.1 coordinate 3,326,333, forward strand.
GAGACGTATTCTTGTAAACTATTTTTTAAAAAAGCTTAGTTAAAGTGATTGGTTGATGTAAACAATAAAAAATGACATTTCAAAGCTATTAAATACATAAGTAGATTATGAAATATGGTTGGATCAGTTTTCCAGCTTTGTTTATGCAAAAAATAGAACTTTATCGACGAATGAAAGCCGTCTCCATTTATTGATTGGAGCACCAGACGGCGACTCCAGCGGGATGAGTGAGACAGATAAGACATCACAATCACGCGCGCTAGCGATGGTTGATGGCTTATCGCTCACCCCGAGGAAAGCGTCCGGCTAGCGCGGAAATCAATTCTACTCTCTGATTTGATTATGGATCACCCCTCCCCTTTAACATAGCCTTTAAAAAGAGTTACGTAATCCTCTGCTAAAACTTTATTAATCCCATTAGTTGGATAAAAATATGACCAAACACTATTTATTATTGTAATAAATTATGTAATTCACTCTCTTAAATAGACACTTCTAATGATTCTGTTGTGTAGGTAGTCGATTCTCGCATTATTAATGATTGAAGATAAAAATTTTAACTGATAAAATTCTTTCGTTACATAGTTCTATATGAAATAGTATTGAAATAAAATTTTCATCTTATAAAGGAGGATAATAATGTCTAATTATAATAGAGAAGAACTAGTTCTATTAAATCAAATCCTACTAGCTCTATTTCTAGTAGCTGATTTTGCACTTTTTCTACATTTCTCAAACAGTTCTTTCCCTTGGTTTGCATTACTTGGTGCGGGCGTCGGTTTAGCTATTATTGTTCTTTGCTGGGCAGAGAAAGTACAAATCTATTTTATTGCCAGTTTGATAGTTTTTACAGGTTTCTTTTTACTAATCTACAATTGGCATTCGATATTCCATTAAGCAAATCATAATAGGGGGTTTACAAAAATGTCAGAACAAGAAAACAAACAAACTTTTTTAGATAAGCGTTCTTCAAGACGGAAGTTCATCAAAAACTCTGGACTTACAGTTGGAGGTTTAGTACTAGGTGGTGCACTTGGTAGTTTAGTCGGTGGCAAGACGGAAGCTACACCTACTGCATCTCCAGCGCATAAAACTGTAGATTATAGTGAGACTCGTCAGTTTTTTGTTCGTCAAAAGGATTTTGACGCATTAGCTGCTGCTACTGAGCTAATCTATCCAGAGGATGAACATGGACCGGGAGCAATTGCTTTAGGTGCACCATACTTTATCGACAAGGCATTAGCAAGTCCATGGGGAACTAATGCGGATGATTACCGCAAGGGACCATTTAAAGCTGGCGAGGTTCCTTTGGACAACAGTGTAATTTTCCTTCAAGGTGTCCGTAAGCTAAATGAGGTTGCCGAAAAACAGCATGATGGAACTCTTTTCAAAGATTTAACAGAAGAACAACAGATTGCAATCTTAACTGCATTCCAAATGGGTGAGGTAGAAATGCAATTTATGAACTCAGCTGTGTTCTTCAATAATTTAAGAACTGTAACATTACAAGGCTGCTTTGCAGATCCACTATATGGCGGTAACAAAGATATGGCTGGCTGGAAGATGAAAGAATTTCCTGGAGCTCAAATGTCTTACACTGCTTATTTAGATGAAGAAGAATTCGTTTCAATAGCACCTGTTAGTCTAGGTGGACATAAACATTAATCAATAGAAAATGGAGGTTACTAAGTTATGGTTACAAAATTACCAAAAGTAGACGTTGTAACAACTGGTATGGGTTGGACTGGCGGAATAGTTGCTGCTGAACTGACTAAAGCTGGTTATCAAGTAGTTGGTCTTGAACGTGGAGTTGAAAGATCTATCGAAGATTATCTTCATGGACACGATGAACTAAAGTACAATGTACGTAAAGAACTAATGCAAAAACTAAATAAAGATACAATTACTTTTAGAAACACATTAAATGACGAGGCTCTTCCTGTGCGCAGTGAAAATGCGCTCGTTGTAGGTACAGGAACTGGTGGCGGTGGTGCTCACTGGGGTGGTCAAACGTATCGTTACTTCCCATATGACTTTGAAATTCGCAGTAAGACAATTGAAAAGTACGGCGAAGGTAAAATTGGGAAAGATGTAACTATTCAAGATTGGGGTCTTACTTACGATGAAATAGAACCGTACTACTCCAAGTTTGAGCAAATGGCTGGTATTTCTGGGGAAGTAGATCCTATGGCTGGTCCACGATCTATTGATTACCCTACTCCACCTTTAAAGAAACTTAAACAAATGAAAATGTTCCATGAAGCAGCAGAAAAGCTTGGTCGCCATCCATTTGTAGTTCCTACAGCAAATGTTTCCGAAACATATGTAAATCCAGATGGAGAACAACTAAACGCTTGTCAATATTGCGCTTTCTGTGGTAATTATGGTTGTGAATACGGAGCTAAAGCAGATCCGATCGTAACTGTTATCCCAACTGCTAAGAAGACAGGTAACTTTGAATTACGTACTCACTCTTTAGTTACTCGTGTTCTATATGAAAATGGAAAAGCAACAGGCGTGTTGTACAAAGATATTAGAACTGGTGAAGTATTTGAGCAACCAGCTGATATCGTTGCTTTAACAAGCTATACATTTAATAACGTTCGTCTACTTCTTTTATCTGGAATAGGACAACCTTATAATCCTAAAACAGGTACTGGAGTAATCGGAAAAAACTATACAGATCATCATACAATTACCGGAGCAATCGGTTACTTTGAAAAAGAAAAATTCAACAGTTTCATCGGAACAGGTTCATTAGGTTCAGCATTTAACGATTTCAATGCCGATAACTTTGACCATAGTGATGTTGATTTTATCCATGGTGGTCAAGTAGAAATGCACTTATTTGGTAACGAACCAATTGCGAACAATCCAGCTCCTTTTGGAACACCAACTTGGGGTAAAGAATTCAAGAAAAACTCATTACATTACTACCATAGAAATGTAACAGTTGTTTCACAAAGAGCTATTTTACCGCATAAAGAACATTACTTAGACTTAGACCCTGTCTATAAAGATGACAATGGAGATCCACTAATCCGTGTTACATTTGACTACACAGCAGAAGATCATAAACGTAATGAATTCCTTGTAGAAAAATGTGCCGAGGTTGTAAAAGAAATGGGTGCTGATATAATAGACGTTATCCCAATGGCAGAACATTTTGGTGGAAGATTTACATTCCAACATGATGCTGGTGGAGCAATTATGGGTGAGAATCCTGAAACGTCTGCAGTAAATAATTATCTTCAAATGTGGGACGCAGAAAATCTATTTGTATGTGGAGCATCTGCTTTCCCTCACTTTGGACCAACTAATCCAACACCAACAGCTGCAGCTCTTACTTATAGAGCGACAGAAGGTATGATAAAGTATCTGAAAAACGGTGGCGGACAATTAGTTGCAGCTAAAAAAGAAAAAGAATTAGTGTAATCTCTATATAGATTAGTCAACGAATCTAAGCTAGGGAAGACCATTTTTCTGTAATGATATGTTATAGTAAACGTGCACGGTCATTCAAATTACAGACAAGGAGGAAACAATATGCCAAATATAGGTATCCCGGGTCTAATACTAGTTTTAATTATTGCTCTAGTAATCTTTGGTCCCTCCAAACTACCTCAACTAGGTAAAGCGGTTGGTCAAACCTTAAAAGAATTTAAAACTTCTACGAGAGATATCATCAATGATGAAGAAAAAGATGATAAAAAACTTGTGGACTCTGAAAAAGAAAAACAATTATAATATATATTTACAAGAAAGTGGACTAGTAGCAGTAACTACTAGCCCACTTTCTTTGTGAGATTTATGATCAAGTATTGAATGTTCTAAATGAATGAATAAATAGATAATAAAAAGGCACTTTCTGTTCAAGAAGAACGGAAGTGTCTTTTTCTTTTAGCCAATTAGCTATTGGAAGTTTAGTTTTCCTAGAACATCATTTTCTAATAGCTGGTTTTTCTAGCTTAAAGGCACTTTCTGAAGTTTTAAAGATTTCTAAAAGTGTATCTGCAATTTCTTCAGGGGTTTCTTTACATCCTTCTTGTAGCCATTCTACAATCACTCCGTATGACCCATACATTTTATAAGTATTGAAGTGTTTAATCCCAATGACTTCATTGGACTCATTCAGATAGGTTATACCGTAGAATATTTCCTTGAATTTATTTAAAAAACAGTCTTGAAATCCAGGGATTGAATCTTTTACATATAAAAGACTATAAACACTTCTATGGTCATATAAATGTTTGAAGAAAGCATTTGATGTAGAAATAATTTTGTTATAATCTACAACAGCAGTTCCTAAGAACGGGCTGTGAAAAGCATATTCTAAATCCTTTAAAGTTTCTAGCACTAGCTCCTCCGCAAGATCCTCTTTATCCTTATAATATATATAAAATGTACTTCGATTGTAGTCCGCTCTTTCTACTACATCCGTAACGGTAACATTTTTATAGCCTTTTTCTTTCACCAATTCTATAAAATGAGACTTGAATATTTTCTTTGTTCTTCTCACTCTTCTATCAACCGTACTATTATCAGCGTTCACATATATTCTCCTTTGTTAAAATTACCCCTTATTACGGACATTTAATATATCTCTGATTCACGAGGAATATTATATCCTATTAAGCGTCGTTAAGGTAGGAAAATTTTCTATGCACCCCTCAAAATCAATAGTCCTTATAGACTACAGGAGTGCAGAAACTTCTTCTTTTTCTATTCGTCCCCTTTTATATGTGTTTGTTTAAACCAAAAAGACCATCAGTTAGGAGGTAAACCATGACGTGAAGAACTTTATATATTTTGGTTACCTACAAGCTATTTCATGCATTTTTCCTGTAATTATTTTTGGTGCTCTAGCCCTTTCCAAGACATTTTCTATACCTTATTTACCCCGCTATGATTTCATCCTCATTATTTGTATTATTGGCCAGGTCTTTATGCTAGCATCTAAATTAGAAACTTGGGATGAATTTAAGGTTATTTGTCTATTTCATGTGATTGGCTTAGCATTAGAACTATTTAAAGTACATATGGGTTCCTGGGCTTATCCAGAGGATGCACACAGTAAAATTTTGGGTGTCCCGCTTTATAGCGGATTTATGTATGCAAGTGTAGCAAGCTACATTTGTCAGGCATGGCGAAGATTTGATCTGCATATTTATCAATGGCCCGCATCCATCTTTGCAGTGCTGATAGGTGCTTTAATTTATATGAACTTTTTTACACACCATTACCTTTATGATATTCGCTGGATTTTAAAGGCCCTCTTATTCCTTATATTCTTTCGGACTATCGTAAGTTTTCGTGTAAATGAAAAGATATATAAAATGCCTATTATTCTATCCTTCTTATTAATTGGTTTCTTTATTTGGGTTGCTGAGAACATAACTACTTTTTTAGGAGCTTGGCAATATCCTAACCAAGAGCAAGCATGGTCCATCGTTCATATTGGAAAGATTAGTTCTTGGTTTCTTCTAGTAATTATCAGCATAATAATAGTCGTCCAGCTAAAAAAAGTGAAGAGTGGCACAGAAGTTATACGTTAAATCTATTTTCTCTAAATCAATATTGATCTATGTATATCCGAGGGTGATTATGAAAAATCACAATCATCCTCGTTTTTTAATCTTTATTTTATCACTACAGTTAAGAATAAATGTCTAGAAGATGTAAGAAAATTAGTTTAAATAAACTAATTTATATCCTATATAATTTTCTTCATATATCCCTCTATTTGATCTACTACATGCTCGTATCGAAAGTTTAATGCAGTTTGCCTTCCATTAGCGCCTAACAATTTCCTTAGTTCTATATCATTCAGAAGCTTCTCCAAATGCCCTGCTAGTTGGTTGGTATCTCCAGGATCCGCCATTAAGCAATTATAGCCATCAATCGCAAACTCCCCTACTCCTCCACAATCTGTTGTTACAACAGGCAAACCACAAGCCATTGCTTCTAAAGGAGGCATTCCAAATCCTTCGTAAAGCGAGGTAAATAAAAAGAGATCAGCTTCTTGGTAGCTTTGCACTAAAACGTCTTGAGGGGGATGGACAATTAATTCCATAGGAAAATTCACAGTGTAACCAGGATGCGATTGACACACCCATTTCACCTTAAACTTATAACCTTTATTCCATAACAAATCCAACGTACTTATCGCATCACCAAATGCTTTAAATCCATGATTTGGGTTGCCGACCAATAGAATAGTTGGTATTTCATTAACTTCTATCTTGCTTATAGGTCTATAAACTTCAGTATCTATCCCATTAGGAATAATCTCGGTATCTAGACCATATTTAGTTTTCAATATATGAGCGATACAGTTTGATACACTTACAACAGGCAATCCCGTTTTATAGCAATTTTTCAAAGTGTTTCTTATTTCTTCATAATTACTACCGGGGATATCGCCAAATAACCACTCATGCCCTTGTTCCCAATAGAAAACTGCAGGCGTTACATCCTGTAGCTCCGCCATTTGGTATACCCACCCTACGACAACTATGTCGCACGCCGCTACATAACTATTTGTTGGTGCACCATAAGGGATAATAACCTCCTTATCCACCTCAAGATTTGACCACGTAGGGATGACCTTCTCCTGTTCCAAATTACCTCTTAAAAATGCGGTAATATGGTGCCCTTTTTTGCGAAGCATTTCCATTTGCGATAACAGCATCTTCACTCCTCCAGTTAAACCCTGGTGAGGTAAAAGGTAGCCGATCTTTAAATAATCTTTTGGTGAAGAAGATTTCTTCCGAGGGGACGGATAAATTTTAAATAAACTTGCCCCATTATCATGAATTTTCACCTGACTATATCTGAAATCATAATCAATGAAGTCAATGATGTTCCACCGACTTTTATGGGTTTCTAGATCATTCCCTAAGTACTCCCCTTGCTCTGCTGGATATAGAGGGGTCGATATAATAATAGATTTATTCGTGATTTTTAATAAGTCGTCTATTAGGCGCAACCCATCTTTTTTATCGAAATGCTCCAGTACATCTATCAATAAGAGAGTGTCGTATCTCTTCGTTAAAGTAGGAAGCACCTCGAAAATATTCCCATAATAAATATTATTATATACATAATCATGTACTGGATTATTATATTCCTTAAAGCCTTCTATACCGTCCAATTGAAGACTCCAGGATTCCTTTTCATAACGTTCGTAAGGGATATCAAAAACCTCCCTTAGTAATAATCCATATTTTCCAAATCCAACACCTATATCTAAAATTGACCCTGGAGCGTCTTTTACTACTAAGTTCACAATTTCAGGGATTGCTTGATACCAGCTTGTAGGCATAATTTGTGCTCCTTACTTTTTTTTAATAACAAACCTAACCTCATACTTTCTATATGTATGATTTATTTGCTCGCATAGTTACTCGCTTTATCAAAACGAGAAAAAACCAATCACTTGAGCAAAAAAAAAAATAGACGAGGCTGGGACAAAATTCTGTTCAAGATACAACGTAGTTGTTTTACACTACAGCGGGCGCTTTCCGGGGGGAGGGCTTTCAGTTCGCGCTGTCCCCACCACGAGATGCCGCCTCCTCTCCTAAAAACAAGAATAGAGAACTCTTTTATTAGAAATCGGTTATCTTTAAAAAAGTAAAGACGTGAAATCAAGTTGCTGATTTCACGTCTTTTATTTATTGACTAGTTATGTCCTAGCCTCGTCTTTAGTAATGAATTACTTCATCTTTTCTACAATTCGTTCCGCTGTTTCTTTACCATTTTTGATACAAGGGCCAATTCCTACTCCATAATATGAGCAACCAGCCAATATTACTTGAGGGAATAGATCATTCATTTTTTTCTCAAGGGATTTGATCGCTTCTGCATGTTGCAAATGATAATTTGGCATCATATCGTTCCATTTTGTTACCTCAACTACGTGAGGAATGCCATCTAGCTTAAGACTATTTCTTATATCCTTCATAGCAACCTCAATTAGTTCTTCCTCAGTCATATGCTTCATCTGTGTAAATTCTGGGTTCGTGCTCTTATAAAACATACGAACCAATAACTTACTGTTTTTTGAAGTATGCGTCCATTTACGGCTAGTCCATGTACAAGCATTACATTTCACATCTGAGTTTTCCGATACAATATAACCCGTACCCTCTGCAGGTAGCTGCTCATCAGGTATATCAAAACCAAGATAAATACTAATGAGAGACGAATTTTTAAGTTTATTGAAGTCAGTATCTAATTCCTTATGCTTTAGTACTTTTTGTGCTACATCATGTGGTGTTGCTAGAATAACATAATCAGCTTCTTTTACCTGATGATCCGATAGAGATACATAATACATACTATCCTTTTGCTCTATATTAGAGACATAAGCGCCTTTAATAATAGTAGATCCTATAAGTTCCTTTTCTATCCCGTCAATTAATGTAGACAAACCATTTGCAAAGGATATAAACTTCTTATTGGCAGATTTTTGAAATTGTTCCTTGTTAGCCCCGAGTCCTTTGATAATACTACCGTATTGATTTTTATAATCGACCAAATAGGGCAACGTTGTTTCCATAGTCAGCTTGTCCAAGTCTCCGGAATATACGCCAGAAAGAACAGGAGCAATCTGTTTCTCCACAAGCTCCTCCCCTAAAAAATGCTTTAAAAAAGATCCAATAGAGCTTTCCTTCGTAAACCCTTCGTTCGGCATATCTAAATCCTTTAAGGCTTCCTCTTTCCCTTCATCTGACACAAGGGTACTACTTTCAAGCGATTCTACACTTGTAGGAATCCCAAACACAGAATCAGCTGGAATGGCATGCAGTTCATTATTCGTATATAAATAAGAAATTCCTGTTGCATTATATACTAGCTCATCCCCTAATCCCAGTTCCTCCACTAAAGGTAATACTGATTCATGACGTGCGACTATAGAATCTGCGCCCACCTCCATAATAAAGTCACCCTTATGTACAGAATGGATTTTCCCACCTAAGTATTCATTTGATTCGATTAAGGTCATTTCCAAATCTAAGGATTTCTCCTTTTTAAGCTGGTGCAAATAATGCATGACTGAAAGTCCTGTTATTCCCCCGCCTACGACAACTACCTTTTTCAAAGTAACCACTCCTCCTGTGCTTCATACATACCATGTTATCTTAAGTATAAACTTGTATAAAAAGATATAGTATGATTACTCTCACTCTCCAGGATGATTTTGAAGGAACGTTTACAGGATTGTCAAATTTAATGTAATAGGAGACAGCCGCTATACATACTTTTTGGTGTTATTTTAAAATATTAAAGCTGTGTTAAAGTTATTGGTTGATTTTGACTAACAATTCTTTTTAATTGTGACTGTAAACATAAACATAGGAACTTTCAAATGGCTATTAAGAAAATAAATAGATGATGAAATTGGGGTTGGGGACAGTTTTTTAGCATTGTTTATGCGAGTAAATTTATTAGAGCGCCAGACGGCGACTCCTACGGGATGAGTGAGACAGATAAGACATCACAACCACGCGCGTTAGCGATGGGTGATGGCTTATCGCTCACCCCGAGGAAAGCGTCCGGCTGGTGCGAAAAATCAATGCTACTCTCTGATCTAAGATTTCTTTGCATCATAAATCAACCCTACCCTTTAACATAGCCAATATTAAAGTGCTCTTAAAACAGCTCTGACCGGACTTCCATCTGCTCCAACTATTTTTAAGGGCAACGCGATTAACTCATACTCCCCTTCCGTAACATCTTGCAAGTATAGGTTCTCGATAATATTTACACCATGCTGATATAAAGTATGATGTATCGGAAGTTCCTTACTTTCGATATCATCTACAGAAGGAATATCCAAGCCCAATAAAAATATCCCCTTTTCTTGTAAAAACTCACCTATATCTTCTCTTAACAAAGGTATGGAGCTAGGAAACTGTTCCACATTGGTCACTTTTTTCGTTTTCAATAATAACCGTTTTGTACCATCTAAATGAAAGCCTTCTAATTCCTCACGACCAATCAAGTCCAAGCCTGTTACATCAACGACTTTAGCTGTTCCAATATAATTATTAATATTTAACTTATCTATCGTATCGGCACTATTATTAAAGTGAAATGGTGCATCCGCATGAGTTCCGGTATGCACACTTGCAGTAATCTGGCCAATATTCACTGAACCTGTTTGTTGCTTAGTATGCACAACTTCAAAGCTAAATGGTGTGTCTCCTGGCCAAACCGCAATTTCTTTAGATAATGGTAGCGTAATATCTATCCACCTATTAGACATATTCCCTCACCCCTATAGATTAGTTCGCAAATCCCATAACTCTGGAAAAAAACGATGATCTAGAACCTTTCGTAAATAATTTACTCCAGAGGAGCCCCCTGTCCCTACTTTAAAACCAATAATTCGTTCTACTGTTTTCATGTGACGGAATCTCCACTGCTGCAGCCAATCCTCAATGTCTATTAACTTTTCTGCCAGCTGATAAAGCTCCCAATGCTGATCCACATTTTTGTAAACTGTCTTCCACGCCTCAGCGACACTCTCGTCACCGGAATACGTGATTGAGTAATCCCTTTTCAATAAATCCGGATTAATAGGAAATCCTCTTCTAGCCAAACAGTCAATGGACACATCATAAATACTTGGTGATTTAAATGCCATTCCTAGCTCATGATGTAGTGCCGTATCCTTTTCGTAAATTTTTAATATATGTGCTGTTTTGTACCCTAGAGCAAACTCAATTTTACGATATTGATAAGACTGAAAACCGGATGACTTCCCTAAATGATCTCTAAACTCTAAATATTCAGCAGGAGTTAAAGTAGACAATACATCCCAGGCTTGAATTAACTGTGATTGTATTTTTGTTACTCTCGCTAACATTTTAAAGGCTGTTTGCAAATGATCCTCTTGAATAGCTTGAATAGCACTAGTCAATTCATGCAAAATAAGCTTCATCCATAATTCATTCACTTGATGAATGATTATAAAAAGCATTTCATCGTGATGAGTAGATAACGTATTTTGACTAGCTAAAATGGTATCCAGTTTAAGGTAATCTCCATAGGTCATATCCTGTACAAAATTTGTATGAATTCCGTTTTCGTTAGATTCTCTCTCTTCAGAATTAGCAATTGGATTAGACAATAGTTTTCCCCTTTCTAGGCTATTACTTCTCTTTCATTATCATATTGGGAGTATTCCTTTTTCTCCATAATTTCTTTTAATATATTTACAGTTATCCAAACCTCTTCAAACGTGTTATATAGAGCTACAGGGGCCAAGCGTATACCATTAGGCGGACGGTAATCAGGAATTATATTCCTAGATTTTAACGCTTTGCATATTCTTGCTGCTTCCTTATGCTTAAGAAACAGATGGCCACCTCTTTGTTCTCTTTCTCTTGGTGTAATAATTGTAAATTCAAAGTTACTTAGCTCGTTCTCTATTAGAATTCTCATAAATTCTGTTAGTTGCTCAGACTTTGACCTTATTTTGTGTATGCCTACCTCCTCAAACATTTCGAGAGAGCCTAACAACGGGGCTGCACTTAATATATGAGGGGTTCCTATTTGAAAAGAACCAGCTTGGCCAGCAGGTGTCATGAAGATTTCTAAATCAAATTGCTTCTCTTTTTGAGAACCAAACCAGCCTGCAAGTCCTGGCCTCTTGCCAAGATGCTTTCGATTTGTATAAAGACCACCTACAGATCCCGGACCTCCATTTAAATGCTTATAAGTACACCAAAACGCAAAATCCACTCCCCATTCATCTAAAGAATGAGGGATTGCACCAATCGAGTGGCAAAGGTCAAAGCCAATTAAAATATCTCTTTTATGTGCTTCATCTGTCAGCTTTTTCATATTTAAAATTTGGCCACTTCTATATAGAACACTAGGTAATACAATCATGGCTACTTCTTCAGTCATTGCTTCTATAATATCTTCCTCGAGTAAAAGCCCATCCTTCCCCTTCACTATTACAATATCCTCTTCCGGTGATTTCCCATGTAAGGATAGTTGACTGCTAACAGCATACAGGTCAGATGGGAAGTTCAGTTCATCTACTAAAATTTTCGTTTTCTTGCCTTGAGGCTTATAAAAGGTAGCGATTAACTGATGTAGATTAGTTGTCGTGGAACCCGTAATTATTACTTCCTCTGGCATAGCTCCTATCAATGGGGCACACATCTCCCCTAGCTTTTCAGAAAGATGAAACCAAGGATGCTCACCTTTTGTCCATCCATCAATTCCAAACCTTTTCCATGAATTCAATAAATTTAAAACGGCTAATTCAGCTCGTCTAGATAAAAGTCCTAGCGAATTGCCGTCCATGTATATAGTATTTGCTGGGATATAGAACTCTTGACGATAATGATTTATATCATCCTCTTGATCAAGCTTTCTAGCGAATTCGATATTACATTCCATTCTAGCATCATCCTTTTACCGAATTTTCTTTCTATTATATCAAAAACATGCATACATATGTATGCGATATAAAAGAACCGGCGACTTACATTTTACATATAAATATAAGGAGCAAAGGGGGAATTAATATGATTACTATAAGTTTATGTATGATAGTAAAAAATGAAGAAGAAGTTATTGGGAGATGTCTTGCATCAGTTAAAGACATAGTAGATGAAATTAATATTGTCGATACTGGCTCAACTGATCAAACAAAGGAAATAGTAAAACAATATACAAATCGCATATTTGATTTTAAGTGGATAGATGATTTTGCTGCCGCTCGAAATTATTCATTTGATCAAGCAACCAAAGAATATATATTATGGCTCGATGCAGATGATGTTTTTACGGAGGACGATCGAAATAAGCTTAAGCAACTAAAAAAGTCCCTTGATCATTCCTATGACGCTATTTCTATGAAGTACCATTTAGCCTTCGATGAAAATGGGAATGTAACCTATCTATTACGTAGGTATAGACTTGTTAATAGAAAGAAGCATTTTAAATGGATAGGTCAGGTCCACGAATATTTAGCAGTAGAAGGTAACCTTTTAGATAGTGATGTTGCAGTGAGTCATCTGCCTTTGAGTCATGATTCCAATAGAAATTTAAGCATCTACCAAAAAATGATAGATGACGGCAAACAACTAACCCCACGTGATACGTTTTATTTTGCAAATGAATTAATGGATCATGCTAAATATAATGATGCAATCATTTACTATGAAGTGTTTTTACAGTCAAATAAGGGCTGGATTGAAGATAATATTAGTGCATGCTTTAAGCTTGCTGATTGCTACTATGAATTAGGCAACAATCATCAAACATTATTATCAACGCTAAGAACTCTTTCCTATGATATACCACGTCCAGAGGCTTGTTGCAGAATAGGTTATTATTTTATGGAACAAAATAAAAATACAGAAGCCATTTATTGGTATAAGGAAGCTCTCAACTATAAAAATAATGACTTACTAAGTTTCCAGAATACTAACTTTTCTACCTGGTTACCTCATCTACAGCTTTGCGTCCTTTATGATCGAATTCAAGAACATAGAATTGCCTACTCTCATAACGAGGAAGCAAGAAAATATAGACCGACCGATGAACGAATAATAGGTAATAAAAAATATTTCGAACAAATATTGAACGTTAATTTAGAAGAATAGAACCTAGTAAATTAAACATTTTACCTATTTAAAGCCACTTATCTCAAAAAAAGTGGCTTTTTTTTTTGAATTTAATTAGACAAGTAGTCCTTTGACCTCCTTCAATCTATTTTCAACGAATAGGATGTGACAGAGAGGAGGTGAAACAATGGATTTAAATAATTACTTTAGTAGAAATGATGATTGTAACAAATGTAGAAAATGTCCTACTGGACCTACTGGGCCTACTGGACCTGCAGGAGGACCTGCTGGACCAACTGGTGCTACCGGACGTACTGGCGCTACCGGAGCTACCGGGGCTACCGGCGCTACGGGGGCTACTGGTGCTACTGGTGCTACTGGCGCTACGGGGGCTACTGGTGCTACTGGTGCTACTGGTGCTACTGGTGCTACTGGTGCTACTGGAGCCACGGGTGCTACTGGCGCTACGGGGGCTACTGGCGCTACTGGTGCTACTGGAGCCACGGGTGCTACTGGAGCCACGGGTGCTACTGGTGCTACTGGTGCTACTGGTGCTACTGGTGCTACTGGTGCTACTGGTGCTACTGGTGCTACTGGTGCCACGGGGGCTACTGGGGCTACTGGCGCTACGGGGGCTACTGGGGCTACTGGTGCTACTGGAGCCACGGGGGCTACTGGCGCTACTGGTGCTACGGGGGCTACTGGAGCCACGGGGGCTACTGGCGCTACTGGTGCTACTGGAGCCACGGGGGCTACCGGGGCTACTGGGGCAGATGGAACTTCAGCTGTAACAGAATTTGCTCATGTCTTTAACAGATCTACACAAACAGTACCTGTAGGTGGATCCGTAACTTTTGATACCAATGGACCAATAGTTGGTGATATAACCCACACTCCTGGCACAGCTACTCTCACTATCGGTAATTCAGGATATTATCTAATTACCTATTCTGTTACAGGAATCGAAAATAACCAATTTGCAATATTCGTTAATGAAACTCCACTACCGGAAACTCTTTACGGTACACGTGCTGGTACTCAACAAAACAATGGTCAGGCAATTGTATTCTTAAACGCTGGAAACGTTATTTCTTTAAGAAACCATGGCTCTGATCTTTCCATTTTCCTATCAATTGAAGATGGCGGTAATGAAACAAACGTAAATGCTTCAATTATCTTACAAAGATTGACGTAGTTCCTATAAGAAGACTATCTTTTCCTCTACAACTAGAGAAAGAAGCTGATAACTAGCTTCTATCAAATAAAAACCGTGAAACGTATAGTTTCTCGGTTTTTATTTTTGATTGTAAGAAGGTAGACAATATCTTTATCTAGGCAGATATACCTCCAGCTCTATTAATAGTAGTTTTAGTAGCTTTTCATTTCCACCATAAATAATTTATTTAAAATTATTATTTCTTTTTAAAGGGAACAAATGAAAAATCCCTATGATAGTTGTTATTATTAAGTTGTAGCAGAATAATCTGTCGTAGTGCTTGTGTTATTAAAAACAGCATTGTAGGCGATTAAAGTCACACCTAGCTTTTCTTCTAACTCGTGCACTTCCTGCAATTGTTCTTGATCTAACTCTGCAAATTTATAGTCTTCCACCTTAAATCATCCTTTCTTTCCTTTATAATCTCCGTCTCCAAATAATTTATACATTTTTAATCAAATGCTACTGTCTTCGTCATGCTAGTGTATTTTGAGAGAAAATATAGAGCTTTAACTATGAAGTAACTAAAAAAGCACCAGAAATTTTACGATTGGTAAAATTTCTCGTGCTTTTCGATTCTAAGGTAGACTTCAGCCTCAGTTAGTTTTCTATGTTATTCAGCTTCTGCAGCCATGAAAGCAGCAGATACTTTTTCAAATTCTTCATCACTTTCGATATTAGCTAGTTCATCTTCGCCTTCTATACGTAAAAAGAACACATCGAAATCTTCCTCTGTTTCTTTTTGAATTTCATCAGCAAAGCCAACAGCTGCATAGGTTTCACCTTCAACTTCTAGTAAACCTAAAACCTCAATATCCTGTTCTTCATCATTTTCATCAATAACAGTAAAAATGTCGCCAATTTCTACTTTTCCAGTATTTTCTTCCATTCCAATCTCCTCCTAACAAAGTTCTGTTCAAGTACCCTTTTTACTTTCACTTGATATTTCATCATTACACATTTACTAGCAAAAAGAAAGAAGTAAGATCACAGAAGATGTTCTTTTACATATTGTGATACTTCTTTGTCGGTTGCCAACGTTAATATGTGCTTAAGGTGTTCGCTTAATTCTTCTTTGTTTAATTTTGTAATTTGAGATCTAGCCCTTAAAATAGCAGAAGGATTCATCGAGAACTCATCTATACCAAGTCCTA
The DNA here is from genome assembly GCF_038593405.1 of Psychrobacillus sp. FSL W7-1457. NCBI lineage: Bacteria > Bacillati > Bacillota > Bacilli > Caryophanales > Bacillaceae > Psychrobacillus > Psychrobacillus sp. FSL W7-1457. The sequence goes on from NZ_CP151993.1 coordinate 3,342,295, forward strand.
ATAAAAGTGGGATAGCTATTTGGTCTCCTGCCATCTCTCCACAAATCCCAACCCATTTGCCTTTCTTATGTGCTGCTTCTACCACAATCTGAATTGCTCTTAAAATAGCAGGATGGTAGGGCTGATATAGATAGGAAACCTGCTCGTTCATGCGATCAGCTGCAAACATATACTGAATTAAATCATTGGTGCCAATGGAAAAAAAATCAGCTTCCTGTACAAAAAAATCGGCAATTATTGCAGCAGCAGGCGTTTCCACCATCATGCCTATCTCAATTTCCTCTGAGACAGGAATTCCTGCATTTAAAAGCTTTTGTTTTTCTTCTAACAGAATAGATTTGGCAAGTCGAAATTCCTCAAGTATTGAAATCATCGGAAACATAATTTTTAAATTACCGTGAATACTAGCCTTTAATAGCGCACGTAGCTGTGTCCGAAAAATGTGCTGTCTATCAAGACTGATACGAATTGCCCGATACCCTAGAAACGGGTTACTTTCTTTAGGAAGCCCTAAATATGACAAGCCCTTATCTCCACCAATATCCATAGTACGAACAACAGTCGGCTTATTTTGCATTTTCAACAGTACTGTTTGATAGATTTCCAATTGTTCCTCTTCAGTTGGCAGCTCGCTTCTGTTCATATATAGAAATTCTGTACGAAATAAACCAACACCCTCTCCTCCATTAGCGAGCACGGCATCTATATCATGAGTATTACCGATATTTCCACCGATATGAACGTTATGCCCGTCGGCAGTAGTGCTAGCAATAGAAAGGTAATGACTTAAAGACCTGTCTCCTTCTACTAATACCTTTTGTTTATTCAAATAAAACCTTTTTATATCATCTACAGGATCAATAATTACTCTTCCCATTTCTCCGTCTACTATGAGAGGGATACCATGCTTTATATCTATTGTTCCTTTTTTTGTACCAACAACTGCTGGAATATCAAGTGAACGCGCTAATATAGCCGAATGAGAGGTTTTTCCACCAATGTTCGTGACAATTCCTTTTATATATTGCTTATTCAATTGAACTGTAAGGGAGGGCACTAAATCATCTGCAACTAGTATTACCTCTGATTGAATTAAACTAAGGTCGGGTAAATTTACACCTAACAAATTGGACAGCATACGTTTGGCCACATCTCGAATATCTGCTACCCGCTCTTTCATATAGTCATTTTCCATTTCAGCGAATGTTTTTGCATATACATCGGCTACGTTAGTTAGGGCCATCTCCGCATTGTTGCCTAGTTGGATTTGATCCGATATTGCAGATAACCAGGCAGGATCTTCTAGCATTAATTCTTGGGCGGCAATAATGGTTGCCTTCTGTTCCCCCATATATTGCTTGGTCGAATCATAAATAAGCTTTAACTGTTTTTTTGTATTAGAGATGCTCTGTTTCAATCGTTCCATTTCAATCTCAGGATCATGGACTCCCTTTGGGTCAAACATGAGATTGGGCTCAATTAAACAATATGCAGGCGCAATAGCCAATCCACTTGAAGCACCAATTCCCTTTAGTTCTCGCATGCTTCACCAATTCCTTGAGAAGATATCACTTCAGATAATTTATCCAACAGTTCTTTCGAATCGTCTCCCTTGGCAACAATCGTAATCATTGAGTGTACTGGAACGCAAAGAGTCATCACAGAAAGTACGGATCGTAAATTTGCAGATTGGCCATTATATTTCAGCTCAACCGCTGAAACGAATGGTTTTATCGCTGAAACTAGTATAGCTGCTGGTCTTGCATGTATACCCTCTGTAGCGGTAACTTTAAAATGTCTTTCCATCGCTTCTCCTCCATAATTCTTAATAGAAAAAAGAGGCAGACTCCTCTCAGAGTCGGCCTATCTTGAGCTAGTTTAATTACTCAGATATTTAATGCGCGAATTCTTTTACTTTCTCAATTTATCTACCTCATCAGCTACAAATTGAACGTTTGTGCCAACAATGACTTGAATACTTTTAGGTCCTACTACATTAATGCCATGAATCCCGGAAGATTTGATTTTCATTTGGTCTACTAGATCCATATTTTTAACTTCTACACGTAAACGAGTAGCACAATGCTCTGCAGACGTTAAATTTTCCTTGCCACCTAGTCCAGCAAAAATTTTAGCAGCCATTACTGCAAACTTATTATCAGCAGAAGTTGCCTCTGTTACCACCTCTACCTCATCCTCATCTTCTCTTCCAGGTGTTTTTAAATTGAATTTTATAATTAGGAAACGGAATAAGAAATAGTAGATAGCTGCAAATACCAACCCTTGCACTATGAGCATATAAGGCTGGTTGGCGATTGGAATACTCAAGCTTAAGAAATAGTCTATAAAACCTGCACTAAAACCAAATCCGGCTGTCCACTGAAAGGATGCAGCAATAAATAAGGATAAACCTGTTAGAGCAGCGTGAACCACATATAAAGCAGGTGCCAAGAACATGAAGGCAAATTCAAGAGGCTCTGTTACACCAGTGAAGAAGGATGCAAATCCAGCTGCAAGCATTAAGGATGCCGCTTGTTTTTTCCGCTTCGTTTTAGCTGTATGGTACATAGCTAACGCTGCTGCTGGTAAACCAAACATCATGATTGGGAAAAACCCTGCTTGATACATACCTGTTATCCCTTTTTCCCCTGTGCTCGACCAAAAATTCTTAATATCACTGATCCCGATCGTATCAAACCAAAAAACTGCGTTTAAAGCATGATGAAGACCTGTTGGAATTAAAAGACGGTTGAAGAAGCCATAAAGCCCTGCTCCCGCTGCTCCTAGTCCACTGATTGTTTCTCCAAATGAAACCAACCCTCCGTAAACAATCGGCCAAATGAAGAATAGGGCTACGGAAATAGCCAGCATCACAAAAGAAGTAACAATTGGTACCATTCGTTTTCCACTAAAAAAAGCAAGGAAGTCTGGAAGCTTTACATGACTGAAACGATTGAACATTGCAGCCGCTATCATTCCTGAAAGGATTCCGACAAAGGCATTATTTACTTTTCCAAATGCTGCATCTACCTCGCCCACATCAATTCCTTGAAGCAAGGAAACGGTAGCTGGAGAAAGCATAGTAGTTACGACTAAAAATGCAACTAGCCCACTAAGTGCTGCTGCACCATCTCTTTCCTTCGAAAGTCCAATTGCCACACCAACCGCAAAAAGGACCGCTAGATTATCTAATATTGCCCCGCCTGCTTTAATAAGAAAAGCGGCAACTGCATTGTCAGTTCCCCAGCCTGTTGGGTCGAGCCAATACCCCACTCCCAGCAATATTGCTGCAGCAGGTAGTACTGCAACCGGAAGCATTAATGAACGACCAAGCCTTTGAATATAGCTCTTCATTGTTTGCATCTCCTATTCTTTTCATAGATTCATGGGATAAAAGATAATGATTGCCTTAACTAATTCCACAAACTCTTATACTACTTTCACCTCTATTCGTTTATTTCGAAGAAACCGTCATAAGAATTGTTTTCCCTTCTTCAGCTTGTGGAGTGTCTATTAAATTGACTTTCTTCTCGTTACTATTAGTCACTACAATAGGAGTTACTAGATTTATGGCTTTTTCACGTAAAAAATCCCAATCTACCTGGATTAGTAATTGTCCTTTTTTTACTATGTCGCCTTGTTCTACACATGCAGTAAAGCCTTGTCCACCCAAGGAAACTGTCTCTAAACCGATATGAATGAGTATCTCCGTCCCATCTCCTGCTCGAAGACCGATCGCATGCTTTGTGGTCGCAAGATGAATAATAGAACCATCGCAAGGAGCAAAAACATCTCCGCTAACTGGCAGGATAGCTACCCCCTCACCTATCATCCTTTCACTAAATACTGGATCTGGAACTTGATCTAGAGGGTTTACAATGCCGCTAAACGGTGCGTAGATATTCAACTTTTGCTTAGAGAAGAATTTAGAAAGCATACTTTTGGTCCCCTTTATCCGTCTTTTAAAACGTTTACATATCCCTATACACCAATATATTGTCTAGTCCCACATTAAAGAACAGAAAAAGAAGCTGGCATAAAATTAATGCCTGCTTCTTTAATAAATTATTTGATTGAACTATTTTAGGAATCTTCAAAGTGGGTATATATAAAAAACGCTCATTGATTGACTTGCTTCTATCAATGAGCGTTTATGAATTTACATTGCCAAAAAACTCTGTCAGCTTAGTAGAATCTGTTATATTTTCATTGCATTTTATACTATCCATGCAGATCGTATTTCCTTGCTTCGTGAATGTCCCCTCACTACCTTTTTTGGAATTCATCATAAACAAAGTTACTTCTTCTAAGTGGTTACAGATGGCGCAAATGCCTTTTTTCACTTGGTTTCCGTACGTTCCCCGTCTTCCAAAAAGCTCACCAGCAATTTCAAAGATTATATATTTACGGGTAGTACCTAAATCAGTTACACAAAAATATACTATGCTACTTCTTTCTTCAATTGTTTGTTTAGGTGCCTTTAGTTTTTTATCTTTTGGAAAAAACTTTTTAATGGTTTGTCCCGTAATCTCTGGGAAAGGAATAACATAGTTCTTAGCTTCTGCCAAATACACTTCAAGTTGCTCTTTATTTTCTAGCTCCAACACTCTATCGATTAACATTTGCTGTGCTTCATTTAAACCTGTAAAAACCTCAGCACTTTTTTCCTGAACAAGCTCTTTTAATGCTTTTATAACAGATCTATCCCTAGTAACACCGAGACCTTTTACTAACTTTTTAGCTTGTTCCTTTAATATATTATATTGAATTGGTACCATGAACTGCTCCATTGCTCTAACTCCCTACTTTAACTTTGATACTACTTAAATTACCAACCTTTGTAAGTGAGTGCAAGTGAAGTTACAAAATAATATCCAATAGCTCCTCCAATCTATAAATTACAGAACAAGGTATAGCTTCTCTTGGAATAGCTCTAAAATTAACCTGTGATTCTCTCATCAGTTTAGCTAGGATAATATCCACGACCCCATCATGTCGGGTTCTTAACTCTAGCTTGATAGACTTTAGTTGCTCCGGTAAGCTTCTGTTAATCCAGATTGCCTTAGCTCCCCAAGTATTTGCAGGTATGATATCGTGATCAATTCGGTCTCCTATATGAGCTACAACTTCGCCTAACTCCATAAATACTCGCTCATCTGGCTTTGCATAGCCGATAATGTCAGGTGTAATTATTCTATCAAAATACGGGATCAGTCCTAAAGCCTCCATTACTGGCATCTGAAAGTTAGAGTAGCCATTTGTTATGACCGCAAGAGAATATCCCCTTAGCTTTAGCTCCTGCAGTACTTCTAAAATTCCTTCCTCTAAAAGATAGATAGCACCTGGAACACAATATTTTTTTACTATCTCTTCCACGTTAATCAACAAATTTAACTCATGTAACTGAATATAGGAAGTGATGATTTCTTCCCAATCATATGCCTCCACGTATTGTCGTTGATTCAGGCGATTCCTATGCTCAGCAACAAATGATTCTACACAATTTGTTAAGTTTCCATTCTCCCTACAAATGGCATTGCGTATTTCAGGAAATACATAATCAATAAAAGGATTTTGCATAATCGTTCCATCTAAATCAAAAGTGATCCATCTATTTACCATTTCACACCCCTCTAACAAATTTATAGAAGTAGAAAAGCCCTCGCTTCAACGAGGGCTCCTAGCTTAATGATTAATAATTATTGTATCTTCCCTTTTTAGCAATTTCATGCGCTAAGCGTATAGTAGAAACCGACATTTCTGCATAAGTAACTTCCTGTTGCGGATTAAATTGATTTTTTTCAGTGGCAAATAGCCCATATTTATTCGCTAACGCTACATACCCAAGGTAGTCTGATTTAATTTTATTTGTATCCTCAAAGTTAACCTTGTATATATCATAATGCTTAGCTGCATGCTCTAGCCCTAGCACACGGATATACCAAGTAGAAAGTTCTTCTCTTGTTACTGGTGAATCAACATCAAACTTCTTATCTCCAGCCTTTATAATTTCAGCACTTACAGCACGCTCAACCAACTGAAATAATGGATGTTTTGGATCTATATTATCGAATGTTTGCTCCACCGTTTCGTTGCCATAATAATACCTTCCCTCGTAGAAGTAGGTTAAGGAATTCATTAATATTTTTAGAGCCTCGCCCTTCGTAATAGCTGCATCCCCATTAAAAGCCTTAGCATCTTTTACATCTAAAATTTTTGTGCTTATTAGATAGTTTAGCTCTTCCTGTGCAGTTGGATGAGAAACAACCACAGAGCTTTGCTCTCCACCAAACAGACTGCTCCATTTACCAGTCGTAGCATCTAGGGTACTATAAGAGCTGTCGTTATATACAGGCACATATAGTAAGTCATAGTGCTTATTATCTTTCTTTTGCATTTGCTTTGAATAATTCAGCTTAACTTTTAAAGAATTATTTAAAAGTGTCTTTGCCTCTTTTGCGGAAATCACTTCCTTAAGAGAAGGCCACTCTTCCACCTTTTGTTCATTTACATATAAGCTGCTCAAGGAACCATCCGCAGAAACTCCAACGTTTATGGAATCTCCACTTACTATTATGCCATTAACCACTCGTGGGAAGGAGAAGTTATATGCGCCCATATTTTCCTCATAATAAGGCTCATCGACAGGCATACTAAAGTTGTGTAAGTAAGAAGGAATCCATTCTTTAATATAGCTTGTTGCTTTCGCTAAAGCATCCTTCTGAGAAATTGGCTTGGCAACCTCCTGTTTCTCTCCAAGTTCATTCATTAAATACCCTAACATATTGTGATATTGAATGACTTCCCCAGTAGCCTTGTTAATTTCAATACTAGCACCGCTACCACCGTTTCTATGGTTATACATATACTGAATACTGTAGACCGTCTGACCATTATAGTTCTCAATCTCATCAATGGATTGAATGCTCAATTTAAGCTTGTCAGATTTATTTTCTAACAGCTTTTCAGCTGCTTTCTTCGCTTGTTCCATAGTGATCCCCTTCTGCTTTGCAGGCAGAGGCTTCTCTACAATCTTTTTAAGCTTTGCTTTAGATGGAAATTGATCCGTATATCCATTTGGAGTTAACCACTTACCTGTAGCAGCACTCAATCCAAGAAAATTTCCTGTCGGTTGATAGACTAGCTTAACCGTACGCTCACCCGATTGATAGTCAATATTTACCTGGTATTGAAGCTCTACCCCTAGATTCTCTTTTAATTTGTTTAATATATCTTTTTCAGACTTAATATTTTTTACTTCGTCAAATGTATTCTTTTCTTGTGTAGATGGATATTTATAAAAACTAGTAATTTGACCATTTCCAAGAACATTTATATCTACACGGTTATCGGATATAGATATATCATTTTTAGTTTTAGTGAATGAAAAAGAGTAGTTAATTGGTTCTGTTAAAATCCTTGTTGGATAATAGTAATGATTATCGCTTTCGAGCTGATAGGAATCCTCCTTCAACAAGCTTTTCACAAAGTCTACGGCTAATTTTCTAGCTTCGTCCTTAGATACCTTTGCCGGGAATAAGGCATCTGATCCAATTGGTGGAGAATACGAAAAATGCTCGATATCTAAATTATCTCCAACAAACCCAACACTTCCATAAACTCGTTTACCTTCTATCGTCTGGGTAAAGCTAAGACTATACCGGGATGTCTCATCCTCTGGAGTATAATAGTTGCCACTACTCATCTGAAAATCACTGCTTTTCAATGAATCAAACTGCTTTGGAAAATACGAGCGAAACTTTTTAATTAAATCGTCCTTTGTATAAACAACGTTTGAAGCAGCTACCTGTACAATCGGTTTACTAGTCTGATTCGTCCCATTTGGAGCAGCGCTTACAGTAGTAGAAAATAACCCAACGGTCAATGCCGATGAAGTTAAAATAATCCCAAGCTTATTTAATCTCACCTAAATAGTCCCCCATTTTATTACTATATTTTCATATCTATATCTTCCTATGCTTGTCTATTAACTTATCTATGGAATAGGTTGCTTGAACATAATCTGTTTCCTAACTCTCCTCCCTTTTAAACACAAACTTATTTATATATATTCTCTATAAAATTAGAATATTCCATTTTTATTAAGATTTTTTTGACTTGAGAGGTAAAAGAGTATTTAGAGTGGATGATAGAGAACTATTTGGGAGAGTGTGGTGAAGTGAAAAAGGGATTGTAGTAAATTATGTGGGGATTGTCGTAATCCATTGCTCGATTGTCGTAAATTTTGAGTTGATTGTAGTAATCTAGCCAGGCATTGTCGTAATCCATTTAGATTGTAGTTAATCGAGGTGGCATTGTCGTAATCCATTGCTCGATTGTCGTAAATTTTGAGTTGAATGTAGTAATCTAGCCAGGCATTGTAGGAGTCCGAGCTGACATGATTGCAAACAAAAAAATGGCCGCGATTTTCATCACGACCACACACTTCTTCTAATTATGGATTAGTTGACCATAGTCCTGCAGATTTAAGCAGAATTCTTGGGTTCATTTTCAGCTGAGCTACCATAAAGTCAGCGATGTCTTCTGGTTGCATTACTTTTTCTGGATTTCCGTCTGTCAGGTTTAATTCGATTGCCATGTCCGTAGCAATAGTACTTGGTGTTAATGTGACAACGCGGATATTTTGCTTTCTTACTTCTAGCATTAGAGATTCACTAAGTGCGATTACCGCAGCTTTGGATGCACTATAGGCACTTGTAACTGGAGCGCCCTTTTGACCTGCAGTAGAAGAGATATTAATAATGTCCCCTGCATTTTTCTCGATCATGTCTGGTAATACTGCTCTAGTTACGTAGTACACACCCATCACATTTACTTGAATGATCTTAGCCCAATCCTCTGGATCTACTTCAAGGAATTTACCGAATTTAGAGATCCCGGCATTGTTTACCAAGATTTCAATTGGACCAAGCTCCCCACGGATTTTTTCAACTGCACTGTTTACAGATTCCATGTTGGATACATCAGCAGCAGCTATGGAAACTTTAACACCATATGTTTTTAGCTCACTTGCAACTGCCTCTAAGTTTTCGATTGTTCTTCCTAAAAGTCCTAGGTTAATACCCTCTTTAGCAAAGGCTATAGCTGTTGCGCGACCAATGCCTCGACCTGCACCAGTGATTAATGCTGTTTTCCCTGTAATTGCTTGCATGCAAATCTCTCCTTATGTATAAGTTTTTCTCACACATTTAGAGTACCCTCATTTGGAGAAAAAATATATTATTTTGCTTTAAAGGACATTTGCTTTGCTGGAGGTTTTATTTCCTTCACGCTTTCAAGCACGGCAAAAATAATCCCCAGCATTAACTGGACAAATCCGAAGGTTCTTAAATCTTCATTTGGTAATCCCAAAAATGCAGTGATAACCATCACCATTCCAAATGTCATCATATATATGCATATTACTATTGGCTTTACATTTAACTGAATTTGTTCGAGCTTAGTTAGCATAAAAATAACACCAATTATTAATAGGATAGAGCCAAGGTATACTAGAGAAATATTCTTCTGAATGTAACTTCCAAATAATAAAATGAGCCCTAAAACAGCTAAAGAGATCTCCGTCCGTTTGATGTTCAAAGGCTTTCTTACTCGTTTCGTTTTTCTCGAGCCAAGCACCAATGCACCTAACAAAAATAAACCTATCCCATAGATCAATAAATATGAGTTACCAGTCGAGCCTAGCTCATCAACTGTCAATGACATAAAAAGAGAACCAAACAACAAAGATAATAATCCTAGAAAAAGTGCCATAGTACCTCCCGCATTATTTTTCCTAATTATCCCACAACAAGAAACTAAATGGTATTTATTTTCTTGTTTTAAATTAATGCGCCCTAAATGGTATTATTTTTTTTAATGACTATGTTTTAACCTCCTATTTAACCTTTATGCGTGTTTCGTTCTCCAAATAGTTAGGATATCCCTGCAGTACAAAGGTTACTGGATTATTCTGGGTTCCTTTCTCTAAAGTAAATACTTGAGAATTAGTCGTGTCAGAAATTCGATGAGATATAGCTAGCGGTACTTTACGGCCATTTCTATCCTCGCCCATAGTGAAAATTGTTTGATTAAACCCTAAATAATTATCAAAATCTACCTTAAAGCTAGACTCATCTATTATTTCTAGCTGCAAAGGATATTGTTTAGATATAGAAGCCACTTCTTTTTTATCAAAGTCTATAACGATCTCTCGCTCATCCCTTGGCATAGCCAAAATATCACCGATAATTAAATATAATTCTTCTGATTCCTGAAAATAATTGCTTTCTAAATAAATCGTTCTTTTCGTAGTATCAGCACTTCCAAAGCCACTAATGGATGTGGATCCACTTCCCCATACGTTTCCACTTTCATTTTGCAACTTAATAGAAGAAAAATCAAAAATAACCATATCATTTTGTGGATCCGTTTTTATATCAATCGCAGCATGCAAAGGAGATATTTTTACCTGTTCTACAGTAAATTTTTGTCCTTCTACTACCACCTCACGATTTAGCTTGTAATGCTTTGGCTTGGCAACTTTATTTTTTAACTCAAATGGTATGACAAATTTTAAATCCTTTTCTCCACGTATTGAAAACTTTAATGTAAAGGCTGGATTATTATAATCGATCGCACCACTAGGGTCAGAAATCCTAATGGTGCTCTCCACTTTTTGGACCACTTCTTCTTGGGCATGCTCGGAAGTTACGTAAGCAAGACCAAGCTCTTTCTCATTTTGGAGCAGGACTGTGTCTCCTAGATGATAATCATTTACGGGATTAGGAGACTCGAGGGTATAGGAAAGTAGCATACCAGTATCATCTGCTATCACCCCATCCAACGTAAAAGTAACATCATTTTCTTTTACAGATTCACCAATTGCCTCAAAATAGTTGTTTATGACACTTTCTTCTACCCCTCTATCATATTCTACGATTGCTACGATAGCCCCCAAGCCCGGTACATCCTCAAAAATCTGGGCAAAGGCTGGAGAAATGCGTGTCATAAAGGCGAAGCCAAAGAAAAGCACAGCTATAGCTGAGAGGCTAAATACTATTTTAGACCTGCGCTGTTTTTTTCTTTGCGCTATTTTAATACCGTTTAATATGGCGCTTCCAGTAGCTGAACTAACCTGGATATCTTCCATTTGTTCGTTTACTAAATGCTTGATTTGTTTTACATTGGTCATTAAACATCGCCCCCTCTCTCTCCCATAAAAACACGAATTTTCTTTAGCGTATGATGTAACCTTGACTTAACTGTCCCCTCTGGAATTTGTAGCCTTCTTGCGATTTCGCTCACCTTTAATTCATTAAAGTATTTTAGATGAATGAGCTCTCGTTGTGCACTCGGCAACTCTCTAAGTGCAAGCATAAGATCCTGGTTAGAGGAATGTTCTTCTTTTCCTACATCTTCATTTAATGAAAATAAATTACCCTGCTTCTTCAATGTGTCCATACAATAATTTAACAGGATTCTCACTAGCCACGTTTGAAAGAAGGACGGCTCCTTTACTTGGTGACGCTTGGTGTAAGCTCGAAACGTCACTTCCTGAAGAGCCTCCAACACATCATGTTCATTTTTTAAATATATAAAGGCAGTTTTATATAAAACATCACGATGTATTTGCATTAGCTGTAAGAAAGCATCGTCATCTCCTGTGATTGCTCTCCTAACTAGGTGCTCCATTTTTGTTCCCCCTCTTTTGTAACAGTTAGACGTTAATTTACATAAAAACGTTCAATGTAAATAAAAAATATTTAAATGGAAAATGACTGCATCTTACGTACTGAATTCTTCTATTTCTCTTTCACTCTCTTTTACTTGTATGTTAAGATAGTGACCGATTGAAAGAGAGAGGTATGTAACATGAAAAAATGGATTATGTATATTTTATCCTTAACCATCTTATTAGGAGCATGCAGCAGTATAGATCAGTTAGTGGTGGAGGACGAAAATCCAATCACTGAGCAGGAAACTTCAGAGAAAGCTGAGGAAGCTCCACAAAAAGAATCATCTGAAGCTACGTCGAGCACTACTCATGACGTATCTAAGCTTGAAGAATTTCCATTGGTCAGCGTGATTGATGGGGATACGATTAAAATAAAATACAATGGTGCAAATGAAAACGTCCGTTTTTTATTGGTAGACACTCCCGAAACTAACCATCCTAAGCTAGGAGAACAGCCTTTTGGACAGGAAGCAAAAGATTTTACGAAACAATTACTAAAGGGTCAGGATACTGTCTTCTTAGAGTTCGATGTCTCCTATAGGGATAAATACAATAGGCTTCTTGCTTATATCTATACTTCTGATGGAAAGAGTCTGCAAGAAGAACTGTTAAAACAAGGTCTTGCCCGTGTTGCTTACATTTACGCACCTAACACTAAGCATGTAGACTGGTTTGAAGCCATTCAGAAAAAAGCTCAACAGCAAGCAATCGGGATATGGTCAGTGGAGAATTATGTAACGAACAGGGGTTACGATAAAGATGCTGTTGAAGAAGTGAAAGTAGTTGATAAAACTAATGAGGAAAAGAAGCCGAATGATATTACTGATTGTACAATAAAAGGTAATATCAACTCTAAGGGCGAGAAAATCTTTCATGTCCCTGGTCAGCAATATTATGAAATGACAGTTGCCGAAGAAATGTTTTGCAGCAAGGAAGAAGCTGAAGCAGCAGGGTTCCGAGCAACACAAAGATAATAATATCATCAGCCCCATCACTCGGTGATGGGGCTTTCTTTTATTTGTAACTTATTAAAAAAGCCCTCACTCAACCTGCTCCAGTTAGAAAAATGTACAAAAACTTCTCAAAAAAATGTTAATAATACATTAGAAGAGGGTATCTAGTTACCACAAATATATTTTCTGAATAATATAATAACATAGAATTAGTTTTAATTCTTAATTCTATATCTAATAAAAGGAGTGATTAAATGGAAAAAACAATAAAAAAACCATCTTTACTCTATTCATTATTCATCCTCATATTAATGGTTGCGGTTATATCCACTGGATTAATACTATTGGAAGCCCCTATCCAAATTATGCTGTTCACTGCGATCGTTGTTCTCATCCCTTTTGTTTTACGTCTTGGCTATTCTTATGAAGAAATTGAAAAAGCAATGTTCGCTTCCATGCTTAAAGCCCTTAAGCCTTCCTTAATATTAATGGCAGTAGGAATATTAATCGGTACATGGATAGCATCTGGTACAGTTCCTACTTTAATCTATTATGGAATACAGTCCATTTCCCCGCAATTTTTCTTAGTAACTACCCTCTTGTTTTGTTCCGTAGTCTCTATGGCTACTGGTTCTTCTTGGGCAACTCTAGGAACTGCAGGCATAGCTATGATTGGGGTTGGACAAAGCTTAGATATTTCTCTAGCGATGACAGCTGGTGCAATAGTAAGTGGAGCTTACTTTGGGGATAAGCTTTCACCCTTATCAGATACAACAAATCTCGCTGCAGCAGTCGTTGGAATAGATGTATTTACCCATGTAAAGCATATGCTTTGGACAACTGTTCCCGCCTACGTTTTATCAGCCATTATATTTACCCTTATTGGTTTAAATACAGAAGTGACGGCTGTTAATTCAGCTGAAGTTAATAGCTTGACTGGATATTTAGCAGCAAACTTTAATTTAGGTATTGTCTCCATTATTCCAGCACTATTTCTCTTTGTACTACTAATTACAAAACAACCTGCTATCATCTCCGTATTTTTAGGAGGAGTCGCAGGTGCCCTAATCGCCATTTTTTACCAAGGTATAGATATGACAAGTATTTTGGGAGTAGCTTATAATGGCTTTTTTGTGGAATCAGGTATTGAAGCAATCGATTCCTTGCTACAGCGAGGGGGATTAGTAAGCATGCTGCCTATGGTAGCAATCTTTATTTTTGCCCTTGGCTTAGGGGGGTTATTGAACATCTCGGGAGTTCTAGTAACCATCATTGATTCTATAGTTAAAATGATCAAGAGTAGAGGTTTACTCGTTTTTGTAACTATGATCATGTCCTATTTTACACTCGGTCTTGGGGGAAGCTTTTCATTTGCGGGTGTTATGACAGGAACGTTCATGAAACCGTTATTTGATAAGTTTAACTTACGGCCTGAAAACCTTTCAAGAGCTATGGAAGATACAGCAACTCAGGGCTGCGCTTTGCTGCCTTGGACTGCAAGTGGCGTCTTTACTGCAGCTACACTAGGCGTACCGACATTGACTTATCTTCCATTCTGCTTTTTAGCATTGCTAACCCCAATTTTTACGTTTGTTTACGGACTCACTGGTTTTTCAATGAAAGAGAAAACTCTTGCCAGTCGCTCGCCAAAAGAAGTTCCCACAACCTGATTAGCTTGTAATTCTCTGCAACATCGTATGAATGCAAAAATCCACTCTTCCTATATAGTAGAGTGGATTTTTGTAATTGTAAGCTATTACGAGGAACTGCCTCCTCGCTTTTTCCCATTTGCCTGTCGGGGCAGACACAGGTGCTTACGCTTTTCTTCTATGTCTAGCTTCAGCACCTTGCCCCTCGGGTCAAATGGGTAAAAGCTCCGGTGGCTGTGGGACTGCCTCCTCGCTTTTTCCCATTTGCCTGTCGGGGCAGACACAGGTGCTTGCGCTTTTCTTCTATGTCTAGCTTCAGCACCTTGCCCCTCGGGTCAAATGGGTAAAAGCTCCGGTGGCTGTGGGACTGCCTCCTCGCTTTTTCCCATTTGCCTGTCGGGGCAGACACAGGTGCTTGCGCTTTTCTTGTTATCTAATAGTTTTTAATGCTGTTGCCCATGGGATGACCTGATCTAGCATTTGATTTACTGAGTCTGCTTGAACAGTTGCTGGTTTGAAATCCGTACCATTTTCAAAGTCAGTAAATAATGAAAGAGCCGGATGTACACGTACATCTGCTACTAATAATTCTCCTAAGATTCCTCTTAAATGTTCCGTTGCACGTGCTCCACCAACTGATCCGTAAGATACAATGCCGGCCGCTTTGTTATTCCACTCCACACGAAGATAGTCGAGCGCATTTTTTAGTGCACCTGTAATTGAGTGATTATACTCTTGTACGATAAATACAAAGCCGTCACAATCAGCTACTCTTGCTGACCAAGCTGTAGCTCCTGAAGCATCGCCACCAGCTTCCCCTAGTAATGGTAGTTTAAATTCAGCAATATCAATAATTTCATATTGAGCATCTCCACGTTTGTCTGCTAATTCTTTTACCCAGTTACCTACTTGTGGACTTAAACGACCTTCACGAGTTGACCCTAAAATAATTCCTATTTTTAACATTGTTATTCCTCCTATTTGTTCTAAACTATTTTATCCAAAGGCTTTGTAGCCTAAACTCATTAAGCTTCCAGATTATAAAAAGCTAATACAATTCCTATAAATAATACTTTTAATTAATATATCTCTAATTCGAGATAATAATAACATATTCCAAAGTTAAAAGTCAAACAATTCTATACTTTAAATTTCCATACCGATACAGGTAAGCTTCGATTGAAAACTATTATTCTCTTTATAACAATTGAACTATCTTTTTCCTTCTCTTTTACTACAAATCATTCATCTAAGTTTCCAATAATCCCATGCTATTAAAATCACCACTTGCTTCTTCCATACAAAAACAAAGAGTCCCTCAACTAAAAGGGGCTCTTTGTTTAGTCGTTATAATCAGCAGCGACATCTGCTGTTGTACGTTTATTTTTGTAAAATACATTCCCATCCAAATATTTGTGGAAGAACCATTCGCCTGCTCCAATAATTACTGCTGCTATTAGTGTACCAAGAGCAAGGTTTCCATCAGCGTCTACTAAAGCAATTTGCATAAACCAAATGGTTAAAAAGGCTAATATAATATCTCCACCTGTTGCTATCATGTTTCTTACATTTTGGCTGGAGCGATTTGCCGCAAGTCGGAACAATAGGAAGTCTCCTAAAATGTAAGCTAAAACAGTCAACACTAAGCTAGTCCATATAGAATCTAGGAATGGGACATCAAATATTAATGTCAAAACAACTAAAAGGACTACTGTTATCATAAGAAATTTTATAAGAAGTGCTTTTAAATGCTTCATTTGTTTGTCCTCCTTTTTGTATTTGTTCTATTAAAATGTTCCCTTATTCTTTCCAATTAAACACAATGATTTTAAAATATAATTCTAGTGATGAAAGACCTCAACTTTTAAGCTGAGGCCTTTCTTATTGTTCTATTAAGCTTACTGAAACCTTTACTTCTAATGAATGACTTCCCCCTCTATACACTCCCTGAACAGGACTTACATCGTTATAGTCGCGTCCCACTCCTACGCGTATATGATTTTCTAAAGCTTCCACATTATTTGTTGGATCAAGACCAACCCAGCCAATCCCTGGAACCATTACCTCTACCCAGGCATGACTAGCTGCATCACCAACTAATGCCGAATTTTCACCAACATACAGATACCCACTTACATATCGAGCCGGTATATTCTTTGTTCTTAATACCCCAAGCATCACATGAGAAATGTCCTGACACACGCCTTTTTGAAGGTCAAACGATTCCAACGCCTTAGTGGTAACAGTAGTAGATGAACCATCATATGTGAAATGATTGAACAAATATCCCATTAAATCAATAGCGTACTTAACTGGGTTTACCATTTCCCCGATTTCTTTATCCACTTTTTCTATTTGCTCAGGTGTCAAATAAGTATAAGCTGTATTGCTTAAGTATGCTAAGTAATGGCTTCTAAAAAGCTCTGAATGGAAAATGGCATACATTTCCGGTGAATAGTCAATTCTATGAACCCAAGGACTTCTTTGGATACTGACAACAGAGGTTGTCTTAACCTCTAAATGACGATGATGATCTGCGATAAAAAATGATTCTACTACGTTGCCCCATATGTCAACATGCTCTTTCGTTAGTGCCACAGGGGTAATATCTGCTCGGTAAGAAAGCAAACGCTGACACTCATCCGTTCTAGGCTTTAAACGAATTGAGTTCATACTTTGATCGACCATAGTCTCATAATCAAAAATATTAGTATGCTCAATTTTATATTTTAAGGATGAAGGTCTTTCAATAACAGGCATCTGAGAATTACTAATCCAATTACTATCACCTTGTGATTGTATTTGGATAGCAGGTGTATACGGTTGCTTAATAGGTTCAATTAAATAATAGGTTTCAGAGAAGGTTTGCCCAATTTCATTACATTGATTTTGAAAACGATTCAGAAAGTCCATCATTTCTTCGGAGTCTAACTCCTGAATAGTCATTTCATCAAAGTCTTGATGAAGCCTTTGTAAAAGATAATGGAGCTTTTCTGAGTGTTTAGCCTTCTGTCCTCCCAAATTATCAATTGCATTTTGCACACTATTCATATTGTAATGAATGGATCTAGGAAAGGTTTCATCGACAATAAGAAAAGCAAGAATTGTTCGTGGATCCATTTTTGGTCTATTCACCTTCAAATAGGCCTCATACCCATTCAGCATTCTAAGTGCTGATAGCCACGCATAATATTCATCTCTTTTATAAGAAAGCTCCGCTTCACTTGTATGTTCACACACCACATTTAAAATTCTGGCAGTCTTTTCAGCCCGTTCTAACCAATTTCCTATTTTCATCATATGGTAAGCTATACCGCGAGACATGTTTGACTCAATAATTCCTTGAATAGTGAAAGAAGCCTTTTTAATCTGGCTTAGAAATAACCTCATGTTCTGAAGAGAATAAGGGATATTTTGAGCATCTTTTGTATATAAAAAGACATCATTCCAAACTTCAAACAGTTCATTAGGTATGTGATCACGACAAACCCTTGCATTCTCTCTAGCAATTCGTACGCAATTGAAAACCGAATTTGGATTTTCATGACTTAATGCCAAGTAAAATATTAGGTCTTCTTCTTTGCTATTCTTTTTATTTTCCAATGCCTCTAATTCTTCTAGAGTAGAACACGCTTCATATAATAGCTTCCACTGTGTCTCTTTAAATGATTCATCACTAGAGGTTTCGACCATTTGAGTTAAATGAACATCTAAAATTCTAGCGTTTTGTTCGGCTCGCTCAAAATTTCGAGACATCCAGTATAAAGAATCTGCTACACGACTTAACATGAACTAAAACCCCCTGATTTCATGACCCATGTATCTTTACCGCCACCACCTTGTGAGGAATTTACTACTAGCGAGCCTTTCTTTAATGCTACACGTGAAAGACCACCTGGAAATACATGTGTATCCTCTCCTCTAATGACAAACACTCGTAAATCTACATGACATGGATAAAACGCTTCTCCTTGATACGCAGGTGCTCTTGAAAGCTGAATAGTCGGCTGCGCTATATACTGCTCCGGTGTCTTTAAAATATTCTCCCTAAATCTCTCTATCTCTTTTTTAGTAGCATGTGGGCCTATTAACATATCATAGCCACCTGAGGCACCAACATTTTTTACGACCAGTTCTGATAAATGCTGCAGCACCCATTCCCTCTGTTCTAAATCATCCAGACGATAGGTTTTCACATTATCAATAATTGGCTCTTCCTCTAAATAATATCTAATCATATCGGGAACATAGGCATACACTGCTTTATCATCAGCAACACCATTCCCTATACCATTTAATATTGCCACATTGCCTAATTTATATGCATCTATTAAACCAGGAACTCCAAGAGTAGAATCCTCACGAAATTCTAAAGGATCCAAAAAGTCATCATCAATTCTACGATAAATAATATCTACTTTTTCAAGTCCGCGGATTGTTTTCATATATACAATGTTATCAACTACTGTTAGGTCACGGCCTTCGACCAATTGTAACCCCATTTGTTGAGCTAAAAATACATGATCGTAATATGCAGAGTTATATATTCCTGGAGTAAGCAGTACTGCCTTAGGATTGGTCACTCCCTCTGGAGCATGTTCCACAATTGCTTCATAAATATAGGTTATTTGCTGTTCCAAAGCATGAATGGAGTGGTTAGCAAAAAATTCGGGATAGACCTGACGCATAACGTACCTATTTTGGAATACATAAGAAAGACCAGATGGGTTTCTTAAATTATCCTCAAGCACCAAATACTTACCCGTTTCATCACGAATTAAATCTATTCCTGCTAAAAATATGTTGTTATTTAACGGAATTTTAATATTTTTAATTTGCTTGTGATAATAATATTTATTATTTTCTATTAAATCTCTAGGAATAATTCCATCCTTTATAATTTTTTGCTGATGGTAAATATCCTGTAAAAAGCAGTTCAATGCCTCTGTACGTTGAATCATTCCCTTTTTAATCGTTTCCCAGTCTTCCGGAGGAATTATAATTGGAATGAAATCAAAAGGCATAGTACGCTCTGCTCCCATATTATTGTTATACACTGTAAACGTTATGCCTTGTCTTAAAAATGAAAGTTGGGCTGTTTCATGTTTTTCTTTTAATTCTTCTGAAGAAAAACGGTGAAGAATATTATAGAAGTTTTGATAGTGCGACTTGGGCTCACCGCACGCTTTTAACATTTCGTCAAAAAAAGGTTTAACTTCATAGGTTTTAAACATTTTCCAACTCTCGCTCTCTATATAGTTAATTTATGTAAATGGTGCACTCTATTTATCACACCCTTCATCATTCTATTACCCATATATAGTCATTAATAGACATCTTCTAAAAAAAATGCTTCTCGCTACATTTCAAGTCATATTAAACAGAGGCGGGGACAAAATTCTCTTCAAAAAAAAAAAGTAAAGACGTGAAATCAAGTTGCTGATTTCACGTCTTTTAATTTATTGACTAGTTATATCCCAGTCTCTTTAAAATTATTATTTAGTTGTTGGCTTTACTTGATTTTCTTCCTCTAGCTTTTGTAGAGCTGCTGGGCTAACATCTACTCGTTTCAAGAAGAAGGCTAAGACTAACGCGATTATGTTCATAACCAAAGCAACTAGGAAGGAGTATTGAATCCCTGCTAATAAAGCTTGTTGACCTAGTAAGCCCATTGTTTGCTCGGTCAGTGTAGTAGGGTCAACGTTTGCCATTAGGCTTTCCCCTTCTTTTGTTGTCACATAGTTCATAATGGAAACTAGCACTGCCGTACCAATGGAACCAGCAACCTGCTGAGCGGTGTTGTTAACTGCTGTACCATGCGGGTTTAAACGTGTCGGTAACTGATTTAAACCATTTGTCATGATTGGCATCATAACCATAGACATCCCTAGCATCCGTATCGTGTAGATTATAACAATAAATAAATAGGTAGAATCTATTTGTAATCTAGATAATTCAAAAGTAGAAATCGCTGTAATAACCAATCCTATTAATGCTAAAGTACGGGGACCAAACTTATCGAACAGTTTTCCTGTTATCGGAGACATAATTCCCATAACAATTGCCCCAGGTAGCATTAGTAGTCCAGAGTCTAAGGGAGATATACCGCGTACACTTTGCACATAGGCTGGTGTTAAAATCATACCCGAGAACATAGCAACTGCATTAACAATTGAAATAATGGATGCTAAAGCAAACATCGGATACTTATATACGCGTAAATCTAACAATGGCTGTTCTAACTTTAACTGACGAATTACAAAAATAACTATTGCTACTAATCCCACGATTAGTGTGGTTAATACAATTGGATCATCCCAGCCAGCTGTGCTTGCTGTGCTGACTCCATATAACAGACCACCAAAACCGAATGTCGAAAGAATTATTGATGCAAAGTCAATTGTTGCAGTTTTATCAGTTGTCATAACATTCCCTAGCTTCCAAACAGCTAGTAACAAGCTAATAACTGCTAATGGTAAAATCATGATGAAAAGAACGCGCCAGTCATAGTATTGTACTATGAACCCCGATAATGTCGGCCCAATTGCAGGAGCTGTGATCATAACTAAACCAAAAATCCCCATAGCCGCTCCTCTTTTTTCACGTGGGAAGGCAACCAGCATTACGTTCATCAGTAAAGGTCCCATTACAGAGGAACCAGCCGCTTGGACCATACGCCCTGTTAAAAGGAAGCCAAAGTTTGGAGCAACTGCTGCCATAGCAGTACCTAACGTAAATATTGCCATGGAGGTAAGAAACAAAGTTCTATTCGAAAACCTTCTTATTAAGAAGGCTGATGCAGGTATTAGGACTCCGCTCACTAACATATAACCAGTTGCCAACCATTGGACAGTAGAATATTCCACATCTAAGTCCACCATAATGGAAGGTAATGCTACATTTAAAAGGGAGTTATTTAAAAACGATACAAATGCTCCAACAAAGAGTACTGCGAGCATTAAATACGTAGCTTTTTTATTTTCAGTGTCACTCATCTTTCGTTTTCCCCTATTCTATTTTTCTATATTTACTTCATTACTCGAATTATATTAAACCATTAGTTCATTTTTTTCAATATATTTGTACACCTAGTTTAAATATAGTTGAACTTTGTGTTCACAATATATATACTAAAGCCATCAGAAAAGCATTCGGAGGACTTATGAATAAACGTAAAAGACATGTTGCAGATGTAGCTTTAAAGCTATTTGTAGAAAAAGGAATCCAACAAACTTCTATCCAGGACATCATTGATAGAGCAGCTATTTCAAAAGGAACCTTTTATAATTATTTTAGTTCAAAAAATGATTGTATCGCAGAAATACTAGAAGGATTAAGATATGATGCTAGTCAGCTTCGTATGCAAATCCAAGTTGGGAAAAACGAAAAGGACCAACAGATTTTAGCTCAACAAATATATAGTATTATTCAGTTAAATGAAGAACGAAGCCTATATGCTCTCTTTGATGCAATCCTTAGCTCCAATGAAATAGATCTAAAAAAACTTGTGATGCAGCATCGTATATTCGAGCTAGAGTGGTTAGCGATTCGGTTTAAATCTGTATTTGGAGAGGAAATTTCTGAAAACGCCTTTGAAAGTGCTATACTATTTCACGGCATGCTCCAGCACTTACTATTTACAAAACGTGTAACAAATGCAACGTTTTCACTTCACCGAATTGTAGCAGTCCTGCTCCAATATATCGGTCTTATCATTCCCTATATGCTTCAACATAATACTTCTTTAATTGACCCTTCTTCAGTCCATTTAATGAGGATGAATATAGATCGAAAGCCAGTAGAGTTAAGCGAGCTCATGAAAATGGCAAAGAACATTAAAGAGGAAGAGAATTTTACGATGGAGCAAGAGGACCTCTATGAGGCCATTATTTCTGAGCTCAACAAAGAACGTGTTCGCAAAAGCGTGCTTCAGCCATTGCTCAATCCTTTCTTATCATCTTTTGATGACACCTCTAGTAAAGGTCAAGTACAAACCTTCATCAATGCCATTTGGTTTTATCTAAAACTGAAGTAATACAAAAACTCACCAAGCTAATATGAGGGCACTGAAAAAGTCAATGAAATTACTAAAGCGATTGCGTGAACAGATTTCTGTTCACGCAATCGCTTTTTCTTTATCTTACATCCTCTTATCATAGTATAATGAGTAAAACTAACTAGAGGTGACGCAGCCATGATTTCCAAACAAGAAACACTAAATTTGAGCCCTTATATAGCTTTGTATGATTTAGTTATCCCAAAAGATAATATGCTTCGCCAAATCAACGAGCTCGTCGATTTTTCATTTATCTTAGACGAATTAAAATCAAAATATTGTTTGGATAATGGTAGAAATGCGATTCCACCTATTCGTATGTTCAAATATTTACTGTTGAAAGCCATACATGACCTATCAGATGCCGATCTCGTAGAGCGTTCAAAATTCGATATGTCGTTTAAATATTTTCTAGATATGTCACCAGAAGAAGAGGTCATTGATTCCAGTTCTCTTACAAAATTTCGCCGCCTTCGTCTCCAAGACATGAATCTATTAGATTTACTCATTGGAAAGACGGTTGAAATTGCGTTGGAAAAAGGGCTTATCACCAGTAAAACCGTTATTGTCGATGCAACTCACACAAAAGCTCGTTATAATCAAAAATCACCAAAAGAGTTTTTACAAGAAAAATCAAAAAATGTGCGTAAAACGGTTTACCAACTCGAGGAAGAGATGGTCGGAAAGTTTCCTAAAAAGCCAACTTCAAATGAAGTGACGGAGGAATTGGATTATTGCCGCCGAGTTGTGGAAGTCGTCGAAACACAATCAAAAGTAGCACAAATCCCTGCTGTGAAAGAAAAATTAAATGTCTTAAAAGAAGTCATCGATGATTACGATACACAGTTGGGTCATTCAAAAGATCCTGATGCGCGTGTCGGACATAAATCGGCAGACTCGGCTTTCTTTGGATTCAAAACGCATATCGCGATGAGTGATGAACGAATTATCACAGCCGCGATTGTAACAACTGGTGAAAAAAGTGATGGTCAATATCTTCAAGAATTAGTAGAGAAAAGTAAAGGGACAGGGATGGACATCGAGACGATCATTGGAGACACGGCTTATTCAGGCAAAGATAATTTACAATACGCCAAATCGGAAGAACTTCAATTAATTTCAAAATTAAATCCCGTTATCACAAATGGTAACGGTCAAAGAAAAATTGCATTTGATTTTAATAAAGATGCCGGTATGTTTGTGTGCCCAGTCGGGCACATGGCGATTCGAAAAGCACGGACTGGAAAGAAAAATGAAAATCAAAATCAAAAAATCACCTTTTATTTTGACATCGAAAAATGTAAAGTTTGTCCAATGCGTGAAGGCTGCTATACAGAAGGTGCGAAAAGTAAAACGTATAGCATCTCATTGAAATCAAATGAACATGAAGAACAAGAGGCCTTCCAAGAAACTGAGGCCTTCAAAGAACTAGCCAAAAAACGCTATAAAATTGAGGCGAAAAATAGTGAGATTAAAAATCCGCACGGCTATAAAACGGCAAAATCAGCGGGTTTATTTGGCATGGAAATACAAGGTGCCACAACGATATTCGCTGTCAACCTGAAACGGATCATGAAACTACTAAATGAAAAAGAGTAAGAAATAGACAATGAAATAAGGCACTTTCCGTTCGAATTGAACAGAAAGTGCCTTGTTTTTGGTTGAAAAACCAATTAGATTTTAAAACTCGTTAGTTTTTCAGTGCCCTCGCTAATATTGGTGAGTTTTTTCTAATTTAATGATTTATTACTAAGCAGGTGCAGATATAAGCGTCTTCGCCTAGTTTTAGGGTTTGCGCAAGGTTCAACCTCGTTTTTACAAGGTTCTCTCATGTTTATGCAAGGTTCAGTGGGATTTGTTTAAAATTCATCCTACTAACAATAACTTAGTAGCCGAATCTATAATCTCTTCCCTTTTTCGATATCTCATGTCCCAAACGAATTGTTGAAACAGCAAGCTCTGCATAGGTCACTTGCTTCGTAGGGTTAAACTGATTTTTCTCTGCCTTTACTAATCCTAGAGAATCAGCCAACACAATATAGCCAGTATATTCAGCCTTTATCTTCTTGCTATCCGTGAAGTCATTTTTGTATATCTTAGTTTGCTTAGCTGCTTCCTCTAAGCCTAATGCACGAATATACCATATAGACAGCTCTTCTTTAGTAATTGGACTATCTACATCAAAGGTTGATTTGTCTGCAGTTATTACACCAAGCTCTACTGCTCGTTCGATCGCCTGATAGGAAGCATGCTTCGCATCGATATTGGTAAAGGTTTGCTTAGCATTCTCGGAGTCCCCCATAGGATAGCCCTGGTAAATATATGTTAAGGAATTCATCATTACTTTGATAGCTTCTCCTTTAGATACTGCGGCATCTCCATTAAAAGCCTTAGCATCTTTTACGGTTAACACTTTAGATTGGATTAAATAATTTAGTTCGGCTGCTGCAGTAGGATGAGAAACTTCTGGTAGCACCTCTCTATTGTATTCGTTAAACCATTTACCAGTGCTTGCCTCTAATACCTGATGTTCTTCTTGATTAAACAATGGGGAAGATATTAAATAATAGTTATTATTTTCTTGCTTCAAATATTCTTTCATGTAGCTTGTCTTTAACGTAATGGCCTTTTTAAATGTCTCTGTTGCTTCTTTCTCAGAAATAATTTTTTCTTTTGATGGCCACTCATCAATTAGAGGTCTATCAATGCTTATGCTACTTAGAGAACCATTCTTATTAATATTTACGCTAATTTGGTCTCCTGAAACAGATATTCCATCAATAATTCGAGGGAACGAGAAGTAATATCCGCTCATCTGGTCGGCATAGCTGGTCTCAGTAGGAAGAGCATACTCGTGTACGTAAGAAGGCAAATACTCTTTTGCATACTCCACTGCCTTAGCTAACGCATCCTCATAAGATAGGGACTTCTGATCTATATTCTCGTCTAACATTTCCTTAATTTCTTGCTGCATACTATGAAAACGAATTAGCTCACCTGTTTTCTTATCGAATTCTATATTAGATCCAGAACCGGAACCATTAGAATAATGATACATATAGCTAACACTGATTACATCTTGTCCGTTATAATTTTTCATCTCATCTACAGATTGAATTGTTAATTTGATCTTATTGGAATCGACCTTCAGTAAACCCTCTGCTGTTTTCTTAGCCTCTTCTTTTGTAATGCCATTGTGTTTAGCAGGCAATGCCTTTTCTACAATCATTTGATATTCTTTAGGAGCAGGATATTCTTTTAAAAACTCATAGGAATTAAACCACTCGCCAGTAATAGCATTCACACTTAGTATTTCAGGCTTATAAACTAGCTTCACCTCTTGCTTATTACCTTCGTTTGGATAGGTAATTTGATATTGCAGCTTAGTGGTCAGCTTGTCTTTTATTTGATTTAAAATCACTTCAGCATCTTTCACCTTTTTAACATCATCGAACGTAGGAGACTTGCTTGGAATAGAACGATTAAACCCTACTATCTCTCCACTGCCTAGAATAGTCACATTAACGTGCTGATCCCCAATAGTAACCCCATCCTGCATACGGTTAAAAGTAAAAGTATAGCGAATGGGTTGGGTTAAAGTTTGTGAACTATAATAAAAGTCTTCCATTCCTTTATCTAACTGGTAGTTTCCATCCTTCATATACTTTTTCATAAAGTCATGAGCAAGTTGTTTAGCTTCCTCTTTAGATACCTTCCCTGGAAATAGCGAATCTGCAGTTGCTACTGGGTCATATTGAAAAGACTCTATCTCATAATTATCCCCATAAAAACCTATGCTCCCCGAGATATCCTTCCCCTTTTCTTGCTTATGAAAAGACATACTATGCCTAATTGCCTTTTCATTTGGATGATTAAAGGAATGCAAGTAAAATTCGCTTGGCTTGATCGAGTCGAAAATCCCCGGAAAGCTAGCTTTAAACTTTTTAAGCAATTCCTCCTTAGACACTAAAACGTCTGTAGCAGCAACCTGAGTCACTACATTATAAGGCTGTGTTCCTGTCGTATTTGATGCATTTGCAGTAGTCGATAACATTCCTAGCGATAATGCTGACGCGGTTAAAATAATCCCTATCTTCTTCAGAAAAAGTCCCCCTTTAAGGTAATAACTATATTATAAGCTAATATATGGAAATTAGAAACATATATTTTCCTAATATTTTAACTATTTAATTAAATTTACCTATAAAAGTGTTGTTCGTTTGAAGATTCCTAGTCTCCTATTTACAATTATTAAATTCGTAAAAAATCCTTCTCCACAGTCTACCAAAGTCCTTATTTTATATGTCATCTCTAGACCCATCTAACTATTTTCTCAAAATTCAAATAAAATATGAAGCTATTATTTTCATATCTATTAAGGTTTGATTACAATTAATAAAAACCGACAGTTTGAGCTTTAAAGCGGGAGGATTAATATGAAGAATAACAAAATGGCCGTAGCAATTGTTAGCACTACACTTTTATTAGGAGGCTGCAACATGGAAGTAGAAAGCAAAAAAGAACCTGAAATAATCGGTAAAGGAGATGTGGCTTTAGATTCTTCAAGCTTTGTTAGTGTTCAAGATTACACGGGGGAGGAATATACCCTACAGGATGGCGCGGAAACAGATAAAATAGCTGAAGCGAATCGAGAGGAAATTGAACAAGCGGTAAAGGACTTCTTTTTAAACAACTATAAAACAGAAGTGAAAATCCATAACATTGTGGGAGCTGTGGACGGTGCCTCTGTATTCGTCGAATCTTTAGGAGAACCTCATTTTTACACATTTGCCATTGTACCTATTGATATTGAAAAAGAAAAAGTAGAAGCAGATAAAGTATGGTCTCAAGAGGGACAGATAGAAGATGCCATTACTACTGGGCTTTATGCTATGATCCATGATCAGGAATTTTCTACACTTGATAACTACTTAGAGAAACTCACTGAAGAAAATCCTATTGTAGGTACCCGTATGGAGGCAGTTGAAAAGGTAGGAGCTAATGGATTTGCAACTCCCTATTATTATACAAGCGCTGCTGGTGAATACTTTACCGAGCTTTACAACAAATATATAGAAAATCCTACCATTAGCAAAGAAGAGCTAAAAAGCTCGATGAAAAAGTATGATTTAGATTCAAATCTAATGCTTATTACGGTTACTTTATATATGAAAGAATCCGATACCAACCCAGATGAAGTACTCTATGACAAAATAGTTTCAGATATCGAGCAAATGGACGGCCTACCACCAGGTTCATATTCCGTCATTTTACATGATAACTTGATAAATGCAGAATATGCTGACGGCTCCAAAAAAAGCTCGATAAACAAAACTGC
This sequence comes from Psychrobacillus sp. FSL W7-1457, assembly GCF_038593405.1. Classification (NCBI taxonomy): domain Bacteria; kingdom Bacillati; phylum Bacillota; class Bacilli; order Caryophanales; family Bacillaceae; genus Psychrobacillus; species Psychrobacillus sp. FSL W7-1457. Next base: position 3,370,028 of record NZ_CP151993.1, read on the forward strand.
CTTGAATGAAATTAGAAAAGAATAGGAGTGGAAATCTAGGTGACTACTATTAATCCTGTTTCTAACGTCCAGACAACTGACCAAGATTTAGTAGAATTAGCTGGTTTTCATGCGTACCGACATTATCCACCCGGCAAAATTATAACCGTTAACGATAAAATATTTAAAGTAGTAGATACCCAATATGGGATGTCCTCTGGCCTGGATGCTGTTACTGTCCAAAACCATGAAACAAAGGAATTAACGGTAGTTTATATAGGGAGTGAGGACAATAAGGATTGGATCGATACCAATGCAAAGCTACTCGCTGACACTCCCCCCGCACAAGTAAGTGATGCACAAGAATACTTTGACTGGGTAAATGCTAACCTTGGGAAAGTAGATTCCGTAACAGGTAACTCCCTAGGTGGAGGACTAACTAATGCTGTGGCTATTGAAAATCCTCAGGTGAAGGCTGTCACTTTAAATCCAGCCATCCTTCCTGCTGGTTTAGTAGATCCTACAACGATGTACGATAATATAACTAATTACTATAGCCGCTTTGACTTCCTTACGAGTACAGAGGAATCACTTGGACTAGGTAATAGAATACCAGGGAAAAAATATAGCATTAATAATGGGGTGCCCCTGCTTTCCATGATTGCCTCGAATCATACAGGTTATGTAGATCCAGATAAAGATGGGAACTTCGTGATTGAAGTTGGTATAAAGGGACAGCCTGGACATGGATTTATCCATATTGGGGCCGACGATCATATTGTAACAAGTATTTGGACAGGAAACCCTATTTATGCAGGCTATAGTGAAAAAATTGAAATTAATCAAGAAAATATGATTTTACTCTCCAATGGAATTAGAGACCAAGTAAAAGGTCGAATTACCAATGTCCAAGAGTATATAAGTAACTCAGTCAGTATTGTAGAGGACGAGAATGCAAAATTCAGTCAGCGTGTCACCACACTTCAAGAGACATTCCAACAAAAGTTGGAGGAAATAGCTGTAGACCCACTATTTAAAGGAATAGCGGAGACAGGGGCCATTATCAAAGCAGCAATCGATGACTTAATCGACCTTCTTAATAAGGCTGAGGATCGTTGTCTTATATTAAACAGCATTCTAAACTCAAAGCCTGCAGAACTTATTGAGTTTATTACCTCCACTAACATAAGTGTAGAAACGCTCTTTGCTCCAGCTAGGGACTATTTAAACCAACTCAAGCAAGATGTAGATCACCTAGTCGCTAGTGCTAACAATATCCTTTATAACGAAATCCCTGAACTATTTAGAGGAGGCACAGACAATTTTATTGATGCAGTTGTAGGGGAGCTCGGTGCACATTATAATATCTTAAAGATAAACAAAGAAGAAGTATATAATCAATTAACTGAGTACGAAGCTCAGGTTAACGATATTGCCCATTCTTTTATTAATCGAGATGTGAGCTTAGCAGATGCTATCCAATCGGGAGCCACACCAGGAGAACGTGTAGATGCTGTTCAAAAAACAGAAATTAAAACAATTCAGGAATCTTCTTATTTGGTAATCGGAATGAAAATGAAGGAAGTCCAAGTAGAATTAGCTCATAATACAATTGTTACTGTAGGAACAACGATATTAAGACCTATCCTTTCTAGGCTGGAACAAATTGTACTTTTAATAGAAGTTGCATTGACTGCCATTATTCTCGCTGTAAAGGCTGCTCAAAATATCGCTTTATATGGAAATCCAATCAGCTTGTTAATGAGCCTATTTACAGATTATGAGCAACGAGTTAAAAGTGCTGTTGCCAGTGCTCTAGAGCCTCTCATAGAAATGGAAGTCTTAATGGAAAGTTTCCGTGTTGGATTTAATCGGATGAATGCAAACCTACCGGAGATGCTTGATAACTTTAAGCCTTATCTGGATACCGCCATCTTTGAACCATCTAAGTTTGAAAATGTACGATTATACAATGTGGCGACCTTAGCCATTTTAGATGAAATGGAGCTACTGTTTAATGAAATCATTTACCAGCTAGCAGATGAAAAAGCTAATGCCATCGAAGAAACTTTAGAGGTCTCCAAAAATGTGTTAGGAAACTTACAGATTCTAAAGGAGCAAGTAGATAGAGGTACTTTATAATATAAAGCTTTGGGACTCCAGTGCAGCACTGCTACATTAGAGTTCTTTTATTTTGCTTATGTATGTTATCTAGTTCTTCTGTTCTCTAATCTTGCATTGTCTTTCAATAGTCTATATACTAGTCTTTGTGCAAAAAACAAACCGACCGTTCTGTTTTAGAAAGGAGTAATAGATATGCCCCCAGGGATGGAAACTAAACAACATCTCATTCAAACTGCTAGTCATCTATTTAGTTGTTATGGTTTTGAAGCGGTAAGTATCTCCACTATTATCAACGAAAGCAACACAACTAAAGGCGCTCTTTATCATCACTTTCCGAACGGTAAGGAAGAGCTACTCCTTGCTGCTATCCAATATACAGGAGATTTGTTACTAAGTGATACTAAAAATCTATTGAATAAATCTGCTGATCCTATTGAAATGTTATTAAATCAATTGCATATGATTGCTACGCAAATTGAGCAAAAGCATGAATTATATGGTGTTCCTATTGGTAATATTGCAGGAGAAATGGCTCTTAAAAATAATGGGATACGTCTAGCCTGTGATCACGTTTTTAAAAGCTGGCAAAAATTAGTAAAAGAGAAGTTTATCGAGTATGGTATGTCGGAAGAATGTGCAAGTAATCTTGCCATCACATTAAACGCATTATTTGAAGGTGGGATATTGTTGAGCGTCACAAGCGCTTCTGGTGATCCATTAAGAGCTATCGCCAAGCAAATACCCAATTTAGTACCACCAAAACAGTAATTTATAATAGAGAGTAGGATTTACATGTCACAACCAATTAAAAAATTACCTATACTCTCTGCTTTCTTAATAGCAGGCTTTGTAGGTCTCTTCAGTGAAACAGCACTAAACATGGCATTAGGACAACTAACTGTCGAGCTAGGCGTTGAACATACAACGATTCAATGGCTGACAACTGGCTTCCTGCTGACCCTAGGTATACTTGTCCCGATTTCCGGATTGCTAATCCAAAAATTTACGACTCGTCAGCTATTCTTAACCTCCTTAACATTTTCTATCGTAGGGACAATAATTGCAGGACTTGCGCCAACCTTTGCCTTCTTATTGATGGCACGTATTGTACAAGCAGTTGGTACTGCTATCTTATTGCCTCTGATGTTTAATACGGTTCTATTAATCTTCCCAGTTGAAAAACGTGGATCCGCGATGGGTATCATGGGACTTGTCATTATGTTTGCACCGGCAATCTCTCCTACCGTATCTGGAATCATATTAGAATACTTAACTTGGCACTGGATTTTCTGGACTACACTTCCATTCCTTGTATTTGCTTTAGTTTTCGGCTATTTCTATATGCAAAATGTTAATGAACTAACTCATCCGAAGATTGATGTACTATCTGTTCTCTTCTCCAGTATTGGATTCGGAGGAATTGTCTATGGCTTCAGCGTTGCTGGAGAAAATGGTTGGGGGAGTACTATTGTAATTGTTGCGTTAGCTGCAGGTATAATTGGTCTTGCTCTATTCACTTGGCGCCAGCTGAACATGGAAAAACCAATGATCAACTTGACTGTATTAAAATATCCTATGTTTGTATTAGGACTCATTGCGGTATTTATCGCATTTATGTGTATTCTTTCTACCATGATCTTGCTTCCGCTTTACCTACAAACAGGCTTAGCCTTAGCAACATTTACAGCAGGTCTGGTTTTGTTACCAGGTGGTGTCATTAATGGGATTTTCTCACCTATTGTCGGACGTCTATTTGACGAATACGGCGCAAAGGTATTAGTAATGCCAGGGTTTATCTTGATTGGAATTGCGTTTGTATTCTTTATGCAAATTGACCAACAAACATCTCAACTAACGATTATCGTGCTTCATAGTGTTATGATGATTGGCGTATCACTTGTGATGGCTCCTGCTCAAACAAACGGCTTAAATCAGTTACCGCGTCATTTATATCCAGACGGCACTGCCTTAATGAACACGCTACAGCAAGTATCAGGTGCAATTGGAACTGCCGTGGCCATTACTATTATGTCCACTGCTCAAACTTCATATATGAATAAAGAAGGTACTCCTATCCCTTCAGTAGATTCATTTATTTATGGAGTACAAACATCTTTTAAATATGCAATTGCATTAGCAGTAGTTGGTTTGATTCTTTCATTCTTTATTAAAGGAAAAAAACAAACGATCAATCAACATAATTAAAAACAAAAAAGAACCTTCAAGCTTAATTGCTTGAAGGTTTTCTATGTCTTTTCAGAGGAAAATGAAATTTTCACGCTTATCAATTTCCACATTATATATAATCGCTCTATTCCATATAAACATCTGTTTTTGAATGAAAACCATCTGAAATTACAGTCGTATTAATATTAGAATCATTTACTGGTATAGGTGTTAATAATACGGAAGGAACTTCTATTTTTCCATTATTCACTTTCTGCTTCGCTGAAATCTCCTTACCCTCCGCCATAGAAACTGCGAGTCTAGCTACTTCCTCTGTAAGCATACGAATAGGTTTATAGACAGTCATCGTTTGGGTTCCCTTAACGATCCGCTGTACGCCTGCCAGGTCTGCATCCTGTCCTGCCACTGGTATTTGTCCTGCTAGCCCATTCGCCTCCAGCGCTTCTATCACACCGCCTGCAGTAGCATCGTTTGCTGCTATTACTGCATCGATTTGCAAGTTTGTGTTTTGAAGAGCTTGTATCATGTTGGAATTAGCATTGACCGGAGTCCAATCTTTTGTCCACTGGTCATAAATAATATTAATATCCCCATTATCGATATATGGACGGAGTACTTTAAACACTCCCTTTTTTAGAAGATGCGCATTATTATCAGTAATGGCTCCTCCTATAAATACGTAGTTTCCCTTTGGAACACGCTCAATCATAGCCCTGGCTTGCATTTCTCCCACTTGTTCATTGTCGAAGGAAACATATAAATCGAGGTCTGCATTTTTCACGAGTCGGTCATAGGCAATGACTTTTATTCCCGCAAGATGAGCCTTATGGACAATAGCAGCAGTTGCCTCCGCATTATGAGGAACTATTACTAAAACATCTACACCGCTTTGAATAAGACTTTCTGCTTGTGAGATTTGAAGCGCGTCATCTCCACTGGCGGCAACAATCTCCACCTTGGCTCCCAAAGCTTCTACAGCCTCCTTGAACAAATCTCTATCCTTTATCCAACGTTCTTCCAGTAGGGTATCCATCGAAAACCCAATGCGAATGGGCTCTTCGTCTTTAATAGAGGGAGAATCTTTTTCGTGTTTGATAATCTCTGTAGGCTCTGGGACACAAGCTACCAATAGAAGTATGATTCCCACTAGCCAAATAGAATTAGCCTTTCGTTTCATCCCTTCCCCCCTTACGCTTTTGCTTTCTTACTTAACATTGTTTTTCTGTAATCCTTTGGAGAAACCCCACACATCTTTTTGAATACCTTACTGAAATAATTGGGATCATGATAACCAATTTCAAACGTAATTTCCTTCAAACTACTCTCGGAATTACTAAGAAGCTTCTTAGCCTTCTCAATTCGGCAATCTGTAAGAAAATCAATATAGTTAATACCTAACTTTTCCTTGAACATTTTGCTAATATAGATGGGGCTTAAGTCTACTCTCTGTGCTAGGATATCTAACGAGATATCCTTATGCGAATTATCATATATAAATTGTTTAATTTGGTGTATTTTATCTGCTTCTATTTTCTCAAAATGAACTATATAAACCGTTTTCATATGGTTAAGTAAATGGTTAGTTTCCACTCGCAATTGCCGATAATCACGTGCTTGTAGTGGAAAAACCGGTGCTTCTGAGTCAATTCCTAACTCATTCATCACTCTATGTGCAATCCAGAGTAGCTCCAATACTCTTTGTTGCGTGTAGATTAAACCATTCCCTTTGCTCTCATGCTGCTGAATCATTTCAAATACAAACAAACGAATGGACTCCCAATCTCCAAGTCGTAGTTGCTCGAAATAATGTTTTTCCTGCTGTCTGATAATCTTATAATCTGTTTCAACTGTAATAGTCTGCATTTCCGAATAAAACCGATATTTGACTATCAGGGTGGGATCCATTGTAGCTATAAGTGCTTCTTGGTAGGATTGTCGAATGTCCTCAAGTTCTTTGTAGACTTGGCCAATTCCCATGAACCAGTTCAAACCATTACTTTCTTTATTTAATGATAAAATTTCTTTTACAAATGCGATTGCTTGAGCTCGGAAGCTAATCTCTGGTTTTCTAAAAACAATAATAGGCAATTGTCTGCCGTATAGAGCACCTACCCAAGCATTAGTTGATTGCCGAGCTTTCTGCTTGATATTTGCATATAGGTGCTCTGTCCCTTCAGGTAGTAGAAGCACCACAACAAATTTTTCCAGTGTAGCAGGGGTATCTAACAGTTCAACAAGCAAATCTATATGCACTTCATGAACATGATCAAATAATAGCTGTGTTACAATATCTGTCTCCGCAAGCGTCAGTGTTTTTTGCCACATTTCATTTGCTAGCCGGCTGCTAGCCTCTGCTTCCTTCTCGATTCTATATTCCTCTAGCACTTTTTCAACCGTAGTAATAATTTCGCTTACTTTACTTGGCTTGAGTAAGTAATCCTTTACCCCAAGCTTAATAGCTTGTCTGGCATAATCAAACATGTCGAATGCAGTTACCATTACAAACTTTATCGATGGATTGATTTCTCTTATTTTTTCTATCGCTTCCAGACCTGTTATCCCAGGCATCATAATATCCATTAATACCAAATCTGGCTGAAACCTATTTGCCAGTTCAATTGCCTGCGTCCCATTTTTAGCCTGATAAAATGTAAACTCTGGAAAAGACTTTTGAAGAATTGCTTGCATGCCTTCACGTTCTATCGGTTCATCATCGACGATCAGAAGCTTCATCATCATTTTCCTCCCATGCTATTGGAATTTGTATGATTACCTTTGTCCCTTGACCTTCTATACTATGAATATTCATTGTACTTTTATCTCCATAAAATAGGGATAGCCTTTTTACAACATTTTGAAATCCCATTCCCGTAGAATGCCCTTCGCTAGGTATAATATTTCCCTTAAGCAATTCGTCTATTTGTTTACTAGTCATACCTTTACCACTGTCTTCTATCTCTATCATTACAATTGAATGCTCTTTATAAATTCTAAACCAAATAGTGCCTCCATCTATTTCGGGCTCTATCGCGTGGATTACCGCATTCTCAATGATAGGCTGAAGCGTCAGACCTGGAATATTAATATGTAAGCAAGAATCATCAATGTCGGATACAAATCGTAAGCGATCGATAAAGCGAGCCTTTTGGATTTCCATGTATTGATTGAGTACTATAACCTCCTCTAGTAAGGTGACAGTCCCATCCCCTCGCTTAAGATTATAACGAAGTAATCCTGCTACACTAACTAGGAGGTCACTCGTTTCCTCCGCTCCATCCAAATAAGCCTTTTTGGAAAGAGTATTTAGTGTATTAAACAGGAAATGGGGGTTTATTTGACTTTGTAGAGTTTTTAATTGGCTCTCCTTTAGGAGCAGTCTGCTTTGTTGAAGCTCATGCTCCAGCTGGGCCTTTTGCTGAATTTCCTGTATTAAATCATTAATATTAATGCGCATTTTATCAAATGTTTTAGCTAGAAAGGCTATTTCATCATTAGATTTAACCTCAATCAGCTGGCTAAATCTCCCTTTTGATAATTCATTGGCTGCCTTGGTTAGCTGATGGATAGGCTTTGTGATACTCAGTGAAAACCAATGTGTCGCTAGTAGTAACACACAAGTTATTAATAGTAACAAGTAGATTCCTAGCTTTTGGAGCTCTTCAGATTGTTTAATGATATCCCGATAAAACTCATTATAAGTTTGTAGTTCACTATCTAAAATCGTCAACGTCATTTCTGATATGTACATAGAAATACGATTTGCTTCGTTAAATTCCTTAGTAGATTCTTCTATACTTTGCTCATTCAAGAACATAATAGAACGCTCTGTTGTTTCAATGAGACTATCGATTAAATGAATATAATTGGTTAAGGAAAATGAGTTTTCTACGTTTCTAAGGTCTGCAGCATCCTGTTGAACCTCTTGTATATCTACTATACTTTGATCCAGCTGTTGTCTATTTTTCTCTGTAGGACTTAGCAAATAGTTATTTAAGCTAGTTATTATTTTTTGACTTGCTGTCGTAACCTCATTCATCCTTAAGTAACGCTGCAGTACATCATTTGTTTGCTCTTGAGTTTGCTGGTTGTAATACGTAAGCGTTAACCAAATGATACCCATGATAACGAGAACAACTGTTACGAGTATCCAAATCTTCTTATGAATTGTCGTCATTGTTCCGTACCATCCGATTGAGACATCCTTATTTCAGTTAGGTAGCCATTGGAATCAAGTGGTACCACTTCACCTGTCAGCCACTTCATTAGTTGTTTGACGCTTTCTCTACCCATTCTCTCAGGCTGTTGTTCCAACACACCATCTAGCAATCCCTGCTCTAGTAATGCTTTTGATTCTATACCATCATCAAATGTATAAATGTGGTATGGCTCTACCTGAGTGCGTCTGCCAATTTCCTGGATCATTGGTCCAGCAAAGTTAGCGTTTATCGCTATAAAAGCTTGAGCTTGAGGAGTTTCATTCATCAGTTGCTGCGTAGTAGCCATCACCTGCTCCTTTGTATCCTCTGTCCCTCTCTCAATAACACGAATTCCTTTATAATGTTCAAGCACTAATTGAATCCCTTTCAAGCGCTCTTCTTGATAATGTGCTTGTATCTCATCTCTTAGAATGATGATTTCTCCAGCGGTGCCCATTTCACTAACTAAACGTTGAGCAACCATTTTACCTGCTTCTAGCTGATCTGAACCGACATAGGTCTTTCTTAAACTTTCCGCAACTGGTACATCATTAGCGACTGTAATTACAGGAATACCATAGAAAGCAGCCTTAACCTTGGTTAGTTCTTTGAATTCTTCATTGTCTAGACCTTGAACGATAATTCCACTAACCTTAGAATGAAGAGCAACCTCTATCCGCTTCAAAAAATCTTCCTGGTTATTCCCATAGCTTCCCCAGACCTCTAATTGAACCTTTTCTTCTTCCGCTTTTTCAACCGCCCCTTGTCCAACCTTATTCCAAAAAGGAGTGTCCAGTTCTTGGGTTATAAGAACAAGTCGAATGGTACCCTCATTAGAAGGAATGGTTTCAGGTATTTTACTAGAAGTAAGGAAAGCCTTTGTTGCAGAGGAAAATGTCAAATAACTAAAGATCAATATAAGTATTCCAAGTATAAAGACTACTTTTTTCCTCATTCCTTCTCCCCTTAGCTCATCTTTTTCTACTATATTACCATTTGTCCATTAATTGACAATAACTTATCTCCATTATTAATATGATTCAAGATCTATTCCTATATAGAAAAACAAAAGGTATAAGCCCACTATACCTTTTGTCTATTTAACCCACACTAAGCTCTTTGTTTTCGAGTCATCACATCGAAGATTACAGCTCCAGCTAAAACTCCTCCGCGAATCATATATTGGTAAGATATTCCGACACCTAATAAATTCATACCGCTTGATAGAGAAGCCATAACAATAGCACCAATGATGGCACCAGTTACCTTTCCTACTCCCCCAGCTGACGAAACTCCACCTACATATGCAGCTGCTATAGCATCTAATTCAAAAAGAGTACCAGCAGTAGTACTTGCTGATTGAAGACGAGAAGTAAATAAAATTCCTGATAGCGCTGCAAGCATCCCCATGGAACCGAAGACGATATATGTAATCTTTTGTACGTTGATCCCACTAAGGTGGGCAGCTTCCGGGTTACTTCCTACTGCATATATATGACGACCAAGCACTGTCTTTGTTGTTAAAAAATGATAAATTATAACGACAATGACCATAATAACAACCGTCCAGGAAAAACCATTATATCCAGCTAAAATCCATGTAATATAAGCAATAATCCCTGAGATTAAAACCAGTTTAATAGTAAAAATCCCATTAGACATCACTTCAAATCCATAATTCAATTTATTTTTACGGTTTGAAAACTCACTATAGATGTACAAAATAATACCGATTAAGCCAACAAGCAATGTCATAAGGTGTAGTCCATTAATCTGCATAATGGAGGGAATGAAACCATTTCCAATCGCGTTAAATTGACTGTCCTTAATACTAATCGTACCTGTTTTTTCTGTAACCTGTAGGAGTGCCCCTCTAAATATGAGCATCCCTGCTAATGTAGCAACGAAGGAGGGAATACCAATTCGCGCAACCAAAACACCGTTAAATAAACCGATGATTGCCCCAAAAACTAAAACAACCGGTATTGTAATCCAGATGGAAACACCCCATTGTGTGAGGAAAATCGCTGCTACTGCTCCTAAAAACCCTGCAACAAAGCCTACAGATAAGTCAATATGACGGATAACAATGACTAGTGTCATTCCAACAGCTAGAACAGCAATGTAGCCTGCTGAATCTAGTAAGTTACTTATATTACGCGAAGACATAAAAAGTCCATTGGTCATAATCGTAAATGTTAATAGAATGACGACTAATGCAATATACATTCCATAATCTCGTATATTATCTTTCACAAGAGTTTTGGCCTCTTTAAATAAATTCATGATTCTTCCCCTTTCTATCTATTGAGTAGCGAGTTCCATAATAGCTTCCTGAGATGCTTCTTCTGCACCCAGTTCCCCTCTTATAGCCCCATTCGCCATAACATAAATACGATCACTCATTCCTAGCACTTCACCAAGTTCAGAGGAAATCATAATAATACTCATACCTTCATTAATTAACTGGTTCATAATGGTATAAATTTCAAATTTCGCACCAACATCAATTCCTCGTGTCGGTTCATCCAAGATTAAAATCTTAGGTCCAGTAAACAACCATTTTCCAAGAGATACCTTTTGCTGATTTCCCCCGCTCAATTTGCCAACTATTTGCTCTAAAGAGCTTGCTTTTATATATAAAGAATCCTTGTATTCTTGACCAACCTTCACTTCTTCATTTAAGTTGAGGACTCCTTTGTTTGAGATCCCTTTCAGATGAGCCGCCGAGACGTTACTTTTGATATCTTGCAACAAAAATAATCCATCTCCCTTTCTATCCTCTGTAACATAGGCAATACCAGCTTTTATCGCGTCACTAGTATGTTTCAACACTTTAGTAGTTCCTTGCAGCTCAAGTGTTCCTTGAAGCTTATAATTTTTGGGGTTTCCGAAAATACTTAATGCAAGCTCAGTACGCCCAGAGCCCATTAGACCTGCAATACCAATAATTTCTCCCTTCTTGAGTTGAAGGTTTACATTTTTCACCGTGTTTCTACCTAACTGGGGATCGTAGGCAGACCAGTCTTTTAAAGATAAAACGGTCTCTCCGATTTTCTTGTCTTGTCGCTTTGGATAAATATCTTCAATGGCTCTCCCAACCATATTCTTGATGATGACATTTTCCGTTACCTCTCCCGTTCCTGCATCTAATGTACAAATAGTTTTTCCATCCCGAAGGACAGTTACCTTGTCCGCTATGTGAATAACCTCTTTTAGCTTATGGGAAATCATAATACAACTGATACCTTGACCTTTTAACTCTTTTAAAAGATTTAATAGATTCTCGCTATCATCCTCATTAAGTGCAGCGGTTGGCTCATCTAATATAAGCAAATTCACGTCTTTGCTTAATGCTTTGGCAATTTCTACGAGTTGTTGTTTTCCTACACCTAATTCCTTAATCAAAGTTTCTGGCGTTACCTTTAAGTTCACTTTTTCGAGTAATTTAGTTGACTGAGCAATGGTTTGATTCCAATCTACAAAAGGACCTTTTTTAATCTCATTTCCAGCAAAGATATTCTCGTAGACCGATAAATCTGGAAAAAGTGCTAGCTCTTGATAGATGATTCCAATACCAGCCTTCACGCTATCACTGATGACCTGAAATTGTTGTACTTGACCTTCAAATACAATATCGCCTTCATAAGTACCATAAGGATAAACCCCGCTTAAAACTTTCATTAAAGTAGACTTGCCTGCGCCATTTTCTCCTACTAGGCAATGGATTTCACCCTTACCTACTTTGAAATTTACATTGGATAAGGCCTTAACTCCCGGGAATTCTTTAGATATATTGTTCATTTCTAAAATATAGTCACTCATTCTAATACCTCCCTCACCTATACAAATTAAAGATAGAGAAAAAGTGATTGAAAGTTACAACACTTTTTCTCCTATAGTTAGCTTTTACTCTATACCGGTGAACTCACTTGCTTCGTAATACTCTGAATCAATTAACTCTGCCTTCACATTGTCTTTATCAACCACAATTACATCTGTTTGTTTTGCTTTTATCTCCGCTGCTCCATTATCGTATGAACCAGTGGTTTCAGGAGTTTTACCGTCCAAAATTTCCACTGCCATACCCATAGCATCTTTTACTAATGAACGAACATCTTTAAACACTGTCATGGATTGTTTTTCATCAATAATGTATTGAACAGAAGCCTTCTCTGCATCTTGACCTGTGACAAAATAGCTTGTAATAGCACTATCTGAACCAAATACATCGGCAATCGAACGAGCCGTCCCATCATTAGGAGCAAGTATTAATACATCTCCTTTTAAGTCCTCACTAGCAGCAGTCAAATGTGTCTGTGCTTTGTTTTTTGCTTCATTAGGATCCCAGTTCGTTGTAATTTGCCCAATGATTTTCCCAAGCTGATCACGAGAAAGCTCTGCGGAATCTTTTAATGCCTCTGCTTCACTTGAGTTAACAATTTTAAACGTTCCATCGGCGATTTTAGGCTGAAGTACCTGCCAAGCCCCCTCAAAGAATAGGAATGCATTATTATCTGAAGCTGCACCTGCATACAAGTACAGAGGAACATTAGAACCATTTGCATTGTCCACTAAGTACTGAGCTTGTGCAGCACCTACTGCCAAACTATCAAAAGTTACATAGTAATCTACTGCGTCCGTATCTGTTATTAGACGGTCATATGCAATTACAGTTACTCCCTCTTTCTTAGCCGCCTCTACTGCAGAAGCAGCTGCCGCGCCATCATGTGGAGTAATAATTAATACCTTGATGCCTTTATTTAATAACGCCTCAACATTTTCTTTTTCTTTTGCAGACGACCCTTGGCTAAATAAGATTTCCGTAGAATAATCCGAGTCAGCTAAGGCATCCTTAAAACGCTGTTCATCCTGAACCCAGCGTGGTTCATCCTTTGTAGGCAATACAATCCCTACATCTACTGCGCTGTTTCCACCTGCGTCACAAGCAACAGCTACTATGGCAAAAGCCATTAACATAAGTAAAAATGTGAACCCCTTGAACTTCTTCAACATTTTTAACCCTCTCCCTTTGTATAAAATCCTTACTATTTTATTATAAATTCAGATAATTATAATGAAAGCGCTATCAATAGCACTCTTTTAACATCACCTATACTTTTTTATCTTTTGGGGAAAATAAAAAAGACAAACCAATTAAGGTCGTCTCTCAAAGTCAAAAGGAAATATGGAAGTTGGAAGGTTAACCAACTGATATTCCCAGATTATTTAATCCTATATGGGGTAAATATAAATAAAGATACTAAATGATAGATTACTTAATTTTTAAAGTTGTCAGGAGGAAGAAAAGAAACATGCGAAAATTTTTACTGTTCTTAGTTGTGGGTGCTCTGTGGGCTGCCTTTCCTACAAGTTCTATAGAGGCTAAGGCAGAAACCTATACGATCACGCCAAACAGCGATACATATGGACATAAGTTCGAGAGCGCTACTACATATAATTCTCATACGAAACATTATTATTTACTTCGTTCCTATCTGGAACAGCTCGAAAAGACAAATGGTGGAACGCTCATCTTAGAAAAAGGTACCTATACAGTTTCCAATGTCCTTTTTGTCCCTTCCAATATCACGATTAAGTTAGAAGACGGTGCAAAGATTGTCAACGGCGATGAAACTGGTACCTCTGAACTCGACGCCGATAAATCACTTTTTCATCTTATACGTCCTTCGTTAGGAAAAGAAGAAGGTGTATACGGTAAACACGAAGGTGAAAAAAATATCTCTTTCATTGGAGCAGGAACAGCTACCATGGATTTAAATTTTGACAAGGATGCAATTGCTATTATTGCAGGACATAATAAAAACCTTAAGATTGATAATATTCATTTTGTAAACATGTATTCTGGTCATTTTATCGAAATTGATGCCACAAAAAATTCGGTTATATCCAACAATAAATTTATGAATTCAAAAGCTTCCCCTACTGAGATAAAAGAAGCCATTAATATCGATACCCCGGACAAGCTTACGAATGGCTGGAGCTCAAAGTGGAGTAAGTTCGACAAGACACCAAACGTCAATATGTTAATAGAAAATAATGTGTTCTACGATTTAGACCGTGCAATCGGCACTCATAAATACTCTGGTGGGAAATATCACGATCAGATTGTTATTAGAAATAACAAAATAAAAAAAATGCGTCAGGACGCAATACGAGTGATGAACTGGAGTAATGCTACGATAGAAAACAATCACTTTGAAAACGTTGACCCTGGTGACTATAATTCGAATCGGGGAATTATGGCAAGTGGTGCCTTAAATCCTACCTTCCAAAATAATTTTTTTAGAGACATACCGCGAGCAATACAATTTATAGCGTGGAAAAACGATGATTCTGGTTCTGAGTACGATATAACCTACAATAAATTAACGGAGGATAATAAAGATGCGCTTTCAACCAACACCATTTTTGATTCTAAAGAGGATTACATTCGTATAAATCCTAAATTCAAGAAATATGATGACGAGCATACGGAATTTATACCGATAAAAACAGCGTTGACTCCGCCATTGCCAAATGTGTCCTCCCGTTCATCTAAGACATTAAATTATATAAAACATAATGAAAATAAAGAAAATCCTCAGGAGACACTTCCCTTTTATGAAGATCTATTTATCTCGGTGGAGCTACCGATAACTCACCAAAGCTATCGAAGCAAGTATCAGCAACATATTACAAATACATTTATAGATTTGTAAACCTACAACTCTATTATTCGATATCAGCGTGCATCAGGCAATTAGTAACTTTATTCCATAAAAGTATAAATACTCATAAAACCTTAAGATTTCCGCTAACTTTCCCTTAAGATTTCTTTGTTACGATAAACGTATCAAAGAACTTGGGAGGTTACATTTTAATGGATTTAATAAGTATAGTGTCTGGTCTTTTACCGTATGTAAAATATTCTATTATTATTTTCATCATCTTAATAATTGGGTATTTCATAATTAAAAAATTTTTTCCGAAAAAGTTTTCCATACGGCTATCTAAATCAGTTTTTATCATTTTGCTTCTTTGCTGGGGGATTGTTGTCTTAGGTATTACAACGTTAAGTAGACCAGCAATGTTTACTGGCCAATTTAATCCTAGTCTTTTTAGTAGCTACGTGAATGCCTGGAACAAATGGTCCTTGCCTGAATTGCAGTTAATCATCTTTAATATGTTAATGTTTGTGCCATTAGGAATTTTATTACCCTTGATCCACTACAAAAACAAATCGTTTTGGCGAGTATTCTTTATTTCGATTGTAGTTACACTTTGCTTAGAAACATATCAATTCATTTCAGGTAAAGGGATTTTTGAATTGGACGATCTTGTCCATAATACAATAGGGAGTTTAGCAGGCTACTTTTTCATAATGGCAATACTGACAAGCATTGAGCAACGAAAGTTAAAATCAGCTCCAATTGTAAAAGCGTTTGCTATTCCACTTAGTTTCGTGATGTTATTCGGTATTGCCAGTGTTGTATACAACGCACAGCAATTTGGAAACCTGCCATTTAAACCTGCCCAAAAGCAAAGCATGGAGCAAATTGCCGTGCAATTAGAGACACAGCTAACTAATGATTCGTCTAACGCTTGTATTTATTACAATTCCAATGTTAGAAATATCAATAACTTTAAAACCATCTCACAATCCATCTCCCGTCGATTTGATTTACAACAGCAAGGGGATATACGTATGGAGGGTGAAAATCGACAATTAACATTTATAGACGGTGAAGGTGATAACTATTATTTAACTTATTTCATGTCTAATGGTTCCTGGTCCTTTTCATCCGATGCTTATAGCGAAGGGGTTCCAAAAGTGGATATTAAACAGCAAAAGCAGTCTATGGAGGAATGGTTAGAAGATGAAGGTTTATTCCCTAGTAATGCTACCTATGAGCAGCAAGATGAACGTACTATTCGTTGGGATTTAGACGAGCCAGAGAATTTACAATCTACGTGTGAAGACATTACACAAGGTTTCCTCATCATTACACTTTCTGATCAGCAAACGCCCGACAGCATCGCTTATTATGTGAGTAATAATCAAATGGCCGGGGAGAAGGAAATTATATCTCGACAGGAAGCATATGAAGCGTTATTAAATGGAGAGTTTAGTTTATTTAATCCTCTACAAGAAGGAGATACGTTAACGATAACGGATGTTCGCATAGACTATACTTATGATACTAAAGGTTTTTATCAGCCTGTATATATTTTTAATGGTAACGTGAACAATCCAGACTCCACCGTTGAAATTTCAATACCAGCAATCAAATAAATAAAATAGCACTTTACTTTAATGAGACCAAAGTAAAGTGCTATTTTTAATTAAGAGATTAAATTTTAGTCTGATTGTTTCCATTACCGCTGTCTACCACTTCTTCTCCCGCTTCTTTCACTTTTCCACTTATTTCTTTTATATCAGAGGTGATTTCTTTAGCACTCGAAATAATTCCACTTGAATCTTCCTTTACTTGGCTAACTGGTCCAAGAATGTTCTCGTTTACTTTTTCATATAGCGATTGCGCGTCATTTATCGCATCTTTCAGAACTGTAGAGGCAGATTTCAGTCGCTCTTGTAAATCGTTTTTTACTTCTACTGGATTGTTTCTAACTTGGCTATACATATCCAATGTTGAGTCTTTCACGTTTTTGGTTGTGGATGTTACTTTGTTTCTTGTATTGGAATCAAGCATAGCAATAGCAGCACCAATCACAGCACCAACTACTAAACCTTTTAAAAGCTTTCCATTTTTTTCTTCCTCCGCATTACTCAGTGAGTTGTTATACGTAGCAATTTGTGTCATTAATAATTCCTCCTGTCTGTTTTTTGAAATTGTTTCCTTACTACTTTAAATGCCCTTTTTTCTTTTATTTAAACTAATGGTTTACGACAGAAAGTACATGAGGAATTTTTTAACGGACAGTTTAACTATATGAAACCTCTAATATTCAAACAGATAATAAAAATTGAAAAGCTTCACGAAAGTTTATAAACTTTCGTGAAGCTTCCATTAATTAAGTATTAAGATTTTAATTTCTCCTTACATTCAAACCCTTATATATCAAGCATCAAGAGATTGCAGACAGATGAACTTAGGCTAAGACCGCGACGTCCTGTCGCAACGCCTAAGCCACCACATCCTGTGGAAGTTACATCATGCCGCCCATCACTCAACCCTATTAACACTTATATAGAAAAATAAATAGAAGTGGTCAATCTAAAACTTTTATCTTAAACAAACTCATGTGGTTATTGTTAGCGTAGCCACTATCTTGTGAGACATTCACATCTACTTGTACATTAACTCAATCACATATTTTGTATTAGTTAGTTTAGAATCAATTCGAAAAATACTAATCCAAAGAACATGCCTAACATCCATAATGCAAAGTAAAGCAATTTAATTTTTAAAGTTTGATTATTAAATACCCTTCCAGAATAACGATAAACCCAGTAGATAATTGGAAATAAAATAATAAAACAAAAAATATATTCTTTTGAAAAACTATAATGAAAATCTTTATTTCTTTCAGAAATAAAGAAAGTCAGACTACCTAATACAAAACCAATTGTATAACTACTTAATAATAAATGAGTTAGTGTTTTATCTTTTTTTATTTCCATGCTCTACTCCACCCATTTTGCCGTTCATTTCTTGAACTTGCCATTGTTTTCTTAATGTCAGATACTAAACCATTCATATTTTTTTCCCATTACTATAAGCTTTAATACTATTTGTCACTCCCTTTAATATTTTTTCTCCAAATAGAATGTAAGGAACAGGATCTAGTGACATAAACACACCCGTAATATTTGCGTAAAGAAGGATTTTCTATGGTAATAAAACTTGTTACAACAAGGTTACAACGCATATTATCAAAATCCGATATCTCGAAACATACTATACTTCATGTTTTCCGACACATCCATACATCACTATTAATTGAAGCCGGTGCAGGTATTAAAGAAATTCAACAACGATTAGGCCATACCGATATAAATACCACTATTAACATCTAGCATATCTGACGAAAAACATGGAAGAAAAGGCCTCTCAACAGTTTAGCAAACTGATGAAAGACCTTCTCTAGAATTAGTCATATGCATTTTTTTACACACCGAAGTAGTCAAAAATTGGCCATGTAGTGTAGAACGAACTCGAAACCTCTCATTTTCAAAGGGTTTCTTGATCTTATTACATCATGCCGCCCATTCCGCCCATGTCAGGCATACCCATGCCGCCTGATCCTGCTGGTTCTGGAATGTCTGCTACTACTGCTTCTGTAGTTAAGAATAGAGAAGCTACAGATGCAGCGTTTTGAAGAGCTGAACGAGTTACTTTAGTTGGGTCTACGATACCTGCTTCGATCATGTTAACCCATTCGCCTGTTGCTGCGTTGAAGCCCATGCCGATATCTTCGCGTTTTAGGCGATCTACAACGATAGATCCTTCTAAACCAGCGTTGTTAGCGATCTGACGAACTGGCTCTTCTAATGAACGAAGAACGATACGGATACCAGTTGCTACGTCGCCTTCTTTTGTTTCTGCAAGCTCAGCTACTTTGTTGTATACATTTACTAGTGCAGTACCACCACCAGATACGATACCTTCTTCTACAGCTGCGCGAGTTGCGTTTAGTGCATCTTCAATACGAAGTTTGCGTTCTTTTAACTCAGTTTCTGTTGCTGCTCCAACTTTCACAACAGCTACCCCACCAGCAAGTTTAGCAAGACGTTCTTGAAGTTTTTCTTTATCGAATTCAGAAGTTGTTTCTTCTAATTGGCCACGGATTTGAGCAACACGGCTAGAGATGTTTTTCGTATCTCCGTTACCTTCTACGATTGTTGTGTTATCTTTTGTTACTACTACTTTAGAAGCGCGTCCTAATTGAGTGATGTTCGCAGATTTAAGGTCTAAGCCTAAGTCTTCTGTGATTACTTCTGCACCAGTTAGAATAGCGATATCTTCAAGCATAGCTTTACGACGGTCACCGAATCCAGGAGCTTTAACAGCTACTGCATTGAATGTACCACGTAATTTGTTTACTACTAGAGTAGCTAAAGCTTCCCCTTCTACATCCTCAGCGATTAGTAAAAGTGGTTTACCTTGTTGAACTACTTGCTCTAGCACTGGTAAGATTTCTTGAATGCTTGAGATTTTTTTGTCTGTGATTAAGATATATGGGTTGTCTAAGTTAGCTTCCATTTTATCTGAATCAGTTACCATGTATGGAGATGCATATCCGCGGTCGAATTGCATACCTTCTACCACATCAAGCTCTGTTGTGAATCCTTTAGATTCTTCGATAGTAATAACTCCGTCGTTACCAACGCGCTCCATTGCCTCAGCGATTAATTCACCAACTTCTTCATCACCAGAAGAAATAGCAGCTACTTGAGCGATCGAATCTTTACCTTCGATTTGTTTAGAGATTGCTTTAAGCTCTGTTACAGCAGCAGCTACAGCAAAGTCGATTCCTTTACGGATACCAACTGGGTTAGCACCAGCTGTTACGTTTTTAAGTCCTTCACGGATCATAGATTGCGCAAGAACAGTCGCAGTAGTTGTACCATCACCAGCGATGTCATTTGTTTTAGAAGCAACCTCAGCTACTAATTTTGCACCCATGTTTTCAAAAGCATCCTCTAGCTCGATATCTTTTGCGATTGTTACACCATCATTTGTAATAAGTGGAGAACCAAATTTTTTCTCTAAAACTACGTTACGACCTTTTGGCCCCAATGTTACTTTAACAGCGTCTGCTAATTTATCTACTCCACGCAGCATTGCACTACGAGCGTCTTCACTAAATTTAATTTCTTTTGCCATGTTAGTATGCCCTCCTAATTGTTCTTTTTAATTTCTTTTATTAGCCGATTACAGCAAGAATATCGCTTTCGCGTAAGATTAAATAGTCGTGGCCTTCATATTTCACTTCAGTTCCAGCATATTTAGAGAAGATAATACGGTCCCCTTCTGTTACGTCTAATTCAACGCGGTTTCCGTTTTCTAGTACTCGTCCAGTACCTACTGCAACGACTTTACCTTCTTGTGGTTTCTCTTTAGCAGAGTCTGGAAGTACGATGCCAGATGCTGTTTTTTCCTCAGCTTCGATTAATTCGATTACAATACGATCACCTAATGGTCTTAACAAGTGAAACTACCTCCCTAAAATAAGTTGAATTTAATATTTATTAGCACTCTCACACTTTGAGTGCTAACACACTTATAATAATAATTAAACTACGTAAAATTTGCAAGTCAGAACCTAAACTTTTTTTAAATTTTATTATCTTCTTTCTCCTCTTAGATCATGAGTATTTCACCTTGCCCTTGTGCGAAAGCAAGTCCCTTTTAAATACTAAAACTATCCAAGAATAAAATAGCTAACAAGCGATTTTATTTTAGTTTTCCATTACAATAAGGCTAGTACATATAATAATTACCCGCATGCTATTGCAATGGAAACTTTATAGAAGACGGAAAGGATATTTAGATGAAAAAACAACAAACAGCCTTATACATATTAATCACCTACTGTGTCATGCAGCTCTCCGGAATCATCTTTGCTTCTCTGCTATTTATGGCTTTTAAATACTATAACCTGGAAAATCCTATGTTACTGGCTAACGGCTGGTGGACTTTCATCGGAATGGGAACTGCAACAATCATCACTTTACTTATCATACGAAAAGACAAGAGCTTTATCCGACCTTTAAAGGGACAAGCTTCGAGCACACTTAAATCAGTTGCCTGGGGAGTATTGGGATTCATAATGGTTTTGTACGGCCAGGCCCTTGCTGCTAATATTGAGATCAAGTTTTTTGGAATCGAGCCCGGTTCTGAAAATACACAAGACTTCATGGAACTAGCTAGTTCGGTGCCCTTTGTTTTTTTCTCTATCGTATTCTTTGCCCCAATCTTAGAAGAGCTCATCTTCCGTCGTATCATTTTCGGAACATTATTACCTAAAACAAACTTCTTTGTAGCAGCACTTATAAGCTCACTGTCCTTTGCAGTCATCCATTTTGAGTTTACGCACATACTAATATATGCTGTGTCTGGTTTTATATTCGCATTCATTTATTATAAGACAAAACGAATCATTACTTCTATTATTGCCCATATGCTTTTAAATGGATTCGTAGTAATTGCACAACTATATAATGAAGAAATTATTAACTTCTTTGAAAGATTAGCAGAAATGTTGCAATAAGGAGGAATCATTATGACTTTTTCATTTACCAAATTTCCTACAATAGAAACGGAAAGACTTATTCTCCGAAAGGCAACCGAGCAAGACTCCGACGACATTCTAGAATTGTATGCCAATGAAAATGTTGTACAGCACATGCCACTCGATCCGTTTACTTCTATTGAAGATGCAAAAGGCGAGATTAGTTGGTACGAGAAAATATTTTTGGAGCAAACTGGTTTGCGTTGGGTAATAGAAAAGAAAGTAAACAAAAAAGTGATTGGTACGTGTGGTTACTTAAACTATGAGGTTGAACATAACCGGATAGAAATAGGATATGACCTCTCCCCTGAATCATGGGGAAAGGGAATTATGACGGAGACATTAAAGGCTATTATTCACTTTGCCTTTTTAGAGTTAAACGCAAACAAAATTGAAGCTCAAATTACGTCAGAAAACGATGCATCCCTTCACCTAGTAAGTAAGCTAGGCTTTCACAGAGATGGTGTTCTAAGGGAACATGAATTTGAAATGGGACGCTATATCGACCTTGTCATTTATTCCCTTCTTGCTAGAGAATATACGAATAAGCCTTCGACTAAATTATAGTCGAAGGCTTATTTCTTAGATATTTTTGTGGGAAAATACTTCGGTGGCTGAGGAACTGCCTCCTCGCATTTCCCCATTTGCCTGTCGGGGCAGACATAGGCGGTTTCGCTTTTCTTATATATCGTTTCGAATCATATAGATTAGTGTTTGAAGTTCTACGGAAAGGTCAATCGTATGTACGCGAATCTCATCCGGTGTGCTGATTGGAACAGGGGTGAAATTTAAAATCCCTTTTACATCTGATCCAACTAGGAGGTTGGCCACCTCTTGGGCAGAACGGCTTGGAAGAGTGAAAATGACTAATTCAATTCCGTATTCCTTCAGTTTTTCTAGCATCACACTGGAATGAAAAACTGGGATATCGCTAATAATGGTTCCTTCGAGTGGTGCCTTCGTATCAAATGCGACTACTATTCTAGTATTATGATTTTTTTGGAAATTATATTTTACAAATGCTGTCCCTAAGCTACCAACACCTATCAATGCAACCTTCGCGGCTTCGTCTTGATCTAATGTTTTTCTGAAAAACTCTAGTAGATGGGGTACATCGTAGCCATAGCCTTTTTTACCTAATGCACCAAAATGAGAAAAGTCTCTCCGGATGGTTGCCGAGTCGATTTTCATCGCTTCACTTAGCTGTTGGGATGAAATACGTTTATGCTCTGCATTGTGAAAGCTTTGCAAAAATCTATAATATAAAGGAAGTCGTTTCATCGTCGCTTGAGGAATGCGAGGTACATCACGTTTCATAAGTATCCTCCTAATGTATAAGGCAAATTCATTTTTTCACGTTACCTTTCTTTCATTGTAAAGGGAGAACGTTGCAACGACAAGTCCTATCTATTACACTTAGGATAGAATTGAGGTGCAAATAATCGTGATCGTTTTACAAGTAAACCAAGTAACTAAATCCTTTAACGGGGAAGATATATTAACAAACGTAAAGCTAGAGGTTCAAGACCGTGACCGAGTTGCACTAGTCGGTCGTAACGGTGCTGGGAAATCTACCTTACTTAAAATAATTGCTGGAGAAATGTCCTATGATTCCGGTGACATTATCCTGCCAAAAAATATTAGACTAGGCTACTTAGAACAGCATGCCGGTTTAGAATCCAAGCTGACCATTTGGGAGGAAATGAAATCCATCTTCAGTCATTTAATAGACTCCGAAAAAGAATTACGTTCATTAGAAGCCCAAATGGCTGACCCTGCTGTCTATGAGGATTCAGAAGCCTACGCTAAAGTAGCTGCTACATATGACGAGTTACAGCTTGCATTTAACGAGGCTGGTGGCTATCGCTTTGAATCTGACATCCGCTCTATCTTACATGGGATGCAGTTTTTCCCGGACGACTATGACAAGCCTGTACAAGCCTTATCTGGCGGACAAAAAACGCGCCTAGCTTTAGCTAAAATGCTATTAAGTAAGCCCGATTTACTCATACTCGATGAGCCTACAAACCATTTGGATATCCAAACACTCAGCTTCTTAGAAAACTATTTGAAAAACTATAGTGGAGCCATTTTAATCGTATCCCATGACCGGTACTTCCTAGATCAGGTAGTAAATCTAGTGTACGAGGTTTCTCGCCATAATGTTACGAGATACGTTGGTAACTACAGTGCCTATTTAACGCAAAAGGCAAAAAATTATGAGCTGGATAAAAAGAAGTATGAGAAGCAACAAGAGGAAAAGGCAAAGCTAGAGGATTTTGTTAGTCGTAACCTGGCTCGTGCCTCCACAACCAAGATGGCGCAGTCTCGAAGAAAGGTAATCGAGAAGACAGACTGGATGGATGCACCTGATGGCGATGAAAAATCTGCTAACTTCGGTTTTACCATCGACCGGCCTAGTGGTAACGACGTTTTGCGCTTAGAGGACGTGGCAGTTGGCTACTCCAATAAAACCGTCTCCTCTAACATCTCATTTTCTGTGTACAAGCAGGACCGGATTGCATTAGTTGGACCGAATGGCGTCGGTAAATCCACCTTGCTGAAAACAATTATGAAGCAGCTTCCATCTGCTGGCGGGCATATTCAATACGGGACGAATGTGCAATTTGGTTACTATGACCAGGAACAGGCAGCTCTTTCCGGCAATAAAACCGTTTTGAAAGAGCTATGGGATGAATGGCCTCTCATGAATGAAAAGGATGTTCGCAATGTACTAGGTCGCTTCCTGTTCTCTGGAGACGATGTGCAAAAAACCGTCTCTACGCTATCCGGTGGAGAAAAGGCTAGACTTGCACTTGCCAAGCTCATGCTATTGAAATCAAATACGCTAGTTCTAGATGAGCCTACGAACCATTTAGATTTAGATAGCAAAGAGGTTTTAGAGAATGCTTTGCTCGATTTCCCTGGAACAATTATCTTCGTGTCACATGACCGTTATTTTATTAACCGAATTGCAACAAAGGTAATTGAACTCTCCTCCAAAGAAGCAACACTGTTTTTAGGTGACTATGACTATTATCTAGAGAAAAAGGAAGAGCTCGAGGAATTAGCAATGGAAAGCTCGATTGCACAAAATACAGTCGTCCAAAAGGTCAATACCTCGACGATTGATAAAGAAGCGAAGAAAAAGGAAAGACAAATTCGACGTCAAATCGATGAGCTCGAGGAACAAATTCCTGCTATCGATTCAGAAATCGCATTACTCGAGGAAAAGCTATGTGATCCAGAAGTCTTCCAGGATCATGAGGCAGTCCAAAAATTACAGAGTGAGCTCGATAACCTTAAGGTAAAGCAAGACACTATCTCCAATGAATGGCTGGAGCTACAGGAACAATTAGAAGAAATTACAGGGTAAGCCGATTGACTCGGTTTACCTTTTTTTATATGGGGAAAAATATATAATGTCGAACTATTTGTTTTTGGGATTAACTATTCAATTTATAAAGAAAACAGTCAGATTAATGGGACAAGCCAACCAATTATTAAATTGATCGAGTCGGTTTATGGTACAAAGTTATCTAATCGCTCTAACAGGATATCAGATACCCATGTTGTATTTTGTCGAACGATGGCATATATAGGTCAAGCCCCTTTTTCCTAAAAATCTTTTTCCACATATTTATTAACATCAAAAGTACTGTCATATCAATCTATCAACAGGTTTATCCACATTGTCCACAGATTAAAAACTTAGTTTTCCACAAGTTGTGAGTATAAATAACCACAATATATTGAAAACACACAACTTACTAACAAGTTATCAACAAATTGTGCATAAGTACGAATGTTCTCTATTGACAACCGAAATAATACATGGTAAAAAATCCTCTTTTCTTGTCGAAGAAAAGAGGATTTCGTTTAGTTCCAGCTATTTAATTCTAACCCAGGACGACCATTCATCGCTAAATCCCCTATTTGCCCTGCTGAAAATTTAGAGCTACCAGCAGCTGCGATCATGGCTGCATTGTCTGTACATAATTTGATTGGAGGCACATAAAAAGGAATATTCTCTTTATGGAATGCTTCTTCCAATGCTTTTCGCAGTCCTTTATTTGCTGCTACACCACCAGCAGCAATTACTTGCTTCACATTAAACTCCCTAGCTGCACGAAGCGTTTTAGTAGTGAGTACTTCTATTACGCTCTCTTGGAAGCCTGCGGCAAGATGGTTAGGATTGATTGCTTCCCCTCTTTGCTCCGCATTATGCTGATAATTGATGACTGCTGATTTTAAGCCACTAAAACTAAAATCATAAGAGCCTTCCTCTAGCCAAGCCCTTGGGAAAGGCACTGCTTGATCGCTCTCATTTGCTAGACGATCTATGTGTGGACCGCCAGGATAAGGGAGATTCAAGACTCTAGCTACTTTGTCATAAGCCTCTCCAGCTGCATCATCGCGTGTTTCTCCGATTAGCTCAAACTGACCGTCTTCTTTCATCAACACTAGCTCGGTATGCCCTCCTGATACTACTAGAGCAAGTAACGGAAATTCCATCGGCTGGACCAACGCATTTGCATAAATATGCCCCGCAATATGATGAACTCCTACTAAAGGCAGACCGTTTGCAAACGAGAATGCTTTTGCCGCGTTTATTCCTATTAATAGGGCACCTACTAGCCCAGGGCCTTCGGTTACTGCCACTGCATCTAAATCCTGAGGAGTCATGTCCGCTTGCTTTAAAGCCTCTTCGATAACCAGTGTGATTTGCTCCACATGATGACGAGAAGCAACCTCTGGAACTACTCCACCAAAGCGCTTGTGACTTTCTATTTGTGATGCTACGACATTGGAGATAATTTCTGTCCCATTTTTAACAATGGACGCTGCGGTTTCATCACAGCTCGTTTCTATTCCTAATATATATTGATCTTTTGTCATTTAAATTCCACCCACATTACAAGAGCATCCTCTTGTGTATCTGTATAATAGTTTTTACGAATGCCTCCGTCCTGGAAGCCAAGCTTGTAATATAAATTTTTGGCAATCGTATTGGATACGCGCACCTCTAACGTCATGAGGACTCCTTTTTGTGACTTTACAATACGTATTGCCTCGCGCATTAAGCCTTCCCCAATTCGATGGCCTCGCATACGTTCTGCAACTGCCACATTCGTGATATGACTTTCATCCATGACAATCCACATTCCACAATAGCCGACAATATCCTTTTCCTCTGTCTCCGCTACTAAATAGTAGGAATATAGATTAGTCGTCATTTCATGCTCGAATGCCTCTCTAGTCCATGGATGTGCGAATGCCTCTTCTTCTATTAAAAGCACCTGGTCTATGTCTTCTAGTGTCATTTTGCGATAAGTAATCGTTTTAGTTTCCATTTTTCTTCTGCTCTTTCATCCAATTTGCTTCTGCCTCTGTTATTCGCAAATATTCTGGAACCGTAGTATGTACGTCTACCGACTCCATATTTTGCGCAATTTCTATTAGGACTGCAGCACTTGGTAACGAAAATGATGCGCCTGCCTGATTGGCTTTATCGCCAAGCTCCTCTTTTATTTGGTTCCAATGAAGAGCTACATCCATTCCTACAAATAAAACCTGGTGCCCCATATCATCTAGGGTAGCTAGCAAATCTGCCATAGACATATGAGATTCCTTCACTAATTTTCCGTCCGTATAAATTCCCGCAAATACATTTCCACGTCGAGCATCCATAATGGAACACACCGTTCCTTGGAAATATGGTGCGTTCCCTGCAAGCACCTGCAAACTTGAAACCGAGTAAATTGGAATATTTAACGTCCAAGCGAGCGTCTTTCCGATTGTCACACCGATTCGCACTCCCGTATAAGAGCCTGGCCCTTTTGCTACCGCAATCGCATCTAGCTCGTTAGGCTGGATATTAGCTTTTTTCATAAGCTCCTCTATTGCTGGCATCGTTCCAATGGAATGAGTTACCTTCACAGAGGACTTATATTCTGCAAGCACCTGCCCGTCCTTTACGACTGCTACCGCAAGCGGTGTATGAGATGTATCTATTCCTAACCAAATCATTCAAAAAGCTCCTCACATAATTGTTCATATCTCTTTCCAAAAGGCTCAAACGTAAATCGACGCTTATCATTCTCCAGTCGATGAATCTGTATTGCCAATCGTTCAGGCGGCAAATCCTCCTGTATTAAATGAGCCCACTCAATAATGCTTACTGCATCACCGTAAAAAAGTTCGTCCCAGCCCAGATCCTCATCGCTATCCGCTAAACGGTAAACATCCAAATGGTTTAAAGGTAGCCTACCCTCATATTGCTTCAATATTGTAAACGTTGGGCTGTTCACGTTTCTTGTGATTCCAAGACCCTTCGCCACACTTTTCGTAAATGTTGTCTTCCCTGCTCCCAAATCTCCCTCTAATGTAAGGACATCTGCAGGCTGTAATAACTCAGCTAGCTGTCGGGCCAATACTTCCGTTTCCAGCTCCGAATCAATCAATCGCTCATACATCATCGTTCGCTTTCCTTTCAAGTACAAATCTATTTGACTCTATTATAAAGAATAACCGCTCATAATGTAACTCTAGGACATTTATATGTACAGAACTCTTTGAATGAAGAACAGCTCTAAGATAGAGCTGAATGCTCCGATTACGACAATCAAAGCCTAGATTACTACAATCAACCGGTAGTTTGCGACAATCAACCGCTCGGCTACCCTGAACACCCCTTTTTACTACAATGCTGGCCAAGTTTACTACAATCAACCTCTAGATTACTACAATCCTCACATAGTTTACGACAATCAATCGCAGACTCGTCCACATCTCCTATCCTATCCCTTACCAGCTTGCGAATCCCTACTCCAACAAACAAAAGGACCGTCTCACCTATGTGAGACAGCCCTGAGATAAATGTTATTGCAATAGTCGAAGCACTTTTTGTACTTCTTGCTCACCAGCATGCTCCCAGCGATTTTTGTCGGAAATGTTGCCGTCTTGATCTACGGGTGATTGAAACTGATCAAATCCAGTCGTTGTTAGCAACGAATTTTCATCCTTATCTAAACCAACGTTAACGACATGTTTGATTAAATAAGGAGATTGGAATTTAATATGTGCCTCGTAATCATCAAGTTCTCCTTGAGTCACTGTAAATGGGATGCGAAGATAGATGGTTTCCCCTTCCTCACGACAAAGAATAGAGTCAAAGCTACCTTTATGGTAATCCCAGTTCCCTCCAATTGTATAACCTAGACTCGAGATACGGTCCTGTAAATCTCCAAAAAATGCTGTCTTACCTTCTAATTCTGTGTTTAACTGAAGCATTGCTATCACTCCTTCATTGGATACTCATGTATAGAGTTTCCCAATGCCAGTAATAACATACGTTATTTTTCTTTTTCAAAAAACAAGCCGATTACCTTTTCCAATAAACCCTTTTTAGGATGATTCAAGTTTATCTCGATAAGTTTTTGAGCGATTAAATCGGACAGCATGTCATAGCCTGCTTCCCCAAAATGAAGACCATCGTTCTTTTCGCCAACTAATAGCTCTTTATAATCTTCTCTTGAATACATAGCAGTAAAAAAATCTATGTAGTGACTACCTGTCTCTTCAGCTACCTCTCTTACAACGGTTGTATATTGTAGCAAGGACTCATTAGAGCGATTCTCCTGCAAAGATTCATCTACTGGAGGCGGTGAAATAAGAATCGTCTTACTTGGACCAATGACCTTCGCAAAGGTGGTTATATTACGCTTGAATAATTCTAAGTCTACTAAACGATATGTGGCAGAATCATTCGAACCAAAAAGAACTGTGACATAGTCAGGTTTTTTAGCAATTACATCTGCAGCGAAACGTTCAATCGCCTGTTCAGTAGTATTGCCCGAGACTCCGGCGTTGATAAAATTATAGTTCGGTAATTTCTGAGATAGCTTATACGTAAGCGCCGGACTTGGATTACCTTCCTTTCTAGCGGTGATACTATCACCAAAACAAACAACAGTTGTCATTTTTATCAAGCCTCCATTCTATTATTTTTTTCTCTCTTTAAGTTTATATTCACTAAAAAGTGGCTATACAAACATATGAGACGGCTATGGAGGAACATCATGAACAAGAAACGAGTCACATGGGTAGACGTAACTAAGGGTTTTTTAATGATCCTCGTTGTTATAGGACACTACCCTGGAGAACTAGATTTCCCTCTATCAAAGTATATTTACTGGTTTCATATGCCAGCATTTTTTCTATTGAGTGGAATCTTTTTCAAAGAAATCAAAGAAGATACATCATCTAATAAAACAGTAAAGAAAAGATTTCTACAACTAATGGTACCTTATCTATTTTTCCTTTTAACGATTACAGGTATTCGATATGGTATGGAAATATCCCAAGGAAACCATGATTTTTCTTGGTATTTAAATGATTTATGGAAATTATTCATTGCCGGTAGATTCGTACGGGGTGCTTACGGAGTTTTCTGGTTTGTCACCACTCTATTCTTTACTTATCTATTATTTATGTGGATGACAAAATATTTAAGCAAAGTACAACAAATAAGTCTCCTTGCGTTTTGCTATATTGCAGCGCATCTTCAAAGTATTTTTGCTAGAGAAGTAATCAGTGAATCAGCAGTAGAATCAGCACAATCTATCCCAATGGTATGGAATTTAGATGTCGTATTGATGGCAGTAGTATACTTTTCTTTAGGCTACTACGGTAAATCACTGTGGATGAATGTGACCAAGCCTTGGCTATTCAGCGCAGGAGCGTTAGCTTTTGGAATGATTCTACTAGATCAAAATGGATTGATAAATTACAAACTAAGCATGAAATTTCTTCGTTATGATCATATGCTATTAGATTTAATTATCCCGATTTCCTTTATCATTGTAATCGTAGGCCTTTTCCAAAGAATTACTAAAATTCTTTCACTAGAATGGCTTCGAAAAATTGAAAATCATTCCATAGCTATTATGTACTTACATATTTTTACGGACATGATTTTGAACGATTACTTTGAATATGGAGTTGTCGGTTACACTATATTATGTACAGTTATTCCAATCATTATTTCTATTATCATTCAAAACGTTATCCCATATGGTAAATTTTTGCTCGGAGATATCCGCGCGAAAAGACCAATGCAGATAGAGATTTAAAAACCGCCAAATGGCGGTTTTTTAATGTTTGGCTATGCTAAAGGGTAGGGTTAGATTTTTAGTGAAGTAGTTTTGTTTGTGAAAGGTTACACCTAAACTAGCGTAAGCAGGATAGGTTCGATATGAAAATTATTTTTAAGGAACTAAATGGGGAAAATGGTATGATTAAAAAGTCTAAAAATTAATTGATATTATTTTTAGTTAATAGTTGTTAGAGGAGGCGTTCATTATGACAAATAAAAGAAATTATATTGTTAATGACTACAAGGGGATAACGACTACTTAACAAAGTTGTTTAGCATTTCCCCGAATTTTGAAAGGGGAAAATTATGAGTACAGAAAATGTAAAAATCGTAGAATTAAATGCAGAAAACTGGTACGACTGTTGTGAATTAGAGGTATCACTAGAACAAAAAGAATATATGGAGCCCAATGCTATATCAATAGCTCAGTCAAAGTTTGAGCAAACTTTAAAGCCCTATGCTATTTATTTCGAAGAAAAAATAGTTGGCTTTTTGATGTACAATTCTGTTCAAGAAGAACTTGATGGTTATTGGATTTATAGAATAATGGTGGACAAGGAATACCAAGGTAAAGGTATAGGGAAAACTGCAACTAAGTTAATGATTTCAGAAATGGCTAAATTACCTCATGCTCAAAAAATTGTTGTAGGTTATCACCCTGAAAACTTAGGGGCACATAATTTATACTCGAGTTTAGGATTTATTGATAATGGTGATAGATTTGGTAAGGAAATAGCAGTTATAAAAAATATAAACGAGTGATAGGTCTATAGAATATTTCAAAAGAGGCTGGGACATAACTCTAGTCTATAAATTAAAAAACATGAAACGGAAACTCGATTTCATGTTTTTACTTCATTTTTAAGGTCCAACAATTTCTTGTAAGAAATCTTTCAATTCTAGTTGTTTGAAGTGGAAGTGGCGACTACTGGGGGAACAGCTCGAGCTGAAAGCCTAAGCAGGAGCGAAGCGACGAGGAGATTGAAGCCGTGCCCCCGGAAAGCGTCCGCTGTAACAGAAAACAACTAGTATATTTGAATAGAAGCCCCGAAAAATTTACAAGGTCGTAAAATTTTCGAGACTTTTTACTTTTGAGGAGAGTTTTGTTCCAGCCTCTTTTTTTGCCAATGTGCGCTTTAGTAAAAAGAAATCAAATTAAAATGGGCCCGGAGAAAATAAACTAGCTCATTGTTTTTGTTAAATTAACCTTTAGCTTTAACATAGACTAATGTTCAAACAATATCATTTAATAAAAATAGAACATTAGTTCGCAAATATGTTATAATAGAAAGTGCAATTGCATACCAGGTTGGGCGGCGGTCACTTCTTTCAAAGGGGTGATGCCAATGACAATTTACGAATCGATCAATTTGTTAATGCAGCTAAGTGCTGTCTTCCTAACAGCTTTTTCTATCGTAGTGACATTGATTATTTTCTTCATAAAAAAGAAATAACCGTCCCCTGGCAAAGGTTTGACGGTTATTTCTGACCTAGGACCAACCGCTCTTTCTGCGGCTGCATATTGTAGGACTGGATATTGCAGTATCCAGTCCTTTAACTTGCTTATTTAATGTTATTATATACAGAAACCGACATACATTCAACTTATAGCTGGTCAAATATGCCTTACTTTTCTGCCTATCTCCCAGGATTATTAATACTAATGAATTACTTTATGATATGCAATAATCTCTTATAACGTTCAAAGATTCTTTCAACAAGAAAAGCGCAAGCGCCTGTCACTGCCCCGACAGGCAAATGGGGAAAAGCGAGGAGGCAGTTCCTCAGCCACCGCAAACGCTCTTGTTTGCGACGAGCTTGCGCAGGAGCACCTTTTATCCATTTGACCCCGAGGGGCAAGGCGGTGGAGCTAGACATCCAGAAAAGCGCAACCGCCTATCCCTGCCCCGACAGGCAAATGGGAAAAGCGAGGAGGCAGTTCCTCAGCCACCGCAGCTTTTATCCATTTGACCCCGAGGGGCAAGGCGGTGGAGCTAGACATCAATTTATCCACAGGTTCAGTATTTTATAATTTCCTAAACAATAAAAAAAGTAGACATTGAAACGTCTACTCTTTTGTCCTTTATGCTCAGCTGTCCAGTCGTCCTATATATCATTGCCAAAATACGTAGGAACAACCGTTTCATAAATTTGTCCGTCCATTTCATGTCTCAGACGCTTTACAGCAATTTGGAAATAATCTAAAATATTTTTCTCCGTCATAATATCTGACACACTTCCAGTTATCACAGGCATTTCTTTGGCAACCATTAATACTTTATCTCCTAGATAAAATGCATGATTTGCGTAATGAGTATTGATGACACAGGCCAAGCCCTTTTCTTTTGCTAGTCTTTTTATTGTTTGCAGGATAACCTTTTGCTTTTGCATATCTAGATGGGATTCCGGCTCGTCTAGTACTAAAATTTCTGGATCTGCCACTAGGGTTCGGGCGATTAGTGCTAATTGCAGCTCCCCTCCGCTGACAGATGTGCATGATTCCTCTGCTAAATGCTTGATACCTACTGAATCTAAGGCTTCTAAAGCCAAGGCATAGTCTTTTTTAGATGGCTGGGCAAAGGAGCGTATATAAACTGCTCTACCCATTGTCACTAAATCCAAAATGGAATAGCTGAATGTCATACTGGATGCTTGAGGTACATAACCAATCTTTGTCCAAACTTCCTTGGAATTCATCTGAGAAAGTGGCTTACCATCTAGTAAAGTTTCTCCTCTTTTCCATTCCTGTAAGCCCATCATACATTTTAACAGCGTCGTCTTTCCCGCTCCATTCGGACCTAGAATGGACAGTATTTCTCCAGGACGAAGCTCAAAGTTAATATCATTCATATACAAAAATTTTTGAGAATCAGGAGCCTTCACTTTTTTATAAAAGTAGTTTCCATCCTTCACCTGTAAAATCAATTCCAGCCACCTCCTGTTTTACGGAGCAAATATGCGAAAAACGGAGCTCCAATAATAGCTGTTAAAATAGAAAGTGGGATTTCAGCTGCCGTTAGACTACGAGCAAAGTTATCAATTATTAACAAGTACACTGCTCCTATGGAAATAGATGTTGGAAGTACATATTGATTGTTACTTCCTACTATCATTCGAGCGATATGTGGAATGATCAGCCCTACCCATCCGATAATTCCAGCAATTGAAACTGCTGCTGCAGTGATTAACGTTGCCCCTAAAATAACTAGCCATTTTAGCTTGTTAACAGATACTCCTAATGACAATGCCTCTTCCTCTGAAAGTGACAGGATATTTAGTCTCCAACGAAGTACATATAATATCAGAATACCAACCAAAATAATTGGACCACCAATCATTAAATCGCTATAGCTGGCAGTACCAAGACTTCCCATTAGCCAATATGTAATAGCTGGGAGCTTTTCCTCGGGATCAGCAAGGAACTTCACAAGCGAGATTAGCGCCTGAAACAAAGCACTAGTGACAACTCCCGCAAGAACTAGCATAAATATAGGCATATCTCGCTTTACCCCACCTATTAGAAAGGTGAAGCCAATCGCTAGCATACCCATCACCAATGCCATGATTTGCATCGTAAAGCTATTACCAAATAATAAAATTCCAATGGAGGCTCCAAATCCAGCTCCTGCTGAAACACCTAGAATATCAGGGCTAACTAATGGATTGGCAAACATCCCCTGGAATGCTGCACCAGCGATGGACAATCCACCACCAATTAGCATAGCTAATATAATCCTTGGTAGCCGCACATTCATGACTACCGTCTCTTCCATGTTAGTCCATGTTTGCTCCATAGGAACTATTTGAGAAAGCAGTATTTGGATTTGAACAATGAAATCAATTTGATACCGACCTACCCCAATCGAAATCAACCCAACTATGATAGGCAATGTCCAAAGTAATATCTTGATTAATTTAGACTTCATTTTATAGACACCTTTGTATTAGTATTTTGCTGCTTCCGATGGTGGATTTAAGATCTCTTCCACTTGTGTATCAGTTAAATCATAATTATAGTAGCGTTTGTAATAGTCTTTTATTTCTTCGTTCATGTCATACGTAAATAGCTCTGGATGATTTTTTTGTGCCATCCATTTTAGCATCAATGGTGCATCTCCACTTGGTGGATACCAGCGATAGATACCGAGCGGCATTTTATAAACCTTTTTATCCTGAACGGCCTTTACTTCACTCCAGTCTTGGCTTTCAAAAACGTTGTTATACAAGTCCTCAGGCTGAGTTTCCGTAAAATTAGTAATATAAATGATATCAGGGTTCCATTTATAAATTTGCTCCATATTTACTGCTTTAATACCATCGACCTCTTCGGCTGCTACATCTGTTCCGCCAGTGGAGTTCAGCCAACGGTTTCCGTGCATTCCCGTTCCTGCTACAGAAATCTCTCCATCATTATGGTATTGCAATACCATCACTCGTGGCATGTCCTTCTCTTTGACACCTGCTTCATCGAGCGTATCGTAAATCATTTGTTGGTTTTCTTCACCCTCTGCAATAATCTCAGCAGGTCGATCTGTTATACCTGTAATTTCTCCTGTCAGAGTTAACCAACGATTTAATGTATCTAACGGATTAAGTGAATCTGTTGCAGTGTCTAAAGCAACAGTTGTAATTCCCGTATCTTCAAGCTTTTTCACTGTTTTCTCTTGGTTAGCTATCTCAAAATATACATCTGGATCTAAAGATAGTAACTCTTCCACGTTTACTTCACCATTTTCAATAAAGTTCGTTTTAGCATCTAGTATAGATGGAGAAATTTCCTTCAAAATAGAATGAGAAGCTGCATTATAAGAGTTTGGATGAATCCCTGCAATCTCTTC
Organism: Psychrobacillus sp. FSL W7-1457; assembly: GCF_038593405.1. Classification (NCBI taxonomy): domain Bacteria; kingdom Bacillati; phylum Bacillota; class Bacilli; order Caryophanales; family Bacillaceae; genus Psychrobacillus; species Psychrobacillus sp. FSL W7-1457. Next base: position 3,405,769 of record NZ_CP151993.1, read on the forward strand.
AGTAGAATTGGTAGCGATAAACCATGTGGAGAAGTACGGTAGTATCCCTCCCATTACAATGCTGTCTAGCTTTCCAGGAATCTCTACCTCTCTATTTAATTCGTCTACAATTATCTTTGTTTCTTGACTAGCCTCTAAATCCTTATTTTCCACTTCATTATTATTACTACCGCAACCAGCTAGTAATAACGCAATAGAAGCGGAGGCAATTATGTATCTATATGGTCGTTTCTTCATTATATTTGTCTCCATTTCTCATTGAGAATCATTTTCAATTCCTAACTAACTTATAATAATTTTCCCAAAAGGTCAAGAATGCTTATTAAAAAAACAATATTCAGAATGCAATATAGTAAAATTTTGCCTTTTTAATTTTTTTGTGGATATGATATGATGCAAATAAATGAGAATAGTTATCAATTATTTCAAACGATGGAGGGCTCTTTTTGACTAACATAAATAACATACTCTACTTGGATCCAGGTCATGCGTTTGGATTGTCCAACCGTACCAATTCTTTTATGAACGAACATTTTACGATTATCGATCAATATCAATTAACCGAATATCCGTTAGAGCCGTACTGTTGTATAGTCGTGCACGATTTTGCAGATCAAGAGTACTTATATAAACATAAAGCAATTATAGAAGACTTTTTAGAAGCAGGGAAAGTTGTCATATTCGGTGGGCACTTATTTAGAGAATGGCTTCCTGGTTGTCCTATCTTTACACCTAGAACGATTGAAAGCCATGAAGATTACAATGTTTTTAAGAAAATAGATCATCCTATTTTTAAGGGAGTAGACACCGATGATATGACCTACAATAAAGGAGTGGCCGGCTTCTTCGCAAGAGTGACTCACTCCCCTGTTCCAAATGGTGCGGAGGTGCTTTTAACTTTCCGCGATGGAATGCCTATTACATATATAGATCGTCAGTCAACGAACGGAACAATTTTAGTTCATTCTGGTCGAGATCTTTTTGCTCATCGCATGCAAAATAAAACGACGGATCGAATCAGCATTCAGCTCTTACAATGGATCCAAGATGAATATAAAGAATTACAAAAAGGGGGCAGCTCCAAATGAGAAAAATTGCTGTAATTTATAGTGGACATGCACCTCATCAAAGAACATTCAATGAACCAAAATATAAACAATATATCGACAGACTAATATATTTTCCAGACTTCCAGAATACTTCATTGGAAGGGGTAGATGTTTTGTTTGTCCCCTCTCAATTAAATGAACATTTATTGAAGGCTGCGAAGGAGAAAATTCATGCTTTTGCAAATGCGGGAGGGATCGTTGTAGCCTTTGGACCGCAACCGTGGGAATGGCTCCCAAATCAAAAATGGGAGGAACGAGAAACTAATTTCTGGTGGTGGCTCGAAAAGGATGCAAAAAGTGGACTAGTGCTAGCTGATCCAGAATATGATTTATTCAACTATATAACTTTGCGAGATGCGACGTGGCATCAGCACGGTGTGTTTTGGCCAGTGGAAGGCGCTCAAAAACTTATTACGACCGAGGATGGCGGAGCTGTTCTTTACGTTGACAAGGTGAGCACAAAGGGTACTTGGATTATTACTACCCTAGATCCTGACTATCATTTTGGCTCCTACTTCATGCCAGCAACCGAGCGATTCCTAGACGGATTTTTGCCATGGCTAGCTAAAGGAAATATATAAGAAAAGACCTGATACTCTTTTTAAAATACAGAAAAAAACGTGAAATCATTGCTTGATATGCTCCCCAATAGGTAGACAGATGAAAAAACAAAAATCTGTTTATCTGTTGGGGGGTATTTTTTTATGGCGCGAAGTAAGCATACAGTTGAACAAAAATTAACCGTTCTCCAACTGTTAGAGGATGGAGAATATACATTAGAAGAAATTTGTAGAATGCATGAATTAACCTATACCACACTTTACCGTTGGCAAGTGAAATATAAAGCTGAAGGATTAGAGGGTTTGAAGGAATCAAAAACTTGGAAACCTTACTCAAAAGAACTGAAGGAAGCTGCGGTACAAGATTACACCCGTGATGGATTAACCATTAATGAAATACTCTCAAAATATCAAGTGAGTAGTGATTCTGTTTTGTATAGTTGGATTCGCAAGTATAATAGTCATAGCGAATTAAAAGACTCAGGAAAAGGAATGAGTGAAACTATGACTAAAGGTAGACCAACAACGGTAGAGGAACGCATTGAAATTGCACAATATTGCTTAATCAATCAACGAAACTATCAAGCAACTGCAGAAAAATATGGGGTTTCGTATCAACAAGTGTATAGCTGGGTGAAGAAATTAGAAACAGCAGGCGAAATGGCATTAAAAGACCGTCGTGGGCGCACGAAATCAATGGAAGAATTAACAGAAGAAGAGAAAAGAAAATTACGCATGCAACAAATGGAACGTGAAATGGAACGCTTGCGTGCAGAAAACTTATTCTTAAAAAAGTTAGAGGAAATCGTTTACAACAGCGTTATCTAGCGATTCGAGAACTACATACAGAGGAACATATTCCGGTTACCGTCTTATGTAAAATCGCTAAAATTTCACGTGCTGCCTATTATAAATGGTGCGCGCGCACCTCATCAAATCGCGAACAAGAAAACGAAGCTTTAATAGAGGGGATTCGCCTACTGTATGACCAGGTTGATGGGATCTATGGATACCGTCGTATGACGATGACGATCAATCGTTATCGTGAAGTGGCAGGCTTACCTACGTACAATGAAAAACGAATTTACCGTTTAATGTGTATGTATCGAATACAATCTGTCATTCGTCGAAAACGAAAAGGATATAAGAAATCTACACCACAGCACGTTGCAGAAAATCTTTTAAATCGCGATTTTAAGGCTTCTAAGCCCAATGAAAAATGGTGTACAGATATTACCGAATTCAAATATGGTGTCGGAAGAAAAGCATATTTAAGTGCGATTATTGATTTACACGATGGGTCAATTGTTGGTTATAAACTAGGTAAATCCAATAATAATCGTTTAGTTTTTGACACGATTATTCCAGTGATAGAGCAATTACCAACTGGTGCCTTCCCGATGATTCATAGTGATCGTGGCTTTCAATATACTTCGAAGGGATTTAAACGCATCGTAGATGGCGCTAAAATGACGCACAGTATGTCTCGAGTTGGCCGTTGTTTGGACAACGCTCCAATCGAGAATTTTTGGGGTACACTGAAATCAGAAATGTATTATTTACGGGAATTCCAGTCGTTTGAGGAATTAAGAAAAGCAATTGATGTGTATATTTACTTTTACAATCATCAACGTTATCAAAAACGACTAAACGGCCTGAGCCCTCTAGAATTCAGAGCTCAAGCCGCTTAGTTCATTTTTTATTATTTCTACTGTTTACTTGACAGGGAGCAGTCCAGCTTTCGATTTCACGTTTTTTATATTTAAACGATAGTTTTGTCTAGCCTATTCACTTCAAATAAATTTCTTTCACTTTAAGGAGTTTTTGCGTTTATGAAATCCATATGCTAGTAAGCCACCTATTAGAACGATGCCTATTGCTAGAAAGCCCGATTTGTTAGTTGTAGAAATAGAAGACTCTTCTACTGATTTAGGTTGAGTAGTTAGTGATGATAACTGTTCATCTAGTTTAGCTGTTTCTACAACTTGAGGAATCTGTTCTTCTGTGAATGCTTTTTCTTCCGCTTGTAATACAGGTGTTACCGAACGATCACCAATAACAATGAATTGTAGTGCAATGTCAGCTACTGTATCTTCTGAGATACCCACCGGTTGCTCATTGCTAGCCTTATCTTCGTCCTGATGCAGATGCCTAGCAGTATCTGTATCGAAGTTTGAACCGTACCATGATTCTGCAATATGTTGACCTTGCCAAACGAGCGGATCTACTGAATCTGCAATTGCTCGAGGGTGAAGACCTAGCTCAAACAATTTACCATCGATTGTTAACTGGTAGACATTCACGTTCTCACCTTTTGGCGTTTTCTTTGTCTTTCGCTCAACCCTTTCAATAACTCCTGTGGGACCAGACGTAAAGCCTGCCTTGTCCATTAATGAAAGACCATTTACCTTTTTATGTACATGAGCAGCAACAAATTTAGCAAATTCATCATGTGTCAGCTGTTCATTTGGGTTCTCTAATTGTAATTCACCTAAAAAGAAAGCTTCATTTACTAACGAATACGTTGCATTTCCTTCCATCGTTGATATTAACCCTTCCTCTACTGCTGCTTTAGACAATTCATTTAAGGTTTTCCCTTCCAATCTATTATAATAACCAATCCATCCCGCCAAATCCCTAGCAGTTAGTGTGTCTAGAGGTCGAAATGTTTGCTCCATATCTTGAGACGGAATCACACCTAGTGCTGAAAGTAATACTACCTCTTGCGCTGCTTCGGTAATGGACAAATCTTCTAGTAAATTAGTTTCATTCATAACATGAGCAAATGCTGGTGTTGTTGTAAGTATCAATATAGAAAACAGTATCCCTACTTTTTTAAACATACACTCACCCCTCTTTTGTATATAACAACAAGCCTCCATTAAATTGTTTAAAATATGGCTGCTGTATAGCTTTAAGTGTTTGTACTTTCTCATATTCTAGAGTGAAACTCGGTAGCTCTTCTAGCAGTTCCTCTGGTAAGAAGAATCCATTGTAAAAGCCAGCTTCTATGACAAGTTTAGCTGCGTCTCCTGCTCCGTTTTGCAATACCTGTCCCAAAAGGAGAACGTGTGCATATTCTAACTCGTATTCAACATATACATGGTCATTGCGAAAATAATAGTGAAGATTACTTTGTTCATTTAGCCATTCCTCATTTAATTCATAAGGGAGCGTCGGTGACTCTTTTACCCATTTTAGTAAATTCTTTTCTACTAACTCCGTGTCTTTTTGTAAATCTTCAATAATATGTTCTTCTACTTCGGCTGTCCAATCAATGTCTAAATAATTTGCTATTATATCTAATTCAAGACCTGCTGTTTCCTGAAGAAAGTCTTCTCGTGCGCTTAGATTCTTTTCGATTGCTTGTAGTAGCTGTTCATGGCCCTGTAGAGTTTTCTTGCTAATGAGTAGTTGTTTGTATTGTAAATATAAACCATTCAAATCCACTAGGTAACTTTCAATTTCGGATTCTATCACCCACTGATTTCCAAGTAAATCTGTTATATCTGCACCTTGTTGCATGAAGGCTAACCACGTATCTAATCCAATTTCGGAATAAAATTGCAATTGTTCAATTGCCATTTGCTGATCATTTGTAAATTCTTTTTCTGCTGCTTCAATTTTAGGTTCAAGTTCTTCCATTTCTGTCTTTGTCCGTTGCAGATCAATTTGAAGTTTTTCAATGGTTGATTCATCGTAAACAATCCCTAAAAAATCAGCAAATGCCCCAGTTAAATGAGCATAAGCAGGTAATCCCAATAGACAGCATAATCCGGCAATACAAATTATACGTTTACACATGTCGGATCAACTTTCTTGTAGATAGATAACTTGCCGCTAGACTCAACAACACACCTATTACAGACTGAATAATAATCGTCCCGATTAAGTCCGATAAGTTTAAGCTTCCAAGGTATGGAACTGCCTGTTGAATTTTTTGAAAGATAGTCCGATGAAATGCAGTAACAACTAATGCTGCTAAAAACGATCCTGCTATGCCTAACAAAACACCCTCAAGTAAAAACTGCAAGCTTACTAATCGTGGATCAATACCTAAAAGCAACTTCACCTTTAACTCCCGGTTCCGCTGATACATCGCTAAATGGAACGTGATGTATACCATAACAAATGCCAAAGCTAAAAAAATGATGAGGGAAATAGTTCCGTACAGTTCCATTTTTGTAATCCACTTTGACAAAATTTCAGCCATTTGCTGTGGGTAAACTACTTTTTTAATACCTTTAATTGCCTCTAGCTCTTTAGCAATCACCGGCATCAGTGATTTGTCCGTTATTTGAAATTTAACAGCATCCTCTACACTTCCATTTGTAAAAGTATCTAGTAAGTGCTCCTTTCCTTGAAAGAAAAATGCAAGCTCTCCAATGAGTTCCTCACCTGTTTCGATTTCAACACTATGAGTATAGTTCTGTTTTTCTAGAATCACTGCCACATCTTCCACTAGCCCATCCTCCACATACACCTTCATGGCTAGCTGGGACTCCACATAATCGACAGCATCTTGAACGAAAGAGCGTGTTAATAACAAACAACCAATCAACAGTAAGGCTATGAACAGCAAGACGATTGAAGCAATCGCACTACCTTTATTTCGTGTTAGCCCTAACCTAATGTCCTCCATCATATATTTAAAATGATGCTTGTTCATACAATCTACCGTCCTCCATCATCCAACATTTTGCAACAGAACTCAGCAGTCTATCGGAGTGTGTCACGATTAAAATTGCAATATTTTCTTCTTTATGTAATTCATCTAATAACACCATAATTTCATCAGACGTTTCGTTATCTAAATTTCCAGTTGGCTCATCCGCCAATAATAACAAAGGCTTGTTAAGTAGTGCACGTACAATTGCGACACGTTGTTGCTGACCGCCCGAGAGCTCCGGTGGAAAGGCATTTATTTTATCCGTCAGGCCAACTCGCTCAATTAATCGTAATGCCTCTGATTCCATTTCATGTAACGGGAGTCCGAGCACTCTTCCCGCCAACATAACATTTTCGATTACTGTCTTTTGCTCAATAAGTTCAAATGATTGAAAGATTATCCCTATTTTGCGGCGTAGCTCAAATTTTTTCATCGTGTTTATTGGTACACCGTCAAATTCTATCACTCCCCCGCTCACATCCACTTCTCGATAGAGCAGCTTCAATAAGGTACTCTTACCTGAGCCTGAACGCCCACGTAAAAAAACGAATTCGCCTTTCATTAATTGAAAATGAATGTTACTCAACACTTCCATATCACCATAACGCTTTGATACATCTGTAATGCGAATCATCTTAAATTTGACCTTCCTTCAACCATGGAAATAAGCCACTTAGAAATCGCTCGGTTGCTGGCATAAAATACGAGCCAAAATGATAATCTGGATCGAGTGTTGTATTTACCCAAACCCCAGCAGTATTTACACGATCAATATATAACACCGACCCACCATCTACTGTAGAAACTAATGTTTCACAGCCCTCTGTCGGCCAATAAACCCCATGCTGATGCCAAGTTGCATCTGCTAAGGTTAAATAATTTCGGAATAAGTCATGCTCTTTACCCGGTAAACGTAATCCACTGTCTGCTCCTGGCTCTCTCCACCACCAAAAGTTGGTTGGACGGAATTCCCACTTATGTGCAGGAAGCCATTCACGATGTTGTGGCCCCATTGTCACCACAATTTTTCCCTCATTGGCAAATTCATAAATTTTATGTATGTTTTCATCTAATAAACGAGTATGAGTCTGTGATGGAATAATTAATACATCATATTCAGCGAGCGATGCTTCAGCAAACTGGCGAATGGGGATTAGCTGATCGATATACTTACCAAATGTTGAAGTCTTATACGTCCGGGAATTCTGTGAACTTCCACCATACATTACAGCAATATTACGCATCTATAATCACTCCCTGTTGTAAACGTTTATATTCTTCTTGTGTCCATCTTATAATTTGCGGTGAAATACGCTCTGTTGTTTTCTCCCCGGTTCTTTGCATACGTACATACTGAAACAAATTTCCTCCAGAGTGAACTAAAATGGTGCCCTCTGTTGTTTCACGGTCAATATACGTTACTGGCTCTCCTCCAGGCAGTGTTAATAAAACTTCTGCTCCAGTAGGTAATGGATGATGGCCACGTGCAAAGAACCCTTTCACGCCTTTATTAACTGTCATATCCTCTTCTAATACACCCTCGAAGATGGGATGGGGCTTCGCGATGGAAATATCATAATCCATATGACTGTGAATTTCTTTTGGGATAAATGGTTTTGCACCCGGTAGCCATTCTGTAACTAAATTGCCAAAGAAACAAACAATTTTCCGATCTGCTAAAAATCCTGCAATAATATTACGATGTTCGTATAAATGATCTTGGTCAACAAAGTTAGTAATAATCATGCATTTATAATCTTTTAAATCCTTCTCATGTAGTTTGTACATATCGACAATATCAAATTGCTCTTCAAACTCTGGGATAGATGGGTTCCCTTGTGAAAATACGTTACAAGAATGAACAATAATATAATCTTTTTTCATGATGAAAATACTCCTTCCTGTCTTTCAAGTATTAATAGTGCTTTAAGAAGTGATTTTGTAAATGGATGAGTTGGTTCGTTAATCACTTGTTCAGTCGGACCTTCATCGACAATTTCTCCTTGATGCAAAACAATAATGCGATCACAAAAACCGTTCGTTAATGCTATATCGTGCGTTACAAAAATGTAGGAAATATTGAATTGTTCATTCATCCGTTTCAATAATTGAATTAGCTCCAACCGAAGAGAGGTATCTAACATGGAGGTAGGCTCATCCGCAATAATCAGTTTGGGCTTACAAACAAATGCGCGCGCTACACCGATACGCTGACGTTCTCCTCCTGATAATTCATGTGGGTAACGATTCAAGTATTTATCAGGATCTAATGAAACGAAAGCTAATGCCTCCTTCACCATTTTTAATCGTTTCTCTTTTACTGGCTCTATTTTTTGGATAATTAATGGCTCCTCCACTAGCTCAAAAATTTTCATCCGTGATGACAATGATTCATAAGGATCTTGGAATATCATTTGAATATGCTTTGCAAAACTTCGACGTTCCTTAGCTTTCAATGTTGTCAGTTCAATATCTTCAAAATAGATTTTGCCACTACTTGGTTCCTCTAAGCCCGCCAATATTTTACCAATTGTACTTTTACCAGCACCTGAAGCACCAATTAGTCCAATAATTTCTCCTTGTTCAAATGAAAATGACACATCTTTTAATACCGCAACTTTATCGCTCTTTGAATGTCCATATATTTTCATCAGATGGTCAACTTTGACTAGCGTACTCATATTCAACTTCCTTTGGTTTTATTTTCTGTTTTAATAACGGTATTGCATCAATTAGTCGCCGTGTATATGGGTGTGTGGAATTTTCCGCAAGTTCTATGGATGGACCACCGTCAACAATATGTCCATACTTCATAATGATTAAATGATCTGTAATAGATAATACAGCCGGTAAATCATGCGAAATGAATATCATCGATAAATTGAGCTCTTTTTGAAGCTTAGCTAGTAGCTGTAAAATTTCTACTTGCACAATAACATCTAACCCGGTTGTCGGTTCATCAGCAATTACAAATTTTGGTTTATTAATCAGTGCCATTGCAATAATGACACGCTGACGCATCCCGCCTGACAACTCGTGTGAAAAGGCAGAACGCCATTTCGGATCAAGCCCCACCTGGATTAAAACCTCGTCGATACGTCGGTTTATATCCTTCACTGACATTTTTTGATGTGCTAAAATTGCTTCTTTTAATTGTTTTTCTACAGATAATACAGGATTTAATGCATTCATCGCGGCTTGCGCAATATAGCCAATTTGCTGCCCCCGAACATTGCGAATCTCTTCATCACTAAACAACTGCAAATCTTTTCCTTCAAAATAAATGGAACCATTCGGTACATGTGCAGATGATTTCAATTGCTGGATAATAGCAGAAGCAACCGTTGTTTTTCCACTGCCCGATTCTCCGACAATACCAAGTACTTCACCTGTTTTGACTTGGAAGCTAACACCCGATACAACGGTTGAATACGCTCCATTTTTAGGGAATTGAACCGTTAAATTTTCTACATCTAAAGCTATCTGTTGATGTACCAATACATCGTTTTGAACAAGCCGTTTCTTCGGTCGTTTCTTAACAGCAACATAATCACCTAAACGAGGGTTTACTTTCTCCTCTAAGTAATAGCCCATAAACGAAAACGCAAGTACAACTAGCACAATACAAATGCCTGGAGGAATAATCCACCACATCCATGCTTCTGTTAAGAAGGCACTTCGACTATTCGCGTAATACAATATACTTCCCCAGCTTTTCATCGTCGGATCGCTCATCCCTAAAAAGCTTAGCGATGATTCCAGCAAAATCGCTGCATTAACTGCTCCAACAAATTGAGGAATAAATAATGGAAATACTCCAGGTAAAATATGCTTTTTAAAAATATAAAAATTCCCCGCTCCCATTGTTTTAGCAGCTAGTACTGGACCAGCCGTTTTAATGGATAACGTCTGAGCTCGAATTTGACGGGCCTTGCCAGCCCACATGACGAGAGTAATAACGAACACTTGTGTAAAAACCCCAGGGCCAAGATAAACAGCAACAACAATCATAAGTGGTAAAAATGGCAAAGTTAACACAACGTCTATAAAGCGCATGACAATAGTTTCAAACCAACCGCCAATATAGCCTGAAAGGACACCGATAATACCACCAATTGCGGTCGCTAGCACAGCTGTCACAATTCCAATAAATAAGGAAGTTCTTGCTCCTACAGCTAACTCCGCTAAAATATCCTGTCCCATGTCATTTGTCCCTAACCAATGCTCACTACTAGGTGCAGCAAACGAGGGACCCGTTTGTTTATATGCATCATATGGTATGAATTGTGGACCTAAAATAGCGAATAACAGTACAAAACTAAACATAATGAGACCTATGACTCCAATAATTTTCGTTGCCTTGCGCATTATTGTCCCACCTTCGTTAACTTTGTTGATTTTGCCCGCGGATCAATAAGTGGATACGTTATATCTGCTAGAATATTCGCTGCAATTACACCTATCGTAATCATTAAAAACACACCCTGCATCATTGGGAAATCCCTTGCAACAACACTTTCATATAACAATCGGCCAATGCCTGGGTATGAAAATACAGTTTCAACAACGACTGAACCACCAATTAGCGTCCCTAAAGTCATCGTAAAATGTGTATAAATCGGTAACAGAGCATTTCGCAAACCATGGTTAAAAATCAATGTTCTATTATGTACACCTTTTGCTTCCGCCATGGATATGTAATCTTGACCCAATGATTCCAACATGGATGACCTTGTTAATAAATAATTGGAGCCAACTGTTGCGATGCTCAAAGTCATAATAGGTAGTATTAGATGCCATACTACATCTTTTAGGAAACCAATCGTTGTCCCATCCTGTACTATTGAGACAGCACCGTATGTTGGAAACCACCCCAGTTGAACAGCAAAAATAGCTATAAAAAGCATACCTATCCAAAACCCAGGAACCGCTTGAAAAGTTAACATTGTTGTTAAAAATGTGATATCCCGTCCTTTCCCTCGATTCCAAGCAGAGTAAGCTCCTAACATCACCCCAATAATCGTACTTAAAATCATTGCTGGTCCAATCAAAATGAGAGTCCATGGCAAACGTTCACCAATCATTTGAACAACTGGCTGTGCATGTTTGATAGACGTTCCTAAATCCCATGTAAATATTCCACTTATGTAATTTATATATTGCTCCCATAGCGAACCACCGAGTCCAACTGACTCAAGCACTGACTGTTTTTGTTCCTCCGAAAGCTCTCTTAGCGTGCCTTCGTCAAAGAAAAATAGTAACGGGTCGCCAGGGGCGAAGCGTGGCAACACGAAGTTAATCGTTATTGCCACAAAAAGCACCAATGCATATTGAATGAACTTTTTTCCGATAATCGAAGACGTTCTGTTCATTTACTTTTGCCACCTCATTTTATGGATACTGGTTCTGTTGCTGAAACGGCTGTTTGAACATCTTTTGATAAAAATGAATATTTATTAATGATGCCGTAGCCTAATGATTCTACGTACTGATCAAATACTTCTGCGTTGTACGCATATACCTCTTTTGGATAGTACAATGCAATAGATGTTGGTTGTGAATTGTATTGTTTTTGCATATCAAACGAAATCAATTTACGACTTTCAATGTCAGTTGCTGCCATCCAATCAGAGATTAATGCATCCATCTCAGGGTAGGCAACCTCTTTTGTCCATAAGTAGCCTGAACGGTGAGACATAATAAATTGGTCTGGATCGGCTACGCCATGCGGTCCAATCAGACTTATCGTAGCTTGATAGTTCTTTTCACTTGAATGAGCAGCAAATGTTGTAGCATCTAATGCTTGAACATTCATTTGGATTCCCACGTTTGTCGTGAAATGCTCCGCCATTAATTCTGCTGTTCTAACAAATATTGGTTCGCCCGAAGATACTTTAATCGTTGTAGTGAGAACTTCCCCATCTGCTGTTTCGAGTAAACCGTCACCATTTGTGTCTTTATATCCAAGTGCAGCAAATTTTTCTTTAGCCTGCTTTAAATCATAAGGTGTTGACAAATCTGGATTTGTCCAAGGAGATGCTGGGTGTGGATAGCCTTTTGTTCCTGCTTGTCCTTGACCCAATAAAATCGTGTCAACAATCGCCTGGCGATCGATTGCAAGTGACATTGCTTCACGGAATTCTGGATTGTCATAAGGCTCTATTCCGTAATTTAAATTGAACTGAACAATAGATAATGCAGATGCTTCTGCTAGCTTGAAATTATTATCATTGATAAAAGTAGAAATAAGCTCTGCTGGTACTGGACGTGAAGAAACATCAACCTCTCCAGATTTCAGTGAGTTAAACATTGCAGTTGCATCCGAAATAATCGGAAGCGTTAGATTTGCAAAAGTTGGTTGCCCCATGAAGTAATCATTATTTGCTTTTAATTTATAATGTTGGTTAGTTACATATTCCGTTAATATAAAAGGACCTGTACCTACCGCTAGTTCCGTGTGTTTACGTGGATTTTCTACTTTGCTCCAAATGTGCTCTGGTAAAATTGGTAAGTCTGCAAAGGTTATAGTTAAAAGTGATGGACATGGATATCCGCACTCAAAACGTACTGTCTTACCGTCTTCCTGTACCTCGATTGTGTCGATTTTCGGTACTTCGCTCACATGATGGGTATGACGATTTGCTGGACCATCACGGTAATACTCATATGTAAATTTTACGTCTTCTGCTGTGAACTCTTCACCGTCATGCCACTTAATACCATCTCGAACTACCACATCCCAAGTAGTGTCATCAATCTGTGTTGCTGACTCTGCTAACCACGGCGTTGGTTTTTCTACATATGGGGAAGGAGAAAATAATTTATCATAAACTAAATCCGTTAACCAATCTAAGTTTCCTGTATAAATATTTAATGGTCCTACATCATTCGTTAGACCAATCGTTAAATTCTCTAATTGCTGTGACTGAACAGATTTCTTATTGTCCTGCTCGCTTTCTTGTCCACTACTATCATTCACGCCTTTCTCATTTGATGAACAAGCTACCAAAACAAACATCAATAAAATCGTTAATGTTGGCAAGCAACACTTTATAAAAAACTGTTTCATTCTTATCCTCCTACAATATTATTTCAAACTGCATGTTGAATATATCAAGGTTGAGAATGATTATCAATATCACCAAAAATATGATTAACCATTTTAACTGAAGTCTCTAGGATGAAAAGAGCATTATTAAAATATGTTATACAATTATTAGAATTTCTAATAATTGTGCTAGATGAATCAATTTCATAAATAGGCTTTACCGATGAAATACGAACATTTTCTAATTGTTTATTGAAGTGACAGGCGGCGAAACAAGTAGGGATGAGTGAGATAGATAAGCCATCACATCGTGCGCGTAAGCGACGGTGATGGCTTATCGCTCACCCTACGGAAAGCGTCCGCTAGATGCGCGGAAATCAATTCTACTTCATACATATAAAAGCATATTAACTTCATTATTCTCTATTAATTGTTCGTGTTTTTAGCTAAAAATAGAAATTATGAAATTGATTCACTCAGATAATAATATAAATCTATTGGTAGGCTCCATGACGACATTTACCTTTATCATCTATCTATGAAAAAAACTAAAATCCTCTTGTATGCCTTAAGAGGATTTTAGCTTTAAATTTTTTCGTATATGATTACAAAATGATTGTTCGGCAGTTGATAACGGTTGTTTACGATCGTACACTATACCATTCTTGCGTTTAATCGTCAGGCCCTTTACTTTTTTTACCGTAAGTCCCTCCAATCCATTCTCCATTAACTTAGAGGGTAAAAAGGAAATTCCAAATTGATGCTGAATAGCTTTAACTATTAGTTCAAAACTGGTCATTTGCATGTAATATACCGGCACATTTTTTTGTTCGATAGCTTGTTTGATATGTTGACTCAAATAAAAACTTTGCGGAAGCAATATCGGTAAATTTCTTAAATCTCGGGCATAAATAGTTTGCCGACTAGCTAACGGATGATTCTCAGGCATAACAAGTACAAATTCCTCTTCAAATAAAATATCGACATCAAAATTATTTAAGACGGTGTGATCATCCTCATAAATGGGCATAATCGCAAAATTTGTCTTTTTTTCTAGCAAACACTGCTTCAAATCTTTATAACAATAGCTATTAATTTCATAGGGACAGTGGTTGCACGCCATATTTTCTGCATCAAATAACTCGCAAAAAAAATAATTTGCTATGTATTGACTAATATAGAGTACCGTATTTTCTTCTTGTAAAGATTCATTTAGATCACTCTGCATTTTGCTCTCTAATCTTTTTACTTGTTTAGCATAATACAATACTATATCGCCCTGCTCTGTTAGCTCAACTTGATTTTTTCTTCTATTAATCAATTGACAATTCAGCTCGATCTCCAACTGTTTAATATGTTGTGTGACCGTAGGCTGGGAGCAATATAGTTTCTTTGCAGTTTCCGTAAATGTTTTATTCTGTGCCAACGCTATAAACGTTTTGTACTTATCACTTATCATATAAACTGCCTCTCCATCTAATTGATATTGATTATCAATATCGATATTACTACACATCGTTCAGGTTGTAAATCACCTATCGTGGAGTATGAAATTAGAGTTTTTATTTTAAATAAAAAAAAGTGAGCTTCTTCGACTGGTATTATCCAACATCAGAAGCTCTCTTATCTTACACTCTAATGAAATACAATGGTTTTATTGCCCTCTACGATTACTCGGTTTTCAAGATGCCATTTTACAGCTCTCGCAAGTACACGTCTTTCGATTTTACGTCCAATTTTCTTAAGTTCCGTTACATCATCCCGGTGGTCTACCCGTTCCACATCCTGTTCAATAATAGGTCCCTCATCCAAATTGTTCGTTACATAGTGAGAAGTGGCACCAATTAGCTTTACTCCACGCTCATATGCTCGTTCGTATGGCCCTGCTCCAATAAAAGCTGGGAGGAATGAGTGATGAATGTTAATAATGCGACTCTCAAAATGAGCAACAAAATCTGGAGTTAGTATTTGCATATATCGAGCTAAAATAAGTAAGTCTACATCATACTGCTGCATCAAGCGGATTTGCTCTTCCTCCACCTGCTTACGAATATCCTTATTAGCCGGAATATAATGATAGGGGATTCCTAGTGCCTCTACCATTGGACGGGCAGTTTCGTGATTACTAATGACTGCCACTATATCTGTGTCGAGGTCCCCATTTTGCCATTCCCATAAAAGCTCTATTAAGCAATGAGTTTCTCGGGATACAAAAATTGCCGATCGAATGCGTTCTGCAGGATAGGAAAACTTATATTCCATTCCATGCTCAAGTGAAATTTCTTTAAAATCACTCTCCATTTGTGCAGCCCGTTCAGCCAGCTGACCACCGTGATATTCAATGCGAATAAAGAATGTTCCGTTTTCTGGGTCACTTGAATACTGACTAGACTCAATAATGTTACATTCATGCTTGTATAAAAAGGTCGATAATACTGCCACTATTCCAGGTTTATCAGGACACTTCACTAGCAGTCGACCTTTATTTTCCTGTGGTTTATGATACTTTTTCGTTTGTATTTTATCCATAAAGTATAACATCCTTTACTAAGGTATTAATTTTTCATTATCCTTTATTCTATTCATCTTCTCAAGTACTTTTTATATAGTATGTAACTATAAAAACCCATGTAAAATTACATGGGTTTTTTACGTTAGTTTAATATGATGAGTTTAACTTGTTTTCTACCCCACTGTATTGCATTATCATAGGATGGGATAAATACGTCAATTTTATTCCCTTTGATAGCCCCGCCAGTATCTCCAGCGATTGCCTCACCATAGCCCTCTACCCATACCCTTGTCCCCAGGGGTATAACACGAGGGTCAACGGCTATTACCTTTTCATTTGGATTGGCCCTTAGATCAATTCCATAGGCAGTCGTTCCTGAGCATCCTGTACAGTAGGCTGTGTATGCTGTGGCTTCCATCGTCATTTCAACAGAGCCTTCTGTTTTAGGTTCTGCTGTTACAACTGGCGCTGATGTAGCAACTTTTGTAGAAGCTGTATTCGGTGTTGAAGCTGCACTTGGAGCTACTGGTTCAATTGGTGGAGCAGTAACTCCCATTACTTGTCTTTTCGGTGTGTCCTCTAAGTCTCCTGTCCCCTGCTTTACAATGAGTTCGTCTCCCGGAAATATTAAATCTCCTGTTATATTATTCATATCCATAAGTTCATGGAGTGACAAATCATTTGCAAGGGCAATTCTATAGAGGTTGTCCCCCTCGGCAACCGTATAAGTTACTGGCTCAGAACGAAGCTTCATAAGCAATTTCATTGCATATAAGTCATCAAAGTGTATATTAAAATCGTCCATATCGCTCTCTAAGTCAGCTTTTTTGTCTACTAGATTCCTGTGGTCTGAAGTGTCGGTAAGAAAAATCGATTCATCCTCTTGAGTTATAGGGGAGAATAGACTCTCTGCATGCGCTACTGTGTTTGTGGTCAACATCATTAGCACTACAAATAAAATAGTCCTAACCTTGAACATAAAGTTCCTCCTTTGTACCTCTTTTCGTAAACTCTTTAGAGTATTGCCCCAAAACTTCAAAAAACAAACCCTCTAAATAAAAAAATAGAAGTTTTCGTTCAAAACAACTAAAAAATTCAGAGAAAGGAAAGACTTTATATCATACTAGACTGAGAAATAATTCATCAAATGTATATTAATTCCACAACATAAAAATATCAAAAGAATGGTAGTATTAATTACAAATACCACCAGTCTTTTTTATTAAACCTATGTATAGCATGGATTCTGGGTTAAGGTTGGTTGTTTAGATGATCACCGCTGTTTCGTGGGATATTGTCTTATTTGCTATCGGGATTGGTAGTCAATTTTATGTCTCACTTTTATGGGCGCTGCAGCTCGGTTTATGGGACACTTCTTGCCTTCATATGGGCTCCATACGCCTATTTACGGGCGCTAGTTGAATTTATGGGCGATTTTCTCCTTTTTATGGGCGCTATGACTTGCTTTATGGGACACTTTCTCCCTTCGTATGGGCTCTGCGATGGCTCATATAGAATGATTTTTTCCTCACTATGTATATACAAACAAAAATCCAAAAAGGATAACGAAATCTCGTTTCTTTTTGGATTAGCTTATTATGTCCATTTTAAATTCTCCAATAGCTGATGAAAGCTTTCTAAAAAATTCTTCTTGCTCTCCTCGTTGTTTAAAGATTTAACGTCTACTCCGCTCATAAATTGTAAAATCTCCGGGTGATGATCCCAATCCTGTTCAAATTGACTCTTGAAATCTACATACCAATCATATTGATACATCCTTTTCATATGTCGGACGGCCCTTCGACTCTCTTCCGTGACTTCTTCCTTTGTCCTTTCTCCTAGAATAAAAATGGATTCTGCCAACCTTGAAATTTTATTTTTATATTGGGTAAACGCAGTGGATATCCTTTTAATCATACCATTCCTCCCTGTCCCATTTACTATTATTATACGCGAAATCATATAAAAAAGATTAATTTTTCAGATTATTATTCAAAGAAATTCATTTATTTATGGCTGAACATATAACTAAAAGTCACTAAAGCTACCCCTATCTAAAAAGATGAACATGCTGCTAGATCTCTTCAAAAAAAAAACGTTCGGCTAGAGGCAGCCAAACGCTTTCTTTAAAAATAGTTCTCTATCTGACTTTGGATCATCGTAGCCCTATAGGACCTCAAATTTCTTCACTCGATGCTGATAAAAAGATGCTAAAAATGTTAAAAAGGCATATGTGGTTGTCTTTACAGTTGCCTGCACCGAATTATCCTTCGTTGGATCGATGCATACAAAGTCGATTGCTCCTATTCCATCGCATTTCCCGACCTCATACAAAATTTCGAATAACTCATCAGATCTCATGCCACCTGGTGTAGAGGCTGGAACACCAGGAGCGTATGAAATATCCAGAACATCCATATCAACCGTTACATAAATAAAGTCTACCTGCTCCATCAAAACGGATAGTATATCTTGTATCGTTTGCTCGATGCCCTTTTGACGCAGTTCCTTTAAACGAATACGATGAACCTCATAATCGTTTGCTGCCTCGATTAGAGAAGGAGCGTTATAAAACCCATGCAATCCAATATTATAGACATGCTTTCCCTCAATCACTCGACCCTCTATTAATTGACGAATGGGGGTTCCGTTCGTCGGACCGTGGTCATCTGTCGAACGTAAATCCAAATGAGTATCTAACTGTAAAATACCAATCTTCTTCTCTGGCATTACCTTCTTTAGTCCACGAATAGTTGCTGCCGTTACCGAATGGTCTCCACCAATGGTCACCTTCAGTGCATTTGGATAAGTCTCTGCGACACTCTCCATCGCATCCTCGATGTGTTGATGGCAGCGCAAAATATCAGTAACATGCATCTTTACATTTCCGATATCTGCTACGGTTAACTCACGAATATCTATATCTTCATCAATATAGTAGGTTGAGAATTTTTCCCACGATTGGCGAAAGGCATTTGGAAACTCGGAGGCTCCTGAAACACTAATAGATGATCTGGAAAGCGGTGCTCCAAGAAGCACTACATTCCAATCTTTTTTCTCACTTTGCCACTGAGGAACTATCCAATCCTTTACTTTCATATCCTGATGTACTGTCCTTTGCCAATCAAATGGCGAGTGATCTATCGGAGCTTTATTATAGTCCATCGGTAATCACTCCGTTGTCCAAAACTACTTTTCCATTTTTGATAACAGTTTTTGTATGATTCATCCCGTAGAAGTATTGCAATTGCTGATAGTTTGCTACATTTAGAATAAGTACGTCTGCCTTCTTACCCACCTCTAGAGAACCGATCTCATCTCCACGATTAATAGCATAGGCTGCGTTAATAGTAGTCGCAGTGATTACCTCTTCCATTGTCATACCCATGTTCATGCACGCTAAATTCATGATAAAAGGCATAGATATTGTTGGGGAAGAACCTGGATTAAAATCAGTGGATATAGCAACTGGCACCCCTTCATCTATCATTAGCCTTCCGCGAGCAGAAGCTGCCTTCAGGAAAAATGCTGTCCCTGGCAATAAAACAGCAACAGTTCCAGCCTTCGCCATTGCTTGTATTCCTTTATCCGATGCTACCAATAAATGCTCTGCAGATATGGCTCCAACCTCTGCTGCTAGCTCCGCCCCCTCATATGGTTCAATTTCATCTGCATGAATTTTAGGGATAAGCCCGTGCTCCTTGCCTGCCAATAAAATCCTACGAGACTGCTCTGGAGTAAATACTCCCTTCTCACAGAAAACATCATTGAACTCTGCTAACTGTTGCTCCACAACCATTGGAATCATATCATTCACAATCAGATCGACAAACGCATCTGGATTTTCTTTGTACTCAGCGGGTACCGCATGGGCTCCCATAAACGTTCGAACAACATCAACCGGATGATTTTCCTGAAGCTTCTTTGCAACCTGCAATTGTTTCTTCTCTGTCTCCAAGTCCAACCCGTAGCCACTTTTCGCTTCTACCGTCGTCACCCCATGGCGAAGAAAATCATTTAGATGGTTATATGTTTTCTCGTATAAGTGATCGAATGATGACTCTCTCGTTTTCTTTGTGGTCGCATGAATTCCACCCCCGGCATTCATGATTTCCATGTAGGTAGCACCGTTTAAACGCATTTGGAATTCGTTTTCACGAGTTCCTCCGAAGACAAGATGCGTATGGGCGTCTACTAGACCCGGCATAACTATATGGCCTGATGCATCTATAATCTGTGCTTGCTTGATGAGCTCAGGATGCTGCTCCTGAAGCTCTTCCTTTGTACCGACAGCGACAATGCGATCATCTTCTATTAACATACTTCCACTTTCTATAATGTTAAGCTCGCTCATTTCTTTTCCTGTGCGTGCTTTTTTACTAGCCGATGCTAGTGTAATTAATTGGTTGGCATTTGTGATTAGTAATGTCATGTATCCTCATCCTTTTTTGTTTAGCATTGGTATATGAACATTCTTCTCTTGGGCAGTTTTTATAGCAATCTCATAACCGGCATCTGCGTGACGAGCAACACCCATTCCAGGATCTGATATAAGTACTCGGCTAATCTTTTCTGCAGCCATGTCGGTACCATCTGCCACGAGTACCTGACCTGCGTGCTGTGAATAACCCATGCCTACACCACCACCATGATGTACACTCACCCAGCTTGCTCCACCAGCCACATTCACTAATGCATTTAATATCGGCCAATCAGAAACTGCATCAGAGCCGTCCTTCATTCCCTCTGTTTCTCGATTAGGGGATGCTACAGAGCCTGAGTCTAGATGGTCTCGCCCAAACACAATGGGAGCCTTAAGTTCTCCTGAAGCGACCATTTCGTTTACCTTTAGCGCAAAGCGGTGGCGATCACCATAGCCTAACCAACAGATTCGAGCAGGGAGACCTTGCCACTTCACCATTTTCTGTGCCATATCAATCCAGTTTACAAGCGCCTCATCTTTTGCAAACATTTCCTTAGCCAGCGCATCCGTCTTTAAAATATCCTCTGGATCCCCGGACAATGCAGCCCAGCGGAAAGGGCCCTTCCCCTCACAGAACAGAGGTCTAATATAAGCTGGCACAAATCCCGGGAAGTCGAAAGCATTCGCTACACCCATCTCCTGTGCATACTTCCGAATGTTATTACCATAATCAAACACCTCTGATCCAACCTTTTGGAAATCGAGCATGGCCTGAACATGATCTGCCATAGCCTTTTTTGCCTTATGCTCATATGCCTTTGGATCTTCCTTACGAAGCTTAAGTGCCTCTTCTAAAGACATATGATTTGGGATATATCCATTTAGTGGATCATGTGCGCTTGTTTGATCTGTCACTAGATCTGGAACGATTCCACGCTCATATATCTCTCTATAAATATCCGCACAGTTGCCAACTAACCCGATGGATGCTGGTTCTTTCTTGTTCTGCAACTGCTTCACCATTTTTAAGGCATCATCTAAATCTTCTACTAAGTAATCACAATAGCCTTCCTTCATTTTCCGTTCAATCCGTTTTTTATCGACCTCTACAACCAAGATCACTGCCCCTGCCATTTTCCCTGCTAATGGTTGAGCACCACTCATCCCACCCATACCACCTGTTAAAATTAGTTTTCCGCGGAGGTCTGCACTACCAAACACCTTTTTACCTGCCTCTACAAAGCTCAAATAAGTTCCCTGTAAAATTCCTTGAGCACCAATATATATCCAGCTACCTGCAGTCATTTGGCCATACATCATCAAGTCCTTATCCTCTAGCTCATAAAAGTGCTCCCAGTTAGCCCAAGCTGGTACTAAGTTAGAGTTGGCAATGAGAACGCGTGGCGAGTGCTCATACGTACGAAACACCGCTACCGGCTTACCTGATTGAATGAGTAACGTTTCATCATTTTCTAGCTTTTTTAGTGACTCGATTATTTGCTCAAAGCTCGCCCAGTTTCGTGCTGCCTTTCCTATTCCCCCGTACACCACTAGCTCATCTGGATTTTCAGCCACCTCGGGGTCCAAATTATTCATGAGCATACGCATAGCAGCCTCTTGCGTCCATCCTTTACAGGAAAGCTGGTTTCCTGTTGGTGCTTTAATATTTTGCATAACATGTTCCATCACACAACACTCCCTTTAAAATAATAAAAATGCGATTGGTGTAACAATGATTAAAGTTAGAACAACTCGTTGGAACCATATAATCACCATCTGACGGATTGTCAGTGGAATATCTGTAGAGAGAATGACTGGAATAACAGCCGAGAAAAACAAAATAGCCGACACCGACACAACAGCCACGATGAATTTCGTCATAGTTGTAGCAGAAGTAACTAATAACGCTGGAAGGAAGATCTCTGCAATAGAAACAGACAATGCCTTTGCCGTAAGCAATGGTTCTGGTATTTGCAAAGCCCATGTAAAAGGTAGGAAAATATACGCCATCCAATCAAACACTGGCGTGTACATAGCTAGGAGCAATCCTAAAAGTCCAATTGAAAGAATGGATGGCAGTACACTCATTGTCATCAATAATCCTTCTTTTAAATGTTGTAATAGGTTTTTCCATAAAGGAGGATTCGTTCGCACAGCCTGCATTGCCTCGGACCATGCTGTCTGTAGTCGATTCTCAGTTACAATTACCTCCGGGTCACCTTCCTCTACAATGTACTCATCCTTCAGCGTTGCTAAAGGCCAAATACGGGCAGTGATAGCTGTCACTAAAAATGTTACGACAAGCGACACCCAGAAAAACCAGCTCCAAAAAGCCATTAAGTCTAATGTATTTGCAATCACGACCATGAAGGTCACAGACACGGTGGAGAAGCCAGTTGCTATAATCGCTGCCTCTCTGATTGTGTACTTCCCTTGGTTGAAAACTCGGTTCGTTAGCAATAGGCCAACTGAATAGCTTCCTACAAAAGAGGCAACCGCATCTACTGCTGAGCGACCTGGAGTTCTAAAAACTGGTCGCATGATAGGTTGCATAAACACTCCTATAAATTCAAGCAGGCCATAGCTGACGAGTAGTGCTAAGAAAATAGCGCCAATTGGAATTAGAACTCCAACAGGCTTAATGAGCTTATCCATTAAAAATGGGCCTACACTTGGGTCGAAAAGCCAAGCAGGTCCGACACCTATCAATAGCATTATCCCTACCCCTAGACCAATAATTTTAAAGAAAGACATGATAATACTGACCTTATCTTTATTCCATATTTTAGTAAAAAAAGGATATACGGCGCCAGCTACAAGCATAAGGACAATATAGACCGTTACCAGTGTTGGAACATTTGTGGACAGCCAGGTTACGATATGATCAAGTAAAATGGAAGATTTTCCGTTATACGTAAAAGTAACAAAAAAGCTGAAAATCCCTATTAAACTACATACAACAAACTTAAATACCGAAATCATATCTCTCTTTCCCTCTTGTATCAGCCCTTTATTCGGGATATTTACCAAACCCACCACTCCTTTTTATTTAATTATAAAATTCAGAAAAAATAATATATATATAATCCAGGTTTAAAATAAAGGAATTTTATTAGATGAGCTGGAATTTTATAAAGATAAATAGAGAATAATTTATGATTTTATGAATTAAGGAATAAAATCATAAGAAAATCTCTACCGATTGATTTCAAACTAAACAATGAATAGGGGTGCCAAAGTGAAGCTCTTAATTATTGACAGGGATCAAACAGAAAGAAATGGTATAGAGTGGTTTATCAAGCGATATCAGTTGGATGTTATGACTGTTTTAGAGGCAGGAAATTTTAAGGAAGCAGTGGAGAAAATCGAGGCCGAAAGCCCAGAGGTTATCTTACTCGAAATGGAGTTACTTGCTCATGGTGATTCGAATCGATTGAGAAAAGCATTATCGCTTCATTCTGCTCACATCATCGGGATGACTGCAGAGCCGCTTTTTAAGCATGCTTTAGAAGCACTGTCCCTGCGAGCACTCACTCTACTGGTGAAACCAATTGACTTAAGCCTGCTTAAACAATATTTAACTCATGCAGTGAGAAATGAATTAAAAGTACAGCAAGAGAGTCTACCTTTAATAGGAGAGCATTCGATTTACCCTTCTTTATTTTTAGATCGGTATGAGATAGAGCAAGAATTTACATTTTGTCTGATGTTAGAGTCTGAGATTTTGGAGCAGAATGAACAGCTTTTTCATTGGCTAGAATCTCTAAATCATTTGACTCTCTTCCCCCTTTCTAAACGTATTGTGGCATTCTCAACAGAAGAAACACTAGAGGAGCTCCGTAAAAAAGCAAAGGCAATTATAAGGGAATGGTCTAACTCACAGAATGCCAACTTAAATATAGCTATCTATGATTTACCGAGAAAATCTGTAAAGGATATGTACCAAGCTATAAAAGAAACTCTAAAACTACGTTTTCAGCATGGCTTTGGGCAGATTTTTCTTGTGAGCGAACTTCCTACCTTTCAAGGTTTGGAACCATTCTTAACAATGGAGCAGCAACGACTTTGGATGTCGAGCTTAGAGCAAAATGACGTACAGACAATTAAGCATTTTTTATATAGCATCTCTACCATCAAAACGTATTATCATCCCGACACTATTCGCATCCATTTGACTAGCATTCTCGCACAAATTCGGAGATTCATGCTTAAATACCAAATGGAAAAACGAATAGATTTGGAACATCGCTACAATCAACTCTTTGAACTCATTCTAAATCATCCAGTCCTTTACACGATTATCCAGGAAATCGTTCTCCTCTGTCAGGACATAATGAATCAGGTGGAAAAACAAAAAGAAAAAGGCCAGTTCGACTACGTAAATGCCGCATTGGACTTCATCGACCTCCATTATACAGACGATAAGCTTAGCCTTGACGAACTCGCAAATTTTCTAGGAATCAGTCCTAGTTATATAAGTATGCTTTTCTCGAAAACAAACGCTTTGACCTTCAAGCAATACGTTACCAAGAAGCGACTCAACCATGCCATGCAGCTACTTCAGGAGACCAACCTAACTATCAACGAAATAGCAGCAAAAAGTGGCTTTAATGACGCCAACTACTTTTCTAAGCTGTTTAAGGCCAATCATAATATTAGCCCGTCCTATTATAGGCAGCAGGTAATAGGTTAAGGAGACCTCTACTATATAATTCATTTGTAAAGAGATATACGAAAGGTTTAAGATTAATATCAACAGTAGCAAACTAAATCAATAGTAAGGAGGAACAATTTTGCCAGTTTACAACAAGCTAGTACGTGATCAAATCCCCCAGGTAATCGAGAAATCTGGAAGTAAGTTTTCCACGCGCATTTTAGATAAATCCGAGCATTTGACCGAAGTGAAAAACAAATTATATGAAGAAGTGAAGGAATTTGAAGCAACGGATAACCGAAAAGACGCACTTGAAGAGCTTGCAGATATACTAGAATTAATCCATGCAGCTCTTCCCGTTCATGAAGCTACATATCAGGAGCTCGAGCAAATCCGCCTTGCCAAAAAGAAGAAGCGCGGAGGATTTAAAGAAGGAATCTATTTGCTAGAGGTTGAGGATGAGTAAGCTAAGGCTGATCCTTTAAGATTTGAATGTTCAAATGTTACTTATACTTAAAAGCTTAGTCATTACTTGGCTCCATCCTTTTGTAAGGAAGGTGTACATTCCCCTATATATAATAATGTAGAGTTTTTCTTTTCAAGTTATGAATGAGTAAGAATTGTAATCTCACAGTTTTCAATCGATAACTTCTTTAAACATTCTAGTGCCTCTATAGTAACAACTAGTTCACCTTTTGATGATAAAGAGAAGTGATGTCCCGACCATTCCTTAAAGCTTTTTCCTTCTACTTCAATTGTTCCAAATGGGATTAATCTACTGAAGGAAGGGAGGTTACAATCAGGTAATAGCTCCTTAAACCTCTCACTCATAGTAACAAGACACCTTTCAAGTCTATAATCATTAATCCCATCCTTTACTAACTCTTCTCCTAAACGGCTCGATACTATAAAGGCTGGTATTGACTCCAAAAGGTCATCTCCTAACCATCCTTCAAACTCATAGTGTAAGAACTCAACTCTACCTGAAACTCCTTTTTTTATTACACTTTCTTTCTTTCCATAAATTGTTTGTTCACCATGCCCACCAGCAACCTCTGGCTCTAAAAAATATAAATTCATAAGACATTAACCTCCTAGCCTTACATTTTTATAGAATAGCCACTTACTAGCTTCTTTCTTTTTGAATATTGGCCTATGTACAGTTAATCTTTATCAGCATACCCAATTGCCAAACAAGAGTTAGATATTACTAAAATTCATGGAAGAAAAAGAGAAAAAAGTAGATTGATTATGATGGTATTTGACCATAATCACCTGCTAGTTGTTTCTTTGTATGATTTCATTTAAACTTTTTAACTTATCCCAATAAACTCTTATAGCATGCAATTATTTAAGCTCATTAATAATTCCATTTACCCCGTGTACAACCACACTACTAAGTACGTCAGTATAATTATTGTAGTCATCTGACTTCTCGATGATCGTATCAAAGACTTCTTTTAACTTGCCATCAATTATAAGTGTAAGCCCTTCTACTTGTTCCTCGCTTCCCTCTTTCCCAAACATTTCTTTCATTATAGTAAAGGTTTCTGTCTTATTCATCGTCATTCTCCTTTTGAAATAAATTTTCGCCAGTGATTATCCAATATTGATAGTCTCTTTAATGATCAAACCATTTGCGTACGCATGGTACTTTATATTTTCTCCAACGTTTTCTTCAATTAGCGAGACTTTCATCTCTTCAAGGGTCTCAAAAGTATTCGAATTGATCGTTGTTCCAATTAACTCTTCATATTCTTCTACCCATAGATTGTTAGGATCTAAGAATACTTTAGGAAAGAGTTCTGTTCTAATCCCACTACCGAAGGTTATTGCTTTCCATTGACTGGACTGGAAAGAAGTGACTTTTACCCCTGCACCAAACATTCCTTCCATAAGTATTATCCATAAGCCTAACTCTTGTAGATTCTGTTCAACGGTGCTTAATGATGTAGTCTGGGAAGTATCAAATTGATGTAGATCTGCAATTGTGTTGTCACGTTTCTTTTTGGAATTTCGTACTCCCTCTTGCACCTCGCTATCATCTAGGGGTGGTAAGGCAACGATATCACTGACGGTCTCCATAATACTGTTCGCATCGTTGGTAAATCTTTCAGTCAAAGTACCAATCTGGGTAAGTCCCTGCTCCAATTCTCCTTCTAAAAACTGTTCAAGGATGTGACCAGCAGTATCAGGCTCTAACGATGTGAGCGCTGTCTCTATTTGTTGAAGCTGTTCCTTGAACCTTTTTATGAACAAAAGGAAGTAATTCAGGAATGGGAGATGAACTTCCGAGTAATAATTTCGAATTGCACTGCCTCCAGCGCCCTTCAATACTTCCTCCATTGCAACAAGTCCCTTAATAGAATCACTAATATTACTTACTTCCGTTTCTAGACGTTCCAGCATAGCCACATTGCGTTGTAACCCATCTTGAAGTAGGTCGACATCTAACGTTTTCATAAGCGTGCCCTCATAGAATCAAGGCTTAAATATCTTCAATTTGCTTTATTATATAACACTTCCTTACATATTATAGACATAATCTCTCCTCCTATAGTAATCTATTATTATCTATAATATTCCATTTTTTATATTGAAAGGTAAAGTGTGGACTCACCTATAACTCTAAAATGATTCGAAAGAAATATTAATTTTCAGTTAATTAGTTATTTGGAATTAGAATAACAGGGTTATCATTATTCTAAATTAAGTGTTACTGTACTTCAGTCCACATACGTTAAAAAACCTTGAAAGGCATATAAGCTTTCAAGGTTACGAGAATTCTCTCTACTGAACTTGATCTATTTTGTTATGTCATATTCTAAATTTTCCTCATCCCATATGAGATTGTGATCATCAACATGGACGTTCCATTCCGCACCTGCTATAACATTACGAATGTCTGCAAGTAACGTAGCCCAATGATCCACCCCATCAAACATCGCATATTCACTATTATTCGGTAGTTCCGTTGATCCCTCAAAAATCACGTCATAAGCAGTCGGATTTTTTGAATCATAGATAGTAAAACTTGTCCAATTATGACCTTCTCCAGTCTTTAAGTATTCATCTATTTCCTCATCAACAGAATACTTCTCCAATAATTGATTAATCGCTTCTTGTTCAGTATGGGTTAGTTTTTGTTTACGTTTCGCTGTGTAATAAATGGAAACACTCATCCTGAAACCCCTTTCTACTCAAAAATTTAGCACTAGTTATTCGGAAGAATAAACTTCAATTAATTCACGTTTAAAATCCTCGTACATTTCAAATGCAATCATCATAATTTCTTTTAATTCTTCATAGCTATGAAAGAATATTGTAGGAATTGATTCTGTATCATCAGATAATAATCTTGCAAATATATCCCATGGGTCTCCGGCCTTTATAACTCCCTTATGTCTTACAGACCAAATTAATTCAACTACCCCATATTTTAAAGATATATTGAATCTAAAAGTATATATATCCTTATTTTTTACTTCTCCGACAATAAAAAAATTTTCTTTTTTCATATAACGTGTTTGATAACCAAGTGATTCAAAAATATCTATTACTCTTTCATTTTCATAGTTACTTAGTTTATTTTCTTTATTTGAAAACTTTTCTGCCAAATTTTTATATCTTTTGACAAAATCAATTTTCTTCAGTACATCTCTTATTTCCGGTTCTAGATCGTATGTCATTAATTATTCCCTCCTGAATCTAATTTCAACATCATATTTGTCTTTGGCTAGCTTAATATATTCTTCTATTTGAGTGAAATTTTTATTTGTTGCTGGAATCTCTAATATTTGTTTTCCTTGTAATATAGTACCGTCTATTCTTTCATATTTATTTGAGCGAATTTTAGTTCCGGCAGGATACTTATTATTTAGTTCTTTTAAATACTTCTCAAATGTTTTGATATCAATTTCAATTAAATCGGTCGCTTTCCTAGAGACTATTTCCCCTTTAATTGGGTCATAAGAGTCTAATCTTTTTCCGTTACTTAAATGTACCTCATCATAAGGATACCATCTGTCTTCCCTTGCAGTTTTATTAAAGTTATTCCCCCTTGCCATGGGAGAATCGTTTAACCAATAATCTCTTGTTTTTTTCCATTCTAATCTTTCTCGGGGAGTTTTATCAATCTTTCCTTTACGTGCAAGATACTTTTCATAATCAGACTCCAATTTAGAATCTTTAAATTTCCCGTCATTTGATAGTAAGTTCTTACCCGTACCCTTAGTCTCAACATCCACACTCTTTACATCTGCATTCACATTACTATCAATACTTTTATTTGTTGGTGTAGTATCCACCTTTGCAGATGGAGTATTAATTGTCTTCGCATTTTTAGGAGGAGCTGTATAATCTGCATTCCCTCCAACAACTTTTGGCTTAGCCTGTATATTCGAATTTGGTGTTTCTGATTTCACATTTGCTTTTCCGCTACTAACGGGGGCTGGGTTGTTCGCTTTTGCCGTTGGTGTAGTCACTGTTTTAGTAGATTTGTTTGGAATCGTAGTGTTGCTCAGGTTTATGTGATCTCCATTGCCACCAACGACCTTCGGCAGATCCTGTATCTGCTCATTTGGATTCCCCTTAGTAGAGCTGGCAACCGCACTTTTGGCTTCAGGTGTATTCCCTTTAGATGGCGGCTGAACAGCAGATGCTTGTCCTTTATTTGTATTCGCTCCATTGCCGTCCAAATCGGGGGTCTTATTGGCAACGTTCGGGTTCTGGATCTCTGGATTAACACCGCCACTGGGAGTTTTAGATGTTGCTGGAGTTTTCCCTGTTGGCATGTTGAACATGAAGGGACTATTGTTGGCATTCGGTGTTCCATTCTGTAAGCTAGTAAACAGGTTTAATCGTGACTGCGATCCAATCAGTGGACTATTCGCCATATCACGATAAACGGATGTAGATACAGATTCTACTACTTTATCATTTAGGACGTTTTTGGGCTGAAAAAAATTACGTCCTTTATTTGCAATTTTAGTCCCAGTACTTCCCCAGCCTAAAAATGGAACCATCGCCGCAAAGGAGAGCGATGCGTTTAGCTTATCTCCTCTAGCATAATAGATTACTCCGTTTAAACCATCTGCTATTTCTCCGTATACAGGAACCAGTCCCGCTAGATCTAATACAAATTGAAAACCATCCAACAGTTTATTTTCTTTTGGTGGCTTAACTTGGACTACTTCTTCCTTGTATTCTACTTTAGAAACGATTTCGTAGTATACTGTCCCGTTTTCTGAGTACTCTTTTATCAATAAACCATTTTCATATTGATGGTACTGGATATTCTCTCCCACGTTTTCATCAATTGTAATCATCCTCTTCAGCTCTAGCGCTTGAAAGGTTTTGGCAGTGATCATCGTGCCGATTATTTTGTCTCTTTCTTCTACCCATAGTTTATTAGGATCTAAATATACCTTCGGGAATAGCTCTGTCCGAATCTCACTTCCAAACGTAATTGCATTCCACTGACTCGGCTGGAAAGTAATGTCCTTTACCCCTGCTGTAAACATTCCCTCCATATCCGTAAGCCAATTGCCCATAGTTTGAATATCTTCTTCTACTGTGGTTAGTGATGTGGTTTGAGAGCTATCGAATTCATGCAGCTGTAAAATCGTGTCGTCACGTTTCTTTTTAGAATTTTGAACTCCTTCTTGTACCTCACTATCATTAAGATGAGGTAGCGCAACGATATCACTTACTGTATCCATGATACTGTTTGCTTCGTTTGTAAGTCTTTCTGTTATGTTGGCAATCAGCGTCAGTCCTTGTTCCAGCTCTCCCTCTAAAAACTGCTCCAGGATATACCCTGCCGTATCTGGTTCTAACGACAAAAGAGCAGCTTCAATTTGTTGAAGCTTTTGCTTGTAACTATCTGAGAAAGTAAGGAAAAAATGAAGGAAAGGTAAATGAACATCCGAGTAAAAGCCTCGGATTGCACTACCTCCAGCCCCTTTCAATACTTCCTCCATTGCTACTAGTTCTTTAACTGTGTTTTGAATATTCCCCACTTCATTTTGCAAACGTTCCAACATAGCTATATTACGTTGCAATCCATCTTGAAGTAAGTCTACGTCTAGTATTTTCATAGGCATACCCTCGTTGAATCGGGTATAATGAAGCATTTCCAATTTTCTTTATTATACAATATTCCCCACCAGATAGACATAATTTCTCCTCCTCTAGCAATCTTACATTATCTATAATATTCCATTTTTTATATAGAAAGGTAAAGAGAAGTCTAGTATTTAGCACTAAAATGATTCAGAAGAAACAAGGTAAGTTATACAAAAATAAGCATTTAGAATTAAAGAGATATAGTATTTTGGAATTATTACTACAAAAATAAAAAGACCCTCTAAACAGTAGAGAATCTTTTTGAAATACTTTTTAAAGTTTTTGTTTCCTTTATCATAGTGACCTACATAGAGTTTTTTGCTTACCTCTTAATACTTCTGATCGTTTCTATAAAATGCTTTAACACTCGTGCAGTTAATCCCCAGATTGTATAGTTTTTATAATCGTAAAACCATTCCTCAATATCTCTAGGTCTCCATTGATATTTGTCCCCATTAAATATTTTTTCATAAGGAAAGTCCATCGGTGGCATAGATTGAACAGAGACAGTGTGCATATAAGGCTCATAGTCTAATAGCCAGCTAATTGGTATTGTAAATACTTCTTCAACCTCTTGTTTGTTGTAATTTTCGATTTGGTGATGATCAATGGTCGCCACAAATGGATAGACTACGAAAGATGAAGAAGCAATATAAGGGCTCAATTGACCAAGAATTTTTATAGATGTCGGGTCTATTCCTAACTCTTCATGTGTTTCTCTTATTGCAGCTTCCAATGGAGAGGCATCTGTAGTGTCGATACGACCGCCTGGAAAACTAATATCTCCGGGCTGTTTTCGCATCGTTAAGGAACGCACCTCAAACAACATATGCCATTCTCCTTCCACTTGCACAAGTGGAAGGAGAATGGCTGAGCGCAGAGCTGTATCCTCACCAATAAATAGTGGCTGACTATGCTGTAATTTTTTTGTTAGATCCTCTAAGAACATAGAATCCCCCTTACTTTATTTATCTATTACTAGAGTAACATTAATATTGTTTAGTTTAAAATAATGTGAGGTTTCAGGTGAAAGATTAAATCTTCTAGTAAAATAGAGGTTATCCTTAGACTTTAAAAAAAGACAAAACAAAAAAGCCGCCACCGATTACTCGGTAACGACTTTCTTTGGTGCCCAGCGACGTCCTACTCTTGCAGGGGGAGACCCCCAACTACCATCGGCGCTGAAGAGCTTAACTTCCGTGTTCGGTATGGGAACGGGTGTGACCTCTTCGCCATCATCACTAGACTTTTGAGTTGTTCACTCAAAACTGGATAAAAGACATCATATTAGAAACAAACCATTTGGTTAAGTCCTCGATCGATTAGTATTCGTCAGCTGCACGTGTCGCCACGCTTCCACCCCGAACCTATCTACCTCATCGTCTTTGAGGGATCTTACTTACTTGCGTAATGGGAAATCTCATCTTGAGGGGGGCTTCGTGCTTAGATGCTTTCAGCACTTATCCCGTCCACACATAGCTACCCAGCGATGCCCTTGGCAGAACAACTGGTACACCAGCGGTGTGTCCATCCCGGTCCTCTCGTACTAAGGACAGCTCCTCTCAAATTTCCTACGCCCACGACGGATAGGGACCGAACTGTCTCACGACGTTCTGAACCCAGCTCGCGTACCGCTTTAATGGGCGAACAGCCCAACCCTTGGGACCGACTACAGCCCCAGGATGCGATGAGCCGACATCGAGGTGCCAAACCTCCCCGTCGATGTGGACTCTTGGGGGAGATAAGCCTGTTATCCCCGGGGTAGCTTTTATCCGTTGAGCGATGGCCCTTCCATGCGGAACCACCGGATCACTAAGCCCGTCTTTCGACCCTGCTCGACTTGTAGGTCTCGCAGTCAAGCTCCCTTCTGCCTTTACACTCTTCGAATGATTTCCAACCATTCTGAGGGAACCTTTGGGCGCCTCCGTTACACTTTAGGAGGCGACCGCCCCAGTCAAACTGCCCGCCTGACACTGTCTCCTACCCGGGTTACGGGTATGGGTTAGAATTTCAATACAACCAGGGTAGTATCCCACCGACGCCTCCTCCGAAGCTGGCGCTCCGGGCTCTAAGGCTCCTACCTATCCTGTACAAGTTGCACCAAAATTCAATATCAAGCTACAGTAAAGCTCCACGGGGTCTTTCCGTCCTGTCGCGGGTAACCTGCATCTTCACAGGTACTATAATTTCACCGAGTCTCTCGTTGAGACAGTGCCCAGATCGTTACGCCTTTCGTGCGGGTCGGAACTTACCCGACAAGGAATTTCGCTACCTTAGGACCGTTATAGTTACGGCCGCCGTTTACTGGGGCTTCAATTCGCACCTTCGCTTGCGCTAAGCACTCCTCTTAACCTTCCAGCACCGGGCAGGCGTCAGCCCCTATACTTCACCTTACGGTTTTGCAGAGACCTGTGTTTTTGCTAAACAGTCGCCTGGGCCTATTCACTGCGGCTCTTCTAGGCTATTCACCCAAAAGAGCACCCCTTCTCCCGAAGTTACGGGGTCATTTTGCCGAGTTCCTTAACGAGAGTTCTCTCGCTCACCTTAGGATTCTCTCCTCGACTACCTGTGTCGGTTTGCGGTACGGGCACCTCCCACCTCGTTAGAGGCTTTTCTTGGCAGTGTGAAATCAGGAACTCCGGACATACGTCCTTGCCATCACAGCTCAATGTTACAGAGTGCGGATTTGCCTACACTCACACCTCACTGCTTGGACGTGCATAACCAACAGCACGCTTACCCTATCCTACTGCGTCCCCCCATCACTCAAACGGTGGGGTGGTGGTACAGGAATATCAACCTGTTGTCCATCGTCTACGCCTATCGGCCTCGACTTAGGTCCCGACTAACCCTGAGCGGACGAGCCTTCCTCAGGAAACCTTAGTCATACGGTGGATGGGATTCTCACCCATCTTTCGCTACTCATACCGGCATTCTCACTTCTAAGCGCTCCACCAGTCCTTCCGGTCTGACTTCAACGCCCTTAGAACGCTCTCCTACCACTGATACCAAAGGTATCAATCCACAGCTTCGGTGATTTGTTTAGCCCCGATACATTTTCGGCGCAGCGTCACTCGACCAGTGAGCTATTACGCACTCTTTAAATGATGGCTGCTTCTAAGCCAACATCCTGGTTGTCTAAGCAACGCCACATCCTTTTCCACTTAACAAATACTTTGGGACCTTAGCTGGTGGTCTGGGCTGTTTCCCTCTTGACTACGGATCTTATCACTCGCAGTCTGACTCCCAAACATAAATCATTGGCATTCGGAGTTTGTCTGAATTCGGTAACCCGGGATGGGCCCCTAGTCCAAACAGTGCTCTACCTCCAAGATTCTAACGTTTGAGGCTAGCCCTAAAGCTATTTCGGAGAGAACCAGCTATCTCCAGGTTCGATTGGAATTTCTCCGCTACCCACACCTCATCCCCGCACTTTTCAACGTGCGTGGGTTCGGACCTCCAGTAAGTGTTACCTCACCTTCATCCTGGACATGGGTAGATCACCTGGTTTCGGGTCTACGACCACATACTCATTCGCCCTATTCAGACTCGCTTTCGCTGCGGCTCCGTCTTCTCAACTTAACCTCGCATGTAATCGTAACTCGCCGGTTCATTCTACAAAAGGCACGCCATCACCCGTTAACGGGCTTTGACTATTTGTAGGCACACGGTTTCAGGGTCTATTTCACTCCCCTTCCGGGGTGCTTTTCACCTTTCCCTCACGGTACTGGTTCACTATCGGTCACTAGGTAGTATTTAGCCTTGGGAGATGGTCCTCCCGGATTCCGACGGAATTTCACGTGTTCCGCCGTACTCAGGATACACTCTGGAGGGAATGAACTTTTGACTACGGGGCTTTTACCCTATCCTGCGGACCTTTCCAGGTCGCTTCGTCTAGCTCATTCTTTTGTAACTCCGTATAGAGTGTCCTACAACCCCAAGAGGCAAGCCTCTTGGTTTGGGCTCTTCCCGTTTCGCTCGCCGCTACTCAGGGAATCGAATTTTCTTTCTCTTCCTCCAGGTACTTAGATGTTTCAGTTCCCTGGGTGTGTCTCAGATGCGCTATGTATTCACGCAAATGTACTGCCCCATTACGGGCAGTGGGTTTCCCCATTCGGAAATCTTCGGATCGAAGCTCACTTACAGCTCCCCGAAGCATATCGGTGTTAGTGCCGTCCTTCATCGACTCCTAGTGCCAAGGCATCCACCGTGCGCCCTTATTAACTTAACCTAAAAGTTAAAAGTACTACACTTGCAATCACGTAAGTGATCACAATTTGAATATCTTGCGTTTGTTTCTTTTTTTGATGTCGTTTTATCCAGTTTTCAAAGAACAAGTTAAAAAGCTTTAAATGCTCATATAGAATGAACATTCAAAACTGAACTGCAAAACGTTAAGATACAGATAAAGATCTGTATTCCGAATATATCCTTAGAAAGGAGGTGATCCAGCCGCACCTTCCGATACGGCTACCTTGTTACGACTTCACCCCAATCATCTGTCCCACCTTCGGCGGCTGGCTCCCAAAAGGGTTACCCCACCGACTTCGGGTGTTACAAACTCTCGTGGTGTGACGGGCGGTGTGTACAAGGCCCGGGAACGTATTCACCGTGGCATGCTGATCCACGATTACTAGCGATTCCGGCTTCATGTAGGCGAGTTGCAGCCTACAATCCGAACTGAGAACGGTTTTATGGGATTTGCTCACCCTCGCGGGGTTGCGACCCTCTGTACCGTCCATTGTAGCACGTGTGTAGCCCAGGTCATAAGGGGCATGATGATTTGACGTCATCCCCACCTTCCTCCGGTTTATCACCGGCAGTCACCTTAGAGTGCCCAACTGAATGCTGGCAACTAAGATCAAGGGTTGCGCTCGTTGCGGGACTTAACCCAACATCTCACGACACGAGCTGACGACAACCATGCACCACCTGTCACCGCTGTCCCCGAAGGGAAAAGCCTATCTCTAGGCCGGTCAGCGGGATGTCAAGACCTGGTAAGGTTCTTCGCGTTGCTTCGAATTAAACCACATGCTCCACCGCTTGTGCGGGCCCCCGTCAATTCCTTTGAGTTTCAGTCTTGCGACCGTACTCCCCAGGCGGAGTGCTTAATGCGTTAGCTGCAGCACTAAGGGGCGGAAACCCCCTAACACTTAGCACTCATCGTTTACGGCGTGGACTACCAGGGTATCTAATCCTGTTTGCTCCCCACGCTTTCGCGCCTCAGCGTCAGTTACAGACCAGAAAGCCGCCTTCGCCACTGGTGTTCCTCCAAATCTCTACGCATTTCACCGCTACACTTGGAATTCCGCTTTCCTCTTCTGTACTCAAGTCCCCCAGTTTCCAATGACCCTCCACGGTTGAGCCGTGGGCTTTCACATCAGACTTAAAGGACCGCCTGCGCGCGCTTTACGCCCAATAATTCCGGACAACGCTTGCCACCTACGTATTACCGCGGCTGCTGGCACGTAGTTAGCCGTGGCTTTCTAATGAGGTACCGTCAAGGTACGAGCAGTTACTCTCGTACTTGTTCTTCCCTCACAACAGAGTTTTACGATCCGAAAACCTTCTTCACTCACGCGGCGTTGCTCCATCAGACTTTCGTCCATTGTGGAAGATTCCCTACTGCTGCCTCCCGTAGGAGTCTGGGCCGTGTCTCAGTCCCAGTGTGGCCGATCACCCTCTCAGGTCGGCTACGCATCGTCGCCTTGGTGAGCCGTTACCTCACCAACTAGCTAATGCGCCGCGGGCCCATCCTGTAGTGACAGCGAGATGCCGTCTTTTAACATTTCCTCATGTGAGGTAATGGATTATTCGGTATTAGCCCCGGTTTCCCGGAGTTATCCCAATCTACAGGGCAGGTTGCCCACGTGTTACTCACCCGTCCGCCGCTAAATCAGAAGAAGCAAGCTTCTTCATCATCCGCTCGACTTGCATGTATTAGGCACGCCGCCAGCGTTCGTCCTGAGCCAGGATCAAACTCTCCATAATAGAGAACTTAAAAAGCTCATTTTGTTTTGCTGGCATCATCATTAAATGATGTCAAAAATTGTTTTGCGTCAATCAAGCCGAAGCTTGTTGATGCTGTATGTCTTAACGTTTTGCATGTTCAGTTTTCAATGTTCATTGTGTCAGCCAAACTTGTTTACCTCTTGGCGACTTCTACTATATTACTCTCGTTTATATTATAAGTCAACACTTTTTAAAAACTTTTTTAAAAAGATACTGTTGGAGTTTTATTACCTCTTCAAAATCAGCACTATCAAAGGCTTTTTAATGGTGCGTATATGTCTTGTAAACTATATCTTAATTTACTATCCTTCTATTGGTTAGTTTATCATGCGTCTACACAGCCCGTTTCTTCTTCTAGCTATCCAGAATTTATTAAAATAAGATATGTCTTCTTTCTATATAAAAAAGGCAACAGAAAAGTAATCCCCTTACTTTCTGCTGCTTTAATTTATTTTATGTGATGAAGAAGTTCCAGCGATTCGATTACACTAGTGAGGAAGTCATCTATTTCACTTATATTATCCTCTTTGATTTTTTGCTGGAAGCTTAGCGAAATTGTATTTACATAGTTTTCCTCCAAGTGTCCGTATTCAAAGCTCACATGCTGCTTGATGGTTATGTCACCTTCCCATATTTGCTTTAGGGCTAACTCAATACTCTTACACTCTGCAGACACATCCATTATATCTTTTTGAAATTTTAACTGGAGTGTACATCCTGGATCTTTTCCGGGTATCTCCATAATTTCAGAGGCGAGCTCCTCCAAGGATGCCTCTATTATAATTTCAGCCGAGACTGCTGGTTTATCGGATAGGACAAACTCAATAGAAAATTCTCTTTTTAAGATGGAGAAGTCCATCCGGTCTGTTCGGTTAATTATATTTATTTTACGTTCTATATTGTCTAGATCATATACATGATTTTCAAATGCAACCTTTATATTTTCGAAGACAGTTGGGTCATACATATGATATCCTCCTTGGTTATGCAGGTATAGGCAATAGTGTCATGATAGCGAAGAAAACTAAAATAGCAGCTACAAGAACAAATACATGCCATACTGCGTGATGATATGGAAAGCCTCTCCACACGTAAAAGACTGCTCCTCCGGTATATAGCAAGCCACCAAGTGCCAATAAAACAAGGCCCTCTGTAGACATGTTCGTGATTAGGGGCTTCCATGCAAATACTATTAGCCAGCCCATCACTACATATAGAATCGTGGAGGTATGTAAAAAACGCTTAACAAAATAGGCTTTGAACACAGTACCTGCTATTGCTAGCCCCCACATGATACCAAACAACGTCCAACCAAGCGGCCATTTTACTACTATAAATAGAAGTGGTGTGTAGGAGCCTGCTATCAGATAATAAATAGAGGAGTGGTCCATGATTTCAAAAAAGTCTTTAGCTCTCCCTGCCGGAAAAGCATGTACCAGGGTCGACGACGTAAACAATAGCACCATGGATGCTCCAAACAGGGTGAAACTCACCACATGCCATGCATCCCCATACTTGACGGATGAAACAATCAAAATAACAAGTGCAGCTATACTCAAAATCGTACCAACTCCGTGTATGATTGCATTTGCTAGCTCTTCGCGTTTAGAAAAAATATGTGTATTACTCAATATCGTTCATCTCCATTAAATCGTTTATTCCATTTTATCCTACCACTTTTCCTCAATAAAAGCAGACACTCGTTAAATTCGAGTTGATATAATAAGGTAAGTATATAAGTAGAGTTTCTGTTATCATCTGACAAACTAGTATAAAGAGGAGCAATCATTATGTGTCTTGTTAATTTTCAATTTCAAACTCATCCTACCTATCCGCTAATAGTTGTTGCCAATCGGGATGAATTTTATGAGCGTCCGACTGAATCCGCTCATTTTTGGGAAGACCATCCATCTATACTTGCAGGACGTGATTTACTGCAAATGGGTACATGGCTTGGAGTTTCTAAAGCTGGTCGCTTTGCTGCGTTGACAAACTTTCGTGATCCACAGCTTGAGCCCGGTCATCTTTCTCGAGGAGAAATTGTGCGCAACTTTTTGATCGGACATCAGGACCCACTAGATTTTATCGAGGAATTAAAGAAAAATAGAGACAGCTATGGCGGCTATAATATTGTCATTGGGGATAGCCATCAATTGTTCCACTATAACAACATCCTTGATGAAATGAATGAAGTTTCACCTGGTACACATAGCTTAAGCAATCATACCTTGAATACACCTTGGCCTAAGGTAGAAAAAGGAAAGCAGAGTTTAGCTGAACATCTTCTATTAGATAACATAGAAGTAGGACCTCTATTTGACTTGTTAACAGACGAGAGTGTAGCAAAGGATTCTGAGCTTCCTGATACTGGTGTAGGAATAGAGCTTGAACGCAGCCTATCTCCTCTGTTTATCAAAATGCCAAACTACGGTACACGCTCCTCGACTGTTTTGCTAATGGACGAAAACCAAAACATTACTTTTGCAGAACGCACGTATTATAAAGGTAAAATGCATTCTGAGAAATTTTTTGAAATATAAAAGAGCTGGGATATAACTAGTCAATAAATTAAAAGACGTGAAATCAAGTTGCTGATTTCACGTCTTTACTTTAGTGGTAACCGATTTTAATAAAAAACTCTCTATTATTGTTGTTTGGAGAGGAGAGCGGCGACTCCTGGGGGAAAAGCACGAGCTGAAAGCCCCGCAGGAGCAAGGCGACGAGGAGATTGAAGTCGTGCCCCCGGAAAGCGTCCGCT
This sequence comes from Psychrobacillus sp. FSL W7-1457, assembly GCF_038593405.1. Taxonomy (NCBI): domain Bacteria; kingdom Bacillati; phylum Bacillota; class Bacilli; order Caryophanales; family Bacillaceae; genus Psychrobacillus; species Psychrobacillus sp. FSL W7-1457. The sequence goes on from NZ_CP151993.1 coordinate 3,445,640, forward strand.
GTAATGGAAAACAACTACGCTCTATTTTGAGGGAACTTTTGTCCTGATCTCTTTCCCTAACTTATTTACCACAGCATTTTTTATACTTTTTACCACTGCCGCAAGGACAAGGGTCATTTCGGCCAACCTTTGTATCAGTTTTTGTAGTCTCTGATTTAGTTGAGGCTATTTTTAGGTCTGGCTGCTCCATCAATGTGATCTCGTGAGGCGTATGTCCTCTATTGATCCAAAGGCGAGTTGTTACAGATACGAAGGCAATTGCCTGTACATACTTATTAAAAAGTTCCTGTTCTTGTATTTGATGACGTACCGCAAATTGCTGTGCCACCATATTAATACTACTGCCGACTGTTTGCATCTCACGGATTAGTTGATCCATGTTTTCTTTAATCATTAAGGAGCTGCCACCAAAGAAATCCTTTTGCATCATGGAAGCAAGCTTTTCTTGATAGATTGTTGCTTCATAATAGTTCGCATCCGCATATCGAAGAAGCTCTTCCTTTGCTGGGATATAATAAGGCTTCCCGTTCGCATTATCCTTTATGATTTTATAGTCATTGGGACGTATCGTTGTATGTATGAATTCATCTTTATCCACACGTACAAATTGATTTTGTAGCGATTCCATAGAAGTTTCAATCAATGACAATAATTCATTTCTCGTCAATGCTTTATTGTTTTGTGCATTATAAATCTCTAGAAATTTAGGGAAATCAATGACCCCATAAAGGTTGGTACAAGCAACTACATACTTTAATACGGTTTCCTTGTCTTCTATGTCACCTTGTGGGGTGGATTTCACACCTCGATACTTATCCGAAAGAACAAGATAGTTATCATGGTCGATTTTGTCCCATTCTGTTTTTTTGTATTTCACAAATTTTAACAAGTCATTTGTTCTGTCTATATCAAATGGTTTATACCCCTGTTGCTCTGCCCATCCAAACATATGTAAGTAATCAGGATGATTTGGATTATCCATAATTTCTTTAAACTCTTCAAACCCTGGGGGACCACCGACATCTTCGGGTGGGGCAGTTCCTTCTCCCTCTAATATAGTAGGAAAACCAAAATAGTAATCCTCAACTGTCTCTTCTAGCTCTATACGAATACGCCAATCGTCTCCGAAGTCGTAGTTATAAATGAGGTGACCCATTTCCTGAAGATACGGGTCAATCTTGATACGGGTTGGCTGTTTAACCTCTCTACCTTCGTACTTCTTTCCTTTATACTCATGTAAGATCGTTTCATTATTCGTAATGTATTTATCGTTTGTTGCTATTCCAAAGGAATGATAAGCTTCCATCGTGCTTCGGAAATTTGTCACGTATTGAATGGTCTCATGAAGTCTATTAAATGTCGCATCTGCCGGCAGAATAACCCGTCTCCACACCTTCGGATCTACGTGCTCAAATGATAATTTTAAAATATAAGCTTTCAAATAAATTCACCTTCCTCCTTTAATCATACGGTATTAAGCGGTTTTCATCGAGTAAAAACTACTTTTGGGAGTAGGCTTATGCAAGTATTCTATTTAATGTATTTTAGCAGGGTCTATTGCCGCTCGAATAGAGAATCACTTTAGTAAATATGACTTGTATATAAACCACGTAAAGCTAGTCCGCCCGTCAGGCAAGGACTCCACTATGTATCTAGTCCTTTTCATACTACTGCTCGTTAATAACGGAGCGGATGATATGAAAGGAGCTCCACTCACCCATAGAAAACCAATTAATAGGATATTTCTTTGGAAAAATAATACTGGTAATCTCTTTTTCACTTTTCCCCTCGGCGTGAAGCTGCAAAATATGTTGCTGCATCTCTAATAAATAATGTAGCTTTCTCTCTAAGTATCTTCTTCCCTTCTCTAAATACCCTGCATGACAACAATATACGTCCCCAAAATCATAGGTGAGGACCCGTTGAAGGGATTCTATGATGGTTGGAATACTTTCTTCTCGAAGTATAATCTTTGTTCGTTCTTGGCAATAAAGGTCACCTGTAAACAATTGACCCGTTTGTTTATTGAGAAATGCTACATGATCCTTGGCATGACCAGGTGTAGGGATAACATCCCATGTAGCTGATTTAGAGGTAAATGTCTCGCCTAACGGATTAGCTTTAAAGGGCTGTCTCTTCCCCCAAAATAGCTTGCGATAAAGGGGGTAGTCTGCTTTCTTTTGACTGTGATCTATGAAATGTTCTTTCATATAGATGCGTTTCCCCAGCTCCTGCATATAAGCAGCACAGCCAGTATGGTCCTCATGATGATGAGTAATCATGACCTTCTCCACCTCTTGCTGCTTCAAAAAAGGCTTGAGCTCATTCTCTAGTGACTGTGATCCCGTATCAATGAGGACACCATCTACCACGAAACAATGTACATTTAACCTCACGCCTTGAAAAGACACCTTTCCATTCGCCATTATTACCCCACTTTTAGTCGAAACATCGAATTGTTTCTTGAAAAGCATCTCATCCACCCCTATAAACAAAGATTTATTTTAGAAAAGAATACCATAAAATGAATGACTATTCACTCTATTTAAGGTCCTCAAGTGCTGGTATCACTGCGTTACCTTTAAGAAAAGCAGTAGACTTAAGTGCTAATACTTATACGGTTAATAAAAGAATTTTAAATAACCTAAGTACATTACTGGACAAATGACATTAAACGTTATATACTAAGTTCAATAGTTAAATTGCTTCATCAAGAAAACATTGAATTCACATATTACAAAAAGTGATCGTGAAATGTTTGTCGATACTTTTTCTAATATGTGAATTTTTTTATCTGTTGAAAGATTTATATTATTTAATTTATTTTATGGAGGTTTTTTACATGACACAAGGTACAGTAAAATGGTTTAACGCAGAAAAAGGTTTTGGATTTATCGAGGTTGAAGGTGGAAGCGACGTATTCGCTCATTTCTCAGCTATCCAAGGTGACGGATTCAAATCTCTTGACGAAGGTCAAAAAGTTGAATTTGATATCGAAGAAGGTAACCGCGGACCACAAGCAGTTAACATCGTAAAACTTTAATTCTTCGGAATTAACTTGATAAAAGCCGTACACTCGAAGCAATTCGAGTGTACGGCTTTTTATTTTTGATATGTATTACTTCCTGGAAGCTGCTTAATAGCATTCCATGCTTGGATAGCCTCCTGACGTGTTTTTCCTTTATTGTTAGAATCCGCAAAGAAGTCTTTTATGAATTGGTTATATTCAAATTGAGGTGCAATCGCCTTCGAGTAAGCCGGATCTCTCTTACGCTCCTCCTCCTCCATCCAAGCGTTCACCGCATCACGGTATGTGTTTCCTATATTGTTTTTAAAATAATTTTGAATATAAGTAGAGAAATGAAATTTCGGTCCAATGACTTCCCGAAAAAATGCCCTTACTTGTTGGCTACATCGATGTCCTTCTGTTATAACAGTATCCAAAGAAAGTGGTTCTTCTACTTTAGAGATTTTAGCTCTTCTGACTGGCTGGAGTATTTTGCCTGAGTGAAGGAATACCTCTATTCGATTAGCAATTTCTCCTTTCGAACCAGCTGGGCTTAAAAGGTGCTCTCTACAAAACGCTTGGAGCTCTTCCTTTAACCAATAATACTGTTTAAATTCTTCTATGTTTATATCTTTAGTTAGTTGTGGTCTCATCTCTTTTTCCTCCAAGTAATTGCTCTACCTTCCTATCTACTCGTAGAAGCACCTCTTTTATTTGGATAATTTGTTTTTCTTTCTCTATTAAATCCCGGTATTTTTCTTGAAATAACTCCCTTAACAATTGTAGCTTCTCTGTTTCGTGGTCTGTTAATTTATTATCTTTATCCACATGGTTAGTCCAATCAAATAGTAGCTTTATCTCCTGTAAGGAAAAACCATTTTGTTTTAACTTAATGATTGCCTGAATAGAGAGTATATCCTCATCTGTATAGTGGCGGTATGAGTTCATAATGGTGGGTTTTAATAGTTCGATCTTTTCATAATAACGAATAGTATCTTTACTTACCCCAGTACGTGAAGCAAATTCTCCAATTCTCATAATATCACTCCTATTACAATCATGACATGAAACATAAATCGAAAGATATGATGACTATAGCTAACTTTACTCTTTGTCTGTAGCCCCTCCCATAGAGCTAGAACATGTATACATATAAAACATATCACTATTAAACTTAACCTCATGTCTGTTATAAAAACACTAGCAATCATACCAAGCGATACGACGACAAACAATAAGGAACGTATCGATAAACCCTTTTCCTTCCATTGTACCATTCCAGCGATCATTGTTAATATCCCATACATACATATTAAACTGTACACGATTATCTCCATTTAGCACCCCTCCCCTATTTTTACTTTATAGGGTGGAGTTAACTCCATGTCAACCATGTTTTATTAAGATAATTTATTTATTAACTTTTTATCAATAACTTCCAATTATCAATAATTTCCCATAAATTCACTTCAAATACCAATACTTTTAGCCGATAAAAACGAGGTGATTATATTTATGGAAAGAAGGCAGCTTATGAGTATCGGAAAAAAGTTAAACATCGCATTTATCGTCATTATAGTTTTGTTATTAATCTCTACTGTAACAGCTATGCTTACATCTGCTAATGTAGAATCTAAGGTGGATGAGGCGCTTGATTATAGAGTCACCCAATTACGAGTAATTGACGAAATACGTTTTGGTATTGGAATGCAGGGGCAATATTCTCAAGAATTGTTAATCGATAATTCTCCGGAAACGAAGGAGCAGCTTGAATACTATATCCAGTATGTTGATGAGCAAATTGCTCAAATAGCTTCTCTTGCTAGCTCTAAAACAATGAAAGCTTACGTAGAGGAGATTTATGTTTATAAAAACGAGTTCAACGAAGCATCAGAGATATATTTGGAATATGCAAAAACGGGTGTTATGAGCTCTGGATCAAGAATTTTAAAGGATCGAATTACTCCGGCTAACGATGGTATATTAGAAGTTGCACAAAAAATGCTTGATTATCAGGATAACGAATTGAAAAAAATCTCTCAAGAAACAGATCGTGCAATGACTCTATCTAACATTGTAGCAATTGTTATGTTAGTATTCGTTTTGCTAAATGGAGTTCTCCTTATGTGGTTCACTCGTAAGCAAATCTCTAATCCGTTAATAAAAATGGTAGACGCAGCCGAAATAATTGCTACTGGAGATTTATCGGTGGAGGATTTGAACTACTCTTCCAATGATGAAATTGGAAAGCTAGCTACAGCTACTAATCAAATGAAAAATAATCTTCAAATGTTACTTAAAAGAATCCATGAAAATTCAGAGCATCTAAGTGCGGCTGCCGAAGAGCTATCCGCAAGCACCGAAGAGGTAACTGCTTCTACAAATGAAATGGCTAACCGAGCTAATGATACTTTAGAAGCCTCATCTTCTGCTGCCCAGTCGGCCAATGAAAGTTCTCGAGCTATGGAAGAGACTGCAACGGGAGTTCAACGAATTGCCGAATCGACACAGCACTTATACGACAACTCGAACCAAACTTATCAAACGGCACTGGCTGGAGGTAAGATTATTCAACAGGCAAGTGAACAGATGAACACCATAAATCATTCCTCTGAGATGATGAATAATTTAGTTCAAAAACTAAGTAAACAAACCTTGGAAATTGAAAATATAACTAATGTAATTACGAATATTACAGAGCAGACTAACCTATTGGCTCTCAATGCGGCGATTGAAGCAGCACGAGCTGGCGAACATGGGAAAGGATTTGCAGTTGTTGCAGACGAGGTTCGTAAGCTTGCTGAGGAATCTAGACAATCTGCCAATCAAATTGTTGATTTGATCAAGGATATCAAACTAGATACAGGCAATGTAGAAAAAGCAGCTGAGGAATCCCTAGGATCTGTAACAGTTGGGGTGAAGATTATTGGAGATGCCGGCCATGCTTTTCAAGAAATCGTTACTGCAGTAGAAGAGATGAACGTTCAAATCGAAGAGATCTCAGCTACTTCTGAAGAGATTTCCGCATCTGCTGAACAAGTTTCTGCTTCTGCCATGGAAATCGCTAACGGGGCTACAAATGCTTCCTCCAATGTTGAAGGTATTGCTGCCGCTATTGAGGAACAGACTGCTACCATGGAACAGGTCAGCGGTGTAGCAGTTGAACTTTCACAAAATGCACAGGACTTACAAGAGGAAATAAATAAATTTAAGCTAGCATAAAATGCTGCCGGGCATATGAGTCCGGCAGCATTTTTAATTTAAATGGCTATGCTTAATATTTCATTTCCCACAGCATTTTTTATATTTTTTTCCACTACCACAAGGACAGGGATCATTTCTACCGACCTTTTCGCTTACTGCTGGCTGAGGTGCTTGTGCTTGTTGCTCTTGTTCGAATTCTATGGCGTTTTGTTCGGCAATTTGCTTCCACTCTTCCATAGATGGATGGGAACGTCCCATTACTGTATAGAACGCATAAAGCGTCTGTTCAAGATCAATTAATCCACCATGATAGCCGTTATGGAGATAATCCTCTATCAACGGGAAGGCTTGCTCTGTTAATTGGGCTGTTAGAGATTCGATAACAGTTTCTTTACCGCTTTCATCTAACTTGTCGTAGCTTTTTACCAGCACTTCTATTGCCTTTTCAGTTTTTGTTTCTTTTAAGATACTAGCAGCATAAATACACGTCTCATTCTTCATCGCATATGGAGCAACTGCTTCTACTACGTCATCCGTCTGAAAGCTACTTAACGCAACTGCCAATTCTTCTAATAGAATTTCTTCTTCTCTATCTAGTAGGGATACAAGTGTAGGTATATATTCGTTTAACTGTAGGAGGCCAACCGCTCTTACTGCCAAAATACCAAACACGGAGAAAAACTTTTCCCCTAGTTCTTGCTGAAGGGTCTTCTCTACTTCCTGTTTCCCATAGCTGCCAATATCAATCAGTCGCCCAAGCAGCTTTTTCGACTTTTGAAATTCAAGTGCATTAAAGCCATCGCGGTTAACGTCACCCACAACGTCCTCATACGTTTTCCAAAGTGTATCCTCGCTTGCCTCCAATAATAGCTTATTAAAATCAGTATAATCCGTTCCTATATAGGGAGTAAGCTGATCTGCTTTATCTACTAGAACCTCAGAGGGAAGGTTCATCACATATTGAAGGACTAGATGTCTCTTCGATTTCTTTACCTTTTGGAGGAGCTTCATCAGAATCGGGAACGTTTCTTCTGTAACGTTATTTTCTTGTCCCCAGACTAGAATAGTATCTCTTTCTTTATCATCAGCATGTAATGCATTCGTCAGTTGTTCATTTACCACCTTACTAGGCGTAAACGGAAATTCATTTAGTACATACGATGCAAATTCTCTGACCAATCTCTCTTCATGATTGATAAGGGGGGTTACTTTGTTTAAGAATGATTGACTCATTAGAATTCCTCCTTTGATACTATCAATATACTTCCTTTTAGTAGTTAAATGCAACTGACCTATCAATTCCTACAGGTTGGCCAAACTAAAATACCTCTTACCGAAATACGCTCGAATACCACCTCATCTCATCATACAATTAGTTTATAAGAAAAACGGGAGTGATATTTGTGCATATCATTGAAGTTAGAAATTTTAAAAAATCGTACGGGGAGAAGGAGTTTTTAAAAGGAATAGATTTTCAAGCGTCACCTGGAGAAGTCATAGGGGTGATAGGAAAAAATGGAGCAGGTAAATCTACTTTTTTAGAAATTCTTATGACCATCAAACAATTTGATACAGGAATTGTCTATGTGTTGGAAGAAGACATTCGATTAGCCTCCATGAGCCGTTTAGAAGAACTTAGAAAACAAATTGCTGTCGTTCTTCAGCCAACCCAATTTTATCGAACATTAAAGGTGGAGGAATTATTAAAATTGTTTAGGTCTTACTATAGGTCCTCCATTGCTTTAGAAAAAATTATACATGACTTCAAGTTAGATCCCCATCGCCACAAGTATTTCGATAAATTATCAGGTGGCTGGAAGCAGATTGTTAGCCTAGCGATTGCATTTTTGTGCGAGCCCAAGCTACTTATATTAGATGAGCCAACTACCGGATTAGATCCACATATGCGTAATTTGTTATGGTCTTATATTACTGAATACAATGAACGCACTGGGGGCACTGTCATCTTGACTACCCACAATATGGATGAGGTGGAGATATACTGTGACAAGGTTTTACTTATCAATAATGGAATAACTGAAGTTTTTTCAACTACTGACAGTATTTTAGCTTTAGGCTATCGTTCTGTACATGATTTTTATCTTCAAAAAGTTGATATTTAGGAGGCAATTCTAATGCTAGCTACACAATTAAAATATGATTTACTTATGTTTAGTAGAGAAGTCTTTTATATGTTTTTCACCATTATTATCCCACCCGTAACGTATATTTTTATGGGACAGTTATATGGGGAAATGACGTATGATCATGGTCTAAACTATGCTCAATCTTACACACCATCCTTTATATTACTCATCACATTTACAGTAATATTTTTTGCTTTTGGCTTTGATCAGGTTAACCACCGTATAACTGGTGTGGAAAAACGAATACGCTTGTCTCCTGTTCCCAAAAACATTTTACTCGCCTCAAGCATTTTACGAGCGATTATTATTACGACCTTAGGTTATCTTATGATACTTAGCATTGGATTAGTTATGTATGATTTATCCTTCGTCCTACTCGATATGTTTTCTTCCTATGCTTTTTTTATAGCTATGAACATTGTCTTACTAATCATGGCATCTGCTATTTATTCCTTATTTGATAATATAAACAGTGCTCTTGTATTTTCTATCGTTATTATGCAAATCGTTATTTTTACCGGCGGCTTCGCACAGCCAATTAACCTAATGCCAAACTTTATACAAGTATCAGCAAAGCTTAACCCACTCTATCATATGAATAACATGTTTATAGATGTATGGAACGGCCAGCTCTCTCTAACTATTGAAACAATTCTCGCTGGAAGCTATATTGGAGTACTTCTATTTGTATCGGTTCTTATTATTCGCTTCATGCACAAGCGGAAAATCTAAAGACAATTATTATCAGAACCTTTACACTATTAAAGAAGAGAGGTGTCAAAGATGAAAGTATCGTTAAATATTGATAGTGATTTTAAAGAGACGTTGGTTAAAATTGAAACACCTACGCTAGATGGACCAGTCCAGGACTTACTGGAATTTATAAAAGGCAGTGAAATAGAATTTTTAGTTGGAAAAATCGATGAAATGCAACACATCTTAAAGCCCGCGGATATTCATTATTTTCATACAGATCAGGAAGCAGTCTATGCAGTAACCGCAACCGGCTCATACAAATTAAAGGAAAAGCTATATGAGCTAGAGGAAATGCTGCCATCAAGCAAATTTATACGTTTATCAAAATCTGTTATAGCAAACCTCTATGAGCTTAATCGATTTGAAGCTTCTTTCAATGGAACGCTATGTGTGTATTTTAAATCCGGAGCAAAGGAATATGTGTCTAGGACATACGTCGCTCACATTAAGGACGCACTGAAAATGAATAGGAGGAAAAAATAAATGAAAACATTTTTGTTTAGAAGTATGATTGGGATTTTCTTTGGAGCATTCATATCAGTAGTTTTTACAAGTGGGGTAGTACTCTTTAGCGACAAAGAAACGTTAAACGGGGCTTTGTTTCTAAAAAATTCTTTAGGCTCTATATTTTGTGGTTGGTTATTTACAGTAACCCCACTCTACTTTGAAAATAAGCGTTTTACTATGATGCAGGCTACCGGTTTCCATTTTCTTACCGTCTTCGTAGCATACTTTATCTTAGCTTTCTTTATTGGCTGGATACCATTTACTTTGTTAAGCTTTGGAATTGGCCTGGCAATTTTCATTGTTGTTTATATTTTACATTGGCTGGCATTCTACTACTATTTCCGTCTACAAGCCAAAAAACTGAACGAAAATTTAAATTCTATCTCGGAATAGCAAGGAGCTGCTTCGGGTAAGAGCAGCTCTTTGTTATTCAATCATTGGCACGTAACCCGTTTTCTCAACCAACTCCTGACCCTGAGGAGATAGAATCCATTCTACAAACTCATCAACATGAGGATTATCCGTACTAGCTGTCACTACATAAAACTCCGATGCAATTGGATACTGGTTGTTACGAATATTTTCTTTTGTAGGTGCAATTCCGTTTATATTTAATAGTTTAATCTGATCGTTCTTAACCATTTCGTTCGCATAAAATCGGAATGTGTACCCAATTGCGTTTTTATAATTCTTGTATTGAGCTACTTCTTCAATGATTCCCCCCATCCCACTGACAATATCTTCAGTAGGTGCTTCCATTAAAGGAGTTTCTCCCATTAAATTCTCTAAAGCTGTTTGACTACCACTTCCCTCGGGACGCTGGAATGCTCGTATAGAATCGTCGCTTCCCCCTACATCCTGCCAATTCTTAATGCTCCCTGAGTAAATATCTTGAATTTGCTGAAGGCTGAGCTCGTCTACCTCATTTTTATGGTGGACGAAGAACACGAACGCTTCTCTTCCAATCGGTGTAAGTTTAAGCTCCACACCATTACGCTTTGCATAGTTGATTTGCCCCTTAGATGGCCCCGCAGCAAAGATCATATCCACTTTACCTTCGATCAAATTATTGTATGCATCAGGGGTAGTATTTACCATAACTTCGCTGGAGCTTGGCTCATATGTTTTTTCGGGATAAACCGCTTGAGCAAAAGAAGCATACAAAGGATACAGTGCCGTTGCTCCGTCCAACCTTGGTAAGTCCTCTGTAATTTTAAATGTTGACTCCTCCTCTAGAGTTGCAATTTTTAAAGGCTCCATGAATGGTTGATAGTCCCAAACATTTAATTCTGCATCTACCGTCGGAATATTATTCTCATATATCTTTTTGACTGGAGTAATTGCACTGATCACTAAGGCCATTCCCATTATCCCTAAAACCCACCACTTTCTTTTTTTAGTAGTGAAAAAATTAAACAAATGGAATAGGTAAAATAAATACAGTACAATCACTCCAGTAACCAACAGCGAGATATAATGCATATTGCCAGTTAAAACAATTACAATTAAGAGGAATGAGCCAAAGAAAAAAATACAGATTAACCAAAATACGGCGTATAAAATTTTATCACTCAAGGATTTTTGTTTTCTTTCATCCATTTTTACCAACTCCTATTACTCAATAGATGTCGTTAACATTGGCTCATACATCATGATTGCATGATTTTGAGCAATAAACTCATCGTCTATTAATTCATTTTGCATATTATAGACTCTCCTATAAATACTGTTATGTCGAACATAGCCTCCCCAATATTCTTTGGAAATTAAATGATCCTTCTCATACACCTCATATGTTCTAGTAGAAGGATTATCTGCTCTCCATTCCCCTACTAAATGGGTATTGGTTAGATACAGTACTAGTTGATAAGGCTGCTTAGTATCATTTTTGATTTGCAAATCCAGGTAGTTATATGCACATGTAGCTCCACTTCCAAAAGGTTGGCTTCGGTTAGAGTCCGGGAATACATCATAGCTATGTCGATACCTTTCCGTCACCTGAAGTGGTGTATGTAATGTAATCCAGTAAATAAGGTTTGATAGCTGGCAAAGCCCTCCACCTACTCCAACAGTAACTTTTCCATAGTGTAAAATCATTCCCTCAACGTATCCCTTTCTCTTACTAGTGTTTCCGATCAATCGCCAATAAGAGAGTGTTTCTCCTGGTTGAACGATGACACCATTTAATTGCTTAATAGCTATTTTAAGATTAGTAATTTTATTGTGCTGCAACCACATGTCTACGTCTTTTAATTCACGTAGTAACTGGGTTTGATGAATCGCAATGATCTCCGATTTTCTTGTTGATTGCTTTTTTAAAGCATACTTTTTCTTCCCAGCATACCAATCCATATAACGCTTAATACGGAAATACTTCTTTCCAAAGTAGATACGTATCCGACTTCTGTTTCTCGGTTCAAGTGATTCCATTACCCACTTTCCCTCCCTATTAATGGTATATAATCAATAATAGACCAATTATTCGGAAATAAGAAGATATTTTGAGAACCTAACATTGCTCCTAGTTACGAGAAAAAATATAAAAACCACTACCTATAATAGGTAGTGGCATCTTTTTAAGCATTTATAAATAATTCAAATACGTCCTTGAAGTCTTTTTTCATGTATTTATCTTTTTGCTCTAGCATCCAGTTGGAGGAAAACTGGGTTATCGATTCGAACGAAGACAATGGAGTAATGTCTTTACTTTCCATCTTGCCTACTGACTGAGCAGCGTAGCCTAAGCTATTTTGAGCAATATCAAATTTCTTTTTGTTGTCTAGCATTTGAGTTGATATGGTATGGATTGCCTTATAAAGATCTTTGATTTCCGTAGCAAACTTTTTATGGATATCTATGCTTAATGGCACATTTCCAATCGTGAACTTAATCTCCATATCTAGATCGATAGTCCCTGCCGTTTCAAGCGCTACATCGGTGATTGGATAGTAAGCATAGTCATAGCGCCGAAGCGTTCTTTTCTTACTAAGGGCATTCTCTCCATCCACATGGATTAAGGCAAGGTTAGTAAAGCAATACTCATCTGCTTTTGTTTTGATAAGAAAATAAACCACTTCACCTGCTTCATGCATGACAAAATCATCGGACTCCGTTTTATCAAAATCCGCTTTAGAAACAACCACTCCAATGTCTGAAATACCTAATGCATCTGATGCTAGCTTTTTAAACAAATGATCGACCTCCTTAAAGTAACTTTATCCTATATTAATCCATTCTATTCATAAAGAAAAGTGGTAAAAATTATTATTTTTTGATAATATTAATTTCTATATGAGTTGAAAGGAATGTGATAAATGAAAAAGTTAGCAAAAGTACTTGCAATATCGTTTCTTGTAGGGCTTACTCTTACAGGCTGTAAGGACGAAGAGGCAAAAGATGATCAAGATAAAGTAAAGGACGGAGTAATCAATCAGTTATTTATCATCTGTTGATGTAGATTATGCCTATGAATTTACTAAAAGCTTAGAAGAGTTTAAAACAAATGAAAAGCTTGGATATCGAACAGCTGGTTCTGATGCTGAACTCAAGACCGGTGAAAAAATTGGACAAGAAATGGAGAAAATCGGCCTTACAGAAGTAACGAAGGACGAGTTTACTTTAGATACTTGGACATTTGAAAAAGCAGATTTAACGTTTACCGATGAAAACGGTAAAGAGCATTTAGCGGTTCTTGGTGGCTACCAGGTTAATTTCAATACAAATGGCGTCAAGGAATACGACATTGTTTACGGTGGCAAGGCCACAGCTGAGGACTTAGATGGACTCGACATCGAAGGCAAGCTCGTTTTAATAGACATAAATCAACGTGAAGAATGGTGGATCAACTACCCCGCATACCAAGCTCATGTAAAAGGTGCAGCAGGAGTTATAGCTGTACAGGAAGCTGGTTATGGAGAAGTCTCTCCAGATGCCTTAAATGCTCAAGATTTTTGTGGACCGGATGATGCTCCTGCATTTTCAATGTCCCAAACGGATGGAAATAAGTTAAAAAAATTATTGGAAGCTAGTGAGACAGGCTCCATGAAAGTGAAATTTGATGCAAAATCTACTGTTGAAATGGATGGCAAATCCTATAACTATTATGGAAAAATAGTAGGAAAGGATCCGGAGTCCTATATTATTCTATCCGCCCATTATGATTCCTACTTCACAGGATTTCAGGATGACCATGCAGCAATAGGATTGATGATGGGAGTAGCCAAAGGACTGATCGATAGCGGCTACCAGCCAGAAAAAACGATTATCTTTAACGCACTTGCTGCTGAAGAGTGGGGAGTTTCAAACTCTCGCTATGACTGGTCCACTGGTGCATACAATCAAATATTTAACATTCACCCAGAATGGGCTGGAAAAGCATTTGCTAACATGAACTTTGAACTCCCTGCATATGAGCACACGACGCAGGACGAAATTCGTGCTACATACGAATTGAACAATTACCTTACAGAATTCTCTAAAGATGTTCCAGCGGTAGAAGGTGTTTATAAGGATGGAATTTCTGTAATATCTCCATTGCGTACTTGGTCAGATGATTTTTCCTTTAATATTGCTGGGGTTCCAGCTTTACGAAACGATTTCCAAGATAGCGATTTTATGCGCTCTCATTACCATTCACAATTTGATACAGAAGAAACGTATAATGAGGAAGCTTTTAAATTCCACTTGAATTTATATGGTCTTCTAACTATGCATTACGACAAAACGGCTGTGGTGCCTTTAGACTTTACCACTCGTTTGAATGCTATGAAAGAAACAATTGATGAAAATGCCTTTGAACAAGCTGAGGTATCTAAGGACGAGCTGATTGACGAGATTGATCAGCTGATGGATACAGCAAAGGACGTAAATAAAAGAGTTGCAAAGATTAATGAGGATTACTTAAATGCTATAGCTAAAGACGACCAAGCTGCTGCTAAGAAGCTTTATAACGAAAGCCGTCAGCTTAACAGTGATTTATTAGCTGCATTCAAGCATGCAGAGGACAGCTTCACTCGCCTGACTTGGGAGGACGTTGTTATATTCCCTTACGAGCACGCACAAAACAATATAAATAATTTATCCCTTTCTATTGAAGCGTTAGAAGATGGAGATCTTGCTACGCCTCTAGACGAATATTTATGGAATATCGATAACAACTGGTATGCCTATGATTTCGACCAAGAAGTATTTGATTACTTTACAGACTACGTGATAGATGCACCTGCTGAAAAGCTGATGTGGGGTGCTGGAAGAATTGTTGGTCATGAAGATCTATATGAAGTCATCCATTCTCTTAAAGGAAAAAGCGACATAGAAAATGCTGACTTAACAGAAGAAATTGAATCACTCAAGCAATCATTAACCAATCAAAAAGCTTTACTAAAAACAACTACATCACAGCAAGTTGCTGATTTAAGAGAACTAGGCAGACAGTTAGAAAATTTGAAGTAAAATGATAGAACGAGGCACAAGACTATGAGATAGTCTTGTGCCTCTTTTGCATGAATCGGTCGGTTTTCATTCATAATCGGTCGGTTCGCGCTATTAATCGGTCGGTCCCCCTAATTATTGGCCCACTGGCTTAATTTATCTTCCGAATTTCTGCTCCCTCAAGAAAAGCTACAATGTCCTCTACCGCTTCTGTAAAGTAGACGCGGTAATTATGTTCACTTACATATCCTAAATGAGGAGTTGCCAGAACGTTAGGTAGCGTACGATATGGATGTTTCTCTGGCATTGGCTCTTCATCAAATACATCTAAGCCTGCTCCTGCAATCCAGTTTTCTTCTAATGCCTTTACTAGTGCCTGTTGGTCTACAATTGCTGCTCGTGATGTATTGATGAGATAGGCACTATGCTTCATCTGCTTTAATTCCTGCCTGCCTATTATTCCTCTTGTTCTATCGCTCAACACAAGGTGGATTGACACAAAGTCACTAGTTGCTAAAAGTTCCTCCTTTGAATTTGCTAAACGAACTCCTAATTTATCTGTATCTTCCTTCTTAAGGTTTTGACTCCATGCAATAACGTCCATCCCAAAAGCTTGGGCAATCGTGGCCATACGTCCTCCGATTTTACCCAACCCAAGGAGTCCCAACGTTCTTCCGTGTAAATCTACTCCTACTGTGCTTTGCCACGGCCCGTTTTCTCTTAAAGCTCTATTCTCCAAAGTAATATTTCTAGCGAGATTTAAGAGTAGTGCCCAAGTAAGCTCAGTCGGTGGCTCCGAGGAGCTCGCGGTACCACAAACAGTTACTCCATACGTTGAAGCAGCAGCTAAATCAATCGAGGCATTCCTCATCCCTGAGGTGATTAAGAGTTTTAATTTAGGTAATTTTTCAAATAAAGAAGCCGTGAATGCAGTTCGTTCTCGCATAATCACAATAATTTCATACTCTTTGATTTCCTCTATTAGATCTTCTTCGTTTTCGAAATGCTGTGAGAAGGAGTGTACCTCCACCTGCTCCTCAATAGTCGCCCAGTCTGCCATTTTTAAAGCGACCTGCTGATAGTCATCTAAAATTGCACATTGTAATTTCATCGTCATTTCCTCCTCACTTATTACTTCACATAATCCCAAATTATTTGCACAATCAATAATACGGTTACTACTCTTAGTAAAGGCTTAATATGCTCTGATTTTAATTTCCGGGCAAGCCTTACACCTAGCTGCGCTCCAATAATTGCACCAATCATTAAAGCAATGGTCACTGGCCACATGATTTTCCCCGTGGATATATACGTAATAGAAGCACCAAAGCAGCTTGCGAATACACCGATTCTAGCAAGGCCAACAGCCCTGATGTATGCAATTTTCTCGCTGGCATACAAGTAAAGGGCAAGGGTGCTACTCCCTGGGCCAAACATTCCATCATAAATGCCTATACCTAATAAGGATGGTATTGTTTTTCTATTCAACTGAAAGGTCGATGTCCCATCAAAATTTCCTTTTCCCATAAATGAGTTGATGAAAGCAAAGCTTAATAACAGGATGGCTATGACCATGAGTGTCTCCCCACTTAGAAAGGATGCCGTAAGTCCCCCTAAAATTCCTCCACCTAAACAAAATACTAGAACAGACAGCGCTTCTTTCGCTGACACTTCCTTTTTAGTAAAAATAACTAAAAAGCTAGATAGGGAGCTCACAGTATTTGAAACCTTGTTGGCACCAATAGCCGAATGAATCGGTAAGCCCATTAGCAGCATCATTGGAAGACTGATCAGTCCTCCCCCTCCAACTAGCGTACCAACCATATTTCCTGCAATCCCAATAATAAAAAATATTAGAAATTCCATTATTTTTCCTTCTTTCTAAACTTCTCTGTTAATTCAGCATACTCCTCCATTTATGATAAGTAAATTTGATAGAATCTATCGTTTCTCATTTGTAAAACTTATGGTAAAGAGCAGGAATCTGCATTTCATTCCTAGAAGTAGTAACTAGAGGAGGTTTTTATATGAAAAGACTCATACTTTTAACACTTCTATTAGTTGGTTGCTCAGAAGAAGCAGCTGAACCAGAAAAAGAAGCCGCAGATAAAATAGCAACCAATTTAGAAATCCCTTGGGCAATCAACCAACAGGACAGTATCTTTTATATATCAGAGAGAGTAGGTACAATAGCTGTCATTGATGGGTCTACCGTTACCCATGAGGAAGTCATTTTTTCGGATACCTTGTCCTCCGCGGCAGAAGCCGGACTTCTCGGCTTTGTATTAAAGTCTGACTTCAGTAAAACCAATGAGGCATTTGCCTATTATACGTATGACAAAGACGGGGAATCCTTTAATCGTGTAGTGACTCTAAAACGAGAGAATAATCAGTGGCAGGAAACTGAAATACACCTCGATGACATCAAGACCGGTAATATCCATCATGGTGGACGACTGGAGATAGGTCCTGATCATAAGCTATATGTAACTATTGGAGATGCAGGTGACCCTGAGCTTGCTCAGGACGATAATTCCTTGAACGGTAAAATTGTGAGAATGGAAGAGGATGGATCATTCCAAATTTTCTCCTCTGGTCACCGTAACCCACAGGGACTTGCCTGGCACGAGAACGGGACTCTTTTTGAGGCAGAGCATGGCCAGTCAGCTAATGATGAGGTCAATTTAATTGAGCAAGGAAAGAACTATGGCTATCCCATCATTGAAGGATCTGAAACTAAGAACGGCTATGTAACACCGCTCATCACTTCTGGCAGTAATGAGACTTGGGCACCTTCTGGAATAACCTTTCACAAAGGTAAGCTATATGTCGCTTCCCTCCGAGGAGAAGCTGTTAAGGTCATGAATGTTGAAACTGGTAAGGTAGAACAATCTATCACTGGCTTTGGTAGAGTGCGTGATGTCTACTCTGATGGAGAATCGTTGTACTTTGTCACTAATAATACCGATGGACGCGGTAATCCAAGCGAGGAGGATGATATCTTATATAAATTAAACTAAAAGTGGAAGAAAGGAATTTCAGAGTATTTTAGTTTTTATGTGACTAATATTTTCTCATCAAAAAAGCATCTATCACAGATGCTTTTTTCCTTAAATCTTTCGCTTATATTTTAAGGAGATTGCTTGGTCCTCTGGGTTACTCTCATAAGATTGCTCCTCGCATTGAAAGACAAAGCCACGTGCCTCATAAAAAGGAATTCCAAGCATATTGTTTTTGGCTACGGACACCCATTGCTCGTGCGCACCATACTTCTTTTTCTGAACATCCGATAAATAGTTTAAAAGCTTTGTCCCGATTCCTTTGTTTCGTTTCTCGGGATCTAAGTAAAGGACATATACCTCAGCAATTCCTTCTTCGTCAACCCCGCCACCTATAGCACCAACTATTTCATTGTTAAGCAGAGCGACAAAGTATCCATTCCAATAACGGTTGGTTTCAGCAATTTCCTTTTCAATTCTATCCACTGTGTAAAACTTTTCAATAACACCTTCTATGTATTCCTTGTTATATAAATTCTTGTATGTGTTCCATTGGGCGGCCACACATACATCGACTATCCCTTGTTCATCTCCAGGTATTGCTTTCCTTACTATTACCTGGTCAACCTTAAGACACAAAGCTAATTGGATTCCAGCATTACCTAAGTATCGACGCCCCTTGTCGATAAACCCATTTTTTAAATAGACAGCCTGAGCAGCTTTATTAGCCTCATTTACACCAAGCACAACCTGCTTAATAGATGGAAAATGCTCCATTACAAACTGGGGTAAAAGCTGCATAGAAGACTTTGCTATTCCTCTCCCTTGGAAACTAGGATGAACGGAATAACCTCTAAGTAGGATACTTTCTTTCATATCCGTATAATTTAACTTATCATCTCCAGTGTCCAATACAAAAAATCCAGCCACCTGTTCACCGTCTAAAATAACAACCGGTGTATAGGTAGGACACATTTCAACCTTTTTAAGCATTTCTATTGGGTGTCCCGTGAAGCCTAATTGCTCTTCAGATAATGGATAATGGTCTAATGCCTCTCGATGCTTTGATTCATACATGCGCAATGTAATCATGTTTCTCCCTCCCTCTTTTTATTAGCATATCATAAATTTTCTGCTAGACTAGAGATAATTAAGGAGGTAGATCCCATTGAACATTGCCATCATTGGCGGTGGTATTGGAGGACTTTGTGCAGCAGTTACTCTGCAAAAGCAAGGTCATGAGGTGCACGTGTTTGAGTCTGCTCCAGTTTTCCACCCAGTTGGTGCTGGAATAGGAATTGGCTCCAATGCTATGCAAGCACTAATGGAGATTGGTGTTGGAGAGGAGATATTCCGCAATGGCTATATCCTAAACACACAAGTCTTTCAGGACATGCATGGAAAAGTGCTCAATACGATCGATTTCTCGGTTCTTAAAAAAATGTTTGGACAAGAGAATATCACCATCCATCGAGCAAACCTCCATCGAACCTTTCTCGAAAATCTAAAACCAAATACCATTGAATTTAATAAAAGATGTATACGTATTAAGCAACATAAGGAGAGGGTCACTGCTTTTTTCGAGGATGGGACAGCCTTTGAAGCTGAGCTACTTATAGCGGCAGATGGCATTAATTCTCCTATTCGCCAACAGCTCGTTCCTGAATCTAAACTAAGATATGCTGGATATACTTGCTGGAGAGGGATAACTGAAAACAATGGTCGAGTAAAAGAATTTACATCCACAGAGCTTTGGTCCACAAAAGGGAGATTTGGTATGGCACCCATGAAAGATGGGCTCATTTATTGGTTTGCTTGTATTAACACTTCTCAAAAAAATCCAACCTATCAACAGCTTGAACCTAATGAGGTGTCATCTATCTTTCGTCATTTCCCTGAAACGGTTTCCGATATTATTGCTAGCACACCTTCTGAACAAATTCTTCACCATGACATTTCAGATATCAAACCACTACGCAGTTTTGTGTTCGATCGGGTTGTCTTATTAGGTGATGCAGCCCATGCGACTACCCCAAATATGGGTCAAGGGGCTGGGCAGGCTATTGAAGATGCAATCGTCCTCGGCAATGGCTTTAAACAATTTGAAGATATAAGAAGCGTATTAGATTTTTACAATGAAAAACGAGTAGCACGCACCGGAAAGGTAATTCGTCTTTCCAGACATATTGGAGCGATTGCCCAAATTTCTTTTAGCCCAATAGCAGCTGCTCGTGATTTGATCTTTCCCCTTCTCCCTTCAAAGTCTTTACTATGGCGTCTTAAGTTCTTATTTGATGTAAAACTATAAGGAATAAAAAAGGAAGCAAAAATCAAAAGACGTGAGATCAGCAACTTGATTTCACGTCTTACTTATTTTAAAAGTAACTAATTCGATTTTGAAATCTCTCAATAAGAAGACTACAAATATTTTTTTCTACGCCTCTTTACTGTTCTTTATCCCGTATTTTTTCTAGAATTTCAATGACACGGTCGTTTTGTCTTTCAAAGTTTTTTAATCTCTTTTCGATTATATTAGAAGAGAAAAACACGATAAGTACTAATGCTATTCCTGCTATTAAATCCAAAACCATATTCCTCCTCTTAATAAATTTGTAAACCTAAAGCATCATCTATTTCTATATGCTTTGGAACCTTTAGGTGAATATAGGTCATACCTCTTACATTTGTAAAGGAATAGGTATCGTCACTACTAGCTTTTGGTAAACTTACTAAACGGTTAGAAAACTCACTAAATTCCAGGCTTATTCCTATTGGCTCCTTCACAGATAAGTGATTTCCAGCCCAATATAGCTCATGTAAGGGGATTATTTTATCCAAGTGAATACCTTCTATAATAGAGTTAGATCTATATACTTTACCTTCTATCAATTGATTATTAGCATCTGTCCATTCTATAACAAACCTAGTGGAATAAGAATCAGCGCCTTCATAGCCTATAGATAACGTATTTCCACTTAACTCATGAGACCACTCATCTATCAGAAATCTTTCAGTAAGATTATTCCCCTCGTAGTTTCTTAAAGCTTCTTCTAATTGAATGTTTTCTGCTTCTAGAACTTGAACTTCTTCCTTTGTTAAAGGCTCCAAGTGGTTATTAGGAATGAGCTCATAAACTAACATTGCTATAAATAGTATGACAACATAGATGAAAATGATATATTTTTTAAGCTGCAAGGAACCATTTAAATTTTTTGTACCTTTCTTTATACCACCTATCAATACAAAGGATATTAATAATATTAGAACAATAGGGAGCAGGCCTACTATGAACGCTATCCACACACCACTCACGCTCGTACCTCCCATCTATTAGCTACTGCAACTGAAATTAAAAAGAAAATTACTGATAAACCAAATATTTTAAGCATGAATACCCACAAGTTTCCCTCCACTATAAAGAAAAACTCT
This sequence comes from Psychrobacillus sp. FSL W7-1457, assembly GCF_038593405.1. Taxonomy (NCBI): domain Bacteria; kingdom Bacillati; phylum Bacillota; class Bacilli; order Caryophanales; family Bacillaceae; genus Psychrobacillus; species Psychrobacillus sp. FSL W7-1457. Next base: position 3,467,119 of record NZ_CP151993.1, read on the forward strand.
ACAATTTTAAGCCCCATAGAACTCATTACTACCCCAACAAGAACTATCGGAAAAATTAAAAACAATGCCTTATGCTTTTGGACTAAGGATCCGATTAAATATCCAAAGGAAGTGAACATCCATATTAAGATAAATAGTAAAAGCAAAGTTTGTATGGTCTGCATAGGCTCATCCAATATCCCTGGGCCATCAATAAACACCACGTTACTAAACAATACCTGATATAATCTCAACAAATACGTACATAAAAAAGTTGTAACCGATGCAACGGCACTTACAATCATCAGCACAGCAATATTCGCGATGTTGCTACTTAATCTCGTGGAAACAAATGTAAAATCGTCATAGCGATAAGCCTTCGTAGTGATTAAGTTTCCTACAAATACTGCCCATGCAGCTACAAAGAATAAGACACCATCAAGTGTATATGTGTTGATAGTAATTTCTGTGCCTATACTGCTTGTTCCTATCATTCCAGTGCTACTAGTGAGAAGTAATCCTAATATTTGTATAAATATAAGCGATAGAACAGCCCCTATATATGCCTGTAATTTGAATTTAACCTGCATCCTTACTATGCTTCCTAAACTGACATTACTTAAAAACATCATCAATCCCCTCCTTTGTTTCACTCGTCACGTACATACACACATCGCTTGCCGACAAAGCCTGGAGCATAGCACCCTCTGTTCGAGCCTTCTCTATAGAAGAATTGTATTTTACAACGACATATTTTCTTTGATGATCTAACTGCTTGGAGAAATAAACCTCTTCCCCTTGCGTCCATCTTTCAATGTCAGTTGCATTCCCCTGTAATCCCACGGCATACTCTCTTATTTCGTCAAGCGGTTGATGTAATACCACCCTTCCTTGGTGAATCAAGAGGATATCCTCCAACAAGTGCTCTATCTCTGCTAAATGATGACTAGAGATTAAAATAGAACGAGGATGAGCTATATAATCCTTTAGCAACGCTCGGTAAAAGTCTGACCTTACTGCTTCATCCATCCCATTCATCGGTTCATCAAGCAGGGTTAGCTCACAACGAGTAGAGAGCCCAAAAATTAGATTAAACGTAGCAGCTGTTCCTTTAGATAAGCTAGAATGATTAAGCTTAGGATTTAATTTGAAATAATCCATTAGTCTTTTAGCAAGCTCTCCATCCCATTTTTTATAAAAGGCTGGAGCCATTTTCAAAATCCCTTCTAAATTCAGTGTGTCAGGAAAAGTCATTTGATCATCCACTAAGATACTGTTCGCAGATACTAACAAATCATTATAGGGACTTCTATCGAAAACGCGCACTTCTCCAGAGCTATGGCTGGTAAAACCAGAAAGGATTTTCAGTAAGGTTGTTTTCCCAGCTCCATTGCGGCCAATAATCCCTGTAATTTTCCGATCACTTAGCTCGAAGCTTATATCCTCCAATGCATTCATCCGATGAAAAATTTTTTTGACATTTCGACATTCAACTACCTTCATTAGACTTCCTCCTCACATTTATGTATGAGTTGAATTAGCTCCTCTTTGGTTATTGACAATCTTTTAGCTTCCATCACTAAATCTGACACCATTTGCGTCAACGTCTGGTCTCTCCGTTTAGCTAATATCATTGCCTTGGCCTCTGTCGCTACGAACATTCCCAGTCCCCTTTTCTTATATAAAATCTCTTCTTCTACTAGTATCGTTAACCCCTTCGCTGCAGTTGCTGGATTAATATTAAACAATTCTGCAAGCTGGTATTGGGAGTAAATTTTCTCATCTTCTTTAAAATGCTCGGCTATAATTTCATTCTCTAACCATTCCGCAATTTGTACATAGATGGGCTTTGCACTATCCGAATTTAAAATCATTGCGGTAAGTCTCCTCTCAATCTAAAGTTAGTGCATTAGTGATGTAATGTAGTATATAACATAAAAATGTAATTGTCTATATAATTTAGACAATAAAAAAATCACACCCTTAGGATGTGATCAAGAACTCAAAGAATTTATTGCCGATAAAGAACTTCAGAACGATAATTAACACAAAAATAATTACTATAAAGAGATAACCTATTATATTTTTTCTCTTACTTTCCATACGACTAATTAATCTCTACATCAAAATTCAAATTAATCGGTTCTGTTGGCAAATTATCAGGAGCTTTTAAGTTGGTTGTCGGTGTTTTCTCATCTACTTCTTCAAAAGTAAACTCATCCATCCATAACGATCCGGAGCCTTGTAGTAAAACCCCGAAGTATATCGCTCCTGCATTTTGAGGCACATCTAACACGACACTATAATAGTTCCATCCAGTTGTACCAGTAATGGGACGATTACTCATATTATCAAATTGAAGTGTGTCCCCATCCTTGGCGTCGATGCGCATCCAAAGCCCTGCAAATCCATTTATATCCTCGGTTTTAATAAAACAAGATAGCTTTAGTCGTTTCCTACAGTATTTACTAGCTTGGAATTGTTGCATAACGGTGCCAAACTGTTCTTCTCCTCCTGCCTTAATAGAACGCAAGTAACCGGAAGCATTGCCTTTGTGGACCTCTTGAAAATCTCTACCCACCTCAAAGTTTTGTGGGGTTGCCCCACTTAAAAACCAACCATTCATAACCTTTACCTCCTCTGGTTTTTCTAGTAAGGTTCGCATGAGCATTCGATACTTGCCTGGTGGCAAGCCATGCACCTTACGGAAGGCTCTCGTAAAAGCTTCCTGAGATTCAAATTGATAGGTTAAGGCCAAATCCAATATTCGTTCATCTGTATAAATTAGCCTTTGTGCTGCCATGGTAAGTCTCCTATTACGAACATATTCGTGTAAAGACATCCCGACTTTTTGTTGAAATAACCGATGGAAATGATAAAAGGAATAACCAGTGACTTGAACCACTTCATCATTACGAACCGGTTCTTCTAATTTTTTTTCCAGCCAATTAATCGTCTGGTGAATTATCTTCATTTGCTCATGCACCTCCTATTAGCTCCAGTTTATATGGTATAGGTTAAAATGTTTTGATATTTTTTGCGGAAGTTGAGTGGGGGTTGCCTTACCGACCGATTATCGGGGGAAACCGACCGATTTTCCTTGAGAACCTACCGATTATTTGGAAAAACCGACCGATTTTTTACTCGAACCGACCGATTATTCCTTTAAACCGACCGATTATCTCTTTTTCTATAAAATGTTCTCTTATTCGATCCACATTCTTTTAAATTCATCGACTTTATAATTCGTAAAGTTGCTTGCTGAGAGTTTAACTGTAAAAATTCTCTACATTCTTTATTATTCAAGCTGCCTTTTACTAGAATAAACCATTCATTTATTGCTTTTTCATGTGCTTTCCGATCTACTTGACGACACACCTCACAATACCAACCAGCTTTTATTTTTTTCATTCCGAATAACGAACACTCTGGACACTGAACACCTTTAATTATATCCTTCGTTTCAATTCCCCATGCATCACACATAGGGTAAGGACAATAATCCTCATGATTGTTCTTTAAACTATTAGTCACCTGCTGAAACTGTTCTAGTGATAGGTAAGCCTTATCTCTCGGGAGCCCCCATATAAAGTTGGGGATAGTAGTAGGATACATAATAGGAGAGGTAACTGGAGATTTATGAACTCTTGACTTTGTAGACCCTAAGATTATTGCTCCTATAACTGGAATATCTACACGCTCCTTTTTTAACCACTTTCTAAGCAAGTTAATATTCCGTTCTAATTGCACTTCTGGGCTCTCATATATATCAACCTGCCCACTATCTAACTCTCTTCTCAAACAGAATGGATCTCTTTCAAAACTCAAGTTTCCAACAACGTTCTTAGACTCTAAAATCAGTATATAATGTCGAGTAATAAATAAGGCATCAATTTTAAATTTACCATTAGAACTCAAATTTAAGTCTAACAAAACTGCATAATCAAAAGGAAAACTATATTTACGGAAAATGGCTTCTACATTTTTCTCTCCTATAATACCTGCTTTCGCAGATAATATTTTGGAGTGAATACGTTCTTTTAGTGCATGATTATTACCTAAGCGTTCATATAGTGCTTGTAAGCCAATATAATTATAATTAATAGCCTGCTCTTTTAAAATCAAATCTTCCCTCCTTTTTGCATAATATAACATAATTTTAGAAAATGTAAATTTTACACATTTAATAACTCTTTTATTTAGCCTCCAATTATCAGCTCTTTTTTCTATTTTCCTCGTTATTACTCTTTGAAAATTTTATTTTGATTGTTTCTGTCGTATATAGTTTCTATTTCCCGGGAAATGTCAATTTAGAGGAGGAACTTAAAGGTTTTATTCGACATAAATTATAAATTGCAACGGGATTCTCAGTTGTATGCTTCGATGAAGAGATTATCTTTCGCTTTGGTAATAATAAAAGTAAAAAAAGCCGCCACCGATTACTCGGTGACGACTTCCTTTAGTGCCCAGCGACGTCCTACTCTTGCAGGGGAGACCCTCCAACTACCATCGGTGGCTGCGAAACCAGATGGGCGGCAGATTTCTTCGTCAGCCGCAGTCGTTCGGTTCTCGCGTATGCCATACGCTCCGATCCTCTCTTCCTTGCTTCCTCGAACTCTTTGCCCCTCCGGCTTCTCGCACACTTCTTTATGGAGAGAGTGCCTTCGGCTTTTATAAAAGACAAAACAAAAAAGCCGCCACCGATTACTCGGTGACGACTTTCTTTGGTGCCCAGCGACGTCCTACTCTTGCAGGGGGAGACCCCCAACTACCATCGGCGCTGAAGAGCTTAACTTCCGTGTTCGGTATGGGAACGGGTGTGACCTCTTCGCCATCATCACTAGACTTTTTCGGCTTTCAATACACTTCGCATTGCGTTGTCAACTTCGTTCGTTCAATCAGTCACGTACCTAAGTACGTTCCTTCATTCACTCACTCGTTTCCTAGCACTGCTTGCGCCTTGAAACCCTCAGAGTTGTTCACTCAAAACTGGATAAAAGACATCATTAATCGAAACAAACCATTTGGTTAAGTCCTCGATCGATTAGTATTCGTCAGCTGCACGTGTCGCCACGCTTCCACCCCGAACCTATCTACCTCATCGTCTTTGAGGGATCTTACTTACTTGCGTAATGGGAAATCTCATCTTGAGGGGGGCTTCGTGCTTAGATGCTTTCAGCACTTATCCCGTCCACACATAGCTACCCAGCGATGCCCTTGGCAGAACAACTGGTACACCAGCGGTGTGTCCATCCCGGTCCTCTCGTACTAAGGACAGCTCCTCTCAAATTTCCTACGCCCACGACGGATAGGGACCGAACTGTCTCACGACGTTCTGAACCCAGCTCGCGTACCGCTTTAATGGGCGAACAGCCCAACCCTTGGGACCGACTACAGCCCCAGGATGCGATGAGCCGACATCGAGGTGCCAAACCTCCCCGTCGATGTGGACTCTTGGGGGAGATAAGCCTGTTATCCCCGGGGTAGCTTTTATCCGTTGAGCGATGGCCCTTCCATGCGGAACCACCGGATCACTAAGCCCGTCTTTCGACCCTGCTCGACTTGTAGGTCTCGCAGTCAAGCTCCCTTCTGCCTTTACACTCTTCGAATGATTTCCAACCATTCTGAGGGAACCTTTGGGCGCCTCCGTTACACTTTAGGAGGCGACCGCCCCAGTCAAACTGCCCGCCTGACACTGTCTCCTACCCGGGTTACGGGTATGGGTTAGAATTTCAATACAACCAGGGTAGTATCCCACCGACGCCTCCTCCGAAGCTGGCGCTCCGGGCTCTAAGGCTCCTACCTATCCTGTACAAGTTGCACCAAAATTCAATATCAAGCTACAGTAAAGCTCCACGGGGTCTTTCCGTCCTGTCGCGGGTAACCTGCATCTTCACAGGTACTATAATTTCACCGAGTCTCTCGTTGAGACAGTGCCCAGATCGTTACGCCTTTCGTGCGGGTCGGAACTTACCCGACAAGGAATTTCGCTACCTTAGGACCGTTATAGTTACGGCCGCCGTTTACTGGGGCTTCAATTCGCACCTTCGCTTGCGCTAAGCACTCCTCTTAACCTTCCAGCACCGGGCAGGCGTCAGCCCCTATACTTCACCTTACGGTTTTGCAGAGACCTGTGTTTTTGCTAAACAGTCGCCTGGGCCTATTCACTGCGGCTCTTCTAGGCTATTCACCCAAAAGAGCACCCCTTCTCCCGAAGTTACGGGGTCATTTTGCCGAGTTCCTTAACGAGAGTTCTCTCGCTCACCTTAGGATTCTCTCCTCGACTACCTGTGTCGGTTTGCGGTACGGGCACCTCCCACCTCGTTAGAGGCTTTTCTTGGCAGTGTGAAATCAGGAACTCCGGACATACGTCCTTGCCATCACAGCTCAATGTTACAGAGTGCGGATTTGCCTACACTCACACCTCACTGCTTGGACGTGCATAACCAACAGCACGCTTACCCTATCCTACTGCGTCCCCCCATCACTCAAACGGTGGGGTGGTGGTACAGGAATATCAACCTGTTGTCCATCGTCTACGCCTATCGGCCTCGACTTAGGTCCCGACTAACCCTGAGCGGACGAGCCTTCCTCAGGAAACCTTAGTCATACGGTGGATGGGATTCTCACCCATCTTTCGCTACTCATACCGGCATTCTCACTTCTAAGCGCTCCACCAGTCCTTCCGGTCTGACTTCAACGCCCTTAGAACGCTCTCCTACCACTGATACCAAAGGTATCAATCCACAGCTTCGGTGATTTGTTTAGCCCCGATACATTTTCGGCGCAGCGTCACTCGACCAGTGAGCTATTACGCACTCTTTAAATGATGGCTGCTTCTAAGCCAACATCCTGGTTGTCTAAGCAACGCCACATCCTTTTCCACTTAACAAATACTTTGGGACCTTAGCTGGTGGTCTGGGCTGTTTCCCTCTTGACTACGGATCTTATCACTCGCAGTCTGACTCCCAAACATAAATCATTGGCATTCGGAGTTTGTCTGAATTCGGTAACCCGGGATGGGCCCCTAGTCCAAACAGTGCTCTACCTCCAAGATTCTAACGTTTGAGGCTAGCCCTAAAGCTATTTCGGAGAGAACCAGCTATCTCCAGGTTCGATTGGAATTTCTCCGCTACCCACACCTCATCCCCGCACTTTTCAACGTGCGTGGGTTCGGACCTCCAGTAAGTGTTACCTCACCTTCATCCTGGACATGGGTAGATCACCTGGTTTCGGGTCTACGACCACATACTCATTCGCCCTATTCAGACTCGCTTTCGCTGCGGCTCCGTCTTCTCAACTTAACCTCGCATGTAATCGTAACTCGCCGGTTCATTCTACAAAAGGCACGCCATCACCCGTTAACGGGCTTTGACTATTTGTAGGCACACGGTTTCAGGGTCTATTTCACTCCCCTTCCGGGGTGCTTTTCACCTTTCCCTCACGGTACTGGTTCACTATCGGTCACTAGGTAGTATTTAGCCTTGGGAGATGGTCCTCCCGGATTCCGACGGAATTTCACGTGTTCCGCCGTACTCAGGATACACTCTGGAGGGAATGAACTTTTGACTACGGGGCTTTTACCCTATCCTGCGGACCTTTCCAGATCGCTTCGTCTAGCTCATTCTTTTGTAACTCCGTATAGAGTGTCCTACAACCCCAAGAGGCAAGCCTCTTGGTTTGGGCTCTTCCCGTTTCGCTCGCCGCTACTCAGGGAATCGAATTTTCTTTCTCTTCCTCCAGGTACTTAGATGTTTCAGTTCCCTGGGTGTGTCTCAGATGCGCTATGTATTCACGCAAATGTACTGCCCCATTACGGGCAGTGGGTTTCCCCATTCGGAAATCTTCGGATCGAAGCTCACTTACAGCTCCCCGAAGCATATCGGTGTTAGTGCCGTCCTTCATCGACTCCTAGTGCCAAGGCATCCACCGTGCGCCCTTATTAACTTAACCTAAAAGTTAAAAGTACTACACTTGCAATCACGTAAGTGATCACAATTTGAATATCTTGCGTTTGTTTCTTTTTTTGATGTCGTTTTATCCAGTTTTCAAAGAACAAGTTAAAAAGCTTTAAATGCTCATATAGAATGAACATTCAAAACTGAACTGCAAAACGTTAAGATACAGATAAAGATCTGTATTCCGAATATATCCTTAGAAAGGAGGTGATCCAGCCGCACCTTCCGATACGGCTACCTTGTTACGACTTCACCCCAATCATCTGTCCCACCTTCGGCGGCTGGCTCCCAAAAGGGTTACCCCACCGACTTCGGGTGTTACAAACTCTCGTGGTGTGACGGGCGGTGTGTACAAGGCCCGGGAACGTATTCACCGTGGCATGCTGATCCACGATTACTAGCGATTCCGGCTTCATGTAGGCGAGTTGCAGCCTACAATCCGAACTGAGAACGGTTTTATGGGATTTGCTCACCCTCGCGGGGTTGCGACCCTCTGTACCGTCCATTGTAGCACGTGTGTAGCCCAGGTCATAAGGGGCATGATGATTTGACGTCATCCCCACCTTCCTCCGGTTTATCACCGGCAGTCACCTTAGAGTGCCCAACTGAATGCTGGCAACTAAGATCAAGGGTTGCGCTCGTTGCGGGACTTAACCCAACATCTCACGACACGAGCTGACGACAACCATGCACCACCTGTCACCGCTGTCCCCGAAGGGAAAAGCCTATCTCTAGGCCGGTCAGCGGGATGTCAAGACCTGGTAAGGTTCTTCGCGTTGCTTCGAATTAAACCACATGCTCCACCGCTTGTGCGGGCCCCCGTCAATTCCTTTGAGTTTCAGTCTTGCGACCGTACTCCCCAGGCGGAGTGCTTAATGCGTTAGCTGCAGCACTAAGGGGCGGAAACCCCCTAACACTTAGCACTCATCGTTTACGGCGTGGACTACCAGGGTATCTAATCCTGTTTGCTCCCCACGCTTTCGCGCCTCAGCGTCAGTTACAGACCAGAAAGCCGCCTTCGCCACTGGTGTTCCTCCAAATCTCTACGCATTTCACCGCTACACTTGGAATTCCGCTTTCCTCTTCTGTACTCAAGTCCCCCAGTTTCCAATGACCCTCCACGGTTGAGCCGTGGGCTTTCACATCAGACTTAAAGGACCGCCTGCGCGCGCTTTACGCCCAATAATTCCGGACAACGCTTGCCACCTACGTATTACCGCGGCTGCTGGCACGTAGTTAGCCGTGGCTTTCTAATGAGGTACCGTCAAGGTACGAGCAGTTACTCTCGTACTTGTTCTTCCCTCACAACAGAGTTTTACGATCCGAAAACCTTCTTCACTCACGCGGCGTTGCTCCATCAGACTTTCGTCCATTGTGGAAGATTCCCTACTGCTGCCTCCCGTAGGAGTCTGGGCCGTGTCTCAGTCCCAGTGTGGCCGATCACCCTCTCAGGTCGGCTACGCATCGTCGCCTTGGTGAGCCGTTACCTCACCAACTAGCTAATGCGCCGCGGGCCCATCCTGTAGTGACAGCCGAAACCGTCTTTTAACATTTCCTCATGTGAGGTAATGGATTATTCGGTATTAGCCCCGGTTTCCCGGAGTTATCCCAATCTACAGGGCAGGTTGCCCACGTGTTACTCACCCGTCCGCCGCTAAATCAGAAGAAGCAAGCTTCTTCATCATCCGCTCGACTTGCATGTATTAGGCACGCCGCCAGCGTTCGTCCTGAGCCAGGATCAAACTCTCCATAATAGAGAACTTAAAAAGCTCATTTTGTTTTGCTGGCATCATCATTAAATGATGTCAAAAATTGTTTTGCGTCAATCAAGCCGAAGCTTGTTGATGCTGTATGTCTTAACGTTTTGCATGTTCAGTTTTCAATGTTCATGTATTACTTTAGTATAATTGGAGCGGGTGAAGAGAATCGAACTCTCATCATCAGCTTGGAAGGCTGAGGTTTTACCACTAAACTACACCCGCATATATAATATATTAAATAATTGTTTGTTTGGCGCGCCCGGCAGGAGTCGAACCCACAACCTTCTGATCCGTAGTCAGACGCTCTATCCAATTGAGCTACGGGCGCTTAGTAAAAGACAATGCTTGGTGCGGCCGAGAGGACTTGAACCTCCACGGGGTTAACCCCCACTAGGCCCTCAACCTAGCGCGTCTGCCGTTCCGCCACGACCGCGTAGTTATAAAATGGGAAGATATTTATTATAACTTACTCTCATGAGCTTGTCAACAATTATTGTAATATGATGAGCCATGAAGGACTCGAACCTTCGACCCTCTGATTAAAAGTCAGATGCTCTACCAACTGAGCTAATGGCTCACGAAACGAAATGGCTGGGGTACCTGGATTCGAACCAGGGCATGACGGAATCAAAATCCGTTGCCTTACCGCTTGGCTATACCCCAACATGGCGGTCCCGACCGGGATCGAACCGGCGATCTCCTGCGTGACAGGCAGGCATGTTAACCGCTACACCACGGGACCTATGTATCTTTAATTCAATTAAATGGTGACCCCTACGGGATTCGAACCCGTGTTACCGCCGTGAAAGGGCGGTGTCTTAACCGCTTGACCAAGGGGCCATTTAAAGATGGCTCCGAAGGTAGGACTCGAACCTACGACCAATCGGTTAACAGCCGATTGCTCTACCACTGAGCTACTTCGGAATAATTTATGTCGTTTTGTTCTACTCGACTTTTTCTATTATAGAGAGGGTTTGGACAAACGTCAACACTTTTCATCAAATTTCTTTCGTTTTTTTAAAAGAACTTAAATGCAGCTCCCCAAAACACTTGCCACACTTGAATTTCTGCGTATTTACTCGAATTTTCCGTCTATATAACAAACCACATTTTGCACACTCATACACATACAGTTTAGTATTTTTTTGATTTTTAGGCTCTACGAGTGTTGAGCAAAATCTAGGTGAATCTGTTTGTTTTAGAAGCTGACGAAAATCTGTATCTCTATGTTTATACCCTTTCCCTTCTATATGTAAGTGATAATGACATAGCTCATGCTTAATAACTCCAATTAATTCGTTCATTCCATGTTTCTCTAACACTAGAGGGTTTATTTCAATCATATGTGTTCTTAACATATACCTTCCGCCGGTACTGCGCAGTCTTTTATTGAAATAAGCTTTATGGTGAAACTTTCTTTTAAAAATCTGTATTGATATGCTACTTACTAATTCACTCAATTGTTCATCAGTCACTATACTCTCTCCTAGATATAAGAGCTTGTCCACTGATATTCATCAATGGACAACTCTGATTATTATTAGACTTGTTGTTCCGGTGGCAGCATCGTTAATGCAATTCTTCCTTTGTTCGCATCGAACTGTTCTACCCATACAGTAACGATATCCCCAAGGGAGACTACATCTAAAGGATGCTTTACAAATCCTTTTTTAAGCTTGGAGATGTGTACAAGTCCATCTTGTTTAACACCTATATCTACAAAGGCGCCGAAGTCAACTACATTTCGAACTGTACCTTGAAGCTCCATTCCTGCTTTTAGATCCTCTAATTTTAGTACATCTTTTTTAAGTAACGGCTGCGGGAAAGCTTCACGTGGATCTCTTGCTGGCTTAATCAATGCATCCAAAATATCCTTTAGCGTAATCTCACCAATCCCTAATTCTTTACTAGTTTCTTCTATAGAAATAGTTTTTAGTGCTTCTTCTGCTTCCTTAGAGCCTATTTGGCTTTTGGTTAGCCCTGCAATTTCAAGGACTTGTTCAGCTGCCTTATAGCTTTCCGGGTGAATTCCTGTTGCATCTAACGGATTTTTAGCGTCTGGAACACGTAGGAAACCAATTGCCTGTTCATATGTTTTAGCTCCAAGACGAGGGATTTTCTTAAGCTGAGCTCTTGAAGTGAAACGTCCTTGTTCGTTTCGCATGTTTACCACGTTCTCTGCTACCGTTTTAGAAAGGCCAGATACGTATTGAAGTAATGAAGCTGATGCTGTGTTTACATTTACGCCTACTTGGTTAACCGCAGTCTCTACTATAAAAGAAAGAGATTCCGACAGTTTCTTTTGTGACACATCATGCTGGTATTGTCCCACACCTACTGCCTTAGGATCTATTTTTACCAACTCCGCCAAAGGGTCTTGTAGTCTTCTAGCAATAGATACGGCACTTCGTTGCTCAACTTGAAGGTCGGGAAACTCGTTTCTTGCTGTTTCTGAAGCTGAGTATACCGAAGCACCTGCTTCATTGACAATTACATACGCTACTTCCCCTGTTACTTCCTTCAGGCAATCTACGATGAATTGTTCTGTTTCACGAGATGCCGTACCATTTCCAATCGCTATCAGAGAGATTGGATAATTCTTAAGATAAGAAAGAACTTTCTTTTTCGAGCCTTCTATATCCATTTTAGGTGCGTGAGGGTAAATGGCAGATACCTCTAATAGCTTACCTGTATCATCAACCACTGCAAGTTTACAGCCAGTACGGTAGGCCGGGTCCACTCCAAGTACCACTTTTCCCTTTAATGGTGGCTGAAGTAAGAGGTTACGTAGGTTTTCAGAAAAAATATGAATAGCCTGCGCTTCAGCTTTTTCTGTAAGCTCAGCGCGAATTTCTCTTTCTACGGAAGGTTGAATTAATCTCTTATATGAATCCTCTATCGCTAGCTTCACCTGTTCCACTGCTTCACTAGTAGTGTGATTTGGTATCCATTGTGCTTCCATTACTCTTAAAATTTTGTCCTGTGGTGTTTGTAGGCCAACTTTAAGAACATCCTCTTTTTCACCACGATTTAAGGCAAGAATTCGATGAGGCACTATTTTTTTCACTGGCTCTTCATATTCATAATACATTTCATAGACATTTTTTTCATCGAGCTCTGCTTTTTTCAAAGAGGATACAATTCTTCCATCGGTGCGTGTTAGGTTACGTATTTGCTCCCGTATTTTAGCATCATCTGCAAACTGTTCAGCTAATATATCACGAGCACCTTGAAGCGCCTCTTCAGTAGTCATCACCTCTAATTCTTCATTTACATAAGCCTCTGCTAGTGTTTGAATAGATTCTTTTGGGAATCCAAGTAGCTCCGTAGCTAAAGGTTCCAGCCCTTTTTCTTTTGCTATAGTAGCTTTCGTTCTACGTTTCTGTTTGTACGGTCTATACAGATCCTCTACTCGTTGAATGACAGTCGCATTTTGTATAGAAGCAGAAAGTTCTTCAGTAAGTTTTCCTTGTTCTTCTATTAATCGTAGAACTTCCTCTTTGCGTTGTTCGAGCTGTTGGATATAATGATAACGATCTTCTATTGCTTTTATTTGCACTTCATCTAACGAGCCTGTTTGTTCTTTACGATATCGAGCTATAAAAGGAACTGTGTTTCCTTCTTCTAATAATTTTATTACTTGCTCTGCTTGCGATGTTTTAGTGCCCGTCTCTTTGGATACGAGCTGAAGCATTTTCTTTAGTTCCAAAACAAACCCATCCTTTCTTTCTAACCTTATTTTAACATATACTGAACGCAGCAAAAAAGCTTACCCTTTAATTATGAGAGTAAGCTTCCTACAATGAATGTGGCGTCATCGCCATGTTCTATTTCTTTATAAACTGTTTCGTACAAACATTTAGTACCGCTAGATTCCTTAATAGTGGACTTTGGACTCTTCATCACTACTCCATCAGAATGCAAAAGGAACAAGTCATCTTTGGCACATGGGTATGTTTGTGTATTAATCTTTTGTTTACGTCCCGACAGATATCCCATTACTGGCAATGGATAAATCATTTTTCCTGTGGAGCGTTGGTACATATAAAACTTTATATTGCCTACACAGCTATAAGATATAGTTTGAGCTTTATAATCTATTTTCACAAGTGCAACGGCTGCTCCTCGTTTTTGTACCATAAGCTCATTGCATTTTAACAATAAGTTATCCAATGTCTCTTCAGGATATTGTTCTAAAATGTTTGGTATTACATCGGCTGATTCTTTTGCTATTGGACCGTTTCCTAATCCATCTGCAATTGCACAAAGCATAAAATCTTCATGCTTAGATACATAGTAAGTATCACCAGATTCCGCATTCCCTGTTTTTGCTTCCTGAAAGACTAGCAACTCGACTTTTTCATCTGAGTAGTTTATCAATTTACAATTCCACCTGACGATAATATTGCCTCTTGTAATTTCTTTATTGCTTTGCGTTGAATTCTCGATACGTGCATTTGCGAAATACCGAGACGGTCGCCTGTTTCTTTCTGACTCAGCTGCTCCATGTATGTAAGTAAAATTATCTCTTTTTCTCTTTCAGACAACACATTAAAAGCTTCGGCTACAAGTAAGCGCTGATCCGTTTTTTCAAACTCCCCGTCTGTCTGACCAATTACATCAAACAACGTTATAGTACTACCATCTGCATCGGATTCTAAGGAATGATCCATCGACAATGCTTGATAGCTTTTGCCCATTTCCATTGCTTCTAGAACATCTTCAACTTCTACATCAAGATAATCTGCAATTTCCGGTACTAAGGGAGATCTTTGAAACTCAGTTGTTAGCACTTCCACAGCCGATCTAATACGTGGACCTAATTCTTTAATTCTTCTTGGAACATGGACTGCCCAAGTCTTGTCTCTGAGAAATCTTTTTATTTCACCTATAATCGTCGGAATGGCAAAAGCTTCAAAGTTCTTACCAAAGGACGGATCGTATCTTCTAATGGCCCCTAATAGACCAAGCATACCTACTTGAACTATATCCTCATGATGAGACTTACCATTAGAATATTTACGAGCAATCGACTCAACCAAACGCTCGTAGTTTAACACAAGATTTGTTTGAGCCTCTTCGCTTTCTGTCGTTTGATATTCTTTAATCCACTTTAATATTTGTTCCTTTGACTCTTTAGGAAGAGATGTGTTCGACATTATCATCCACCTGCTTTACTCCGACATGCTTCGTCATAAATACAGTTACACCCTCTTGGTGATGAACTTTTACTTCATCCATCAATGTTTCGATAAGGTATAAGCCAAGCCCTCCTTCACGTAAGAATGATCCCTCCTCTAAATCATGGTAAGGTCCCACTTGCGCTTTTGTTTCCTCAAAGTTAAAACTTTTTCCATGGTCTGCAATCATAATTTCGATTCTATCAGAATATAACGCACAACCAATTACTACTTCGCCGTCCTCATCTTCTGCATAAGCATGCTGAACTGCATTAGTAATTGCTTCACTCGCTGCAATTTTTAAATCTTCTATATCATCATAGGAAAAGCCCATACGATTCGCCAGCCCTGAAATTGTAAGACGTGCTACACTTACATATTGAGGCTTTGCCGGCAAACGAATCTCCACATAATCAAACGGTTTCATCTATTTTCACCTCTTCGCTCGCTTGAATGTCCATAATATCCCCTAACCCAGTTATATCAAACAATCTTTTAAGGCGAGGTGAAAGTCCTGTTAACTCCATATGGACGCTAGACTCCTTAGCACTCTTATAAAAACCTACAAATACACCTAATCCAGTACTATCCATATATGTTACGTCAGTTAAATTTAACTCAACACGTATATCTTCTTTTAAATTGATTTCTGAAAGTTTTTCTCTTAACAAAGGTGCAGTAAATGCATCAATTTCACCTTTAATAATTCCTTTGACACGCATTTCTTCTTCGTGTAGTTCTACTAATATATTCATTATCAAATTATCCCCCGTTTTCACTATATATACGTATCTATACCACGATACAATCAATGTTAAACATTTTTAAAGCGATTTCTTGAATATGACTAGAGTAAAATCATCACGTTGTTCAAATTCCTGTAATTCCTCTAGCTTGTGAAATACATACTCAACCATTTCTTGAGCTGGCTTGTCCTTTACGCTTTCGATAATACTTAGTATTATTTTTTGGTCAATAAAGCCTTCCTTCGAACGACATTCAGTTACTCCATCAGTCATCATGACGATAAAGTCATCTTTTTCTAACGTAATAGAATGTTGTTCATATTTGACATTAGGGACCACTCCGAGCAATAGACCTTTCGCCTGAAGTTCTTTAAATTCTCCCGTGTGCGCACAATAGAATAAAGGTGGCTCATGTCCCGCGGATGCATATGTGAATTCACTTAATGCTGTATCGTATGTTCCATAAAACATCGATATAAACATCGAGTCACTAACACTTTTTTCAACAATCCGATTGATGATATCCAAAACGACTACTGGATCTGTATCAGGACCATCCAAACTATCCATACCATATTTAATCATGGACATACAAAGAGCTGCAGGTATCCCTTTACCAATGACATCAGCCACTGCGATACCTATTGCATGGTCATTACTCAAAAAGTGAGTATAATCTCCATTCATTTCTTTTGCCGGAACAGAGATTAACCCAATATCCAGGTTATTCATGTTTGGGATTTTGGATTTAAGCAGTGTTTGCTGCACATTAGTTGCCAGTTCCATTTCCATTTTAAAATTTTGTTGTTTTTCAATAAGCGTTTGATGTTCTTTTAAGGCTAAGCCATATCTAATCATAACTTCTATCAAAAAATCAAACGAATGAGATACCTCTTCCGGTAAATCAGGCATAATCTCTTCCAATGAAGCCTTATGTATACTGATTACTTCCTCCGGAGAAATACTTTTTTGTATGAGCTCTCTACTAACATTTTGACCTTCATATAAATTATGCTCCGTTTGACTTAACGTATACTGTCTCAAAATTTCCTTATACTGTTTTTTAAATTGTTGAGGCATTTATCTTACCTCCTACCTTAACCACTTAGTGGCAATAATTGTTGTCCCATCTCCAACTGCAGTTTCGATTTTGAAATCGTCCATTAGTCGTTTTACCCCTGGTAACCCTGCACCCAAGCCTCCTGAAGTGGTATACCCATCTTCCATAACTTTACGGACATCAGCAATACCAGGTCCTTCATCAGCAGCAATAATCAAAATCCCTTTTTGATTACCTTCTACAATTTGTTTGATCTCTATATTTCCTTTTCCAGCGTATAAATATATATTTCGAGCGAGTTCGCTAATAGCTGTCGTAATTCTTGCTTGGTCAACTGTTCCGAAACCAGCATCTTTTGCTTCGTTTCTCCCCAGTTGCCTTGCAGCTACTATATCCCACTCACTTATAATGTGAACAGAAGACTTCATATTCATAATGGATTAGTCCTCCAATTCTCGTTCAAGTTTTTCCAATCCATTTTCTAAGTCTAAAGCAGTTACTACATTCTCAAGTCTAATTCCTAACTCGATTAATGTGATGGCAACGGCAGGTTGAATTCCCGTTATCACTACTTTAGCTCCCATTAAGCCTGACATATTAATGACGTCTCCAAGGACTTTGGCGATAAAAGAATCAATAAAGTCTATCGGTGTTAAATCTAGAACTACTCCCCTAGCAGCCGTCGTATGCAGCTTGTCCAATAAATCCTCTTGAAATGACAAAGCAGTTTGATCATCTAACTCCCATTGTATGGATACAATTAAACAATCCCTTAACTTCAAAATTGGAATTCGCGTCATCATTATGATTTCACCTCAACTATCGCTCTATTTGTTAGTGCCAATGCTTGTTCCACTCCACGTTGCAAAGTACTTGTTGTTGTAAAATCATTTAAATTAATACCAAGCGTTACAATTGTTTGAGCAATCTCTGGGCGAATTCCCACTAAGAAACACTTTGCCCCTACTAAACGAACTGCATCGGCAGCCTGAATAATATGATGAGCGACCATTGTGTCTACTACGGGCACTCCTGTAATATCCAATAACACTACTTCTGCTCGATGCTTCACTACTCCTTGCAGTAAGTTTTCCATTATAAGCTTTGCACGCTCAGTGTCAATTGTTCCAACCAATGGCATCACTGAGATTTTCTCAAACACAGGAATAAGAGAAGCTGAAAGTTCCTGCAGTGCTATTTTTTGTAGGTTAACTGTTTTTTCCCACACAATAGAGTAAGCTTCTACAATTGTATGAGTAAGAGGCGTTAGCCAATTGTTCAAAATAGAGCGATAAGATTTATAATTATTTTCATTTAAATGTCCGGCACTTTCCATATCTTCATAGATAACTTCTGTAAAGTTAGTCAATGATTTTAAAACAAAAGATATGGACCACCCGTAGCGCACAATTTGTTCGGAAAAGTCGTTTAGCTTCCCTGTATAAATTTCCTGATCCTCCGTAAGACTCGATATCATTAATTCCCCAAATTCGCGTGCAGTATGGTCAATAACTTGATCTGACATAATTTGAAAAAAACGGTCATCTTTTTCATCTTCCATCTTTACTTTCCATTTTTCCAATATTATATCGATATTATCGCGAATGTATGTAGCAATTTGTTTATTCATTTGGTTGTACCCAGCTCCTCATAATTAAATGGTAATTATATTGTAACGAATCTTATAAGATTTTACATCTATTAATATCTTTACTGGATTTTTTATCTTGCTTAAACGTAATATAATCCCTTCTCACAATGCTATTCATTTAAATGGAATCTTTTTAAACATCCCCAAATATATATAAAATTAAAAAAACACAATGCGTATTTGTCGGTTACACATTGCGTCTTGTCTATGTATTTAAAATTTTACGATTCCTAAACTGATGCCTAGTGCATGATCTACTTCTTCCATTACATCTTCATCTAAATGTGTAATTTTATCTGTAAGCCTCGACTTATCAATAGTTCGTAATTGTTCTAATAATATAACTGAATCACGTTCAAAATCATACTCTTTTGCATTGATTTCTACATGTGTTGGCAATTTCGCTTTCTGAATCTGAGCCGTAATTGCTGCCACAATTACAGTCGGACTAAACCGATTCCCGATATCATTTTGTATCACCAATACGGGTCTGGTTCCACCTTGCTCAGACCCGACTACTGGCGATAAATCTGCAAAAAAAACGTCCCCACGTTTTACGATCAAGTTTTCATCCTCCACTTACGAGTCGCTCTGTCGTATGTTGGGCTTCATATTCCGCATGTAGACACTCTGTACATATGGATAAGTTAATATGAGACATCTCAACATAGCCTTTCATCATAGCTTCTCTTATAAGATTTGCCTGGCCTTTCTTTATATATTCATTTGCATGTACACGAGCAACGCTTTCCCTACCTGGTAATGATTGTGTAGCTTGCTTTTCCTCATTACCCATTTGCATTGGAATCTCTATAAGCGCTTCTTTTTTCTTTTTATCACTTACCACAGCAAACACCTCCGACAAAACATTTCCCTATCTGACAATATACTTCATCTTACCATTACTGGGCGTGAAATAAAAGACATTATAAGAAATGGTTAGACAAATTATGCATGAAGAACTACGTTTTGTCGACAGTTTACTTGCGATAAATTCTAGGTATTCTAGTAGATAAGGTACAGCATACTTCATATGGAATCGTTTGAAGCGTTTTTGCCCATTCTTCAACCTCGATTTCCTCGTCTCCTTGTTTTCCTATTAAGACAACTTTTTCTCCGACTTTCGTTGGGCCATCTAGACGTATCATACATTGATCCATACAAATCTTTCCGACGAACGGCATTCTTTTCCCTTTTACTAACACATGCTCAGTATGGAGTTTTCTAAGTAGCCCATCCGCATAGCCAATTGGTAATGTGCCAATCCATTCTTCGGTTTTAGCTGTATAAGACGCACCATACCCTATTGAATCTCCCTCACTAACCTTCTTTACATGTATTATTTCTGTATGCAAAGATAGAGGCTTTTCCAATGGGAAAGGAAGATGGTTATTTAAAAATGGTGATGGAGCAATTCCATACATAGATATACCGAAACGGACCGCATCCCAGCTTTGACTAGGATGTTGCAGGGCAGCAGCACTATTGGAAGCGTGAATCATAGCAGGCTTCTGTTCAAATAACCCTAAAAAGGAGTTAAATTTTTTGACTTGCTTATTAAAATATTCGGTATCCTCATCGTCTGCAGTAGCAAAGTGGGTATAAGCACCCGTAATTTCTAAACTACTAGATTCCTTTATAAAAGCTAGAGCTTCTTTCAGTTCTTCTTTTTTTGAGAATCCTATTCTTCCCATACCACTATCTATTTTAATATGGATCTTCACATTGCTTTTAAACTCTTTTGTAGCAAAAATCCATTCACATGAATAAGCTGTAAGAGTAATATTCTGGGCATTAGCCTCCGGTAAAAAAGAAGTTGGTGCAGCTCCCAAAACAAGAATCTCAGCTTTTATGCCAGCTCCTCTTAGATGTAATGCTTCCTCGGGAGTGGCTACAGCAAGCATTGAAGCACCTGATTGAAGAGCAGCTTGTGCCACCTCAATGTCTCCGTGTCCATATGCATTTGCTTTTACTACTGCAATTATTTGAGTGGAAGATGGTAAAGTCTCTTTTAGCCGCTCTATATTAGTTTGTATTGCTAGTAAATCTATTTCTATAAAAGTTGGTCTATATAGCTTTTGTGACATTTTTAAACCTCTTCTTCCAAGTCTTTAAAATTATTATGCTCCTTGGAAGAAGAGGTCGTCAACCTATAATCACTTTAATTCAGTAACTGTCATCGAAGCTGCGACCTCTATCATTTCCTCTTTAGTTAGTGAAGAGGAGGCAATAAAGAACGACATCCCATCTTGTTCCCAGCTAATAGATTGATCTGTAACTGCTCCTATCGCCACACCTAAATCTACTGGATCACCAGGCGCAAACACAGGAATAGTAGAAGGCATTGATGCATCGCTCAATTGTTGGATGACTGTAAAATCCTTGTCTCCTCCACTAAAAGTCAGCACTACTCGTTTTTGATTTTCTAATTGTATAACTTTCTCCTCCATTAGATGAGTATCTTCCCATTTAATGACTGGGTAGTGCGTTTCAAAGTCTCTATTTTCTAACTCCGCTGATGCCTCGACTGTATTTCCCTCAGCCTGAGCAGCAGGTGTTTGTTCAATTTTATAGTCTCCAGCAGCTCGTGTTTTTCCTAAAGAGACTTTATCAAACTTGATATGAATCTGTTCTTCTTGATTTTCATTTAATATCGAAACGTCTGTTGGTAACATCGTCTTTTTGTCGATATAGATTTTTTGAGTCGGAAGCATATTTTTGTGATTATTAGTAGTTTTAGCTTCAAATACATATTTATTTCCTTCTTCTTTAAATGTAGCAGCTTTGTCTTTCTTAATGTCCTCTGCTAACGAGCCGATTAAATACGCTTGGCTATTTTCTGAAGGCCACTTACTTTGGAATTTGTAAGTTTTGTTAAGGGCAGGTGTAACTACGAAAACACCTTCAGCATTACGAACAATCATTTGTGTGTTTTCTGCATTTGCATCAGAAACTTTAACGCGATAAAAGTCTGGTTTAGTATGCCAAACTTCCACATCATAAACTCTTGGCTCTGCACCTGTTAGAATACTCATTTCTGCAGTTAGTTCATATCCCTTTGCGTCACTCCATTTGTTGCTCAACTTCTTTACTACGTCTTCCTTCGATTCAGCTCCACATGCAGATAGTACCAGAATCATTGCAAATAAAACTACCAGTCTAGCCACTAGGCTCTTCAATTTTGTCCACCCTTTCTATTATCACTGCCTTCGTTCATTGTATGTAGGTGGACGACCGGTTATGATTGAAGAATTACTTGTGCAGCAGCATAATCTTTTGTGTGAGTGATAGAAACAAAGCCATTTATAGGCTTTTCCTTAAAATATAATATAGGTTTCCCAGAACTTTCTTTTAAAATTTCTATATCTTGAAAGCTACATTGCTTCCCAATTCCGGTACCCAAAGCCTTAGAGAAAGCTTCTTTAGCTGCAAATCTTCCTGCTAAAAATTCTAATTGCCGAGCACCTGATAATGTCTCCATAATTTCTTTTTCTTTTTTCGTTAAAACACGCGTAACAAACTTTGAAGTTTTAGTTGAAATGGATTCTATTTTTTTTATTTCAGTTATGTCTAAACCAATACCAGTTATCATGAATGTTCTTCCTTTCCTATATGCTCTTTACAAGATATACTATTAATAAGAAATTCGAGGTGAGAGTATGTTCTCGAGAAGAGAAAGCTTTAAACAATACATAAAATTATATCCGATTGTTTCTACCTTATTAGCCATCAATATTTTTATCTTCCTATTAACTATTATACCGGTTTATGGGATATATTTGCGGTATATGGGGATGGGGGTTAACCTACTCATTGCAGAGGGTGAATATTGGAGATTAATCACTTCCATGTTCTTGCATGCAGGATTTGCTCACTTACTATTTAATATGTTCTCTTTATACATCTTCGGTCCTGAGTTGGAACAGCTTACTGGTAAAGCTAGGTTCTTAACCATCTACTTCCTATCAGGCTTCATGGGTAATGTAGCAACTTATTTGATTCATGACTGGAATTACGCTGGACTTGGAGCTAGTGGAGCAATATACGGAATTTTAGGTGCTTTTGCTGCGTTAGTTTATTATACGAAACACTTATTACCCCAGCTCAGACAGATTATCATTCCTATCATCGTAATTGGTGTCATTCTATCATTCCTACAACCGAATGTAGGGGTGACTGCTCATCTTGGCGGTCTAATCACAGGGTTCATACTTGGAATGATCTATTTTCATCCTAATCGAATTGCTTCCTGGAAGAAAAAGAAGAATCCATACAGAGTGGTTAAGTAACTTACCATTGTACCCAAAACAACTAGAATGGAAAGATTTCTTACTTAGATATCAGGGAATAAAAAGAAGTAAAAACGTGAAATCGGGTTTTCCGATTTCACGTTTTTTTATGGATAGGCTATGTTGAAGGGTAGGGTTGATTTATGATGCAAAGAAATCTTAGATTAGAGAGTAGAATTGATTTTTCGCACCAGCCGGACGCTTTCCTCGTGGTGAGCGATAAGCCGTCACCCATCGAATGCGCGCGTGGTTGTGATGTCTTATCTGTCTCCCTCATCCAGTAGGGCTCGCCATCTGGTGCTCCAATCAATAAATGGGAGCGGCTTTCCTTTATCGATAAAGCGCTAATAAGTTTACTCGCATAAACAAAGCTGAAAAACTGTCACCAACCCCAATTTCATCATCTTTTTATGTTCTTAATAGCCATTTGAAAGTTCCTTTGTTTATGTTTACAGTCACTATAAAAAAAGAATTGTGAGTCAAAATCAACCAATAACTTTAACAAAGCTTATGGATAAAATAATTATCATTCCATCTCTTTTTCTATATCTATTTTAGGCTTTCGTATTGGCTCATACCAGCTTAATAGGTTTTCAGAATGTTCCTTCTCGATATGAGGAATCACTGTTTCTGCCCCGCCAACCCCTGATTTTATGGTTACTACTATAGAAGAAACATCTGATTTCTTCTGAAAGTACGTAGTTCGAGCAGTCATCGATTGAATCCTTCTTTTCTCCATCCAAACAGTCACTCTACTAAATAATCGATATTGGGCAACTAGCTGCGTCTCTTCTATATAAAAACCAGCCGTTCTCTTCTGCCACAAGCCTAAACCAAAGCTTGCAGGGATTAGTAGAAGTGATAATAATCCATAGGGATAAAAGAAGTAAATAACTGTGGCAGCTATAGGTAAAATCCACAGCAAATCTAAGCGATAGAAGAATTTTCGAGATTTACTTGGCACTCTTTGAAAGTTAGGGTGCATCTGAAAATCAGGGAAAATTTCTTCTAAGATTGGGTAAATCTCTGCTTTCTTTATTAATGGCAATAAACGAATGGTTTCATCTTTTTCTGCCATTGATCCTCCTGCACTATCTACAGTTACCGTAGCATATCCAGTAAGCTGACGAAGAGGGTTTTCTACTAATCGTATCCCTTGTATTCGAGTTAAAGGAATTGTAATTTTCTTTTTCTCTAAAAGTCCTCTAGTAATAATAATCTCGTCATCCTCTATCTTTATTGTAAAATCATAATAGTTGATGAAGGTTAACAGAACTGAAACAATCCAAGCCATAAGTAAAACAGCGAAGATTACTAAGACTACCATAAGCACTCCAAATTTGATGAAAATCATAATTTCGTTATAAATAGTTTCATAGGGAATAAATTCTGAGAACTGGGAGGCAAATACTGCAAGACCTGAAAAAAATACTCCTACACCACCTGAAGTGCTCGCTAGTACGAGAAGATCCTTTGTGGACATTCGGAAAATTGGCTTCTTTTCTTCTATAATTGTCTCTTCAACCTCTAAGTCATCTTCTATAATAGGTACTTTTTGACCTTTAGCGAGCATGATTTCTTTCTTTATTTGCTCTGCCGCTTCTTTCCTAATAGCAGTAAGCTCAGCGTCAGCCTCTTTTGTAGGACCTCCACCTGCTGTTTCCACCTTTACTTTTACCAATCCAAATGGTCGATGGAATATACCCTCCGTATAGTCAAGACTCTGAATACGTTCAAAAGGGATATATCGCTTTTTCTTTACAAAAAGACCATACTCTATTCGCAGCTCCCCGTCTTCAAACCAATAGCGAAATCTTCTCCACTTAATAATCCCACTGATTAGCATGAACAAGAGTAGCACTCCGTAAATGCCGTAAGTGAAAAGTCCAGACCAAAAGTTTGCATCGTCTCCAAAACCATTGACTAACACCAGAACAATTAACGGTAGAATCATTTCCTTTAAGACTTTCACAAAATTAATAACTGCAGAAATCGGGTGAAGTCTATACTTTTCTTTAGACATCTTCTTCCGCCACCCTTGCTAGCACCGAAATTCTTCCTCTCAGCTCATCCGCCTCTTCTGTTATTAATGCGGGAATTGTGTGGCTGGTAGCAGCCGTCGAGATAGTAATAGACGACAAATCATACTTACGTAAAATCGGTCCTTGCTCTGTGTCTACATGTTGAACTCTAACCATTGGGACTAGCGTTCTCTTCACAACAAATAGCCCATGCTGCAGCTCTATTTCCTGATCTCTTACCTCGTATCTCCATCTGCTCCATCTTACCTTTGGAAATAAATAAATGAATAAATATCCAAATAGCAATACTACTGCTCCTGCCACTATGTATAACCATATGTAGTTCCCCGTAAAATAATTGATTACTCCTGTACCAATGCCTAATAACAAAACGACTAGGGTTTGTATGATGCCATAAATTCTCCACACTCTTAAACCTTTTACGGATATTCGATTAATTGGTTCTTTTCTCATTATCATCCACCTCTTCTCTTGTCATTGTATACGAATATTACACAAAAATGTTTCAACTTTATAATTAGATTCATTAAATTAATTTTATTTGCTAGTCATACAGGCTAAATCATTATCTTTTTACATGCTACGCGCACAAAAGGCGAACCCACCAAAGTGGATTCGCCTTAAAGGATTATATAAAATTAGCCTTCGTTACGTGGTGTACGAGTTCTTGTGCTACGTTGTGTAGAACCGTCACGTGGACCGCTGCTACGACGACCACTTGGACGTGAACCGCTTCCTGAACGAGAAGATCCGCGATCGCTTCCTCCACGTGATGAAGAACTACGTCCGCCACCGCCGCTGCTACGGTTACCTTTGTATCCGCCGCCGCCACTGCGTCCGCCGCCACTACGCTCTCTACGAGCTGGTAATGGACGTTCTTCTGAAAGTGAGATTGGTGAATCGTCTGGCTCTTTCGTCATTGACTTGATTGCTGCTGCAACCACGTCAACTGCTTCATGCTTTTCAAGCATTTCTGCAGCAAGTGTACGATAGTCACCTAAATCATTTTTGTTAATAATTTCAGTAAGAGCTTCAATTGCTACACGTTGTTGCCCTACTAATGCTTCATCTGAGCTTGGTGGACGAAGAGCTGTCATACGTTTTTTCGTAGTGTCTTCGACAATACGAAGGTAGCCCATTTCTCTAGGAGTAACAAATGTTACCGCAATACCACTTTTACCAGCACGTCCTGTACGACCGATACGGTGAACATAGCTTTCTGGATCTTGTGGAATATCAAAGTTATAAACGTGAGTAACGCCTGAGATATCTAATCCACGAGCAGCTACATCAGTTGCAACAAGAATATCAATTTTATTTGATTTGAACTGTTTTAATACAGACATACGCTTCGCCTGGCTTAAGTCTCCATGAATTCCTTCTGCTAAGTAACCACGGATGCTTAGGGCATTTGCAAGCTCGTCTACGCGACGTTTAGTACGTCCAAAAATGATTGCAAGCTCTGGTTGGTGAACATTTAATATTCTAGAAAGGAAATCAAATTTTTCACGCTCAGTAGCTTTTACATAGAACTGTTCAATATTTTCAACAGTCATTTCTTTTGATTTGATCTTAACTTCAACTGGATCTTTCATGAATTTATCAGCAATTTTACGAATTGGTCCCGGCATAGTTGCTGAGAACAATAAAGTTTGACGATTGTCTGGAACACTTTCTAAAATTGTATTGATATCATCAATGAAGCCCATGTTTAACATTTCATCTGCTTCGTCCAAGATTAATGTTTCCACTTGGTCAAGCTTTAAAGTACGACGGTTAATATGGTCAAGAATACGACCAGGTGTACCAACGATTACTTGTGGCTTGTTTTTAAGCGCACGGATTTGACGGCCAATTTCTTGTCCTCCGTATACTGAAAGTAAACGAACTTTTTTATCATAGCCTAATTTATAAAGCTCTTCAGAAACTTGAATTGCAAGCTCACGAGTTGGAGCAATAATTAAAGCTTGAATGTTAGGGTTTTTAGGGTCAATCTTTTCAATCATCGGAATACCGAAAGCGGCAGTTTTACCAGTACCAGTTTGTGCTTGGCCAATAATGTCGCGGCCTTCCATAGCATGAGTGATAGTACCTTCTTGGATTGGTGTTGCTTCTTCAAATCCCATTCGTTGTACGGATTTTAGTGTAGAAGCGCTAATATTTAATTCTGAAAAATTTGTCAAAATTTTAATCTCCTTTTTGTTCTGTTTTGACAAATGGTTACATTTTCAGATGAAATTGCGGCAAATTCGAGCCTATACGAGGAACGTTTCCGTTACTTAAAATTCTCTGTGGTTTCAATCAGAGGGGTCTAATATAAAGGGAAAGCCCGGTCTTTTGCCGAGCGGTTCGTTAATTCTTACGTAAACAAACCGTTATGTTCAAAAAAAAGTACTCTTCAATAAATGCTGAAGAGTCTTCGCACAAAATGTATCCATTGTTCTAAACGTAGTATAGCATGCAATTGTCCCAGTTGCAATGAATTAGAATTTAAAGTCAGTAGCTCCGAACTTTTCTTCTACATTTCTTCCCTTAAAAATGTAAGAGCTTGTGGAAACCATTCCTGACAATCATCGCTGTAACAAATATGGTGCTTCCCGCTCTCCGAAAAAATTAGCTGTTTGTTTGTCGAACGGATATGGTCAAATAAGAAGGGTGCTGTCGTAAAAGGAACAATTCCATCTTTCTTTCCCTGAACTAAACATACTGGGATTGTAATTTGTTCATAATAAGGTTCAACCATTTTCACCACTCGAACAAATTCTAAAGCAGCTTGAATAGGAGTTGCACGAAGTTTGTTACTATAGATTTGAAACAGCGTATTTTCTTCTGCTTTACCTTCAACTATTTTTTTGGCGACGTCTCCTATATCATGTAGCAACTGCGTTGGATTTATGTATTTTGCGGCAGCACTTAATAAAACCAATCTTTCAATTTTATAGCGTAGCGCCAAGTAAATGGCAATAATCCCGCCCATGGAAAAACCAACCACAAACACTCGATCTACTTCCTTTTGCAGCAAACGCAACGCCTGCTCCGCTGCCATCATCCATGTTTCGGCTGTTAGGTTTTTTAACTCCAGTGTTTCCCCATGGCCAGGTAATGTAGGAACTACAATTTTCCAGTCTGTATTTACTTCTAGATAATCCACATAAGGTTTGACTTCATATGGACCTCCAGTAAAACCATGTAAGCAAAGTACTCCTGTTTTCATGTCATCCCTACTTTCTACTATTTTTGAAAGGGTTCAATTACCTTCTCTAACTTCATTCCCCTTGATCCCTTAACTAAAACAATAGATTGATTTGTTATTTTTGATTCTAAAAAGGATATAAGTGAATCGTAATCATTTTCCACCCATTTCAGCTGTTGCTCATCAAACTTGTCTGACAGTTGGTCTTTTAACCACTTCATACGTGAGCCAAATAAACAAACTCCTGAGAACACATCATTGGATATATACTCACCAATTTCCTCGTGGAATGTTTTTTCATCCGGACCAAGCTCCAGCATATCTCCAAGCACAAGCCATTTATCGGGTTTAATAGTCGACTTCTCTAAAAATTGAATAGCTGCTCTCATAGAGGTTGGGGCAGCATTATATGCATCGTTAATAAAAATACTGCCATTGTTAGTTTCAATTACCTGCATGCGCATATCCGTTAGTACGATTTTCTTTAAGGCATCACGCATCTGTTGACTCGACAAACCTATCTCTTTCCCTACAAGTAATGCAGCCAACGTATTTTTCACTTGATGCTCCCCTAGAATTGGTATAGACATTTCTTCATTTAGCTCTCCATTTACCATAAAGCTGCTTCCCTGCTCAGTAAATGTAACTTGTTCAATACATAAATCGTTATTATTTCCTGTGCCAAAGGATTTAGTATTTAAACCTGGTACATTCGATATAAACGGTTTCAAAAGAGGTTCGTCACCGTCATAAACGAGTAGCCCATCCTCATTTAAACCAGCTATAATCTCAAACTTCGCTTTAGCAATTCCTTCTCTAGATCCAAGATCCTTCATATGCGCCTCTCCAATATTTGTGATTACTGCATATGTTGGTTTTGCCATATTTGAAAGGAATTCAATTTCTCCAAACGAGCTCATTCCCATCTCAAGTACCGCATACTCAGTGTCCTCCTCAAGAGATAGAATAGTCAGAGGAAGTCCTAGTTCATTATTAAAGTTCCCTTCCGTCTTCTTCACACGGTAATAAGGCGAAAGCATTCCTGCGATTAGGTCCTTTGTGGATGTTTTACCGTTCGAACCAGTAATTCCTATGAATACAGTAGATAGCTCTTCTCGATACGCTCTAGCCATCTGTTGAAGTGCTACCTCACTACTGTCTACAAATAGCAAAGGTACATTCTTAGGAGGATTCGGCTCATCCTTTAACCAGAATGCTGCAGCTGCTCCTTTATCGAATGCACTCTCTACGAATTTATGACCATTTACATTCTCACCTCGAAAGGGGATAAATAAATCCCCTGGCTTTAAGGTACGTGTATTAATAGAAACTCCTGTTACTACGGGATTACTAGATGGTTGTTTTATACCTAACCATTTTGCGATATGCTCTAATGTTTTTTTCAACTTAGTCACTCTCCATCCTTTGAATGTTCGAGCTGCTGTTTTTCCTCATAGCGTTCAATAGCTAGTGATATTAGCTCCTCGATCAAGTCTGAGTAGGATAAGCCGGAAGCCATCCAAAGCTTAGGATACATGCTAATTGGGGTAAAGCCAGGCATTGTATTCACTTCGTTGATTAGTACCTCTTCTGTATCTGTAACAAAGAAATCTGCACGAACCAGCCCAGAGCAATCTAATACTTTAAATGCACGAATTGCCGCATCCTCTAGTGATTTTTGCAATCTAGTTGAGACATTTGCAGGTATTGCATAGTTTGTCGTTCCATCTATATATTTTGCAGAGTAGTCGTAGAAATCTTTCGTTGGCAATACTTCTCCCGCTACTGAACATCTTGGAGAATCGTTTCCTAAAACGCTCATTTCTATCTCACGAGCTACAATACCTTGCTCAACTAATATTTTACGGTCATATTTAAACGCTAGGTCGATTGCTTTTATAAGCTCTTGGCGATTGTTTACCTTTGTAATTCCAACACTTGATCCTAGATTAGCTGGTTTGACGAACAAAGGCCATTTTAAGCTTTCTTCAATTTTTTCAAGTAAAACTTCTTGATTGTTTTTCCACTCACGTCGAATGAAATGAACGAAAGGAACCTGTTTTAAGCCAGCTTGAGCAAACAGTTGCTTCATTACTACTTTATCCATTCCGGCAGCAGAAGCTAGCACTCCATTTCCAACGTAAGGCAAGTTTAATACTTCTAGTAATCCCTGAACTGTTCCATCCTCACCATTAGGTCCATGCAGCAATGGGAAGATTACGTCTAATCCTTCATTACCTTCCGCAGTTGCAAGGTTCTTAGTTGTATTATCAATTGGAAGGAAACTTGTTATATCATTCGCTTTTCCTGTATCTTCTCCAAATTGAAGCGTTTCAACCGTTTCAACTGGCCCTAATAGTTTTTGTCCCTTTCTCCATTCTCCCTCTTTCGAGATGAAGACAGGATACACTTCATATTTAGCAAAATCTATTGCTTGCGAAACCGCTCTTGCCGTTAATAAAGAAACCTCGTGCTCCGCAGATTTCCCACCATATAATAATCCTAATTTCAATTTCATCACTTTGACCTCCACGTTTTGGTATTTCTATTTTATCATTTCTCGTATCTATACATGAATTGTTAGCCAAATAGTTTTAGACCAACAACTCCACATATAATACAGCTTAAAAAGAATAATTTTAGACGGCTTTTCTTTTCGTTAAACAAATACATACCGATCAATACACTTCCTGCTGCCCCAATTCCAGTCCAAACAGCATACCCTGTACCTACAGATATATCTTTAAGGGCTAAGGAAAGTAAAAAGAAACTTAAAGATGCCGTAATAATAGTAAGTATAGAGAATTTCTTATTTGTAAAGCCATTAGAAAGCTTCATACAAACTACAAAACCAACCTCAAAAAGACCAGCTACAATCAGTATAATCCATTCCATTAGTCTGCCTCCTCTGTATCAATCAGCTTTAAACCAACGATACCGAAAAGCAGCAGACATAAGAATACGACTTTACCTGCATTTACTTGTTCATTGAACCATAAAATACCTACTACCGCCGTGCCGGCAGCTCCAATTCCCGTAAATATAGCATATGCAGTTCCAATCGGAATCGTCTTCATCGCCTGTGCAAATAAAAAAAAGCTAATCACTAGAAACATTATGGTGATAATAGAAGGGATAAGCTCTGTAAAACCATGAGCTTCCTTTAACCCAATTGCCCATATAATTTCAGTTAAGCCTGCTACTATAAGTAAAATCCATGCCACTATTTATCACCTCATATACATAATAGACGCTTTTGCAACAGAATGTAGCAAAAGCGTCCTCTTATATTTCTATTAAGAAATCATATGGTCTTTTAACATGGTGCTTAATATCCTCTAGCACCTCGTCAGGAAAAATATTTTCCGGTAAGCAACGAATTTCAATTCCATAATTAGTCTTATCCACGCGGAACAAAGACATGAGAACACCGTCTTCATAAAAATCGGTGTACCTTTCCACAGTTGCAGAGGACAACTCTGGCAATATAATATTATTCTTTTTTCTCCAAAATGCAGTAGATTTCGTTTTTTCTTTTATCACTTGATTGAATAAGTCAGCGATTAAACCGTAAAAATCCTCTATATCTCGAAAATATATTTTAGTAATATGCTCATCTTCATCGGTCAAATAGACAAATCGATTTTGAAGGTGATGATAAAATGGTGATCGAAACGCTTCTTTTTTGTGTGCTATATATAAAAGCTCTGCTTGTTCTTGAGGAGTCAGCAGATTTAATCGTCGCTCATCTGAGAAATCCAAAAAACAAAGGGAAGTAGGTTTTTCAGAGGACTCCTTTAAAAAATGCCCAAATTGATTTTCCCCTATAAAGTCCATTTGTGTATGGATATTAAAAGAAGCATCTTCGTAACGATGCTTTAACAACAAAAGGGAAGACAAATTAGCAAATTTTAAAAATAGTTGAACTGAAATACCACTAAATAATGTGAAATGCTCTATCTCATTTGCATGAACGTATAGATGAGTTAAATAGTCATCTAAGTCTCTCTCTTTTTTAGCCACTGAATTTTCACTCCTCATATAAGATATATATTAGCATAATTTTATTTAAACGAAACAACTGTTTTTGTAATATCGTCTATATTACTCACAAGCCAAAAAAGAGTATTTACGATATAATAGAAAAAGTGTGTTTCCTTCTATATAAGAGAATGGAAATGAAACAAAAAATTGTATATTTAGAAAGAAATCTAGGTGATTTTTATG
Organism: Psychrobacillus sp. FSL W7-1457; assembly: GCF_038593405.1. NCBI lineage: Bacteria > Bacillati > Bacillota > Bacilli > Caryophanales > Bacillaceae > Psychrobacillus > Psychrobacillus sp. FSL W7-1457. The sequence continues at coordinate 3,499,204 of NZ_CP151993.1, forward strand.
GAAAATAAAAAAGGCTTTGCTGATCGCTTCGATTGGACATTAGCTTTTATTTTATTATTATTTCTGATCGTTAGCTTACTAGCCATTTCCTCGGCTCAGACTACAGGTCAATACGCGGCGTATAACTTTGTATCCAAACAGCTTTTTTGGTATGTTGTTGGGTGCGTTATTATTGGGATGGTTATGTTTTTTGAGCCAGAACAATACAAAAGAATGGCATGGTATATATACGGAATAGGAGTTTTCCTTTTAGCCATTCTTGCTATCCTACCAGAGAGCATGGCTTTAGTATCACCACGTAATGGAGCAAAAAGCTGGTTCCATTTACCAATAGGGGACATTCAGCCTGCCGAATTCATGAAGACCTTTTATATATTAGGTTTAGCACGCCTTATTACCTATCATCATGAACAGTATGTGATGAAAACAGTTAAAACAGACTTTATTCTATTAGGGAAAATTGGTATAACCTTAATTATCCCGTTAGCTTTTATCATGCTTCAGCCCGATTTAGGTACTTCGTTAGTTTTCTTAGCAATTACTGCTGCATTAATCGTCGTAGCAGGTATTACATGGAAAATTATTTTACCTCTATTTTTAGGTGGGCTTGGAATAGGTGGACTCTTTTTGTGGATGGCCTTGTATGCACAAGACTTCTTGGCTAAATATTTTGGCTTCGACCCTTACCAATTTGCACGTATTTATTCATGGATAGATCCATATTCATATGCTTCCAATGAAGGAATGCATCTTATTACAGCTTTGAATGCAATTGGTTCAGGAGAAATATTCGGTAAAGGGTATGGAGAACGTGTTGTGTATGTACCGGAAAATCATACCGACTTTATCTTTGCTGTCATTGGAGAGGAATATGGATTTGTTGGTGCTAGTATAGTAATAAGTCTCTACTTCCTACTGATCTATCACTTAACTAAAATAACCTTACAGCTCAAGGATATGTACAGCACCTATGTATGCGCTGGAATTATTGCCATGATCACTTTCCATGTATTTGAGAATGTTGGAATGACTATTCAGCTCCTGCCTATAACGGGTATTCCACTACCATTTATAAGCTACGGAGGTAGTTCCTTGATGGGTAATATGCTTGCTATCGGTTTAGTCTTTAGTATGAAGTTTCACCATAGAACATATATGTTTGCTAAGAATGAAGATTAAGCGACAAATATAAAAAAGAGTGACTGAAGCATTCGTTTTAACGAGGCTTCAAGTCACTCTTTTTTTAGGATTGCACATGTGGACTTTGTGCGGGTGGTGATAAAGCTTTAAGTATTTCAAGCCTAGATTTTGTCATTGTAACAGTCACACCAAGTTTTGATAGATTACTTACAATTTTCTTTAAATCAACTTCCTTAGCCAATCCACCTCAGTCCCTTCCATTTATTATTACGAATATATATTTAAAAGGTTTCTTTTATTTTATTTATTTTTCTCTATCCTATAATACCACTTTTTACATGGCCTAAACCTTTCATTTTTATTACATATTTTACGCATTTGTAAACCATCATAACCTCTAAAGGAGTGATATCGATGATTGTACAGGATGTAATGAGTAAGCAAGTGGTTACGTGTAGCCCTAATGATTATGTAAACGAAGTTGCGGAACAAATGCGTTCATTGGATATCGGTTGTTTACCAGTAGTAAGCAAGAAAAAGCTTGTTGGAATGATTACAGACAGAGATATTGTAACAAGAGCAGTTGCTAAAGATGTCAAATGCACGGTAGAAAACATTATGACTAAAACCGTTATCTCAGTTTCACCTCAAGACTCTACAGCTGAAGCATCTATTTTAATGGGTAAACATCAAGTCCGCCGACTCCCAGTAGTAGAAAATGAAGAGTTAGTAGGCTTTGTGTCTCTTGCTGACTTAGCATTTCCTTTTCCACATATACAAGAAATCTCCGAGGCTATACAGAGTATATCCGAACCAAGGAGTTATTAAACTGATCTTAGCTAGTTCACTTCCCTGATAATGTGAGTAGGGAAAACTACCTGGTAAGATCTGTCGCCATTTTAAAATTTACACAAAAGATTATAAATTTCTTCAGCTGGTAACATTCTTGATTAAACCTTGATATTCCTGCTTTTATTCACCAATTTATCTTCACCTATTTCGAGGTGAAAATTCCTTCCGAAACAGTTATTATAGAGGGTAAGGTTTGAGAAAGCAGGTTTGACAATGAAAAAATCACTTTTTATATTAATGTCCGTTCAATTTCTTGTTTATCTAGGTTTCGGGATTATTATTCCCGTACTACCTGAGGTTATACTTCAGGAGAACTATAACGAGGTTCATGTAGGAGGTCTACTAACAGTCTATGCTTTAGCTTCCTTTTTCACTGCTCCTCTTTGGGGAATGCTTTCTGATCGGATTGGACGTAAAACACTTATTCTAACAGGATTAATCGGCTTTAGCTTAAGCTTTTGGTTATTCTCCTTATTCTTCGATTCATTGGTAATGCTTTACCTTTCTCGTGTAGTCGGTGGACTATTTTCAGGTGCGCTTTACACTGCGGTAACTGGCTTTATAGCAGATCTATCCGATGAGGAAAACAGAAATAAGTATATGGGTTTCATGGGAATGTCTATTGGTTTAGGTTTTATATTTGGACCAGCAATTGGAGGTATTCTAGGTCATATTAGCTTGGAAACTCCATTTATCGTCTCAGCTATTCTATTGTTAGTCATTTTTGTTTATGCGTTAATCATTTTAAAAGAACCAGCTCGTACTGGTGAAGCCAATAAGCGAACGATTCTTCCTAGAGGCGCTTTGAGCTTATGGTCCTACCGTATAAAATACTTATTCCTCTTTTCTTTTATGGTTACCTTCCTACTTGCTGGCTTGGAGGCAACTTTTCAGTTATTTCAAATTGAAAGAGTAGCTATAACACCATTACAAATTGGTTATCTGTTCATGTTCAGCGGCTTTGTCGATGCAGCTATTCAAGGTGGAGTTGTACGACGTATCAAGAACGGAACGGAGACAACTTGGCTTCTTTATGCACAAGTAGTAACAGCTATAGGGTTGGTCATGACAGTTTTTACGACTAATATTTTTTGGGCGGGACTATCCCTTTGTGTTTTCACAGCAGGTAATGCACTTGCCCGAACAACCATTGTATCCCTTACCTCCAAAGAGTCAGGTGGTCGATATGGAACTGCAGCTGGGATGACTTATTCAATGGATAACCTCGGCCGCATCATTGGTCCTCTCTTGTTTGCATGGTTGTTTACGAAGCAGCCAGATAATATTTATGTATTGTCGGGGATTCTTGCGATATTAGCAATAGGTTTAATTTTCGCGTATCGTAGATCAACTAAAACGTTAAAACATGGGCTTTAAAATTAACTGTTAGGATAGTGCCCACAGAGCAAATAAAGGCATTGTAAATGTAAATTTACAGTGCCTCTATTTGTATTAATCTCAAATTTAACATTTACATATCATTAAAGTATTTCCATCAGGATCCTTAAAATTAAAATAATGATTATGTTCAATTTTAGTAAGAAGAGTTACCCCTTTATTCTTCATATATTGAAATGCTTCTTCAATATTTTTAGTATTGAAATGAAAGGCAGGTATTTTGAATATTATATCCTCTGAATAAATTTTACTATCTAATACTATCCCTGTACCTTCCATAGGTAAAACGTAAAGATGACCAAATTGAATATCTCCGTCTATTTTTATCCCCAAAATATCGCAGTACCAATCTCTAGCTTGTTCTATATTCCTTACTGGAATAAATACTGTTCCTATTTGTTTTAATATAGGGCTATTCAAAGAAACACTCCTTTTAATATACTGTGAACTCCCCGCCAATTAACACCCTTGAAGTGGGTGCTCATTGTAATCGCCACTTTTATTAGTTGTCTTAATGGACCAACTTAACCCTCTTTGTTCCACCAGAGCGGATTTCATTCTGGCTGAGGGTCTGGAGTAGTCTCCACTTTCCCTTTCGCAAGCTCTGGATGTGCTTTTCTAATAACCGATGGCCTTGCAAGCACTAAAACGGTAGCTATTAATAGAACTCCCGAAGTAATTAGGATAAGCTCTGCAGAGAACACATCATACAGAAACCCAAAAACAACCATCCCAAGTGGCATTAGAGCCATTGACCCTGTCTCTAAAATAGAAAATACGCGGCCTTTATAATCATCATCTATTGTCTTTTGCATCATGACCATTATTGGTGTATTAGTGACCATCATAGTCACTCCAAAAACAAAGAGGATTATAATATAAAATACCACGGTCCCAAAATAAGACATGTTCATTAGTAGTGGCGTCGCAATTGATGCCAATAAAAACCCTGTGCCCACTATGCTCCATTTAGAAACAAAAAGAGGGTATTTTAACTCCTTCGTACTTGAGAAGTAAATAGACATTAACAGCATTCCAAGAGCAAAGGCCATTTCTGTATAACCAAAATGAACTGGATCAAGCTTTAATTTTTCGATTAGGATAAACGAATATCCAACCTGAAAAGCCCCAAACAAAAAATTCACTATTAAAGAAATGAAAATAATTATTTTTACCACAGGCTTTTTCATTAAATATTTAAAACCTTCTTTGATGCTTTGTAGCATCGACTCTTTAGGAGCCCCTTCCACCACTTCTTTTCTTGTAGCAAATAATTTAAAGTTCATCGTAGATTCTAAGACTACCGCTATTATAGACGCTGTCAAATAAATACCTAAAAACACCAGCATAGTCACAGTTCCATATAATATTCCACCTACTGCTGGGCTTCCAATTGTCGCAAAGGAAATAGACATCTGATTTAATGACATCGCTTTTTGTATTCTCGCTTCATCTACTAGTCCCGTCATAGAAGAACTAAATGTCACCCCCGAAAACGTTGAGGTAATGGATAAGATGACCGTTGTTATATAAATCGCGATCAATGACAATTCTGCATTTATACTGAAGATTAATAAGCCACCTATTGCCAACGAGCTGGCAATTTGAGCTCCAATAATAATTCCTTTTCTAGAGTATTTATCAGCAGCATACCCCGCAAAAGGAGCAAGTAGAGTTCTAGGCAAAATACTACATATTAGGTTTGTTGCGAAGCTTGTGGCAGATCCAGTTAGCTGTAGAATATAAAAACTGATAGCAAATGCATAAACTTGAGCGCCAAAAATCGATATGAGCTTACTAATGGTGAATGTCCATAAATGATAAGTAGCTTTTTTCAACTTCACTATTTCTTCCATAATTATTTCCCCTTTGTTTAGCTTTTTCTTTCTATTTGTTCTGAAAAAACTAAAAGTTTAATTTTATTAAACAAATAATATCATATTCATTCTTCCATTTCAACAAAAAGTTTAATATAATTAAACTAAAGATAAAAGAGGTGAAGCAATGCAGACGCTTGGAGAGCGAATACGTACATTGAGAAAACAACAAAAGATGACTCTAGAGGCTCTTGCAGGTACCGAATTAACTAAGGGAATGCTCAGTCTAATAGAAAACAATAAGGCTAAGCCCTCTATGGAAAGCCTTCAATATATCGCTAAACAGTTAAACGTAGATGTTTCGGAGTTACTAGAGGAAGTAAGCGGACAAGAATTACGTGTAGTTTTAGAGAAAGCCGAGATTCTTTTTAATACACACTACGATGTTCTATCAGATGAATATGAGCAATTAATACAATTAGTAGAACCGTACTTGCCAAAGATTGGTCAGGGGTATGAATCAGCGCGTTTGTTAGAAATGTACAGTCGTTGTATGTACCAAGTACATAAAAAAGACTGGGAAGAACCATTAAACCAAGCTGCAGATCTTTATGAGAAGTTAAATATCACTTCAAGACGAGCTAAAATAGGAATTGTACGAACAGCCGTAAAATTTCAGGAGCATAAATACGAGGAAGCTTTAAAAATCCTTCAACGGGAACGTACTTACTTAGAGGATACAGGAATTTGGATTGACCCTATCTCTCGACTAGACTTTGACTATGTAGAGACTGCACTATACTATGCAATCGGTGACCATGAATCTGCGCTGAAGCTAATGGACCAAGCGATTGAGTATTCTAAAGAAAATAAAACGTTTTACCATTTAGATGACCTCTATAGAATCGCTGCTGCCCATGCAATGATGCAAAAAGATGAGGAAAAAATAGAGTACTATGTAAAGAAAATAGAGGCATATGGAGTCTTTGCAGATGATCCAGATGCCGGGCGCTTCTCTTCTTTTATGAAAATTCATTACTTGAATTCCTATACACATGAATATGAAGAAGCAGAGAAGCTATTCCAAGCCTATACTTTAGAAAAAAATAAGATATTTACCCCCTACTTTGTTTTGGAGAGAGGAAAAACCTTATTTGGTTTAAAACAATTTGACGCTGCAATTGAACAACTAGAAGAAGTCGTTATTCAGGAGACAGTCGGTCACCCTATTGATTTGTCCATTTTTTACGAGAAGGATGCTTATCTAGCATTATGCTACAAAGCGAAGGGACAGAATGAAAAAGCTAAAGAAGCTGTTCAAAAAGCATATGACAATATAAGTAATATGCCCGCCACTCCCTATAAAACATTCATCCAGCAGACTTATAAACAAATTAATTCTGATTAAAACTTTCCATACCTACATAAGTAAGGCTCATTGTAACCAATGTTACAATGAGCCTTATTTAATGTTGCGTTCATTTATTCACAGGTACTTGATTCAAAAAGCGACTTACTTCTTCCTTCATGATATAGGCGGTAATTAGCAAACCAATTTATAAATTTTGTCCATGCAACTTCAAAATCTGGCTGAATACAGGATATTTGAATAAGGCTTTTTTCTTTTAAATATTCACTTTTATAATGTAAATCAAAGCCTGACATTCTTGCATCCTCAGCGAGGTGTGGAAATTGGTTTTCTTGTAATGTGAATATCATAGGATATGTGTTATTTGTAAAGAGCTCTATATTATGTCGTTTAACTTCCTCTTCAATATACATCCATCGTTTATGTAAAAGCTTATATCTTTCCCCATTGTCATAGGCCATTAAGGCATTTTCTAGGCTATGGATAAGTTGGGATGGCATTGTAAAGGGTACGTGAGAGTTTGTCGTTAAGCCTATGTCTAAATAGGCAGGGATACGCTCACAGGAGACTATTTCTGAATTGGCAAAGACAAAGGAAAGTCCGCTCATGGTACCTATTGCCTTTCCACTGACCCCTGTAGTCAAATATAATCCTTCCATAGAGAATGGGAGAGAACCAAACGAGCTAACACAGTCAGCACAGAGCAATACATTATAACGACGGCAAATGTCTTTCAGTTCTTCTAATTCATTTAGCATCCCTGTCGAGGTTTCCCCATGAACCATTAGTAGCCAGCTATAATTTCCAAGCGCAAGTTTTTTTTCAATGGCCTCTAAATCATATGCCTGTCCCCAATCATAGCTAACCACGTTATAATCTAATCCCCAACGTAATGCCTGTTTTTGAAGACGCTCTCCAAAAGCTCCATTCGTTAAGATTAGACCCCTTTCATCCAACACCTTCAATTGAGCAATCATTGCTTCATTTGCTAAAGTACCGGTCCCAACTAGTAAGTGAACGTATTTAGCACCACTCAACTCGTTTAGCCTATGCTTAACTCGATCGAGCATTACCTCAAATTGATGAGAACGATGGGTGAGTGGATCTTCCTGAAAAGCATTTTTGATTACATTAACCTGATGAACAGGACCGGGATAAAAAGAATACCTTTTCTGCTTAAAGCGTGCAGCGACCGAATTATCAAAGCGCTCTCTCGTTAATACCATTGGGACAAATAAAGCATCCTCTGCTCCAATTGGATTTGCAAAAGGCTCAAAACCAAGTTGATTATACAGCTTTTGCTCTCTTACTGTTCCCGAAATAACGGCCGCTCCATATCCATTTTCGTATGCAAAGTCAGATAGTGCTCTAGCTAAATAATAAAAAACACGCCCATTCCGATGCTTTTTATCTACCGCTAGTAAACGAACCTCACAGAGTGCCCCTTTTAGAGCATCCTCTGGGAGATAATTTTCTACTGGTCCAAGCTTCTTGTCTAATGAGAATGGACGCTCCGCTCTAAAGGCTACCATTCCCGCAAGCTCTTGGTCTTTTAATACAATCACATAAACGTTTTCATGGTGAAAAGGATCTACTCTCATTCCACTTGGATCTTTTTCATGTTGCGGAATTTCTTCTACGAATGTTTCATAATTTAATTTTGCTATAGCTTCAAATTCTTCATTTGTTCTCGCTATTTTGCACCAGTACATTTCCATTCCCCCTTTTTACTCACTAGAATGGCCACGTTCTGCTTTCTTTTCTAATAAATATATACCCCCTGCTATAAACGTAGCCGCCAATAAAAGCATCATCCATAGGTACGCTGATACAGCACTTAAGGTTTCCCCATAAATGGTAACTCTTTTTAATGCTTCCATCGCGTAGTAAATAGGAGACAGCCATTTCATATTCAGTAACCCTTCTGATTGAACAATTTCAAGTGGCCAATATGCCCCACCTAACATAGCGAAAGCTACAGCCAGCAAGGAAACAATAACTCCACTTTGACTAACAGTTTTGGCTAGTGAAATGATTATTAAGGATATCGCCAAAACTAATAATACATAAATACTCGATATAATAATTATTTCCGAGAATGCTCCATACATATTAGTTTTCACGATAAATCGGAACACTAATAAAACTAAAAGCATTTGCAAAAAACCAATTAGAAAGCTAAAAGATAAATGCCCGAAATATAATTTAGTCCGACTAATAGAAGCTAACTTTAGACGATTCCACACTCCTGTTCGTTTATCTTCCAATATAAATTGAACATTTGTTGAGATGGTATAAAATACAAAAAAGAGCATATAACCAAATAAACTTTGTAGAGCTCCATCATATCGAAAAGTTTGCTTTTCATTCATAGCACGAATCTCGATTTCGAAAGCTTCCTCATCGTCTAAAATTCTATTCATTTCCTTCCACTTATCCCTACCGCCAACTTCTACTATTCTTTTCTCAAAGGCAATTTCGTTATATGCAGCTTCTATTATTAAAGATACATTTCTAACGACATCTGTTTCTGCACTACTCAAGACTGTATACGTAGACTCTGTAAGCAACACTCCTATTAAGTCAGGGTCTCCCTCTATCTTCTCTTCCAACTCAATTTTAGACAGTGGAAGAAAGGAATAATCCTCTAAAGATTTTAATTTATCTAATACGTCACTACTTGTTTCGGAATTATCATTAGTGATAAAAATTGCTTGCTGGCCACCTACACCACCACTGAGAACATATGCGAGGACAACTGTCATAATGGTCATTGTTAGAAGAACCAACGGCTTTCGCTTTAAATTTTGAGCCCTTGCAATCCAAATGCCCTTCATGATGTCACACCTCTTTTAGGAAATACTATAATGGACAAGCTGACACATATTAATAGGCCAATATATAGCACATACATCTGTGGCCATATCACACCAACTGAATCCCCGGTTTGAATAGAAAGAATTGCTTTCATTGTGGCTCCGTTAGGGGTATAGCCACCAATGTCACCAAGCGTCTCGGATACATCACTAATTTTAAAGAAGGAGCCTCCTAGGAAGGAGAAAATAGTAATCACTAATCCATTAAACACATTAGCAATACCTTCAGTTCCCGTTTTAAATTGTAAGGCGGTTAAAAGTGCTGAAAGTCCCCCGATAAATAAGCTGAAGCTAACGACTATTACAATCATAGTCTGTATGCCAACCCAGTCTATTCCCAGCACCAGGCTTCCATAAAGCAATATGATCGCCTGTTGCAGTAACGCTACAATTGCCCCTGTTATAAATATAGAAAGAGAGTAATAGGTTGAGGATACCCCTGCTAAAAGGATTCGGTCATAGACCTTCCAATATACTTCCTGTAACGCAAATCCTGCCAAAAAGGAGGGTATATAAAGAGCAAACATTACTAGCATTCCCACAGAGTAATAAACGGAAGATGGAATAGTACGTTCTCCCTCATTCATTAAATGCTCTAATTTTTGTACTGCAATTGTTTGACCCATTACTTCGTTTGGAGTTATACCCACTTTATTTAACGCCATTGACTGGCTAAACCCTTTTTTCCACTCCTCAAGAATTGAAACAATTATAGATGCCCTTATTTCATTCTCTTGATTTAATAACAACTCAAAACTCGGCTTATTTCCTTGGTCAAAATAAGATTGTTTAATATAATCTAATCTGAAATTATCAGGAATGACTAAGATACCATCCACATTATTACTCTTTCTTAAATCTTCTAGATTGGATATATCATCGTTAGTTGTTTTTACATATTTCTCCATTTCCGTAGAGAGGAGAATTGAATTTTGCAAAACATTAGTAGGATCGTTTTCTTCAAACGTTTGCAATAGAGTATTAAGAGTTGACCCTTCCAGTCCAGACTCTTTTAGAAAGGCTGTAATAGATGCCTGTTCCTTCTCCCAGCTAGTTTCATCTATAATTACCAAGTGAGCCTGAATAGCAGAAGATCCGTCTGTATCCATGATCCCCGCCAAGGCTGATGATAAAATAGTAATCAAGATAATAGGCATAGCTAAAAGGATAATAAGCGGCTGCTTATTACGAATAATCACCTTTAGTTGCTTACTAATTAAGTTTAAAAGCATTCTATTTCCTCCTAGTCTCTCAAAGCTCTTCCTGTTAAATGTAAAAAAACATCCTCGAGAGAAGGAATTTTAACTACTGCAGAAGTAATCGTCACTTCATTTTCGGCAGCAACTGCAAAAATACTTGATAATGGCTCCATAAACTTAGAAAGAGATACTAAAAGCTTTTCTTCTTCCCTGTGGATGTTAGCAGTTGGAAAATGCTTCTGTAAGCTTTCCTCAAATGCAACTGAAAGCGAATGACCCTTTAACTCAATTGTTTGTTGGTCGGAAACTAAAGACTTTAATTCCTCTTTTGTTCCCGATGCAATAATTTCACCTTGATCCATAATGTATATCTTTTCGCAAAGCAGCTCTACCTCTTCTATATAGTGACTTGTGTAAAGTAACGTCATACCTTCCTCTACAAGCTGCTTTACGGCCTCTAATATGTAAGCACGAGACTGAGGATCTATTCCTACAGTAGGCTCATCCATAATGAGAAAGGAAGGCTTATGCAGTAAAGCCGCTCCAATGTTAAGTCTACGCTTCATCCCACCGGAAAAGGTTTTTACTCTGTCCTTTCTCCGGTCACTTAAACCAATCTTTTCAAGCACATCCTCCACCCGTGTTTCTAAATCTTTTCCTTTCAGCCCATAAATTCGTCCAAAAAACTCTAGGTTCTCTTTTGCTGTAAGCTCTGGGTACAAGGCTATTTCTTGAGGTACCACCCCTAAATTCTTACGAAGCATTTGAGGATTCTCCTCAATGGAAGTCCCATTCCAAAGAACAGTTCCACTCGTAGGTTTCATTAATGATGAAAGCATGGATATAGTAGTTGATTTTCCTGCTCCATTCGGACCTAACAGTCCAATTGATTCTCCTGCGCCAAGCTCCAAATTTATCTTTTTCACTACTTCTTTTGCTTTAAACTTCTTCTGAAGATTTTTTGCTTGAAGCATTTTTCCCATCTCCTTAAGTCTAAATTCCCACCTTGATTATATCAGACTATTCAAACACCTTATATGTATATTTCATTTTGCTAATTACTTATGCTTATAGGTTTACTCAATATGTTACAATTCTTCTTTCTTTTAACTAAATCGGCTATACTAGAAAAGACAGACATAAAAGGGTTGGGGGTGTAATTTTGGCTGCAAGTATATACGGTTTTGTTGGTACAGGCATACTAATTTTAAATATTTCTTTGGCAATCGCCTTAATATTTTTAGAGAGAAGAGATGCGTCCTCCACCTGGGCATGGATTTTAGTTCTATTCTTCATCCCTATCCTAGGTTTCGGTATTTATTTACTGTTTGGAAGAAGATTGCGACGCAAAACCCTTTTTCGCTGGGAAGGGAAAAGTAAAATAGGTATCGATAAATTAATTGAGTTTCAAATGGAAGCTATTGAAGATGAATCCTTTGATTTTAGATTAGATGACGCTAGTCATTACAAAGACTTGATTATTATGCATCTTAATAATAACCATGCCGTTTTAACGCAGGATAACAAAGTAGATATCTTTACAGACGGGCGTGAAAAGTTTGATGCCCTCTTGTTCGATCTAGAAAACGCAAAGGACCATATACACATTCAATATTATATTTTCCGTTTAGATAATTTAGGACAAGAGATTTATAAGGTTCTACTAGCAAAAGCTAAACAAGGAGTAAAGATTCGCATACTGTATGACGATACAGGCTCTCGCTCTTTACGAAAGCGACACTTTCATGAACTCATTAAGCTAGGCGGACGCGTGGAAGCATTCTTTCCATCCATTCTTCCATTGATCAACCCACGGATGAATTACCGAAACCATCGCAAAATAGTAGTCATTGATGGACGAATTGGTTACATAGGAGGATTCAATGTCGGTGATGAATACTTAGGTAAGAAAAAGAAATTCGGGTACTGGAGAGATACGCACCTTAGAATTGAAGGAAGCTCCGTTCATCCGCTCCAAACTCGTTTTATACTCGATTGGAACCAAGCTTCTGCAGAACACGATATCGAATATTCCGATCGTTTTTTCCCAGCTATCCCATTGAAGGGTTCTGTTGGATTACAAATTGTTTCGAGTGGACCTGATTCTGAGTGGGAGCAAATTAAAAATGGTTATTTAAAATTAATCATGATGGCTAAGAAATACATTTATATTCAGTCTCCCTATTTCATACCAGATGCTAGTTTTATGGATACTCTCCGTGTAGCTTGTCTTTCAGGCATAGACGTAAGAATTATGATACCTAACAAGCCTGACCATTTATTTGTATACTGGGCAACCTATTCATATGTTGGAGAGCTTATCAAAGCTGGGGCAAAAGTATTCATTTATGAAAATGGATTCCTACACACGAAAATGATTGTTATTGATGATGAAGCTTCTACTGTAGGTACTGCAAATATTGACGTTCGAAGCTTCAAGTTAAATTTCGAGGTAAACGCATTTATTTATGACAATGAAACTTCCCATCAATTAGCGGAGTTATTTGAAGAGGACATGAAGCTTTCTACTGAACTTACATGGGAACTTTATGAAAGCCGGTCGACTATGATTAAGTTTAAGGAATCACTTGCTCGACTGATATCTCCAATTTTATAAAACGATGATTGATAAAAGGACATTAAGCCATTGTCTTAGTACAAGAAAAAGATCCCACGAATGATGGGATCTTTTTCTTATATGCCTAAATATTCTTCTAATGTTGTATTTGCTTCATATATTTTAGCTGCATGGTCCAATCCTACATATCTAAAATGCCAAGGCTCATACATATACCCTGTAATTTTTTCTTTTCCATTCGGAAAACGCATAATAAATCCATATTTATGGGCGTTAGAAGCTACCCATTGGCCAGCTGGCGTCTCTCCAAAGCTCTCTCTTGCGAAGTGCTGCTCAAAGTGTAATTCTCCAATATCGAATGCAAGCCCGGTTTGATGCTCAGAGTATCCTGGGCGAGCGCTATATCGATCTGCAGCTTCCACTCCATCATTGCTCACATATCTATTATATAGCTGCTGTTGATAGTCAAAAGAACGATATGTACTAAATGCTACTAATTCGTAACCGGAAAGCCTTGCTTCAGCTGCCATTGCTTCGAATGCTTGTCTTGCTACTTCGTTTTCCCCAGGCGCATAAGTGGCAGGTAGGGGATATTGCTTGCTTGCTATTAAAATTCCATCTACATAAGTAGGCTCGGCAGGTAAAGTTTCATTGCCTACATAGCCTTTTGCCCCTGAACGATCTACTTCTTCTATAGGCTCCTCTACAATTGGAGGCTCCTCTTTTACTGGATCTTTTGCTTCCTCTATTACTTGCGTTGGTTTCTCTAGTTCAACCTCAGGTTTTTCTTCCTGAACTGTAATACCTAACGCCTTTAAACTTTTATCTATATTCCAATCATTTATACCAATCCATCCCACGGCACTTACAACTATTAAACCCAAAATAATACTAACTACAATTTTTGGCCACTTTCTTTTCTTTTTTGCCTTCATTAAACTAAATCTTGATTGCATCCCTTGCTCTTCCTTCTTTCCAATTAGCGATATTACTAGTTTAACATTTTTCATAGAACTTATCCCTAATCAAATTAAAATGCTTTATAATGTTATTAAACTCGTTTCAAAATTGTAACTTATGCGAAAATAAAATCGCACCAAAAATTAAATCTAGACAGTTATTACAGCTAGTTAACTTATTTACTTAGCTTTAATAAGTCGAAAGTAAAGAGGTCATTCTATGAAGTCTCAAAAATGGTTATCCATTAATTTTTTCACGTTCTTCTTCACATGGGGAGTGTTTATGCCCTATTGGACCGGTTATTTAACCAACGCTAAAGGCCTTAGTGTCACCTCTGCTAGCGTTATTATGGGTGCCGGAATGCTTGCAAGAGCCTTTTCCACATTCGCCTTATTCCCACGAGCTACTAGTAAGTATAGTATGCAGAAGGTGCTTCGCTTGCTCGCGTTACTTTCTTTTGCAGCACTTGTTTTATACATACCCTTTAATTCTTTCTATTCTTTGTTAACTATTACTGTTTTGTTTAGCTTAATCTATCCTAACTTATTACCTGCTATGGAGAGTAGTGCATCCATTCTCATGCAAAAGGATAAAGTTCACTATGGAAAAAGCCGTTCGTTTGGATCAGTCGGCTTCATGGTAGCCCTGTTGTTTATCGGAGGAGTAACTGCTATATGGGACGAGCAAGCAATACTCTGGACGATGCTAGCTGCACTTGCAATTATCATGTTGACCTACTCTAGACCAATGCCAGCCTCTTTGAGTGAAATACCCTTGAGAACAACAAAAGAAAACTCAGTTAAATGGAAAGAACTTTTTACTTCTAAACAATTTATTATTATTTTAACGTTAACTGTACTTATACAGGGGTCTCACGCATCATATAATAATTATGGATTTATTTATCTTCAGGATATCGAAGTCAACAGCCTTTATATCGGAATCATTTTAAATGTTGCTGTTATATTTGAAATTGTATTCTTTCTTATTGCTGACAAGTTATTTTCAAGTAAGAAAATATCTTGGATGTTTCTCTTAGCCGGGATCGGCGCCACCATTCGTTGGATTGGAATCTATCTATTTCCATCAGTTTGGATGTTTATCCTCACTCAGGCACTACATTCCGTTTCTTTTGGAGTTGCACATTATGCCTTTATTCAATATATATCTAGAACACTAGACAAAAGACTCATACCTGCTGCCCAAGGAATTTATGCTGCTCTATCCATGAGTTTAAGTAGTGCCGTCCTAACACTAGCTGGTGGTTATTTATATGACATAGAACCAAAACTAGCCTTTTTAGGAATGGCATTTTGCACGGTTCCAGCTATTATACTCATTGTTCTGTCTAGAAAAAAGTTTAGCTATTAAATTTTAAAGAACTTTAAACAAAACAAGAAAAGCGCAAGCGCCTATGTCTGCCCCGACAGGCAAATGGAGAAAAGCGAGGAGGCAGTTCCTCAGCCACCGGAGCTTTTATCCATTTGACCCCGAGGGGCAAGGTGGTGGAGCTAGACATCAATTTATCCACAGATTCAAAACTTTATAATTTCCTAAACAATAAAGAAAACGTGAAATCATCTACACATGATTTCACGTTTTTTTAGGTAATTGTTAGAAATAATACGAGTACAAATAGGACAGCGAAAACGATTGCCATTGTTTTCATCCATTTCGCCTCTCGTTCATGCCCTTTTTCCTTAAATACAATAGCTCTGTAACCATTACTTAAGACAAAGATAAGAGTCATAAACAAAACAGCTAAATTTATATCTCCTTTTATAATAAATACTAAAGAAGCAATACTAACAGCTACAATTAAAATACCAAATATCCAATTTCTTTTCATACGAACACCTCTATTTATTTAATGCGCAAGCAGTCTGTCTCTGACCCGACAGGCAAATGGGGAAAAGTGAGGAGGCAGTTCCCCAGCCACCGGAGCTTTTTTCCATTTGACCCCGAGGGGCAAGGCTGCTTGCGCTGGATACCATTTAATGCGCAAGCAGTCTGTCTCTGACCCGACAGGCTAAGCATTGACCCAATCATTATAACTTTTTCATAAGAAAAGCGAAACCGCCTATGTCTGCCCCGACAGGCAAATGGAGAAAAGCGAGGAGGCAGTTCCTCAGCCACCGGAGCTTTTATCCATTTGACCCCGAGGGGCAAGGCGGTGGAGCTAGACAACAAGAAAAGCGAAACCGACTATGTCTGCCCCGACAGCAAATGGAGAAAAGCGAGGAGGCAGTTCCTCAGCCACCGGAGCTTTTATCCATTTGACCCCGAGGGGCAAGGCGATGGAGCTAGACATTAAAAAAAGAAGCTCTTTTTACAAAAAGCTCCTCTCTCTTTTATACAGACTCTTCTGCTTTTTCTGGATGGTTCGAATAAAATTTACGACCTAAATATGTTTGGAATATTAACAAGATACCACCTACAGCCCAATATAGCGGTAATGCTGCCATAGAACTGAACGAGATGAACATAATCATGATCGGTGAAATATAAACCATCAACTTCATTTGTTGTTGCTGTTGCTCAGGCACTGTCCATAGAGAAACTTTTGCTTGTGCAAAATATACAGCCCCAGCAATAAGCGTCATAGCGATATCAGGTGACCCCAAGTTATACCATAAAAATTCGTGTGATTTTATATCTGCTGAATATAAGATCGCAAAATATAATCCCATAACTATTGGCATCTGAATCAACATTGGTAAGCAACCCATGTTTAGTGGATTCACATTATGCTTACGGTATAAGCCCATCATTTCTTGTTGTAGTACCATCTGTTCTTCTTTTGATTTTGTTTCTTTTAGCTTCTTTTGAATCTCATCCATCTCTGGTTTGAGCTTGTCCATTTTTTCTTTCATACCTTGTTGATTCTTATAATTTTTAAGCATCAAGGGCATTAAGGCTAAACGAATAAGAATAGTAATAGCAATGATTGCCATCCCATAACTACCGTTAAAAATGTCTCCAAAAAATTCAATTAAAAACTCAAAAGGTCGAACAAATATATTGTAAAAAGTGCCTTCTTTGTTTTCTATTCCTGAACAGCCACTTAGTAGGACTGTTGCAAAAATAAGGATAGTGAATAAACTGATTTTCTTCTTCATCGCTTCACCTTCATTTTTCAAACTATCTCGAGTATACCCTCTATGAAGCTATTTTTCAAATATTACTTAGACAAACCTTTAATAAGTTTTGGGCTCTTTTGGAAAATTATACTTAAAATTAGGATGTTCTTGATGGTCTCTAAACTGCTTAGGAGTAAGACTCGTGTATTTTTTGAAGATACGCGTGAAATAGCTCTGATTACAAAAGTGGAATGAATTAGAGATTTCTGATATTGATTTGTTTGTATGCCGTAAAAAGTATTGGCACTCTTCTACCTTTCTAATATTTAAGTATTCTACCAAGGTTACTCCAGTATGTTCTCTAAAAATTCTAGAGAGATGGCTGGTACTAATATTAAATTGTTTGGCGATATCTTCTACTGTTAGATTTGTTTCAATTTCATCATTAATATAAAGAATTACCTTATTTACTGTCTGGTGCCCAAAGGAAGGTTTTTTCCTCTCAGTAATTACCATAACAAAGAATTCTACTAGCTCATCTGCACACTGCAAAAACTGTGCATCACTCATCTTCGTATCTATAATTTCCACGCTAGCATTATTAAAGGCCATTACCTTATCAAGCGGAACCTGGCTCTCATACAACTTTCTAGCCATTACAGCGGATAATTGTATGTAATAGTACTTTACATTTTGAATCATTTGCTTGTTATTAGTAGCGATAATTAAGTCAATGATTTCTCTTAATACCTTTTTCGCTCTCTCAATTTCAAAAGAATACATATCTAAGAATAGTTTCTTTTCTAATTCAAAAAATTTATCAAGACCTTCTACTCTATTAGTAATACCCATTTCTTTGGCATAGGCTTTTGTGAAGTAATCTAAGAATATTTTTTCTGTATTATCCATAAGTACCTCATCTTTCCAGTCAATTTTATAGTCCATTTGTACCTATCTTTAAAATAGGGATGTAGAATCATTTTATAACATTTTATAGTAAAAAACTAGACTTTTAATTGCTTTCTGTTTTTTTAGGTAAAAGCATTTCCAAATGCCTAGGAAGAATGTGTATATCAAGAGGAGTACAGTCTCCTTGATCACCATCTACGTTGCAAAATAATGGGCGATTCGATTCTATTCGGAGCTCCTCGGTAGTAAAAGTCTCTACTCCCTCATCCTTCCCTAGTGTTCCTAGCATTACTTTTGTTCCCATGCGCGCGATTGCCGCTAATCCTGCTTGTTTTATGATAAAGACATGCATTTTCCCATCATCAATTTTAGCAGATTTAACCAAGTTCTCAAATCCACCTACAGAATTGGTTAGGGCAACTAAAACTAATATAGATGTCCCTTTCCATGAACCGTGATCATGGGTAATTGTCATCTCTACCTCTTCATTGGAGATGATTGCCTTTGCCCCAGCCATTAAGTATGCCATAGATCCATACCTCGTTTTTTGTTCCACAGGAGTATCTGCCACACTACTAGCAATATCCCCTATTGCCACTACATTAACAAAGTACTTATCACCGATTCTTCCTACGTCAACTTGTTCCGTATTGGTCATCTTAAGTGCTTCTATTGCAATGTCTGGTTCAAGCGGAATGCCAAGAGCCCTTGCAAAATCATTCACTGTACCGAGGGGGACAAAAGAGAATAAAGGTCGGTCTTCTCGTTCAGCAAGACCATTCACTACCTCGCTTATCGTTCCGTCTCCACCCATGGCTAACAAAAAGTCCATTTTTTCAGTACAAGCCATTTCCGCAAAATGTGTAGCATCATCCTGTTTTTGTGTTTCTTTTACCGTCACATCAAAACCTAAATTCGTTAATACTTCAATTGCTCTATCTTTAAATTGTTTTGCTTCTTCTCGCCCAGCAGAAGGATTATAAATTAACATTGCCCTTTTCATTTTTTGCTTCCTCCTTTAAAATATACTCGTTTCTTTTTCGTACCCTAAATATCCTATCTTGAAACTGCGGCAGTGATAGATAAATGCTAATTCAACCAAAGGAACAATATAGAAATGAGAAATTCCTTTGTGGAGAAACCAGATAGAACCTAAGTACCATTATTCACCATATAAATTTTAAAGGTATTTTTTAGAAATTATACAGTAATATCTATATATGTAAAATAAAAAAGGCACCTATTAGGCACCTTTTTTTCAAAGTTTATTTATCTTCTGGTTTTATATCCTTGTCAGAAACTGAGTTTGGAGTAGCTTCAGCTTCTTCCTCATTGTAATACTGGACGCTTGTCATGGCTCCCTCGTTCACCATATTATTATCTTCTTCATGGTAAGGATTAGGATTTCCTGTTTCTTCCTCATTCGTGCCTTGCTTTTGAGCTTCCATGAAAGAATTTACTTTATCTTTCGTATTATTAAATGCTTCCATTGCCTTATCACGATTTTCTTTTTTCCGGAAATAGGCATAAGCCCCAGCTGCAAGTCCCGCCAATAAGAGTGATCTATTTTTCGCCATATTTATTACCTCCTATATATTTATAAGATGTGTATACCCTAATAAGTACAATATAACACTTATTAATTTTTTGACCTAATCATATATACATGAGGTATACCATCCTCATCAAATTCATCACTAATTGTTTGAAAACCTACGGATTGATAAAAATGTTGTAAGTGACTTTGAGCGCATAGCTTTATACACGGAACGTTCCAAGAAGTTTCAATTATGTTTATAGCTTTTTGCATAAGCACCCGTGCGTAACCTTTTCCTCTTGCCTGTTCCCTAACAATTACCCTTCCAATAGAGCATTCGTCATACTTGAGACCTGCAGGTAGAATACGACAATAAGCAAGAATTTCGTTATTTTCTTTAAGATAAAGATGAAGAGCTTGTTGATCACAGTCGTCTAGTTCTGGATATGGACAGTTTTGCTCAACAACAAAAACCTCTACACGAAGTTTTAGTATTTCATAAAGATTATGAGTATCTAATTCACTAAATTTCTTTAACTCCCAGGACATGTTTGCCTCCTATGTAAAAATGTTTATTTTCAATTTTTTTCTTTTTACTTATAGAAGATTGATAGAAATTTTGTTATGCTTACAAAAAGCTAAAAGAGGTGTTTCAAATGATAAGGGCGACTACGTTAAAAGATATTCCTACTATACAACAGATCGCACAGGTCAGTTGGAATGATACTTATAAAGATATAATACCAGAAAACATTCAGAAAATATTTTTAGAAAAAGCTTATTCTCCGATGATGATAGCCAAGCGTATAGAAAAAACAATTTTTTTAATTGCTGAATATAAAGGTGAAGCTGTAGGCTTTGCTAACTTTACTTATGTAGACGAAGATGGTGATGCCGAGCTTACAGCGATCTACGTACTCCCAGAGTTTCAAAAAATGGGATACGGGAGGAAGCTGTTAGAGGCTGGCGTTAACCATATGTCCGTCGGAAAACAATTATTTGTTTATGTAGAAAGCAAAAATGAACCTGCTCGTATTTTTTACGAACACTTTGGCTTTGAATGTCTCGAGGAGTTTGATGAATACTTTGAAGGCCATCCATTGTCTACAGCAAAATATTTATTTCCATTAAAAACACCGGCTTATTAAGCCGGTGTTTTTTTAATATGTTTGTTCAGTAGTATATTCTTCTTCAAATTTAACTGGTGGCTTTCGAACAAAACACATAATTGCAGCTACGTATAAAATGATAGATGTTAAGGAAATAATTCCTGCAAAAACTCCACCTAATATAAACATGATACCTGCTAGCTTTGGTTTTTTGTTTTTAGAAACAAATACGATTCCTAAAATGTTAAAGATTAAACTGATTACGAATACAACTACTGCTGCCCAGCCAAGAACTCCAAATAAGTCTACAAACATCTCAGCAAAACCTAAAGCTTGTTCAGCTTCTTCAGCAGTTAGTTGTGGATCATTAAAAATTTCTTGTTCTAAAGCACTTGAAAATTCCTCGTCTTCAAATGCTGTACTGCCGTTAATGACAAGTAAAGAAACTAGTATGATTGCAATTACATTAAAAACTGCTCCGATAATTCCTAATACTACTTCTCCTGTTCTTGAAATCATTTTTCTACCCCCTATTATTAATTGACATAGCTATTGTACGAAAGCAATTTAAAAAAGTTTCATTTAATCATCAATTTCCCTGAGTTATTTTTAATAAACCTGTTTCAGTCTGCAAAAAACGGGTATTTTATTATTAACACCAAATAGAAAGGAAGATTAACATGGAAAAGAAATTGATCTTTAATCAAACAGACTTCTTATATACATTGGCAGGTGCATCCGCATTAACTGGTATTCTAGTGCTATTCACATCCATTTAATTACTAAAACGTAAAAGGCAATCCACTTTAAACTAAGTTAAAAGAGGATTGCCTTTTATTATGCCTTTAAGTCGTCGTATTCATCAGATTTAGCAAATGCATCTACTACGTATGAGCAAACAGGCTCCATTTTCAAATCGTTTTCTCGTGCATAGGAAGCGGCGTTATCTAATAGTTTTTTTGCAATTCCTTGGCCTCTAAGCTTACTTGAAACGAAAGTATGGTCCATAACCATCACGTCTCCTAGCAGGGTCCACGTAATTTCACCAAGTCTTTCCCCATCTTCTATTACTTGATAGGCAAATACATCATTGCCAAGTTCTTTATATTGAAAATCCATTATCACACACTCCTTTTTATGAATCTTAACACAACTATTTATTAATTGACAACGGACGTAACTTTGCCTCAATTTCTTTACGTCGTGGCTCTAAGAAAGGAGGTAAGGCCAATTTTTCACCTAGCATTTCCTGCTTTTCATCTGTATCAAATCCAGGTTCATCTGTAGAAAGCTCAAACAAGATTCCGTTAGGCTCTCTAAAGTAGATTGCTTTAAAATAATGCCGATCTACAAGGCCCGAGGTTGTATAGCCTTTTGCTCGAAGGAGCTCTTCCCATTTAGGGTAATCATCCATATGAGGAATACGAAATGCCACATGATGAACACTCCCTCTTCCTGGTCTCTCTCTTGGTAAATCTTCTCTTGTTTCAATATGAACTTCTCCTGCTGGACCACCTTTTCCTACAGAGTACACTTGAATATCAGGTGCATCGGTAATAGCAGAGGGGTAAGAACCAATTAAAGTGAATCCTAATATCTGCTCTAAAACTTTCTTTGTAGGCTCTGGATTTTTTAAAGTAAGTGTAACCGGACCTAAGCCTACTATAGCATTTTCTCCACTTATCTCTTCCTTTATCCATGGCTCCCCAAATGGAATTCCATTGCCGTCATCTACAACTAGTCTCATCCTTGATCCTTCAAAATCCTCAAAATATAGAGTTTTTCTACCAAACATTTCGGAAATTTCATCATGAGGAACTTCAAGATCATGTAATCTCTTTTTCCAAAATTGCAAAGCTGCCTCACTTTTTACACGAAGCCCCGTGTTACTAATGCTTGACACTCCAGGATATGTTCTCCCTGCCATTGGTATGTCAAAATACGTCATATCCGTTCCAGGAGTCCCTACTGCATCAGCATAAAACAAATGATACGATGATGGATTATCCTGGTTTACACTTTTTTTAACCAAACGCATCCCCAATATCCTTGTAAAAAAATCATGATTTTTACTTATATCGGCGCTTATAGCAGAAACATGGTGAATTCCAGCCAATTTCATATGATGACCTCCATTTATCTCGAATTCGAGATATTTATAATACCTATTTTATCAAATACAATTTTTTAATGCAAATTTCTAACTTATTTGTGGTAAGAGGATGAGACATAACTAATAGATAAATTAAAAGACGTGAAATCAGCAAATTGATTTCACGTCTTTAATTCTTTTAAAGGTAACTGATTTCTAATTAAAAATTTCTCTATTCTTATTGTTTAGAGAGGAGCCGGCGACTCCTGGGGTTCCATTTAACTAAAAACGGAACGAATAGAATCGATTAGATTATTGAAAAAGTCTTTTACACTTTGCCAAAATCCTTCGTTATCTTTTATTTGATTAAACTTCTCTTCAATAGTTTTACTAAAGTCATTTAACTGATCTGACCATTTACTAAAATCGATGTCCAACTGACGTATACGGTCCATCAGGTCAATTAACAATTGGCGATCTTTATCTGATAGCTCAATCTTCAATTTGGAAAGCTGTTCCGAAACTATTTTCTCTACTTCTTCACGAGAGGCAGGGTTTTGCTCAGCAATTTGCTTTTTAATTTCTGTTAAAAGCTCTGTAACCTCTTCTTCGTTTACTCCAGCATCCTTAGAAAGAATCGTTGCCACTGATAACTCTTCATTTGCTACATCTGTCCGTTCTGGGTCTAGCTCTCCCCCAGTAACTTCATAGGCTTTGTAAATACCAACTAGAGCAGAATGTCCTGTTACCGGCTTTGGAGCTGCAATATCTACCACCGCATCCTCAATTCCTGCTGTAAGCATTGCATTAGCATACATATCAGCAGTTACTTCTGTAATATCATCAGGTGTCACTATGTTAATAACAAGACCTGAACCTGAATTTTTTCTAGTTATTTTTGCAGATGAGAACATTCTTGCTGAGGCATCACCATCTTTTAAATAGGTGGCTAAATCTTTTCCTGTCACAACAATTTCTTGTACATCTGATTTATCTGTAATTTTTAAGCTTTCTCTTACACTTTTCTTTTGGTCGTCAGTCAGGTTTCCTCCGTATACAACAATCGGTGCACCAAATTTTTCATTGACTACTTCGGTTCCTGTTTCTCCATTTGTATCTGCCAACGCTACATTGGAATTGGCTAAAACTCCTACAACAAGAAAAATAGCTAACCATACTTGTACCACTTTTTTCATTCCCCTAAAACCCCTTTCTCTTGGTTGGTACTATCATTAGTACGTAAAAAGGAGTAAAAAGTTCCGATAATTATCGATGCTTTTCCTCCTTATTATCTAATCCTATTGCTTCAATTCAGTCCAACCGTCCTGTTGAATAATTTTCTTTTCTTTCATTAGTTTACCTAGGGCACGTTTAAAGGCTGCCTTACTCATCGAAAACATTTCTTTAATTTCCTCAGGTGATGATTTATCCGTAAACGGCATTTTACCACCAACATCATTTAAATAACGATAGATTGACTCTGCATCGTCACCTAAACGCTCATGCTTTCTAGGCAATAATGATCCATTTAGCGAGCCGTCGTCCTTAGTATCAATGATACGAACAGTTAGGTCTTGTCCTAATCTTGGTTCTTCTACACGTTCAGATTCATGAACAAAAACGCGATAGTTTTCCGGGACACTTAGCAAAAATGTGCCTACAGGTAGGAGTCGATATGGTCTAGCTTGCAGGTTGCTATTTAAAAGAGTTGTTGGTGCATCAATGTACAACTCCTCTACTCGATCTTCTGTTGCCAATCGACCAAAAAGCTCCCCTTCTCTATCCGTACGTAGGGTCATATAGAGATGATCTCCTTGAGCAGGCCATAACTCTTTTATTTTAGGTAGATCCTCAGCCTTTACCTGAACCTCTTTTGAAGTGCCGATATCGACGAATGCACCTTCTTTATCTGAAACCTTAATCACTCTTGCCCAGCCATATGTCCCTTTTTGAATGGAAGGTAGCTGAGTAGTTGCAGATAGATTACCTCTTCTATCCACAAATAGGAAAACCTCAAGTGTATCATCCTCTTTGAGTTCTTCTGGCGCCTCCGAAGCATTTAAAGCTATTTCCGTGTCTTTATGCTGAAGAATCCATTTGGATCCTTCCTTGGATTTTACTTGTAATTTTAAAATTTCACCTGATAATAATTCTGTCAAAGTTACCGCTCTCCTTCTGACCATACTTTTTGGTTGGTCTTTACCTACTATTTATAAATCTATAGTTTTGTTTTCTCCGTAAAATTAGAGTGTTCTCCTATTTCGGAGATTTAGTGTAGCTTACTTATATTCTTTTCCAAATATATGATTTGAATTCGCTTAATTTGTGAGTTTATGTACCTTTTCTAATTCCCTTATAACCTATTCAATTGTAAGATAAACTTTTATAGTCATTACATTTAGTCGTTTAAGTCTCTTCTTAGCTCTAGTAGCTTTGTTTGAATAGAAGTATCGTCTTCTAATATAAGAACTAAGTCTGAAATTCGGTCTATAGAGTTCCAGCTTAAATGATGTTCGATTCCTTCTACGTCTGCATAAATATTCTCTTCTTCTACACCGATTAAACGTAAAAAATCCTCTAACAACTCATGACGCTTTACTAGCTTTTTTCCTAGTTTCATCCCTTTGTTTGTTAGAGTAAGTCCACGATATTTTTCATATATTAAAAATCCATCTTTATCTAATTTCTGAACCATTTTGGTTACCGAAGATGGCAGTACTGATAATGCTTCTGCAATGTCAGACACACGAGCATAACCCTTCTGTTCAATAAGTATATAAATTTGTTCTATATGGTCTTCCATGCTTGGTGTTGGCATATTAATCTTCCTTTCATCCGTTCTTACTTATTTTACTACAATAGGCCGGCCTTCTCAATTTAAGTTAGGGTCTTACCTTTTTAAGTAGGCTAGGTTAAAGGCTAGGGTTGATTTATGATGTGCTCTAAATCGGCAAGGCAAGTAGAATTGATTTTCGCGCCAACCGGACGCTTTCCGCGGGGTGAGCGATAAGCCATCACCCATCGCTTGCGCGCGTGGTTGTGATGTCTTATCTGTCTCACACATCCCGCAGGAGTCGCCGTCTGGCGCTCCAATCAATAAATGGAGAACGGCTTTAATTTATATAGTTCTATTTATAAATCATTCGTATAAACAAAGCCGTAAAAATGACTCCAACACACTTCAAAAATTTTTTATAAATAGTCATTTAAATTGTACAGAAGGAATCAAAAGAAATGTTTAGTTAAAATCAACCAATAACTTTAACATAGCTTTTAAGTAATTAAAATTACTACCGTTAGTATAGCTAGTCCACTTCTTTTATTATACTCTCACATAGAATTACTCAATCCTCGCACTAAAGTATAAAAGAACCTTATCGTAAGACAAGGCTCTTTTTATCTATGAGGATATTTTCCAACGACATGAATAGAATGGATAATTCTTTTATTAATCCACTCTAAGTTTTCTAATGTATTCATCCGTTCAAAAACAGCCTTTCTCCCTTTTTCAGTCGTTACATAATGGGTCGGAAGTGTATTTAAGCTTAATGCAATAATGTCTAATTCACATTGAGGACACTTACAAAACGTTTGATATTCTGACCCTCTCATCAATACTCTCACAAGGCTCTGAACGATTTCTTCCATAACGTTTGTTAACAATTCTATCCTTCTTTCATTATTCAAAAATTATTATTTATGTTTAACCTGTAATACCTCGGGGTATCTAATTAATAATAACACGTATTAATAATTTTAAGAAGAAAGGATGACTTATAATGGGTAGAATTTTATGGGGCATTGTCGTAGTACTTATTGTGCTATGGTTGTTAGGCCTACTTTTAGACTTTGGTGGAGGATTAATCCATACGCTGTTAATTATTGCAGGTATTATTTTTGTAATTCAACTTGTCACTGGTAGACGAGCCGTCTGACAAAAGGGGTTGCCATTAGGCAACCCCTTATCTTTTTGTCTTTGCATAAATACAAGTATCTCTTAATCTCTTACCATCAGCAGATAAGGAATCATGGTGAAGAGTCCCTTCTAGTGTGTAATTTAATCTTTCAGCAACTGAACGACTTCTTACATTTTCACTGTCACAACGGATTTCAACTCGATTAGCTTTTAACTCCTCAAAGGCAAACGTAGTAATACGTTCAACTGCTTCAGTCATCAAGCCCTTACCTTCAAATTTACTATCTATCCAATAGCCAATCTCAAACTTTCTAACATCCCAATCAATTCGATGAAGTCCAGAACATCCGACGAATTCTCCTGTTTCTTTTAAAAACAAATGCAGCCGAAGATCCTTGCGAGTGATAAAATCTGCTACTGCCTGACGAAGATTTTGAACTCTTTGCTCAAGCGACTCCTTTTCTTGTGCCCAAGGCATCCAGTCCTTTAATGCATGCTGAGAAGCTAGCACTGCTTTTTGAACTGCCTCTGCATCCGCGACTTTAGGTGCTCGGATGATTAATCTTTCCGTATAAAATTCTTTTGGGAAGACCAATTCTTCTTTTACCTTTTCGATAATATGAAAGTCATCGTCCCACTTTACTGGAGTCGAAGTTCCTTTTATAAAATCGTCTCTCGTCATTCCGTATGTAACTGCATCGTAGTACGATCCTTCTTTAGGTGAAAACCATGCTTGACGCAGCTGTGCTTCTTTAACAAAGCCTGCACGCTCAAACGTTTTTCTCATGGCAAAATTGTCTTGGCGCGTATGACCCTCTAAGCGAATTTTCCCTTCTGGAAGATTAAATACATATTCAGTAATCTTTTTTAAAGCAAGTGGCCCATATCCTCTTCCTCTGGCTTCATCCGCTATTCTTAAGTCAAAAAGAGGAATTTCATCCTGTAAATCATAGATTTTTACAATTCCAACTTTTTCATCTTGATCATTCTCCACCCAAAAAGTTTTTACTTCATCAGATTGATATCCACCCTCTTCAATCGTCTTTTCAATCAACTCTCGTACAGGATGAGAATTCCCATGATATGGCCATGTGTTCGTTGTCATAAAATGTATCAGTTGCTCTTGCTCTTCCATCGTCCATTCTGTAAGCTTCATTGATAACCCTCCAAACCTAGTGATAATATATCTCGTCCTCTTTTTAGTTAAAACAATAATGAAAGTTATATGCTTTGATAAAAATAAAATAGAATTGATTTTCGGTCTCGGCGGACGCTTTCCGCTGAGAGAGCGATAAGCGAGCACCGAAGATCCTGTTTGCACTGTCTTATTATTTCTGTGTTTCTTCAAGCTCTTTTCCATTGCTAAACTTATTTAATAATCGTAAAGAGTTTAAGACTACTAGCAATGTAGCCCCCATATCTGCAAATATGGCAATCCATAGCGTTAACCAACCAGGAATAATAAGAAGAAGAGCTATAATCTTTAACCCTAATGCAAACATAATATTTTCTTTAATAATATGCAATGCTTTTCTACTCAAGCTAATAGTATAAGGTAATTTTTCTAAGTCATCGGCCATTAGCGCAACGTCCGCCGTCTCCAATGCTGCGTCCGTTCCTGCTCCTCCCATAGCTATGCCGACATTGGCAGCAGCTAGTGCTGGGGAGTCATTAACTCCATCTCCAATCATAGCAACTGCTCCGTACTTTTCTTTTAATCTCTCAATAGCAATTAGTTTTTGATCAGGCATTAATCCTGCTTTCACATCGGTTATCCCTAGTTGAGCAGCAATAGCATTTGCCGTATTTGGATCGTCACCAGTCAGCATAACAGTATGCTTTATCCCAATATCCTTTAAATTTTGTAACACCTTACTGCTAGTAGAACGTATTGGGTCTGCAATGGCAACGAAGCCTCTATAGACCCCTTCCTCTGTTGCAAGGATTACCGTATTTCCTTCGATTTGAAGTTTCTCAACCTTTCGGAGAGCATCCTCTGAAATTAAACTTATCGTTTTTATCCAAGCAACGCTACCTACTGACCATTTTATACCATTTACGACTGCTTCCGCACCTTTCCCTGTTATCGATTTAAATTCGTCCACTTCAATTGGATGGATACTGTTATTAGCACCATACTCCACAATAGCTTTAGCTAGTGGGTGTTGAGAGTACGCTTCAATAGACATTATATTTTGGATAAAATCCTTTGAAGAAGCTGCTTCTACATATGTTACTTCTGGATAGCCTTTTGTCAGAGTACCCGTTTTATCAAATGCGATTGCCTCGATTCGTCCAATTTCCTCTAGATGAACCCCACCCTTTATCAGCACACCATGCTTTGCCGCATTTCCAATCGCTGTAACAATCGCGACTGGCGTTGATACTACTAAGGCACAAGGACAGCCTACAACTAAAACAGCAAGACCTTGGTAAATCCACAGCTTCCAGTCACCACCTAGAAGTGGAGGAATAATCGCCACCAAAAATGCGATTCCAATTATCGCAGGGGTGTAGTACTTTGCAAACTTATCTACAAAACGTTGAGAAGGGGCTTTTTCCGCTTGCGCTTCTTCCACTAAATGAATAATTTTGGCTATGGTGGTATCTTCTACACGTTTCGTTACTTCGATTTCTAGTGAGCCCTCTTCATTTAGCGTACCTGCAAAAACATCTTCCCCTTTTGTTTTAACTACAGGAACAGACTCCCCAGTAATGGATGCCTGGTTTACTGTTGAGCTTCCTTTTAATACAATCCCGTCCATTGCAATTTTTTGTCCGGGCTTCACGATTAGCACGTCACCAATTTGTATAAACTCGGTATCTAATTCGATTAACTCATTGTTCCTACGTACAATTGCTGTCGGTGGAGCGATATCGATTAATTCACTAATCGATTGCCTAGCCTTATTCATGGAATATGCCTCTAAAGCTTCACTTAATGCAAATAAGAAGACAACAACCGCTCCCTCGCGCCATTCTCCAATGATGGCAGCACCAATTATTGCAATTGTCATTAGTGTCTTCATATCAAAGTAAAAGCGTGTTAAGTTGATAAACCCTCCCTTAAATAAGTTAAATCCACCGATTGCGATGGATAATACAAATAAGGAAAGAGCTACAGGATGAGATTCCTCATAAACAAAAGAAGCAATGACTCCTCCTATTAAAAATATTAAAGATATCAATGTTACAACGTTCTCTTTGCGTTTTAAAAAAGGGATCTTTTCTAGTTTTCGTTGCGAAACAGGTACAATCTTGATGCCATCAAAGGCACCTGCCTTTTCTATTTCCTCGACAGTTACGTCGCCTATGACAGAAACTTTAGCTGCTCCAAAGTTAACGGTTGCTTCCTGTACAGTTGGAAGACTTTTTATATTATTTTCAAACTTCCTCGCACAATTGGCGCAAGATAAGTTTTCTAAACGATATTCCTTTTTTTCTACGTTATTCATGTTTCCACCTCTTCTATAGAATGCTCATATGCAATCTTAACAAGCTCATTAACATGATGATCTGCTAAAGAGTAATAAACGAGTTTTCCCTTACGTCGAGACTTCGCTAAAGACAAGTCCTTAAGAAAACGAAGATGATGGGATGCAGTTGCCACTGATGAGCCAATTATTTCGCTTACGTCACAAACACATAACTCCTCTTCAACCGTTAAAGCATAGGCAATTTTAAGCCTTGTTTCGTCCGCTAATGCTTTAAAGAGCATGACTAGCTTTGTTAAATCTGGAATCTGTTGTTTTACCTCTTCTACTATTGTTTCATTTACTTTTGTTACTTCACATACATCCTTCGACTGCATTTGAGCACCTCATTCAAATAGTTGTTTGATTGTTCCTCTATTATATGTTCGGACAATTCTAAAATCAACCATCATTCAAATATATATTTGAATGATGGTTGATTTTTGTTCCACAATGACAAACAAGAAAAGCGCAACCGCCTATCCCTGCCCCGACAGGCAAATGGAGAAAAGCGAGGAGGCAGTTCCTCAGCCACCGGAGCTTTTATCCATTTGACCCCGAGGGGCAAGGCGGTGGAGCTAGACATCAAGAAAAGCGCAACCGCCTATCTTTGCCCCGACAGGCAAATGGGGAAATGCGAGGAGGCAGTTCCTCAGCCACCGGAGCTTTTATCCATTTGACCCCGAGGGGCAAGGCGGTGGAGCTAGACATCAATTTATCCACAGGTTTAGAACTTTATAGTTTCCTAAACAACCAAAAAGGCACTTTTTGTTCAAATTGAACAAAAGTGCCTTCTAATTGTCTGGATAACCACATACGCTCGAGTTTCCAAACCCTTAATAAAATTACTAGATTTCATTTAACGACGTTCTTACTTCATTTCTTTAATCTGCCTTTAATATTAATTCAAAGCCATCCTTTATGTCGCCGTTAATCACCGTAGTGTGGTAATCACCATTCGCCCAATCTCTTACCTGGCTATGGTACCACTCTGATTTAATGTGTCCACTTTGTCCAGGCCCCACAATGTGATAGGCCTTTGAGAGATCAGCTAAATCAGCTACAAATCTCCAGGATGCACCGTGATCCACGCTTCCGTCTTCTTTATAACCTGCTGCTTGAACGGTAATGTTAGATCCACCTATCGGTACTGGTTCAGGGTTTAAAAAGTAGCCAAGTATAGGAGAGGCTCCTGAAATTGGATGATCAAACGTTAATTGATGATAGTCTCCCCATTTCCATTTGGCTTCGTTTTTCCCAAAATCGTCTTCAGTTTCTTTTATGGCGATTGTAAACGAATCGTAGACCCACTTATCTACGCCACCGTACTCCTCTAACCAAGCACTTGCTTCGCTTTTATACCCTTTTCGTAATAATTGATCTGAAATATTGCCCTTTCCAGGTAACATGGCATAAACGTCCTCAGGCATTTGCTCCTTAAACATTGTTTTTGGAAGCTGCTTCATCCATTTATGAAAAACTAATGGTGCTGACTGATCTTTATCATCCACTTGATCCCATTTCTTTAACACATTTAGAACATCATTATATTGACCATCGCTATCTTGCTTTTCTACCGACTCTACCATGGAAGCTAAAAATTCACGCGCATATAAATTTTTTTGATCCATCTGTAGTGTCATCATATCTTCCTTAGTTAGCTCACTTTTACTTGCCAACACTTCAGCAATTCTTTCGTAACGGTAAGATTGCGCCCAAAAATCAGTTATATGGTATAAATATGACTCATCGACAACCTCATTATTTGCTGTTGCAATAAAACCTTCTTCAGGGTTAACAACCTTAGGCAGTTCTGTATAAGGTACATAACCAGTCCAGCCAAATTCGTTAGAATCACCCGGAACCGGAAGCTGTCCATCACCTGTTTTACGGACCGGTATCCTACCATTCGCTTTATAAGCGATTGTCCCATCCTTTGCGGCAAATACAAAGTTTTGCGCTGGAGCATGAAAATCCTCTAAAGCACTCTCAAACTCCTCCCAATTAGAGGACTTATTCATTTTTAATATAGCCTGTAATTCTAAAGTAGGCTCTAACGCTGTCCACTGCATAGAAAATAATGCAGAAGGATCCTCTTCCTTGAAAAGCACATCAGAAATAATTGGTCCATGGCGTGTCACCAACACCTCAAATGGCACGTCCTCTTCTCCCTTTACTTTGATATTCGTTTTACGAATAGCTGCCTGCTCCCATTTACCCTCATACATAAATTTCGTACGATCATCTGGGTTTGGTGTTTCAATATATAAGTCCTGTACATCGGGCCCAACATTAGTTACTCCCCATGCCACTTCTTCGTTATGTCCTAAAATAATACCAGGTATTCCGGCGAATATTACACCACTTACATTTTGACTCGGTGACTCTAAATGCATTTGATACCAAATCGATGGGGTGCTTAGACCCAAATGTGGATCATCTGCCAGAAGCGGCATTCCACTAGCAGTCTTTTCTCCACTAACAACCCAGTTATTACTTCCATTAAACTCATTAGGTAGTATAGCTGCATCAAATCTGCCACTAACAGCAACTGGATTACTTAAATTCGCCTCAATAATAGAAGGTGCATCCTCTGGATAAGTGATAAATAGTTCTTCCACCTTTTCTTGCTCAAACTCATTAATTGCCCAATGTCGAAGTGCTAGGCTTGACCAATTTCCACCTAAATCATATGCCATAAATTTACCGACAGCCAAAGAGTCAATTGGAGACCACTCTCTAGGTTCATAGCCTAATAGTTTAAATTCATAACTGAGCTTTCCCTCTTCTATAGCATAATCAATGAATTCATTTACCCCTTCTGTATACCACTTCAAAACCTGCTTTGCTTCGTCACTATAGCCGGCGTAGGATTTCTCAGCTGCATCTCGAAGGCTAAAGGTTAAAAAGAACTTATCTGTATCTAACGCCCCTTTACCAACTACCTCCGCTAGCTGACCGCTCGCCTGCCTCCTAGCTAAATCCATCTGAAATAAACGATCCTGTGCTTGCACAAATCCTTGAGCACGATAAAGATCTTCGTCACTCTGAGCTTTAATATGAGGTACCCCGTCCTGATCCCGTACAACCTGAACGTCTTCATTCAATACTTTTACTGCCAGCTCTCCTCGAATAATAGGCTTAGTGTTAGACAAAAAAACGTTTAAGCCTACTACAACCACAATTACAATAGCCACTAGTATTCCTAATACCCAAAGAAGTACCTTCCTGCCTCTCTTCAAATAATTACCCCCTTTGTATTTCTATGTCATAATTCGACAAAATAAGGTAAACCCCTGCCCATCATTTTAAATTTCTTGGAATAGAGCCTGATACTTGAAGATAAAAAAAGCCCCATGAATAATGTATATTCATAGGACTAGATTTATATTATTTACTATTTTCCCCAACTATTTTAACTTCTAGTTCTAACTCAACCCCGAAGTTATCATGCACTGCTTTTTTAACCATTTCAATTGTATTTATATAGTCTGTAGCAGTTGCATTATTTTTATTGACGATAAAACCTGCATGCTTAGTAGATACCTCTGCTCCACCAAAGCCCTTCCCTTGTAAACCACTATCCTGGATTAGCTTACCAGCAAAATATCCAGGCGGTCGTTTAAACACACTACCAGCAGAAGGATACTCTAATGGCTGCTTAGACTCTCGTTGGAAGGTTAAGTCAGCAATTTTAGCATTTACTTCTTCTGGGTTTCCAGGCTTCAGCTCAAATTCAGCCGATAAGACATAGTAACCTTCTTTTGTAATTATGCTTTTACGATATTCTAACTCCAGCTCTTCTTTTGAAAGTACCAGTTTTTCACCTTCAGGAGTAAGAACAGTACACTGCAAAATTACATCCTTGATCTCTCCGCCATAGGCTCCTGCATTCATTGCCATTGCTCCACCAACTGTTCCAGGAATGCCACAAGCAAATTCCAAGCCTGTCAACGATTCTTTTGCAGCGGCTTTGGAGACATCTATAATAGCAGCTCCACTTTCAGCATATACATGATTACCTTCTATAACAATTTTATCTAGCTTCTCTAAGCAAAGAACAACACCACGTACTCCACCATCTCTAACAACCATATTAGAACCATTACCTAACAATAACAGTGGGATATTATTTTTATGAGTATAGTCAACTATAAAAGCTGCTTCTTGCTCGTTTTCAGGAGTTACAAATAAGTCAGCCATGCCACCCATGCGAGTCATCGTGTGTACATGAAGAGCTTCGTCTATTTTCACATTACTTGGATCTAGCTTTGTAATTAATTCTTTGTACCATACTTGTTTGTTCAAAAAAGACAATCCTTTCTTCTTTAACCTATCACCTTACATACTATGCGTTTCCCTATATAAACTTTCAAGTGTCTTATTATAACCAATCCTTGGACCAAGTTTCAATCCCAGTTATAACTTCCTTAAGAGCCATACCTTTATCCGTTAAATTATACTCTACTCGAACTGGAACCTCAGAAAAAAGTGTTCTTTGAACAATCCCTTCTCTTTCCAATTCTTTTAATCGCTCGGACAACAAACGTCCACTTATAGGAAGAGAAGACTCTATCTCATTAAACCTCTTAGAACCGTCTAATAATTGATAAATAATTAAAGTTGTCCATCTTTTACCTAACAATTCCATTGCTTTGGAAAGTCGCGGACATAATGATAATTCCTTCATATTAATCACCTCTATCACTAAGTATTATACGCCTGTTCATATTTTTTGTAAAACCAAAGTAATTAAATTACTTGACGTAATTATATTATTAATTTATAGTTACTTACATAAAGTAACTAAAAGTTACTCTCAAACTATTACGTTTGAATTTGCTATTAAAACAGAAATGTAGGAGGAAATGAAAATGACAAAATTTAATTTGGACGCTGCACATTCTAGTATCGATTTTTCTGTAAAACACATGATGGTATCTAAAGTAAAAGGTAGCTTTACTCACTTTACCGCTGATTTAGAGGGTACTGCTGAGGACTTAACAGGTGCCTCTATCACTTTTAACATTGATGTTAATTCAATCAATACGAATCACGAGGATCGCGATAACCACTTACGTGGCGAGGATTTCTTTGATGCAGAGAAATACCCATCTATAACATTTGAGGCTACTGAAATTAAAAACACCGATATAGGCGAATACGATGTAACTGGTAACTTAACTATCAAAGACGTAACTAAGCCTGTCACATTCGAAGTTGAGTACGGCGGTAAGGGTAAAAACCCTTGGGGACAGGAAGTAGTTGCTTTCTCGGCAGAAACTAAGGTAAACCGAAAAGACTTTGGCTTAGTTTGGAACCAAGCACTTGAAACGGGCGGCGTGTTAGTTGGCGAAGATATCAAAATTTCAGTAGAGTTAGAGCTTAATCCTGCTGAATAACTTATATTATTAAAGGGCATTCCACTAAAAATGGAATGCCCTTTTCCTATTTCTATATGAAAACACTTACATTTCCACCTAAATAAATTAATTATTCTGAAATATATTATATACTTTATTCTAGTAAAGTTTTATGTTAATCTATTGATTATTCTTTATTATCTGAAAGGACGGAAAATTATGCCACAAATGGTCGCTTTGGTTCTCGTTATCGCTATTTTATTTATTGGAGAGTTGGTCTCCACTCGGACAAAGGCTTGGATTCCTTCTGTTTTCGTTTCAGCCGTCCTTTTTATCATTGGATATTGGACCTTTTTCCCAAAGGAAATTGTCTCTATAGCCGGTGTACCACCTGTAGTTGCAACTATGATGATCTATTTGCTAATTACAAATATGGGAACACTTCTTTCTCTTAAACAATTAAAGGAACAATGGAAAACTATTTTAATATCACTAGCTGGAATTTTAGGTATAATTGTCGCACTATTCACAATTGGCATTCTATTGTTTGATTTTGAAACCGTGGTTGTAGCAATCCCTCCATTAGTTGGTGGAGTTGTTTCTGCCTTAATTATGTCAGAAGGTGCTGCAAATGCAGGGCTTACCACTTTATCTGTGTTTGCAATTGTTATATACGTCATGCAAGGATTTGCAGGATATCCCCTTACATCAATTGTTCTTAAGAAAGAAGGTAAATATCTTTTGAACAAATTCCGTCAGGGAGAATTGACTATTGACGGACAACCGGAAAATTCAACAGAGGATACAAAAGAAGAGCTGAAGATGTTTAAAAACCTACCTGCCAAATACAATACAGATTATTTCAAGCTATTTAGACTAGCCTTTGTCGGGTTCCTAGCCTATGGGGTTTCTACACTTTTGAACCCTATTATTGAAATTAGTCCCTTTGTTCTTTGCTTATTATTCGGTATTATCTCAGGAAGCATCGGCTTCTTAGAACGCAATGTACTTCAAAAGGCAAACAGCTTCGGTATTTGTATTCTAGTTTTAATGCTTTTTGTTTTCGACGCTTTAAAAAATGCAACTCCTTCTATGATTATGGAAATCCTATATCCGTTAGTCGGTACGATCATCTTAGGAGTAATTGGTATGTACATATTCTCATTCATCATCGGAAAGATATTAAAGGTAAGTAAAAACATGGCGTTTGCTGTTTCCTTAACCGCACTTTACGGTTTCCCTGCAGACTACATTATTACAAACGAAGTGATCAAGGCCTTAACCGAGGATGAGAAGGAACGAGAAGTTTTAACTAGCCACATGCTCCCACCAATGCTAGTTGGGGGATTCATTAGTGTAACAATTGTATCTGTTGTACTCGCTGGTATTTTCGTAGGATTCTTATAAGGAGTGATAGAATGATAGCCAATCAACTAAGAATAGAGCAGCATATCAACCTTTTAAGTCAATATACAGCTACCCCAAAAGCAGGGGTAACAAGATTAACTTATTCAAAAGAAGATTTGGAAGCTAGAAACTATATAAAAGATAAGATGAGAAATTATAACTTAACGGTTTCAGAGGATGGCCTCGGGAATATTTTTGGAAAACTGGAAGGTCGCGACCCAAGTGCACCATCGGTTATAGTTGGCTCTCATTTTGACTCTGTACCAAACGGAGGAGCATACGATGGAGCTGCTGGCGTTGTAGTCGGGTTAGAAGTTGCCGCTTTATTTCAAGAACAGCAAATCCAGCCAGTTAACTCGCTGGAGATCATTGCAATGGTCGAGGAGGAAGGCTCTCGCTTTGGCGGTGGGCTAATGGGCTCTAGGGGAATGATGGGGTTATTGTCTGAAGATGATTTCCAATCCATCATGGACAAAAATGGGGTTTCAATAAAAGAAGCCATGACTAATATTGGTTTAGATTTTACTAAGGAAAGATATCGTGACCCGAAAACGATTAAAGCTTTTTTGGAGTTACATATTGAACAAGGTCCTATTTTAGAAGAAAAAAACATATCTATAGGTGTTGTGGATGCTATTGTTGGTCTAACTCAGCTAGAGGTTACTATTCAAGGCAGAGCCGGTCATGCAGGTACGACGCCTATGGACAAAAGAGCCGACGCGTTAGTCACAGCTGCACAAATCATTTCCGCATTTCCAAAGCTAGCTGAAGAAGTAGGACATGGGACCGTTATTACTACAGGACAATTAGAAGTTTTCCCTAACGGTTCTAATGTAATTCCAAGCAAGGTAATCTTTTCCGTAGATATACGTTCAGGAGAAGAGGAAAAAGTTCAGCAAGCAATTAATAAGGTGATGGCACTAATTGAATCTAAAAATAATTCGAACGTGCAAAGCGTCGCTGAGCAGCTGCTTCACACGACGCCAAAGGTTATGGACAAAGAAGTTCACTCTCTTTTAACAGAGGCATGCGAGAAACTAGACATTTCCTATTGCCAGATTAGTAGTGGAGCAGGTCACGATGCCATGATCTTCTCTGATTATACTGCATGTGGGATGATCTTTATCCCTAGCAGGAATGGTCTAAGTCATTGCCCGGAAGAGTGGTCGGATACTAGGGACCTTGCTAAAGGAGCAACTATTTTATATGAAACAGTATTACGACTAACGGAGGGAACAGCATGATTAACACTCAAATTAAGGAATCCATAAAAAACAACAGTGAGGAACTAACTGAATTACGTAGGAAATTGCATAGTGAGCCAGAATTATCTTTTGAAGAGTTTAAAACTACAGAATTTATTTGT
This sequence comes from Psychrobacillus sp. FSL W7-1457, assembly GCF_038593405.1. Lineage (NCBI taxonomy): Bacteria > Bacillati > Bacillota > Bacilli > Caryophanales > Bacillaceae > Psychrobacillus > Psychrobacillus sp. FSL W7-1457. Next base: position 3,537,645 of record NZ_CP151993.1, read on the forward strand.
AACTATTTAGACAAGCTAGGTATTTCTTATCGTAAAACAGAGCCTACAGGAGTTATCGCAGAAATCTATGGCAAAAATGATGGAAAAACTGTGGCATTACGCGGGGATATGGATGCTCTATCGGTACAACAGCTAAATAATGTGCCGTACGCATCTAAAGTAGAAGGAAAAATGCATGCTTGTGGACACGATGCTCATACGTCTATGCTACTAATTGCTGCTAAGGCATTATCAGAAGTGAAGGACCAGCTGCCTGGTAAGGTTCGCTTGCTTTTCCAGCCGGCAGAGGAAATTGCTCAAGGTGCTAAAGCTATGGTTGAGCAAGGGGCTATGGAAGGCGTGGATAACGTTTTTGGTATACATATTTGGTCACAAATGCCGACAAGTAAAATATCCTGCACCCCTGGACCTTCATTTGCTGCAGCCGATCTTTTCACTGTAAAGTTCAAAGGTCGTGGTGGGCATGGTGCTATTCCTGAAGCATGTATTGATGCTGCCCTTGTAGCCTCTTCCTTTGTGATGAACGTTCAAACGGTCGTTTCGCGCACCATTGATCCACAAAGTCCAGCAGTATTAACAATCGGAAAAATGATTGTTGGTACTAGGTTCAATGTTATTGCTGAAAATGCAGAAATTGAAGGAACAGTACGTACGTTCCACCCAGAAACTCGTGATCATATGGAACAGAGCATTAAAGACTATGCAGAAAACGTGGCAGCCATATACGGAGCAACAGCAGAAGTAGTTTATACTCGTGGAACAGATGCAGTAGATAATGAAGAAGAAAGCGCAAAGCTTGTTCAACAGGTCGCTACCGAGGCATTTGGTTCTGACTCTGTATATGATGAAAAGCCTACTATGGGCGGAGAAGATTTCTCAGCATTTTTAACAAAAGCCCCAGGAAGCTTTGCACTAGTAGGATGCGGAAATTCTGAAAAGGATACAGAGTGGGCACACCACCATGGTAACTTTAATATTGATGAAGATTCACTTGTAACAGGAGCAGAGCTTTATGCTCAATATGCTTGGGCTTACTTAAATAAATAACAGGATTTTTGAAAAGCTAATCCAAAGGATAATACAATCCTTAGATTAGCTTTTTCATTTTCTAAAAATTTTCTATATACTCCCCTCTTAGGTCACCTTCAATTAAAGAAAAACGATAAGATATACGTCTATTTTTAAAATTTAACTCAATTGGAAACTATTTTCTGTATTTTTCGTATATACTAGGGGAAAAAGAAGAGGAGGAATTTAAATGGAAGATATAATTGGACTTTTTATTGGCCTTGTTGCTATAGTAATGGTCTTTTCGATTCCGTTAACGGCTATTTGGACAACCCATTTACGCAAAATGCAGTCTATGAAATCTAAAGTAATAAAGGATGAAATTGAACTAGAGAGACTAAAATACGACAATTTCCTATTAGAAACAGAAAAAATGCGATTAGATTTGCAAAACAAGCAAGCTAGTCTATTAGAAATGTCTGCAGACCCCCTAGTCGTAGAGTTGCAAAAAAGACCTAAGGCGGAGACTCAGGCTTTATAATGATCGTGCAGCTTTAGTTTGCACGATTTTTTTGATATAAGAAAAGGAGAAAGGAGTATTTAGCATGTCCTCTTCTACTAAAAATTTTTTCCAATTACTGAAAAGCTTAAGGTGGCCAGTTAAAATAGCAGTTTTAGCTATTATCCTTTCCTTATTAAGCACGGTCATTAGTTTAGTCGTCCCTTTAGTCACTAAAACTTTAGTTGACTCATTGACCACAACCAGCTTCAACTGGACACTTATTCTCTTGTTATTAGGTGTATTTATATTGCAGGCCGTATTCGGAGGATTTTCCTACTACCTCTTATCTTACATGGGAGAATTTGTCGTAGCTGACTTGAGAAATAAACTATGGAGTAAGGTTCTTCATTTACCTATCCCCTACTATGACCGACACGAAAGCGGAGAAACGATGAGTCGTATCACCCAAGATACTTCTACATTAAAATCATTAATCACTGACCACTTAGTTAACTTTGTATCAGGTATCATAACAATTATTGGTTCAGTTATCATCCTATTCTTTATAGACTGGAAAATGACATTAATCATGCTTATAAGCGTTCCATTAAGTATGGCTATTATGATGCCTTTAGGTTCTATGATGCACAAAGTCGCGAAGGCAACCCAAAAAGAAATGGCCTCATTTTCAGGATTGCTAGGTAGAGTTCTATCTGAAATAAGACTAGTAAAATCTTATCGGGCAGAACAAAATGAAACCGTTAGTGGCGGAGAGGCAATCCAAAGACTCTATCGGTATGGTCTGAAGGAAGCCAAGATTCAATCATTTATATCCCCTTTTATGACCCTTATTATGATGGCTATCCTAGTTGTCATCTTAGGTTATGGAGGATTGCAGGTTTCTAATGGTTCACTCTCTGCAGGAGACCTTGTGGCAATTATCTTCTATCTAGTCCAAATCATATTTCCCTTTGCTCAAATGGCTACATTCTTTACCTCGTTCCAAAAGGCAGTTGGAGCAACGGAACGGATTCAAGAGATATTTGCAATGGATAGTGAACCTGTTGAGGATCAATCAACGAAAGCGTTGGAAGATGGGATAATAACTTTTAAAGACGTTCATTTTTCTTATGGAGAAAACAAAAAAATTATAAATGGAATTACGTTTGAAGCAAAGCCTGGTACAGTCACCGCTTTTGTAGGACCAAGTGGTGGAGGAAAAACTACTATATTTTCTTTACTAGAGAGGTTTTACGAGCCTGACCATGGTTCCATTTATTTTAACGGATCTCCTATTCAAGAACTACCTTTAAGAGATTGGCGTTCTAAAATGGGCTATGTTTCACAGGAAAGCCCTTTGATGAGCGGTACTATTTTGTCTAATATGACTTATGGAATGACGAAAATCCCTTCTATGGAAAAGATTATAGCGGCCGCAAAAGCTGCAAATGCCTCCTCCTTTATAGAAGAACTTCCTGACAAGTACGATACCCTTGTAGGCGAACGAGGAATGAAGCTATCTGGCGGGCAAAGACAACGAATAGCAATTGCAAGAGCCCTATTACATGACCCTAAAATATTACTATTAGATGAGGCTACCTCAAACTTAGATAGCGGATCAGAATCTTTTGTGCAAGAAGCTTTAGAGCGCCTGATGAAGGGCCGCACTACTCTAATCATCGCACATCGATTAGCAACCATCATGCATGCAGACCAAATCTTCTTTATAGAGCAGGGAGAAATTACAGGCACCGGTACACATGAAGAATTACTAAGTAGTCATGAATTATATAAAGAGTTTACACAAGGACAAGGATTATCTTAGAATCTATCTGTCATATTTCTTTATAATGCTGAATAAGATAACTTTAACCCTCTAAATTCACCTAGGAAAATGTAAACGCCAAGCATAGTTTTTTGCTTATACCACAGGTTTTGAATGTAAAATTTTAACTTTGAAGTTCCCAAAAGACTATTTTATAGCTTTATTTTAGTAGTAAAATAAATTCATATTGATACCATTAAATTACAACTTTTAAAATATTCATAACTATTTTAGGAAAGTCATATACAAAAATACCGTTTTTTTGATAGTTTTCAACAACCACTTTCATAATAATTCAATTCTATACTTTTTTCAGTTTTTTTATGCTATCTTTATTATAGTATCTGATTCCTATTTAGATCCTACTCGAGGGGGGTTGAATTAGGTGAATATAGGGCAGCTAATCAAATTAGAACGACAGAGACAAAACATGAAGCAGGAATACTTAGCTTCAGGTATTTGCGTTCCATCTTATCTAAGTAGAATAGAAAATGGGTTAGTTATCCCTAGTGAGGATGTTCAGCAACACTTATTGAAACGCTTAAATATTCCTATGAATGCCTTGAACAGTGATGGTAATGAAGCAAAATTATCTCATTTTAAGTCTCATTTTAAAAATGTTATTAATTCTCGAGACAAACAGAAAGCAAAAACCCTTTACCACGACCTCCATGTCTACATAGAAGATCATCCCTTCGAACCTAACAGGCTAACACTTCTAGTTATGGAGACACGATTGATGCTTATGCTACCTGACTATACTAAAGAGGTACAATCAAACCTAGCTATCTTGGAAGAGTTCAAGAAAGAAATGTCTACCGATCAATTATTTTACTTATCTACAATTCAAGGAATTATTGCCTACCAAGACAATGAATTTAGGCAAGCCTCCGAGATTTTCTTGCAAATCTTTTCTCTGATAAAAAGCTATCGTATGGAAGACTGGGAAATGGCTGAGCTTTATTATATTTCTAGTTTAGCCTTTTTATCTGAGTCTAGGTATATACTAGCGATTGATTACGTAAAATCTGCTTTATCCTATTTTAATCAAGAAATTTTAATAGAGAGGTCAATTGAATGTCTAGTTATTTTAGGAATAGCTCAAAAAAATACTGGTGTATTAAAAGATGCTATTGCATCTTATGAAAAGGCAAGAGAAATTAGTTCTAAAATTGAATCTGCAAAATTTAAAGGAATGATAGAACAAAATATTGGAGCATGTTATTCTCTCTTGAAAGAGAGTGATTTAGCGCTTTTTCACTTTAAAAGTAGTTTACAGGCTAATTCAGATCCCAATAAGAATGTGATTTCTATTTTATCTATTTTAAAAGAGCATCATAAAAATAATGATATTAGTAATGCCTTAATTTGGTTAAATAGTGGTTTAGAAATATTAGATAAGCTCTCTGAGAGTAATAGAGATTTTTATTCTAATCATTTCACAGTCTATAAAGTATTATTGCTTAATGATTCTAATTCTATTACAACCTTTAAACAAGTCTTGGACTATTTTGAGGGTAAACAAGAATTCAAATATTGTTCTATTTATTGCTATGTTCTAGCAAAAAAGTTAGCTAAAGAGAAACAATATAAACAAGCTACTATTTATTATCAAAAAGGCTTTAACTATCATATAAAACAATCTAAAGTATCTAGTTGGGAGGAATTATCATGAAAAAATTTTTTATTGGTGTATTATGTCTTTCAGCATTATTAATAGCAAGCGTATCCAATGTTACTGAGATAGCTGTAGATGCAAAACCAGAAATCACTTCAATCAAGCCTGGTTCTAAATTTCTTTAAAATAGTTAGTTAAAAAAAGGCTTGGACATAATATTTTATCATTACACTTAAAGGGAAATTGCACTTTGGATTTCTCTTTAAGTGTATTTAGGAAAATATCTCACGAGATCTTTTCTCGTACTGTTTTGACCATGAATGTAATTATACTAGTTGTACGGAGTGAAGGCGGCGACTCCTAGGGGACAAGCACGTGGGAGAGACTACAGGCTCGACCCGTGCCCCCAGGAAAGCGTCCGCTGTAACGGAGTACAACGGCTACAAAGTAGGCATAAAATAAAGCAGTTCAAGTTTTACACATCGTAAAATTTGAACTGCTTTTAATTTGAGGTGGGTTTTGTCCCACCATCTTATCTTATATTCTTTTCAATAAGTTCTATCTAGGTGAGCTGCTTCATCGAGGATTATATGGTGGCTGTAGACTTCTGCAAATTCTAGTGATTCTTCAATTTTGTCAACCATTTCGAAAACATCAAGAATCATCACTAATTTTATTATTGTCTTTTCTCCAAAGGCATTGGTATAAGTGACGTCTTTAAAATGTTCCTTTACTAAACGATCTACATCTTCAAATCTAGGTGCTCGAACGATGTTGATGGTTTCTTCAAATGTTTTATTAGGCATAGATTCAGGCGAGGAAATATGTTCAAATAATAGTTTGACCGAAAACGTTCTCTCCATTCTTTTCACCTCAATTCCTTTTTTTTCTTATCTTAATTATTGAACATTCTTGTACTAAAAGCTACTTCTTTAAGTTGTGAAAGTCTCTATTGAAAATAGCTCTAAAACGTAAAAAAAATTAGCTACTTTCATACTAAGGTTTATTTCTTTTGTTGTATAATTCGACTTATATTTCACTTTAGCCACCTAAAGTTATTAGTTCTAAAATACTTTTAATTTTAAAAAACTCTGTGAGGCCATTGACAAGCCTCTCAGAGTTTTATATTAAATATTAAATTGACTTTCATATAGGTCAGAGTAGAACCCTTTTTTCTGTAGCAACTGCTCATGTGTTCCAGATTCAATTAGCGTCCCATGATGGATAACCAATATTCGATCAGCGTTTTCTATCGTTTTTAGGCGATGTGCAATCACAAAGCTGGTTCGTCCTTCTGATAACCTATTTAATCCTCGCTGAATCTCAATCTCTGTCTTCGTATCTATACTAGAAGTAGCTTCATCTAATATGAGAATGTCCGAATCCGCCAATATTACTCTAGCAATCGCTAGAAGCTGTCTCTGACCCTGGCTAAGACTTGAGCCACCGGAGGTGATGATTGTCTCATACTGGTCTGGCAAGTGCTTGATGAAACTATGAGCAGATGCCATTTTGGCTGCAGCTACAACTTCCTCATCTGAAGCATTTAAACGTCCATAGCGAATATTCTCCATAATTGTTCCAGAAAACAAGAACGTATCTTGAAGCACGATTCCAATTTTTTCTCGTAGCTGGCTAATTTTATAGTTTTGAATGTTAACTCCATCTATTTGAATACTTCCAGAATCAATATCATAAAAGCGCATAAGTAGATTTATAATAGTCGTTTTGCCGGATCCAGTGGGACCAACTAATGCAACCTTCTCTCCTGCCTTTACCTGAAAGGTTATGTCCTTTAGGATAGGGGCTTCCTTTTCATACGAGAAGTTTACATGAGAAAATTGTACATCCCCCTTGAAGGATTTTATATCTAAAGCATTTTCCTTATCTTGCATGTCTGGTGATTCATCCATAATCTCAAATACCCTTTCAGCCCCTGCTATCGCAGATTGAAAAGTGTTAAGCAGGTTAGATAGTTGGTTAATCGGACGGAAGAATTGACGAGAATAGGTAACAAAAGCAGCAATAATTCCAACTGTCGCCATCTCTTGTACTGTCATCACTGCCCCTACTCCGATAATTAGCGCAAGTCCAAGATTATTGATGAAGTTATTGATTGGGCCTAAAAATCCGGATACTGTATCTGCTGCCATGGCAGAGCCTCGCAGCCTTTCATTTACACTTGAAAATTTATTAAACGTATTCTCTTCTTGGCCAAAAAGAGTAATAACCTCATTACCTGAAATTGCTTCCTCTATAAAACCATTTAACTCTCCTAAATCTCGCTGTCTTTTTATAAAGTTACTGCTGCTATATTTGATGATTTTTTTCGTAGTAAAAATGATAAGCGGAATGATTAGCAGTGATACAATCGCTAATATCCAGTTTAATGCAAACATCGCGATAGCCACTCCACTTACCATCAGAATGGAAGAAAATATTTGGATAACGCTTTGACTCAATGCATTATTTAAGCTCTCTATATCATTCGTCACACGACTCATAAGGTCTCCATGGGTTCGTTTATCAAAAAATCGTAATGATAAGGTTTGGAATTTAATAAACAATTCCTGGCGAAGTGTTTGGATGGTTTTTAGGGACACTCGCACCATTAAAAATGTTTGTAGCCAAGTGAATATCGAAGATGCTGTATATACAAATGCTAAAAATATTAAGAAACGAAGAGTTCCATTTAAATCCTTAGGAATAATATATTCATCAATTATGACTCCGATAAGGTATGGTGCAAGTAAATTTAGCAAGGTGGACACAATAACAAAGCCGCTTGCTGCGATGAGAGCTATTTTTTGTTTCTCTAAGTAACCCCATATTCTCTTAATGGTGCCTTTACTATCCTTTGCCTTGACCACAGGGCCTCCGAACCCTCTTGGACCTCGAGCCCTTCCCATGGCATTGGGTGGTTGAGTGGATGCTTTATTCATCTGAAAGGACCCCCTTCCCACTTTGCGTTTCATAAATCTCTCTATATACCTTACTAGTCTTCAGAAGCTCATCGTGTGAGCCAGTAGCTTCAATACGACCATCGTCAATGACTAATATTTGATTGGCATCAATGATAGAAGATACTTTAGAAGAAATGATAAACACCGTTGCTTCTCCGTACTGTTCTTTTAAAGTCTTTTGTATTGTTGCTTCAGACAACGCATCTACTGCAGATGTAGAATCATCAAAAACTAGAATCTTAGGCTGGCGAATAAAGGCCCGCGCCATGGATAAGCGTTGCTTCTGCCCTCCGGATAAATTGGTTGCACCCTGCATCAGCTCATGTTCAAATTCTTGCTCCAGCTTCTCGATAAACTCGTAGGCTACTGCCGAGCGAGCTGCATTTTCCATCTGTCTTATATCTGCATTTTCATTTCCATAGCGTAAATTTTCCTCGATAGTACCAGAGAACAAAGTAGCCTTTTGAGGGACAAATCCGATTAGACTTCGTAACTCTTTTAAAGGGTATTCCTTTATATCTTTACCACTTATTTGAATCATTCCTGTATCTGGGTCATATAACCGAGATATGAGCTTTACTAGAGTAGACTTACCGCTTCCTGTTGATCCAATTATGCCAATTGTGTCTCCAGGATTCGCGTGAAATGATATATCCTTTAAGACATATTCGCCGTTTTTACTATAGCTAAAGTTAACTTGGTTAAATTCTACTTCTCCAGTTACATGAGTATGATGTTTCGGATTTACTGGCTCTTGTATTTCAATATTCGTATCTAAAACTTGCTGAATACGGTTTGCTGAGGTAAAGGAACGAGTAATTTGCATTAATACATGACTACTTGAAATAAGACCATTCATAATAATATTAAGATAATTGATAAAAGCTAGAATAACTCCAACCTGCATAGTCCCTTCATCTACTTTGATGGCACCCATCCACATTCCAAAAACAACACCTACATTTACGATAAATAACATGACAGGCATTAGCGATAAGATAACTTGTTCTGCAGCCATATTTCTTTTAGTCAAAGTGTCATTCACATTTTTAAAAGATTCTATTTCATGATGCTTTCTATTAAATGCTTTTATAACTCGAATACCAGAAAATGTCTCTTGTAACTTCGTATTTACTTTATCCATTGCCTTCTGTACCTTGACGAAAAGCTTGCCTGTTTTTGAAGAGAAGAAATAAATAAATGCCATTAAAATAGGTATAGTCACTAATAATACTGGAAATAACTCTCTTGCAGTGACCCATACGATAATAACTGAGCCTATAAACAACAATGGTCCTCGTACGAAAATACGTAATGTCATCATTAATGCCTGCTGTACTGAAGTGACATCATTTGTCACAATCGTGATAAGCTTTCCAGTTCCATAGGTATCTGTGTTACCACTAGAAAATTGCTGTGTCTTTTGAAAGACATCTCTCCGAATGTCAGCAGCAAAATTGACTGCAGCCTTGGAACTATAAACCGTACAACCAGCTCCTCCTATTAAACCGATAAATGCGGTGACGAGCATTAATATACTCATCTGGATAACATAGGCATTATCATTTTCCGCAATACCATTATCGATAATATGCTGCATAATCGTTGGCTGGAGTAAATCCATTGCCACCTCTAAACACATGAGTAAAGGAGCTAATATAGCAAAAACCGTATATGGTTTTAAATAACGAAGCAACTTTTGTAGGGATTTCATCTATTATCTCCCCCTTCTATAGATTTTCTTTTTGCAATTGCTTTGTAATAGATTGGATGAAATTTGTTAACCTAATTGTATTTTCCTTATCTTTTCTAGAGGCTTTAACTGCTTTCCTTAATTCATCCTCCCATAGATCGAGTGTCTCTTTAAGCTGAATGGCCTCCGACGAATTTTGCCATTCCCATCTCGCTTGCCAATTGTCCCAAAAATCTTCTGTTTTTTGCTTAGAGTATTCTTTAAGTCGAGACTTTCCCTTGTCACCCAGAGAGTAAATCTTCTTCTCTGATTCAAGTAATAACTCAATCATTTCCTGCTCCAGCAATTCCTGCAAAGCTGGATACACGGTCCCAGCACTGGCTGAATAAAATCCTCCAGCTCGCCTTTCTAATTCCTTCATCAGCTGATAACCATGCTTTGGACCTTCCTCCAACAAATGTAGTATCGCTAGCTGAACAAACCCTCTTCTCCTTTTTATATCGATCACTTCCTTTATGTATATCGATAATTTTAATCGATATACTTTAGAAAGACAATACTAATGATATCTGATAGCCAGAATAAGAAAAACAACACAAAAATAGCCAAGAAAGTATAAATAACTTTCTTGGCTCTTATATAACGGCTAAGAACATTAGCCTTCTTAGTTTAATCTTTTTAATGGTTCGAACGCTGGTCCCTCCAGCACCTCACCTTTATAGCTAAAGCGTGAACCATGACATGGACAATCCCAAGAGCTCTCTGCATTATTAAACGCAACATCGCACCCCAAATGGGTGCATACTGGTTTAACTAAATACACTTTTCCATCCTCGTCCTTGTATGCGCCTACCTTTTTTCCTTCTACTTTTACAATATCACCTGTACCTACTTTTAAATCCTCTAGTTGGAGATCTACTTTTTCGGTCTTACCTTTAACGAATTCCTTAGCAACACTCGCGTTAGCTTTTGTGAATTTAGTAATATCTTCTTTTTTCATTTTTGATCTTGTAGGGGCAAAGAATTCTGCGAACCGGTTTACTTTCCCTAATACATTGTCTACCATAATTTGAGCAGCAACTACACTGTTAGTCATACCCCATTTTCGGTACCCAGTTGCCACTAATACATCTGGTTTGTCAGAGGTCATTACACCAATATAAGGGACTTTATCTAATGTTTCTAAATCTTGTGCAGACCATCGATAGTTATAAGATTGAAAGTTAAACTTTTCCCGACCATAGGCAGCTAAAGTTTCATACTTAGCAGTAGTATCTCCCTCCTGCCTTCCTGTCACATGACCTTCTCCGCCCAACAGAATATATCTTTTCCCGTCTGATCCTAACGCTGAACGAATTGACCTTGTGGGTTGCTCTACATTAATGTACATACCCTTCGGAGAGCTTTTTTCTGCAGGAGCGGCTATGACATAAGACCGGTGTGGTTCTAACCGTGTAAAATATAAACCATTTTCATCATTAAAAGGATAATGACTGCAAACGAGAATTTTCTTCGCTTTTATCTTATGACCGTCTACTGTTTTAACAATATTGTCTGATAGAAGATCTTTAGCACGAGTCTCTTCAAAGAAATGTACCCCATTTTGTACTGAGTGATCTACTAAAGCTTTGGCATATTTTACAGGATGAAACTGTCCTTGGTTGTCTAACCTAAGTGCTTTTTTCACCTGATATGGAAGCTCTGTTTGTTCCGTTAAAGTAGCAGGTCCAATACCTAATTTCTGATAGGCGTCCATTTCTTTTGTAACAGTATCTACTCCATCTTCCGTATCTGCATATATGTAGGCAGGCACTTTTTCAAAATCACATTTAATATCTAAATCGGAGACAGTACGTTCCACGAAGTTAAGAGCGTCCACCTGTGCTTCATAGTATAACTTCGCTTTTTCTTCATTAAAGGTATTGATCAATTGCTGGTAGACATGTCCATGCTGGGTAGTTACTTTTGCAGTCGTGAAACCTGTAGTCCCATGTAAAATTTTACTTCCCTCTATAACTGCTACTGATTTACCACTTTTACTTAATAAATACGCAGCAGTTATTCCTGTTAAACCTGCTCCAACTACTAATACGTCTACTTCTATATTTTCATTTAATTTAGGAAACAATGGGAGTTCATTATTAGCTAACCAATAAGACTCTAAGTTTCCTGGTAATATCTTTTTTGTCATTATGTTTCCTCCTTTATTTATACTAGTGTCTATCTATTCATGAAAGTTTATTCAACAGAATCCATTTCATAATTCCTTTTTTAAGGATAAACACGAACAATTCAAAGAGAATAATAAAATTTATTTGTTTTTAACAAGAGAGTAGAATGGATTTTTGATCTAGGGGATGCTTTTCCATAGGGCTAGCGTATGACTGAAGCTTGTCGATTGATCATAGTTCTGCATTTAAAATGAAACTCTATTTATGAAGTTGCTGCACAGAACGTAATTTGATGGATAGTAACTCTCTTAAGCCTTTGATACCCGTCCCATATTATTACAAAACGCATTAGGTAAAATACAACTAGTTTTTATAATAGGTTGATACGGCTAGGACACCTTACAAAGAATTCTTGGCAGAATAATTATTATTAGATAAAAATAAAGCTGTGAATTTTTACTGTTCGTAAAATTTTCGCAGCCTTTATGAGAATGTTTCCAGCTTCTTTACTGATTATCTATCTTCTTCTTCCCAACACTCTGTATTTTTCAGTCCTGGAATTGATTTAGCATAAAAGACTGGATCTTCCCCTTTTTTTCGTTGCCTTGTAAAATCGTCTAATACCTTAAAGGCTACTTTACCCAAGAGGATTATGACCGCTATATTCAACGTTGCCATTAATCCCATAAACAGATCGGCCAGGCTCCAAACGAGCTGAACATGTGCAATGGAACCAAACATGACCATACCTAATACGACAAAACGATAAGCAGTTAGCCATCCCTTGCTTGCATTCATAAATTCTATATTCGTTTCCCCATAATAATAGTTACCCATAACAGAACTAAAGGCAAAGAAAAGAATAGCTATTGCTACAAAATAAGGAGCCCATTCACCAACATGAACAGCTAATGAGTTCTGGGTAAGAACAACCCCATCATCCTCACCTGTGCTATAAAGGCCTGCCAAAATAATAATAAATGCGGTTGCTGAACAAATGATAATTGTATCAAAAAATACACCTAAACTTTGAACAAGGCCTTGTTTCGCTGGATGAGATACGCTTGCAGTTGCGGCAGCATTTGGAACACTCCCCATCCCTGCCTCATTAGAAAATAAACCACGTCTAACTCCTTGCATGATAGCCGCTCCGATTGTTCCGCCAACAGCTTCCTCTAGACCAAACGCATGTGTAACAATTAATTTGAATACTCCGGGAACTTCAGAAATATTTGTAATAACTACAAAAAGTGTAATCGCCAAATAGAATAAGGCCATTACAGGAACAACTATCTGAGTAACACGGACAATTCTATGTACACCACCGAAGATGATAACCGCTGTTAATATAACTAAAACGATTCCAATTAAATAAGGAGGAATATCAAATACCTCTCCTACAGAAGCAGCAATTGTATTCGATTGAACTGCATTAAATATAAACCCAAAACACAAGATTAAAAGAATACTAAACACAATTCCAAGCTTTCTACTTCCTAGTGCTTTCTCCATGTAGTATGCGGGACCACCACGAAAGTTTTTACCGTCTCTCACCTTATATACTTGCGCTAAAGTACTTTCAATAAATGCAGTCGCCATACCAATAATAGCTATAATCCACATCCAAAATACAGCCCCTGGCCCGCCAATACCTATCGCTAAAGCCACTCCCGTTATATTACCTGTACCTACTCGAGATGCAGTACTGATTGTAAAAGCTTGAAAGGGAGAAACTCCACCCTTTTCTTCTTTTTTTTCTGTAATTAAACGAAACATCTCGCCAAACAAACGAAACTGAACAAATTTTGTGCTAAACGTAAAATACAAGCCTGCTCCAACGAGCAAGGCAATCAATATATAAGTCCATAAAATATTATTGAACCAATCCACAGCGGTCTCAAGCCACCCCATATTATTTCCCTCCTAATTTTATACTCTTTGCTATATACCCTATTTGTCCTACAAATAACAAGATAACGTAAATTAATTTTATTTTTTCCTGATAAAGATTTGTTTTTACTAGTTCTTAGTTATTAATAAAACTATTTTTGCAACCTATCCAACGACGGAGATAACTCTTTTTCTCTACTATAAAAAAAAACCCTAAGAGATTTTACTCTTAGGGTATTTTTCCAATATTACTTCCTAGAAACTACACTAGAAATTTTTATATTTATTCAGCTAATGCCTCTGTTAATGCTGGTACTACTTGCTTCTTACGAGAAACGACTCCTTTTAATAATGCAACATTATTAACGAATGCCACATTAAATGCTGCCTCCGCTTTTAATGCCATTTTACCTAACGCTAAAGCAACGGAGTCATTATTCAAGATATCTGTTACTACAAAGAAGAAGAGGTCTAATTCTTTTTCTTGAATTTCAACGTTAATCAATTCCTCTAATTGCTCTTGACGTCCCATCACGTCATTCACGTCGACAGCGTTAACTTGAGCAATGATTACCTTATGTTCACCCATAGTGAACTCTTTCGCATCTAACGAAAGTAGGTCTTCTAGGCTCTTATCGCTAAGATCAGCTCCAGCTTTTAGCATAGCTAGGCCATACTCTTCCACATTTACACCTGCTAGTTTTTCTAGCTCACGCGCAGCCGTAATATCTTCTTCCGTGCACGTTGGGGATTTAAATAATAACGTATCTGAAACAATAGCAGAGAGCATCAAGCCTGCAATGTTAGACGGTATTTCGATTCCTTTTTCTTTAAATATTTTATTGATGATCGTAGCAGTACACCCTACTGGCTCTGCACGATAATACAAGGGATCTGCTGTTTCAAAGTTAGCGATACGGTGATGGTCAATAACCTCTGTAATTTGTACTTCTTCTATTCCAATTGCGCTTTGTTGTTTTTCATTGTGATCTACTAGAATTACTTTTGTCGCTTCAGTTTCTACATTTTTTATCAATCGTGGAGCTTCAAACCCAAATTTCTCAAGTGCATATTTAGTCTCATTGTTTAATTCGCCTAAACGAACTGCCTCAGCCTCTACGCCAATTGCATTTTTTAAATATGCATATACAATAGCTGAAGTAATTGTATCTGTATCAGGGTTTTGATGTCCAAAAACTAGTACCTTTTCCATGAATAATCCTCCTAAAAATCTTTTTCCGACCTTATTTTATCATATATCTTGTCTATCATTGAAAAGTAAATTTGCTAATACATCCTTGTTATTAAGAAAGTCTGCAAGTGTATATTCGTCTAGCACCGTTAAATAGGCTTTTAGTGCTCTATTTAAAGCTCTCCTTAATCCACAAGCTGGAGTTATTACACATCGATTTGACTGACAATCAAAGCATTCTACTAAATGGAAATCATCCTCTGTCTTCCGTACAACTTGTCCTATGTTAATCTCCCCTGGTTCCATAGCCAAACGAATACCGCCACCTCTGCCACGAATCGTTTCAATATACCCAAGTTTCCCTAAATCATAGGTAACTTTCATTAAATGATTTTTAGAAATACCATATGCTTCTGAAATGTCTTTAATAGTTGATAGGTCGCCTTTGTTTTTTGCTCCTAGATAGATCAATACTCGAAGCGAAAAGTCTGTATACATTGTCATTCTCATACTAACACCGCCATTCATTCCATTATACCTACTATGACAAACTCGTGAAAGAAATGTGACTGTTTATTTACAAAGATTAAAAGATGTATTTTATATATTGCTTTTAATTTTGATGAGGGGTATGTTGAACTTATAAAAACAAAGCGCTATTATTTATGCTCTTGTGAAGAAGTCATGCAGGCACATACGGATAGCGCTGAAAATGAAAAGGATGTGCAGATGCATATGTTATCCCAACACACAATTGATATAGTAAAATCCACTGTCCCTGTCTTAGAAGTACACGGAGTAGCAATCACAACTACATTTTATAAAAATCTTTTTGAAGCTCATCCAGAGCTATTAAATATTTTTAATCATGCTAACCAAGAGAAAGGTCGCCAGCAAAATGCTTTAGCTAATACGGTCTATGCTGCAGCTGTTCATATTGATAACTTAGCTGCTATTATTCCTGCCGTAAAACAGATTGGGCAAAAGCATGTAAGTTTAGGGATTAAGCCTGAACATTATCCGATTGTCGGTCAACATCTATTAGGAGCTATAAAAGAAGTATTAGGCGATGCGGCAACAGACGAAATAATTAATGCATGGGCTGAAGCATATGGAGTGATCGCAGATGCTTTTATAGGAATTGAAGAGGATATGTACGTAGCCGCCGAAAATCAAGAAGGAGGCTGGAGATTTTTTAAAGACTTTATCATTACTGATAAGGTGAAGGAAAGCGATAATATTACCTCATTTTACTTTAAGCCTGCAGACGAAGGTGCCTTACCTTCCTATGAACCAGGTCAATATATTACTGTACGAGTAAATATTCCAGGAGAACAATATTTGATGAACAGACAATATAGTCTATCTAAAGCTTCTGATTTAGACGCATTCCGAATCTCCGTAAAGAAAGAAGACGAAAGCAATCCTGAAGGAAAAGTATCCGTACATCTTCATAAACAAATGAATATAGGTGATACAGTGGAGATAAGCGCTCCTGCTGGGGAGTTTACGCTCAATAAGGAAGAAACTGCTCCAGTAACTTTTATTAGCGGCGGAGTAGGAATCACACCTATGATGAGTATGCTTGAAACAGTAGCAAACAATCAGCCTGAACGTTCTGTTTCCTTTATATATAGTACACGTAAGAAGAATTTGCATCCCTTTGACCAAGATATTCGCTCTTTAATAGATTCCTTGGAAAATGGCGTATATAAATCTCTATACTCCGAAGAAGGAGATGGATATATAACTAAAGAGATTATTAAAGAGTACGCTCACAAAGATGGAGATGTATATGTATGTGGTCCTGTAAGCTTTATGGAAGCGATGATCAATCATTTGTTAGAGCTTGGATTTGCAAAAGATCATATTCATTACGAATTTTTCGGACCTGCACTGCATTTAAATTTAACTGAAGTTTAATAAATCTTTAAGCTAGGATGCTGTCTATTTATGGGCAGCATCCTTTTTAGGTATTTTTTTACCAATTAATATGCTTTTAGATATATGAATAGTTAAAAGGAAATGCTATAATTAGCCTATATTTTATTTTAAAGATAGAAATGAGTGATAAATTCATAATGGTTAAACAATTTGAGAGTAAGTATATTCCCCTATCTAACTACTTTAAAAAGTGCATTAAAAAAGAATTTATCCTTACATATGAAGAAATTGAGGCAATCATAGGGCAAGCACTACCAAATGCAGCCTACTTAAGCAGCAGTTGGTGGAAAAAAACAAAACCACCTGCCTTACACTACTTTGCGTGGATAAATTATGGGTATTCAGTAAAGGATGTAGTTTTAGGAGAGACGGTTATCTTTCAGGCAATGAATGAAGTAGAAGATGAGGAAAACGACATAGATCAAGATATATTAGTTATCCGAGAAGCAGAACTAGAGGATGCTCGTCCCTTCATTACTTTGCAAGAGACTATTTTTTCAGAAACAGACTTTATGCTGTATGGGGAGTCTGACTTTCAAATGACCGTTCAGCATATAAGAAAGCAGATGACTGTTTGGAAAAGCTCGCCTAACTCAGTCCTTTTCCTTGCCATTATGAATGGACAGTTTGCTGGCTTTATATTACTTCAAGGTCATTCTGCTCCTAGAGCAAGACATCGCTCCTCTTTAGTAATAGGAGTAAAAAAGCAATTCTCTAGAAAAGGTGTTGCCTCTTCACTTATTAACCGTGCATTTCTCTGGGCAAAACAAAATGGTGTCTCTAAGCTAGAGCTCACCGTTATAAAAGAGAATGTGGTGGCCTACAGACTTTACCAAAAGGCTGGCTTTGAAAATGAAGGGCTAAGAAAAAATTCCTTGCTCATTAATGGACAATACGTAGATGAATACTATATGGGCCGAGTCATCGAGTCAGAGAATTGAAAGTTATCTATACAAACGGTATTTTATGCATCTAACTAGCTGTAAGAAGGCAGCAAAAAACTTACGATATTTAAAATGTATTCATGTTCAAAAAAGAAGGCACTTTCTGTTCGATTTAGAACAGAATTGCCTTCTTTTTACTTATTTCCTCGTTTATTAGCTTCAAAATTAGCTTAAGATTCCTTGAGGACTTTTGAGCACCCATCAATCAGTATTTTAGTTGTTCTATCGCATTTTCGATACATATGGATTGTCAGTTTCCCAGAAGCGATAAGGATAATGAACGGCTTCTCCACTGTTTTCTATCCCAATGCGTGGTCCAGTAGAGATGGATGGAGCTACCTCACCCTCTGACATATATAAAGGCTTTTCACTCCAATGATGACCATAGTAATCCATTGTAATAGCCATTGCCTTCGTCAGCTTTCCTGGACCGTTTGTCCATTGCTTCATTGGAAGCTCACGTCTATTCACTTTCATTTGTTCCAAGCCTTCTATTGGCTCTAAAGCACGTATTAAAATAGCCTGAGGAATGCCCGTTGGAGCTGCAACTACATTAATCAATGTATGCGTGTGCATTTGATACGTATAAATTAGTCCTGGCTCCCCGAACATTACTTCTGTTCGCTTCGTTCTGCGATTACCAAAGCTATGAGCTGCTCGATCTTCTGCCCCCATATATGCTTCCGTCTCAACAATTTTCCCAATTAGCAGACCACTAGTATGCTCATGGATTATGTACTTCCCTATTAAATCCCTTGCAAGCTCTAATGTTGGTTGATGAAAAAAAGTAGGCTCGATTGGTTTCATTATAAAAGTAGCCCCATCTTTTTCGCTTCAAATGTGAGCTCTTCTCGGAACTTAGGATGAGCGATTGAAATCAGCTGCTCAGCCCGCTTGGAAATCGGCTTGCCGAACATACTAGCTACGCCGTATTCGGTGACAATCATATCAATGTCATTTTTAGATGTAGTCACTATAGACCCAGGTGTTAACGAAAGCTTAATGCGAGAAATCTCGTCATTTTTTGCGGTTGATGTCATACATACAAAGCCTTTTCCTTTTTTAGAAAATCTTACTCCCCTTGCAAAATCAGCTTGTCCACCTGAAGATGAATAATATTTACCTGCAACTGTCTCAGAAGCACATTGTCCATACAGATCTACCTCAGTAGTTGCATTAATAGATACAATTCGTTCTTCCTTTGCAATTTCACGTGGATCATTTACAACACTAACCGGCAAAAACTCTACGGATGGATTATTGTTTAGAAAGTCATACAACTTCTTGGATCCATGCGCAAAAGTAGCTACTATTTTTCCTCTGTTCGTAAATTTCTGTGTACCATCAATAGCACCCGCCTCCACTAAGTCGACAATTCCATCTACAAACATTTCCGTGTGGATTCCTAAATGCTTATGATTTTTTAGTAGGCTTACAACTGCATTTGGAATAGAACCTATTCCAATTTGTAACGTATCTCCGTTATCAATCATATCAGTAACATACTCTGCAATTTTTAGGTCCTTGTCTCCGATCGGAGGCGCTACATCTTCTAATAAAGGACGATTATTTTCTACATAACCAAGTATTTGACTAATATGAACCTGATTTTGACCAAATGTTCTTGGCATATGCTCATTCACTTCTAATATGAATGGCACTGTTCCAATAAACTCACTCACTATATCTGCCTGTGTCCCCAAGGAAAAGTACCCAAATTCATCCATAGGAGATGCCACTGCCATAACCATCGAAAGATTCGTGGATGACCTTAGAATTCTAGGCATCTCATGAAAGTGATTTGGCACTAAGTCGACTAGACCTTGATGGAATGCCTTTCGCGTTGCTCCACTTAGAAAGTAAGAAACATGCTTTAACTTTCCAGGATAGGCACCTTCCATATAAGGACGATGCTTTAATGCCAACAACTGATGTACCTTTACATTCGTTAAGTCATGAGCATTTTCTTCTAATATATCTAAAAGCTTATGTGGTTCTCCATTTGTTAAAGGCAGAATGATATCTGCATTCGGAGGTATTAACTCGATTATTTGCCTGTCACTCAATATTTTTTCTTTCATTTTTTACACCCCTAATATATTTCATTTTACTGGTGAAACAGTATTTAAAAATGTCTTTAGTTCCTTAGGATTTCTTAATATGCATATGTCCCTGCTCTTACCAGCTTCAGAAAGTACCTTGAGTATGGTAGGCCTGACTTTACTTGGAAAGCCCCAGACGAACTTTAGAAAATCCCAATCCAACTTCTCATTACAGCCGGAAGCCATGTCATCTCTAGTCTTCCCATGGTGTTTCCAAACCCGTTTTAATACTCTATATGTACAGAGTGTTCGTCGGAAATCCAAAAATATGATTAAATCAGCATACTTCACTCTCCACTCAAGTGTTGAGTTGAAGTTTCCATCTATAATCCATTGATCCTCTTCTAGCTTCTTTTTTACCTTTTCTATGAACTCATCTTTGGAAACCGGGACCCACCCCTCGTTCCAATAGAGGGAATCTAAATGAACCAATGGCAAATCCCACTTTTTAGCGAGCTGCTTTGAAAAAGTAGATTTACCCGCTCCACTAGAACCAATTATTAGTATCTTTTTGTGTTTTGAGCCTGGCATTTTTAATATCCCCCTTTATATGAGATAACTTCATTGTACTATTTTTTAACCAAGAGACAAACAAGAAAAGCGCAAGCGCCTGTTCTGACCCGACAGGTAAATGGGAAAGAGCGAGGAGGCAGCTCCTCAGCCACCGGAGCTTTTAACCATTTGACCCCGAGGGGCAAGGCGGTGGAGCTAGACATCAAGAAAAGCGCAACCGCCTATCTCTGCCCCGACAGGCAAATGGGAAAAAGCGAGGAGGCAGCTCCTCAGCCACCGGAGCTTTTATCCATTTGCCTGTCGGGGCAAGGCGGTGGAGCTAGACATCAAGAAAAGCGCAACCGCCTATCTCTGCCCCGACAGGCAAATGGGGAAAAGCGAGGAGGCAGCTCCCCAGCCACCGGAGCTTTTATCCATTTGACCCCGAGGGGCAAGGCGATGGAGCTAGACATCAAGAAAAGCGCAAGCGCCTATCTCTGCCCCGACAGGCAAATGGGGCAAAGCGAGGAAGAATTTCCCAAACAATAAAAAAACTGCCTCATAGGAAGCAGCTTTTTACCTTCTTATTCTAGTTCCACTTGTTTAGTTTCCGTTCCTAAGAATATAATTGCTATTACACCTATGATAATGGCAATACAGAAGATACCAAAGATCCATCCAATTTCATACCCAGCAGTCACTAGAGAACCTACTAATAATGGGCCAAGTATTCCACCAATACGTCCGACAGATGCAGCCATACCTGATCCTGTTGCACGAATAACAGTTGGATACTGCTCTGGTGAGTATGCATACAATGCTCCCCACGCTCCCAAGTTAAAGAAGGACAGCAGCATACCAGATACGATCAAGACCGCTGTTGTTTCTGCAGACCCAAATACAAAAGCACTTGCCGCAGTCCCTAACAAATAGGTAACAAGAACAAATTTACGTCCTGCTTTCTCAATTAGCCAAGCAGCAGAAAAATAACCAGGTAATTGGGCTAAGGTCATAATGAGAACATACTCAAAGCTTTGGATAAGAGAGAAACCTTTCATGACCATCACACTCGGTAGCCATAAAAACATCCCGTAATAAGAAAACACGACAGTAAACCAGACAATCCATAACATGAGTGTTGCTTTTGCATACTTCTTTGCCCATACACCCTTCATATTTTGGATGATAGATCTAGTTTCAGTATTTTTTTCAGTATATTTTGGAGAGTCAGGTAGCTTTAAACGTAAATAGATCGCATAAAACGCAGGTAACGCAGTGATCAATAGTGCAACTCTCCAACCATAGTCAGGAATTATAAAGTAAGCAATCAATGCGGAAATAATCCAACCAGCTGCCCAGAAGCTTTCTAGTAAGACAACTACTCGTCCTCTTTCCTTTGCCTCCACACTTTCTGACACTAAAGTAGACGCAACAGGTAGCTCTCCCCCAAGCCCCATACCTACAAGAAAGCGTAGAGCTAAAAATGCAAATAACGTGGTAGTTAAAGCAGATAGACCACTTGCTACGGAAAACAAGATGAGCGTTATCATAAATATTTTCTTTCTGCCAACCTTATCGGCCAATACTCCAAATACTAGAGCACCTACTGCCATACCAATGGAGTTAACACTTCCAATCCAGCCCATTTCATTTGGGGTTAGTGCCCACTCAGTAGCTAAGGCTGCGATAACGAAAGATAAAATCCCGACGTCCATTGCATCGAACATCCATGCTAGCCCTGCTATACCAAGCAATTTATTTTTAGATAATGGCTTTTGTTTACTAACTTTTTCTTCATTAATTGTAGTCATTTTCTTCCCCTGTCTTTACACCTGTAATGTTTTTAGTTTACATGATTAGTATACTCATTGTTTAGGTAACTTACAATATAAATTTTTCTTGTTTTTTTGAAATATTTAGAGTAAAATGTCCTTTATACAAATACAAATGTTTACTCAAGAAGAACAGAAGGGCGGAAATTTACATGGCTTGGCAAGGACTTATTGAACAATATAAAGAATTCTTACCTGTTACAGAAAATACACCTAAACTTACATTATTAGAGGGGAATACCCCTCTTATTAAATTAGAAAATTTATCAGAAGAATTAGGAATTGAGCTATTCGCAAAAATAGAAGGAGCAAATCCAACAGGATCCTTCAAAGATAGAGGAATGGTATTTGCAGTAGCAAAGGCGAAAGAGGAAGGTAGCAAAGCAGTTATTTGTGCGTCTACTGGTAACACTTCAGCTGCTGCAGCTGCCTATGCAGCAAGAGCCGGAATGCGTGCAGTAATTGTCATACCTGAGGGAAAGGTCGCTGCTGGGAAACTAGCTCAGGCTTATATGTATGGAGCTGAAGTTATTCAAATAGAAGGTAACTTTGACGTGGCATTAGATATGGTTCGTACTATTAGCGAATCTTCCCCGATTACTCTAGTAAACTCTGTAAATCCTTATAGAATAGAAGGACAAAAAACTGCATCTTTCGAGATTTGCGATGTACTTGGAGCTGCTCCAGATTATTTAGCAATACCAGTTGGCAATGCCGGGAATATTACAGCCTATTGGAAGGGGTTTAAGGAATATAACGACAAAAAGCAAACTGGACTACCCAAAATATTTGGTTTTGAAGCAGAGGGTGCTGCCGCTATAGTTCAAGGCAAACCTATAGAATTTCCTGAGACAATTGCCACAGCCATTCGGATCGGTAATCCAGCAAGCTGGGAATATGCCGTTGCTGCAAGGGATGAATCAGGAGGACTTATCGAGGCTGTATCTGATGATGAGATGATTGCGGCATATAAGCTAATTGCTAGTAGAGAGGGTATCTTTGCAGAACCTGCATCCTGTGCATCCATCGCTGGAGTTTTAAGATCTGTCAAGGAAGGTAAGATAAAACCTGGCAGCAAGGTCGTTGCCATTCTAACTGGAAATGGGTTAAAGGATCCGCAAACTGCAATTGATGTAAAAGTGGAACCACCACATAAAATTGAAAGTAACGCAACTGCACTAAGTGCATTTATAGAGGGGGTGCTCGCATAATGTCATGGACTATTTCAATACCAGCAAGCACAGCAAACTTAGGTCCTGGTTTTGACTCAATAGGTATTGCATTAGACAAGTATTTAGAAGTTGAGGTAGAACTTGCTCCCCAGATTTCTATCGAAAATTTGACTGAGAATCTGCCAGTCGTCTCCGACCCAGCTGATCATCTGATTGTCCAGGCTGCTTCTAAAACAGCAGCTATGCATGGACTGGAACTACCAGCTTGTGCATTACGATTAAAAAGCGAAATCCCTCTAGCCCGCGGTATGGGAAGTAGTGCGTCTGCAGTAGTTGCTGGAATTGAGGTAGCCAATCAATTGCTAGAGCTTCAGCTGACTGCTCATGACAAGCTAAAAATAGCTACAATGATAGAAGGCCATCCTGATAATGCGGCTGCCTCTATTTTTGGAGGCTTTACTATATCTTCTAGTACTGATTATGGAGAAATTCACGTTTTTCATTCATACCATATAAATGCTAGTTTTGTATTAGCTATTCCTTCATTTGAACTTAAAACAGAACTAGCTAGAAATGTCTTACCTGAGCATTACACACGACCAATCGCGACACAGGCTAGTGCTTCTGCAAATTTATTGGTAGCTGCTTTCCTCTCTCAGTCCTTTGAGCAGGCAGGTATATACATGGAAGAGGATTTGTTTCATGAGCCTTATCGATTAGACCTAATCCCACATAGTAGAGCTCTAAAAATCGCAGCAAAAAAAGCTGGTGCTTTCGGTACTTGTATTAGTGGTGCTGGCCCTACCCTGTTGTCTCTTGTACAAAAAGGAAAGGAAATGGAGTTTATCTCTCAAATGAAAGACTCTTTTCCTAGCTTTGAATTTGTGCCAACCTCTATCAATAAAACAGGAATTGTTTCTTTAAAGCAAAAACCAAGCAAAGAGGTATCAAAACGGCCACCTCAGCTTTCCTCTATTTAAATAGGAATCTCCGTTCTGTTCATATAAAAAGCAGTGAAAGTCTCTCATCACGAGAAGACCTTCACTGCCTTTTTTATGCCATTAATACTAAACTTAAAGCCATCACAAGCATCCCAGCTACAACCCCATACATTGAAGAATGAGTTTCATCATACTTCTTCGCAGCAGGCAATAGCTCATCTAACGAAATAAATACCATAATACCGGCAACTGCCGCAAAAATTATCCCGAACATTACACCATTTAAAAATGGCATCAATATTAGAAAGGCAACTAAAGCACCTACTGGTTCTGCTAGCCCGGATAGGAATGAAAGTTTAAATGCTTTCATTCGACTACCCGTAGCATAAAATATAGGAACCGCTACGGCAATCCCCTCTGGAATATTATGAATAGCTACTGCAATAGCTATTGCTATACCAAGGTTAGGATCCTGTAATGCTGAAGCAAAGGTTGCAATCCCCTCTGGGAAATTATGAATACCAATAGCAAGAGCAGTAAACATACCCATTTTCATTAAACGAGCATCTTCTGCATTCGCTGGTTTGAGTTTCATATCCTCAACACCTTTTACTTCATGCGGATTTTCATGTGAAGGAATCAACCTATCTATTAAAGCGATGAAAAACATTCCGCCGAAGAAACCAGCTAAAGTAACCCAATAGCCATTAGTAGAACCTAGCTCTTCTACTAATGAATCTTTGGCCTTAACAAATATCTCTACGAGGGAAACATAAATCATCACACCAGCTGAAAACCCAAGTGCTACAGATAGAAACTTTTTGTTTGTTCTAGTAGTAAGTAAAGACAATAAGCTCCCTATACCAGTAGCTAGGCCAGCAAATAAAGTAAGTAATAATGCAAAAACTACATTTCCATCCATTGACCCATCTTCTTTCTCTCTAATTTAAGCTTATTATACTTAAAAAGTTTCCTTTAAGCAACTTTCTTCAACCTAAGAAAGTGTCAAAATTTTTGCGTTTTAATGTAATCCCCTATCGTTTTCCAATCATCTTCTAGAAATTCTCTGTTGGAAGGGCGATAGAATACAGAAGCAGGATGATAGGTTGGAATAATTGTATAGGTTTCACTAGACCAAGTATATTGGGTGGAGTTTAAAGACTCTAAAATTTGAACCGGTCTTTGCAATAATTGACCGTGTAATTTAGAAACTGTCGCACTTTTTCCAAGTAAGCGTTGTAATCCCACATTACCTAACGTAACGATTAGTAATGGAGAAATATTTAATAGTTCAAAATCTAAAATTGGAGCATGGGCAATGATTTCACTTTGAGTAGGAGGACGATTATACTTCTTTTTTACTGTCTCACCATTTCTTTGTTTTTTTTCTTTCCAGATAAATGGACGGCTTCTTACAGCACTTGTCATATACACTTCTTCTCTTGTGAGCCCTATACTAGCTAACGATTTTTTTAGCTCCTCCCCTGCTCTACCTACAAAAGGGAGACCTTGTATCGCCTCGTTCTCTCCTGGCGCTTCTCCCACTAGCATAAGAGTAGGCTTTCTCGGTCCTTTACCTTTTACAAAACCTTCAACCGGTGATCCCTCTATTCTTTTTATGCATATATCCATTAAATGGTTCGGTATCTCAAACACTTTCTTTCCTCCTTACAAAAAATCCTCTCCACGAATCGGAAAGGATTTATAATCTATTATTTTTATTTTTTCTATTACGCTTTCTATATTCGTACCACAGAGCCACCAATACAAACCATGTATACCCGACCATCCATCCAGCAAACACATCGGATGCATAGTGGCGAGATTCTGCTATTCGAGAAAGTCCTATCATGATAGACATGAATATGGCCCCCAACCAAATGGTTACGGTGATTTTTCTATTAGTCTGATGCTCAGTAGCTAAATAAGCAATTGTAAACAAATAGAGCAGGCCAACCATCGCATGACCTGAGGGGAAACTATAAGTTTCTAATTGGGAAGGGACGTCGGGACGTTCTCGTTGAATCACTCTTTTAAGCAGTTGGTTCAAGGCATTCCCAACCCCAACCGTAAATAAAACATATAGCATGCCTCGATAATTATGAGAACGTATCCATAATAATAAAATAATTAATAACGCGATAAGTAAAATAAATTTTGTATCACCAAAATAGTGAAATGCTGTGATGAATGAATTACCTTCAAGAAGATTGCCCATTTTTTGATCTAACGACACTACCTTATCTTTAGCTATATTCAAAAACAGCATTGTAAACCCAAGTAATGTAACAAGTCCTAGTGGATAAAACCATTTTTTCACAGAATCCCTCCTATTTGTTATAAAAATTATAAGCCAGATAGCTTACAAGTACAAAGAATTAGCGAATGATATAAATCCATAAGCTAATTTTAGAGAGGGGGCAGAGGTTCTAAGCAACCTCTGTTTTTAAGGATAATCGATTAGGGGAATAGACAGGTTTTAATGAGTCAAAGATGCATTTATAAAAAAACTAGAATCGTTCCTCTGTCAAATCTGTGTTAATGGAGACTGCCGCCTTATTTCCATCTGCAGCTGCAATCAAAAGAGATGAAGGTATAGGCTTTCTAGATTCTCCAGCAACATATACATTTTTTTGTGTTGTTCGACAACGTGGGTCAGTCATCACTCTTCCTTTCTCATCTATTTCACACCCTAATTTCTCAGCAAAGTAGTTTG
Organism: Psychrobacillus sp. FSL W7-1457; assembly: GCF_038593405.1. Classification (NCBI taxonomy): domain Bacteria; kingdom Bacillati; phylum Bacillota; class Bacilli; order Caryophanales; family Bacillaceae; genus Psychrobacillus; species Psychrobacillus sp. FSL W7-1457. The sequence continues at coordinate 3,564,650 of NZ_CP151993.1, forward strand.
GGCGATAATACGTGGGAGCAACAAATCCAAGAGTTCTATTAATAATCTCACCGGACGCCAACTTTACCTCTTTGAGATAACCCTCTTCACCCACAAGTTCCTCTATTCGATCATTTTTTATTTCAATATTATGCTTGGCAAGCTCGCGCATACCTTCCTCTGATAAGTTATTTCCATTAGTTAGCACCAACAGGTCATTTGACCAATTATAAATGAGTTTAACCATATGTAGGATGTGTTCTTCCTTTTCAGCTAGAATCAGAAGTGGCTTATCCCGTAACTCCCACCCATCACAATAAGGACAACTAAAGAGGCTTTTTCCATAGAACTTCCGAATACTTTCAATCGGAAACACTTCTTGAATACCTGTTGCAAGCAATAATTTTTCGGAAACATATTCATTATTGTCTCTTGTTTTTACGATAAAATTACCTTCCTCTTTCTCTCTCCTTACTTCAATAATGGTCTTATTAAAGTAACTTACATTCGGGTAATTTTTTAATTCACTTAGCCCAATCCCTTTGAATTCATGTGGTTTTATGCCATCTCTTGTTATAAAGCCGTGTGATTCATGAGTTACTCTATTACGATTTGTCCCATCGTCGAATAAGGCAATTTTTCTTCGTGCTCTTCCTAAAGTTAAACTAGCACCCAAGCCTGCGGGGCCGCCTCCGATAATAATACAGTCATACATTGATATTGCCTCCTTACATAAGCCAAGTCAAAGAGGTTAGCATGCTAACCTTCCTTTTATTAAATAATTTTCCCCTTTTAGTGTTCCCTAAATTTAATGTTTCCTAACATTACTTTATTAAGAAAACTTTTAAAAAACTAAAGGGCTTGAAGGATATAAAAAGCCTGCCTATAAATGTTGAATTATCCAACAATTATAGGCAGGCTTTACTCATTTTTATATAGTTATCGCACTATCAATAACTTCTTGAGGAATTTCAATTTTTTCTACTCCATTAAAGTTAGAGAAATCTGTCTTCATATCTTGATTCATATTAATAGATTCGCCTTCTGCCTCCATATCCATATCTACAGTAACATCAACCTTAGTAGTTTGGAAGCTCTCTTTATCAATATGAATTAAGTAACTGATTGAATTAATTTTCACATCTAGTTGTACGTCTTCTCCAGCCTGTGCCATGCTTTGAAGCGTTTCATCTATTTGAGCTTGTACTAATTCATTAAATTTGTCACCTGATGCATCAAGTGTCAAAATATAATTTTTGTCATCTTGTTCAAACTTAAAGTCTTTAATATAGTCTTCAAGTTCAGCAAGCGAGCTAGCAGGATTAGCTGAGCTAGTTTGTGCCATGACGTCACCCAGTGCATCTGTTGGTAGCTTCATCCACTGCTTCCCTGTTCCCTCATACATATAGAACTCAGTTCCATTGAAGTACATCTCTGTTTCCATCGACTCGTCCATTGATCCGTCTTCTGTTTTCATAGAAGTTGTTCCTTTTTGGTACATTTGCATTGGTTCAATAACTACATCCATATCCATGTCAGCCTTAAGCTCTACGTTTGCTTCTTCACTTGGTATATTCATTTTTTGGTGTAGATTCACTTTAGCAGAAACACTTGACAGTTCTTCTGATACCGCCAATGATTTGTTATATACTTCTTCCAAAGTCATATCAGTAGTTTCTTTTACTTCCTTATTAGCCGGCGTAGCAGTGTCGTTACAAGCAGCTAATGCAAAAGTCATCGTAGTAGCCACTAATAGCATTTTCCATTTCTTCATGTTAGTCCCATCCCTTCTTTGTTTCATACTTAACATACGAACAAATTATTGAAAGGTTTCACTTTTTTTACAAATTAACGAATACCACGCATGTATTTTTGGATGACCGGTGTCATTAGATAAAGAATTACCCCTAACCCTATTGCAATTGCACCTATTACTCCAAAGTACATAATTTCTGTTTCTGGCTTGTACAATTTTACAACCTGCGCATTAATTGCTTGTGCAGAGGCATTTGTCATAAACCATAAACTCATCGTTTGCGCAGCAAAAGCAGCTGGAGCTAGCTTTGTAGTTGCAGACAAACCAACTGGTGAAAGAAGTAACTCACCAAGTACTACTAAGAAAAAGCTTAGAACAAGCCACATAGGATTAGCTAACGTATCAGTACCATTAAAGTAAGCAGGGAAAATCATTACTACAAAGGACAGACCCGCAAAGAATAACCCATATGCAAATTTACGAGGGGTTGACGGTTGTCTATTCCCAAGTTTCACCCATAACCATGCAAAGACAGGAGCAAGGGCGATGATAAATAATGGATTCAACGATTGGAACCACGCAGGTGAAATTTCAAATGACCCAAGAGTTAGATCTACACGCTCATCTGCATATTGAGCTAAAATGTTAGAACCTTGCTCTTGAATTGCCCAGAACATCATAGCTGCTACGAAAAGTGGAATGTAAGCAAGTAAACGAGACTTTTCATCTTCCGTTGACTTATCACTTCTATACATAATAATGAAGTATAGAGTTGGGATTAAAATACCAAGTATGGAGATAGTCATAGTGAAAACGTTAATCGTCATAATACCAGCTTGAATCAGATAAAAACCAAGTGCTGCAATAATTACTACGGCTATTACTAATCTCGTAAAGAATTTTTTCTTTCCTTCTTTAGTAAGCGGATTTGGTACATAAGATCCTGCCAAGCCTAAATATTTTTTCTTAGTTAGTAAAAAGACTACTAAACCTATTGCCATACCTACAGCTGCCAAACCAAATCCTAAATGGAAGTTATACTCTAAGCCGATTGTCCCAACGATTAATGGTGCAATGAAAGCTCCCATATTAATACCCATATAGAAAATACTGAAACCTGAATCTCTACGAGCATCCTCAGCGGAATATAAATCACCGACAATAGTAGAAATATTAGACTTTAATAAACCAGTACCAATAATGATAAATGCCATGGATATGAATAAGGTAGTTAAACCACCTGGGAATGCCAGTACAATATGACCGATCATAATTAATACTCCGCCATAGAACACTGTTCTTGTAGTACCGAATAGTCTATCGGCTATCCAACCACCAATAATCCCAGACATATAAACTAAGGAACCATAAACAGCCATAATAGAGTTCGCTGTTGATCGTTCTAGCCCTAAACCGCCTTGAGTCACTTCGTAATACATATAATAGATTAAAATTGCGCGCATACCGTAGTATGAAAAACGCTCCCAAAACTCCGTAAAGAACAAGGATAGAAGACCTTTCGGCTGTCCAAAAAATCCTGTTTGTGGTACGGATTTTACTATTTCTTCTTTCGATAACATCTAATTACGCCTCATTTCTACAAAATAATAATTAAAATATTTCCTATTCTTTCAAAAAAGAAACATTATAATATTTCGACAACTGAAATTATTCGTTATAATAGTCGTTATGATAATGAAAAGGGGATACGAAATGCTCAAGAAATTTTTTTCATTTTACAAACCACATAAACGATTATTTATTATTGATTTTAGCAGTGCCGTTTTTGTTGCAATTTTAGAACTAGCATTCCCAGTAGCTGTGCAATGGTTTATCGATGACCTTCTGCCCTCAGGAAATTGGGAAACAATCGTGCGTGTAGGTATAGTTCTCTTATTCGTCTATATTATTAGTACTGTACTCCAATATATCGTGAGCTACTTGGGGCACAAGTTAGGTATTAACATTGAGACGGATATGAGACAAAAACTATTTAACCATGTCCAACGACAATCATTCCGGTTTTTTGATAACACGAAAACGGGCCACATTATGAGTAGAATCACAAATGACCTGTTTGATATCGGAGAACTAGCACATCATGGACCCGAGGACCTATTTATTGCCATAATGACTATTATAGGTACCTTCACTATTATGTTCAACATTAATCCCGAGTTGGCTATTATTGCTATTATAATGGTTCCATTTTTATCTATTGTAGCAACCTATGGGAATATCATGATGAATAAAGCTTGGAAAAATATGTACGGGAAAATCGCTGACGTCAATGCAAGAGTAGAAGACAGCGTTTCCGGAGTACGAGTTGTCCAATCCTTTACAAATGAAAATTTTGAAATTTCAAGATTCAAGGAAGATAATTCACAATTCCGAATAGCGAAACTAAAAGCTTACAAAGTCATGGCAGGTACTCATTCTACCATCTATATGATGACAAGGCTAGTAACTTTAGTTGTCCTGGTAGTAGGAGCATGGTTCTCTTTTCAAAACTACATAACTTATGGAGAGCTAGTAAGTTTTATTTTATATGTAAATGTACTAATTAAGCCAGTGGATAAAATTACCGCTTTATTGGAATTATATCCTAAAGGAATGGCTGGATTTAAGCGCTTCTTAGAATTAGTGGAGCAAGAGCCGGAAATAGAAGATAAACCGAATGCAATTCAAGTAAATCATTTAAACGGTAATATTTCCTTTAGTCATGTTAGCTTCCAATACGATGAGCATAAAACTGTGTTAAAGGATATTAACCTTTCCATACGTGCTGGTGAAACAGTAGCATTTGTTGGTCCTTCCGGGGCAGGGAAAACAACCATTTGTTCCTTAATACCTCGTTTTTACGATGTCAGTGACGGGGCAATTTCTGTTGATGGGATCAATATACAAGATTTATCTCTTCAATCACTCCGCTCACAAATCGGAATAGTCCAACAGGATGTATTTTTGTTTACCGGCACCATTCGAGAAAATATTGCTTATGGAAAAAAGGATGCTACGGAAGAGGAGATTAGAAGTGCAGCTAAGAAAGCACATTTAGAAAGCTTAATCGCTTCCTTACCAGCCGGGTATGAAACACAAATAGGTGAACGTGGACTAAAATTGTCAGGTGGACAAAAACAAAGACTGGCAATAGCTCGAATGTTTTTAAAGAATCCGCCTATTCTCATTTTGGATGAGGCAACTTCTGCTCTCGATACAGAAACAGAAAAAATTATCCAGCAATCACTAATGGAGCTAGCAGAGGATCGTACTACTCTTATAATTGCACACCGCTTAGCAACAATTAGAGACGCGGACCGGGTAATTGTAGTAACTGAGGACGGAATTGCCGAAGATGGATCATACAACGAGCTTGTGGCTAAAGAAGGTATTTTTGCAAGACTTCATAACATACAGTTTCAACAAGTTTAAACTAAAATATACTTAGCTAATTTGAAAAAAACAGCATAAAAAAGAAGCTCCGAAAATTTTTCGGAGCTTCTTATTTTTATGGGTTATACACAAATCCCTCTAAACGATCATAATCTGATTTTTTTAATTCCACGTGCACTAGCGTTCCTTCTTCCTCATATGAGGTCGACTTAACTGTGGCTTTCTCATTAAGATATGAAACGATATCTCCTCGATCAAATGGAATTAGCAGATCGCACTGAACATAGTCAGAGAATATATACTTTTTAATAATATCTAACAGTTCATCTAAACCTTTCCCATCTTTTGCAGATATCCAGATATTACTTCCTGCAACGTGTGGGTACATCATGTCTGCTAAATCCGATTTATTGTAAACAAAAATTGTTGGAACGTCCTTTACTCCCACTTCAAGTAGAGTTTCATTCGTCACATCCATCATATAGCGGTGTTCATCATTAGAAACGTCTACCACATGTAATAGTAGATTAGCGTCCCTTGCTTCCTCAAGTGTTGATCGGAATGCCTTCACTAGATGATGGGGTAGTTTACTGACAAATCCTACTGTATCAGTTAATAGGAATTCCTTTTGGTCTGGTAGTTTAATTTGACGGACGGAAGTTTCCAATGTAGCAAAGAGCATGTCTTTCTCAAATACTTGCTTCGATTGTTCTTGTCCAATCTTTTGAAGCAGTTGGTTCATAATCGTAGACTTTCCGGCATTGGTATAGCCAACTAGAGAAACAACAGGTATATTATTTTTTTTACGTTGTTTTCTTTGCGTTTCCCTTTGATCCTTAACTAGTTCTAGCTCTCTCTTCAGCTTTGCTATTTGGTCTTCAATTTTACGACGATCCAGTTCTAGCTTTGTTTCCCCAGCACCACGGTTACTAACTCCCCCGCCCGTACTACCACCCTGACGACCAAGGGAGGCTCGCAGTCCGACAAGTCTCGGTAGCATATATTGAAGTTGTGCTAGTTCCACTTGCATTTGTGCCTCATTGGATTTTGCGCGTCTTGCAAAAATGTCTAAAATTAGCATAGTACGATCTATTACCTTGCATTCTAAATCTCGCTCTAGGTTTCTTATTTGAGATGGAGAAAGTTCATCGTTAAATATAACGAGATTTGCATCTGTAGCATCGAAGAGATTTTTTATCTCCTCTACTTTACCTGTTCCTACATAATGAGAAGATGTCACTCGCTCTAAATTTTGAGTGATTTCACCAACAACCTCCACCTCTAAAGCTGCAGCTAAATTAATAAGCTCCTCTAATTCATATTCGAAATGCTCATCTTTTTGCAGCTTAACTGCAACTACAATCGCTCTTTCATCTAACTGTTCCATTATAAAATCCTCCTCTTAATCGAAACGATATACTCCTTGTTCGTAAACAATAGCTTCTTGGTTAGGGAGGCCTTTAATTTGCACACTAACAAGCCTTTCTTTAGTCCCTTGTTTCAGCTGTTTAAATATTAAATTTGTATTGGGTAAGAATAACGTTTGATGATTGTAAGTAACATTCAGATAGCTAGTCCATTTCTCTATTACTTCCCTTGGATTTTCTACATGAAACTCACAGCTCTCAATGTTGAGTTGGAGGTTACTATTGTTCACTGTTCCCTCCTTCTGAAGCAACTCATATCTTTCATCATCCGTTTCTTCCCACTCTATAAAAAATGGCGCAGGTAAGCTGTCACTAACTTCTTCTTTAATAAATAGCATTTTCCATTTACGTAAAGATCCAGCAGCTGTCTTTCTTTCAGCATACAATACTCCTGTTGTTTCTATACCTTTATTTTCTAAGTCTTTTCTAAGTACTTCCAAATCATTTGCTCTAATGCAAATCGTTCCAAAACCTGGACCTTCATTTAAATCATGGAGCATTAATTCTACTAAAGGGTGTACTACACGCCTAGCTACTTGTTCCTCTTCCATCGCTAACCATTCTACATAACTATTTACCGTATAAAGAAGCGCATTATACGTCCCCCAGTTTAAATGCTGTCCACCAACCACGGCATTAATTCCTTGCTGCTGCCAATCTCCGGCCACTTCTATAGGTTTTTTATTAACAAAATGAACAATATGGTCTAAAAACATACATTCACCTCTTATCTCAAAATTATCCTTTTATTAGATTAAGTATACAGGAAAACTGAAAAAAGCACCGATTATAACCTCGGTGCTTAAATCCTGTATAAGCTCAAATCACAGCTAATACTCACTCTAGGGAACATGAACGGTCCTCACTTTTCCCATTTGCCTGTCGGGGCAGAGATAGGCGCTTGCGCTTTTCTTGATGTCTAGCTTCAGCGCCTTGCCCCTCGGGGTCAAATGGGAAAATACTGCGGTGGCTGAACAGCTGCCTCCTCGCATTTTCCCATTTGCCTGTAGGGGCAGAGATAGGCGCTTGCGCTTTTCTTGGTGTCTAGCTTCAGCGCCTTGCCCCTCGGGTCAAATGGGAAAATACTGCGGTGGCTGAACAGCTGCCTCCTCGCATTTTCCCATTTGCCTGTAGGGGCAGAGATAGGCGCTTGCGCTTTTCTTGGTGTCGATTTCCCAGGAAATATGTCTATGCTTCTATTTTCTCTTTTGACATTTCTCTCAGTAAGAATTTCTGTATCTTCCCTGATGCTGTCATTGGGTATGCATCGATGAATTCAATATATCTTGGTATTTTATGATAAGATATTTTCCCTTTACAGAATTCCTTCAAATCATCTGACGTTAGGCTTTCTCCTGTTTTTAGAATTACCCAAGCCATTAGCTCTTCTCCGTATTTCGGGTCTGGGACACCTACAACCTGTACGTCTTGAATAGCTGGATGCTGATAAAGAAATTCTTCTACTTCTTTCGGATAAATATTCTCACCACCTCGAATTACCATATCCTTGATTCTTCCGGTTATATCGATATAGCCTTCGTCATCCATTACGGCAATATCGCCAGTGTGGAGCCAGCCGTTGTCATCTATTGTCGATTTTGTTGCTTCTTCATTTTTATAGTAGCCTTTCATCACTAAATATCCTCTTGTACATAGTTCCCCTGGTACTCCTGCAGGGGTATCTTCTCCTGTTGCCGGATCTATTATTTTCACTTCTACTCCTGGATGAGCTTTCCCAACTGAGGACACTCTTTTTTCAATTGAATCATCTGTTTTAGTTTGCGTAATAACTGGCGAGGATTCAGTTTGTCCATAGGCAATGGTAATTTCAGTTGCACCCATGTCTTCCATCACTTTCTTCATAACTTCTATCGGACAAATAGAACCAGCCATAATTCCAGTACGTAAAGTAGATAAATCAAATTGCTTAAAATTTGGATGATTTAATTCAGCGATGAACATGGTTGGTACCCCGTGTAAAGCAGTACATTTCTCATCCTGCACTATTTTCAACACTTTCCCTGCATCAAATTGTTCAATGATTACCATTGTGGTCCCATGTGTTACTGAAGCAATTGTTCCCATGACACAACCGAAGCAATGAAAGAAGGGTACAGGTATACAAAGACGATCATGTTCAGTTAGATGAATGTAGTCTCCTACAAGCTGACCATTGTTAACTATATTTTTATGGGAAAGCATTACTCCCTTTGGAAATCCAGTCGTTCCAGAAGTATATTGAATATTAATGACTTCATCATTATGAGTCTCTTTCATCGCATCTTCTAAAGTCTCATCAGATACTCTTTTTGCAAATTCAACGAACTCCGACCATTTATAAATTCCTGGGTAGTCATTTTCACTCATTACAATCACTCGTTTTAAATAGGGAAGTTTTTCAGATTGAATATTCCCTTTTTCTGCTGTATTTATTTGAGGGCAAATTGCACGAATAATGTCGAGATAAGAAGTAGCTTTAAAGGATTCACATAAAATAAGAGTAGTAGCATCTGATTGCTGTAATAGATATTCCAGTTCTTTTTCCTGATAGTTTGTATTAACCGTTACTAAAACTGCTCCCATTTTTCCAGTTGCAAATTGGCTTAATAGCCATTCCCTTTTATTGTCTGACCAAATGGCAATATGTTCTCCTTTTTGAACACCCATGCCAATAAATGCTTTAGCAAGCTCGTCAGTTTCCATATCAAACTCTTTATATGTTTTACGAATCCCATGCTCAGGGTACACATAAGCCTCTTTCTCAGGAAACTTACTTGCGGCTTCCTTTACTATCTCCCCAATTGTTTTTTCATTTAACAACCCAATCTCCCCTTTCGATTGACTACTCACCAATTATATTATCATAAAATTCTGATAGTATAAAAGGTATATAGACGTTTTATCTCTTCTTACACGATAGCTAATCTATCTATGAAATATGTCGTTGTGATACACTAATTTCAAGTATCTTACGAAAAAGAAGGCGATTATATGGAATTCAACGAAATGAAAGACAACGTATTAAAGCAAATCTTATCTAAACAGCTGATTCAAGCAACAATAAGCCAACCAAGGGCTAAATCTAATGAAATAAAGCGCATCAAACTAAAGCCTATTGAAATAAAAAATATGTACCACATCCAATTAGAATACCAATACGAACGTATTTTAAAGCACGAAAATATTCGAATAGAAGAATTCTCTTCAGCATGGGAAAAGTTACTGGATGACTTTCGCCAAATTCACGTTGATTTTATTGAGGAAAAGATTCAAATACAACTTTCTAAGAAAAATAAAGTGATGTATAAAACTGAAAAAAACACTTCATTGAAACAAGTGGATTTATCTCATAATCGTAAAAAAAACTACTTGTTAGACGAGCATACACCTTATCCTTTTTTAATCCGATTAGGAGTTCAAACTTCTGAAGGAAAAGTAAAAAAACAAAAGTACGATAAATTTAAACAAATTAATCGTTTTATTGAGTTTATAGATGATACTTTGGCTTATTTACCAAAGGATAAAACCGTTCGCATTTTAGATTTTGGCTCTGGTAAATCCTATTTAACGTTTGCCCTTTATCACTATTTAAAAATTGAAAAGGGATTAGACATTCGTGTTACGGGACTTGACTTAAAAAAGGAAGTAATTGAAGAATGTTCGCAAATCGCTAAAGATCTAGACTATGACGATTTGGAATTTTTAGTGGGAGATATTAATGATTATAACGACGAAACTGCCGTAGACATGGTTGTTACCTTACATGCTTGTGATGTTGCAACTGATATGGCACTTGCCCGAGCGGTTAAGTGGAATGCTAGCGTCATTTTAAGTGTGCCTTGCTGTCAGCACGAGTTAAATAGACAGCTTGATGCCCCTGGGTTAAACATTATGCTGAAGCATGGATTAATTAAAGAACGTTTTTCAGCACTTGCTACAGATTCAATACGTGCCGAAATATTGAATCTGGTAGGCTACGAGGCCCAATTAGTGGAGTTTATAGATATTGAAAATACGCCTAAAAATATTTTAATACGTGCCTATAAAACAGGTGGAAAGCCAACCCATGAACAAATAGAAGGCTATGAACAATTCAAAGAAATGCTAAACGCTCAACCATTTCTAGAAAATGAACTTAAGGAATACTTGAATATAGACTAATCATGACAATCCAAGGAGAGAACATATGAAAGATCCAACTTATCAAAAAGTGGTATATGGCATAGTAATGGCTATTGCAGTGATAATTGTTCATTTTTTAAATGTAAGGGTATATCCCCTGCATCCTATTTTCTCTATACTCATCGCTATATTAATAATTTATGTAGGCATTACTGCTGTAAAAAAGTCAGGGAAATTTGAACAGACAATATCAAGGATGAAGTATAACTTACTAAATATGGCGGTAGTCTTCATACTATTCATCGCCTATTTCACAATCGACCCCTCTTAAAAGAAAAGCGCAGTCGCCTGCTCTGCCCCGACAGGCAAATGGGGAAAAGCGAGGAGGCAGCTCTCCAGCCACCGCAGCTTTTTTCCATTTGACCCGAGGGGCAAGGCGATGGAGCTAGACATCAAGAAAAGCGCAGTCGCCTGTTTCTGCTCCGACAGGCACATGGGGAAAAGAAATTGTAAAAAGAGGGAACAGATACTTAGGTACCCGTTCCCTCTTTTGCTTTTATAATTCTTGTCTCAAAGCCTGTATAACGTCAATTTTAGTTGCTTTCTTTGCTGGTCTCCATCCAGAAATCATAGCTACCCCAATACTTATGCAAGACGCAATAGCTACAAGCTGCCAAGGAATTAACGAAAACGTTAAATTCATACCCGCAATACTTTCCTCCTCTAATGCCATGCCTACAACAATTGGCAAGACTAGATTAGCTAAATAACTCACTACATAAGAAATAATTACTGCAAGCACAGTTCCAATAATACCGATCCATGCACTTTCCATGAGAAACAGTCGACGGATCAATTTTGGGCTAGCCCCAATTGCTTTCATCACTCCGATTTCTCTTGTTCTCTCTGTAACCGCCATTGTCATTGTATTAAAGATACCTATAGATGAAATTAAAACTGCAATCGTACCTACAAATATAAGTCCTATTTTAAATGCCATAAAAAATACATCTAACTGCTCCAATTGCTCGGAAACAGAGTAAACACTGTAACCCATCTCTTTAATTTCATCTGTTGCAGCCTTGACGTCCTCTAGACTAGCAGTAAAAACTTTCGTTTCTGTGTATAGAACCTCTTCCGGTACCTCTGCTACATTCGCTTTATAGGATGCCATTAATGTTTCCGTCCAAGACTCATCCATTAGGACAATTTTATCGACTATCCAGTCTTTTGCTGGTTGCTTAGTAACACCTACAATTGTAAACGTCCATTGTTCTGGAAAAGTATCCTCTTGACCATATGGCTTCATGGCTAGAGTAACCTCTTTACCTAGTATGGATTCTTCATACCCTTTCGGTATTTCTCCGTCCTCTGCTGCTCCATCTTCCCAAGTCGCAAACTCTTGTTCTGTCCACAAGTTTTCTGCGAAGTGATAACCAACAATAATTTCATTACTATCTTTAGGCATTCTACCCTCGGATAATGATAGGTTTGAATTTGTTTCTTCTTTAAAGTTGGTTAGCTTGGAGTTTCCAAAAATTGTTCTATCCTCTAATTTGAAAATAGTTTCGACGTCTATGCTAGCACGTTGAACAACTGCTCCGACCGAATCTATATTTTTTATTTTCTCATAATCGATTACGCCGTCGTTACCATACACTTCTACCTCTGTAATAGCTTGGTCCTCTAATATTTCAGAACGCATCATATCTTGTACACCAAACCCTATAGAAGCTAGAACGATTAAAAATGCACAACCCATTGTTGCAGCAAGCACTGTCATAAATACTCGTAGTTTATTTTTCTTAATATGCTGGGATACAAATTCTAGCTGATCCTTAAATAACATGAGACATATCCTCCTTCCTAAGTTCTCCGTCGTGCATCTTTAACTTGCGGTGTGCGATGCTAGCTACCTCTTCATCATGAGTGATAATAACAAACGTAATCCCCATAGTCTGATTGAGTTCTTGAATGAGAAGTAGAATGTCCTGCTCTGTCTCTGAGTCTAGGCTACCGGTTGGCTCATCTGCCAATAAAATAGGGGGACTCGTGATTAATGCACGAGCTATACTAACCCGTTGTTGCTGCCCACCAGACAATTCATTTGGATAATGATCTGACACAGAATCTAGACCTACCTTTTTCATAATTTGAAGGACGGTTACTTTACGTTTTTTAGAAGATATCCCTTTCAGCTTTAATGGCAGCTCCACATTTTCAAAAGCAGTTAAACCAGGCATCAGCTGAAAGTTTTGAAAGATAAAGCCGAAATTATTTAAGCGAAAGTCTGCTCTTTCGGTTTCATTTAACTTAACAGTCTCTTGACCATTTATAAGAATAGACCCTTGTTCTGGACTCATAAAGCCTGCAAGCGTGTTCAATAAAGTAGACTTACCCGAACCACTTTTCCCAACTACGGCCACAATTTCTCCCTGTTGTACGTCAAAGGAGAGATTTTTTAGTACAGGCACCTTCTTCTCTTTTCCTTTCTTTCCAATTAAAAATGTATGATTGACATTCTTTACATGTATCATGCAATACCCCTTCCTTATTACCTTCTATTCATTATAGGTAACATTTCTTAACATTCAGGAAGGATAAAAATGAAGAAATTCTTAAGAAAGACAACTAACTTCATGAAATTGGTGCAAAAAAAATGTTCCCTCTCACTTATAGTGAGAAGGAACAGTTATATTTTAAGAGGGCATTGGTGTGTCAGTTGGTTTTGAGTAGCCTTCTTGATAAGCCTCGTCTATGGCCTGGCGAATTTCTATAAGTGACTTACCTTCTTGAATCATGTTAATAGAGGCAACGGCAGTTTCTAAGCACGCTGCACAGCGAGTACCGTGGTCATCCCATACGACTTCACCATTTTCTTTAATTTCCTGTACAAAACAGTTGAAGTTGCTTTTATGGCCTGCACTATCACCGCAACCACAGTAACAAGGCATCCACTTGAGTACATCATTAGCTTTTGCTGCAGCTTGATAAATCAGCTGCATATTTTCAGGCTGTTTTTCTAGAAACTTAGGAAGCACATCAGTTGAAGAAGTAGTTTCTTGAATATCCCCATTAGCTAAATGAGTCGTATGGTCGTGATCCTGCTCCTGATGATCCACTTCTTCTGCAGCCTTGTGACTTTCTTCTTTTTGACCACAGGCAGCAAGCACCAACATTAAACAAAATAATAAAAACAGAATTTTTTTCATATATACCTCTTTTATATCATTTTTTCTGGTCTAACAATTTCATCAAACTTGTCAGCAGTTAGCAGCTCTAATTCGATAGCTGCTTCTTTTAGAGTTGTACCATTTTTGTGTGCATGCTTAGCAATTTTTGCAGCATTCTCATAGCCAATGTATGGATTCAAAGCAGTTACAAGCATTAGAGAATTATTAACATGATGTTTAATTGTTTCTAAGTTTGGTTCAATCCCTACTGCACAGTTATTATTGAAGCTAATAATGGCATCACTTAATAAGCGAACGGATTGTAAGAAGTTATGAATAATTACAGGCTTGAAGACATTTAATTGATAGTTCCCTTGACTTGCTGCAAAACTGATTGAAGTATCATTCCCCATAACTTGCGCTACTACCATCGTCATAGCTTCACTTTGAGTAGGATTTACTTTACCAGGCATAATAGAGCTTCCTGGTTCATTTTCCGGAATAGAGATCTCTCCAATACCAGAACGAGGACCACTTGCAAGTAAACGTACGTCATTAGCAATCTTCATTAAATCAGCTGCAAGTGCCTTCACAGCACCATGTACATAAACAACGTCATCATAGCTTGTCAAAGCATGGAATTTATTTTTAGCTGAAGTAAATTCAATTCCTAGCTCTTTAGAAATTTCTGCTGCTACTAAATCACCAAAGCCTTTTGGAGCATTCAATCCGGTACCTACAGCTGTACCTCCAACTGCAAGCTCTTTCATATCTTCCACAGCTGTAGTAATCATTTTAGAAGACTTTTCAAGCATTCTATGCCATCCACTGAATTCTTGGCCAAGAGACAGTGGCGTTGCATCTTGTAAATGCGTACGTCCAATTTTAATGATTTCCATAAACTGTTCAGATTTTTTACCCAACGTCTCTTTTAAAACGTCAATTGCAGGCAATAACTCTTTTTCGACTGCGAGTACTCCAGCAATATGAAGTGCAGTGGGGAAAGTATCGTTAGAGCTTTGGGATTTGTTTACATCATCATTTGGGTGAAGTCTCTCTTCACTACCTTTTTCCTCTAATAGCTGATTACCTCTATTGGCAATGACTTCGTTAACATTCATATTAGACTGCGTACCACTACCAGTTTGCCAAACTACTAATGGAAAATGATGGTCTAGCTTTCCTGCTAGTATTTCATCCGCTGCAGCTGCAATAGCATCTTTTTTTACTTTTGATAGATTACCAAGAGAATGACTAACGATTGCCGCTGATTTCTTTAATAGAGCTAATCCATGTACTACGCCAATTGGCATTTTTTCTGTACCAATTTTAAAGTTTTCTTTAGATCTTTGTGTTTGAGCTCCCCAAAGACTATCTTGTGGAACTTTAATTTCTCCCATAGAATCACGTTCAATACGATAAGACATTTTTTTCTCTCCTTTTTCATTTACCACTGATTATTTTTTTCTTGCAACATTTCGAGAAATTCATCTAGCACCTTTGGATTAAATTGAGTTCCTCTACCTCTCTTTATTTCGAGGATAGCGTCTTCAAAGGTCATTGCCCCACGGTAAACCCGATTAGTGGTCATTGCATCAAATGCATCTACAACAGAGACGATAGAAGCTTCTAAGGAAATTTCTTCCCCCATCAGTCCAAAAGGATACCCTTTTCCATCATACCTTTCATGATGCTGTTCGACAATAAAAGCAGCTTCCCGAATACAAGAAATTTCATGATTTTTCATCATTTCAGCCCCTAAAGTAGTATGCATCTTAACTACTTTCCATTCATCTTCTGTTAGTTTTCCAGGTTTATTTAGAATCTCTATAGGAATGGCGAGCTTACCAATATCATGAAAATAGGAGCCTATACTTAACCTTCGAACTCCTTTACTTTTTAAGTTCATTCTTTTCCAAAGTTCAATCGAATAATCTCTTATCCGTGCGCAATGATGATAAGTATAACCATCCACTTCTTGAATACGGAGAGCATCGCGATGAATAATTCCTCTCTCCATGAAGTTTTGGTTAAAATGTGTTTTTGTCATTTCTATTAAAATCTGTACTTTTTCCACTGCATTACAAGTGATTAAAGTATTATACAGCTCTGTCTCTATTACATCACCCGGTCCAAGTATTTTCTGTTTATCCGAGTACAATATTTTTAATCTGCCTGATAGAATAGAATATTTTTCAACGTAATTTTTTTCGTTACAGGGATTCGAATAAATCCAAGACGTGCTTTCAGGTATAAGTGTATAAAGGGCATAGGAAATATTATTCGAGCTTCCGATATAGGTTGTGATTGTTTTATCCGTAACTACCCTTGGTAGACTATGCTTTTCTTCAATATCATGAATTTGTTCTTTTGTAAGTATCATTGTTCCTCCACAATTCTACAACATTCGACAATCTAACCTTAATTATACAGTTAGTTAATACTAAAGGGAATATTAAAAAAACAGACTTTCAAATATCGAAAGTCTGTTTAAAATATACATTTTTATACCTCTTGTACTTCACGTACCTTTGTTTCTTCGTTTGCTTTCTTTACTTCTTGGGTCAGTTGCTCGATGCTTGGACGTATATTACCCTTCCCAGCATAGTTTTCTAACATATCCTTCATATCGATTCCTGAAGAAGCCTTTAAAGTTTCTTGAAGGGTAGACATTAGATTTGTAGCGTATGAGGTAACCTTATTGGCACCTCCGCCCTCTCCTCCACCAGTATCTACTACAGTGATTTTATCGATATTTGAAAGCGGGCTAGCAATTTGTTTTGCGTATTCCGGTAACATCCCAACGACCATGTCTAATACAGCTGCCTGACCGTAAAGATCAAATGCTTCTGCAATTTTTCGTTTTGCTTCTGCTTCAGCAAGACCTTTCAGTCGAATTATATCTGCTTCTGATTCCCCTTGTGCACGTTGCGAGTCAGCTTTTGCTAAACCATCTAAACGTACTTTTTCTGCATCTGCTTTTGCTTTTGCCTCAATACGATATTTTTCTGCATCTGCCTCTGCCATTTCACGAGACTTGGAAGCTGCAGCATTTTGTTCAATAGCATATCGGTCTGCATCTGCCTTTTTCTTTACCTCTGAATCATATTGCTTTTCGCGACGTAAAATCTCTTTCTCTTCTAGCTCAATTTGCTTTTGACGTTCAATAATTTGAATTTGCATCTCTTGCTCAGTTACTTCCTGTTTAGATCGAGCAGTTTCTAGCTCATACGCTTGGTCGGCACGTGCTTTAGCAATATCTTGCTCTCGTCTGTATTCCGCAACCTTTAATTGATTGTCCTTCTCAGCTTCTGCAATTTCAGTTGCACGTTCAATTTCAGCTTTTTGAGCCTCCTTGGAAGCCTCCGCACGTTTGATGCGTGTTTCCTTTTCTGCTTCTGCTGTTGCTATATCTGCGTCACGCTTAACTTGTGCAATTCTCGGCTTACCTAATGAATCTAGATACCCATTTTTATCCCGAACATCTTTAATAGTAAAGGAAACTATGATTAATCCCATTTTTGCTAAATCCTGCGAGGCAACACGCTGTACCTCTTGCGAGAACTTATCTCTGTTTTTATATATTTCTTCAACTGTCATTGATCCTAAAATTGAGCGAAGATGACCTTCCAATACTTCTTTCGCTTCATTTTCTCTGTCCTGTTTAGACTTTCCTAAAAATTGCTCAGCTGCAGTTGCAATTTCTGAAATTGAACCACCGATTTTTATAATGGCAGTCCCATCTGCCATTACCGGAACCCCCTGCTCAGTGTATACTTCAGGTGTTGTTACTTCTAGTTTACTTGATAGTAGACTAAGGGGCTCACTTTGCTGGAATACAGGAAATACAAATGTACCTCCACCTCTAATAATCTTTATGCGATTTCCCGAGTCATCTGTATGAACATTTTTAGAGCCTAAGTAGCTCCCTGTGACGATTAATGCTTCATCAGGACCAACTGTTTTATATTTCGTTATATAGACAGTCAGCATGATGAAAAGAATAAATACAACAACCCCTACTACAACTAACATTTCAATTCCCATTTTAAAATCCCCCTTTTTATTTTATAAAAGGCACATATTCTTTTACTAAAAACGTGCCGTCTTTCACTTCAATTATTAAGACCTGTTTTTCGTAATCGATCTCTTCGTTGTCTAAACCTGTAGCTCTTTTAGCGATTAGACCGTTTACTGACTCAATAACGATTTCACCATACCCATTTGAGGGTATAGGAACAATAACCTTTCCAACCTGCCCTAGTAATGACTCGTTTGTATAAGCTGTGGAAACTTCGGCTGAGGAAAGTGGCAAAAGTACAAAGAAATATAGCAAAAAAGTTAAAAATATAGAAATTCCAATCGCCACAGCGACTATTACCGTATTACTCCAATTAGTAATTTTAAGGAGAATAAAACCTGCTGCACAAATGAATAATAGAAAGGAGAGAATTGTGGTCGGATTAAAGATTCCGGCATCCATGCCGTCTATTGCATCCGCAAATAACACATAAAGAATAGTAAGAAGGCCAATGACAATTAAACCATACAAAAATATCTGTTCTATTTTTCTCACCACTTTTCCAATTAATAACGTCCTTAATAGTTATACGTATCTAAAATTAGAAGGTTTCAATATTTTTAATAATTAGTATTTATTTCTTTATCTCTCCAAAAATTAGCTTTTTTTGTCAATTATTAATCTTTTTTATACACTTGAATTGTTACAGGATTGTAAATTTATCGATTTTAAAGTAAAAAGTGTGTTGATTTTGTATGTTTTTTGGTATGCTATTTGAGGAAAATTCATACTAACTACAACACTTAAAGTCTAGGAGGCTTTTATGATTAGCTCAAAAAAACCAGATCCTTTTTTCCTATCCCTTTTGAAGATAGCTGAAAATGTGCGTGAAGCCACTCATTATGCAGATGACTTCCGTATTAATAATGCTTCAGATTTAAAAGAAATTAGCTTACACCTTAAGAATTACGAAACAGCTGGGGATACACTAATTCATGAGTTGATTGTTATGTTAAACAAATCATTTATGACACCAA
This sequence comes from Psychrobacillus sp. FSL W7-1457, assembly GCF_038593405.1. Taxonomy (NCBI): domain Bacteria; kingdom Bacillati; phylum Bacillota; class Bacilli; order Caryophanales; family Bacillaceae; genus Psychrobacillus; species Psychrobacillus sp. FSL W7-1457. The sequence continues at coordinate 3,583,558 of NZ_CP151993.1, forward strand.
TTGAACGCGAGGATATTCTAGAGCTTGCTATCCGAATGGATGACATTCTAGATGGCATCGACAATTTCACAGCACATCTTGAAATGTTCACATTAGTGGAAATTGATGAATCCATGCGCACTTTCCTGGGTTATATTGTAAAAAGCACGGATGAGATTGTTAAAGCGATGGAGCTATTAGCTCAAAAGAAATTGCTTAAGATGCATGAGCATTCCATTCTAATCAAGGATTATGAGCGTAAATGTGACGAGGTACTTCGTACTTCCATTAAGCAGCTTTTCTTAAACGAAAAAGATCCGATCCGTATTATTCAATTTAAGGATATTTACGAGCAATTAGAAGATATCGCAGATTATTGTCAAAACGTAGCAAATACGCTTGAAACAATTATAATGCGTAACGCGTAGGAGCTTTAGTTATGGATACTATTTTTATATTAACTATCTTAGTTGTATTTTTTGCTCTTGCCTTCGACTTTATCAATGGTTTCCATGATACTGCAAATGCAATTGCCACCTCGGTTTCGACAAGAGCTTTAAAACCAAAAGTTGCCGTTTACATGGCAGCCATTATGAACTTTGTAGGGGCTTTAACATTTACAGGGGTTGCTAAAACAATTACGAAGGATATAGTTGATCCATTTACACTTCAAAACGGATCATTAATTATATTAGCAGCTTTACTCTCCGCAATAATTTGGAATTTGGTTACCTGGTATTATGGAATTCCATCAAGTTCATCCCATACTCTGATTGGTTCTATTGCAGGGGCAGCTATCTCTGCTGCAGGGTTTGGAGTTTTAAATTATGATGGGTTCACTAATATCTTGATAGCTTTAGTCGTATCACCATTTCTTGCTTTAGCAGTTGGATTTTTAATGATGTCACTATTTAAGGTGATTTTTAAACGAGGCAGCCTGTATGGGACAAACAAAAGATTCCGTATCTTCCAAATAGGAACCGCAGCACTTCAATCGTTTACCCACGGTACAAATGATGCCCAAAAAGCAATGGGGATTATAACGATGGCCCTTATTGCAGCACAATGGCAAGCTACAGACGACATCCAGCTTTGGGTTCGTATTGCAGCAGCAACTGCGATGGGTCTTGGTACATCTATCGGTGGCTATAAAATCATTAAAACTGTTGGTGGTAAGATCATGAAGATCCGCCCTATTAATGGGGCAGCAGCTGACTTATCGTCTGCTATGATTATTTTTGGTGCTACAACTATTCATTTACCAGTTTCTACAACACACGTTATTTCATCCGCTATTATGGGGGTTGGAGCAGCTCAGCGTGTGAAAGGGGTAAAATGGGGAGTCGCTAAAAAAATTGTATTAACTTGGATTATTACTTTACCGATATCTGCCGTAGTAGCAGCTATCATCTTCCAAGTCTTAAATTTACTCTTTTAAATAATTAAAACCTCGTAATTGAATACGAGGTTTTTTCTTTTACTCTTTTATAATCACTCCTAATGATTTGGCAAATCCTATAGCTTGTTCCGTGGAAACTGTGCAGCCCTTTAAATCCTCTAGGGATACTAATAGGTTTTCATATGTAGTGCTACTCAAGTCAATTCCATCTAAAGATGTATCCGTAAAGTTAGCCTCATCTATTTCACATGCTTCGAATTCTACATGCTGGAAGGTGGAATCAATAAAGTCTGCATGATTTAATGTACAGTTATTAAAGGATACCTTTTTCAACTTAGAAAAGCTTAGATTCAGGTAGTTCGCATGGTTTTCACAAACTCTTACATCAGTTAGCCTCGCATCCGCAAAATTTGCTCCAAAGAGCTTACACGCTATGAATTCCACTCGATGAAATACTGCCTGTTCCATTACTACATTAGAAAGATCACATTTTTCAAAAATACAATCTATAAATTCCACTTGGTATAAATGTAAATCCACAAAGGAAGCTTGTTTGAAAAGTACTTGATCAAAGATTATCTTTCCTTCTGATTCCTCAATACTTTCAAGCGAACAAACAGTGGCGTTGGAAATATAATAATCCTCTTGTAAAGCCTCCTTTAAATTGATTTGTTCTGGGTTCTCATTGAGCTTTGGAGACGTAATTTTCACTTATATTCCTCCTTCAAAAATTTTCTTTTATCATAGCATTATATTAGCAGTTAAACTTGCTTTCCATTACAATAAAAAGGAAACTCTACCACTGAAACTGGTAGATTTAACATAAGAGCTATATTACTACTTGGCTTTATCTAAGGAGGAAATATATGAAATTTTTAGCTAACCTAGTGACACGCCATTATAAAGTCACTTTGGGAGTTTGGATCATCCTGTTTGTGGCTCTTGCTTTTTTTGCATTACGGCTTCCATCTTTATTGGAGGGTGACGGTTTTAAAATGAACGGAGAACACCAGCAAGTAATGGATGAGCTGACTGAAACCTTTGATTTACCAGCTGAGACACTCTTCGTCGTATTCGATAAAACATCCGATCAAACAATCCAAGATACATTAAATGATATAGAAAACTTAAAAATAGTGAAAGACATCCAATCACCCTTGGAGGATTCTACTCTCTATAAGGAACATGTATCATACGCAATGTTGCACTTTAATACGGACACCGAGAACATGTCAGAGGTAGTTGATGACATTCGGCAATCTATCGGAAACGAAAAGGGGGTCACTTTAACAGGGGCTGCCGCCATCAATAAAGATATTAATTCAGCTAGCCAAAAGGACTTGGCTAGTGCAGAAGCAATCGGTCTTCCAATAGCATTGGTCGTTCTGCTCCTTGCATTTGGAAGTGTAGTTGCCGCTTTGGTACCAATTGCTGTGGGTATTGTCACAGTAGTTTCAGCACTTGGAGTCATGACATTCTTTGGCGAAGCCATGGATTTATCTATTTTCGTCCTCAATATAGTTCCAATGCTAGGCCTTGCGTTAAGTATTGATTTTGCTTTATTACTAATTAATCGTTATAAAGAAGAGCTTGCTGAAAAGTCCGTTGTAGAGGCTGTCCAAATCTCTATAAAAACAGCTGGCCGCTCTATTGTTTTCTCTGCACTTTGTGTATTTATTGGGCTTGGAGCAATGTTTGTATTAGAAGTAGAGATCTTTCAAAATATTGCTCTTGGCGGTATGCTTGTCGTCGCTATGGCAGTATTGGGCTCCATTACCCTATTACCAGCCTTACTAATGGTATTAGGTGACCGTATTAATAAATGGACTATCTTGCGTGTGAAGCCTGGTGCCTCTACCAAGTGGAGAAACTTTGCCTCCTTTGTGATGAAGCGACCTGTTACCTTAATCATTGTAGCTTTAGTGTTGCTAGGGATAGGTATAATCCCGGTAAAAGAAATGACATTAACCATCCCATCAGTAGAATCTCTACCTAAGGACTATGATTCCCGTCAAGCTTATGAAGTGATGGAGGATGAGTTTAATATGGGGGACCAGTCTACGATTTACGTGGTGGCTGATCGACCAGGTGGCTGGGAAAATACAGATGGACTAAACACTATGAAAAATTTAGAAGAGCAGCTTTTGAAGGATCCTGATGTTAAATCAGTAGATACTGTCTTTTCGGCTAGTGAAATATCTACCGTCGAACAATGGGAGCAAAGCATCATGATGATTCCAGAGGTATCCGGTCAACTCACCTCACTAATGGATACCTTTGTCCAAGGTGACAAATTAATGATTCCTGTTACATTAGGACTTAATGGCTCATCTGATGAAGCACAGGATTGGGCAAGAGAATGGGCAGATAAAGACGTTGGCACAGATATTTTAGTAGGTGGTCAACCTAAGTTTAATCAAGAAATATTTGATGAAATTTTTGATAAGGTCGGGATTTTGCTAGGAATAATATTGGGCTCTACCTTTATCATTTTAACCATCGCCTTCCGTTCCGTGCTTATACCTTTAAAGGCAATTATTATGAATGTAATTGGTTTAGCCTCCACGTTTGGCATACTTGTTTATATATTTCAGTACGGCCATTTTGGTTTAGAGGAAACGACCATTGCCTTAATAATTCCAGTCATTGTTTTCAGTTTAGTCTTTGGGCTAAGTATGGACTATGAGGTATTCCTCATCTCCCGTATTCAAGAGGAGTATTTGAAACATCATAATAATACGAAAGCAACTGTAGATGGATTAACATCCACTAGTAAAATAATTACCTCGGCTGCATTAATTATGATTGTAATCACTGGCGCCTTTGCCTTCACAGAGGTTATGCCAGTCAAACAAATCGGTATCGGAATAGCTATAGCGGTGGCTATAGATGCTTCGATTATCCGCTTACTATTAGTTCCAAGCTTGATGAAACTTTTTGGTAAATGGAACTGGTGGCTACCTTTTAGAAAGGGACCATACAAAGCCAAGAACTTTCACTAAAATTGAAAGTCAAAACTTAAACACAACAAAGAGACTGGGACAAAACTCTACTCCAAATTAACAGCCTCGAAAATTTTACAAGGGGCCATATATTCGAATTATCAGTAGTTGTTTTCCGTTACAGCGGACGCTTTCCGGGGGCACGGCTTCCTCTTCAAACAACTAAAGTAGAAAGTTTTTCATACAGGAAACGGATCGGCCTTATAATAAAGTAAAAACGTGAAATCGAGTTTTCCGGTTTCACGTTTTTTATTGAGAGACTAGTTATGTCCCAGCCTCTTTGTTTTTTATAAAATAGTTAGTTCACAGGTCAGTTCCTCTAGAAATTTGCTTTATACCATTCCTTTGCAGCTTGTACTTCGCCTTGCGTTAGCTGATGGCCGTAATCGTGCCAATGCATCTCCACAACTGCCCCTGCATTTTGCAATAAATCCCGTAGTTCTTCAGATTCTACCGCCGGACACATAAAGTCATTCTTTCCTGCCCCAATAAACACAGGAGTACCTGACATGACTGGTAGCTCTACCCCACGCCTCGGCACCATCGGATGATGGAGAATCGCACCTTTTAAGACATCCTTATATTCAAATAAAAGGTTCCCTGCAATATTGGCTCCATTAGAATAACCAATTGCTACTATCTGCTTACGGTCAAACTTATAGTTTTGAGCAGCTTCATCTAAAAAGTTCTTCAATTCTTCTGTACGAGCCTGCAAGTCCTCCAGATCAAAAACCCCTTCCGCAAGACGTTTAAAGAAGCGTGGCATTCCATTTTCTAGCACATTCCCTCGCACACTCAGAATATTAGCTGAGCTGTCTATCTCTTTTCCTAGTCCAACTAAATCATGCTCATTACCACCTGTACCATGCAATAACAATAAGGTCGGTCTCGAAGAATCCTCCCCTTGAAAAAATAAATGCTTCATAATTAAAAGCTCCTCTTTTATCTCGAATTTGAGATAATTATAGCCAACATATATTTTCTAGTCAAACAATGCGCTTTACGTTGTTTCTAATATTTCCCTTAGCCTTTGTGGTTCATCTACTCGGATGGCAAAGTGCGTAACTACTTTCTCCTTCCCCATGAACATTGTCGCCTCTATAGGTTCATGCAAGTGGATTAAGGCCTGAGGTTCTAATGGTTCAAAATCACGATACATGAATTGAAGTGTATGCTTATCCGGAGCAGCCGCACCCCATTCTACATTCTTGATCAGATGTAGCGGCACAACTATTCGAGCACTAAGTCCTTGTGTCACATATAATTTACCATCTTTTACCTCAGCAGGGTGTAGTCGAGTTACTTGAATATCAGCTAAGAAATAGAAAACACTATAAATATTAAAGACCAATAACACTAATGACAGGAGAATCGATTTGTCATGTAGCCACCAATGAAGTCCAATTGTCTCTATAATAATTGCATGTATTATCATTACATTAAAAGCGATGTAGCTTGTATTTTTGTGTAAAGTAACTATATTTGGATGACTAGGAGCCTTCTTTTTCCACGTAAAAATTGCATAATAAAACATTAAAACTTCAGATGCAATGATACGAATAAGAATATTTTTTGTGACTATCTGCTGAATAGAAGGGATGAAGCTAAACAGTGCTGAAGTCTTCATCTCAGTCATCTGAGCCCTAATTTGGGGAATTTTATAAATGACTAGAATGATTAAACTTAGCTCTGCCACAATTAATAGTGCTTCAAAAGCGATTCCGAGATATAGAATTCCTTTGAATGGTGAAAACAATTCAGAGGGTATAAAAAATCTAGCAATAACTAGCCCACCAACCATAAGACCAATTACTTGTTTGAGGGAAATCTTAAAGTTTGCATAAACTAGTAAAGGAGCAACGATTGCTAAATCTATAAGAGACCCAATAGCAACTCCGCTATTAAGCTGAAGTGAAAAGAAATCCTGCACTTGTGGACGATACAATAGAAAATTAGAAAGAACTACAAGTAATAGAAAAGCAAATGCTATATTGGCAGTCTGTGTTTTTCGATAAATCAAATCCATCCCCCCTGTTTTTAGTTATATTTTAATTATAACTTCCCTTATAATCTAAACACTACCAAAATTAGTTAAATATTCAAAAAAGGAGCACAACTTTGTGAACATTCACCAAAAACAATTAAAAGAAAGAATTCTAGCCTCTCAAGGAAAAATAATAGCTGATTTCGTTCTTCGTCATGCAAAGATAGCAGATATATATTGATGAGAATGGAAATTAGCAGACATTGGAGTGCCGAACTGGTAGATGTAGCGGTGGATACAACTGGAGCTTTTGTCGCAAAACCTAAGGAAGATACTTAAAGAATTTTAGCCAAGTAAAAGGTAAAAGGCCTCTTCCATAAAGAAAGAGACCCTTTATAACTCAGTCTGCTTCTATTCGAATAGCTTGAATAAATTGGCAGTCTATGATAAGTGTTGATCCAGTTTCTGTTGTTGGATCATTAAAGAACGCACAGCAATTATTCTGGTCTAGGTTAATAAAAACAATATCTTCTAATACCTGACCACCTGATAAAAATACATCAACTTCAGTTTGAGTTTGTAATCTTCTTAATTGATCACAAGCACAACCATTACATTTATCGGAATGTTCTTTTTTCTTTTTGCATTCCTTACACTCATTACCCTTGCTACTTCTCTCACTAAAATAATAACTCATATTCAATACCTCCTTTTAGATTTGTAAAGCTTAACCTTACATTAATAAACTATGATTTCAGTATGAAATTTGCTTGTACAATCTGGTATGTGAAAATAAATAAGATTTATTTAGTAGTTTCACTTACTTAATGACTATGTTATAGGTAAGGGTTGATTTTTCGTGAGGTGGTATTGTATGTGAAATGTTACACTTCAACTACCAGGGCAGGTTAGTTGAAGAATAATTTGGAAAGCAAAAGGGTTTTAAATATGTTTATTGAACTAATATAGATGATTTATTAAGGGGAGAGTATTTTGGGTTCAAGAATAATGCACTCGATTATTGGGGGAAAAATTGCGGAGGGTTTATCGATGGAAGATAAAACATCATTTTTGCTTGGAAGCATTGCTCCAGATGCAGTTTTTTCACACGAAGAAAAGAACTTTTCACATTACTTTATAGGTGAAGTGCATGATTATTCCTCCTTGTCATACAATTAACCGGTAACCCCTATTCCTCCATGTAGTATCATAGCTTCGCTTGTTATACGAGATCAGAGTCCCAACCAGCCTCAATCATGTTTCTACAAGTAGGGGGCGAACTGTTTAGTTGACGGGATCATTAGCCCCACGGGTGCTTACGTTCTACCCCGGCTACCGCAATCATATATCGATATAAAAAAAGGTCAACCAGAAATATCTGGCTAACCTTATAATACGAACGGGTGCTTTAGTAAAAAAGGACATTAAAATAAAATAAGCTTGGAGAACATAGCCTAGCTCATTTTTTTATGTGCATTTTAAATCAACTTATCTTTAACATAGCTTACTTAATTAAAAAAATTCCCCATAGCAATTAGCACTATGGAGAACTTTAGATTATTCTTCTACTTTTTCAATCGTTTTAGCTTCACCTGATGCTGGATGAGATTCCTTTAGGGATTCATATCCGACTTTGACTACATCATACAATTCTAACTCATTGCGCTGAGCCATCGAAATATTAAACCAAGTAGCACTTTTCCCAGCTTCTAGTGCTTCTTCTACCGATAAAGTGCGCGCTTCATCTTCACTTAAATCTTCTATAACAAGAATACCACTGTCCTTCGTGTCTATAATAATCCCAGTGATATAGCCAATTGGCTGTGCTTGAGTAGGATTATTCTCAAAGAAGTTCATGATGAAGTAAAAGGTCGTTCCAATAGCGATGAGTAAAATCCCAATAATAATTACTACCGTTGTTTTACCTTTCATACAAAAACCTCCTTATCTTTTTGCAGTAAGACGGAAGCCTTCTTCTAAAAGATATGCTTTTGCTTCATTGTAGGTGCCAAAGCTCTCCTCTAGGTTATAGCCATGGTAGACATTCCAAAGAGTATCCTCTTGTAAAAGAGTTAGCTTAGAGCTTTCTTTGTTTGTCCATTCCTCCTCTACTTCTTCATCGATCAATTCCTCTTCCTCAGTCGCTAAATAGGCAATAGAATCTTTAATCATTTGGCGTAGCTCATCCGCTGATACTTCTCTAATATTAACTAATCCTTTTTCTTTTGCTTCATATTGCGGAAGATCTCCAACATACACAAAGCCATTGCCATTAGGATGTAGATGGTAGATTACAGTTGTTTTATCATATAAGCTTTCTTCATAATGGTAGTTAACTCGTTTCATCGATACTTCTTTACGTGTTAGTTCGGGAAACTCTTGAATAATTGCTTCTTTCTCTTCAAATGTTAGCATATGATTCCTCTTTCTTTTCTTATCTTTAGTTTATTATTATAGCATAAATTCTACCCTCTTCGTGTCCACCACTCTGCTACTATTATAAAACAAATGACAACCGCAATTGCCACAGCAAAAAACCAATCAGGTATGCTTCCCAATTTTATATCCTCCTAACACACCCGCACTATCTACGGCGAATATATTCTTAGTCTGTTCAGGAGAAACAACTCTCCTTCTATTCTAGCCGGGCTCTACCTTATTATCCTTATATTACTATACTTGTTCCTATCGCTCATATTCACTTTATCTTACTTCAAATTTAATCCCGTCTCTTGCGAATAGATATTACTGCTAAAATGTGATAAACTAAAGGACAGACAATAAGAGGACGTGAGAGAAATGATTAAAATTGAATTACCAAAACCAACCGTTACTATTACACAACGCACGCAAGCACTTAAAGAAGGAGAAGTTGAAATCCCATCTATCTTTGGATTTATCGACTTCCACCAAATCCCTCGTGATAAAGGCGGCATCTTTATGTTTTATAACAAAAATGATGAGCTGTTATTCGTAGGAAAAGCCCGTAAAATTCGTCAGCGCATAAAAAAACATTTTGAAGATAATGTTTCCCCGATGATTAAACATCGCGACGAAGTATACAAAATTAGCGTTTGTATTATAGAAGAGCCTATGGATCGTGAAATATATGAAACATATGCAATTAATACCTTAAAAGCTAAATATAATATCGATAAAGTATTCTATAAGTAAGAAATCTCATGCCTCCTAAACGAGGCATGGGATTTTTTATTTTGTTTCTTCAAAAATACTCGTACTGTGCTTTGGCTGCACTCTTGCCTTCGGATCTAATGATGCCTTAATATGGCTAATTGCATTAGGGACTTCCCCAAAGCCTACCGCTATAAGCTTTACTTTACCAGCATGTGTACAAACGTCACCTGCTGCATATATTCCTTCTACGCTTGTTTCCATCTTTTCATTCACTATTACCGAATTTTTCTCCATCTCCAGTCCCCAGCTTTTCAGTGGTCCGAGAGATGCTACGTTGCCATAGTTAACTAGTACATGGTCTACCGGGATTCTTTCCTCTACCTTATCCTTGCTGACTACAATCACTTCTTTAATACGATCTCCATCGCCAATTAGTTCATTGACCGCGTAGGAAGTTTTAACATGTACTTTTGAACCTTGAAGCTGTTGTACGGATTTTTCATGTGCCGTGAATTGCTCACGGCGATGGCAGATAGTTACTTTTGAAGCAATATTCTCTAACATTAACGACCAGTCTAGTGCAGAATCTCCACCGCCCAGTACTAATACATTAGAATTTTGAAAGTCATTTAAGTCTTTTACTTTATAATATAAATTTTTACCCTCATATTCCTTAGCTCCCGGCACAGTTAATTTACGTGGCTGAAATGAACCTACACCAGATGTGAGAAGGATAGTTTTAGAATAGTGAAAACCTTTGTCAGTTTTCAATATAAAATATTCATCGTGTTTTTCTAGCTCGTTTGCGGTTTCCTCTAAACATATGGTCGGATCACTATAGGAAGCCTGTTCAACTAAATTTGCCACTAAATCCTTTGCCAATATTTTGGGCAGGCCACCAATATCATATATATATTTATCTGGGTAAAGCTCCATTAGCTGTCCACCTAGCTCTGGAAGGCTATCAATTATTTTCACCTTTAAATCACGGAGCCCCGCATAAAAGGATGCAAACAATCCAGTTGGACCTCCCCCTATAATTGTTACGTCATACACTTCATGTTTCATGTTGAACAATCACCTCATTAATCTATTATTTACTTTATAAGAAACGGCTTCGTACTTCTGGAGAGGGTATCATACAGCTCTCCTTTTTACCAAACCAACGATAACGATTTTTTGCGATGAATTTGTAAACACTATTTCTAATGGGTTTAGGAACGAATCTGAAAATATAAAGATACTTCCATAAACCTTTTAAATTTTTACACACTCTTAAAGCCCCATCGGAAAATTTATAGACTCTTTCATCTTCTATCAAGATGAAACTATCGATGTGATTAGAAATACCATATTTATCCTTCAATTCCACTCCCGCATCACTTTGAAGTGCAGCAAACTTAAAATAACCACGAGTGTCTCGTTTTATTATAAATTGAACACTGGAATCACAAAAATTACATTCTCCATCAAACATAACGATAGCTGCCATTTAATATTCCCCCCTTGCTTCTAGTGTATCAGAAAGAATTTGGACTGTTAAATGACAGGGGTTAAATTCCCTTAAGACTTTTGACGGAGATAATAGAGCGAGTAAAAACAGAAAAAAAGATGCCCAATACAATTTGGAAATGGCATCTTTTCATTAGTTTATTTATCTTGCGGAGTATCTGATGAGCCATAGGACTCTACATCGTCGAAGCTATTACTGTAGTCTCTAAGTTCTTTTTCTTCCTGTTCTACTGGACGGTCTGTATCAGGCTTTAATATATCTTCTTCGACTGGACGGAAGTCCTCTATCTCCTGTTGGGCATCCTCAATACAGGTTAATGCTGTTGGCTTAGCTTCTAACCGTTCTATAGGGATTTGCTTGTTACATACCATACATTTTCCGTAAGTTCCCTCATCCATAGCCTGAAGCGCAGCCTTAATATCTTCTATTTCCTCTTCATTATGCTTTCGTATAGCTAGTCTCGTATGCTGATCAGTTAAATCCGTTGCATTGTCTGCAGGATGATTATCGTAGTTCGATAACTCCGTTGTTTCAAATTCCTCATCGCTATTTAAACTTTCCTCTAATTCTTTGAATCGGTTAAGTAATTGTTCTTTTAATTTTTCATATTTGGCCATGTTAATTCCTCCTTAGGTTAGTATTAGGATTACCCGAATGTAGGGAAAATAAAACTAAATAGGGTTGCTAGAGTTTCTATTACATAAAATACGGATATTTAAGTAATATATAGAGAAGGAGTGATTGTAAATGGGAATTCATCGTTTTTTTATGAGCATGAACGAATTAGAAAGAATTATACGAGCACCAGGAAGATTCAAATACGAAGAGCATAATGTAGCAGCTCATTCTTGGAAGGTCGCACAATACGCTATGTTCTTTGGAACTATAGAGGAAAACCATGGAGCAAAAATAAACTGGAAATCATTGTATGAGAAGACTATTAACCACGACTTTGCAGAAATTTTTATCGGTGATATTAAGACACCAGTTAAACATGCTTCTCCTGAATTAAAGCAAATGCTTTCGCATGTTGAAGAGAAAATGATGGAAAAATTTATACTGAATGAAATACCTGAAGAATTCCAACCCGTATTTTTTGATCGAATGAAAGAGGGTAAGGATGAAACTATTGAAGGTCGTCTACTGGAATTGGCAGATAAAATGGATCAGGTTTATGAAGCCTTTACAGAGCTACAGCACGGCAATACAGATCCGGAATTTATCAAGATGTATGAGACTGCATTAAGAAAGATTTTACACCTACCACTTAAAGAAAGTGTTACCTATTTTAAGGAAGTCATGCTACAGGATATTATTGCAGAGGATTCAGTCATAGACGTGAAAAATATTACGTTAAAAATTTTAGTAGAATAAGGAAAATTTTTCAATAAAACCTGCGATATATTGCATAATATAGTGTATAATATGAAACAACTAATACTTTTTGAAGGAGGTTGTTTTATGCCTATACCAATTGACCATACCAAACCAGTACGTACTACCGCTAAGCTACATGCGTTCAATCAGCTACAACAATGGATTATCGATGGTACTCTTCAACCCGATGAGAAGCTAAACGATATAGAGCTAGCACAAGCTTTAGGTGTTAGTCGTACACCAATAAGAGAATCACTTCAGCTACTGGAATCCCAGGGCTTTGTATCCATGCAACCAGGAAGAGCAACACAGGTAACTCCTGTGGAACCGGAGGACATTTATAATTTACTCCCTCCTTTAGCAGCATTACAAGCGCTAGCAGCTGAACTTGCAACTCCTAATATGGACGAAGAAATTTTAAATATGCTCGAAGAAAAAAATAAAGAATTCGCAGCTGCCCTGCAAGCTAAAGAATTTACAAAAGCACTAAGAATTGATGAAGAATTTCATCAGCTGATTGTGGATCGTGCGAATAATCCATACATATTCTCTATGGTAGAAATGCTCCAAGCTCATGTAAGAAGACTTTATTATTACGAAAAAATTAATTTAAGAGAGCAATCTATTGAACAACACCAAGAGTTAATTCAGTTGTTTAAAGATAAGGACGTTTCTAGGCTTACAGAAGTAATGCGCGCTAACTGGATTTATACGATAGAAGAATTTTAGTTACCTTAAAAAAATAGCTTTGTTAAAGTTATTGGTTGATTTTGGATAGACATTGCGTTTTTATACTGACTGTACAATTTTAAATGGCTAGTTAGAACATAATTAGATTATAGCGTGTGGTTGGAGTCAGTTTTCCGGTATTATATATGCGAGTAATTTATAAATAGAGTTTATTGAAATACAGCCCTACTCCATTTATTGATTGGAGCACCAGACGGCGACTCCTGTGGGATGAGTGAGACAGTTAAGACATCACAACCGCGCGCGTAAGCGACGGGTGATGGCTTAACGCTCACCCCACGGAAAGCGTCCGGCTGGCGCGGAAATCAATACTACTATCCGATTTAGAAAGCATCCTAAATCAATCCTAACCTTTAACATAGACAAAAAAATAAAGACGTGAAATCAAATTGCTGATTTCACGTCTTTTAATTTATGGACTTGTTATGTCCCGGCTTCTCAAATTTAATATTATCTAATTACCCTAGCAATAAGAGATGTTATAACAGTGATAACAATGAAAGGAATGACCCAGCCAAGTCCTACACCGTAAAATGGTAATATATTGTCATACAAGTTTAGAATTGATTGTAACCATCCAAAATACTCTATTTCTAAAGACTCACATAGCGCTTTCAATCCATCTACAATACTGATTAGGAAAGTAAAGAACATAACCACTACGTATACTAGCCTTGAATGATAGAACAATGGTGATAAAAAAGCTAGCAATATTAAAACTATAGCCAACGGATATAAAAGCATTAGTACTGGTACAGAGTATGTAATAATATTCGCTAAGCCAAAGTTAGCGATAACACATGTAAATACACTGAAAACGATTACAAATACTTTATAACTTACAGCAGGTAACAATGTATGGAAATACTCAGCACAAGCAGTGGTTAAGCCAATGCTCGTTGTTAAACAAGCTAAGATGATTACAATGGCTAATAGAATAGCTCCAAAGGAACCAAAATAATGCTCGGAAGCTGCACTTAAAACAGGACCTCCAGTATCCATTATCCCAAACAAATCAACAGACGTAGCTCCAAGATATCCAATACCAGCATAAATTATTCCTAAGAAGAAAATTGCAATGGCACCAGACTTAGCCGTAGCTACTAAAATACCTTTTTTAGAGGTGACACCCATTGCGCGAACTGCATTAATGACAATAATCCCGAAGACTAAGGAAGCCAAAGCATCCATTGTATTATACCCTTCTGTAAAACCTGTCATAAAGGCATTATTAACGTAACTTCCCTGCGGTGTACTAAAATCTCCCATAGGCTTGAATATAACAAAGACCAATAAGATCAGTAGCCCTATTAGTATTCCTGGAGAAAGGTATTTCCCCACATTATCTACAATCTTAGATGGATTCAAGGAAAGCCATAATGTAAGACCAAAGAAAAGAACTGTAAACACGAACAATCCGATTTGTGTATATTCAGAATTTACAAAGGGCATGATTCCAATTTCATATGAAACAGCACCAGTTCTAGGCAATGCGAAAAAGGGACCGATTGTTAAATATAGTAAAGATGTAAAAACAATAGCAAAAATAGGGTGTACTCGACTAGACAGTTCCTGTAAATTTTTACTTCCAGAGAAGCCCATTGCTAATGTCCCTAAAAATGGGAGTCCAATACCAGTTATTAAAAATCCTATTATAGCAACCCATAAGCTTGTCCCAGCATTTTGTCCAAGGCTCGCCGGGAATATTAAATTACCTGCTCCAAAAAATAGAGCAAATAACATTATTCCAATAACTAAATAACTTGAAAAGGATAATTTATTGTCCAAATGAATTGCCTCCTGTGATTTAAGAAATACTCATTTCTTCTATATTGTCATATTGTAATGAAAAAATGTGTTAAATGATCTTTCATCATCACTTAAATGTTAATAATAATCATGATAATACTATGTATTTATGCAGAATGCAATATATTATAAAAAGTTATAGAATAATTGTTTAATTTAAACAAAAAAGAGTTAGCCAATAAAATAACTTCATTAGCTAACTATTTTTAGCGTTTTCATCTTCTTCTTCAAATAAAATTTCTGTTAATGAATTATCAGAAGAATTTTCAGCCAATTCCACATTTGTTCTATATGCTGCCCTCGTCAATAGATGCCCTGCAACAGGAGCAGTTAAAAACACAAATAAAATACCTAATATTAATCTAATACTCACAAAGCCGTCATGAACCCAAAAATATACAAACGCTCCCGAAAGAGTTAGTAATACTGCAACTGTAGAGCTTTTTGTAGCAGCATGTGAGCGGGTGTAAACATCAGGAAGCCTAATAATTCCTATCGCACTAATAACACTCATTATACTTCCTAAAAGAACTATCAGTGCTGCAAGCAACTCAACTATCTGACTTACGCTCAATGATAACACCCCTCTCAATATAACGAGAAATAGCAATCGTACTTATAAATGCTAATATTCCTAATATAAGAATTGCCTCTAGAAAGGCTTTTGTCTTAAGTACAATCGATACTATAGCAATTATAGATATCAAGTTTACCCCAATCATATCTAAAGCTACGGCTCTATCTGGCATGGAAGGACCCTTTATAATTCGAAAAAGTGCTATTCCTATGGAAACTGCAAATAACGAAAGTGATAATACTAGTATTTTCTCTACCATTTAACGGGTCACCTCCATAATTGCTTTTTCAAATTTCTTTAATGATCGTAAAACGTCTGCTTTTGAGGTTTCCATATCCATCGCATGAATATAAAAAGTATCTCCTTCTGGATTTACTTCCATTACGACCGACCCCGGAGTTAAAGTAAGTAATAGTGCAAGCGTCGTAATCTCCCATTCACTAGATAGCTTAGTCTTATACGTAAAGATCCCTGGCTTAATCTTAAGCTTAGGACTAAGTATCTGTTTACTAATCACAATACTAGATGTAGCCAATTCCCTGTTAAAGATAAAGATCAATTTAAAAATTGAAAATAGACGCTTCAGATAAAACTGTGTTCCAAAAAATCGGTGCATGAGGAACACAATTCCAATACCAACGAAAAATCCGCTTACAAAGGTTTGTAATTGTAACTCCTCTGTGTCCATTAGTAAGGTCCACAAAAATGCTATGAATAAATTAAGTAGAAACTGTGCTGGCATTATATATCACCCCTCCCATTACTCTTCTCTGCCTAGAATGGCATCAATATATATGGAAGGATTGGTCAGCGTATTTGCTGCATCACTAACATACACCGATACCACCTCTGCTCCCAGACCGAGTGCAAGCGTTCCAATACCTAGTAAGAATATTGGAAAAATCATGCCAAACTTCAAGGGTGTTTCATCTTCTAGACTGATAATAGTTTCACCGAATATGGAATTTAAAAATATGCGAAGCAACGAATACAGAACTACTATACTCGAGAGAAATGCCAAGGCTAATAATATATAAGCCCCTGATTCAATTGCCCCTTGACCTACCAATATTTTTCCTACGAAACCGCTAAGCGGCGGAATTCCAGCTAGGGAACAAGTCACAATGAAAAACATCCAACCAAGTAACGGATAGTTTTTAATCAAACCGCTTATCTCATCAATTCTTGTTTTACCTGTTAAAGAAATCATTGTACCCACCAATAAAAATAGCATTGCCTTAGCAATCATGTCATGCATGATATAATATATAGAACCTTCAATAGCAACAGTAGTTCCTATTGCTAAACCAACAAGCATAAACCCAACAGCAATTACGACATTATAAGAGGCTATCAAGCGCATATCCTTGTAGGCAATTGCTCCCATACATCCAACAATGAGTGTGATACCAGCCATAATACCTAGCAGCGTGTGCGTTATAAAAGGATCATGATAGAAAATAATCGTAAATGTACGGAACAAGGCATAAATACCAACCTTTGTTAGAAGAGCTCCAAATAAAGCAGCTATTGCCATAGGTGGCGCACTATACGAACCTGGTAACCAAAAGAATAGTAATAATCCCGCTTTTACGCTAAAAACGACTAGAAACAGTATTCCTATAGTGGTTAACAGGGGATCTTGTCCTGCTTCAGCTACCCTCTGTGATAGATGGGCCATATTAAGCGTCCCAAGAGAACCATACAAATAAGCAAGTGCCAATAAGAAGAACCACGAAGCAACCACATTAATCACTACGTATTTAATAGATTCTCTTAGCTGCCGCTTTGTGCCGCCTAAGGTTATTAATACATAGGATGCCAATAGTGTAACTTCAAAACAGACAAACAGGTTAAACATATCACCTGTCAAAAATGAGCCGTTTACCCCAGCTAACAGAAACAACACAAACGGATAAAAGTACATCTTCTCGTGTCTTTCTCCAATAGAAGAAAAGGCATACATCATACAAAGGGTAGTTACAATACTTGCAGTCAATACCAGCAACATGGAAAAGGAATCTGCCACAAATAAAATTCCAAATGGAGGCTCCCAGCCGCCAAAGTCTAATCGAAGAATTCCTTCTTTTTGTATGGTATTCAAAGTATATATACTAATTCCGGTAATCGAAAGCAAGGTCACTAAAGTAATGATACGTTGCAATTTAACTTGACGATTAAAAAATACTAATAAAACTCCTATCATAATAGGAATGATTAAAGGTAAGACAATAATATTATTCATCATTTGTTCCTCTCAATGCATCCAGGTCATCTGTGCCAATGTCCTGATACGCTCGGTATGCAAGAACAAGTATAAAAGCTGTTACTGCAAAACTAATTACAATAGCAGTTAATATCAAGGCTTGTGGCAGCGCATCCGTATAAGGTGCGTTTGCTTCCTTTAACAAGGGCACGTTCCCTCTTTTTAAATCTCCCATAGTCAATATAAGTAAATGAGCTGCATGAGATAATACTGCAGTCCCTAAAATGACTCGAATTATATTACGAGAAAGGATTAGATAAGTAGCAACGGCAACTAAAATACCGATTAATATAACCATAATTGTTTCCATTAGCTATCATCCTCACTTATGCTTAAAATTATCGTAACGAGCACCCCAACTACCGTTAAGGCAACTCCTGCTTCAAAAATCGTGACAGTTGTTAGCTCTGTTTTACCGAAGATCGGCAAATCAAAATAGGCGAATGTTTGAGACATGAATGGAACCCCAAATAACAGGGAACCTAAACCTGTCCCAGTAGCTAATAATACTCCTACAGCAGCTACGAGCTTAAAGTCTAAAGGAAGACTTTTTTGAACGTTTTCGATCCCATTTGATAAGTATAGAAGAACGAAGGCAGAAGCTAATACCAGTCCTCCGATGAAACCCCCACCTGGTGTATTATGACCCGAAAGAAATAAATAAACACCAAAGGTTAAGATGATAAAAACACCTATTTTAGCAACGTTACGAAGAATAACATCATTGATTTTCACTGTCAGTGTCCTCCTTTTTCGCTCTAAGCTTAATCATGGTATATATACCTAAGCCTGCTATAAAAAGAACAACTACTTCTAGCATCGTATCGAACCCACGGAAATCGCCTAATATCGCGTTTACAATATTAGCTCCTCCCGCTAAGTTATATGCATCTTCAAATAGATAAGAAATCCGTTCGAACTGATCATAGTTCAACACTGACAATCCGACTAAAACTACTACTAACCCTACTCCAATTGATATAATGGCATTCATATTCTTAGTTTTTGATGATACTTTTTCTTTTTGCCAATCCGGTAAATGTGAAAATGCCAAAAGGAAAAGTGCAGTAGTAACCGATTCCACTACCAATTGTGTTAATGCTAAATCTGGAGCTCTAAATATTACAAAGAAAATAGCTACGGTATAGCCTAAAACCCCATTTAATAAAGTTGCAGTAATTCTAGATTTTGCAAATAACATGGCTAAGCTAGCAATAACCATAATTATCACTAAAATAATCTCGTATGTCCTAAACTTTGCACTTGGTGTTGTATCGAATGAAAAAGCACCCGAAATTAGTAAATATCCACCAACTGTTGCTATAAAGAAAATATAAATATACATAAGATAATCTCTTAAATAGCCTGTCATATAACTTTTTGTCGTAACTGTAGACTGCTTCTCTGAAAAGCTTAGAAAGTTCATATATAAAGCATTAAAGGAGTATTTCTGCGGTAGGATGTTATAAATTGGTCTCCAATATCTTAAAACTTTAAAGAGAAGAAAACCTACTATTATTACTCCGATTGTCATCTGTAACTCCGTATTAAAACCATGCCAAGCATAAATGGAAGGTGTTAGCTTCTCCGGATCTCCAAAGGATGGGTAAATACTAGCCATTGCCGGCTTTAGTAAATAATTACCAACTAAATTGGGAAAGAAGAATATACCTACTACTAAACCTGTTAGGATAGTTG
The DNA here is from genome assembly GCF_038593405.1 of Psychrobacillus sp. FSL W7-1457. Lineage (NCBI taxonomy): Bacteria > Bacillati > Bacillota > Bacilli > Caryophanales > Bacillaceae > Psychrobacillus > Psychrobacillus sp. FSL W7-1457. The sequence goes on from NZ_CP151993.1 coordinate 3,603,047, forward strand.
GTGAAATAAGCATACCAATTGGTGCTTCATGAATTGGTTTATCCAACTTTTCAGGCTGTGCTTTCCCTAAAAAAGTTTTAAAGATGAAAACCATACAATATATAAATGTTAGTACACTCCCCACCCAAGCAATAACCGGGAATATTACACCCCATGACTGCAAGGAGAAAACATCTGCTTCCATTATCGAAATGGTGGCTGTAAAGAACATTTCCTTACTTAAAAAGCCATTAAAAGGTGGAAGTCCTGCCATCGATAGACTTCCAATTGTAGCAACTGTAAAGGTAATTGGCATAAAGGTCATTAGTCCACCTAATCGGCGAATATCACGTGTTCCGAGTTCGTGGTCAAGTATACCAACGACCATAAACAGCGCACCCTTAAAGGTAGAATGATTAATCATATGAAATAGCGCAGCAAACGTAGCCTGCGTATAGATAACAGACTCCTCAGAATAGCCATATTGTAAAGCAACAGAACCAAGACCTAACAGGCTCATAATTAATCCAAGCTGACTAACTGTAGAGAAAGCTAGTAGTGCCTTTAAATCGGTTTGCTTCACCGCGTTAAAGGAACCCCAGAACATGGTGATCATACCAACGATACTTACTGTCCAAAACCATACTTGATCAATACCGAAAATCGGCGTAAAGCGAGCTACTAAATATATACCTGCCTTAACCATAGTTGCCGAATGTAGATACGCACTGACAGGGGTCGGTGCTTCCATGGCATCCGGTAACCAAATATGAAACGGAAACTGTGCAGATTTCGTAAAGGCACCTAATAGGATTAAAAGCATGGCTGGCAAAAATAAATGGTGATTTGTTATTTCCAAGGTCATTGGAATGATTTCTCGAATACTGAATGTTCCAGTCATTGTATGGAGCATGATGAATCCAACCAGCATCGCAATACCACCACTAACAGTAATAAGCAGTGCCTTTTGTGCCCCTTGTCTAGATGCATTTCGATGGCTCCAAAATGCTATTAATAAGAACGAGGATACACTGGTTAGTTCCCAAAATACATATAAAACCATTAAATTATCAGAAAATACAACGCCGAGCATGGCGCCCATAAAGAGCAGTAAGTAGCAATAAAAGTTATGGAGAGATTCCTTACTAGAAAGATAAAAAATAGAATAAATTATAACTAAACTACCTACACCAGTAATAAGCAAACCTAATATGATACTTAGACCATCTAAATAAGTGGTGAAATTTATATCCAACGAGGGGATCCAATTGTATGTATTAAAGTATGTTTTTCCACTTGCTACAGAGGGAATAAAACTTGCAAGCATTACAAACAAAATGGTCGGTACTAACAAGACAAGCCAGCCAATATGTATTTTTTTAAAGTATCTATAAAAGACGGGTATAATCGCAGCTATTATAAATGGGAAAATAATAGCAAAGTTAATAGAAAACAATTGTTAACCTCCTATTTCCATATATTGTATGAAAATTCTATATAGAAAGATTTATTTCATTTGAAAGAGAGACTTGACTATTAGGGTAACTAGTTGCATAATAGGATTCCATATGGGGTTCATATGATAATCAGCAGAATAAGAGGTATAAATCATAGCCGTTACTTTGGCATGATTTTACGTTAATATAAATGGCTAAGCTAGAATAACTATTTTAGTATTCGGTAGCCTGATCATAGAGGGTAAAACCAGTGCATAAGAGACTAAGTCTTACAATCTCTTCATGCAGTATTAAGGAGAAAATTTCAATATTTAAAGAAGCGTTTTTTTAATCTTTTTGACTCCTTAACGGTAATTAATAGTATATTCTTGTTTTTCCTAAGTAAATTATACACTAAACCGCACTTCTCTGCACTTATAGTGTTTACTATAGCTTATAATTTGCATTATTTTGTACATGTCACTAGAATAGATGAGACTAAGATAAATGGGGTGTAGACAACCGTGAAACGCACAAAAGGTAGGATGGATGAAAGTATACTTGTCTGCGTATACTATGGACCAAATGGTGAACGACTTATTAGAAGAGGACATAAAATGGCTAGTATTATGGACTGCCCTCTTTATATATTAACTGTGGATCCACTTCCATACGATGCTTTCGATGCAGAAAAGTCAGGTTACGTAGATCAATGGAAAGCATTAGCAGATGAACTTGAGGTGGAAGAATTTATCATTCGTGATAATGAAAAACGCCCATCTCCTAAGGTGATTAAAGAAGTTGCACATAACCTGAATATTACTCAAATAATTATTGGACAAACTGCTCAAAGCAGATGGGAAGAAATTACTAAAGGGTCGTTTATGAATGTCTTGCTAAAAGAAATCCCTTTTGTCGATTTCCATGTAGTATCGGTTGAACGTGCTATAAAAGATGAAGAAGAAGGTGTCTTTGAAAAAGGTGTAAGAGCCTATTTAGTGAATGATGGAGACACTTATAAGGTTTCCTTTACTTGTGCTAAGAACATGTGCCAAGAAGGAATATTCTTCAAGGAAATAGGGACAGATTTTGATAACGGGATTTTTAAATTTATGCATAATAACAAAATGCAGCAAGTCCATATCCAAGACAATTTAGTTACAGACCCTTCCCAAGTACCCGATGATTGTACACTAAAAGCAAGATAACATACTAAGAGAAACCTTTAACAGCTTAAGAGACTGTAAACCAACTCAGAAATTTACGAAGTTGGTTCACAGTCTTTTTGTTTTGTATGATTTAAACTTTAAATTACGTCACTCTACAACCTTGCCATCCTTCGGCAAAGCAAATGCGACTACTCCTAGTAAGGGAAGAAGCGATACTACCACCATAGTAGAATAAATCCCGATGTAGTCCATAAGAATACCAATAAGAACAGACCCTAAGGCACCCATTCCAAATGCCAGTCCAACTGTAAGACCTGCCATCGTACCAATTTTGTTTGGCACTAGTTCTTGGGCATAAACAACTGTCACTGAAAAACTGAGCATGATTAAAAATCCTATTAAAGTCAGCAATAATAAAATAGCCCAAACTGGCACATAAGGTAAGACAAGACAGAAAGGAATTGGGATAACCGTTGAAATGACTATCACTTTTTTCCTTCCAATCTTATCTGCCATAGGACCTCCAAAAAATGTCCCCACTGCTCCTACAGCAAGAAATAGGAAAACAATTAGTTGACCTCTCTCCGTAACAAAATTGTAATTCTCGGTCAGATGAAATATATAAAAGCTAGTAATATTCGTTACATAAAAAGAACGTACAAAAATGATGATCATTAAAAGTCCAAGAGCGATGCCTACTTGTTTCTTAGTTAAAGCAGGTAACGAAGATATAAATGCTTTTTTCTTAGCTGCCAAATTCACCTCATTCAGCTGCGCCTTGTACCAACTTGAAATTTTGCTTAACATGAAAATCCCAATCGCCGCCACAATTAAAAACAATGCAGCTCCCCTTTGCCCTAGTGGAATTAGGATAAATGCACTGATAAGAGGGGCTAATGCTTGTCCGGAGTTTCCTCCCACCTGATAAATAGACTGAGAAAGCCCTCTTTTATTACCTGCTGCCATATAAGAAACTCTAGACCCTTCAGGATGAAAGACCGCAGAGCCTAAACCCAAAAACAATACCGCTATAATTATTATCCAATAATCCGTTGCAAAGGCAAGCCCGACCACCCCAATAAAAGAACTTACCATTCCTAGAGGAAGTGCATAAGGCATTGGCTTTTTGTCGCTTATAAAGCCTACAACTGGCTGTAGTAAAGAAGCAACCATATTAAGTGCAAACGAAATGAAGCCTAGCTGAGTAAAGGTTAATCCAATTTCATCTTTTAAGATTGGGAACATGGCTGGAACGATAGATTGTAGCGTGTCATTAAATAGATGGCATATGCCCATTGCTACCATAATTGGATAGATAGGATTTCCCTGTTTAAGCTGCGATGTTTGCGACAATTTTGCACACTTCCCTATCAAAATAGTTAGTTTCATTATTATATCGTAAAATCTTTGATTTTATAAAATTCAGCCTAAAATGGATATATAGAAGGAAGTAGGGCAAAATACGTGGAAGTATATTTATTTAAAGGAGTATCGATCACAATGGGTGATATTAACTTTTGGGAAATGATTTGGAGAACTACCATTTCCTTTGCAGTTTTACTATTTTTAGCACGAATAATGGGAAAAAAACAAATTAGCCAACTAACTTTCTTCCATTACGTCACAGGAATAACAATTGGTTCTATAGCAGCGGAACTCGCGTCGCAAAAAGAAACTCCCTTTGTGGACGGAATTATATCGTTAATATGGTGGGCAGTACTTACAATCATAATGACATATTTTTCGCAGCTTTCCCCCAAAATACGTCTGCTATTAGATGATGAACCAACTATTATTATCAAAAATGGTAAAATTTCTTTAAAGTCCTTAAAATCTGCACGCATGAATATGGATGATGTGATGATGTTACTAAGAGAACAATCCATTTTTTCCATAGATGACGTACAGTTCGCGGTATTAGAGACAAATGGAGAGCTTAGTGTTTTTAAAAAGCCTGCTGAACAAGGAGCAACAAAACAAGATGTGAAGGCAGATGTTTCATTACCGACTTATATGCCTACTGAAATTATATCAGATGGTAAAATTGTCCGTAAAAATCTCAAAGAATTAAATTTAGATGAAGATTGGTTAATGAAAAAACTACGTAAGCAAGGAGTTCAATCTATAGAAGAGGTTTATTTTGCCCAACTACAAACAAACGGTTCCCTTTCGATTAACTTGAAACATAACGGACTATAAATTATTATTCCTCATCACTATATGATAGACAAGCTTGGTTAAAGATAATCACATACAGTAATTTGCTTATAAAACTAAAGAAAAAAAGAAAGGGGCTGGGACAAAACCCAACTTAGAAGTTCAAAAGCCCTGAAAATTTTACAAACAGTAAAATTTTCAGGGCTTTTTTGCTACTTCATCATCGTTGTTCGCCGCTTTCGCTACGAACAACTAGTGTTTCCCTCTATATTTAGTAAATATCAATACTATTCCAAGCACCCAACAGTGAGACTAATTATGTCCCAACCTCTTTGTTCCCTTTTAAATAGGAAGCTTTTATTATTTCAAAATATTGTTAGTGAACTCGTTCGTTAAATTATTGATCTCTTCTATATTAATGGAAGAAAGCTGATTGTTGCTTAGTCGGTACTTTTCTTTTAAATGGAGAATACGTTCCACACTCTTATTAATCTGTTCTTCTTTTATCTCTCCATTACGGACAGCATCTAAAATAGCTTGAATTGCTCTTTCTACTTTTTCATAGTCATGAGCGATTAATACAATATCATTGCCAGCCTTTATAGCTTCTACTGATGCCTCTCCTATTTCATGATGATTTAAAATAGCCTTCATTGTCATATCATCCGTCATGATGACTCCTTCATACTGTAAACGTTCACGCAGTATATCTGTAATAATCTTTTTAGAGATAGAAGAAGGCATATCCTCATCTATCTTAGGCAATAGTATATGACCGATCATTACAACATCAGCTCCGCTTTTAATAGCATTTTCAAAGGGAATTAACTCTAACGCTTCAAGTTCCTTTAAATCCTTATTTACTATCGGAAGCTCAACGTGCGAATCAACTTCTGTGTCACCATGACCAGGGAAATGCTTAATAACCGAGATAACATTTTGACTTTGTAAACCCTTCATAGTTGAAATTCCAAACTCACTTACCACTTTAGGATTACTTCCAAAAGAACGATCGCCAATAATAGGATTGTCGGGATTACTATCTACGTCCATTACAGGAGCAAAATCTAGATTAAATCCATATGCATTTAGTTGCCTACCTAATATAACCCCTAATTGTTTTGCTAAATCCAAATTATTCTTTTGACCAATTTGTTTGTTCGTTGGTAAATCATTAAGTTCCGGAATCCTAGTCACCCGTCCCCCTTCTTGATCTACCCCTAAAAAAAGTGGAGGGTCTTCTTCCTGATTCTCAGCCTTCAAGGAATTCAGTAAGGTTACGATTTGGTTTGCATTCACTAAGTTATCTTTAAAAAGGATAACACCACCAACCTTATCCTCCCTAACCATTCTCCTACCTTCCTCCGATAATTCCACTCCATCAATTCCTCCAAAAATCATTTGACCAACTTTTTCTTCTAAGGTCATTCGGTCTACTGGAGAAGTTTTCACTGGGGAGCTTGCCTCTTTTAAATCTGTGTACACTGAAATATGATGTACATTGGGATTAGGAACACTTTCTGTGGGCTTCGGTAAAATCCATTTTAATTGTATATTTGGAGCTACTTCATAAACTAGGATAGTTTCTTCTTTCCCCTCATCCTGATAGCTTCGTATCATGTCTGGCTCACCTGCAACTGAATGGATGTCCTTTAACTGAACTTCCTGTATATATGAGGAATTAGTTCTAACGTCAAAAACAGTTCCTGAATGATGTCCAATCGTTGCGTAACGAGTTAGATAAGTATCATAAATATCATTGGAGAGGTTACTGCTTTCATCAGGTACTCCCCATAGCTCGTACAATTGTTCCGTATCGGTCTCGCCAACGATAAACGGAACATTTATAACCTGCCTTTTTTCTGCTAGCTCAAAAACGAGAGAGACAACTGCCTGCCCTCCTGTTACTGTTTCCTCTTTATTTATAAACTCTTTCGGCTCTTCCTCTTTGTTCGTTGTTAAAACTGCTTCTATTATAGTAAAGAAAAATATTACCACTAAGATTACCGCAATTTTTTTTGTCATATTTAAGGCCTCCGAACACTCGTCTACCTTATTGTATTTCAATTAGTATAGACACTATACCTTTTTTCTCGTTATTATTTATAAATATTTAGAGAATTGTATGCATATCTCCTTTACTGTGCTTCATTTATCAAAAAAAGCGCAAGCGCCTATGTCTGCCCCGACAGGCAAATGGAGAAAAGCGAGGAGGCAGTTCCTCAGCCACCGCAAACGCTCTTGTTTGCGACGAGCTTGCGCAGGAGCAGTTTTTATCCATTTGACCCCGAGGGGCAAGGCGATGAAGCTAGACATCAATTTACCCACAGGTTCAGAATTTTATAATTTCCTAAACAACAAAAAAAATCCCCTAAAGAGGGGACTTAAGCTTGTGATTTATGGTGAAATGGACATTTACCTTGAATCGGCTCAATGTCATCACCTATAAAGGATTGTTTCCATTCATTATGCGTTGGATCTCCGAAGTGACCGATATCTGGATGCTTAGGGAGTTGGTCCCATGCTTCTACACGTTTACGAACTTTCTCACGTGACATAATTCCACCTTTTTCAGTACCTTCTAGACCTTCAAATATTTTACGTGGCTGAAATCCTAGCACCATTGCATTCCCTAGATGACGAGTCTTTCGTTTTTTATAAGCAGGAGCATTTCCGAATACAAAGATTGGTTCACCATTGAATCGGAAATCCCATAAGTAGTGGTCAGGGTCGCGAGGACTATCTTCTGGCCATTCAACCTCATCGACCTCATGTAAATACTGAAGGATATCCCAAAATTGCTTTCTGTAATCATCAATAGAACCCTCTTGCTCAAAAGGCTCAACAAATACAAAGAGACCATGTCTCTTATAGTTTGGTAATTTAAATAAATCTAGAAAATCTGCTACTGCATAAGGTAAGTTACTCCAGTCATCTTGACTAATATAAGCATAGCGGAGCTCGCCTTTCAGTTCGCCACTCATTCCAAAAAAACACGGGAATGTTTTATCAGTTACCGTATTATGAAATGTTTCATATTCCTTATACAGCCAACTCGGCAAGTCTGTTCTAATTTTAAAGTCTTCCTTTGTTAATAACGCTTGTTCCTTCGTAATCATATAATCTCCTCCACTGTCTTGTTCGCACAAATCTTTATGTGTCTTTACCCCTTACTCGATTTCCTGAAACAACAAATAAATTTTACCAATAGGTTATAAAATACTGATTTGGGGAATATAAAGGGTGAATGAATAAACTGGAGGATGAATTATAGTGAAGATGATAGAAGATATAACACAAATAAATTGTCAGAGTGAATATGGCTCACTAAAAAAGGTATTCTTATGTGAACCTCAATATATGGAAATTAAAGAAGTGATTAATGATGTTCAAAAACAATATATAAATGATAATATTGATCGATCTCTTGCCCTGTCCCAACACAAGCAGTTTGAACAAACTTTAAGGGAGGCAGGTATCGAGGTAATTAAACTAAAACCAAGTAAAGAGCATCCTGAACAAGTCTTCACTAGAGATATTGGTTTTACTTTGGGCAAACATCTCTTTATTTCTGAAATGGCGAATCCCATTCGTCAAGGTGAAGAGAAGGTGCTTGCCGAATGGATGAAGGAACATGATATAACATATAAGAAACTCTCCAATCATTCGATTGAAGGTGGCGATGTAATTGTTGACGGAAAACGTGTATTTATAGGGATTAGTCATCGCACAAGTCAGAATGCTATTCAAGATCTCCAAAGTGAATTACCTGAGTTTGAAATTATCCCCATACCTTTTAATCCAAAGTATTTGCACTTAGATTGTGTATTCAATATTCTTTCGGCACAAGATGCATTAATTTATCCAGATGCGCTTGACCAGGAAACCTTCGAGCATTTATCGAGCATGTATCATTTGATTGAAGTAAGTGAACAGGAACAGTTCTCTATGGGGACCAATGTATTGTCTATTGGTCAAAATCGGGTGCTAAGTTTACCAGTAAACCGTGGTGTTAATGACCAAATGAGAAAACACGGATACGAAGTGTTGGAGGTCGACTTCTCTGAAATTATTAAATCAGGTGGGTCATTCAGATGTTGTTCCATGCCCATTGTTCGACAATAAGCAAAAACTCTCTATGGTGACGTTTCGAAGATAAAACAAGCTTAGAAATACGTTTTTAAGCTTGTTTTATATTTCATTTCTCTAATAGTTCATTACGTTTCATAACTAATACGTATTTGGAATATTTTTGTATGCAAGCTTTTGAATGACTGAAGCATGCTCCGGATATTTCTCTAGCAGCTCATCCTGTGTGAATATTTCAAAGTCTTCATATTCAAAGCCCGGTGCAACCATACACCCAACTAAAGAAAAGGCTCCCCCTTCTGCAACCGATGAACCAAAGATGGAATTTCCAGGCACAATTAATTGTGGGACTTCACCATTCATTAAATCTAATCCAAGCTTGTATTCATGGTAACTTCCTTCTTGATCAATTACATGGACAGTTAAAGGATCGCCTCCATGAAAATACCAAAGCTCGTCTGATTTCAAGCGATGTAAATGAGAGATATCTTTTTCCCCAAGTAAAAAGTATATGCTTGTGTATAGCTTTCTATCCAATCCATTTGCACTTATTGTATTGTCAGAGGAAAAGGTTGAACGAAAGTATCCACCCTCTGCATGTGGCTCCAAGCCTAAATGCTCAATATAATAGGAAGCGTCCTTTTCCATCATACCTCCCTCATTTCTAAATGCTTCATGCAGTTAAACAGGTGGCAATGGTTTCTCTCATCTTTTAGCTCAACAATGGTAACTGAGGTATTTCCAATATCATTAGAGAATTCTCCACCTGGTATAAGTGCGTTAAAAACTCTTGCAAGAAAACCACCATGACTAACAACTATTACTTTCTTACCTCGATGCGCTTTTTGTATATCCTCGATAAAGGACATACCTCTAGCGATAATAACCTCTTCCTTTTCGAAGCCCATATCCTGCGCTCTCCAATTTAGACCCCACTTATCTACTCGTTCTTGCTCAGTAGTTCCCTCTACAAGACCTCCTCCAATTTCTCCCAAACGGATATCTATATTAAAATTTATTTCAGGTTGCTTTTTTGCTATAATCTCAGCTGTACGCTTTGCTCTAATTAGTGGACTAGTATACATTACATCCCACTGCTCTTTTCCCATCCGCTCGGCAACTCGCTCTGCCATTAAAATTCCTTCTTCATCTAACGGCACATCCGTTTTACCCTGAGCTCGTCCCTCTTTATTCCAAGCTGTCACACCATGTCTAATAAACGCTATTGTAGTCATTTATAATAACCCCCTTTGTTCAAAGATAAGATAGAAAATACTTTTCGTAAAGTGCGGTCAAAAAGGTTTATGAAAAAAAGTTCTTTTTAAGTCTTGACCTTCACGCGACGTAAACCTTTACACTACATATAACTGGAGGTGAAGTAATGATATATACAATTCAGAAGCTTGGAGAACTTGCTGGAATTAGTACTCGAACTATTCGCTATTACGATGAAATCGATTTATTAAAACCAGCAAGCCTAAGCGAAGCAGGTTATAGAATGTACGGATCAGCGGAGGTAAATCGCCTTCAACAAATATTGTTTTACCGAGAGTTGGGGATAAGCTTGGGACAAATAAAAGAAATCCTCATTTCACCTGGCTTCGACCGTACTGTTGCTTTAAAGGAGCATAAGGAAAAACTAATTCAGAAACGAGCTCAGCTAGATTTGTTAATAAATAATGTGGATAAATCGATTCAAGAATATGAAAGGGGTATTAAAATGACAGACAAAGAAAAATTTGAAGGATTTAAACAAGAGCTTGTGGACAACAATGAGGATATGTATGGTGAGGAAATTCGAAACAATTACGGAAATAATGTTATAGACCAATCCAATGCTATTCTAAAAAACATGACGAAGGAACATTATGAAGATGTTGTAAATTTAGAGCAAGATGTATTAGATAGCTTAAAAGAAGCGATTGCTGCTGGTGACCCAACAAGTAAACTCGGACAAAAGACAGCAGAACTGCATAAACAGTGGATAAGTTTTCATTGGCCAAATTATTCAAAGGAAGCACATGCTGGCCTAGCAGAAATGTACGTGGCAGACGAACGCTTTCAAGCTTATTACGATAAAGTTCAACCTGGTGCGGCGCAATTTTTACGTGACGCTATTGTAGAATACACTAAAAACTAGAAGGCTAGCCTTCTAGTTTTTTAAGAGTTGCTCTATTATGTGGATATCATCCGGATAAGCTAGTGGCAAGTTCTTAATATCGTCCAATGACTTCCAAGCAATCTCATGGATAAATTCATCTGGATCATGAATCGTTAATTCTCCACTAAGAAATTCTACTATAAAATACTCTACATAATACGAGATACCATAATCACTTAATATTCCACTTTTTTATGTATCATTTCAATTGGGCGAACAGTTAAGCCTGTCTCCTCCCAAAATTCCCGGACACAGCATTCTTCAAAAGTTTCCCCTTCCTCCACCGTCCCTGAAGGAACTGTCCACAGCTTGTCTTCTCCCGGTGCTGCCTGTAAAACCATTAATACTTCATTCTGCTCATTTAAACAAATACCAGCTGCCCCTTGCCATTTAAACATTCTTTCCACTGTCCTTCCTAAGCTATAAAATATTATTCTTTTATTATACCGTACTGCTGGGTATCATTCCTAAATTATAGAAGCGCCTATATCCTTATGGCAAGTGCCCAATGCGTGCTCGTCTCCGCCCATTACCTTGGTGAAAGTGCCCCATTCACTGCTCAGAATCGCCCGTAAACGAACCTAAATGATCCATACCACTTATTATTTTATTCAGTACCTTGCATTGTATAATAGCATATGGTATATTACTACCAACGGTACTGTTTATTGAATAGTAGCGAAGGGAGTGAAGGAAAATGAATATACAATTTAAAAAGGGTGTGCTAAACCTGTGCGTGCTTGTCTTATTGGATAAGCAGGATCGATATGGCTATGAACTTGTACAAAAAATATCAGATCAAATCTCGATTTCTGAGGGCTCAGTTTATCCACTCCTTAGACGATTAACAAAAGAAGGCTACTTCACAACTTATTTACAGGAATCAACGGAAGGTCCTCCACGTAAATATTATAAGCTGACGGATCTCGGTAGAACATATCTTCATGAGCAATTAAAGGAATGGAAAAGCTTTACGGATGGTGTGAATAATCTAATCGAAGAGGGTGTAAAAAATGACTGAGCAACAATTTATTAAGGAATTGGAACTTGCATTACATCAAATGACGACCGATGAGAGAAACGAAATAATCTCAGATATTAGAGAGTACTTTTCAAATGCACGAGAGGATGGAAAAACGGACAGCGACATTTCTACTTCACTTGGTTCTCCAAAGCTTATCGCACAGGAGCTTCTTGAAAATTATGTTCCGGTAAAGTCCCAGCCAAAGGCTTTTACAAGTGATAAGTTAATTGTTATACCGGATTCTAGTTTCAATAATGTGTTAATCGATCTTGATTACGGTTCTCTAAATGTCTTTCCATCAGAGAACGATGAAACAACTATCGAACTAATTGGAGACAATGACAAGCTTTCCTTCGTTGCTGAAGTTATAGATGACACCCTCTCCATTAAGTTAAAATCTAAAAAAATGAGCTTCTTTACTTTTATTTTTCAAGTAAAGGAATTGAAAGTAAACGTTGCTCTACCTAAAAAATTATATTCGACTATTATTATGAAAACAGATGACGGACGTATTCGAGCAGAAAAAATGCTAGGAAAAAATGTTAAAATTTCATCTGACAACGGCTCCATTGCACTTCAAGAAATAGCTTCTACTATGATGGAGGTTTCCACAGATAATGGGCGTATCGAGTTAGACCGAGTCCAGGCTGATAAGTTAACTACTACGACTGACAACGGCAGAATAGAGCTTCGCAATGTAGATACCGAGAAGGTTTATGCAGAGACGGACAATGGCCGAATTACCATGCAATATGTAAATGGGGATATCCTGGGGAAAACGGACAACGGACGTATCGAACTGTTAACAACTAGCATTGATCGCATGATTGACCTTAAAACGGACAACGGAAGTATCATGATTGAAACAGAATCCGACCCTACAGATGTATCTATCTCTGCAAAAGTCGATTGGGGTAAAGTCGATATTTTTGGTGAACGTAATTCTAAAACAGTCTTTGGCGCAGGGACTCATCAAGTCAGGTTAACATCTGACAATGGCAGACTAACTGTAGCTAGACGAGCAACTTCTGGAATTAAATTATAAACACTCTTTCTCCCCTTTTCTCATAGACTAGGTAAGGACTATAACAAAAGGGGAAATGTATGAATAAAACAGAAAATTATAACCAACAGATGTATGCTCAACAGGCTTTCCAACAATCGTTAACATTAATAGCCGGTGCCGTACAAGGAGAAAAAGAAGATCAAGTTTTTTATGATTATTTAATTTCCTTAGCTCCGACGCAAGAGCAAATTGAAATAATCACCTCCATTCGAAACGATGAAGTAAAACATAGGCAATGGTTCAAACAAATGTACAAAGCATTATCTGGTAATGAGGTTGTCATTACCACGGAAGAACAATTTGTCCCTCCAGCCGATTATATAAGCGGTATTAAGAAAGCATTTTTCGGCGAGCTAAAAGCAATGGAAAAATACAGAGTAATACGGGAAGGCCTACCCTATCGTGAATATAGAGATATTGTCTTTGAGATATTAACAGACGAAATGAAGCACGCTCAGCTGTATAATTATATTTTAACGGAGAATATTTCGATGAATACTCCTAAGAAGACAGCAACTGAAAATACTGCATCTACTACCACAAGCAATGGTCCCGAACCAGTTGCCTTTCCAGATCAATGGATTCAATATACGGAATACCTTGTAAATGAAGGTCTAAATGATGTTGAAAGAGGCATTAATACGAAGCACATCCTCCAAGAATTTATACTTATGGGGGTCCTAGTCGGTAAAGGCTATACTCCTGAACAAGCATACGAAACAGTAGAGAACTGGGAGTTATCAGGGGAATCACAAATACTTCAGCAAAGTAAAAATAGTCAATAAGCCATCGCTGCGTGCAAAACGCAGCCTTTTTTTATGTCCATTTTTTTACTTTCTCATGTTACTCTAAAATTAATATTTTATTTTTGAGAAAAATTAAAATCGTAGACGTTATATAGAGTGTAAAAGCTTTTACAACTACCAAAAGGAGCTATTGTAGATGAAATCAACTGAATCTAATTTTATCCACAGGCTGCAATCTGGAAAAGAAGATGCACTCGAATATATTGTGGATAATTACTTACCGCTAATAAAAGGCGTTACCTACAAGGTTCTCTCCCCTTTAAATAATGCTGGAATGATGGATGAATGTATTAATGATATTTTTTTATCCATTTGGGATCACTCCAAGGATTTTAATGGGGACACAACTGATTTTAAAAAATGGATCTGTGTGATCACTAAATTTAAGGCAATTGATTACTACCGAAAAGCAACTCGTAATATGGAGGTTTCCAGTGAGCAGATGGAGCTTCAGCCAGCTGATTCAATAGAAAAACGTTTAATCCTTACAGAAAACCGAAACGAGCTAATGCAATTAATCCATAAACTAGACCCAATTGACCAACAAATCTTCATCATGCGTTTTTTTCTTGGAGAAAGCACAGAGACAATCGCTAAGAAGCTCGGAAAAACAAAAGCCTCTGTCGATAATCGTATATACCGAGGAAAGAAAAGGCTAAATGGACAGGTTACAAAATTTCTTCTAGGAGGTAGCTTTGTATGAAGGACCTTTACAAGCAATTTAATGATATCGAAATAGATGTAGACGAATTTGAAGAGGTAGAAGTAAGCGAGTTTGAGCGAGCGAAGGTAAAAAAAGAATTAATAAATAAAATCAGCACATCTAAACAAAGGAAAGGGAAAAAGTTATTAGCTGCCGCTTCCCTTGCGATTGGACTAAGCATCTCTGCTTTAGTAGGGCTTTCTTTTACAGCCTATGCGGACAATATTACAGTAATCAGTAATATTTATAAATTCTTATATGGAAATACCGGTGACGGAGGAACTTATTATGAGGGTTATGCAGATATTTCTACTCCTATAAATATAACAGCAACAAGCAATGGGATAGACATAACCGTCGCCGATGCCATCTACGATGGGGAATCTATGATTGTTACCTATACAATCGATGCCAATAGAGATCTTGGGAACCCCGTTGTAATTAGAGGGGTACCACACCTTCAAGGCTCTCCGAAAACTGGAAGCCATGCAGCAAGTAAAGTACCAGAGAGCGAAAATAAATATGTAGGTATTATTACTATGAAAATGGACGAAAGGGATGCCACTTTGCCAATAGAGTGGAACATTGATTACTTACGTCCAGGAAGTACCATTGATAATGAACCTATCGAAGGCGATTGGAAGTTCAATTTTACTTTAAGTAAGGCTGATATCGCTATCTATCATTTAGATAAAAAGTTGGAACAAGAAGATATTGCAATTCATCTACAAAAGCTAACAATTTCACCGAATTCATTTCATCTAGTCTTCGAAGAATTTACCTCCGCTAAGTTGTATGAAGGGTGGGATAATATTTCTGTTAATTTAATGGTTCAAGATAATCTAGGTAATCATTATTCTCTTAAAGACCAAAGTGGTGGAGGAGATTATAACTCTGCTAAGCGTAATATTAAATGGGGTGCTATCTACGAGAAGATTAATCCTAAGGCTACCCAACTCATAATTACTCCTAAAGTAGAATTATATGATTATGATTTAGTTGATTATAATGAGGATGGTTCTATAAAAGAGGGAGGTCGCTCTAATGATAGTACAGCCGATCAAAAACAATTTAAGATGGATGACATCATTATTGATTTAAAATAAATATAACAGAGGACTGGTAGTGAGTATCCATAACCAGTCCTCTTTTTTTTACATCTGCTCCGGAGCTTCTATCCCCAGTAAGCTCAACCCTTCCTTTAAAACTATCGCAACCGCATAACAAAGTGTCAGTTTGGATACCTTTGTCTCGTCATCAACGAGGATTTTTGTATGTGCATAATATTTATTAAAGTGGCGAGATAGTGTTAGGCAGTATTTTGCTATAAGCGATGGATCTACCTGTTCAAAGGATTTCTGTATAACCTGTGGAAAACGTTGAAGTGTCATAATCGTTTGCCAAGTCTCTTTTTCTAACCCTTCCAGCCTTACATTGTTAGCATCAAAATAGCCCTTTTGAAGAAGCGAACAAATTCTTGCGTGCGTATACTGGACATACGGGCCAGTTTCCCCTTCGAAGTTAAGCATTTGTTCTAGTGAAAATTCTACATCATTCATACGATGATTTTTTAAATCATGGAAGATGACTGCACCTACCCCAACCGATTTTGCGACCTCTTCTTTATTAGGAAGAGATGGATTTTTCTCCTTAATGCTATTCTTCGCCTCTTCAATCGCCTCTTCCAATACTCCTTTCAATAAAACCACCTTCCCTTTACGAGTCGACATCTTCTTGCCATCCTTCAGCATCATTCCAAACGGTACGTGCTGACAGTCCTTTGCCCACTCATAGCCCATTTTTTGAAGCACACTGAACAGCTGATTAAAATGAAGCGTTTGCTCGTTGCCCACTACATAAAATGACTTTGCAAAATCATATTCTTTTTTGCGATACAAGGCTGCCGCTAAATCTCTCGTTGCATATAGGGTAGTTCCATCCGTTTTCTTAATCAGACATGGTGGCATATCTTCGAGCTCCACTACTAGTGCCCCGTCAGATGCAGTTAGTAAGCCCTTTTCTTCTATCTCTTTAACCACAGGTTCCATTTTATCGTTATAGAATGCTTCACCGTTAAAGGAACTAAATACAATCCCTAATAGTTCATAAATACCTTGAAACTCTTTGAGAGAGGCCTCCTTAAACCAATTCCAAAGCTCTCTAGCCTCCTCATCCCCCTGCTCCAAACTCTTGAAGGCAGCTCTTGCCTCCACATTCAAAGATTCATCTTTTTCGGCCCATTCATGAAACTTTACGTAAATCTTTAATAGCTCTTCTATCGGCGAGGCTTCTATTTTTTCCTTATCTCCCCATAGCTTATAGGCCACGATTAACTTACCGAATTGAGTTCCCCAATCTCCTAAATGGTTAATACGAATAGTCTTGTATCCGTTCTTTTCTGCTATATTGGCAAGCGCATTTCCTATTACCGTAGAACGTAGATGTCCCATAGAAAAGGGCTTAGCAATATTCGGTGAGGAGAAATCTATCGTAATTTTCTCGTTCTTCATTGGCAGCTGGCCGTATTGGGTTTTGGTTTCCATTATTTCCTTAAGTACTTGCTTAGCAACGGTTTGCTGGTTATAGAAGATGTTCACGTAGCCACCTACCGCTTCTACCTTAAAAATAAGAGAGCCTTTTAACTGAGTTGCCAATTCAGTAGCTATTAGCTGCGGGTATTTTTTATATATTTTGGCTAGTGTAAAACAAGGAAATGCTACATCTCCTAATTCTTCGTTCTTTGGCTTTTCAAAAAGCTTCTCTATCTCATCTACTGTTAACAGACCTTTTAAAACAGATTCTACCAAAAAAGCCATTTGCTTCACTAATTCCATATACATTCAGCCTCCACATTTTTTCTTCATATAAAAAGCCCTCGCCTCTATGAAGAGACGAGAGCTTAAATTCCCGTGGTACCACTCTAGTTGTCACACGTTGTGACCGCTTTAACGTTATTAACGAGGACTTCCCCGGTCTTTTCTACTCTTAGTTCAAAAAGCTTCTCCAAAGTGCGTTTCTCCGAAAAGTTTTGCATCAGGCTCTCACCTCCCCTGACTCGCTTGGCATTACTGCATTCGGATACTCTCTTTATCACTGAATTGTCTATTAATTTTTACTAATTTTAGTGGAATGCAATCCTAATGTCAATATACATTTGGTGTATACAACCTTATTTACTTCCTAGCTTCAAATGAACGGAGTCGATTAGCTTCTGATAACCAATTTCTTGGTAGATTTTGTTGGAGGTCGGGTTTAGCATATCCGTATATAGCACGCAGAAGTCATATTGCTTTAATAGCTCCTTGCTGCAGGCTGCCACCATGGTTCTGCCGTATCCTTTTCGTCGTTTCTCTTTTGGAGTAAACACCATAGAAACAGTCACCCCATGCGCGGAAGGTCTCGCCTTCTTCATCATGGACACGATTTCCCCTTCATCCTCCCAAAGAAAAACCTCACGAGCATTTAACATAGCTTCCACTCTTTGAGCTATATCTTCTTTAGCGCTTCTCGGAAGTCCCGTATCTCCTTCAAATTGGCTAAGCCAAGATTCGATTAGTGGAGCGTCTTTGTCATTAGCAAGCCTCCAGGAGCCTGGACTAGCTTCTAACATATCATCCACCTGATCTAATCGGTATAGCCCTTGGTCCATTAACAGGGAGTGGGGTTGACCGGTTTTTTCTTCCCATTTCTCTGCAAAATGCATAGCCCACTCTTTCACACTTATTATGGAGTCAATATGTATACCTCGTTGTATGATTTCTTCTATACCTAAATCAGTTGATGCCTCTATTTTATTTGGATCCACAAAAATAATATTTAGAGGATGTGGTGGAGTCATTTGAAAAAGAGCAATTAACTCTCCATCTTCTTCAATAGTCGCCATTAGCGGGTTTTCATATCCACCTACTCGTATTCTTTCTAGCACCCCTAGAAACAAGCTAAATTTGTCCTCATTTTCCTTTAAAAAAGGTATTGCCTTCTCGTAAAAATTCTCTGCACTTTCATAGATTTGAAATCTCATTTTTCCATCCCCTTTGTAATGTTTTATGTTAATATAACGTAAAACGTTGCATGATGGGAGATATTTATGAAAATTATTTCTATTCGGGATATTCATATTGGAGAAGGACTTCCTAAGGTCATTGTTCCATTAACAGGAAAAGATAAAGACTTCCTTTTAAATGAGCTACCACTAGTTAAAGAAAGCGCTCCAGATATAGTGGAGTGGAGAGTAGATTTGTTGCAAGGAGTGGAAAACATAGAAGTGGTCAAGGATACCCTTTCCTATATACGTAATTTTTTGTATCCGGTTCCTCTTCTATTTACCTTTAGAAGTCATAAGGAGGGCGGTTCTACTGTTATAGAGAGCACCTATTATAAGCAGCTTTTGCGTGAGGTCATCCAAACAAAAGAAATAGATTTAGTGGATATAGAGCTTTTTTCAGAGGATGTAGAGGAAATAGTAGCTTTAGCTAAGGATTTTAAAATTTCTGTGGTAATGTCAAGCCATGATTTTAAAGGGACACCTTCCAAAGAAGTCATAATAGAACGAATGACAACTATGCAAAAGCTAGGGGCAGATATCCCCAAAATAGCTGTGATGCCTAGTAGCCCCGCAGACGTCCTTACCCTTTTGGATGCTACCTACACAATGTATTCTACATATGCAGACCGTCCGATTATTACGATGGCTATGGCTAAGGCAGGTATCGTTAGCCGTATGGCTGGAGAGATTTTTGGTTCAGCTGCTACATTTGGTTCAGTTCTCTCTGCTTCCGCTCCCGGACAAATTAAAGCTGCCGAGTTAAAGAAAGTCTTAAAGCTTCTACATAACGCATAGCTTTATGCGATTTCAAACGGGGCGATGACTCCCGTTTGAAATCCAGAGTGTTGATATAAACTCTAATGCTCTATAGTCCTCCTGTGTATAATCTTTTTTCTAGTCGTATCATATCCACACACGGAATTCCGTTTTCCACAATTTCTTCCGAATAATGTATAGTGAAGAAATCTCTATCCACAGATACGATTCGGAAACCACACTTTTGATAGAGCGCCAGCTGGTTTAAACTAGAGTTTCCCGTTCCCACCTCTATTATTTTATATCCAAGCTCCATGGATTTTTCAATTGCATGAAGTACCAATTCTTTTCCTAGTCCTCTTCCTTGATATTGCTCATGCACAGCTATATTTTTGAGCTCTATAGTGTCGTCATCCAAGGGTAGCAATACATAAACTCCAATTGTTTCGTCGCTATCTTTCGCTATATAACATTGCCCTCTATCCAAATAGGCTTCCACCAATTCCTCTGAAGGATCAGCTAAAAGCAACAAATCCATTGGATAATTGCTATCTATTTTATGTATATTCATTTACTTTTCGCCCCTCTTTATTTTTATCCTAACAAAAGCCATCCCTCTCTAAAAGCAAGGATGACTTTCGCTCACGACTCAGGTATCAATAACTCTAAAATATCCTCAGACACATAGGTCTGCTTGTTGTGCAAAACAGGAGCCTCTTGGAATTCCCTTATACTTTTATTATATCCATACTTCAGCTCACCACGTGTTATGGTAAAAGAACCGTTACCAAGCTTTAAGTACATACTATTTCGTTTTGGATGAGATATGACCTCATACCCTAAGTATTGAGCCACTTGGCGTAAAGGAATCATTTTAACCCCATTGTGGATAAAATGGTTATCTTCTATTAGATGATTGAGCTCCTTTACAGCAGGTTCAACATAGTCTATTGCAATAATTTTAGAAGGAGTTATAAGCTTCTGTTCTCCCTTAGGAGCGCTATAGAATACGATTAACTCCTTACCCTTTAAATCCTTTTGTTTAATTTTCTTACCCTTTTCGTCCATTAATTTGGTTTGATTGGTAATTTGAAGATGAAGCTCTCTGTCTAAGCTTACAAAATCCTCATTGAATTTTGACACCTTTACTAAGCTACCCTTTTTTCCATGAGCAACAATTATATCTGGCGTGATTCTTGGTGGATAGATTAAAATCATTGGTTTATTTTTATCATAATAAGCATCCACTTTAGTTCCCTTTTGAAACGAGTCAATCGATACTTCTTTGGTTGAAGCATCGTTAAGCGCTATAACGTCTTTATTCAATACAAACATAGATACCAATGTCTCATCATCGTCTGACTCTACAGTCAAGGTCACTTCTTTATTATCTTTAGTAACTTCCTTAACGGTTCCTGTAAACTTGATAAAGTTGCTGGCATTCTGCTCTTCATCATCCAAGACCACTACTTTGGATGGTATTGCTTGTGCAGGAATACTTCTAGTTGTGGACTTGTAAAATACAATTAGCTCATGACCTGCAAAATTCTTTTGTATAATACTCTCTCCATGCTCATTAACCACAAGCGTGTCCTTAGTAATGTTAAGCTTCAGCTGATTGTCTTCACTTGTTAACTCATCATTAAAGATACCCACTTTAGCAAAGCCTACATTTTTGGAATCATGCGCAATTATTAGCTCAGGAGTGATTTGGGCAGGATAAATCATAATCCTAGGCTGTGTTTTGTCATAATAGGCTTCTATTCGTTGTCCTTTAACAAAATCCTTTTGTTTAATTTCCTTCGTGGTACCGCTGTTAAATAAAAGTGTCTCATCTGAAATAGTAAAAATAGTGACAATTGGTTCTTTTTCCTCTGTTTCTACCGTAAGTATGACATTGTCCGCTTTATGAGTGATTTCTTTAACCACTCCGGTAAACCTCTCTAATTTAGAATTCATGGAATTCTCCCCCTCCTTTGCTAATACAAATGTAGGTGCGAGAAGAAGACAAATGGCTATAAAGCTTAAATAAAGATAGCGTAATTTTTTCATTTTTTACCGTCCCCTTTGTTGTTATCAATGTATTAGACGGAAGGCTATACTAAACGTTTCACAATTTTTTGAAACGTTTAATGTAATTGCACGTATAAAGTATTATGTAAAAATACTTAGGAATGGAGCATATGTATGGCATTAGTAATCAATGAAGTAACCAAGCGTTACCATAATTTCACTGCAGTAGACCATCTTTCCTTTACCATTGAAAAAGGTGAAATCTTTGGCTTAATCGGCCAAAATGGCGCAGGTAAAACAACGACTTTTCGTATGATACTAGATTTACAGGAAACTACAGAAGGAACCATTACATGGGATGGTACGAATATCAACAATATTAACCGAGACCTTCTTGGCTATTTACCCGAGGAAAGAGGGATTTTTCCTGCAATGAAAGTAGAGGATCAGCTTTACTTCTTTGGTGAGCTTCGTGGTAAATCCCGAAAGGATCTAAAAAAAGAAGTCGATTATTGGATTGACCGTTTTGAATTAGAGGATAAAAGAAAAGCAAAAGCCGAAACTTTATCAAAGGGTAATCAGCAAAAGGTTCAATTAATCGCAAGCTTCATACACCAGCCTGCTTTTCTCATTCTAGATGAACCTTTCAGTGGCTTGGATCCAGTAAACAAAGACTTGTTAAAGGGAGCTATTTTAGAGCTAAAAGACAAAGGCACGACCATTTTATTTTCTAGTCATCAAATGGAAAATGTAGAAGAGCTTTGTGACCATCTATGCCTATTAAAAAGAGGCGTCTCTTTGTTTGCTGGTAGCTTACTAGACTTGAAGAAGCAGTACGGGAAGACAAGACTAACCATTCGAACAGATATACCTAAGGATAAGCTCGAAAGTATGGAAGGCGTCAAGCATGTCCATGTTGGCAAAGACCAGTATGTACTTACACTAGCAGACGAAAAATATGCTCAAGCGATTTTCGACTCCATTTTTGATGGTAAATATATCGAAAAATTTAGCCTGGATTACTTGTCATTAGATGAAATCTTCAAGGATAAGGTAGGTGGCAAGAATGTCTAAATTCTGGTTGCTTGTAAAACAGCTATATACTGAAAAGATAAAGGCAAAGTCATTTATTGTCATGCTTGCTATCTATGTCGGTGTAATTTCTATCGTATTGTTTTGGTCGGATATAAAGGCCGCTTTCTTTGAAAGTGAAGCATTGGAAATTGCTGTGATAAATGAAACAGATGCCGATATTGATGCTTTATTCCAATCGAATAGTGATTTAGCCTTCTCCTTTCCTACAGAATCTAATAATGAAGTAGAAAAGGAAGTAATTGATGGAGACTATGCGGCTGCTATTTTTATAAAAGATGAAGGGAATTCTCTAAGCGCTGAGATTGCTACGTATGAACCACTCACATTTAATGATCAGCTTAGCTTATCTTCAACCCTTCAATATGCCGGGAAATTGTATGAGGTACAACAGTTAGATTTATCAGCTGAGGAAGCTGATAAAATCCTGCAATCTGAGACAGTCATCACTATGAAAAATTTAGATGAAGCCTCGGTTGGTGGTAAGAGTGAGGATGAGAAAGCCATTGGAATCGTCGCTTCTATGCTTGTCGGCTCTTTAATTTATGGATTTCTAATTTCCTTTTTATCTATGATTACCACAGACGTAGCTTCTGAAAAAGGCTCTCGTGTTTTAGAAGTACTACTTGCAAGCGTTAAACCATCTACTCATTTAATCGCTAAATTGACTGGGACATTTCTCTTGGCGATCACTCAAATTGCAGCTTTGATCATAGTTTTAGCAGTCATCTTCATGACAGTTGATGGTGGCTCCAAAATGGATAGCCTACAACCTATGATTGAGGAACTTTCCTACTCTTACATTGGGTATGCTTTTGCCTTTTTAATACTGACAATAATATTAAATCTAATCATTGGCGCATTATTAGGCTCACTAGTATCTAAAGTGGAGGAAGCGGGCCAGGCAGTTATGCCAATGACTATCATTGGAATCATCGGTTTCTATGTGTTAATCTTTGGAGCACAAAGTCCTGACACTATGCTAGTGAAGGTATTTTCTTATATTCCATTTACATCCGGGATGGTAATGCCCCTACGTATTGGTGCAACAGACATTGGGACATTCGAGCCAATGTTAGCTTTAGCCATACTCGTTATTACTTCTATTATCGCATTCGTCATTAGTCTATCCTTCTATAAACGAAGTGTTCTCACATATAGTTCAGGTGGGTTAATCCAGAAGATTAAAACGATGTTGAAGGTAACAACCTAATATTAAATGAAAGTATCGCGAACCTCACATGTTCGCGGTACTTTTTACTATTTGGAGTGTTTTTCTCTCGTCACTTTTACAGTACTTTTTTGCATATACTATGGGGGTGAAAGAAGGGATGCGAATAATATGTGTGGAATAACGGGATGGGTTGATTTTAAAAGAGATTTACGAGGGCATTCCCCTATTGTCGAGAAGATGGCGGAGTGTTTAAAAAAGCGAGGACCTGATGACCATAATGTATGGAGCTCAGCCCATGCTGCCTTTGGTCACCGAAGATTAACAGTGGTTGACCCTATTGGAGGCAAGCAGCCAATGAGCAAAAGCTATCAATCTAGGAACTATACACTTTGCTATAATGGGGAGCTTTATAATACAGAGGACCTCCGAAAAGAATTACTAAGTCGTGGCCATTCATTCTCCGGGCATTCCGATACGGAAGTATTGTTAACCTCTTATATTGAATGGAAGGAAAAGTGCATTGATTACTTTAATGGAATTTTCGCGTTTGCGATTTGGGATGAAGAGGAACAAAAAGTGTTTATGGCCAGAGACCGCTTAGGGGTAAAGCCTTTGTTTTTTACAGAAAAAAATGAAGGTCTGCTATTTGGCTCCGAATTAAAGGCATTACTTGCGCATCCAGACGTTCCTACTGAGATTGACCGGGAAGGATTATCTGAAATTATTGGTCTTGGTCCATCACGTACTCCAGGCTTCGGTGTGTATAAAGGTATAAGAGAGCTTCGGCCAGCACATGCCTTAATCTTTTCAAAAAATGGACTTCGTGTATGGAGATATTGGAACGTGGAAAGTAAGGAGCATACCGACACTTTAGAAGAAACAGTTGAGAACGTAAGATACTTAGTAACAGATGCCATAGAAAGGCAGCTCGTATCTGATGTACCTTTATGTACATTCCTTTCTGGAGGAATAGATTCCAGCGCCATTTCTGCCATTGCTGCGAATGCCTATAAAAGAGATGGCAAGTCTCCCCTCCATACTTACTCCATTGATTATGAAAACAACAACGTACACTTCAAGGGAAATGAATTTCAGCCGAGCGAGGATTTTCCTTTCATCCAAAAGGTCTCCAGCACTCTTAATACTACCCACCACTTTTCTGTTATTACACAGGATGATTTAGCCCAATTCTTAACGGAGGCAGTCCATGTTCGCGATTTACCTGGAATGGCAGATATCGATTCCTCTCTTTTATGGTTTTGTAAGGAGATCAAAAAAGATTTCACCGTTGGATTGTCTGGAGAATGTGCGGATGAAATTTTTGGAGGCTATCCTTGGTTCCATAAGATAGGGAATGCAGAAACAGGCTTTCCTTGGATTCGCTCCAAGCATGAAAGACACTCATTGCTAAATGATAGCTGGCAGAAGAAATTGAACATCGATGACTATGTCCAAAATGCTTATGATGTCAGTGCAGCTGAAACGCCTCAGCTATTTGGAGAATCCTCCTTAGAAGCTGAGCGAAGAGAGCTTTTTTATATGAATATGATTTGGTTTATGACCACTCTGCTAGACCGTAAAGACCGAATGAGCATGGGAGCAAGTTTAGAGGTTCGCGTTCCCTTTGCTGACCACCGGCTTGTAGAGTACGCGTGGAATATTCCCTGGGATTTTAAAATGGTTGGAAATCAAGAAAAAGGTATACTTCGCAAGGCGTTAGAGGGAATTCTTCCTCACGAGGTACTATATCGTAAAAAGAGTCCTTATCCAAAAACACATAACCCTATTTACGCGGCAAAGATACAGCTTATGATGAAGGAACAGTTATTAGATAAGAATTCTATCTTACATGAATTATTTACACCAAGTAGCCTTCACTCTTTAATCGAATCAAATGGAGAGGCTTTTAAAACTCCTTGGTATGGTCAATTGATGACGGGTCCTCAGCTGTTAGCATATTTGGCTCAAATGCATATTTGGTTTAAGGATTATAATGTTCAGCTCGTTGACTGATAGATTGATAGAGGGGTGGACGTTAACAATCGCGTCCACCCTTATTATTTATTTTTTTATAATAGAGATTGATTAATAATACGAAAAAAATGAGCTGGAAAAAGTATCTCCAGTGTCATTTTACTTTGAAGTTGTTTTTACCTAACGCACGCATTAATTGAACAAGGACAATTTTTAAGTAGCAATATTTTTAGAAAATAAAATGCGGTCTTGTCCCACACCAGCGTAATCAGTTTTTAAGGATACGGAAAAACCCATTGATTTATGAAAAGAGACAGAACTCGTGTTTACTGGTGTAGTAATGCAACGGACAGTGTTACAACCTAAACTTCGAACCTTAGCAAAAAACAATTCATATAACTCTCTTGCTAAACCGTTCTTCCTGAATTCTGGGTTAACACCTACAAAATGTATGTATGCTTCATTTATATTTGTTTGCGACACAAATCCAATTAGAAATGCAGATAATACTTCATTATCTTCAACTATGAAACTAGTCGACTGAAAATGCTCGAAAAACAGGCGAGGCAACAAATGTGTCATCTCTCGACCACCCCACCATTCATTCAAAACATTAATTACTTTATAATAATCTTCTTCCGAAACGTTTTGTATTTGCATTAATACAACTCCTATTTATAAATATTTAAGTTATAACTAAATGCACTGTTAGTTTAATTGTAACATTTCAAAAAAAATACTAAAAACACCATTACCTTTAACATAGCCTATTTTTTTGTTCCAATGTACAGCAGGTGAGATGATACCCCTAGCATATAAGGGTCGCTGGCTTTTTCAATTAGCAAGTTTATTAATTTATCGTATTCCTGCTCCCCTTTTTCCTTCCAGTAGTCCCAACTTACCTTGTTCAATGTTGCAGCTACATTTGAGCCAATCAATTCCAGACTTTGAAATCCGTTCGATTCCATAAAAGGCTGTATGTCATCGATATTATAATAATAGGCTCCAGTAAAACGTCCAGTCTCCTGATGATCAAAGCAGCCAGTTTGATTGAATTGAAGGATGTCGTCCATCTGGTCATGTGGTTTCCAGTTCTCTGGGTGTGTCAAAGAGGTTAATAAGTGTTTAACTCTCGGCATAAAGGCAACAAAAACAATTCCTCCCTTTTTAGTCACTCTATGTAATTCTTTTATCGCTTCTACCCGATCAATGTCTTCCTGTAAATGATACATAGGACCAAGCATAAGAGACGCATCAAATTGCTCGTCTTGGATTTTAGATAAGTCTCTTGCATCAGCCACTAGGAAATCGGTGAAATGACTTTTTAGATTAAACTCTTCTGCTTTTTCTTTCGCTATTTCTACTAGTTTGGGAGTGAGATCCGTTAACGTAACGTTGTAGCCCTCCATTGCTAGCCTAATGGAATACTTCCCAGGGCCAGCTCCGTTATCAAGGACTTTTCCAATAGGAGGCATATACTTCATGATATAGTGCCAATTCACCTGAAATTCAATTGGCTCTCTTTCTAGTCTTCCCCATTCGTCAAATTGGTTGTAATAGCTAATAATATTACTCATAAAACACCCGCTTTCTTAAATATATTTATTTGTACCTAACTCATGTAAGGAATTGATTTCTACAATATTTGATAAAAAAGGACAGAGCAAGATTGTCTCTGTCCTTTCCGTTGTTTAGAAAATTATAGAATTCTGCACCTGTGGATAGATTGATGTCTAGCTCCACCGCCTTGCCCCTCGGGGTCAAATGGTTAAAAGCTCCGGTGGCTGAGGTACTGCCTCCTCGCCTTTCCCCATTTGCCTGTCGGGGCAGACATAGGCGCTTGCGCTTTTCTCGATGTCTAGCTCCACCGCCTTGCCCCTCGGGGTCAAATGGTTAAAAGCTCCGGTGGCTGAGGTACTGCCTCCTCGCCTTTCCCCATTTGCCTGTCGGGGCAGACATAGGCGCTTGCGCTTTTCTCGATGTCTAGCTCCACCGCCTTGCCCCTCGGGGTCAAATGGTTAAAAGCTCCGGTGGCTGAGGTACTGCCTCCTCGCATTTTCCCATTTGCCTGTCGGGGCAGGGATAGGCGCCTGCGCTTTTCTTGTTTAATTGCTTGTAAGTGTTCTAAAGTACTGATCCACAAAAGGGATAAGATAGTCTAATAGCTCTTCACTTGGGTTCATCTTTGCATGATGAAGACCAAAAGGAGAATCGACACCCGCCCAGAATAACATGCCTGGTATGTCTTTTAAAAAATATCCAAAATCTTCACCTGTCATCGCTGCGTCACAATGAATGGCGTTGGTTGCTTGATGCTGATCAGCAAAAGCAAGAAAATCATTGGTAATGTCATGATCGTTATACACCTGATAATAGGATGATCCATAATCAATTTTTACCTCACACTCAAACGCGATTTCAGTAGCATGGCAAAAAGCCTCTATCTTTTCTTTTATTAATGCCATCGTAGTAGCATCCATCGTTCGAATCGTTCCTTCTAAACGAGCATGACCTGAAATAATGTTTTGTACGGTGCCTGATGTAAATTTACCAATCGTTAATACTGCAGGTTTCATTGGGTTAACTGTACGGCTAACGATGGACTGCAACTGCAACAATAGGGTTGCTGCAGCTATCGACATATCCTTTGCTTGATGTGGAAATGCAGCATGCCCTTCCTTCCCTATTAAATCAATGTAAAGCTCCGACGTATTCGCAAATAGGAGGCCAGGACGGGTAGCTATCGTCCCAACTGGATACTCCGGTGCTACGTGATAAGCAAATATCTTGTCAGGTACTAGCTCAGGATGTTCTTCCCTTAACCAGTTAAGCATCGGAAGAGCACCACCTGGGCTTTCCTCTGCTGGCTGAAACAAGAACACCATATTGTCGTTTATTGGTGTACCTACTATTTTTTCTAGTAACCCAAGTGCAACAGTCATATGCATATCATGACCACATGCATGCATTTTCCCTAGATGCTCAGAAGAAAAGTTAACCTCTGTAGCTTCCGTGATTGGCAGACCATCAATATCAGTTCTCCAACCAATCGTTTGAGTTGGTTGAAGCCCTTCTACTTTCACGACAATTCCTGTTTTCCAAGTAATAGTCGTTAACCGATCCTGCCGAAGGGACCCGATCTGCTCTAAAAGGTATGCTTGCGTTTTCACTTCTTCAAAGCCAAGCTCCGGTATACGATGCAAATCGCGACGAATATCAAGTAAGGCCTTCATATGTCACCTTCTTAAATTTGACGTAGTTCTTGCATGATTTCTGTTTTAGATTTTGTTTGTGCATCGATATCCTTAATCACCTTTGCAGGGGTACCAGCAACAACTGTATAAGGAGGCACGTCTTTCGTAACAACTGCTCCAGCTGCAACAACCGCACCTTTTCCAACACGGCATCCCTCTAGGACTACGGCATTCGCACCGATTAATACGTCGTCTTCAATAATTACCGGAGTTGCAGAAGGTGGCTCGATAACACCTGCAAGCACTGCTCCAGCTCCGATATGACAATTGTCTCCAACCGTCGCACGGCCACCAAGGATTGCTCCCATGTCGATCATTGTTCCTTTACCTATAACGGCTCCGATATTAATCACTGCACCAAGCATGATAATCGCATTATCCCCAATGCTTACTTGATCACGGATAACTGCGCCTGGTTCGATTCTCGCATTAATCCCTTTTAAATCTAATAGTGGAATAGCAGAATTTCTGCTCTCATTTTCTACTACTACATCTTCGATTTGATCCTTATGCTGTTCTAAAGCAGGTTGAATTTCCGACCATTCTCCAAATAGAATAAGAGAATTTCCTTGTCCAAAAACTTTTGTATTATCCCCAAAAGAAAGTTGGTCAATACCATTTCCCTTTATGTATACCTTCACTTGTGTGGATTTCTTTGCGTGTTGAATGTAAGAAATAATCTCATGTGCATCTAACTGTTTCATGTTCTCATTACCTCCTCAAATATGTGCTTATTGTACAGTAATTTTTATTAAAAATCACGAATTTAAATACATTTTGAAATAATTAATTAACTCCATCTATTAATACAAACCAACACACCTACTCAGAATTATTACAGATATATTGCAGGTGCCAGGCACCTGCAATATATCTGTAATAAAATCTTAAATATCTGAAAATACTGATATTTAGTTGTAAAATTTTAGATTAAAAGTATAATATTAATAATCATCTACTTAAAATGACAATTATATTATTGTTTTTAAATTTGAAAACGCTGTCATTTAGATGATAATAATCCTTTGGGGGGAGAGAAAATGAAGAAGAAAAGTTTTAGCATTATTTTGTTCGTCACAGTTTTAGCACTTTTTATGGCTGGATGTAGTGGGGGTAAGCCAAATATTGCAATTGGCCCACCTGCTAGTGAAACTAACTCTGTTTCCAAGCTAATTTTAGATGCATATGGAATTACAGACGATGATTACAAGGCTTATCAGGAAGGATTCGGAGATGCTGCTGATGGTGTACAGGATGGCAACATTGATATTTCTATAGGTATACTTGGTCTCCCTGCTGCTAGTATTGAGAGCTTGCAGAATTCTGCAGGAGATGTAGTAATGATGAGTTTATCTGATGATGCGATTTCCTATATCGAAGAGAATAGTGGCTATAGACGTCACACTATACCTAAGGACACGTATGACTTTTTGGATTCCGATGTAGAAACGGTTACAGCGTACGCCATTTTAATGGGAAGCACGGACACGATTGATGAAGAACTTGGGTATGAGCTAACTAAGATCATGATTGAAAATGCCAGTGAAAATACACATGCTCAGGCAAAGCAAATGATTTTAGAAAATGCTCTAAACGGAGCTGAAGGACTTCCAATTCATCCTGGGGCTAAACGTTACTATGAAGAACAGGGTCTTACTGTAGACAATCCGGTCGCAGAGCTGACTGCTGACAAAAGCAATCGAAAAAATGATTTTATTCTAGGTACCGGAAGCCAAGGCGGCACTTATTATCCACTAGGCGGAGAGATGGCGAGCATTTGGAACAAGCATATAGAAGGATTTAACTTAACTAATACAGAAACTGGAGCGTCTGTAGAAAATCTATCCAGTATTCGAGACGGCAACATGGATTTAGGAATGTCTGTACATGTGCCAGCATTACAAGCAGTAAATGGTGAGGCTGCATTTGAAGGACATGAGGTTCCAAACGCCGCTTTTATTGGTCATATTTATCCAGAGGTTATTCAAATTGTTACACGTGAAAGCTCAGATATTAAAAGCTTAGACGATGTAAAATAAAATCGATGTATAAATAAATCTAGTTAAAGATGAGGTGAGGCAATGAAAGATCAGCAACCTGTAAATGCACAAGAAATATTGGAAAAATACGATAAAGAAAATCAGTTCCGAACAAATATTGGAAAGTGGGCATGGGTCGTTACCTTTTTAGGTGTAGCCTTAACCGTATTCCATCTATATACTGCCTACTTTGGAACTCTGCCCACCCAAAAACAAGGGGCTGTCCATGTAGGAACTGCTCTCGGAGTTATCTTTCTTTTGTATCCATTCAAAAGGAGCTTAATTAAAACTCAAAGGAATATCCCCTGGTATGACATTGTACTTGCCTTTACTGCGATGTATGTGACCTACCATAAAATATTCTTTTTTGATTCAATTTTACAGAGCAGAATTTCCGGATATAGCATACCTGATGTAATTATTTCCATCCTTGGGATTCTTCTCGTCCTGGAAGCGACCAGAAGAACGGTTGGCTTACCAATCGTGATAGTGGCTTTAGTAGCCATACTTTATGCTATCTTCGGAAATTTTGTCCCTACTCAAATCCTTTCACATCCTGGATTTTCGATTGAGCGAACCGCTACTGCACTTTGGTACAAAGAAAGTGGAATCTTTGGCACCCCAGTTCAAATTTCAGCAAAGTTTATATTCCTCTTCCTATTCTTTGGCGTAATGCTCGTACAAACAAACGTAGGGAAATTCTTCAATGATTTAGCCTTTTCCTTAACAGGAAGATATACAGGTGGTACAGCAAAAACCGCAGTTGTAGCTAGTGCACTGCAAGGAACTATATCAGGAAGCTCCGTTGGTAATACGGTGGCAACTGGATCCTTCACCATCCCTATGATGAAAAAAGCAGGATTTAAGCCGGAATTTGCTGGAGCAACTGAAGCTGCTGCATCTACCGGCGGACAAATTATGCCTCCTATGATGGGTGCAGCCGCGTTCATTATGATGGAGATATTAGGGGTATCATATGGAACTATTATGATGGCCGCAATTATCCCAGCCATTCTCTATTTTACCGGTATTTTTATAGGGACACATTTTGAAGCAAAAAAACTAAAGATACATGGATTGCCTAAGTCCCAATTACCTTCTTTTACAAAGACGATGAAACGGAATTGGTATATGCTTTTACCACTTTTCGTAATTACAGGAACCATTATTTACGGATTTACTCCGCAGCGTGCTGCACTATTTGGAATAGTCGCTGCCTTTCTAGTGAGCTTAATACGCAAAGAAACAAGAATGTCCCTTAAAAAGACTATAAATGTTTTAGAGCAAGGTACAAGAGTTGCTCTTCCAGTTATAGCCGCGGTTGCTACAGCTGGTATTATAGCTGGAATAGTAAGTATGACAGGCCTTGGCTCCAAATTTGCTGCTGGAGTGATAGCCCTATCCAACGGATATCTAATTCTTGCTCTCATATTTACTATGATTGCTTGTATTGTATTAGGAATGGGTTTACCTACTACAGCAAACTATGTAGTTACTGCTACTATTGCTGCTCCAGTATTAATAAATGAATTTGGAGTAGCTCCAATTGCTGCACATATGTTTGTATTCTATTTTGGAATAGTCGCAGACATCACTCCTCCTGTCTGTCTAGCAGCTTATGCAGGGGCAGGCATTGCCGGCGCAAATCCATTTAAAACGGGTATGAACGCAGTCAAATTAGCCATTGCGGCCTTTATCGTTCCATTTATCTTTATCTATAATCCAATTTTAGTGATGGTAGATGTGGAACCAATCAGCATGATACTATCCTTAGCTGGTGCTTTAATTGGGATGGTTGCGGTAAGTAGCTCTATGATTGGCTATTTCATTAGATATTCAAGGTTTTGGGAGCGATCTGTCTTATTTGTAGCCGGGTTAATGCTTATTGTTCCTGAGGTTTTAAGTAGTGCGATTGGACTCGTGCTTATCATAGGAATTTGGTTCATACAAAAAAGAAGAACAGACGATGAGCTTGAAATGGAAAGTCCAAGGTCTAGTCAAGCACTGTATTAATTAAGCCTTTAATTTTCAGAAGAATATGTTATATTATTAGTAACTAATATCGAAGGGACGATGGGTGGACTATGATTTTATAATCTTATTTCTCGCTTAATATTACTGCTTTACGCAGAAAAATATTTTTAGCTAAAACGGAAATAGGATTAGTCTGCCCATTTTTCAAATCAGGTCAATGAAATTACTGCAAACATGTTGTAGTTATTTTTTGTCGTACATTTAAATGGCAGCAGAATCCTTCCGTCTAGAAACGGAGGGATTTTTTTAGTCTCTCCGGCAGGGAGGAAATGTTATGACAATACAAGGAAGAATAGTAAATCTAAGCATTACACATGGTCATAAAGAAATTATTAAAAATATAAAAACGGATATACCTTTAGGTGCTGTAATAGGTATTGTAGGGAGAAATGGTGAAGGTAAATCTTCGCTTTTGTCCGTCCTTTCAGGCGAAGCTCCCCCCTCTTCTGGACAAATCGAATGGATAGGAGCTCCTCCGACCATTAGCTACTGCAAGCAAGAGGACGAGAATTTCTATTCAACTGAAGTGGAGAAGGATGAATGGACTTATATGAGCAAGTGGTCTGTACCCCGTACCCTTTCTTATAATAGTTTAAGTGGTGGAGAAAAGATGAAAAAAAGACTAGCTAAAGTTTTTGCAGAAAGGTCTCACTTACTATTACTTGATGAGCCTACTAATCATTTAGACCAAAGCAGTCTATCTTTTTTAAAGGAGCAAATAGCTACCTATCCCGGAACCATTATTTTAGTCTCTCATGACCGTTATTTTTTAGATCAAGTATCCAATTATATATGGGAAATTGAATATCAAAATCTAACTCCTTACAAAGGAAATTATTCTACCTACCGAAAAAGAAAAGAAGAATTACTCCTTACTCAACAGAGAGAATACAACGCGCAACAATCGAAAGTACAACTTGTAGAAAAACAAATTGCAGAGTTAAGAAAATGGACTAATAAGGCTCACGCTGAGTCTACAAAGAAGGATGGCTACAAAGAATATTTCCGAATGAAGGCGAAGAAAAAGGATGTTCAAATCCGTTCTAAACAAAAACGATTAGAACTAGAGCTTTCTAAGCATCGGGTAGACCGTCCAGTAGAGGAAAAGGAAGTCAATTTCTCTATTGACGGGAATAAGAAAAAGGGAAAACGCATTCTAGAAGCCAAAAATTTAAGCAAATCCTTTAATGCCAAAACTCTTTTCCAAAATACCTCTTTTACTATTCAATCAAATGAACGCGTTGGTATTATAGGAGCTAATGGAAGTGGTAAAACAACCTTCTTTCGGATGCTTATAGGAGAGGAACCCTTTGATGGTGAGCTTTGGAAAACGGATTCGATGAATATCGGCTATTTACGACAAACTGTATTCGACCTTCCGAATGAGCAGACCCCCTCTAACTTTTTTGCAACTACAGATTTCGAAACACGAGGAATTATTCAAACTTTGATGACCAACTTGGGATTTTCAAAGGACCATTGGCTACGTCCCATTTCTACTATGAGTATGGGTGAAAGGGTAAAACTCAAGTTAATGGAGTTCATGTTAGATCAAAAAGATGTACTTATTTTAGATGAACCTACGAATCATCTCGATTTACCCTCTCGAGAACAGCTAGAAAAAACTCTTTCCACTTATCCGGGTACTATTTTACTTGTAACTCATGATCGTTATTTTTTAGAAAAGTTAACCAACAAGCTACTTATATTTGAAAATAAGAAAGTCCAGAAAGTCGAGATGACTTACAATGAGTGGCTCCATAGAGAAGAGGAAAATGAAGTCGAAAAAATTCTCCTGACTTTAGAAACAGAGCGTCTCGCCATTTTAGGCCAATTAAGCTACCTTCTACCTAAGGATTCCAAGTATGCCGAGTTAGATGAGCAATTTAATTTACTGACCCAAAAGATTAATAAGTTAAAAACCAAATAACACAAAAGAGGATGTGACGTAACACTCCTCAAAATAAAATGTATGTTTTCTGTTACGACAGAAGCTTTCCGAGGGCACGGCTTCAATCTCCTCGTCGCCGTCTCCCTACCAAACAATAAGAGAGATCATTTAAAAAGAAATAAGGGCGTGAAATCAAGTTGTGGTTGATTTCACGTCTTTTAATTTATTGACTAGTTATTTCTCAGACACTTTTCAAAAAATATGTCGATTTCCCGGGAAATAGGTCATTGAGGTCTAAATTAATTTACATTAACTGAAAATCAACATATAATAATAGAAATCCAATCAGAAAAGTAGGTTTTAAGATGAAGACAATTCCAAAACCCCTTGTTATGGTCAATCAGTGGTCAATAGTAACCTCCGTAGTCATAGCGCTTCTTATTCAATCAGCATGGATTTTACTTATACCATTAATAGCTAATCTATCAAGTTTATTAATTGGATTCCACCCTATCTTATTTATAGCTAAAAGGTTTTTAAAGAAGCCTGGTAGTGAATACATCCAAGAGGATTATGATCAGCTAAGATTTAATCAATGGCTTGCAGTTGGCTTTTTAGTTGTAGCTAGCATTAGCTTTTTCCTAAAGTGGAGCATTTTATTTAATATTGCAACAGTCATGGTTGGCTTAGCAGCATTTGTAGCTATATTAGGGTTTTGTATAGGTTGCTTCTTTCGTTTCCAGTATCAGCAATGGAAATATCGGAGAAATAACTCTGCTACCCATTAAAAAAAAAGAGAAGAACGTCACAGTTCTACTCTTTTTTTATTTGACATTAACGATTATCCAAAGCACAAAGAGTTTCTTCACTCTTCACAATTCATGTTTCTTCCAGTACTTCTAGCTGTTTCACTAATGATGTAGCTTAGTTTCAAACGCTTAAACCATCTCTCCGAATCATTCATTTCTCCTGTTATTCCATTTACCTCTTCGTGATACTCAAGTCCATTCACTTCCAAGTAGCCTAATTGGAATCCTGCTATTCTGTATGCAATCATGGCCCATTCTGCATCCGTCATTTTGGCATTCGAATAATGATTGATATAATTAGCGCATTCTCTTTTAAAGGCGCAGGATCCTGCTGTAATATCAAAGCTTTGCCCTACCTCCAACGAAAATATTTTATTGGTCACTCTTTCAGTCTCGATCCATTCCAATGGATGAGTGAGCATGGCCTGTTGTGTTCTGCCTATAACTAAATAGTCATAATTAGATATTTTATTTACTACTCTCTTTAATTCATTTGGATAACTATGTATCCATGTCAGTATCCGATCTAAATCACAATAATGGTAATGCTCACTATGACTCTGAAGTGAAAATTTTAGAGCTTGCCTTCTAGCATCAGCTGCTCCCTTTTTAGGAATTACACGATATTTAACTGCAGTGTTTTGTATTACTTCTAACAATTTCTTAGAAGTTTCATCACTTATGGTTAAATATACATCTCCATATATATTAGAAAGTGCCTGATGGTAAGTTTTAAGTAGGTCTAAACTTTTCCCATCTGGATCATGAGTTACGGTGACAAGAACTGGTTTATCCACGATTGGTTTTCCCTTTCTTTCCAAGGCCATACGTTATAGCAATAGCTATGAAGAGAACAAGGAGTACCCCTCCAATGAAAGAAACGGATATTGTATTCCAATTGTTCTTCTTACTTCCCGCATACTCTCCGTCACTATTTGCTTTCACGTATATCCCTACTTCTGATTCAACAGCAATAGCTTCCTCTGGATTTACTTCCACTATTTCATAATACTTAGTCCCTTTAGGAAATGTATTAGAAAAATTACCTGAATACGTTCCTTCTCTATCGGAGTATTTAGTGACGTGTCCAATCTCCTTGCCTATTTTCTCTACGTTTTCTTCTGTAATTATATACACGTCACCATCCCAAACTACAAACTGATATGCCCAGCTTGCCATAGCTGGGCTTAGGATGACGAAGCTGCCTAACAGCAGGATTAATGCACAAATATAGGATGTCCTCATTCTCTTTTCTCTCCCTTTTACCAATTAGACGCTCCATAGTTCCAACAGTTTCTTTAAAAAAATTAATAGGATTCTTCTTGCCTTGATAAACGCTTAGCCCATGTGTCACTTATTTCCATTCTGCTAAATGATTTGTCTTTGGGGTTCATATACTTTGTAGAAAGTCCATATCAAAAAAAATCCTCACTCCAGTTTCCTGAAGTGAAGATTTTCTCTGTATATCATTAAGCTAATTCTACATTGTGATAGACTTGCTGAACGTCCTCTAAGTCTTCGATAGCATCAATCATTTTTTCAAATTGTGCTTGTGCATCTGCATCCAATGCAATGTCGTTTTGTGCAAGCATTGTAAGCTCAGAAATTGTAAATTCCTCAACTCCTGCTGCTCTTAAAGCTTCTTGCACCACGTGGAATTGATCTGGCTCAGCGTATACGATGACCGCGTCTTCTTCTTCCAAGATGTCACGAGCATCCACATCAGCCTCCATTAAGATTTCTAATACCTCATCAGCTGTTTTTCCTTCTAACCCAATAACTGCTGTTGCATCAAACATGTAAGATACGGAACCACTAACTCCCATGTTGCCGCCATTTTTACCAAATGCAGCACGCACATCAGAAGCAGTACGATTTACGTTATTTGTTAATGCATCTACGATAACCATTGATCCACCTGGACCAAATCCTTCATAGCGAAGCTCGTCATAGCTTTCCTCAGATCCACCTTTTGCTTTTTCAATTGCTTTATCAATAATATGTTTTGGCACACTGTAAGTTTTCGCACGCTCTAATACAACCTTTAACGCTTGATTGGAGACGGGATCAGGTTCACCTTGTCTTGCTGCAACGTATATTTCACGACCAAATTTGGCATAAATACGACTAGTATTCGCATCCTTGGAAGCTTTCTTTTCCTTGATATTATTCCATTTACGACCCATAAAGTCCCACTCTCTTTCTCCTATTGTTTTCGTACTCTAGAATTCTACTGTGTTATTATACATTAGATTCCTTACAAGTAGCAAAAATTAATACATTAACTTCCATTCACTCCACACTCAGATACCTTTATATCCAGGAGAATATCTTAGTTAGACCTAACTATTAACAATAACAATTCCATAAGAAAAAAAGAGTCTTTCCATTCTTAGGACAAGACTCTTTCAGCCAATTATTTTATTAACCTTCTGCTAAAACGTTCCGAACAGAGTCTCTTAGTTTAGCTGTAACAGTTTGCATGCTTTCTAGATTACGTACGAGTGGCTCATCTTGATAAAACTCTGCAAATTGTTGCCCTTCATACCTTGGTATAACATGCATATGATAATGGGTCAATTCACTAAAGACTCCTCCATTTTGACAGATTGTAATCCCATCTGGGGCATATAATCTTTTGATAGCCTTAGAGATTAGCCTAGATGCATCCATGATAGAATAGGCTACCTCAACATCTAGGTCATCCACATCCTCATAATGCCTTTTCGGAAGTATCAGCACATGCCCATTATTAAAGGGTTCATGGTCTAAAAAGCAGGTAATATGATCATTCTCAAATATAACAAATATCTCTTGTTTTTTATTCGCTAACATACAGCCTAAGCAATCGGTCATTTAGTTTCCTCCCTACAGCATTTTTTCTAGCACAATTTTATGCTTACCTTTATTACTTATAAATGTTTCTTTAATATCAAACCCAAACTTTATATTTAAAATCAGCATTTCTCTTTTTTCATTTCTTGAGATGGTACGTGCTTTTGTGTACCCCATTGACTTAACAAGTTCATGCTGTCTACGCATCAGCTCTTTCGCTATTCCTTTTCCACGATAATCCTTGTGAACACCGCCAAGCCAGCTATAAAAGGTGCGATTTCCGTAGTCGTAGCCAATTTTAAATCCTACTACACGGTCTCCATCTTTTGCTACAAACAGGATTAAATTGTTTTTTTCTTTTAACTTCTCTGTTGCCAAGTCCGAGCCATCAAATACATGCTTATGTAGCTCCAAAACACCAGAAAGCGTCTGTTTGTCCGGTACCCCATGAAAATATTCATACTCCACCTTTACTCCCCCTCCTGCTCCAGTTGCTCTTTATAATCGAGTTTAACTTTGCCTAAAAGTGCTTCACAGCCCTCTAAAACCAAATCATAGGTTTCCTGAAAATCACCAGTGAAATAAGGATCAGGTACATCTTTCTTGTGCTCAGTCAAATCTAAAAAACGAATAATTTTGGGATGGTCAGGTTGACCAAGCATGTGTCGTATATCTTTAATATTATTTTCATCCATACCAACAATATAGTTAAATTCTTCAAAATCTTCTTTTTGTAGCTGACGTCCGGACATACCCTCTGTGGAAATGTCATATTCTTTCAGCTTAGCTATTGTCCCTTGATGTGGTGGGGCTCCAATATGCCAGCCACTTGTAGCAGCTGAATCTACTTGTATACTCGCTTCTAATTTTTCCTTTGCTACTAGATGCTTAAATACTGCCTCCGCCATGGGAGAACGACAAATATTACCGAGACAGACAAATAAAATATGAATCATCTTTTAACATCCCTTCTTAGTCTATTGATACTCCATATGCTTTATCAATCCTATAAACTATCTTTATAATACCCTTTCTATGTCCCTCAAATCTTCTTGATTATAAAAGTACCAATACCAATTAACATAAATAGAATCATCATATAAATAATGAGCATTCCTATTTCTATTGATTCAACACCAAGCGCGAATAATATTAATAGTATCGCCCCTGTAACGAAGAGGACAACATAAAGTACAGTAGAAAAATAATTCTTCATCATTACAGTTGTGCGTTCATCCATATCCGGTACATTTCCTATCCGTTTTTGACGCCACCATGCATAAAGCAAAAAGACAGTAAAGCCCCCTAATGCTCCAGCTAACATGGGCAAGAATAGCCCCCAATTGAAGATGCCTTCCTCTTTACCCGCGATATACACCCCTAAAAACGAGCCACCAATGATACATCCACTAATAATTCCATACAATAGGATCTCATAGCCCTTCTTCATCCTTATTCCTCCTCTAGATAAAATAATTCTTCAATAGGTACTTCAAAATAACGTACTAGTTTAAGTGCAAGCTCTAAGCTGGGATTGTATTTATGGTTTTCAATCGCTGTAATGGTTTGTCTGGTAATTTGTAAATCACCCGCCATTTGAACCTGAGTTATCCCCTTTTTTAATCGGATTTCTCTTATATAATTAATGACCTTTGCCATTTACTTCCTCCTTGCTTACAATGTAAATATATCTTTACATACAGAATAATCAAAAATTTACCCAATGTAAAGAACTCTTTACATGTTTTCATTAATTTTTTGTTATAATTTTCTTAAAAATAGGTGTAGGGGGAATAAGATGAGAAATCGAGGAGCCACTATTATTTTAGAACAAGGTCGAGTTGCACTGATTAAAAGAACGAAACCATTTACCACCTATTATGTATTTCCTGGTGGAGGTATCGAGGATGGGGAAACCCCTGAGGAGGCAGCTATTCGCGAGACATATGAGGAGCTAGGGGTACATGTTCGCATCCAAAGACTTTTTAAAGTACTACCATATAGCGGAACTCAATATTATTATTTAGCTGTTATTGTAAGCGGTACGTTTGGCGCCGGATGTGGAGATGAATATGTAAGCACTTCTCAAGAAAAAGGAAAATATGAACCGATTTGGATCGACCTCAAGGATTTATCTACTCTTGATGTTCGTCCTAAAGAAATAGTAGAAGCAATCTTGGCAAATTAAACAGTCCAAGGAAACCCCAAAAATTCGGTTCATAATGTACAGACTGAAATTAACACAAATATATTAGAAGTATTTATAAAGACTGTGCAAGTTTCTTAATAGAGTAGTTAAAATTTTGTGGATGAATCCATATATTAAAAAACTGCTACCTTCTTTTGATGGAAAAAAGATAGCAGTTTATAAGTTGTTGGCTAATTCTATGAGTAAAAATTATTTGTAAAGTTTAAGCAAAATTATTTGTTTATATAGAAGCGTCTCGTTCTTAAACTAAAGATCCGCCAGTTTTTAAGTATTTTTCAATACCTTCTGCAGCACGATATGCTAGTGCTCCAACTGTACCAGTTGGGTTGTAACCTGAGTTTTGAGCAAAAGCACTTGCACCTGGTACAAATACGTTTTCACAATCCCACATTTGTAGATAGCTGTTTAAAGCACTTGTTTCTGGATCAGAGCCCATAATTACTCCACCAGTATTATGAGTAGATTGGTAGTTACGAATATCGTAATCTCCGACTTCGAGGCCATTAATTTTGATATCTTTTGCACCCATTTTTTTCATGATCTCAGCTGATTTTTCGCCCATAAACTTCATTAGTTGACGGTCTTGATCTTTCCAATTAAACGTCATACGAAGTAATGGATCACCGAATGCATCTTTATAAGTTGGATCTAAATCGATGTAATTATCTTGCCAAGGTAGGGAAGCCCCTTGTGCTTTAACAATAAGAGCACGGTTTGCATTTGTAACAGAAGCGTCTTTAAATTCTTTCCCCCAAGTAGGAACGCCTGCTGGAATCTGATTGTTTGCAATAGGACGATCCCCTAATTGGGTAATTTGAATTGTCGCACCATGTAAGAAATCTAGGTCAGTGTGATCAAAGAAGTCTCCGTTGAAGTCATCAATTTGGGCTCCTAGAGATCCTGCACCACCGTATAGATTGAACTCTTTATCGAAGAAACCTACAGCAGTCCCCAGAATTGTTTGGTATGCATAGTTTCTACCAATAACACCTGTACCAGTAACTGGATCATATGGACGGCCAAGTTGAGAGTTTAATAATAGTTTAATATTGTTCATTTGATAGGCTGATACTACAACTACATCTGCCTCTTGGATGAACTCTTCACCAGTGCGTATATCAACGTATAACACACCAGTAGCTTTTCCATTTGTGTGTAGAACTTTACGTACAACAGAATGAGTACGTACTTCGAAGTTACCAGTTTCTTTAGCTACAGGTAATACTGTAACTACTGGTGAAGCTTTTGCTCCATATTCGCAACCAAAACGCTCACAAAAACCGCAATATTGACAAGCGCCACGAGAAACGCCATCTGGATTAGTATAAGATTGCGATAGATTGTTAGAAGGCATATGGTATGGATGATATCCAAGCTCTTTCGCTGCACTTTTAAATAATTTTATAGCAGGTGTTTCCAGCATCGGCGGGTTAGGATATTTAATTTGTGGAGAATCAGGTAGTGGATTCGCCTCCCCGCTAATACCCGTCATGGCATCAAATTTATCAAAGTATGGTTCTAACTCTTCGTATGTTATACCCCAGTCTTGAAGCATCATCCCTTTAGGGATTTTACCTTTTCCGTAACGTTTAACAGTTTCTGAATAGATCTCGAAATCGTATGGTAGGAAGCGGTAAGTTTGACCATTCCAATGCTCTCCTGATCCACCTGTTCCTTCTCCGATTAGGAAGCTACCCCATTCACGGTAAGGTAATGCTCGTTGTGTCGTATTATGACGGAATGTAATTGTTTCTTTAGAAAGATCCTGCATCATTTCTTTACGCTCTGCGTAACGTAATTCATCGTGAGCCATAAAGTAATCCTCAGTTGAACGTTCTTTACCACGTTCAATACCCACTACTTTGTATCCTTTTTTTGTGAGTTCTGCTGCGATAATACCGCCTACCCAGCCTACCCCTACTAAAACTATATCTGTTTTTGGTAATTTAGTTGCCAAAGTTGTTCACCCTTTCTATTGGTGTATATTAGTGTTGATGCTGAGAGTTTAAGCTCATAGGATCTATTTTCACGAATTCATCTTTTTCTAACACATTAGTATAACTTGATTGATGTCCAGGGAAATTCTTCATTTTCCAACCAGCCATATCTTTGTTACCGCCGTACATAGGGTCAGCATATACTCCTTCAATTGTTACTTTTCTAAGTAAAGAGAAGAAAAAGGATGCACTAACAGCTCCATTTAATTTAACTTTATCAGCTTCAAAATCTTTTAAGATTTCGATTTGTTGTTCTTCTGTTAAAGTAGCGAATTTAGGTTTATCATCGGATTTCTTTGCAGCCTCTGCATTTAAAGCTGTAATTCCAAGGTTAAACACTTGCTGACGATTCAAATGTGTTTGGTACCCTTGTTGTGGAACTGCTTCTCCTGGAAAGAAAGGACCGGTCATATATTCTTTTGAGTTCAGACCAAAGCTTCCTGCGAGTTGGTGATCGATATAATATGCAACAAGTAATTCTTTCGCACCGGGTCCTACCTCAGTTTTAGGGAAAATTTGCTCTGCTGCAGCTTCTATCGTATCAAATTGTGCTTTGTCAAAATACATCAGTGCTTGGTTGAAGTTAACACTAGTAGTTGCTGAATGAACCCCAGTCTCGTTAGTTTTAGACGTTGAGTCTTTCCCTAGTAAAGAACCGAGTGCTCCACCTAATACAACTCCACCAACTGTTAATCCAGAGTTTTTGATAAAAGTACGTCTAGATGAACGTTTATCTAAGTATGTAGTCTTGTTTTCCTGTTCTGACATAATATGACC
Organism: Psychrobacillus sp. FSL W7-1457; assembly: GCF_038593405.1. Lineage (NCBI taxonomy): Bacteria > Bacillati > Bacillota > Bacilli > Caryophanales > Bacillaceae > Psychrobacillus > Psychrobacillus sp. FSL W7-1457. The sequence goes on from NZ_CP151993.1 coordinate 3,646,536, forward strand.
TCCAATGTAAATTAGTTGAAAATAGGTTAAATATTTATTTAGGTAAACAATTAGTTGAAAAAATCCTCATTAATGAAAAACTGAATGCCAGTTATAAACTAATGAGAATAAGATTGTATAAACCAATAAAAATGAGATAAAGTATATATATTTTTTTCCAGTCCAGCAAAAAACAATAATAGATAATCCGATACTTGAACCTATTAACGCGTACCAAGGAAACTCATTATTATAGTAAAAGAGGCCAAGAGCTAAATCTGCTACTATAAATAAAGCAAAAATTACTTGATTCAACAGTTTTAATTCTTCTAAGTTATATTGCGTCACTTTTATTCTCCTTTAACATAGTTCACACAACTATGAAAATGTAATTTTTATACAAAACAAAACAACCGTTTTACAGTCTACTCCTTTTATTTCTTCAATACTAGATATTTATTTCGAATAATAAAATATAATTTTATTCTGAAAAAACATTAAATTTTTATAATTATTGCAGATTAATAGTAAAAACCCTTGTATTATCGGTATAAAGTAATTATATTTCTTGGTTAAATAAACGATAAAATTATATTTATATAATAAAATCCCTGCAAAAGGAAAGGCGACTTTTATAACGAGGAGAATTTTCCAGCTCACACCATTTGATCATTTTTAATACTAAATTATTTACAAATTTAAACGTAGGAGTATAATGTGTTATTGATACAAAACAACCAATTTTATATATGATTAACTACTATTGAAAAAAACACATGAGAATATATAGAAACAGTATAGGAGAGACTATAATGCCAAATATCGGAATACCAGGTTTAATCATTATATTAATTATTGCTTTAATCGTGTTCGGTCCGAAAAAATTACCTCAATTGGGTAGAGCAGTTGGAGAGACGTTAAAAGAATTTAAAAGCTCAACTAAAGATATAGTAGACGATGTTGCAGAAGAATTTAGAATAGAAGACAAAGAAACAGCAACTAAAAAAAATATCTAATACAAAAAGCCGCCTAATTCTAATAGGCGGCTTTTTGCATGTGTTAATATACGTTGCTAGATCAGTCTATAAGAATCTATACAAAAGCTTGTTGCTCATTATTTCTTTAAATAACGAAGAAATAAAAGGTCCTCTTGGTGTTTGTGTGATGGGAGAAAATGTTGAAGTCGACAGTATGATGGATTATTAGATAGGGGTCAGTCATGTAGGTGATGCACCTTGAAAAGCTGGAGACATTATAAATACCAGCATCAAAATAGGCGACCTTTGAGGCCATGGAGCAATGCCCGATGCTATGTGGAAAGCTTGGAAACAAATTTACTCCAAACGGTTTTCCTCTAGCTCCTACAAACAGGCATGAACATCAGAGATGGAAGTGTATACAGATGTTGACCCATCTGATCCAAACTGTTATTCGGAAATATGGATTCCTATCATATAAAAAAGTTGAACTAGTTCAGTTTACTAAACAATTGTATTTGATATTGTGCTACGAAAGGGTTACTAGCCTTTGCCACATTTTATACATATGCACTGTCATATCTTACTTCTACAACAATCATTTCCTCTTCTGAGTAAGCCTTAAGTAATTCCCTTGCTATATATGATGGTGCTCCTAATGATACTATGGTTTCTTGTTCAGATTGTCCCTCTTTTAACAAATCACAAAAATAATTTTGGAAATCTCGAACTATGGCTTGGCGTTCCTTTGTATTCAACATATAAAGCTCTTTTTCTAACGTCTCAATATAAATATTCGCTGTCATGTTTCTCTCTCCCTCAGTACTATTCATTAAATAGTACTATACCATAACACTATTGTTCATTGCAAGGTACCTTGTTTTAAATAAAAAGTTGGTCCTGCTTCTTGTCAGGACCAACCTTTAACTTTATTTGAACAACTCTGGATATACGGTTTTAGCCACCAACTCTACTGCCTCTCCAATTCTTGGTCCGGGACGTGACATAATGTCTTGATCTAATTGGAATACAGCATTACTTTGAACTGCCTCTAGCTGGCCCCAACCTGGACGAGCTTTAATCTCACCAATTGGATCTTCTACATAATTTACAGTAGTCAAGATGATTGGTGGATTTCTTTTGATGACATCTTCCTCAGATAATTTAATCCATCCCTCTTGGTCTGCAAAAATATTGTTAACAGAAGCGTTATTTAAAACCTCTTGTTGAAATGTATCTTTACCTGTTGTAAATATTTCAGGTGACGGGCTTATTTCAAAATAGACTTCTTTCTTTTCATTTACAACAGCTACTTTGTCTTGAACACCTTTAATAGTGTCACGAATAGAATTAACAAGATCAGTTCCTTTCTCCTCTATCCCCATTACTGAGGCAAGTTGTGCAACATCTCCATAAACGTCTTCAAATGACAGTGCCGATTGAATGACGAATACATTTAGTCCCGCATTCTCCAACACTTTAAGCTCTTCCTCAGAACCTGTCGTATAAGCAATCACGACATCAGGGTTGATCTCCAAAATACGCTCTGCATTAAAGCTCATAGAATCGGAAATCCGTTCAATATCTTGTGCTTCTACTGGGTAGTTATCATAGTCTGTTACACCTACAATTTTTTCGCCAACACCAAGAGCGAATAAGATTTCAGTGTTACTCGGTTGCAGAGAAACAATTGTTTCTGGAACCTCTTCAAATATAATTTCTTTACCCCTATCATCCGTTACGGAATATTCCTTTATTTCTTCCGAGACAGTTTCTTTATCTGCCTGACACCCTACAAGAAATACAGATATTAATAATACCGCTAACCAATTCCTTAACTGTTTGTTCATTTGTTATTCCTCCACTTTTTTCTTTTTTTGTATTGGATATGATTTACTAACAAATTGAATTTCATCTACCCCGTGCTGTTTATTTACATAGACCGCCATGACAAACAACACATTTGCCAGTAGCTGTGTATAGTCGAATAATATCTCTGGCACTTCTCTTTCTAATGAAACCTTATGTAATGCCCTAACAGATTTCTTCGCTTCACTCCGACAGACATGTAATTCACAGGCTGCGGTAGAACCTTGTGGCAGTACAAATAGATTTACTCTACCTTCCACTTCACTTACGTAAAAATCATACATATCACTAAGAATATTTAAATCTTGTTCGCTAATTGCCAACTTACCTCTAACAGAACCATTTAAGTGATATGCCATAGGTGCCAGGTACATTAAGTCTTCGTAAACTCTTGGTATATCCTTTGTTAAAGATGCAGCAAGTCCTATCCGAGTGGTCAATGAATCCGTTTGGATTTCAAAATCTACAGTAGAAGGTTTCTCTCTCATAAATGGATAACAAATATAACGTAAATCCTTTTTCATCTCCTAGCCTCCTTTCCAATGTATTTGTGAAATTTCAGCAATAAAATACTCGACTTCTTACAGCACAAAAAAACGCCACCCCTAAAAGGGCGGCGCAATACCTATTTATCGTTAGAAATTCAATCTCAAAATAGAAACGTGCCGTACAATCCCTTAACTTCCGAAGAGTATTTATACGTTCAAGAAAAGGCTGGTCTCCTGGCTCATGCATCATTTTACTCTAAGAACCTTCCCATCGACTTCTAGCCGACAGTGGTATTTTTCTTATTTCATTAGCATTTACAGTTGCGGATACAGCTTCGGTTTTTCACCGAATTCCCAATTAAGCTGACAAGTCAGCACCTTTTCCCTGCAAAATTATTCACTTATCGTAAGTGTACCATAGCCTCTCATTCGAATGATAGAAGCTTGTCCGTCTATTTTCTTTCCTTACTATCAATCTTTAATCATTTTGATTTCTCTTATATTTATGCTACTGTTTTTATATGAAAAAATTTATCCCACTTTTACTTTTAATTCTCTTTGTATTTATTGCTTCTGGACAGACGTCCGAGCAGCAGTCTTTAGAGACTGTGCTTAAAAACTGGCTTCCGAATAAGCCATTGGAGTCCTTTTTATCTTTATTTCATATTCCATATTGGGGATTTAATGTCTCTGTCGAGGAACGTGGCTACTATGCATTTGTTGAATTCTTAATAAGAAAAGGCACACACTTCTTTTATTTTGGTTTGATTAGCGTAGCCATTCATATTGCTTTGTCTAAAAGATTAAAATACCGAAAACTGGTGGCAATATTCATTACCTTTCTTCTTGGAGCTGCTGATGAATTCCATCAATCCTTTACGAGTGGACGATCCGCTCTTTTTCAAGATGTCCTACTAGATACAAGTGGTGCAATTTTTGCCATGCTAGTATTAACATTAGTACAACGTATAAAGCACAGAAAAAACGCTACCCCCTAAAGGGAAGCGTTTTCTATCTAACTATTTACGTCTTTTTATTAGCAAGAAAGCAATTCCTAGCGTAACTACGGAGAATACTGTAAGTATTTGGTTTATCGGAAGGATAGGTTTAAATTTCACATTCTCAGCGGTGATTTCATATACTCCTATCGGTTTTACCGAAAAGGCACCACCTGCTCCTTCTCCTTGGCCACTTGAATTTTGCTCATCCGTAATCTCAGTTCCACCTCCGCCACCTCCACCCACAAAATAGTTAACCTTGGCAACGGGTAAAACTTTTTTATTATCCAACACAATTGGCTCTCCATATATTAGAGAAACGTCTTTTTCTCGAGAGAACTTTTCGAATATCGCACGTACGGGAGTTTGAAGCCACGGTAGCTTTACATCGCTTTTTAACTTTTCTTCCATAATGTCATCTCCTTTATTTTAGGATAAGTGTCATGTGATGTTCCTCGTAGTAAACATCTTCAACTTTTAAAGCCATTTCTTCTATTCCAAATACTTTAAAACCTAACTGAAGATATAAATTTTTGGCAGACTTATTGTCGGCAACAACTGTTAGATTAATCTTTTCTATCTCATAAGTTTCTCTTGCTTGTTTAATGGCCTGCTCCATCAAAGATCTCCCTATTCCTTTTCTTCTTCCTAGCGGGCTAACATACATCGCAAAAATATTTGCTCTATGCTTCATTTTTAAAGTACTTTCTTGTAAGAGGGTGACCATACCTATTAATCTTGTTCCTTCATATGCCCCAAAGGTATAATTTCCGTCTACCTTGAAATTAGCTCTTACTCTCTTAATGGGGTTTTCTCTTTGAATAGCCTCTTCATAGCTAGTTCCGAATGCTTCGGGACTATTTTGCAGTGCCTCAAGCCTAAGCTCCCAATAAGCCCTGGCATCATCAGATGTTAACCTTCTAATTTCCATGTTCTATGCCTCCTGAGAAAAATAGCGTGCATTACAAATTTCATGTGCGTACAATATTAAATCTCTACAAGCCTCTGCACGTGATTTTTCTGTTTCAAATAACGACGCAGACTGCTCTAAAGAGCGAATTCTCATTCCTTCTTTTAGTAAGGGATGCCAAACATTTGGCAGCATACTTAATCCTTTTCCCAGTGCTTCTTTTTTTGAAATAATCTGCTCATATTCGAGTGAATAAAGAATTCTGCAAATAGTAGCTGTAACAGCCTCCACCACTTCATCAGGCACTGAATCTGGTATTTCTTTTGCTTTCTCATACCAATAATGATTTATATTGTATTTTAACGTTTCCAAGACGTCTTCCCATTCAGTAGGGATATTTAGCTCCTGAATGGCTGTCCCCTGCAATACAATTCCATGCTCCTTTAACACCCACCAAGTTACATGATTAATGTCCCAATGACCTACCTCAACTAAACCTTCTGAACAATATGGATACGGCTGAAGAAGATTATTGGTTTTACCAAGGTCCTTTGTTTGAATATACATACCATCCATCCGAGAACCTAATTCTTCTTTAGACAATTGAAAATGAATGTCCTTTATTATTTCTATTTCTTTCTCATTCATCTCTCTTTTTAATAAAACAATAAAGTCAATATCACTCTTCTTCTCATCAAAAGCTCCTAAAGCAATGGAGCCATACAGATAAACTCCTTCTATTAAAGTCTTAGGTAGATTTGTGTTTAATTGCGGTAAATATAATTGCAGTAAGTTATGCGCAGACTGAGATATTAAATAACCCAAAGTTCTTCTCCCCTTCTAAATATGTTCAAAATATGTCCCAGGTTCCGAAATTTCGACAAAACATGACAAGTAACACTATTACTAAAAACTAGTCTAAGGTACATTAGCGCTAACAAATAATTTTTTTTAGGAGATTATCATACTGTGAATAAAAATGTTGCTTGGATTACTGACACTGCTGCTTTATTGGAACAATCATTTATTGAAAAACATAATATACATGTCTTACCGCTAAATATTGTTTTTGAAGAAGGTGCCTTCAAGGAAACAATTGATATGACACATGATGAATTCTATGACAAATTAAGAACCGCAAAAGTCCATCCTAAAACCTCTCAGCCCCCAATTGGCGAGATGGTGCAACTATATGAAGATTTAAAAGCACAGGGATATGACTGTGCAGTAGCAGTTCATACGTCTAGTGAGCTATCAGGAACTTATAACAGCTCACAAACTGCTTCTGAACTAGCCAACTTTAAAGTGTATTCGATTGATTCTAAAATAGGTTCTTATCCGATGGTCAAAATGCTAGAGGTTGGAAAAAGCATGGTAGAAGAAGGACATGATGTAGAAGAAGTTGTAGCCCATATTGAAAATATGACAAATAACTCCGAGTTATCCTTTATTCCTTCTAGCTTGACTCAGCTTCATAAAAGCGGTCGTGTGTCCGGCACGAAAGCTTTTCTTAGTAATCTCTTAAATATAAAAGTAGTCATTTCCTTTGATGAAGGAAAAGTGGTTATGAAAGAAAAAGTCCGTGCAGATAAAAGAGCTAAAAATTATGTAATGGAGCTACTTCGAAAAGACATGAAAATAGCTGAAGTTCCAGAAGTTGCCGTAATCAACTGCAACAATGTTAAGGATGCTAAAACCTGGAGAGAAGAAATCTTACAAGAATTCCCTAAGCTAAAGGTAATCGTTATCCCACTAAGCGCTTGTGTAGGAGTGCATGCGGGAGAAGGTACAACAGGACTTAGCTGGGTCAGATATTAATAGATTCAATCGAGGGGGTTTGCTATTTAGCAAACTCCTCTTTTAATAAGGAACAAATAGCAGCATCGCAAAACCGCCCTTTTTCAAATGCCGATTTTCTTAATGTTCCCTCATATATAAATCCTGCCTTCTCCAAAGTTCTTTTCGATGCACTATTTTCCGGATCATAGAGTGCTTCAATTCTGTTAAGCTCCATATTTTCAAAGCCATAGGTAAGTATAGGCTGCAAAATCTCTGTCATTACTCCCCTTCTCCAAAATTCTGGTGTGAGCTCAAACCCGATTTCAGCCTTATAGTGTTCCTTTTCCCAATTATGGTAGCCACAGCTCCCTATAATCTTATTGTTCTCCTTAGTAGCTATCCCCCAACGCAAGCCCTCATTTTTATGATATTTTTTCTGCCAGTTCTTTATTATCCTTCTTGCTTCGCTAACATCATTTAAGACATCCAGATCATAGTATTTCATAACCTCATCCTGAGAGAAATAATGGAAAACCTCTTTTGCATCGCTTAGTTCTATTTGGCGCAGTATAAACCGTGTCGTTTCCATTCTAGGAAACCTTTTATTGCGTTGATCATAGGCAAATAATACAAAGAATTGAGCAATGAAAATTATCCCTGACAAGAAACTAATAAAGATGCTTATCCAAACATGTGATGATATTTCTCCATTTCCAATAGGGCCAACTTTCGGCTGGTACATATCATAAACACCATAAGCATTAATCCCTAATATAACTACTCCAGCAAACAATATAATCCATTTAGCCATGACGACACTCCCTATCGAGAGTTTATTCGAGATGATGGCCATAAAATCCTTTTTTGTTGTTCTGAAAAGACCTATAGCGCCGCCGGACTATTTTACGACAATTAACTCTTCGTTTACGACAATCACCGGATAATTTACGACAATCTCTCGCCTGCCCTATCCCTTTGACCTGATTTACGACAATCCAGCCTCGGATTACTACAATGACCGGATACTTTACGACATTCACCTGATAATTTACTACAATCTCTCGCCTGCCCTATCCCTTTGACCTGATTTACGACAATCCACCCTCCGATTACTACAATGCCTGGATACTTTACGACATTCACCTGATAATTTACTACATTCTCTCGCCTGCTCTATCCCTTTGACCTGATTTACGACAATCCACCCACCGATTACTACAATGCCTGGATACTTTACGACATTCACCTGATAATTTACTACAATCTCTCGCCTGCTCTATCCCTTTGACCTGATTTACGACAATCCAGCCTCCGATTACTACAATGCCTGGATACTGTACGACAATCACCTGATAATTTACGACAATCCGTCATCCAATCCACTTACCACAACACCTTTACTCTCACAGATGTTGTCCAATAAATGTTTCTATCCCCATGTCACCAAGGCTTCCTACTCGATGCTTCCTAACGGAAACAACTTGATTCTCCATTTCCTGGTCACCGATGATCAGCATATACGGATGCTTTTGCATGGCTGCCTCTCGTATCTTCAATCCAATCTTTTCTACGCGTTCATCTACTTCTACCCGGTAGCCTTCTTGTTCTAGCTGCGACTTTACTTCTTCCGCATAAGCTAGATGAGCATCTGCGATAGGCAATACCTTCACTTGAACTGGGGCTAGCCAAAGTGGAAAATTACCTTGAAAGTGTTCTAATAGAATCGCGATAAATCGTTCAATGGAGCCATAGATCGCTCGATGAATCATGATAGGACGACGAAGTTGGTTGTTTTCATCGACGTACTGACAATTAAATTTTTCCGGCATTTGAAAATCAAGCTGAACTGTTCCACACTGCCAGCTACGTCCAAGTGAATCGAGTATATGGAAGTCAATTTTAGGACCGTAAAAAGCTCCATCTCCCTCGTTTACTTGATATTCAACCTGTTTACTCTTCAATACCGATTCTAGTGCTTCTTCTGCTTGGTCCCATGCTTCCACAGAACCCATAAAATCCTCTGGACGAGTTGATAGCTCCACCTTATAGCTAAATCCAAATTCACGGTAGAATTCATCCACTAGATCTAACACCTTCGCAAGCTCACCTTCAATTTGCTCCTCTAGAACAAACAGATGGGCATCGTCTTGAGTAAATGCTCTAACACGTAATAGACCATTCAAAGATCCCGAAAGCTCATGACGGTGTACTAATCCGAGCTCTGCATACCGTATTGGAAGTTCTCGGTAACCTCTTCTTTTACTATTAAAGATTAAAACTGCTCCTGGACAGTTCATTGGCTTTATCGCATACTTTTGTTCATCCACATCGGCAAAATACATATTTTCATGGTAATGATCCCAGTGTCCCGACTTCTCCCAAAGCTCCTGCTTCATCATGATAGGAGTCTTTATCTCCTGGTAGCCCGCTCTCTGATGCTTCTCTCTCCATAAATTTTCTAGTTCATTTCGTAAGACCATTCCTTTTGGTAGATAAAATGGCATACCGGGAGCTTCCTCCATGGACATAAATAATTCTAATTGCTGACCTAATTTTTGATGACTTAATCTTTCCTCGGCTTTTACTGACATTATAATTCCTCCTAGTTTTGGTTAAATATAAAAAGACCACACCCATCCCGGTAAAGGGACGAGTGTGGTCGTGGTTCCACCCTAATTTTGCCGACATTAAAAAATACGGCTCTCATAAAATATAACGGTTTTCCGATTATGGATACTAGTTGTTCCCCATAATAGCTCCAAGGTGGTAAACTATTCGCCTTTCTAACAGGGCTTTCAGCCAATGACCCTGCTCTCTAATTAGAAATTGTTGAATAATTCATGTCCTTTTCATAGCTTAAATATAAAATTGTATATACAAAAAAACACACCCGTCCCGGTAAAGGGACGAGCGTGGTCGTGGTTCCACCCTAATTTTGCCGTCGAATAAAAAATACGGCTCTCTAAAAAGATAACGGTTTCCCGATTATGGATACTAGTTGTTCCCCATAATAGCTCCAAGGCGGTAAATCATTCGTTTTTCTTACAGGGCTTTCAGCCAATGACCCTGCTCTCTAATAAGAAATTTATTGAAATGACTCATGTCCTTTTCTTTGCCTAAATAACATAAATTAATTTTCAATAGTATATTCAATAAGTTTAGAATAGTCAACTAAATTTTATTTTAAATGAAAGAACGTCCCATCACAACCGTGTGATAGTATTTCCCATCCCTTAAAATTTTATCGTTTTTTAATATACCCTCTACCTCGAAACCATACTTTTTATATAAGGAAATCGCTTTTTCGTTTGTATGTAATACATTTAATGAGATTTTTTTGATACTATTGGCATCAGCCCAAGCGATCGACTCCTTCAAGAAGTTGGTACCGATACTCAGCTCCCAATATTCTTTTAAGACACACACACCAAATTCTACTTTATGCGCAAACCGCGTTAAGCCGTTCCCTACACATCTAGAAAAGCCAACAATCCTCCCCTCAATCTCTGCGACTAAAAAGAGATTGTTCACGGAAAGGGTGTCATCCTCAATTAGCTTCTCAAAGCCTGTGACATCAATGAATGCTTCCCCTTGTTCTCTATCTAGATTCTCCGTCTCCCCGTCGATTTGAACCCTGACCTCGGACAGCTGTTTTGCATCGAGCTGACTAGCCGATCTGATTTTATACGAGATATCTCTAACCTTAAATTCCTTTGTCTCTATTTCCATCTCTCAATTTCCCACTTTTCTTTATTTATTCTTATCGAAGTTTCTTTTAGCAAGCTGCTGCAAAGGATCCCATACACCGTTAAATGGTGGAGCGTACGATAGGTCCAGGTCTAATAAATCGGGGAGCTTCATGCTGTGGTAAAGGGCAGTTGCTAATACATCGGTGCGCTTGTCTACTCCTTGCCCACCAACAATCTGACCACCTAGAAGCAATTGATCCTCTTTACGATAAAGGAGTTTTATCTGCATTAACTCTTTACCAGGATAATAACCTGCAATATCACTGGCCTCAATCGTACTTGTGTCGAAAGGAATGTCTAGTTCCTTTACTTCCTCCTCTGACAGTCCGGTTCTACCAATAGACAATTCAAAGAATTTCATAATAGAGGTACCGACAATACCTTTAAATGGTATTTCTTCTCCAATCATATTGAATCCTGCAAGTCTACCTTGTTTATTGGCAGTAGTACCTAGCGGGACATAATCGTTTTTTTGTTTCAAACGATTAAAATGAGTGGAGCAATCTCCTGCCGCATAAATATCTGGAATACTTGTTTCCAAATATTCATTTACGATTATGGCTCCATTCGCTAGAGTCTCTATTCCTGTCTCCTTAAGGAAATTAGTTGCAGGTTTTATGCCAATAGCTATTAACACTAAGTCTGTTGAGTATGTCCCTTTGTCAGTTACAACCGCTTGGACTCGTGTCTTCCCCGTAAAGGATTTAACCTCCTCATTTAGTTTGACCTCCACATGTTTTTCCTTTGCCTTTTGTAGTAATATGTCTGACATCTCTGGATCAAGAATTGGCATTAGTCGATCTCCACGTTGAATTACTCGGACCTCTTTACCAATTTCTCTTATGTTTTCTGCCATTTCTAAACCAATATATCCTCCACCGATAATCGTAACGTGATTTACAGCCTCTAAATCCGCTATCAATGCCTCGGTTTGTGGAATGGTTTTAAACGTATGTATCCCATCTAGTTGTGTACCCTCCCAGTCAGGTACAACGGAGCTAGCACCTGTTGCTACCAACAATCGGTCATACTTAACCTCAAATCTTTCTCCAGTTACTAATACATTCCCTGCAACTGTTTTGTTCAGATGGTTTACTTCAGTTACTTCATGTCCTATTTTTGCATCAATCTTGTATTTCGTTCGAAACATCTCTACACTTCTTGCAATTACATCTGTCGTAGAAAATATCTTTTTTCCAACTACATATGGTAGGCCACATTGTCCGTATGAGTAAATATTTCCTTTTTCTAAAGTCGTAATTTGAGCTGTAGAATCGTTGCGAAAAATCTCCATTGCAGCACTCATACCAGCTGCATCTCCGCCTATAATGACATAATGCATACATTCTCCTCCTCATCTCTCTTTTTATTACTTCTCGTTTAGATGATAATGTTCCTTCTATAAGTTAATAATGCCCTTAATTTCCTTAAGTTAATCTCAATCAAAAGAGGTATGCCCTGTCTTAAAGGACATACCTCTTTAACTGTAATTTGATTAAACCGCACGATCCCAAAAGCGATGCGCCGCCACTGCATTGATGAACTCATCTACAAAGTGTACTTTATCATTTGCTAACACACCAACTTGACCTACAAGTCCCATTTCTTCTAGAAGCTCGTCACCACTAAAGGTAGATCCAATAGGCTTATAATGTGTAAATGCTTCTTGGACAAATAACATGGCATTTTTCTTAAATGCAGGTGTTGTTCCATCATTACTTGCCACATAGACTGCGTCAAATAAAACGGAATCTGCTGTTAAGAAGGTGTGATCTACTGGTAAACTTGCACCATTTGCTCCAGTTACACTTCCATGATGATCACTCACGACCATAGGAAGAGTTCCTTTTGCTTTTAAAGCCTCCATAAAGCTCAATAACTCTTCATCAAAGCCATCTCCTACGAGAATTGCTATTTTTCTAGTATCAGGCTTCATTACTGTATTTAGCTGACTTAAGGCTGGTGAAGATTTGGTTACTTTATTCTCAGCAGTTCCTTGAATAACCATTCCTAAATTCTCTGCAACTTTGCTCGCCATTTCTAAATCTATGTTTGCAATCATTTCTAATGCTTGAGTACGTACCGACTTCTCTACACATTTACCAAGCTCAAAGCTAAATGCTTCAATTATGTGTTCCTTCTCTGGCTTACTCATACTATTCCAGAACATTGTAGCTTGAGTAAAATGATCCTTAAAGCTTTCGCTACGTGCTCTTACCTTACGAGCATCTATTTTTTCTTGATAGTGAGCATATCCGCCCTCTGCTTCGCTCACTGGCGCAGGCGTGTTGTTAGCAAGTGAATTTTTGTGATAGCTAACTTGTCCAACGTTAATCGTTTGTCTTCCATATCCATCTCGCTGGTTATTATGGAAAGGGCAAACCGGACGATTGATCGGAAGTTCGTGGAAATTAGGACCACCAAGTCTTATTAACTGTGTATCCGTATAAGAGAACAATCTTCCTTGTAAAAGAGGATCGTTGGTAAAGTCAATACCAGGAACGACATTACCTGGATGGAATGCTACCTGTTCTGTCTCCGCGAATACATTATCAACGTTTCGGTTTAATGTCATTTTTCCTATACGTTTAACCGGCACCTCTTCCTCCGGCCAAATTTTAGTAGGGTCTAATATATCAAAGTCAAAAGAGAACTCATCTTCTTCTGAAATAATTTGCACGCCAAACTCGTATTCTGGATAGTCTCCCTTTTCAATTGCTTCATATAAATCACGGCGGTGGAAGTCGGGATCCTTACCATTAATCTTTTGTGCTTCATCCCACACAACCGAGTGAGTTCCAAGCAATGGCTTCCAATGGAATTTAACAAAGTGAGCCTTTCCTTCTTCATTGACAAATCGGAAAGTATGAACACCAAAGCCTTCCATCATGCGATAGCTTCTAGGAATTGCTCGATCTGACATTGCCCACATAATCATATGTGCCGATTCCTGGTTGTTCGCTATAAAATCCCAAAATGTATCATGTGCCGTAGCTGCTTGAGGCATTTCGTTATGAGGCTCTGGCTTCATAGCATGGACTAAATCTGGAAACTTAATAGCATCTTGAATGAAAAAGACAGGAATATTGTTAGCCACTAAATCGTAGTTTCCTTCTTCTGTATAGAATTTAGTCGAGAAACCTCGAGCATCACGCGCTAGCTCACCTGACCCGCGGGAACCAGCAACTGTCGAAAACCTTACAAAGACAGGGGTCTTAGAACCAGGTGTTTGTAAGAACTTCGCTTTTGTATAAGGCTTCATGGATTCGTACACTTCAAATACTCCATGTGCTCCGTAACCTCTAGCGTGAACAATTCGCTCTGGAATTCGCTCATGATCAAAATGCGTCATTTTTTCTCTAAAATGAAAATCCTCCATAAGTGTTGGACCACGATCTCCAGCCTTTAAAGAAAATTCATCCTCAGAAACTTTTAACCCATGATTAGTTGTCATAGCTTTGTCTTTATCTACTGCTCGAAATTGTTCTAATTGTTCATTTTTACTGTTTTCATTTACTTTATTATCCAATCGAAGTCCTCCTCTAATATAAATTGCTTCTATAGGATAATTACCCATAATTTTAGTAAAAAAACTTCTTTATTATAATCTTTCTAAATTAGTAACTAGTTTAGAGCTTTAAAGCGCATAGTTTCTATTAATATATGAATGAGGGAAGTATGATTGATTTCATTTCTACGTGGGAAAGATAGAATTTGAAAACATGAATAAATTTATCTCATTTACTAACTAAAAAAATACCTCAAGAGATTATATATATCTCTCGAGGTATATCGCTTACACTCTGAAGCTAAAGCTGAGAATATCAACCATTGCTTGTATTTAACCCATTATATTGTATCCACCATCTACGTACACTATTTCTCCAGTGACACCTCGTGATAAGTTACCAAGAAGTGCAACCGTCATTTCTCCAACTTCTTGTTGAGTAACATTTCGTTTAAGAGGAGCAGTTTCTTCTATTTTATGCAAAATCGTGTTAAAAGAAGAGATACCCTTAGCCGCTAAAGTTCGAACGGCTCCAGCAGATATCGCGTTGACACGAACGTTTTGCTTGCCCAAATCTACTGCCAAATATTTTACAGATGCTTCTAAGGATGCTTTAGCAATGCCCATAACATTATATCCTTCTAAAACGCGCTCTGCTCCAAGATAGGACATGGTGACAATAGCTCCACCCTCTGTCATAAAAGGAGCTGCTTCTCTTGCTGCAGCAATTAAAGAATACGCGCTAGTATCCTGAGCAAACGCATAACCCTCTCTCGAAGTTTTAATGAAATCATCTTTTAAATCTTCCGCATGAGCAAATGCCACTGAGTGAACGACCCCGTGGATCACTCCTACTTCCTTACCGATCTTCTCGAAGGCTTCTTTAATGCTCTCATCGCTATTAACATCACATTCTACTACTAACTTAGCCTCTAAATTATTATCTCCTAATAATTTTTGGATTTTCCCTAGAGAGCGTTCTTTTCGGTAAGTAAAAATAACATTTGCTCCAACATCAAATAAGGTTTTAGCTACTCCCCATGCCAAGCTTCGCTCATTAGCCACGCCCATTACTACTACATTTTTATCTTTTAGTTGTATTAAGTCCTTCATAAGAACCTCCCGTTTTAACCTGTTATTAGTACCTGTTACTAATTTTATCATACCACATGAATCTTCTCTTGTACTATGCAATTTTCTTTTTTCATTCAGTAGTTTATTATTATTTGAATTAACTTCATAATTTCTTTTTTATGAAAAAATACGAACACTTAAATGAGCATAATATGCCTTTTTAATAATCAAGTAGAATTGAATTCAGCTCTCGGGGACTCTTTCCTTCGGTTGAGCGATAAGCAACATAAAAGCTACTTGCTTTCCCCAATGAGGAAGCAAGTAGCTTTTTTAACTTATGACTTCTTCTAGCGTATTAGCTAAAATTATATTTTTTAAATTCTTGCAGGCAAAGTATTGCATAGCCCCTGCTCCACCTATATAAAATTTAGTTTCTTTATGATTTTCAGCAAACTGGTCCAACCCAGCTAGCAATTTAGGATTGCGTTCAAAAGGTATGCTTGTCGAGGCAGACAATAGAACCTTTTGTGGTTTAAGTTTTTCTACCATTGATTCTATTGCTCCCGGTGCAGGAGAAGCCCCTATTAAAAAGGATTTCCATCCCTTCATCATAAATTGTAATAATAAAATGTGAACAGGTATTTCATGGGTTTCATGAGGAAGACAGCATCCTATCACCAGCGGCGCATCATCCCTATAATGAAAATTACGACGAATTTGCACTAGGAAATCACGGACAATCATACTAGAAACAGCCTCCTGATACTCATCCCATTCTTCCTTTTCCCATCGGTTTCCCACCTCGAGTAAAAAGGGTAATACGACCTTATCTAAAAAATTCTCTAAGCCGTAGTGAAAGTAGGCTTGCTGCAAAGTATACGTTAACTCTATTTCATCGCAATCTGTTCCATGCTCCAACAACTTAAAAACAAAATCATTAAACTCCGGAAAAGAGGATTCATTTTCAATAGGTAGCTCCACTTGGGCATGATCTAATTGTTTTTCCTCCAAGACCTGAGCAACTGCTTGTTTTAGAGAGTATCCCTTCTCAGATAGAACCTTTACTTTTAAAAGCTTCTTTATATCCTCTTCACTATAAACTCGATAGCCGTTATCTAAACGTTCAGGTTGTATCAGGTCATAACGCTCTTCCCATTTTCGAATAACTTGCTTTGACAAACCTGTTACATTAGACACCTGTTGAATATTATAATTACTATTTGGGCGAGCTTGCATCATCTATATTCATCCTTTCAGCCTCTATGTAAAAGCTGTTGTTGCTTTTGTTAATTAATCTATAGTATAACATCATTCCCTCAACATTATACAGTAGTTCTACCAAAAAGAAAATTCTAGCTTTAAATCTTCATCCTAATATCTCTAAACTGAGCGATTCTTAGAGTATATTTGCATAATACATTCCAAATGAAATTGTATAACTTATGATAAATAATATTATACAAACATTTGACAAACGTCATACATCCTGTTAATAATAAGAGTATAAGAAAATCCATTTGCACCTATTCATCAAGTTTATTCAATAAGGAGAGATTAGATTGGTAATACCTTTTGCGAAAAAATGGTTTAAAGAAACGGAATTAAATACAACTGTAAAAGAACCAGTTATACAGTTGGAGCTTTATCCAGAATTAAAGAAGCAAATGAAGTTAATTGGTCTAGGCAAGGACGATATAAGAATGATACATACGTTTCAGCCCTATGTGGAAAAGGGTATAGACGATATTGTCTCTGTTTTTTATGAGCAAGTCCTTTCTGTTCCCTCCTTACGAGCAATTATTGAAGAAAGAACTCAAATCGAGCGTCTAAAGAAAACAGTCGGCAGTTATATTATTGAGATGTTCAGTGGTGAGTTCACGGAAACTACTATTGAGAGAAAACGAAGACTAGCCCAAATGCACTTTCGGATTGGATTAGAGCCCAAGTGGTATATGGGGACCTTCCATCAAATACAGTCAATTATCATTTCGTTAGTTAACAAGGAAATAAGGGATCACGCCCAAAAAGAAAAGATCTCTCTTACTATATCTAAGCTTATCAATTTAGAAATGCAGCTTGTGCTTGAAGAATACGAAAAAGAAAACGTGAAACTTCGCCAACAGCAATACGATACTGTTAAAACAGAGCTAAAAAGTAAAATTTCATCCATAAGTGAGGACTTGGCAGGCTTAACTGATGAGACGACGACCTCCATGGAACAGGTTGAATTGAATACTGCTAGGATACGCGAAAGTGTTCAGGCTAATATGGACAGCGTTAAACAAATACAAACAGAAGCTAACGACGGTAACAAATTAATAGAACTTCTGCAAAGACAAATGGAGCTTGTCACTGGTAATACAGGAGAAATGGCAAAAATTATTGTTGATTTAAAACATTCTTCCGAAGAAATTTTTCACATCGTTGGGCTAGTAAAGCAAATAGCGGAACAAACCAATTTACTGGCATTAAACGCATCTATAGAAGCAGCTCGAGCGGGTGAGCATGGAAAAGGCTTTGCAGTGGTGGCACAGGAAGTAAGAAAACTAGCGGAGCAGTCTAAACGCTCTGTAGAAGAAATTACATACTTGGTACAAACCTCTACCAAGCTTACAAACAAAGCCGTTAACACTATTGCAAATATGGAAAAGAGTGTTGAGCTAGGATTAGAAAGCTCCCAGGATACTAATCGGAAATTCAATAAAATCCTTTTTTCAATAGATGAAAACACCGACTATATAAACCAAGTAGAGTTTCAAGTGTCAAACCTTGTAGAGGTAATTAGAGATATTTCAAATGATACTAAAACAGTTGCTGTAACAGCCGATAGCCTTTATCAAACAGCAGTACAGCTTTAATAAAAGAGATAGGAAGTGAATGGAATGTTTTTAGCATGGAATGAAATCAAAAAAAATAAGTTACGCTTTTTTCTAATCATAGGAGTCTTAATGTTAGTGGCATACCTTGTATTTTTCCTTTCCGGGCTCGCTACCGGTTTAGCAAACCTAAATCGCGAAGCAGTAGATAAGTGGAATGCAACTGCTATTGTTCTTGCCGAGGAATCGGATAAAAGTCTACCGCAATCATTTATTAGCACCGAAGAATTAGATAACATCGATGCACAGGATAAGGCAATACTTGGACAAATAAGTGCCATTGCGACAAACGGGGATTCTAAGCAGAATGTGTCTATATTTGGCATAGACAAAGAAGAATTTTTGATGCCAAAAGTCAGTGAGGGTGAAGAATTCTCCGACGAAAATGAAGTAGTAGCAAGTGATAATTTAAAAGAAGAGGGTTTTAAAATCGGAGATGAACTAGAACTTTCATCTACTGATGAAACATTAACAATCGTCGGCTTTACAGAAAGCTCACGGTTTAACGGTGCACCCGTGCTCTATGGGGAACTAGCAACCTTCCATAAAATAAAGTTCGGTGAAGCAGCTGAAGCAAATGAGGATCAAATAAATGGTATTGTTGTTTCGGATGACAGTCTAGATGCTATAAACACTAGCAATGATGAGCTTCAAATTACAGAAATCGAAAACTTTATTGAGAGCCTTCCTGGATATACTGAGCAATCACTTACCTTAAACTTTATGATTTACTTTCTATTTGGAATCTCTTCTGTCATCGTTGCGATTTTCTTATATGTTCTAACCGTTCAAAAGATTAGTATGTTTGGTGTCATGAAGGCACAAGGAATTTCTAACGGTTATCTTTCTGTTTCAGTAATCGTCCAAACCTTCCTGCTTGCCTTCATAGGGGTTGTTGTCGGATTCGGATTAACCATTTTAACCGGAAAATTTTTACCAAGTGCAGTTCCTGTAGCCTTTGATTTAACGACTATGTTAATTTATGGGGCTGTATTAGTGGTTGTTGCTATTCTAGGAGCAGTTTTCTCTGTATTTACCATTGTGAAAATAGACCCGTTAAAGGCGATTGGAGGATAAGTAAATGGCGATTTTAAAATTAGATAAGGTAAAAAAAACATTTGGCTCTGGCCATAAACAGGTTGATGCTTTAGAGGAAACTGATTTTGTAGCCGATAAAGGGGAACTTATTGCAGTGATCGGCCCTTCAGGTTCAGGAAAGAGTACTTTTCTGACCATTGCCGGAGGGCTGCAATCCCCTTCTAGCGGAGAGATTATTGTAAACAATCAAAATCTCACCAATCTAAATGAAAAAAAACGGTCTAAAATTCGACTTAAGGAAATAGGCTTTATATTGCAGGCCTCCAACTTGGTACCTTTTCTAACAGTAGATAAACAGATGAAATTACTCGATAATGTAAAAAAAGACAATATGACAAAAGAAGAGCTCGAAACGTTGTACGAAAACCTAGGTATTACTGAGTTGCGTAAAAAGTATCCTTCTGATTTATCAGGTGGTGAAAGACAGCGTGTCGCAATTGCCAAGGCATTATATAGTAAGCCTTCTATCCTGTTAGCTGATGAACCAACCGCTTCTTTAGACTCTGATCGTGCATACGAAGTGATGAAGCTATTGAAGAAAGAAACAGAAAATAATGAAACTACTACGATTGTGGTAACTCATGATACTCGTTTAATTGAATACTGCGATAAAGTGTATGTCATGACGGATGGAATATTAGAAGAAAAAAGCAAAAAGGAAGTGGAGCAAACTGATCCACTATCTCACTAAATACTACTTTTAGGGGGGCTGGCAACAGCCTTCTTTTTTTATAAAAAGTTCTACGTAAAAACATTTGATGATTAAATAAAGCTCTATTTATGACTTTTACTCCCCACTACATAACAATATCTTATATTTTTCTCAATATTAATATAATTTGTGTTATGATGATACATAAAATTTATTAATTGTTTGCAAGGGAGTGCTTTCATTGATCATTCAACCTTCTACTAGAATGTCCTTATTTGAGCCAGCAATATTTGGTGACTTAAAAGCAGCAGCAGCCAGAAAAAAAGAATCCGGATTCGAGCTATATGACCTTAGCCTAGGAAGTCCCGACATCCCGCCAAGTGAGGCGGCTAGAAAAGTACTATCTGATTTGAGCTTTTCAGCAGACTCTTACGGATATACATTAAGTGGAACGAAACGTTTTTATGAGGCAGTGGCTAATTACTATAAACGATGTTATCATGTCCCATTAAATCCTGAGACTGAAATTGTCCAAACGATGGGCTCTCAAGAGGGACTAGTCCATTTACCTCTAGCCTTTTGTGATGAGGGGGATATTATTCTAACGACCAACCCTGGATATGTTGCGTATGATGCCGGTATAAAATTAGCAGGAGCAGAACCTTACTATATGGATCTTCTAGAAGAGAATGACTACTTACCTGATTTAGGTGCGATCCCAACAGAAATAGCTCAAAAAGCTAAGCTAATGATATTAAATTTACCTGGAAACCCGGTACCTGCCATGCCAAGCGAGGAGTTTTTCCAACAGGTAGTTGCTTTTGCTAATACATATAATGTCATTATTCTACACGATGCAGCATACTCTGAATTTTACTTTACTGGAGACTCTCCGTGTAGCTTTCTTTCCACGCCTGGTGCTCTTGAAGTAGGAATGGAGATTAACTCCTTATCTAAGAGCTTTAGTTTGGCGGGAACCCGGATAGCTTATATCGCTGGAAATTCAGAAATGATCGGTATTATGAAACAATTAAAATCTAATTTAGACTTTGGCATTTACGGTCCAATACAAGAGGCAGGTATTGTTGCTCTTAACTACGCTGAGGAAATTACGGAATCACTACGCAAAACCTTCTCTGAAAGACACCGAGTAGTCATGGATGGATTAAGAGACCTTGGATGGAATGTGGCACCCTCTAATGGCGGCATGTTTGTTTGGGCTAAGTATCCTTATGAAATTTCTGATAAGGAATTTGTCTTCGAGGCAATCGATCAAACTGGTGTAGTGATGGTCCCAGGTACTGTCTTTGGTTCAGCAGGAGCTGGCTATGTACGAATTGCATTGGTACAAAATGTAGAAATACTAAAAAAAGCGATTGAACAATTAAAGAAGCTAAAAATTAATTCGTTAGTTCTATAATTATCTTCTAAGTAACAGAAAAACCATCGACATTTAGCTGTCGATGGTTTTTGATCTGACAGCTAAACATTAGACTGTCTGACTGTCTAAATCAGAGTTCTCTTCTTTTTCATGAACAAGCGCATACTTTTCCCATTTCCTACTTTTCCATCTAAAGAACATGATAATACCACGTAGCCACTCATCTGCAGCTATAGCTAACCAAATTCCTGGTAGTCCCATATCAAGTACAAAAACAAATAAATATCCTAACGGCACACTCATCATCACCATAGACAAGGCACCCATTATTACTGGGAAGGTAGCATCCCCTGCTGCACGCAACGAATTGATAATTACTATATTCAACGTACGACCAGTCTCAAGTATGATACTTAAGACAAGTACAGAAGCTCCAATTTTAATAATTTCCTCGTTATCTGTGAATAAACTCATCAAAGGGTGGCGGAACGTGATTACAACAGCAACCATTGCTAATGTAAATACAAATGCTCTTTTTACACTATACCAAACAGATTTATAGGCCTCCTCTTTTTCATTGGCCCCTACAAACCTCCCGACAATTATTGCAGTTCCCATACCTATTGCGACTGCAAACAAATACGTAAACATCGATATATTGACAGCATACTGCCTAGCGGCCAATGCTTCTGCTCCTAAATAAGTCGCATAATATAAAAATACGATTTGACAGCCCTGATATAAAATTTGTTCAAAAGCTGAAGGCAAACCTATTTTAAGTATTTTTCCCACATACTCTTTAGAGATGGTGAAATAGTAACTTACTTGCACACGGTACTCCATTACTTGATATAGAAGCCAAAAGAACACAACAAGCGCTATAAATCGACTCACTACAGATGATATGGCAGCACCTTGTACGCCTAGCTCAGGAAAGCCAAATTTACCGAAAATTAGTGCGTAGTTACCCACGACATGAATTATATTCATCCCTAACGAAACAAACATTGTTTGCTTTGTATAACCATGTACACGAATAATGGCAGCCAAAGCATTAATCAATGCTTGAAGAAAAATACCACCGCCAACAATCATCAAATATTGATTGGCAAACTCAAGGACCTCTCCCTCTAAATTCATACCAGCCATAATACTTTTAGAAAATATGACAAACCCGATACTAAGAATAATTCCTACCCCAAGATTTAAAGTTACGGCAAGACCGGAAATTTTAGAGGCCTCTATATATCTTCTAGAACCTAAATATTGTGAAACTACGATAGCTGCACCGTTACCAACTACCTCTAAGATTAATATCGCAATATGGATATATTGGTTGGCTGCCCCAACTCCTGAAACAGCATTATCAGATACTGCACTTAACATAAAAGTATCTGCTATTCCCATTAACATAAACAAAAATACTTCTAAAAAGATTGGCCAAGTTAAATGAAATAAGCTTAGCTTTTCTCCTAAATCCTTCTTTTGTCTAATTGCCAAGTTTATTCCTTCTTTACTTTCATTTTTTCACAGGAAAAATCTTACCATAGAATCCTTCAATCTACTAATAATATTTTATACTTTTCATTTAATTTAAAATTAAGCTTCAAGTTAAAAGTGCCAGTTTACTATTACATTTTTATTATATTTTATTTAAATTATGCTAAAATTTATTAGATTTATAGAGGGAAAATAAGGGTAAAAATAGAATATATTAGTACGTATATTCTTTATAGGAGGTCTAACGCAGATGTCTCACTTTATCTCTCGTATCGCCACTGTAGAAATACCCGTCAGTAATTTAGAGAGCTCCATGGATTTTTATATGACTGTTCTCGGGGTTCATGTTGAATCTAAAGGAGACAAGACTGCCATGCTTTCCTTTCATACGAAAGGAGTTCCTACTATTTTTTTAGTAGAAACAAAAGAAGTTCGACCTTTATTTTTTACTAACACTCACTCTAGTGTGATCCATAGTATCATCGACTTTTATACGCCTTTGTTAAAAGATTTTTATCAATGGTTGAAGAAAAATAAAGTTGAGGTTGGGCCACTGAATGTAAATGAGGAGGGTCTAGGAGGTTTTGGTTTTAAAGATCCTGATGGGAATAATTTAAGTGCAAGTAATATTGAGCATTTTGGACAATAGTGGACATAAAATACGTCTGACTCTAAAGAGTCAGACGTATTTTATGGTTAATGAATAGATGGTTGTTCAATTCCAATATTTTGATGAATGTAATGCTTTAACGCGGGCTCCGAAAGCTCGATTTCATTTATTTGTAAGCTATCTTTGACGTATGCTAGTTTATTTCCTTCTGTTGCATATGATTGGATGTGTAAAGTGTTATCCATGTATAAAATTCCTTCATTTGTTATCATTTTATCCTCTTTATTCAACAGACCTTTTTTTGTAAGTTCCTCCTGAATGGTAGAGAGTCGGTCACCTAACCCTTCCTTCAAAGCTTTTGATAAGCTACCTTCTGATCCCTTTTCCAGAAAATTGCACACGTAATAGGCAAGTAGTGTTTGTTCTTTTACAGTTAGTCTCTCCATGCTATTTCCCCATTTCGTCTCTTTTTCTCTTTATTCCTTTTTTTCCTAAAACTTAAACATAAAGGACCTAGATCTTTGGCGATCCAGGTCCTTTACTTTATTCATTTATTATATTTTTTATGTCTTCTTCAAAATCATTAGGATTGTCAGTTGGTGCGTATCTTTTAACTATATTTCCCTCTTTGTCGATTAAAAATTTTGTGAAGTTCCATTTAATCTTACTTGAAAGCAATCCTTTGGTATGCGTCGTCAAGTATTTAAATAACGGATGTGCCTCACTGCCATTTAGTTTTACCATTTCATGCATGGGAAAGGTCACTCCGTAGCTCATACGACAAGCCTGTTCTGCTTCCGCTCCATTTCCAGGCTCTTGGAAAAACTGGTTGGAAGGGAAGCCTAGTACTACTAAACCTTCATCCTTGTATTTTTTATAAAGGATTTCTAGACTATCAAACTGATTACTTAGTCCACACTTAGTTGCCGTGTTAACGATAAGCATCGGCTTTCCTCTGTATTCACTTAAGTCATATTCTGTTCCGTCCGATTTTTGTACCTTAATGTCATAAATACTCATTTTCATCATTCCTCCATTTTCGATAAAAAAGCATTTAGTTCTTTTAATTGGGACATGAGTGTACTTGCATTCATGTCTAGGAAGTTACAGCTTGTAATTTTTTTTATAATGGATTGTTCAATTTCATCTTCTGCTTTTTTAGCCTTCTCAGTTAGAGATATAATATAGGCTCGTTTATCCTCGTTAGATTGTTTCTTTTCAAGCCAGCCCCGCTCAATCATTCGGTTAATAATAGGGTTTAACGTACCGATTCCTAGATCCAAACGCTTTCCAATATCCCTCGTCAGCAAATGATCCTCTTCCCATAATGCCAACAATACTAAATATTGAGGAAACGTTAATTGAAATGGCTCCAAGGTTTTAGCATATTGCTTAGCAAAGTTACTGGAAGCCTTATATACCTCGAAGCATAGCTGCTGCTCTAATTTAGAGGGTTTCTTGTTACTCATTTCTTACTCTCCTCACATAAATACATCGCACACGATGTATTTAAATCATATCGTACCTTTTCAAAAAAGTAAAAGAATCTGACTTCGAAGAAAAAAGGCTTCACAGCTGTCAAAAGCAACCGTGAGCCTTACCTTTATTAACTTCCTATATACAACGCGCATTGGCTTATAGCGATAAAGAAAGCAGGATTTTGTATTGGAGAGTCTTCATAAATTTCTAGCTCTATTACGAACTCATCTTCTACCTTAGCTTTCCACCTAGCAACTTCTTTTCCTTCACAAACATAGCTAGTCCATTCTTCTAGTTCCTTTTCAATTACTATATTGAAATCCTTACCAAGAATTAATAAATCAGCCACTAGTTCCTTCCATTTATCATAGGTTATTGTGTAATGTTCCTTTGTTTCATAATCAAAGGCTTGAAAATATACTCTACCCTTCTTTGAAACCTTTTTACATGTAAAAATAATTTGATCATTTAAGTCATATATATCGTAACGAAGGAAGTAACGGTATTCCATGGCTCTATCTAGGAATCGCTTCAAACGATTAGAGTAATACCTTTGAAATGTACAAATTCCCTTTCCCTCTTCGTTATATACAGTGGTTTTAGGGGTTATTTCTATCTCTAATGGTTGCGTATAGTGATATGTTGGCATTTTTATTTTCTCCTTTAAACAGTTGCTATAATAATAGCATTTTTGGACCTATATCTATATTATTTAGGCTATCCAAAAACAAAACGCTAATGTAAAATATTGTATAAACAAATTTAGACATCTTTTAGGAAGAGTGGGGGTCATGGTATGGCAGAAAAAAACACTTCTCAAACATGGGCAATAGTATTATTTTCTATTGGTGTTTTTATGGCTGCTCTTGATAACGGGATTATCAGTGCTGCTCTTACAACCATCAATAGTTCTTTTGAGGTTAATGCGAACTGGGGGGCGTGGGGAATAACACTCTACACTCTCGGTCTTGCAATCAGCGTACCAATAGTAGGAAAGCTCTCTGATCGTTATGGTCGCAAGCGTCTTTTCATTGTGGAGATTGCCATTTTTGGAATTGGTTCCTTGCTAGTTGCCTTAAGTCCTAACTTCACTTTTTATTTAATCGCCCGTTTCATCCAAGCTTTAGGTGGAGGTGGTATATTCATCATCGGAAGCTCTCATATTTTAAGCACTCTGCCGGTAGAAAAACAAGGTAAGGCTTTAGGTATGCTGGGGGGGATGAATGGTATTGCAGCAGTATTAGGACCCAACCTTGGTAGTGTGTTGTTAGACCTTACAGGAAGTTGGCATTTCTTATTTCTCATTAATATACCTATTGCAATCGCTCTTGTTATACTTGGTTTTTTAAAGTTAGAAGAAACAAAGGATGCAGCAGTTGGAAAACTGGATTTACTAGGAATTGTTTTACTTTCCTTGTCTATTCTAGGAATTATGTATGGGTTGACTAATATTGAAGGAGTTAACTTCTTTACGAGCCTGCTGGAGTTTGAGGTATATGGATATATTTTAGCAGGGATTGTTCTTTTACTCCTATTATTATTCCATGAAAGTCGTTTAGAAAAACGTGGTGGTGATCCCATCCTTCCATTTCGTTTGCTATCCAAATCGTCATACTTATTAACCTTGTTAATCGGTATGTTTTCAGGAGCTCTATTAGCAGGTATGATTTTTATCCCTGCCTTTTCTGAGCAAGTGCTTGGGATAGCCCAAGAAAACGCTGGGTATTGGATGACACCTCTTGCATTAGCAGCTGGGTTAGGAGCTGCGATGGGTGGTGTGTTAGTTGATAAAAAAGGACCAATTTTAGCCGTACTTCTATCTGGTATTGTGTCTGCCATTGGTTTTCTATTGTTTCCTACTTGGATTGAAGCTAAATGGCATTTCATTCTCGCTTCTTCAGTAGCTGGATTCGGAATGGGTATAATTCTTGGGGCGCCTTTAAATATATTAGCAACCGAAAAACTAAACGCCGACAAGGGCACTGCATTAGCAACTCTCTCTTTAAGTAGACAAATCGGTATGACCATTGCTCCAACTATTTATGCCGGATTTATTACTAGAGGATTTAACGAAATGCCAACCATTTTCCAAAATGATTTCCCAAAAATATTACAGCAAAACATCGAGGAAGCAAACATCAGTGAGGCAGGCCTCCAGGAGTTTCAAAACCTTTCCCAACAGGTGTCCTCCTCTGGGGAAATTATTTCCCAGGAAACTATGTCACGATTATTAGACCAAATACAAGATCCAACATTACTTCAGACTGTATTAAAAAGTATCGACCAAGTAACTACAATAGCTGCACAAAATGGCTACGGAGGGCTCTTCTATTCTGCTGTTGTAATAGCAACTCTAATTATCCTTACAACCCTCGTTCTGTCGCCCATTCGTAAGCGAAGTCTAGAAAGGTAAATCATAAAGGTATTACTGACTAAGCATATCAGTAATACCTTTTACCTTTTTTGGTCTAACAATATTCATCTACAGCGATTCAACTGGCTCTCTCTTATTAGATTTAATAAGTGTATAAATAATTCCTCCAAAAACCATTAAAATCCCTAAAACTTGCATAGGTGTTGGACGGAAATCTAATATCAATGTATCTAGTAATATAGCGACGACTGGGTCAACAAATACTAATGCGGAAATCACCACAGCAGTTAACTTTCTAAGACTATCAAAAAATAAATAATAGACAAATCCTGTATGTATTAAGCCCGTACCAATTATGTATAGCCAGTTTTCTATAGTTAATCCTTGAAATACATTAAGTTGAAGAAACGGAAGTAGTATTACAATTCCAATTGTGGTTTGGACAAAGGTCATTGCATAGGCACTTAACTGGTTAACACCTTTTCCAAGAAGCATAGTCATCGCATAGCAAAATGCAGCTAAAAGTGCCCATAAAAAGCCAGAGCCCAGAAACGCTGATAGGGATTGAGTGGTATTAATACCTACAATCAGAACACTTCCAAGAAAGCATACAAGTATCGCAACAAGTGATGTCCATGTCATCCTCTCCTTCAAAAATAAGGTTCCAAGTAACAATACAATGATCGGCGCCAAATTATATATAGTAATCGCAATCGTAATCGATGTGACTTCAAAAGCCTTGAAAAGGAATACCCAATTTAGAACTAAGAATACACCGCATAGAAGAGTTTGAAGCAGTTCTCTTTTTTTCCACGTTTCTGTCTTATGTTGACCAGTAATCAACCATAATGCACCAAGGAAAAGGGTGGCAAAAATACAGCGAACAAACACTAACTCTATAGCAGGAATACCAGTTTTTCCTGTAAAAAAACCAATTGATCCAAAAATGGCCATGGACAATGTCATTTTTAGCATTGCCGCTCTATTCATCTAAACTCACCCTACCTTTGTTTTGCTTATTTTCTTATATCCACTGATTTGTTGCATAAGGAAAAAGAAAACGCCGATTAAAACTATAAGACCACCAATAATTTGCCAAGCAACTATACGTTCACCTAGAATAATAACAGCTAAAATGGTTGCTCCAACAGGCTCTCCAAGAATACTCATAGAAATGGTCGTAGCATTTACGTAATTAAGAAGCCAGTTATTTATGAGATGTGAAATGGTAGGAACGACAGCCAATAAAACAAAAATCCCCCATTCCTTGGCATCATAGCCTGTCAACTGAACCGAAGTGACAACATTATAAAGAATTAAAGCGACTGCAGCAAAACCAAATACACAGAAACTATAAATCCAATGAGATACTTTCTTTACAGCACTTTGACCAATTAGTAAATAACCCACCACTGCAATAACACTTAAAAATGAAAGAATATCTCCTAATATGGCACTTTTACTAAGCCCAAAATCTCCCCATCCCACCATAACAGCACCTACAACTGCAATACCCATAGTAAGCAAAGCACTGGCAGTAGTTCTTTCTTTAAATAAAATCATTCCGCCGATTAAAGCAATGATCGGCTGGAGCGCTAGTATTATGGTTGAGCTTGCTACAGTAGTTAGCTTCAAAGAGCCAAACCAGAGAGCAAAATGCAAAGCTAAGAACATTCCCGAGAAGAACAAAAGGTACCATTCTCTTTTTGAAATCCTTTTAAATTCGTTTCTTTTTATCCAGACAACCGGCAAAAGCAATAAGCTAGCTAGGATCATTCGATACATACTTAAGATAGTTGCTGGTGCACTGGACCATTTCACAAAAATTGCTGCAAATGAAATCGCTACAATAGAAACTATTAACGGTAATACAATTGATTTAGAAGTTTTTTCAGAATTCACAACGTTACCCCATTTTTTCTTTTTCTTTTTCTTGTAACTATTATTATCCTATAATCTAGCACTTTATCAACATAAAGTAGACAATATAAAATATCTTCTTATACAAAAAAATCCCCTACTAGGGGATTAATCTGTACGCTCTCTTTTCCATTTTCTATATCTGTTTGCTAATCCCTTACCTCCTGTACTAATCAGTAGTGCTAAAGACAAGCCAATACCACTTAGCGCAGTAATTAGGGAAATCCATTCAAAGAATGAGTATCCAGGGACTTTCGACCAGTCAGCAAAGCCCTTCCAATCCTCTATGACTAAGTTCATGCCATAAATACCGGAAATAGTCGTATATACTGTCAGCATGAACAATAGCATATTATGACGGTTACTCGTTTGGTTATCTTGTGCACGATACAAATCATCTAATGTCTTTTTAACTTCAATAAAGAGGTGGTTTAGATTAAATGCTTCTCGAAGTAAATGGGTAAGCTCCTTCCCCTCTTGCCTAGGAGAAACCTGACCAAAGTAGTATCTTGAATAAAATTTAGAAATAAGCTCCATAAGCTCTCTCACATACTCCTTATCCTTGGACCAGCTTACCTCACTATGCTCAAAGGATAGTTTTAATAGCATTATCTTATAGTAGTAATGTAACAATAAATTATAATACATCGTTCCCATAAAGTCAGAGATGCTATTTGGGGAAGCTTGCTCATCTATTTTAGTAACAGTTGCCTGAACGTTCTCAGAGATAATAGTATATGTAAATGGAGCCCATCGATTATGTACCCGTTTTTCAACAAACTGCTCAATGTAGTTCGGGTTTGTACTAGATATATATGGATATCCATCGATTTTACCATCAACCTGTGCAACCCGATACAAGTGCTCCTCTAAGATTTCTTGATCATCCTTTACTACGAGAAAAATGGAAGAAAGCATTCTGGCATCCTCAAAAAAAGGAAGACTACCATAGTACCCCTCTAAATGTTCATTTCTTATAATAAACGGCTTAACTGAAGGACATAAATGATCCAATACTAATTGGTTGGTTGTTTCAAAGGTGTAGGAATCATTATATATAATGACTCCTTGCTCTTCCTCCAGTTTAGGTTCTAATACTCTAAAGTGAGAAACAAATTGCAAGAACTCTGATAAATTTTCATGCCCTTCCTTTAACGTTCGGATTGTTATTAATCCGATACCAAAAGGACATAGCGTAATGTCTACACTATTAATAACAAAGGTACTTTTTTGTTCTTTAAATTCCCATGTGAATTCTTCATTTATTTCTTTTGAGTATCTTAAAAACCCCCTATTTTTTGTAGTTTGGGGGAATAGTTTATCTTCTATATATGGTAAAAAAAATTGACTTAGTTGTTCATGTCTAACCCTTACTCCTTTTCCATAATAACCAGCTTGAAGTGTATTGTTCTTTAGTTTAAAAAATTTAAAATGATGCCTTTCTAGTGTTTCCATCATTTTATGTCTCTGTTTCTCATAAAAGGCGAATGGGAACATAAAAGTTACGTATGCTTTTTCTACATCTAACTCTTCTAACTTGCTTGTCACAGTCCATTCCCCCATTTCTTAACCTTTAGATACCACCTTTTCGTTTTTTCAAACAAAAAGCAACTTTACCTAAAAAGGTAAAGTTGCTTTTTAACCTATAAATTACAGGTTATTGTTATTATCGTTGTTGTTATTGTTGTTATTGTTGTTACGGTTGATATTCCGGTTGTTTCTGTCATTGTTATTGTTGTTATTATTGTTGTTTATGTTTTCAAAGTTGAATTCCTCACCGAATTCGTTGTTGTTATTGTTGTTGTTATTGTTATTGTTATTGCGGTTGATGTTATTACGGTTGTTGTTATTGTTGTTTGACATTATATTTTACCTCCCTTCTTCCGTATTAGAATGAGTTATAAACGATAAAATATACATTTTTTTATTTTTTCTTAAAGTCCTCTTTACTAAAAGCTTTTGCGAATTCCAATTGTGTATGAGTTCTTTGATAATAACCTGCTTTATCGCTTGGATTTGTTACTCTTGGTTCGAAAATATACAATTTTATATATTGATGCAAGTACATTTCCCCGATTATCAATATAAGAGAAATAATAAATGCAGCTCTTCCTACAGGGACGGAAGGGTCGAATAAGTAAGTACCTATTAGCCAAACTACTGCAAGTGCTAGTATGAAATCACCAAAGGTTGCAAGAACATTACCGATCTTTGGCATTAAAAAGATATCACCTATAAAGCCTAAAACAGTTAAAGCAATACTTGTAATAAAAATATTTAATAATTCTACCCCATAAT
Source organism: Psychrobacillus sp. FSL W7-1457 (assembly GCF_038593405.1). Classification (NCBI taxonomy): domain Bacteria; kingdom Bacillati; phylum Bacillota; class Bacilli; order Caryophanales; family Bacillaceae; genus Psychrobacillus; species Psychrobacillus sp. FSL W7-1457. The sequence goes on from NZ_CP151993.1 coordinate 3,678,055, forward strand.
AACCTAGTACAATCCAAATGACGGCTGTTGTCATAATAAACTTAATGAGACATGCTTTGAAATACATTCAAAACCACAGTCCTTTCTTTTAAGTTGATTTTTGACTATTTATTTCTTTATCCTTTAACTGTTTAGCTATTAATTCGTTTAACTCATTATAAGTTAATCCAGAATTAGCATTTTGCCTTTTGACTTCATCAATATTAGTTCCTGCAATCGTATACTTTGCGTTATCCTTCATATTAGCTCCTCTTTTCCATTTATGGGTTTAGGGTTAACTACCTCAGCCTTAGGACGAGTTTGTTTAAACCAATGATAATAAAGGATGACTATTAACCCTATCTCAATAGCGTCCCCACCATAATACATAATCATGCCTCCCATTTCTGCTTCTTCTCTGGATATACCAAGTGGTGGATTTGCATAAATATACTTGGATAGAATTGCATGACCAGCTAAAGCAAAGATAAAGACAACAGACCTGTAAACATAACTTTTTCTATATGGTGTTGGGTCAATATAAATGATGGAAATAGTAAAAAGATAACCTGCTAAGAAAATGTGTATATGAATGATAATATAAACCAAAGTACCTTCATGCATCATTGCGAATAGTGGAGTCGTGTATAATAACCAAAGCCCTCCCACATTTAGCACGGAAGCGACAATAGGATTTTGAAAAAAGTGAACGAATCTAGTTCGTAATATCCCTGTTATTTTTCTTGAGATTTTGACTGGCAGAGTTCTTAAAAATAGTGTCATAGGTGCTGCTAAAGCCAACAATAACGGTGCAAGCATTCCTAAAAACAAATGCCCAACCATGTGAGCAACAAAGTCTGTATGTGCCTGCTGTGCGAGATTCCCCGTTACAGATATCATTGCTAAAGCTATTCCTAATATCCATAAAACAGTTCGGTAAATAGGCCACTTTTTTTTGCTTTTATTTGATGATAAGACAGCATATAAATATAAGAACAGCAAGAGAACAAATGGTGCACCTAGTATAATCTGTACAAAATCAGTGTTTAAGCTGCTTTCATGAGAATGACTATGCAATTTATACACCTCTACTCTTTACACTAGTTTGCTTTAACAAAATAATTCCTACTACTATCATTAAAGCTGCAGTAATATTCCAAACTAGGTCATACGGCAATATATCCACATTGTAGCGAATTTGATGTAAACCTAATAGCTTGTGCTGAATGATTCCATCATATAGCTGGAAAATGCCAGCTCCCAAAAATATTCCTCCTAGCCACCTTTTTGGCCAAAATGCTTGGCGTCTGTGAAGATCTGCCATTAAAAAAGCTGAACCTACAGTAGCAAAGAAGCTAAAAGCATGGAAAATGCCGTCTGAAACAAGCCCGATGTCCGTGGTAGACTTGTCATAAAAATGATGCCAATGTAAAAGCTGGTGAAAAACTACTTCATCTATAAAGGCTACTACCCCTAATCCAAATAATATGCCCGTCCACATATTCTTAGTGGAATAAAGCCTCTGATTTTCTTTAGTAGGTGCATTACTTTTTATCGATGCCATGATATCCTCCTTTCTGTTTGCATTACCTCAAATTTTATTTTAGTTTTTCCCTGATTAACTGTTCTTAAACCATTAGTCTTATGAATCGTTACCTTCTCTATATTGCCAAAAACCAACTAGAGACTTTTAAAAGTATTAGCCTCGTGAAAATCGAGTAGGAGGGAGTGATTAACTCCCGACCTCTCACACCACCGTACGTACGGTTCCGTATACGGCGGTTCAATTAAGATGAATGACGCAAAGTTTCGTAACGAACGTGCAGACTTTTCAGCCCTTGGCTTTCCCAAAAGGAATTGCCAAGGGTTCTGTGTAATATGGGGCTTTTAGAAATGCGCCAGTACCCTTTACGGGTATTTCCCCACTCGTATGCTTTTCCATAAGGAACTTTTAATCGAGTAAGATTTCTGACTCTTGTTCGAGGTTTCTTCCAATCCTTCCAAAGGCACATACGTAATCTTCGTTTAATCCAGCTATCCAATATTTTAAATATGGTAGGTGTATCTGCTAAAGCGAAGTATCCACACCAACCCACTAGATATTGGTTTAACTTTTCAATTCTATATTCCATGGAATATGGCATCTTTCTAGAGGTAATTTCTCGTATTTTCTTCTTCATTCGTTGTAGACTTGTTTTTGCAATACGAACCTTCGGTTCTTTATGAGCAGTAAAGCTAAACGCCAAGAATTTTCGATTCCAAGGGCGGTCCACTGCCGATTTCTTTTCGTTCACTTTCAGTCGAAGTTTTCCTTCAATAAATCGTTGTATACTCGCCATTGTTCGTATCCCTGCCCGTTCACTCTTCACATAGATATTGCAGTCGTCTGCGTACCGAACGAATTTATGTCCACGTTTCTCTAACTCTTTATCAAGTTCGTCTAATACGATGTTTGATAAGAGTGGACTTAGAGGTCCACCTTGCGGGGTTCCTTCTTCTGTACTGGAAACTACTCCATTTATCATGACACCGGATTGGAGATATTTACGGATGAGTTTTAGTAAAGGTTTATCTGAAATTCGTTTCGCTAACGTTGCTATTAGTCGGTCATGATTGACCTTATCAAAGAATTTCTCTAAATCCATATCCACGACCCATCGATAACCCTCTTTTATATAACCCTTTGCTTCTCGAATGGCATCATGGGCACTCCGATTTGGTCGGAATCCATAGCTGTATTCTGAAAATGTTTTATCATATTCCTCAGATAATATCTGCGATATAGCTTGTTGAATCAAACGATCTATCACGGTTGGAATACCTAATAGACGCACACCACCGTCTGGTTTCGGGATTTCGACTCGACGTACTGGCTGCGGTTCATAGGTTCCATTCAAAATCTGCGATTTAATGGTTTCCCAATTTTCGAGGATGTGCTGTCGTAAGGTTTGTACGGGCATCATGTCTACTCCATGGCTTCCTTTATTCGCTTCTACCCGCTTTAACGCTTGTATCATGTTTTTCCGTTCCAGTATCTGATTCAACATCGCCATTTCGTTCCTTTCCGTGAATAACTTATCTTCTTTTGCCCAACTGGACTACACCCTCCGCAAATACCCTCGTGGGATTCACCACTACTTTCTAAGCGTGAGGTTTCTTTGTTTTCTGTGTTCATTCATCCAAGTTGGAAAGCCAAGGGTTATTCTCTCCTAATTGTTCAGTCCTTCCGAATGGTTCTAGACCCATTCGTACTATGACCTCTGCTGACTTCTGATGGTTCAGCCACTCCTCATGGAGTGGGTTATGAAGGGTACTTCACGTTTCCATCAGACCTCCCCGGGTAAGCGCATGCACTTTCACACCATCTATCCGCCTCATTTACTTGGTATGACCTTCGACAGAAAGAGCTTTGTTTTGTTATGCAAACTCACTCAATCATACCTAGCCTTCTATGAGATTCGTGTTCCTCGGACCGGTGATTTGCCTCCAGCTTCCTTCAGATTCCGCGTCACCACGGACACCCTTGCTCTCGGCTAACCTCTACTTCTGTCTTCGGGGTTCGGGACTTGCACCCTATAGTTCATGCGCATGCCGGGCGCACATAAAAAAAGATGCGAAGGACTATGTCTTTCGCATCTTTTTCTACCTATTATTTAACTGAGACTCCCAACAAATTTTAACTCTTCTACCTTAGTATGATCTTGCTTTCCTTCTAAAATAGCCTCAACATCATTTAGAGTTCGGTCTATTGAAACAGCTACTCCTGGACCCGTAAATTGTTCCGCTACATAAAATGATTGGGTAAAATATGCCTCTAGTCTTTCTCCTCGCTCGTAGGTTGTCAGTTCACTCTCTGGAAGCTTTTGAATTCCATGCACCCCTACAATGGAACGTAATTCTCTATAGCGTCTTAATAGCTTTTGTGCACGCTGTCTTAAACTAAAATGACGCTGGTCAACATCTATTCCCTCCATGACAGATGAGGTCGAATAGATAGGGTGAATCGCAGGATACATATGACGAGTTGCAAGGTCTGCATCTAGCTGCCATATAGTTTCTAAAGGACCAAACGGCATGTCTTCATCTACTACCTCTCCAGATAAATCTACTAAGATAGTTGTAATCCCATCTAGATTCTCTGCAATCATTTTTTCCTGTAAATCCAATAGTTCTCCTGAAATAATATAGCTTCTATCTGTGATAAATACTGTATCTCCTTGAATCTCTAAGAGCTTTTTATGTGTTTCATCAATAGTATTGGTAACAAAATCGGCTAGTTCTATAGTTCCTTCAAGCTCACCATGCTCTTTTTTGGGTAATAAAAACAGTGTTGTGTAATTACTATCCTTAAAACGATGCAGAAGCTCAGCAAGTATAACCAACTGACCCATTCCTGGTCTCGCCACCAAACCAATCGTCCCATCCTTTACTAGTGGTGCAAAAAAGTCTAATGCCTTGATTTGTGTTTCAATCATATCCTTCTTCTCCCCCCGTATGATCAATTCATCTACCGTGCAGTTCGCTAATGATGCTAAACCTACAAGTGTTTTAACCTCTGCCTTCCCCAAAGCAATCTTCCCTGTGCATAAATTGGAGACAGTAGCGGGTCGAATCCCAATGGATTTAGCAGCTGTCGTCAAGTTGGGTACCTTTCTTCTAAGCAAAGCGACATTTAATCTTATTTCTTCCACATTAACCCTCTCCCTTACTTTAAATAGTAATATAAATTACTTTAAAAAGCAATTAATTTATTTTTGAAAGTAATTTAAATTACCCTGAAATAAAAAAAGTACCAGGTTGCTTAACCTAGTACTCAATAACACTATGTCTTTATTTGACTTAATGAACTGTTCAATAGATATAAAATAGTTTCGTTGAACATGGATGGTGAAATACGTGACATTTCATCTATTGTCTTGTATTGTATCTCAGTAAATTGTGGATGTTTTTCAATTCCCCGAAGTATACTACGCATTGCATCTGCAGCTTGTTGATTCATTAAAATATCGGAAAATGTACTATTAATAGAAAATACACCCTCTGGAATTTCAATTTCTTTTACTATAACATTTTGTGTATTAGGGGCAGTAAACCAATCTGTAACTGCATATATATCAACCTCTTTTACTTCACTCTCAATTATTGGTTGTCCAATTAAAGTTTGGTCTGCTTCTGGATTTTTTTCTTTTTCTTCTTCAGAAATAGGCTTAACAGGCTTCTTCTCATTCTCCTCCTTATTTTCTTCCGTCTCATCATCAGGGCTTATAGGAGCTTCTTTTTCTTTTTCACTATCGTTAGAAGGAATAGTTATTAATTTGAATTCAGCAGCTTGTCCATCCATTTGTGCAATTGCCTGTGCGATAATGGCATCCAGGTTAGCTTGGATTATTTTCTCCTGTTCTGTATTATCTATCTTCATTTGAGATTTTAAAGACTTCGCATACTCATTTAAGGTATTGATTCTAGTTTGCTTTTCAAGTGCAGTAAATGAAACCAACTCGTCAGAAGCTTTTTGCATTTCCTTCGATAAAGAAGTTTCCAAGTCCTTTAACAGAATATCTTTTTCCTCTGAAATAGCCTTTTCTAGGTCTACTATGGACTTTTCTTTTTTCTTGTTAAACCAATTGCTCATCATGAGTGTTATATCCTGATCGGCTAGTACCGATTTTAGTCCCCCACCTAGTGTCATGCTGCATAGAATGACAAAAATAAAGAGGATAACCTTATAGTTTTTTATATTTTTTCCCATTTCCCTACCTCCATTTTGAGGTATAAGAGCTTCTAAAGAGGAACTCTTACAGAGAGTTTTTTTTACTCTTATTCATTTATCCCATTTACTAAATCCTGCATAGAAGTTAACGCAGCAGTCTCTAAATCTTTGGCAGCTGCTTCTATTGCATCTGTTTGGGTCTGAATCATGAAGTTAGTCATCATTTGTGTCCAAAGCGTAAAGTCTGCTAATTCCTTATCTATTTTTCCTTTCAAATCATCCGTTTTAGTGTCCACATGATTGTCAATGGTAGCCTGAAGACCTGACTTGGAAGCTTCTATTGCTGCTTCTAGCTCAGAAAGTGCTGCTGTTGTTGCAGCTTCTAATTCAGCATTTAATGTATCTAAAGCAGCAGATCCTTCGGCTATCGTATGTGCCTCCATATCTCTTTCTGCTTTTCGATTTGCCTCTAACCAGAGAAGACGTATATTCTCTTTTTCTGTCTCATAAATTTTAGTGAACTCAGCATTAGTGTAATTAGTAAGCTCTACTTTTTTCGCCTCTAACGCTGCCTTATGCTCTTGCAAGTCTTTATCAATCTTAGAAGCAGCACCTGCAGTAGAGTCTTCTTGAGATTCACCAATCTTATTGGTAGCTTTCGCCTCTAAAGCCCCGTACTGAGTTGATGCTACTAATGTTTTATCGTCTTGATATCCACCAACGGTTTCATCAAACTCCTCGGTAGCTGCACCAAACTGCGTATTAAACCAATTTTGTAGCATTTCACCAGCATTAGACGCCCCAAACGCAGATCCCGCTCCAACAAGTAATGTAACAGCCACTGTTCCTGTAATTATTTTCCCTTTAACTGTTTTCATCATCCTAAATATCCCCTTTTAGTTAGTAGTAGTTAATAGTTTATTTAAATTCCTTCTAGTACTTTTATAAATGTATTTTCGATATCTAGTTCCAGTTGTTCTTCCAGTTCCTTCTCAATAGCTGGTTCATCCAAATTCATGTTTTCAAGATCGCTTACAACTTCACTTAACTCACTCTTAAATTCTCCTTGTGTTTTTGTAATCTCTTTTTTAGAACGATCGATTTGTTTTTCTAAAATATTTTCTTGAATAGAGTTAGTTAGGTACTGTAAAGAGTCTTTAAGAATAACTTCATATCCTACTAACGAATTACTAATAGACTCGTCAACTTCTTTTTGTTCCTTTATTTCCTGAACTTTGATAAACCAATTTCCCAGAGCAAAATAGTTAATACTACTTGCCGAGATGTAGCTAGAACCAACAAAAACCAGTAGTATAAATGTAATAACCACTACTATTTTCCGAATTTCACTTCCCCCCAGTCACTTTCTTCTTTTAAGACAAAAGTACCTCAGACAATGAACCTAATTACTTAATTACCCTCCTTTTCTATAGGTATATAGACTATTTCACCTCTACTTCTGTTAAATTTCTTTGCTTTTTAACAGAAGATTAAGATTATTATACTTTTGATTCAATTCATTTCAATCTATTCGATAAAACTTCTTAGAATAATACAAAAATAGTCAAAATATTCTTATTTCCGACTTAAATAGACAGGCTAATGGAACCTTATATCTCCCTAAAAGGTATTTTTTCATCTAATTTTGATAAATGCTGAAAATTATACATTTTCGTGCCTTATATATATATTATTACTTACGAATAAAAAGAGGATTGTTCATAAATAGGTCCTAAGCTAGCTAGTTAAAGTGGAGTCATCAAAACTACGAAAATCGTGTAATACCTAAATTAGCTTTCAAAAATCAAAAACTGGATCCACGTCAGTTTTACGTTGACGATAGATAACTCTGTTATTTCTTTAAAAGCTTTTGTGTTACATATATTTTTTATTCCCATTCCGTATTTTTACGATTCGGCCCTTCTTCTGCTTTCTTACAAAAACTTCGAAAGGAACAATCGTAGAGGTTTCATATTCAAACACTATTAATAGACTACTAGCCCAGTTGATTCTTTACGTATTAAATAGTGAAGTCTGATTACGTTCGATTGTTTTAATTCCAATTCTATAGAACAAAGTCGTCTTTTTTCATGTAAAAAAATAGCTACTAATATTTTACTTTCGTAAAATATCAGTAGCTATTCTATTTTAATGTCAGTTTTGTCCCAGTCTCTAAAAATTTATATCTTTATTTCTTTTAAAGATTTATTAAGTAAATATAAAATAGTTTCATTGAAGAGTGAGGGAGATACTCTAGACATTTCGTCAATAGTCTTGTATTGTATTTGACTGAACTGGGGGTGCTTTTCAATTCCCTTTAAAATGCTTCGCATGGCAACAGCTGCCTGTGGATTCATCAATATGTCAGAAAATGTACTATTTATAGAAAAAGCATCTGATGGAATCACCAACTCTTCCACAGTCACCTCTTGTATATTAGGCATACTAAACCAATCCGTGATGGAATAAATATCTGCTGTCACTATCTCATTTACTACTTCAGCTGGTTTTGTTTCATTTATATAAGTATCAGCTTCTACTTTCTCAGGTTTTGATACTGGTGATGGTTCTTGAATAAATTCTTTTTCTTTTTCTTTTTCTTTTTCTTTTTCTTTTTCTTTTTCTTTTTCTTTTTCTTTTTCTTTTTCTGTTTCTGTTTCTGTTTCTTCCGGCACTGGTATCATTACAGGTGTAGGAACGGCTTCAGAACTAGTAGGAACTTGAATCGGCAATAGTTTTAAATTAGAAGCTTGACCATCTAATTGCGCTTTTGCATTTTCTAAAATAATATCTATGTTTTTCATAATTGCAGCTTGTTGCTCACTATTATCTATGTTCATCTCTGCTTTTATGTTATTCGCATATTCTTGTAAAGCTTCAATGCGAGTTCGCTTTTGAATAGCTGTAAACTCCGCCAATTGTTTTTCAGCTAGTTGCATCTCTGTATTTAATTGATCTTTCAATTGTTCCATAAGTACATCTCTTTCAGTACTTATGGCACTATCTATTTCTTTTAGTGACTCGTCTTGTTTTTTTAAAAACCATTTTTCCATTAATAGTTGAACGTCTTGATCAGCTAAAGCTGTTTTAACACCACCGCCGAGACCAATAAACAAGCAAAGAGCTCCTGCTATCATGGCTACCTTTTTAATCGGCTTTCTTTTATACTTTTCTATTCTACTTAGCATATCTTCTCCTCCAATCATAAAAATAAGGACCTCTTATAAATGGAGGCCCTTATTTAGTATTATAAGATTATTTATTAATGCCAGACACAATGCTATCTAACTTTGCGAAAGCCTGTCCTTCAAGTTCAGTTGCTTTTTTTGTAATAAGGTCTTGTTGTATTACAACTAATTCGTTTCTTTTTTCAGTAACAGTATTTCTTAACTCGATTATTTTAGCGTCAATTGCAGCGATAATTTCATTTTTCGTAGCAGTCTTTTCAGAGTTTAGTTGTGTCTGAAGTGAACTTTTCGCGTCATTAATCGCTTTAGTCAAATCGTTAACAGCTTTAGCCGTTGTAGCATTTAAATCTTCATTCAAGCTACCAAGAGCAGCTGACCCTTTATCTACCGTGTGTTTTTCTAAATCTCCTTCAGCGTATTTCACTGCTTCCGCACCAGTTGTATTAATAATAATATTAGCAGCATCGTAAAGCTGATTAAATTGTACTTCCATATAACCCGCGATTTCATTTTTCTGTGCATTTACTGCATCTATATGTTCCTGAGCTTCAGCTTTTATTGCAGTGTTTTTTGCAGCAACTTCATCCGCCCCAGTCTTATTAATACTATTAGTTGCCCCTGTTTTTAATCCCTGATACTCACCAGCTAATTTTGTGATTTTACCTGTTACGTTTTGCTTAACCCCACCAATAACTTCTTGTTGAGCTACCCCAAATTTACTGTTATACCAGCTTAATAAGTTTGTTCCAGCATCTGAAGCTCCGAATGCTACTCCTGCTCCTGCAAATAACGTTAATGCTAATGTTCCTGCGACTACTTTACCTTTTACTGTTTTCATCATTTTAATATCTCCCTTAGATTTTATATTTTTTATACTAATTCGTTAATTACCAAATACCTCATATAGTACTTCTTGTATGTCCTGATCGATTTCGTCTTCAATTTTTTTACTGTCCACGTAATCGCTAAGGTTTTCTTTTTTTAACTCGTTAACTGATTGGTTTAACTGAGTTTCAACTTCCTGTTGGTAATTCTCAATACCGTCCTTTGATTCTTTTATCTGATTCTCGATAGTCTTTTGAAGAGTATGATGATAATGTCCTAGACTTTCCATTATGAACGCATTTACTTCTTCAAAGGTCTTTTCTACTTCAGATAAAACATTATTCCGCTCACTCTCTTTCGTAAGTAATTGCCCATACCATTTAGAGAGAGGGGCTGGTGTCATGCCACTTGCATAAATGGCGTTAGACCCTATTCCTAATAGGACTAACAATCCCAAGATAATGCTTACTATTTTTTTCATAGTCGGCATCCCTTTCTAACTGCATTTAATTTCCCTAACAACCGACTCTGCAACTATTACTATATACTCACTATAAACTCCTCCCACTAGATATTTAGTTTATTTTTTTCACCACTTCTAGTTATCTCATAATTAATTCGTAACAGAAGATAACCATAATTATACTTTTATCATAAATGGTTTCAATACATTCTCTGAAACTTCTGACTTTTCTACAAAGAAAGTCATTTTATTTTATTTTCTGACCTTTAAAACAGGTAAAAAGATACCCACTTTCTATCTTTTATTCTATATTTTGCGCATTATATAAGTCTAAAGATTCATAAAAACAAAAAATGCATGCTATTTTATAGCATGCATCACTTTAATCTCATTTTTAATTTATATATTTACATTAGTAGACTTTATAATTAGTACCCATAAAGTCTTTTTCTTCTCTTTGAATTAGGTGGCTGGCTGCTCTTCATTCATTAATCTCTTTGTAATAAAAAATCGTCGCACTCATTTCCCCATTAGCAGATTTGGCATAACCGGGAATCTTGCCAGCCTGTATGTATCCTAGAGAAGTATATAAATTATTTGAAGCATCGCCCTCCCTTGTGTCCAAAACTATTAAGGTTCTACCCTCTCTTGCAGCTCTATTTTCTGCTTTTTCCATTAGCTGACGTCCTATTCCATTTCTCCGGTAATGGGGATGAGTCATAAGTTTAGCAATCTCTGCACGGTGCATACCATTTTGTTTACTGCAGAGTTGGAGCTGGATACTACCAATAATACGATTATTCCTTTTTGCAACAAACAAGATAACCTCAGGGGTTAAGACGTCTTCCCAATAATCCATGGCATCCGCTAGCTCCATTGGAGGCAAAAAGCCAATAGAGGCACCGTCTTCTACCACTTGTATTAGTAGCTCAGAAAGCTCCTCCATATGTTCTACGGTAGATGTTAACTGTTCGATTTTAACCTCGTTAAACACTTTCATCCCCCTCGTAAAATTAAATTTTAAATATTATTCTACAAGACTAGCTTTGTATCCTTCTATTTAGCGTTAACGTATATACGCAACACGTTATTATTGCTGCACATTTTTTATGATAGAAGCATTTTCTACATCTAAAACTAGATCTGCTTGTTCCAATGGCTTTTCTTCCCTTAAGTAAAACTCTTCACCCTTCCAATATCTCCGTTCATACTTATTTAGTCGTGCTTCCATATCTCCTATATAAGAATCTCGCTTCAATACCCGTACGTTTCGAATCTCTCTCGGACAATCCAAATAGATTAAATAATCAACAAAACTACGCCATTCCTTGCGTTGAAGGAATACCCCCTCAATTAATAGAACTGTACAGTCCTTCAGGGGTATATCCTTTGATAAGCACTGATCTTCTTGGGCAATATAAAATTTAAGCTGAAGAACCTTTGCCTTCTCATGAATTGACTTAAACAAGCTTTCCTGAATGTATAAAACATCCCATTGCATGCTATAGTATTCATACCATTCTGGTTGCCCGGTGTTATAACGCTTTTCTCGAACTTCTATTAAATCATCAAGGTGGATAATAACAATCTTATGACCCGCCTCCTCCAGTTCTTGAGCTAGTTGATCCGTAAAAGTAGTCTTTCCTGCCCCACTTAACCCGTCTACCCCTAAAACAAAAGGACGGTTTAAGCTTTTTATTTTTGTTAAAATCTGTTGTACGTTAAACATTTTTGGATTCTCCTGTGTTTAATAACTTGATAATAGCATTGGTAACTACGTAAGGATCCTCCAAATGAATAGAGTGACCTTTATCTGTTTGGATATGCTCTGTCCTGGCTGTTAACTTGGATAACAAAAGCTGCTGTTGAACCCATCTTTTCTCGGGATTATTAGAACTTAATACAGTGACAGGCAAGTCATTTAAAAGGGGCTTTGCATTCTTTAATTGATCTGCTGAAATGGCAATATCCCTATACTCTTGATAAATCGTTTGATACGCGCCCATTGTATATCCAGTATAATTTAAATAATGATTTTTCTCTCCAGCCAAAAACTTTCTTCCTGCCTTTTTCTTTAATATTCTAGGCAGACCAATAAGAGAAGTCACATACCCAAAAGTCGCCAACCGTTTAAATCCTCTGTTTTGGTTACCAGGAGCATACTGGTTCTCATGCACAGCATCGACTAGGAGTAGACCCTTCACCTGTTCTGGATACAAACTTGCGTATAGCCTCATGATAAGCCCTCCAAAGGAATGCCCTACTAAAACATAAGGTGGTTGAAGATCTAACTTTTCCAGCAGCTCCTTTAACTCCTCTACATAATCTAGTGCAGTTAGAGTTTGTCTTCTTGTTTTACTCCACCCGTAATTCCCTCGATCATAGGACAATACTTTAGCACTCTTAGAAACTTTGGGCTGAATTTCGGACCAATCAATAGAGATAGAGCCTAATCCCGCTTCTAATATGACTACATCTGGCCCCTCTCCTTCCAATATAACGTGTATATTAGAGTTCTTAGTTTTAATAATATTGCCTGGAGGATTTATTTTATTTTTGTGATTCATGGTTATATTCCATATGGTTAATGGAAATAAGGCAATTCCTAAACCCATTCTTAGAAAAGCAGCTAGCATTTTAGTCATAATTTTTCTCTACCGTTGATATTATTCTTTCATCTTTTACTTCTATTAAAAAATTTTCTTGAACATACTCCTTGCCACCATATTGTTCATACCATCCTTTAACGCTTGCAACATGTGGCTGATCACTTCTTACTGCAGCCTCTATTTGCAAATATTCCTCGTAGCTGTTATATTCCCAAATGGCAAAAATCTCGACTAAATCGTCTTTTGTAGCCGTCATCCATCTTCCTACTAAGCGAGAGCCATGCTTTAACTGATTCGGCAAATTAATTTCATTGAATAGCTTGTTGAAGCTCTCCACAAATTCTTCCTTTACACGATAATACTTTCTTCGATAAAACATGCCCATCACTCCCTTAGCGCTTTGTCCATATAGCTTTCGTATAGGCTAACTTCAACCCTTGACGTTCCATGTTTCGATGACTACTACTTCCGAAAACAGCCTCACTAGTAATATACTTTGCACCCTGCTCCACCGCTTTCTCTATCCTCTTATTTAGCAGTGCACGTTGCACTCCCATTCCCCGATAAGCTGGTAGAGTTGCGGCAGCTGCCAAGGTGGCAAGTTCCCCTTCCACATATAAAACTCCAATGCCTACTGGGACATTTTGTCGAAGTGCTAAGTAAAAACTCCAGCCCGGCACGTCATATAATATTTGGTTGTTTTGCTGTATCCCGTCTTGTATAAAAGTTGGCAGACCGAAAGCATTTACATAGATAGATGAAAACAAGTCAAATTCATCCTTTTTTAGAGGACGAACTTCGATAGTTGTCGACAAACTTCCACTTTTACTACTAGAGACAGACCTCATAAAGGAAGAATGAAAACCAGATTGATAATATTCCATATCTGATAGCTTGCGAAACAGTTGATCAGAACTATTCAGTGGAGTAACCTCTATTCGAAAAGAAACAGATAGCTCCTTATAAAAGAAAAGGATTTCATCTAAGTATTTTATATCGTAACTATTTAATCCTCTCACCGTATTAAAAGCAGGTCCCGGTATTTCCTTCACAGCAAAAGCATGGGTATTGCCTTTTACTATTCGCTCTGCTCCCATAGGATTATCTGGTAATGATTGAATTGTATTTATTCTAGATGTTAGTGTTTGTATTTCTGCTAATTCCGGTATGCTATATTTCATTTTCCATCTCCTATTATTTTATTTATACCTTGCCAAGTGCTGGCATCTGACTATATTTCTAAAGCTAGAGAATAATAACGAAATATGTCTAATTATAAACCTTTAACAATAATCATATACTTTAGAATATTTTACACTATTATTCTTTCATGCTAGAATATAATTCATATAATAACAATTAAAACCAATACAAAGGGGCGTATGTCATGAATACAAAGAGGTATAGACGAAGAAATACGATGGCTTTTACGGTGCTAGCTTATTTCACTTTTTTTGCAGGGGTCGTCATGTTTAGTATCGGGCTATACAATGCAGATAATTTGCAGCTAAACGAAAAAGGATATTATATTGCAGTAATGATTTTAGTAGCAGTAGGGGCAATCCTTACCCAAAAGGTTACGCGTGATAATGCTGAGGACAACGATATAATCGCTGAGCAAGAACAAGAACGTCAAATGAGCAATATTCGTATACCTTCAAGCTCCTCAAGCAGTAAAGAATCTTAAAAGCATATTATATTATGACAAAAATCCTGCCTTTAATTAGACAGGATTTTTTCTATTTCTACACGACTAATATTTGAGCCTTCTAGCAAGAAAATGTCTGGATTTTTCATGCGACTCCATTCGTCAAAGTCAAATGTACTATCAAAATGATTGAATAATAGAGACATGATATTCCCATGAGACACTATTCCCACATTTTTAACACCCTTTATACCTGACACCTCATTTACTACATTCAAAATACGGCCTAGCGCCTCTCGGCTAGATTCTCCACCGGGAAAGGTAAGATCTTTATCTTCAAAAGTCTTCTTTAGTTGCACTAGCCAATCATCCATAGGCTCTTTACTTAAAATACGCTCGCCTAACCCTTCATGGGTATGTATCTGCAAACCTGCATGAAAAGAAAACGGCTGGATTGTTTGTATTGCTCGCTGGAATGGACTAGAGATCAAATAGTCAATCTGTAATTTTTCTAATACAGATACAAGATCATTAGCACTTGCTTCACCTTCCAATGTTAAAACAGCATTTTCTTCTTGTCCTTCCGCCTTACAATGTCTTATAAAATATAATCTTTTGTTATGCATATACATTTCTCCTTTTAATATTTTCTTTTAATAATCTTATTTCCTTTTTACCTATGCATTTCATATAAAATTCCCTACAATGAAAGATGGAAAAGGAGGATGAATGATGAAAAAAGGTTATTTAGCAAATGGATTATTTGGATTAGGAGATCGTTTAGTAAATGAACTAGTAGCAAAGGAGATTCGAGCTTCACTCCCAGGCGTTGACTTATATGTACCACAGGAAAATGCAGCAATTAATGATAAAATGGCCTATGCAGATAGCCTGCTTATCGCTAGTGCAGACATCGATGCCCTGAAGAAGAGTGACTTCCTTGTTGCCATAATTGATGGAGTTGAAATAGATTCTGGTGTTGCAGCAGAAATTGGTGCATTCTCTATGTTAAATCGTCCAATTTATGCACTCTATACCGATACGCGCCAACAAGGTCGAGAAAATAAGAAAAAAATTAACGCATTAATTGAAGATGGAACCGAAAATCAATTTATGTACCGCAACTTGTTTGTTATTGGACTGATCAAGCAAAACGGCGTCATTGTTAGCTCGATTGAGGAGCTAGGAAAAGCCTTGAGAAATTAATACATATATTTATAAAAAATCCTGTGTTTTTATCACAGGATTTTTTGTTTTATTTCACCAATTTCCAATTGACCATTTGCTCAGAAGTTCCTACTCTTTGCATATTTAGCTTTTCTAATACACGCATGGAGCCAAGATTATCGGAAAGTGTTTCAGCAATAATTGCATCCACCTTACCGGTTGCAAAAGCCCATTGAATGATGGCGCCTACTGCCTCTGTTGCATAGCCCTTACTCCAATACTCCTTTAATAAACCATAGCCAACCTCTACTTGTTTATCTACATTAGGATTTCCCTTAAAACCAATATCCCCAATGACCTGACCATCACTTTTCTTTATCACCAGCCACGCTCCCCAACCCAATGAGGTAGGATCAGCTTTAAGCATCTCTAAAGACATAGAAATCTGTGGTCCATTATCATAGCTCTGCTTTTCAGCTATTTGAGCAGTTTCTTCCGTACAAGGGATAATTTCTAATCTCTCAGTTTCTAATTTCATTTTGACTCTCCTTTTTATTTAGCTACATTTCACCTCTATAAAAGCTAATGTACAAAACATAGAACTATCCCCTTTCATTATTCAGTTAGTAAAATTATACCACGATACATTTTTTATTTTTTCATTTTTCTAAAATTATTATATAATTAGTTTACTAGTATCGAAGGGACTGATAGAGAATGAAAAACAAACTAATGGTGATTGAAAAGTAGACTTCTAACATTTCTCTTTTCAATACAAACAGAAAAAATAGACCTAAAATGAAAAGAGGAATACAACTTGTATCAAGATCAAGAATTAATCATACGACCAATTCAGTACAAAGATTTACCTAGATTATGGGAATTAATGTGTAAAGATGAGGAGCCGGAGTGGAAAAAATGGGATGCACCCTATTACGACTATAAGCCAACTCCATATGATGTTTTTATGGAAAAAGCAGAATCCTACGTGGACAGTAAAAGCTTTTGGGGGATTGAAGTAGATGGTATATTGCGTGGGATTGTGTCATATTATTGGGAGCATGAACCTTCTAAATGGCTTGAGATGGGTATAGGCTTTCATGAAGCTCCAAGCTGGGGTAAAGGGCTAGGAACCCGCGCTATGAGACTTTGGATGAACCACCTTTTTACTAAAATGCCACTTGTTCGGGTAGGCTATACGACCTGGTCAGGTAATAAACGGATGATTCGGGTAGGAGAAAAGCTTGGAATGTCTATGGAGGCAAGAATTCGTAAAGTCCGCTTATATAATGGTGTTTACTATGATTCCATTCGAATGGGTATTTTAAGAGAAGAATGGGAAAAGGCACAGGAAGAAAGTATAAAAGAACTTTAAAAAAAGCTTGACAGTTATCAGAATTAATTGTAAATTCACTATAATAAGTTAATGCGATGAAGAGAAAAAGTAAGATGAGCGGTTTTCTTCAAAGAGAGCTTCGGTAGCTGAAAAGAAGCAGAAAACACCATTTGAACAATGGCCTCTGAGCACTACATTGAACGTGCAGTTACCTGCGCCTGAGATGCTAGCGGGATTGGTACCCGTTATCCACACCACAGTCTAGAATTTCATATTAACGGAATTTCTGTACTTGCTGAGGCTGCTTATGTGAATAAGTAGTGAATAAAGGTGGTAACACGAGTATCTCGTCCTTTTCAATCCAATGATTGAGGAGGGCGAGTTTTTTAATTCGCTCTCCTCCAAAAATAATGAGGAGAGTGTTTTAACATGACAGTAGGGTTATTAGTATTTCAATCAGATTTTGGTATCAACGACGGTGCGGTAAGTGCTATGCACGGGGTAGCCAATAGTGTGAAGCGTGGACTTCCGCTATTTGATCTGACACACCAAATTCCTCAATACAATATTTGGGAGGCATCTTATCGTCTCTTACAAACCATCAGCTATTGGCCAAGTGATACAGTATTTGTTTCCATAGTAGACCCTGGCGTTGGATCGGACCGGAGAAGTGTAGTTGCTAAGACCATAAACGATCAATATATTGTCACCCCAGACAATGGCACATTAACCCACATTAATCGATTTATTGGTATTAAAGAAGTGAGAGAAATTGATGAGTCAAAAAACCGCCTACCGAATTCTGGAGAATCTCACACGTTTCATGGACGTGACATTTTTGCTTATACAGGGGCACGACTTGCTTCTGGTGACATTCATTTGGAGGACGTCGGACCCTCTATCCATACATCTTTTATCGTGGAATTGCCATTAAAGGAGGCAGTTATTGAAAATAATTCGATTACAGGAGTCATTGATGTCATAGATCGACCATTCGGCAATCTTTGGACTAATATTCACCGTCTACAGTTTAAGCAGCTGAATGTAGAATATGGAGAGAAATTTGACGTTTCGCTTTCTATTAACGGGGAGGTAGCGTATGAGGGAGTAGTTACGTATGGTCGTTCTTTCGCTGCCGCAGAGTTAGGGGATGCACTCATGTATGTGAATTCTCTTGATAATATAGGAATTGCCTTAAATCAAGGCTCCTTCGCTGATACCTATAAGATTTCAACAGGTGCTAATACAGAAATAACGATTCGGAAAGCTGTTATTACAATCACTTAATTGGATGACTGGCAATAAAATATATAGGGGGAGAAATGAAATGAAAAAATCTATCTTTTCAACTAGGACGGTTGTTGCAATAGGTATCGGAACAGCTGTGTTCCTAATTCTAGCTAAATTTGCTGCAGTCCCTACCGGTATACCTAATACGACAATTCAAACATCCTATGCTTTTTTAGCACTCATTTCAGCTATTTTTGGACCGATAGCGGGTTTATTTGTTGGATTATTTGGTCATGCTTTAAACGACCTTACTTCTTATGGTTCTATATGGTGGAGTTGGGTCATTTCATCCGCATTTGTTGGATTAGGTATCGGATTATATTTTAAGAAGTTTTCTTTTGAGGATGGAGAGTTTGGTAAAAAACACATTATATTATTTAACATTGTTCAAATCGTTGTTCAAGTTATTGCATGGGCTTTAATAGCTCCATTATTGGACATTCTTATTTATGCAGAGCCTGCAAATAAAGTATTTACACAAGGGATCGTCGCTGCTGCTTCTAATATTATTACAGTTGCAATTCTAGGTACACTATTGCTTACTGCGTATGCAAAGACAAGAACCAAAAAAGGAAGCCTGAGCTACGAGGAATAAGTAGATAAGGAGATTTACATGAAAAAGCCAGTCATCGAATTTAAACACTTTAGCTTTCAATATAATAGTCAATCCGAACCTACTTTGCACGATATCAACTTAACGATTTACGAAGGGGAAAAAGTAGCTATTGTCGGACCATCCGGCTCTGGTAAAAGCACGCTCGTTCATTGCCTGAACGGGCTTGCGCCTTTTGCTTTTAAAGGCAGTATGACAGGAAACCTTACCATTCATGGGAGAGAGACCAGAGAGCTTGACCTCTTTACCATTTCACAGGAGGTTGGTACGGTTCTCCAGGATACGGATGGTCAGTTTATTGGCCTTACTGTCGGCGAGGATATAGCCTTTTCCCTAGAAAATAATGCTGTACCCACACAAAAAATGCATGAACGCGTTCAAAAAGCAGCCGCTTTAGTAAAAATGTCCAATCATTTAGATGCTCGGATTCATGAGCTCTCAGGCGGTCAAAAACAACGAGTCGCTCTTGCTGGCGTTTTAGTAAACGATGTGAATATTCTATTGTTTGATGAACCTCTTGCTAACCTTGACCCTGCTTCTGGGAAGGGAGCAATGAGACTGATTGATCAGCTTCATGCAGATAGCAACAAAACGATTATCATTGTAGAACACAGATTAGAGGATGTTTTGTCAGAACCTATCGATCGCATAATATTAATGAATCACGGTCAGATAGTTGCAGACGGCAGCCCCAATGAGCTATTGGCAGGATCGTTATTAACGGATAATTGGATACGAGAACCACTTTACATTAAAGCTTTAAAATATGCTGGGTGTGAATTGAGTGATCACCCCAACCTAACTAAGGTTGACAGCATCGTAAATGACTCCTTCCGGCAGAAGCTAAAAACATTTAGCGATGCAAGATGCTCTCCAATTCAGCTTGGTTTTAAAAATGAGCCTGTCCTGACACTTGATGACATCAGCTTCCACTATGGGAATCATTTAGACATTATTAAAAACGTGTCTTTTCAATTACATAAAGGAGAAATGATAAGCCTTATCGGAGCCAATGGAGCCGGTAAATCTACTCTTTCCTCTCTTATCTGTGGTTTTGAACGACCTACTGAAGGCACTATATATTTCGAGGGTTTTAATGCGATTAACGACTCTATCAAGGAACGAGCTCATCGTGTAGGCTTTGTCCTCCAAAATCCAAATCATATGTTTTCTAAGCAAATAGTTTTCGATGAAGTTGCTTTTGGCCTTATTCAATTTGAACTATCAGATAGGGAAGTTAAGAGACGAGTGGAGGAAACATTAAAGACTTGTGGATTATACCCTTTCAGAAACTGGCCGATTGCAGCCTTGAGCTATGGGCAGAAAAAACGTTTATCAATTGCCTCTATCCTCATCATGGAGCCCCCAATTATATTATTGGACGAGCCTACAGCGGGGCAGGATTACAAGCATACTACAGAACTAATGATGTTCTTAGAAGATTTAACGAAGAAGGGTACATCCATTATATTAATTACCCATGATATGCACCTAATGACGGAATATACAGACCGCGCAATCGTGTTAACAGAGGGGAAGATATTAGTGGATGACTCACCAGCCCATATCCTGTCGAATCCCTCTTTAATTCTAGAGGCTAATTTAAAGGAATCTTCCTTATATGAGATTGCTAAACAGCTCAAAATTGAGCATCCCTCTGACTTTGTAGAGCAATTTATACAGTATGATCGGGAGGTGCGATTTAATGGGCAACGAACTGCTAAGCTATCTTGATCGTGACTCTATTATCCATCGCCTAACAGGTTCAACCAAGCTGATCTGTTTCCTACTTTGGTCCACTGCGGCAATGTTAACGTATGACACAAGAGTTTTAATGGTGCTGTTGCTCGGTAGCTTTATTTTGTTTTATATATCGGATATTAAATTAAAGGATATCAGCTTAGTACTTGGTTTTATCCTCGTGTTTTTATTATTAAACAATATAGCCATATTTTTGTTCGCCCCTCAGCATGGGACAACTATTTATGGTACCTACCACCCTATTACTGGGTCCATGGGGCGTTATACACTTACGCAGGAGCAATTGTTTTACCAACTAAATATTACGTTGAAATATTTTGCAGTAATCCCTCCTGCTCTTTTGTTCTTAGTCACCACACATCCAAGTGAGTTTGCAGCTTCTCTAAACCGTATCGGTGTAAGCTATCGACTTGCCTACTCGGTTTCTATTGCTCTACGCTATATTCCTGATATACAAAGGGATTTTAAAACAATTTCTCGTTCCAAGCAGGCTCGCGGGGTGGACATGTCTAATAATGAAAAACTATTTACCCGAATAAAAAATGCTGGCTCTATTATAATGCCACTTATTTTTTCTAGTCTGGAACGTATTGAAACAGTCAGCAATACAATGGATCTTCGAGGTTTCGGTAAATTTAAAACTCGCTCCTGGTTTAGCTTAAAGGAGTTCAGAAAAAGAGATTTAATCGCTATTCTAATATCATCTTCATTATTTTTATTAATGGTTTTATTTATTTTTATTAACAATGGAAGGTTTTTTAATCCATTCACGTGAATCATTATTGACGTCTTACTAGAAAATGTTCTTATGTAGTAGGTGTTATGAAATTGGAACAACCTAAAAGTTAATCTCAAAGGGCCTCTCTTTAGGAGAAGCCCTTTTATCTTTTTAAAAATAAGTATTGACTGTCATTATAAATTATATTAATATTATAACAATTTAAAAGGTTGGAATAATATTTTTTTATTATTCACATATAATGTATTGCGTTAGTCCAAATAAGGACTATTTATTTTTAATACATTCGGTATATTTTATGCGATATATTATATAACTAGGAGGAATCATCATGAATCAAGCAACTAAGACATACCTAATCGACCGAATGTACAGAGGTTCCCAAGGACTAGCAAACGCCGTTCTTGTCACTTTAGGAATTGGACTACTTATTGAAACTATTGGTACGTTTACAGGCTGGGAAGGTTTTATGGCTATTGGGAAAACTGCTCAATTGATGCTTGCCCCAGCAATTGGTGCAGGTATCGCTTATCAGCTCGGAGGGAATACATTAGTTATTTTTAGTGCGATGGCCTGTAGCACCATTGGAGCGAATGCTCTCATACTACAAGATGGATTATGGGTTTTGACAACAGGACAACCAATTAGTGCAGTACTAGCAGCCGTGGTTGCTATCTGGGTAGGAAAACGTATTGCAGGAAAAACAAAGCTTGATATGCTTGCGATTCCTTTTTGCGCCATCCTTATAGGTGGTGTCGCGGGGGTTGGTTTAGCAGCTGTGACTACCCCTTTGTTACAGCAATTAAGTGAGTTTATTGCTGGTTCTGTTTCTGGATCTCCTTTACTTGGATCGATTGTTATTGCATTGGTGTGGAGTATTTTCCTTATGTCCCCTGCTTCCTCAGCAGCAATCGCCATTGCTTTACAACTAGACCCAGTATCTAGTGCGGCAGCATTAATCGGGTGTACAGCACAATTTGCAGGATGGACAGCTATGTCCTTTAAAGAAAATGACTTAGGTGCGAACATTGCACAATCGTTCTTGACGCCTAAAGTTCAAGTACCTAATTTGGTGAAAAATCCACGGTTAGTAATTGGGCCATTTTTATCTTCAATTATTTGTGCTCCGATTGCTATCTTATTATTTAATTTTGAGGTACCTTATACATTAGCCGGGCTTGGACTAAATTCATTCATCGCTCCTTTAAATGTTCTAGCAAACCAAGGTATTGGAGTGCTTCTTATGTATATCGTGTTAGGCGTTATTGTACCGGCAGTTATCTCTATGACAGCTTATCATCTGCTTAAAAAACGAGGATGGGCTAAAACTGGAGACTTACATATGGAAGTCCAGTAAATACGGTCATAGCAAATAAAAGCTCCTTACATTTACAGACAGTAGATTTAAGGAGCTTCATTTATGTAATGAGGCAGGTCTATCCTAGCCTCTAATTTTATAAAATGTTACTTATAATGCCCTTGTCTGTGTAGATTGTCACTGGCGAAGCTATTGCTCTTTTATCGGAAAACAACCATCTCCTACCTACAGGTCCAAGCAATATATATACCCCATCCTCCTGATGCCCCATAAAGTTTAAATGTTCTGGTTCGTCCACTATTTTTCCATCCTGTGAAGGGATGCCTAGGTCCATTATTTGGTCTGCGAACTCAATGATATTATGGGTAGTTAATCCAATTTCACTAATTTCAACAACATTGTTTGAAGTGAAGTGCATAGCATTCGACTTTGGTGTAATTGCTTCTCTTGCAATAAACTCCACAACGTTTCCTGCCGGATCCTGAAAATAACAGGACTTTGCTTTAAAATGACCACTATATTCTACCTCATCCTTCCCTTCCTCTATAGATAACGTTACACGTGGTAGCAGCCATAATTTAGCCTTTGAAAACATATTTGAGTGTATATTAAAAGCAAAATGATAGAAAGTATCCCCGGCTTCACTGTCCTTAATAAATCTAAGCAAACTATTCCCAATTTGAAATGTGGCCTCGGTATCTTTCCATAACTTTAAAGGAAACTCTAATGTATCTCGGTAAAAGATAACCATTTCCTCTAAGTTAGATACCCACAAATCAATTTGTTGGATCTTCATTTTTATCCTCCTCTTTAGCTTCTACTCTCAATATATACAAGTAGTATTGGGGTCAACTCGGCCAATAGCAGGAAGAATAAATATAATGATAGCTTTTTTTAACTTTTCCCAATGTATATGGTAAAATTAAGTCATTAAAATATGTAAAATAAAGGGGTATTTCATGAAAATTTCCGTTAATTACTCAGAGGATTACCAAAGCCTCCTCACAGAAGAATTACATAACAAACTAGAGGCTACTCATGATTTTATCCAGTCAAAAACAGGATTGGGATCTGACTTTTTAGGATGGGTAAATTGGCCAAGCTCCACTCAGCAAGCTTTTTTACAAGATATAAAACAAACTGCAGAGCATATTCGCTCTAATTCAGATGTATTAGTTGTCATTGGAATTGGGGGGTCTTACCTAGGCTCCAAAGCAGTTCTAGAATCACTCGCTACTCCATTCCAAAAGGACAAACAATTAGAAGTCATCTTCGCGGGACAGCTAGTTAGTGGTGCTTATTTAAAGCAATTGATTGCTTACTTAGACTCTAAGGAAGTAACTTTAAATGTTATTTCTAAGTCGGGTACGACAACCGAACCTGCTATTGCTTTCCGATTCCTACGCCAGTACATGGAAGCGCGCTACGGTGAAGAGGCTGCAGCTCGCATCATCGTCACTACAGACGAGGAAAAAGGTGCTCTATTGTCTCTTGCGAAGGAAAAGGGCTACAAACGCTATGTAGTACCAGAAGATATCGGTGGCCGCTATTCTGTTTTTACAGCAGTTGGCTTATTACCAATCGCAGCAGCTGGGCATAATATTGAGCATTTGATAGCAGGAGCTAAACAAGCAGAAGAGGAATTTCAAGTCATGGACGTTCAATTGAATGCGGCTATTAAATACGCTGTCATCCGAAATCATTTATACGGTAAGGGATATCCTGTGGAAATAATGGCTACCTTTGACGAGAAGCTGAAGTATGTCCAGGAATGGTGGAAACAGTTATTTGGGGAGAGTGAAGGAAAAGAAGGAAAAGGTATTTTCCCTGCTTCCGTACTGTACTCAACGGACCTCCATTCATTAGGACAATACATCCAAGATGGTAAGCGTATGCTATTCGAAACATTCCTTATGGTCGAACAGGTTTCAGATGATCTAACCGTCTTTGAAGCGGAGGATAACCGTGATGAGCTAAATTACTTAAGCGGTCTGACGTTACATGATTTCAATAAGGCATGTCACGAAGCAACCGCCTCTGCCCATTTAGACGGTGGTGTTCCTCAAATCACATTAACAATGGAACAGCTAGATGAAAAGCATATTGGTCACTTATTATATTTTTACATGATGACTTGTGCGTATAGTGCTTACTTGTTGGACATTAATCCTTTTGATCAGCCAGGAGTAGAAGACTATAAACGAAACATCTTTAAGATTCTTAAAAAGCCTGGATATTAAAACTGTAGCCTCCAAGTTGGGGGCTACAGTTTTTCATTTTTCAGTAGAGTTTTCCTATTTACTGTGGAACCGACCGGTTTTTCGGTGTGACCGACCGATTATTACGGTGAACCGACCGATTTTTTCGTGAAACCGACCGATTATTACGGTGAACCGACCGATTCTCCATTTTATTTACACAACAAGCATTGCGGCACCAAGCATACCTGCTTCATTACCAAATTGTGCTCGTTTAATTTCAACTGGTTTAAGCATTAATGGTTTTACTTTTTCGATTAGCAAGTCCCACCATTCATCGGCAGATTCCGAAACGCCACCGCCAATAACTATACAATCCATATCAATTACTGCTTGAAGGGTAGAAAGAACAATTGCAAAGTCTGCTATAAAACGATCTCTTGCACGTTTTGCACTTTCAATCTCCCGAGAAGCTAGCTTAAATAAAGTATGGGGCTTAGCTAATTCTCCAGTAGCCGGATCAATCACATGCTCTTCTTTAATCAATCTCTTTAATGCAGTTCCTGATACGTATTGTTCACTACAGCCTGGTCGTCCACAACCACAAACTAACCCGTTAGGATATAAAATGAGATGTCCGATTTCTCCAGCTCCACCATTCGCACCATTCATAACCTGACCATCAAATATAAAGCCACCGCCAAGACCGGTACCAACCGTTACACAAACTACTTTTGAAAAGTTACTTCCTGCTCCGATACGTGCCTCTGCAAGTGCCGCACAGTTCGCGTCATTATTTAACTCGACTCGAAGTCCCGTAGCTGTCTCTAATAGCGGTTTTACAGGTGTGCCCTCCCAGCCAGGCAGCTCCTTTTCAAAGGTGACTGTTCCAGTTTCAGCATCTACCATTCCTCTGGTTCCAATGCCAACTCCTGAGATGTCAGGGAACTGATCTTTAATCTTTAAGACCTGCTCCTCTAAATATGGGTATAAGGGAAGCTCTGTAGGTACTGTTATATCAGCCAAGACTTCTCCAGTCTCATTCACAACGCCCATCCGTATTTTCGTTCCACCAATATCTATGCCAAGTACCTTCTTCACTTTATAATCTCCTTTCAAAAGCTAATACTACTGCTTCATAGGGACGTACATTTATCCCTTGTTCTTCTATTTCTGGTGAGTCGTAATTAGCTATCATTACTTTTCCGCTAAGACCCTCTACCTCACAGCTAGTCCATTGCAGTTTCTCTGTACTATTTGAGAAATTCGTGATGACAAGCCATTCTTCCTTCTCGGTTTGGCGCTTATATACAAAAAGCTTTGAATCGTTTGGAAATAGCAAATGAAAGCTTCCATAAGTTATAATGTCGTGCTGTTTTCTCAACTCAATAAGCTTTTGATACGTATAAAAGATGGATGAGGAATCAGATAGCACCTGTTCGGCATTAATTTCAGTAGTATTTGGATTCATCTGTATCCACGGAGTACCAGTTGTAAATCCCCCATCGCTTGTCCACTGCATAGGTGTACGTGCATTGTCTCTACCCTTAGCATAAATACCACGCATAATAGCACCCTCTGGTATACCTTGTTCTATTTTACTATTATACATATTAATCGTTTCGATATCCTTGTAGTCTTCAATACTATCAAATCTAACGTTAGTCATACCTAGTTCTTCTCCTTGATAAATATAAGGAGTTCCTTGTAGCATATGAAGACAAATAGCTAGCATTTTAGCAGAAGTAACTCGATATTCTTGGTCATTCCCAAAACGAGAAACGACACGAGGCTGGTCATGATTGTTCCAATATAAGCTATTCCATCCTACCCCATGAAGTGCATGCTGCCATTTCTCAAGATTGTGTTTTAACGCAACTAAATCCAGTGGCTTTGCATCCCATTTTTCAAAAGGTCCACTGTCTAAATCCATATGTTCAAAGGTGAATACCATGTTCACTTCTTTATTGGCAGGATTCGTATATAACTGAGCATCCTTAGGAGAAGCTCCTGGCATTTCACCTACTGTTAGTACATCATAGTTTTGAAGAACACGCTCATTCATTTCTTTTAAATATGTATGGATTTTAGGACCATTCATAAAATATGGACCTCCATCACCATATAGCTGTCCTTGTCCAACCTTTCCGTCAGGTAGTCCCTCCACCTTGGAAATAAAATTAATAACGTCCATTCGAAATCCGCCTATACCCTTATCTAGCCAATAGGTCATCATCTCATATATATCGTTACGGAGCATTTCGTTCTCCCAATTCAAGTCTGGTTGCTTCTTAGAAAACAAATGTAAGTAATAGGAATCTGTCGCCTCATCCTTTTCCCATGCAGATCCGGAAAAAACAGAGCCCCAGTTATTCGGCGGCAAATTGTCTTTCCCCTCCCTCCAAATATAATAGTCTCTATACTTAGAGTCCTTTGAGGATTTGGACTCGACAAACCACTTATGCTCGTCAGAGGTATGGTTAACGACAAGGTCCATTACTATACGTAAGTCTCTTGCTTCTGCTTCCTCTATCAATTGACCTAAATCTTCCATTGTTCCAAACTCATCTAAAATAGTACGGTAGTTTCTTATGTCATAGCCATTGTCATCGTTCGGAGAGTCGAAAACAGGACTCAACCAAATAACATTGACACCTAGCTTCTGTAAATAATCTAATTTAGAAATAATCCCTTGTATATCCCCAATTCCATCTCCGTTTGAATCCATAAAGCTACGTGGATAAATTTGATAAACTACACTTCGTTTCCACCAAGGCTCCTTATTTGTCTTCATGTTCTCCGACCCCCATCAGAAGTATTTGATATATTCATTATAATGCAAACGCTTGCATAAAGTGATATCTTTTTTCAAAAAGTTATTTGAATTGGATTAAAAATAAGAACTGGCAATATATAAAAAAAGCAAGTACATGAATGACGTACTTGCTTCTTTAGTGCCTAGTGATGCATTCTAAACGAAGAGACCTATATTAGCTCTTTTTCACAAACTCAGATTTTAACTTCATGGCCCCAAAGCCATCTATCTTACAATCAATGTTATGATCTCCATCTACTAGGCGGATACTCTTTACTTTCGTCCCGATTTTTAGCGTGGAAGAGCTCCCTTTTACTTTTAAATCTTTAATAACTGTAACAGAGTCTCCGTCCTGAAGGATATTCCCGTTAGAGTCCTTCACCACCAACTCTTCTGCCGTATCTCCTACTTCTTCTGTTAAGGACCATTCGTGAGCACATTCAGGACAAACTAAAAGAGAGCCATCTTCATATGTATATTCGGAATTGCACTTTGGGCATTTCGGCAATGCTGTCGTCATTTTATTACCTCCAATTTACCTCATTTTAATACAGGACTCTATGCCCTTCAACTCATTTCTATCCCCAATAGGTTTATTGAAATTTCTTTGTGGGTAATCATTTAATAACCTTCCTAATTAAAATATATTCAAAAATATGGTGAGAGGAGGAATGAACATGGCTGAAGAAGAAAAACGCGTAGAAGTACATCGTGAAGAACGAACTGATTCTGGGATGGTAGGAGCAACCTTCATCAAGTATGCTGCTTACCTAATTATATTCTTTGGTATCCTTTGGTTCCTAATCTCTTTCGTATTCCCAATGTTTTAATTGGTGACTAAATCCACGTCTGACCACATGCAGACGTGGATTTTCCCTTTTTAAAAAGAAGCCCTATTCCGGGCTTCTTTTTTTGTTATTCTGTTTCTGGGAAAAATGCTTGCTCGGTCCATACGTCGACTAATACTGGTCCTTTAGTTTGGAGGGCTTTGCTCAGTATTTCTTCTAAATTTCCATCTGTTTCCACACGGAACCCTTTCCAACCACATGCCTCGGCCACTTGAACGAAATTTGGGTTAGTCAGTTCTGTCCCTAACTCTTCATTGCCAGCAGCTTGAATCTTATCACTTTCCATTTGAAGAGCTCCATTATTAAAAATTACTACCGTGATATCCAGACCATAACGAGTAGCAGTCAATAAATCAGCTAACGTCATTTCTATACCACCGTCTCCCACCACGGCTACCACTTGTTTTTCTGGTTGCTCTAACTTTGCTGCAATTGCTGCAGGAAGACCAAAGCCCATGGAACGCCAATATCCTGAAAAGAGAACCTTTTGGTTAGTTTGACGGAAGTTCCTATTCATCCACACTGTTACGTCTCCTGTGTCTAAAGCAATGATTGCATCGTCTGCTACCGTATTTTCTAGTCCTCTTGCTATTCGTGATGGATGAACGGGAGATCCTTGTATTTGACCTTCCTGTTCGTTTTGATATGCCCATTTCTCTTTTACTGCGTCTATGCGATTAAGCCACTCTTCATTCTTCTGTTTGCCCTTCATGCTTTCTAATAGAAGAGGAATAACCTGCTCAGTTTTACCCTTAATCCCGTAATCTGCTGCCACTCTTTTCTTGGCATGCTCTAAATGAAGGTCAATATGGATAATAGTCGCATCTTCTGGCACATATCCCTCCGGCCACCACGTTGCTCCTGCTATTAGAACTACATCCGCATCTTTAAATACATTTGGGGCATGGGGATTTCCTCCCTCGCCAATCCCTTGGATGAGATGAGGTGTAGCGTCCTCAAAAATGCCTTTGCCGCCTAGACTTAATAAAATTCCTGCTCCCCAAGTCGTAGCCAGCTCTGCTATATCTCCTGCTGCTCCTCTTGCTCCTGCACCAGCTAAAATCATTGGTTGTCGTGCCTGTTTCATCACTCCCGCTACCTCTTCTAAATCATTTAGTTCAAAGGTGCCTGTTCCCTCTAATACTTTCGGGAGTTGTCTAGCCTTTACAGTAGTCTCTTTTTCAAATAAATTTTTAGGCACTGATATGTGAGTCACTGTTCTCTGCTGTAGAGAAATTTCAGCTACCTTCTGAAGCAAATCAACAATGGCATTCTCACTATTTAAGTTTGCTGAGTATGCTGCAAATGGCTTAAATAGCTCCTGCTGATCGACATATTGCTGAAAGTCTGTCCCCATTTCTTTTTGTTCGGCCTGACCCGTTAACGCTAATACAGGTGCCTTGTCTGAATATGCATCACCTAGACCATTTAAAAGATTGGCTGCACCTGGACCCATTGTAGAAGTACATACTGCTAGTCTACCCGTCAGCTTTGCTTCCGCCGAAGCCATGAATGCTGCTACAGACTCATGCTTTACAGCAATAAATTCGATTTTATCCTGCTTGGCTATTGCGTCTAAAAGCCCAATAATAGTATCACCAGTCACCCCGTAAATTCGCTTAACCCCTAAAAGGGATAGCTGGTCTAATATAACCTCTGCGACATTTTTATTCATATTAATCCTCTCCTTTAAACAGAGTATGTTACCTGTTAAATTCCCTTATACAAATGGATTAAACAAATAACCTCAAGAAGAGGTTTACTCTTAAAAATGGATTCCCCAGCTGTTAATCCATTCTTTGATGTCCTTTTCCTGCTCTATACTTAATGAGTTCCCCATATCACGTTGCATTCTGATACCCGCCCAAACAAAAAATGCTGGAAGATTATTATAAGCCCCTTCAACACTTTCATAGCCCGTTCTCCAACCTGCTTCAAACGCCTTTATGAGAGATAGATTATCTTTAAAATGACGGTATCCCTCTATCTGTAAAATAGATAGAGTCCTTGCATAATCAAATCTTGGATCACCTACCGCTACATTAGTCCAATCTATTACTCCCGTAATCTTGCTACCATCTGTTAGAACATTTAATGGATGAAAATCTAAGTGAATAAGACATTCTTTAGCTGATGGCAGTTCTTCGATCATCTTTTTTTCTGAACCGATTGGCGTTAACCAATTGGGAGTTCTGATTTCTAAAGATTCTGGTACCGTTATGTGATGAAGTTTTGCATGTGTCTTTCCAAATTCTTCTCCTAGCTGATGAGCTACAGCTGGTTTTTCCATTAGCATTTGAAGTACAGTTACTCCTTTAATCCATTCCATTAGCATAGCAGCATAGGAATCCTCCACTATAACTGAATACACAATAGGTACAGGAATACCACTTTCTAATGCAAGTTCCATTATATTCTTTTCATATAAAAACTGGTCATATCGTTCAGCATGTTGGATCCGAAGGGCAAGATTAGTACCATCCTGTATTCGTACTTTATATACTAAGCAGTCTTTCCCCCCCTGTACCTCTTCAAGCCTTGTATACGATGTGATCCCTAATTTATTTATAATTTTATTTATGTCCATCCATTATCGCCCCTTATAATTCTTACACCGCTATATAACCTTTTAGTTCTGCTTTACCATTCAACATTCCTGCTGACTTACATATGTTAGAGATAAAAGCTAGAGGGGCTGAAAGATTGTCCAAAAAAATTGCTCTTGTGTGCAGTATTGAGTCCTATACGCTAGGTGATGCCCATCTATTCAAGGATGTTTGTCTTGTTCCAATATTACTTGGTGAATATTTAGGATACGAGGTAACCATAGTAACTGCTCACATTAACCAGACATTACTCCATGAGACCTTTCCAAATGTAAAGTTTGCACGTGTTTCCTCCGAGGGGAACTTCGAGGAAAATATGAAACTTTACATGATAGAGCATGCGCATGAAATTGATATTGCAGTTGCATTTGGTCCTTACCCATCTTATCTATCTATTTTGAAGACATATAAAATGTATAATCCGCTTGGGAAAATTTATATGAAACTAGATGTAAATCGTTACTGGTTGACTCGGTTATTACAAGAACCTTATTTTAAAGAACTATTGAATCTCTGTGACTTAGTTACCTCTGAGTGCGAGCCGATTCAAAATAAAATTAACGAAATGCTGAATTTAAAAGTAAAAAGAATTCCAAACGGTTTTTATGAATTTTTTCCTACAGAGCCTGTTTTATTTAAAGATAAAAAAAATGTAATTCTAACTGTAGGGAGAATAGATTCCCCGGAGAAGCAAGTCCTTCCAGCTGTAACAGCCTTCTTATCAGCAGGAATACCTGATTGGGAATTTCGCTTAGTTGGACCAATGAATGAGGAATTCAAAGCCAAATTATTTACCTTATTAGAGGGAAATCCATACGGCTCTCAAGTAAAAACCTTAGGTCCCATTTACGATAAAATTCTCTTGGAACAAGAATATAGAGCTGCTAAAATATTTACCCTTACCTCCATAGTAGAATGTCATGCTCATGTCTTAGCAGAGGCTGCTAAGAATGGTTGTTATTTGATCTGCACAGACGTGGACGGGGTCTCCGATATTACGTACAACCAAAGATACGGGAAGATTCATTCCACCTCCGATTGGGAGGGGATAGCTAAAACATTAAAAAAAGTGACAAGCGACGAGAAATTACTCTCAAGCACCTGCTATGAGCTACAGTCCATTGCACGAGCTTCCTTAAATTGGAGAAACCTTGTCCAACAAATTTCTCTTTTTCTGAGAGAAGCTCCAATGAAGTAGCTAGTCTAAGCAAACAAGGACCGCTCTTTATATGAATTATGCTATATTAACTCTATCAATAGGAAGGTAGGGAACAGTCATGAAAATTGAAGTATGGTCGGATTTTGTTTGTCCATTTTGTTATATTGGAAAGCGTCGTTTAGAGCAGGCTTTAGAGGAGTTTGATCAAAAAGACAAGGTAGAAGTTAGCTTTAAAAGCTTTGAGCTACAGCCTCATCTACCAAGCGATAAAAGTGTAACTGTTCATGAAATGCTCGCTAAAAAGATGAATATGTCTCCTGAGCAGGCAAAGGCAATGAACAATCAGGTCATTGCTAGTGCAGCAACTGTAGGATTGGCATACCAATTTGACGAAATGAAACAAACAAATACATTAGATGCGCATCGCTTAGTGAAATATGCAGAGTCTGCAGGAAAAGGTGGCGAATTAACAGAACGTCTTTTAAGCGCTCACTTCTTAGAATCTCAATTCATAGGTGAGCACGAAACTCTTTTAAACTTAGCTACCGAAGTAGAATTAAATCGGGAGGAAGCAAGCAAAGTTTTATCAAGCTCCGATTATTTAGACGAAGTCCGAATGGATCAGCAAGAAGGTCAGCAGCTCGGTGTTCAAGGAGTGCCTTTCTTTGTTTTCAACAGAAAATATGCCATTTCTGGAGCGCAGCCTCACGAAGCCTTCGTCCAAACATTACAGAAAGTTTGGGAGGAAGAAAATCAAACCACTCCTCTTCAACATATTCAAACTGATTCAGATGCAACTTGTACAGATGATAGTTGTGAAATTACGGAGAGAAACAAAGAGGTTTAAAAATAGAGGCTATCGTGATATGTCCGCGATCAATCTCTATCCATATATATAACAAAAGGCCATTACTGAATAGCTCTCAGCAATGGCCTTTTGTTATTTCATTTCTAATAAAGCCTTATAGATTTCATTTATAGTCGGTAGCTTTAACATTTTGCGATTACTGTATATGTTAAAAAGCTCTTTTTGAATTATCTCTCTTGCAAACTGTTCACGATCATTAGACTTGTACATTTGTCGTAATAATTTAGGGATTTTGTATTTCGATTTAAATATATCCAAAAGATTTTGAAGCTCTTTTTCGTTCAACAAATGGTTGTATACGTGCTGCTCGAGCTGTACCTCGAATAAATCTAGCATCTCTTTTGCATCGTCTTCAATAAAACGATTTAAAATCCTACTTGCAATTTTAGATGTGACGATACTACCGATGATTAAACCAACTATACCGCCTACTAGAGCCCCAGTGCTTGTACTCCCCAATGGAATAAGAGCACCTATGGCCGCACCGATTGCCATACCTCCTATACTACCTGCCACATTTGCAGCTGTTTTCGTGATGTTTTTAAACAGCTGCGTTTTAGACATCTCACCTTTTATAGCTCGGGAAATGTCTAAGGTAGAAAGCATACCAGTTACTAATGCGCCGGTAACCACGTTAGCATTTAGTAGTAGAATAGTTTTTTTAGCTGCTAGTGAGCCAATCATAGCCTTATGAGTAAACTTTCCGGCAGCTTTCTTTGCTACAACCTTCGCTCCATTTTTTCGAATAGCCCCCCTGACGCCAATCCCTAATTCAAAAGCATCATCTAGCTCAATATCCTGCATGTCATTTGACAGTACCTCATCTACTACTGCTTCTCCCACTATATTTAACCCAGTGAATACCGCATTTTCTACCGCTTCCTCACGAGTGGCTCCGTTCCATGTACTTTGCGCAAAAGCAACAGCAGCACTCATTCCTAATGACTCATTTAGAAGCTGAACTCGCCCTGATTCCTCTAAGATTAGTCCGTCTACAAGACCAGCATGCGCTATATAGCGAACTTGTTTATATGTAAAAGCACCTTGCTTCACTGTTTCTCTTGCAAGCACTTCATTTTGTAAACGGTCTGATAGTTGTGAAACCACATCATCATACTGGTCAAATGCGACTTCTAGTTTGATAGGACCTAATTGGTTCATGTACAATAGCTGATTGTCTAACAAACTTGCCTCTACTGTTTCGTTTACAGAAGAGCAATAAATATTTTGTAAAAAGTGCTCATTCTTAATATATTCCATGTTTTCCACGTTCATCTTGCCTCCACTGGTTTCTTCTAATAAATAAGGAAACCATATAACTCATAAGTTGTATAGTAAAAAAGATATAACAACATTAATTTGTCACACGTTTGGTGAAATCCTTAATATGGGGATAACTTTCAGTAGTATTTAATAATAGGGATAACTATGTGTATAAGTGCATAACTTTTTAGGAATTATCTACATTCTCCCAAAAAAGATATTATAAATTTTTGGATATGTGTGTAACTTTGTGGAGAAAGTCTAATTTTTACTATAATGAGCTGCTACATTTTATCTTTTGGGGAGAAGCTGTTTATAAGTTTGTTTTTCTTTTTGAAGATAGAACACCTTTTAGATAAGACAAAAGCTTTCCATTTTAAAGTTTTCTTTAGTATCTTTAATTTACTATTTATCTTTTTTAAACTGTAAACTTGGAGAGGTGACGATAATTGCAAAACTATAGAATAGACCAAAGCAAAGGCTTAGAGTTTGGCCTTTATACACTAGGGGACCATATTCCTAATCCCCATACTGGTGAACGTATTTCTTCCGCTCAGCGACTTAACGAAATAATAGAGTTAGCCAAATTAGCCGAGCAGGCAGGGCTAGATTTTTTTAGCGTAGGGGAAAGTCATCAGGAGTACTTTACTACACAAGCTCATTCGGTTGTTTTGGCTGCTATAGCACAAGCCACGAACACACTTAAAATTGCGAGCTCTTCTACGATCATAAGTACCTCTGACCCCGTACGGGTTTATGAAGATTTTGCTACAATTGATTTAATCTCCAAAGGTCGCACAGAAATTATTGCTGGCAGGGCTTCCCGAGTTGGTCTTTTCGATTTGTTGGGCTATAACGTACGAGATTATGAAGAGCTCTTTGAAGAAAAATTTGAGCTGCTCCTTCAAATTAATAAAGAAGAGATCATAAACTGGAGCGGTGAATTTCGTGCTCCATTAAAGGATGCACAGGTTATCCCTCGCCCGCAAAACGGTTCTTTACCAATTTGGCGAGCTGTTGGTGGACGTCCAGAAAGCGCGATCAAAGCAGGACATGCAGGCGTTCCAATGTTTATAGCAACATTAGGAGGTCCTGCTACTAGCTTTAAAGTTTCCATAGATGCTTATCGAAATGCAGCAAAAGAAAATGGTTTTAATCCTGAAGCGCTTCCTGTTGCAACTGCAGGATTTTTCTATGCTGCAGAAACAACCCAGCTAGCACAACAAGAAATTTACCCTTATCTAAACCAAGGTCTCCAGCTAATCAACGGGCATGGTTATCCTAAGCATCAATTTATGCAAGGTGCCGATCGCCATGATGTGATGAATATCGGAAGTCCTCAACAAATTATTGAAAAAATCCTCTATCAGCATGAGGTTTTTGGCCATCAACGGTATATTGCACAAATGGACTTTGGTGGGGTACCTTTTGAGAATTTAGTAAAAAATCTCGAACTAATAGGCAATGAAATTCTTCCCGCTATTAAGAAATACACAAAAAAATAATATACATTAAAAGGAGATCCCAAACTAGGCGATCTCCTTTTTTCATCTATTTAAGTTTAGGTAATCTAACTTCAAGCTGGTTATTCTTATAGTTTACAGTGATGTCTTCCTTAGAAACCAAGCTCGGAAGTGATATAGAACGGTGAAATCGACTTACGTAATGTGAATTTCTATTGTTTGCTTCTTCGGAGTGGTTAATCATGCCATTTATCATTAGCATGTTGTTTACCACTTCAATTTCGATATCACTATTTTTGTCCAAGCCAGGAATATTGCACAATGCAACGATTTCATTTTCCGTTTCCTGCATATCCGTATGCAAGCTTCCGAGTTGCATCACCTTAAAAAGGGGAAGCTCTCCAAAAAAGCGTTCAATTTCTTTAAATATATTAGTGGTTAGCTGATTAAATGGATCAGACGGCAGTAATGACATTAACTTGCCTCCTCATTTTATTTGAAGGTGATACAAATATTTTGTACATCACCTTGCATCGTCTAACCTTTATATATGTAATTCAACTGCTTTCATCTAGGCTCCCTGTTTAATTCACAAAAAAAGAAAGAGGGGTAAGACCCCTCTTCCTGGTTATGCCTTTAAAAGAATATTAACAATAGAGTACCGACGATAAAGCAATAATAAGTAAAATAATGCAATTTCCCATTCTTCATGATTCCCATAAACCATCTCATAGCAAAATAGGACATGATAAAAGTACTTACAAACGCCGCCAAGTAAGGAATGGCTAATTCAGCCTTGTTTGGTTCATCGATAAAATCGGATAAGCCTAATACAACCCCTCCTAAACTTATCGGGATATAAAGCATAAAGGAGAACCTTAGTGCTGTCTCCTGTTTCATCCCTACTGCTATCGAGGAAATAATGGTAGCTCCTGATCTACTGATACCAGGTGTTAAAGCAACTGCTTGGCCTAAACCAACAATCCAAGCATCCTTGGCAGTCAGGTCTTTTTCTCCTTTTGTCCCCTTCATATTTCGAATGGTCCATAAGGCTAACCCTGTGATGAAAAGCATTATTGCAATTACTGTCAGACTGATGCTTTCAGCTATCCAATCACTCAACAGGACCCCTAATATGCCCGCTGGAATCGTCCCAATAATTATAAAAAGCACAAATCGAAAATCACTTTTGTAACGCGTGTCTTTCTTCTGCACATAGGAAATAGAATTTGTTGCTAGTCTAACAATATCCTGTCTATAAATGAGCAAGATAGCCAGCAAAGAGGCTGTGTTTGTTAGTATCGCAAAGGTGAAGCCTTGTTCTCCTACTCCTAGTAGCTCACTAACAATCATGACATGCCCACTCGATGAAACCGGAATTGGCTCTGTAAAGCCTTGAACAAGTCCAATAATAATCATTTTTAAAGTAAATATTAAGTCTTCCATTTTTCCCCCTATAGAACATTTATAATGTAAACAGACGTTTTATCCTAAAGAATGTTTCCATTGTTAAGCATTATATGCACGATATTATTAGAACAGTAATAGAGATTCTATATCTATAAGTTAATACCTAAAGAGTTAAAGCCAAGATAAATATGAAATTTTGAAACTGCCTTCTCTCTTTGCTAATTACTTCAACATCTATTTAGTAGCGGTGAGATTTTTAGACGTATTGTACGCTTCTAATCGAATAACACATTAAAAAGCAAAAATACCTCGAGAGTTTCATCCCTGGAGGTATTTTTCGATGCTCTTACTTTGATGCTCTTACTTAATAGAAAATAGTTAATGATAGTTAGTAAGCACTCCAACCACCATCAGCTGTTACTACAATACCATTGATAAGTGAAGATTCTTCAGAGGCTAGGAATAGGGCAATATTTGAGATGTCTGATACTTGACCTGCTCTTGTCATCATTCCAACACCTCGTGTGGCTTGCTTCATACCGAATGGATCAACATTATCCATAGCTGCTGCGAATCCTGTTTCTACGTGCCCAGGTGCAATGGCATTGGAACGAATACCAAGTGGTCCATAATGCGAAGCAACATTTTTAGTCATACCAACAACAGCATGCTTAGCTGCAGTATAAGTAAGTCCACCACGACCACCCATTACACCTGATAATGATGCCATGTTGATAATTGTGCCACTTCCGTTCTTTTCAAAATGAGGGAGCACTTGACGTATACAGCGCATAACACCTGTTACATTAATATTCATAACACGGTTCCATATATCATCCTCGACATTAGCGGCTGCTTGCATATTATCACCTACACCTGCATTGTTCACTAAAATATCAATGCGACCAAAATGCTCAATTGTGGAGGAAACCATTTTTTTCACATCATTCTCGTTTGCAACATTCACTTTAACACCAAAAGCAGAAAATCCTGATTCTGTTAATTCTTTTACGGTAGATTGCAGAGCTTCCTCGTTAAAGTCAGCGATTACTACACTAGCGCCTTCTTTTGCATATGCAATTGCAATTTCCTTACCAATTCCAGCTCCACTTCCGGTGATTATAGCAGTTTTGTTTTCTAAACGGTTCATTTTCAAGCTCCTCTTAAAAGTATTAGATTCATTGTTATCTTAGTACAAAAAGATTCAACTATACAAAAAATAAGTCTATCGCTAGCTACAACATGGAAAAACAACAATATTAAAGAGATAATAACGAATTTTATATTCGTTTATGTAATTTTTTTAAGTAAAGCCTACATAAAATAATTTTTTTCTAATAAAGTATTATATACGTTATAATTCGTCACCTAATAGTGTATGATATACAGTATAGAAAAAGAGGTGAGAATAATTGGTTAATTTGTTGGATTCATACATGACTGAACTTAGAAGAGGAACGCTTCCTTTAGCAGTTTTAAGTCAATTACGAAAGCCACAGTACGGTTATTCGTTAGTTCAAGGATTAGAAAGTGCTGGGGTTTCTATTGAACAAAGTACACTATATCCCTTACTACGTCGTTTAGAGAAACAAGATTTATTAACAAGTAGCTGGGATACAACAGAAAGTAGACCAAGAAAGTATTATGTACTAAGTGATTATGGCATAGAGGTTTTTGAACTATTAAAAGGAGAGTGGGAGAAAATGACTTTAGAATTGAGGTCACTTTTAGAGGGAGATGATTTAAATGAATTTGATTGATGCTTATGTGTATGAAGTAACAAGAAGACTTCCAAAAAAATCGCGAGATGATATTGCAATGGAGCTAAAATTTTCGATTGAAGATATGCTCCCAGAGGGCTATACAGAAAAAGAAGTAAAAGAGGCGCTAGCTAAAATGGACGATCCAGCTATTTTAGCAGCAAGCTATCGTGATAAGCCGATGTATTTAATCGGTCCAAGGGTTTATGACGCTTATATAGAAACACTAAAGATGATTTTCCCTTGGGCAATCCTTATATGTGTCATCCTAAATGTTGTTGCAAGTATTGGGCTTTTCAATGGAGAAGAAGCGGTATTATCGGTAATTATTAATATCTTTACAGACACTATCGTTAATGTCATATACCTTATTTCACAAGTATTTATCTGGGTCACTATAGTATTTGTCATTGTAGAACGAGTTGGTCTATCCAAAAATGATCTACCCTTAACGAAAAGAGGCACTCCTTGGACACCAGAGGATTTAAAGGATGTCCGAATCGTCCCTGCAAAAAAAATGATAACAACCGGAGAAATAGTTTTTAGTATCTTGTGGACTGTAATATGGGCTGTAATTTATTGGAACGCTGATCACCTTGCTGGAATATACCGGTCAGCTGAAGATACGGGCTTACAGCTAGTAATGCCCATTTTTGACCAACAGGTGTTACTATCATATTGGCCTTTAGTAGTAGCATTTATTGTACTTGAGATTGGGTTGGCTCTTTACAAGTGGTATGTTGGTCAATGGACAAAGAATGTTGCAATTGTAAATGGAAT
The DNA here is from genome assembly GCF_038593405.1 of Psychrobacillus sp. FSL W7-1457. Taxonomy (NCBI): domain Bacteria; kingdom Bacillati; phylum Bacillota; class Bacilli; order Caryophanales; family Bacillaceae; genus Psychrobacillus; species Psychrobacillus sp. FSL W7-1457. Next base: position 3,717,871 of record NZ_CP151993.1, read on the forward strand.
CATCCATACGATGAGTATTATTACTTTTATCATCATAACAAGTCATGCTAATTTATATAACGAGGCTACGATTCCTTATATGGCAAACGTTTTAGAAATGAACATCCCCTCCTTGCTATCTGTGATTGAAATAATATGGATTATCATTGTGGTATCTGTAGTCATTTCTACAGTTATGGAGCTAGCAGACAGCTATAAAAAGGCTAAAATTTAATAATATATACTCAACCCTCCAAGCAAATAATGCTTGGAGGGTTAACTATATCCACAACAAATACTTATACTTCCTCCTAAATAAAACTAATCCCCCTCTTAATACCTACCAATAAAATCTCAATATTCAACCTTAAATATGTCTAAAATGTGAACTACATAAATTTCCCTACGAAAAAAACACTTACATCACAAGAAATTATTTTGTTATAGTAACAACTAGACCGGTCAAAACAAAGAAATTATAAAAATACACAAATCGCTTATAGTCGACATATAGTGATTGCTATTTTTTACTTAAGTGTACTCATAGTACAACTTATAAATTATTTCTAAATAATAATGAAGTATATAAATACTTGGATATGTTATTTTTAGAGCTCAAGAAGCCCTAGAATAATATCTGCCATATCGGGACGTCAGTAGATGTTTACTCACGTTTACAAAACAAAGAAGTATTCCCCTTAAGACAAAGTCTAGGGGAATATCTATTTTATAGAGGGAGTTTCAAATATAAATGAATAAACAGTTCAAGACAGGACCGATAATGGCTGCTCTTTTAGTAGCAGGATTTGTCGGACTTTTTAGTGAAACCGCATTGAATATTGCTTTAGGAGACTTAAGTTTAATATTTGATGTTAAACCTACAACCATTCAATGGTTAGCCACGGGTTACTTTTTAACTTTAGGTATTTTAGTACCTGTAACGGGAATTCTGATGCAAAAATTTACAACACGTCAAATGTTCCTTACTTCTATTTCTTTATCCATTATCGGAACTATTTTAGCTGCAGTTTCACCGACTTTTAGCCTTTTGCTAGTTGGACGTATTATTCAAGCAGCAGGATTAGCGATCAATTTGCCATTAACGCAAAATGTCATCTTTACTATTTTCCCTCCTAACAAACGTGGTGCTGCAATGGGAGTAATGGGACTAGTTATGTTAGCAGGACCAGCATTAGGTCCAACGATTGCTGGACTAATTTTAGATACACTATCATGGGAATGGATCTTTTGGGTAACCATTCCGTTCTTACTACTCTCTGCTATCATCGGCTTAGTGTTCTTGCCTAATGTTAACGAAATTCGAAAAGTTTCTATAGACATTTTATCTGTTATTCTTTCAACGCTTGGCTTTGGGGGCATTGTATACGGAGTAAGTGTTGCCGGAGAACATGGCTGGACGAGTACAATCGTTATAACATCCATTATTGTTGGTGTGATTGCATTAATTCTGTTCTCTCTTCGTCAAACGAAAATGGAGAATCCAATGCTGAATTTGAAGGCCTTTAAATATCCTTTATTCGTCTTGGGAGTTGTAATGAGCTTTATCACATTCTTTAATATGCTATCATTGCTTGTTGTTTTACCTATGTACATGCAAATGGCATTATTAATGCTTGCCTTTACTACTGGCCTGGTATTACTACCAGGAAGCTTGTTGAATTGTATTTTAGCACCTACCATCGGACGGATGTTTGATAAGTTTGGTCCAAAAGCTGTAATAACTCCAGGTACTATCTTTGTTGTTATTGGGTATATCCTTTATGCTTCATTTGGTACCGACACAGCTACATGGTTATTAGTTGTTACACATATTATCATGATGCTTGGTATCGGTATGGTACTTGCTTCTACGCAAACAAATACACTAAATTCATTGCCTAGAGAATACTATCCAGATGGAATAGCATTAACTCAAACAGTTCAACAAGTAGCTGGGGCAATGGGTATTGCCATCATGGTTTCAGTGTTGTCTGCAAAACAAAGTAGCTATTTAACAACGGTTAATGATAATTTAGCAGAGGCAACTGCTTCTGGCTCATCATTCGTATTTACCCTAGGTTTAATATTGGCAATCGTAAATCTTGTGCTATCTCTATTTATGAAAAAGCCAGGAGAAGTAAGACTTAAAGAATAATACAAGCCCTCTCTACAAATAAAAAGCTCCGAAGATTTACGTAAAGTAAATATCGGAGCTTTCTTTTTGGTTACAAGCAACTTTGGAATGCAAGTAGAAGCCTAGCCAAAAGATTAAGTTAATGCTTGGCATGGCTCACAGCCTGATGCAATAAGTTCATCACGTGATCATCATCGCTTGAATAGTACATGGTAGTTCCTTCACGGCGAAACTTTACTAAGCGCAAGTTCTTTAAAAAGCGAAGCTGATGAGAAACCGTTGTTTGCCCTAAATTTAATGATTCAGCTATTTCATTGACAGAGTGCTCTTCACAGCATAAATAATTTAATATTCGTATACGAGTAGGATCACTTAGTGCTTTGAACGTCTGGGATACAACGAAAAGTGTTTCTTCATCTAAATCATGCTGTAACTTTTCCTCCACTTTGAACCCTCCTTATTTTAGTGATGGTGGTGATGATGTGCTCCTGTGTCTTCAGCCTTCGTTGTACATAAAATGGATGATTCGTGCTTATGTGATTCTGTTTCAAGTTGAATAGTCACATGCTGTATACTTTGATGAGCTAAATCGTGTTCTACTTTTTGCAGTAGTTTTTCACCCTCACCAATAGTCATTTCCTTATCTACAACTACATGACAGGAAAGTGCATTCAAGCCACTAGTTATAGACCATATGTGTAAATCATGTACACTATGGATTTCAGGGTTTTGTTCGATTGTTTGTACAATGTTATTTATGTCTACATTTTGTGGGGTACCTTCCATTAGAACATGAAGAGATGCCTTTGTTACAAAGTATCCACTTCTTAATACAAGCGCAGCGACAATCACACTAGCCAATGGATCTGCCCAGCCCCAGCCAAAGAACATAATGAGTAATGCAGCAATGATTGCTCCGACTGAGCCTAGCATATCGCTAATAACATGCAAGTAAGCTCCTCGCATATTCAGGTTGTCTTCTGTGTCACTACCTCGCATCATGAACCAAGCTACAAAAATGTTAACCGCTAACCCAATAAAACTAATGATTAGCATTCCAGTTGTAGCAACCTCTGGTGGATTAGCAAATCGCATAAATGCCTCATAAAAGATAAAGAATGCAATCCCCATAAGCGTTAGGCCATTGAGCACAGCCGCTAATATTTCAAAGCGCTTATATCCATATGTTTTGTTATTATTTGCAGCTTTTTCTCCAAGGCTAAGGGCCAATAATGCAATGGCCAAAGATACAGCATCGCTTAACATATGGCCAGCATCTGAAAGAAGCGCCAAACTATTGGTCAAATAGCCCCCTATTGCCTCTACAATCATATAGGTAAAAATGATAAAAAAAGAAACGAGCAATACTTTTTTATTGGCACCGTGTGTGTGATTATGATGATCCGACATAATAACTCCCTGCCCCCCCATTTAAAGTAAACCTAAAACTTATATATGATTATATATTCATATATACATAATATATCCTCTTTATTATTTTGTAAACGGGATTGATTCACTAAAGGCATATTAAATTTTATGTATGAAAAAAAGCCCACACTAGTAAGTATCGGCTCCTGGTTTAGCTGCTTATAATATTTACTACTTATGGAACAGGGAATTCCTCTACTTTAAGTTGTTATCCCCTTATTTTTGTTTGTAGCAAGTAAGATAATTGCTACACCAATCGCTAAAATTCCTATTAAAAGAGTACTATAAAAAAACATGGTTAGACCTATCGTTGGGGAACCCGATACTAAACTACAAAGAACTAAGAATACAATTCCAATACCAGTTAGAAAATAAGAAAATAGCTTTGTTTTACGTCTAAATAATATGTAGCCGATCAGTATAATTAAATACGTTCCACTTAATAGCATAGCTAGAGGATAGGCAGGTACGAATTTAGCAGCATATATAAAATAATCTATTGTCAAAATGTCATTCGTTTGGTTTACTGACCCATTAAACCAATTTGAAAAAACAGCTGTATGCTTCCACTCCCATATATCTTGCGTTAATGTACTTCCCTCATACCAAGACGCAATTGTAGAAAATACTAATACTCCCAAAGCTATGCCAGCTTGTATAAAAAGTTTCAAATACTTCTCACCTCCTATTATAGATACATTACCATTTTTTATCTTTATGTGACCAGTTTTACCCGTCTAATCTACTGTTTATTTCTTCTTTTTAGTTATGTTACTCCGATATAAATCGCTAAAACTAAATTTATCATAAACAAAGCCAATCCAATCTAGATATATCATGAATCAATAGAAAGAGGGTCATTCAGCTATGGAATTAGCTGAATGACCCTCTTATATTTCATTTCTTTTAATACGTCTAATTAACTCCTCAAGCCAATGCGAGGTATGATCGGTCTTATCTGAAAAATATTCTCCAAGATAATTGACTAAATGCTCTTTCTCCTCTGTTAACTGTACTTGGTTTTCTAAGTTTTTTATGTTATCCCATCGTTCCTTGAGAAGCATTATTTTCTTTTCAAGTATCTCAATTACTTTTTCGCGATCAACATATTCTATATTTGCTAGAGCGATGACCATCCCGCTAATTGTATCTGTATTCTCAAATATATGATAAATTTTTTGTGGTAAAGCAGCTTTACCTTTCTCAGTAATCGCAAATACTTGTTTATCGGGTCGGTGCTCTTCCTTAATAATTTCTACCGGTTCAATCAGTCCTTGTTTTACCAAAGATTCAAAATGATAATATAGCTTACTTTCTGTCACTCCCCCTAATTGATCTAAGGGAATTGGCTCTGAAAGCTCTTTTTTTAACTTATATGGATAGTTATTATCCTGCATTAATTTGCCCAATATATATATTTGAATTGCCATTATAGTACAGCCCCTTTGGCAAGAATTATATTCATTGTAGCAAAATCATGCAGTAATTTCAGTATTATTCACAACTTCCTTTGTTTCGCTTATTGAAGCTCTTTCCATTGGAACGGGTTTATGGACGAAGGCTGCAAGCAGCATATTTATTAGCATTGCTCCTAAACCGACCGCAACCATGCCCCATACATAAGGTGCTGGGCTAATACCTCCATACATATTAGCAAAGTATGCTTGTACAGAATAATACATTGGGGAAATATAACTTACCCACTCGTACGGTCCATACATCATGTCTCTTGTAATGGTTGCTCCATTTGCAATGGTCTGTACTAGTAGGACTGGTATGTTCAGAATCATACCGCCCTCCCCCACAAGGAATATAAACATTGCCGTAAAGTTAAATGCTACCATATAGTTTAAAACTTGCTGACCAAAAAGACCTAAAAATAAATCTCCACTTGGTTCATTTACTAGATAGGTAATCCCCATTGCTGCAAGAGCCGCAAGCACGGCAATCATTAATGCAGTCAATTGCACGTAAACGAATAAACGAGTTTTGCTCGCTTTTCCAAGGCTCTCCTTGAAGGAAGCTACTAATTGCATTGCTGCAATCATTGCCCCTACATAACCTGCCATTGTTAAGAACATCGGAAGCATGTTGTTATGCATACCATCCGGGATATCATTGATCGTTACTACGTTTCCAACATAAGATGTTTCAATCGTTTCTGCCATTGCAGCAGCTTGGTCTTCAGGAACATTAAAGTTCATTAACACTCCCTGTGCGGTCTGCTGAGAAAACTGAGCGCTTAACTGATTGTTTATCTCCGTGACAATAGACGTCATGGAGGAAGAAACAACTGTTGCACCCGCTTCGTTAACAGTGAAGTCAATACTGGATGATACTTTTCCGTTTTGCATGTTTGCCGAGAAATTTTCAGGAATGTGAATTACTAGAGTTACTTCATTTTCCTCTAGCTGTTCTAACGCATTCTTATTGGACAAATCTGTTTTAATCTCTTCAAATGGTAAACTTTCTTTTAACTGGTCGGCAATCACCGAGCCATATTCACCGGCATCCTCATTGACTAGGGCTATTGGAAGTTGATCGATATTACCTGGGATCGCTGTATACCCTGGAAGAAAAATCCCCAGCATAGCAACTGCATAAAATATCCCCATAAAAATGGAAGCAATAGCTCCCTTTGTTTTCAAAAATTGTGTAAACTTCATTTACCTTTTTCCTTCTTTCATTATCTAATCACTTTAAATAAACTACTTTAATTTGAGTACTTTAAATAAATCACTTTGTAAGTATAATCTTTTAAAAGTAAATTGGCAAAAGAAAAAGGGTTCTTTTCGTATTTCATACGCTAAATATGTCCAAACTAAGAGTTAATTTTGTTTGAACAAATTCTCTAAGTGTTTTTAAGTGTTCCTACTTACTATGGTCGAGCTAAATATGGACTTATAAAAAAGAGCTTAGCAGTGAACATATGTTCATGCTAAGCTCTTTCGTTTCCACAAACAAACCTCTAAATTTGAGTTACTTAAAGCTTGGAATTGTGATCTATTTTCAATTGATGCACCACGGACAGAGAGCGATGTGAGTGACAAAATAAATAGTCCACGTTGGGAAGCTATCTATTTCTTCATCTTAATGGAGTTTAGAATTTTTAAAAACTAACCAATTATTTCTTGACGTGCCTTAAAACTAAACGTATAATTCTAAATCGTAACCATTACTATTTATAAAAGGAGTGTTATTTATGAAGATATCGTTAGGAAATGGGTTAAGCTTTTTAGCTATCAGCACCTTATTAGTTGGATGTCAGGCTACTGATCTCTCCGAAGAAAAGAACCTTGAGAACGAGACGTCCCAGGAAGCAACAGACAAGCGTGTTGAAAAAAGTGAACATGGGCATAATCACTCTCATGTCGAAAAAAAAGATAAGATTTACGCCGGTTATTTTAAAGATAGTCAAGTACAGCATCGTGCTCTTTCGGATTGGGATGGTGACTGGCAATCCGTCTATCCATACCTCGAGGATGGCTCACTTGATGAAGTATTTGCACATAAGGCAGAGCATGAAGGCAAGAAGTCTGCTGAAGACTATAAGGAATACTACCGAGTTGGATATCAAACAGATGTTGATCGTATTGTGATTAAGGAGGACACGATCACCTTTTACAGGGGGGAAAAAGAGGTGAAAGGCCAGTATATATATGATGGCTATGAGATTTTGACCTATGAGGCAGGAAATAAAGGAGTAAGATACATATTTAAGCTTAAGGAAGAAACACAAGGTCTTCCACAATACGTTCAGTTCAGTGATCATATTATATCTCCGAAGGAGTCTGACCACTATCACCTCTATTGGGGGAACGACCGACAGACTTTACTTCAGGAAGTAAATAACTGGCCAACCTTCTTCCCATCAGGAATGAGCGGGCATGATATAAGCCATGACATGATATCGCATTAACCTACAATCATCTACATCTTCACTATTTGTTGTTACATTATTAACCGCTATTTAAGAAAATTTTCTCAAACGTTGAAAGAGAGAATTAGTCCCCTTATCACGTTAAGTTTAAGTGGCAACGAATTATATCAATTTATTATTCTTATAAGAATTCCATTAAAAGTCTAAGTCTAGAAGGCACTTTTCCATATATTATAAATAGGTTTACTCTGTAAGGAGGTGAGTACATGCCACTTTTTTCACCAGTACCAAGAAGATCCTTTCCTCCAGGTTATAGACAAGGGTTTGGCCCTCCTTATCAAGGGCAACAGTTCGGTCCTCCTTACCAAGGGCAACCTTTTGGGCCTCCTTACCAAGGACAACCATTTGGGCAACCATTTGGACCACCTAATCAGGGGCAACAGTTTGGTCCCCCTAATCAGGGACAACCATTTGGGCAACCTTTTGATAATAGATGGAACCAGCCTTCTTCCAATAATACTTCCCCAGGCTTTTTAGGAAGACTGCCCAATCATATCAACACACTTGCGGGTCACGCCACTACCTTACAAAATGGTTATAACATGATGAGACAATTAGGATCTGCTATAGGCTTGTTTAGGTAGTTAAAAGCCGATGTTCCTCACTATTTAAGGACATCGGCTTTTTGTAATTATTGTCTTGTATTTGATTGTCATCTAAAAAAAACAACTAACTCAATTAAGAGAAAGTCGATTTTTTTAGAAGAAAGTTAAAAATGGGATATATTTTTTTAAAACATTATTAGTAGCTTTCTACCTAATAAATGAATGATGCTCCCACAATAATAAGTAGGATAAATAACACTACAAGCAGTACGAAACCTGATCCGCTATTGCCGTAACCCGATCCTCCGCCTTGATTTTCATATCCAGACATTTACTATTCCCCCTCTCCTCCTGATACTTATAGATTATGTAAGAAAAAAATTATGGATAAGGTAATTTATTACATAATCAATAAATAATTATTGGAGAAAAGAGAGAATCTGGGTAAAAGAGGTTTGTGTAGGACTTGCACCCATTAACCTGTTATTATAGTTGTTTTTTATTGAAAATAGCTATGGAACTTAAAAGTATTATGAAAATACTTGCAACGGTTAGCCAAATAACCATTGAAAAATCTTCTGTTCCCATAGCACCGGTTAATATTTCTACATTACTCGTTGCTAGTCGGATCGGGTTGTATGCTTCTGTTTTCTCAAACATATTTAGTAGTAATAATGCTACAAATACAATTCCTGAAAAAAGCATCGGCATATATGTTGATGTTGCTAAGACATTTCCAAACAAAAATACAGCAATCATTAAAATGCCAAATAACCATAGACAAAAAGCAGCAAAGTAGTAATGCGAAACAGTACTCATATCCCAATAATAAGATGTATATGCGAATGTCGTCCAAAAAGCAAGGGCATAGCTTAGTGTCCATATAAGTGATATAGCTGTGGCTTTCGACCAGATAACTGTTTTTCTTGAAAGTCCTTTTGTTAACATAAGGATAAGGGTACCTTTTGATAACTCTGAGGATAATGTGGTGCTAAATAAAATAATGAACAAAATAATACCCATTTGTGAAATATTTTTATAAAACTGTATCCAAGAGTCGAGAGCAGTTGGCTCTGGAATATCCATTAATACTCCTGCTGGCATAAACTGTTCAAATAATACAGGCATTAATTTTGCAGTTAACGGGCTCATAATGCCAAGACCTAAAAAAATAGTGACTATAATCCACAATTTATAAGTACGATGTGATTCCATTAATTCTTTTTTTATAAATGCTTGAAATGATTTCATTTAACCACATCCATAAATATATTTTCTAATGATTGCTCCATTTTTTCTAACTTTTGCGGAAAAACTTGTGCTTCCTGGAATGCTTGCAAAACTAATTGCTCTGTAAAATGGGTATGTTTAAATTGCAGACTCATTTTTTCCTCTTTAAAATTACTATCATTCAACAAATCTTGAATGCTTGATAAGCCACAAAATCTGTTTTTATCATCCTCTGTTCCAAATTGAATATACAATTGATCAGATTGATATTGCCTTTTTATAGGTTGTAGATCTCCCTCCATCACAATTTTACCTTCATGTAACACAGCAATATCGTCACAAATACGTTCCACATCAGATAATACATGTGTTGAAAAAATAACCGTTGTTTTCTGCTTTACTTCATGTAAGATGTCTAGAATCTGTTTTCGACCAATTGGGTCCAATGCTGAGGTTGGTTCATCACAAATTAATAATTTAGGCTCATTTAAAAGTGCTTGCGCAATTCCTAGACGTTGCTTCATCCCTCTTGAATAAGTACCAATCCTACCAGATTCGTTAGCCAATCCAATAAGATCTAACAATTCCTCGCTTTTCTGCTTCGCATATGATTGCTTCAAACCAGTGATTTCACCACATAATAGAAGGTATTCTCTTGCAGTCATAAAGGGATAAAACATTGGAACATCAGGTAAAAACCCAATGTATTTATTGGTTTTCGTCTCACCGAAACGAACCAATTCTCCACAGATATTTAAACTACCTTCATCTGATTGTAGTAAACCTAATAACATTTTCATTGTAGTCGTTTTTCCTGAACCATTTCTGCCAAGAAAGCCAAAGACTCGATTCTCTTCAACTGTAAATGAAATATCATCAATTACCTTTTTTTCTCCGAATTGCTTCTTCAGTCCTTTCACTTCAACAATGGACATTTATTTATCACCCCGTCCAAATACGAAATAAATAACAGGACCAATAAATTGAAAGAAGAGTACTACGATAATCCACATCACCTGATTACCAAACCGATATGTCGGGTGTTTTATTACATGAACTACTGCAAAGATGGCCAATCCAAACTGAATAATAATCAGTGGTAATAAAAACGGTAAATATTCTATTAATGTTGACATGTTGCTCTCCATTTACTTTTTTCCTCCTAATGAGAATTTTAAATTTTCGACAAGCAATTTATATAAAGGATCCTCTTGAATAAAACCAAACACCGGTTGTGCGCATACGCTTTGCAGCATACTTTCTTTAATCACTTCATCATCCCGTACTGCATTAATACCTAAATCTAAATTTTCAAGCCATTCATCAATTAACGTAAAAAAATTATCTCCATGTAATGTAAATGGAAAAATGTTAGACGTGCAAACCCCTAAATATCTTTCCAACCAGTACAACGTTTTCTCTCGATTTCCTTGCATTGCGTATCCTTGGGCAGCTGCATAGTAAAACTGCAACACGATATTCGGATGCAATTCCTTTAATCCAAAAATAGAAGTAATCCCTTCCATGCGCAGAATGGTTTCTTCGAATTTCTCTTGATCGTCAATATTTAATAACATATATGAATGAGCAGTTCCTGCTAGACTTGATAAGCTTTGATACATATTCACTTGTAAGGTGCGTTTTGCTTGCTCTACATCACCCATCATTTGAAAGGCATTAGATAGTACAATTTCATCGCCAACAGCAGGGCGTAACGTATCCCCTAACAAAGACAGTACTTCTTCAGGTTTCTTTAATAATAAATAAATGACTGCTTGTAACGAATTTGCCTGTTTATTAAGCCAAACATCATCACTTTCTTGCTTAATCCTTACAAACAGTTGAGCTGTCTCTTCTAAAATAGCTTGTTGTTTTTCCTCCGTTGGTGCGAGCATATAATGATTCAAATAAAGAACACCCATTTGCAGTAAGAAGGGAAAGCATGCATAATACTTTTGAATTATACTTTGGCTTTCCTCGTATACTAAATCAAAATCCTGTTTACTAAATTTTGTAGCAAGCTCGTGATATTGTTTCTTTATCTCATCCTTCGTTAACTGCGGTGCATAACCAATCAGTTCGTCAATCGTTATATTATAAAATGATGCAAGCTTCGGCAAAAGTGTTATATCTGGATAAGTTTTACCCGTTTCCCATTTGGATATAGAGGCTTTGGAAACACCTATAAATTTTGCTAGGACATCTTGTGTAATTGCTTTTTCTTCTCTTTTTTTTATAAGTATTTGACTAATCATAAGTCTCATCATACTCATCTCCTTCATCCTTACCTTCATTGTACTAATCACACGAATAACCCTCAAACGGTTTACCGTTAACTTTAGTTAAAAAAATCAACCTACAAGCAACATTGAAATTGCAATTATATTTTGCAAAATCTCACTTCTTAATCAGACTATAGTTACAACAACATAAATTAAATACCTATACAGTGAATTAACGTATAATTTTCTCTTAAATAGTGGTTCCATATTATCTCGACAACTTTAGGATAAGGGTACCCAACTTTTTTAGAAACCTGTCCATTCACGACTGTAAACAACTTATTGAAATGTCTTAAAGATAATTTAGTAGTTAGTATTTATAATAAATAAGTAAAAGCCGATGTTCCAATTAATGGGACATCGACTTTTGTTTATTTCATTTCTTTACCATACACTTTACCTCATAGATAATTATAATAAAATAATTAATACGTATGGGCTGATAAAATAACGGATATTTAATTAATTGTATTATATTCATACTCTCTTATTTTTGATTTAATTATCTTAACAGAAAATGTTTTTACCATTACATCCTCGATATTAAAATGACACTGTTCGTTCATTCAAAAAAACTACTTAACTTAAATTTTAATGTTATTTTAACTATCCAATTTTTTAATCGTTATAGAAGCGTTTACGGTCTGTCCTGTGCCTCCTGCAGTTGTTAAGGTAACAGTTCCATCCGAACTATTTCTTAATGTTATTACATCGTCAGCCGCGAGGTTGGTTATTACATATCCATTATTTTGTACAACACCAGATCCGGAACCATAGCGTGTTCCTGGTATCGCAACACCATTTACAAACACTTCAAATTGGCTAGGTTCGTTGGTTGTCGTAGAGAAATTAAACTCGTAATCGCCTGGAGTCGTAACTGTAATCCCTGCTTCACCTGTATGGGTAATTCCATCTGTTAGTAATCCATTTGTATTAAAAGTTCTTTAATAGCTTGCATATTTTTTTTGTAATTATTTCTTCCAAATTTTAAAGAATTCCACGGGAAAAAATAGTAAGTCTGAATTATAATTTTTCATTAACGGGTGCTTTAGTAATAACAATATTAAAGTAAAATGAGCCAGGAGAAAATATCCTAGCTCATTTTTTTGTGTATTTTAAATCAACTTTTACCTTTAACTTAGCTTAACATGATAAAAAAACTGGCTAGAAAATCTAACCAGTTTTTTTACGTCACGACTGAGTTATTTAAGAACAACCACTTAAATACATATAAGCAAATTACTCAACTGTAACAGATTTAGCTAGATTTCTAGGTTTATCTACGTCACAGTCTCTGTGAAGTGCTGCATAGTAGCTGATTAGCTGCAGTGGGATAACCGCTACTAGTGGGGCGAATAATTCATGTACTTTTGGAAGTACATAACGATCGTCCTCTTCATCAAAGCCTTCCATTGCAATGATACAAGGGTTTGCTCCACGAGCAACTACCTCTTTTACGTTTCCACGCACATTTAAGCTGACAGCCTGCTGTGTTGCTAAGGCGATGACAGGCGTACCATCTTCAATAAGTGCGATTGTACCGTGCTTAAGTTCTCCTCCAGCAAAGCCTTCTGCTTGGATATAAGAAATTTCTTTAAGCTTTAGAGCGCCCTCTAAGCTAATATAATAGTCCACGTTTCTTCCGATGAAGAAAGCATTTCTAGTAGTAGAAAGGTATTCTGTTGCAATCTCTTCAAGTTCTTCTTTAGTATCTACGATTGCTTGAACCGCATTTGCAACAATTCCAAGCTCTTGTACGACATCAAAGTCTAGCTCTTTGCCTTGGGATTTTGCGAATACAGATGCCGTGACCATTAGCACTGCTACCTGAGCAACATAAGCTTTTGTCGAGGCTACAGCAATTTCAGGACCAGCATGCAATAATAACGTATGATCCGCTTCACGAGAAAGTGTGGATCCAGGTACGTTAGTTACAGTTAGTGTTGGATACCCTTTTTCTTTGATTTTCACTAATACTTGGCGACTATCTGCCGTTTCACCAGATTGTGTGATGAAGATGAATAAAGGCTTTTCCGATAGAAGTGGCATGTTATATCCAAATTCACTTGAGATATGAACCTCTACTGGGATACCAGCAATTTTCTCAAAATACTCTTTACCGATTAGACCAGCGTGGTAGCTAGTTCCTGCTGCAATGATATACAGACGATCCGCATCTTTTAGTGCATCTAAAATGGCAGAGTCGATAGTAAGCTCGCCTTGCTCGTTTTGATAGGCTTGGATAATTTTACGGAGAACAGTTGGCTGCTCATCGATTTCTTTTAACATATAGTGAGGATATGTTCCTTTTTCAATATCACTCATGTCTAGTTCTGCTTTGTAAGAAGCACGCTCTACCTTTGCTCCATCAAGTGTTTGGATCTCTACTGATTCCTTGCGTACGATTACGATTTCTTGGTCATGAAGCTCGACGTATTGCTCTGTTACTTGTAGCATTGCCATTGCATCAGATGCAACCACGTTAAATCCTTCTCCCACACCCACTAGTAATGGGGATTTGTTTTTCGCAACATAGATCGTGCTTTCATCTTCATTATCGATTAAAGCAATTGCATAAGAACCATGAATCAAATGCAACGTTTTTCTTAATGCATCAACAGTTGATAGACCATCTTTTGAGAAGCGTTCGATTAACTGTACAATTACCTCTGTATCTGTATCAGAAGCCATTTGAACATCAGCCAAATAAGCCTTTTTCAATAAATGATAGTTTTCGATTACGCCATTATGCACAAGCGTAAAACGTTTCGTTGTACTTTGATGAGGATGAGCGTTTTCTTGGTTTGGAACTCCGTGAGTCGCCCATCGAGTATGACCAATTCCTAGGTTAGCACTTACATCACCGTCTACAGCTTCGCGCAAATCTGCGATACGTCCCTTTTCCTTAAAAACCATTACTCCATCTTCATTTAAAACTGCAATCCCCGCTGAATCATAACCGCGGTACTCTAATTTTTCTAAGCCTTTTAATAAAATTTCTTTTGCATCATTTTCACCGATATATCCTACAATTCCACACATAATATATATTCCTCCGTTATCATTCATGTCAAAATAAGCATACTAAAAAAAGCCTTAGCAATACAACGCCGGCTGGAAACGCACATAATCTATGCGATACCACTACTGCGCATATCCTAAACATTTTTTAAATACACATGCCTATTAAGCTAAGAATGCCTTCTTTTCCCCTTGGTCATTCAATCACTTGAATGGTTTCTGAAAAAGAATTACAACCGGGCAAATACGGTCGGGAGGCATCCGCCGAAATTTCGATAACCTCCACCTCGTCTGCTGAAAATTTGTTTCGTCCAATTTCTTCAGCTCAGGCGCTTTAATTGTTTTCCTTCTTTAACGCGTTACCTATCCTACCTTTCTACGCGATTACAAAATATTTTAATATAATGCAACTCCATCATTATATCTTCTCAGTATATGTGAGTCAATCGAAACGACAAGGCCTAAAGTACTGAGAAACCTATAAATAGAGAAAGAGACCTATCACTCATGGTCTCTTTTACTCATACTAAAACTGCTCCGTAAACAAGTGCTAGGATAATAACAAACGCAGGATGCAGCTTTACCTTCTCTAACAGCAAATAGCTTCCTACTATTAGAATAAGCGTTGACACTACACCAACTCCGTCTAATGAATCCTTCCCAAACTGAAGAGTCATCACACCTAACAATACTGCTATTACTGGTCTTATGAGCTTTGTAAGGTTTTTAACTTCCGGTGCCTCTTTATATTTTAATAGAATAGCCATCATACTAATCATAAGGATCAAGGAGGGAGCAACTGTCGCAAAGAGAGCAATAGCTGCTCCTAAAATCCCGCCCTCAGTATATCCAATATAGCCTGCCATTTTTGTGGCAATAGGTCCAGGCAAGGAGTTTCCAAGTGCTACTACTTCGCTGAATTCCTGAGTAGTCATCCACTCATAGTTCTCTACTACCTCGTGCTCCACCAACGGAATGGAGGCGGGTCCTCCCCCATATCCCAATATACCCGGGATAAAAAATGCTAGAAACAACTGCCAATAAATCATTTCCGCCCCCTCCTTTTCAATAGAGGAAAAAAGGCAATAGCCATACACACTAGGATGATAATTGCAGGGTGTATATGTAAAAGTTCCATTAGAAACGCAGCACCGGCTATTATTAAACAAGCCTTCCACCATCCAAGGGTTTCTCCAGATTTTTTGATAAAGTCCCAAGTCATTAATGCTAGCATAACTGCAACGACAGGAATAACTGCAGCAGTCATACCCTGTACTCTTGGGGAATCCTTAAAAGACTGGAGAAAGCCTAGCAGGAGGATCATTAACACTACGGTAGGAAGGACAGAAGCGAGGAGAGCATTAACACAGCCCCAAAAACCGGCTATTCGATAACCAATATAGCCAGCCATCTTAGTAGCTATTGGACCTGGCATTGTGTTTGCCAATGCTAATGTATCGCCGAACTCTTCCTCATCCATCCATTTATATTTCTTAACTACCTCCTGATGCACTAGCGGTATAGAGGAAGGGCCACCGCCAAATCCTAGCATGCCTATTCGAAAAAATGCCTGGCTTATATCTCTTTGAAGTACTGGCTTAGGACGTACAGAGCCATCCTTCAAAGACTGATGTTCTACCACGTTGCAATAGCTCCATCCGTTCTCGATTCTGTTCCTCCTTGAAGGACTCCCGTTTCTGGGTTTCTCCAAATGATTTGCCCACGTCCAAAACTGCCGCCATCCGTTGCCACCTGAATTTCATGTCCTTTTCTCACCAAGCTTTGCACCAAATAGTTAGGGAATTCAGGCTCTACATGTACCGTTTTGCCCCTCATCCACTGCCAACGCGGCATATCAAGTGTTGCTTGAGGATTTAACAAATAATCTACAGTGTTGGTTACAACCTGGAAATGCCCCTGTGGTTGCATATAGCCACCCATTACACCAAACGGCCCTACTGCTTCTCCGTCTTTCGTTAAGAAGCCTGGGATAATCGTATGGTAAGTTTTCTTCCCTGGCTTTAATACATTAGGATGTGACTCATCTAAAGAGAAATCATGTCCTCTGTTTTGCAATGCAATACCTGTTCCTGGAATGACAACACCAGAACCGAAGCCCATATAGTTACTTTGTATAAAAGAAACCATATTTCCTTCCTCATCAGCAGTTGCCAAATAGACAGTTCCCCCCTTTGGTAATTCATAAGGTTCGGGATCTGTAGCTTCGTCTTGGATTACCGCTTTGCGCTTTTCCGCATATTCCTCGGACAATAAATGCTCGACACTTACAGGCATTTCATCAGGCTCCGTTATGAATGCCTGGCCATCCGTAAATGCCAGCTTCATCGATTCAATTTGTTGATGAAGCGTATGAACACTTTGCCACTCGGGCTTATCCAGCTTATTAAATACATTAAGGGCCATCAAAGCGACCATACCCTGACCATTTGGCGGAATCTCCCAAACATCATAGCCACGGTAGTTCACAGAAATTGGGTCTACCCACTGAGGCTGATAGGATTGTAGGTCACTTTTAGATAGATATCCCCCATGCTTTCTCATAAATCCATCTATTTGTTCAGCAAGATCTCCTTCATAAAAAGCTCTTGAATTTGTTTCTCCTATAGCTCGAAGCGTGCTTGCATGACCTGGAGACTTCCACACCTCTCCTATTTCTGGAGGGCGACCATCTGGAGCAAACGTATCAAACCATGCGTTGAATTCCTCTGTCGTAAAGCTCGCTTTAAACTTTTTGTATGCTATCTTCCAATACTTCCCTAAAATTGGGGACAGAGGATAACCCTCCTCCGCATATTGAATTGCAGGCTCTAGTACTTCTTTTAACGGCAATTTGCCAAACCTTTCTGATAAGGCTGCCCATGCAGCAGGAACTCCTGGCACCGTTATCGGCACTACTCCATGCACAGGCATCTTCTCTAAGCCTTGTGCTCTTAGCTTCTCAGCCGAAATAGACTGTGGTGCAGGACCTGATGCATTCAACCCATGAAGCTTTCCTTTTGTCCAGACTAAAGCAAAAGCATCTCCACCGATTCCATTGGAGGTTGGCTCCACCACAGTTAATGCAGCAGCAGTGGCAATAGCTGCATCAATGGCATTCCCACCCTTTTTTAATATATCTAAACCAGCCTGTGCCGCTAAAGGTTGTGATGTTGCAACCATACCTTTTTTAGCAAAAACGGTATTTCTCTTACCTGGAAATGGGTGATATAAGTAATCCATGATGTAATTCCCCTTTATATAATTTTTGTCCCTGCAAAGTGACAAGCAGCAAAGTGTCCTTCTTCTATTTGTTCCCATGCTGGCTTATCCTTTTTGCAAATATCTTGGGCTATCGGGCAGCGCGTATGGAATGGACAACCTGTTGGAGGATTCGCCGGGTTAGGTAGATCTCCTTGAAGTCGAATACGCTTCATATTCCGATTTACCGAAGGGCGTGGAATCGCAGACAACAATGCCTGAGTATAAGGATGCGTCGGATTTTTAAATAAATCCTCCACTGTACCAAGCTCTACCGTATTTCCTAAATACATGACTAGCACTCGATCACAAAAATAACGAACTACCCCCAGGTCATGTGAGATGAACAAATACGAAAGACCGTATTTTTCCTGTAATGTTTTTAATAGCTTAAGAACTTGAGCTTGAACGGAAACGTCTAGAGCAGAAACTGCTTCATCACAGATGACAAAGGAAGGATTTAAAGCTATAGCTCTAGCTATTCCAATCCTTTGGCGCTGCCCCCCACTAAATTCATGAGGGTAACGCTCATAATGCTCTTCCTTTAGCCCAACTTCATTTAAGAGTTCCACCACAGCTTTGCGTCGCTCTACTTTGGATAAGTTCGTATGCATCACAAAGACTTCCTCTAACGCATGCCCAATTCTCTGTCTAGGGTTTAGGGAAGCAAAAGGATCTTGGAAAATCATCTGCATTTCCTTAACGAACTTTAACTTCTCTTTTCTCTTAAGGTTTTGAATTTCCTGCTCCTTAAATATTACTTTTCCATCCGTTAGTTCCTCTAGTCCTAAGATAGCTCTACCTAAAGTGGACTTCCCACAACCAGATTCTCCAACTACCCCTAGACTTTCTCCTTCATAAAGCTTAAGATTTACTTCTTGAACTGCCTGGACATGCCCTTGAACTCTCTTTAATATTCCACCTTTTATAGGGAAGTACTTTTTAACTCCATTTAATTCAAGGAGGACCTTCTGATCAGTTTTGGGTGACGAGATGACCATTCTTTACTTCCTCCTCTTCCTCTTCATATAACCAGCAACTTACCGTATGTCCACGCTCGTCTTGGATCTCTTTTGGAGGTAGTACGCTACACTTTTCTGTCGCAAATTTACATCGGGGATGAAATCTGCACCCTTGAATGTCCTCATGTAAACTTGGAAGAGAACCCGGAATTGGCTCTAATTCAAAATCAGGATCATCTACATTTGGCACAGAATTTAAAAGCCCTTGGGTGTACGGGTGTTTTGGATTGTTGAAAATATCTTCAACCATACCTTCCTCCACCTTTTTACCTGCATACATCACCATCACCTTATCCGCTACCTCTGCTACTACTCCCATATCATGCGTAATAAGCATAATGCCCATATTTAACTTTGTCTTTAACTCATTGATTAGGTCCAAAATTTGAGCCTGGATTGTAACATCTAATGCGGTTGTTGGTTCATCTGCAATGAGCAAACCTGGGTGACATGATAGAGCAATGGCAATCATAACCCGTTGTCTCATCCCACCACTCAGCTCATGAGGGTACTGACTCATCCGTTTTTCTGGGTAAGGGATTCCTACTTGGTTTAACAGATCGATTCCTTGTTTGTGTGCCACTGATTTAGATAGTCCGTGATGAAGCATCAAAGGCTCCCTTAATTGGTATCCCACCGTCAATACTGGATTAAGTGCAGTCATAGGCTCTTGAAAAATCATTGATATCTTATTACCACGCATCTTTCTCAATTCTTCATATGAAAGACTTTGGATTTCTTTTCCTTCATACTTGACTTGGCCTGCAGCTATTTTACCATTGCTTGGCAAAAGACCAATGACTGACAAGGATGTAATACTCTTACCACAGCCAGACTCTCCTACGATACACAGTGTTTCTCCTTTTGAAACAGAAAAGGAGACATCTCGCACAGCTTGAACGTTACCGTCTGCTGTACGAAATTCAGTTACTAAATTGTTCACTTCTAATAATGTCTCCCTCATCGGATATACCTACTTTCCAGTTACATTTTTTAATGACCATTTACCAGTAGAATCAAGGTCCAACCCAGTGTATTTGTTATCCAAAGCAGATGTAACAACTCCATGATACATAACTACTACTGCATTCTCGTCTAACATTAATTTATTTGCTTGATTAAGTAACTTCGCACGTTCTTCTTGGTCAACTGTAGTACGTGACTGCATTACTAAGTCATCAAATGCTGGATTACTATACTGTGCACGATTTGACGCACCTACATTGTCACTATGAAAGTTAGGATAAAATAATTCAGAACCGTCTCCAGTAACATTTGACCAGCTTAAGAAGGTTAAGTCATATTCCCCTGCACGAGCTGAATCTAAATAAGTAGCCCACTCCATAGACTCAATTTCAACCTTGAACCCTGCTTCAGTTAATTGAGCTTGAACAATTTCAGCCATTAAAGTTGTATTAGCACGGTTAGCTGTTAACAATTTAAGTGGTTGATCACCATATCCATTTTTCTCTACTAATTCTTTTGCATGCTCTATATCATAAGGAGTTCCTGCCTTATCAGCAGACGCATCATATCCAAATACTTTTGGTCCTATTACACTATCACTTCTTACACCTAATCCGTTCAATTTAGAGACAAATGCATCACGATCGATTGCTGAGGCTACTGCTTCTCGGAAATCAGGGTCTTGGTTTCTTTCTCTTAGATGGTTAAATGCAAAATAATAGACTGGAGAACCATCAATTTTTTGAATATCAATACTGTCCATCGATTCTAAACGATTGATTTGCTCGGTTGGTAGGTTATCGATAAATTGAACCTCGCCTGTTTGAAGCATCGAAATGGCAGTAGAAATCTCAGGAACTACCTTGAATACTACTTTCTTTAAATCAGGTGCCCCTTCTCGATATTCTTCGTTCGCTTCTAGCACTAACTGATCTCCAGGAGTCCAACTAACAAATTTAAATGGACCGGTACCTACTGGCTCTTTCATCAAATCTTGTTTTTGGTCAGCGGTTGGACTTACAATCGCAGAGTTGGAATGAGAAAGTGCCGCTAAGAATGCACCGTAAGGATATTTCGTTGTAATTTTAACCGTATATTCATCTTCGACTGTAATTTCTTCCACGGATTCTAAAAGAGATGCACGTGGTGCACCAGTTGCTGGGTCACGTAATTTATCAAACGTATATTTGACCGCTTCTGCGTTAAATGGAGTCCCATCGTGGAATTGTACACCTTCCCTTAGTTTAAAAATCCATGTATTTTCATCTGGAGTTTCATAGGACTCCGCTAATAAAGGCTCAATCTCTAATGTTTCTGAGTTACGTTTGAAAAGTGTCTCATATACTTGATCAATCACATTTGCTGAAGGAGTGTCATTTGTCATGGTTGGAGACAGGCCGACCGCATCAGTTGTAGTAGCATAGGTAAAGGTATCTCCACTAATGTCACTTCCTGAGCCTCCGTTTTCTTTTGGAGCTGATGAAGACTCTCCTCCAGAACAAGCTGCTAGAACGATTGATACAACAAATAATAAAATAAATAACCATTTTTTCTTCATTTTCATATTCCCCCTATTTTCTATTTTTTATTGGATGTCCATATTTGGATCTAATGCATCTCGTAATCCGTCTCCTAATACGTTAAAGGCAAATACAGTTAACATAATTGCTATCCCAGGAATAATTGTTAAATGAGGTGACGTCCACATATAGCTTTGCCCTTGTGCAATCATTGCCCCCCATTCTGGTGTAGGAGGCTGTGCCCCCAATCCTAAGTAACTAAGAGAGGCTGTGGAGAGGATAGCTGTTCCCATTCTCATTGTTGCAAATACGATAATTGGTGCCATAGCATTCGGAAGAATATGACGAATCATAATCCTTAAATCAGAAGCACCTAATGATTTTAAAGCCATAATATATTCTTTTTGTTTTATAGAAAGTACTGATCCTCTCACTATGCGAGCACAGCTTGGTATGGACCAGATACTAATCGCTATTGCTACGTTAACCAGGCTGGTACCTAATATAGCAATGATTAGCATAGCTAGTAGAATACCCGGGAAGGAAAACAGCAAATCTACTATTCTCATAATGATTCCATCTAGTTTTTTATAATAGCCCCCGAGCAAACCAAGCGTAATACCTCCTAGCAGACCAAGAACGACAGCTGCTATTCCGACTAAGAGAGAAATTCTAGAACCATAAACGATACGAGACCAAACGTCTCTACCATAATTATCTGTCCCCAACCAATGACCTTCTGAAAAGATAGGGAGTTCACTGGCTACTAGATTTTGTTTTGATGGATCATGTGTGGCTAAGGAGGGAGCAAATACCGCTATGAAGATTAGCCCCAAAATAATAGCAAGACCAACTACTGCTAATTTATTTTTCATGAGGCGTTTCATCGTCGTGACGTATACCTTATCCTTCTTTTTTGTTGCAGTTGGAAGATTATTGTTTATTGAAATAGTATTCGACATATGATCCCTCCTTCTTAGTCATAACTTATCCTTGGATCGATGAATGTATAGACAATGTCTACGATGAGATTCACAACCACGAATAGTGTGGCTACTAATAATACGGAAGCTTGCACCATCGGGAAGTCCCTTTGTGCGATAGCGTCTACCATCAACCTTCCAACACCATTAATCGCAAATACTTTTTCCGTGATAATTGTTCCTCCGAGTAAACCACCAAAGTTAACACCAATCACAGTAACTACTGGAATCATTGCGTTTTTTAGAGTATGTACCCAAATGACTGATCTTTCTTTCACACCTTTGGCTCTGGCCGTTCTTACATAGTCGGCTTTAGCCACCTCGAGCACTGAGGATCTTGTCATTCTTGCAATCATTGCTGCAGCGCTAGTGCCCAATGTAATTGCAGGAAGGATCATTTGTTTAAAGCCCTCAGCTGTATAGAATGGTGCTGACAGTCCACCTACTGGTAGCCATTGCAGATTTACAGCAAATACTAATATTAACAATGCACCTAACCAAAAATTTGGTATGGATATCCCGGCAAGTGCAAAAGTAGTTGACGTCACATCGAGCCATGAATTTTGTTTTAATGCTGATATCAATCCCGCTACCACACCTATTATGATGGCAACTATCATACTCGCAATTGCCAGCTTAAAAGTATTCGGTAGCCTAATAGCTATTGCTTCTGAAACGGATTGTTTAGATTGATAGGAATAGCCAAAGTCTCCTTGAACCGCATTTTTAACATATCGACCGTACTGAACTAGGAAAGGATCATTTAATCCCAAGTTCTCTCTTATTGACTCCAAATCAGATTCGGTCGCTGTCGGTCCTCCTACCATTGTGGCAGGATCCCCGGGTGCAATGTACATGGAGGAAAACACTAGAAATGATATACCAAAAAGCAAGAAAAGAAGCTGCATCCCACGCCTTACAATTAAAGAAACCAAAATCCCACCAACCTTTTCTACATTTGTTAATCTTTTTTTTATTTTTGATTAACAAATGATTGAATTTTAATAATTTTGATTATAATACAACTATCAATAAAAATCTATATGAATTTTCAAATAAATTTATTTATTTGATTTATTCTTTACATTTAGACTAAATAATTAATTTTACATTACATTTTGAATATTATATCTGCTATATCATTACTTTATGTTTTGTTATTTTTTTCATTTAAAGTAAACGTTTCCATTCTTTCTGTCCATGCAAAAAGGCATCCTCAAGGGGATGCCTTTTATAACTTTAAGCCACTACGGCTTTTAAACCTTCTTAATAAAATATGACTCTCAACTCTAGTAATACCTTCTAATGCGTATAACTCTTCGTTGATGAATTTTTCAAGACTAAGGAAGTCATCAACCAACACGTGCATATGTAAAGTGGAAGGTCCTGTCATTTGGTAGCAGCTAGCAACACTAGGATTGTTCGCTAGTTTCTCTGCGACTTCCACCAATGATGATGGTTCACAATCCACTTCAAAAAAGCCCGATACCCCTTTGCCTACTTTTTCCGAATTAATCACTACAGTAAATCTTTCAATAACTCCTTCTTTCTGTAGTTGATGTACTCGTTCTCTCACAGCAACCCTAGATAAATTTAACTCCTTCCCAATATCTACATATGATAATCGGCCATTAGCAGTTAACAGTTCTAGGATTTTTTTGTCTATCATATCTATTCCCATTTTTTCACACCCCTCATTTCTATCATAAATTATTAACTTTACTTTAGAAAGCAAAAATAACATTATACAGACATAATGTAAAGAATTAAACAATATATTACTATTATCGAAATAAAAAGCAATATATATATTAACTTAAACACACAAAAAGACACCCTTGCAGGGTGCCCTCCTTCATTATACTTTTAAGCCAACAGTTTAACAATTTCACGGTTGAACGCTGGAATGTCATCTGGTGTACGACTAGTAACTAATTGTTTTTGACAAACGAAAACCTCTTCGTCATGGAACTTAACTCCTGCATTTTCTAAATCTACTTGAATAGATTTATATCCAGTTGCATCTCGACCATTGAGTGTTTTAGCAGTAATTAAAAGCTGAGGTCCATGACAGATTGCAAATACGGGTTTTTTAGCATCCATAAAGTATTTTGCAAATTGTACGAAACGATCATCTGCTCTTAAAATATCGGGAGAAAATCCACCAGGAATGAATAGTGCATCAAATTCTTCTGGCTTCACATCGTCAATACCATAGTCAATCGTTACATTTACTTCACCATTTTTACCGGTTACTTGTTTCCCAGCCTCTTGTTCAATAGCGAATACCTCGTGTCCAGCTTCGTTTAATGCTTGTGCCGGTTTCGCATATTCCGAGTCCTCAAACATGTTTGTGATTAATGTTGCTACTTTAGCCATTTCCTCACTCCTCAATTGTTTGTTCTCTCTTATAATTCCACTAAAAAAGCTATATTAAACATCTTTAATGAAAATTAGAAAGAAGGGCTTTTGATAATCTATTTATAAGAATTTTTTAATCAAAAAGGCTACTAAAGTATTCGATTTATTTTACTTATATGGTTTATTTGTTAAATATAAAACTAAAATCAACGGGGAAGGTTAGTTTAGATTAAGAAAGTAGTCGAATATTAAAAGGGGGAATATATATGTTAAAAAAGATAATTATTAGTATTATTTTAGGAGGTTTATTTGGTTTTATAAGTCATATTATAATCAGTTCGCGACTATACTTACCGGAAGATATGTTATTTTTTTCAACGTTTTTAGGTGTTATTTTTGGTTTATTAATTTGTTTAATTGTTGATGTAAATAAACAAATTGGAATTAATTCTACGGGTGCATAGTAAAAAGCAATATCGAAGTAAAATGAGCCAGGAGAAAATATCCTAGCTCATTTTTATATGTCTTTTTCAACTTTTCCTTTAACATAGCCAACAAAAAACCCCGACCGTAATTCTACCGGTCAAGGTTATATTATATCTTTAGTCTACTAATCCCATTTCTGCTTTTACTACTTCAACTATACGATTTACATATTTCTCACAGTCTTCTACGGTAGAAGCCTCTACCATTACGCGAACTAATGGTTCTGTTCCTGAAGGACGAACTAACACGCGTCCGTTACCAGCCATTTCTGTCTCCACTTCACTAATGATTGCAGCTACTTTATCATTCTCAGTAACAGCATGCTTATCAGTAACGCGTACATTTACTAGCTTTTGAGGAAAGACTTTCATTTCAGCTGCTAGCTCAGAAAGTTTCTTCCCTGTTACCTTCATAATGTTTACAAGCTGTAAGCCGGTTAACAAACCATCACCTGTAGTATTGTAATCTAGGAAGATAATATGACCAGATTGTTCTCCACCCAGGTTGTAACCATTCTTCTTCATCTCTTCTACAACATAACGATCTCCAACAGAAGTTTTTACACTTGTCATATCATTCGCCTCAAGTGCTTTATAGAAGCCCATGTTACTCATAACAGTAGAAACAACTGTCTTGTTGTTTAATCGTCCTAGGGAATTAAGATATTTTGCACAGATATACATGATTTGGTCGCCATCAACGATGTTCCCTTTTTCATCTACTGCGATAATTCTATCTCCATCACCATCAAATGCTAATCCAACATTTGCTCCCTTTTCAAGAACAAACTTAGCTAAGCCTTCTGGATGTGTAGACCCTACACCATCGTTTATATTCAAGCCGTTAGGCGAAACTCCCATTGTCGAAAGGTCGGCATCTAAGTCAGCAAATACATGAGTACCTAAGGAAGATGTTGCACCATTCGCACAGTCTAAGGCTACATGAATGCCTACGAAGTCTTCATCAATTGATTGCTTAAGATATTGAATGTATTTTTGACCGCCTTCGAAGTAATCGGATACGGATCCGACACCACCACCTGTGGGTCTTGGCAATTCATCCTTCTCTGCATCAAGCAACTGCTCAATTTGTTCTTCTTGCTCATCCGTAAGCTTAAACCCATCTGAACCAAAGAATTTGATACCGTTATCTTCCACGGGGTTATGGGAAGCAGAAATCATTACACCAGCATCTGCGCTCATTACACGTGTAAGATAAGCTACTCCCGGTGTACTAATAACACCTAATCGCATTACTTCCACTCCGACAGATAAAAGACCAGCAACAAGCGCGCCCTCTAGCATATGTCCAGAAATACGTGTATCCCGTCCAATGAGTACCTTTGCTCGCTCTTTAGTATCTTTTGTTAAAATATATCCACCAAAGCGACCTAATTTAAATGCTAATTCCGGTGTTAATTCCTCGTTTGCTACACCTCTTACTCCGTCTGTACCAAAATATTTTCCCATTAATCTTCTCTCCTTAATTACCTGTTATCCTGCTTTTATGCGTCTTTTATCATTAATTTTGCTTCGGATTCAGATGTTTGCCATTCTACATTAGAAGGACCATCAATTTGAATAGGAAGAATTCTTTCACCAACTTCTATGTTTTGGGCATCTACGTAGATAGAAATGTCCCCTGACTGAATATCTTTCAAGGCATCCGGTGTTCCCTTGGCCACAACAGAAATTATTCCATCAGTAGGTGTTTCGAAGCTACTCGCTAGCTGCTCTGGTAATCCTTTTACAGCTATCCTCATTTCTGTAAAGGACTTCTCTGTTATCTCATCAGCTACAGCTGTGTCCTCATCTTCCTTCTCGGCTTCATCCGTACCGTTGGAAGGGGGTGTTGCGCTTGTAACATCTGCTTTTATATCAATTTTTTCTTGAGATAATTTGGTCACTCCCTCAGGCACAACCATTTTAACACTGATTGACCCAGTGTCTTCAATTTTACTCACATCTACATCGACATTCAACCTATCAATTTTATCAACAACTGACCTAGGACCATATACCCGCACCTTCTGAGTCGCTGTTGATAGTGCATTAATAGTTAAACCTTCCTTTGGAGTTCCTTTTTTCGAAAGCGAGATAGGTACTTCTTTACTGTATTCTTCAACTGTCACTTTAACATTTACAGTTCTCGGCTCAACAGAGACATCAAGCTTATTAAGATCCAAATCAAGCACTCTAACGCTAGCTTCTTGCTCAAAGGACTTATCTATGCCTTTTTCGCTCGAAATGGTTGCTTTTACATAGCCTATAGATTGTATAACACTTTTTGCTCCTGTTACGTTTACTGTTCGAGGTTCTACAGAAGAAGTCATGACATAGTTCTCTGCTAACAGGCTTTCATTCATGTCAAGATCTACCCGGAATTCCTGGGTGATTTTTTCTTCAATTACTACATTCACATATACGGGGTCTGTTCGGACCTTTAATTTTTCTGAGAAATTTTCCTGTGATATAGCAACTCTATGTTCGCCCATTGGAAGTTCTCTTAAGTCTACAAACAGCTTGTAGTCCTTCATAATCTTTGCCGAAGTCACAAAGTTTGCAGGGCCTTGTATATTTACATCTACCGTATCTGGAACTCCAGTGACGACTAAATTTTCATCATCATAATAGACTTCTACTGGAACATCCCTTAATACGTCAATTGCATTGTTGCTAGAGTTCTGATGATCAGATTCCAAATCCGATTTCACGGAAACAAACAGCAATATGGCAAAGGTAAGTGTAATAATTCGCAAAAGCCACGGATTATTCATCATTTTATCCATTTTGTTTCCCCCTCCATCGCCACTTAGAAGGTGTCACTTGCTCCTCAGTTGGACCAAACCAAAGTCTTGTTAAATGATTTTTAAATTCATCCATTGAAAGATTTCGATGTAGGTCTCCGTTAGAAGTAAGGCTTACTGCTCCTGTTTCCTCTGAAACTACAATTGTAATAGCATCTGTGACCTCACTAAGCCCTATTGCAGCTCTATGCCTTGTTCCAAGCTCCTTCGAGATAAAAGGACTTTCAGAAAGTGGTAAGTAACAGCCAGCAGAAACAATCTTATTTTTTTGAACAATAACCGCCCCATCATGTAGTGGCGTATTTGGAATAAAAATATTAATCATTAACTCAGAAGTTAAGTGGGCATTTAAAGGTATTCCCGTCTCAATATATTCTGTCAATCCAGTCTCTCGTTCGATGGAAATTAAAGCACCAATTCGACGCTTTGCCATATAGCTAACAGACTTGGTCATTGCTTCTATTAGACGAGTCTGCTCTTCTTCCTCTTGTAGAGAGCTTCTAGAAAACAATTTCCCCCTACCTATTTGTTCAAGTGCTCTTCTGATCTCAGGTTGGAAAATGATAATAATTGCTAAGAAACCATATGTGATAACTTGATTTAACATCCAGCCAAGTGTATCTAAACCTAGAAAATCAGTTACTACTTTTGCAATAACGATGACAAAGATACCTTTTAATAATTGAACTGCTTTTGTACCTTTAATAAGAGTAATTAATTTATATATAACGAACCATACGAACAAAACGTCTAATATATTGACGATTACGTTCACTGGCATCAAGTCTGTAAATTGTTCCATAAACGACATTGGGCATCCCCCACTTTTTCTCGCAAATCCATATAAAGTAAGTATAACATATTTGAAGTATAGATTTCTCGTTCTAATACTAACGCAAAAAGTCTATCCAGGTTCCTGGATAGACTCCTTTTTTAAAAAGATAGGATAATATATGTGTTTCTCGGGGTATTTATTTCTATTTTTATTCTTCAGTCTTATCGCTTTTAAAGAAAGAGGTAATTTCATTAGCAGTATCTTTTATGGTATACCATAACCAGTCAAATGCTTTGTTAATTTCCTCACTTTTACCTGTAACATTGGCTGTGGAAGCCATATATTTAGAACCGTCGATAATGGACCCATTAATCACTGTTAAATTGCCGTCCAATTCTCCATCAACGCGCACATCACCATTCTTAACTATCAAATCTCCTTTAACGACTTGTCCCTCAGGGATTATAACTGTTTCTCCCTCGACAATAACATTCTCTTGCTTTGTGAATGAAAACTGTTGGTCGTTATTATAATTGGAGAAAAGGGCACTACTCATTAAAAGCATAAACATAGCTGCTGCCGTAAGAACAGGATGCTGTCTAAACCATCTGCTTACACCTGTATGTGATTTTTCTTTTGGAAGTCTAGACATAACTGATAGAGTAAAATCATTTGGTGCCTCTACATGAGCTGCTCCTTTTACAAAGGCTACTACATCGCTTAACTCATGCATATGATTGCGACACTCTTGGCACGACTGCAAGTGTGACTTGAGCTCCAGCTCGTGTTCACGACTAATTTCACCATCTAGATATTCATGCATATAGTGAACAATTCGTTCTGGACACGCACTCATCATGATTCCTCCTATTAAAGATTCGGTTGTTTACTTAATTGTTTTCTAAGTGCTTCCCGACCTCGATGTATTCTTGTTTTTACTGTGCCTAATGGGAGATCTAAAATTTCACTTATTTCCTGTAATGATAGTTCCTCCATGTATTTAAGCACTATAGCAGATCGATACTTATCTGGAAGACGGCTGATCTCATATTGAATTCTATCTTGTAGCTCAAGTTTCATCAACTCTTCCTCAGGAAGTTCGTCAGAGGCAGCTATTTGAGAATACATGTCGAGACCTTCCGTACCTTTTACTTCTGCATCTAAATAATAATCAGGCTTTTTTTTACGTATACGATCAATACATAAATTGGTAGCAATACGATACAGCCACGTAGAAAATTTTCTCTTTTGATCGAATGTATGAATATTTATATAGGCCCGGACAAATGCCTCTTGTGCTATATCTTCAGCTTCGTGACGATTGCCAAGCATTCTATAACAAACTTGGAAAAGCCTATTTTGGTAAAGGTCGACAATCTCCGCGAATGCGTCTTTATCTCCTTTAAGTACTTGTTTTATTCTTTTGTTAACTATCGCATCCATCGTGTGATTTCCCCTCCGCTCTATGCGGCTGTCTCTACCTATACGTAAGAAGGATTCAACAGGTTTCATTTTTTTATATTATTTTAATTTTATCAAATATTTCCTGTGTTGTGTTGTTAAAAAAAAGAAAAAGCTGACAATTAGCCTGCTTTTCCTAAAATACTAATAAAACTATTATATTAAGCTTTCTCCAAATAATGAGCCCATAAGTGCTACTGCAGTATCAGCTGTTTTATTTTTCTCATCGAGAATAGGATTTACTTCTACAAATTCAGCAGATGAAATTAAATGAGAGGAATAAAGCATTTCCATAGCTAAATGACTTTCACGATAGCTTATACCTCCTGGTACCGGCGTTCCCACTCCAGGTGTATATAGCGGATCTAATCCATCTAAGTCAAGAGATAAATGCACACCGTCCACTTTACGTTCCAGGAAGTAAGTTATCGTTTGATTCATAACCTCGGTCATTCCTAGCTTATCTATTTCATGCATGGAGAAAACTTTAATACCTTTTTCTCTAATCAGTTCTCTCTCTCCCGGGTCTACAGAGCGGGCGCCAATTATAACTATATTCTCGGGTTTAATCTTCGGTGCAAATTCACGTATGTTCACTAAATCCTTGTGACCTAAGCCTATGCTTACGGCTAATGGCATACCATGAATATTTCCCGATGGAGAAGTTTCAGCAGTGTTTAAGTCTGCATGAGCATCGTACCAGATAACCCCTAGATTTTCATAATGATCAGAAAGACCTGCTAATGTACCGATAGCTATACTATGATCTCCACCTAGGACAAGTGGGAAATCACCTGCCTCTACAACCGCATGCACTTTATTGGCAAGAGCTGTATTAGCTTCAATCACCTGCTCTAAATTTCTTAAGGTAGTAGATGATTCTTTTTTTCTAGTCTGACTGATTAAAATATCCCCTTCATCCTTCACCGTATGACCAAGGTCAGTTAAGCGTTCCACTACTCCAGCATAACGAATAGCACTTGGTCCCATATCTACCCCACGTCTATTTTGGCCAAGATCCATGGGAACCCCTATAATTGTTAGATTTAATTTATTCATTATTTTATACCCCCTTTAGTTCATACACTTATTGTAATTCCTTAAAGGCAGTTGGCTCAACTCAGCATTTTCATGTATATTTATTCATTAATAATTGAAGATATTTTTTTGCTTCTGCCCATTCTTCATTTACAATCGAATATAAAACCGCGTTTCTGACGGTCCCGTTGGATCTCACACGTTCGTTCCTTAACACACCTTCCTTGATGCCCCCAATTCTTTCAATAGCTCGCTGTGACGGTAAGTTTAACTCGTCGGTTTTAAACTGCACACGAATCATCCCCAACGCCTCAAAGCAATGCTGGAGCATCAAGAACTTACAGGTCGTATTTACATGAGTTCTCTGAAAAGCTTTCCCGTAAAAAGTAGAGCCAATTTCACAAGCACGGTTAACTTGATCTATCCCGTAAATCCTAGTCGTACCCATTATTTTCTTGGTATCTGTATGTTCCACTACATAAACAATTGCGGTTTGTTGACCTTGCATTTGATCAATTCCTGCCTGCAGCCAATCTCCTAGCTGTTCTTCACTTTCTACCCTATGTAACATATATTCAAATACGCTAGGCTCATACAGCTCCCACAGTAACGGTATATCGCTTTTCGTTAACAATCTTAACGTAACATCCCCTAGGATTAAGCTTTCCATTTCCTCTCACAACCTCTTCTCTTTTTCTATTTATATCGGAATGTAGAAGTTATTTTGTTATATATCTAAATACAAAAAAACTCTTTTCAATTGAATGAAAAGAGTACAGTATACACACATTAGAATTAAAATGGAGCCTAGCGGGATCGAACCGCTGACCTCCTGCGTGCAAGGCAGGCGCTCTCCCAGCTGAGCTAAGGCCCCATAATAGATAATAGAAAATGGCTGGGGTACCTGGATTCGAACCAGGGCATGACGGAATCAAAATCCGTTGCCTTACCGCTTGGCTATACCCCAAAAACTGGTGGAGGGGGACGGATTCGAACCGCCGAACCCTAAGGAGCGGATTTACAGTCCGCCGCGTTTAGCCACTTCGCTACCCCTCCAGGCTATTATAAAAACTTTAAACTTTATGGTGGAGGATGACGGGCTCGAACCGCCGACCCTCTGCTTGTAAGGCAGATGCTCTCCCAGCTGAGCTAATCCTCCAAAACAGTAATCCTCTTTAAAAACCGGACAATTAATAGTTTAGCATAAGTATTACTTCAAAACAAGCATTTTTTTATGTACATTCCCTACTTTTATGTAAAATAGAAAAGCTTCCAACCGGATTTGAACCGGTGACCTCTTCCTTACCATGGAAGCACTCTACCTACTGAGCTATGGAAGCATAAAAATGGCTCCGAAGGTAGGACTCGAACCTACGACCAATCGGTTAACAGCCGATTGCTCTACCACTGAGCTACTTCGGAACGTTCTTATTATTTAAAGTACAAATATAATTATAACAAGTATACTTTAAATTTCAAGCTTAATTTAGGTATTTTTCCAATGAAATATTCAAGGTTCCAACATATAGAAGTTACCATCTTTTTGAATGATATTCTCTATATTTTATTTCATAGAAGATGCTTCACCATATTATATTGTCCATTTTTATTTAGAAATATGCGTAGAAGAATTTTTTATTTAGAGTTTTTTTAATCTATTTTTTAATTCTTATTTATAGCCAAAAATTTAAGCTATTAATAGAGAACAGTGAAATTTAATATTGCTTTTTTATGTTTAAAGTAGAGTTGGTTTTCGCTCTAGACGTAAGCTTTCCGCGGGGGGAGTCGCCGTCTGCCTCTCCAATCAATAGAGTAATTAATGTTAGTATTTTATAGGTAGTGCATTCTATATAAAATTCAACGCTCATTAAAAGATTTAATTATTGCTAGGAGAGTGCTTTTAAAGTAGACGAATGGTACGAGCAGGAATCACAGCTGTCACAGAGTTTAAACGCCTTTTTGATCAGGCTCACGTAATTATTACTCGTAACTCTTTCCTTGCCCTATTCATAACATGCTTAAGTATTTTTGTAATTTCTGGGGAGAGATTGCCTTCTAAACAAAAAAACACCAGCCACAGTCGTTCAGTTCCTCGAACTCTTTGCCCCTCCGGCTTCTCGCTCACTTCCTTAGGGAGAGAATGCCTTCGGCTTTTTTTTGATACAGGACAAAACAAAAAAGCCGCCACCGATTACTCGGTGACGACTTCCTTTAGTTGCCCAGCGACGTCCTACTCTTGCAGGGGCGACCCTCCAACTACCATCCGCGGCTGCGAAACCAGATGGGCGGCAGATTTCTTCGTCAGCCGCAGTCGTTCGGTTCTCGCGTATGCCATACGCTCCGAGCCTCTCTTCTTTGCTTCCTCGAACTCTTTGCCCCTCCGGCTTCTCGCTCACTTCCTTAGGGAGAGAGTGCCTTCGGCTTTTTTTTTGAAACAAAAAAGCCGCCACCGATTGCTCGGTGACGACTTCCTTTAGTTGCCCAGCGACGTCCTACTCTTGCAGGGGGAGACCCCCAACTACCATCGGCGCTGAAGAGCTTAACTTCCGTGTTCGGTATGGGAACGGGTGTGACCTCTTCGCCATCATCACTAGACTTTTGAGTTGTTCACTCAAAACTGGATAAAAGACATCATTAATCGAAACAAACAATTTGGTTAAGTCCTCGATCGATTAGTATTCGTCAGCTGCACGTGTCGCCACGCTTCCACCCCGAACCTATCTACCTCATCGTCTTTGAGGGATCTTACTTACTTGCGTAATGGGAAATCTCATCTTGAGGGGGGCTTCGTGCTTAGATGCTTTCAGCACTTATCCCGTCCACACATAGCTACCCAGCGATGCCCTTGGCAGAACAACTGGTACACCAGCGGTGTGTCCATCCCGGTCCTCTCGTACTAAGGACAGCTCCTCTCAAATTTCCTACGCCCACGACGGATAGGGACCGAACTGTCTCACGACGTTCTGAACCCAGCTCGCGTACCGCTTTAATGGGCGAACAGCCCAACCCTTGGGACCGACTACAGCCCCAGGATGCGATGAGCCGACATCGAGGTGCCAAACCTCCCCGTCGATGTGGACTCTTGGGGGAGATAAGCCTGTTATCCCCGGGGTAGCTTTTATCCGTTGAGCGATGGCCCTTCCATGCGGAACCACCGGATCACTAAGCCCGTCTTTCGACCCTGCTCGACTTGTAGGTCTCGCAGTCAAGCTCCCTTCTGCCTTTACACTCTTCGAATGATTTCCAACCATTCTGAGGGAACCTTTGGGCGCCTCCGTTACACTTTAGGAGGCGACCGCCCCAGTCAAACTGCCCGCCTGACACTGTCTCCTACCCGGGTTACGGGTATGGGTTAGAATTTCAATACAACCAGGGTAGTATCCCACCGACGCCTCCTCCGAAGCTGGCGCTCCGGGCTCTAAGGCTCCTACCTATCCTGTACAAGTTGCACCAAAATTCAATATCAAGCTACAGTAAAGCTCCACGGGGTCTTTCCGTCCTGTCGCGGGTAACCTGCATCTTCACAGGTACTATAATTTCACCGAGTCTCTCGTTGAGACAGTGCCCAGATCGTTACGCCTTTCGTGCGGGTCGGAACTTACCCGACAAGGAATTTCGCTACCTTAGGACCGTTATAGTTACGGCCGCCGTTTACTGGGGCTTCAATTCGCACCTTCGCTTGCGCTAAGCACTCCTCTTAACCTTCCAGCACCGGGCAGGCGTCAGCCCCTATACTTCACCTTACGGTTTTGCAGAGACCTGTGTTTTTGCTAAACAGTCGCCTGGGCCTATTCACTGCGGCTCTTCTAGGCTATTCACCCAAAAGAGCACCCCTTCTCCCGAAGTTACGGGGTCATTTTGCCGAGTTCCTTAACGAGAGTTCTCTCGCTCACCTTAGGATTCTCTCCTCGACTACCTGTGTCGGTTTGCGGTACGGGCACCTCCCACCTCGTTAGAGGCTTTTCTTGGCAGTGTGAAATCAGGAACTCCGGACATACGTCCTTGCCATCACAGCTCAATGTTACAGAGTGCGGATTTGCCTACACTCACACCTCACTGCTTGGACGTGCATAACCAACAGCACGCTTACCCTATCCTACTGCGTCCCCCCATCACTCAAACGGTGGGGTGGTGGTACAGGAATATCAACCTGTTGTCCATCGTCTACGCCTATCGGCCTCGACTTAGGTCCCGACTAACCCTGAGCGGACGAGCCTTCCTCAGGAAACCTTAGTCATACGGTGGATGGGATTCTCACCCATCTTTCGCTACTCATACCGGCATTCTCACTTCTAAGCGCTCCACCAGTCCTTCCGGTCTGACTTCAACGCCCTTAGAACGCTCTCCTACCACTGATACCAAAGGTATCAATCCACAGCTTCGGTGATTTGTTTAGCCCCGATACATTTTCGGCGCAGCGTCACTCGACCAGTGAGCTATTACGCACTCTTTAAATGATGGCTGCTTCTAAGCCAACATCCTGGTTGTCTAAGCAACGCCACATCCTTTTCCACTTAACAAATACTTTGGGACCTTAGCTGGTGGTCTGGGCTGTTTCCCTCTTGACTACGGATCTTATCACTCGCAGTCTGACTCCCAAACATAAATCATTGGCATTCGGAGTTTGTC
The DNA here is from genome assembly GCF_038593405.1 of Psychrobacillus sp. FSL W7-1457. Lineage (NCBI taxonomy): Bacteria > Bacillati > Bacillota > Bacilli > Caryophanales > Bacillaceae > Psychrobacillus > Psychrobacillus sp. FSL W7-1457. The sequence continues at coordinate 3,753,738 of NZ_CP151993.1, forward strand.
TGAATTCGGTAACCCGGGATGGGCCCCTAGTCCAAACAGTGCTCTACCTCCAAGATTCTAACGTTTGAGGCTAGCCCTAAAGCTATTTCGGAGAGAACCAGCTATCTCCAGGTTCGATTGGAATTTCTCCGCTACCCACACCTCATCCCCGCACTTTTCAACGTGCGTGGGTTCGGACCTCCAGTAAGTGTTACCTCACCTTCATCCTGGACATGGGTAGATCACCTGGTTTCGGGTCTACGACCACATACTCATTCGCCCTATTCAGACTCGCTTTCGCTGCGGCTCCGTCTTCTCAACTTAACCTCGCATGTAATCGTAACTCGCCGGTTCATTCTACAAAAGGCACGCCATCACCCGTTAACGGGCTTTGACTATTTGTAGGCACACGGTTTCAGGGTCTATTTCACTCCCCTTCCGGGGTGCTTTTCACCTTTCCCTCACGGTACTGGTTCACTATCGGTCACTAGGTAGTATTTAGCCTTGGGAGATGGTCCTCCCGGATTCCGACGGAATTTCACGTGTTCCGCCGTACTCAGGATACACTCTGGAGGGAATGAACTTTTGACTACGGGGCTTTTACCCTATCCTGCGGACCTTTCCAGGTCGCTTCGTCTAGCTCATTCTTTTGTAACTCCGTATAGAGTGTCCTACAACCCCAAGAGGCAAGCCTCTTGGTTTGGGCTCTTCCCGTTTCGCTCGCCGCTACTCAGGGAATCGAATTTTCTTTCTCTTCCTCCAGGTACTTAGATGTTTCAGTTCCCTGGGTGTGTCTCAGATGCGCTATGTATTCACGCAAATGTACTGCCCCATTACGGGCAGTGGGTTTCCCCATTCGGAAATCTTCGGATCGAAGCTCACTTACAGCTCCCCGAAGCATATCGGTGTTAGTGCCGTCCTTCATCGACTCCTAGTGCCAAGGCATCCACCGTGCGCCCTTATTAACTTAACCTAAAAGTTAAAAGTACTACACTTGCAATCACGTAAGTGATCACAATTTGAATATCTTGCGTTTGTTTCTTTTTTTGATGTCGTTTTATCCAGTTTTCAAAGAACAAGTTAAAAAGCTTTAAATGCTCATATAGAATGAACATTCAAAACTGAACTGCAAAACGTTAAGATACAGATAAAAATCTGTATTCCGAATATATCCTTAGAAAGGAGGTGATCCAGCCGCACCTTCCGATACGGCTACCTTGTTACGACTTCACCCCAATCATCTGTCCCACCTTCGGCGGCTGGCTCCCAAAAGGGTTACCCCACCGACTTCGGGTGTTACAAACTCTCGTGGTGTGACGGGCGGTGTGTACAAGGCCCGGGAACGTATTCACCGTGGCATGCTGATCCACGATTACTAGCGATTCCGGCTTCATGTAGGCGAGTTGCAGCCTACAATCCGAACTGAGAACGGTTTTATGGGATTTGCTCACCCTCGCGGGGTTGCGACCCTCTGTACCGTCCATTGTAGCACGTGTGTAGCCCAGGTCATAAGGGGCATGATGATTTGACGTCATCCCCACCTTCCTCCGGTTTATCACCGGCAGTCACCTTAGAGTGCCCAACTGAATGCTGGCAACTAAGATCAAGGGTTGCGCTCGTTGCGGGACTTAACCCAACATCTCACGACACGAGCTGACGACAACCATGCACCACCTGTCACCGCTGTCCCCGAAGGGAAAAGCCTATCTCTAGGCCGGTCAGCGGGATGTCAAGACCTGGTAAGGTTCTTCGCGTTGCTTCGAATTAAACCACATGCTCCACCGCTTGTGCGGGCCCCCGTCAATTCCTTTGAGTTTCAGTCTTGCGACCGTACTCCCCAGGCGGAGTGCTTAATGCGTTAGCTGCAGCACTAAGGGGCGGAAACCCCCTAACACTTAGCACTCATCGTTTACGGCGTGGACTACCAGGGTATCTAATCCTGTTTGCTCCCCACGCTTTCGCGCCTCAGCGTCAGTTACAGACCAGAAAGCCGCCTTCGCCACTGGTGTTCCTCCAAATCTCTACGCATTTCACCGCTACACTTGGAATTCCGCTTTCCTCTTCTGTACTCAAGTCCCCCAGTTTCCAATGACCCTCCACGGTTGAGCCGTGGGCTTTCACATCAGACTTAAAGGACCGCCTGCGCGCGCTTTACGCCCAATAATTCCGGACAACGCTTGCCACCTACGTATTACCGCGGCTGCTGGCACGTAGTTAGCCGTGGCTTTCTAATGAGGTACCGTCAAGGTACGAGCAGTTACTCTCGTACTTGTTCTTCCCTCACAACAGAGTTTTACGATCCGAAAACCTTCTTCACTCACGCGGCGTTGCTCCATCAGACTTTCGTCCATTGTGGAAGATTCCCTACTGCTGCCTCCCGTAGGAGTCTGGGCCGTGTCTCAGTCCCAGTGTGGCCGATCACCCTCTCAGGTCGGCTACGCATCGTCGCCTTGGTGAGCCGTTACCTCACCAACTAGCTAATGCGCCGCGGGCCCATCCTGTAGTGACAGCGAGATGCCGTCTTTTAACATTTCCTCATGTGAGGGAATGGATTATTCGGTATTAGCCCCGGTTTCCCGGAGTTATCCCAATCTACAGGGCAGGTTGCCCACGTGTTACTCACCCGTCCGCCGCTAAATCAGAAGAAGCAAGCTTCTTCATCATCCGCTCGACTTGCATGTATTAGGCACGCCGCCAGCGTTCGTCCTGAGCCAGGATCAAACTCTCCATAATAGAGAACTTAAAAAGCTCATTTTGTTTTGCTGGCATCATCATTAAATGATGTCAAAAATTGTTTTGCGTCAATCAAGCCGAAGCTTGTTGATGCTGTATGTCTTAACGTTTTGCATGTTCAGTTTTCAATGTTCATATAATGTATTTTGTCGTTTTGTTTTAGCGACCTTTGTATCTTAACATCGTTTTAACATGAATGTCAACACTTAATCATAAAATTTATTAAAACAAATTGAAAAGGTGTGTGTTTCCTTGAAGACAAAGCTCTTAATAACCATCACTTCTATACTGTTATTCTTGCTGTTACTCTTCGCGCCCAATACTTATTCTACACTTCTTCCCGTGTTCCAAGTAACCGAAAAACCAAGTGTTATATCGAAGGGAACCTATGGGAATACGGTAACTATCGACCTATCATTTGGTAGAGAGGATGTAGAAACCCTAGTAGAAGGTTTGAAAGCTCCTTATCCTCATTTTTTCATTAGCATTGAATGGATTGAGCGATCTGAGCCCATTATTAAAATTATGCAGGATAAAAAAATTCCTATTAGTCTGCTGGGTAAAGAAGGCTTGTTGTATGTAGAGGACCGGAGTCTATTTAAAAAAGAAATAGCTAGATTTGAAGCGGCTATTGGTGTGAAGCCAGATTGGTTTCGGACTTCTGATTACGAGTTCCCTGTTGAACTTCAAAAGGATGCCTGGAAGGAGGAAGTAAATCTTTTAGGCTCTACTTTAGTTTTAGGAAATTCTGTGCCTAAGCTTACGAAGGGAGATATACTTACAGTTCCGCTCCACCAAGAAGAAAGAATCGATACAATCCAGCTTGCAAAATATTTAAGATCACAACCTTTTGTTAGTATTGAACAAAATATATTTAATATGAAAATGAAAACCAAAAGTTATCCGGAATAGCGTAGAGAATTCAACTATTCTTCTATAATAAAAACTGCTCCGACTAATAGTCAGAGCAGTTTTCTTATTTAACCTTTGCCGTAGCTTCTCTTCTCGCTTTTCTACGCGCTTCTAGTTTTAATCGGTCTTCATCAGATTTAGCGTTATATTTTGGCAAAGCTAATAACTGATATGCATTAACCGCTAAAATTGGGAACAACAATAAAGTAACCCAGCTATCGACGTTATCCGCATTTACCATTAAGACAGGAAGCCACTCTAATGTTGAAATTACAATCATAAAGAACAATGCAGAGATTAACACGTGTTTTTTTGTTTTATTTGCTTTAATAAGCGCCACCACTACTCCTGTTCCGATTAGAACGACTAACAAGAAAGCATATAGCCATACTTGCGAAGTAGTATCCGCGTTTGGACGGAAACGGAACATTATTAAATCAAATATGACAAATGCAATGATTAATAACTGTACCCAATTCCATAAAGTTAGGGTTCTAAATATATTTACACCCATTTGGTGAATCGTTAAATATGCGAAAAATCCCATTTGAGTAATAACACTTACGGTAAAGCCCATTACTACCATAAAAGCAAAGGCAGCAAGAAACTCACTCCATTGGCCTGCTTCAAAGTATTTAGCAAAGGCATCATCCCAACGGATAAATAGACCTAAAACTCCTGTTATTAAACCACCGATGAGCATGGAATTGATAAAAAATTTAAACCAATTTCGTATTGTCACAGCTAGGTTGCCTCCATCTACTCTATTTCATCCTTCAATTGTAACAACGATTTATCAAAAAATCTATTTCTTCATAATATCAATACATATTTCCGTACTAATTGTGAACAATAATTGAAAAGGATGGTGAGGAATCAATGAAGTATTTCGCCCTGATTTTATTAAGTATTGGGTTACTAGCAGGTTGTAGTGACTCTTCTAGTACTCCTTCATATGAAGAAAACAAAAAGATGTTAATCGATGCTTTACAGACAGAGGATGGTAAAAAAGCTATTCGAACTCTTTTAGAGGATCCTAAGTTTCAAGAAATGCTTGTAATAGACAGTGAGCAAGTAAAAAAGTCAGTAGAACAGACAATGCTTTCGAAGGAAGCAGAGGAGTTCTGGAAAGAAATTTACCAGGATCCTAAATTTTCTGAGACCATGGCTAAGAGCATGAAGAAGCAACAAGAAGACTTAATGAAAAGCATGATGAAGGATCCAGAGTATCTGAAAGACTTAGAGACATTCTTTAGCTCAGACGAAATGAAAAAAGAATTAGAAAAAACATTGAAATCGAGTGATATGAGAAAAGAAATTCAAAAGGTTGTGGAAGAAACTATACAAAGTCCGTCCCTCCAAGCAAAATGGCAGAAGCTAGTGGAAGAAGCCGGTGCTTCTAAAGAAGAAGGTGGCTCTAAAGAAGAGGGAGGTAAAAAAGAAGAAGAAAAATAGGCCGCTCCTCTATGGAAACGGCCTTTTCTTTATGCTTTTTCTATCACTTTTTCAGCTATTTCTAAATATAGCTTCCCTGTATCATGCGTTTCGCCGTATACAGAAGGAGCAAAGTCAATGTCGTTCCAGTCAGGCTGACCTAATGGAATTTGGCCAAGTAGCTCGGTACGAAGTTCATCCGCAAGCTTTGGTCCTCCACCTTTTCCAAAAACAAATTCCTTTTCGCCTGTAGATTTAGATTCATACCAGGACATATTTTCAATAACACCTAGAATCTCATGGTCCGTCTGTAATGCCATTGCACCTGCACGCGCTGCTACAAACGCAGCTGTAGGGTGAGGAGTGGTTACAACTATCTCTTTAGAAGCCGGTAGCATTTGGTGTATGTCTAACGCGACGTCACCAGTTCCCGGTGGTAAATCTAGTAGCAAGAAATCTAACTCTCCCCACTCTACGTCTTTAAAGAATTGGTCTAGCACTTTCCCTAGCATTGGTCCACGCCAAACTACTGGAGTATTGTTCTCTACGAAAAATCCCATGGATATTACTTTTACGCCTTTGCGTTCCACTGGAATTATTCGATCCTCTTTAATCTGTGGTACGTCTTTAACACCCATCATATCAGGCACACTGAAGCCGTAAATATCTGCATCTACTAATGCAACTTTTTTACCTAACCTTGCAAGAGCAACAGCTAAGTTTACGGACACTGTAGATTTACCTACTCCACCTTTACCCGATGCAATTGAGATGATTTTTACTTTACTGTTTGGAGAAAGAATATCTTCGCTATCGCTTTCTTTCCCTTTTCCTCTGAACTGCTCCAATACTTCTTTAGGAAGCTCCTCAAAACGAATACCTACAGTATTTGCACCAGCGTTTTTTAACACCTCAACCACTTTTGTTTGTAATTGCATCTGCTCCGCAGAATTGATCTTAGCGATTGCAAGCTTAACGCTAACATGATTCTTTTCTTCTTTTATTGAAACTTGAGAGATACCATTCGTTTCTTCAAGCGTTCTATGTAAAAACGGATCGTTTAATTCCCCAAGTAATGTACGAACTTGATTCTCATTAATCATTGTGTAGACACTCCCCTTTAGTTAACTATTCGCAATATAGTATACCATATACGAGTGTCTACCATCCCATCAACGGCTCAATAAATGCTTTCCTCTACAAATACACCAATCCCTTTGGCAATTGCATTTACCATATCGTTTTGATATTTGTCTGATGTTAGCAATTCTCTTTCCTCCGTATTGCTTATAAACCCTGTCTCTACTAATACCGCCGGGGCTTTCGCTTTCTTTAAAATGTATACTTGTTTAATAGCTAGTGCTTCTCTTTCTGTATTCCCAATGTTAGTTCTTATAGAAGATTGAATAGACTTAGCCAATAACTGGCCGCCTTCATGTCCTTCCGCATGATAGAAAACCTGTGCTCCTCTCCATCTCTCCTCTGGCACAGCATTAACGTGCATACTGATTACCATATCCGGCTCAGAGTTATTCATTATTTCCTCGCGGAGCAAAAGGTCAGCTCGTTTTCTAGCTCTTGTAGTTGGAAAATCCTCATCTGGTGAATGTTCAGCTACAGCGTCTCCTTCTTTAGTTCTTGTCATAACAACGGTTGCCCCTTGAGACTTCAATAACTTCTCTAGTTTAAGAGACATAGCTAATGTAATATCTCTTTCCACTATTTCTCCGTAACTAGCGCCGCCATCCATACCACCATGGCCTGGATCAATCACAATCTTTACCCCACTCAAAGGCTCTGGTAGGAAGAAACCAATATCACTTGCTCTCGTACTGTACGTTACAGCTAATAGAGTGACAAAAAATAAAACCCCAATTGTTAACCATTTCTTCAGATTAATCGCCCCTTTTTCACTCATTATACGTACGAGGGACAAAGAGTATGATTAGATTCTAGGCTTCATTTTAGAACTTATCCAAAACGAGGGAACAGATAAAACTGTAATAATAGATATGATAAAAAACACGACAGCTCCAGCTCCTATGTTGTCTAAGAGTATGCCTCCCAAACTAGGGGCAATTATTCTACCTATAGACTTAACTCCGGTTAGAGCGAAGTAAGTTCCTTTCTCATGATCCTCGCACATACTGTCTATATGTATATCTACCATTGTAAATACGAGCACCTCTCCAGCAGTGAAGATTATCATTGCTCCAATCAAAACAATAATATTAGGACTTTGGCCAAATATTAATAACCCTAAGGATAACATCCCACTTCCTATCATTAGAGAAGTAGTCGTGCTAATCCGCTCACCAAGCTTATACACAAAATATTGAATGACAAGAACCGTAATAGCATTCGTAGTGATCAACCATGCAAAATATTGTACAGCAAGCTCAGCGTCAAACGTCCTTCCAAGATATTGGCTGAAGGTCGAATCAAACTGACTGTATCCAAAGGTTACAAAAATAAGAGCTAGTACAAAAATGCTAAACGCATAATCTTTTTTAAATACATAAAATGATTGAAAAATAGATGATTTACTTGCACTAGCCACTGGCTTCACCATTGGATACTTCTTAAACAACACTAAAAATGTAATAATGTTGATTAAAAAGATAAAACCTACTCCAAAGAATATATTCTCTAGTCCAAAACGCTGAAAATAGACAGAAGTAAGGGGTGCTACAGCAGCAGATATATTAATCAAGAAATATCGGATATTAAAAATTAGTCTTCTATTCTCTGGTTCCGTATAAAGACTCAACAGAACACGATAGGTCGGCTCTACAATCGATTGACTCATTCCAAGAACAATTGCAAAAATGATAAATCCTGCGTATTGATCTATAAATGGAAAATATATATAGCAAGCAAGATACCCAGCTAAACCGGTAATGATTACTTTATTTTTTGGAAACTTGTCAATATAAGGACCAATAAAAAAACTCATAATAAGACCTGAAAACGCAAGGGTGGAAAGTATAGCTCCAATTTGCACACCCGTATATTCAAACTCATTCAATAAAAATAAAGTAAGATAGGGAATAACTAAAAATGTTCCAAATCTCGCTAAGAAAATGCTCACCAAAATGGTGGAGGTAACAACATTAAATTTTTTTCTCATCTCAACCCTGCTTCTCTCTATTTTTCGTATTCATATAAGCAAACTTGCTTGTCGCCCAAGATTATTTCTTTTACTAGTCTCATACCTGTTTTCTCTGCTACCTTCCTAGATGCTAGGTTTCCCTTCTGAACAAGCGATATAAATCTATCTTCTCCTAGCTGACTCAACCCTCTTTCTAACAAAGATCTTGCCGCTTCACTTGCATAACCATTTCCCCAATGCTCTCTAGCAATCCAATAACCAACTTCTAGTTCTTCTCTACCCTCTATCACCTGTGGGACAATTCCCGCATGCCCAATAGGTACTCCATCCGTTTTACGGACGAGTAGCTTTAATCCATATTCCTTGTTTAGCTCATAATGTTGAAATATCCATAGTAAGAAATTTACCGATTCCTTCCGATTTCTTGGCTTTCCACTCCCTATAAATCTCATCATTTTCTCATCCGACAGCATCGAATATAGAAACTTAAAGTCATCCTCTGTATAAGAACGGAATATTAATCGTTCAGATGAAAACACTTCCCCACCTCCAATATGTATAATTGCTAACTTAATATACACCTTCGCAATTTATGCTACAATCACTATTTCGGTAGAAGATAAATTATTCTTAATAATTTGTTATTAAATAATAATTTCCCAGGTAATAAATTTTTCCATTGCGATAAAAAGGTAGATTGAGGTGCCGAAGACCCAATCTACCTTTCTTGTTAACCTATCTTTTTTACTAAGTAATATTGTTTACTATCCTTCGTAGGAAAATCATCCACGATCCCAATTTCTTCGTAACCAAATTTTTTATAAAAATTCGGCGCTTGAAAGCTAAAGGTATCTAATTGTATAAGCTTACAGCTATGTTCTATCGCATATTCTTCTATCCTTGTTAGCAGCTCTTTACCGTGACCCTGCCCTCTCAATGAGTCATCCACCCATAGAAAGTCTATATGGAGGTGGTACCAAAAAACTGTCCCTGTAATTCCTCCGAGAATTTTTTGATTTTCATTACGCAATATGTAACTGATCTGTTGTTTCGGGTGCTTCACTTCTTCGGGAACATTAGCCATATTATGCTCAATAACCTTTTGTCGTATATAATCACTATCCGCCTGATTCCATTGTTTTAAAATTTCCATACCAACATCCTCCTCGCCACATTCTTTGTTCCATTTTAACTTATATAAATTACCTAGTCTTTTTTTTAAATAAAACAACTCCTTAGAAATAAAATATTACAAGATTTCGCCGGAGCTATTTCACGAGCATCTGACTCTACTGTGTTGTGGTCAGTATATAAACAAATATTTTTTTGTCTCTAATTTATAATCTACATCTTTAAACTCTTAGCATTCGTCCATACCTGCCCACTGCGCTAACCTTTATTTTTCCACGAAAAAACCCTCTCCCAAATTGGGAAAGGGTTGTAAATTCGATATTAACGTTTTGAGAACTGAGGTGCACGACGAGCGCCTTTAAGTCCTGGTTTTTTACGTTCTTTCATACGTGGGTCACGTGTTAAGAATCCTGCTGATTTTAAAGCTGGACGGAAATCAGGATCTACTGTAAGTAGTGCACGTGCAATACCGTGACGGATTGCTCCTGCTTGACCTGTGAATCCACCACCATTAACGTTTACATGAACATCGTAGCTACCTAAAGTTTGAGTAGTTACTAATGGTTGTTTAATGATTTCACGTAAAGTTTCGTATGGTACGTAATCTTCTACGTCACGTTTGTTGATAACGATTTTTCCTTCGCCTGGTACTAAACGTACGCGTGCTACTGAGCTTTTACGGCGACCAGTGCCGATATATTGAACTTGTGCCAAGTGTATGTCCTCCTCTTAATTATTATCCGCGAAGCTCAAATGCTTCTGGTTGTTGTGCTGCATGTGGATGTTCTGCTCCAGCGTAAACGTGAAGTTTTCCGAACATTTGACGACCTAAAGTGTTTTTAGGAAGCATTCCTTTGATCGCTAATTCGATCATTTTTGTTGGGTACTTAGTACGCATTTCTAAAGCAGTACGTTGTTTAAGTCCACCAGCAAATTGAGTGTGACGGTAGTAAATTTTGTCGTTTAACTTGTTCCCAGTTAAATGAATTTTTTCTGCATTGATAATGATCACATGATCACCAGTGTCAACATTCGGTGTGAATGTTGGTTTGTTTTTTCCACGTAAAATAGCTGCTACTTCAGAAGCAAGACGACCAAGAGTTTGGCCTTCAGCGTCGATAACTAACCATTTACGTTCTACTTCGTGACCTTTAGCCATGAATGTTGTACGCATGTATTTTGTCCTCCTAATTCAATCATAATCGATCTATAATTTTCTATATCCTCATAACAATAAGTTTCGGGGCTTATATTGTGGGGCTAATGAAAATACCATACATCATCATAACCCGCCGTTGCTTAATAGTCAAGTATTTTTCCATAAACACCTGGAAAAGTTGCTATATCATGAATACTCTACTTTTTCTAGGTATAAACCGTGTGCTGGAGCGGTTTTCCCAGCGTTTTTTCTATCGCAAGATTGAAGAATTCCCGGTAGCTCGTCTACATTTTTTTTTCCTATTGCCACTTCCCATAAAGTACCTGCAATAATTCGGACCATATTATATAAAAAACCACTGCCGTTAATCACCATATGCAGTTGATTAGATTCTTCTTTCCATTCAAAGTCTATCGATCGTACCGTTCGAATAAAATCTTTCACACTAGTTTTAGATGCACAGAAGCTTGAAAAATCATGTGTTCCTAAAAGGTGAATGGAAGCTTCCTTCATCAATTCTACGTTAGGCTTATATCTGTCTACATGGACCGTATAGTTACGCTCAAAGGGACTTTGAATCTCCTCAAGCGACCATTTATAACGATACGTTTTACCCGCTGCATGATATCTAGCATGAAAGTCAGCAGCCACTTCCTCTACGAAAAGTATTCGGATATCCTTTGGAAGTTGAACATTTAAAGCAGTTCTCCAGCTGTCCATAGATAAAGTAAAGGGACTATCAAAATGGATTACCTGCCCTGTAGCATGAACTCCAGCATCCGTTCGTCCACTTGCTACTACCTTTACTAGCTCTCCTTTATGGATTGTTTGTAGAACTCGTTCAAGCTCTAACTGTACGGTTCTTTTTCCCGGTTGGATTTGATAACCCGAAAATTGACTCCCGTCATAGCTTATTACAGCTCTTAAACGCATACGGTTACCTCCATTTACTGTCTAAAATAAACAAGTATAGCAGCCAGTAGAACAAGAACGACTAAAATCGACGTATCCTTCTTTCTCCACTCAAGCTTGCGATATCTCGTCCTTCCTTCTCCACCTTTATATCCGCGAACCTCCATAGCTGTTGCTAAATCTTCTGCTCGCTTAAATGCACTCACAAATAGTGGAATGAGCAGCGGTACAATAGCATTCATGCGCTGCTTCATACTTCCCGACGTCATATCCGACCCTCTAGCCATCTGTGCTTTCATAATCTTGTCGGTTTCATCCATAAGTGTTGGGATGAACCTTAAAGAGATTGACATCATAAGCGCTAATTCATGCACTGGGAGCTTCCATTTCTTTAGTGGATTCAGAAGTATCTCTAAAGCATCTGTAATCGATATAGGGGTTGTAGTGAGCGTTAGAATGGACGTTAGTATAACAAGGACGAAGAAACGAATAGATATGAATATCCCTTGCTTCAAGCCTTCTTCATAAATCTTTATAAACTTCCATTCGAAAATAATAGCGCCCTCTCGGGTAAATATCATGTGCAGCAGGAACGTAAAGATAATTAGAAAAACGACCGGCTTTAATCCATTGATTAAAAAGTATAATCTAATTTTGGACATACGAATGATTAAAAAAGTAAATAACACTAATATCCCATATGTAATCCAGTTATTTGCGATGAAAACTACGGCAATAAAAAGAAAAACAAAGATTAGTTTAGCTCGAGCATCTAAACGATGGATAAACGAATCTCCGGGAATATATCTTCCAAAAATCATTTTTTCTAACATTCATCCTCACACCCTTCCTTTAACAGGTGTGCCAAGTCTTTCGCTAACACTTCCTCCGTTAAGCAAAGGTTCGGTAGCCTTCTGCCAATCATTTGTTCTAGCTTCCGCTGAAACTTTACTGTTTGAGGTAGCTCTAGCTGGTAGTCCCTTAATTGAGTTTCATTTTGAAATATTTCTTCTGGAGTCCCCTGAACTACACATTTCCCTTTATGCATTATTGCTATTTGATCTGCATATCTAGCTGCATCCTCCATGCTGTGCGTCACGAGGATGGTCGTGAGCCCCGTCTCTTGATGGATTTGATAGAAGAGGTCCATAATCTCTTTCCGGCCTCTAGGATCAAGTCCTGCAGTAGGCTCGTCTAACACAAGGACATCTGGGTTCATTGCCAGAACCCCAGCTATAGCAACTCGTCTCATTTGGCCTCCTGATAAATCAAATGGAGACTTATCCATGACTTCATCTGGTAGACCTAATAGTCGAATTAATTCGATGGCCCGAGCTTTGGCTTCTGCCTCTGATACTCCGTAATTCATAGGCCCAAACATAATATCTTTCAGAACAGTCTCATCGAATAATTGATGCTCTGGAAATTGAAAAACAATGCCTACCTTTTGTCTGACCGAGCGTAGCTGCTTATTTTTCTTATCTGCCTTCACTTCTACGTTTCCTATTTTAACTGTGCCATCCGTAGGCTTTAACAATGCATTCAAGTGCTGTAATACAGTTGATTTGCCCGACCCTGTATGCCCTATAATTGCTTGATAAGAGCCAGATAAAATATGCATGTTTACGCTAAACAGGGCCCTCTTTTCAAAGGGCGTATCTTTAGCATAGGCGTAGCTTACTTGTTGAAGTATGATGTCCATAAATCATTCACCAACTCTTCTTCTGTCATATGTTCTGCAGTTAGGGATATCCCTTCAGCTTTTAGGAGCTTGGACATTTTCATGGCGAAAGGTAAATCTAAACCTAAATCCACCAATTCTTGACCGCGTTCAAAAATCCCTTTAGGAGTATCCTCCACATACTTTTCTCCTTGATTCATCATTATTACTCTATCCGCAAGCAATGTTTCCTCTAAATCATGGGTGATGGAGATAACAGTTAAATCTGTTTCTTCTCTTAACTGTCTGACAGTCGTTAGCACCTCTTCCTTTCCTTGCGGGTCTAACATAGAGGTTGCTTCGTCTAACAGTAAGATTCGAGGTTGCATAGCAATAGCGCCTGCTATCGCCACTCTTTGCTTCTGACCGCCGGATAGATGATGAGGTTCGCTATTCATAAAATCTTGCATATTGACCTTTGCTAGCGAATGTCTAACTCGTTCTACCATTTCCTCAAAGGGGATTCCGTTATTCTCAAGGGCAAATGCTACATCATCCTGAACAGTAGCCCCGACGAATTGGTTATCAGGATTTTGAAAAACCATCCCCATTTTCGATCTTGTTTCCCAAAGATTGTCTTGTGACAAGGAGTCACCAAAAACACGTACTGTTCCCTCCTGAGGAAATAGAAGACCATTCATTAGTCGGGCTAACGTCGATTTACCAGAACCATTATGACCTACAATGGCGACCCATTCACCTTCCTTAATAGAAAATGATACATTATGTATAGCTGGCCGTATAATAGACTCCTCTTCAGCATATGTAAAAGTTACATTCTGTAAGGATATAATTTCTTTTTTCAACCACTTAACCTCCCTTAACTAAACTCTGCTCGGCTTAACTCTATCCTAACAAATTTTATGGACAAATTAAAAAAGCGCGCACCTCATTTGGAGAAATGCGCTCTTCTATAACTTATTTCTTGACTGGTTGCTCAAGACCAGTCAGAAAATGAGGTGCGTAGAGCTAGACGAGACGCCACTAATGAAAGTCCGCTCATCATAACACTCTGCTTTTATAATGTCGTATAAATCTGTTTGAAAAAAGAAGAGGGTGGTAGCAACACCAACATCCCTCTTCAGCTTTGGATTTTAATTTAGCAATCGATCAAACGACTGATCCATTAAATTAAACTAACTCAATTACTACAACTGGTGCTCCGTCTCCGCGACGAGGTCCAACTTTCATAATACGAGTGTAACCGCCTTGGCGATCTGCATAACGTGGTGCAACATCATCAAACAATTTTTGCAAAGCAAAAGTTGTTGATTCTTCGCCTTCTTCGTTTGTAGTAGTAACTACTTCACGACGAATATAAGCAGCTGCTTGACGACGAGCATGCAAGTCTCCGCGTTTACCTAAAGTGATCATTTTTTCAACAACAGAACGTAATTCTTTTGCACGTGCTTCAGTTGTTTGAAGACGCTCATGAATAATTAGATCAGTCGTTAAGTCACGTAACATCGCTTTACGTTGAGAACTTGTACGTCCAAGTTTTCTGTAACCCATGGATGTTTCCCTCCTTTGGTGAATATTCATATCTAGCTATATCAAAATTCGCTTAGTCTTCTTTACGTAATCCTAAGCCAAGCTCATCTAACTTAGCTCTTACTTCTTCTAAAGATTTACGTCCAAGGTTTCTTACTTTCATCATGTCGTCTTCTGACTTGCTAGCTAGCTCAAGTACTGTATTAATACCTGCGCGCTTCAAGCAGTTATAAGAACGAACAGAAAGATCAAGTTCTTCAATAGTCATCTCTAAAACTTTTTCTTTTTGATCTTCTTCTTTTTCGACCATGATTTCAGCAGTTTGTGCCTCATCTGTCATCCCTACAAAAATGTTCAAGTGCTCTGTTAGTATTTTTGCTCCAAGAGAAATCGCCTCTTTTGGACCGGTGCTGCCATCTGTCCACACATCAAGAGTTAATTTATCGTAGTTAGACATTTGCCCAACACGAGTGTTTTCCACTTGAAAATTAACGCGTGAAACTGGAGTATAAATAGAGTCGATCGGGATTACGCCGATAGGAAGATCCTCACGTTTGTTTTGATCAGCAGGAGTGTAGCCACGGCCTCTCCCTGCGTACATACGCATACGGAAATGACCATTTTTGCCGATTGTAGCAATATAAAGCTCAGGATTTAAAATCTCCACGTCGCTGTCATGAGTAATGTCAGCTGCTGTAATCGTTCCTTCTCCTTTAACATCTATCTCTATGACTTTTTCTTCATCAGAGTAGATTTTAAGAGCTAGCTTTTTCACATTCATAATAATAGATGCTACATCTTCCACAACGCCTTCAATAGTTGAAAACTCGTGTAAAACGCCATCGATTTGAATAGAAGTAACTGCAGCTCCTGGTAAAGAAGACAGAAGGATACGACGTAAAGAATTACCCAAAGTATTTCCATAGCCACGTTCAAGCGGTTCTACAACAAATTTACCAAATTTGGCACTTTCGCTGATTTCTACACTTTCAATCTTTGGTTTTTCAATTTCGATCATTCCAATTTACCCTCCCTCAAAACATCGAATGTATAGGTTCTTTCCATCATGAATTCGATCGTTTAACTGATTGCTGTGTTGCACAACCTCAGTCTGTACAATAAATGATGTTCTCAAACATATTGAGGATCACCTATTAAACGCGACGACGTTTTGGTGGACGGCAACCATTATGTGGTACTGGTGTTACGTCTTTAATTGCTGTAACTTCTAGACCTGCAGCTTGTAGTGCGCGGATTGCCGCTTCACGACCAGCACCAGGACCTTTTACAGTTACTTCTAAAGTTTTTAAACCATGTTCCATTGAAGTTTTAGCAGCAGTTTCAGCAGCCATTTGTGCAGCGAATGGAGTAGATTTACGAGAACCTCTGAATCCAAGAGCTCCAGCACTTGACCAAGAAATTGCATTACCTTGCATGTCTGTTATAGTCACAATAGTGTTGTTAAATGTTGAGCGAATGTGAGCAATACCGGATTCGATATTCTTTTTCACACGACGCTTACGTGTTTGTTGTTTACGTGCCATGTTAAGAAGAAACCTCCTTTACCGATTATTTTTTCTTGTTAGCTACTGTTTTACGTGGACCTTTACGAGTACGAGCATTGTTCTTCGTGTTTTGTCCGCGTACTGGTAAGCCGCGACGATGACGGATTCCTCGGAATGAACCGATTTCCATCAGACGTTTAATGTTTAGTGATACTTCACGACGAAGGTCACCTTCTACTTTGTATACACCGATTTGTTCACGGATTTTGTTAAGCTCGTCTTCAGTTAAATCACGAACGCGAGTCTCTTCAGAGATCCCAGCTTCCGCTAGTACTTTTTGTGACGTAGTTTTACCAATTCCGAAAATATATGTTAATGCAATAACAACGCGTTTATCGCGTGGAATGTCAACACCAGCAATACGTGCCATATGTGTCGTGCACCTCCTTCTTATTATCCTTGTCTTTGTTTGTGTTTAGGATTTTCACAGATTACCATTACTTTACCGCGTCGGCGAATTACTTTACATTTTTCGCAGATCGGCTTCACAGATGGTCTCACTTTCATCTAACCCAACCTCCTTAGTAGTCCGGAGTGCAAAAGATTTATTTAAAACGGTACGTGATACGACCGCGAGTTAAATCGTAAGGAGAAAGTTCAATTGTGACTTTATCTCCAGGTAAAATGCGGATAAAGTGCATACGAATTTTACCCGATACATGCGCAAGTATCGTATGACCGTTTTCTAATTCTACCTTAAACATCGCGTTTGGCAAAGTCTCAACAACTGTTCCTTCGACTTCAATTACATCATCTTTCGCCATCAACCCTGTCTCCCTTCTATATACAAATCAGGTTCTCAACAATAATCAAACGTAATTTGCTGTAGTATAGCCTCAAAATAAACGAAACTATTCGTTTTAAGCATATGTTTGGAAATCATGAGAGATGTTCGAAAGACACTCGTAAGGTTTCGTTTAACGCAATCCACCGAGTAGACTGACTGGTAGAAACCTGTCTCCCTCATGTCAACATGTTCGTACGAATGTGTTGGATGAGTTCCATAGTACCCGTTCGATTAATGCTTTCCACGAAACCCATTATACCCTTTCAGAAATCAAAATGCACGTGGACTAGGGGGTCCTCGCTGTTAACACATTTTAAAATCATCCAGTTCGTATACCGGGCGCAATATGCTTTTGCAGCTCTCGAAAAAAACGTTTACGTTCTTTGCATACTACCCGGATATTCAGTCGTCTGCGACGGGCACCGGGCTTTAGATGCGGTTGCCCTGTAACAGAGCATCGATGTCAGCAAATACTACTTTAATATCCTGCTGGCCATCTAAATTACTTAAAACACCTTTGTTCTCATAAAAATCAAGCAAAGGTTGTGTTTGCTTCATATTTACTTCCAGACGGTTCGTCACCGTTTCGGGATTATCGTCCGCACGTTGATAAAGCTCTCCTCCATCTTTGTCACAAACACCCTCCTTAGCAGGTGGGTTGAACAGTAGATGATAAGCAGTGCCGCATTCTTTACAAATACGACGACCTGTTAGACGTTTAATCAATTCTTCTTGTTCTACTTGAATATTAAGCACATGCTCAATAGATTTCCCTAGATCCGAAAGTAAAGCATCTAATGCTTCAGCTTGAGGAACCGTACGCGGGAAGCCATCTAATAGGAATCCTTGATCGCAATCTGGTTTACTTAATCTTTCACGAACAATACCAATCGTAACTTCATCGGGTACTAATGCACCTTGATCCATAAACGATTTTGCTTTTAAACCAAGCTCCGTGCCTTCTTTAATAGCTGCACGAAACATGTCGCCTGTAGAAATATGAGGGATTGCGTACTTCTCAACAATTTTATCTGCTTGAGTGCCTTTACCAGCACCAGGCAGACCCATTAAAACGATATTCATACGAAAATGCCCCCCAGGACTATTTGTTGATTTTTAGGAACTCTTATCGTTCCTAAAAACCGACATTATTTCATAAAGCCTTTATAGTGACGTTTAACTAATTGGGATTCTAATTGTTTCATTGTTTCAAGGGCTACCCCAACAATGATAAGCAGACTTGTTCCGCCAATTTGTATCGATTGTGGTAAACCAGCAAACTTTACAAATAATAGAGGCATAATAGAGATTACTGCTAAGAAAATAGCTCCAACAAAAGTTAAACGGTATAAAACGCTTGTTAAGTAATCTTGTGTGTTTATTCCTGGACGAATCCCTGGAATATATGCACCTTGCTTTTTCAAGTTATCTGCTACATTTTCCGGATTCACCTGAATGAATGCGTAGAAATAAGTAAAGGCAGCTATCAAAGCAACATAGATGATCATACCAACTGGCTGTGTGTAATCTAGCGTGTTTCTAATAAATTCTGTTGTTTTGTTTTCACCAAAGAACAAAATGATAGACTGCGGAGCCATAAGGAACGCAGATGCAAAGATTACTGGGATAACTCCCGCAGCGTTAACTTTTAAAGGTAAATGTGTTTGTTGGCCTCCAGTTTGTGAAGAACCAGCAACACGTTTTGCATATTGAATAGGAATTTTACGCAACGCTTGTTGAATATAAATAACTCCTACTGTAACAGCAATGATTGCCAATAAAAGCAAGATGATAATCACGATGTTGATGAATAATGCATCACCAGCATCTTGGATTTGTTGAGCATACAATTGGTTAACTCCGTTAGGGATAGCAGCAACGATACCTGCAAAGATAATGACAGAAATACCATTACCAACGCCTGAAGCAGTGATTTGTTCACCTAACCACATTAAAAATGCAGTACCGGCAGTTAATACAACCGCAATAGTTAGATACGTTAGAATACCATCGTCTTTTATCAAAGAACCACTATACATTTGGTTGAAACCGTATGACATGGCGATCGCTTGGATAAAAGCTAACACAATTGTGAAGTATCGAGTGAATTGAGCAAGTTTCCGTCTTCCGACTTCTCCTTGTTTTGCCCACTCAGTAAACTTCGGAACAACGTCCATTTGTAACAACTGAACGATGATTGATGCCGTAATGTATGGCATGATACCCATTGCTAAAATAGAAAAGTTAGCAAGAGCTCCACCACCGAATGTATTTAAGAAACCGATTAAACCTAGTTCATCTGTTTGCTTTAATACATCTGCATTAACGTGAGGTACTGGAACAAATGTCCCAATACGAAACACGATTAGCATCAATAATGTAAAAATGATTTTATTTCGAATATCTCTCACACGCATAAAGTTGGAGATTGTCTGAAACATTAAACCACCTCTGTTTGTCCGCCAGCATTCTCGATTGCTTCTTTTGCTGTTGCAGAGAATTTGTGAGCTTTTACTGATAGTTTCTTCTCAAGAGTTCCATTACCTAAGATCTTAATACCAGACTTTTCGTTACTCACAACACCTGTTTCTATTAATAGAGCAGGTGTAACTTCTGTGCCTTCTTCGAAACGATTTAATGTGTCAAGGTTTACAATTGCATATTCTTTACGGTTGATGTTAGTAAATCCACGTTTTGGTAAACGACGGAATAAAGGGTTTTGACCCCCTTCAAATCCTGGACGTACTCCTCCGCCTGAACGAGAATTTTGACCTTTATGACCTCTACCTGCAGTTTTACCGTTACCAGAACCGATACCACGACCTACGCGGTTACGTGTAGAACGAGATCCTTCTGCTGGTTTTAACTCATGAAGTTTCATATGGTGGCACCTCCTTATTCTTAAAATAAACCTTAAATTTCTTTCAAAGTTACTAAGTGAGCTACTTTGCCAACCATTCCGCGGATAGCGGCGTTGTCTTGGTGCTCAACTGTTTGATGAAGTTTACGTAATCCAAGAGCTTCTGCTGTTTTGCGTTGATTTGGTTTAGTACCAATCAAGCTTTTAGTAAGGGTGATTTCTAATTTAGTTGCCATTGTAATTTCCCCCCTTATCCTAACAGTTCTTCTACTGATTTACCACGTAATTTAGCAACGTCCTCAGCACGTTTTAGTTGATTTAAACCTTGTACTGTAGCACGAACCATGTTAATTGGTGTGTTAGATCCAAGTGATTTCGATAGAATATCAGTAATACCAGCTAACTCAAGAACCGCACGAACTGGTCCTCCAGCGATAACTCCAGTACCTGGTGCTGCTGGTTTAACTAGAATAGATCCAGCTCCAAAGCGACCAATTACTTGGTGAGGAGTAGTTCCGCCAACTCTTGGTACTTCGATTAGATTTTTCTTCGCATCTTCAACTGCTTTACGGATAGCATCAGGAACCTCTTGAGCTTTCCCAGTACCAAATCCTACATGTCCGTTTTTGTCTCCAACTACTACTAATGCAGTAAAGCGGAAACGACGTCCACCTTTTACAACTTTAGCAACACGATTAATTGTTACTACGCGTTCTTCAAGTTCAAGTTTGTTTGGGTCAATACCACGCATGAAATATGTCCCTCCTTCTTCTTAAAATTCTAAGCCGTTTTCACGTGCAGCTTCAGCTAAAGCTTTAACACGTCCATGATATAAGTAACCGCCACGGTCGAATACAACAGATTTAATGTTCTTTTCAGTAGCGCGTTTAGCGATTGTTTCACCGATCAATTTAGCAGCTTCAACGTTTCCAGCTGTTCCATTGAAATCTTTGTCCATAGTTGATGCACTTACGATTGTTACACCTTGTGTATCATCGATAAGTTGAGCGTATAAGTGTTTATTAGAACGGAATACATTTAAACGAGGACGTTCAGTAGTACCCGTGATTTTTGTACGAACACGTGCATGACGTTTCTTACGAACTTGATTTTTGTCTTGTTTCGTAATCACAGTAGTCACTCCTTTCTAATGCGCAATGCATTATTTACCTGTTTTACCTTCTTTGCGGCGTACAACTTCACCTTCATAGCGAATACCTTTACCTTTGTAAGGCTCAGGTGGGCGAACTTGACGGATGTTAGATGCTAATGCACCAACGCGTTCTTTGTTAATACCGCGAACGATAATTTTTGTATTAGAAGGAACTTCAACTTCAAGTCCATCTTCAGGAGTGAATTCAACTGGATGAGAGTACCCTACGTTAAGTACAAGTTTCTTACCTTGTAATTGTGCACGGTAACCAACCCCAACTAATTCAAGTCCACGTGCAAATCCTTCAGAAACACCAGTAATCATGTTTGCTAATAAAGCACGAGTTGTGCCATGGATTGTACGGTGTTCTTTAGAATCTGAAGGACGAACTAAAGTAATAACATTACCTTCTTGTTCAATCTTGATATCTTGGTTAAAAGAATTTGTTAATTCACCTTTTGGTCCTTTAACGATCACAGAGTTATCAGCGTTAACTGTAACTGTAACGTTAGCAGGAACCTCTATTGGTTTTTTACCTACTCGAGACATTTTGTTGCACCTCCATTCGTTTGTTGATTATTACCAAACGTAAGCTACGATTTCTCCGCCAACTTGTTTAGCGCGAGCTTCTTTATCTGTTAATAAACCATTTGAAGTAGAAACTAAAGCAATTCCTAAACCGTTCAATACTCTAGGTACTTCGTTTGTTTTAGCGTAAACGCGTAGACCAGGTTTTGAAATACGTTTCAAACCAGTAATAACGCGCTCGTCATTTTGACCATATTTTAAGAAGATGCGGATGATTCCTTGTTTGCTATCTTCTACATATTCAACATCACGTACGAAACCTTCGCGTTTTAAAATTTCAGCGATTTCCTTTTTCATGTTTGAAGCAGGAACTTCTAATTTCTCGTGACGAACCATGTTAGCATTACGAATGCGTGTTAGCATATCTGCAATTGGATCTGACATTGTCATTACATTTACCTCCTTCCCAGTTATAGGGGATTACCAGCTTGCTTTTTTAACGCCAGGAATTTGTCCCTTGTATGCAAGTTCACGGAAACAAATACGGCAAAGCTTAAATTTACGATATACAGAGTGCGGACGACCACAACGCTCGCAGCGTGTGTACTCTTGCACTTTGAACTTTGACGTACGTTGTTGTTTAACGATCATTGATTTTTTAGCCACGTTTTCGCCTCCCTTATTTTACTTTTGGAATGGCATACCGAACTGTGTTAATAACTCACGAGCTTCTTCGTCAGAGTTCGCAGTTGTTACAATTACGATGTCCATACCGCGTACTTTCGAAACTTTATCATAATCGATTTCAGGGAAGATTAATTGCTCTTTTACTCCTAGAGTGTAGTTACCGCGACCGTCGAATGCTTTTTTAGAAACACCGCGGAAGTCACGTACACGAGGAAGTGAGATAGAGATTAATTTATCCAAAAAGTCGTACATACGCTCACCACGTAGAGTAACTTTTGCACCGATTGGCATACCTTCACGTAGACGGAATCCAGCGATCGATTTTTTAGCTTTCGTAACTACAGGTTTTTGACCTGAAATAATTTGTAATTCTTCAACAGCAGCATCAAGTGCTTTTGTATTAGATACAGCATCACCCACACCCATGTTGATAACAATTTTATCAACTTGAGGAACTTGCATTACTGAACTATATTCAAACTTGCTCATTAGAGCAGGAGAAACTTCCTTAAGATACTTTTCTTTTAGGCGGTTCATGTGTGTACCTCCTTTCTCTTTACTTATTTAATAATTTCACCAGATTTTTTCGCAACACGAACTTTTTTGCCATCTTCTACTTTATAACCTACGCGAGTCGGCTCGCCAGTTTTAGGGTCGATTAACATAACATTCGATACGTGAATTGCAGCCTCTTGGCTTACAATTCCTCCTTGCGGATTAGCTTGGTTGGGCTTAATGTGTTTTTTGATGATGTTTACACCTTCAACTAAAACACGGTCTTTCTTAGGGTAAGCAGTTAGGATAACACCTGTTTTCCCTTTGTCTTTACCTGAGATCACCATTACTTTGTCGCCTTTTTTAACATGCATTCTGTCGCACCTCCTTGATTGGCACTTTCATGATAATTAAAGAACTTCTGGAGCTAAAGATACGATTTTCATGAAGTTGCTGTCACGTAGTTCACGCGCAACAGGTCCGAAAATACGAGTTCCACGCGGTCCTTTATCGTCTTTGATAATAACGCACGCGTTTTCATCAAATTTGATATAAGTTCCGTCTTTACGGCGTACGCCGCTTTTAGTGCGAACGATAACAGCTTTAACTACGTCACCCTTCTTGACAACGCCACCTGGTGTTGCTTTCTTAACTGTACATACGACGATATCGCCGATATTAGCAGTTTTACGTCCAGTACCACCAAGTACTTTTATTGTTAAAACTTCACGTGCACCTGAGTTGTCTGCAACTTTCATACGAGTTTCTTGTTGGATCACTTAGGTTACCTCCCTCCGGAAATTAGTAGTTCCGAATTTATTATTAGATAATAACCGCTTTTTCTACAACTTCCAATAAACGGAAACGTTTTGTAGCTGATAGCGGACGAGTTTCCATAATACGGACGATATCGCCGATTTGGGCTACGTTTTGCTCATCATGAGCCTTAAATTTCTTAGAATATTTAACACGTTTACCGTATAATTTATGTTTTTTATGTGTTTCAACTAAAACAGTGATTGTTTTATCCATTTTGTCAGAAACTACACGGCCAGTGTATACTTTGCGTTGATTACGCTCAGTCATGCCTGAAAACCTCCTTTATCAGTTGTTTGCACTGATTTCTCTTTCGCGAATTACAGTTTTCATACGTGCAATCGCTTTACGAACTTCACGAATGCGAGCTGTGTTTTCTAATTGACCAGTCGCCAATTGGAAGCGAAGGTTGAAAAGCTCTTCTTTCAGTGATTTTACCTTTTGTTCTATTTCTGCAGTAGTAAGTTCACGGATGTCATTAGCTTTCATTAGATTCACCACCAATTTCTTGACGTTTAACTATTTTACACTTAATAGGAAGCTTATGAGACGCTAAGCGCAATGCTTCGCGAGCTACCTCTTCAGATACGCCAGCAATTTCAAACATAATTTTCCCTGGTTTAACGACTGCTACCCAACCTTCAGGAGCACCTTTACCGGATCCCATACGAACCTCAAGAGGCTTTTTCGTATAAGGTTTATGCGGGAATATTTTAATCCATACTTTACCGCCACGTTTCATGTAACGTGTCATAGCAATACGAGCTGATTCAATTTGACGACTTGTAATCCAGCTAGCTTCAGTTGCTTGTAAACCAAATTCACCGAAAGCTATTTCTTTACCGCCTTTTGCTTCACCACGCATTTTCCCACGGTGTTCGCGACGATATTTAACGCGTTTAGGCATTAACATATTATTTGCCTCCTTCCTCAGAGTTCTTCTTAACTGGAAGGACTTCACCACGATAGATCCATACTTTAACGCCTAACTTACCATAAGTTGTGTCAGCTTCAGCATGTGCATAATCAATATCTGCACGTAGTGTATGAAGTGGTACAGTTCCTTCGCTGTAATGTTCAGCACGCGCGATGTCTGCTCCGCCTAAGCGTCCAGATACTTGAGTTTTAATACCTTTAGCGCCAGAACGCATTGTGCGTTGAATTGCTTGTTTTTGAGCACGACGGAAAGATACGCGGCCTTCTAATTGACGTGCGATACTTTCTGCTACTAATTTAGCATCAAGGTCAGCTCTTTTAATTTCTACGATGTTGATGTGTACACGCTTGCCAGTGATATCGTTTAAGTGTTTACGAAGTGCTTCGACTTCAGTACCACCTTTACCGATTACCATTCCTGGTTTCGCAGTGTGAATTGTAATGTTTACACGTTTAGCAGCACGCTCGATTTCTACTGTAGAAACAGATGCATCTTTTAAACGAGTTTCAATGTACTTACGAATTTTTAAATCTTCATGAAGTAAGTTTGCATAGTCTTTGCCAGCGTACCATCTTGACTCCCAGTCACGAATGATCCCAACTCGCAATCCTATTGGATGAACTTTTTGACCCACGAATTATCCCTCCTTCTTCTCAGATACCACTACCGTGATGTGGCTTGTACGTTTGTTGA
Organism: Psychrobacillus sp. FSL W7-1457; assembly: GCF_038593405.1. Lineage (NCBI taxonomy): Bacteria > Bacillati > Bacillota > Bacilli > Caryophanales > Bacillaceae > Psychrobacillus > Psychrobacillus sp. FSL W7-1457. Next base: position 3,778,842 of record NZ_CP151993.1, read on the forward strand.
TAGCACTTGCACGACCCATCGCACGTGGACGGAAACGTTTTAGTGTTGGACCTTCATCAACAAATACTTCAGAAACAACTAGGTTGTTAATATCTAAATCATAATTGTGCTCTGCGTTCGCAATAGCAGATTTTAAAACTTTCTCAACAACAGGTGATGCTGCTTTTGGTGTAAGTTGTAAAATTGCAACTGCCTCGCCAACTTGCTTACCTCTGATTAAATCAACGACTAATCTTACCTTACGAGGAGCAATGCGCACTGTTTTAGCAATAGCTTTTGCTTGTGACATTTGAATGACCTCCTCTCAAATTAGCGTCTTGTTTTCTTATCATCTGCACCATGACTTTTATAAGCGCGTGTTGGTGCAAACTCGCCTAGTTTATGACCTACCATATCCTCAGTCACGTATACAGGAACATGTTTACGTCCGTCATATACAGCGATAGTTAACCCGATAAAAGTTGGGAAAATTGTTGAACGGCGAGACCAAGTCTTAATCACTTGTTTTTTCTCAGAATCCTTTTGTGCATCGACCTTTTTCAATAAATGATCGTCTGCGAAAGGTCCTTTTTTCAAGCTACGACCCATGCTGAAACCTCCCTCCGTGATTGCACCACGGCTCGTTCTTTGAACCGTAGTAAAACCACTTTATTTTTTACGACGACGAATGATAAGTTTGTCGGATTTGTTTTTCTTGCTACGAGTTTTGTATCCAAGAGTTGGTTTACCCCATGGAGACATTGGAGACTTACGTCCGATTGGAGTACGTCCTTCACCACCACCATGTGGATGGTCGTTCGGGTTCATTACAGATCCACGTACAGTTGGGCGTTTACCTAACCAACGATTACGACCTGCTTTACCGATGTTTACAAGTTCGTGTTGTTCGTTTCCTACTTCACCGATAGTAGCGCGGCAAACTCCTAGGATTAAACGTACTTCACCAGATTGTAAACGTACGATAACGTACTTACCTTCTTTACCTAGTAATTGAGCAGATGTACCAGCAGAACGAACTAACTGACCACCTTTACCAGGTTTCATTTCGATATTATGGATAGTAGTACCCATAGGGATGTTTTGCAATGGAAGTGCATTACCTGCTTTAATATCAGCTTCTGGTCCTGACACGATTGTCATTCCCACTTCTAAGCCTTTAGGAGCTAGGATATAGCGTTTTTCCCCATCAGCATAATTTACTAATGCGATGTTTGCAGAACGGTTTGGATCATATTCAATAGTAGCAACACGTGCTGGAATACCGTCTTTGTTTCGTTTGAAATCAATTACGCGGTATTGGCGTTTGTGTCCACCACCATGATGACGAACAGTAATTTTACCTTGATTGTTACGGCCGCCTTTACGCTTAACAGGAGCAAGTAGTGATTTCTCAGGCTTGTTCGTTGTGATTTCAGCGTAATCAAGTGAAGTCATGTTACGACGTCCGTTTGTCGTTGGTTTATACTTTCTAATCGCCATTTTATTCCCTCCTTCTTGATTATTAATTCCTTATATAAGGATTAAATTTCGAATAACTCGATTTCTTTGCTGTCTTGAGTTAATGTAACAATCGCTTTACGACGTTTGTTAGTATAACCACCAAATTTACCTACGCGTTTGAATTTACCTTTGTAGTTCATGATGTTAACTTTCTCAACATCTACTCCAAAGATTTCTTCTACTGCATATTTAACTTGAGTTTTGTTAGCGCGAGTGTCCACTTCGAAAGTGTACTTTTTATCTGCCATTACTTCAGAAGAACGCTCGGTAATGACCGGACGTTTAATAATATCACGTGCTTCCATTATCCAAGCACCTCCTCTACTTTTTCTACTGCAGCTTTAGTCATCACTAATTTATCGTGACCAACTAAATCTAAAACGTTAATGCCTGTTGCAGACACAACTGTGATTCCAGGGATGTTACGAGCAGCTAATGCTACGTTTTCATCTAAATCAGCAGTTACTACTAACGCTTTTTTATTGATTGAAAGGTTAGTTAACACTTTCACGAATTCTTTTGTTTTTGGAGCATCAAATGCTAAACCTTCAAGTACTACAATGCTTTCTTCACGCACTTTAGATGAAAGAGCTGAAAGAAGAGCTAGACGACGTACTTTCTTAGGTAATTTATAGCTATAGCTACGTGGAACTGGACCGAATACAGTACCACCACCACGCCATTGTGGAGAGCGGATCGAACCTTGACGAGCACGACCTGTTCCTTTTTGCTTCCATGGTTTACGACCACCACCAGCTACTTCAGAACGATTTTTCACTTTATGATTACCTTGACGTAGTGAAGCACGTTGAGAAATGATAGCTTCAAATAGCACAGATTCGTTTGGTTCAATTCCGAAAACTTTATCGTTTAACTCGATTTCACCAACAGAAGATCCTGCTTGATTGAATAAAGACACCTTTGTCATTCCTGTTTCCTCCTTTCTTCAGAGAATTATTTCGATTTAATAGCAGCCTTAACAACTACTAGTGATTTACGAGAACCAGGAACATTACCTTTTACTAATAGTAGGTTACGTTCAGCATCCACTCTTACGATTTGTAAGTTTTGGATTGTTACTGTGTGCCCACCCATTTGACCAGGTAATTTCTTTTGTTTGAATACACGGTTCGGAGCAACTGGCCCCATTGAACCTGGACGACGGTGGTAACGAGATCCATGGGCCATTGGTCCACGAGATTGTCCGTGGCGTTTAATAACACCTTGGAAACCTTTACCTTTAGTAATACCTGTTACATCAATTACATCGCCTTCTGCAAAACTTTCTACGTTGACTTCTTGACCAACCTCGTAATTAGCTGTATCCAAGCCGCGGAATTCGCGGATGAAGCGCTTAGGAGCGGTGCTAGCTTTGGCTACGTGTCCTTTAGCTGGTTTGTTAGAAAGCTTTTCGCGCTTATCTTCAAAACCTAACTGAATTGCTTCGTATCCGTCTGTCTCAGCAGTTTTCTTTTGAAGTACTACGTTTGGAGTAGCTTCAATAACTGTTACAGGGATTAAGTCACCGTTCTCAGCAAATACTTGCGTCATACCGATTTTTCTACCTAAGATTCCTTTGGTCATCCGTCACACCTCCTATAATAATTTGTTGTTTTTTATCTTTTACCATTAAAGTTTGATTTCTATATCAACGCCAGATGGTAAGTCAAGCTTCATTAACGCATCAACAGTTTGTGGTGTTGGGTTAACGATATCGATAAGACGTTTATGCGTACGCATTTCGAATTGCTCACGAGAATCTTTATACTTATGAACAGCACGAAGAATCGTATACACAGATCTTTCAGTCGGAAGTGGAATCGGACCCGATACACTTGCACCTGAACGTTTAGCAGTTTCTACAATTTTCTCAGCAGATTGATCCAGGATTCTGTGATCATACGCTTTTAAACGAATACGAATTTTTTGTTTTGCCATTATTTTCCCTCCTTTTCGCCTATTTTCTAGACATTCTCCACGAAAATTTTCCGTACACTCGCCATGGCAAAGCGGCCGGGTGTGTCGGTAACCTCTCGTTTCATCGCAGTCAAAGACCAACATTCAACATTATATCCAATAAAAATAGAATATGCAAGTCTTTTTCTCAAATTCTTTTTATATGCTTCAACTTTATATATATTCATTTAAACAATACATTTTTTAGCCGTTTTCTAGTATATAAAATTATCACTAAAAATACAAATGAAATGAATGGTAGAAATTCCTTTATCCCTTGTTCCACAAGTGTCATCATGCAAGAGACAAATTACCTTCTTCTATTCAAAAGAAAAAGAGCTCACTAAGGAGCTCTCTCTTCTATAGTATATATACAATTCCAAACCAACCAAAAATGATTAACGGGATATTGTAGCAAATGAACGTAGGCACACAAGTATCCCAAATATGATTGTGCTGACCGTCTACACTTAATCCCGCGGTCGGACCCAGCGTTGAATCAGATGCGGGGGAGCCGGCATCTCCTAATGCACCAGCTGTTCCTACCAGGGCTATAATCGCCATAGTACTTAATCCTAACTCTAATCCTAGAGGAACAAAAATAGCTGCAATGATAGGAATAGTTGCAAACGAAGATCCTATGCCCATTGTTACGATTAACCCAATGACTAACATAATGAGTACGGCTAAGCTGACGTTACCTGCAAGCAACTCCGCTGAAGCTTCTACTAAATTTTCTACATCACCAGTTGCATTGATCACAGAAGCAAACCCATTTGCTGTAATCATGACAAAACCTACAAAAGCCATCATTCTCATACCTTCAGTTAATAGGAGGTCCGCTTCCTTCCATTTTAAAGCTCCTGTGATATACAGTACAGTAATACCCGCTAAAGCCCCAGCTATCATTGAGTCTGTTTCAATCTGAACATACAAGGCAGCAATCAATGAAATAATAGTGAAAAATACACTACTCTTTTTAACGTTCAATTGTAATTCCTCTACAGCAACTTCCTGTTGTTTGTATTGTCTTGGCTTTCTATATAATACAAACGCCATAACTAATCCTGCCACCATTCCTAGCGCCGGTATTACCATTGCTCGAGGAATATCATCTAAATTGATTGCTAGACCAGATAGCCCCATCTGAGTAGCCACGATCTCTTGGTAGATTGCACCGAAACCATATGGCAACAACATGTATGGTGTAATCAATCCAAACGCTAAAATAGTTGCAATCAATCTACGGTCAATCTGAAGCATATTTAGTACTTTCAAAATTGGCGGAACTAATAATGGGATAAATGCGATATGGATTGGTATTAAATTTTGCGAGAATATAGCCATCATCAGTAATAACAAGAATATTAACGTCTTAGCTAGACCAGTCTTCTGGGAATCTCCTTCTCTTTTTACAAGCTTGAGAATAGCTGCTACTAATAGCTCTGGTATTCCTGTCTTGGAGATAGCCACCGCAAAGCCTCCTAAAAGCCCGTAGCTAAGCGCTATTGTAGCTCCAGCACCTAATCCATCCGTGAACGCTTTTATCGTATCTGCGACCGATAAGCCTGCTGTGAGGCCCCCTACCAATGCTCCTATAATCAATGAGAATACTACATTTATACGAAGTAGACTCAGAACTAACATAACTGCAACTGCAATTAGTACTGCATTCATTTTACACACTCACTTTCACACACTAGATTGCTAACATGATAGAAGTTTATATTCTTTTTTCCATATTGTCAATAGAATAAACTATGCCAATAGTTAACATCCAAGCATTTTACAGTGGCCCACTAGCTTCTATATAAAAAAAGCCTGACTTCCAATTGGAAACCAAGCTTTTTCTTTTTCTTTATAAAGCAGCTTTAACTACTTTTCGATAGTACCCTGCAGAAAGAATTGCAAAGATAGAGTATAGAACAATATATATACCCATCGTGATCAATAGTGGAGCTACCAACTCGGTGCCAAACAAAACCCACCCCGATTTTACTGCAAAATAACTGTGTGCTAACCCTATGATTAATGGAAAGCCGAAGTTGAACAGCTGCTTACGTCGGATCCCACTCATAATTTCATTAGTAGTGAAGCCCATTTTTCGTAAAACTTTATAGGTACCTTTCTCTTCATCCGCCTCAGACATTTGCTTGAAGTACAGAATACTACCCGTAGCTATTAAAAACGCTAAGCCTAAAAATCCACTTATAAAAATAGTCATTCCAAGTGAATCTAACATCTTTATACGATAATCTTCCTGAGATTCTACACTGACTGTGTTTGTTGCTCGGTCATTACCTGGAATAGGTATTTCCACTGACACTTTATTTGCTTCAAATACTTCTTGTGCCTTTATTAGTTGATTTTCTTCCTTCAAGTCCATACCAACTATTTTTTGATTCACAGTAAGAGGGTCATTAAGTAGCTTTTGAAAAAAAGAATCGGACACTACAACTGTAAATAAACCATAATTATGATAATCAGGTACTAACCGATCTTCTATCACTTCTTTAATAAATATTTCCTCTTTACCTGTTGAAGTATTGAACTGGATTGGTTTTTGTGATTCTATTCTTATGTTTTCTGCACTCAAACTATCATAACCCAGTATATAGCCTTCCCCTTCTTGTAATTGAATATTAGGAAGCTTATTTTGAATCGCCTTTAGGCTTACAACCTGTATACCTAGCTCGGTGGATAAATTTTTATTTAATGCAGACTCCTTGACTAATAATGGGCGAACATCTGCTGGAACCTCTAGTAAATCTATATCATACCTGGTATATTGAATACCTTCTTTATCAAATTCCTCTACCAATTCGAAGCCAGTATCCTCATACATTATATAATCATAAGGTACTGCCTCTTTTGCCACTGAGTCCGTGGAATAGTAAGAGATATAGGTTAATGTTAATATTGCTAGCGTAGTCGCTGACAATACTGTAATAGTAGTCAGAGACATGGCATTGGCTTTCATTCGGTGCATGATTGTGGATAAAGACAATACATCTTGAATAGACAGTAAACCTTTTTTACTTTTTCTTACAAAATTTAAGATTAATGCTACCGAGAATCGAAATACAAAATAGGTTCCGCCAATCGTTAAAGCAAGGATAGAAACCATTTTGAATAACAGTACATTAGCAGATGGTAAGTTATCCAAATCTAACAGTGTCGTCGATAAATAATAGCCATATCCTATAGAAATCAACCCTATAAATCCTAAAAACATCTGAAAGGCATTAAACTTTTTGACTCGCTCGTCTGCGACTGCAGTAGTTGTAATGAGAGCTAGCAGAGTTACTCTTTTGATTCTTATTGCAGTTTGTAGAATAACTATCAATAATAGTACGGAGAAAACAACTACAGTAGTCATTAGTGCTTCTATAGAAAATGAGAGCTCGACAAATGCATCCTTTTCTACTATTTTTAAGAGAATCATTACAAATATTCTTGAGGAAAGTAAACCTACTAATACACCAATGACAATCGCACTGAACCAGAGAATAATGTTCTCTATTGCTATTAGTCTAGCCACTAGGCTCTTGGACATTCCGACTAGCTGGTACAAACCTATTTCCTTGCTCCGTCTGTTCATAAAAAGCTTATTAGCATAGAGTACAAAGAAAGTTACAATAAATAATAATAAATAGGAAGCTGTTTCTAATGCAGCTGCTGATCTTCCAGTCCCGATTTCATTAACGATTGCGGGATTATACTGTAATGTGACAAAGGAATAATATAATGAAACACTGAAGACTAAAGCAAAGACATAAAGATAATAACTCTTTATATTTTTCCTCATACTTCTTAGAACCAATTGATTAAGCGTCATAGCCATCACCACTTAATACACCTTGGGTATTCATAATCTCTTGGAAAAATTGCTTGCGATCCTTATCACCTTTATACAACTCCGAGTATATTTGACCGTCCTTTAGAAATAGAACACGTGAACAAAAGCTCGCAGCTACAGAGTCATGCGTTACCATCATAATCGTAACTTTCTTTTCTTTGTTTATTTTTTCTAGATTACTTAACAACGCCGTAGCCGATTTAGAATCTAAAGCTCCAGTGGGCTCGTCTGCAAATACAATTGAAGGATTACCAACTAGTGCTCTTGCCGCCGATGTTCGTTGCTTTTGACCACCAGATATCTCATTAGGATATTTGTTTAAAATATCTTCAATTCCTAACAGAGTTGTAATCTCCCTTATCTTTTCCTCCCCCTCGCTCTTAGAGGATTTTCCTACAGATAATGGTAGATAAATATTTTCTTTAACTGTTAGTGTATCCAACAAATTATAATCCTGAAAGATAAAACCTAACTGTTCTCTTCTAAATTTGGAAAGCTTCTGTTCTTTCATTTTTTGAAGATTATTATTGTTAATCTCGATTAATCCAGATGTAACTTTATCAATGGAAGCTAAGACATTTAATAGCGTTGTTTTCCCTGAACCCGAAGGTCCCATAATTCCAACAAACTCTCCTTCTCGAACTTCTATGTCAATATCCTTTAATACTTCTTGAGTATTAGATTTTTTACCAAATACTTTTTTAATCTTGCGACCTCTTAAAATTACCATGGTCTACCTCCTACCTTTTATTAACTTCATTTTACCCATTAATTCTAGTAAAATCGTTCGTTTTAGGTGACAATCAAAGAAAGTAGATGACATTTTCGTCACCTACCTAGTATTTGTTGCATCTCATTTTGTAGTGGAAAGTGTAAGGAGAAGGTAGAACCCTGACCAATATCAGAAACAACGTTGATCCTGATCCCTAGCTTTTCGGCGGAATTCTTTGCTAAGTATAGACCCATTCCAGTTGAAGCAGCACTCTCTCTGCCAACCCTGCCAGTAAAAGACTTTTCAAAAATTCTTGGCAAATCCGATTGTGCTATTCCTATCCCTTGATCTTGAATAGAAAGGATTAGGTGACCTAAATCATCTGTAGAAGTAAAAATCCGAATTTCACTATTCTCTTTACTATATTTTACTGCATTTGATATTAGCTGCCTTAGAATAAACGCTAGCCATTTCTGATCTGTTAGTATGACGTGTTCCAAGTCGCTAACCTCAAACCCTATATTTCGTTGTATACACCATGGCATCAGCTCTTTAATTTCCTGAAATACAACTCTTTGTATAGTTACTTCCTCGATTACATTATCCTTTTCAATTGAAGGAAGTCGTGTTTTATGAAGTTGTTGATCTAAGAGCATATGCAGTCGAAGCCATTCTACTTCTAATTGCTTCTTAAGTGTTGGATCTTCTACATTGTCTATCATTAGTTTCATACTGGTTAGCGGTGTCTTCATCTCATGTATCCAGGAAAGAGTTTGATCCTTCTCTTCAAGAGAACTGGTATTGGAATCATTCAGTTCTTGTTTTCCGGTTAAAATTAGTAATTCAACCTCTTCTATAATCATTTTATCAAAAAGTGATTGTCCTTCTGGTAGTCTTGCTATAAGCTCATCGAAAGTCGGGTCACCCTGATTAATCTTTAAAACACTTTTTATAAACTTTGTTTCCCTAAAGTATCGCCATAAAAAGAATACTAAAAATAAAAGTAGGTTGGTACCATTCAAGTACACAATAGAAGTATTGGTAAAGGCAACGTCAACCGTCAGGAGAATATTGAGCCAAAGCTGGAAAAAGCCAAAAAATAAAATCCAGGCAATTCGCTCTCTAATATAATATAACAGTAACCTCATAGCTCCTCCTTAGTAACAGCTAGATAGCCTAATCCCTTCTTCGTTACAATAACCTCATCTAATCCAATTTGTTCTAACTTTAACCTCAATCTATTAACATTTACAGAAAGAGTATTATCATTTACAAACTTTTCATCATCCCATAGCTTTCTCATGAGTTCATCTCTCGATACTATTTTATCTACAGATTGGACTAATACTCTAAGGATAAATAACTCATTCTTTGTAAGTTCAGCCTCTTGTTCTTCTTTGGAAATTGTACTTCTAGAGTAATCAATAATTGCACCATTCCAATGAACGATATCTGACTGTTCCTCTCCATAATCATACGTTCTCCTTAAAATAGCTTGAACCTTTGCTAATAAAACCTCCATATTGAAAGGCTTTTGAACAAAGTCATCCGCCCCCATCTGCATGGCCATGACCATATCCATTGGGTGATCTCGTGAGGAAAGAAATATAATAGGTACTTTAGAATGTCTTCGAATTTCTCGGCACCAATGGAAACCATCATATGCTGGCAGCTGTATATCTATCATAACTAACTCGGGTTTCTGTTCTAAAAAACTAGGAAGTACTTGTTGAAAATCAGTAGGGCCTATAACTTCAAATGACCATAGATGAAATTTTTCCTTTAATAAATTAAATATAGAAACATCATCTTCTATTAGCATAATTTTTCGCATATAATTACCTCCTAATCCCAGTGTACACAATTATACACATAAAAAAAACCATCTCGTCGTCACGAGATGGTTTTAACAGTTTAAATAAGATTACTTAGTGATAGTAGCAACTACACCAGCGCCTACAGTACGTCCACCCTCACGGATAGAGAATTTAGTACCTTCTTCGATAGCGATTGGAGAGATTAGAGAAACAGTCATTTCGATGTTATCTCCAGGCATAACCATTTCTACGCCTTCTGGTAAGTTACAAACACCTGTTACGTCAGTTGTACGGAAGTAGAACTGAGGACGGTAGTTTGAGAAGAATGGAGTATGACGTCCACCCTCTTCTTTAGAAAGAACATAAACTTCAGCTTTGAAGTCTGTGTGTGGTGTAATTGAACCTGGTTTAGCTAATACTTGACCACGTTGGATCTCTTCACGAGAAACCCCACGAAGAAGAGCACCAATGTTGTCTCCAGCTTCAGCATAGTCAAGAAGTTTACGGAACATTTCAACACCTGTTACAGTAGTTGATTTTGCTTCTTCAGTAATACCGATAATGTCTACAACGTCACCGATTTTAACTTGTCCACGCTCAACACGTCCTGTAGCAACTGTACCACGACCAGTGATTGAGAATACATCCTCAACTGGCATCATGAATGGTTTGTCAGTTTGACGTTCTGGAGTTGGGATGTAGTTATCTACAGCGTCCATTAATTCAACGATTTTTTCTTCCCATTCTGGCTCTCCTTCAAGAGCTTTAAGAGCAGAACCTTTGATTACTGGAATGTCGTCGCCTGGGAAATCGTATTCAGAAAGAAGGTCACGAACTTCCATTTCAACTAATTCAAGTAATTCTTCGTCATCAACCATGTCACATTTGTTCATGAATACAACTAGGTATGGAACACCTACTTGTTTAGATAAAAGAATGTGTTCACGAGTTTGTGGCATTGGGCCATCAGCAGCAGATACTACTAAGATCCCGCCGTCCATTTGAGCTGCACCTGTGATCATGTTTTTAACATAGTCAGCATGTCCTGGGCAGTCTACGTGAGCGTAGTGACGAGTTTCAGTTTCATATTCAACGTGAGAAGTGTTGATTGTAATTCCGCGCTCTTTTTCTTCAGGAGCGTTATCGATGTCAGCGTAAGATTTCGCTACTCCACCCATTTTTTTAGAAAGAACTGTAGCGATTGCAGCAGTTAAAGTTGTTTTACCATGGTCAACGTGTCCGATTGTACCAACGTTAGCATGTGTTTTGGAACGGTCAAATTTTTCTTTAGCCATTAGAGAAATCCTCCTCAGTAATTGTTAGTTTTTTTTATGATAAAAGATAGGGACAAGTAGTCCCTATAATTCATACACTACAAGAAAGTTATGCTTGAATCAAGATGAAAAATTAATTATTCACCTTTATGTTTTTTGATGATTTCTTCAGCAATTGATTTTGGAACATCTTCATAGTGGTCAAATACCATCGAGAATACTCCTCGACCTTGTGTATTTGAACGTAATGACGTTGCATATCCAAACATTTCTGCAAGTGGAACCATTGCACGTACTACTTGTGCGTTACCACGAGCGTCCATACCTTCAACGCGTCCACGACGAGATGTGATATCACCCATGATGTCTCCTAAATATTCTTCAGGAATAACAACTTCTACCTTCATGATTGGCTCAAGAAGTGCAGGGTTTACTTTAGATACAGCATTTTTCAATGCCATAGATGCAGCAATTTTAAATGCCATCTCATTCGAGTCAACATCATGGTATGATCCGTCGAATAATCTAGCTTTGATATCGATTAATGGGAATCCAGCGATTACCCCGTTGTCAAGAGAGTCACGAAGACCTGCTTCAACAGCTGGGATATATTCACGCGGTACTACACCACCAACGATAGCATTTTCAAATTCAAAGCCTTTTCCTTCTTCGTTTGGTGAGAATTCGATCCAAACGTGTCCGAATTGACCACGTCCACCAGATTGGCGAACGAATTTACCTTCAACTTGTGCCGATGAACGGAAAGTTTCACGGTAAGATACTTGAGGAGCACCTACATTAGCTTCTACTTTGAATTCACGACGCATACGGTCAACTAGAATATCAAGGTGAAGTTCACCCATACCAGCGATGATAACTTGACCAGTTTCTTGGTCAGTGTGTACGCGGAATGTTGGATCTTCTTCAGCTAATTTTTGTAGTGCTTGACCCATTTTATCTTGGTCAGCTTTTGTTTTTGGTTCTACAGAAAGTGAGATAACTGGCTCTGGGAATTCCATAGATTCAAGAATTACTAGAGACTTTTCATCACAAAGTGTATCACCAGTTGTTGTATCTTTTAAGCCTACTGCTGCAGCAATATCTCCAGCATAAACTTGTGAGATCTCTTCACGAGAGTTAGCATGCATTTGTAGGATACGTCCTACGCGCTCACGCTTCCCTTTAGTAGAGTTTTGTACGTATGAACCAGATTGAAGAGTACCAGAATATACGCGGAAGAAAGTTAATTTACCAACATAAGGGTCAGTCATAACTTTAAACGCTAACGCAGAGAATGGTTCAGAATCGTCAGAATGACGTTCTACTTCTTCTTCACTGTCAGGATCGATACCTTTCATAGCTGGAATATCAAGTGGTGATGGAAGGTAAGCAACTACTGCATCAAGAACTTTTTGAACACCTTTGTTTTTGAATGCTGTACCACATACTACTGGATAGAATTCTACGTTAAGAGTACCTTTACGGATACCAGCAACTAATTCTTCGTTCGTAACTTCTTCTCCACCAAGATATTTTTCCATTAGATCTTCATCAAGCTCAGCTACCGCTTCAACTAATTTTTCACGGTATTCTTCAGCTTGTGCTTTATATTCTTCTGGAATTTCAACTTCTTGGATATCAGTACCTAAGTCATTTCCGTATACAGTAGCTTTCATTGTCACTAGGTCAATGATACCGCTGAATTCGTCTTCAGCACCGATTGGTAACTGAATTGGATGAGCGTTAGCTTGTAAACGGTCACGAAGAGTTCCTACAGAATATAGGAAGTCTGCACCTGTTTTGTCCATTTTGTTTACGAAAACAATACGTGGTACGCCGTAAGTTGTAGCTTGACGCCATACTGTTTCAGTTTGTGGTTCAACACCAGATTGAGCATCTAGTACTGTAACCGCACCATCAAGTACACGAAGTGAACGTTCAACTTCAACAGTGAAGTCTACGTGTCCAGGTGTATCGATAATGTTTACACGGTGATTATCCCAAGCAGCTGTTGTCGCAGCAGAAGTGATAGTGATACCACGTTCTTGCTCTTGCTCCATCCAGTCCATTTGTGAAGCACCCTCATGAGTTTCCCCAATTTTGTGGATTTTACCAGTGTAGTATAGAATACGCTCCGTAGTAGTCGTTTTACCAGCATCGATGTGAGCCATGATACCGATATTACGTGTTTTGTCTAAGGAGAACTCTCTAGCCATATTGTATTTCTCCTTCCAATTTCGGATTAGAGTATGATTGTATTAGAATCTTACCAACGATAGTGAGCAAATGCTTTGTTAGCTTCAGCCATTTTGTGCATATCTTCACGTTTCTTAACAGAAGCACCAGTGTTGTTAGATGCATCAAGAATTTCATTAGCTAAACGCTCTTCCATAGTTTTTTCTCCACGAAGACGTGAATAGTTTACTAGGTAGCGAAGACCTAAAGTATAACGACGGTCAGGACGTACTTCAACCGGTACTTGGTAGTTAGCACCACCAACACGACGAGCACGAACTTCAAGAACTGGCATAATGTTAGTTAATGCAGCTTCAAATACTTCTAATGCATCTTTACCAGAACGTTCTTTCACAAGATCAAACGCACCGTATAGAATTTTTTGAGAAGTACCTCTTTTACCGTCAATCATCATTTTATTAATTAAACGAGTTACTAGTTTCGAATTATATATTGGATCTGGTAACACGTCACGTTTGGAAACAGGACCTTTACGAGGCATGTGTTTTCCTCCTTTCGACGAATGTCAATTTATTAAATAGATTATTTTTTAACTTTAGGGCGTTTTGCACCGTATAGAGAACGGCTTTGCATACGACCAGTAACACCAGCTGTGTCAAGAGCACCACGTACGATATGGTAACGTACCCCTGGTAAATCTTTTACACGTCCTCCGCGGATAAGTACAACACTATGTTCTTGTAGGTTGTGTCCTTCTCCTGGAATATAAGCTGTTACCTCTAACGTATTTGTTAAACGTACACGAGCGTATTTACGAAGTGCTGAGTTTGGTTTTTTCGGCGTCATTGTCCCAACACGAGTACAAACCCCACGCTTTTGTGGCGAATTAAGATCTGTAGCTGATTTTTTAAAGCTATTGTAGCCTTTTCCTAATGCTGGAGACTTTGATTTCGTGATGTTGGATTTACGAGGCTTACGTACCAATTGGTTAATTGTAGGCATCGATTATTCCTCCCTTCATTTGTTCTTTTAATACCACACATCCAGGTGGTTCATTTTTTGGGTAAAAACAAAGTCTTTGTGCTTAACACAAAAACTGTTACACAGTAATAGCCACAACGGAAGCGCCTAAACGCAAACCACAGGCTCTACCAAGGTCTATTTTAGACTCGACATAGGTAATTGGGACATCATTATCGTTTGCTGCCTGACGTGCTAATTCAATGATTCTCAATTCTACATCAAGTGCAATATATACTTCTTTGACAAGCCCTTTTTTCATTGCTTTTACTGCTTGCTTTGTACCTATGATCGTTTTGTCTGCTTGTTTTACTTTTTCATAAGACATTTACATATCCTCCAAAGCTACAAGTCCGATAACTATCAACCTTAAATATATTATCATTCCCTGCAAAAAGTGTCAACACTTAACAAGAAAATATTAGGGAGAATTATTATTAACTCTCCCTAATATAAAGTTATTCTGCGCTTACTGCTTCTTTTTGTGCATCTGATTCGTTTTTAGTTATTTGAATTTGACGGTAACGTTGCATACCAGTACCAGCCGGAACTAGTTTACCAATAATAACGTTTTCTTTCAATCCAAGTAGCTCATCACGTTTTCCTTTAATAGCTGCATCCGTTAAGACACGAGTTGTTTCTTGGAAAGATGCTGCTGATAAGAATGATTCTGTTTCAAGAGATGCTTTTGTAATACCAAGGATAACTGGGCGACAAGTTGCAGGAATCTTACCTTGAAGTACTGCTTCTTTGTTCGCTTCAGCAAATTGATGAATATCTAATAGTGAGCCAGGAAGCAAGTCAGTTTCTCCCGCTTCAATTACGCGCACTTTACGAAGCATTTGGCGAACCATTACTTCGATATGCTTATCACCAATTTCTACCCCTTGCATACGATAAACTTTTTGTACTTCTTTTAACAAGTACTCTTGAACAGTTGAAACATCTTTTACTTTTAACAATTCCTTAGGATCGATAGAACCTTCTGTTAATACTTGGCCACGATGGATTACGTCATTTACTTGAACTTTTAGACGAGCATTGTATGGTGCTAAGTATTTACGAGTCTCTACATTACCTTGAATTGTAATTTCTTTTTGTCCTTCTCTAATTTCATCGATTTCAGTAACCGTACCTGTAATCTCTGAAATAACCGCTTGCCCTTTTGGATTACGAGCTTCGAAGATCTCTTGAATACGTGGAAGACCTTGTGTGATATCATCACCGGCAACCCCACCTGTATGGAATGTACGCATCGTTAACTGAGTACCTGGTTCCCCGATAGATTGAGCTGCGATAATACCTACCGCTTCCCCTACTTCTACCTTGTCACCAGTAGCTAAGTTCAAGCCGTAACATTTTTTACATACACCGTGTTTCGTATTACAAGTAAATGCTGAGCGGATAGTTAATTGAGTAATTCCAGCATCTTCAATCAAACGCGCGATTTCATTAGTAATTAAGCCGTCTCTTTCTAAAATAACATGCCCTTTTTCAGGATGGAAAATTGTTTTCTTCGTATGACGACCAACAATACGTTCGCCAAACTCTTCAATAACTTCCGTTCCTTCCATAAGAGATCCTATTAGTAAGCCACGGTCAGTACCACAGTCATCCTCACGTACGATTACATCTTGCGCTACATCAACAAGACGACGAGTTAGGTAACCTGAATCGGCTGTTTTAAGTGCTGTATCGGCAAGACCTTTACGTGCACCATGTGTAGAGATGAAGTATTCAAGTACTGTTAAACCTTCACGGAACGATGACTTGATCGGAAGTTCGATAATTCGACCAGCCGGATTGGCCATCAGACCACGCATACCTGCAAGTTGAGTAAAGTTGGACGCGTTACCACGGGCACCAGAGTCACTCATCATGAAGATCGGGTTCATATTATCTAATGATTTCATTAGTTTTTCTTGAATAACTTCTTTTGCTCTACTCCAATGTCCAATAACGCTTGCATAACGCTCTTCTTCTGTTATTAGACCACGACGGAATTGTTTCAATACTTTATCTACTTTTCCTTGTGCTTCTTCAAGAATCTCACCTTTGTCTGGAAGTACGACGATATCAGAGATACCAATAGTTATACCAGCCTTAGTGGAGTACTTAAATCCAAGTGCTTTCATACGGTCAAGCATTTTAGAAGTTTCTGTAATATGGAAACGTGTAAATACTTCAGCGATGATATTACCTAGAATTTTCTTCTTGAATGGTTGAACAAGATCCATAGATTCAATATGTTTTTTCACATCTGTTGTAGTAGAGATGAAATATTTTTCAGGTGTTTCAATTTGTAAATTATAATCCGTTGGTTCGTTAATGTACGGGAACGTTTCAGGAAGTATTTCGTTAAAAATAACTTTACCTACAGTAGTTAATAACAACATCTTGTTTTGTTCTTCCGTAAACGTCGGATTTTTTAATGATGATGCAGCAATTGCAATTCGAGTATGCAAATGTACATGACCAGTGTTATATGCGATTAACACTTCTTCTGGACCGTAGAATGTAGAACCTTCACCCATTGCACCTTTACGCTCTAGTGTTAAGTAATAGTTACCTAATACCATATCTTGAGAAGGTGTAACAACTGGTTTACCATCTTTAGGGTTCAAAATGTTTTGTGCTGCAAGCATTAATAGACGAGCTTCCGCTTGTGCTTCTGCTGATAAAGGAACGTGAACAGCCATTTGGTCACCATCAAAGTCAGCGTTATATGCTGTACATACTAGAGGGTGAAGACGAATTGCACGGCCTTCTACTAATGTTGGTTCAAATGCCTGGATACCTAGACGGTGAAGAGTAGGTGCGCGGTTTAATAAAACCGGATGCTCCTTGATTACATCTTCTAGTACATCCCAAACCTCAGGATGCATGCGCTCGATTTTGCGTTTTGCACTCTTAATATTATGTGCCAAGCCTCGTTCCACTAGCTCT
This sequence comes from Psychrobacillus sp. FSL W7-1457, assembly GCF_038593405.1. Classification (NCBI taxonomy): domain Bacteria; kingdom Bacillati; phylum Bacillota; class Bacilli; order Caryophanales; family Bacillaceae; genus Psychrobacillus; species Psychrobacillus sp. FSL W7-1457. The sequence continues at coordinate 3,796,122 of NZ_CP151993.1, forward strand.
TTCATAACAAACGGTTTAAATAACTCGATTGCCATCTCTTTTGGAAGTCCACATTGGTACATTTTTAAGTTTGGTCCTACTACGATAACGGAACGACCAGAATAGTCCACGCGTTTACCAAGTAAGTTTTGACGGAAACGACCTTGTTTCCCTTTAAGCATGTGAGAAAGTGATTTCAACGGACGGTTACCTGGTCCTGTTACCGGACGGCCACGACGACCATTATCAATCAATGCATCTACAGCTTCTTGTAGCATACGTTTTTCATTTTGAACGATGATGCTTGGAGCACCTAAGTCTAATAAGCGTTTTAAACGGTTATTACGGTTGATCACACGACGGTATAAATCATTTAAATCTGATGTCGCAAAGCGTCCGCCATCTAATTGAACCATTGGACGTAATTCTGGTGGAATTACCGGAAGAACATCTAAGATCATCCAATCTGGCTTATTCCCTGAGTTACGGAATGATTCAACTACTTCTAAACGTTTAATCGCACGTGTACGACGTTGACCTTGAGCAGTTTTCAACTCTTCTTTTAGGTGTTCAGTTTCACTTTCTAGATCTATTTCTGATAATAGACGCTTAATAGCCTCTGCACCCATAGCCGCTTGGAATTTGCTGCCAAACTTATCTCGGTATGCACGGTATTCTTTTTCAGAAAGTAATTGTTTCTTTTCAAGAGGTGTATCCGCTGGTTCGATTACTACGTAAGAAGCAAAGTAAATTACTTCCTCAAGTGATCTTGGAGACATATCCAAAATCAGACCCATACGGCTTGGAATACCTTTGAAATACCAAATATGTGATACAGGAGCTGCCAATTCAATGTGTCCCATACGCTCACGACGAACTTTCGAACGCGTAACCTCAACTCCACATCGATCACAAACTACGCCTTTATAACGAACACGTTTGTATTTACCACAATGACATTCCCAGTCTTTTGTTGGACCGAAAATACGCTCACAGAATAACCCATCTTTTTCAGGTTTTAGTGTACGATAGTTAATTGTTTCAGGTTTTTTTACTTCTCCATAAGACCATGAACGAATTTTATCTGGTGAAGCTAAACCAATTTTCATATACTCAAAATTATTAACGTCTATCAAGGAGCCTACCTCCCTTTAGTCTTGAGTCTTTAGAAAGACCTTCCAAGTAGCTCTGCATAATGCAATTTAATACGGAAATACGGACAGGCATCACCTGTCCGATTTTTTATCTAATCAATTATTCCTGCTTTGCCTTACTCTAAGTTTCCAACTGGCTCTTCTTCGTTAGCTATTGGTAATAAACCAAGCGCATCAGCTGCCGGAATATCGTCATCTTCATCTAAATCGCGAAGTTCAATTTCTTCTTCGTCAATTGTTAACATCTTAACGTCCATACCTAAACTTTGAAGTTCTTTTATCAATACTTTGAATGATTCAGGAACGCCTGGTTCAGGAACGCTTTCTCCTTTAACGATCGCTTCATATGTTTTCACACGTCCAACCACGTCATCGGATTTAACCGTTAAGATTTCTTGTAATGTATAAGCAGCACCATAAGCTTCTAGTGCCCATACTTCCATCTCACCAAAACGTTGTCCACCGAATTGTGCTTTACCTCCAAGAGGCTGTTGCGTAACAAGTGAATAAGGTCCTGTTGAACGAGCATGAAGCTTATCATCAACCATGTGGGCAAGTTTGATCATATACATAACCCCTACAGATACGCGGTTATCAAAAGGTTCACCTGAACGACCATCATATAGAGTCGTTTTACCATCACGGTTTAAGCCTGCTTCTTCCATTGTGTTCCAAACATCTTCCTCGTTGGCACCATCAAATACTGGTGAAGCCATGTGTACACCAAGAAGTCTAGAAGCCATACCTAAGTGAAGCTCTAATACTTGCCCGATATTCATACGAGAAGGTACCCCTAGTGGATTTAACATAATATCTACTGGTGTTCCGTCTGGAAGGAAAGGCATATCTTCTTCCGGTAGAATACGAGAGATTACCCCTTTGTTACCATGTCGTCCGGCCATTTTATCCCCTACAGAGATTTTACGTTTTTGAACGATATAAGCACGTACTAATTGGTTAACGCCTGGTGATAACTCATCTCCATCTTCACGATTGAAGACTTTAACGTCTAATACAATTCCGCCTGCACCATGAGGTACACGTAGAGATGTATCGCGAACTTCACGCGCTTTTTCACCGAAAATAGCATGAAGTAAACGTTCTTCAGCAGTAAGTTCTGTAACCCCTTTAGGTGTTACTTTACCAACTAAAATATCTCCGTCTCTTACTTCTGCACCAACACGGATAATCCCACGGTCATCTAAGTTACGTAATGCATCTTCTCCGACGTTTGGAATATCTCTAGTGATTTCTTCTGGCCCAAGCTTCGTGTCACGTGATTCTGATTCGTATTCTTCTATATGCACAGAAGTATAGACATCATCTTTCACAAGACGTTCACTCATAATTACAGCATCCTCGTAGTTGTATCCGTCCCATGTCATGAAGGCTACTAGTACGTTACGACCTAGTGCAAGCTCTCCTTGTTCCATAGATGGACCATCTGCAAGAATATCTAAAGGTTTAACGCGGTCTCCAACTTTAACGATTGGACGTTGGTTAATAGATGTACCATGGTTAGAACGCTCGAATTTGTGTACTTTATAAGTTGTTAAGTCACCTTTAACTTCTTTTCCGTCCACTTCTTCAATTCGACGTACACGAATTTCCTTCGCTTCTACGTGTTCTACGATACCGTGATATTTCGCAATAACCGCTGCACCAGAGTCACGTGCATTGACGTGTTCCATCCCAGTTCCGACAAACGGAGCTTCTGGGTTTAAAAGAGGAACCGCTTGACGTTGCATGTTCGCTCCCATTAGGGCACGGTTAGAGTCATCATTTTCTAAGAACGGAATACATGCTGTCGCTGCAGAAACTACTTGCTTCGGCGAAACGTCCATGTAATCAATTTGATCTCTTCTAAATACCGTGTTATCTCCACGGAAACGACCAACTACTTCTTCGTTTTTGAAAGCACCATCTTCAGATAGTGGCGAGTTTGCTTGCGCAACAACGTAGTTGTCCTCTTCATCAGCTGTTAGGTAATCAATACGAGAAGTCACAAGACCTGTTTCAGGGTCCACACGACGGTATGGTGTTTCGATAAATCCAAATTTATTTACTTTCGCAAAACTGGAAAGTGAGTTAATTAATCCAATGTTTGGTCCCTCAGGAGTTTCAATCGGACACATACGACCATAGTGAGAGTAGTGAACGTCACGTACTTCGAACCCTGCACGCTCACGCGTTAAACCACCGGGTCCTAAAGCAGATAGACGACGCTTATGAGTCAACTCTGCAAGTGGGTTTGTTTGGTCCATGAACTGAGATAACTGCGAGCTACCAAAGAATTCCTTGATAGATGCAATAACTGGACGAATATTTATCAGCTGTTGTGGAACAATTGCTTGTGTATCGTTAATAGACATACGCTCACGAACTACACGTTCCATACGAGAAAGACCAATACGGAATTGGTTTTGCAATAACTCTCCAACTGAACGTAAACGACGGTTACCAAGATGGTCAATATCATCTGTGTTTCCAACGTTGAATAATAGGTTAAAGAAGTAACCAATAGATGAAACGATGTCAGCAGGCGTAATGTTTTTAACTTCTGTTTCCACATACGCATTACTAATTACGTTAATTTCTTTTTGCTCTTCATCATTTGGCGCATAAATTTTAATCGATTGAACCGTAATATCGTCTTCTAACACTCCACCTACTTGAGAGAATGTTTTAAAGCCAATTCCGTTTTCCAGATGAGGAATCAGTCTGTCTAATACACGACGATCAATCAGCGTACCAGCTTCAACTAAGATTTCACCTGTTTCAGGATCCACTAGCGTTTCTGCTACCGTTTGGTTGAATAAACGATTTTTAATATGCAATTTTTTGTTCATTTTGTAACGGCCAACATTAGCTAAGTCATAGCGTTTTGGGTCAAAGAAGCGAGAGTATAGCAAGCTCTTTGCGCTTTCAACTGTTGGTGGCTCACCAGGACGTAAGCGTTCATAGATTTCTAATAACGCTTTTTCAGTAGTTTCTGTATTGTCCTTTTCAAGCGTGTTACGTAAATACTCATTGTCACCGATTAAATCAATGATTTCTTGATCTGAACCGAAGCCTAAAGCACGAAGTAAAACAGTTACTGGTAATTTACGAGTTCTATCAATACGAACATAGACTACGTCTTTTGCATCAATCTCGTATTCCAGCCATGCACCACGGTTAGGAATAACTGTAGCACCAAAGCCTTTTTTACCATTTTTGTCAGTTTTGTCATGGAAGTATACACTTGGTGAACGGACTAGCTGAGATACGATTACTCGCTCAGCACCATTAATTACGAAAGTTCCGGTTTCTGTCATTAGTGGGAAATCACCCATAAAGACATCCTGTTCTTTCACTTCATCCGTTTCTTTGTTATGAAGACGTACTTTTACGCGTAGTGGTGCTGCGTATGTTGCGTCACGTTCTTTTGATTCATCGACTGAATACTTTGGTTCATTCAAACTATAGTCGACAAATTCCAATGATAGATTGCCTGTAAAATCCTCGATTGGTGAAATATCTTTAAACATTTCACGTAAACCTTCTTCAAGGAACCATTCATAAGATGCTGTTTGAATCTCAATAAGATTCGGTAACTCTAGCACCTCACTAATACGCGCAAAACTTCTACGCTGGCGGTGTTGTCCGTACTGAACTAGTTGACCTGTCAACTCATTCACCCCTCAATTAAAGCGATATTAGGTCTTTTCGATATAGACATTTTGGTGTATGATATCGAAAGACAAAAAGAAAACGAGTTCTTAATAAGAGCTCATTTTTGATTCACCAAACTTTTCTCGGCCAGTATACCCATAAAGTATAGCTTTTATACAAAAGGGCATAAGTCCTCAAAATAATATTTTTGCATTTTATTATAATATCATAGCGATTTTGTCAAGTCAATCTTTTGTACCTTTTATAATCCAATAACCTTTTTCTTTGTTCACAACTTCTACTTGACCAAAAATCTCTTCTAAAAAACTAAAAGTAGATGGCGCCCCTTGTTTCTTTTGAATTACAACCCACAATTCTCCCCCTGAAACTAATTTTTCATAGGAATCCTTATAGAAACGAAATATAGTCTCTTTTCCAGCGCGAATAGGTGGATTAGTTATAATAGCCGCAAAGTTTGCAGTTTCCACTGCTGACAACCCATCACTTTCATAGATTCGCACATTTTGTACCCCGTTAGCAGCCGCATTTTTTACTGCAAGTTGGATTGCACGTGTGTTAACATCTACTAAATGAACTGTTCTTTCTTCATTTGCTTTTGCAACGGCAAGTCCAATTGGACCGTACCCACAGCCCACATCCAATATATCTCCTTCGAGATCTGGGGCACTAAAAGCATCAATTAATACACGGGAGCCAAAATCTACTTCGCTCTTACTAAATACACCAGCATCTGTTTCAAAACGAAAATCATGACCAAGTAATTTAAAATTCCAATGTTGAGGCTTACTTTCCGTTTGAGGTTTTCTAGAATAATAATGTTCAGACACCGTTTAACCCTCCATCATACATACGAAGAAAAGCCCGTCGTATATAGACGAGCTTTTTCCCCGAGTTGTACCAGAAATTACTTAACTTCTACGTTAGCGCCTACTTCTTCAAGTTGAGCTTTCATAGCTTCTGCATCTTCTTTAGATACGCCTTCTTTAATAGCTTTAGGAGCGTTATCTACTACTTCTTTAGCTTCTTTCAAGCCAAGACCAGTGATTTCACGAACTACTTTGATTACTTTGATTTTTTGGTCGCCTGCAGATGCAAGGATTACGTCAAATTCAGTTTGCTCTTCAGCAGCAGCAGCACCGCCACCAGCAGCAGCAGCTACAGGTGCAGCAGCAGTAACACCGAATTCTTCTTCGATTGCTTTTACTAAGTCGTTTAATTCAAGAACTGTCATTGATTTGATAGCTTCTAAGATTTGCTCATTATTCATTTTATTTTCCTCCTATTATTGGGTATGTTAGGCTATTAGCCGGTTTTTTGTTGAAGAGTTGCATAATGAATTATGCGCCTTGCTCTTCTTTTTGTTCTGCAACAGCTTTTGTTGCAAGTGCGAAATTGCGCACTGGAGCTTGAAGTACAGATAAAAGCATTGAAAGAAGTCCTTCGCGTGATGGAAGTTCTGCAAGTGCTTTTACATCTTCAGCTGAAGATACGTTACCTTCGATGATCCCTGCTTTAATTTCTAATTGTTCGTTCTTTTTAGCAAAATCGTTGATGATTTTTGCAGGAGCAACTACGTCTACGTTAGAGAATGCAACAGCATTTGGTCCAACTAAGAATTCGTTGATCGCATCAACACCCGCGATTTCAGTAGCACGACGTGTAAGTGAGTTTTTATAAACTTTGAACTCAACGCCAGCTTCACGAAGTTGTTTACGTAATTCCGTAACTTGTGCAACGTTTAAACCACGGTAATCAACAACTACTACTGAAGCAGCAGCTTTAAATTTACCAGCGATATCGTCTACAATTACTTTTTTTGTTTCGATTGCTTTGCTCATCTTGGCACCTCCTATAAGAATTGGCCATTTATACCGACAAAAGAAAAGCCTCTGATCTACGGATAGACACAGAGGCAGAAAGTCATCATCTAATTAGAATCTGAATTTACGTGTCCTCGGTAGGATATTAAGTGACAAGTCACTCCTACTGTCTTCGGTACAAATGTATATTACACAACAAAAGTCATCTTATCAGATAGACTATAGGTTGTCAATTATTATTTTACTGATTGAGCGTCAACTTTAATAGCTGGGCCCATTGTAGTTGTAACATTTACAGATTTCATGTAAACACCTTTTGATGCAGCTGGTTTAGCTTTTTGAATTACTTCAAATACTGCCATGAAGTTTTCTACTAATTTGTCGTCTTCGAAAGAAACTTTTCCGATAGGTGCATGAATAATCCCTGCTTTGTCAGCACGGTATTCTACTTTACCAGCTTTAATTTCTTCGATCGCTTTAGTAACATCAAATGTAACAGTACCAGTTTTAGGGTTTGGCATTAAACCTTTTGGTCCAAGTACTCGACCGATTTTACCAACTTCACCCATCATGTCAGGAGTTGCAACGATTACATCGAAGTCAAACCATCCTTGTTGGATTTTGTTGATATATTCCACGTCACCTACATAGTCTGCACCTGCAGCTTCAGCTTCTTTAAGTTTTTCACCTTTAGCAAAAACTAATACGCGTTGAGTTTTACCAGTTCCGTTTGGAAGTACTACTGCTCCACGGATTTGTTGGTCGTTTTTACGAGTATCAATTCCTAGACGGAAAGCAACTTCAACTGTTGCATCAAAATTAACTGTGCTAGTTTTTTTAGCAAGTTCAATCGCTTCTTTAGCTGAATACGTAGTATTTTTGTCAACTAATTTAGCAGCTTCTTGTAACTTTTTACCTTTGTTAGCCATTTTAAAATGTCCTCCTTGATAGTGGTTTTAGCGGAATAAACCTCCCACGTGTAAAGGTTGCAGTTATTCTAAGGAACAACTACAACCTTCCAAAAAACAATTGCTTCATATCAAAATCACATAAAGTATTAGTCTTCGATCGTAATACCCATGCTACGTGCTGTACCTTCAACCATCAACATAGCTGTTTCAACAGATGCAGCGTTTAGATCTGGCATTTTTTGTTCAGCGATTTCGCGAACTTTTTCACGTTTAACTGTCGCCACTTTAACGCGGTTCGGTTCACCTGATCCAGATTGAATTCCTGCTGCTACTTTAAGTAACACTGCTGCCGGCGGAGTTTTTGTAATGAAAGTAAAAGAACGATCTTCAAATACAGAAATTTCAACCGGAATGATTAGACCTGCTTGATCAGCAGTACGTGCGTTGAACTCCTTACAGAATCCCATGATATTAACACCTGCTTGTCCTAATGCAGGACCAACCGGTGGAGCTGGATTAGCTTTACCAGCAGGAATTTGTAATTTAACAACTTTAATCACTTTTTTAGCCACGAGACACACCTCCTTAAGTCCGTGATGTGGTAATTGGGTTGCCCCTCCCACTCAAATATCTGTCTCTCAGCTCTGCGCTGATAACATTTAGAAAATTCATGCAGACTTTTTTTCAGTCTGACCTTTGAAATGATACCACTTATCCATTTTTTTAGCAAGTATAAATTATACTTTAATTACTTGTTCGAAATCTAGCTCCATATTCGTTTCGCGTCCGAACATATCTATAGAAACAGTAACTTTTCCTTTTTCTGCCTCGATTGCTTCTACTTTACCTTGGAAATGAGCAAATGGCCCTTCTAGTACTTCTACTAATTCTCCAACTGAGAAATCTACCTCGACTTTGCGATCGTTCATACCCATTTGCTTCAGCATAGATTGAACCTCTTCTGGAGCAAGCGGTGTAGGCTTTGTCCCTCCACCTGATGAACCTAGGAATCCAGTTACTCCTGGTGTGTTACGTACTACATACCAAGCGTCGTCGGTCATGATTAACTCTACAAAAACATACCCAGGGAATGTTTTTCTTGTAACCACACGTTTTTTTCCATCTTTAAAATCTGTTTCTTCTTGTTCCGGGATGAACACTCGGAATATCTTGTCAGACATCCCCATTGTTTCTACACGCTTTTCTAAATTTGCTTTTACTTTATTTTCATACCCAGAGTACGTATGAACGACATACCAATTTTTTTCCATAGTGTCAGGACTAGACGTCCTTCCCTCCTTTTCTAAGACAAATGAAAAAACCCGTTCGTTGACTAAGACGGGCTATTTTCAGATATTTACATGCTACAAACTTATAACTCCAAGTACCAACGGAACAATTCAGAAATACCTAAGTCCACTACTGCAAAGAATACAGCCATTACCGCTACTGTTGCAAGCACAATGATTGTGTACCGTGTTAGCTCTTTGCGTTTTGGCCAACTTACTTTTCTCATTTCTGACCCTACGTTTTTAAAAAACCCACTAATATTAGCCATTTAGTTGAACCTCCACATGGAATATCTATCTTCTTACATACTCATAATGTTTGTTTGTGTACTGTATGAGCATTACAATGCGTGCAGTATTTTTTTCTCTCTATACGAACAGAACCGCTATCTTTAGACGTTGGAACTGTATAATTGCGATTACCACATTCTACGCAACTCAAGACGATTTTTTTAGTCATAATCTCACCTTTTTGGTGTATAAGTCTTTTTCAAGATTATCACCTTAGACTTACTGTGTCAACAAAATCCCAAATTATGCATAATTACTTCCAATCTCCATATAACGCTCTAGCTTACGCTTTACTCTTTGCAAGGCATTATCGATAGACTTAACATGTCTATTCAATTCCTCGGATATCTCTTGATAGGATTGGCCATCTAGATATAAGGAGAGCACCTGCTGTTCAAGCTCGCTTAAAATTTCACCCATTTTACCTTCCATGTAATCATAATTCTCTCTGTTTATGATTAACTCCTCTGGGTCGTCTACCACAGATCCTGCGATAATATCCATAAGTGTACGGTCTGATTCTTCATCATAGATCGGCTTGTCCAAGGAAATATATGAATTGAGCGGAATATGCTTTTGTCTAGTAGCTGTTTTAATAGCAGTAATGATCTGCCTTGTAATACATAATTCAGCAAATGCCCTAAAAGAAGAAAGCTTTTCCTCTTTGAAATCACGAATCGCCTTATATAGTCCAATCATTCCTTCTTGAAGTATATCTTCCTTATCCGCACCTATTAAAAAATAGGATCTACCTTTCATTCTTACAAATGAACGGTATTTCGTTATTAAATAATCTAGCGCTTCGGTGTTTCCTTGATGAACCATTTCTACAAGCTCTTCATCTAGTAAACTATCCAATTGTTGTAGATTCAGCTCTGTCTTTTCCAATGAAGTCACCTCAGCTAAATTAGACATATTTACCATCAGTATACAGGATTCAAATTTATAGCGTCAATGAGTCATTTCATTCCTCTTCGCCATTTTTCGAAAATTTCCGCTACTTCTTCTGATAAATCAATGGTCGAAGACGGCTTAGCTTCTTGGATATTCTTCACTTTTTTCGTAATATTCGAGGAAATAGAAATCATTTCAATTTCTAGCTCTCTTGCAGATTTTCTTAGCGCACCTTGTCCAAATATGACTCGTTGCTCTGTCATATCAGAGGTAGCAACATAAATTTGTACGCGTCTGCCACTTAACTCCCGAGTCATCTTTTCAATTCGTTCGTCTGCTGTTTCATTTTTTCTTGTAAAGATAATTTCCACATCATACTGTTTCTTTTTGTTTTCTATACCCGGTACTAGGTGGGCATCAAACACTACAATTACTCGTATACCAGTAAATGCTTTATATTCTGCCATTTGCTCGATTAGTCTATCTCTAGCATCTAGTAATTTATCATTTTTTAGTTTTCTTAACTCGCTCCATGCGCCGATGATATTATAACCATCGACAAGTAGAATCTGCATGATTTTATTGTTTAAGCGGGTTTCTTACGCGCAAAACTTCGTATAGAAGGATTGACGTAGCAACGGACGCATTCAAGCTAGTTACATGACCAACCATCGGCAAATGGTAAAGAAAGTCGCATTTATCTTTCAATAATCGACTCATCCCTTTTCCTTCACTTCCAATAATGAGTGCTAACGGGAGGGTAGCATCCATATTTCTATAATCTGTTGACTTCGCGGCATCTGTTCCTGCAATCCACACTCCGCGCTCTTTAAGCTCGTCCACTGTTTGAGCCAAGTTCCCGGCACGATAAACTGGCACATGCTCAATTGCACCTGTAGATGCTTTGGCTACTACTGCTGTTAACCCAACAGCTCTTCTCTTCGGAATGATAATACCATGTGCTCCTACCGCATCCGCAGTACGCATAATAGAACCTAGGTTATGTGGGTCCTCAATTTCATCTAAAATGATAAAAAGCGGATCCTCTTTTTTACTTGCAGCTAGATTAAATAAATCATCTAATTCTGCATATTTGTAAGCAGCAACTGAAGCTACAATCCCTTGATGATTTGCATCGGTTAGATTATCCAGCTTTTTCTTTGGGACAAACTGAACGATAATTCCTGCTTCCTTCGCCAATTGTATGATTTCTGTAACACCACTTTTTTGAATACCTTCAGCTATCCAGACCTTATTCATGTCTCTTCCAGAGCGCAGTGCTTCTACGACTGGATTTTTACCAGCAATAATTTCACCAGTTTGTTCGGATTTCTCTATCATTATTTTTTCTCTCCCTTTTGCCCATCGATAAATTCAATGGAAAATCGCAGCACCTCTTGCAAACGATCTGCTTGCTCACTTAAGTATAAGCTACCAATAACAGCTTCAAACGCTGTACTGTAATGATACGTCAAAACGTCTGTATTTTTAGGAACCGTTCCAGATTTGGCGTTTCTTCCTCTTCTTAAGACAGCCTCTTCTTCCTCAGTTAAGAAATTAGTGTTTAACATTTCTTTAACGATTGTTGCTTGTGCCTTGGCAGACACGTATTTTGTTGCTTCTTTGTGAAGGATGTTTGGTCTAACCCGCCCTGAGCGGATGAGGTGCTCTCGAACTACTTGTTCGAACACCGCATCACCCATATAAGCTAAGGCTAAAGAGTTAAGTTGCTTTACATCAGATAATTTAAATTCCACGAGGGTCACCCACGCTTCCATCGGATACCTTGGGCAGTATCTTCTAAAATAATATTCATTTCCTTCAGCTGATCTCTAATTTCATCCGCACGGGCAAAATTTCGATCTTTTCTCGCTTGGTTACGTTCTTCGATAAGCGCATCAATTTCTTCATCCAACACCTCTTGCTCCTTTGAAAGGGTAATTCCAAGAACTGCAGTTAATAAATCCAAAACGGATATAAATTGATTTAATACTTCTTCAGATGTTTGCTTTTCTAATAGATAAGTATTCGCTAGCTTAGATAATTCAAATAATGCAGCTATCCCATTGGCAGTATTAAAATCATCATCCATTGCTGTTTCAAATTGTTGCTTAACTTCTTGTATTTTGTGCAGCCATATATCATGCTGGTCACCTAAATCCGCTGTTGTATTCAAACGGTGAAGTACATTTTCATATGAAGTACGAATACGGTCTAACCCTGCCTCTGCCTGCTCTACAAGCTCTTGAGAATAGTTAATCGGGTTACGGTAATGTACGCTTAGCATGAAGAATCGGAGCACTTGCGGATTAATTTGCTTGCGAATGTCATTCACCAATACAAAGTTACCAAGTGACTTAGACATTTTTTCGTTGTCTATATTGATATAACCGTTATGCATCCAATACCTAGCAAAGGTTTTTCCAGTCCTAGCCTCAGATTGAGCAATCTCGTTTTCATGGTGAGGGAAAGTTAAATCCTGACCACCAGCGTGTATGTCAATTGTGTCTCCCAAAATCTCACGTGCCATTACAGAGCACTCAATATGCCAACCTGGTCGACCTTGCCCCCACGGACTTTCCCAGAATATCTCACCCGGCTTTGCAGCTTTCCATAGAGCGAAGTCTAACGCGTCTTCTTTCTTCTCTCCACGCTCAATGCGCGCTCCTACCTTTAAGTCGTCTACGGACTGATGAGAAAGCTTTCCGTACCCTTCAAACTTTCTCGTACGGTAGTAAACGTCACCTTGTGATTCATAAGCATAGCCTTTTTCTACTAACACTTTAATAAAATCTATAATTTCATCCATATGTTCCGTTACACGAGGATGGGAGTCTGCCTTTGTGCATCCTAGTGCCTCTACGTCTGCATAATAAGCTTTAATAAAACGATCCGTAAGCTCCGATACATCTTCACCGAGTTCGTTGGCTGCTTTAATAATCTTGTCGTCTACATCAGTAAAATTACTTACGAATGTCACATCGTATCCACGATATTGCAAATACTTTCGGACCGTGTCATATACGATAACCGGTCGTGCGTTACCGATATGGATGTAATTGTATACCGTTGGACCGCATACATACATCTTTACCTTTCCTTCTTCTATTGGCACAAATGGTTCCTTCTCACGTTTTAGTGAATTAAAGATTTGAATTGTCATGGCGATTGGCTCTCTCCTTTTCCTCTAGCAATTGAACTATTTCTTCCTGTAGTTGCTTAATCTTATCTTCCATTTCCTTGCATCGATCTGCAAATGGATCAGGAAGATCTTGATGATCTAAGTTTCTTTTTACCTTTTTACCATTTTGAATGACGACTACACCAGGTATGCCAACTACCGTAGAATCTTCTGGTACATCCTTTAGGACGACGGAGCCTGCTCCTACCTTACTGTTGTCACCGATTGTGATAGACCCCAACACCTTAGCTCCAGTAGCTACTAAGACATTATTCTTAAGAGTAGGGTGACGCTTTCCTTTTTCTTTACCAGTTCCCCCTAAGGTAACACCTTGATAGATCGTACAATCGTCTCCTATCTCACAGGTTTCTCCAATAACCACCCCTGAACCATGGTCGATGAAGAAGCGTCTGCCTATCACCGCTCCAGGATGGATTTCTATACCTGTAAAGAACCTGCTGATTTGGGAGATTAGCCTTGCAAGGAAAAACCATTTCCTTTTATAAAAGACGTGTGCTAACCTATGGCTCCAAACTGCATGTAAGCCTGCATAGGTTAATATAACCTCCAACTTACTAGTAGCAGCGGGATCCTGTTCAAACACTACCTCTATATCTTCTTTCATCCGCTCAAACACGATAATCACTCCTTTTTTCCATAAGAAAAGCGCAAGCGCCTATGTTTACCCCGACAGGCAAATGAAGAAAAGTGAGGAGGCAGTTCTTCATCCACCGCAACTTTTATCCATTTGATCCCGAGGGGCAAGGCGCTGAAGCTAGACATCTATTTATCCACAGGTTCAGAATTTTATAATTTCCTAAACAATAAAAAAAGTCTCTGTCTATAAATATAGACAGAGACGCTGTTTTGCGCGGTTCCACTCTGATTGGAAAGATATACACCTTTCCCGCTTCACATCTTTAACGCAGATGATACGTCCAGCCTACTAATCGTTCGGCTTGGCGCTCCGAGGTGCATTTCCATAACACATAGGTTCAGACCACTTTCAGCCGGTGATGGTCCTCTCTAAGGAACTTGCGTTACGTACTTCTCCTCTTCTTAGCTTTCTTTACTTCGTTCATGAATTACACTCATTTTCACACCTTGCAGTGGAAAAGTCAATTTTATTGTTTAGCGTATTTGGAAACTCTAGCAATTACTTTTTCTTTTCCGATTAAGCTAATTGCATCAGCTAATTCCGGACCATGTGTCTGGCCAGTAGTTACGACACGGATAGGCATAAATAGGTTTTTCCCCTTATGGCCAGTTTCCTTTTGTACTGCTTTAATCGATGCTTTAATTTCTGCTGGTTCAAATGTTTCTAGAGCCTCTAACTGTGCTTTAAAGGCAGCCATAACCTCTGGTACTTGTTCACCAGTCAATACTTCAAGAGCTTCTTCATTATATGCAACATCGTCGTTAAAGAACAATGATGACAACTCAATAATTTCTGCTCCAAAGCTCATTTGATCATGGTAAAGTCCTATTAAATTTGTAGCCCATACTTGCTGCTCCTCAGATAATTCCTCTGGAAGAAGCCCTTCTTTTTGTAGATGTGGCAACGCAAGCTCTACTACTTTTTCTAGTGGAAGTTGCTTAATGTATTGATTGTTCATCCAAGTTAGTTTTTGCTTATCGAACATTGATGGTGATTTTGAAAGACGAGCTACATCAAATTGTTTAATGAATTCCTCTTTAGAGAAGATTTCTTCTTCCCCTTCAGGAGACCAGCCTAATAGAGCAAAGAAGTTGAACATTGCTTCTGGAAGATACCCTAGGTCTTTATATTGTGCTACAAATTGTATGATTGATTCATCACGTTTAGATAATTTTTTACGGCTTTCGTTGATGATTAACGTCATGTGCCCGTACTTAGGATATTCCCAGCCAAAAACGTCAAATACCATTAACTGTTTTGGAGTATTTGATAAATGCTCTTCACCTCGGAATACATGCGTAATCTCCATTAAGTGATCATCTAATACTACTGCGTAGTTATACGTTGGAATGCCATTTGCTTTGACAAGAACCCAGTCACCAACGTCTTTGGATTCAAAGGACACAGTTCCGCGAACTAGATCATCAAATGTATACGTTACGTTTTCAGGCACACGCATACGAATCGTGTAAGGTATGCCTGCATTTTCCTTCTCTTGAACTTCTTCTTTCGATAAATGTCTGCATTTTCCGTTATACATCGGAGCAGCGACACCTTTTTCTTTTTGTTGTTCACGGTCAGCCTCTAGTTCCTCTGAAGAACAGAAACATTTATAAGCATGGCCTTTTTCTAGCATTTCTTCGGCATACTTTGTGTAAATATCTAAACGTTCCATTTGGCGATAAGGTTCATAAGGTCCACCGATATCTACGGACTCATCGTATTCCATTCCTAACCACTTTAAGTTGTCCAGCTGCGATAATTCTCCGCCTTCAATGTTTCGCTCGATATCTGTATCCTCAATACGAACGATAAATTTTCCGTTATGGTGGCGAGCATATAAATAATTGAATAATGCAGTACGTGCCCCTCCAATATGGAGATTTCCTGTAGGACTTGGTGCATAGCGTACGCGAACTTCTTTTGTCATTATAAATCCTCCTAATTATCTTACGTCTAAATTAAACCTTTATCTGGAAAGTGGAATTAATTTGTTTATAGACAACACAATTATTGCCTGTCACGTTTTAGTAGTAAACTTTATCTATTCTACCACTGCGTGTAGTATTTTTAAAGTTAGTCTTTTTTCATTAAAAGGATCGTCGCCATCGAAGCAATCCCTTCCCCACGCCCAGTAAACCCTAGCTTTTCAGTAGTCGTTGCCTTTACATTGACCTGAGAGACATCAGCTTGCAGAAGCTCTGCTACCTTTGAGCGGATTTGCTCTATGTACGGGGCCATTTTAGGCATCTGAGCTATTATCGTGCAATCTACATTTCCAAGTTTATAGCCTTTTGCATCTACTAGCTTCCAAATATACTCGAGCAATTTCGCCGAATCTGCATCTTTAAAGTCAGGATCCGTATCAGGGAAATGTCTCCCAATATCTCCTTCTCCAATTGCTCCTAGCGCTGCATCTGTAATGGTATGGAGTAACACATCTGCATCCGAGTGACCGATTAAACCTCTTTCATAAGGAATCGTTATCCCGCCTATGATTAATGGGCGGTTGTCTGCAAATTCATGTACATCAAAGCCTTGTCCTATTCTTAACAATTTATTTATCCTCCTGCTTTCGTTTATTTAAAATTACTTCCCCTAACAATAAGTCCTCTTGAGTGGTTACCTTTACGTTATCATAGGTACTCTCCACGATGTGAACATTTCCACCTTGCTTCTCTACTAGCATAGCCTCGTCTGTCCCTAAAAAGGATTCCTGCTCTGCGATTCTTTCGGCTTTTTCCAATACGTCATATTGAAAAGCTTGAGGTGTTTGGATAATCCAAAGGCTCTCTCGATCAACCGTTTCCTGTATTATACCATTGTGAACCTTTTTCATCGTATCCTTTGCACGTACTGCCGCAACTGCTGCGCCGAATTGATCAGCAGCTTGGACTAACTGATGAATGACTTCCTGCTGAACGAATGGTCTAGCAGCATCATGCACCAATACAATTCCTTTAGCAGGACTAGCCTTCAAGCCCGCATACACACTATGCTGCCTTTCAGACCCACCTTCTACAATGGCTGACACCTTTTGGATGGAATATTGCTGAAGCAGCTGTTCTATATATGATTTTTCTTCTTTTTTTATCGCTAAAACAATATGAGCACAGTCAGGGTCTTGTTCAAAAACTCTAAGCGTATGTATTAAAACTGGTATATTACTTAATTCGATAAAAAGTTTGTTGTGACCTGCTCCCATCCTTTTGCCACTTCCCGCGGCAGGTAAGATTACTGTATACAACATTAATTACGCACCTCCTATATTACAAAGAAAAAGGGTATGCTCCACAAAGGAAACACCCCCTCCTACTTATTTAGTTTCTTGGGGTTTCGCAAAGATCATTCGTCCTGCTGATGTTTGGAGAACACTCGTCACTTCCACATTAATAGCTTGTCCGATATAAGCTTTACCGCCTTCTACAACAATCATCGTCCCATCGTCTAAATAAGCTACCCCTTGATTATGCTCTTTACCATCTTTAATCACAACTACATGCATTATTTCCCCGGGAATAACTACCGGTTTAACGGCATTTGCTAAATCATTAATATTCAATACACGAACCTGATGCAACTCACACACCTTATTTAGGTTAAAATCATTTGTTACTACTATGCCGCCCATTTTTTTAGCTAGACGCATCAGTTTTAAATCAACTTCTTGAACATCCTCGAAGTCTTCTTCCACTATTAAAACCGCAGTGCTTCTTTCATCCTTTAATTTGTTTAGAACATCTAAGCCTCGGCGACCTCTTGTCCGTTTAAGTGTATCGGAAGAATCTGCAATATGCTGAAGCTCCGTTAGCACAAATTGAGGGACAACTAGCACCCCTTCCATAAAGCCGGTTTCAGAAATATCAGCTATTCTTCCATCAATGATCACACTTGTGTCCAAGAGCTTGTAAGTACCCAATGGTAGGGCCTGTTCTTCTTCCTCTGCTGTTTTTTTCTTCAATGCAGGGAGCTTAGAAGAGGGAGTGAACACATGTAGTAATTCATCTCTCTTTTTATAACCTACTTGGAATCCTAAATACCCTAAAATAATGGTCAATAGAACTGGAGCAACAGACCGAATGACTGGAAATTCAATACTCGACACCGCTGACCCTAAAAAGAAGGCTACGATTAAACCGATGACCATCCCTAACGTCCCAAACAACAAATCACCAATGGGTGCCTTTAACAGTCTTTCCTCCATCCATTTAATGAAATGAATTAAATAATCTGTTAAAAATAGCGCAGCTACATACAGCATGATTGCTCCGATCAATACAGAAACATATACATTGTTAATAAAAGAGTTGTTGGATAAATTAATCAGTTCATATAAGTGCGGTAAGAATAGCAACCCTAATGTACCACCTATTAATACAAAAGCAATTTGAATAATCCACTTTAACAAATATTCCACCTCCGTTTAAATTTTATTATACTTCCTTTTATGGCTCTATGCCTATTTTGACGTATGAGTAAGGCTAACCTATGCAGCAATACTAGTATCAAAAGTTTACTTATACATAGTTTACATTACCACTCAGAAGTATACGTATTTTAGAAAGCAGGTGGCAGTTTCCCACCACCGTATCTTCTCTCCTATTACCTCGAGTAGTTTGTCCTACTAGTCAGTTAAGAAAAAGCTTCCTTCATCACTTCATTTACTGATTCTACACCAATGACCTGAAGTCCCTTTGGATAGTCCCAGCCTCCCATATTCGATGCTGGGATGATTGCTCGTTTAAAGCCGAGCTTTGCAGCCTCTTGCACTCTTTGTTCAATCCTCGAAACTCGCCTTACCTCACCAGTTAATCCGACTTCTCCTATAAAACAGTCAGTTGAAGCAACACCTATATCTCTAAAACTAGAGACAATACTTACTAGGACGGCTAAATCGATGGCAGGTTCGTCTAATTTTACTCCACCGGCAACTTTTATATAGGCGTCTTGCGTTTGAAGTAGCAGTCCCATGCGTTTTTCTAGCACTGCCATCAACAAGGAAATTCTATTTTGGTCAATCCCAGTAGCCATTCTTTTTGGATAGTTAAAGCTCGACTGTGTGACTAGCGCTTGAATCTCTACTAAGATCGGTCTTGTACCTTCCATAGACGCGACGATTGCAGAGCCTGCTGCTCCATGAGAACGCTCCTGCAAAAATAACTCAGAAGGATTCAGTACTTCCTTTAGGCCCTGTTGTACCATTTCAAAAATAGCAATCTCATTAGTCGACCCAAATCTATTTTTTTGCGAACGCAATATACGATGATTGTGATGACGCTCACCCTCAAAATATAAAACCGTATCTACCATATGCTCGAGAATCCTTGGCCCGGCGATTTGCCCTTCCTTAGTTACATGACCAACTAAAAAGATCGCAATATTTTTAGTCTTCGCGATACGCATCAGCTCAGCAGTACTTTCACGTACTTGAGACACGCTACCTGGTGCACTCGTTACTTCTGGGTGATGCACAGTTTGTATAGAATCCACGATTACAAAACGCGGACTTACTTGATCGATTGTTTCATTTATCAGCTCTAGATTAGTTTCCGAATAGATATAAAGTTCGTTTGAAGTAACTCCTAGACGTTCTGCTCGGAGTTTCGTCTGGCGGATGGATTCTTCTCCAGAAATGTAGAGGACTCTTTCTCCCTTATTCGCAAGAAGTGCAGAAACTTGTAAAAGAAGCGTTGATTTACCTATACCTGGATCTCCCCCAATTAAAACTAGGGAGCCTGGCACAATTCCTCCACCTAAGACCCGATTCAATTCTACTAAATCCGTCTGTACACGAGGCTCATCGATCGTTTCAATAGATATAATGGGCGTTGCTTTTTGAGTGACTCCAGAGGAATGCTGAAAAGAATGTCTAGGCCCCTTAGAAACAACCTCTACCTCTTCCACCATCGTGTTCCATTCTCCACACCCTGGACATCTACCCATCCATTTCGCAGCCTCATAGCCACATGAGTTACACATAAATTTCGTTTTCTTTTTTGCCATATAATCCTCCTATAAATAAGAAAAGCGTAATCGCCTGTTTTGCCCCGACAGGCAAATGGGGAAATGCGACGAGGCAGGTCTTCAGCCACCGCAGTATTTTTCCATTTGACCCGAGGGGCAAGGCGATGAAGCTAGACATCTTTAAAAGCGCAATCGCCTGTTCTGCCCCGACAGGCAAATGGGGAAATGCGAGGAGGCAGTTCTTCAGCCACCGCAAACGCTTTTGTTTGCGACGAGCTCGCGCAGGAGCAGTATTTTTCCATTTGACCCGAGGGGCAAGGCGATGAAGCTAGACATCTCGAAAAGCGTATGTCCCTATGTTGCAAAGCTATGTAAAAAAAGGCATTCCGGTGATCTCGGAATGCCTATATTATTAACTTTCTGTGACAGGCTCTGTTGTTCGAACAACAAATTCGTCATTTTCTACATCAAATACTACACGCTGACCCGTTAAGACTTCACCTTTTAACAGTTCCTCTGAAAGACGATCTTCCACATGCTTTTGTAATGCACGGCGCAACGGACGTGCTCCATATGTTGGATCGTAGCCTTCTGTAGTAATTTTATCTTGAGCAGCTTCAGTAAGTACTAGCTCTATTCCTTGTTCTTTTAAACGCTTCGCTAGCTGCTCTGTCATTAATGTCACAATTTGTTTTAAGTGTTCCTTCTCTAATGAGTGGAATACAATCATTTCATCTAAACGGTTTAAGAATTCAGGACGGAATGCTTTTTTCAATTCTTCCAGCATTTTTCCTTTCATATCTTTATAATCCGTTTTTCCAGCTTCTTGTAAGTTAAACCCTACATGTTTATTGTACTTAAGTGCATCTGCTCCAACATTAGATGTCATAATCACTACTGTATTGCGGAAGTCGACTGTGCGACCTTTCGAATCAGTTAATCGACCATCCTCTAATACTTGTAAAAGTATATTGAATACGTCTGGATGTGCTTTTTCAATTTCATCTAATAAAATAACAGAATACGGTTTACGACGAACTTTTTCAGTCAACTGACCACCATCATCAAAGCCAACATACCCCGGAGGTGAACCTACTAAACGAGAAGTAGAATGTTTTTCCATGTACTCAGACATGTCTACTCGGATCATCGCGTCCTCGTCTCCAAACATTACCTCTGCTAAAGCACGAGCTAACTCCGTTTTACCTACTCCTGTAGGTCCTAAGAAGATAAATGAACCAATTGGTCGCTTCGGATCTTTTAAGCCTGCTCGAGCTCGTCGAATAGCACGAGAAATAGCATCTACCGCTTCTTTTTGTCCGATTACACGTTCATGTAATTTATCCTCCAGCTTTAACAACTTCTCGGACTCTGTTTGAGCTAACTTGGAAACAGGAATTCCAGTCCACATCGAAACTACAGCAGCGATATCCTCGACTGTAACCTCTGACTCTTCTTTTCCTTGTTTTTCTTTCCAAGTATTTTTCATAGTTTCTAATTTATCTTTAATCTTTTGTTCTTTATCTCGGAAAGAAGCTGCCTTCTCAAATTCCTGGCTTTGCACAGCTGCATTTTTCTCAGAGCGAACAGCCTCTAGCTTCGTTTCTAATTCTTTTAAATTAGGAGGAGTTGTATAGGAGCGAAGGCGAACCTTAGAACCTGCCTCATCAATTAAATCTATTGCTTTATCAGGCAAGAAACGATCTGAAATGTAACGATCAGACATTTTAACTGCCGCTTCTACTGCTTCATCCGTAATTTTCACACGGTGATGTGCTTCATAACGATCGCGTAACCCATAAATAATTTGTACAGCTTCCTCAGAAGAAGGCTCATCAACTTGGATTGGTTGGAAACGACGTTCAAGCGCAGCATCTTTTTCAATGTATTTGCGATATTCGTCTAATGTAGTAGCACCTATACATTGAATTTCTCCTCGAGCCAGTGCCGGTTTCAAGATATTAGAAGCATCAATTGCCCCCTCTGCTCCACCTGCACCGATTAAGGTATGAAGTTCATCAATGAAAAGAATAACATTTCCTGCTTGGCGAATTTCATCCATTACTTTTTTCAGACGATCTTCAAATTCACCACGATATTTAGTACCCGCTACAACAGTACCCATATCTAAAGTCATTACACGTTTATCTCTTAAAATTTCAGGAACCTCATTTTGTACGATTTGTTGTGCAAGACCTTCTGCAATAGCAGTCTTACCTACACCAGGCTCGCCAATTAGGACCGGATTATTTTTCGTACGACGAGCTAATATTTCAATAACACGTGTGATTTCCTTGCTACGCCCTATTACAGGATCTAGCGTACCTTCTCTTGCAATTTGTGTTAAGTCGCGTGCTAATCCGTCTAATGTCGGTGTACTAGCAGGAGCGACTCCGTTGTTATTACTATTGCTATGAGATTGATCGGAACTTCCTAATAATTGAAGCACTTGCTGACGCGCCTTGTTCAAGCTTACACCTGCATTGTTCAATACTCTTGCAGCTACTCCTTCTCCTTCACGGATTAAAGCAAGAAGTAAATGTTCTGTTCCAATGTAAGAGTGACCTAGTTTTCTCGATTCATCTACTGAAAGCTCAATGACTTTCTTAGCACGAGGCGTATAGTGAACGATTGGACCAACTTCCTCTGCCCCAGTTCCAACCAGTTCCTCGATCCCTGCCTCTATTACTTTAGGATCTACTTCGATTGCTTCTAATGCTTTTGCGGCAATTCCGCTACCCTCACGGATAAGACCAAGTAAAATATGTTCTGTTCCAATAGATTCATGCTTTAAACGAATAGCCTCTTCTTGAGCTAATTGTAAAACTTTTTGCGATCTTTGCGTAAATCGATTAAACATCATGCAGGTTCCTCTCCTTTTGTATTATCTTTTTCTCCTTTTTGCAAACGTTCCCTTAACAGCTTAGCTCGAAACATGTCACGCTCCGTGGCATTTAAAGTTGTGCCAGCGTACTTTTGTAAAAAACCAGGCTGCATAAAGATCATACATTCATTTAGGATGGACATATCTATATCCTTAATAAGTCCAATATCTATTCCTAAACGCACATCAGACAGACATCTTGCCGCCTCCTCTGTGGTCATTAGACGAGCATAGGATAAGGTTCCTAGCGAACGGTAAAGACGATCCTCCAATGTATTTGGGGAGTGCTGTAAAAGTGCGTCTCTTGCTTCTCTTTCTTTTTGAATAATTTGTTCTGCTATACTTTGAAGATCAGCAAGTATATCTTCCTCAGTCTTACCAAGTGTCGTTTGATTTGATACCTGATAAACATTGCCGAGCGCTTCACTACCCTCTCCATATATTCCTCTTACGACCATACCAAGCCGAGAAATAATGGTTACGATTCGATTCATTTGCTTTGTTTTTGTTAAAGCAGGTAAGTGCATCATGACAGATGCTCTAAGTCCTGTTCCAGTGTTTGTAGGGCAGCTTGTCAAATAACCAAACTGTTCGTCAAATGCATATGGTAATTCCTTTTCTAATAAACGATCTATTGTATCTGCCCGTTCGTAAGCTTGTTGGATTTGGAGTCCTGGAAATAGGCATTGAATTCGAATATGGTCCTCTTCATTCACCATGACACTAACAGACTCATCTTCTGATAAAAGGACCGATCCCGTATTTGGTGAATTTGCGAGCTTAGGACTTATTAAATGTTTTTCAACCAAGACTTGACGCCCTAGCTCAGATACATCTTTAATGTGCACAGATGTAAAATTTTTCTGTAATTCTTCATCTGCATCTAGCAGTGTGGAGGATACAGATTGGTCAATTTTATGCGCTTCGTCCTCTGTAAATGCTAGAGGGAAGCGAAAACCATTTAGGTTTCTCGCCAAGCGAATTCTGGTGCTCATCACGATGTCAGAATGTTCTCCTTCTCCTTCCATCCAACTAGATCTGGAATTATCTAAAAAGTTCTCAATCGACATGTGAAGCGTCACCTCCTCCGGCAAGTTGCTGTTCAAGTACTTTTACTTCATCTCTTAACTTCGCCGCATCTTCAAATTGCTCTTGCTCAACTGCCTGCTTCATTTGAGCCCTAATTGCTTCAATTCGTTTCTTTAAAGCTATTTTTTCACCAAGTCGCCCTGGTGCTTTTCCAATATGTGTAGTGTTGCCATTGTGTAGACGTTTTAGGGCTTGAGGTAAATGAGGACGGAAACTTTCGTAACATGAAGCGCATCCAAACTTACCTTCTTCTAGAAATCTCTCAATAGACCAACCACATTCATCACATTCAAGTGTTTTTTGTTGTTTTTGTTGAACTATCTGATCTGCTTGGTTAAACCAATTAGATAGAAGCTGATGAAGAGATAATGGGTCTTGTTTGTATTCAACATAAAACGGGTGGAGGCTATTGGCACAGACCTCACAATAATGTCTTTCAAAGTGTTCTCCGTTATGCACTTGTGTAACCGTCACTTTAGCTGGCCGTTGTTTACAATTTTCACAAATCACCTTATCAACACCCCGTTCAATTTTCACTTTTTTCGTATTTTAGTGTTAAAAGCATGGCACATAGTATACGTGCTCGTAGCTCATCTCTTGCTGGTAGTGGGATGGCTAAAGTTGTTCTGTCTAGAGCTGCTAAAATTATCTTTGCCTCTCTTTTAGTAATAACATCTTCATCCAATAAACGAAAAACAATATCCTCTGTAGTGGATGCAGATGCTCCTGCTTCCAGACTTTGTATTATATGCTCAATTAATTCAGCTTTTGTGTGGGCTCGAACGCGGAGAATTCGAATATACCCACCACCACCACGTTTACTTTCCACCAAATATCCACGATCCAGTGTGAATCGGGTGTTTATTACATAATTTATTTGTGAGGGTACACATTGAAATTTTTCTGCGATCTCGCTTCTTTTGATTTCAATTTGCCCTCTACTTTCTTGTTCGATAATTGCCTTCAAATAACCTTCAATAATGTCAGATATATTTTTCATCTTCTCTCACCTCTTCTCACAAAAACTGACTTTGACTATCTTTGACTATATTATATAATGAATGTTTTGGTTGTGCAATTGATTTGCCTAGCATAAAAGAAACAAAAAAACTACCAACATTTATTGTCAGTAGTTTTAGGGTGTATCAAAATGAAAACTTATATTCTTATATTTGTGAATTGTATTTAAGCCGTGTAATAAAAATTGTTGGCTCTACCTCAATATCCTGTACTTTGAAAAAGTGATGTCTTTCATACAAATTAAGAGCTGGTATATTTTTTGCTCCGGTAGTAACTGTTATACTCACAGTTTTAGGAGTTGCACTTACAACATGGTGTAACAACTCAGAAGCTATTCCCTTTCTAAAATAATTTGGGTGGACAACTAACCTACAAATGTTTAGTACGTCTCCCTCATATTCATAGGAGATAAAACCAAGTAGGTTCTCCTTATTATACTTTCCTATAAAAATCTCTTTAGATACTTTAATATCCTCGATTGTTTCCTTAAGCTGTGGTATGCCTTCAAAACCGATAATTTCTGCTTCCTTGCGGTAAGCCGGAAGCTGTATTTCGAGCATTTCCTCTGCTACAGAATGTTTTTGGTGATCAATTAATCGAATCATACACACCTCTATTAAATTTTTCTTCTCTTATTAGTTTTTTGGATCTTCGATACTTGCTTCCATTTATCCCGTTCTGTTTTTTGAGCAGCTAAGTTGTTTTTTCGCTCGATATGGGCAAGCTCACGCAATAATTTCACATAGCTTACATATCGATCCTCTTTTAGCAAACCAGTTTGAATGGCTTCTTGAATGGCGCAACCCGGCTCTTTTTTATGCTGACAGTCTCTAAATCGACAGTCGATAGCAAGTTCTTCAATATCCTGAAAACTGTTGCTAATACCCTCGCTAGAATCCCAGAGCTGGAACTCTCTCATTCCCGGGGTATCAATTAATAGTCCCCCTCCAGGTAACAAGGAAAGCTCTCTATGAGTGGTTGTATGACGCCCTTTACTGTCATCAGCTCGAATATCGCTAACCTCCATTACATCCTCACCAGATAGAGCATTGATTAAAGAGGATTTTCCTACGCCTGAAGAACCTAGTAATGCACCCGTTTTCCCGTTGACCAGGAGAGCAGCTAAGTCTTCTATACCTTCTCCAGTAACACTAGATACTGTGAAAACGTCTACTCCGAATGCAATCGTTTCGACTTCACTGATGAAATAATCCACCTGTTCACAAGCATCTTTTTTCGTTAGCACCACGACAGGTGTAGCACCGGAGTCCCAAGCTGCAAGTAGGTAGCGCTCTAACCTTCTTACATTAAAATCATGGTTGAGTGACATCACTAAAAATACATAGTCTACATTCACTGCTACCAATTGAATTTCTGTTGTTGTACCTGCCACTTTTCTTGAGAATTGGGATTGTCTCGGTAGAACCTGTTGAATAATACCTTTATCTTCTCCGGGCATCTGCTCTAAAACCACCCAATCTCCTACTGCTGGATAGGCTTCTCGATTGTGATCAAATTTAAACCTACCCGAAAGAGAGCAAAGCCATTCACCTTCATTCGTAATTACTCGATAAGAATGCTTATGCTCGAGTAAAACTCGACCTACCAACCCATCGTTTGACATCTTTTCTTCCCATTTATTATTCCATCCATACTGTTCGATTAAATTCAATTCAATTTCCTCCTAATTTTCCCATTAAAATATTTGAGTCGCCATTTTTTTAGGCGAATTACTGGGCAACAAAAAAACCATGATTGCTCGAATCAGCAATCATGGTCTCCCGTTCATTAGTAAAGAAATTTCAAAAAGTATGAAGAAATAAGCTCGATTGTCTGTGTACAATCAAACTAATACCTATTCCGCCTACATTTTAAAAATAACAGGGTGAGACATCATGAACTTACTGATTCGAATCGAATTATATACAATAGCCATAATGCCTCACCTCTTTCTTTAAGTTAAATTCAGAATACTACAAGTTTTTGAAATATGCAATAGGCAATTACGCCGTTACATCACGTTTTGTAAATGACCAGTAGCTTGTCACTAGGAAAACTGCAAGGTAAATAAGGATTACGACAATAGAGAAGGCCATAGTCATTCCCTCTATTGAGGGATCATTTGCGCCAATGTATTGCCCCAAATTTGTATTAGCAAATAAAATATATTTCGAAGCCTCGATTTTCAGCGCCGCAAGAACTCCTGTAACTTGTACTCCTGTAAACATTAAGAAAATGGATATCCCTATTGCCAATGAGCTAGAACGGAAAACAGAGCCAATCATAAAGGCTAACATACCAATCACAAGTACATTAATTAAAGCTAGAGCAGTTAATAGCATTAACCTACCCCAGAAGGAAACTTCTACAACAGCTCCGTCCACTAGCTCTAACTGGGTTCCTGGTACATTATCAAAGAATATATATCCTAAAATGGTGCCCGAAATAAGAAGAATACCAGTCATTGCTACTGCAAATAAACCAACCGTTAAAAGTTTAGACGTTAGAATTTTCCAACGTTTTACTGGTCTTGTTAATAACATTTTAATCGTTCCTTGAGAAAACTCAGAAGCTACAATACCACCGGCAACGACTACTGTAAGTAGAGTAACAACAGACATCATACTAGGAAGACCAGTGATAAAGCCTTGTGCACTGTCATCAATAATTGGTGGCAGTTCATTATCCATTCTATACTTAGTTATCTCAGGTTCCTCTGCAACGGCCGTCATCTGACTCACTGTTATAGTTTCTCCTGAATCGTCCTGTCCTACTTCCAAGGAATTCATCCATTTAACAAAACCAGCGGAAGCAAGCATTACCAACACGAGCAATATAGCCATTATCCAGGTTGCTTTTTTACTCCATAGTTTTAACCACTCATTTCGTACGAGATTCAGCAATTTGTCCACCTCCTGTAATTTCTAAGAATTGATCTTCTAATGTTTTTCTATTTGGAGTGACGGAATAGATTTGTAGCCCATTCGCAATCATCTCTGCAACTAATGCAGGCACTTCCTCTTTATTAAGTGGGATTACAAAACCGCTTCCTTGAGTCTCCATTGTAATCTCTTTATGTTTAAAGAAATCTACTACTTTCTCTTTTTCAGATGCTTCGATGTAATAATAAGATTTCTGCTGTTCATTTACTTCTTGAATAGATAAAAGCTTTCCGTTTTGAATAACAGCAATCCGATCACACATTAATTCTATCTCTGCTAGTAGGTGGCTTGATACAAAGATAGCTACACCATCTTCTACGGCAATCTTTTTTAAGTACGTACGGAATTCCCGAATCCCTGCAGGATCTAAACCGTTAGTAGGCTCATCTAAAATTAGAAATTTAGGCTTATGTAAAATTGCCTGTGCTAGGCCAAGACGCTGTCTCATTCCTAATGAATAAGTAGATACCTTTTCATGAATACGCTTCTGAAGTCCCACCTGAGCAATTACTTCCTCAATGCGCTCTTTTGTTATATTCTTATTCATTCTTGCAAAATGAACTAAATTTTTATACCCGCTCATGTATTTATACATTTCAGGGTTTTCTACAATTACCCCTACCTTACTCATGGACTCCTCAAAATCCTCAGACAGAGGCTTTCCTTCTATAAAAACCTCACCTGATGTTGGCTTCATAAGACCAGTCATCATTCGTATAGTTGTTGTTTTCCCTGCTCCATTCGGCCCTAGGAATCCAGTTATTTGCCCAGAATACAAGTCTAATGTCAGGTCGTCGATAATTTTCTTTGTCCCGATTACTTTAGAAAGATTTTGTAACCGTACTATTGTTTTTTGTTCCAATTAACTCACCTTCCTTATCTCTAATTTTATCTCTATTAACTTATACGTCTCAAATTTGAATAAGTTCTATAAAAATCTAATTTAATTTGTTTTCCTTCTACGCAGCTATAAATCAAAATAAAAAAACACCAATCCATTTCAATCAGACTGGTGTAATCACATATCAATTATAAAGATGACAGGCAACAAAATGGCCTGGTTCCTGCTCTTGCCAAATCGGCTTTTTCTCTGCACATATAGACATCGCGTGAGGACATCTTGTCCGGAATACACAACCTGAAGGTGGATTGATCGGACTTGGTAGCTCGCCCTGTAAGATAATCCGTTGACGGGATTCCTCAATATCAGGGTCTGGAATTGGAATAGCCGACAACAATGCCTGAGTATAAGGATGTAATGGGCTTTCATAAAGCTGACTACTTGTTGTTAGTTCAACCATATGCCCTAAATACATTACACCAATACGATCAGAAATATATTTAACCATAGATAGATCATGAGCAATAAATAAGTAGGTTAACCCTTTTTCCTTTTGAAGACGCTGTAATAATTTTACTACTTGAGCTTGTACAGAAACGTCCAATGCAGATATTGGCTCATCTGCTATGATAAATTCCGGATCTAATGCCAGGGCTCGCGCAATTCCTATACGTTGTCTTTGTCCGCCTGAGAATTCATGTGGGTACCTATTAGCATGATCTCGATTTAGTCCGACATCTTCTAACAGCTCGTAAACTCTTTCTCTAATCTCTTTTTTAGAGCTATATAATTTATGAATTTCGATAGGCTCTGCAATAATTTCGAGGACGGTGGACCTAGGATTTAGAGATGCGTAGGGATCTTGGAAAATCATTTGCATTTTCTTCAAATAATCTTTACGTTCTTTATCATTCATTTCATGTACATTCTTTTGTTCGAATAGAACATCTCCATCAGTACGGTTATACAGACCTAGGATAGTACGTCCAGCGGTAGATTTGCCACAGCCCGATTCCCCTACTAATCCAAATGTTTCTCCCTTGAGAATATCAAAGCTAATCCCATCCACTGCCTTTAAAGTGCTGCCTTGACCAATATCAAAATGTCTCTTTAAATCCTTTACAGATAATAGTACATTCTCCGTCATATCTTTCCCCCCTAAACGGCATATCTTCTCACAGCACATATCTCTTTTTGTAGCTTGGAGCCTTCTAATACTAAAATTTCCACTGACTTTCCTGTTGAAGGTGAATGTAATAATTGACCATTCCCATAGTAAAATCCAACATGACGAACTGAGCCTGCGCCTTCGTCATTTGCAAAAAATAGCAAGTCTCCCTTTTTCCATGAAGAAGGTTCATCCATAGAGACCTCTATTCCTTCTATCGCCTGATCACTTGCATCGCGTGGGATAAAATAGCCACACGCCTTTAACATGTTGTATGAAAATCCTGAGCAATCAAAGCCATATGGAGACATCCCTCCCCATAGATATGGTAAGTCTAAGTAGGCTTCCCCCAGCCTCACAGTTTCCTCTAGTGGGAGTCTTGGTAATTGTTCCTTAGATGTAGCATATTGTACATTTTCTTTTCGGAGCAGCCCTTCTCCATGTGGCGCTCGAACCTTATAGAAATCATCCGTTTCCGCTAGAACAGGTAGAATTGTATTAAAAGGTAGAATCAGTAATGGTTTTTCTTCCGTATCCCATAACTGGGTTCTTGTACCCTTTACTCGAACAATTCCTTTGTTTTCTACCTCTACTATTTCTTTCAATTGAGCCAATGGCACCCAACCCGGATAGCCTCTTTCGTCTTTTTTAGAGGGCTGCCAGACTGCAATTATTTTTGCCCAATCGTCCTTTATCTCGTCCACTATAACTGGCTCTCCGTAAAGAAGCTGAGTTTGAACACGGTTCTCATCACAAAGGGCTAGTCGCTCCTTGTATGGCAGAGCTTCTAGCCATTCAACAAGCTGTACAGGATTGGATATTCCAGGACAATCTACTTCTCGAGCTGATGCTGGCTCTGTCCAGACCGTCGCAACCTTTACTGCACAAGCCCAATAACTTTTTTCTACTGTCATTTTTGTCCCTCCCCTATTTTAACGCTTGCAATGCCTAGCCCATAGGATTTCGAAAAGGTCATCGTGCTAGCTTGGTAGACGATTCCGCCTGTAACAATGTCCTCCGCCAACATTAAAGGGGCATCAAAATCATAAAAAAGGATATTAGACTGACTCGCTGCCAAATGAGCTGCCGCTGTTATACCTATTTTAGTTTCAATCATACTCCCTACCATACAGGTGATACCATTTGCCTCTGCCAATGTATTAATTTTTAATGCCTGATAAATGCCACCAGATTTCATTAATTTAATATTAATTAAGTCTGCAGCCCGCATTTCTAATACACGCTTAGCATCATAAATTGAGAAAACACTCTCATCTGCCATAATAGGGGTTGCTGTTCGTTCAGTTACGTATTTTAAGCCTTCTAAATCCTCTGCAGGTACAGGCTGCTCGACAAACTCAATATTAAGCCCAGCATCTTCCATAGTACCTATAGCACGGACGGCTTCTTTTGCATTCCATCCCTGATTGGCATCGAGCCTTATTTTAATATCTTTTCCTACTCGCTTCCTAATAGCCTCAATACGTTCAATATCATCTTGTATCGTACCTATTCCAACCTTTACTTTCAGTATTTGAAAGCCTTCTCTTACGTAGCGCTCAGCGTCCTCTGCCATCTCAGCTGGTGCATTGACACTCACAGTAAAATCGGTTGTAAGGCAATTTCGATAGCCTCCTAAATATTGATAAAGTGGTAGCTCAGCATATTGACCCAAAAGGTCAAAGATTGCCATGTCAACTGCAGCTTTTGCACTCGTATTTCTGACAAGTGCTTTATGGAGCTTCTGAAAAATTATCTCCTTTTCTAGTAAAGAAAGTCCGATTAGCTGCGGAGAAATAATTTCGTTTATCGCGTATTGGATACTTTCTAATGACTCACCAGTGATCACATGAGTAGGAGGTGCCTCTCCGTAACCTACCTTTCCTTCATCAGAGGTTACCTTCACGACAATGGAAAAAGCAGTGGTAACTGTACGTAATGCTGTTTTGAAAGGTTTGGTCAGTGGAACAGCAACATAAAACGTTTCAATAGCTTGTATTTTCACCCTATCTTCCTCCTACTCTACACCTGGTAATATAGATAACGTTAAGTTCTCTGTATTTAACATACCGTCTACTCCTAATGGAATCGCAAAGTGAGGCTGACAGTGTCCAATAAGAAAACCTTTTACTGCTGGTTTACCTAAGTTCCCTAAGTAATGATCAAAAACCTCATCCATTGTGAGAGATTTTTTACCTCTCCTTGGCTCCGCATCACAGAAGTCTCCAATGACGAATCCAGCAGCGGCATCTAGCTTGCCAGCTAAACGTAGTTGATTTAGCATTCCATCTACCTTATATGGCTCTTCTCCAATGTCCTCTATTAGCAGAAGCTTACGATTGGTATCCACTTCATATTTGGTCCCTATTCCGCTTGCAAGAAGAGAGAGATTTCCACCAACTAGCTCCCCTCGGGCTACCCCAGGAGCAACTATGGATAAAGGAGATATATCCTCTGTGTAGTGTAACTCTATTGGCTGAAACAGCTGATAAAACATTTTTTTGGATAGCTCATTAAATGTACTTTTACCCACGTCTGAAGCTAACATGGGACCATGGAATGTGACAATATCCGAATATAAATTCATTGCACTATGTAAATAAGTGATGTCTGAATAACCCCAAAAAATTTTCGGATTTTCATTCATTAATTGATAATCGATTTGGTCTGCATACCTTGCAGTACCGTATCCTCCGCCAGCACAAATTATTCCATTGATGTTAGGGTCTGCGAACATCTCATGTAAATCCTCT
Source organism: Psychrobacillus sp. FSL W7-1457 (assembly GCF_038593405.1). NCBI lineage: Bacteria > Bacillati > Bacillota > Bacilli > Caryophanales > Bacillaceae > Psychrobacillus > Psychrobacillus sp. FSL W7-1457. Next base: position 3,828,635 of record NZ_CP151993.1, read on the forward strand.
AGTCGCTCTTCGTCTGTGCCCGCTAAATACCCGTTAACTTGCTCTACACTTTTTCCCATTCTATAAGATAATCCTAATTCCTCTAAAAACGACAGGGAGCGTTTCAGTTGATCTAAGTTAGGAGGACTAGCTGGAGCAATAATTCCAATTGTATCCCCTTTTTTCAATCTATTTGGTTTTATTTTCATATGTATAATCTCCTTTGTTTTTAAAGAAAAGGGCGGCACTTGCAAAAGTGCCGCATCTTTTGTTTGGGAATAAATGCTTTTATTCCTTATCTGCCCATTTTAAATCCATGTATCCAACTGGATGCCTTACAATACCTTTAACATTCGATTTCTCCAGTGTTACTTGGTTGTAATAGTGGATTGGAATAACAGGCATTTCTTCCATTAAGAATTTGTCAGCCTCTATTAGCATATCCCAACGTTTTTGCTCATCTGTTTCATTTTTAATATCAGCAATCATTTTATCGAACTCTGGACTAGACCAAGTAGTACGATTCATAGAAGAACCAGTAATAAAGCTTTCTAATGCGTTTACAGGATCAGCATAGTCAAATAAGAAGGAAGAGCGTGATAACATGTATTTGAACTCTTTTTGTTCTGAAGCAAATACGCTAGCCTCTACATTTTGAAGTGCTATTTCTACTCCTAGAACTTCCTTAAATTTACTTTGAAGTGCCTCTGCAATTTTCTTGTGAGTGTCACTTGTTGAATAAGTTAAGGTTACTTGAGGTAGTTCAGTGTAACCTTCTTCTTTCATGCCTTCTGCTAAAAGTGCTTTTGCTTTTTCCGCATCATGCTGTATTAGCTTTCCAGCAGTCTCTCTAAATTCCTTGCCATCAGGACCGATAAATCCGTATGGAACAAACCCTTCTGCTGGTTTCTCGCCATTTTTTGTAACGTACTCTACAATTTGTTGTTGGTCAACAGCCATACCAAAAGCTTGGCGAATTTTTTTGTTTGTAAATGGTTCTGTAGAAACGTTATATCGGAAGAAATATAGACCGGCTTGGTCTTCGTTTTTTAACTCCGGATCATTCATCAATTTGTCTGAAAGCTCTGCTGGAACACCAGATACATCTAAATCACCTGTAGAGTACATTTGATATTCTGTATTCGAATCATCAATCATTGCCCACTCGACTTTGTCTAACTTCACAGTTTCAGCATCCCAATAACTTTCGTTTTTCTCAAAAGTGAAGCTTACATCATGATCCCAGCTAGCCAATTTAAAAGGACCATTCCCAACAAATGATTCTGCTTCTGTAAACCATTCCGGATTTTCTGTAGCTACCTTCTCGTTTACCGGGAAGAAGCTTGGGTTCGTGATAATATTTAAAAACGCTTCAGTTGGAGCAGCAAGTTTAACTTCAAATACTTTCTCACTAACAGCTTTAATCGCTACTGCATCAGCTGTTCCTTCTCCATTGTTGTAAGCCTCTGCCCCTTCAATAAAATATGCCAAGAATGCTGCTGGAGAAGCAGTTTCTGGATTTAACATATGCAACCATCCATAAACAAAATCTCCTGCTACAACAGGGTCTCCATTAGACCATTTTGCATTTTCACGAATCGTAAAAGTATACGTTAACCCATCCTCTGATATTTCAATTTTCTCCGCTGTAGCCTCTTCAGCTTGGTGGTCTTTGTTTAATCTTACTAGACCCTCCATAAGGTTGTTTAACGCGCTCCATGATACTGCATCAAACCCTACCGATGGATCAAATGACGTTGGCTCATTGCCATTATTTAGCTTAAGTACTTTTTCTGCCTCTGGAGCAGCTTCCTCTTTACCCTCGTCCGTCTTTGTTGTCGTCGGCTCAGTCTCGGTCGGTGTCTTCCCAGCCTCTTCATTGGCTGTACACGCGCTTAACACAAGAACAAACAAAGCCATAATTAATAATGAAAGCCATTTTTTCATCCTAGTTTCCCCCTCTGTATTGTATATGTGAATGCACTTGCGCGCTCTCATCCCTTTTACTTTTGTAATTGTAAAACCTTTGCTCTGTCATCCTGGAGCCAGCAATCTACCTTATGGGCATCTGATAGCTTACTTGTAAATGGATACACATGATCACATACTTCCATGGCAAACTTGCATCGTGCAGTAAATGGACAGCCAGTAGGAGGCGAGAAAAGGTCAGGTGGTGTTCCATCAATTGGCTGCAACTCCTCATCCATTAAATCCAAACGTGGAACTGAGTTTAGAAGCCCTTGAGTATAAGGATGCTGTGGAGTGTAAAAAATTTCTCTTTTATCCCCTATCTCCACGATTTTACCTGCATACATCACAGCGATGCGATCAGCTATCTTTGCTACTACCCCTAGGTCATGAGTAATTAAAATAATTGAAATATCGGTTTTCCTTTGAATTTCTTCAAAGAGCTCCAATATTTGTGCTTGTATTGTTACGTCTAAGGCAGTGGTAGGTTCATCTGCTATAAGCAGTTCTGGATCGCAGATTAAAGCAATGGCGATTACGATACGCTGTCTCATCCCACCAGAGAATTGGTGAGGATACTGTTTTAATCTTTCCGAAGGATTCGGGATGCCTACCAGGTTTAGCATTTCGATTGCCTTTAGCCTAGCCTCTTGTTTGCCAACCTTCTTATGTGTCCTCAAACCTTCCGTTAACTGCTCCCCTATAGTCAGGGTAGGGTTTAAGGCGGTCATAGGATCTTGAAAAATCATGGATACATCAATACCTTGGATCTTTCTGAGTTCAGATTTACTTAGCTTCGTAAGCTCTTTGTTTTTAAATAAGATACTTCCATTCTTAATCATGCCTGCTGGCTCCGGTATCAACCCCATGATGGCATTGGAGGTCACACTCTTTCCACAGCCAGATTCACCAACGATTGCTAACGTTTCACCTTTATATAAATCAAAGTTGACTCCCCTGACTGCTTCTACCTCTCCCCCATACGTTTTAAATGAAACTTGTAGGTTATTAACCTGTAATATTTTTTCATCAGTTATTTTCTTTTTTGCTTTCTTACCGCTAGGCCTAGCTAAAGAGTCACCCGATTGTAAGGATGCAGCTACTTCATCTACTTTCCCTCGAGCAAGTTCCTTTGCATGATCTAATTGATGTTCATTCATCCATTCTTACCTCCTAAGCTTTGGATCAAGTGCATCCTGTAAGCCATCTCCTAATACATTAAATGCAAACATTGTCACAGAGATAAAGAATGCAGGGAAAAACAACCTCCACCAATGGCCAGATAAAATTACCGGCAAGGCATCATTTGCCATTACACCCCAGCTGGCAGCGGGTGCAGATACTCCTAGTCCTAAAAAACTAAGAAATGCCTCAGCAAATATCGCACTCGGTACAGTAAGAGTCATTTGTACAATAATAGGACCCATCGTATTAGGCAATAAGTTTTTCCGTATGATTCTAGAGCTTTTTGCACCAAAGGATTTGGATGCAGTTACAAATTCATAGTTTTTAATTTGTAATACCTGGCCTCGTACAATCCTAGCCATACCTACCCAGCCAGTTACAGTTAACGCCACTATAATGGTTGTTAGACTTGGACCCATAACAACCATCAATAAAATAACTACCAATAAATGAGGTAGACCATAAAGTACTTCAATAATGCGCATCATGATCGCATCTGCTCTGCCGCCCTTGTAACCGCTAAAGCCTCCATAAATAATTCCAATAAAGAAATCAATTAATGCAGCCATTACCCCTACAAATAACGAAACTCTAGCACCGTACCATGTTCTTGTAAAAACATCTCGACCTGCCTCATCCGTACCGAACCAATGCTCAGCTGATGGACCTTGGTTTTGCATTGGATAATTTACTTCATCCATATCATATGGTGAAAAGATCGGACCAAATATGGCAAACAGGGTGAGAAGAACTAAAAAGAGCAGTCCTCCCATTGCAAGCTTATTTTTCTTTAGCCGTCTCCAAGCATCCTTCCAATAGGACAAAGAAGGTCTCACAACTGATTCGGCTTCTCCCTCTTCTTTTACTTTTGGACGAAACCATTCATCCTTTATTTCTACTGGGGATACAGTCTCTTGTGTTTTAACCATTAAGCATCCCCCTCTTTACGATGTAATTTGATACGTGGATCTAATATGCCGTAGACAATGTCTACTAAGAACAGCATAAATACTAGGAATGCACTATAAAAGACTGTCGTTCCCATGATAACTGGATAATCACGATTATTAATGCTTTCTACAAAGTATTTCCCCATTCCTGGAATGGCAAAAATGCGTTCTATTACGAAGGTACCTGTTAGAATACCTGCAAGCATCGTACCCATAATGGTTACTACTGGCATTAAGGCATTTCTTAAGGCATGACGAAAAACAATTCTAGCTGGAGAAAGTCCTTTAGCTCTTGCCATTTTGATATAATCCTGTGTCAATACTTCTAGCATGCTGGATCTAGTTAAACGAGCGATTATAGCTGTAGGTCCCGTGGCCAATGCTAGAGTTGGAAGAATCATATGCAATGGACTACTCCAAGTGGCTGGCGGTAATAACTCCCACGTTACCGCCACTTGCTGAATCAGTAAAGTGGCTAAAACAAAGTTAGGAACTGATATACCAATTACCGCAAAAGTCATAGCCAAATAATCAATAATACCGTTATGCCGGAGGGCGGCCAATGTACCTAAAAGAACCCCGGACAATAAAGCAACTAAGATAGTTGCCATTCCTAACTCAAAGGAAATTGGAAACCCCCTCGCTAATAGTTCATTGACTGATTCATTTGGCTTTTTAATAGACGGACCAAAATCGAATGTAACAATTGACTTCAAATAGTTTAAATATTGCACGTACATAGGCTGATCAAGCTTATAAAACTTTTCTAAATTTGCTTGAATAGTAGGATTTGAAGTTCTTTCTCCATCAAAAGGTGAACCCGGTATGGTGTGCATTAATGCAAATGTGAGAGTTGCAATGATGAGGATTGTTGCTATCATCATCATAAAACGCTTAATAATATACTTCGTCACGGCAGGCTTCCTCCTAACAGAATTTGGTTTGCATTGCTAGCTCTACCATGACAAGCATCGCACGATACGCTTCGAGAATATCTTTTGCTTCAAATTTTACGATAGTTGTTCCTTCTATTATTTCACAGCCAGGCATCAGTGCTGCCCACTCAGCTTGTCCGTAGTTTGTAAATTCAATTTTTAATATTGGGTGCTCGGGAGGTGTAAGTGGTGGAATATGATCTCTTTTTTTAATAGCCTCTGCTACTTTCTCTTTTAGAAGGGCTTGTGATTTTTGAGGGTGTAATGTTTTTACAGCAGACCTAGATATAGATTGCTTTACCGCTGCTGTTACAATGCCAGGTATAAGAGCTTCTGCCTCGCGACAAGCTCCGTCATCTCCAGCAACCATAATGACAGGAACCCCGTAATAGCCAGCCACATATGCATTAAGTCCAAGCTCTCCTATTTCTACGTCATTGATGTACATATTGCGAACTCCAAAAATCATGGAATGGCTCATAACCCCAGGTTGTCCTGCTCTAGAATGATATCCCGCAAATACTGCTCCTATGTAACTTTCATCTAATGACTGTACCATCGAATAAGGCTTAAGATCTCCTGTAATTAAAGAGACTTCTGGATGCAATTCCTCCACTAAAAGATTATTCATTTTTGAATGGCTGTCATTAACTAGGACCTCGTTGACTCCAGTAGATAGTGCCCCTTCTATAATTGCATTGGCTTCTTGCGTCATGATGCGTCTTGCTCTTTCATAGTTATGCTTGTTCGACTCCACAAATGTGTAATCCGGCAGACCGGTTATGCCTTCCATATCAACTGAAAGAAATAGCTTCAATACATTCTCCCCCAAATTCTAACTCTATTTTTCTATTAGTAAGACCAACTTTATCAAAATTTACGGAAAATTACAATATCTCGTTTTTGCTAGATGTTTGGGATATTAAAAAAAAATTAATAAATTCATTTTTTCCCTTACCAAAGAAAATAAAAAGCAAATGCACCTTTTATAAAGGGCATTTGCAATATTCGATTAAGATATACAAAACTTGGTTAAGTCAACGCGATAGTTCAAAAATTAACGAAATCTAGAGAAAAATCCACGATGGGATCCACCTGAAAACTGATTGTTAACAGGGTATGCATTTTGTGCTTCAGGTACTACCACTGTTTCATTAGATTCTGTAACGTAAAATTGTGGAACATTTACGATATGTTCTCTATTTACATTTACAATAGGTTGAATGACTGGTTGAACTCTTGGTATGAAAGAATCACTAACACGATATTGCGGTGGGCAAATAATTGGCTCAGCTGCTGGTAGCTGTCTTCTGCAACCACATTGTTGGCCCCAACTCATGTTCTTTCCACATGAATGACACATATGATGATTACTCATATTCTTCACCTCCTCTTGCACTTAATAATAATAGATGCAAGAAATCTTCGGAGGTATAGACATACACCTCAATGCCCAAAAAAAAGAATGACTTTGCGAAATACTTTTTACGTAAAACCCACAACAAACAAGGATAAATTAAAATCACGTTTTTAAATTCTCAACTCTTGTATATGCATACCTTTAATTAATATGAGTCATACTTTAAAGGATACAATATAATGGTATCGATTTCTTCAATCCTTTCAGGATTAGCAAGAAATACTTATCATCACTCTTTCCATATAATATTAAAAATAGGTAATATTTGCTTCTTTTGATTTATTTCCATATATTTCACCGTATAAAATACCTAATAAAAACGTTTGAATATATTAAAAAACGGTTATTCTAGGCATATGGGTTGATTAAACAATTTTATCTTAGTATAGTAATAGACTTAGTTGGAGCTAAAAGGAGGAAACATGAAAAATATTTCAAAAGTATTTTATATCACCATCGGCCTTATTATTTTAGCGGTCGGTTATGGAGCATTGGCTCCGGAAAGTTTTGAGGCACTTACTACACGAGGTAAGTCGTTTGTTTCAACATCATTTGGTTGGTATTACATGCTACTCATGTCAATGATGTTATTAATTAGTATATTTTTTATCTTCAGTCCGTACGGGAAGATACGATTAGGTAAGGATACTGATCGACCAGAATTCAGTTTAATTTCCTGGTTAGCCATGCTATTTTCAGCAGGAATGGGAATCGGTCTTGTCTTTTATGGTGCCGCTGAACCTCTATCTCACTTCGCAACTAGTCCTGCTACTGAAGACCCTAATACGAATGCTGCATTTAAAGAAAGCTTAAGACAATCCTTTTTTCATTGGGGACTACATGTTTGGGCAATGTATGGAGTTATCGCTTTAACACTTGCTTACTTTCAGTTCCGTAAAGGGGAACCGGGGTTAATTTCGGCAACACTGAAGCCAATCTTCGGCAAAAGAATGGAAGGTCCATGGGGCGTCCTTGTCGATGTACTAGCTGTCTTTGCTACAGCATTTGGAGTTGCTACTTCCCTTGGCTTCGGCGCTGTTCAAATTAACGCAGGTCTTAACTACTTATTCGGTTTTGAAATAGGTATCTTTTCACAATTTATCATTATTGCCGTGGTTACTGTCTTATTTGTGGCCTCTGCATGGTCAGGGTTGAGCAAAGGTATTAAGTATCTTTCAAACCTGAACTTAATACTTGCTCTTGCCCTTTTACTATTTGTAATTGTTCTAGGACCAACTTTACTAATTTTAAATATGTTCACGGATTCATTTGGTGGTTATTTAGCAAATATCATTCAAATGAGCTTTAGAACCGCTCCATTAAACTCTAGCAATAGAGAATGGTTGGATATGTGGACTATCTTTTATTGGGCTTGGTGGATATCATGGGCACCATTTGTTAGTATGTTCATCGCTCGAGTTTCTAAAGGTAGAACGATTCGCGAGTTTATGATTGGGGTATTAGTAGTGCCTACTCTTTTAGGTGCTATTTGGTTCTCATCTTTTGGGACCACCGCTATTGATATACAAAAAAGAGGCATTGCAGATTTAGCAAGTCTTTCAACAGAGCTAACTATTTTTGAGATGTTTAATACCATGCCATTCTCTTTTATCATTTCTCTGTTTGCAATTTTGTTAATCGCATCGTTCTTTATCACGTCTGCGGATTCTGCCACATTTGTGCTCGGTATGCAGTCTACTAATGGTTCTCTTACACCACCTAATAGCGTCAAGCTTACATGGGGAGTTATCCAATCGACTATTGCGCTTATATTACTATCGGTCAATGGGCTCACCGCGTTACAAAACACTATTATTATAGCGGCACTGCCGTTCTCATTTATAATGATAGTAATGGTTATATCATTATTTAAATCATTAAACGACGAAACTAAGGTAAAGATAAAAAAATAACAAAAATGCCAGGGAAAATCCCTTGGCATTTTTGTTTTAATATTTTTCATTGGGATATTATGAGATAATATACAAAGATCTGGTCGAAAGTGTGGTTTCTTTATGATAAGTACAATAGGCAGGACAGTCAACCAAGAGATCATTATAGATTTTCCTTTAGAATATATACAAACAAACGAACTGGAATGGTATTGGGTGGATATCGGTGAACCGACTAAAGAAGAGGAACAACTTTTAAGTTCCTTCTTTCACTTCCATCCACTTGCTATCGAGGATTGTCTGCAAATGCTGCAGCGCCCTAAGTTGGATCACTATGGTGATTATGAATTTTTTGTTTTACACGCCTTCAATGAGAAAGAAATGGAGGCTGAGGAGCTCAATCTTTTTGTCGGAAAGGATTTTGTTGTAAGCTTTCACTTTCCCCCTATGCAAGAGTTACAAGAAGCTAGAGAGAGAATAAGAAGTAACCCGAGGGATTGGGAACGTGGCAACATCCTCATTACGTACAATATCGTGGATAAAGTGGTAGACACGTACTTCCCAATTGTTTACCATATTGAAGATTATTTGAATGAGGTAGACGAAAGGCTAGCGATGGACATGGATCATTTGTCTATGGATCAAGTATTTGACCTTCGAAGTGACTTATTGCGTTTACGAAGAACTATTATTCCAATGCGAGACTTGCTATACCGGGTGATGTACTCCGAACGTATTAACTTAAACCAGAGTGAGCGTGCATATTTTGATGACATTTATGATCATCTTCTGAAGTTAACCGAGATGGTAGAAGCTAATCGAGAGTTAACTGCAGATATAAGGGACAGCTATGATTCGATCAATGCTAGCCGAATGAATCGTATTATGATGATACTGACCACGGTTTCTACCGTCTTTATTCCTTTAACGTTTATCGTTGGGGTGTACGGCATGAATTTTATTAATATGCCTGAGTTAGAGTGGAAGTATGGCTACTTTATTGTCGTTGGCTTAATGGTAGTGATTGCTACTGGAATGATTACCTGGTTCAAGTATAAGGGCTGGTTTAATTTGTTTAGAAGTTAAAATTTACTTAGGGGGATAATATGATTGAGATTAAAGGAACACATAATAATGCATTAGTTTTTACAGATATAATAGAAGAAACTGCAAAATCTCAGGTAGAACAGCTTTGTAGTCTTCCATTTCTTCAGGACACCAAAATTAGAATGATGCCAGATTTACATGCTGGTAAAGGCTGTACGGTGGGCACAACTATGACGATTACTAATAAAGTAGTCCCTAATTTTGTAGGAGTCGATTTAGGATGTGGAATGATTTGTGCAAAGATAGACACTAGAAAAGAAGATGTGGATTTTGCCAAGCTTGATAAGACAATCAAAAAAAATGTACCAAGCGGAACTCGTATTCGCCAAAAAGAACATCGTAATACAATAGAAATACCTTTTGAAGAGGTATCTGCTCCTATCAATGAACAGCGTGCAAAATTGAGCCTAGGTTCACTTGGAGGAGGAAACCACTTTATAGAACTCAACGAAGGTGAAGATGGGAGTATCTATCTAGTTATACACTCTGGAAGTAGAAACTTAGGAAAGCAAATTGCAGAGCATTATCAGCAAGTAGCATCCAATACTTTAGGTAACAGCATCTCAAAAGATCTTGCATATGTAGAGGGAGACAATATGAAGGATTATTTATATGACCTTTCAATTGCCCAAAAGTACGCCGCATTTAATCGTAAGACAATGGTTGATGTTATTTGTAGAGGGATGAATTGGAGTGTTCAATCTGAGTTTGATACCATTCATAATTATATTGACTTAGATAACATGATTTTACGCAAGGGAGCAATATCAGCTCAAGCTGGTGAGATCGTAATTATACCAATGAATATGCGTGATGGCTCACTTATCTGCCGCGGAAAAGGAAATCCTGAATGGAATTATTCTGGTCCTCATGGAGCTGGCCGTTTAATGAGCCGTTCTCAAGCAAGAAAACACGTTGCTTTAGAAGACTTTCAAGCTTCTATGGAAGGAATTTGGAGTACTTCCGTAGTGTCTGCCACAGTAGATGAATCTCCTTTTGCCTACAAGGCTATGGAAGATATACTTGCTCATATTCATGACACTGTTGATGTATTAGAGGTTATTAAGCCCGTCTATAATTATAAAGCACACTAAAATAAAGGAGGCTCATCATATTTTCTTATGATGAGCCTCCTTCTTGTATCTCCATTTAAATCATGACTGATTAGCTGTCCAGTAATAAAATAAAGCTGTAAAAGTTAGTTTTTCTACATATGATAGGCCTTCTGCAAATGAAACGTGAACATTCATCCCTTGCAGCTCAAAGGCGGGGTGTGTAGCGTACGGAAACATACCAAAACGATAGGTTGCTAATCTTTTACCCTTCAAATCATTTACGTCTATATCACCGTACACACTCTTTGCCTCCATTTGATGTGTTTTTTCCCGATTTGGGTCAAATACTAGTGCTCTATTTTTTACTGAAAAAACCGGAAGTACTGCAGTTGAGAGGTGTACCTGCTTATGATCAAACACTTGTATCTCCATAAATTTAAGTTTGTTTGCAATAGTAAACTTGCTAACCACTTGACCATCCATTGTTATAACATCATAAGTTACTGGAAATATCATTCCTTTTCGAATAAGTGGAAATGCATTTAGCCTTCTTATGACCGGCTGTTCCACTGTAGGACTGATACTATAAAGCCTTTCACCAGTAGGGGAGACTAAAAAGCTCCTCGGAATAATCGAGACATCACTTTGGAAATTTAACTCCTTTAATGTAAACTCAGATGGAGTTTGTTCTGTAACTGTGCTCTGCTCCACTGGTAGCTTGTTCGCTGCTTGTTGGAACAAGAAAGTCAAACTAAAGAAAATGAGAAGCGTCCATCCTACAGATATATGTAATTCCCAATCCGTTAATAAAGTCTCCCTAAAGCCCAAAATTACTGCTATGTAAACTATTAAAACAGTAATAGAGGCAATTTTAGCATATTTAGCTGTCCGTTCATAAATATGTTTCATCTACATCCCCCCTCCCCCTTTTACGAAGACCTTCAGGAAATAGTTTCATAAAAAAATCCCTCCTAAAGATTTCTCTTTTGGAGGGTGAGAGTATTCTTTAATGCTCCAATGCTCGCTTAAACAGTTTTCGTAAAAATTGCCACAAAATATAGAGGCCAAACGCTAGAAATAATACTACTAAAATGGTCTCTACTGCGTGTGGTAGATTAAATGGGTTTAAGAAGATTTGAAGCGTAACTAGCAAATAGATGAGTCCAGCGATTCCAGCAATAACTACAATACCCATTATTGCAATTTGCATATAACTAAGTTGCTTCATTTGATGACGGTGTATAAATAATTCTAAAATGATGACCAAAAGGATAACCATAATTGTAATTGTCATCTCATGGAGATAGATAGAATTTATTAAATAGATGCCAAGAAATAAAATCATTAAGTACTTATAATTCTCATCTATTAGCTTTATCATACAGTCACCTCAGTTTTTAATATTTCATCGCTAGACGTTGTTTACGGTGGGCCCTTCTTGCTGGTCCAGTTTCATACAGACGTTTTTCGTCCTCATTTTCTGGATGAATGCCCGGAACTGGAACTGGTTTCCCCTCTTCATCTACTGCAACCATTGTCAGGAATGATTCCGTTGTAAGCTTCTCTTCTCCTGTCAGTAGATTCATGGAAGTTACGCGAACGTATACCTCCATTGAACTGCGTCCCGTTGAGGATACAATTGCATCTAATTCAATTACATCTCCAACTTTTGCTGAAGATAAAAAGTCTACAGAATCAATAGAAGCAGTCACGACAGCTCCTTTTGCATGTTTCATCGCAGTGATGGCTGCGATTTCATCTATAAATGCTAAAACCTTGCCACCAAATATAGTTTCATGATGATTAGTATCTGGAGGTAAGATTAAATGGGTTTGAATTGTTCTTGATTGACTCATTGGATTAGTATTCACGAAAATCTCTCCTTGATGTTTAACTTCGATGTGTCTTTTTTTAAAAACCTTACTTACTTAGTATAGCATTCCTTCTTTAATTTGAGTTGGAAGATGATGCAAAACTTGTCGCTGCAATAGATGAAATCATCATTGCCTGTTGAGCCTGAAAAAGTATTTCAAGGGAGGTAGTCATTGATATTGCGGTAGTTTCATGTATGTCCCTAGAAGAATTCAAGGTCAATCCAAGAGCAATAGGAAGTGCTGATTCCTTGTACCAGGTAAAAAGCTTCATATTAGTCAATGCTCTGTATGTCTCCACTATATTCATTAGCTGATTTTCGTTTAATTTAAGAGCAGCCATAAAACCAATAAGTGGATACTGCGAAAGAGAGAATTTTATCTTCACACTTTTAAAACCATCCCTAATAACCACTACCCTTGGTACTGTTTCCTTATCATACCCAGGATTTGTATAAGTAAGCACTTGAGATAACCACTGGAGCTCATTCCCTGAATAAAATTTATGATTTTTTAACTCTTCATAATATCTATTCATGGTCTCTGCCCTTGTTGTAATATCCCCCTCCAACTTACCTAAAAAGATTGCAAACGGGTAATCATCACTATTAGTTAAGAAACGATGATGGACCTTCATCGCTGACATAAGCTCCATAGCTCTACTGATTTCATAATCCCACTTATCTGGTTCATCCGACATCATTAAAGCAGCAACGTATGTGTAATCATTCATCTTAAATGATTTTTTCTTCAATTCCTCTACCTTCAGTAATAACTGATCGATTGCTTCTTCCGGTTCTTGGCCACTTACATCCAAAACGGAAGTAAACAATGGCTGTAGGTGGGATCGTAAGGGAGAGAACACACTTACTTTGTTCTTCATGATCTCTTTTATCTTGTTAAAGCGAACTGGATCCACATCTTTTTCTAAGGACGTATAATAGCCAGCAAGGGACAACGTTACTCTCTTATCTACTGACCATCCTAAAACCTCTTTCAGCTTATTATAATTATGCTCTACTTTTTGTATCTTCAACATTTTACCCACTCCTTTACTTTTTTACTGCTTAAAACCCATGAAAGTTTCACTAATTTGTTATACTAATACCACAAAGAAAAGTAGGTGTTAAATTATGCGTATAAATAAGTTTTTAAGTAAGGCTGGCATTGTATCTAGACGTGGTGCAGACAAATGGATAGCAGAGGGCAAGGTCACCATTAATGGGTCAGTTGCTGAACTAGGAAGTAAAGTAGAGGCTGGCGATGATGTACGTGTAGATGGTAAGCAAGTAAACGTGGAGCAGCCCTTAGTGTACCTTGTTTTAAATAAGCCAGTAGGCATTACGAGTACAACGGAACGCAATATTAAAGGGAATATTGTAGACTTCGTCAATCACCCACTCCGTATCTTTCATATCGGTCGCCTAGATAAAGATTCTGATGGCTTAATACTATTAACCAATGATGGGGATATTGTGAATGAAATTCTTCGGGCAGAAAACAAGCATGAAAAAGAATACATTGTAACTGTCAATGAGAAAATCACAGACACATTTATTGAAAAAATGTCGGCTGGAGTTAACATTCTTGATACAACTACCTTACCATGTAAAGTAAAGAAAATAGGGCCAAAAACATTTAATATTATTTTAACTCAAGGTTTAAATCGCCAAATACGTAGGATGTGTTCTGCCTTAGGATTTACAGTTAAGAGATTACAACGAGTTCGTATTATGAACATTTCCATTGATGGTCTTGCTATTGGTGAATGGCGCGATTTAACTGAGCAGGAAAGAAAAGAACTATTTAAAGAATTAGACTATCACCCTAAACGATAATAAAAGAAAGCAGTCCACACTTTAAATGTGGACTGCTTTTGTCTTATGAGTTACCAGCCACACGTTTCTCTAATGGTTGGAATAATTTCTTTTTATCTACATCTGGTCGAATAGATTCTAACTGCTCTAGAGCAATCTTCGCACCATAGTCCATTCCTTGACATCCACCCAGCAGAACAAGATCGCCTTCTGACACCTCACTCAAGCCAAAGCTAATAGCCTCTGGAAGTTCTTCATATAAATGAACCGTAATGCCTGCTTCATCCATTACTTCTTTAAATACTTGTAACTCTTGCTCAGATACTACATCTTTTTTAGTAACATGAGATTTACTGATGGTAGCAGTGATCTCATGAATACCTAATCTTGGTGCCCATTTAGCGATAGCTTCTGCATTTTCTTTATTGACGGTTACCCCTCTATCTCCACGAATTGCATATACAAGGGACAAGCGGTTAAAATCCATTTTTTCTAATGTTCCAAGTGTAATATCTATGTTCCCACTATTTGCAAAGTGGTCATCTATAATTTTAAAATCTTCCTCAAAGATGATTTCAAAACGTCTTTCTACCCCTACAAATTCGGATAGACTTTTTTGAATGGTCTCCACTGGAACACCACATAACAAGCCGGCTACAATACTAACCATGGAATTGTAAACGGAGTGGTAACCCGGTGTAGAAAGCTCAATTGAAAATTGTTGCTTAGGTATGATCATATCATTTGTAACTAAATCACGTTGAATAACTAGATTGAATTTTGCTCTTCCTGTTGATAAATCCAAATCTCTACATATTACATCTGCCGATTGGTCTTCTACACCAATAGTAATAACAGTAGCCTTTGTTTTGTTAATTAGAGAGGCAGAATAAGCATCATCTAAATTTAGAATCGCTACCTTGTCCGCTCCAGCGTCTCGAATAAGACTAGATTTATGTTCAAAATATTTTTCAAAGGATGAATGTAAGTCGATATGTTCTCGACTTATATTGTTTAACGTCACAATGTCAAAATCAACACAGCCTACACGTTTTAACTCTAAAGCAGAGGATGAAACCTCCATTGTAGCGTGAGTCACGCCTTCATCGACCATCTTAGCGTAAAATCGCTGTAGATCAAGCGATTCTGGTGTTGTCAGTTCAGAAGGCTCTGCATAATCTCCAATTTTAACTACGACTGTCCCCATTAGACCTGTTTTTAGACCATGATTCTCTAAAATCGCATTAGTCATAAAGGAGGTAGATGTCTTTCCGTTAGTTGCCGTAATGCCTATCGTTTTAAGCTTATGAGTAGGATGATCATAGTAAGCAGCGGCAAGTGCAGCTAGAGCTTTGCGTGCATCCCCCACTTTATATTGTGGAACCTCTAGAGCATCTATAAACTCCTCTACCACAAGTGCTACAGCCCCATTTTCCACTGCTTGTCCAGCAAACTTATGCCCGTCCGCTTTAAAGCCTTTTATACAAACAAATACTTGGCCCTTCTCCACCTTCTGTGAATTATAAGCAAGTCCTGTAATATTAATATTTTTAGCATTTTTGACGTCAATTATAGATAGTTGATTCATCAAATTTGTTAGTTCCATCAAAACATCCACCTTTATATGTAAAATCTTCTCAGTTAAGTTTACATCAATTCAAATAAGAAGGAAACTAAAAGGAAATACAAAACTATTTCCTTAATTGTCCTTCAATTGAGTCTATTCCATCATTTCTCTTGTTAAAAAGTCACGCCGGTCATGGAAAGAATGACGACATAAAATATACGCTTTTCGTGAGGAGAAATTAAATGGTTTTTCACTCACACCGATACACCTTTCGTCTAGGCACCCCGCCCTTAATCTGTCTACTTCACCTAAAATAAAATGAAAAAACGTGATATCTTAACGATTTCACGTTTTTCATTATCTGAGGCTAGTGACGTTATTCCGCCTCGTTATAGTGTTCCATGCAAAAAGCAAGAACTACGGACTCTTCATCTTCTTCTAAGCCGTAATCTAATACTTTTCCATTACTGCGATCAAGGAAGTGATATTGAACAATTTTTGACCCCGTATCTAAAACAGCTAAAATAACTCTCAAATCTAATGAGCTTGCCTCTTCAAATAACTCGTCATCCTCTGGAACTTCAAAGCCCAGTAAAAATTCATATCGATCCCCAGCAATTATTCCTGTTGGGTCCTTTATCTTTTCAATCTCATAAGATGTTATATTCACAAAGTCCACCTCCGTCTATAGTTTATCATTTTTACAGAGCATTTTCTTATTTTGTTCGCTATAATAGAGAGATTATAAAAAGAAGGAGAGAATCTCTCATGCTTAACCCTGAAAAAATAATATATATACTTGTACCTGTTTTTCTTCTCGTATTAGTATTCGGTGAAGGACTAAACAATATCATATATTCTATCCTATCTTTCCTCTTAGGCCTATCGATGCTTTACCTTGCTTATTCCCTTTTACGTAAACAACGCGAGGAGCGAAAGCAGCGCAAATAATATTTAAAGGCATTGCATTTGCTCCAACACTTTCATCATAGCAAAAGCACCCTTAGACTTATTGGAGCAGATAGCTAATTTAAGTTGTTGAGCAGGATAGTATGCCGAGTGAAAGCTAACTCCAGGGTCATATCCCATTACGTGGTACTTGCTAATATTGTTCCCGTCTTTCTTTATCCATACTCCATATCCATAGTAATCATCATCCTGTTCTTTTACATAAGGTTGGAGTAAGGCTGCCGTTGTTTGCTCCTCTAATAATTTATTGTCTAGCAGGGCATCCCAAAAATGAAGCATATCCTGAACCGTTGTAAAAGCTCCTCCATCCGAGCCGCCTAGGACGGGTAGAGAATAAATATTAGTTTTCCATGATCCATCCTCAGAGTCTATATAACCTAGTGCCGTATTATTCGGTAAGGCATCCATCGGAAAATACCCCGAGTCCTTCATTCCCGCTTTCTCAAAAATATTTTTTTCTACATATCGTTGAAACGATAGCCCTGTAGTTTCTTCTACGATTAAACCAAGTAAGATATAACCTGCGTTGTTGTAATGAAATTGTTCTCCCGGCGTAAATTTCATCTTACCATTCTGAAATAATGGTAAGAAGTCCTCTAACTTACGCATATGGTACATCGGCTTTTCAATCCAAAGTTCTTCAAAGTCATCCATCACCTCTTCATCAAAATAGTCTGGGACTCCAGAAGTGTGTGTCAGTAAGTGATGAATAGTTATTGAATCATCAAAATGAGGAAGAGTGATGGACGTACAATCCTTTAATTTTTGGTCATAAGCTAATTTCCCTGCCTCTACTAACTGGCTAATGGCAACCGCAGTAAAAATTTTGCACCCAGATGCAATACCAAACCTGGTATCTATTGTGTTAAGTAGCAAATCGGAGCGGTTAGCATACCCAAAACTAGTCTCTACTAGCGAGGAATCCTTACTTTTCAATAGAATACTTCCTGAAAACTGCGATTCTTTTTGAGTCACTTCTATTTGTTGCTTGTTCATCTCTCCCATAATATTTCCCCCTGAAGATTATTTCTATTTTCTAAAAATCTTTACTACCTCGTTCACGATTAATGGTAGTAAGCTAAGCCCAATAACAATTAACCAGTCTTCTAGCTGTAGCGACTGTACACTAAACACATCTGCAATAGGTCCAATTGAAACAATGAGCACCTGTAAGACAACACCTAACAAAATAGAATATATTAATAACTTGTTTTTAAACAACCCCGCTTTAAACACTGACTGGTTCATAGATCGGAAATTTAAGGAATGAACTAGCTGAGAAAAGCTTAAAGTGATAAAGGCCATCGTCTGAGCATGTGTCAGTACTTCTTCGGACACATTATTCGTAACTCCCTCTAGCCCAATTAAAAATGCCACTAAAGTTGCAATACCTATTAATAGACCGTTTAGCAATAAGAAAGGAATCATTCCATGAAATAATTGTTCCTTTTTAGGTCTGGGTTTTTCCTTCATCACTCCCGGTTCCTCAGGATCCATCCCAAGAGCCAGAGCTGGGAAAGTATCCGTCACCAGGTTAATCCATAAAATATGAATAGAACGTAAAGGAGTGGGCCATCCAGCAATAATCGCAAAAAACAATGCAATGATTTCCCCAAGATTACAGGACAAAAGGAAGATAATAGATTTTTTAATATTTTTATAAATATTTCTACCTTCTTCAACCGCTTTTACGATGGAAGAAAAATTATCATCTGTAAGTACCATGTCTGAGGCACCTTTTGCTACATCCGTTCCGGTTATACCCATAGCAACTCCTATATCTGCCTCTTTTAAGGATGGTGCATCGTTCACTCCATCTCCTGTCATCGAAACCGTATTACCAGCAGCCTTCATTGCTTGGACAATTTTCACCTTGTGCTCTGGAGAAACACGAGCAAATACATTGATGTTTTGGCATGTCTTAACCAATTGTTCTTGGTCTAAGGAGTCTATTTCAACGCCCTCCATGACCTCCGCATCAGAAGAAGCAATTCCAAGATCCTTAGCAATAGCAAATGCAGTGTCCTTGTGATCTCCCGTAATCATTACCGTACGAATACCTGCACTCTTACATAGTGCAATAGAGTCTTTAACTTCTAATCTAGGAGGGTCAATCATCCCAACGAATCCAACGAAAATAAGGTCATTTTCAGCCTGCTCCAGCACTATCTCCGCATCCACCTTATATGCCGCAGCTAACACTCGCAGTGCCTCGCTAGACATCGAGTGAGATGCATTTAAAATGATTACTTTATCCTCTTCAGTTAATGGTTTAACTTCTCCATTACTCCAAATTCTATTACAACGACCAAGTAATCGATCTATTGCCCCTTTGGTCATATAGTAATAGCCGTCTTCAGACTCGTGGATCGTCGTCATTAACTTTCGTTCCGAGTCAAATGGAATCTCTGCGACTCTCTTTAGCTCAGCTTCGAGGACATTTTTGTCTATCCCATGGCTCGCTCCTGCAGCGATTAACGCAATTTCAGTTGGATCACCTGTTTCAGCACCTTTCGTATAAGTAGCATCATTACACAAAACAAAAATTCTCATTAAACGTTCATGCCCAGTACTAGCCTTTTTTAGATTAGCAATTTCCTGGTTCTCTCCATTTAAGAAAAACTTTGTTACGGTCATTTTGTTTTGCGTAAGCGTGCCCGTCTTATCAGAACAGATTACATTTACGGATCCTAAAGCCTCAACCGCTGGGAGCTTACGAATGATTACATGTTGTTTAATCATTCTTTGTACACCAATTGCCAACACAATAGAGACTATAGCCGGCATACCTTCAGGAATAGCAGCAACTGCAAGACTGATCGCAATCATGAACATTTCTAGTAAATCTCTTCCTTGAATCATTCCGATTAAGAAAATCAGCAAGGATATCCCCATTGCTGCAAAACCTAAATACTTACCAACTTGAGCTAGGCTTTTTTGTAATGGAGTTTGCTCATCCCCCGTATGTAGCATGCCTGCTATTTTACCAATTTGGGTGTTCATACCTGTTCCTACTGCTACGCCTGTTCCTCTACCGGCTGTAACTAGGGTGGACATGAATAACATATTTTTTTGATCGCCTAAAGGAATTGTCTTTTCCTCTGTATTAAGCTTTACATGTGCATCCTTTTCAACGGGAACAGATTCTCCAGTTAAAGCTGCTTCCTCTACTTTAAGATTGGCGGATTCAATTAACCTAATATCACATGGTATATACGATCCCGCGCCTACCACAATAATGTCACCCGTTACTACTTCAATCGAATCTATCTCTTTAGATTGACCATCCCTTTTGACTACAGCCTTTGGAGTGGACATATTTTTTAGTGCTTCTAATGCTTCCTCTGCTTTTGACTCTTGAATGACACCTACAACTGCATTGATAATAACTACTATCCCAATAATAATTGCGTCTGCCACTTCTCCTACAAAAGCTGAAACTGCGGCAGCAACAATAAGTACATAAATAAGAACATTATTAATTTGGGCAAAAATTCTTTCTAGCCATGACTTCTTTTTAGCAGCTGCTAAACGGTTCGGACCATTTTTCTCTAATCTCTGTCGTGCTTCATCTGTGGTTAGACCAGCTTGTACATTAACTTGAAGCTCTGTTGCTATATCTTCCGTCTTTTTTTTATACCACATGAGTTTTCGTACCTCCTTTTTATGTATATATCTTTCCCCTAGAAAAAACTATAATGTAAATAATTTTAAATATCAGTCGTACTTTAGGGTCTAAAAAAGCGACATTCTAAAAAAAGGCGACTGTAACACTAGAAGTGTTAGCTAGCCGCTCTCATCCTTCCTCTGATATCTCCCCTTTTTCATTAATTGCAACTCTTTTACCATTCGTAAAATGAATATCTATTGGAGAGGTAACACTCATCTTTCTAGAGAAATACCACCTGCGATGTGGAGGAACCAATAATATAAATGTATCCTTTCTACCTATAAAATTTAGCTCCTCCGGTTCAATACGAACGTGACCTGACACGGCAATGCCTAGTTTTTGAAGCTGTTCACCTACCTGTTTCACGAAAGGAGTGGTTATACTTACTTCACTTATATTCAGCAAAGATTCAATACTGAAGTCACTCCATTTATCTACATGTCTTCTAGCGATAAACTCAATCACGTTACCAGCTGGATCCTCGAAGTAAAATGCGTCTGCGTCGAATCGGCTGTAATAAATATCATCCAACCCATCCTCTCTATTTAGCAATACTCTTTCCTTTGCCCAGAGCTTAGCAAGTGTGTACTGGTTACCCGGAATGTTAATAGCAAAATGATATAATGAAGGATGTTCTGATTCTTGAAAAACAAGAGTAGACTCACCAATTTCCACTTGAAAGTAATGGTCATCTGCTTCCGTAATATTGAGCTCTAACACATTCCCATAAAATCCTCGCAGCTCCTGTAACTTGTTTGTATACATGGTTACTGTTTTAAACATACTCGCACCCCTTTTTATTTAACATCCATTACTTCAAATCGTTCACAGACTAACAATAAATCTTCTTCAAACTTCAACCCAACTTTGTCTAATTCATTTGTGAAAAAATTTATGTGCGTTTTTTTCCAATAATCATAACTTCTGTCTCCTTCACCCTCGGCATGCGCAAATTCTTCAGAAATTCTATTCATTGGTTTAATGGTGACATCCTTTGTTTTTATAATACAAACTGGTTCATCCTTTGTATTTAAGATAATATTATACTCACCAACCTGTGGAAGTGGCTCATTTTCTATTTCATATAGTATATGAGCGGAACAAGTAGCAGTTTTTATTCTGTTTACAACTAGTTGTGCCAAAGTGTCCGCATCTTCTCCAAATTGCCAAGCGGAGACCTTGGGCTCATACTCTTTGTCTTTCCAAAAACTGTTCCAGTATTCTCTAGCAACTTCATTCATATTGATTACCTCTTTTATTTAATATTTCGTTAATTTTAGTATAGAGAAGGGTTTTTAAAAATACTATTGATATTTTCACTATTCCTTTCAAGGGTACCAGAACTAACTAGTAGTAATGCAGTATTTTTAAGAGACGAGTGACAAGAAGAACAATCATACAGGGATGCTATGGCTAATAAAGCGATCAGGACATCCTACATAAGGGAGCTAATGAAATGACTAAAAAATTATATTACGAAGATCCTTACCTAACTACTTTTACTGCCTCTATCATAAAAAAAGAACCTGAATATGTAATAATTTCTGAAACAGCTTTCTATCCTACTGGAGGTGGCCAACCATGTGATACTGGAAGCCTAAATGGTATTTCCGTAGTCAACGTAGAGTTTATAGATGGTGAACTAAGACATTTTCTAGCTGAGCCATTAGATTCTCAGTCCACAGAAGTGAAGGGGAATATCAACTGGATGAGACGTTTCGACCATATGCAGCAGCATGCAGGTCAACACATCTTATCCGCAGCCTTTGCGGAGCTTTTCCAAATGCAAACAGTAAGCTTCCACCTTGGTAAAGAAACTGCAACAATAGATTTAGACACAACCGAAGTTACTGAGGAGCAATTAAAAAAAGTAGAAGAATTAGCTAATCAAATAATTCTTGAAAACCGCGCTATTGAAACAAAATGGGTGACAGAAGGTGAGCTCGTTCAATACAAATTACGTAAAGCAACTAGTATTAAGGAAGATATCCGTTTAGTCATTATTCCTGATTTCGATTACAACGCTTGCGGCGGCACTCATCCATCTTCGACTGGACAAGTAGGTTCCATTAAAATCCTACAGACAGAGAAACAAAAACGGCATATTCGAGTGGAATTTGTCTGCGGTAAAAGAGTGTTAACACAACTTGACCGTAAGCAGGATGTATTACTTAGCCTAATTAGCAAGCTGAGTTCACCAGAGGAAAAGCTAGTCGATGCTGCAAATAACCTATTGCATACTAACAAAACTTTAGAAAAGCTATTAAATGAGCACAAACAGGAGCTTTTAAAGTTCGAAGCCAAGGAGTTATTAAAACAATCTATTAACGATATAGTAGGTGTTACTTTTGAAAATAGAACTATCCAGGATCTACAAAGG
Source organism: Psychrobacillus sp. FSL W7-1457 (assembly GCF_038593405.1). Classification (NCBI taxonomy): domain Bacteria; kingdom Bacillati; phylum Bacillota; class Bacilli; order Caryophanales; family Bacillaceae; genus Psychrobacillus; species Psychrobacillus sp. FSL W7-1457. The sequence goes on from NZ_CP151993.1 coordinate 3,851,400, forward strand.
CTTGCTCGCTTCCTTGTAGAGGAATCCCCTTCCTCCCTATGTGTATTAGTTTCACACAATGAAGAAAAGCTTCAAATCGTAACTGCCCGTGGTACAAATAGAGAAGAGAGTATGAAAGCATTGCTTTTACAGCTACTTCCTCTAATTAATGGTAAGGGTGGAGGAAACGATACACTTGCCCAAGGTGGAGGCGAAGCAGCGCTCTCTAGTACAGAGCTCTTAAATAAGGCTTTAACTTACATTAAGTAGCCGTGCCATAAAAGCTCCTTCTACATATACTAACTTGACTAAGTAGAAGGAGGATATTATTTTGACGAATCAATTTAATTTTCCGGGTTTATTTCCCGGCGGATTTCCGGGAAGACCACCTGGTGGACCTGGAAGCACAGGAAGACCGCCAGGAGGGCCAGGTGGCTTTCCGGGTATACCAGGTTTTCCAGGATCACCGGGTTCGCCAGGTTTTCCAGGGTCTCCGGGTTTTCCGGGCTCGCCAGGGATGCCTGGATTTCCAAATAGACCGCCAGGTGGCGGGCAGACTCCAGGTACACCAGGTAGGCCTCCAGGACAAAATACACAAGGAGGGCCACCTACTAGCCCTCCTCCCTCGTTTATTCCTCAACAAAGACAGGATGTAGGCGTGTTTGCGGTTGACCCTGGCGCTATAAGAAATTGCTTGTTCCGGAACACTTATATTTGGTTAAATAACGGAAGAGGCTTTTGGATTTACCCAACCTATGTAGGTAGAAATTCAGTTTCTGGTTTTCGTTGGAATGGTTTTCGTTGGACCTTCTACGGTACAGACCTTGGAAGAATAACATCTTTTCAATGCTTCTAAAAAGCCGAGTTTTCTCGGCTTTTTTTATTTTTTATAACATGTATTCCTTTACAGACTATGTAAGGAGTATTAAAATAAAACTTAGCTAGTTAAATAATTTTCCATGTTAGGAGCAATAAGATGACAAATCCACTTATTCACGAGCTTTTCCAAAAGACTCGTTATTTATCCTATGAGGTAAACAAAACGCTAAAGGATTATAATCTTTATTCATCTCAATGGTCTGTCTTAAATTGTGTCTATCGACATAATGAAATGACACTGACTCAAATTTGGAAGTATTTAAATGTGGAAGCCCCTACGATCACTCGCACAGTCAATCGGTTGGCCGTTTTAGGTTGGCTAGACATAAAAGCTGGAAAAGACCGTCGTGAGAAAATAGTAAAACTTTCTACTAAAGCGCTAGAAACATTTCCTACTATTGAAAATTCTATGAATGTTTTCGAAAACGAAATGATTTCTGCCCTGTCTAAGGAAGACCAACAGCTTTTAATGGAGTTGTTAAAAAAAATTAATAAGGAGTAATGTTTTTTGACTAACAAGGAACCAATATGGACTAAACCTTTTATCAGTTTGTTTAGTACAAACTTCTCCATATTTATCATCTTCTATGGCTTAGTAACTGTTCTTCCTCTTTACGCTACAGATGTATTAGAGCGTTCGGATGAAGATGCCGGTTTACTAATGACCATTTTTTTAATTTCTGCAATTATTATGCGTCCGTTTACCGGTAAGCTTTTAGATTTAGCTGGTAAGAGAAAGATGCTATGGATCAGTTTATTTTTATACTTGATTTGCACAGTTATGTATTACTTCATAGAACCCTTTAGTATTTTGCTTATTTTGCGCTTTGTCCAAGGTATTTGGTTTAGTATCGCTACAACCGCCAGTGGCTCCCTTGCTGCAGACAATATTCCACCATCTAGACGTGGTGCAGGATTAGGATACTTTACTATGTCTACAAACTTAGCTGTTGTAGTAGGTCCCTTCATCGCTTTGACGATTGTTCAGTACTTCTCATATGATATTTTCTTTATAGCTATGAGTCTACTTTTAATAATTGGTGCTTTAACGGCATTATCTATTCCACCGGAGAAACAGCCAGCCGTGCCACCTGTCAGAGCAAAAATGACTTTTAACGATCTTTTTGAAAAGAAATCTTTACCAATCGCATTAATCGGGAGCTTAGTCGCTTTTTCGTATGCAAGTATTCTATCTTATCTTTCTATATACTCCCAACAAAAAGATTTGTTGTATCTAACTAGTAGCTTCTTTGCAGTTTTTGCTATTGTGATGCTTGTAAGTAGACCATTTACCGGAAGAATTTTTGATGAAAAAGGACCAAGATACATAATAATACCGGGATTAGTCTTCTTTATGTTTGGACTTATTTTGTTAGCATATATGGATAGTCCCTTTACATTCTTATTGTCTGGCGCTTTTATTGGTTTAGGATATGGAGCGATTGTGCCTAGCTTCCAAACACTGGCTATACAGTCGACTACTCATGAGAGAAGTGGCTATGCAACAGCTACCTTCTTTACATTGTTCGATACTGGTATTGCTATAGGTTCTTTTATCCTCGGACTTGTTGCATCGAAACTTGGGTATCAAGGGCTTTATCTGCTATCTAGCGGAATTGTTGCCTTGACCTTGATTGTATTCTTAATGCAAATGAAGCGATTGAGAGCAAACCTTAATCGCTAAGCTTAATGCCTTTTGAGGGACAAACGCTTTGTTCCGAGTTAATCCGTTTATATTATAAAAAGCACAATGCAGAAGTCGACTGCATTGTGCTTTTTATTTAAATAGATGTATATAAACCCTATATTTGGTAAGACTTATGTGGACTTAAAAATGTAAAATTAGGAGGGACATAAGTGTATAAACATATTACAGTTACTTTAGTAATTACTAGCGTTTTATTGGCAGGGTGTAGCTTTTCTTCAGTTGATGCAGATAAAGGTGAGATGGTGGATGTTTCATTGATGAATTCAGAAGGTAAACAAGTAGGAACTGCAACGCTTTCAGAAACCTCCAAGGGTACCCACATTTTATTAAAAGCAGAGGGGTTAGCTCCTGGAATTAAGGCCATCCATTTTCATGAGAAGGCTAGCTGTGAAAAACCAACGTTTGAATCCGCCGGAGGTCATTTTAATCCTACTGGAAAAGAGCATGGATTTCAAAATCATAAGGGGTATCATGCCGGAGATCTACCCAATATTGAAATAGACAAGGATGGAACTGTTGAGTTAGAAACTATTTCACCTGCTGTAGTGTTAACTCAAGGGAAAAGTAATTCTTTGTTAGATGCTGATGGTAGTGCTATTGTTATTCATGAAAGTGCTGATGACTATAAAACCGATCCTGCAGGTAATTCTGGCAAAAGAATTGTATGCGGAGAAATTAAGAAATAAGTTGGAGTGTGAAACACGTGAGAAAAGTAGGCTGGTTTCTTCTTTTGTTAGTAGCCATTTTCTTCTCCAGACCTTTGTGGGAGGAATATACAACTGAATATGTTGATCTTTCTTTTCTTCAGCCTGTAGATGAATGGATAGAGTCTATGGAGGTTGGTCAGTATCTAAATGAAGCGAAGGCTTACTGGCAAGAGATGAAATCTAATCCTACTTCCTCCCCAACTAAAACGAACATTCCTCTTTCTGATGCAGGCATTGAGTTAGATCAGATTAAGATGGGTATGAAAAAAAGCGAGATTGAAACGATATATGGAAAAGCTCAAAGAGTTAGTCTAAACGAATACGGGTTAGTTTGGCATACTCACCATGAAAACTATCAAAATTTCATGATGGTTTCTTATGATTCTCAAAATAAGGTAAATGCCATGTTCACTAATCAGCCCTCTAACTCCATGTTTCTAGGGATGACTATGGATAGTAATAGAGAGCAGGTGCTTGCTGCTTTAGGAGAACCTATCAAACGTTTAAAAAAGGGTAACATCGTCTATATACTCCCAGACTCGGGGGAATATGATTTGTTTTTGGTCAATAACAACTATGTTACTTTTTTTTATGATATACATGAGGGCAGTACTATTACAGCAATACAAATTGTAGAGGAATCCGTGGAAAAAAATCATAAAAAAACATTTGGTGAGCCTTCTGAGGAATTGAAAAAAGGATTTGAATATCAGCTTTTCGATTTAACAAATGCTGCTCGTGCGATTCGTGGTTTACCTATCCTTGCGTATGATGAATCAGTAAGTGACACCGCTCGGAAGCATAGTGAGGATATGGCTATCCATAATTATTTTAGTCATGACAACTTACAGGGGCTAACTCCTTTTGACCGAATGGAGCAGGATGGTCTTAGCTTTACCTATGCTGGTGAAAATTTAGCATACGGACAAAGCAGCAGTATATTTGCCCATGAGGGATTGATGAACTCACTTGGTCACCGTAAAAATATTCTAAGTCCAAATTATAGGAATTTAGGAGTCGGAACTGCTTTTAATGATACTGCCACACCCTACTACACTGAAAACTTTTTTACACAGTGAAAAGCTATAGAGAGGATCACGACTAATGTCGGGATCCTCTCTTCTAAATTTCACTTACTTTAAGTTAAATCCTTTACTTGCTAAGAAATCTCTCACATGGGGTCTGCGAGGACTTTCTAGGAAGTCTGCCATTTGACTTGTCCAAGTAGATACTTTTTGGTTAGATCCACGACTCAAGTAATATTCCTTCATCGTTTCATCATACTCTTTCAGAAGCTCTCCGTATTTACCAGAATTATAATCATTTTCGTGGAGAATGGCCTCCACTGGTAGACGTGGCTTCACCTCATTTTGTTGGTCAGGCACACCTAGTGTAATTGCAAAGAGTGGAAATACCCCTTCTGGCAGATTAAACAAAGTACTAATTTCATCTAATGCATTTCTTACCCCACCTATGTAGCAGATGCCATAGCCTTTGTCTTCGGCAGCAATAACAAGATTTTGCGCGAACAGGGCTACGTCTACTGTTCCGACAATTACATTTTCAACCGTATCAATCGTTATTTCTTTTTCTTGAATTTTGCCAGCCGCTTGTAAGCGATTGAAGTCTGCACACATTAGAAGAGCTGCTCCTGCAGTAGCAAATTGAGTAGGGTTTTTGGATAGTCTACCTAGTTCTTCTTTTTTCTCCTCATCGGAAACCCATATCACGCTATAGGCTTGTACGAAGTGGGAGCTGGCTGCATGTTGAGCAGTTTCTATAAGCTCTACTACTTCTTCTCTCGGCAACTTATAGTCTTTATATTTTCTCACAGAAGCATGCGCTCGTAACAGTTCTTTAACCATTCGTATTCCTTCTTTCGTTGTTTTTTCTAAAGTAAGTATAGCTTAATTTATTTTAAGAATGAAACAAATCACACTCTAAGGAAACGGAATGGCTATTAAAGACGGCAAGTAACAAGCTATGGGCTCTGCAGTGCTTGTTGAGTCAATTACAAATAAGCACAGGAAGGGGATACCATTACTGTGCTTATTTCCATTATTCATAACTACTAAGCTGAGTGTTCTCGTCAGAGGTAAATGCCCGGGATCTTGTTAGGAATCGTTTGCCCTCTACTCCTTCTAAAGAAAACATTCCTCCTCTTCCCTCTACCACATCAATGATTAGCTGGGTATGCTTCCAGTATTCAAACTGATTCTTGTGCATGTAAAACGGAACATCCCCAATATGTCCTAAGAGTATATCCTGATCTCCGATAATTAGCTCCCCATTGGGATAGCACATAGGAGAGGACCCGTCACAGCACCCTCCTGATTGATGAAACATTAAGGGACCGTGCTTACTTTTCAATTGCTCGATTAGCTCTAGTGAAGTATCTGTTGCGATGACCCTTTCGACCATCTACATTCATCCTCTCTGTTGCTTAAAAGAATCCTAATTTATTTTCACTATAGCTCACTAATAGATTTTTGGTTTGTTGATAGTGACTGAGCATCATCAAATGATTTTCTCGGCCTATTCCAGACATTTTGTAGCCTCCGAAAGCAGCATGGGCCGGGTATTGATGATAACAATTTGTCCATACACGTCCTGCTTGAATAGCACGTCCAAAACGATATGCTGTATTCATATTGCGTGTCCATATTCCAGAACCTAAGCCGTATAACGTGTCATTAGCAATTTCCAGAGCTTCTTCTTTCGTCTTAAATGTGGTAACCGACACCACTGGACCAAAAATTTCTTCCTGGAATATACGCATTTTGTTATGACCCTTAAAGACTGTCGGCTTAATGTAATAGCCCTCTGCCAATTCACCTTCTAATGTATTCCGTTCGCCACCGATCAGGCACTCTGCTCCCTCTTGTTTTCCAATATCCAAGTAGGATAGAATTTTCTCCATTTGCTCTGTGGAAGCCTGTGCTCCCATCATTACATCAGGGTCTAAAGGATTTCCTATGTTAATAGACTCTACTCGAGCAATTACTCGTTCCATAAACTTATCATAAATAGACTCTTGAATAAGCACCCTTGAAGGACATGTACACACCTCTCCTTGATTTAAAGCGAACAATACAAAGCCCTCTATTGCTTTGTCTAAAAATGCATCATCTTCATCCATTATGTCCTCAAAGAAGATATTCGGTGATTTCCCACCAAGCTCTAGGGTTACTGGAATAAGGTTTTGAGAAGCATACTGCATGATTAAACGGCCAGTGGTAGTTTCTCCGGTAAAGGCAATTTTACTGATTCTAGGACTAGAGGCTAAAGGTTTACCAGCTTCTAAGCCAAATCCATTTACGATATTCACCACGCCAGCAGGAAGTAAATCCTCAATCAGCTCCATTAGTACTAATATAGAGGCTGGCGTTTGCTCTGCTGGTTTTAGCACGACACAGTTACCAGCTGCTAAGGCCGGGGCTAGCTTCCATACTGCCATTAGGATAGGGAAATTCCAAGGAATAATTTGTCCCACTACACCAAGAGGTTCATGGAAATGATATGCAACCGTATCATTGTCTATTTGGCTAAGCCGACCTTCTTGTGCTCTAATGGCACCAGCAAAATAACGAAAGTGGTCAATAGCTAAAGGTAAATCAGCATTTAAAGTCTCTCGTACCGCTTTACCGTTATCCCAAGTCTCTGCAATAGCTAACATCTCTAAATTTTCTTCTAAACGGTTAGCAATTTTGTTTAAAATATTTGATCGCTCAGTTACCGATGTCAATCCCCAAGCTTCCTTGGCCGCATGAGCTGCATCTAAAGCCAATTCGATATCCTCCGATGTGGAACGAGCAACCATTGTAAATACCTTTCCTGTCACAGGTGTGACATTCTCAAAGTACTGCCCATTAACCGGTGGTGTCCACTCTCCGTTGATATAATTATCATACTTGTCCTTAAAGGAAACCTTTGCCCCTTCAGTATTAGGAAATGCATAAACCATCCCTATTCCTCCCCCACATTTTTTTGCGCATTTAAATAATATGCAAAAGAATAATTATGTATGCGCTTACATTTTTAATTACTTTCCATGAGATGAATCTTATATCCCTCCTCCAATAATATCAATCTTATAATAATATTAACAGATTAAAATGAATATTCAAACTATATAATTTGATAAAATTATTTAAAGATGGGCTCTGTTATTTTCATAATTCCTCTATCAGCCACGTGCAATATTAAAGCCTTCATTATTCTTTTCAGAAAGGACTACATAAATTTAAATAGATAGATTAAAACTATTGATAACATTTTTTGGATAATTTTATTAATATATAGAAAACACTCTTTTAATTTTTTGAATTTTTTTATAAAATAGAAGAATGGCTATTTTTTAGAAAAGAGGAGATTAAATTGAGTGATATAGCGATTGAGCTGGCAAAAGTTAAAATACCTCACAGAAAAACCCCCAAAAAAGTTGTTGCTGGGCGCATGATCATGATAGCAATTGGAGCTATCCTGATGGCGGTCGGTCTAGAACTTTTCTTAGTTCCCAATCAAATTCTCGATGGTGGAGTAGTAGGAGTTTCTATCATTATTTCACATTTAACGGGAGTAAGATTAGGAGTTTTTATCTTCATACTAAACATTCCATTCTTTTTCTTAGGATACAAGCAAATCGGAAAAACCTTTGCACTATCCACTCTTTTTGGTATTACTATACTGTCACTCTGTACATCTTATTTACACCATATTGATGCTTTTACAAAAGATTTACTGCTATCAACTGTATTTGGAGGCATCGTTCTTGGCGTCGGAGTAGGATTAGTTATTCGTCATGGAGGTTCCTTGGATGGCTCTGAAATTTTAGCTATTCTTTTTAATAAAGCATTACCTTTTTCAGTTGGCGAGATTATTATGATAATAAATCTAGTCATATTCTCTGTTGCCGGTTTCGTCTTCACTTGGGAGCAAGCCATGTATTCCTTTTTAGCCTACTTTGTAGCATTTAAAACTATTGATATCGTTATTCAAGGTTTAGATGAATCTAAATCCGTCTTTATTATTAGTGAGAAAGTAGAGATTATTGGAGACACTGTCATGGACCGTCTTGGTCGAGGAGTAACATATCTTCATGGAGAAGGTGCCTATACAGGGGATAGTAAGAAGGTAATCTTTACAGTAGTTACTCGATTAGAGGAAGCCAAGTTAAAATCTATTGTGGAAGAAATAGATTCCCATGCCTTTTTAGCAGTAGGCAACATAGCCGAGGTACAAGGCGGCAGATTTAAGAAAAAAGACATTCATTAACAAGAAAAGCGCAAGCGCCTATGTCTGCCCCGACAGGCAAATGGGGAAATGCGAGGAGGCAGTTCTTCAGCCACCGCAGTTTTTTCCCATTTGACCCCGAGGGGCAAGGCGGTGCAGCTAGACATCGAGAAAAGCGCAACCGCCTATCTCTGCACCGACAGGCAAATGGAGAAAAACGAGGAGGCAGTTCCTCAGCCACCGGAGCTTTTCTCCATTTGACCCCGAGGGGCAAGGCGGTGGAGCTAGACATCGAGAAAAGCGCAACCGCCTATTTTTACCACTACTTTTTATTTTGCATATTTAAAACCCCGTACCTTGTAGAAGGATACGGGGTTTTATTGGTTTTAAGCTAATGATTCTTCTTTATCTAACATAGTTCCAGTTTCAGCAAATTTCGTGTGGAAAGAGAATGCTTTCTCTAATACATGAGGAGTTTGTCCGCCTCTAGTTAGGGCCTCCACGAAATAACTGCTTAACTGGTCTCTATACATTGGATGCACACAATTATTAATAATTAAAGATGCACGCTCTCGAGGAGCTAAACCGCGTAAATCAGCATAGCCTTGCTCTGTCACTACTACATCTACGTCATGCTCGGTATGATCGACATGAGATACAAATGGAACGATACTAGAGATATTTCCACCCTTAGCAATAGATTTGGTTACAAATATAGCCAGTTTGGCATTGCGTGCAAAGTCTCCGGAACCTCCGATACCATTCATCATCTTTGTACCACATACGTGTGTAGAGTTTACATTTCCGTATATATCAAACTCTAACGCTGTATTAATAGAGATTAGTCCAAGACGACGGATTATTTCTGGATGATTTGTAATCTCCTGTGGTCTTAGCACAAGCTTTTCACGATATTGATCGAAGCTACCGAATACCTGGTTCATCTTTTCTTCTGATAGTGTAACCGAACATCCAGAAGCAAAGTCGACCTTTCCTGCATCGATCAAATCAAAAACAGAGTCTTGCAATACTTCGGAGTAAACCTCAAGGTTCTCAAATTCCGAATCAATCATTCCGTGTAATACGGCATTAGCGACAGAGCCTATACCAGCTTGAATAGGCGCTAGCTTCTCTGTTAATCTTCCAGCCTTTACTTCCTCACGAAGGAAAGTGATTAAGTGATCTGCCATTTCCTTTGTTTCCTCATCCGGAGGAACAATTGTAGATGGAGAATCCAAATACTTAGTAAAAACGATTCCTTTAACCTTAGATGCATCAAAAGGGATACCAATGGTACCAATTCGTTCACCTACGGAGGTTACAGGGATTGGTTGTCTATTGTCTCCTTGTGCGACTGGCTCATAAACATCATGTAAGCCTTCGAACTCCTCAAGTTGCGCTAAGTTTATTTCAATAATAATGTTATTTGCATGAGTAACGAAGGTTGCAGAGTTACCAACTGAAGTAGTTGGTATAATCATTCCATCCTCTGTGATTGAAACCGCTTCCACAATAGCGAAGTCAATTGTAGGTAAAACCCCGTTACGAATTAATTCGGATGTATGAGATAAGTGTTGGTCAACAAATAGATGATCACCTGCATTAATATGCTTTCTCATAGTTGCATCCGCCTGGAATGGTAAACGTTTATTAATGATTCCTGCTTCTGATAGAAGCTTATCTATGTCAGAGCCTACTGAAGCTCCTGTAAATACGTTAACTTTAAAAGTATCTTTCTTAGCTCTATCTACTAATGCTAATGGCACCGCTTTCGCATCACCCGCACGTGTAAATCCGCTTAATCCTAAAGTCATTCCGTCTTGAATCCAGGAAGCCGCTTCTTCTGCGCTTACTATTAAGCTATGTAATTTAGTATTTTTTATACGATTAAGTTCTTTTAACATACAGACATCCCCCTCATTAGTTGCCTTGTCTAATTATTTTACTTCGTATCGTCACAAATTTGATAAAAACAGTCAAAGACACTTATAAAATGAATGAAGCAGAAAAAATAATGACTAAAACAGAATGGATTTTAAAAAAATTCATATTTTGCTATATCAAAAAAAGGAATAAATAAAAAAAGCTTGAATAAAAAGAGATTAACCCCTTATCCATGCTTTCTTTTTAAAAACCTAATAATTTCCTAAAATAGCTAGAATACGACTGGCTAACAGATACCTTTTCTCCGGTTTGCATAGCTAATACAAAGGTAGAATGTGTATCCGGGTATATTTCTTTAATCTGATGCACATTGACGATAAAAGAACGGTGACACCGTATAAAGGATTCTCTTGGTAGTCTATATTCAAAATCCTGGAGTGAACCAGCATGTGTACCAGTAAAATTTTTAGTCACGATTCTCGTTTTTCGATCTCTTGCTTCTAAATAGATAACATCTGAAAAAGGAACAGGCATCCAGCCGTCTAGTGTTTTGACTGTAATAACTGATTTTCCATCCGTCAGAGCAGGATAAATGGCTAAAACAGTTCCTTCTACCTCACCGTTGTGCTGCAAGGGTACAGCCATCCCATGATAAGGAATCCCAAACATTTCTCGATTGATAAATTCAGAGACCTTTTGGTTACTATGCAGCGCTTTATAAGCTAAAGTTCCTTCCTTTATAGGGTCCCCTGGTTTTATCTTTAAATCAATGCGTGTGCTTGGTCTATAGTATATATACTTTTCTTTGTCTGAAACGGCTATGGATATTTCGTCCGAAAATAACTGGCCAACTACATCTAAAAGTCCACCTAAAGAGAGCTCATGCACCCTTTTCTCCCCCTTTCACTACTTTGATTCACAAACTAAAATTTCTCGCTCAAACTGTTGTTTCGTTGTAATACAGCGATCCTTTATATGAAGACCAATCGATTCTAACCGATCATCCATAGATTCGATTGTGACAATGACTACCCGCTTAGCAATCCTTTTCGCATGCTTTAATATGGTCAGTTGTTCCTCCCATGAGGCATGAGTATATAAATTATAAGGTAAATCGATAATCGCTACGTCATAGGCTTCCTCTATGTCTTGAATAGCACCCTTTTCTACCTGTCCAGTTAGCCCAAAATAAGCCAGATTTTCTCTGGACCCTATACAAACTAAGGGATTAATATCTCTTCCTACAATATCGATATCCATAGATCTCGCTTCTACTAGGACAGTTCCAATTCCACAGCACGGGTCGATTGCTCGTACGCCTGAAGGATGAGGAACGGCTATATTAGCTACAGCTCTAGCTACTCTCGTACTTAGGGCAGTAGAATATTCTTTGGGTTTTTTTATATGATTAAACCAAATAGGTTCACTCTTTGTATAAGTACCAAAGTACCATCGCTGTTGGTATGGAGCTATTGCAAAGAATTGTTCTGGATTATGAAGATCAAAATCTCCCTTCATCTCTGATCCTATAGCTCTTTCAATATGGAGACGCTCCTTGTTTTCAATCTTATCCTCACCTTGCCTATCATTTATTTTAAGAAAGATCACTTTGTTGGTTTCTCCTTCTTTACCAAATAAATGGGCAGCAGCAATAATTTCTTCTACAGTGTCCCCCTCCGCTAAGATATCCATTCTTCCCTTCATGAATGGACTTCTACTAGGATCTATCTTTGTATCACTTTTAAGTATTTTCATGTCTGTATCGTACCCAAAAAAAGAGCGCATCTCTAGATGACAAAGAGAGCGTTCTGCATCGTTATAAGCAAATGTATAAATAAATGACGGATGATCGTTTAAATTTTTCAACGTATTACCTCCAATAATATTTTTATTATAACATGTGGTACTTTTTAAAGTCCGTTATCATAACCCAATAGTTAATTAGCATAAAAAGGAAGTATAATAAGAATAGACTATAATTTTCAGAACTATTAGATATTTGAAAAGGGGATAAGCGAATGGACTTTGATGTAATCGTTATAGGAGCCGGCTTAGCAGGGCTCGTGGCAACAGCTGAGTTAGTAGATGCTAGAAAGCGAGTTTTGTTATTGGATCAAGAACCGGAAAGTTCTCTAGGCGGTCAAGCCTGGTGGTCGTTTGGAGGGTTATTTCTTGTAGATTCTCCTGAACAAAGAAGGATGGGTATTAAGGACTCCTATGAGCTCGCATGGCAGGACTGGTTAGGGACAGCCGGGTTTGATGGAGATAACGAAGAAGAATACTGGGCAAAAAAATGGGCAGAGGCTTATGTACGATTTGCCCATGAGGAAAAAAGAGACTGGCTGCATAAAAAAGGAATTCGATTCTTCCCCGTAGTTGGATGGGCAGAACGTGGAGGTTATCTAGCTGAAGGACACGGCAATTCAGTTCCTCGCTTTCATATTGTATGGGGTACAGGCCCAGCAATTGTTGCTCCGTTTAAAAAACAGGTGCAAGGAGCAATATCCGAGGGATTGGTTACTTATAAGCCACGTCATCAAGTAGAGCATTTGATAACTAATAACGGTACGGTCATCGGAGTTAGTGGCTCCATTTTAATACCAAGTAACGTAGAACGAGGGCAACCTAGCTCCAGAGAAGTGATGGACAAATTTGACTACAACTCTAAAGCTGTAATAGTAACAAGTGGAGGTATAGGAGCTAATCTTGATCTAGTACGGCAAAATTGGCCTGCACGTCTTGGGACCCCTCCTACCAATATGATTTCTGGGGTGCCAGAGTATGTAGACGGTCGAATGATGGGAATTACAGAAAAAGCAGGAGGTCGTTTAGTCAATAAAGATAGAATGTGGCACTACACGGAAGGCATTAAAAATTGGAACCCAATCTGGAAGAACCATGGAATTCGTATACTACCAGGTCCCTCTTCTATTTGGTTAGATGCAGAGAGTAATCGCTTTCCTGCTCCTAACTTTCCAGGCTTTGATACATTAGGTACATTAAAGGCCATCCAGGATACTGGATATGATTACTCTTGGTTTATACTTACCGAAAAAATAATCGAGAAGGAGTTTGCACTGTCGGGCTCAGAACAAAATCCTGATCTTACTGAAAAAAGCATTAAACAAGTGCTAAAACGAGTTTTACCAGGTCCAACAGCTTCAGTTAAGGCTTTTATGGATACGGGTGAGGACTTTGTCGTTGCTACTAATTTGAAAGACCTTGTAGATGGAATGAATAAAGTGGTCGGCAATAGCTTATTAAACTACGAACATATAGAAAAACAAATTTTAGCTCGTGACCGTGAGATGGATAATAAGTTTACAAAGGACCTACAAATCACTGCACTAAGGGGAGCCCGTCATTATATTGGAGACAAGCTCATACGTGTAGCAGCACCACATAAAATGTTAGATGAAAAAAATGGTCCGTTGATTGCAGTTCGTTTGAATATCCTAACTCGTAAAACATTGGGAGGGCTGCAAACGGATTTAGGCGGTCGTGTGCTGAACTCAGCAGGTACATCTATTCCCGGCCTATACGCTGCTGGAGAGGTCACAGGCTTTGGTGGTGGTGGAATGCATGGATACCGTGCGTTAGAGGGAACCTTTTTAGGAGGATGTCTATTTACCGGAAGAGAAGTAGGCAGAGCTTTAGCCAACGACTTATCCGAGTGAATATATAAAAAAACTTTGACTACAACCTGTCAAAGTTTTTCTTTTGGAAAAGAATAATATTCTCTATACTTCCTTACATAAATAATGATATATTTCGTTGCCTATTTGAGAGAGTATCCTTTTGGAAAGGACGTCATCCTCTTGCTCCGAGAGCACGGTTGCAACTAGTTTTCTATTTCCAACAAAAAATATACCCACATCATGTCGAGTACCCGGTATCCAACCAGTTTTGTTTGCAAATTCCCAAGCAGGCATTCCATTGTTAAAGTTAGAATACGGAGAAGGAAGCTTTTCCGGCAAACAATCTCGAACTTGTTGTTTTTTCATAATATCGATCATTAGTTTACTTGCTTCAGTACTAACCAGTTCTCCTTGAGCCATTTTAGTCAGCAAGATGCCAACATCTTTTGCAGCAATGCGATTAGAACCAAGTGGATTGGGTTTACTCAACATAAGCTTGTTATAAAATGTACTATATACCATACCAGCATCTTTCATGGTCTGTTGAATGTTTTCTACTCCAACTAAATCTATTAATAGATTAGTAGCCGTATTATCGCTTTGAATGATCATCAGAAGAATGATATCCGATAGTGGCAGAGAAGTACCTGGAGTTAAATGCTGGAGAACACCGGACCCTCCTACATACTCCTCCTTTTTTAGGCTAATTAAATCACTCAGTGACAACTGCTTACGTTCCAACGCCTGAAAAACAGCAGCCATGATCGGCACTTTAATAACACTCGCTGCGTAAAACAGCTCTTGTTCATTGTGCTCCCACTTTTCACCTGTATTCAAATCCTCTAATACAATTCCCCAAGTCCCCTTGGAAGGTGCAATCAACTTTTGAACCTTGCTTCTAAGCTCCTCCACTATCCAGCCTCCTCTAGTCATTCTATTTCTTTTATTATAGACTAAAGTATATTATATTTTTTGAAAATTTAATCTACAAGGAGTATTTATATGACTCAACTATTATTGTTACAAAAGGTAATCGATCATATCGACAATCACATTAAAGAAGATATGAAAACTGATAACCTAGCACAGCTAATCGGTTACTCTCCCTTTCATTTTTCTCGTATTTTTCATCAAGCAACTGGTTATACCCCCATGGATTATGTACAAAAAAGGAAGTTACAATTTGCTTTGGTAGATCTCCTTCAGGGAAAAAGAATTATTGATATAGCAGTAGAATATGGTTTTGAAACACACGCTGGATTTACAAAATCGTTTAAGCGCTGTTTTGGTAGTCCCCCAAGCTTGTATAGGATGCATTGTCCCATATCATTTCCACAAAAGTTGTGTTTAGAAAGTCTTCTACAAAAGAAAACTGGCGGAATAGTTCTTCAACCTAAGATTATATCTCTCCCACCTTTTATGGTTGCAGGAAAGACATTTGAAACTCGGTTAAAGAATATAACTTATACAAGAGATGCTCCTGCTTTTTGGGATCAAAGAATACCTTCTGAAGAATCTATTGAAGCCACTTTATATGATCTTCTGTCGCCTAAAATACACGGAGAGTATTGCTTTAACCTTAGCGGACCAGAGCTAGAAAATCATTTCACCTATCTTTTTACCGTAAATTATGACGAGGGAACAACCATACCGGAGGGAATCATTAAGTTACAGGTTAAAGCGGCAACATATGCAGTATTTAAAACCCCTTTGGTACTAGAAGAGCACTTTGTTTCCTCTATAAAAGGAACTTGGCAATATATTTTAGAGGACTGGCTCCCGAACTCTCAGTATGAAGTAGATGAAGGTAGTTACGATTTTGAATACTATGATGAACACTGCCATGATTGGGAGTATGACAAAATCTATATGGAAATTTACCTGCCGATTAAAGAGAAACTATAAGGTTCGGCAGGATTTGAAGCACTAGCCCTTAGCTTTTCTTAAAAGAAAACGATATAAGAACAGGACTGGGCTTAAAATTATTGCACTTACTATAATAGCCGTCCTAATAGAAAAGCTTGTGGCAATATAGCCAATAAACGGTCCTCCACTTATTTGCCCTATTGCATCGACTTGCCCCTTTACAGAAAAGAACGTTGCACGAGTCGAGGAGTCCTTAATGAGTTTATTTAACCAAATATCCTCCAATGGGTACATAACTTTTCGACTCACTTGAATGAAAACATAGCATATAAACAAGCCGATAAAATACTTGGAAACCGCAAAGCCTATTAATGCAATCACCAGGCTGATGCTCCCTATAAAAAGAGCAATGTATATCCGATGTAATTCCTGATAGATTGTGCTTTTGTTTAAAAAGTGGAGTACTATAAACGATACTAGAACAACTACTAGTTGAAATCCGCCCGTCAATAGCACTAGCTGTTCATTTCGCAAACTGCTTATGAACGTTGTATCAAGCACGTGAGCAAGCCATAGACGATCAAAGCCTTCACTATAAAAACCTATAATTAGTGCAATTAGAAAGAGCATACGTAGTATAAAGCTAGTTTTGGAAAAAAGAATAATCTTACTTACATTCTGTTTCATAGCCTCAAATGTAGTGATTCTATCCGTTCTTTCAATTGGTTTAAAATGCTCCTCTTTCATAAAGACTATAAGAATAGTAGCCAAGCCTATCATACAAAGGCCTCCAATAATAATAGGTAGATTAATCATGTAATAACCGGTTAAAATACTTAACGGTATGGCTACTAGTTGACCCAAATTCCCAGCCTTTGCTCCCCTCAGATATGCCATAGAAGCTTTTTCTTCTCCTATTTCATCTGCAATCCAAGCTTGCTGAGATCCACTTGTAAAGGTATAACCTATCCCCCACGCCACTTGGGCCAATAAAACTATCGAAAAGTAGGGAAACAATCCCTCTAATAAAAAACCTATTCCTATTAAAAAATACCCAATAATAATGGACAGCTTTCGGCTCTTCAAGTCGGATACCACTCCTGTTGGAATTTCAAATAGAAATACAGATAACTCTAGTACCGTTCCCACCAATACAAGTTGCAACGGATCCAGCTTAACTACGCTCACGTGATACAACAAGCTGACTGTAAATATATACGTAAAAAATAATTGCGATACAAAGCAAATAAAAATATACAGCTGATAGGAATCCCTTGTTCTATTCAAAAACATTTACCTCACCTCTCCAATGATTATAAAAAGAGGTGCAACCTGTCGCTTATCCAAATTTGCTACATTGAATAAATTTTATGTTATATTGAAAGAACAATTAAATAATGTGTAGATTTAGGTGTTCTTTTGTCAGCAAAAGAACTTAAAAGGGAAGTTCGGTGAAAGACCGACGCTGTCCCGCAACTGTAAATGGGAGCGATTCTTTATAAACCACTGTGTAACAACGGGAAGGAAAGAAGAGCTATGAACATGAGCCAGGAGACCTGCCTATTTCAAGTACACACCGAAAACCTACGCGGATAGGAGGGTGTTAAGTCAGCTATGAACAAGCAATTGCTTGAAATTACTGTCGTACGAAAAACACAATAAAATTACAGGGGCTACTACGGTCCTGTTTTCATAGTGGATTTTATTAAGTTTCTAATCGTACTGATCAAAAAATTATACTAACTAGCATCTTCTTTTATAAAAAAGAGGATGCTTTTTTACGTACAAAAGAGAGGAATTTTTAAATGAAAAAAGATATTTATATTGCATACTTTAGACAAGTATTAATGACAAACCATGTTACAAATACATCAATATCACTACAGTCTACCTTTGAGGAATTGAAAAAAGACATTGAGCTTAATTCAACCTCGAGCATAGAGGAAAAAAAAATTATGCATCGTCATTTAATGGATGCACACCATCAAATGAAAAATGAGATTTCTGGACAAAAAGAAGAGTAAGTCTTAGGAGTATTCATCCTTTTGACAGCTACATGTGTTAAAAGGATTCCATAAAGAGTGCTTGGTACATAACTAATCAATAAATAAAAAACGTGAAATCGTCTATTTGATTTCACGTTTTACTATTTTTTTGCTAGATACTTCCTTCTAAGGAATTTCTCTATTCTAGTTGTTTGTAGAGGAGGAGACAACAACGAGGAGATGGAAGTCATTCCCCCGAAATGATTCTGCCGTAACGGAAAACAACTGTAAATCATGGAATATGAGCCCAAAAACTTTACTAGTTCGTAAAAATTTTCGAGGCTTTTTATTTGGAGGAGAGGTTTGACCCAGCCTCCTTTTTCTCAAGTTTAAAGATCCTGGTAATCCCTTTGATATTTCCCGCCGTCTTTTACTTCTGAATGGTACAAAGCTTTCAAAGCAAAACTTTTTTCTAAGTCATGCTCCTTCATTACTTCCTTCAATCTTTTTGCTAAGTCTGGACTAAACTTCACAAGCTCTTCCATTTTAGATTTTGAATATTGCATATCATTACCTCCCCACTATCATTGTTTCTACAGTATAGCACTTGTCTAAAAGTCATACGAAAAAATCGTTTTCTTAAGAACTGTAAAAAATCAGTAACCGATATTATTTAATTTGAGAATAGTGCCCATAAATTATGTAGTCACATTTTTTTCAATTTTACATAAATTAGTTTGACAATTCAAAATCGAAATGTTAACCTATTGAACAAATCTTTCCTTAAGGAAATTTATTATCACGAAAGAAAATTATATTTTTTTATTCTAAAAGTTTCCTTAAGGAAATAATTTATAACAAAGGAAAAGGAGTGTGCTAAGTGAAAAAGTTCTTTGTTTTTTTGATTGCGAGTTTTTTATTGGTTGGCTGTAGTGACAATAATTCCGGGAAGGCTAATGACGATAAGCCCCTAGTAGTCACAACTACGGGTCAAATTGGAGATGCGGTTAAAAAGATTGCCGGCGATTATGTGGTGGTTAAATCCTTAATGGGGCCAGGTGTAGATCCACATCTTTACAAGGCAACACAAGGGGACCTACAAGTATTAGAAGATGCAGATATCATCTTTTATAATGGCCTAGAACTTGAGGGGAAGATGAGTGATATTTTTGAGAAAATGCAAAAGGAGAAATCAGTAGTGGCAATTGGAGAAGCTGTTCCAAAGGATAGAATATTAAATGACGAAGCTCATCCAGAATTATTTGATCCACATATTTGGTTCGATATTGAGGTTTGGAAAATAGCTACCCATGAAATAACAAAAGCACTCGTCGAGGAATTTTCCTCTAACAAAGATCAATTCTTAGAAAATGAAACAAAGTTCTTTGATGAACTAGATCAATTAGATGAATGGACGAAGAAACGGATTAGTGAAATACCTGAAGAGCAACGAGTGCTTGTTACCGCTCATGATGCCTTTAAATATTTTGGTAAAAGCAATGGACTGGAAGTACGGGGATTACAAGGTCTCAGTACGGAAGCAGAATACGGATTAAAGGATATACAGAACATTGTAAATTTTTTAGTAGAGCAAAATATCAAAGCAGTATTTATAGAATCCAGTGTCTCAGATAAAGCGATGAATGCCGTGATTGAGGGTGCAAAGGAAAAAGGGCATACGATAAAAATTGGTGGGGAGCTATATTCGGATGCGATGGGTGCAGAAGGCACAGAGGATGGCACTTATATAGGAATGTATACGCATAATGTCAATACAATTGTAGATTCACTTAAATAGGAGGCAAAGAAATGAACGCATTACAGGTAAGGGATTTATCTGTTGCTTACGAGGAGAAGGTTGTATTAAGCAATATCAACCTAAATATCCCCAATGGCCAAATAACTGGTATCATCGGACCAAACGGAGCTGGCAAATCGACATTGATTAAAGCTGTACTAAATCAACTACCTAATAAAACCGGCTCTATATCCATTTTAGAGCGACCACTGAACCCCAAGGATCATGTAGTCGGATATGTTCCTCAGCGTAATGCTGTAGATTGGGACTTTCCAACAAATGCACTGGATGTAGTGTTGATGGGGCGGTATGGACATATTGGAATAATTCGAAGACCTTCTTTAAGAGATAAGCAAATTGCTCTGAATTGCTTAAAAAATGTAGGAATGGAAGCCTATGCGGAACAATCAATCGGCCAGCTTTCCGGAGGGCAACAGCAACGCGTCTTTTTAGCTAGAGCTCTCGCACAGGAAGCCGAGGTTTACTTCATGGATGAACCATTTGTGGGAGTGGACGCGGCCACGGAGAGAACGATTATTTCCATTTTGAAGGAGTTAAAATCTCAAGGTAAATCCGTGTTCGTGGTTCACCATGACTTGCAAACAGCTGCTGATTACTTTGATTGGATTGTGTTATTAAACCAAACAATTATTGCTGCCGGGCCTACTGACATTACATTTACTCCAGCTAATTTACAAGAAGCATACGGTGGAAAGCTTTTTTTCATGGATCAAGCAACTTCAGGAAAAAATGCCATATGAAAGAGGTGACCAGTAATGTTGTCGGGTAATTTACTTTGGGTTCTCGCTGGGGCTATTCTATTAGGGATAGCTGCTGGTTTAAATGGAACGTTTGCCTTTCTTCAAAAGCAAAGCTTAGTAGGAGATGCAGCAGCACATGCTGCACTTCCTGGCATTGCGCTAGCCTATTTAATATTTGAGAAAAAAGATTTACCCATCCTCATGATAGGAGCCGCTATAACCGCTACCCTTTCTGTATATATGATTCAATGGATTGTGAATCATTCCAAGCTAAAGGCCGATGCAGCCATTGGTTTAATATTATCCGTCTTTTTTGGAATCGGAATTGTATTAATAACAATAGTTAACCAAAGCGGGACCGGGAACCAAAGTGGTTTAAATGACTTTATATTTGGAAAGGCAGCTACAATGGCTAAAAGTGATTTAATCTGGTTATCCGGTAGCGCCCTATTAATCATTGCTATGTGTTTATTATTCTTTAAGGAATGGAAATTAATGATTTTTGATCCTGTCTTTGCAAAGGGTATTGGATTACCAATAGAACGTCTACGTATCTTGTTAACTGCCTTGACCGTATTAACTATAGTCACAGGTATTCAGGCAGTAGGAGTTATTTTAATGGCCGCCATGTTAATCATTCCTGCTGCTGCAGCTAGATTTTGGTCTAGCCACCTTGGTGTAATTTTGGTCACGAGTGCCTTTTTTGGGGCTTTATCTGGAGCACTTGGCACCATGATTAGCTCTCTGCGCACTGGTTTATCCACTGGCCCAATAATTGTTTTGGCAGCTGCTTCATTGTTTTTAATATCTTATTTTTTCGCACCAACAAGAGGGCTACTTTCTAAGCTTCGGAAAAAACGTATATTTAAACAACAGCGTGTGGCAAGAGAGGTGACTAACCATGAATGAGTTTTGGGTTCTTTTAACTGGGTCACTTGTTGGCATAACCTGTGGTCTTACCGGAGTCTTTCTAATCCTACGGAAAACAGCAATGATTGCGGACGCCATTAGTCATACAGTTCTGTTTGGAATTGTGGTCGCCTTTATGGTCACTCAATCATTAAATGGAGTTTGGATGCTTATAGGAGCGGCTATTGCAGGATTGCTTACCACCTTTCTAGTACAGGTGCTTCAATCAGGCGGTTTGCAAGAGGATGCGGCTATAGGGGTAGTATTTACCTCTCTTTTTGCCTTAGGTGTATTATTAATCACCTTATTTGCAAGCAATGTTCATTTAGACGTAGAGCATGTGCTGATGGGGGAAATAGCGTTCGTACCGTGGGATACATGGAGTATATTAGGATTTGAAATGCCTAAAGCAGTTTGGATGCTACTGTTTGTTCTATTACTAAACATAGCTTTTTTAGTATTGTTTTATAAAGAAATTAAACTCTCTACCTTTGATCCATTGTTCGCTATTTCTATTGGATTACCTATCATGGGAATGCATTATTCCTTTATGACACTAGTCTCCCTTACGACCGTAGCTGCATTTGATAGTGTAGGTGCAGTATTGGTCGTTGCCATGCTAATCGGCCCTGCGGCTACTGCCTATCTAATGAGCAAAAGTGTTCCCGGTATGATTATTTGGAGCATGACATTTGGTATAACAGCAGCTATATCTGGCTATTACTTAGCAAAGCTTTGGAACACTTCTATTGCAGGTATGATGGCAGCAATGATAGGCATTCTTTTTATGCTCGTTTTTCTATTGAAGCCTCATGATGGATGGCTTTGGAAAGCTTGGGTATCACTGAAAAAAGATTGACCGAAAGCTATTTCTCGATAACTCCCTCTCACCTTTTGTTTATCACTGCTTTTGCTATAATACAAGAAAGGAATAAACAGAGGGTGATGTTATGCATAAAACTATTGGAATTCTTGCACACGTCGATGCAGGAAAGACCACATTTTCAGAGCAACTGCTCTTTCATACAAAGACAATTAGACAGCGAGGAAGAGTCGACCATAAGGATTCCTTCCTCGATAGTCATTTAATAGAAAAAAATAGAGGTATTACTATTTTCGCTGACCAAGGAGTATTTTCTTATAATAACTCTACTTATTATGTTATCGATACTCCAGGCCATGTCGACTTTTCTCCTGAAATGGAGCGGGCCATTCAAGTAATGGACTACGCCATCATCATCATAAGTGCCGTAGATGGAGTAGAAGGACATACGGAAACAGTTTGGCAGCTACTTCGAAAGCATCAGATTCCCACGTTCTTCTTTATCAATAAAACTGATTACGAGGATACCGATCCTGCGGCAGTTTTACAGGATATTCAAGCTAATTTATCGAAGGATGCCTGTCACCTAACTAATGCATATACGGAGGAACTAATCGAGTTTATCGCTGAACGAGATGAGGTCCTTTTAGATACTTATATGGAAACCGGGTTTGATGAACAGCTATGGACAGGCAAATTCAAGCAAATGATTAAGGAATGTACCGTATTTCCTTGTGCATCTGGCTCAGCCTTAAAGGATATTGGAGTGTTGGACTTTTTAGAATCACTGGACTTGCTTACGGAAACAGACTATAACACTGACCAAGCTTTTACTGCTCAAGTATACAAGATACGCCATGATGAGAGTGGCAATCGAGTTACCTTTTTAAAGGTTTTAGGCGGAAAACTTAAAATAAGGGACGAAATAAATACTGGAGATGGACAGGAGAAAATAACACAGCTTCGTCAATATAATGGCAGCAAGTTTAAGACACTCGATGAAGCGAATGCAGGTGAACTAGTTGCTGTGACAGGGCTAACCGCTGCTTCTATTGGAGATACCATCGGTGCTACTCAAAGTAAAACACATTTCGATTTAATACCTACTTTAAAGTCTAAGGTAATCTTCGACGATTCCACCCATGTAAAAGAGGTACTGAAATCTTTTAGACTACTAGACGCTGAGGACCCATCCCTACAGGTTTATTGGGATGAGTATTTTCAAGAGGTCCAAGTACATGTGATGGGTGTAATTCAACTTGAGGTGCTTGTACAAATTGTTAAGGAGCGCTTTCATTTCGATGTGATGTTTGGAGAACCTAAGATTCTTTACAAGGAAACGATTGAGACCGCTGTTAAGGGCTATGGTCATTTTGAGCCATTAAAACATTATGCTGAGGTACACCTATTAATCGAGCCTGCAGAGAGAGGTTCTGGAGTGACCTTTCATAACATTTGCCATGCAAATGATCTGTCTATAGGAAACCAAAACCTTGTGCAGCATCACCTTTTAGAGAAGTCTCACCATGGTTTACTGACAGGTTCTGCACTTACTGACGTTAAAATCACTTTACTAACTGGGCGGGGACACAATGAACATACCTCAGGTGGAGACTTTAGAGAAGCGACTTACCGGGCACTACGTCAAGGCTTAGAAAAGGCACAAAATGTAATACTTGAGCCTTTTTATGATTTTAAAATTAAAGTAAATATGGATTTAATCGGAAGAGTTCTTTCAGATATCCAACAGGCACACGGAACATTTGATCCACCAGAAAATGTAGGCGATAAGGTTATCGTCAAGGGGAAAGTACCTGTAGCTACTTTTATGAGCTATAGCACTACCTTCGCTTCCTACACTCATGGCAAAGGGACACTCAGCCTGCTATACAGTGGCTATGATCGCTGCCATAACCAAGAGGAGATAATAGAAAGTATCGGGTACAACAAAGAGGCAGATCCAGAATACACCTCTACCTCTATCTTTTGTGCAAAGGGTACTGGATACAAAGTTCCTTGGTACGAGGCTGAAAAAGCGATGCATTGTCTATAAGACTTTTCAGGCCATATCTTATTTTTATATTTCATAACGATAAATCATAAAACGCTCATTGTGATTTTGTTCATAGAGCTCGGGTATACGTATTTCCTTCCATAGATTGAAAGCAGTCTCCTGCTCCAAAAATTGAAGATATTCGGGGGTTGGGTAGTAGAGAATGATATCTACTGTCCTCTCCGATTCATCTACTGACTCTAGAATATTATGAACAACCTTTTGAAATATAGGAGTAGAGAAAGGATTAAAGAAATAGAAGCAATCTTCCTGAGCGTCTATTTTGTATTCCTCTGCCAAGCAGCACTCAAAGCTAATGGATGCTCGTGTAGGCTTAGCTCTTTCCATATACTTCATGAGGTTTTCCATTGCCTGCTGATAAAGCTGACCACTCATCTCTATTCCTGTTACAGAGATGCTATGGAAATAATGCACATAGAACGGCACTCTACCTTTTCCGCATCCGAAGTCTAACATTCTGTTACAAGCCTTCCAATCATAGGCCTCAAACAATACCTGTAATGCGCTATATGGGGTTGCCTCGTAACGATTATAATGAGAGGACTGATATTGCCACTCCCTCATTCCAGCTGTTTGTATTCTTAATAATCGTTCGTAGTCTGACTCTTTCATCGCAACCTCCTTGATTCTTTTTATTGAGCAAAAATATGCTGCTGGACCCAGTCATTTTTTTGACTGTTAGCTTCCTCCAGTAATGATACCTTAAATGGATTACCTTTTGACACAATTGTCCCTGTAAACGAAGGATTTTCAATACGGATTATCACTTTCTCTTGAACTACTCTTTTGGTGATTTGTAGCTTCGCAATTCCACCAATGTTGGTGCTATCAAACTGTTGAGCAGAGAAGAAGTTACCTAGCGAGTAGAAGACATGGGTTTCACCCATGCTAGTCGCTATTCTTTCATAGGGCTGAATGACATGAGGATGGTGACCAAAAATTACATCGGCGCCTGCCTCGGCCATCCACTTGGCAAGCTCTTTTTGATGTTCACTTGGCTCTAGGGCATACTCTTCTCCCCAATGTATACTTAGAACTACCACATCTACCTTGGACTTTAAGGCTATAATATCTTTTTTTATTTGTTCTTTATTTATTAGATTTACTAAATATTCTTTTCCCTCAGGTATCTGGTGTCCATTCAACCCATAAGTGTAATTTAAAAAGCCTAATCTGACACCCTTCACTTCGAATATCCTATCCGTTTGTTGGTCCTCCACTGATTTATGGGCTCCCACGTAAGGAATATCGTTAGCTTCCATTGTTTCAATAGCTGCTAATAAGCCTGCTTCCTTTTTGTCTAGCGTATGATTATTGGCGCTTGAGATGAGATCTACACCAACCGCCTTAAGATCTCGAATAATATGAGACGGACTAGAAAAGTTAGGGTATCCAGACAAGCCGAATGTTGTTCCTGCAGGTGGAGATTCCTGATTTGCTAATAAAAAATCTAAGTTTTTCAACTCTTTTTCCACTTCTTGAAAAGATGGTAGGAAGCTTGAGTAATTATAGAGAGGACTATGCAATAAAACATCTCCTACCATTCCTATCTCTATCTGAGTCTCTTTGTATAATTGATGAAAATTGGTTACCTGTTTACCAGAAAAATCTTCTTCAAAGGAATTTGTTATTTGTGCATTAAAAAAAGATAAAACGACGATAAATAGTAATAGAAAAGAGAGTAAAAATTTCATGCCTCAGACCTCCTCCTATCATCTTTATCTATTCTTCTGTCTAATATACACATATAAAAATCCACCAGCTCCTAGCAATCGTAAAAACGAATTGATTGTCATAGCTGACTCCATGCCAACAAGCTCTAATAAAATAATACCCATTTGAGGAGCAACAAACGCTACTAATGCCAATAAAACGTTATATGTCGTAATACAATAAGTTCTTGACTGTTCTGGTGATTTTTCTAAAAGCAAATTAAACAATATGAGTACAGTCCCAGATAGAAAGAAACCAGACGTCGTTTGAATCATAGTTAAGTAGTATAAGTTAGTAGACAGCACAACAAGGAATGGTGTTGTAGCCATTCCTACTGCAGCCCAAATAAACATTCGAAGATTACTATATTTCTCAGCCCATCGCTTCCATAAAGGAAAGGTAAAAAACTGCATGAGCATGCTGCCTACCGAAAACATACTGACCCAGAATATAGTTGCCCCCGCTATTCGAACGTTATATATATTGAATAAGCCCCATGCCATTTGCCAGGCAAAGTTAAAAAACAGAGCAGCTCCTAAAAAGGATACATAATTGGAATCTCGAAAAATAGACCAATCCATTGTTTTCTTTTTTTCAACGCTTTCATCTATTTGAACAGGTGCTTCTTCATGCTTCATAACAAAGTACACTTCTAATATTCCAAATAATAAGGCTACCAAAAACAAAATTTGATACGCGCCGGCACTTGTAGACTCCTCTCTCATGACTATGCCTATAAATAAAGTAGCTACAAGCCCTACTAAAGTCAGCAAGCGGTTACGGTCACTAAAAAATTGCCCTCTTCGGTCCTCTGCAATCATTCCACTGATAAACGTTTGCCAGCCAATATTTGCAACTGTATTAGGTACACTAATTAAAGCTATAATAATAAGAAAGGACCATGCTTGCATGGATGAAGAAGGTAAATAAATGACTAGTACTATGAATAAAAAACATAGTCTGGCAAGTAGAATGGCCCCTGCAACTAATTTCTTTTGCTTATAGGCTTTGTTTAAAAGAATTGCTGCTGGTACTGTCATGAGCAGAGCAATTAATGGAGGGAGCGAACTGATGAGACCCACCTGGTAATTAGTTGCCCCTAAAATAGTAATAGCAAAGATAGGAAAAAAATTATTAGAAAAATTTAAAGCGATAGTTGAAGCCATACCATGATAAATGCTGACTTTCTCGTTATACATTCTCAAAATTCATTCCGTCCATTTCATGTGAGATAGATAGAATTATATACCTCATTTCTAGGAAAACAAGAGTATTATTTACAAATATTCCCCTTATAAACCTGAAGAAAAAAATACAAATTTAAACCAACTGTTAATAAAGTAATGTTTTAGACAATATTTCTTCATAGAAAGTACACAAAAGGGCAGCTTTAAATATTTCATTTTATTCGTTAAACCCTTAGAATATAAGGTGTTATCAGTTTTATCCTAATATGACAATTATAAAGTTTTCTAGTTTACAAATTGACTGGAAAGAGTATAATGGGTAGTTGGTACAGGACATTCATGTAACAATATGCTAACTTTAGCACTAATATAAACGGCTTCCCTTTTGTTTAAAGAAGATGGGGTGAACAAAAATGGCAATTACACAAGAGCCGGAGCTTACACTGGTTGAACATTTAGCTGAGCTTAGAAAACGCCTAATAATTATAGCAGCTACCTTTATCCTATCTCTTGCAGTAGGATTTTGGTTTGCGCCTAAAACGTTAAACTTTCTTAAGCAACAGCCCACAGCAGCACATGTAGAATGGAACATATTCGGTTATACGGACGGTTTGTTGATCTATGTAAAATGTGCTTTAGTCTTGGCTATTCTTGTAACCTTACCAATTGCTATGCATCAATTATGGTTATTTGTAAGACCTGGGCTATTGGACAAGGAAGCTAGAGGGACTATTTACTTTATACCAGTTTCTTTTTTCTTATTTTTAGCTGGTATTAGCTTTAGCTACTTTATTTTATTTCCTTTGATGTTAGATTTCATGTCTAATATCAATGAATCTATAGGTGCCACAGAAACCTATGGAATGCAGCAATACTTTACATTTATGTTTAATTTAATCATTCCTGTTGGAATAGTGTTTGAACTGCCTGTAATTATTTTATTCCTTACGAAGCTGGGAATTATTACGCCAGATCGACTACGTAAGATGAGAAAAGTTTCATACTTCGTATTAGTAGTTGTAGGGGTTTCCATTACACCTCCAGACTTTATCTCAGATTTCATCATTATCATACCTTTATTGTTATTATTTGAAATAAGCATTTTAGTATCATCTTGGTCTTATAAGCGTCGGTTAGCCAAAGAGGCTCTTTTAGAAAAAGAACTCGAGGACAACCAAAGTGAATAAGCATGATATAATAACGATACACTTGACTAATACTTATGCCATTTGAATAGATAGACAATTATATTCATTAGGAGGAAACACCATGCCAAACATCGGCGTACCAGGTTTAATCATTATTCTAATCATTGCTTTAATCGTCTTCGGACCTTCTAAATTACCTCAACTAGGTAGAGCAGTTGGACAAACATTAAAAGAATTTAAAAAGTCTACAAAAGACATCGTTGACGATGTAGCTGAAGAATTCAAGTTAGAAGACAATGATACAAACGCTAAAAAGAAAGCATAATAAAAAAACCGAGCATATATTTTGCTCGGTTTTTTTGTTCTTAATCACTATATTCCATGGAAGTCTCCAATGGATGCGGGAGAGGTTTTCCAAAGTAGTATCCTTGAAATAATTGATAGCCTGCGTCTTTCAGCCATTCAAAATCCTCTTTTTGTTCTACTCCTTCTGCTAATGGGATAGAATCGATTTCTAATGCTGTTTCTAAAAATTGCAATGCTACTCTTTGTTTCTCTTTATCAGAGGTCACCCCTTGAACATATTTCATGTCCAGCTTCATATAATGGGGCTTAATATCCTCTAGCATTTGCAGAGTGCTATGTCCTTCTCCTACATCGTCTAAGGCATATTGGTAGCCCCTTGCTTTATAAAAGGCCATGATCTTTTTTAAGTGGTTAACGTCTTCTATTTTTTCGGTTTCTACAACTTCAAAAACCAAGCTTTTAGGGTTAACACCTAGACGATCGGCTAACTCGTTGGTGGATTTAAGACAATGCTCAGGCGAATAGATAGAGGTTGGTATAAAATTGATGAACGCTTTTTTATTGACTAGCTTTGCAGCATACTTTACAGCAGTCATTCTACAAATCCGGTCTAACGCATACAGTCGTCCTCTCTCTTTAGCAGCGCTAAAAACCTGGCCAGGATATAAGATTTCCCCACCCTCATCTAAAAATCTAGAAAGAATTTCATAGGCATATATCTTATTATTTTTATCTACAATTGGCTGATAATAGCAAATTACTTGTTCGTTCCTAATTACTCTGTCCACCCACTCTACCTCAAATAATTCCTCTATCTTATAGAAAGGTTGCCAATCCCTATTTGGAATCTTAAAGGAAATCTTCGAAATATCTAAATGATCTATACTATAGTCAACAAAATCCTTCGCATCATTCTCGCGAAGAGTAAAATAACGATTATTCTCTTCTAACTTTAATATCCTACTTTGAATAAACTCTATTATATCCGGGAACACCTGATTATTCAGGTCACCGTCCATTTTGAACTCAACTATCAAATCTCTTACAGCACAACCGCTACATTCCAACATAATCCCTCCTACCTATAATACTATTCATAATTATGTATTTTTTCCTATTATAATGATTATATTAAATATTTTGTTACATGCATAATCAGAAGTCTTTGATTGATGATTATTAAATAAATATAGGAGGATGGGAGTAGCAACAAAAAGTAATTTCAAAATTCATAAACACATTCAATGGCTGTCCGATAAGGAAACACAAAAAAAGAGAAGCGCATCTCAGGCTCCTCCTTTAAGGTCTTTATAGGTTTTTAAAGAATACTCTGATGACATCAGCACCACCGATAATTGTGCCGAGAGAACCAAACAGGTTAGTTAACACTAAAACTAGCAAGACTCTTGTCACCTTATTTTTCCAGAATCCTTTTATCGTAAATACATCTTCGGACAGCCTTTCAAAATCCCCTATCGTTGGTCGTTTCATATAAGCCTGCACTAATCCTGAAAACCAACCAGAGGCTAATATAGGATGGAGTGCGGTTATTGGTGCCACGATAAATGCTGTAACTACAGCTAAAGGATGACCTAATGCTACAATTGCTCCTATTGCTGCCATGGATCCCGTCCAAATAATCCAGCTCCATGCTTGGTCCCATCCTGCCGTAGGATTAGCTATAAAAGTATAAGCAACCAAAGCTATTAAAAGGATAGGCAAGGACCATCCAATGATTTTAGGTAAAATAGATTTCGGAGGGACAGCAGATAGTCTTTCTAAATCTTGATGCTTGTATATTTCTTTTGTAATCCCCGGAACATGAGCGGCCCCTAAAACTGCTACAACTTTTTTCCCTGGAGCTTCCTTAATCTTTTGAGCTAAGAACTGGTCTCTTTCATCGATTAATGGTGTTTTCAACCTTGGAAATGACTCTGTGAATTCTGCAAGCACTGCGTTGAGAGTGTCTTGTGACTTCATATTCTCTAGCTCTTCTTCTGAAATGGTATCTTTACTAAAAATGCTATAAAATACTGACGTTAGGAGCTGAGACTTACCAAGCCAACCAAGATTATGCCAGATACGTGAAAATGTTATTTGGATATTACGATCAGCTAGTACAAGTTCTGCGCCATTTTCTTTTGCACTCTCTATCCCTTGAATCATTTCCTGGCCGGGTTTAATATCAAACTGCTTCGCCATACGGTTTTGAAAGGAAGAAATAGCTAAGTTCATCAATAGCAATGTTGCTTTCTTCTCTTTTATGATTTTAAAAATATCTGTCTCTTTCCATTTGTTATTATCTGTAATAGATTGATATCTCTGTTCGTCCAACTCTATACACACGGAATCCGGTTTTTCTTTTTCAATCACTTCTTTCACCTGCTCAGCACTTAACCTTGAAACGTGAGCAGTACCAATCAAAATAATTTCCTTGCCATCGACCTCTAAACGAGTTATATTTGCTTCCGACATAAACTACTTCCTTCGTGTAAATGTATTTCTTTACATAGTCGACTGAGCATGTAAAGACTTGTATCTATAATAATGAAGTACTTGGGCATAAAATTCAATTTGTTTATACAAAAAAATAGGAGATTTAATCGTAACCTAATCTGTTTATTTTGAGTTTTTCCCCTTGTATTTTAAGATTCTTCTTAGTACATGAAACGTTTAAATTTGAGATTGAAATGTTATACTTACATTGATTTAAATAAGTTATAAAGAGGAGAATGTCTAATGATTATCGTTACGAATCGTATTAAAACAAAACCAGGATTTGCAGAAAGAATGGCTCCAAACTTTACAAAGCCAAGCCCACTTCAAGAAATGGAAGGCTTCGTAAAAGTGGAGGTTACTATTACACAGGGTACCACTGAATATGATGAAATGAATGTCAATATGTATTGGGAAAACGAAGAAAGCTTCCAAGCATGGAAAAATAGCGACCTCTTCAAGGCAGCACATAAACGTCCAGAACCAGGTTCTGCAGAAGCATCGAAAGAATCTCCACTATTAGGTAGCGAGTTAATCATTTCTAAAGTGGCTTCTACTGTTGGAGCAATTTCCAACTAAATAAATTATTAAAAGGAGCAAGTGATGTTATATCGCTTGCTCCTTTGCATTTATTTATCGATTATCGATACGATAGATTCCTTTTTTATCCCTTAATAAGCATCCATTGGCTTTAAAAATCCGAATCATGTATTCATTGTTCTCATCTGTACTACCTACATAATATGTCGCATGCATATTCTTTAAAAGCTCTAATGAATATAAGTGAAGTACCTTCCCTAAACCTTTACCTCTATGCTCTGGAGTTACTCCAAAGTAAAACAATCTACCTTCCTCAGTAGTTCCGTCTTCTATATGAGGAATACTGATACCCAAAGGTTCTTTTGCTTTATAGAAGATATGACAATGGTTACGCCAGTTAGAACCTAACTCATTTAAGAAGGCATCCATAATTTGATCAATAGAGAATAAATTATTTTTGTTCGCAGATCCGCTTCGACATGCATCATATAGTTTGGCAAATTCCTCATCCCTCATCAAGCTATCCGAAAGAGATTGCACAAAAATAGAACTATCTAAAATAAAGTGTTCTTCTAGTGTTCTTGTATATTCCACCACGGAAGAAACCTTATGAAAACCTTCATTTAATAATTGTTCCTCATACTCCGCATCCATCAGAAGCGACAGATAATTTACCTGATTGCTTTCCCAATCTGCTAAAATATTTTTTAGTTCTGCCCAATATTCTTCTTTAGATTGACTCATTTTTATTTGATCGGCAAGCCAGTATTCCTGGTCTTTTTTTATGACGTTAAAAGCAACCATCTGTGCGCCCCCTATAAGTCGTCTATATGCGTAATTCTGTTTCTACCATTTCGCTTGGAATAATATAACGCTTGATCAGCCTTCTCTACCACGCTTGCATGCGTGTCTTCGGATGTATATGTTGCTATCCCCATGCTTATCGTCACTTCACCTATCACCCAATTTGCTGCTTCTATTTCCTGCCTTAAACGTTCTCCCTGGTTTTTAGCCTGTTGTGCATTAGTAAACGGGAGAAGAACGATAAACTCCTCCCCTCCGTATCTAAGTAATGTATCCGCTGGACGTACTGTTACTTCGGCTATTTTAGCTAGTTGCTCTAGCACTTGATCTCCCATTGTGTGACCCCAAGTATCGTTCACTTGCTTAAAATGATCGATATCTATTAAGCATAAGGAAAAAGCCTGTCCTTTCTGCTCGTAATGTATGATCATCTCTTCTAGCTTGATATGAAAATAACGACGGTTTTTTAAACCAGTCAATTTATCAGTTATAGCTAATCTCTCTAGCTTTCTATTTAGTTCAAGTAGCTTTTCTTGCTTTTCCTCTATTTCTTCATGAAGCTCTTCTAATTTAGAAAGAGCAAGTTCTTTTTCTCGAAATGCTTCCTCTAATTGCTTTTTGGCTAGCCTTATTTCTTGTTCATATCCTATTCGTTTTCCCATAGAAACTAATACACAGTCAATTACATCTGCACCCTCTCGAGTAGCTTTTTTCCCGTTTAACAACACAGGAATGCTCTGCCCATCCTTATGCTGTAGACTAAGAAATAATTCTTCCATATGTCCATATAATCGTATATAAGGATAAAAATAAGTATGGAATATAAACTGATTCGTTTTAGACATGATTGTTTCTATATGTTTTTGAGAAAGATCGTCAAAGGAAAACCCTATCATTTGAAGAAAGGTTTTATTCATATCAATTAGCATACCTTCTTGACTAATAGTGACATAGCCACAAGGTGCCAAATCCAAACGTTCCTCCATAAAATGTCATTCCCTTCCCTACACCTGGTATAGATACTCTTTAATGAGCTCTGCTGTTTCACACGGGTGACTTAGGTGAGGATAATGACCCTTTACATCCATTATCTTAAATTCACTATTCTCTATATGACGGTGTAAATATTCTCCTACCTGAATAGGAACAATACTGTCTTCTGAGCATTGAATGATTAGCACCGGAATAGATGATTTCTCTAAATCTTTACGATGGTCAGAAAAGAAGGTCACCTCTGCAAATTGTTTTGTTATCTTCGGATTTGTTGAACTAAAACTTTTTTCTACTTCCTTTGCTACCGCGGGGTGTTTTTCAGTGGCAGCCACTATTGGAGCCATATAGCTTGCCCACCCTATAAAATTCATCTCCATCATATCTAGCATCTCGTGGATATCTCTTTCATCGAATCCACCGTAATACTCGTGATCATTAAGATATCTCGGAGATGGTCCAATCATAACCAACTTCTGAAAAACATCCGGCTTTTGAATCGCTGCTAACATACCAATCATGGAGCTTACCGAATGACCTACAAATATAACGTCTCTCAATTCCAATGCCTCTACTATGTCTAAGACGTCTCGGACATAGCCTTTAAGCGAGGCGTATTTCTCTGCATTATAAACACTTAAATCCGATTCACCGGAACCAACATAATCAAATAATACAATTTTATAGTCATTCAAAAATGAAGGAATAATATGCCTCCACATCGTTTGGTCACATCCAAAGCCATGCGCAAACATGATTACTTTTTCCTTATTTCCAATTACTTTTACATTATTACGTTTTAATACTTCACTCATAGGAACACCTCTAGTTTATTTCATACCTTATATAAAAGGCTTCCTTTTCTTTTGAAAGGGAAGCCTTACATAGATTTGATAATTTAACCAATGTATATATTACCAATATACTATTTTATTGAATTTTATTCTAGGTAAAAGAATGAAATGCTACTAACATCCTAGAGTCTACTTCCTTGTTCTTTTTAAAAATTCCCTCGTTCGATCCTGTAAAGGATGGTTAAATATTTGGTCTGGAGGTCCTTCCTCTGCAATGACTCCTTTGTCCATGAAGACTATACGATCAGAGACTTCCTTGGCAAATTCCATTTCATGCGTAACAATCAACATGGTCAGGCCAGTATTCGCAAGCTCTTTCATAACTTTTAATACCTCACCGACCATTTCTGGATCAAGTGCAGATGTAGGCTCATCAAACAGCATTACATCAGGATCCATAGACAAAGCTCGTGCAATAGCTACTCTCTGCTTTTGTCCACCAGACAATTGCTTTGGCTTAGCATTGACGTAGCCATCCATGCCTACCACCTTTAAATATTTCATCGCAACTTTTTCGGCTTCTTCCTTAGAACGTTTTAATACCTTTACCTGTCCAACTGAACAGTTGCTTAATACATTATGATTATTAAACAAATTAAACTGCTGAAATACCATACCAAGCTTTGTCCTATAGGAATTGATATCATGCTTATTATCTAAAATATTATTTCCTTTATAAATAATTTGTCCCCCACTAGGCTTTTCCAATAAATTAACACATCGCAGAAGTGTTGATTTGCCCGATCCTGAAGAGCCTATGATACATACAACCTCACCTTTTTTTACAGAGAAATTTATATCTTTTAAAACTGCATGTGCTCCAAAGGATTTGCTTAGATGTTGAATATCAATTACGTGTTCCATATTTGCTCCTCCTTTGTTTACTTGTTTTCATAAGGACCTTTTGGCAGTACAGCCATTTGCATAGGCTGACCAATGACAGTGTAATTTTCGGGTCCATCTAGTTTCTTTTCAAAATGTCGTAAAATTAATGTAACCGCAAACGTCATGATGAAGTATAAAATACAAGCTACAAAGAATGACTCAAAATATCTGAAATTGTTTCCAGCTACAGACTTCGTTTGGAAGTATAATTCCGTTACCCCTATCACATTTAAAACAGAGGTATCTTTAATATTAATGATGAATTGGTTGCCCGTTGCTGGAAGTATGTTACGGATAACCTGGGGTAACACAACATATAGCATAGTTTGAATGTGATTCATCCCTATCGCTTGTGATGCCTCAAATTGTCCCTTATCAATTGAAATGACTCCCCCCCGAACAATTTCAGCCATATACGCTCCCGTATTAATAGATACAATAAAAATTGCTGCTAGTAAACGATCCATATCTAACCCAAAGGCCAGTGATGATCCATAAAAGATGACCATAGCTTGGACGATCATTGGTGTCCCTCGGAAGAATTCTATATAGATGGACAGAATAAGATTAACCAGCTTTAAAAAATATCTACTTACCCTCTTTTCAGGTAGTGGGATGGTCCTAATAACGCCTGCTAATAATCCAATGATTGCTCCTACAATAGTTCCTATAATAGAAATCAACAGGGTTACTCCTGCTCCACGCAAAAACATCGGCCAGTTATTGGTGATAATGGAGATAATCCATTCTAAACTCATTGTCTTCCTCCTTACACTTTCTGTTGCCTCGAACATCCACTAACCAATTGCGTAAGTACTTTAAAAAATGAAACGGCTGCTTTTATTAGCAGCCGTTAGTATACTTATTCTGCAGCTGGTTGATTGGAAATAGCATTATCCATAATTTCTTGACGCTCTTCTTCTGAAATTCCTGCTAATATTTCATTTATTTTATCTGTTAAATCGCTACCTTTTTTCAATCCTACTGCAACAGCTGTTTCTTCTTCATCTGCAACAAATCCTTCTTCGAATTCAACCATGCTGAAGTTGTCATTTGCAGAGGAAGCACTAATTCCTTCTGGACGTTCAGATACATAACCGTCGATCATACCAGATTCCAGTGCTACACGCATTGCTGGAAAGTTATCTGATGCAGGCTGTTTTTTTACACCTTTAATTTGGTCTATCACTCCGTAGTGAGAAGTATTTAATTGGCCTGTGACTTTTGCTCCATTAAAGTCTTGAATGGAAGTGGCACCCTCAAATTTTCCGCCCTTTTTTACAACCATAACAAAGTTGGAAGTATAATAGTTTTCAGAGAAATCGATTGTTTTTTTACGCTCTGCTGTTGGTGACATTCCAGCAATAATTGCATCAATCTTACCCGAAGTTAAAGCTGGAACTAGACCGTCCCATTCGGTTTTAACGATTACCAGTTCTTTACCTAAGCCTTCTGCAATTTTTTTAGCAATTTCTACATCGTATCCACCAGCATACTCTGCGTTACCGTCCAATTTTACTCCACCGTTTTTGTCGTCCATTTGAGTCCAGTTGAAGGGGGCATATCCTGCCTCAAGTCCTACAGTAAATGTATCTTGAGCAGATGCTGATCCACTGCTTTCTTCCTCTTTAGTTCCACAAGCAGCAAGCAATAAAAAAATGGATAGTAAAAATGTTAATGTAAATAGTCTCTTTTTCATCTCTAGTAATCTCCTTTTTTAAAGTTATTATATGTATGCAACCATACAAAAAGGACAACTGTACAAAAAAAGACTTGAGGTAGACTCAGGTCATAATGTATGGTTGCCCTAAATCCTCTACTTTTCCCCATGAGATAGCACACCATTATAAACCGGGACGTTTATAACGGACAGTCCTGCAATTCTTCACTGCAGACCCAGCATGTAATAATGAGTTTATTACAAGCTTCGGCGACATTTCCTTCTCCTTAGTATCTAAGCATCTCAAGCTCCTCTAAGGACTGTTAAATATCGCGCCTCTACCTCACTTATAAAAGCGAGGTTATATTCAATTAGTTGTTCATAGTCTACAATAGAGATTTTCATCTGTCAACAAACATTCTATTGATTAATCAAAATATTACTATTTTTAAAACTTCATTATTCTAAATAGAAACGAACAGTCTTATTTAAAAAATGAACCAATAATACGGGGAATAAATAAGAAAAAATCTGCTAAAGTAAATGTATTTTCCACTTTATCAAAGACATCCATTTTTGACTTTTCGTTCGGTTTGTATGTCGTTACTGTATCGCCTTGAATTGGCTCAATCCCATCATTGAAACTTATACGTATAGAATGGCAGTTCACATAATCAGACGAATCCATCACCTGAAAATGTATATGAGGCTCAGAGGAGTTTCCAGAATTTCCACAAAGGCCAATTGTTTGTCCCTGCTTCACCGCGTCTCCTTCTTTTACTACTATAGAATATTGTTTAAAATGCGCAAGCAAGCTATATTCTCTATTTTTATGCTCCAAAATGACATAGTTTCCGGCTGGTTCTTTTTCATTCATTTCTCCGGGAATATTATCTACAATATTATTCATAACCTTTACTACCTTACCGTCTGCTGGCGCAACTACCTCTTTATCAAAAGCATAGTAACTTTCATTGAGTAATCTATCCTTATACGTCTGACCATCCTTCATCCTCACTAAATCATATGCATAGCGCTGAGATTCATAAACGTAATGATAATTAAGAAATTCATTCGTCCCACCCCAGAAAACAAGCCATTCTTCTTTAATAGGCATTATATATTTATTTTTGGTGTAACGTTGATCGCTTTTAGGGAAGGTTACATAAGGTTTTAATACTATGCCCTGGATGTAGTTAGCCGTATCAAAGGTTACACTAACTATTCTCTCCTTATTGTTATCTAACCATAAATACTGAGTTGAATAACCCATTTCGATCTTTTTATACATTTGGTAGCTTTCAACACCGTGATTAAAGGAAATGGCTAAATCAGTAAATTGGTCCAGTGATACTAGCTCTTTAAATTCTTTAACGCATTGGTTATAAATTTCTTCATGGTTTCCATATAAGAATACTTCTCCAAACCTTTCTGGAGTTATAAATTCCTCTACATTCATGGCTCTGTTTACCTCCAATTTATAACACTGTCAGTATTTATCATGTAATA
This sequence comes from Psychrobacillus sp. FSL W7-1457, assembly GCF_038593405.1. Lineage (NCBI taxonomy): Bacteria > Bacillati > Bacillota > Bacilli > Caryophanales > Bacillaceae > Psychrobacillus > Psychrobacillus sp. FSL W7-1457. The sequence continues at coordinate 3,889,735 of NZ_CP151993.1, forward strand.
CGGAAAAAGTTAACTAAGGTTTCACTTAATATGAAAAGTAAAAGGAAACGAGGGTGTAGATTCTCCGTTTCCTTTTGTTGATTTTATTTATTTCTTTTTTGTATTGTTGATATCGAAGGAAAAGTTTCACATGGAACATAAATAGAAATTGAGAATAGCCTACATCTACACTTTGAAGGGTAGACATAGGCCTTAAACTAAAAGAGTGGAAATGACAATCTTGCGTAGTCATTCCCACCCTAAATCAATTATTTTTGTATAAACATTTGAGTCCAATAGTTTCCGTCTTTCACGTAACCTACCCCAATATGAGTATAGTTTTTGTTTAAGATATTGGCTCTATGTCCTTCACTATTCATCCAAGCGTTAACTACTGCTTTCGCAGTCGTTTGACCTTGTGCGATATTTTCTCCTGCTGATTTATAGCTAATTCCAAAATTCTTCATCATTGTAAATGGAGTTCCATAAACAGGACTTGTATGGCTAAAATATTTTTGATCGTGCATATCTTGTGATTTATATTGTGCCACTCTTCCTAGCTCCCAGTCATAGCTTAATGGAGACAGGCCAGCATTTGCTCTTTCAACATTTACCAGTTTAATTACATCTTGTTCAATGTTATAAGAATCTTTTGTAGGAACATTTATTTTTTGTCCTGGATAAATAAGATTTGGATTTTCTAACTGAGGATTTTTCTCAATTAATTCTGAAACTCCAGTTTGTGTTTTTACTGCTATTTTCCATAGAGAATCTCCTGATACAACGGTATAGGTATTAGCTGCAAATGCAGTTAGTGGTAATAATAAAGAAATTGCGACTGCTACTGCAGCAACTTTTAATTTGGTTCTAAACAAGGTAATCTTCCTTTCTTTTTTTTACTCTATTAATATAGTAAAATAAAAAAGTCCTATAAATCACCCCTTAATAATTGGATGTAATTTTACAGTTAGATTACAAAGAAAAACAAATAAAAGAGAAAGCTTGATAGTATGGGGAAAATAATTGGTTCAAAGGTAACACTTTTGAAATATTCAAGGAGGAAAATTCCTCTATAGACAAATTCTTTTTATAATTTTTCCGTTTTTTTAAAAGTTAGGTTAAGTCTACTGTCCTATACAACAATGAGTGTTTAAGATATATTAAAAACAGGTGATTATATGAATATTAAAAATTATTTAAACAACGAACGTTTTCTCTCTGGAACAACTATGAAAGACCCTACTGCTTGGGAAGAGAACAATATGGCCTTACACATCTGTGAAAATCCACTACACATAATAGAAAATCGCAAGAAATTAGCGGCCCAGATCAATTGCAGTTTAGATAATTTCGTTTGTGCCAATCAAACCCATAGTGCAAATTTCTATAAAGTTACTGCGATTGATAAAGGGCATGGAGCAACGCTTTTGGAAACTGCTATTAAGGACACAGACGCTCTTTACACATTTGAACCAAACCTATTGTTATGCAGTTTTACAGCAGATTGCGTACCAGTCATTTTTTATAATGAAACTAATGGGCTTATTGGAGTCATTCACTCTGGTTGGCAAGGAACCATCAAGGAAATTACAAGCCAACTATTTGAGCATCTGAAAACACACGAACAATGCAACCCAGCTGACTTTCATGTACAAATAGGCACTGCACTAAGCCAAGAAAAGTTTGAAGTGGATGAAGATGTCTACACAAAATTTAAGAACCTAGGGTATGCAGATGACTTTATGTATTACAGAGAAGAAACAGGTAAATATCATATCGATAATCAATTGACCGTTCAAAAGCAGTGTGAACTGGCTGGTATACCGCTTGAACAGATTTCTATAGATCGCACATGTACTTTTTTAAGTCCAGATGGCTTCTCTTACCGAGAGGATAGAAATACTGGGAGACATTTAAGTTTTATAATGAGGAAGAAATAACTTTCTAAAATAGGCTGTAATCTCTTTAATCAATTAATAGACGTCTCATTACTAAAAATGTTACTCAAGCTTCATTTAAACAGCCCGGTTCTTCACAGAATTGGGCTGTTTTTTTAAGTAAAGTATTCAAATTTTGCATTAGGAAAGAACTTTTCCATATAACTATATAGATGCTCTTTGATGTCTTCCTCTTCTTCTTTTTGATAAATGTATTTTCCTATACCATACTTCCCCCATTTTATTCTTCGGGATTCTTCGTCCAGTTCAAGCTTAGTCATTGGGTAGTTTTTTTCGATTACCTTTTTAGCTGGCTTCGTAAAACGATGCTGGATGAATTCAAAGGTAATATCATCTCGTGCATCCTTCGGAAGCTCTGCATCTAATCGTTCAAACATATGATAATACCCTTCTTTCCACCCTTCATGAAGATATATAGGAGCGACAATGAACCCAAGTGGATATCCTGCTCTCGCAACCTTTCCTGCAGCCTCAATCCTCTTGTCTAATGGAGAAGTACCAGGCTCAAAATTTTTAATCACATAATCTGCATTTACACTAAAGCGAAATCTGGTTTTTCCATTATGCTTTGCATCCAATAAATGATCTACAAAGTGAAATTTTGTCACAAATCGTAGTCTACCGAATTCCGATTTACCAAAATGTTCAATCGCTCTTTTTAAGGTATGAGTTAAATGATCTATTCCCACGATATCAGAGGTACAGGATGCTTCGAATCTTGTGATTTCCGGCGCACGTTCTTCCATATACTGATCAGCTGCTCCGAGAATTTCGTCTACATTCACATATGTACGGATATAAGGTTTGGTCCCCATCGTTGTTTGTAAATAGCAATAATGGCAATGCCCCATACAACCAGTAGCAAAAGGAATGGCATATTCCGCAGAAGGCTTCGAGGTATCAAATTTCAAGGTTTTTCGTATTCCTACAACTAGGGTAGACTTAGCAATACGGTATTTTTGAAAGTCATTATCGCCAGGAAGGTTACGTATTTGGTTATGAGAGGTTGTGTAATGAATTTCTTTTCCCATCTTCTCAAACTTTTCTTTCAGTTCTCTACCTAGTGGATAATCCAGCGCCTTTGGCTCAAAATACACAAGCTGAGGTGTAAATGGTTTTCTCATGTTCAACCTCCATTATTGAAAATAGTGACGATACGCTTGCTCTGCTTCATAGGCACTTGTATAAATAGCCATATCAGCTGTTAAAGGGTAATACGTTTCATATACAAAAACAGCTAGTCCATCCGGATTATCTGGATCATTAACTACTGCCGCCGATTGAATGTTAGCGACACTTTGAATATGGGGGTTTCTATAAAAAACATAAACGATATCTCCTGCTGTATAATCTTCCATTTGCTTCTCTCACACTCCTAGCTTTTTAACTAGCTTGGCTTTCCTAAGAGAATTTATGTAATAAATACAATTGAAAAAACCATATTCGCTAAATCGAATATGGTTTTTTTATTGAAATCAATTTCATAATTCCTCTTTAAAAGACCCTACAACATATTAAATATAAAGAAATTAGTGATTCGCTACATATATTGCGGTAACCAAGGAATGTTTTAATCCTTATTTCATTCAGACAGACCATCCCTCAGAAAAAATAAATAGGAGAATTTTAAAAAAGTATAAGTTCTACATTTATATTCGGTTAACTAAACATATGCTTTAGTAAACCTAAGAAAAAAGGAGCTGCCCATTGATTATATATGTCGTTAATAATGGAGATACGCTTTGGGAAATTGCTAATCGGTATCAAATAGATGTAAATGCGATTTTACAAGCGAACCAATTACCTGATCCAAATACTCTATTGGTTGGTCAATCACTTATTATTCCTATTTATGGAATATATCATACAGTTCAAACTGGCGAAACTCTTTGGTCAATTGCACAACAGTATGGTATTACGGAACAATCTATTCTTCTTTCTAACAGACTTGCAAACCCAAATCTCTTATATCCTGGTGAGCGAATTTTTATTCCTCCTATCATTCATGTTGTGCAGCCTGGTGAAACACTACGACAAATTGCTAGCCTTTATGGTACTACTATTCAAGCACTTATTAATCAAAATAGAATACAAACGCCTGGCCTCCTATATCCAGGAACACAACTAATCATTCCTAGAGTCAAGCCATTAATCGAAGTGAACGCCTATACCTATCAGAAAGAAGAGGATGCCGTCAAGACGGTAAACAGTCTTCAATCTCTACTTACCTATATTAGTCCCTTTGCTTACAAGCTTACAGAAAGTGGAGATTTAGAGCCCTTACAGGACGAACTGTTAATAGAAGCAGCTATTACCGACAATATTGTACCAATGATGGTGGTCACCAATTTTTCATCTACTGAGGCTGGAACTAATCTCATGCATGTCATTTTCTCTAATCCAGATATATTAAAGAAATTGATGACAAACATTCTTCAGATTATGGAGGATAAGGGTTATAGAGGATTGAATATTGACCTGGAAAACGTTTTACCAGAAGACAGAGATGCTTATACGTCCTTTCTCCAGCTAGCAGTAGATACACTTCATCCTAAAGGGTACTTTGTTTCCACTGCAGTGGCTCCTAAAGTTAGCGAGACTCAGTCCGGCTTGCTATATGAAGCACATGATTATGAAGCACATGGAAAAATTGCAGATTTTGTGATCCTAATGACGTATGAATGGGGTTGGCGCGGTGCATCTCCTCAAGCGATCTCCCCTGTCAATCAAATGAAAAAGGTAGTAGAATATGCTTTAACTGTTATTCCTGCAGACAAACTATTTTTAGGCTTTCAAATATATGCAAGAGACTGGCGAATTCCTCATCAGGCTGGGCAAATTGCAGAGACCTTTAGCCCGCAGGATGCAATAACATTGGCTACCCAATACGGAGCAAGAATACAGTTTGATACAGTGGCTCAATCACCTTTTTTTAATTACACAGATGAGCAGGGACAAAAGCATGAGGTTTGGTTTGAGGATGCTCGAAGTGCTCAGGCTAAATTTAATTTAGTCAAACAATATCGTTTGAGAGGCATTAGTTATTGGGTGTTAGGTTACTCCTTCCCTCAAAACTGGGTATTGTTAGATGACAACTTTGAAGTAAAGAAAATAAAAGATTAAAGCCAATCTCCTCTCATTTAGATATTGAGCGATAAGTCTATAAAAAAGAAAAGAACCTACCATCTATAGAAGTTGGTAGGTTCTTGATGATCTATAAATAATGCTTAGACTATATCGTCTATAACTTCACTAACGTCTTCCAAAGGTTCCATGTTCTCTGCTACCTTTTGGTCTACTTTTAGTCGAAGTGTTTCTGCAGTTTCTGCATGTACATCCTTAAGTAGCTCTGGGTTGTTCATAAGAGACATACCGTAAGATGGAATCATCTCTTTTATTTTTGGCTCCCACTCCGTTATATGATCTGGGAAGCATCGTTTAAGGACGTCCAACATAACTGGTACTGCAGTAGAGGCACCTGGAGAAGCACCTAATAAGGCTGCAATGGAACCATCCTCTGAAGTGATAACTTCTGTACCAAATTGAAGAGTTCCTTTTCCTCCAGCTTCAGTGTCCTTGATGACTTGTACACGTTGGCCTGCTACAACTAAGTCCCAATCCTCTGCTTTAGCATCTGGGATAAAGATTCGTAGCTCTTCCAAGCGTTGTTCTTTAGACAGCATAACCTGTTGTACCAAATATTTTGTTAGAGACATCTCTTTTGCTCCTGCTGCTAGCATTGTAAAGAGATTATGTGGCTTAACAGAAGTTACTAAATCCATCATCGATCCAGTTTTTAGGAACTTCGGTGAGAAACCTGCGAAAGGTCCAAATAGTAGTGATTTTTTATTATCAATAAAACGAGTATCCAAATGAGGTACAGACATTGGCGGAGCCCCAACAGCAGCTTTACCATATACCTTAGCATGATGCTTCGCAACTATTTCAGGATTGTTACATACCATGAATATACCGCTTACTGGGAAGCCCCCGATATGTTTCCCTTCAGGAATACCCGATTTTTGTAAGAGATGTAGACTTCCGCCTCCACCACCAACAAAAACGAATTTTGCTTTATGATTCTCAATTTTGCCTTCTGCAAGGTTTTTCACTTTTACTTCCCATTTGCCATCTGGCGTACGGTTTAAATTCTCTACACTAGACTTATAATTGACCTTAACATTTTTAGTCTTTAAGTGATCGAACAACATACGAGTCAATGCCCCAAAGTTAACATCTGTACCAGAGTCAATTTTAGTTGCAGCAATCGCTTCATTAGCCGTACGGTTTTCCATGATCAATGGAATCCATTCTTTTAACTGTGCTGGATCATCAGAGAATTCCATTCCTTCAAATAATGGATTTTGAGTCATCGCTTCAAAGCGTTTTTTCAAGAACTCCACATTTTCTGTCCCCTGAACCATACTCATATGTGGCAATGGCATAATAAAGTCCTGAGGATTTTTGATTAAATTACTTTTTACAAGATGAGACCAAAATTGCATAGAAACCTGAAACTGTTCGTTTACATTGATTGCTTTTGTGATATCAATAGAACCATCTGGTCTTACAGAAGTGTAGTTTAGCTCACAAAGAGCTGCATGTCCTGTTCCCGCATTATTCCATTCATTTGAGCTTTCTTCGCCTGCACTGTCAAGCTTCTCAAATACTTTTATATCCCACTCCGGTACTAATTCTTTTAAAAGCGTTCCTAAAGTCGCGCTCATAATACCGGCACCAATTAAGATAACATCTGTTTTAGTTTCTGTGTTGCTCACTTTTACCATCCCTATACTTTATATTTGCAGAAGCCTTGTTAACGTTACGAAAACAAAGAGTTAGTTAACTCTGCTTCTGACTCTATATAACCGTGACTATTGCTTTAAATTTGTTTATAAGTTCAGAATATCTATTCTATTATAATATAATTAATGATTTTTTTAAAGTGTGTAGAAATTGTGAATTAATTTAGATTAATGGGACTAAACAAACCCAAACTGTCTCCTCCCCATTGTTTATTCCCTCCTCCATCTAATTGATAAATAAAGTAATTACCAACCGTCAATGCATCTTCTTTATGAGTTCGAATAGCACTAAAATACTCTTGGAAAATGTACGGCCCCTCATGGTGCTTAAATACACGTTCCGATTTAAATATGCACTATGAACAGGGCGTGTTAGTAGCGAGTCAGAGAGATGTTGTGTAACATAATTTTGGGGTAGAATCGCAATTCCTAAACCTTCCTCTACTAATACTTTTATCATTTCAAATCTTTCTATTTTATATGATATATGGGGTGTTACATTTTCCTGTTCAAATGCTTTTAATATTTGGGCACTTGTTTGAAACTCCGGCATCCCTATGATTAATGGTTCCTCGGTAAAATCCTTAAGCATAAGCTGTTCTTTTTGTGCAAAAGGATGATCTTTTTTTATAAGTACAACATATGGTTCGTTGTACAATAATTCACTTTGTATTTCTTCATCCACAATGTGCTGGTTTGTAATTACTCCATGCACATGTAAGCCTAGTAATGCTTGTCTTACTGTTTGATTATACAGCGTGTCAATTAAAGTAAGCTGATTGGATGGGTATAGCTTCTGATAATCTGTAATGACCTGTGACAACCAATAATTTGCCGATTCGATTACCCCTAATCTTATTTCTAATTGTTCTCCTTTTGAGAGCTCCCTTAACTCCGTTTGCATGACCTCGAACTGAGCAACTAAGCCTTTCGACCGTTCCCAAAACTGCTGTCCCATTTCTGTTAATTGAAACTGCTTTGTTGTTCTTTCTATTAACGGAGTATCCATTTCTTGTTCAAGTGCCTTAATGGCGTTACTTAATGAAGGCTGAGAAATGTGCAAGGCCTTAGCTGCCCTGGAAAAGCTGCGATATTTTACGGTGGCATTGAAGTAATACATCTTTCGTAAATCCATCTCTTCACCCCCATTTATAGTTTTAAACTATTATAATATAAAAAATTAATATTGGTTATTATAAATATTTAAAATTATACTAACAATATGATTTTTTAGATAAATGAGGGTGGAAATATGCATAAACCTACAGATTTAAAAGTATGGCAAGGTCGGGTGGATCATGAGTCAGACCACACTTACTACCGTTATCATCAAGTAGTTCGGTTGGCGTCTCTAAAGACTCAAGGGAAAGTCGGTGTAATTGGCTTTGCTTGTGATGAAGGAGTACACCGTAACAATGGACGAATTGGAGCCAAAAATGCGCCTCTAGCTTTACGCAAGCAGCTAGCAACATTACCTTGGCGTCATGCCGTTCATGAAAACGCTTTAATAGACTATGGGAATGTTATTTGCGAGGGCAATGAATTAGAGCAAGCTCAGATTGAACTCGGAGAAAAGGTGGCCAATATTTTATCCAGTGGAAAGGCAATCGTACTTGGTGGTGGACATGAAACATTATATGGACAGTATCTAGGTGTGCGAAAAGCATTTGGCCCCGATGCGTCCATTGGAATACTTAATATAGATGCACACTTTGACATGCGTTCATACGATAAACAGACTTCCTCAGGCACTATGTTTAAGCAAATTTTAGATGAGGATCCAAATGCACATTATTTCGTTTGCGGTATTCAACAATATGGCAATACCACGGCCTTATTTAATATAGCAGATCAGTATAAGGTAACCTATTTTACAGATGAACAGCTGGACTTTCCTTCGTTTACTATAGAGTTACATAACTTTATGGATACACATGATGTGTTACTCGTTACACTTTGTATGGATGTTTTAAATGCAGCTGAAGCGCCTGGAGTCAGTGCACCGTCTCCATTTGGCTTATCAGCTGTAAAGGTCCGAGACATTCTACGCCAAATGGCTTCTCATAAAAAAACAGTCAGCTTTAGTATTTGTGAGGTCAACCCTTTACTTGATGTAGATAACCGGACGGCAAAATTGGGAGCTTACTATATCAATGAAGTAATTATGAATAGTTTCGAATAAACAAGGGGGATACGTATGGTATTAAATCAAATTACAACGCTCAGTCTAGCAGTGGCTTTATTTTTAATCGGTACATTTTTAGTAAAAAGAATTGGATGGTTAAACCGTTTTTGTATTCCAGCACCGGTAGTTGGCGGCTTAATCTTTGCGATTTTAGCAACGGTGTTAAAAAGTTTCGACATTCTTGATATAACATTAGACACTTCCCTTCAGTCTATTTTCATGATTACCTTTTTCACAACAATTGGATTAGGGGCAAGCTTTAAGCTTGTAAAATTAGGCGGAAAACTACTCGTCATATATTGGTTAGCTTGTGGATTTCTAGCTTTAATGCAAAACGTAATTGGTGTCTCATTGGCAAAAGTAATGGATATTCACCCTCTGATTGGTGTGATGGCAGGAGCTGTTTCCATGGAGGGGGGACATGGAGCTGCTGCTGCATATGGAGAAACCATTGAAAGCCTTGGAATTCCGTCTGCTATATCAATTGGTATGGCTGCCGCTACATGTGGTTTAATTGCTGGTGCTCTTGTTGGTGGTCCAGTCGTTCAATATTTAATACGCAAGTTCAACTTAAAGCCAGCTTCTGAAGAAACAGAAGAATATGTAGAAAAAGCACAGCACGAAATTACCGAGAAATCTTTTATGGTACAAGTCTTCTTAATTACCTTCTGTATGGCTGTTGGTACATATGTTGGTGAATGGTTCTCTAATATGACTGGTTTTGTTTTACCGGGCTATGTAGGGGCTATGTTCGTAGCTGTAATTGTTCGTAACATTTTAGACCGTTTTAATCCTGATTTAATTAATATGAAGGAAATTAATTTAATAGGAGATATCTCTCTTGGTATTTTCCTATCTATGGCACTGATGAGCATCAAGCTCTGGGAAGTAGCAGACTTAGCCCTTCCGTTGTTTGTCATCATATTAGCGCAAGTAATCTTCATTGTATTATTCGCGGTAATCGTTCTTTTCCGTTTATTAGGAAAAAATTATGATGCTGCCATTATGGTAGCAGGCTTCCTTGGCCATGGGCTCGGAGCAACACCTAACGCAATGGCCAATATGTCAGCAGTAGTTTCAAAATTTGGACCATCCCGAAAGGCGTTCTTAATAGTACCAATCGTTGGCGCCTTCTTAATAGACGTGTTTGGTATGCCGATTATTATTACTACAATTAATTTGTTTAAATAGACAAAATAAAAGCGCAATCCTTTGAACATCAAAGGTTTGCGTTTTCTTATTGGAATAGGTTATTCAAAATAGTTATCTCGAAGCAAATCTTGACTTCCAAGTCAAAAAGCACAATGTAATATTTCCCAATTAATGTTTGGAGGATTTAAATATTTTATTCTGGGTATCTAATATACTTACGAGTTGAGCTTAGGATGTGATGTTTTTATGTTTGGACTATCTGACCTCTTGTCACTGATTATTTCTGCATTTATCATCTTGCCTGTGGTCGTATTTCTGCGAGAATCCGGTTATTTAATCGTTAGCTGGTTATTCGGAGTAGTAAAACCACGGCTCACAATCGGTTCCGGACCCAGGCTCTTTAAAATTGGAATGATTGATATACGCAAGTACTATCATTTGTATAGCTGGTTTTCATATGATGACTTAAAGCGTAAAAGTAAGTTTGCTTATGTTAGCATTTATTCTGGACCAATATTGGTTAACCTGATTATTGCCCTCCTCATTAACTTCTTAATCGCCAACGGCTGGGCTGCAGAATATAAAACATTTTGGGATCGCTTTGTTTTCTACGCATTCTATTATTTGTTATTTGATATAGTACCCATGATTACGACTAATGGTAAACCGAACAACGGCATGATTATTTATGAAATGATTCGATACGGAAAGAGAATCGACTTTAACGAAGAATCCTTCCTCCCAGCTACTTCAGATGTGGAGAACGAGTACCACGAACAGATGAAGCAAATAGAAGAAATAAAAAAAGAGAGAGAAGAGGAAAAACATGAACACTAAACTATTGTTTTCTTCTCTCTCAAAAGAGCCGATTCAAGAATATCTCCTAAATCGGCTCTTTTTTATATAAAATCGCGTTAATGCATTCTTTATTCGTAAATCTAGCCTAGCCTAGAAGCTAAGCCTAATCCTTTATACCTCCCTTAGACGCCTTGCTTTCAGAGCAAGCCCTTGGTTCAGTATCAAGGCACCTATCATTTGAATGACTGTTTTCACAACTACTTGGCCGACAATTGCTGCAGGCACAGCTTCCCACGGTATAAATCCTGCTCCAAGTGGACTCAATCCAACGATTACAAAAACAACAGAGTCAAGAAGACCTCCCACAATCCCACTGTAAAAAACTCTCCACGCCATTGGTAACTTTAAGCGTGTATAGATTTCTGTATCTGCTGTCTCGGCGATTACAAAAGATAAAGCAGATGCTGCCACAATCATTAAAGTATCTCCAAGTGCAAATGATGCAGTCCCTGATAAGAGTAACGCTAAGAAGATAAATAAATATGTTTTAGCTCTACCATATTTATTTTGCACAAGATCTCGAAATATAAAGGTTGCTCCAACAAAAAGCGTCCCCATAGGAACGATAAACATGCCAAACTCTAACGGTGCAAATCTAGCCGTCACCACATTTGCAATAACAATAGATAATAAATACAATAATATTCTCATTATGCTTCTCCTTTAAATATCACTAACTCTGTAAAGGCTAGTAACATTTATATATTCTTTTCCGCAAGTTCTCGCTTAGTATTTAAATACTCCTCAAGCCCATTTTCACGTAATTTACATGCTGGGCACTCTCCACAACCATCTGCAATGATCCCGTTATAACAGGTTAAAGTTCTTTCTCTCACATACTCAAATACACCAAGTGAATCTGCTAGCTCCCATGTTTGTGCCTTGTTGATCCACATTAATGGTGTATGAATGACAAAGGAACTATCCATTGATAAATTTAATGTCATATTCATCGATTTGATAAAAACGTCACGACAATCGGGATACCCACTAAAGTCTGTTTCACAAACCCCTGTCACGATATGGTTTGCTCCTACCTGACTAGCTAAGACACCAGCAAATGAAAGAAAAAGCAGATTTCTTCCGGGAACAAATGTTGAAGGTAGCTCACCTTTAGCCCTTTCTTCAATTTTTATCTCCTCGCGTGTCAATGCATTAGCTGCAAGCTGATTTAGTAATGACATATCTAGCACATGATGTTCGATGCCAAGCTCTTTTGCTATTTCTTTTGCACAGTCAATCTCTAGACGATGTCTTTGACCATAATCAAAGGTCACGGCCACCACTTCTGCAAAATTTTCAATCGCCCAGAACAAACAAGTCGTACTATCTTGTCCTCCACTAAATACAATAAGTGCTTTACTCTGTTTCATGTATAAATCTCCTTCACGACGAAAAAACAGCACGCTAAGAGAAGTGCTGTTTTCATCTTAGTTTTTTTAAGAGGGTCGCTAATAACCTCTTCCTTGCTAACAAGGATTTATTTAATTAATTTTCATTTATAAGTAATCGTCTAGGAGTAAGAAGTTCCTATTCCATTCCATTTATCGATTATCAATATTTTCAGGATTAAGGTCATGGTTCATTAAACGGTAGCTCGCAATCTCCTCATATTTTGTTCCTGGTCGTCCATAGTTGCACCACGGATCAATGGAGATACCTCCACGTGGTGTGAATTTCCCCCAAACCTCAATATACCTAGGATCTAGCAGTTGGATTAAATCATTCATAATAATATTCACACAATCCTCGTGGAAATCACCATGGTTTCTAAAGCTAAATAAGTATAGCTTCAACGATTTACTTTCCACTATTTTTTTATCTGGGATGTATGAAATATACATAGTGGCAAAATCAGGTTGTTGCGTTATTGGACATAGACTCGTAAACTCTGGACAATTAAACTTCACAAAATAATCTCGATTAGAATGTAGATTGTCCACTGATTCTAATACTTCAGGCGCATAGTTAAATGCATATTGCACTTTTTGATTTCCTAATAAGGTTAAATCTTCTAATCCTTCAGCTGACTTTCGGCCAGACATAAAAAAACCCCCTTGAAAAGTAATACCAAATCTTTTCAAGGAGAGGTTGAGACATTTTCTATAAAACTTTACAGGATTAAAACAAAAAAGCCATGTCCAGTTATGGACATGGCTTTTTCGTCATGTATCCATAGTTTTTTATAGAGGGTATCTGCTATGAACCTCTCCTGAAAAATTTCAGGTATTTATCTAAAAAAATAATATAATACGTGGAGATAAATGTCAAATTGAAAAATAACACTTTTTGGGCTCGTTATTAGATAGGACGGAAATTTATGAAGCATTACCGACTAACTAATTGAGGCGTCGTGTTACGTATCAAATAATCAAATGATCCAAGTGCAGCTGTTGCCCCTGAACCCATTGAAATGATGATTTGCTTGTATACCGTATCCGTACAGTCACCTGCTGCGAATACGCCAGGCATGCTTGTCGCACCGTGCTTATTAATAATGATTTCATTATTTTGATTTAAATCAATTATACCTTTTAAAAATTCTGTGTTCGGTAGTAGACCAATTTGTACGAAAACCCCTTGTAGCTCAATATGCTCTTCTTTACCAGACACAACATCCAAATAAGTTAACCCGTTCACTTTATCTGTACCTGTAATTTCTTGTGTTAAGGCATTTGTTAAAACCGTTACATTAGATAGACTATGTAAACGCTCTTGTAATACTGTATCAGCCTTTAGCTCTGCATTCCGTTGTAATAGGTAAACATGGTTCACAATTCCCGCTAAGTCAATTGCTGCTTCAACTCCAGAATTTCCACCGCCAACTACAGCCACATCTTTCCCTTTGAAGATTGGACCATCACAATGCGGGCAATATGCTACGCCTTTATTTTTAAATTCTTGCTCGCCTGGTACACCTAATTGACGGTAGCGTGCCCCTGTTGAAAGAATAACTGTTTTTCCTTTCAATACTGCACCGTTTTCTAATGTTACTTCTACCATCTCGTTACGAGCAATACTTGTAACTCGTTGGGATTTCATAATATCTACATTGTAATCCGCTACATGTGCCTCTAAGCTTGAAACAAATTGTGGACCTTCTGTAGCTCTCGTACCAATAATGTTCTCAATAGCCAATGTGTCATTTACTTGACCACCAAAGCGCTCCGCTACTATACCTGTACGAATACCTTTACGAGCGGAGTAGATTGCTGCAGAGGCACCTGCCGGACCACCACCAACTACCAATACATCGAACGGCTCAACGTCTTGGAATTCAGACCCGTCTGACACTTCTCCAAGCTTGTTTAATATATCTTCAAGCTCCATACGACCACCACCGAAGTTCTCACCGTTCATATAGACAGTGGGTACAGCCATAATGTCTCGTTCTTTAATTTCGTCTTGGAACGCGCCACCTTCAACCATTGTGTTTGAGATATTTGGATTTAACACAGACATGATATTCAATGCCTGTACAACGTCTGGGCAATTGTGACAAGTCAGGCTCACGTACGTTTCAAATTTCATAGGTTTCTTAATGGCTTGAATGCGTTTAATCACAGCCTCATCTATCTTAGGAGCACGACCTGAAACTTGCAATAAGGCTAGTACTAATGATGTAAATTCATGGCCAAGTGGTAAGCCTGCGAATGTTACACCTGACTCCTCCCCCACCTTATTAATGCTAAAGCTAGGAGTACGCTCTAGTAATGCATGTTGTACGGTAATAAGCTGAGACATATTTTCTAACTCTGTTACAAGCTCAAGCATGTCATTAGATACTTTATCGTCGCTTACGCTTACTTTGATAACTATCTCACCTTCTAATAATGCTAAGTACTGTTGTAACTGAGCTTTTAAGTTTGCATCTATTAGCATAAATTTCGCTGTCGCTGAAATAATGAAATATTATATTCAGATAATTCAATAACTATAATTCAATAATAAATCAATCTGTTATTCTCAACGAGCAGCCCTTCACCTCTATTCATCTTTTTTTAATACGCGTATTTCTTTTTTCTTTATAATTCTAATAAAAAATAGCGACAAGGCTGTCTGAAAATAATTTCATAACAGGCACTTGCCGCTTAAATCTTGCTCTAGTTTATATAGCTTAGAAACTTAGATTTTACCAACTAGGTCTAAGCTTGGAGTTAAAGTTTCGCCGCCTTCTTGCCATTTAGCTGGGCAAACTTCGCCTGGATTGTTGCGAACATATTGAGCTGCTTTTATTTTGTTTACTAACGTAGATGCGTCACGACCAATACCACCAGCGTTAATTTCGTAAGCTTGTACAATACCTTCTGGGTCAATGATGAAAGTACCGCGCTCTGCTAAGCCATCCTCTTCATTTAATACATCAAATGCTTTAGAGATTGTGTGAGATGGATCACCAATCATTATATATTCGATTTTGCCGATAGTATCGGAAGTATCATGCCAAGCTTTATGTGTGAAGTGAGTGTCAGTTGATACAGAGTAAACTTCAACCCCTAAAGATTTTAATGTTGCATACTCATTTTGTAGGTCTTCTAGCTCTGTAGGACATACGAAAGTGAAATCTGCAGGATAGAAGCATACTACTGACCATTTGCCTTTGAAATTTTCAGAAGATACGTCGATGAATTCACCTTGTTGGAATGCTTTTGCAGCGAATGGTGCAATTTCTTTACCTATTAATGCCATGATTTATAGCCTCCTATGTATTATTTCTATCAAGTATTAAAATTATGTTGTAATAATTCTAATGTATAGTTTTATTATTCTATACATTTGATTTTCAGTCAACCATTAAGGTATGAAAATAGTTCGTTATCAATACCACTCTACAACATTTATAGTGTCCAAGAGAAATGGGCATACTGCGTTTTGAGAAAATAAAAGTCAAAAGAAAAGGATTAGAATTCCTTAATCTTTTACTTAACAGCACTTCCTTGTGGTAAGTTTTCAACACTAATCTGCATTTAAGACTCATGTCATTTTGTCCTCTTATCCAACAAGCGCATAATCTTAAGAAAAGTCTTGCAGTCATTCTGTAGACCCGAAAACTTCCTATAAAGCATGGTACAATCATTCTATGAAAAATAGCTGGAGTGATTATTAATAATGAGTAAACGAGAACAACAAAAACACCAACGCCGTCAAAACATTATCCAGACTGCCAAGAGCTTATTCTTGGAACAGGGCGTCCAACATGTACAAATGCAAGATGTAGCGACTGCTTCTGGAGTTGGGATCGCAACGTTATTCCGTTACTTTCCTAAAAAAGAGTATTTGATAATTGCGGCTACGAATGCAATTACAGATGAAATGGCCACGGATATTGGGCAGATTATCGAACAGCCTATAACGGCATATGAAAAAATTGAGCAAATTTTAGAGTATTATATGGGCATCATAAAGGATCCGCAGTTACGTTTAGCAAAGTACTTCGATTCCTTTGATTTATATGAAAAGATAGCTGAAGAATCACCGGAGCAATATGCTGAGTATTTATCGGCACGCAGCAATTTAGCCCGAGTTTTATTAACTATAAGTGAGCAGGGCAAGCTGGATGGCTCGTTAAGGTCAGAAATTGATTTGGATGTATTTGTCATGACAATGGTGCAAAATTTTAGCATCTTTACTTATAAATCAAGCCTAACAAAGCATGATTCCAACCTATCGAAGTTACTTTCTGCGGACAAGCAGCTTTTGGTGATGAAGGATGTATTTTTACGCTATATTCAACCATAGTAAGTAACAGCAACGGACATTTGAATTGACATTCAAACAAGAAAGTTGTTTACTAGTAAATATAAAAAGTGATAGTCAACTATCACTTTATATGAATCTATTTTAGGGGGCAATTTACATGAGTCGTTTAACAGGTAAAGTCGCAATTATTACAGGTGCTGCACAAGGCATGGGAGCAGCACATGCAAAATTATTCATTGAACAAGGTGCAAAAGTTGTTTTAACAGATTTAAATGAAGAAAAAGGAAAAGCATTCGCAGCTGAATTAGGCGAAAATGCCCTTTTTGTTAAACAAAATGTAACATCTGAAGAAGATTGGGCAACAGTTATTGCTAAAACAGAAGAAGCATTTGGTCCAGTAAATGTATTAGTAAATAATGCCGGTATTACGATGGCAAAAAATATGCTTGATATTACAGTAGAAGAATACCGTCGTATCGTAGACATTAACCAAGTGTCCGTATTCTTAGGTATGAAAACTGTAGTTGCTTCCATGATGAAAGCTGGTGGAGGTTCAATCGTCAACATTTCTTCCATGAACGGCTTAGTTGCTGGTGCAGTAGGTTATACTGATACGAAATTTGCAGTACGTGGTATGACAAAAGCAGCTGCAATTAACTTAGCGCCAATGGGCATTCGCGTAAACTCTGTACATCCAGGTGTAATCGCGACACCAATGGTGGTACAAGAAGATACAAAAGCAGCGGTTGAAGCATTTGCTAAACACATTCCATTAAAACGTGTTGCACAGCCAGAAGAAGTCTCTAATATGGTACTATTCTTAGCTTCTGACGAGTCTAGCTACTCAACAGGTTCAGAATTCGTAATCGATGGCGGATTAACAGCACAATAATAGTATGTATAAACTAATAAAAGGTCGATTTTCTATTAACGTAGAAAATCGACCTTATTTTTTATTTAATTTATAATCGCACTTACTTTTGAATCGTTTATCTCGGCGGATCTATGAGATTTTTTTACTAGCCTATATAAACGCTTTCGCATGTTCCAGCTGCTGGTTCATAAAAGCAATGGTCTTTATATTGACCAGAAAAAGGTTGACCATACCAAGTCGGAGGACAAGGACCGAATGGATTAAAATACCACAGTGCATATTTCGCTGGGTGTTCTCTCCAATAATCCAAAGCTTGTTTTGCTAACTTTTTTTCAGTAGTTCTCGCTCTTTCATAAAACAAATTACCTTTTTGAACGGCTTCAAAAGAATAATTTCCTCCTTGTACCTGAAAAATGACATCCTCAATAGTTCTTACATCATTAAAGTCCAAACAATCAGCTTTAGCGCGGTTTACAATTACATTACCAACATATAACATCCCTTGTTTCCCTTCACCCTCGGCTTCCGCTCTCATCATCCTTGCCATGAGATCAATGTCTTTATCTCGGTATTTAACTCTAGCCATTTTTTCACCCCTAGGTATTGTATGAAAGAAAACTGAATTATGTCATTCTATCCCCTTTACCAACTTGCACATTATTTTATTAAGAACTACTAAGTAACGTAGCTCAACAATATTAGACCGCTTTTGAGGTTTATTGCAAAATTTAATAACACTAGAAAAAGGCTAGCTTGGCCTATTTGGTCCCTGCTAACCTTTTTGCTTCTTCTCATCCAATTAAAAAAATCTTTACACCTGTGTCTTTTAACCAACCTCAAACTAAAAAATAGCATATTGGTAATAAAACGATTGGAGTTGGTGGCATGAGTAAGTTAAATCCAGATAAACTCACTGTTGAATATCGAGATGGTGTTTCAGCTACGGGACCCATCATTTCCAGAAGTCACACACTGACTCACTCTGATTTCACTGGAGAATTATTCTTAACAATTGGAACACAATTTGCATGGGATAAAATTAATACTGAAATGAGAGACGAAGTACTAGGCGTTTGGAAAACACAAGGGAATAGTTTAAATTACAACGTATATCTATATCTAGATAAAGAAAATCACGACTTAAGTGCAGCAACAAAGCGGAATGAAGTTTTTAGGCGCGAATTACCACTTGCATTAACAACGATTCGATATGGCGATCGGTTTTTATTTGACCTATATCCAAGATTGGATTATGCATTAATAATCGTTAACTTTATGTCCATTTATCCTTCATTATTTAAACAGGAGATTTGGGGTACTTTTAGTAATTACTCCATTTCATTATAAACAAATAACTTCTATGTTTGTTTATAATTGAATGCCTATCACCCTTATTATGGACGGCTTTATACAACTCGTTTACGTTAAATCTACCACCAAAACATGTCGGATTAATATTTTTGGTGGTTCTCTTATTAAATAAGTATGATCTGTATAAATTGAATTCTATACACAGAATACATAATTAGTAACGTTATCACGGTTTACTATGCTATATTAAATATGTAATAAACAACTCTCGTTGACATCGAATAATGGTACTTTAGATTAGGCAAATTAGCATTATTGGGTGCCAAACCCATTAGAGTTCTTTAGGAACAAAGAATTCTACCGCAGCATCTCCTTGTGAGATGCTGCTTTTTTGTTTCTTTTTCTTGAATAGGGTTTCCCATTTTAAAGGGGGGATTTTTATTCCATTAATGATTGTTATAATAATACTGTTAAATCGGTACCAGCTTATCAGTGGTTTTCCCACTTTCTTATGGTATGGTTCTCCGAATGTAGCTAAGTGCGGTCTTTTTTTATAACTTATTATTCTCAATTTCCTTCAGAAATAACAGCTTCTTTTTCTTCTACTTTATAAGAACACTTCTATTACTAGTTTCCTCTCTTCAACCTATTTTTCTGCAACGTATTTTTTTATTTTCAGCACTGTTATGGAGGCTAGCGCTTTCTATTTCAATAATCAACTTTAACAGAGCTATTAATTTAAATAAAAAAACCTACGTTTAAGTAACGTAAGTTGATTAACTATTAATTTTGTTGAATTTTATATTTGAAAATAAAAATCGAAAGACTAAAAAGGACAGCTGCATAAACTACCACAACATATAAATGGGGAAACATTGCGTTAAAGTCTTCTGCCACAATTGCTCGAACTAAATCAACAGCGTGGACGAATGGTAGCGCATAAGCGACTTTTTCAAAAGCTCCTCCAATTAACGATAAATCGAGCCATGCGCCAGATAAAAATGCTGTTAAGTTAGTTAATAAAGCTCCGCATAAGCCTACTGCTGCCTTTTCGTTAAATAAGGAGCCACATAACAGTCCGATTCCTATGAAAATAGTAGATGTAATGAGTAAGGTAATAAATGCAAATACATGGTTGAAAGATAGTTCCAAACCTAAAAAGTAAGCAGTTATAAAACAAGTAATACTTTGAAGCACAGCAAATATCCCTAAAGGAAGCGTATATCCAATAATGAAATCACTTGCTGTCATTGGAGTTGTTAGCAATCTTATTAAATAAGAACTAGAACGGTCCTTCGCTAACGTTTGTGCTGCAAATAAAGCAATAAAAGAAAGACTAAATACTGCTATACCTGGTGTCAATTGTTCAATATTAAATATTTCTGCTGGAACATTGCGATTAATCGCAGTTAAAAGCAACAGTAAAATGATTGGAAAGGCTATACCAAAAAATAATGAAATCGGGTCACGTACAATTTCTTTCGTACAACGTCCAGCAAATGCCAATGCCCTCATTATAATTCGCCTCCTGTTACGAAATGCACAAATGCATCCTCAAAGTTTTCTTTACTTGCTGTTGTAAGGAGCTCGTCTACTGTACCTAGTGCCTTTATTTCGCCATCCTTCATAATACAAATACGATCACACAAGCTTTCTGCTTCTTCTAAATAGTGCGTAGTAAGTACAATTGTCGTCGTCTCTCTCAGTATATTAATCATTGCCCAGAGCTCACGACGGCTAATGATATCTAACCCTAAAGTAGGTTCATCTAAAAATAAAATTTGAGGATTTGCAATTAGCGCCATGGCAATACTTAACTTTCGCTGCCAGCCACCGGATAAATTTTTCCCACGTTGATGCTCGTAAGGCTGTAGTGAAAACTGGCTAATTAAAGCTTCCGTTTTTTCAAAGGACTTCTCCTTCGAAAAACCGTGAATACGTGCCATTAATAATAAATTTTCGCGCACAGATAAATTTGGTGCAATTGACGTTTCCTGAGGCGAGACAGCGAGTAATTTTCGAATACCTGGTAACTCTTTACTAAGGGAATGCCCAAGGACAAGCGCATCTCCTGTAGACGGTTTTGTAAGGCCACTTAGCATATTTATAACAGTCGTTTTACCAGCACCATTTACACCGAGGAGTCCGAACAGTTCGCCTTGGTTAATCGTAAGTGTCATCGGCGAAACGGCAACTTTTTCTTTATAGCTTTTTGATAAACCGTGAAGTTCAATTGCAGCACTCATTTTTTATTCCTCCTCTTTTTGCTGAGCTTTCACCATATTTAAAAACTGTTTAATCATTTTTTCAGGTGCTAACGCCAACCCACGATCCTCATCCCCTATAATAACGACTGAATCACCTGGGTTAATTTGAAAAATCTCACGGGCTTTTTTCGGAATTACAATTTGGCCACGTTCCCCTACTGTTGCTGTCCCAAAAAAATGCTGGCCTTTGGGTGGAATATCTACACCTGTTTCTTCTGGGTTATGATTTACTAACGCATCTAAGGTTACTCCGAAGAAATTGGCAATATTCATACTATGGTGTAAATCTGGTGTCGATTCGCCTTTTTCCCATTTTGCAATTACTTGACGTGAAACATTTAATTCTTGGGCTAATTGCTCCTGAGTTAGGTTATGACGTTTTCTCATCGAGCATAAATTCATATTAATCATACTTTTCATCCTCTCATATGTAATTATAAACACTATTTTAATCGTATTTCTACCAACGGAGTATAACAATAATGTTACTATTCGTAGCGTAATGTGTGATGAAAGTAGATGTGATTAATAAACACCGTATTCTAACAAATTGCAAAATTTTTAAGCCATTAGCTCTGTTAAAATTGAATATTTAAATAAAGAGCGCTAGCCTCCGTTAAGGCTAGCTACAACTATTTAATAAGATAAGCAATTCTACTACTAATTACCTCCTAAAATCTTCTCTCATTTATCAACATTGAAATTCAACATATCCTTAATTAAAATAACCACCTAAAACGCTGACTAATCAACATCTCAGATGGATATTCGTGACGCGGCTAAGTGCGGTTTTTGTGAGTATATTAATTATTAATATCAGATATACTAAAAGTAATTACTTTATTTGATTTATCTCCATGTAATTTTAATGTTATTTCATCATTTGCTAAGTTTTCGTTAAATAAAACAGATTGGTCTGCTTCGACAGTTCTATATGTATCAAAAATATTAAAAATGTTAAATGACCAATTTGTTTGCATTGTCAAATTTCTATGGTCTTCGAAAACTAAAAACTCATCCGCTATAGGTTTAAAGAATACATTTTTAGATTTCATTTCTAAACTAATCGTTGTATTCCAGTCTCTATTTGGATCTTCACCATTATAACTATGATCTCGAATCATATGAACGTTACTTATTTCCAAGCTTTTAGGATTTGCTTCAAATGTTACAGTACTTACAACTGTATTCACTAAAAGTAGAGCTAAAATAACTACCAATGATATCAACATTCTTTTTTGTTTGATACCAAAATTCAACTTTTTCACCATTTTTTCATCCTCTCTTAGTAAGAAATCCAAAGAAACATTAAAACAGTCACAAATTTCAATAACCATTTCTAAATCAGGATAACTTCTCCCTGTCTCCCAGCTCGATATAGTAGATCTTGAAACCTTCAACTTTTCAGCTAACTGCTCTTGAGTTAATTTATTTTCTGCTCTTAGCTTTTTTATTTTCCCCGATAAATTCATAATTCGTCTCCTTTCAGAAATTAGACTATTTTAGATTGACCTAAATAGCTAGATAAGCCTATTCACATCTTCATTTTTTAACGACAAGATTCTTGTCATGTTGATATATCAACGTTTCTAAGCTTTTTAATTGCTTGCTAAAAACGATTGTAAAAAGACATAACCTTACATCTTTTCCCCTATAAATTGGTGAAATTCTGCCTTTGTAATTAACGAAATAAAAAATAGACATATTCATTTTATCTGAATATGCCTCAGTATTAATTATAAATATAGATACTATTTAAGGATTATTATGAAACCGCACTTACTTATGATACGGTTCGCCGTTACATGGCTAAAGGCGGTTTTTATACAGCACTTCAAGATAAAACCAACGAAGCTCCAGCTTCCTTTGCAGCTAGTAAAATATAGTCTTTATAATCCTCTGTTGTATGCGCGTTATCTTAAGCATTGTCGGAAGCTAAAGGATTTTCAACTTGAATACGTATCAGTGATATGCACAGCGCCTGAAATAAAGGATTTATAAATGATTAAAATGGACATAATTGAACGAGGAAGGGGTATTCGAATTATGGAGCATTATAATAATCATGGGCAACAACAAAGCGAAAATAACAATCGAAAAGTAATCATGTGGACGTTTTTACTCATTACATCATTTATGATTGTAGAAGTTATTGGCGGGTTTATGACAAATAGCCTGGCACTTTTATCAGATGCAGGGCATATGCTGAGTGATTCTGCGGCTTTAGGGCTTAGCTATGTAGCACTTATTGTTGGTCAACGTGCTGTATCAGGGCAAAAAACATTTGGATACCGACGCTTTGAAATATTTGCAGCGTTTATAAACGGTTTAACGTTAATTGCAATTTCTATCTATATTTTTTATGAAGCTGTAAAACGTTTTTCAGCACCTCCAACTGTTGCGAGTACAGGCATGCTAATAGTAGCTGTTCTCGGTCTAGTAGTAAATATTGTGGCAGCATTTATTTTAAATCATGGTGATAATGAAAATTTAAATGTAAAGAGTGCATTTTTACATGTTATTGGTGATATTCTTGGCTCTATTGGCGCGATTACAGCTGCATTACTTATTTTATTTTTCCAATGGAATATCGCCGATCCAATTGCTAGTATCATTGTGGCTGTTTTAATTATTTTTAGTGGATATCGCGTAACGCGCGACTCTTTTCATATTTTAATGGAAGGGGCTCCAAAACATTTAAATACAGATAAAATTGAAGAAAAAATATTATCTGTAAAAGAAGTAATAAAAGTAACGGATCTTCATATTTGGTCTATTACATCTGATTTTCCATCATTAACATGTCATGTAAGCGTTGGACAAGATGTAGATGAACAGGTCGTATTGCGTAAAATTCAAACATTACTTCATGATGAATTTAACGTGCATCATATGACAATTCAAATTGTAAAGTAGTGGAAATAGAAAGTGAAGTGCCTAATTGAAACCCTGTAATATGGTAGCTGTAGTTGGAACACTTGAAAATGGATGTTTGAACTGCAGTTATCATACGTACTCTTAAACCTCACGTACTTATGATACGGTTCTCTATGATAGATCTACATGCGCTTTCTTAAACTAGCAACACGTATTTTTACTACATCTTCTAAAAGTTGAATAAACTTTTGCTGTTCTTTTTGATTATTATTTAGACGAGTAACTAGAATAGGTATTTTCTTACCTTCGCGTTCATAAAGAAACTTTTATGATGTCGTTCATCTACATATAGGTCATTAAACCACTTTAACTTTCTAAGCTTTTTAATATTTTTATCAATTTTGTTAGTATTCAACCTACTATTGGAGGAGCTAATTAAATCTGTGGATGAAAGTAAACTCAGTATGACCCCTATTAAACTAATAATTGCTAAACCTATCCATCGAAAGACTTTTTTTATAATATTAGACCCGCAATTCTTTTTATTTTATTACAGTATAAAACCAACTAAAACATAGTTGTTTTAGTTGGTCTTTTAGACACCGTACTTACTTATGATACGGTTCGCCCTTCATTATTCGAAATGCTCGATAAATCTGCTCCACTAAAACGAGTTTCATGAGCTGGTGTGGTAGTGTCATTTTGGAAAAGGAGAGCTTTTCGTCGCTTCGCTTCATGACTTCTTCATGCAATCCTAGAGAACCACCGATAACAAAGGCAATTTTGCTTTTTCCATAGGTCATTAATGACTCTATATCCGCAGCAAGCTGTTCAGAGGTTTTCATTTTTCCTTCGATTGCTAGAGCAATGACGTAAGTGTCTGCTCCGATTTTTGCTAGAATACGATTCGCTTCCTTTTTCTTCACGATTTCCATATCTGCATCGCTTAAGTTTTCAGGGGCTTTTTCATCTGCAACTTCAATTAATTCCATTTTAGCGTAGCTTCCAAGTCTCTTTGTATATTCTTCTATCCCCATTTTCAAGTATTTTTCCTTAAGCTTCCCCACTGATATAATTTGTATATTCACAGGTTATCCACCTTTACAATTCATTTACAAACAAGTTATTAACATCACTTATCCACATATCCACAATAGTTATCTACATCTTGTGTCATCATTTTCATGAGCCACAAGATATATTGCAGAACTATTACAATAGGTACAACTTGTGGATAACTGTTTTTCCTCATTTATTTTCTCCATCATTGGGAACGTTTTTTCTTCTGCTACAAATATATCTAAAGCGTGATTTATATGGGTTTCGCAACTGAATATTCTCACTATTTAACTCCCTTTCTCTTTAAAATTACTCAACATAGTTATACACAATTTTTCTTTTGTTATCCACAGTCTATTTTAACAAAGAAAAAACGAGTAGGAAAGACAAGCTTTTCTTTCCTACTCGTTGTGTAAAACTCTTGTTACCACTTTTCAGTTATCCACATGTCTACAACTGCGTGGAGTCCTCTAAAGTTAATGTTAATTCCACTATTTCTCCTTGGCGATATACTTTTACATCCAAGCTGTCACCAATGTCTTTTTCATTATATAAATGCTTTCTTAGATCGATGGAGTTCTCAACTTTTTCTCCATCCATTTCTACGATGACATCATAGGTTTTTAGACCAGCATTTGCAGCAGGTGTACCTTCATATACTTCGTCTACTACTACTCCCGTAGTTACTTCTGCAGGAAGTTTTAAAGTATCTCGTTGATGAAATGCTGGAACATTTGTTAAGTCAATTAGTGTAATGCCCATAGAAGGTCGAATTACTTTACCATTGACTTCTAGGTCTTCAATTATAGGCATCGCTGAGTTTACTGGAATCGCTAAGCCGATTCCTTCTATTGTTGATTCGGAGATTTTCATCGAATTGATACCTATAAGCTGGCCTGCTAAATTGATCAATGCTCCCCCACTATTACCAGGATTAATGGCCGCATCGGTTTGTAAAACTTCCGCTTGCCAATCTACTGTCCCGTCCTCATTGATATCCACTGGAATGGCACGATCCGTACCAGAAACTACACCTGTTGTAACTGAACCATAAAAGTCTAAGCCGAGAGGATTACCAATAGCGATAACTGTCTCTCCCTGCTTTAATGTATCTGAGTTTCCAATCTCTAAAACTGTTTCAATACCTTTATCGTCTATTTCTAGGACGGCAAGATCTGTCCACATATCGCTACCGACCAATTTTGCCTCTGCTTTTATTCCATCCTTTAATGTAACTTCTAATGCTTCGGCACCTGCAATTACGTGGTGGTTTGTAATGATATATGCTTTTCCTCCTGCTTTTTTGTAGATAACTCCTGAACCTGTGCCTGCCTCCTGCTCAGAGGAACTTTGGCTCCAAAAGTTTCTGACCGACTGGATATTGGTAATGCCTACTACTCCCGCTGAGGCTTTTTCAACAGCTCCGGTTACATCCGTAGTAATGTCAACGCTGATTTGCTCTGTTTTAGTTGTTTTACTTGTCGTGGCTTCCCCTTCGGTTTGGGAAGGTAAATTGTTTACAACGGAAGGAGTTAAAAACCAAACAAGAAGTGCTCCTACTAGGACACCTGCTAATCCACTGAAGAAATAACCTGCTGCTCCTCTTTTCTTATCCTTATTTCTTACTTTTGGTGGTTCTTGTTCAGGACCATATGAATTATAGTAACCCATTGCACTCTCCCTTTCATTAAACAATATGTTCGTATGCTTACTTTACCCACTAAACATTAAAATTAAATGAAAATAATCTAAAATTAAATTAAAAATATCTCTAATAGTAAAGAAAAAATAGGAGAAATCTTGCCTCACCATATTTATGTATATAAAAAAGCTCCAAAAGCTTTTAGGCTCCTGGAACTTTATAATTATACTAGTACTAATTCAGTCGGCTGATTTGCATCCGTGTCGTGTAAGTGAACATATTCACCTGCGATGATACCACACGATTGTAAGGTTTGAGTAACGCTCATTCTTGCTAGGTCCTTCATGTTATTGTCCTTGCTAAGATGTGAGAGGTACACATTAGTTGATTTTAAATCAATTACCTCACTCATGGCTACCGCAGCATCTTCGTTAGAGACATGTCCTACGTCACTTAGTATTCGTCGTTTGACTGACCAAGGATAGCGTCCCATTTGTAGCATACTGACATCATGATTGCTTTCAAAGACAAAGGCATCTGCTCCTTTAATATGTCCCTTCATGCGATCACTTACATATCCCGTATCTGTAATTAAAACAAGCTTGCGCCCATTTTCATGAAAGATATAAAACATCGGATCTGCAGCATCATGGGAGACTCCAAAGGATTGGATATCCATAGAGCCAAACGTTTTCACCGATTCCATATCAAAAGTGAAACGTTGATCTAAGGGCACCTTTCCAACAAGTGAATCCATTGCTCCCCATGTTTTTTCATTGGCGTATATTGGTACACCATATTTTCTAGCTAATACACCGAGCCCCTTTATATGATCACTATGCTCGTGAGTAATGAAGATACCAGAAAGATTTTTTATTTCTCTTCCAATTCCTTGAAAGAGCTCGTCCATTTTTTTGCCGCTTAGGCCTACGTCAACTAAAAAGGAATGCTTCTCGTTTTCTACGTAGATTGCGTTTCCGCTGCTCCCGCTAGCTAATACACTAAACTTCATCATCAAAACTCCTTATTCTACTGCTGATGAATCTACTTCTGTTGGTATTTCAATAATTCTTCCTTCTACCGCATTTACAAAGTGTTCATCTATTGTTCCGTCTTCTCGTTCCACAAGTATTCGCCAAGTTGGAGCAAATACCTGCGTCTCGGCTTGCTGAACTAATGTAAAATAGCCAAGACTAATATCTGTAACGGTTGAATTGGCAACTAGCAAACCTTTGGAATATAGATTTGAAACTGCTTGAATAGTAGGTAACAAATTTTTAGACTCACTATAATCCTCTAAGTTATCTAGGATGGTTTGCTCATAGCCTATGAGTTCATTATTCTCGTTCCAATAGACTACTAATTTAGCTTTTTGATTGTAATAGACAAGACGATCATTTACTTTTTGAAAAAATATAGCCATGCGAGCTTCTTCGTCTTTCTTCCATAATCCATATGAAGAGCCCTTAAAAATATTATCACTGATGAGAGTTTCGATTGAATTCTCTTCGGTTATAGGTATAGGTTTTATAAACGTGCCAACTATTTGCGCATCTGGATTAAATTCAACTGTTTGATTTTTTAATTCTTCTATTTCCTCTGGCTTAAAGTTATGAACACTACCAGAAACATAATAGGCTTCTTCCACAGTAACACTAGAAGCTTTTGTCACATTAATGTTCTCTACTTTTAGACGTTCTTCTGTCGTGGTAGAGCTTAAAACTTCTATATTTTGACCCGCTGTATATCTATTTAAATATAAGGAAAACAAAAAGACATTCAAGATAGAAAAAACAATGATAAAAATAGTCTTCGTTTTATTCCAATCCATAGGTGCCACCTCCTATAGTTTCTGGAGATAGTCTCAACCATGATCCATTAATTTGATAATACCAAGATGGCACCAAAGTAAATAAAGGTTGGTCTTCATCTTTAGAAATATAATAGCCTTGTACTAAATCATCTATTAAAGAGACTTGTGAATTTGGGGCTAAGCTAAGTAATTCATATGCATTTTGACCGGAAGGTAACTCTAAATCAGTGGAAGTTATCGGTAGAGCATTTAACGTGTAATATGGTCTATTATAACGATAAACTCGATTACTTCCCCAAACTTGAACTATTTCTGTAGTCAACATATCCTTACTGAATACAGGCAACCCATCAAAATATAGTTGATAATTTACTTGACTCGCATTCTTATTCATCCTACTAAATCGATAATCATCAGTCCAACCATCATGCTCATTAACAAAGCTTAAGCTATTATATAAAAGTTCCGATGATTTACCAAGAAATTCACCTTCTGATGCTGGATGAACGTAGCTTAACCTTTTAGAAATAGGGTCTACAGTCATTAATGCGTTATCATCCGTATATTGTTCTCCTGATCCTACTGGGTTACTTCGTCGAACAACTAAACTTGGTATATTAAAAAGAGCATCTTTGAATCTATTCGTATCAATCTCTTCCACTAAATAAGTATATTGAACAACCTTTTCAGGGTTACTTGTAGTATATAAGGATAATTTGCCTTCTCTGACGATTTCCTTATATTCCAGCATGGCATTGGAGGTCTTGACCATACGCTCAGAGAAACCAAAGATATCTTCCTTCGTCACATTTGCAGTATAAATTTTATTCAAGGTGGTGCTTATGAAATACAAAGTAGCCCCTTGATCAGATTCCTTTTCCCCTACTCTTTGGTCCACACTTTTCGAGGACCAATCTATAACTAGACGATTAAAAGAAGAGTTAGGGAAGATAGGATCTAAAAACTTTAAAATTGGACTATAAGATTCTATCGGTATATCTGCTTGAAAAAACAATGTACTCGTATATGGCTTGTTGATTAATTCATTTACCTGTTGAGAATTAGTATTATTACTATACAGTTTCACCGTTTCAATCTCCCAATTTTTCATGGGATTTATAACATTATTGATATCTACGATCGAATAGGAACCTCTTAGATTTTCGGGTTGACTAATCAGCAAACGATACGGTTTTATAACATCTTCCATCTTCTTCTTCTCTGCAATCGATATATTCACGACAGGTGGTTCAGTAGTATCATAATTTGGTGAATAGGTCCAAATCGTAAAGGTAAGTGTAAGACTAAGCAGTATGAGTAATAATAAAATAATAGATTTTACTGGTTCAATATACTTCAATCCCACTCACCTTCTTCATCCAACAGTATTTCTAAAGTAAAGAATATAGTAGTCCCGTGGCCTTCTTCACTTTCTGCCCAAATCTTACCTCCATGAGCTTCAATCATTTCCCGGGCAATGGCTAGACCAAGCCCCGTCCCACCCATTGACCGGGCTCTAGCCCGGTCTACTCGATAAAAACGATCGAAAATGCGATTTACATTTTCAGAAGGTATTCCCATGCCATCATCTGATATCATTACTTGTAACCACTCATCTTTGACTGCTATGCCAAATCGAATATTCCCTCCATCTGGGGAATACTTTAACGCGTTCGATATAATATTATCGATTACTTGAGTTAACTTATCTGTATCAATGTCTACATAGTACGGCGTCTCTGGAAGCATACGTTGGAACGTAACATTTTGTGATTTAGACAGTTCAAAACGATCAATAATTCGATTGAAAAATAGATTAAAATTAACGATTTCTCTATTCAGATCATAGTCACGACTATCCATCTTAGACAATTGTAGTAGGTCATTAACCAATCGAATCATTCGTTGGGTCTCCGTTTGAGTAACCATTAGAAACGACGGTGCTATCTCTTCATCCTTCCATGCTCCATCCGCTAGTGCCTCTAAATAACTGCTCATCGTAGTTAAAGGAGTTCGGAGTTCATGAGATACATTAGCTACAAACTCTCGACGTTCCATATCAATCTTCTCTTGCTCGGTATTATCATGTAAAACAGCGATTAAACCATTTACGAAACCAGTTTCTTTTTGGATAACTGAAAAATTTGCACGAAGTATATATGGTCGTTCCTGGGTACTGAAATCTAAATTCATGGATTCCTTTGAGTGAATGAGATCTTCGAAGGAATGAATGCTATCAATGCCAAGCACTGAAATAATAGGCCTGTTGAGAACCATTTCTCTTGGTATGCGCAAGAGCCTTAGGGCGGGATCATTGATCAAAATAACTCTACCCTTTCGATCAGTGGCTATTACTCCATCCGTCATATTAGTTAAAACAGAGGCAAGTTTCCTGCGCTCAGCTTCTGTAGTCGACTGAGATTCTTGCAGCCTATTTGTTAGATGATTAAATGCATGTGCTAACTGACCGATTTCATCATTTCCGTATACTCTTACCTTACGAGAAAAGTTGCCCTTAGACATAGCCTGTGCTTGTTTTCTCATCTCCGATATAGGTCTTGTAATTGTTTGTGCTATAAGAATACCTAGTACAATTGTGATTACAAGGGCTACTGCCGTACCCACTGCGAGGATTTGGTTTATTTCGTTCATTTGACCAAATACATTTTCAATATTCGATTCAATATAGAGAGTTCCAATTACCTCACCCTGTGAAATAATTGGTGTTACTAATATCCATACACGTTCTCCTGATTTAGAGGCGATGCTATCAAAATCTTCTTCTGCCGTGATAGATTTATGGACTAGTTCATCTAACGACTTTTGTCCAACGATTGCTTGGTTGTTCGAATCTGAGGTAGCTCGTATTTGATATTTCGCATCGATTACTCGAACTTCTTTAATATCATCAGAATTAAGACCAGTCAAAATAGAACGTAAGCTTTGTTCTAATGTTTGGTCTTCTTCAACCCGTATTTTAACAAGTTCTTCTCTTGCGCTAAACTCTAATACACCAACGCGATCCTTAACAGATTGTTGAAAGTTTTCTTTTAATGTATGCTCCAATCCCTTGACAAAATATAGACCAATTATTTGCATAGCTATTAAAATCAGTAAAACATAAATCAACACAATCTTTACATGAACTGATTTAAAGTAACCAACCTTATGCATCGAATTACTCCTGCTCAGGGCTTCTTAAATAGTAACCAACGCCTCGTCTAGTTACAATCCAGTTTGGATGACTAGGATTATCTTCAATTTTCTCACGTAAACGTCTAATTGTAACATCTACCGTACGTACATCACCAAAATAATCATAACCCCAAACTGTTTGTAAAAGATGTTCCCTTGTCATTACCTGTCCAATATGTTTAGAAAGATAATGTAAGAGTTCAAACTCACGGTGAGTCAATTCAATTGTTTCATCTCTTTTTAATACCAAATAAGCATCCGGTTGGATAGTTAGTGGACCTATAGTAATGTCATTAGTTACTACTTCATTATCTTCTTGAATGGTTTGGTGTCTTCTCATGTTAGCTTTAACTCGAGCTATTAATTCTCTTGTACTAAATGGCTTTGTTACATAATCATCTGCACCTAGCTCTAACCCTAAGACCTTATCTATCTCTGAGTCTTTAGCAGTTAGCATTATTATAGGAAAGCTAAAGCGTTTACGAATTTCTCTACAAACTTCCATTCCATCTCTGTTAGGCAACATTATGTCTAACAGCATGAGATCTGGTTGAATCTCGTCTACTTTTTTTAATGCATCGTCGCCATCATAAGCACAGAAAACCTGATACCCCTCTTTTTTCAAATTAAATTGTAGTATGTCAGCAATCGGCTTTTCATCATCCACTACTAGTATTTTCTTACTCACTTGTTAAACCCCTTTCGCCCTTTTCTGCTATATTTTAATCAAATACATTATTTTAAACAATTAATATATCATTACTCTATCATTCTTTTACTCTCCTTGCATCATTAAAGAAGTGAGAAAAAATAAGGGTAGAAAATGAAAATTTTAGGTCGAGCTTTGTCGAAATATTTCCCAGGAAATTTAATTCTTTCCTAATTCAATATTTCACAATACATAAAAAGACAGCCGGCTAGCGACTGTCTCTAACTTATATTTATTTTAACACAGATAAGGGATCAATCGTAACTCCATCCTTCTTCACTTCAAAATGCAAGTGGGTTCCTGTGGAGCGTCCTGTACTCCCCATAACGCCTAGTTTTGAGCCTTGAGGTACTACATCGCCCACACTTACACTAACTGAGGAGAGATGAGCATACGTCGTTTTATACCCATTTTTATGATTAACGATTACACGATTACCGTATGTACCATCCCAACCAGCTGCTTCAACTACTCCATTATCTGCAGCTTTAATATTAAATCCACTTGGTCGAGCAATATCAATACCTTCATGCTTACGTCCCCAACGGTAACCCATTTTACTAGAAATGTAGCCACCTTCTGCTGGCCATGCAAACACTCCGGAACCACGAGATGGAATGACTTTTGTTCCCTTTAAAACAACATGTTCCTTAGGTTGCTCTAAAATTGTTTCATCTGAAAGTGATTGGCCAATTTCTACACCATTCTCTTGACGAATCAAGTAAGTCGCCACTCGTTTTCCATCGGCACCTTCTTGCTTTACTTTTGTATCACCTTTGAACATCTCATCTGTTTCTATTACTTGTTTAGTATGAGGTACAGGTTCCTCTACCTTTTTCTCATAAACTACTTCCATATTTATAAGTGGTTTTAGTACAGTCACATTAAGCTCTTGATTTATCTGTAAGACACTTGTGTCTGTAAGTCCTGGATTGATCGCTAATAACTCCGCTGAGGTTAAATTAAATTTACCTGCAATATTACCAAGTACGTCACCAGCTGAAACTTTATATGTTTCTTGCTCTAAGGTTCCTTCTAAAAGAAGCTTAACTGCTTCATCAGCAGAAACAATCTTTTCGGGTGTCACATCTACCGTAACCCCTGAAACTTCTTGTTTTAAAATTAAATCTACAATTCTAGTTTCGCCAGTTTGTAATTCGGGTAAGCTATCTGTAACACTTTTTCTAGCTTCCAATGTGGCTAGCTCTTCTTCTGTGATAAACTGAAGTTTTAATTTTTTTATAACTTCATGGTATGTTGCAATGTCTTTGACGTAGACCGCCATCTCGTCATTGACAGATAAGGCAAAAGCGGTTGCTTCCACTTCTATTAATTCGTTAAGCTTTTGCAATGTTGTTTCATCGCTTGTTGAGGGAGTATAAACTTGTTCAGTAATAACCTTTAGGTTATTGCCTGCTTGTAGTTGAAGACCGTCATATTGGGAGCTACTCTCTTGCACTTTTTTATCAAAAAGCTTTTCCATTTCTTTTTTATCGGAAATTGCCCCAACGTACTGACCTTCTGCATATATATGATAAATTTCTTTTAAAGCTTTATTATTCTCTTCATTAGCAAATGCCATATTAAAAGTTAGAGATGACATAAGTAATACCATTATAGTAGCTTTTTTCACTACATTTGATTTTCTGTTTGAAAGAACAGTGAAGTTTTGATCCTCTTGTTCCTCATTCTTTCTATTCCAAAGCATGATAAAGCTCCTTCCAAACCTATTTAAGTTGCTAGTGCAAATTTTACACTATCTTAATTTAACATATTTGAAATAGTGAAGTGTAGGAATAGTCTATCTTGTAAAGAAAATGTATTTTTAAATCCATTATTTTCTATTTTTACATTTTGATTGTTATATTTAATCATTTTTATAGGTTTTAATCCTATGTTTTTAAGAATTTCCTCCAGTAAATTCTTATTTATACATATTACTACGGGTGCCTTTGTTATATTTGTAATAATTAGATAAATTTTAGATACCTATAGCTTTTATATGAAGAGAATCAAATGGGTAGACATGAATATCTTGTAAAATCCATTTCTAGCTATTGGCCATTTTTCCAATTATATTGTTAGACAGTTTAAATATATTACTTAGAACTGCTTTCCTACTGAGAGTATAGGTCTTATTTTCTTATGAATAGAAGGCAAATCACTGAGATAAATCGTTATTTGTCGGTGAAAATTCTTAAAATTATTTCACATAAAAAGCCGCCAAGTTTTCATTGGCGGCTTTCATTTTACTTATAATTATCTCCAAACACTTGAAATAACGTTTGTTTGTGTACGATCCGGTCCTACAGAGAAAATAGAGATAGGAACTCCTGTTAATTGAGATATGCGTTCTAAGTAATGTCTTGCAGTGTCCGGTAATTCATCGAGAGATTTACACTGAGTGATATCCTCACTCCAACCTGGTAATTCCTCATAAACTGGCTTACATTCGGCAAGCATACGCAGGTTTGCTGGATATTCTGTGATAAGCTCTCCTTTATATTCGTATGCTGTACAAATTTTAACCGTTTTTAATCCAGTTAAAACATCAATTGAATTCACTGTTAAATCCGTTAATCCACTTACTCTTTGCGCATGGCGGATTACCACTGTATCAAACCATCCTATACGACGTGGTCTACCTGTTGTAGTCCCATACTCTTTTCCTACTTCTCTGATTTGATTCCCTACTTCGTCAAAGAGTTCAGTAGGAAATGGTCCATCTCCCACACGTGAAGTGTATGCTTTACATACTCCTACCACATGCGATATTTTTGTTGGACCTACTCCTGCTCCAATCGTTACTCCACCAGCTACCGGGTTAGAAGAAGTGACAAAAGGATACGTTCCTTGGTCAATATCCAACATTACTCCTTGAGCTCCTTCAAAAAGTACGCGTCTGCCCTCGTCTAATGCATCATTAAGTACTTTAGAGGTATCCGTTACATACTGTTCAATTTCTTGGCCGTAACTGTAGAATTCTTCTAAAATTTCTTCTACTGTAAATCCTTCTGTTTCATAAAACTTCTCAAACATACGATTTTTTTCTTCTAGGTTATGCTCTAATTTTTCTTTAAACACTTCATAATCTAAAAGATCTGCTACACGTATACCTACACGAGCAGCCTTGTCCATATAGGCAGGACCAATTCCTTTACCTGTCGTTCCAATTTTTCTTGCTCCTCGGCGAGCTTCCTCTACTTCATCTTGCTTTATATGATAAGGAAGAATTACGTGGGCACGATTAGAAATACGTAAGTTTTCAGTCGTTACACCGCGATCATGCAGCCCTTTAAGTTCTTTTACTAATGCTCGTGGGTCAACAACCATGCCATTCCCAATAACTGAAATCTTGTCCTTATAGAAAATACCGGAAGGAATGAGATGTAGCTTATAGGTCTCTCCTCCGAAAATAATTGTATGTCCTGCATTATTACCACCTTGGTAACGTGCAATTACTTCTGAGTGTTCTGATAAAAAGTCAGTAATTTTACCTTTTCCTTCGTCTCCCCATTGGGTCCCTACTACAACTACTGATGGCATTGCCAACACCTCCGTCAGACATTTCGTCCTGATTAAAAATCAGTGTAATTGTACCAATCATTTTTACCATAGTCAACCAACTTAAGTAAAAAACACGAACGAATTGATGTTTAAATAATCAATTCGTTCGTGTTTTTATGCTGGAGGAGCTTGATGTTGACTCCAATCAATATTCACAAATTTATTAAATTCTTTTACAAATGCTAGAGTCACTGTACCAGTCGGACCGTTACGTTGCTTAGCGATAATAATCTCAATCATGTTCTGATTTTCTGTTTCCTTATCGTAGTAATCTTCTCGATACAGAAAGGAAACAATATCGGCATCTTGCTCAATAGAACCAGACTCACGTAAATCAGACATCATTGGTCTCTTATCTTGACGTTGCTCAACACCACGGGAAAGCTGCGAAAGAGCAATAACAGGAACCTTCAATTCACGGGCTAGCCCCTTTAATGAACGAGAAATCTCAGATACCTCTTGTTGACGGTTTGCCTGACTTCCACCGCTCCCTTGAATTAACTGTAAATAATCAATTAGAATCATGCCTAAGCCTGACTCCTGCTTTAATCGTCTACATTTTGCTCTTATTTCATTTACCCGGATACCCGGTGTATCATCTATATAGATTCCTGCATTTGATAAACTACCCATAGCCATCGTCAGCTTGCGCCAGTCTTCTGTAGTCAGCGCACCTGTTCTTAACACTTGAGCGTCAATATTACCCTCAGCACAGAGCATACGCATAACCAACTGTTCTGCACCCATCTCTAGACTAAAGATAGCGACGTTTTCATCTGTTTTAGTTGCTACGTTTTGTGCTACGTTCAAAGCAAAGGCTGTTTTACCTACCGAAGGACGGGCAGCAACAATAATAAGGTCATTACGCTGAAATCCTGCTGTTATACGATCTAAATCCCGGAAACCAGTAGGAATACCGGTAACGTCACCTTTTCTTGTGTGTAGCTTCTCGATATTGTCATACGTCTCTACTAACACATCTTTAATATGTTTGAAGTCGCCTGCATTTTTACGATTGGCAACTTCCATCATTTTTCTTTCTGCTTCGGAAAGGAGAGCTTCTACCTCATCTTCGCGAGTAAAGCCATCCTCTACAATTGTCGTAGCCACGCGAATAAGACGACGGAGTATAGATTTTTCCTCTACTATTTTAGCGTAATGTCCGATGTTAGCTGCGGTAGGCACTGCATTTGCTATTTCACTAATATAGGAGATACCACCGACATCTTCTAATTCCTTCTTAGAAGAAAGTTCTTCTGTGACTGTTACAACATCAATTGCTTTTCCCTGATCACTCAGACGAAGCATTGTCTGAAATATTTTTTGATGAGCTACCCGATAGAAATCCTCAGGCATGACAATCTCTGCGGCTGTTATTAATGCTTGTGGTTCTAAAAATATGGCTCCAAGAACAGATTGCTCTGCTTCTTGATTATGCGGCGGTACACGGTCCAATAATGGATCGCTCATAGAATTCTCTCCTTACGCTTCTTCAGATACGTGTACCTTCAAAGTAGCTACTACCTCTTGATGTAGTTTTACTGGTACATTTGTGTATCCTAGAGCACGAATTGCATCATCTAGTTCCATTTTACGTTTATCTATTTTAATTCCGTTAGTTTTCTCTAGTTGTGCGGCAATTTGTTTCGTTGTCACTGATCCAAATAGTCGACCATCATTCCCTGATTTTGCTTTTAGTTCAACAGTTAGTTGCTCTAAAGTTTCTTTTAATTTTTTTGCTTCTGCTAGTTCTTCAGCAGCTTCTTTTTCTGATTTTTTCTTTTGTCCTTCTAGAGCACTTATAGCAGCAGAATTTGCTTCTACTGCAAGTTTATTTTTAAGTAAATAGTTATGTGCATAACCATCTGCTACATTCTTAATTTCACCTTTTTTACCTTTACCTTTAACATCTTTTAAAAATACTACTTTCATTCTTCATTTCCTCCCTCAATTGTTTCTAATATAGCTTCATTTAATCGATTGATAGCTTCTGGAACAGTGATACCGGCTATCTGAGAGGCTGCATTTGTTAAATGGCCTCCACCGTCTAATTTTTCCATGATTACTTGAACATTTACTTCTCCTAGCGACCTAGCGCTTATTGCTACGGAAGAATCACTTCTTCTACCTACTACAAAGGAAGCAGAAACATTATTCATAGCGAGCAAAATATCTGCTGTTTGGGCGAGTAATACTTGACTATAAATCGTATTCTCATCACCGTAAGCTATTGCTATTCCATCCTTTAAAAAGTGAACATTTTGCACAATTTTTGAGCGTTCAATATACGTATCTAAATCCTCTTTTAGGAGGCGTTGTACTAATATGGTGTCTGCACCATGAGTTCTTAAATAAGAGGCTGCCTCGAACGTTCTAGCCCCTGTACGGAGCGTAAAACTTTTCGTATCGACTATTATACCTGCTAACATTGAAGTCGCCTCTAGCATGTTAATTTTCTCGTTTTTCGGCTGGTACTCTATAAGCTCTGTTACTAATTCTGATGTGGAGGAAGCATATGGCTCCATGTATACAAGCATCGTATTAGTGATAAACTCTTCTCCGCGACGATGATGGTCGATCACTACCACTTTCTCTGCTTTTTGTAATACCTTTTCATCTATAACCATACTTGGTTTGTGTGTATCCACTATTACTAGTAGTGTTTTCTCTGTCATTTTGTTAATCGCTTCTTCAGCACTAATGAATCGATTATATAGCTCTGGTTTTTCCTTAATTTCCTCCATTAAGCGCAGGACACTCTTGTCTAGCTCATTGAAATCAATTACAACATAACCATTTATCTTGTTCATTTCTGCCATTTTCCTTACACCAACTGCTGCACCGATGGCATCCATATCTGGGAACTTATGTCCCATCACGATTACTTGGTCACTATCCTGAATGAGGTCCTTCAATGCATGGGAGATGACTCTGGCTCTCACGCGCGTCCGCTTTTCTACTGGATTTGTTTTGCCTCCATAGAATTTTACCTTTCCACTAGGATGTTTGATGGCTACTTGATCTCCACCACGTCCTAAAACTAAATCTAAGCTGGATTGTGCAAGTGCTCCTAATTCTACTAGAGAAGTAGAACCTGCCCCTACTCCTACACTTAAAGTTAAAGAAAAGCCAAATTTAGAGGTGGTTTCTCTAATATCATCTAAAATGGAGAACTTACTTTTCTCTAGCTCCATTAATATGGATTCATTAAAAACAGCTAAAAAACGATCTGAGGATATTCTTTTAACGTATATACCATACTTGGCACCCCAATTATTTACACACGAGGTAACAAGGCTGTTTAACTGTCCTCTGGTTTGGTCATCCATTCCCTGTGATATCTCATCATAGTTGTCGATGAATAATACACCGATAACTGTACGATCACCATAATAGAGGGATTCCATTTCTATTTGCTCTGTAATATCAAAGAAGTATAGAAGTTTTTCCTCTGCTTTATAAAATACCTTATAATTATGATCGTCTAAAGAGATCACCATTTCCTTAGAATCATCTTGCTTTAGTAGCTGCTGAAAATCAGAGGATATGGAAAGCAACTCTTCCCCTATAATTGTGTCGAAGGGTAGTTGCTGTGTCATATACGGATTGGCCCATTCCACCACATGCTGATCGTTGATGAGAATAATCCCAATAGGCATTTCAAGCAAGGCTTCTTCTCCTACCTTCTTCATCCTGTAGGAAAGTGTCTCTATATGCCTTTCTGTTTCTTCATAAACACGTTGCTCGATAATCCATGCATATATGAATACGCCAATAACTAATAGCGCAAATAATAATCCAACTAACAGGTTGTCAGATAGAAGCAAATAGGATGCCACTCCACCTAAGAACATAAATAATATTAGTGGATATCGTAATGGTCGTTTTCTAAAAAAAGACGCCACTGAATCAGCTCCTTATTTCTTGTATCTGTCTTTTAAATATGCTCGCAAATTAAATCCTAAATCTAACACCCCTAGGATAATAGTAAACGTATAGAGCGGAATTGCTAAGAAGGTTGCTAAAATAGCACTCCATTTTGGCCAACCCTGAATATGAAAATAATATTGAATTAGGGATACACCTTGTAAGAATAATAATGCCCTTAAAATGAATGTAGCATTTATGATAAGCATATAGCTAAAGGTACCTACCTCAAATGTTGTAACTAAGGATATAATAGCTACAACTAAATAATACCACAACACCGCTTTAGGTAATTTAAAATACATGTATTTAGGAAATTTTGGAACTGGTACTTTTAATTTCTTTAAAATAGGTAAGTTAACAGCAATATAGATAAATGCTGTTATAAACATAAGAAAAATAAAGTAAGTTGGCGTTAAAGCTTCTAGGACAATTAAAAACTGCCTAACCATCTCATCATAGGTTTCTGGTTTTTGATTAGCTGATTCCAGTAAATTACCGACTTGTTCATAGGATATTTTAATGCCCTCTAAAAATTGCTCTATTAGGTTAATATTTAATACTAAGATAGAAACGATATACTGAGCAGCTGTCATGAGTAGTACAAATATTCCTGTGGCCATTAGCATATACAGCTTTGTCTGCTTTCTACGTAAAGAATCTCCTATTAGAAAACCAACTGGACCTACTATTAAACCAAGTGTAACACCTACTATACCTCCAATAATAAAAGTTATAATAACTGCTACAACTGTAACAAGTAAAGACTCTTTTCTTCCAAACTTGGCACTATACCAAGCTAAAGGTAAAGGCGCTATTAGGGACGTGATAATTGTTAGAATTGGAACATACACGGACATTGCTATCAAAATAGCAAATAGTGCAATCATTAAAGATCCAAACGTTAAAAAGCTTGACTGATTCTTTTGCATGATCGACCTTCCTTTTTTATAATCATCTATCCATTGTAACAGATTTTGCTATACAACTAAAATTACATGTTACCACACTGATTAGGTGAAATGTACTATGGAAGGTTTTAGTAAATGATTCTTGTATAGTTTATATTATTCGAGTCAACCTCATAATTCCTTTTTATTTAGTATACGACCAAGCAAGGAAAAATAAAGACTTCTATATGCTTTGCAGTGAACAAATACAATCAAATTTTTCTCCACATTGTTTATTTCACACGAGTTAATCGAAAAACCAATATTATGCTAACGAGATCTTGTAATAGCTATTATGGTCTAGCTGATTCTTTCAGATAGTAAGTTCTGTTGATCCTATTTGAACCATAGGAATATGACCCGCTAATGAGCTACATACTATAAAAGTTAAGTTATTACCGTTCTCTACATAATAAAGACAACAAAAAAAAGACCGGTTTCCCGGTCTTTCATATATACTTATCTCTCTTCAGAAGAGAATGGTAGTAAAGCCATAATACGAGATACTTTGATAGCTCGTGTTAACTTGCGTTGGTACTTCGCGCTAGTTCCTGTCACACGACGTGGAAGAATTTTCCCACGTTCTGACACGAATTTTTTCAACAAATCTACATCTTTATAATCGATGTGTGTGATGTTGTTAGCAGTGAAGTAACAAACTTTACGGCGTCTTTTGCCTCCGCGACGTGGTGCCATAATAGGTTGCCTCCTTTTCGATTAAAGTAAAACGTGCGAGAAAATTTTAGAATGGTAAGTCGTCATCCGATACTTCTATCGGACCGCTACTATTTCCAAATGGATCTTCATCTACACGCGTATAGTTTTGCTGATTCATTGGTTGGTTTTGCTGATATGTTGGATTAGAATTCTGTTGTCCGCCACCATATGATTGTCCACCTTGGCTACGTTCACCAGAGCCTCCACGTGGTTCTAAGAACTGAACGCTGTCTGCGACAACATCCGTCGTATATACACGCTTACCATCTTGTCCTTCATAACTACCCGTTTGAATTCTGCCTTCTACACCTGCTAAACTTCCTTTTTTCAAGAAATTGGCTGTGTTTTCTGCTTGTTTTCTCCAAACGACACAGTTGATAAAATCAGCTTCTCTTTCACCTTGTTGATTAGAGAATGTACGATTTACAGCAAGTGTAAATCTAGCCATTGCTACTCCACTCGGTGTATATCGAAGTTCCGGATCTTTTGTTAGTCTTCCAACTAATACGACACGGTTAATCATCAGTTAATAACCTCCCTCGTTCAGCATTCATCGTCGATTGTTATTATTTATCGTCCATACGAACAGCAATGTGACGGATAATGTCTTCATTGATGTTAGCTAAACGAATGTATTCATCGATTGCTTGAGAATCAGCGTTTACTTTAACGATTTGGTAGAAACCTTCACGTAAGTCATTGATTTCGTACGCTAAGCGGCGTTTACCCCACTCTTTAGCTTCGATGATCTCAGCACCATTTGAAGTTAAGATTTCGTTGAAACGCTCAACTAGAGCTTTTTTCGCATCTTCTTCGATTGCTGGTTGGATAATGTACATTAATTCGTACTTTCTCATCTATTTACACCTCCCTATGGTCTTTGGTCGAACTGTGGTCAGCCGACAAGGAGCAAGTAATGCTATTACTCACATCGGTTTATTGTATCATACACTTTTACTTATATCAAGGTTTGATTGTCTTATTTCAAATATTTGTCTATAATCGTGTAAAGGGGGAATGAGGATGGAAAAAAATGAGTCGATTCTTTCTACTATCGAAATTGATATAAAGAAGGTAGCTTGGCATAGCCTATGGATGACTATTCTATTTTCTATATTAGGTCTAGTTTTATATGGTTTTATTTATACAGAATATGAAATAAACATTACTCTTTTAGGTCTTTTATTAACATTCCTTGGTTTTATACTTTTAATAGTCTTACATGAAGCATTCCATCTGCTTGGCTTTTGGTTGTTCGGTAAGGTCCCGTGGAACAAAATGGACTATGGTGTGAATCTTAAATTAGGAGTTGCTTATGCAACTACCTCCCTCCCCATTTCCAATCGATCGATGAAAAAGGCATTACTGCTCCCATTTTGGATGACGGGAATATTACCTGTTATCATAGGTTACATGATTGAATCTCCCATATTAGTCTTACTAGGTGCCTGGCTTATTGCTGGTGCAGCTGGAGACTTTGCTATGTATAAAGAATTAAGAAAAATTCCTAACGATAGTTTAATAAAAGACGATCCTACTCTTCCAATATTATATGTAATATCAAAAGACCGGTCTGCATAATGCAAACCGGTCTTTTGATATTAAACGTTAAAACGGAACAGCATAACGTCCCCGTCTTGTACAATATATTCTTTACCTTCTAAACGTACCTTACCTGCTTCTTTAGCAGCAGACATTGAACCTGCTGAAACTAAATCGTCGTAAGCAACCGTCTCAGCACGGATAAATCCTTTTTCAAAGTCGGAGTGAATGACACCCGCACATTGAGGAGCCTTCATACCCTTACGGAATGTCCAAGCACGAACTTCTTGCACGCCCGCTGTAAAGTAAGTAGCTAGTCCAAGTAAGGAATATGATGCTTTGATAAGCTGATCTAAACCAGATT
This sequence comes from Psychrobacillus sp. FSL W7-1457, assembly GCF_038593405.1. Taxonomy (NCBI): domain Bacteria; kingdom Bacillati; phylum Bacillota; class Bacilli; order Caryophanales; family Bacillaceae; genus Psychrobacillus; species Psychrobacillus sp. FSL W7-1457. The sequence goes on from NZ_CP151993.1 coordinate 3,933,186, forward strand.
CTTGAATACCTAGCTCCTCCAAGAACATTTTTTTCTCATCGTCCTCTAGAGCAGCCATCTCTTCTTCGATTTTGGCACATACAACTATAACCTGCGCGCCTTCTTCTGCAGCAAATGCACGCACTTTTTGAACGTACTCATTATCTTCTGATTCCATAATGTCATCCTCAGATACATTTGCTACATAAAGCATTGGCTTGATCGTTAATAAGTGAAGTCCTTTTACAACACGAAGCTCTTCTTCTGTAAAATCTACAGAGCGACCAGATTTACCTTCTTCAAATGCTTCTTTTAAACGAGTCAATATAGGCTCTTCTACCATTGCTTCTTTATCTTTTTGTTTAGCCATCTTAGCAACTCTAGCTAAACGTTTATCTACGCTTTCCAAATCCGCTAAAATTAGCTCCAAATTAATAACTTCTATATCAGAAATTGGATCTACCTTCCCTGATACATGCGTTATATTGTCATCCTGGAAGCATCGTACAACCTGACAAATTGCATCTACCTCACGAATATGAGCAAGAAACTTATTGCCGAGTCCTTCGCCTTTACTTGCTCCTGCTACTATTCCAGCAATATCAGTAAACTCAAATGCAGTTGGCACTGTTTTCTTTGGTACTACTAATTCTGTCAGTTTATCTAAACGAGCATCCGGTACTTCAACAATCCCTACGTTAGGATCTATTGTTGCAAATGGATAGTTTGCAGCTAAAGCCCCTGCTTTTGTTATTGCATTAAATAACGTGGATTTACCTACATTTGGTAATCCAACAATTCCTGCTGTTAATGCCATATATGTCACAACCCTTCAATTTTCTTACTTAACGTATTCCCTTTAACCTGTCTATTATATTGATTTTGACAGTAAAAGTCTATCTTTACTCTGTCTCAGCTTGTACAAGCACTTTTTTCATTTTCTTCTCGAATTCTATACGTGGAATCATAACACTATGCTGACATCCCTCACATTTAATCCGTATATCTGCCCCTATGCGTATTATTTTCCAACGATTTGTTCCACAAGGATGTTGCTTCTTCATCTCTACAATATCATTTAGCTGAAATTTTTTTCTTTCCATTTACTCTCACCTACTCATTATTTTTCGCATTACGTACGACGATTGGATACGGAATATCCACGCCAGATTGCTCTAAAAATTCTTTTAGATCTCTTCTAATTCTTCTAGCAATGTCATCCTGCATCATAGGGATAGTCTCTACTCCAATTCTAAGCACCAAATCATCTGAGGATATCTCTTGTACCCCTAAAATTTCAGGAACCTTAACTAACTCCTTATACTTCAAAATTAAACTTTCTAAAAAGCCTTCTAACATTTTCTCTACCGCTTCTATATCGGATTCATAGGATACCTTTATATCTATGGTAACAATAGTATTGAATACAGAATAATTAACAACATTAGATATCGTGCCATTCGGAATAATAAACAGTTCCCCCACATAGCTTCGCACTTTCGTTGTACGCAAACCTATTTCTTCTACTACACCTCTGAACGTTCCAATCTGCACTTCATCTCCAACTGCAAACTGATCCTCAAATACTATAAAGAAACCTGTGATAACATCTTTAACTAGACTCTGTGCACCGAACCCTATCGCTAAGCCTATAACACCAGCACCTGCAATCAACCCTCTTACGTCAATATTAAATGTAGATAAAATGGATAGAACTGCTATGAAGTAAACAGCATACGTTAAAACGTTTTCTAATAACTTGATGAGAGTATTATGTCTTCTTTCCGAATATCTTAACGGACTCTTTAATCTGACAGCGAAAACTCTTCTTATAATTGATTTACCTACCTTTATAACAATAGCTGTTAAAAGAAAAATAAAGATAATTTTGATACATACTAAACCTAAGTTTATCCAATTATCTTCATTCAGTATGTAAGCTTCAATTCCTTTATATGTCTCCCCCATTGTATCCCACCTCACTGAATAAATATTTTCTATCATGCATATACTAACTTTAAAAAAGAAAGCGAGTTTATATATGAATAAAATTAATGTTGCTCCTCAAGCTTCCACTATCTATTATAAAGAAACAGGAGTTATTTGGCGATTAAGCAACCACTTTTTAGAATATATACCTTTTAATCATCAAAACCTTGTTTTTTGTTGTATAGGGACAGACCGTTCAACTGGGGATGCCTTAGGTCCAATGACTGGGTCATTTTTAACACAGCTTAACTCTTTTCCTTTTGAAATCATTGGAACATTGGATAGCCCACTCCATGCGTTGAATTTAGAAGAGACTACTAATACGCTCTACAGTTCTTCTGAAAAGCCATTTGTTGTAGCCATTGATGCCTGCTTAGGGAATGCTAATAACATTGGAGAAATTATTATTCATCCAGGCCCTCTTTTTCCTGGAAAAGCTGTAAAAAAAGATTTACCACCTATTGGTGAAATTTCAATTAAAGCTATTGTTAATATTGGTGGCTATATGGAATATAATGTATTGCAAAGTACTCGATTAAACCTTACTTTTGAAATGGGAAAGGTCATTTCTCGATCTCTACTTCTTGCATGGCATAGATATAATTTAAAAAATAAAAGCCACTACAATACCTACAAATAATAAAGATGGTAATAGATTTGCTACTCTAATTTTAGTTAATCCTATTAAATTCATTCCTATACCAATAATCATAATTCCTCCAGCGGCTGTCATTTCCTGTAGAAACAAATCAAGTGCAGCTTCTGGTACTAATCTTGTAATTTGTGTAGCAAGCAATGCTATTGTTCCTTGGTAGATTGCAACCGGAAAAGCTGAAAAAACAACACCTATTCCTAACGTTGCGGAGAGAATAATAGCAGTAAAGCCGTCGATGATTCCCTTGCTGATTAACAATTCGTGATCATTTTGAAGACCGCTATTTAAAGCTCCTAATATACCCATTGCGCCTATTACAAATATAAGTGTGCTTGTAACAAATCCTTGGGCAATACTATCTGTTTGTTTTTTTGAACCAAACTTTTTTTCAATAGTCTGCCCTAACCTGTTAATCCATTTATCTATATCTAACCACTCACCTACTACCGCACCAAGCACGATGCAAATAATGATAATAACAAAATTACTACTTTCTAATCCCATTTGTATACCCATTACCATTACTACTATTCCTATAGCATACATTACCGTTTGTTTCATATTTTCAGGGATGTCCTTTAAAAGTCGTCCGATTAATGTCCCTGCTATGATCAGTATTGCATTGACCAATGTACCAAATAACACCATATCCTATCCTCTTCTCCTAAAAATATAACCTATCTCTAGGTTGTCCTAGAAATAGGTCATGTCTAATCCTCTAATAATTTTAAAATTCTTTCCAAGTCATCCTTCGAGTAAAACTCTATCTCGATTTTCCCTTTTTCTTTTTCATTGTTTTTAGTTATTTTTACAGCTGTCCCAAAGAGTTCTCTTAATTCCGATTCTTTTTCTAAAGTAAAAATATCTTTATCTATTTTTTTTGTTTCACGTGGAACATTTTCATTTAAACGTTGAACCAAGGCTTCTAACTGCCTTACATTTAGATTTTCTTTAATTGTTTTTTGCATAATGAGAGGGATAGATTTTTTCTTCTTTAAACCTAATAATGCCTTCCCATGTCCCATGGATAATTTCCCTTCAGAGACAGCATTTCTTACAACATCAGGGAGTGTAAGTAAGCGAATATGGTTTGCTATATGAGGTCTACTTTTTCCCAGTCTGAACGCTAACTGCTCTTGGGTAAGACCAAGAGTCTCCATCAGATTTTGGTAAGCCTCTGCTTCTTCAATCGGCGTTAAATCTTCTCTTTGTAGATTTTCTAAGATAGCAAGTTCCATCATTTGTTGATCATTTAACTCTCGTACTACTGCAGGAATTGCATCTAAATGAGCCTTTTTAGAGGCTCTAAATCTACGCTCTCCTACCACTATCTCAAACTTAGAACCTTTTTTTCGAACGATGATCGGTTGTAGTACTCCGTGCTCTTTTATAGATTCAGATAACTCTTGTAATGCCTCATCGTCAAATATTTTCCTTGGTTGATAAGGATTAGGTTTAATATCAACAATACTAATCTGTTCTACTTTTTCTTCTGGCATTGTATCTTCTCCAGGAAAAAGAGCATTAATCCCCTTTCCAAGTCCTTTAGCCATGACGAATCACTTCCTTCGCAAGTTCTAAATATACTTCCGCTCCTCGAGATTTTGGATCATAAATAATTATAGGCTCTCCGTGACTAGGTGCTTCACTTAAACGAACATTCCTGGGAATAATAGATTTATATACTTTGTCTTGGAAATATTTTTTAACTTCTTCTATTACTTGAATGCCAAGATTTGTTCTGGCATCAAACATTGTTAATAACACCCCGTCAATTGCCAACGTTTTGTTTAAGTGCTTTTGCACCAATCTAATCGTACTCAGTAACTGACTTAACCCTTCCAAAGCATAAAATTCACATTGAACTGGGATTATAATGGCATCAGCAGCAGTAAGAGAATTGATAGTTAAGAGACCAAGTGAAGGAGGACAATCTATAATAATATACTCATAATCAGCTTGCACTTCCTGCAATGCTTTTTTAAGTCGCACTTCTCTTGAAATGGTAGATACTAGTTCAATTTCTGCACCAGCTAAAGAAATGGTTGCAGGAACTATATGTAAATTTTCCACTTTCGTTTCTAAAATTGTCTCTTTTACACTAACATCATCTATTAACACATCATAAATACATTGATTCACATCGCCTTTGTTGACACCAACGCCACTAGAAGCATTTCCCTGGGGATCAATATCTACCAGTAAAACCTTCTTTCCTAAGTATGCAAGACAGGCACTTAAGTTAACGGATGTAGTAGTTTTACCTACACCACCTTTTTGGTTGGCTATTGCAATAATTCTTCCCACTCTTGCACCTACTTTCATCAAAATAAAAAACCACTCTCTTCCATTCTATCAAATTTTACAGAAAAATGAATGTTATTATTGTTACAAAAGAAAAACTCTCACAAAATAGTGAGAGTTTCATATATTTTATATATTATAATATCTATTTATGATTTCTTTTTAGGAATTCTTACTGTTATTTGATAAAAATCTTCGGTGTCTTCTTCTTCGGTTTTTAAATTGATTCCGCTTTTAGTAACCATACTAAGAGATTGCTTGATCGTATTTAAAGCAATTCGTACATCTTTACTAATCGCTTTTCTTTTAGGTTTTGGAGCTTTTTCCTCTTTTACAGGAGGATTTACTATATCATTAACTTTTTCTTCGAGTTGTTTTACATTCCAATGATTATCAATGGATTCAACCATAAGCTTGATTTGTATTTCTTCATCCTTTATTTGCATAAGAGATCTTGCATGACGTTCCGACAATCTCTTATCCATAATTGCTTGTTGAATTTCTTCTGGTAGTTTCAGCAAACGTAGCTTATTAGCTACAGTCGATTGGCCCTTACCTAATCTTTGAGCGAGCGCTTCCTGAGTTAACTCATGCAGCTTAAGTAGTTTTTGATAGGCTACTGCCTCTTCAATGGCAGTCAGCTCTTCTCGTTGAAGATTTTCTATCAATGCAATCGATGCTGTTTCCTTATCACTTAAGTTACGAACTATAGCAGGTACTTCTGTCCACTTAAGCTTTGTCATCGCCCTGAAGCGACGTTCCCCTGCTATTATTTCATACTTATCGTCATCCATTTTACGAATGACGATAGGTTGAATTACACCGTGTGTATGAATAGTTCTAGCAAGTTCTTCTATTTTTGCATCATCAAAAACGGTCCTAGGCTGGTACCTATTAGGAACTATTTTTTCTATGGCTACTTGTACTACTTCTTCATTATTAGTCTGAGTAGCCTCAACGACTGGATCTTGTCCTTGCTTATCAGAACCTCCGAAAAATCGTGAGAAAGGACTTTTCATCTAACTAGCACCACCTTTTAGATACTCTTTACTTATGTTCACGACACAGAAAATAATATAATAATGTTTCACGTGGAACGTTCCTCATTAAATAATAGGTGTTTTGTTTGGTATACCTGGCTTTCGAGGGTATCTTTTCGGTGTGCTTTTAATTTTAGAAAAGACATATAACGTTCTCTCACTATTTTCTATCGGTAATAGAAAAGAATACTCCGCACTTTTTTCAGAGCCTAATACCTCAATAGCTTTTTGTGCATCTTTTAATTCATCTAATGCACTTGCTGCTTTCATAGCTATAAACTTCCCACCGACTTTCACAAGTGGAATACATAGCTCTGACAGTACAGAGAGTCTTGCTACTGCTCGTGCAGTAACAAGATCAAACTGTTCTCTATATTCTTTATTTTGTCCAAATTCCTCAGCACGCGCATGAACAAAATTAACATTTTTTAAATTTAGCTCCTTGCTTAAATGAGTCAAAAATTGAATTCTTTTATTTAAAGAATCAACTATTGTTACATTAAGGTTTGGAAAACAAATTTTTAATGGAATACTTGGAAACCCTGCCCCTGCTCCTACATCACAAACAGAAAGGGAACCATTAAAATCCTCATAGAAAGAAGCACTGATAGAATCTAAGAAATGTTTTAAGTAAACAGATGGTTCATCTGTGATGGCAGTTAAATTCATTTTCTCGTTCCATTCCACAAGTAACTCATAATATTTTCTGAATTGCTCTAATTGGAAATCTGTTAGTTCAATTCCTTTTTCATAGAGGGCATTTTTAAATTGTTCTTCGTTCATTTTGTTCTCCTCATTGTCTTAGACTAACCAGTGATTTTAGCTATCTTACCTTGTTCAATATATATTAGAAGGATAGAAATATCTGCTGGGTTTACTCCTGAAATACGAGATGCTTGTGCAATAGATAATGGTCTTACTTGCATTAGTTTTTGTTTTGCTTCTGTTGCAAGTCCGGAGATTGCATTGTAATCAATTTGATCAGGGATCTTTTTGTTTTCCATTTTTTTCAACTTATCAACTTGTTGTAGAGATTTATCTATATAGCCTTCATACTTAACTTGAATCTCAATTTGTTCTTTTTCTTCTTCACTTAACTGAACTTCTCCCGGAACTAGTTGGGCTACTAAGTCGTAGTTCATTTCTGTTCTTTTAAGAAGATCTGAAGCACGAATTCCATCTTTTAACTCGCTACCGCCTGCATTACGAACAACTTCTTGAGTCTCCTCATTCGGTTTGATAATAATGGAGCGTAGGCGACGAAGCTCATCTTCTATTCTTTTCTTTTTCTCTAAAAACTTATTATACCGTTCTTCTGGCACTAAGCCAATATTATATCCAATTTCTAACAATCTTAAATCGGCATTATCATGACGAAGCAGTAAACGATATTCAGCTCTTGAAGTAAGCAAGCGATATGGCTCGTTAGTTCCTTTTGTAACTAGATCATCAATTAAGACACCAATATACGCATCTGATCGGCTCAACACTTTTTCTTCTTTATTTAATACTCTAAGAGCAGCGTTTATTCCTGCCATTAGACCTTGAGCTGCAGCTTCTTCATAACCAGAAGTTCCGTTTATTTGTCCAGCAGTATATAAATTTTTAACTTTTTTTGTTTCTAACGTTGGCCATAGCTGTGTTGGAACCATTGCATCATATTCAATCGCATAGCCTGCTCGCATCATTTCCGCATTTTCTAATCCTGGGATAGAAGCTAACAGTTTACGTTGTACGTGCTCTGGAAGACTCGTTGATAACCCCTGTACATAAACTTCTCTTGTGTTACGACCCTCTGGCTCTAAGAAGATTTGATGACGTGGCTTATCATTAAATCTAACAATTTTATCTTCAATAGACGGACAGTATCTTGGACCCGTTCCTTTTATCATACCAGAATACATTGGCGATAAATGTAAATTATCATTGATAATTTGGTGTGTTTCAGAACTTGTATATGTTAACCAGCAAGGTAATTGATCCATAATAAATTCTGTTGTTTCGAAACTAAATGCTCGAGGAACATCGTCGCCTGGCTGAATTTCTGTTTTACTATAGTCCACCGTTTTACTGTTTACACGAGGTGGAGTACCTGTCTTAAATCTAACTAGGTCGAATCCTAAATTGCGGATACTATCAGCTAGCTTAATGGATGGTTGTTGGTTATTGGGACCACTAGAATATTTAAGGTCTCCTATAATAATCTCACCACGTAAAAATGTACCTGTAGTAATAACTACTGTTTCTGCTCGATAAACTGCCCCTACTTGGGTTACTAAGCCAACAATTTTATCATCTTCAACTAATAGTTCTTCTACTACTGCTTGATGAACTGTAAGGTTTGCTTGTTCCTCTATAAGACGTTTCATTTCATTTTGGTATAGAACCTTATCAGCTTGTGCTCGAAGTGCACGTACTGCTGGTCCTTTTCCTGTATTCAACATTCTCATTTGAATGTGAGTTTTATCTATAACTTTACCCATGGCTCCACCTAAGGCGTCAATTTCACGCACTACGATTCCTTTTGCAGGGCCTCCGATGGACGGATTACATGGCATAAATGCAATCATATCTAGATTGATTGTTAAAACAAGCGTTTTAGCGCCCATTTTAGCAGAGGCTAATGCGGCTTCAACACCCGCATGCCCTGCTCCTACAACAATCACATCGAACTTGCCTGCTTCAAAGTTTGGCATGTTCGTAACTTCCTCTCGTTTTTTATTTTCCTAAACAGAATTGAGCAAATAACTGGTCAATCAGGCTTTCTTCGACTGTATCTCCAATTATTTCTCCTAATATTTCCCACGTTCTAGTAACATCTATTTGAATCATATCGACTGGCACGTGATTATGTGCTGCTTCGATGGCATCAGTAATTGTAGATTTAGCAAGATTTAATAAAGCGATATGACGGGCATTAGAGACATAGGTAATGTCTGACACTTCAATGTTTCCTTCAAAGAACAAGGACGCTATAGAGTCTTCCAGCTCGTCAATTCCCTCTTCTTTTAATAAGGAAGTAGAAACAATTCTCTTATCAGTAGCAAGACGTTGTACCTCATCGTAATCTAACTTGGTTGGAAGATCCGTTTTGTTAACGATAACGATATAATCCATTCCTTTAATAGTCTCGAATAACCTTCTATCTTCTTCAGCTAGCTCTTCTGAATTATTCAACACAAGTAAAATTAAATCTGCCTCTTTTAGAACTTGGCGTGATTTCTCTACTCCAATACGTTCGACTATATCTTCTGTTTCACGGATTCCAGCAGTGTCTACTAATTTTAAAGGGACACCACGTACATTTACATATTCTTCTATAATATCCCTCGTAGTTCCTGCTATCTCCGTAACAATTGCTTTGTTTTCTTGAATTAAGCTATTTAAAAGTGATGATTTCCCTACATTTGGTCTTCCGACAATTGCTGTCGACAGCCCTTCGCGAAGAATTTTACCTTGAGATGAAGTAATTAAAAGCTTTTCAATTTCTTCTTTTACCCAAGTTCCTTTTTCAATCATCATAGGTAACGTCATCTCTTCAACGTCATCATACTCTGGATAATCAATATTTACCTCTACCTGAGCTAAAGTTTCAAGGAGTGCTTGCCTTAAGGTTTTGATGAGACGTGATAAACGTCCATCCATTTGACCTAAAGCTACATTCATTGCTTTATCAGTTTTGGCTCTTATTAAATCCATTACCGCTTCAGCCTGCGACAAGTCTATTCTTCCATTTAAAAAAGCACGTTTTGTAAACTCACCAGGTTCTGCAAGCCGTGCACCATTTATAAGTATTAACTGAAGAACTCTATTTACTGTGACTAGTCCTCCATGACAATTTATCTCTACTACGTCTTCTCTCGTAAAAGTTTTCGGACCTTTCATAAGAGACAACATAACTTCCTCTACTACTTCATTCGTCTTTGGATCCACGAGATGTCCATAATGAATAGTATGAGAAGATTGTTCACTAAGATTTTTTCCATTTGGAGACTGAAAAACTTTATTGGCAATTGAAATTGCCTCTGCTCCACTAAGCCTTACAATGGCAATGGCTCCTTCTCCTAATGGAGTGGAAATTGCAGCTATTGTATCAAATTCCAAAAGTGTACACCTCCTTGCACTTCCAGTTATCCACATGTGAATAACTAAAAAGAACATGACTATCTAACATATAACAATAACATATTTTGTCCTAAATCAGAAGTATAGATACTTTTTATTATGTGAACAAAAAAAGAATCCTACTGATGGCTTATCGCTCATCTTCGGAAATCTTCTTAAGCGGATTAATAACAGAAGAAAACGGATTCCAGCTTATTTTCAAGCTAAAATCCGTTTTACTTATTTTATTGATTCGATCACTAAATATCTATTTGGTTCATTACCGACTGAGTAAGTTTCAATGTCTACTCTTAGGGATAAAGCATTGTGAATAATCTTTCTCTCAGAAGAAGACATTGGTTCTAATTCTATCGGTTGACCAGTACGCACTGCTTTGTCAGCCATTCTTTCTGCTAACTGTTCTAATGCTTCTTGTCTTCTTTCACGGTAGTTACCAACGTCCAACCTAATAAGGATAAAGGAATTTGAAAATTTGTTTGCAACTAATTGAGATAGGTTTTCCAGTGCATTTAATGTTTGGCCTCTTTTTCCTATTAATAAGGCAGCCTTTTCACTGTTTAAATGAAGATAAATGTACTTACCCTCTCTTGTTTCACTAATTACTAAATCGTCAATATCCAATTCCTTAGCGATTGTTTCAAGATATAGTTTTGTTTCAGCTATCGCTTGATCATTATTTGGTGCTTCAGTGACTTCTATAGTTTCTTTTACTTCTTCTAATGTAGAGGTATTATCTAAAATCGGCTGTTCGATTACTTCCTCTACTATTTTTTCTTCCAAGACCTGATCGACTGGGTCGTCCTTTTTTAAAACAGTTACTTCAACAACTGCAGGCTTAGATAAAAATCCAAAAAAGCCTTTTTTCCCTTCTTCCACTACGGTAATTGACACATCTTCTCTCGATACTTCAAGTTTTTTAAGTGCAACGTTTATAGCTTCCTCTTTTGTAGGTGCAGTCTGTGTAATCTGCTTCATTTTTTGGCCCCTCCCGTTTTTGCTTTAACAGGTACTTGTTTTTCTCTTTTCCAAGGTTTATAAATGAATAAGTTTTGAATGATAGATATAATATTTCCGATTACCCAATACAATGTTAATGCAGCAGGTAATACAATACCAAATCCCATGATCATGAACGGCATGATATACATCATGATTTTCATTTGAGGGTTGTCCATTGCTGGGCCAGTTCTCAATACGATTAATTGCATGATTCCGGCTAAGACAGCAAGGATAATACTTGGCTCTGCCAATGCAAAACCTAAGAAATCACCAAGATTGATCTCAGGTGTATTATTCATACGACTAATTGCATGATAGAAACCGATTAGTATTGGCATCTGAATAAAAATAGGAAGACATCCAGCTGCTGGATTAATATTTCTATCTTTATATAAAGCCATCATTTCTTGTTGGAATTTTTGCTGTGTTACAGCATCCTTGGAGCTATATTTTTCTTTTAGCTTTAACATCTCTGGTTGTACTTCTTGCATTGCCTTAGAGTTTTTAGTTTGTTTAATCATTAACGGTAAAATTACTAAACGAATAATAATCGTTACTGCAATGATCCCTAGACCATATGTCCCTAATAGCTCTTGGAAAAATGTAATAGCGGAAACTAATGGCCAAACAATGTATTCATTCCAAAAACCTTCGGAAGTATTATAAATTGGTTCATTGAATTCCGTACATCCAGCTAGTAAAGCTGTCATTACTATTAATAATAATAGTAAAGGTAATTTTCTCTTCAACCTTCTTCCCCCTATTAAAATACATTCATCTTTCATCTATCCTTATCTTAACATCTCATCCAAAAGACTTCACTAGCTTTTCTTCTTTAAAACTTTGGCTACTTTCAAAACATGCTCTAAGTTCTTTTTTGTCTCATGAAAGTCAAGCTTGGCCGCCGAATTTCTGGCGATAATAATATAATCTTTGTTTCCTGCCACTGAATCATTCAACTCTAAAAAGGATTGACGAATGTATCTTTTAATACGATTACGAACTACTGCATTGCCAACTTTCTTACTTACAGATAATCCTATTCGAAAATAATCGTATTCATTCTCCATTGTATAAACTACAAACTGTCTGTTGGCGAATGATTTCCCTTTTTTAAAGATCTTTTGAAATTCAGCATTCTTTTTTATGCGTTGTTTCTTATTCATCTAGTCACCTGCTCCAACTAATCGGTTTGAAAGAAAAAAAAGACCACTGAATTGGTCAGTGGACTTATAATTATGCTGATAATACTTTTCTTCCTTTAGCACGACGGGCTGCTATTACGCGGCGACCGTTTTTTGTACTCATACGTGCGCGGAAACCGTGATTTTTTGCTCTTTTACGGCTATTTGGTTGGAATGTACGTTTCATCTATATGACACCTCCTGAGTGATCATCTTAAAATGTTCCTTAGACAGTCTCCGATATTATATAAAAACTACACTGTATTTGTCAATCTTTATTTAAGTCCATGTCTTGCTGCTTCTCTTTTCTACTTGCCCATTCTTATCCACATACTAAGATATCTTTTCCCACTTACCTGTGAATAACAATTTTCGACAAAAAAATATCCACATAGCTTATGAACATGTTTTTAACATATCCCTTTGCTGTGGACAACCTTAACTGTTAATTAATTTAATATTGTGGATAACCTTAAAGTATCTTGTAATTGCAACGTTTTTTTGATACGATATCTGTGTTTTACTTTTTCAAACGAAATATGTTATTTTTTATTATCCACAGTTGTTAGTAATCTGTGGATAATATTTTCCCCATACGTTTATAAAGTTTATCCACAGGACGTGGATTTGTGTATATAACTATAATTTATACATATAAAATATAAAGCAGAATGATTATTCTCTTTTTGTAAAACCGTCTTATTACTAAAAGGTAGGAAAAACGGATTTCCTATCAATCTTATAGAAAAGGAGATTATGTTA